>NZ_JBLAOA010000001.1:0-1097500 GCF_047444035.1 Xanthobacter sp. AM11
GAACTGCGCGCCGTCACCGGTCCCGACTATGGCCGCATCTTTGACCACGAGTTGGTCGCCGCCGTGCAGCGGATCGCCGGCAATGGCACCGGCGACACCCGCTGGAAGGTACCGGGAGTGCTCGACTGGTCCACCGGCATCTACAATCCCCGGGTCGACATCACCAAGGATACGACGACCCTCTACGCCTCGGATCGGGATGTGTTCCTGTTCCTGGTGGACGACCTCAATCCCATCGAGGCCGGCCGTCTGCCCGACGGTTCGCCCGACCTCTATTTCCGCGGCTTCTACTGCTGGAACTCGGAGGTCGGGGCGAAGACGCTCGGCATGGCGAGCTTCTATCTGCGTGCCGTATGCCAGAACCGCAATCTCTTGGGCGTCGAGGATTTCGAGGAGATCACCATCCGTCACTCCAAATACGCCGCCTCGCGCTTCGCCCATGAGGCGGCGCCTGCTCTCACCCGCTTCGCCAACTCCTCCCCACTCCCTTTCGTCAACGGCATCAGGGCGGCGCGGGAGAAGATCGTGGCCCGCTCGGATGAGGACCGCAGCGCGTTCCTGCGCAAGCGCGGCTTCTCCAAGGCCGAGACGGCCAGGATCATCGAGACGGTGCTGATGGAGGAGGGCCGTCCACCCGAGAGCGTCTTCGACTTCGTGCAGGGCATCACCGCCGTCGCGCGGGACAAGCCCCACCAGGACGCCCGGCTCGATCTGGAGGCGCGGGCGAAGAAGCTGCTCGACCGGGCTGCCTGAGTTCCGGAAAGCCGGAGATGCGGATTGCCGTGTCTCCGGCTCCGTGTGGTCCCGGCTTTCCGGATCGCCGGTTTTGCGGCGCCGTCCTCAGAGGCAGAGGGCGGCGCTGCGCTTCGTGACGGACGCGATGCTGAGAGAGAGGCTTTCGGCCGCCCGTCGCGGAGACCATCCCGATGGCTATCGTCGCCAAGATCACCCTGTCGCCCTCGCGCGACATCCCCTTCAACAAGCTGATGCTCAGCCAGGCGAACGTCCGGCACGTGAAGGCCGGCGTCTCGATCGAGGAACTGGCCGAAGACATCGCCCGGCGCGGCCTCCTGCAGGGCCTCAGCGTCCGCGCCGTCGTCGATGCCGACGGCGTCGAGACCGGCATGTTCGAGATCCCAGCCGGCGGCCGGCGCTACCGGGCGCTGGAACTGCTGGTGAAGCGCAAGCGCCTCGCCAAGACCGCGCCGGTGCCCTGCGTCATCCGGGAGGGCGGTATCGCCGAGGAGGATTCGCTCGCCGAGAACGTCCAGCGCGCGCCGCTGCACCCCCTCGACCAGTTCCGCGCCTTTCTGGCACTCCGCGAGAAGGGCCAGTCCGAGGAGGAGATTGCCGCCGCCTTCTTCGTCTCCGTCGGCGTGGTGAAGCAGCGGCTGAAGCTCGCCTCGGTCTCACAGAGGCTGCTCGACACCTATGCCGAGGACGGCATGTCGCTGGACCAGCTCATGGCCTTCACCGTGTCGGGCGATCATGAGCGCCAGGAGCAGGTGTTCGATCGGCTGCAGCAGGCCTACGACAAGCAGCCCTATGTCATCCGGCGGATGCTTACCGAGGGCGCCGTGCGCGCCTGTGACAAGCGGGCGCGGTTCATAGGCGTCGACGCCTATGTCGAGGCCGGCGGCACGGTGCTGCGCGACCTGTTCCAGGGGGATGACGGCGGCTGGCTGCAGGATGTCACCCTCGTGGACCGGATGGTGGCCGACAAGTTGAAGGTGGAAGCTGGAGCGGTCGCCGCCGAGGGCTGGAAGTGGATCGAGGCTGCTCCCGACTTCGCCTACGGCCACACCTTCGGCCTGCGCCAGCTGCGCGGCGATCCGGTGCCCATGACCGCCGAGGAGCAGGTGGAGCGCATTGCGGTACAGGCGGAAGTCAACCGCCTGTCCGAGGCGTATCAGGACGCCGACGAGCTGCCCGACGAGGTCGACGCGCGCCTGGGCGAGCTTGAGGCGGCTCTGGAGGCGATGGACGCGCGGCCGCTGGCCTTTGATCCTGCCGGGGTCGCCCGTGCCGGCGCGTTCGTGAGCATCGGTCCTGAGGGCCGCCTGCGGATCGAGCGCGGCTACGTCCGGCCGGAGGACGAACTGCCGGTCGAGGCGGACCCCGACGCGGAGGACATCGGCGAGGTCTCCGCGGCGGCGGCGGCCCACGACATCGACGAGACGGTCTCCGCCCATGCCCTGGCGCCGGAACCCGAGGAGGATGACGGCCTGTCGTCGATCTCGGACCGGCTGCTGGCGGAGCTCACCGCCCATCACACCCTCGGCCTGCGCCAGGCGCTCGGCGAGCAGCCGGACGTGGCCTTCCTCGCGGCGCTCCACGCTTTGACCCTCAAGGCCTTCTATCCCTACGGCCTGGACAGCTGCCTGGAGCTGGATCTCAAGAGCGTCAGCTTCGGCACGCAGGCGCCGGGCCTGAACGACAGTGCGGCCGCCGAGGCGATCCGGGTGCGGCATGAAAGCTGGGCCAAGGCCTTGCCGAAGGAGTCCGCAGAGCTGTGGGACATCCTGGAAGGCTGGGACGCCGATAGTCGGTCCGCCCTCTTCGCGCATGTCGTGAGCCTTTCGGTCAATGCCGTGCAAGAGGCCTGGAACCGCCGGCCGCGCGCGCTCGCCCATGCCGACCGGCTGGCCCAGGCTGTCGGCCTCGACATGGCGGCGGCCGGCTGGCGACCGACCGTGGACACGTTTCTCGGCCGCGTCACCAAGGCCCGCATTCTTCAGGCGGTCACGGAGGCGAAGGGCCAGCACGCCGCCGAGCGGATCGCCCACCTCAAGAAGGGCGACATGGCCACCGAGGCGGAGACCCTGCTCGCGGACACCGGGTGGCTGCCCGAGCCGCTGCGCACGGCCGGCATGAAAAGCCCCGAAACCGGGGAGACGACGGCGCTGGACTCCGTCGTCGAGAAAACGGCGGAAAACGACGGCGAAACGGCCGTGGTCGAAGGCGAGGACTTCGACGACACTGACGAAGCCTCGGACGCTCCCGTCCCCTCTGCCGCGGAATAGCGCCTGCGACCTGCACGACTGGCCCACCGGCGACGGTGGGCCTTTTCTTATGGAGGGCCATCATGGCGCAATCGCCCCATGATCTGGCGCGCCGTCTCGCCGAGCGCGCGGAAGCGGTGTGCCGCCACTATCTCTCCAATGGCCGACGACATGGGAGCTATTGGCAGGTGGGCGATGTCCGCAATACGCCCGGCCGCTCCATGTTCGTGCGGTTGCGGGAAACTCCGAAAGGCCCGGCCGGCAAATGGACCGACGGCGCCACCGCTGAGCATGGCGACCTGCTCGATGTCATCCGCGAGGCGCTCGGCTTCGTCGACTTCAAGGACGTCGCCGAGGAGGCCCGGCGCTTCCTCGCCTTGCCGCATCCGGACGCAACCACACTGACACGGGGCGTCGCTCCCATACCAAGCAGATCACCCGAGGCATCGCGGCGTCTCTTCGCCATGGCGCAGCCGATTTCGGGCACGCTCGTAGAGACGTATCTACACAACCGCGGCATTACGCTTCTGCACGGAACCGGTTCCCTGCGGTTTCACCCGCGCTGCTACTACCGGCCCGACGACTCTTCGCCCACCGAGACCTGGCCAGCGATGATCGCCGCCGTCACCGACCTCGACGGCACCCTCACCGGCGTGCATCGGACCTGGCTCGATCCCCGCGGCTTCAGCGAGGCTACCCTCGGCAAGGCGCCGATCGACACCCCCCGACGTGCCATGGGCGACCTGCTCGGCAATACCGTGCGCTTCGGTGCGCCGGGCGAGGTGATGGCGGCCGGCGAAGGCATCGAGACCGTGCTCTCGCTGCGAACCGTCCTGCCCGACATGGCGATGGCGGCAGCACTCTCCGCGGCCCATCTCGTCACCATCCGGTTCCCCGACACCCTGCGACGGCTTTACATCGTGCGCGACAACGATCCGGCCGGCGACGCGGCACGGGACAGTCTCATTGAACGAGCGAATGCGGCCGGGATCGAGGCGATCGTGCTGTCACCTCGGCTCGGGGACTTCAACGAGGATCTCCGTATGCTCGGCATGGATGCGCTGCGGGCAGAAACGCGGGTCCAGCTCGCCCCACAGGATGTCGGTCGCTTCCTGGCTCTCGCGGCATAGCCGGAACAGGAACGCGGGAGGCGGCCCGCCGTCACCGGCATCGCTCGGATGCGGCCACCGCCGGAGAGGACCGCGCCTCGGCCTTCCAGAGGGCGATCGAGCCCACAAACGGGCCGGCCCGGCAATGGCGGCGGCCAACGATTTTCCGTTGGCACTGCGTGCCGTTCCATCGCGAAACAAAATCGCCGGCCTTGGCCATCAAGGCCCTCGCTTCGCTCGGACTGCCAGTCCGTCCCGCCCGTGGGCTTCCGGCGCCATGAAGGCCGCGACGGGCGCGGTCCAACCGATGGAACCTCCCATGAGCGAGCACGACGAACCGCACCACGCCTCCTGCCCGACCGACCAAGTCCTGACCGAGCTCCAGCTCTACGGCTACCGGCCCTCTATGGACGAGCCCGACCCCCGGCCCCTGCCCGAAGACAACCATCTCGCCGGCGCCGTCGCCGACATCTTCGACGCCCTGATCGCCACGTTCAGTGACACCCGCCTCGAGCCCGACCTCGACGACCTCCTCTGGTCGACGGTCAACCTCTTCCACCGCGCCACCGGCCGGATCGAACGCGCCCTCGACGACAATGAGCAGGCCCAGCGCCGCTCGCAGCAGGAACAGGACGGCAGCGAGGTCCGATCCGTCGAGCTGGAACACCTCACCGCCGAAGGGCAGACGCTGATCGAGCGCCGCGACGCCTTCGAACTGATGCGCGATCAGGCCGCCGAGCATTACGAGCAGCACAGCGGCGCACCGTGGCGTCCGCGCACCGGGTCGATGGTCAATCACAAGGCCATGACGGCGGCGATGATCGACAGCCGCGACTTCATGATGGCGAGGAAGCGCGCCGAGCAAGAGGTGCTCCTGCCGCGGGGGCCGAAGGTTGCGTTCACCGGCGGGCTGGACTTCAACGACCATCAGCTGATCTGGGACGCCCTCGACAAGGTCCACTCCAAGCACCCGGACATGGTGCTGATGCACGGCAAGTCGCCGAAGGGCGCCGAGAAGATCGCCGCTCGCTGGGCCGACCATCGCAAGGTGCCGCAGATCGGCTTCGCGCCCGATTGGACCAGGCACGGCCGCGCCGCGCCCTTCAAGCGCAATGACCAGATGCTCGCGGTGCTGCCCATCGGCGTCATGGTGTTCCCAGGCACCGGCATCCAGCAGAACCTCGCCGACAAGGCAAAGACGCTCGGCATCCCGCTCTGGCGGTTCGGTGGCGCGTGAGCGCCACCGTTCTCCAACCTTCCGCCAATGTCTGCGCACGCCGCTGCGCGCTGCGACGTCACCTCTATGCCGATGGAAGCCCCAGCTCGGCGCGCATCTTCTTCGAGAGGCCCTGCGAGACGATGGCGTGCGACTGCCGGATGTAGTCGCATAGCTCCGCATCCGTCAGGCCTGGCTTCGCGTGGTGCTGGATCCACTTCAGGCCACGTGAGGCGAGATAGGGGGCCGGGCGCAGGCCCGGCTGCGCCTTGAGCACTTCATAGGAGATGTCGCTGACCTTGAAGGTGAAGCTCGCCTCGTCGTCCTGCCATCCGCCGATGGCGAAGACCTTGCCGCCGACCTTCCAGACGTGTGATCCGCCCCACTGCACCACATGGGTCGTGGCCGGCAACCTCGCGCAGAAGGCGTTGAACTCTTCGTAGGTCATGCCTCTCGTCACCATGTGGTCGGCCGAGGGCCCCTTCGCCGCATCGGCCCCGAGCCCCCTCTTGTAGCGAGCAAAGCCCAGGCTTTGAACCGCGTCGTCCGGATACGCCTCGCTGTCCGCGCAGGTCCACCCCGCATTTCGGGCGCTGATCCTTGGTCGGACCGATCGCCTCGGGCCATCAACCCACAAGGGGTCGGCAACGCGATGCGTGCCGCCGCATCGGCTGACGCCTTCGCGGTGACTGCGGCTCTCGGCCCGACACGTCGGGCGCCTGTCAGCGGGGGATGGCCCTCCGCTCGGAACAGGAGCCGGACCATGTCCCTCAAAGACGCTCACGCCTTCGCCTTCAGCCTCGCCACCACGCTCATGGTCGCCATCGTCATCTTCGAAGCCGGCGACGGCAGCCTCTCGGTCACGCCGGCCAACGAGTTCGATGGCGATGCCACCGCGATCCTGTGCGAGATCGATCCCTTCGCCCCTTGATCGGGGCGGCCACTTCGATGAGCGGGAATCGCGACGATCTCCGCTCCCGGAACGGTGCGATTTCGGCTATCATTCTGGCTGCGAGGCGGTGGTGGTGGAAGGCGCAACCGTCAGCTTTTTTGCACGGGAGACCACCACCATGATCGTCCTCTCCATCCTCGGGTCGCTCGCGGCCATCGGCGTTCTGTGCTGGCTGCTGTTCACGCTCGCCGTCTTTGCCCTGCCGTTCTTCTTAGGGCTGACCGCCGGCACCTTGGCCTACGGCTCCGGCGCAGGCTGGCTCGGCGCCGTCATCGTCGGCCTGGTCGCCGCCGGTGCGACATTCACTACCGGTCAGTTGCTGCTCGCCCTCGTGCGACCACTCTGGCTGAAGCTCGTCGTCTTGCTGGCGTTCGTCGCCCCTGCTGTCGTCGCCGGCTACGCCGCCACCCATGGCATCGTGAAGCACACCACGCCGTCGGAGACCTGGCAGTTGGTCTTCTCAGGTGTCGGCGCGGTCGCCGTGGGCATCGTGGCATTCGTGCGGTTGACGGCATTGATCCCGTCCGAACCGCCCGGGCGGGGCATCACCGGGGCCTGACCCTCTTTCTCGGCTGGATCGGCGGGCATAAGGCAGCTTCGACTCTGCGGTCATCGCCACGGTGTCAGGCAACGACGAGGTGTTCAAGCTCAGCTCGAAGCCGGCTCCGCCCCGAAACCGGCCCGTCGATGCGTTGCCCGGAAGCCGTTCCGTCCCACCGTCCGGTGACCTCGGGAGGGGTCGAACCCCCTGAGCAGCCGGGGACATCGAGGACGATGCAAACCGTGCCCGGACCTGGGTGAGCAGCCGATCCCATGAGCATCACGCCGATCTTGGGGCGGTGGAGTAAGCCTCGCCACGTCTCCTTGATTGGTCCCCGTCGGTCTGAGCGCACCGAAGTGGCCTCTGCGATGGGTGGATCTGGCGAGACGACGGCTGCGCCTCGATCGCCTGTGCCGCAATGGCGCCGATCGACTTTCTTCCCCTGGGCGACCACCCCACACGGCACGCCGTGCGGGGACCCCGGATCCCCCATTCCTCGCGCGAACCAAGAAAGTCGCCTGGCTGCCATCCTTCGCTGGCGCTGCGGCCCCAGAGCCACCCCGTTGCGCAAGCGCAGCGGGGACCCCGGCGGGGTGCGGCGTCGATCGCCTCCGGCCCTTTGATCCCCATCGAGGCCGCATGGTGCGGGCTCGGGACAGACATCAGGAGACGTAACATGGCGACCATCGGCACCTTCAAGAAGACCGGCGCGAACGAGTTCAGCGGCGAGATCGTCACCCTTTCGGTCCAGGCGCGGGGCGTGCGCATCGTCCCCGAGGTCCGCGGCACCGGCGAGAACGCCCCCAGCCACCGGGTCTTCGTCGGCCGCGCCGAGATCGGCGCGGCCTGGAGCAAGCGCTCCAACGAGGGCCGGGACTATCTGGGCCTCAAGCTCGACGACCCGAGCTTCAACGCCCCCATCTACGCCAACCTCTTCGAGGACGAGGATGCCGAGGGCTACAGCCTCATCTGGTCCCGCCCCAACGGCCGGCGCAGCGCGGACTGAGGCTCCCGCGACATGCCCCGCCCGGACGGTCCGGGCGGGGCTTCCACCACCCGGCGCCGTGGCACCTGGGGATGTCAGCCCGGAAGCGCAATCGTCTGAGGATCACCGCGCCAGCCTCCTCTAGGATCTCCAGGACCTCGTTGACGAGCTCCTCCTCGGCCGCGAACGCCTCCAGCAGCGCGTCGAACAGCTCGCGCTGGCGGGCCGGCACCGCCTGGGGGACGATGATAACGAGACCCGCATGCAGCTCCTGCTTCGCATAGAGCTTGCGGAAGTCGCGGGCATTGTTGGTCACGAAGGTAAAGTCCTCGGCGACGATCCGAGGCATGAGGTTCCAGTCGGTCTCGCCGCCAAGGCCCAGCCAGGTCACATGGGTGGCGTCATGTCCTCGCGTCTGCGCAACAGCCGCGAGGGACGTGTGCAGGTACTCGTCGATCAGAAACTTCACGCAGCCGTGCCGGACCGACGCCGTGCCAGAGCTTGAGGCGCAGCAGTCCCTCCTGGGTCAGCGTGCGTCGGGCCGCGCCGCTCGGCCGCGGATCGGCCTTCGTCTCGACGATCTTCTTGTCGATGGCATTGTGCACCGCCTTCACCGCGATGCCGCTCACGGCAGCGGCTTCAGTCGGAGTGTAGATGCGGTCGGTAGCCATAATCATTCTTCTCTAAGAGAATATATAAGTCTGCGCCGACGCGGTAAAGGATGCCCATCGCGAGTGCCGCTCGTGCGACTGACGGCGCTGATCCCGCCTGGAAAATCCGGCCGTGACTTCCTCCCCAAATGCAGTCGCCGACCGAATCAGTCTTACCCGGAGCGGGTCAAATCCCCACCAATCCAGCTCACTGGGCTGGCCCTGCACATCAAGAGCGAATAAAATAATCGTAATTCTGGCGCGCGCATCGGCCCGAATGGGAGGTGATCTTCATGATCACCGCCCGACAATCGCGGGCCGCGCGTGCGTTGCTAGGCTGGACACAGGAAACGCTCGCGGAGAAGGCCCGGGTCTCGCTGACTGCGTTGAAGCACCTCGAATCCGAGAGCGGACTCGACGTGTACGAGACGACGCGTGATCAGGTTCGGTGGGCGTTCGAGCGAGAAGGGATCGTTCTCCTGAACTCCGACCAGGGAGTGGGGGTGCTCCTGGTCCATGACGGGACAGGGTGACTGCTGATCCGAACCGGGATCGGCGCGTATCTTGCTTTTCAACTTGCTTGACCAAACCAGCACACTGCGGATGGCGGTCCCTCGCAAGGCTGGAGATAAGAATTGGGGGGCGAGATGAGCGACGCAACCTTCCTCGACGAGCCACCAGAGAGCTCGACGCTCACGGACTACGACCGCACGCACATGACGCTCTATCTGCGCCTCCTGGACGCCACGACAGACGGGGCGGACTGGCGCGAGGTGGTCCCGGTGTTATTCGGCCTAGACCCGGATCGTGAGCCCGAACGGGCACGGCATGTCCATGACAGCCATCTCGCCCGCGCCCGCTGGATGACCACGGACGGTTACCGCCTGCTCGTTCGCGAAGGCCATCGCGACCCGCCCTCGTGATGCGCTGACGGCAACACCTGTTGCATAATTTGGATCTTCCGCAGCGTCGCACACGCGAGAATTGCATTCGGCTGAGTCTGCCTAGACTGACGGTCGGAGAATGCCATGTTCCTGGACACGTCCCGCTGGCGATCACAGTCCACCTACGACTATGTCGACACGCTGACCGCCCCCGGCATCGGATGGCTGCGCTCACCGCGAACCGCTCGCCGGCCTGACGATGTGTCAGACCAGATGCAAGCGCCGCCAGCACCCGAACGCGAAGATCGACCGACAGAGCCTTCGACATGTCCGCCGGCCTCCGACCCGGCAGACAGTCTGAATGAGCTTTCAGCCGATTCGGGAATCCCCCGCCGATGCAATCAGATCGAAATTCGCTCTCGTGTTTGCAAATGACGATTTGAGCACGACGGGGGAGGCATCGGACGTCTGCCGACTTCCGTGCTCTAGATGCCCACCGTAGAAGCGGGTCCAGCTAACCGAGCGTCTCATACATTGTCGAATTTTGGAGAGACCTGGGTGCAGGCGCGAGCCGCGCCCGGTCACACCAGGTCGGCCAAATGAGCTTCCGCCGCCAGAATGGGAAGACGCGGCCTTCCTCGAAACGCGAAGCAACCTTTAGTTGCAATGGCGCACCCGACACGATTCGAACGTGTGGCCTCCGCCTTCGGAGGGCGGCGCTCTATCCAGCTGAGCTACGGGTGCCTGCTGCTTACGCAGTGCTTACTCGGATTTCCTGCGAAAGTTAAGCCCTGCGGCCAGGCTCTCACAAGCCATTGAACTCGAAACATTTTCCATTCCATCTACCGCACCGTCTGGTGCACAGCCGCCCATTTCAGGCAGCGCTCGTTCAGCCGGGCAACGGATGCAGGGCATGGCATGCCCGTTTGGTCTTCATAACGGATGCCGCAGCGGGCGGCAACAGGGTGGGCGGCGCTGCGCACAGGTGGCGCAGCGGACGCCCGCCGGCGCCGGCGCGGGGCCTCAGCGGGCGTCCTCGCGGATCATCCCCGCGCCCTTGTCGGCGAT
Source organism: Xanthobacter sp. AM11 (assembly GCF_047444035.1). Taxonomy (NCBI): domain Bacteria; kingdom Pseudomonadati; phylum Pseudomonadota; class Alphaproteobacteria; order Hyphomicrobiales; family Xanthobacteraceae; genus Xanthobacter; species Xanthobacter sp. AM11. Next base: position 10,408 of record NZ_JBLAOA010000001.1, read on the forward strand.
CATGATGGTGGGCGAGTTGGTGTTGCCCGAGACGATGGCGGGCATCACCGACGCATCCGCCACCCGCAGGCCCTTGATGCCCCGCACCCGCAGCCGCTCGTCCACCACCGCCATCGGATCGGAGGCAAGGCCCATCTTCGCCGTGCCCACCGGGTGGAAGATGGTGGTGCCCACGTCCCCCGCCGCGCGGCGCAGGCTCGCCTCGTCGGCATCGGCCAGCGCGGGGCCGGGCACCAGCTCTTCGGGGCGGAAGCCCGCCAGCGCCGGGCGCGCCACGATGCGCCGGGCGATGCGGATGGACTGGGCCGCCACCCTCAGGTCCTCCTCGGTGGAGAGGTAATTGGGCCGGATCTGCGGCGCCGCGTCCGGCTCCGGCCCCTTGAGGCGGATGGTGCCGCGCGAGGTGGGCCGCAGGTTGCACACGCTCATGGTGAAGGCAGGAAAGCGGTGCAGCGGCTCGCCGAACTTGTCCAGCGAAAGCGGCTGCACGTGGAATTCCAGGTCCGCCCGCTCCTTGTCGGGAAACGAGCGGGTGAAGAGGCCGAGCTGGGACGGGGCCATGGTGAGCGGGCCGCGCCGGCGCAGCAGGAAATCCAGCCCCATGCCCATCTTGCCGAAGAGGGAATGGTAGCGCTCGTTCAGGGTGCCGATGCCGCTCACCTTGAACACGGTGCGCAATTGCAGGTGATCCTGCAGGTTGGAGCCCACCCCCGGCAGGTCGCGCACCACCTCGATGCCCTGGCCGTGAAGATGCTCCGCCGGGCCGAGGCCGGAGAGCATGAGCAGCTGCGGCGTTCCCACCGCCCCGGCGCACAGCACCACCTCGCGCCGCGCCTTCAGCTGCACCTGCCCGGCCGCGGTGCGCACCAGCACGCCGGTGGCCCGGCCATCCTCCAGCGTCACCTTTTCCACATGGCCGGCGGTGACGAGATCGAGGTTGGGGCGCGACAAAGCGGGCTTGAGGAAGCCGCGGGCCGCGCTCCAGCGCAGGCCGGTCTTCTGGTTCACGTGGAAATAGCAGGAGCCTTCGTTGTTGCCGGCGTTGAAATCCTCGATGGGAGCGATGCCGTCCTGCGCGGCGGCGCGGCGCACCGCATCCAGAAGCGGCCAAGTGAGGCGGGGAAACTCCACGTGCCATTCCCCGCCGGCGCCGTGGGCGGCATTGGGGCCGAGGAAATGGTCCTCGTGGCCCTTGAACACCTCCAGCACATCCGCCCAGCCCCAGCCGGAAAGCCCCAGCTGGCGCCAGTGGTCATAGTCCCCCGCCTGTCCGCGCATGTAGATCATGGCGTTGATGGCGGAAGAGCCGCCGATGACCTTGCCGCGGGGATAGGAGAGCGCCCGGCCGTTGAGGCCCGGCTCCGGCTCGGTCTTGAAGCACCAGTCGGCGCGCGGATTGCCGATGGCGAAGAGATAGCCCACGGGGATGTGGAACCAGATCCAGTCGTCCTTGCCGCCCGCCTCGATCACGGCGACGCGCACGTTCGGGTCCTGCGAAAGCCGGTTGGCCAGCACGCATCCGGCCGAGCCCGCGCCCACGATTACATAGTCATAAGGCTGCGAGACATCGGCCCGGCCCATGGCGTCCTCCCATTTTTGCCGCGGAGAGTGGGCAGCGGCGCCCCGAAAGGCAAGCCGACCTTGGCAGGGGGACGCGCCCTGCCGTCGCCGCCTGTCGCCAGCCTGTGCACAAATGGCGCTTACCCCGCCGCCGCCACCGCGCCGGTCTCCGCCTGGAGGGCGGCCAGCAGCGTCATGAAGCGCTCGCCCTGCACCAGCACGTGCGCCCGCAGCCGGTCGGCGGCGCGCAGTCCCGCCCCCGCGAACAGGGCTTCGAGGATGGCCTCGTGCTCGGCGAAGGAAGCGTCCATGCGCCGCGGCACCTTCAGCTGCAGCCGGCGGTAGGGCTGCAGCGCGCGCTGCAGGCGCAGCGCTTCGGCCACCAGCACGCGATTGCCGGTGGCGGCGTAGATGGCCGCGTGGAAGCGGGCGTTGGCGGGATAATAGGCCGCCTCGTCCCCCTCCGCGGCGGCCGCGCGGCAGGCCTCGTGGGCATCGGCGATGGCGGCGCGGTCGGCCGGACCCATGCGCTGGGCGGCAAGGCGCGCGCAGGCGGCCTCGATCTCCGCCATCAGCTCGAAGGATTCGATGAGCTCCCGCGGCCCCAGCAGCATCACGAAGGCGCCGCGCCGCGGGCGGATCTCCACCAGGCCGGACGCGGACAGCTGGATGAGGGCCTCGCGGATGGGCGTGCGCGACACGCCGAACCGCTCGGCGAGGCCCACCTCGTCGAGCCGCTGGCCCGGGCGCAGCCGGCCGGAGACGATATCATCCTCCAGGGCTTCCCTCAGTCTCGGGGTCTGGTCGCCGCGCAATCGTTTCTCCCTTTCGCCCGAGGAAGCCGCGTCCCGCAGGAAGATGCAAGTGGGAAATTCTTGCATACATGATTGTTGACATAAAATGCAGCTTGTCGTTCACTCCATGCACGTTCACGGAGTTCCCCTGCCGATGCTCCGCCGCCTCATTCCGCCCCGCGCCCCCGCGCCCCGCCGCCGCGCCGGCCAGCCTGCGGGCGGGCCTTCGCCGAAAGACATGTGCCGGCGCGGCATCTGCGGCCTTGCCATCGCCCGCATCCCGCCGTCCCATGTGCGTTCCGGCAGCGTGCTTTGCGGACCAGCGGCGAGGGCGATGCGATGAGTTCCAACACTTCCTTTTTCGGCGACCTCCTGACCACCATTGCGGATCGCGGGCGCGCCCTGCTCGACCGCAACTCCCGCGTGAGCGGCGCCACCCGCGCCGCAACCCTCATCGAGCGGTGCGAGTCGCTGCTGTCCGGCCGTGGCGAGGCGTCCGGCGTCGCACTCGCCACCGACATCCTCGACCGCTATGCGCGGATGAAGACCGGCGAGCGGATCGCTTTGTTCGAGGCCCTGGCCGAGACCTTCGGACCGGACCGCGAGCGCCTGGAGCGTGCCATCGCCAGCTATGGCCGCACCGGGTCGGATGCGGCGGCGGCCGAGCTGCACCTCGCCAGCGAGCCGCGGCGGCAGGAGCTGTTCCGGCGCTTCAACCTCGCTCCCGGCGCCACCCTCTCCCTGGTGCGCATGCGCGAGCACCTGATGGATGCCATGGTGCACCGGCGCGACCTGGCCGCCGTGGACCGCGACTTCGGCCACCTGTTCTCGTCCTGGTTCAACCGGGGGTTCCTCGTGCTCCGCCGCATCGACTGGTCCACGCCCGCCAACGTGCTGGAGAAGATCATCCGCTACGAGGCGGTGCACGCCATCCGCGACTGGAACGACCTGCGCGCCCGCGTGGACAGCCCGGACCGGCGTTGCTACGCCTTCTTCCATCCCGCGCTGGTGGACGAGCCGCTGATCTTCGTGGAAGTGGCGCTCACCAAGGACATTCCCGGCGCCATCGCCCCCGTTCTCGACCAGACCCGCGCGCCGCTGGAGCCGGAGAAGGCCACCACGGCCGTGTTCTACTCCATCTCCAACTGCCAGCGCGGGCTGGGCGGCGTCTCCTTCGGCAACTTCCTGATCAAGCAGGTGGTGGAGGAGATTTCCCGCGAGATGCCGGCGCTTACCACCTTCGTCACCCTGTCCCCGGTGCCCGGCTTCCGGGCCTGGCTGGATGGCGAGCGCAAGGCGGAAGCCTCGCCGGCCATCACGGCGGCGGACCGGGAAGCCCTTGCGCTGCTCGACACGCCGGACTGGGCCGAGAAGGCCGAGGTGCGCGACGCCCTCGCCCCGGTGCTGGGGGCCGCCGCGGCCTATTATTTCCTGGTGGCCCGCACCAGCAAGGGCAAGCCGGTGGACCCGGTGGCGCGCTTCCACCTGGGCAACGGCGCCCGGCTGGAGCGCATCAACCCCATGGGCGACCTCTCGGCCAAGGGCATCGCCCAGGCGGCGGGCCTGATGGTGAACTACCGCTACGTGCTGGCGGACATCGAGAAGAACCACGAAGCCTTCGCCGGAAAGGGCGAGGTGGTGACAAGCCCGGCGGTGAAGAAGCTGCTCAAGGCCGACACCTCCCGCGCCCTCGTTCCCGTGCCCTGAGCCGGCCCGCAAGACTGATGAAACCCGAGCGGCACCGGCGCAGCGCCGGACCGCAGGCGTGAGAGACAAGATGAGCGAGAACCACCTTTTCGGCGCCATCCGCGCCGCCATCCCCGCCCCCGGCAAGGCCCTGGCCCTGCTGGCCGACGGGCGGACGCAGACCTATGGCGACGCCCTCGCCCTGTCCGCCCGCCTCGCCGGCCTGCTGGTGGCGCGGGGCGTGAAGCCGGGCGACCGGGTGGCGGTGCAGGTGGAGAAGTCCTGGCCGGCCCTCGCCCTCTATCTGGCCGCGGTGCGCGCGGGGGCGGTCTACCTGCCCCTCAACACCGCCTACACCCTCAACGAGGTGGAATATTTCCTCACCGACGCCGAACCCGCCGTGTTCGTCTGCCGCCCGCAGATCGCGCAGGAGGCGCGGGCGCTGGCCGCGCGGGTGGGGGTGGCCTGCGTGGAAACCCTGGGCGCGGACGGGGAAGGCTCCCTCGTGGATGCCGCCGCCGCCTTCCCCGCCGATTTCGCCGACGTGCCGCGCGGCCCGCAGGACCTGGGCGGCATCCTCTACACTTCCGGCACCACCGGCCGCGCCAAGGGCGCCATGCTCAGCCATGGCAACCTCTTGTCCAATGCCCTCACGCTCAAGGACGCCTGGCGCTTCACCGCCGACGACGTGCTGATCCACGCCCTGCCCCTGTTCCACACCCACGGCCTGTTCGTCGCCTCCAACATCATCCTCCTCTCCGGCGCCTCCATGATCTTCCGGGCCAAGTTCGATCCGCGCGAGGCGCTGGCGCTGATGGCGGATGCGGGCAGCGGCGCCACCTGCCTCATGGGCGTGCCCACCTTCTACACCCGCCTCCTCGACCAGCCGGAGCTGACGCGGGAGGCGACGGCGCGGATGCGCCTGTTCGTGTCCGGCTCGGCGCCGCTGCTGGCCGAGACCCACCGCGCCTTCTTCGAGCGCACCGGCCACGCCATCCTCGAACGCTACGGCATGACCGAGACCGGCATGAACACCTCCAACCCCTATGAGGGGGAGCGCATCGCCGGCACCGTGGGCTTTCCTTTGCCGGGGGTGGAGGTGCGCGTCACCGACCCGGAGACCGGCCACCCGCTCCCCGACGGGGAGATCGGCATGATCGAGGTGAAGGGTCCCAACGTGTTCCAGGGCTATTGGCGGATGCCGGAGAAGACCCGCTCCGAATTCCGCGACGGCTTCTTCATCACCGGCGACCTCGGCAAGATCGACGAGAAGGGCTATGTGCATATCGTCGGCCGCGGCAAGGACCTCGTGATCACCGGCGGCTTCAACGTCTACCCGAAGGAAGTGGAAGGCGAGATCGACGCCATCGCCGGCGTGGTGGAGAGCGCCGTCATCGGCGTGGCGCACCCCGATTTCGGCGAGGGCGTCACCGCCATCGTGGTGCCGGTGCCCGGCGCCGGGCTGACCGAGGAGCAGATACACCGCGCGCTGGAGAGCCGGCTCGCCAAGTTCAAGCAGCCGAAGCGCATCTTCTTCGTGCCGGAACTGCCCCGCAACACCATGGGCAAGGTGCAGAAGAATATCCTGCGCGACACCTACAAGGACATCTATCGTAACGTTGCGTAAGCGCATCGGCCGCCGCGCTGGCGGACGGACGGCCGATGGCGGATCAACCGCCGCGGCCGATGAAGACGGGAAACGCCAACGACCCGCCGCCTTGCGCGGGTTGAAAGGGAGGAAGGTCATGATCAAAAAGCGTTCCATCGCGCGCGCCTGCGCGCTTGCCGCCGGGCTCGCCTGTGCGGTCTCCGTCGCCGCCCCAGCCCTGGCGCAGGACATCACCCTGCGGGCCTCGCACCAGTTTCCCGGGGGCAAGGGCGACCCGCGGGACGAAATGGTGCAGATGATCGCCCGCGACGTGACGGCGGCCAATGTGGGAATCAAGATCCAGGTCTTCCCCGGCGCCTCGCTCTACAAGGCCAACGAGCAATGGGGCGCGCTGACCAAGGGCCAGCTCGACATCTCCTCCTTCCCCCTCGACTACGCCTCCGGCCGCGTGCCGCAATTCTCCGCCACGCTGATGCCCGGCCTGGTGCGCAATTTCGACCGCGCCGAGCGGTTGAACACCTCGCCCTTCATGCAGGAGATCAAGAAGATCGTGGAGGCCCAGGGCGCCATCGTCATCGCCGACGCCTGGCTCTCCGGCGCCTTCGCCTCCAAGAAGGGCTGCATCACCGGGCCGGACAGCATCAAGGGGCAGGTCACCCGCGCTGCCGGCCCGGCCTTCGAGCAGATGCTGGCCGCAGCCGGCGCCTCCATCGCCTCCATGCCGTCGTCGGAAATCTATTCCGGCATGCAGACGGGCGTGCTGGACGCCACCAACACCTCGTCCGAGAGCTTCGTGTCCTATCGCCTGTTCGAGCAGGTGAAGTGCCTCACCGCGCCGGGCGCCAACGCCCTGTGGTTCATGTATGAGCCCGTGCTCATGTCCAAGCAGGTGTTCGACCGGCTCAAGCCCGACCAGCAGAAGGCCATCCTCGACGCCGGCAAGAAGGCGGAGGCGTGGTTCGCGCAGGAGGTGCGCAAGGGCGACCAGAAGCTCATGGACACCTTCAGAAAAGCCGGCGTCGAGGTGGTGGAGATGTCCGCCGCCGATTACGACGCCTGGCTGAAGGTGGCCCAGGCCAGCGCCTACAAGAACTTCGCCGACAAGGTGAAGGGTGGCGACGAGCTGATCCGCAAGGCCCTTTCCGTGCAGTGACGGCGGGTTCCCGCCGACCGACACCGCCCGCGCGGGGCCACGGCCCCGTGCCTGGACGATCTTGCGAAAGCCCGAAGATGACCCGCCTCTTCCTGAAGTCCGTGGACACGCTCTCCAAAGCCAGCGCCATCCTTGCCGGCCTGCTGCTGCTGGCGGCCATGCTGGTGATCTGCGAGATGATCTTCCTGCGCTACGTGTTCCGCTCGCCCACCATCTGGCAGACCGACTTCGTGGTGTTCTCCGCCACCGCCGCGGTCTTCCTGGGGGCGCCCTATGTGCTGCTCACCCGCGGCCATGTGGGGGTGGACGTGATCGAGCTCATGTTCACCCCGCCGGTGCGGCGCATCCTCGGCATCGCCGGGGCGCTGCTGGGCCTCGCCTTTGCCCTCGCCATGACGGTGGCGAGCAGCATGTTCTTCCATGAAGCCTATGTGAACGATTGGCGGACCTCCACCGTGGCGGCGATCACCTTATGGATTCCGCTGCTGCCGCTGCCCGTCTCCTTCGCCCTCCTGACCCTCCAGTATGTCGCCGAGCTGGTGCGCCGCGTCACCGGCACCGACGGCTTCGGAGTCCACCCGTGATGGCCCTCTCCCCCACTTCAGCCGGCTTCCTCGTTGTCGGGCTTCTTCTCGTGCTGCTGGCCACGGGCATGCCCATTGCCTTTGCCCTCGGCCTCACCGCCATCACCGGGCTGGTGATGGCCAGCGGCTGGGGCGTCTTCGACGTGCTCGCGGAAACCATGTTCGCCGGCATCGCCAACCTCGCCTATGTCTCCATCCCCATGTTCGTGCTGATGGGCGCGGCGGTGGCGGCGACGCCGGCGGGCAAGGACCTCTACGAGGCGCTGGACCGCTGGCTGAACCGGGTGCCGGGCGGCCTCGTGCTCTCCAACATCGGCGCCTGCGCCATCTTCGCCGGCATGACGGGATCGAGCCCCGCCACCTGCGCCGCCATCGGCAAGATGGGCATCCCGGAGATGCTGAAGCGCGGCTACCCCGCCTCGGTGGCCACCGGCTCCATCTGCGCCGGGGGCACGCTGGGCATCCTCATTCCACCCTCCGTCACCATGATCGTCTATGGCATCGCCACCGAGACCTCCATCGGCCGGCTGTTCCTGGCCGGGGTGATGCCGGGGCTGATGCTGACTGCCCTGTTCATGGCCTGGTCGCTCTACGACTGCCGCCGCAAGGGCTTCCGCTTCGACGACCAGGGCCGCAGCTTCAGCTTCGGCGAGAAGCTGGCCGCCCTGCCGCGGGTCACGCCCTTCCTCATCATCATCCTGGGTACGCTCTACGTGCTCTACGGCGGGGTGGCGACGCCCTCGGAGGCGGCGGGCGCCGGGGCGTTCCTGACGCTGGGCGTGGTCATCATCATGTACCGGCTGTTCCGGCCCAAGCCCGTGCTGGACATCTTCTCCTCCACCATGCGCGAGAGCGTCATGATCATGATGATCATGGCCTCGGCGGAGCTGTTCGCCTTCGCCCTGTCCTCGCTGTTCATCACCCAGACCGTGGCGGCGGCCATCGCCGGGCTGGAGGTGAACCGCTGGGTGCTGATGGGGCTCATCAACCTGTTCCTGCTGGTGGCCGGCATGTTCCTGCCGCCGGTGGCCATCATCGTCATGTCGGCGCCGCTGCTCTACCCGATCATCGTCTCGTCCGGGTTCGACCCCTATTGGTTCGCGGTGATCCTCACCATCAACATGGAAATCGGGCTCATCACCCCGCCGGTGGGGCTCAACCTGTTCGTGGTGAACGCCATCGCCCCGCAGGTGCCCACCGCGCAGGTGCTGAAGGGCGCCCTGCCCTACGTGCTGCTGATGATGGCGGGCATCCTCATCATGTGCGTGTTCCCGGGCATCGCCACCTGGCTGCCGGACCAGGTGATGGGGCCGGTGAAGTGAGGCCGGCGGCTCAGCGCGTCACCGGCACCACGTCCACCCCCACCGCCAGCAGGTGGTCGCCCGAGGAGACGATGACGCCATCCACCGGCGACACGTCCGCATAGTCCCGCCCCACGGCGAGGATGATGTGATCGTCGCCGACGGGGATGGCGTTGGTGGGGTCGAGGCCGATCCAGCCCGCCTCGGGGCCGCACCAGATCTCCACCCAGGCATGGGTGGCGTCCGCCCCCTCCAGCCGCGGCTGGCCCTCGGGCGGGATGGTGCGCAGATAGCCCGAAACGTAGCGCGCCGGCAGGCCGAGGCCGCGCAGGCCGGCGATCATCACCTGGGCGAAGTCCTGGCACACGCCGGTGCGCGCCGCGAACGCCTCGTGCGGCGCCGTGGTGACGATGGTGGCGCCGGGCTGGTAGACGAACTCGTCCTTGATGCGGTGCATCAGCTCCAGCCCGGCCTCCAGCACCGGCCGGTCACCGCGGAAGCTGGTGGCGCTCCAGTCGGTGATATCGGAATCGATGGGCACCCCCCGGCTGGGGAACAGCCCGTGCACCGCCGCATCCGGCCCCAGGTCGGGCTGGTCCAGGCAGGCGGTGCGCACCTCGTCCACATTGGGGGTGGCGATCGGATCGGGCAGCGGCGTGGACGTGACCTCCACCCGGCTGCGGGTGGTGATCTGCAGGTGGTCGTGGGGATGGTCGATGGTGAGCCAGGTGATGCCGTTGCCGAAGAAATCGAGGCCGCGCTCCAGCTCCGCCGCCTCCGGCTCGATGTCGAGCATGTTGGCGATCACGTGCTGGTGGCCGGCGCGGTCCACCGGCGTCATCCGCAGCACCTGGCGGACCACCCGGACGGGCACCTGGTAGGAATAGCTGGTGGTCTGGCGGATATCGTAGAGCATTGCGGCCTTCCGGCTCCCGTTCGCGCTGGCGCTACATGGCGAGGGTCAGCGTCATCTCCGGGGAATGGCCCTGGAGGAAATAATGCGAGGCCACCTCGTCGGAGAGCTGCATGAGCATCTTCTCCATGGCGTCGAACCAGGCGGCATCGAAGCTCTCCGCGGTGGAGGCGGCCAGCTCCGCCTGCATGCGGGCCACGAGGCGCTCCCAGCGGGGCGGGGGCGCATCCTGGTCGCGCCCCGGCAGCACCTTGAGGTGCTGGGCCATGCGCTCCACCTGGAACGCCACCGAGCGCGGATTGTCCGGGTCCAGCAGCACGAGGTCCAGCACCGGGCCGCGCGCCTCCATCATCACATAGCGCGAGCGATAGGTGATGAGGCTGTCGGCCACCTGCAGCAGGGCATCGAGGGAGCCGAGGGGAGAGCCGGCCTCGCCGAAAGTGCGGGCGAAGCGCAGGGTGCCGATGGCCCGCTCGGTGCGCCGGCCCAGTTCCAGGAAGCGCCAGCCGGTGAGGCGGTTCATGTTCTCGCTGGCGAGGCCCGAGAAGGCGGCGATGATGCGCAGCGCCGCGTCCGCCCGCTCGGCGGCGTCGGCCTCGGAGGGGGCGGACGGCACCGGCAGGCCGACGCAGGCCTCAAGGTCCACCAGCGCGCGCCACGCATCGGGCGAGAAGCGATCGCGGATGACCGAGGCGGCGGCACGGGCCGCCTGCACCAGCTGGGGTAGCGCCCCCGGCACGTCGCGCCGGGTCAGCACCGCCACCGCATAGCGCGCCGGCGTGGCGCGGGCGAGATCGCGCGGCATGGCACCCCAGGCGCCCAGCAGGCCGAGCAGGCGCGAAACCAGGGGGCTGGTGCCGCTGTCGCCGCTCTCGGCAAGGCGCCCCACCAGCACCCGTGACAGCCGCAGCGTGGCTTCCGCCCGCTCCACATAGCGCCCGAGCCAGAACAGATTGTCCGCCGCCCGGCTCGGCAGGGTGCCGGAAGAGCGGCGGACCTTCACATTGGCCGGGCTCGGCAGCAGGGTGGCGTCGGAGACCTCGCCGTCGGCCAGCACCCAGACATCGGCCGAGCGGTCGCCTTTCTGCATGGAGACGGCGCGCGCATCGGGGGCGGAGGAGATGCGGCAGAAGCCGCCCGGCATCACCGCCCAGCCCTTGTCGGTGGCAGCGAGGAACACCCGCAGCATGAAGGGCCGTGGGGTCAGCTTCTCGCCGGTCCATACCGGGGTGGTGCTGAGGCGGGCGATATCCTGGCCCACCACATCCGCCCCGCGCCGGGCGAGCAGGGTGGACAGGCGCCGGCGCTCCGCGGGGGAAAGATCCGCGCCCAGCACCGATTCCCCCATGGGCAGGCCCGGCAGCGGGCGGCCGAAGGCGGAGGTGATGACCAATTCGTCCAGATGCTCCATCACCTGCGCGCGTTCCGCCGGCTGGCCGCACCACCAGGTGGCCACATGGGGCAGGCTGAGGGGCCGGCCGTTGATGCGCGCGGCGATGCGCGGCAGGAAGGCGAGCAGGGCCGGCGCCTCCACCAGGCCGGTGCCCAGCGCATTGGCCAGCGACACGCCGCCCATGCGCACCGCCTGCACCAGCCCGGGAATGCCGAGGCGCGAGGAGGCGTTCAGCTCCAGCGGATCGGCGAAGTCCGAATCGAGCCGCCGCAGCAGCACGTCCATGCGCCGCAGCCCGGCCACGGTGCGCACGTGCAGGGTGTCGCCGCGCACGGTGAGGTCCTCGCCCTCCACCAGCAGGAAGCCGAGATAGCGGGCGAGCAGGGCATGCTCGAAATAGGTTTCGTTGAGCGGGCCGGGGGTGAGCAGGCCGATGCGCCCTTCCGTGGTGCGGTCCTGCTTCAGAAGCGAGGTGCGCATCGCCTGGAAGAAGGCGGCCACCCGCTGCATGTGCAGCGCCCGGGAGACATCGGGCAGGGCCCGGGTGGAGGCAAGGCGGTTCTCCAGCGCGTAGCCGGCGCCGGAGGGGGCCTGGGTGCGATCGGCGATGACCCACCAGCGGCCGTCCGGGCCGCGCCCCACATCGGCGGCATAGACCTGCAGGTAGCGGCCGCCCACCGGCCGCACCCCCACCAGCGGGCGCAGGAATTCCGGGCTGCCGGCCACGGTGGCGGCGGGCAGGTCGCCATCGGACACCAGGTGGGCGGGGCCGTAGAGATCCTGGAGCACCTCCTCCAGCAGCTCGGCGCGCTCGATGAGGCCGTTGGCCAGCACCTCCCAGTCGGCATGCTCGATGAGCAGCGGCATGTGGCTGAGGGACCAGGGCCGCTCGCCGCCGCCCGCATCGTCATAGACCCGGTAGAACACGCCGGAATCGCGCAGGTAGCGGTCGGCGGCGGAAAAGCGGCGGCGCAGTTCCTCCGGGCCCAGCTCGGCCAAGGCGGCAAGGAAGCGCTGCCAGTGGGGGCGCGGCTGGCCGTCCGCATCCATCATCTCGTCGCGGACGCCGGGCAGTGTGCGGTAGCTGCCGATCAGGCTTTCCGCCGCGGCCTTCTCGAACGCCTCGCTCCGCTGTTCCGCCCCCGACACGATGTTCCTTTCCACGCCCGCTTTCCGGGCTGACCATTATGCCTGGCCGGGCGCGAGATGCATCTTTCTTGGAGGAGGTCCAATCCGCGCGGGCGGGCGCCTCCTCAGGCCTGCAGGTCCAGCGGTGCAGGCGGCGGCGTCCCGAACGGCCGGGACGCCCGCACTCATGATGCCCTCCCCCGCCCCGCCGCGGGCCGGGTGGCGCCGCCCCCCCCCCCGGGAGGGCTGGGGCGGCGCCCGACGGCGTGTCAGCCGGGCCGGCGCAGGTCGAGGGTGGTGGGGAACTCGCCCGGTGCGGTTTCCGCCGGAACCTCGATGAGGCCGGGGGTGTGCCCCAGGCCCTGGAAGCGGGCGAGGCGACGCGCCTCGGCCTCATAGGAGTTCACCGGGAAGGTGTCGTAGCTGCGCCCGCCGGGATGGGAGACGTAGTACATGCAGCCGCCGCGCGAACGCTCGCTCCAGGTGTCCACCACGTCGAAGGTGAGCGGCGAATGCACCGGGATGGTGGGGTGCAGGCCGGACCAGGGCTGCCACGCCTTGTAGCGCACCCCCGCCACGAAGGTGCCGTTACGGCCGGTGGGGGCCAGCGGCATCCGGCGGCCGTTGCAGGTGAGCACGTGGCGGGAGGGGTTGAAGCCTTCCACCAGCACCTGCAGCCGCTCCACGGAGGAGTCGACATAGCGGGCGGTGCCGCCGGTGACCCCCTCCTCGCCGAGTACATGCCAGCATTCCAGCGCCTGGCGGATCTCCACGTCCACCCCGCCCTTCTGCACCTTGCCGAAGGCCGGGAAGCGGAACTCGTACTGGGCGCGGAACCATTCCGGGTCGAAGCTGTAGCCGGCGTCGGAGAGGTCCTCCAGCACGTCGAGGAAGTCCGCCCACACATAATGCGGCAGCATGAAGCGGTCGGTGAGGATGGTGCCCCAGCGGGTGCAATTGCCGGTGACGGGCTTCTTCCACAGCCGGGCGATGAGCGCGCGCAGCAGCAGCTGCTGGGCCAGGCTCATGCGCCAGTCCGGCGGCATCTCGAAGCAGCGGAACTCCACCAGCCCGAGGCGGCCGGAGGAGCTGTCCGGCGAATAGAGCTTGTCGATGGAAATTTCGGTGCGGTGGGTGTTGCCGGTCACGTCCACCAGAAGGTTGCGCAGCAGGCGGTCCACCAGCCAGGGGGCCGGCGCCGGCTCGCTGCCCGGCAGGGGGATCTTGGAGAAGGCGATCTCCAGTTCGTACAGGCTGTCGTGGCGCGCCTCGTCCACCCGCGGATGCTGCGAGGTGGGGCCGATGAACAGGCCGGAGAACATGTAGGACAAGGAGGGGTGGCGCTGCCAGAAGAGCAGCAGGCTCTTCAAAAGATCCGGCCGGCGCAGGAACGGGCTGTCGGCCGGGGTGGCGCCGCCCACCACCACATGGTTGCCGCCGCCGGTGCCGGTGTGGCGCCCGTCCACCATGAACTTCTCGGTGCCGAGGCGGGCAAGCCGTGCTTCCTCATAGAGGATGCGGGTGATCTCGACGCAGCCGGCCCAGTCGTTGGAGGGGTGGACATTCACCTCCAGCACGCCGGGGTCGGGCGACAGGCGGATGAGGTTGAGCCGGTAGTCGAACGGCGGCGGGTAGCCCTCCAGGTGGATGGGCGTGTTCAGCTCGATGGCCACCTGCTCGACGGCGGCGATGAGGTCCACATAGTCTTCCAGGATCTCGACCGGCGGCAGGAACACGCACAGGCGCCCGTTGCGGGGCTCCACGCACAGCGCGGTGCGGGTGTCGGCGGTGAAGATCTGGGTGTCGTTCTTGGCGAGATACTGGCGCACCAGCTCCTGCGCGCGCTCGCCGGTGCCGTAGGCCTCGGTGCGCGGGGCGACGGAGTAGCGCGGGCGGCCCTCCGGGCTGGCGGCGGCGGCCGCCGCGTCACCCGCCGGGGCACCGGCACGGTAGCGCGCCGACAGGGCCTCGGCGTCGGGCAGCGGACCGCGCGGCTCGAAGGGGTCTTCCTCCACGATGTAGGGATAGCGCGTGGGCGCCAGATACATCATGGATTCCAGCGGGAGCCGGTAGCCGATGGGGCTTTCGCCGGGGATGAGGAACAGGAATTCGCGCCGGAAGGTCCAGGTTTCCGAGCGCCAGGCCGGGCCATCGGCGGTCCACACCCGGCGCAGCGGCAGCACCGAGCCGGTGGGGGTGCCAAGGCCCTGGTTGAAGGTGCGGGCCAGCATGCGGCGCTGCACCTCGTCGGCCATGCGCTCGTCGCCGGGGGCGATGTTCTCGGGAAGGCACTGCTCCTTCCACATGAAATAGATGTTGTCCTCGAATGCCGGCTTAACGAAGCCCGCGCCCACCGCGAGCTTCTCGGCCACCGCCTTGCAGAAGCGGTCCGCATCCTCGGCGGTGGCGCCGTAATTGACCTTCTCGTCCGCGATCAGGTCCTCGCGCCGCCACATGGGCTGGCCGTCCTTGCGCCAGAACAGGTCGAAGGACCAGCGCGGCAGCGTCTCGCCGGGATACCACTTGCCCTGGCCGTAATGCAGCACGCCCTCGGTGGAGAAGCGCCGGCGCAGGCGGCGGATCAGGTCGTCCGCGCGCACCCGCTTCTGCGGGCCGAGGGCCTCGGTGTTCCATTCGGGGGACTGGTAGTCGTCGATGGAGACGAAGGTGGGCTCGCCGCCCATGGTCAGGCGCACGTCGCCGGCGGTCAGGTCCTCGTCCACTTTGTGGCCGAGAGCGTCCAGCGCCGCCCAGGTCTCGTCGGAGAACGGCAGCGTCACCCGCGGCGCCTCGGCCACGCGGGCGACGCTCATCTCGAAGCCGAACTCGGTTTCCGCTTTCTCCAGCATGCCGGCGATGGGGGCGGCGGACTGGTAATGGGGCGTCGCCGCCAGCGGGATGTGGCCTTCGCCGCACAGCAGGCCGGAGGTGGGGTCAAGGCCGATCCAGCCGGCGCCGGGAACAAAGACCTCGCACCAGGCGTGCAGGTCGGTGAAGTCCACGTCGGTTCCCGAGGGGCCGTCGAGGGCCGCCACGTCGGGCTTCAGCTGGATCAGGTAGCCGGAGACGAAACGGGCGGCAAGGCCCAGGTGGCGCAGCACCTGCACCAGCAGCCAGCCGGTGTCGCGGCACGAGCCGAGCTTCTTTTCCAGCGTCTCGTCCGGCGTCTGGACGCCGGGCTCCATGCGGATGACATAGCCGATCTCGCCCTGGAGCCGCTGGTTGATCTCCACCAGGAAATCGACGATGCGCCGCGGCTCGCGGGAGACCGAGGCCACGAAGGCGTCGAACAGCGCGCCCTCGCTCTCCAGCTCCAGATAGGGGGCCAGCTCCGCCTTCAGCTCGGCGGCGTAGGTGAAGGGGAAGTTCTCGGCATAGTCCTCGACGAAGAAGTCGAACGGGTTGAGCACGTCGAGCTTGGCGAGGAGGTCCACCTCCACCTTGAATTCGCTGGTCTTCTCGGGGAAGACGATGCGGGCCAGCCAGTTGCCGAACGGGTCCTGCTGCCAGTTGATGAAATGCTCGGCTGGCGAAATCTTGAGCGCATAGGCCGGTATCTCGGTCCGGCTATGCGGCGCCGGCCGCAGCCGGATCGTCTGCGGCCCGAGCGTGATGGGGCGCTCGTAGCTGTAGCTCGTGACGTGATGCAGGCTCGCGAGGATCGACATGAATGGCACCTGGTCCTGCGGGCGGAGGCCCAAGGGTGGAAGAGGCAGCGGGTCAGCTCAGGTTAGACAAGGCGCTGGTGGGGCGGAAGCGCGACTTTGCGGCGGCATCCGCCTCGAAATCAGGCAGATGCCGCGCAACGTCGCAGAGCCGGAGCATCGCCTTCAGGCAGATGCGGGCGCCGGGGGCGCCGGGGGCACCGGGGCACCGGGCGCATCCGGCGACGGGGCCTCGGGCGGGTGAGGCGCGGGGCCGCCAGTCTTCTTCTTCTTGCCCTTCAGCTTCTCCTCGAAGCGCTGGAGCACCGTGTAGAAGGACGGCACGAACAGCACGGCAAGGCAGGTGGAAGCCAGCATGCCCGAAACCACGGCGATGCCGATGGACTTGCGGGAATTGGCGCCGGCGCCGGTGGCGAACACCAGGGGCAGCACGCCCAGGATGAAGGCGAAGGAGGTCATGAGGATGGGGCGGAACCTGAGGCGCGAGGCCTCCACCGCCGCATCCATGATGTCCATGCCCTCGGCCCGTTTCTCGCGGGCATATTCCACGATGAGAATCGCATTCTTCGAGGCGAGGGCGATGAGCAGCACGAGGCCGATCTGGGTGTAGAGGTTGTTGGAGACACCGAGCCCCATGAGCGCGCCCACCGTGCCCAAGAGCGCCAGCGGCACGGCGAGGATGACGGACATGGGCTGGATCCAGCTTTCATACTGGCCGGCCAGCACGAAATAGACCAGGAGGATGGCCAGGGCGAACACGTAGTAGATCTGATTGCCTACCGCCTTCTCCTGGTAGGACATGGCGGTCCACTCGAAGCCGGTGCCGGGCGGCAGGGTGGCGGCGGCGATCTGCTCCATCAGCGAGAGCGCCTGGCCGGACGAGAAGCCGGCGGCCTCCCCACCGACGATGGTGGAGCTGGGATACAGATTGTAGAGCGAGATCAGCGGCGGCCCCTGCACCATCTTCACGGTGACCAGGGTGCCAAGGGGCACCATGTCGCCGTTGGGCACGCGGATCTTCAGGTTCATGAGGTCCGAGGGCGTCACGCGGAAGCCCGCCTCCGCCTGCACATAGACCTGGAACACATTGCCGAAGCGGTTGATCTGGTTGACGTAGGTGGAGCCCAGATAGGACGAGATGGTGGTGAACACCTGCCCCACCGTCACCCCCAGGGTTTCCGCCTTGATGCGGTTGATCTCCACCTCGATCTGCGGCGCGCCGGCCCGGAACGAGGACGAGACGTGGGCGAGCGCCGACTGGGCGCGGGCCTTGTCCACCATGGAGGTGGTGATCTGCTCCAGCAGGCGGTAGTCGAAATTGCCGTTTCGCAACTGCGGCTGCATGGTGAAACCGGCGGCGTTGCCGATGCCCTGGATCGCCGGCGGCACGAGGATGAGGATCTCCGCCTCCTCCACGCTCCCCACCGCCGCGTTCAGGTTCTGGTACATGGAGAGCAGGTCCTGGCCGGTGGTGGCATAGCGCTCCGACCACGGCTTCAGGGGAATGTAGACGGCGCCCGCATTGGCGAGGGTGGACGAGTTGTCGAGCACCGAGATGCCGGAGATGGCGAGCGCGGTGGCCACCCCAGGCACCTTGAGGATCCGGTCGGTGACGTCCGACATCACCCGCTGGGTGCGGTTCATGTTCGCCCCGTCGGGCAGTTGCACATGCGCGAGGAAATAGCCCTGGTCCTCGATGGGCAGGAACGAGGTGGGCACCCGGGTCAGGCCCCAGCCGGCAAGGCCCATGAGCGACAGGGCGATCAGCACCATGATCTTGGAATGGTGCACCATGCGGCCGATGAGGCCGGCATAGGCGTGCTCGGCCCTGGCATAGATGGCGTTGAAGCCGCGATAGATGAAGTTGCGCTGCTCCGGCGGCACCGGCTGGCGCAGCCACAGTGCGCACTGGGTGGGCTTCAGGGTCGCCGCATTGATGGCCGAGATGAAGGCCGTGGCGGCGATGACCAGCGCGAATTGCTTGAACATCTGCCCTGTCAGGCCCGGAATGAACGAGGCCGGCAGGAACACGCTCATCAGCACCAGGGTGATGCCCACCACCGGCCCGAACAGTTCGTCCATGGCCTTTTCGGCCGCCGGCTGGCCCTCCATCCCCTCCTCGATATGCCGCGCCACGCCTTCCACGATCACGATGGCGTCGTCCACCACGATGCCGATGGCGAGGATGATGGCGAACAGGGTGGAGAGGTTGATGGTGAAGCCCATGGCGTCCATGGCGGCGAAGGCGCCGATGATGGTCACCGGAACGGTCGTCGCCGGCACAAGGGTGGCCCGCCAGTCCTGCAGGAACAGCAGGATCACCACCAGCACCAGCAGCGCCGCTTCGAACAGGGTCTTCCACACTTCGTCGATGGAGGCGGTGACGAACAAGGTGGTGTTGAAGGGAATGTTGTATTCGAGCCCTTCGGGGAAGGTCTTCTTCAGTTCCTCCATCTTGGCGGCGACGAGCTCGGACACGCTGAGGGCGTTGGCGGAGGGGAGCTGGAAGATGCCGATGCCGGCCGCAGGCTTGTTGTCCTGGGTGAAGTTCTTGGAATAGCTCTGCGCACCCAGCTCCACCCGGCCGATGTCGCGGATGCGGACGATCCGCCCGCCGTCCGTATTGTCCACCTTGACGATGATGTTCTCGTAGTCCGAGGCGTCGTCGAGCCGGCCCTTGATGTTGACCGTATATTGGAAGCCGGCGTTCGACGGCGCCGGCGGCATGCCGAGCTGGCCGGGCGTGACTTCCTGGCTCTGCTTCTGGATGGCATTGGAGATGTCGGTGGGGGTGAGCCCGAACGCCTGCATGCGGTCCGGGTCCATCCAGATGCGCAGGGCGTAGGTGCCGGCGCCGAACACCGCCACGTTGGCCACGCCATCCAGGCGCTCCAGCTCGTTCTGGATGTTGATGATGGCGTAATTGTTCAGGAACAGCCCGTCATAGCGCCCGTCCGGCGAGATCAGGGTCACGAACTCGAGGATCGAGGTGCCCTTCTGCAGAATGGTCACGCCCTGCGCCTGCACCGCCGTGGGCAGCGAGGCGAGGGCGATGTTGACGCGGTTCTGCACCAGCACCTGCGCCATGTTCGGATCGGTGCCGATGGCGAAGGTCACGATCAGCGTGTAGGTGCCGTCCGATGCCGACCACGACTGCATGTAGAGCATGCCCTCGACGCCGTTCACCTGCTGCTCGATGGGCAGGGCGACCGTGTCGATGAGGGTCTTGGCCGAGGCGCCGGGATAGGTGGTGGACACCGATACGGTGGGCGGCACGATGTTGGGATACTGCGACACCGGCAGGCGCATGAGCGAGACAAGCCCGATCAGCACGAAGACGAGCGCGAGCACGTTCGAAAGGACCGGCCGCTCGATGAAAAAGCGCGAGATCATGGGCGCTGCCTGACGTTCGAGGGCGGGGTCAGTTCTTCGGCGCCGCGGGCGCCGGGGCGCTGCTGGCGTTATTCGGCAGCGTGGGCGCCACCGACGGGGCCGCCACCGCCGGCGCATTGGCCGGGGCGATGCCCGCCGGCTTCGCCAGAGGCTGGCCCGCAACCGGCGTAGGCGGTGCCAGGCCGGCGATCTTGCCCACCTCCACGTCCACCTTCGAGCCCGGCACCGCGCGCTGAATGCCATTGATGATGATGCGGTCGGTGGCCTTGAGCCCGCCTTCGATGGCGCGCAGCCCGTCGGCCTGGAGCTGGCCGAGGGTGACGAGGGCCTGGGACACCACGTTCTCGGCGTTGACCGTCAGCACATAGGAGCCCTGCTGGCTGGTGCTGATGGCCGAATCAGGCACCAGAACCGTGGTGCTCGCCTGGCCCAGCGGCACGCGCACCCGGGTGAACAGGCCGGGCAGCAGGGCGAAGTCGTCGTTGGTGAAGATGCCGCGCACGGTGAGCGTGCCCAGGCTGGGGTCCACCTGCGGCGCCACATAGTCGATGCGGCCGCGGTGGGGATAGCCCGTCTCGGTCTGCAGGCCGATCTCGATCGGGATATCGTCGAGGTCGCGGGTGAGCGCCATCAGCGATTTGCCCTGCCTGGCCAGGTGCTCCTTGATGCGCAGAACCTGCTGCTCGCTCAGGGTGAACCAGACCCAGATGGGATTGAGCTGGACGATGCTCGCGAGCTTGGTGGGCCCGCTGTAACCCACCAGGGCGCCCACATCCTGAAGATGGGCGGTCACCGCCCCGTCGAACGGCGCGCTGACCTGTGTATAACCCAGATTGATCTGGGCGAGCACCAGGGAGGCCTGCGCATTGGCCACGTTGGCCACGGCCGAATCGCGCTTGGCGCGGGCCTGGTCGAGGGTGGCCTGCGAGGCGAAGTCCTGCTTGGCCAGCTGCGCCTGGCGGTTATACTCGGCTTCCGCCTGCACCTGCGACGCCTCGTTGGCGGCGAGGGTGGCCTTGGCCTGGTCCACCTGGGCCTTGTACTGGTCCTGCTCGATCACGAACAGCACGGAGCCCTTACGGGCAAACTGGCCGTCCTTGTAGTTGATGGCGGTCAGGAAGCCCTGCACGCGGGCATTCAGGTCCACCGAATTGATGGCCGCGGTATTGCCGGTGAGTTCCAGGAAGCGGGTAACCGGCTGCTCCAGCACCGGGGCGACCGTAACCTTGGGCGGCGGTGGTGCGACGTAGGTGTTTTTCTCCTCGCAGGCGGCGAGCAGAAAGGTCGCGCAAAGCGCCACGGTACCCCGGCGCAGCCCGCTCGACACCCCGTTACCCCCCACCATGCCACGATCCCCCATTGTGCAGTTGCGGCGGATACTAAGCACGGGGTCATGACGTGTCCATGAGAGGATTGGGGGCGACCACCATCTTGCGGCCCAGAATACCGCAGCCTGGCGGGAAAATTTGGGCCCTTTCATCCGCTCCGCGGGCGACCCACCGGCCCCATCGCCCCCCTCCGGCCGGTTCCTGCCCTAGCGCCAGCCGGCCCTCTCGCATTGACATTGCCCCGACCGGTTCATAAGTGTCCGCTCGGTGTGCTGCCTGCGAAAGGGATGTTCAGGTTCTGGCCGCGCGCCGTCCCGGCTGCGCCCGCGTCCTGCGCCCGTTCGACTTGCTGGTGCCGTATTGCGGTCGTCCATAGGCACACCATTCCCCGGAGGGTCCGGCGGCCCGTCTCCGCCCTCCTTGTGACCTGACGGATCGGAACAGAGAATACCATGTTAGGTGGACTTGCCCGCAAGCTCTTCGGCTCCGCGAATGATCGCAGGGTCAAGGGATACCGTCCCCGCGTCCAGGCCATCAATGCGCTCGAAAAAGAGCTGGAAGCCCTCTCGGATGAGGCGCTGCGCGCGCGCACGCAGGATTTTCGCCGGCAGATCGCCGAGGGCGCATCGCTGGACGACCTGCTGGTGCCCGCCTTCGCCACCGTGCGCGAGGGCGCCAGGCGCGCGCTGGGCATGCGGCCGTTCGACGTGCAGCTGATCGGCGGCATGGTGCTGCACGAGGGCGGCATCGCCGAGATGAAGACCGGCGAAGGCAAGACCCTGGTCGCCACCCTGCCGGTCTACCTCAATGCCCTGGCCGGCAAGGGCGTGCACGTGGTGACGGTGAACGACTACCTTGCCCGGCGCGACGCCGAATGGATGGGGCGGCTCTACCGCTTCCTTGGCCTTTCCACCGGCATCATCGTCCACGGCCTCGACGACGACGAGCGTCGCGCCGCCTATGAGGCGGACGTGACCTATGCCACCAACAACGAGCTGGGCTTCGACTATTTGCGCGACAACATGAAATACGAGCGCGCCCAGATGGTGCAGCGCCCGCATTTCTACGCCATCGTGGACGAGGTGGACTCCATCCTGGTGGACGAGGCACGCACGCCCCTCATCATTTCCGGCCCGCTCGACGACCGCTCCGACTTCTACAACACCATCGACACCTACATCCCCCGCCTCGGCAAGGAAGACTACGAGGTGGACGAGAAGCAGCGCGCGGTCACCATGACCGAGGCCGGCATGGAGAAGATGGAGCAGATGCTCCAGGCGGCCGGCCTCCTGAAGTCCGATTCGCTCTACGACATCGAGAACGTCTCGGTGGTGCACCACGTGAACCAGGGCCTGCGCGCCCATACCCTGTTCCAGCGGGACAAGGACTATATCGTCCGCAACGGCGAAGTGGTGATCATCGACGAGTTCACCGGCCGCATGATGCCCGGCCGGCGCTATTCGGAAGGCCTGCACCAGGCTCTGGAGGCCAAGGAGCACGTCCAGGTCCAGCCCGAGAACCAGACGCTCGCCTCCATCACCTTCCAGAATTACTTCCGCCTCTACCAGAAGCTCGCCGGCATGACCGGCACCGCCAACACCGAGGCGGCGGAATTTGCCGACATCTACAAGCTGGAAGTGGTGGAAGTGCCCACCAACGTCCAGATCTCGCGCATCGATGACGATGACGAGGTTTACCGTACAGCAGGCGAGAAGTACGCCGCCATCATCGAGCTCATCAAGGAGTGCTCGGAGCGCGGTCAGCCCGTGCTGGTGGGCACCACCTCCATCGAGAAGTCCGAGCTGCTCGCCGAGCTGCTGAAGCAGGCCGGCTTCCAGCAGAAGGACTATTCCGACCCCGACGCCTTCACCGGCAAGGGCGCCAACGGCAAGGCGTTCGCCGTGCTGAACGCGCGCTATCACGAGCAGGAGGCCTACATCGTCTCCCAGGCGGGCGTGCCGGGGGCGATCACCATCGCCACCAACATGGCCGGCCGCGGCACCGACATCAAGCTCGGCGGCTCGGCGGAGATGCGCATCGCCAACGAGCTCAAGGACATGCCCGAGGGCGAGGAACGCGCCGCCGCGGAAGCGCAGATCCGCGCCGAGGTGGAGGCCCTGAAGCAGAAGGCCCTGGCCGCCGGTGGCCTTTACGTGCTCGGCACCGAGCGCCACGAGAGCCGGCGCATCGACAACCAGCTGCGCGGCCGCTCCGGCCGCCAGGGCGACCCCGGCCATTCCAAGTTCTTCCTGTCGCTGGAAGACGACCTGATGCGCATCTTCGGGTCCGACCGGCTCGACGGCATGCTGCAGCGTCTCGGCCTGAAGGAAGGCGAGGCCATCATCCACCCCTGGATCAACAAGGCGCTGGAAAAGGCGCAGCAGAAGGTGGAGGCGCGGAACTACGACATCCGCAAGAACCTCCTGAAGTATGACGACGTGCTCAACGACCAGCGCAAGGTGGTGTTCGAACAGCGCCTGGAACTGATGAACGACGACGACGTGGCCGAGACCGTGGAGGACATGCGCCACGCCCTCATCACCGAGATCGTCGCCAAGCACATTCCTGAAAACGCCTATCCCGAGCAGTGGGACGTGGAGGGGCTCGACACCGCCCTCAAGGACATGCTGGCGCTCGACCTGCCGGTGAAGGCGTGGGCCCAGGAAGAGGGCATCGCCGGCCCCGAGGTGACCGAGCGCATCCTGCGCCGCGCCGACGAGATCATGGCCGCCAAGGCCGCCCAGTACGGGCCGGACATCATGCGCTATGTGGAGAAGTCCATCCTTCTCCAGACGCTGGACCACCTGTGGCGCGAGCATATCGGCATGCTGGACCACCTGCGCCAGGTGGTGGGCCTGCGCGGCTATGCCCAGCGCGACCCCCTGAACGAATACAAGTCCGAGGCCTTCAACCTCTTCTCCGCCCTGCTGAACCGCCTGCGCGAGATCGTCACCGCCCAGCTCATGCGGGTGGAGATCGTGGCCCAGCCGCCCATGGAGGAGCTCCCCCCCATGGAGGCCCACCACGCCGACCCCTTCACCGGCGAGGACGAATTGGCGGACGCCGCGGCCGCTCTCGGCAGCCGCCCCCTGCCGCTGCTTTCCGGCGACCTGGCAGTGGCCGAGCGCGACCCCAACGACCCCAGCACCTGGGGCAAGGTGGGCCGCAACGAGGTCTGCCCCTGCGGCTCCGGCAAGAAATACAAGCACTGCCACGGCCGCTTCGGCTGAGGCGCGGGGGACACGGACGGGAACAGAATCTGTTCCCGTCCCAGCACAGTGCCCTTCGAAATTCAAGGGAAGGCCCGGAGCCGCCATCAGCCCCGGCACCCGGCCATCCGCTGGGGCGCCGGGCCGGCTTGCGAGATTGAGCGTACCGCCACCGCGGCTGGCGATGTTTGCGCATCATTTCCCCTGCGCGGGCCAGACAGGGCCACGCGCATGGGCGCCGGGAGCCGCAAGGCAGCTCCAACGGCATGGTCCATCGCCCACGGCTTACTGAAAACTCTCGGATCAACGCCGAAGCGGCGCCGGCCCTATTGCGGCAGGCTGCCGGTGGTGGTCACCGCGCCGGGCGGCGTAAGGGTGCCGGCGCTGGCCACCGTCGCGGGCCGGGCAGCCGAAGAGACGGGCTTTCCGGGTGCGGCGGTTCCCGCCGCCGCCGTGGCAGGCCTGGCCGGCGGCACCGGCGCGGTGCCTGCAGTCGCCGCCGTCGTGGCGGCAGGCGCAGCCGGGGCCACGGGAGCCACCGCCTCGCCGGTCGGCACCGGCGACCCGTTCACCGCCGCCGTCGCGGCCGCGGCGGCGAGGGCTTCCGCGGTGAGCTTGGGCGGCCGCACATCCTCGGGAATGGTGCCCGGCGCCTCGGCGAAGGACAGCTGGCCGCTCTCGCGCTCCTTGATCTTGGCGAGGAACACCGGGTGCATGCCGCCGTCGCTGCCGGTCTTCACGGGAGCCGTGGGGGCAACCGGCACCAGCGAGGCGATCTGCGCCTCGTCGCTCCGCTGCTTCTGGGCCACGGCGGATGCCACCTGCGGCGCCACCTGATAGGGCGGGCAGAATTGGGCGGCGTCGAAGCTGCGCCCGGGCGCCGGCTCGGCGTCGAACACATAGCCGCGGTTGCACACATTCACCTTCGGCTCCTGCCGGGTGACCTCGAAATGGTCGTAGCCCTGCTTCAGGTTGCGCCAGAAAGCCATGTTGGGGTTGTTGCGGTGCTTGGCCAGGTTCTTCGGCGTCATGCGGAAGGGATAGGCCTGCACCTGGAACGAGCGCTGCCCGCCGGCGAAGCTCTCGCGCGCCAGGGAGAAGATCTCCGAAATCTGCTCGTCGGTCATGGCGTAGCAGCCGGCGGAGGAACAATCGCCGTGCACCATGAGGAATTCGCCGGTGCGCCCGTATGCCTTGTCGTAGGCATTGGGGAAGCCGAGGTTGAAGGAGAGATAATAAGACGAGTTGGGGTTCATCTGTCCCGGCGTGATGGCATAGAAGCCCTCGGGCGCCTGCCGGTCGCCCATGCGCACCTTGGGGCCGAGCTCGCCGGACCAGCGGCAGATGGGATAGGTCTTCAGAAGCGCGAACGAGCCGTCGGACGCGACCTTCCACACCTCAAGCTCGGATTCTTCCTTGAAGATGCGCACCAGCATCGGGCTCGACGGCGCCATCTCCTTCTGGCCGAGCAGGGAAACCATCTGCGGCGACAACGGCTTGTTGGCCTTGCGCGCCACCTCGTCGGTCTGGTTGCAGGCCGCAAGCGCAAGCGCGGTGGTGGCGGCAAGGGCCACCATGCGGGCGCGGGTCGCGAATGTCGTCGCCGGACGGTTCAACGCAGAACTCCTCGGTCCGTACAGGGTGCGGTGCGCCCCAAGGTCGGCACCCCGCCCCTCATGGCCCGGTGCGGAGCGACCTGCGCCGCTCCGGCCTCCCGGCCGACCCCATGGAGACAATAAGGCAAATGCGGCCAAGATGAGGAGCAGGCCCGCGAGCGCCCCCCTGCCCCGCGCACATGGTTAAAGATTGCGGCCGATGGCCAGAAACTTGTCGCGCCGCGCCTTGCGCACCGCGGCGCCGTCCAGGCCGGACAGCGAGGAGAGCGCATCGGCGATGGCCTCCCCCGCCGCCGCGATGGCCGCCTCGGGGTCGCGATGGGCGCCGCCGGCAGGCTCCTTGACGATGGTGTCGATGACGCCGAAGCGCAGCAGGTCCTGGGCGGTGATCTTCATGTTGGTGGCCGCATCCTGCGCCTTGGCGGTATCGCGCCACAGGATGGAGGCCGCCCCTTCCGGTGAGATGACGCTGTAGATGGCATGCTCCATCATCAGCACCCGGTTGGCGGTGGCGAGCGCGATGGCGCCGCCCGAGCCGCCCTCGCCCATGACGAGCGCGACATTGGGAACGCACAGGGCCAGGCACGCATCGGTGGAGCGGGCGATGGCCTCCGCCTGCCCGCGCTCCTCGGCGCCGATGCCGGGATAGGCGCCCGCCGTGTCCACCAGCGCGATCACCGGCACCGCGAAGCGGTCTGCCAGCTCCATGATGCGCGCGGCCTTGCGGTAGCCCTCCGGGCGGGCCATGCCGAAATTGTGCCGGATGCGGGTTTCGGTGGTGGAGCCCTTCTCGTGGCCCAGCACGCACACGCTCTCCCCGCGGAAGCGGGCGAAGCCGCCGATGATGGCTTCATCCTCGCCATATTTGCGGTCGCCGGCCAGCGGCGTGAAATCCTCGAACAGGGTCCGGGCGAAATCGGCGAAATGGGGCCGCTGCGGATGGCGGGCCACCAGGGTCTTCTGCCAGGGGGTGAGGTTGGCGTAGAGGGCGAGGAGCGCCTCGCGCGCCTTCGCCTCCAGCCGCTGCACCTCATCGGTGATGGCCACGCCTTCACCCGAGGAAGCGAGCGTGCGCAACTCCTCAACCTTGGCCTCGAGTTCGGCGACCGGCTTCTCGAAGTCCAGATAGCTGCGCATGAGGGTCCATGGGGTTGGAGGGGGTCGAATGCGGCGCCCCCCCGACGCGGGCGGAAGCTGCCTCTGCGGGCGCGCCAAGTCAAGCGGGCAAGTCAAGCAGCCAAGTCAAGCGGCCAAGTCAAGCGGGCGGATCAACCGGCATGTCCCCCCGGCGGGTGCGGCAGAGTGCGCCGGAGCGCCGCAGCCTGCAACCCGGGCGGGCCGCGCGGCGTTGTTCACGCAGGACAGGAGGCTTCCATGCCCGCACACAAGCATAAGCACAAGACTGAGCACAAACAGGGGCGTGATTGCGCCCCGGCAAAGGCACGGCCGGCGGTGCCCGACCCGCACGGCGGCGTTGCGGACTACCCCGCCGCCGGCCCCCATGCCCGCCCGGAGTTGATGGACCCGGACCGCACCCCCGGCGCTGGCGCCCTTGCCGATCCGCGCCGGCCGCAGGATGCGGACTCCACCGGCTGAGGGCGACGCTTCGGCGCGGCCCTGCGCCCGTCGCGACGCACGGGCGGCCTTGTTCAATGCCCCCCCGGAGGGCTATTGCTGTGCAGCAACTCCCCGGGGACCCTTTCTGCGATGCGCGCGCTGCTCGACGTCATCCTTGTCGTTCTGCAACTTTATGTGTGGCTGCTGATTGCGGCCGCGGTGCTGTCCTGGCTGGTCGCCTTCAATGTGGTGAACCGCTACAACTCGTTCGTGCGGAGCGTGGGCGAGTTCCTCTTCCGCGTGACCGAGCCGGCCCTGGCCCCCATCCGCCGGGTCATGCCCGATCTCGGCGGCATCGACCTGTCGCCGATGATCCTCATCCTGCTGATCTTCTTCCTCCAGCAGGTGATCGCCTACTACATCTACCCCAACGTGTTCTGAGCACCGCCGGGGCGCTGGTGGTGTCATTCCTGAAGCTGCTGCCGGACGGGCTGGAAGTGACCGTCCGCGCCACGCCCCGCGGCGGGCGCGACGGGCTGGACGGGCGCGCCAGCCTGTCCGACGGGCGGGAGATCCTGAAGGTGCGGGTGCGCGCCGTGCCGGAGGACGGCGCCGCCACGGCGGCGGTGGCCCGTGTGCTGGCGGACGCGGCCGGCGTGGCGCCGTCGCAGGTGAAGCTCACCTCGGGCGCCACGGCGCGGGTGAAGACCTTCCGCATTTCCGGCGACGGGCCGGCCCTGGCCATGGCGCTCACCGCAAAGGCGGATGCCGGCGGGCGCTGAATGTCCCGCCCCCCGGGGTGGGGGACGGCCGGAATCCGGCCCTTCGCCGTAACGGGGCGGGCCTCAGGCCGGCGTCACGAAATCCGCGCGCATGGGCGTGAACACGTCCACCAGCACGCCGGGTTCGATGCAGACCGCGCCATGGTGGACGCCGGAGGGCACATAGAAGCTGTCCCCCGCCTTCAGCCGCTCGGTGCGCCCGTCGATGGTGAGGTCGAACACGCCGCTCTCCACGCTGGTGATCTGCACATGGGGGTGGCTGT
The DNA here is from genome assembly GCF_047444035.1 of Xanthobacter sp. AM11. NCBI lineage: Bacteria > Pseudomonadati > Pseudomonadota > Alphaproteobacteria > Hyphomicrobiales > Xanthobacteraceae > Xanthobacter > Xanthobacter sp. AM11. The sequence continues at coordinate 38,342 of NZ_JBLAOA010000001.1, forward strand.
GTGGCACGCCGCCCGGGCCGGGCTGCTTGAAGATCACCCGCACCATCATGATTTCGTCGTTGAAGGTGAGGATCTGCCGGCTCACCACCTCGTCCAGCACCTCCACCGGCGCGGTGGCGGCGAAGGCGAAGACATCGCCCTTGGTGCTGTGCGTGCTGCTCATGGGTCTCTCCTGAATTGATGTGGCCCTGCGCCTGTCCAGATGCGTCCGGCTCAGCGGGCCAGCCAGCCGCCATCCACCGGCAGCACGATGCCATGCACATAATCGGCCGCGCGCGATGCCAGGAACACCGCCGCTCCGCCGAGATCGGAGGGATCGCCCCATTTCCCCGCCGGGATGCGGGCGAGAATGGCGGCGGTGCGCGCCTCGTCCTCGCGCAGCGCCTGGGTGTTGTTGGTGACGAAATAGCCGGGGGCAATGGCATTCACATTGATGCCGCGCCCGGCCCATTCGCAGGCCAGAAGGCGCGTGAGGCCGGCGAGCCCGCTCTTGCTGGCGGTGTAGGAGGGAATGCGGATGCCGCCCTGGAAGGAGAGCAGCGAGGCGATGTTGATCACCTTGCCCCCCTGCCCGTCCGCCAGCATCCCGCGCGCCACCGCCTGGGTGAGGAAGAAAGCGGACTTGAGGTTGACGTTCATCACGTCGTCCCAGTCCGCTTCGGAAAAGTCGATGGCGTCGGCGCGGCGGATGATGCCGGCATTGTTGACGAGGATGTCGATGCGCCCGCCGGCCCCCGCCTCTTCGACAATGCGGCCGATGGGCTCCAGCGTGGCAAGGTCGGCGGCGATGGGGGTGAAGCCGGCGCCGGCGGCACGCACGAGGTCCGCCGTCTCGTCCATGGCGGAGCGGCCGACGCCCACCACCTGCGCCCCGGCGGCGCCGAGCGCCACCGCGACGGCCTGGCCGAGGCCGGTATTGGCGCCGGTAACCACGGCGCGCTTGCCGGAAAGGTCGAAGGAGGCGGCCGGGCGGGTCATGCCGGCGCTCACTTCAGCTGGTCCATGGCCACCATGTCCATGTCCGTATAGTCGATATTGTCGCCGCCCATGCCCCAGATGAAGGTGTAGGCGCGGGTGCCGCAGCCCGAATGGATGGACCAGGGCGGGGAGATCACCGCCTGCCCGTCCGCCACCACCAGATGGCGGGTCTCGTCCGGCTCGCCCATCAGGTGGATGATGCGGGCATCGGGCGCCACGTCGAAATAGAGATAGACCTCGGAGCGCCGGTCATGGACGTGGCAGGGCATGGTGTTCCACACGCTGCCCTCCTCCAGCCGGGTCATGCCCATGACCAGCTGGCAGGATTTCACCACATCCGGGTGGATCATCTGGAAGATGGTGCGCTTGTTGGCGGTGGCGGTGTCGCCCAGCGGCATCTGCCTGGCCTCGGCCACCTTCACCACCTTGGTTTCGTAGCGGGCATGGGCCGGGGTGGAGAGCAGGTAGAAGCGGGCGGGGGCCGCCGGATCGTCGGAGGCGAAGGTCACGTCCTTCGTTCCCATGGCCACATAGAGCGCATCGCGATGGCCCAGCGGGTAGGCCACCCCGTCCGCCGTCACGGTGCCGGCGCCGCCGATGTTGAACACGCCCAGTTCCCGCCGGTCGAGGAAGCCCGGCGAGCCGATGGTGGCCTTGTCGCTCTCCAGCGTCAGCGGCGTGGCGGCGGGCGTGGCCCCGCCGATGATGAAGCGCTCCACGTGGCTGTAGGTGAGCAGCACCTCGCCCGGCGCGAACAGGCGCTCCACCAGGAAGGCACCGCGCAGGGCGGCGGTGTCGAAGTTCTTCACCGCGCTCTGGTGGTGCACGTGGCGCACGTCGATGATCTGGCGCACGGGGGTCGTCATGTCTCAACCTCACATGGAAAGGCCGGCGCGCGAGGCGCCCGCAATGGCGCAGAAGAAAGCGGTCAGCGGAACAGGGAAGGCAGCCAGAGGGAAACCGCCGGCACGTAGGTCACCACCAGCAGCACCGCCACCGAGGCGCCGAAGAAGGGCCAGATGGTCTTCATGGCGTCGCCGATGGAGATCTTGCCCACCGCGCAGCCCACGAACAGCACCGAGCCCACCGGCGGCGTGTTCAGCCCGATGCCGGCGTTCAGGATGAGGATGACGCCGAAATGCACCGGGTCGATGCCGAAGGCCTTCACCAGCGGCAGGAAGATGGGGGTGCAGATGATGATCATCGGCGCCATGTCCATGAAGGTACCGAGGACCAGGAGCACGATGTTGATGAGCAGGAGGATCACATAGGGATTGGAGGAGATGGCCTGCATCGCCTCGGTGGCGGCCTTCGGCACCTGCAGGAAGGCCATGAGCCAGCCGAAGGATGCGGCCGTGCCGATCACCAGCAGCACCATGGCGGTGGTGCGCACCGCCCCCAGCGTCGCCTCCAGGAAGGCGTTCCAGTCCATCTCCCGGTAGACCAGCGTCGTCACCAGGAGGGCATAGATGACGGCGATGCAGGAGCTTTCCGTGGCCGTGAAGATGCCCGAGCGCACCCCGCCGAAGATGATGCCGATGAGCAGGATGCCCGGCACCGCCGCCACCACCGCCCGCAGCACCGCGTGCCAGCCGGGAAAGACCCCGGCCGGATAGCCGCGCTGGCGCGCCACCACATAGGCCGTGACCATCAGCGCCGCCGCCAGCAGGATGCCCGGCAGGATGCCGGCGGTGAACAGATCGGCGATGGAGATGGTGCCCCCCGCCGCCAGGGAATAGGTGATCATGTTGTGGGACGGCGGGATCATCAGGGCGATGATGGCGGCGCTCACCGTCACGTTCACCGCATAGTCGCGGCCATAGCCGTGGCGCGCCATCTGCGGAATCATGATGCCGCCGATGGCCGAAGCGTCGGCCACCGCCGAGCCGGAGATGCCGCCGAACAGGGTGGAGGCCACCACATTCACCTGGCCGAGGCCGCCGCGCAGGTGCCCCACCAGGGACGCCGCCATGCCGATGAGCCGGTCGGCGATGCCGCCGCGCATCATCAGGTCGCCGGCGAAGATGAAGAAGGGGATCGCCAGCATGGAGAAGGCGTTCATGCCCGAATTCACCTGCTGGAACACCACCACCGGCGGCAAATCCAGGTAGATCACGGTCGCCAGCGAGGCGAGGCCGAGGCAGAACGCCACCGGCGTGCCGATGAGCAGCAGCACGGCGAACACGCCGAACAGGATCGTCATGGCCATGGGGTGTCCCTCCGGTCCTATTCGGTGGTGTGCAGCGTGCCGAGCGGCACTTCGGCGACCCGCCTGCTGGTGAGGTCGTTCAGCAGCCGCTCGAACGAGAACAGGCAGATGAGGGCGCCGCCGCCCACCAGCGGCAGGTAGTCCACCCCCTGCGGCAGGTCGATGCCGGCCATCTTGGCGCTCCAGGTGCCCATGGCGAGGTCCCAGCCGTACCAAGCCATGGCCCCGCCGAAGAACATCACCAGCAGGTGGGTCGCGATCTCCATGGCGCGGCGGATCGGCGGCGGCGCGAAATGCAGGCCGATCTCGAAGCCCAGGTGCATGCCCTCGCGCACGCCCACCGCAGCGCCCAGCAGGATGAACCAGCTCATGAGCAGCAGCGACAGCGGCTCGGTCCAGCTGGGGGAGGCATTGAGGACATAGCGGCCAATCACCTGCCAGAACACCGCCAGCGTCATGGCCAGCAGGCCGGCGCCGGAGATCATGAGGGCGACCTGCGAGAGCAGGCGCACGGCGTGCCGCAGCGCCAGGAGCGGGGAGGCGGAGGCCGGGTCGCGCGCGGCTTTGCGCTCCATGCCCTTGCTCCCTTTCAGGCTGTGCTCGATCATGATGACGATGGTCCGGCTGGGGTCAGGGTGGCGGCGGCCCATGGCGGGTCCGCCGTGCCGTCCCCGCCCTTGCGGCCGGGGACGGCACGGGCAAGGTTCACTCCACCGCGCGGATGCGGTTGACGAGATCCTTCATCTTCTCGGAGGTGACGAACTTGTCGTAGACCGGCTTCATCGCCTCGATGAAGGGCTTCTTGTCCACCGCATTGATGACGGCGCCACCCTTCACCACATGCTCCTTGGCCTCGGCGTCACGCTTGGCCCAGAGCTCGCGCATCTTCTTCGTGGCTTCGAGGCCTGCCTCGCGGAACACCTGCTGGTCCGCAGGGCTGAGCTTGTCCCAGGAGCGCTTGGACATCACGAACACTTCCGGCGCCAGGGAATGCTCGGTGAGCGAATAATATTTCGCCACCTCGTAATGCTTCACCGAATCGTAGGACGGATAGTTGTTCTCCGCACCATCCACGAGGCCGGTCTGCAACGCGGAATATAGCTCGCCGAAGGGCATGGGCGTGGCGTTGGCGCCCAGCGCATTGATCATGCCGATGAAAAGATCCGACTGCTGGACGCGGATCTTCATCCCCTTCATGTCGGCGAGGGTGTTGATGGGCTTCTTGGAATTGTACATGGAGCGGGCGCCGGAATCGAAGAAGCCGAGCACCACCAGGCCATGAGGCTCGAAGGCCTTGGCGATCTCCGCCCCGATGGGCCCGTCAACCACCTTGTACATGTGGTCCACCGAGCGGAACAGGAACGGCATGCCGAGAACCGCCGTCTCGGGGATCAGATTGTTGAACGGCGCTGTATTGATGCGGTTCATGTCGATGACGCCGAACCGCGTCTGCTCGATGGTGTCCTTCTCGCCGCCGAGCTGGCCGGAGGAAAACACCTGAACCTTGTACTTGCCGTTGGTCTTCTTCTCGATCAGCTCACCGAAATACTTCACCGAATCGACGGTGGGGTAGCCATCGGGGTGGATATCGGCCGAGCGCAGGGTGGTCTGGGCGCCGGCGGGCGCCGCCGACATGGCGCAGAGCGCTGCGGCAACAAGGGCATAGCGGGACAGACGGCGACGTGACAGCATGGCGTTCTCCCTGGAATTCAAACGCTTGGCTTGGCCTTCATGGCCAGGTCGTGTTGGGATCGAAGGACGATCCGATGGCGGTTGCGGCGGATGGCCCGCCACAGCCGGCCATCCGGCCCGGAGGGCGGAACAGAGCATCGCAGCTTTCCACCGCCATCTTGTATGGTAGTATTTTTGACGACGCAACCGGGGACGTTAGGGCATGGATGCCATTACAGTCGGGCCCACGGGCTCTGCCGCGCACCGCCTGGAGGCGGCGCTGAGGCAGGCCATCATCTCGCTGCAGCTGGCGCCCGGCACACGCCTGTCGGAGCAGGAGATTGCGGCCCGCTACGGGGTGTCGCGCCAGCCGGTGCGCGAGGCGCTCATCGGCCTTGCGCGCACCCGCCTGGTGGAGATCCAGCCGCAGCGCGGCACGGTGGTGGTGAAGATTTCCGTGCGCAAGATGATGCAGGCGCGCTTCGTGCGCGAAGCCATCGAATGCGCCGTGGCGCGCCGCGCCGCCGCCAGCTTCGATCCCGCCGCGCGACTGCGCATCGCCGACCTGCTCGATCTGCAGGAGAAGGTCGCCCTGCGCGGCGACCATGCCGCCTTCCAGCACTATGACGAACTGTTCCATGTGGCCCTGTGCGAGGGCGCCGGCTGCCCCATGGCGTGGGAGGCCATCAGCGACATCAAGGCCCACATGGACCGCGCCTGCCATCTCACCCTGTTCGGCGCCGACACCATGGCCGCCCTCGTGGACCAGCACCGCGCCATCATCGCCGCCGTGGACGCCGCCGACGGGGAGGTCGCCGCCGAAGCCATGCGCCGGCACCTGAGCGAGATCCTGCGGGCCCTGCCCACGGTGGAGGCCGAGCACCCCGACCTGTTCGAATAGGCGCGCGGGAGCAGCGGCGGCATCCATCACATCACCGCGCCGATCTGCCAAGGCACGAACTCGGCATCGCCATAGCCGAGGGCTTCGGACTTGGTGCGGGTACCGGAGGCCACGTCCAGCACCGCCGCGAAGATCTGGCGGCCCTTTTCCTCCAGCGGCACGCCGTCGAGCACGTCGCCGCAATTGATGTCCATGTCCTCCTCCATCCGGCGATAGATGTCGGAGTTGGTGGCGAGCTTGAGGGACGGTGCCGGCTTGCAGCCGAAGGCCGAGCCGCGGCCGGTGGTGAAGCAGATGACATTGGCCCCGCCCGCCACCTGCCCGGTGGCCGCCACCGGGTCGTAGCCGGGCGTATCCATGAACACGAAGCCGCGCTCGGTGACCGGCTCGGCATATTCATAGACGGCGCGAAGGGTGGAGGTGCCGCCCTTGGCCGCCGCGCCCAGGGACTTCTCCAAAATGGTGGTGAGGCCGCCCGCCTTGTTGCCCGGCGAGGGATTGTTGTTCATCTCGCCGGCATTGCGCGCGGTGTAGTCCTCCCACCACTTGATGCGCGAGACCAGCTTCTCGCCCACCGCACGGGTGGCGGCACGGCGGGTGAGCAGATGCTCCGCGCCATAGATCTCCGGCGTTTCGGACAGGATGGAGGTGCCGCCATGGGCCACCAGTAGGTCCGAGGCGACCCCCAGCGCCGGATTGGCGGTGAGCGCCGAATAGCCGTCCGATCCGCCGCACTGCAGCGCCAGCACCAGCTCGGCGGCCGGGCGCGTCTCCCGCCGGGCGGCCGCCGCGGCCGGGATCATCTCCCGCAGGGCGCCGAGAATATGCTCCACCGTGCGGCGCGTGCCGCCCTCGTCCTGGATGGTCAGGGTGCGGAAGCCCGCCGCCTCCTCCACCCCGTACTCGCTCTTGAAGCGGGCGATCTGGAACATCTCGCAGCCGAGGCCCACCATCACCACCCCGGCGAAATTGGGATGGGTGGCATAGCCCCACAAGGTGCGGGAGAGAACGTCGTACCCCTCCCCTTTGGCGGCCATGCCGCAGCCGGTGCCGTGGATGATGGGCACGATGCCGTCGATGCCGGGAAAATCCGCCAGCAGACCCGCGTGCTCGGCCGCCTGGGCGGCGAAGCGGGCCACCGAGGCGGAGCAGTTCACGCTGGTAAGGATGCCGAGATAGTTGCGCGTGCCGGTGCGCCCGTTGGAACGCCGGAAGCCCTGGAAGGTGGCGCGCTCCGCCGCCGGCACCAGCACGTCGGCCGTGGCATCGGCGGCAAAGGCATAATCACGGGCGAAATCGTGCAGCACCACATTATGGGTGTGGATGTGGGCGCCGGGCGCGATGGGCTGCGCCGCAAAGCCGATGACCTGGCCGAACTTGAGCACCGGAGCGCCTTCGGCGATCGCCTCGAAGGCGAACTTGTGCCCCTTGGGGATGCGCGCGCCGGCAACGACCCCTGCCACCGGAGCACCCCGCGGCACCTCGTCGAGCGCGACGGCCACATTGTCCTTCGCCGACAGCTTCAGGACACGCGGCGCGGTGCCGGCTTCCATCTCCATGGCAGGGCTCCTCCCCTCGCAAGCAGCGCCTTCGTTGACGCGTTTGATATGCTAATATATTAGTATTCCGGTCACCGCAAGAGTGACGCCGCATCGGCGGTTGCAGACGGGGAGGCAGTGGGCGTGGCGGATCACATGCGCAAGGGTGCGACCCGCAGCGAGACCGTACGCGCCGTTCCGGCCTCCGCCCGCATCCATGCCGACCTGCGCGACGCGATCATCACCATGGCCCTCGCCCCCGGCATGGCGTTGCAGGAAAAGCAGATTGCCCTCGCCTACGGGGTCAGCCGCACGCCGGTGCGCGAGGCCATCCTGAAGCTGGCGGATGAGCGGCTGGTGGACATCTTCCCCCAGTACGGCACCTTCGTGTCGCGCATCAGCGTGCCCGAGGTGCGCGATGCCATGGTCATCCGCAACGCGCTGGAACGCACCGCCGTGCGCGAGGCCGCCGCGCGGGTTGCCGCAACGGCAGACAAGGACCGCCGGGGCCTGGTGGAGCCACTCAACGCCTTGATCCGCCAGCAGCGCGCCGCCCACCGCGCCAGCGCCCTCGCCGATTTCCACGCCGCCGACGAAGCCTTCCACCAGACCATTTCCGACCTTGCCGGCCACCCCAACATCTGGCGCGTCATCCGCCAGGAGAAGGCGCATGTGGACCGCTGCCGCCTCCTCACCCTGCCCTCCCACGCCCGCCGCACCAGCGTCATCGCCGAGCATGCGGCGGTGGCGGAAGCCATTGCGGCGGGGGATGCGGACCGGGCGGAGGCGGCCATGGCGGCGCATCTGGGCCGGGTCATCCCCGGGGTGGCGGAGCTGGTGGCGTCCCATCCCGACTATTTCGAAGGGGCGCCCGCCGCCCTGCCCGCCGGGGCCACAGCGCACCACGGCACTGCCCGAGAATGAGGTAACCCCTTGTCACCCCTCATCCATCCCGACCGCCTCCTCCCCGCCGACCCGTCCGTGCGCGCCGTGGCGCGGCGGCTTTACGAGACGGTGGCGGGCCTGCCCATCATCTCCCCCCACGGCCATACGGACCCGCGCTGGTATGCCGGGAACGCGCATTTTCCCGACCCCGCCCAATTGTTCGTGGTGCCGGACCATTATGTGTTCCGAATGCTCTACAGCCAGGGCATCCCCTTGGAAAAGCTAGGTGTTCCGCGCCGGGACGGGGGCGAGACGCAGACCGACGGGCGCAAGATCTGGCGCCTGTTCGCCGCCCATTACCACCTGTTCCGTGGCACCCCCACCCGGATGTGGCTGGACCATGCCTTCGCCACGCTTTTCGGCCTGGATCAACGGCTTGGCCCTGACAATGCCGATGCCGTCTACGACCTCATCGCCGACCGGCTGGCCACCGACGCCTTCCGCCCCCGCGCCCTGTTCGAGCGTTTCAATATCGAGACCATCGCCACCACCGAGAGTCCGCTGGACGATCTTGCCGCCCATGGCGAAATCCGCAGCAGCGGCTGGGGCGGACGGGTGATCACCGCCTACCGGCCCGACCCGGTGGTGGACCCGGAGTTCGAGAACTTCCACGCCAACCTCCACAGGTTCGGCGAACTCACCGGCGAGGACACCTTCTCCTGGTCCGGCTACCTTGAGGCCCACCGCAAGCGGCGCGCCTTCTTCAAGACCTTCGGCGCCACCTCCACCGATCACGGCCACCCCACCGCCGCCACCCTGGACCTGCCCCCGGCCCAGGCGCAGGGCCTGTTCCATCGCGTCACCGGCAACAGCCCCCCCAGCGCGCAGGATGCGGAGGCGTTCCGCGCGCTCATGCTCACGCAGATGGCGGGCATGAGTCTGGAGGACGGGCTGGTGATGCAGATCCACCCCGGCGCGGTGCGCAACCACAACGGCCAGGTGTTCGAGCGCTACGGCCGGGACAAGGGGGCGGACATTCCCTCCGCCACCGAATATGTGCGCGCCCTGAAGCCGCTTCTGGACCGCTACGGCAATGCGCCCGGCCTCTCCATCATCCTCTTCACCCTGGACGAGACCACCTATGCCCGGGAGCTGGCGCCGCTGGCGGGGCATTATCCCGCCCTGCGGCTGGGCCCGGCCTGGTGGTTCCACGACAGCCCGGAGGGCATGAAGCGGTTCCGCGCCATGACCACGGAGACGGCCGGCTTCTACAATACGGTGGGCTTCAACGACGACACCCGCGCCTTCCCCTCCATTCCCGCCCGGCATGACGTGGCGCGGCGCATCGATTGCGGCTTCCTGGCCGAGCTGGTGTGCGAGCACCGGCTGGACGAGGACGAGGCGGTGGAGGTGGCGCACGACCTTGCCTACGGGCTGGCCCGAAAGGCCTACCGCCTGTGACCGGCCGCCTCAGCCTCTCCGCCCTTGCCGGGCTGCCCGCCGCCGTGCGCCGCCCGGCCTATGACGTTGCCGCCGCGCAGGTGGGGGTGGTGCACCTGGGGGTCGGCGCCTTCCACCGGGCCCATCAGGCGGTCTATCTCGACGACATCCTGGGCCGCGGCCATGCGGGCTGGGCGGTGGCGGGGGCAAGCCTGCGCTCGCCCGCCACCTCCGATGCGCTCGATCCGCAGGATGGCCTCTACACCCTGGCCGTCCGCTCCGGCGCGGGCGAGGAATTGCGCGTCATCGGCGCCCTGCGCCGCCGGCTGGTGGCGCCGCGGGAGCCCGAGGCGCTGCTGGCCACCATGGCCGATCCGCGGGTGCGCATCGTCACCCTCACGGTCACCGAGAAGGGCTATTGCCACGACCCGGCCACCGGCACCCTGGACGAGGCGCACCCGGACATCCGCGCCGACCTCGCCGATCCCGGCCGGCCGTGCAGCGCGCCGGGCTACCTGGTGGAGGCCCTGGCCCGCCGCCGCGCCGCCGGCATCGCCCCCTTCACGGTGCTGTGCTGCGACAACCTGCCGGCCAACGGCCGCACGGTGGCGCGCGTGGTGGCCCGCCTGGCCGCCCTGCGCGATGGCGATCTCGGCCGCTTCGTGGCCGGCGAGGTGGCCTTCCCCTCCACCATGGTGGATCGCATCGTCCCCGCCACCACCGATGCCGATCGCGCGCAGGTGGCGCAGGCGCTGGGCTGCGACGATGCGTGGCCGGTGGCCGCAGAGCCGTTCAGCCAGTGGGTGGTGGAGGACCATTTCCCCCTGGGCCGCCCCCCGCTGGAGGAGGTGGGGGTGGAACTGGTGGCCGACGTGGCGCCGTTCGAGCACATGAAGCTGCGCCTGCTCAACGGCGCCCATTCCACCATGGCCTATCTGGGCTATCTGGCCGGCCATGCGCACATTTCCGACGTGATGGCCCAGCCCGCCTTCGCCCGGCTGGTGGAGCGGCTGCAGGACGAGGAGCTGACCCCCACCCTGCACCTGCCGCCGGGGGTGGATGTGGCCGCCTACAAGAGCGCGCTGCGGGAGCGCTTCCGCAACCCGGCGCTGCAGCACCGCACCTGGCAGATCGCCATGGACGGCTCGCAGAAGCTGCCCCAGCGCCTCGTCGCCCCGGCCCGCGAGCGGCTGGCGGCGGGCGCGCCCATCGCCCTCATCGCCTTCGCCATTGCCGGCTGGATGCGCTACGTGGCCGGCCGCGACGAGGCCGGCGGCGCCATCGACGTGCGCGACCCGCTGGCCGCCCGGCTGAAGGCGCTGGCCGATGAAGCCGGCCCCGACGCCGCCCGCCTCGCCCCGGCTCTGCTGGGGGTGCGCGAGGTATTCGGCGCCGACCTGCCCGCCGACCCGCGCTTCGCCGGGGCGGTGACGGCGGCGCTGGACCTCATCCTGCGCGAGGGCGCCGCTGCCGCCGTGGCCCGCACCGCCCAGGCGCCAGCCGCCTGAAGCCGGCCGCCCCCTCTGTCGTGGGAACGGCGTTCCCGGAAGACCGGCCGCCCCCGCTCCCGGCCACCACAATATCCCCGGCAGAACCGGCATGCCCCCTTTCCCGCCCGAACGCCGCGGAAGCGGCGTTCGGATCGAGCAACCGAAGCCGGATGTTTCCGGCTTCGGGCAGGGGAGGCACCGAAGCCGGAAACATCCGGCTTCGGACGAAAGGGTTGGGGAGGAGGCATGCCGCTCCACCTTGCTCCGGCGGATGGAGACAAGCACCGCTTTCCCCGCCCGCCAGCCGGCAGATCCGGGCGGCGACACCCGGCCCCCTCCCTGCCCTCCCCCGCAAGCGGGAGAGGGTCCACCGCTCCAGTGGGCATGGCGTTCCCGGAAGACCGACCGCCCCGCTCCCGGCCACCACAATTTCCCCCGGCGAACCACCCCGCCCCCTCTCCCGGTGCTGGGGAGGGGGCAAGCCCACCCCGCCTTGCTCCGGCGGATGGAGACAAGCACCGCTTTCCCCGCCCGCCAGCCGGCAGATCCGGGCGGCGCAGAGCCGCCCCACCTTGCCCCATCCCGTCTGGACCCGGTGCGGCGGTTGCGCTATCCCTTACCGTTAAAACGATTAGTACGGTGCCGGCGCGGCCTCAGACCCCGCGCACGTCCGCCGCAGGCCCCAAGGAGACTGCCCATGTCGCTCCCCGCCGACCTCCCCGTCTTTCCCGACCTGTCCGGCAAGGCCGTGCTCATCACCGGCGCCTCCACCGGCATCGGCGCGGCGGCGGCCGAGGCCTTCGCCCATTCCGGCGCGCGGGTGGCCGTCCATTACAATTCCAGCCACGACAAGGCCGAAGCGGTGGCCCAGGCCATTCGCGCCCGGGGCGGCACCGCGGTGCTGGTGGCCGGCGACGTGACCCAGGAGGGCGCGCCCGCCCGCATCACCGCCGAGGCGGTGGCCGCCCTCGGTGGGCTCGACGTGCTGATCAACAATGCCGGCGGCCTGGTGAAGCGGGTGCCCATCGCCGATTATGCGGACCCCTTCATCAACGAGGTCATCGACCTCAACGTGCGCCAGGTGGTGCATTTCATGCGCGAGGGCGCCGCGGCCATGACCGCGCAGGGGCGCGGCGGCGCCATCATCAATGTGTCGTCGGTGGCGGCGCGCAACGGCGGCGGCGGCGGGGCGGTGCTCTATGCGGCGGCCAAGGGCTTCATCACCACCGCCACCCGCGGCTGGGCCAAGGAGCTGGCGCCGGCCGGCATCCGCGTCAACGCCGTGTCCCCGGGCGTCATCGAGACCCCGTTCCACGAGCGCTATTCCACCCCAGAGATGCTCGCCGCCATGAAGGCCGGCATTCCCATGAACCGCCTCGGCCTCGCGGCGGACTGCGCCGGGGCCTTCCTCTATCTCGCCTCGGCGGCGGCCAGCGGCTACGTCACCGGCCAGATGCTGGAGGTGAACGGCGGCCAATATATGCCGTAAGGGCGGCTTCAGCCCCTCCGGCCGGCCGCCGTCGCCGGGGCCGGGAGGCTCAGTTCCCGCCGTCGTTGTCGGCTTCGCCGCAGGTGTAGCCCACGAAGCAGCGGGGATTGTCGGCGGTGGGCAGCCAGGCCGGCGTGGTCACCTGGTCCCCGGCGCAGGAGCGCTCGTCGCGCACATAGCGCTGGGCATTGCCGCCGCCGGTGGGAATGAGGATGAAGCCCTGCGCGCGCACCACCGCGGCGATGCCGCTGCAGGTGGAGGGCGGCACGGGAATCGCCATGTAGCCCTCGGGGGGCGGCGTGTTCTGGCCGTAGATGGCGGTTCCGTCCAGCGGCACCGGAACGCCGCCGGCGCCGAGATCGGGCGGCGGGGCGAGGGCATCGCCACCCTGGGCGTCAGCCGCGCCCGTCAAGGCGAGGGACAGCGCCATGGCGGCGATGGAAACGGACCGGACCCGACGCGAAGCCATGAAACCCCCCTGGCACATTGCCGCCGGGGAAAGGCTCTAGCGCACCTGCCGCCGGGAGCAAAGGGCCGGCAGGCGAAAGGCATGGATGTGGGGCGGTGGCCTGCGGTGGCGGCCCGGGGGACGCGATGCTCCGGTTACGCCCACAATCCCCGTAGCTCACAGCTGTGGAAATCGCCGAAACGGTCAACGCGCACCTTTCCCCCTGCCCGGCGCGAAGTGGCTGGGACAGCGCCGGGGAAATTGCTACATGATGGGCCCCTTCAGCGCTTCGTGGGTGCCATGCTCGACCTTCCAGCCAAGGGCGATCTCGACGCCGCATTCCGGCAAGCCCCCCACAATGTGGAGGCGGAACAGGCCCTGCTGGGCGCCATCCTGGTGAACAACGAGGCGTTCTACCGGGTCTCCGACTTCCTGGAGCCGCGCCACTTCTACGAGCCCATCCACGCCCGCATCTTCGAGCTGGCGGGCGCCCTGGTGCGCGCCGGCAAGCTCGCCACCCCGGTGACGCTGAAGACCTTCCTGCCGGCGGACCTGGACGTGGCCGGCCTCTCCGGCCCGCAATACCTCGCCCGCCTCGCGGCGGAGGCGACCACCATCATCAATTCCGAGGATTACGGCCGCACCATCTACGACCTCTCGGTGCGCCGCGACCTCATCCGCATCGGCGAGGAGATCGTCAACGAGGCCTATGACGCCCCGGTGGACGCCACCCCCCAGGACCAGATCGAGCAGGCGGAAAAGCGCCTGTACGAGATTGCCGAGACCGGGCGCTACGACGGCGGCTTCCTGCGCTTCGGCGAGGCGCTGCGCGAGGCGGTGGACATGGCCTCCAAGGCCTTCCAGCGCGACGGCCACCTCTCCGGCATCGCCACCGCCCTCGACGACCTCGACCACCAGATGGGCGGGCTGCAGCCCTCGGACCTCGTGATCCTCGCCGGCCGCCCGGCCATGGGCAAGACCGCCCTTGCCACCAACATCGCCTTCAACATCGCCGCCGCCTACCGCGGCGAGACCCGGCCGGACGGCTCCATCGAAACCGTGTCCGGCGGCATCGTCGGCTTCTTCTCGCTGGAAATGAGCGCCGAGCAGCTCGCCACCCGTATCCTGGCCGAGCAGGCGGAAATCGCCTCCTACAAGATCCGCCGCGGCGACATCTCCGAGAGCGAATTCTCCAAGCTCGCCGCCGCCTCCCAGACCATGCAGACCATCCCGCTCTATATCGACGACACCGGCGGCCTCTCCATCGCCCAGCTGGTGGCCCGGGCGCGGCGGCTGAAGCGCCAGCGCGGGCTGGACTTCATGGTTGTGGACTACCTTCAGCTCCTCTCCGGCTCCTCGAAAAGCTCGTCCCAGGGGCGGGTGCAGGAAATTACCGAGATCACCACCGGCCTGAAGGCCTTGGCGAAGGAACTGCAAGTGCCCATCATGGCCCTGTCCCAGCTCTCGCGTCAGGTGGAGGCGCGGGATGACAAGAGGCCGCAACTGTCGGACCTGCGCGAATCCGGCTCCATCGAGCAGGATGCCGACGTGGTCATGTTCGTTTTCCGGGAGGAGTATTACCTTAAGAACAAGGAGCCCAAGCCGGGCACAGAGGAGTGGTTCAAGTGGGAGATCGAGATGAAGGCGGTCGAGAACACGGCCGAGGTCATCATCGGAAAGCAGCGCCACGGCCCCACGGGGACGGTGAAGGTGCATTTCGAACCCCAGTTCACCCGCTTCTCCAACCTGGCGCAGGAGGAGCGCCTGCCGAACCGCCACTAGGGGCCGGCCCGCCGGACCCCGCCGCCGAAGCCCTCGCCGCCCAGCGCGCGGCAGGGCAGGAGGCGGAGCGCGCGGCGGACGAGCGCGCGGCGGCCGAGGCGGGGGCCATCCTCACCATCGACCTTGCCGCCATCGCCGACAATTGGCGCACCCTGAGCGCCCTCGCCGCCCCGGCCGAATGCGCCGCGGTGGTGAAGGCGGACGCCTACGGCCTCGGCATCCAGCGGGTGGGTCCGGCCCTGTGGCGGGCCGGCGCCCGCACCTTCTTCGTCGCCCATTTCCGGGAAGCGGTGACCCTGCGCGCCCTGCTGCCGGACGCGGTGATCTATGTGCTGAACGGGCTCCTGCCCGATCTCGGCGCCGAATATGCCGCCCTGCGGCTGCGCCCGGTGCTGGGCTCCACCCCTGAAATCTCCGAATGGAGCGCCCTCTGCCGCGACAGCGGGGCGGGGCACCCGGCGGCCATTCATGTGGATACCGGCATGCACCGCCTCGGGCTCTCCCTGGAAGAGGCGGTGCAGCTCTCCGGCACCTGGCGGATGCTCGGCTTCCCGCCGAGCCTCATCATGACCCACCTGGCCTGCGCCGACATGCCGGGCCACGTGCTCACCGCCCGCCAGCGGCTGGTGTTCGCCGATGTGGCGCGGCGCTTTCCCGGCATTCCCGCCTCGCTGGCCAATTCCGCCGGCACCCTGCTGGGCCGCGACTTCCGCTTCGATCTCGTGCGGCCGGGCATCTTCCTTTATGGCGGCGTCGCCATTGCCGGGGTGCCGCCGCTGCGGCCGGTGGTGCGGCTGGAGGTGAAGGTGATCCAGGTGTCCACCGCGCCGGCGGGGGAAACGGTGGGCTATGGCGCCGCCCAGCGCCTGAAGCGGCCGAGCCGGCTCGCCACCGTCTCCATCGGCTATGCCGACGGGCTGTTCCGCGCCGCCGGCTCCTCCGATGCCGCCAAGGGGGTGGAGGCGGTGGTGGCCGGCCGGCGCTGCCATCTGGTGGGCCGGGTTTCCATGGATCTGGCCACCCTCGACATCACCGACCTGCCGGAGCATGCGGTGGAGCGCGGCGACACCGCCGTGTTCCTCGGCGACGGCATCAGCGTGGACGACGTGGCGGCCCGCGCCGGCACCATCGGCTACGAGGTGCTCACCTCCCTGGGCCGGCGCTACGCCCGCCGCTATGTGGGCGACGGATATGTGGGCGACTGAACCGGCCCCTGCCGCAGGGCCGGCGGCAGGAATGGGTGCCGTGACGGCGTGACGGCGCTGCCGGATGCGGCGGCGGCCGCATCCGCACCTCTCGCGCCCCGACGGCGCCCTATCCCTGCGCGGTCCCGGCGGCCGGCTGCGGCCCGGCGCCCCGGCGGCGGGGGCGCCACGGCATGGCGAGGAAGGCGAGGTCGTCCAGCATGCCCAGCATCTTCTCGCCGGTGGCCAGTTCCCGGTCGAGGGCAGCCATGGTGCGGGCGAGGCCGGGGTCGTCGTCCTCCAGCCACACATTGACGATGCGCGCGAACAGCAGCGCCAGCCCCTTCGCCCGCACCGCGCCGGAAAGGCCGGTGCAGTCGATGCCCGCCGCCGCCAGCATCCAGCGCTGGGAGGCCTGCGACAGCCGCAGCAGATTTAGCGCCAGCACCGGATCGGTCCGGGCCGAGCGCAGCAGGCCGCGCACGGAATCCTTGTGGGGCTCCAGCGCATCCAGCCGGCGCATGAGCACCTCGAACAGGCGCTCCTTTGCCCCCTCCCCGGCGAAATCCTCCGCCTCCGGCCCGCTCTCGGCCAGCACGTGCCGATCGGTGGCGCGGAAGAAGGCGGCGAGAAGATCGATGGTGGAGGCGAACGAGGCCCGCATCTCGCCCAGGGAGACGCCGCAGCGCTCGGCCACGTCGCCCAAAGCGATGCGGGAGAAGGGCCGCTCGGCGAGCAGGGACAGGAAGCTGCGCAGGCAGGCGTCGCGGCTGGTTTCCGACGTCATGGCATCCCCCGCGGCGCGCGCCCGGCCGGGTGCAGAGACCCGGCGGGCGAGCCGCTCTCGTCAGTGCCGGGCCGGACTTGCCGGCCCGGTTGGCGCAACCGGACCGGACCCGGCCCCCGGGCCGCAGCGCCACACCGGGCGGGCGCGGCGCATCAGCCCGCCAATTCTTTGCCCCGTTTGGTGGCGGCGGCAACCGCCTCGATCATCAGCGGCGCGAATCCCCGCCCCTCGTCCATCAGCACCGCCAGGGCCGCGGCCGTGGTGCCGCCGGGCGAGGTGACGTTCTGGCGCAGGGTGGCGGCGGGAAGGTCCGACTGGTCCATGAGCGCGCCGGCCCCCGCCACCGTGGCGCGGGCGATGCGGGCGGCCAGATCCGGCGGCAGGCCGGCGGCGGCGCCGGCCTGGGCCATCACCTCGGCCAGCAGGAAGGCATAGGCCGGCCCGGAACCGGAGACGGCGGTGGCCGCGTCCATCAATTCTTCGTCATCCACCCAGTCCACCATGCCGATGGCGCCGAGCAATGCGCGCGCAAGCGCGCGCTGGGCCAGGGAGACGCGGGGGCCGGCCACCGCCACGCTGACGCCCCGGCCGATGGCGGCGGGCGTGTTGGGAATGGCGCGCACGATGGCGGCCCCGGTGCCGAAGATATCGGCCATGAAGCCCAGGGTGCGCCCGGCCATGATGGAAACCACCAGCGTTTCCGGCGCCATCACCGCCGCCACCGCAGGCAGCGCCTGCGGCGCCACCTGGGGCTTGACCGCCAGCAGGATCACGGCAGGGGGGGGCACGCCATCGAGGGGCGGGTTCACCGCCACGCCCCGGGCGGCGAGCGCCGCCGCGGCCTCGGCCGGCAGGTTGGGGTCCAGCACCACGGCGCCGGCCGGCGGCAGGCCGAGCCGGAGCCAGCCTTCCAGCATGGCGCCGCCCATCTTGCCGGCGCCCAGCAGCACCACAGGGCCGGACAGGGTTTTCAGAACGCTTTCACTCATCGCCGCCTCGCCGGACCGGATCTGTGGATGGGGCGATCCCGGGCGCAGCGGCGCCCCCGCCCGTGTCCTCAATACCCGAGGCGGGCGCAAAGGGGGAGCCGTGCGGCCTGCGTCCCCGGCTTCTGGAAAACCGCAAGCCGCCGCGACCGGAGCCGGGGCCCGCGGGCCGCGCCGCCGGTCAGGCCCGCCGATGGCAGATCAGGCCTCGCCCACCGTGTCGAACAAAGCGGTGTCCATGGCCTCGCGGGCGGTCTTGCCGGCCCAGACCACGAACTGGAACGCGGGATAATAGCGTTCCACCGCATCGAGGGCGGCTTCCACGATGGCCTCGCACTGGCGATCGGAGGCGGTGGCGCCGCCGGCCAGCACCAGGGCATGGCGGAACATGATGACGCCTTCCTGCGACCACATGTCGAAATGGCCGAGCCACATCTGCTCGTTGACCAGGGCGAGGAGCTTCAGCACCTCGGGGCGCCGGCCTTCCGGCACCTTGAAGTCGAAGGCACAGGCGAGATGCAGGGCCTCCAGCTCGTCCATCCACTGGAACGAGACGTGGCAGTCCGTCCAGCGGCTGGAGAGCGAGAGGGTGATCTCGTCCTCGTCGGAGCGTTCGAACGACCAGTCGCGCAAAGCAGCGAGCTGCTCCACGAGATCAACGGGGTTCGCCGGTGCATCGGCTTCGATGTCGATGAGAGACATGGCCTCGACCTCGCGGTTGGAGGAACGCGGAGAGGGTCGAACGCGGCATCGTCCGCGAGCGAGGCCAGATCAAGGCATGCGCGACGCGGCGTGCCGGGCGGATGACTACTCCCAAAGGTGCGGCCATGACAGGCCCCTTCGGAAAAAACCACCCTGGCGAGGCTGCGCCCCGTCGTATGCCTCAGATACGACGAACCGGCTCCGAATCGCCATGAAAATCAGTATATCGCGGGTGAAGAAGTCGCCGCTACGACAGATTGTGGTCCGCCTTCGCAGCCGTTGCCCCTGCGACCGATTCTCGCAGAGGCGGGGCGTTATCCACTTCCAAATCGTCCCGCCTGGGCAGAATGACGTTACGTCATGCGAGACGATCCGCCGCGGGCCGTCACATGGGATCGGCGGGCGGGACGGGGGCGGGCGGGGCATTGCCCTTCAGCGCCGCTTCGAGCTGGGCGATGCGCGCCGCCAGCCGCTCGTTCTCGGCGCGGGCCTCGGCGGCCATGTCCTTCACCGCCTCGAATTCCTCGCGCTTCACCAGGTCCATGTCGCGAAGGAAGCGCTCCATCTGCGCCTTCATCACGGTCTCGGCCTCCCGGCGCACGCCCTGGGCGACGCCCGCGGCATCGTTCACGAGGCGAGCCATCTCGTCGAAAATGCGGCCCGTGGTCTGGGTCATGGAAGCCTCCTGAGGGTCCGGCCGCGGCAGATGGCCCCCACCTGCCGCGAAAATCTGTAAGCCCCGCGCGGGGCCTCGTTTGGATCAGCAAAGGCGCACGGCGCCCCTGCATCCTGGGTCATGCGTCTTGGCTCATCCACCGGCGCGCCCGGCGCGCCCCTGGCGAAAATGGCGCCCCGGCGCCGCCGACGCAAGGGCACAGAGCCGGCCGGCTTGACGCCGCCTCCCCCGCCGCGGCACATGACGGCGCCTGCGACCAACCGGGGACCAGATGCCGACCCTCGCCCTCCCCTTCCCGGCCATCGACCCGGTGCTGGTGCAAGTCGGCCCCCTCGCCATCCGCTGGTATGCGCTGGCCTATATCGTCGGCCTCGTGCTCGGCTGGCTGCTGGCGCGGCGCATGGTCGCCCGGCCGGCGGTGTGGGGCGGCGTGTCGCCCATGCAGCCGCAGGACCTGGACGACGCCCTGTTCTGGGCCACGCTGGGGGTCATCCTCGGCGGGCGCCTGGGCTATGTGCTGTTCTACAATCCGGTTCATTTCGCCCAGCATCCGGCGGATATCGTGGCGGTGTGGAAGGGCGGCATGTCGTTCCACGGCGGGCTGGCGGGCACCCTTCTGGCCTTGGTGCTGTTCGCCCGCGCCCGCGCCATCCCCGTCCTGTCGCTTCTGGACGTGGCCAGCGTGGTGGCGCCCATCGGCCTGTTCTTCGGCCGCATCGCCAATTTCATCAATGGCGAGCTGTGGGGCCGCCCGGCCGACGTGCCGTGGGCGGTGGTTTTTCCCACCGGCGGCGACGTGCCGCGCCATCCCAGCCAGCTCTACGAGGCGGCTCTGGAAGGGCTGGTGCTGTTCGTGGTGATGCTGGCGCTGGTGCGCTGCGGCGGCCTGAAGCGGCCGGGGGTGGCCGCCGGCGTGTTCGGCATGGGCTACGGCATCGCCCGCATCACCGGCGAGTTCTTCCGCGAACCGGACGTGCAGCTGGGCTATCTGGCCTTCGGCACCACCATGGGCATGTGGCTCTCGGTGCCGCTGGTGCTGGCCGGGGCCGGCCTGCTGCTGTTCGCGCTGAAGCGCAGCAAGGCGCCGTGACCCAGCCGCTGCTGCGGGAGATCCGCACCCTCATCGCCGCCGAGGGGCCCCTGCCGGTCAGCCGCTACATGGCCCTGTGCCTCGGCCATCCGCGCCACGGCTATTACATCACCCGCGATCCCCTCGGCGCTACGGGCGACTTCACCACCGCCCCCGAGATCAGCCAGATGTTCGGCGAGCTCATCGGCCTGTGGGCGGTGGCCATGTGGCAGCAGATGGGCGCGCCCGCCCCGTTCCGGCTGGTGGAGCTGGGCCCGGGCCGCGGCACGCTGATGGCCGACGCCCTGCGCGCGGCGCGGCTGGTGCCGCCGTTCGCCGCCGCCGCCAGCCTGCATCTGGTGGAAACCAGCCCGGCCCTGCGCACGGCGCAGGCGCGCACCCTGGCCGGCCTCGCCCCCGCCCCGGCCTGGCACGACCGCGTGGAGGACGTGCCCGACGGCCCCGCCATCGTCCTCGCCAACGAATTCTTCGATGCCCTTCCGGTGGACCAGTTCGTGTTCGCCCTCGGCGCGTGGCACGAGCGGCGGGTGGGGCTGGAGGCGGACGGCCGGCTGGTGTTCGGCCTCGACCCGGCCCCCTCCCACGCCGCCGCCGCCTTCGCCGCCGGCCTGCCCGGCCCGGCGGAAGGCGCGGTGCTGGAACATATGGAAAGCGGCCCCGCCCGCGCCCTCGCCACCCGCCTTGCCGCCCAGGGCGGCGTGGCGCTGGTGGTGGACTATGGCCATGCCGGCGGCTTCGGCGACACCCTCCAGGCCCTCGCCCGCCACGCCTTCGCCGATCCGCTGGCGGCGCCGGGGGAGGCCGACATCACCGCCCATGTGGATTTTTCCGCCCTCGCCACCCTTGCCCGCGCCGCCGGCCTGAAGGCGTTCGGCCCGCTGGGCCAGGGCGATTTCCTCACCCGCCTCGGCCTGCCGCAGCGGGCGGAACGGCTGAAGCGCGATGCCGGCGCGGCGGCGCGCGCGGCGGTGGATGCGGCGGTGGCGCGCCTTGCCGGCGCGGCGGAAGACCAGATGGGGCGGCTGTTCAAGGTGCTCGTCCTCGCCCATTCTGATGCCGGCGTGCCGCCCGCATTCGACCCGTCCGAGGAGTTCGTCCCATGAAGATCGAGGCGCCATCGCTGGCGGCGCTGCCCGGCATCCGCCACGCCTTCTTCACCCGGCGGGGCGGCGTCTCCCAGGGCATCTATGCCAGCCTCAACGGCGGCACCGGATCGGCCGACGACCCAGCCGCGGTGGCGCAGAACCGCGCCCG
The DNA here is from genome assembly GCF_047444035.1 of Xanthobacter sp. AM11. Lineage (NCBI taxonomy): Bacteria > Pseudomonadati > Pseudomonadota > Alphaproteobacteria > Hyphomicrobiales > Xanthobacteraceae > Xanthobacter > Xanthobacter sp. AM11. The sequence continues at coordinate 59,852 of NZ_JBLAOA010000001.1, forward strand.
CATGGCGGCGGCGCTGGGGGTGGCGCCGGAGGGCTTCCTCGCCTGCTGGCAGGTGCATTCCGCCGATGCGGTGGTGGCCACCGTGCCCTGGACCCGCGCCGATGCGCCGAAGGCGGATGCGGTGGTCACCCGCACCCCGGGCATCGCCGCGGCGGTCTCCATCGCCGATTGCGGCCCCATCCTGCTGGCCGATGCCGGCGCGCGGGTGGTGGCCGCCGCCCATTCCGGCTGGAAGGGGGCGCTGGGCGGCATCGTCGCCGCCACCGTGGCGCGCATGGAGGCACAGGGCGCCCGGCGCGGCGACATCCGCGCCGTCATCGGCCCGCTGATCCGCCAGCACAGCTATGAGGTGGGGGAGGACTTCGTTGCCCGCTTCCTGGCCGAGGACAAGGCCTTCGCGCGCTTCTTCGCCCCCGCCGACCGGTCCCACCATGCCCTGTTCGACCTGCCGGGCTTCATCCGGCTGCGGCTGGAACAGGCCGGGATCGGCCATGTGGAGGACCTCGGCCTCGACACCTATGCGGATGAGGAGCGGTTCTTCTCCTTTCGCCGCACCACCCACCGCAAGGAAGCGGACTACGGCCGGCTGATGGCCGCCATCGCCCTCGCCTGACCTTGAAGCCCCCGCGCGCCCGGACCCCGCCATGCGATCCACCGATGCCTGCCTCCTCATCGTGCCCGGCTGGCAGGGCTCGGAGCCCGACCACTGGCAGAGCCGGTGGGAGCGCAGCCTTTCCACCGCCCGGCGGGTGGAGCAGGCGGACTGGAGCCGGCCGGACCGCCACGACTGGCCGCGCCGCCTGGCCGCGGCGGTGGCGCAGGCGGACAAGCCGGTGGTGGTGGTGGCCCACTCCCTCGGCGTGCCCACCCTGGTGCATGCGGCGCCCCTGCTGCCGCCCGGCAAGGTGAAGGGCGCCTTCCTGGTGGCCCCGCCGGACCTGGACCGGCCCCGCCTCGATCCCCTGCTGGCGGCCTTCGCGCCGGTGCCCACCCATCCCCTGCCCTTCCCCTCGGTGCTGGTGGCGAGCCGCAGCGATCCCTTCTGCACCTATGAGCGGGCGGAGGGCTTCGCCCTCGACTGGGGCGCCGCCATCGTCGATGCGGGGGATGCGGGCCACATCAACCCGGCGGCGGGCTTCGGGCCGTGGCCGGAAGGCTCCATGCGCCTCCTGGGCTTCCTGCAGTCGCTCAAGTGATCCACCGGATCGAGCCCCCACGACGGTAATTCGGGCCACAATTCGGGCGGCAATGATTTTGCCGCCGCGTTAACCAGCCCTTAACCGTTTTTCTGGACCCGGCCCGCGTTTCCCGCTACCCCTTCGGCGAACGGAGCAGCGCCGGGAGCCACCATGCGGGGATATGAGGCACAAGCCGACCGGAACGCGCAGCCGCGCACCCGCTCCGCCTTGAATGCCCTGCCGGCGCGCACCGCCCGGCCCCGCCCGGTTTGCCCGCACGGCCCCGCCCCCACCCGCCTCGCCCGGCTTTTCGCCGCCAGCGGCCTCCTGGCCCTGAGCCTGTCGCTGGGCGCCTGCCAGACCGACGGGGCCGGCATGGCCGCATCCGGCGGCCGCACCCTCGCCTTCGACACCATCGACGGCCCGCCGCCCGCCACCTTCGACAAGCTGGTGGACCAGCTTTCCAGCGAGGCGGAAACCCGGCGCGTGGCCGTGGTCTCCCGCAGCTCCGGCGCCGCCTATCGGGTCAAGGGCTACCTCGCCATGCATGTGGAAAAGGGCAAGGCCTCCGTCGCCTATGCCTGGGACGTGTATGATTCCAGCCGCACCCGGGTGGCGCGCGTCTCCGGCGAGGAGCCGGCCGGCCCGCTGAAGGGCGGCGCGGCCAACGGCTGGGCCGCCTGCGACGACGCGGTGCTCTCGCGCATCGCCGGCCGCTCCATGGCGAGCCTGGCGGAAACCCTTGGCGTGGAAGCCCCCGCCCCGGCCCGCGCCGCCGCCCCGGCGGAGGCGAGCGGGCCCGACGCCGGCAAGCCGGCCGAGGCCCCCGCGCCGGCGATGGAGCCGGGCAGCGGCACGCCCGTGGCCGCCCTCTCCGCGTCCGGCGCAGCCCTGTCATACGCCCAGAACTGAAGTTGCGGCGCGCCGGCGGCCATGGCGCCCCTTTACAAGATTGTGACCGCCCGCATATCAGAACGCCTCAAGCCTTCAGCAGGCCCGGGTGCCGGGCGGAGCATCCAATGTCAGCGGAGAACGGTACCATGAAGCTCGTCGCGGGCAATTCCAACCGCGCGCTCGCGGAAGCCATCGCCGCTTACCTCGCGACGCCGCTCACCAAGGCGGTGGTGCGCCGCTTCGCGGACATGGAGATCTTCGTCGAGATCCAGGAGAACGTCCGCGGTCAGGACGTGTTCGTGGTGCAGTCCACCTCGTTCCCGGCCAATGACCACCTGATGGAGCTTTTGATCATCATCGACGCGCTGCGCCGGGCCTCGGCCAAGCGCATCACCGCGGTGCTGCCCTATTTCGGCTACGCCCGGCAGGACCGCAAGCCCGGCCCGCGCACACCCATTTCGGCCAAGCTGGTGGCCAACCTCATCACCCACGCGGGCGCCGACCGGGTGATGACGCTGGACCTGCACGCCGGCCAGATCCAGGGCTTCTTCGACATCCCCACCGACAACCTCTATTCGGCCCCGGTGATGGTGCGCGACATCAAGGAGCGGTTCGACCTCTCCAACCTCATGGTGGTCTCGCCCGACGTCGGCGGCGTGGTGCGCGCCCGGGCGCTGGCCAAGCGCATCGACGCCCAGCTCGCCATCGTGGACAAGCGCCGCGAGCGCCCCGGCGAGAGCGAGGTGATGAACGTCATCGGCAATGTGGAAGGCCGCTCCTGCATCCTGGTGGACGACATCGTCGATTCGGGCGGCACCCTGGTGAATGCGGCGGAAGCCCTGCTCGCCCGCGGCGCCAAGGAAGTGCATGCCTACATCACCCACGGCGTGCTTTCGGGCGGCGCGGTGGCCCGCATCACCGCCTCCAAGCTGAAGGAGCTGGTGATCACCGATTCGATCCAGCCCACCGAGGCGGTGCGGGTGGCGCGCAACATCCGCGTGGTGTCCATCGGCACCCTCATCGGCGAGGCCATCGCCCGTACGGCGCACGAGGAATCGGTCTCCAGCCTGTTCGACTGAGGCGGGCGGGCTCAGCCGGGACCGGGGCCGTTGCCGCCGCCGGTTCCGTTCTCCGCCTCCACCTCACCCTTGCGCTGCAGCCACACCATCAGCAGCCAGCAGGCCGCGGCCCATGCCGCCCCCAGCGCCCAGCCGCCCAGCACGTCGGTGGGCCAGTGCACCCCCAGATAGATGCGACTGACACCCACCACCATGGTGAGCACCGTGGCGGAGCCGAACAGGAACACCTTCACCCGCGTGCGCGCCTGGGTGCGGGCCAGAAGCGCGCCCAGCGTCAGATAGACCACCGCCGAGAGCATGGCGTGGCCGGAGGGGAAGCTCTGGCTGTAGACCGCCATGCCGTGGGGCACGAGGTCCGGCCGCGGCCGGTCGAAGCCCCATTTCAGCGCCTGCGACAGCGCCGTGCCCCCCGCCACCGACACCGCCACCAGCAGCGCCGCATGGCGCTTGCGGGTGAGCAGCAGGAACACCACCGCCAGCACCGTGAGAAGGGTGAGCACGCCGGTGCCGCCCAGCGCCGTGAAGTCGCGCATGGTCTCCTCCAGCCACGGCGGGCCGAGGGGATCGGAGGCATCGAGCGGGTTGCGCAGGGCGAGCAGGATGTCGCGGTCGATGCGCCCGGTGTCGCCTTCCGCCACCTCGTCGGCCACCTTGAAGAAGGCATAGAAGCCGATGGCGCTGCTGGCGATCACCATGAGCGTCGCCCGCTCCATGGCGCTCACCGAGGCGAGCAGCGGGCCGATGACCGGCAGGGAATCCAGCCGGCGGCGGCCGCGTTGAAAGACCGTTGTCATGGCGCAAGGGTTGGCGCGCCGCAGGGGCCGCGTCAATATCCCCCCGACCGGAGGCTGTCCCGGCTTGAAGATGCAGCGAGGCCGTTGGCGGCCCTTGCGCGCGCGCCTGCCGCCTGCCATCTCGCCCCCATGACCGTGCGTGCCGACCCCATCGCCCTTTATCTCGACGCCGACGCCTGCCCGGTGAAGGAGGAGGCCTACAAGGTGGCCTTCCGCCATCAGGTGCGGGTGTTCGTGGTGGCCAACATGCCGCTGGCGGTGCCGCGCCATCCGCTGATCGAACGCCTCGTGGTGCCCGCCGGGCCGGATGCCGCCGACGACCTCATTGCCGCGCGCGCCTGCCGCGGCGACGTGGTGGTGACCGCCGACGTGCCGCTGGCCGCCCGCTGCGTGGCGGCGGGGGCCGATGTGATCGCCCCCACCGGCAAGCCCTTCACCGGCGATTCCATCGGCATGGCGCTGGCCACCCGCAACCTGATGGACGACCTGCGCTCCGCCGGGGCGGTGACGGGCGGGCCGCGCCCCTTCTCGGCGCGGGACCGCTCGGCCTTCCTCTCGGCCCTCGACCTCGCTCTGGTGCGGCTGAAGCGGGCCGGCTTCAGCGCAGGCGCCGCGCCCGGTGGACGTGCAGACGCCTGACGCAGGGGCACCCCCGCGCCTTCGGCCTCAGAAGCATTCCTCCTCCAGCCGCTTCAGGTCGGCGAGGGCGCGGGCGTCGTCCTGCGCCTCGAACAGCTCCACCATGTAATAGACGTGGGAATGCATCAGCAGCAGCCGGTCGCACAGCGCCGCCGAGCCCGCCTCGGCGGCGGCGAGGCGGGCCCTGAAGCGGTCCCAGAAGGCGTTGCCGAAGGCGGGATCGTCGATATAGCGGAACAGGTGCGCCAGCACCGTGCGCATGTTGCCTTCAAAATCGATGCCCTGGAACGTCAGGTAGCGGTCGGGCTGCTCCAGGGAAACGGGAAGCGACGGAAAGCCGGCAGGTGCGCCCATGGGGAAACCCTCATCCTCGGACCACGCGCAAAATGCGTGGCCTCAAGGGTGCGCAAGGGCGCCCGCCGGGTGCCATGGCGCCGGCACCGGCCCCCGCCGCGGCGCACCAACGGCATCTTGGCTGCACCAACGGCGGCTCACACCGCCAGGAGGCGCCGCACCTGCTCCACCCGGGAGCGGCCCACCGGCACGCGGGTGCGCGCCTCGTCCGCCATCACCAGATGCCAGGCCCCATCCGCGCGCACGGCGGCATGCACGTGGCGGATGTTGACCAGGTAGCGCCGGTGCACCCGCACGAACGCCGCGGGATCGAGCCGGCGCTCCAGATCCGCCAGGGGGCGGGGGCAGAAGGCGGAAAAGGTGAGGGTGCGCGCCTCCGCATAATGGCCCTGGGCCACGAGGCAGGCCACCTGCGCCACGTCGATGAGGCTGATGACGTCGCCCTTGCCCCGCACCAGCGGCAGCTTCAGCAGCGGGCACAGGGCCGCCATGGCCTGCGCGCCGGCGACGGGGAGCGCCGCCCGCGGGGCCGGGTCGTCGCCGGGGCCGGGCGGGGCGGCGCCCATCATGGGCGTGTCGAGGGCGTAGACCATCATGCAATAGCCATCCACCGCGCCGCCGGGGCCGCGCTGCAGCCGGCTCACCTTGGCCACCAGGCTGCCCATCGCGGTGGTGACCACCAGGCTGGAGGTGCCGTCTTCCGCCGCCGCGGCGCGATCCAGCAGGAACGCCACCTTGTCCCGCGCCTCCGGCGGATGCAGATCGAGGATGTGGGCGCCGATGACCCGCGCGCCGGAGGGCGCCAGCAGGCGCAGGGCCACCGGATTCACCGAGCGGATCGCCATCTCGCCATCCAGCACCACCACCCCCACCGCGGTGCGCTGGAGCCGGTATTCGAACGCCGCGGCCGGCGGTGGCGGAGGGTCCTGCGGGGTGGCGGCCATGGCCCACCTTAAAGCGCGATCGGGTTCCATGGAACCGCCGCGGCGCGCCCCGGGGGCCGGGGCTCATCCGCCGGCCGCAAGGCCGGGCGCGCAGCCCCCTCTGCCGCCGCACGCCCAAAGGGCCGGACCCTCCCCGAAAAGCCGTGTTTGCCACGATGAGGCCGCATGGATACTTTACGCGCCCTTTTGCCGGCGCGCCGGCCCACCTGCTCCGCGGACCCCATGACCGACATTTTTCACGAGATCGAGGAAGACCTCCGGCGCGATCGCCTGCGCAAGCTGTGGGACCGCTTCGGCGTGTTCATCATCGCCGCCGCCGTCCTGCTGGTGGCGGGCACGGCCGGCTGGAGCGGCTACAGATACTGGCGCCAGCAGCAGGCGGTGGCCGCCTCCACCGCCTTCCAGGAGGCCGTGGCGCTTTCGGCGGCGGGCAATTTCACGCAGGCTGAAGCCGCCTTCGGCGCCATCGCCAAGGACGGGCCGGCCGGCTACCGCACCCTCGCCCTGTTCCGCGGCGCCAGCGCGGCCGCCGCCCGGGACAAGGCCGCCGGCATCGCCGCGTTCGATGCCATCGCCGCCGACACCCGCCTCGATCCGCTGGTGCGCCAGCTCGCCCAGCTGCGCGCGGCGATGATTCTGGTGGACACCGCCAGCCTTGCCGATGTGACGCAGCGTGTCGGCACCCTGGCCGCCGGCACCGGCCCGCTGCGCCACTCGGCGCGCGAGGTGATGGCGCTGGCCCAGTTCAAGGCCGGCGACCTTGCCGCCGCCAACAAGACCGCTACCGAGATCACCACCGACAGCGAAACCCCGCCGGGCGTGCGCTCGCGGGCGGAACTCGTCCGCCGCCTGACCGCCGGCGCCGCCGCCCCCGCCGAAGGCCCCGCCCCGGCTGCGTCCGCCGGCGGCGCCGCCACGCAGTGAGGACCCCGTTCATGAGCATGACGCGCAGCGCTTCCGGCGCCCTTCGCCTCGCCCTCGCCCTCGCCCTTGCCCTGGCGGCGGCCGGCTGCGAAACGCTGGAGAAGATGAACCCCTTCGAGGAGAAGGAAAAAGCGCTGCCGGGCGCGCGCCAGCCCGTGTTCCCGCAGGGCGTTCCGGGGGTGGATTATTCCACCCCCCTCTCCCAGCCCAGCAACGCCAACGCCCCCATCGACCAGTTGCCGGCGCCGCCACCCAGCGGCCAGCCGCAGCGCTGAGGCGTCCCCTTCGTTCGACCACCCGGCCGGAAGGCCACGAGCCGATCCTATGACCTTTTCCCTGGCCATCGTCGGCCGCCCCAACGTGGGCAAGTCCACCCTGTTCAACCGCCTCGTGGGCAAGAAGCTCGCGCTGGTGGACGATCGCCCCGGCGTCACCCGCGACCGGCGGGAGGGCGACGCGCGCCTCGGCGACCTCGCCTTCCGCATCGTGGACACCGCCGGCCTGGAGGAGGCGGACGCCGCCAGCCTGGAAGGGCGCATGCGCGCCCAGACCGAGGCCGCCATCGGCGATGCCGACGCCATCCTGTTCATGATCGACGCCCGCATGGGCCTCACCCCCACCGACCGCGCCTTCGCGGAACTGGTGCGGCGCGCCGGCAAGCCGGTGATTCTCGTGGCCAACAAGAGCGAGGGCCGCGGCGGCGAGGCGGGCACGCTGGAAGCCTTCGCCCTCGGCCTCGGCACCCCCGTGCCCCTCTCCGCCGAGCATGGCGAGGGCCTGTCCGACCTCTACGACGCCATTTGCGACGCCCTGCCCGACGAGACCCGGCCGGAAGAAGAGGTGGAAGACCCCGCCGAGGCCGCCGCCGAGGCGGACGCCGCCGACGGCGCGCCGCGGCGCCCCATCAAGGTGGCGGTGCTGGGCCGGCCCAATGCCGGCAAATCCACCCTCATCAACCGCCTGCTGGGCGAGGACCGGCTGCTCACCGGCCCCGAGGCGGGCATCACCCGCGATTCCATCTCGGTGGAGGTGGACTATCGCGGCACCCGCCTGGAGCTGTTCGACACCGCCGGCCTGCGCAAGCGCGCCCGCATCGAGGACAAGCTGGAGAAGCTGTCCGCCGCCGATGCCCTGCGCGCCATGAAGTTCGCCGAAGTGGTGGTGCTGCTGGTGGACGCCACCCGCCCGTTCGAGGAACAGGACCTGCGCATCGCCGATCTGGTGGCGCGCGAGGGCCGGGCGCTGGTCATCGGCTACAACAAGTCCGACCTCGTGCCCCGCGGCGGCATCGCCACCCGGCTGCGGGAGGAGGCGGACCGCCTGCTGCCGCAGGTGAAGGGCGTGCCCATCGTGCCGGTGTCGGGCCTCATGGGCCACGGCCTCGACAAGCTGGTGGAAGGTATCTCCAAGGCCCACAAGGTCTGGAACAAGCGCATCGCCACCAATCCGCTGAACCGCTTCCTGCAGCAGGTGACCGATGCCCACCCGCCACCGGCGGTGTCCGGCCGGCGGGTGAAGCTGCGCTACATCACCCAGCCCAAGGCGCGGCCGCCGTCCTTCGTGCTGTTCTGCTCCCGCGCCGATGCCGTCCCGGAAAGCTACATCCGCTATCTGGTGAACGGCCTGCGCGAGACCTTCGACCTGCCGGGCGTGCCGATCCGCCTGACCATGCGCCAGAAGGACAATCCCTACGCGGAGTGAGGCCCCCGGGCGCGCAGTGAGGCAGCGCCCTACCCCGCCAGCGCCGCGATCACCGCATTCAGCACCGGAAAGCCGGCCGCCGTCGCCCGCAGCCGGTCGGCCTCGCGCACCACCAGCCCGTCCGCCTCCAGCGCGGCCATGCGCCCGGGCGCGATCCGCCCGCCCAGGCGGGCATGGCGGGCGAGGTCCACGCCTTCGGCGAGGCGCAGGCCCATGAGCAGCATCTCGTCCGCCTGTTCCTGCGGCAGCAGCGCCTCGTCGGACACCATGCCGTGCCCGGCCGCCGCCACCCGCTGAAGCCAGCCCTCCGGGCTGCGCTCGGTGAAGGTGGCGCGGCGCACCCCGTCCACCACCAGCCGCCCGTGGGCGCCGGCGCCGATGCCGGCATAGGCGCCATAGCGCCAGTAAACGAGATTGTGCCGCGCCTGCGCGCCCGGCCGGGCGTGGTTGGAGACCTCGTAGGCGGGAAGCCCGGCCTGCGCCGTCACCTCCTGCGTCACGTCCCACAGGGCGCGGGAGAGGTCGTCGTCGGGCAGAAGGAGCTTGCCGGCGCCGTAGAGCCGCTCGAACGGCGTGCCCGGCTCGATGGTGAGCTGGTAGAGGGACAGATGCTCGCACCCCTCCGCCAGCGCCCGCTTCAGCTCGTTTGCCCAGGCCTGCGGCGTCTGGCGCGGGCGGGCATAGATGAGGTCGAACGACACCCGCGCGAACGCCTGCCGCGCGATCGCCACCGCCGCCAGCGCCTCGGCCACCGAATGCATCCGGCCGAGGCCCTGCAGGTCGGCATCGTCCAGCGCCTGCACGCCCAGGGACACCCGGTTCACTCCGGCTGCCCGGTAGCCGAAGAAGCGCTCCGCCTCCACCGAGGTGGGGTTGGCCTCCAGCGTCACTTCCGCATCGCCCGTCAGCGGCCAGGCGGCGTCGATGGCCTCCAGGATGGCCCCCACCGTGGCCGGGGCCATGAGGGAGGGGGTGCCGCCGCCGAAGAACACCGTCTGCGCCCGCTGCGGCCCCGACAGCGCCCGCATGTGGGCGATCTCGGCCCGGAAGGCGGCGAGGTAGCGCGCCTCGTCGGGCGGGGCGTGGCGCACATGGCTGTTGAAGTCGCAATAGGGGCACTTGGCCTTGCAGAAGGGCCAGTGGACATAGACGCCGAAGCCGCCGTCGTCGGGCATCGCCGCCCCGGCGCCCTCCCCCGCAGGCGGGAGAGGGTTCGGCCGGTGTCGGCGGGCGCGATCCTGCTCCAAAATTCCCCTCATCCCTTCAGGCAGGCCTGCGACAGCTTCAGAAACGCCCGGGCCCGGTGCGACAGGCCGAAGCCCTTGGGCGGCATGGAATGCTTTTCGTCGGCGGTCATCTCGGCGAAGGTCTTCGCGTGGCCTTCGGGGCGGAACATGGGATCGTAGCCGAAGCCCTTGGCGCCGCGCGGCGGCCAGACCAGGGTGCCGTCCACCACGCCCTCGAACTCCTCCAGGTGCCCGTCCGGCCAGGCGATGCACAAGGCCGAGACGAAGCGCGCCTGGCGCTGTTCCGGCGCGGTGGCGCCCGCCTTCTGCAGCGCCGCCTCCACCTTCTCCATGGCCATCTCGAAGTCCCGGTCCGGCCCGGCCCAGCGGGCGGTGTGGATGCCGGGGGCACCGCCCAGGGCGTCGATGACGAGGCCGGAATCGTCGGCGAAGGCCGGCAGCTGCGCCGCATTGGCCGCCGCCACCGCCTTCAGCCGGGCATTGCCGGAAAAGGTGGTCTCGGTCTCCTCCGGCTCGGGCAGGCCGAGGTCGCCGGCGGAAACCGCCTCCACCCCGTGGGGCTCCAGCAGCATGCGCATTTCAATGAGCTTGCCGGGATTGTGGGTGGCCACCACCAGCCGGCCGGACAGCTGCCGGTGCGCCATCAGCCCACCGCCAGCTTCTGCAGGCCCACCAGCTTGTCCACGCCGGAGCGGGCCAGCGCCAGCAGGGCCAGCAGCTCGTCCTGGGTGAAGGGGGTCTTTTCCGCCGTGCCCTGGATCTCGACGATGCCGCCGGTACCGGTCATGACGAAATTGGCGTCGGTCTCGGCCACCGAATCCTCGGCATAATCGAGGTCGAGCACGGGCGTGCCCTCATAGATGCCGCAGGACACCGCCGCCACATGCTGCTTGAGCGGCATCTCCTTGATCATGGAGCGCTGGCGCATCCACGACAGGCAATCGTAAAGCGCGATCCATGCGCCGGTGATGGCGGCGGTGCGGGTGCCGCCATCGGCCTGGAGCACGTCACAGTCGAGGGTGATCTGCTTCTCGCCCATGGCCACGAGATCGGTGACGGAGCGCAGCGAGCGGCCGATCAGCCGCTGGATCTCCTGGGTGCGGCCGGACTGCTTGCCGGTGGTGGATTCGCGCCGGGTGCGATCGTGGGTGGCGCGGGGCAGCATGGCATATTCCGCCGTCACCCAGCCCCGGCCCTGGCCCTTCAGCCATGGCGGCAGGCGCTCTTCCAGGGTGGCGGAGACGAGCACATGGGTGTCACCGAACTTCACGAGGCAGGAGCCTTCGGCGTGGCGCATCACGCCCCGCTCGAAGGAAACGGCGCGCATCTCGTCGGCGGCGCGCTTGCTGGGGCGCATAGGGATCGTCCTCGTTGTTCCGTGTATCGGGCGCCCCTTTTAGAGCGCGCAGGCCCTGGAGGGAAGCAAGCCGGGCGCGGCGTGCGGGAATGCTTGATGCGGGGCGCCGGAGAGCACACATAATAGGGCGGCGGGCACCCGCCCGCACAGATGGAAGGCATGAGCAAAGTGGCGCTCGATCCGTTCCTGCCCCTCTCCTCCGGCGGCCTCGCCCAGATCGACCAGCGCTCGCGCGAGATCTTCCGGCAGATCGTGGAAAGCTACCTGGCCACCGGCGAGCCGGTGGGCTCGCGCAATCTCTCGCGCCTCATCCCCATGACCCTCTCCCCTGCCTCGGTGCGCAACGTGATGGCCGACCTGGAGGCGGCGGGGCTCGTCTATTCCCCCCACACCAGCGCCGGGCGCCTGCCCACCGAGCGCGGGCTGCGCTTCTTCGTGGATGCGCTGCTGGAAATCGGCGACGTGAACGAGCGCGACCGCACCAACATCGAGACCCAGATGATGGCGGCGGCCAAGACCACCACGGTGGAAGGCGTGCTGCAGGAAGCCTCGGCCATGCTCTCCGGCCTGGCGCGGGGCGCCGGCGTGGTCACCACCACCAAGACCGACCCGCGCCTGAAGCATGTGGAATTCGTGCCGCTGGAGCCCGGCCGCGCCCTGGTGATCCTGGTGTCCGAGGACGGGCAGGTGGAGAACCGCGCCCTGGTGCTGCCGTCCGGCCTGCCGGTGTCCGCCCTCACCGAGGCGACCAATTATCTCAACGCCCGCATCCGCGGCCGCACCCTCAGCGAGGCGCGGGCGGAAATGGAGAGCCTCTTGTCCGAGCTCCGGCGGGATCTCGACGCCCTTACCGCCCGGGTGGTGGAGGACGGCCTCGCCTCCTGGTCCGGCGACGAGCCGGCCGAGCGCAAGCTCATCGTGCGCGGCCAGGCCAAGCTGCTGGAGGACCTGCACGCGCTGGAGGACCTGGAGCGCATCCGCCTGCTGTTCGACGACCTGGAAACCAAGCGCGAGGTGGCCGACCTGCTGGGCCGGGCGGAGGAGGCGCAATCCCTGCGCATCTTCATCGGCTCGGAGAACCGGCTGTTCTCCCTCTCCGGCTCCTCCACCATCGTCGCCCCCTATCGCGACGGGCAGGGCCGGGTGGTGGGCGTGCTGGGGGTGATCGGCCCGACCCGGCTCAATTACGGGCGCATCGTGCCCATGGTGGACTTCACCGCCCGCCTGGTGAGCCGGGTGCTGGGCGCCCCGGGGGTGGATGCGGCGTGAGGCCCATCCGCGGTCGCGACGTCGCGCAGTCTTGATTTTTCCCGCCGTCCCACCGATATGCGCGGGGAATGTTGGCGTTTGTCCGCGCTGGCGGGCGAAATTCATGGCAGGGGAAGAAACCGGATGAGCGAGCAGAAGCGCGCGCCCGAGACCGGCGGCGACGCAAGCGAAAACGGTGCGAACATGAGCGCTGCGAACGAAGCCACGGCCGAGGCGGAAGCCCTCGCCACCGCCGACGCCCAGATCGGCACCGAACTGTTGGCCGAGAAGCAGCGGCTGGAGGCGGAAATCGCCGGCATGAAGGACAAGTTCCTGCGTGCCTTCGCCGAGGCGGAGAACATCCGCCGCCGCGCCGAGAAGGAAGTGGCGGACGCCAGGACCTACGGCATCGCCTCCTTCGCCCGTGACGTGCTGAACGTGGCCGACGACCTCTCCCGGGCGCTCGGCTCGGTGGACGAAGAGGCCAGGGCCGGCGCCGAGGGCGCCTTCAAGGCCCTGCTGGATGGGCTGGAGCTGACCGAGCGCGGCCTCGTCAAGGCGCTGGAGAAGCACGGCATCCGCAAGATCGAGCCGAAGGGCGAGAAGTTCGACCCCAACCTGCACCAGGCCATGTTCGAGGTGCCGGACCCGAGCGTGCCCACCGGCACGGTGGTGCAGGTGGTGCAGGCCGGCTACGTCATCGGCGAGCGGGTGCTGCGCCCGGCCATGGTGGGCGTCGCCCGCGGCGGCCCGAAGCCGGACGTCGCCGCCGCCACCAAGGAAGCCGGCCAGGCCTGAGCCGGCGCGCCGGCCCGTGTGCGAACCGGGCCGGTATTTCCTTTCGCGGGCCGCGGAATGTGACCCGGCGCCGCCCCGTTCGGTGCGAAGAACTCAGCGGCTCCAGGCCGGCGCAAGGCTGGCGCGCCACGCCGGCGGCCCCACCGGCCCGCCGGCGAGGAGCTCGGCCAGCGCATCGGCGATGGCCCGGCTGGTGTAGGGCTTGGCCACCCGGGGCACATCGGCGAATTCCTGCGGCACCCGCACGCTGCCCGTATAGCCCGAGCAGAAGATGAAGGGGATGCCGCGGTCCGCAAGGACAGCTGCCGCCGGATAAACCGGCTCGCCCGCAAGGTTCACATCAAGGATGGCCGCATCCACCCGCTCCACGGCCGCCGCCGTTCGTGCCGCGGCAAGGCTGGAGAACGGCCCGACGACGGTATAGCCGAGGGACCTCAGATTGTCCTCAAGGCCCAGGGCCACAAGGAACTCGTCCTCCACGACGAGCACGCGCCGACCGGAAACATCCATCACCAGGAGCCTTGGATTGTTGCTGTTTTCCGCGACAACGGATGGCGCGCGCAAAAGGTTCCATTTGCACGGCAACACAGGCAACAAAAACGGTGAATGTAGTCTCACATCTCCGGCGCGACACCTTGGCCGGACGGCTCCAATGACTTTGGAATATCGGAAGCGGGGCAGCCGCAGCGCGCGGCGGCTGTCGTTGCACGGGAAAGAGGGGCCCGCGCGGGCGGCAATCTGCCGGCGCGGGCGCGCCTCAGTCCTTGGCGCGCTCCACATAGGAGGCGTCGGCGGTCATGATGACCACGCGGGTGCCGGCGGAGATGTGCGGCGGCACCATGGTGCGCACGCCGTTGGACAGCTTGGCCGGCTTGTAGGAGGACGAGGCGGTCTGCCCCTTCACGGTGGGCTCGGTGTCCACGATCTCCAGCACCACGCGGGCCGGCAGCTCGATGGCGATGGGCACGCCGTTATGGGTGGAGAGCATGCATTCCATGCCTTCCTGGAGATAGACCGCCGAATCGCCCATGACGTCCTTGGACACGGTGACCTGATCGAAATTCTCGGGATTCATGAAGGTGTAGCCGTCCGAATCCTCGTAAAGGAAGGTATGGGGCCGGTCTTCCACGAAGGCCCGCTCCACCTGCTCGGTGGTGCGGTAGCGCTCGGAGATCTTCACCCCGTCCGAGATGCGGCGCATGTCGAGCTGCGTGACCGGCGTGCCCTTGCCGGGATGAATGTTCTCCGCAGTGAGCACCACATAGAGCTTGTCGTCGATATCGACCACATTGCCTTTGCGCAGGGAGCTGGCGATGACCTTGACCACGTCGCGTCTTCCTTGAACTTTGTGCGGCGCCGCGCCGCTGCTGATCTTCGGCGGCAACATAGCGATCTTGGCGCGCAACGCCAGTCTCGCGGTGCCTTTTCCGGGCGCCGCTGCCGGACAGGGAAGGATTCGACCCGCTCATGACGGTATCTGGTTCCGCAAGCCCGCCCCCCGCCAGCCCGTGGTGGGACCGCGGGGTGCACGCCGACCGCCGCCCCTTCCTTCTGGCGCGCGCGCGCATGGCCGGCGCCATACGGGGCTGGTTCGCCGGCGCCGGCTTCCTGGAGGTGGAGACCCCCGCGCTTCAGGTCTCCCCCGGCAACGAGGCGCACCTGCACGCCTTCGCCACCGATCTCGTGGGTCCCGACGGGGCGATGCGGCGCCTTTATCTGCGCACCTCGCCGGAATTCGCCGCCAAGAAGCTGCTGGCGGCGGGCGAGACGCAGATCTTCGAATGGGCGCGGGTGTTCCGCAATCGCGAGCGCGGCATGGCCCACCACCCGGAATTCACCATGCTGGAATGGTATCGCGCCGGGGCCTCCTACACCGTTTTGATGGAGGATTGCGCCCAGTTGCTGGCGATCGCGGCGCAGGCCGGCGGCACGCCGCGCTTCGCCTACCGCGGCCACACCTGCGATCCCTTCGCCGCGCCGGAGCGCCTGACGCTGGTGGAGGCCTTCGCCCGCCATGCGAGGATGGATCTGGAGGCCCTGCTTCCCGCCCCCGGCGCCCCGCCGGACCCCGCCCCTTTCGCCCGCGCCGCCCAAGCCGCCGGCATCCGCACCGCCGCCGACGACACCTTCGCCGACATTTTCTCGCGGGTGCTGGTGGAGCGCATCGAGCCGCAGCTGGGTGCCGGCCGCCCCACCCTGCTGTGCGACTATCCGGTGAGCGAGGCCGCCCTCGCCCGCCCCAAGCCGAAGGACCCGCGCTTCGCCGAGCGGTTCGAGCTTTATGCCTGCGGGCTGGAGCTGGCCAACGCCTTCGGCGAGCTCACCGACGCCGCCGAGCAGCGCCGCCGCTTCGAAGCGGAGATGGACGAGAAGGCGCGGCTCTATGGCGAGCGCTACCCGCTGGACGAGGACTTCCTGGCCGCCCTCGCCCACATGCCGGCCGCCAGCGGCTGCGCGCTGGGCTTCGACCGCCTCGCCATGCTGGCGAGCGGCGCCCGCCGGATCGAGGATGTCCTGTGGGTGCCCGTGGCGCCAGCAGGCGCCACGGTTGCCGGTTGATCTGGCGCCAGCAGGCGCCACGGTTGCCGGTTGATCTGGCGCCAGCAGGCGCCACGGTTGCCGGTTGATCTGGCGCCAGCAGGCGCCACGGTTGCCGGTTGATCTGGCGCCAGCAGGCGCCACGGTTGCCGGTTGATCTGGCGCCAGCAGGCGCCGCCGCCTCAGTTGATCTCGAACAGGGTGGAGAAGCCGGAAATGTCGAACACTTCCCGGATCTGCGGCTGAAGCGAGGAGAGCGTGAGCTTGCGCTTGGCGCCGCGCATGGCCTTGCCCGCCACCAATAGGGCGCGCAGGCCGGAGGAGGAGACGTAATCCACCCCCGCGAGGTTCACCAGGATGCCGCCGTCGGTCATGGAAACCACCTCCATGAGCGCGGCTTCGAACGGCTTGGCGTTGGGCGTGTCGAGCCGCCCCGTCACCTTCAGCTGCACGTCGGACCCGACCTGTTCACGTTCGATGTGCATGGGCCTCTACCTGCATGGGCTCCGCGGCTGCGGGCGTGTTGGGATTAGCGTCATTCTCGCATGCGCGCAACGCCACCGCGATGCGCCGCACCAGCCACACCGCACGCTCGAACAGGCTGGTGGCCAGCAGCAGCTGGCGCGCCTGCGCCTCCGAGGCGGAAGCCGAGCCGGCAAGCTGGCGGCGGATGCGGTTGAGCAGCTCGCTGCGATCGGCGGTCAAGGGGATCAGCATGTCGAGGTCGGCGCCGTCGCCATCGCTCGCGTCGGCCAGGCCGAGGACGATGGTGCGCAACGATTCCGACAGGTTGAACCCCAGCGGCGGCACCGCCTCGAAGCCCTCGATCACCTCGGTGAAGTCGTGCAGCGTATCCTGCAGGGTGCGCACCGTCTCCAGCATGGACTGGTGCTGGAGCGCGATTTCCAGGGTCTGCCGGGTCATGCCGCGGGCGATGAGATCGGCGATGAAATGGTCCGTGGCCACGGCGACCGAGGCGGCACCGCGCCACAGGCCCTGCCGTTCCCCGGCGCCGGGCGCCTCGGTCCGGTCCAGGTCGGGCAGCAGCAGCGGCAGCAGGTGCACGAGGCTGGACACCTCC
Organism: Xanthobacter sp. AM11; assembly: GCF_047444035.1. Taxonomy (NCBI): domain Bacteria; kingdom Pseudomonadati; phylum Pseudomonadota; class Alphaproteobacteria; order Hyphomicrobiales; family Xanthobacteraceae; genus Xanthobacter; species Xanthobacter sp. AM11. Next base: position 76,628 of record NZ_JBLAOA010000001.1, read on the forward strand.
CGCTCGGCAAGGTCGAGGGCGGTGGCCGGGTCCCTCAGGGCCTCGTGATGAATGAAGCGCGGGCGCGATGCGCTGTCTTCCACCGTGGGCGGGCTGAAGCGCGCCGCCATGTGCCCGGCGGCATCACGCAGGAAGGCCACCGGCAGCGCGCCCGCCACCTGCAGCGCCAGGAACAGCAGCGAGACGGCCGCCGAGGCCTGCCCGCCGCCGGCCGCCGCCAGAAGGTCCAGCGGCGCCAGCCCCGCCGCCTCGGCCAAAGCGAAGGCCGCACCCACCACAAGGCAGCCCACCACCTTGACCAGCACATGGACGAAGCAAAGCTGCCGTCCCGTGCCCTCCAGCCCGCCGGCCGCGATCACCGCCGCCACGCCCGACCCCAGGTTGGCGCCCAAAACGATGAAGAAGGCGTCGTCCAGGCTCATGAGCCGCGCCTGGATCAGTGCCACCACCAGGATGGTGGAGGTGGACGAGGACTGGGTGATCACCGAGGCAAGGAAGCCGAGGCCGAAGCCCATCCAGGGCAGCACCCCCGCCGACACCGCATCGGCAATGGCCGCCACATCGAGGGTGCGCGGCCCCTGCTTGATGAAATCGAGCCCCAGCAGGGCCAGCGACAGGCCGAGGGCCACCCCCATCCATTCGCGCCAGGCGGGCCGGTGATCCAGCCGCAGGTGGTAGAAGAAGCCCACCACCGCCACCAGGGCGAAGATGAGCAGCCGGAAGTCGATGGCAGCGACGAACACCAGCGCCGCCGTGCCCACATTGCCCCCGGCCACGACGGGAATGGCGTCGCGCACGGTGAAGACGCCGCCGCGCACCAGATTGCCGCTCACCACCGCCACCGCATTGCTGGACTGGGTGGCCGTGCCCGCGACGGCGCCGCACAGCAGGCCGATGACGGGGGAGCGCGTGGCCCGGCGCAGGAGATTGCGCACCTTGCGGCCGGTGACCTGCTGAAGCTGCGCCGACATGAGCTTCAGGCCGACGAACAGCAGCCCCAGCCCCGCGAGAATCTCCGCAACCATCAACATGCACGTTCCCCGGCCGCTGGCCTGCCCCCGTTGCGGCGTCCCGGCCCGGGTGCCCGGCCGGGAAGTTCGGATCGCGCCCTAATCCGGGCGCGCCGCCACCAGGGTCAGGCGATTTTCGCCCCCCTCCCGGGCATAGGAGAGGGTCTCCAGGAAATTGCGCATGAGCTGCACCCCGTGCCCGCCGATCTTCGCGTCCTCGATGGAATCGGGGACGACCGGCTCGGAAACGGTGGTGGGATCGAACGGCATTCCATTGTCGATGAGCTGCACCCCCACCTGCCCGCCGGGAAAGCGGTAGCACTCGATGCGGATGCGCGGCACCGTGTCCAGCCCCTTGAAGGCATAGGACACCACGTTGGTCAGCGCCTCCTCCAGGCTCAGCTCCAGGGCGAACCTTGTGGCATCGGGCCAGCCCTCCGCGTCGGCGACGGCGGCGAGCCAGCTCGTCGCCTCGGTGATGTCCTCGATCCGCGCGCCGGCGTCGAGGGTGGAAACCAGCATGCCGGGTTCGGGGGCAGCCATGGGCACGGCGCCGTCAGGCGGGGGCGGTGCCGGCGGGCAAGGCGCCCGCATCGGCCAGGGCCTCCTCCCGCGTGGCGTGGATGGAGACGAGGTGATCCACACCGGTGGAGCGCAGCACCTTCTCCACCTGCGGGTCGCACGCGAACAGACGCATGTTTCCTCCCTTCCGGTGCAGGGCCTTGGCCCCGGTCAGCAGCAGGCGGATGCCGATGGAGGCCATGAACGGGGTGCGGGAGAGATCCACCAGCACCAGCCCCGCGCCATCGCAGGCGGCCTTGAAGTCGCTCTCCACCATCGCGGCCCCTGCAATGTCGAGCCGCCCCTCAAGGGCAACGAGCACCGTACCCGGAGCGAAGGGATTGATTTCGATCTTCATGCGCGAACCGTTTCTCGTACGTCCTTTCGCCAGCCTCCGGCAGGGTGGCCGACGCATGCGACAGTTTAGTGAAGTCCCGCCGCGGCGGAAATAGACACCGCCCGGCGCGCAGCGCTCACCGCGCCGCGCCGGGCGCGACCGGCCGGGCGAACACCACGCCGGCGGCGCCGCTGGGCAGCCGCCCGCGGGAATAGCCGCGCCAGCCCTCCGCGAACAGGGCGTTCTGCCGGTCGGTGTCGAGCGGGTCCACAAGCAGGGTGTGATCGGGATCGCCGGTGGAGCCGTCGCGCACCATGAGGTAGCGGGCATAGCCGCCGAACAGGCGCTGGATGGCGCGGATGGCGAAGCCTTCCGCCAGCAGGCTGGACCAGCTGGGCGTGTTCACCGGCGCGGCGGTGGAATAAAGCAGCATGTCGGCGGGGGCGGCCGCCACCCGCGCGGCGATGAGCGCGCGCTGCAGCCCGCGGCCGCGATAGGCCGGAGCCACCCGCGCGCCGGCAAGCCGGCCCACCGGCGCGCCGGGGGCAAGGCCCAGCGAGGGGCGGGGATCATCCTTCACCGGGTGGTCGTGCTGGAGGATGCCGTAGGCGATCAGTTCCGGCCCGTCGAACACCCCCATGAAGAAGCCGCGCCCCTTGAAGATGCTCTCGAAATAGTCGTGGCTCTCCGGCTTCACCACGTTGGGGTCCACCACCGGGCCGACCGCCAGCTGGTTCAGCGCATCCACCGCGTCGAGGTCGTCCAGGTTCAGTGCGCGCAGCATCAGGGCCGGAGAAGCGGCAGGCAAGACACGCGTCATGTGATCACTTCCGCATAGTTCAGCATGGCGATGGGCGGATAGATTCCCAGCTCCTTCGCGACCTTGAGATTGATGATGAGGGTGAAGCGCTTCACCGTCTCGATGGGGATGTCCGCCGGCGGGCGCCGGTTCACCAGGATGGCGGTGGCCTTGGAGGCCGCGAGCTGGCCCACCGAATAGAAGCGGCTCACCAGCCCCACCAGCCCCTGCCCCTCGCGCATGAAGAATTCAGTGGCGCCGAACGTGGGCATGCCGCTGGCGAGCGCCACCGGGCCCACCCGGCCGAAGATGGAGGCGAGGAAGGTGTCGGCCGGCAGGTAGAGCCAGTCCGCGCCCTGGGAGCGCAGGTTGCGCACGAAGTCTTCCACCCCGTCCGCGGTGGGGCGGTTGCCGTCCATGTTGAGCGGCTGGGCCAGCACGGTGGCGCCGATGCCGGCGCAGAACGCCTTCATCTCCTCGATGATGGCGAGGGAGTTCTTCTCGTTGGGCGAATAGATCACCCCCACCTTGCGGAACGCCTTGTAGCTCTGCATGGCGCGCATCTGCACGTCGGTGGGCACCACGTGCACCGCCCCGGTGACATTGCGGCCGGACGAGGCCAGGGAGGGCGCGATCTTCACCTGCACCGGGGCGGCCACCAGGGCGAACACCACCGGGATGTCGCGCACGAAGCCGGCATCGGGCGGCGCGTCGTAGGGGCCGGCCACCGCCAGGGTGTTGGGCGTGCCGTTGGTGTAGATGAGGTCCGGCCGGAAGGTGGGCAGCACCTCCGCCAGGATGGGCTTCACCTTGGAGGCGTCGCGCTCCACGTCGCGGGTGAGGAATTCGGTCTTGATCTCGTTGGTGGCGAAATAGTCGCGGAAGCCGCGCTCCACGTCGGTGTCGCCGCGGAAGGTGAGCATCAGGATGCGGAACGGCCGGGCCTGTCCCGGCGTCACCACCGCCTGGGCGCGGGCGAGGCCCGGGGCAAGGCCGGCGGCGCCCGCGCCGAGGCCGAGGGCAAGGAGGGAGCGGCGATCCATCAGGCGGAGGTCCCTTCCGATGCGGCCGCGGACGAGGCGCGGCCCGGTTGCGTGACGGCGGCTCTGCCCCCGAGGAGGAGGAACGCCAGTGCCCCGGCAACCACCACGGTGCCCAGGAGCGCCGTTGCCGCCGAGAATCCGATCGCCCCGAGCAGGAAGCCGGCGCTGGCCGGCCCCGCCGCATTGCCGGAGCGCTCCACCAGCCGGAACAGGCCGAGCACACCGGCCGACCGCCCCGCGCCCATGGAGGAGGCGGTGTCGGCGACCAGCGCCGACTGGGAGGCGATGGACATGGCCTGCCCATACCCCAGCGCCACGAGCGCGACAACAATCAGCACGACGGAAGGCTGCAGCAGCACCGCCGTGGCCCCAAGCCCGGCGACGAGCCCGCCGGCCGCCACGAAGCCCGCGCGCATGTTCAGCCGGTCCGCCAGCGCCGCGAAGAACGGAACCGCCATCACCATGATGATGGGATAGATCATCTGGAAGCGGCCGATGGCGGCGGACGAATAGCCCTGGCTCTGGAGCTCCAGCGGCACCAGCAGGAAGCACAGGGCGGCGAACAGGAACTTGGCGGGGAAGGCGCAGCCCAGCAGCAGCGCCATGAGGCCCGGCGCCCGCGCCGCCTGCTTCAGGTCGGACCAGCCCACGCCGGCCGCGGCGCGCGCCTTGTGCAGCGCCGCCGGCAGGGTGAGCCACGCCACCGCCAGCGCCACCACGGCGAGGCCGCAGGAGGTGGAGAAGGCCGCCCAGGCCCCGAGCCGGTCGGCGATGACGCCGCCGATGGGCGGCCCGCACAGGCTCGCCACCATGATGGCGCGCACGAACACCGCGAGGGCGGCGGCGCGCGAGGCGCCGGCCGAATGGTCCACCACATGGCCCTGCGCCGAGACGAAGACGAGGGCATAGCCGGCCGCGGTGGCGATGCGGGCCGCAAGGAAGATGGCGTAGGAGGGGCTGACCGCCGACAGGGCATAGCCCGCCGCGGCGATGGCCGCCCCTGCGGCGAAGCCGTTGCGCCGGCCGAGCCGCTCCGACAGGCCCGCGAACGGCACCTGGCACAGGGCCACCACCGCCATGAAGGCGACGATGGGCAGGCTGGCCGCAAGGTCGATGCCGATGGCGCCGTCCGCCGGGGCGAGGGACTGGGCGAAGCGCGGCAGGAACGGCCGGGTCAGTTCCTCCGCCAGCATGAACAGGAACAGCGCCGGCCGCACCGCGATGGCCGCCTGGCCTTCCGCGGCATGGACGCGGCCGATGCCGGTGCGCTCCTCCACCGCCTGAAGTTGCGCCAGCGCCGCCGCATCGCCGCGGCGCTCGGCCTCCCGGCGGGCGGCCGCGTGGCGGCTCTCCAGCTCTTCCACCTGCCGGTCGAAGGGCGCGACGAGGGCACCGGCGCTGGTGCCGCCCCCCGTCTCGTGGCGCGACAGCCGCCCCTGGGAGAGCGCCCGGATGCGCTGTTCCACCGCCGCCAGGCCGGCGATGCCGCGCGAGCCCACCACCAGAGCCACCAGCTCCAGCGCCACCAGCAGCGAGACGATGCCGATGAAGGCGACATCCACCAGCACCGCGCCCACCTGGGAGGACACGGCCGTGGGGTCCACCACGATGAGGATCTCGCCCACCTGGCGGCCGTCGCGGTCCCTCACCGGCGTGCGCACCTGCGGCGCCGCGTCGAAGGCGGAGGCATCGCCGGCGCGGGCCATTTCCACCGCGCCCGGGTCGAGCAGGCTGATCTGCGCGAATTCCACATTGGCCCGGCGCAGCGTCTCGAAATAGTCGGCGACCCCTACCAGCCGTTCGAAGGGAATGCCCACCGACCCGGCCCGCTCCACCAGATCGGCGGCGGAGCGGCCGACCGACGTGGCCTTGGCGAGGATTTCCGGGGCGATGGTGCGCTGCGCCGCACGCTCCGAGCCCCAGCCGATGACCGCGAGGGCCGCGCACAGAATGACGACGATGGCGATGGAAATACCGCCGCGCAGCCCGATCATGCGTGTCCCCGTTCGCTCTCCGGCCCGCCCGCCGCGAGGCGGGCCGCGCCCCGGTGCGCCGCCGTGGCGGAAACAAGAGCCGCCTTCGCCGCCGGCGGCCAGGAGTCCGGCTGCGCCGCGCGCCGCACCGCCCGGCGCAGGCCGGCGGCCAGCAGCAGCCCCACCAGCACCGTGGCCACGCCGGCGGCGACGAGGGTGGGCAGGGCGATCCGCGTCAGGTCCGCACCGAGCACCTGCGCCCCCGCCGCGAGGATCTGCGGGTCGTAACGCACGACCACCTGGCCGATGGTGGCGCCGAGATCGTTGCGGATGGGACGCGACAGGCCGCGCCGCAAGGCGCCCTCGCTGGTGCCGGCCCGGCCCGGGCTGGAGGAGAACAGCACGCTGCCGCGCTCGTCCACGAGGTCGATGCTGGTAATGGCCGGCTCGCTGCGCGCCTCGCGCTCCAGCATGGTCACCAGCGTGGCCTGGGCCGGCAGCCGGATGCCGAGGGAATCCGCCATCTCGGCCACCTCGGCGACCCGCGTCGCGGCGATGCCGAATCGCGCCTCGATGATGCTGCGATGCGCATTGAGCAGCGTGACGTAAGAGAAGTAGGCGCCGAAGGCGACACAAGCCGCCGCGATCAGTGCGAACACCGCAATGAGCCCGAGGGTCGTCCGCGTCATGCCTGATTGGTTCCCGTGCGAAGGGTTGCGCCACGCCGACGGCCCTTAATGCCATGAAAAGCCGACTGAGTTTGAAGGTTTTTTTTGGCCGCACGGTTTTTTTGTCTGGTTTGGTGCGGAGCGCGCGGTTAACGTCCCGCCGGTCGTTCCCGTGAAGCTCTGCGCATGACTTTCGTAAGCCGGCTCATCCTGGTGGTCGCCGCCTCCGTTATCGCTGCCGTGATCGCCATTGCCGTCGTCGCGTTCGGCGCCAGCGACCGGGTGGGCGCGGAGATCGAGCGGGCGCGCGTCGCCAACCTGCTCGGCACGCTGAAGGCGTCCACCGAAGCCAACCTTTCCATCGGCCTGCTGCTGGACCAGATTTCCCTGCTCCAGCCGCGAATCGAGCGCGAGAAGGCGAACGACCCCTCCATCCTCGCCATCGACATCTTCAATTCCGCCGGGCGGGCCATCCACTCCACCGACCGCAGCCTGATCGGCGAGGAGGTCAACACGGACTGGGTGCGCCGCCTCATCAATGACGACGTGTGGAACTCGGTGGAACGGGGCGACACCGTGTTCGGCACACGGTTCGAGAACGATCTGGGCGTGGCCGGCGGCATCTCGGTCACCGTCTCCGACGAGGCCCGCACCGCCCGGGCCGAGCGGCTCGGCCTCGACCTCGCCGCGCGTACCGCGGTGCTGGCGCTGGCCGCGGCGCTGGCCGCGGCGGTGGCGGCGGCCGTGTTCGCGCAGGTGTTCACCCGGCCGTTCGACCGCGTGGCCCGCATCCTGCGCAGCGACGGGGTGACGTCGGGCGACGATGCCGGCCTGTGCCAGCTGGCCGACGCCACCGTGCAGAGCTGGCGCCACGCCGAAGCGCAGGTGGACCGCGGCCTCGGCCAGATCGGAGCGCTCGACGATGCGGCATGAGCTTCCCGAAGCCGGACGCGGGCGCATGCTCACCGGCCTGTTCGCCCTCCTTCTCACCCTGCTGCTGGGCGGCGCCGCCGCCGCGCTGCTGGTGAACGGCTACCAGGCCCGGGTGGAGGAGAGCGCCCGCCGCGATGCCCTCGTCATCGGCACCTCGGTCGCGCGCACCCTGGCCCAGCAGTTCGAGAAGGCGGCGCGCTTCGGCATCCCGCTGAAGCTGCTGCCGGGGGTGGAAGCCCACCTTTCGGAAACCCTCGCCCGCACCCCCGGCCTCACCCAGATCGTGCTGCGCGGAGCCGACGGCCGCGAGATCCGCAGCGCCATCGGCGAGCAGCCCGGCACCGATTCGGTGAGCGCGCCGGTGATGGTGGACGCCAACACGGTGGCCTCGGTGGAAGTCACCACCAACCCCGCCGCCCTCGCCACCTCCTTCGCCGACATCGGCGTGAAGGCCGCGGTCATCGTCGTCATCTGCGCGGCGCTCGCGGCGCTGGCCGCCGGCCTGTTCGTGGGCACCCCCCTGGAGCACGCCCGCGAGCGGCTGGCGGGGGAGATGACGAAGGCGGTGCGCGGCGACTTCGGCGACGCCGGCGCCCTCCATCGCAGCCCGCGGGGCATGAGCCAGCATGGCGCGGTGGGCCGCGCCTTCCGCGAGCTGCACCACGGCAACCGCCGCGTGGCCGAGCGGCGCGCCGTGTTCGAAGCCTATGCCGAGGAATTGCTGGCGGTTGATTTCGACGGCGGGCTGCGGCCCGACGTGGAGCGGGTGCGGCGCGAGGTGCTGGCGCCCCATACGCCGGCAGACAAGGGACGAGGGCTCTGATGCTGCTGCGCACCCGCATCACGCTCATCGTCGCCACCGGCTTCGCCATCCTGATGCTCGGCATCTGGGGCGCCACCGTGCTGCGCGACCGGGTGGCCGAAGCCCGCGAGGGCGCCCTGGCCATCGACGGGCAGACCGTGCTCTGGCGCGAGATCGTCGCCTTCCAGACCGCCAACCTCGCCCGCATCCTGGAGCGGGTGGACGGCTCGGCCAGCTTCCGCATCGCCCTCGGCTTCTCCGATCGCCCCGGCGTCGCCGCCGCGCTGCAGGAAGTGGGGGTGAACACCACCGACGACGCCACCTATTTCGAGGTGGTGGGCGCCGACCGCGAGACCGTGTTCTCGGTCGGTCCCGCCACCAACCGCAACATCCTCGACGCCGGCAGCCTCGACCGGGCCCTGAAGGGGGAGATCCTCTCCGGCCTCAGGCAGGTGAGCGCCACCCAGGTCATCGTCCTCACCACCCGCACCGTGGACCTGCCGGGGCGCGGCCAGGTGGTGCTGGTGCTGGGGCGCGACGCCGCCCTCGGCATGGAGCGCTTCGCCCGCGGGCTGTCCGCCACCACCACCCTGGTGACCCTGCGCGGGCGGGTGGTGGCCAGCACCGACTTCCGCCTATGGGAGCGGGCGAAGCTCGCCATCACCCCGCGCCGGCCGAAGGCCGAGCGCATAGTTCTGGACGGGCGCAACTACAACATCACCAGCATTCCGGTGGCCGACATCAGCGGCAGCGCCATCGGCGCCCTGGTGACCTTCGCGGACACCACCGAGACCGTGCAGGCCACCGCCGTCATCCGCCAGTCCGCCGCCGCCGCCGCCATCACCCTGGTGCTGTTCGGCGTCATCGGGCTCAACATGTTCCTGTGGTACAGCTTCCGCCCGCTGGAATCGGCCATCGACGTGCTGCAGGCCCTCTCCCGCGGCGACACCTCCGTGACGGTGGAGCACGCGGGCAACGACGAGATCGGCCGCATCGCCACCGCCGTCGTGGCCCTGCGCGGCAACGTGCAGGCCCTCGCCGAAAGCCGCCGCCAGCGCGAGCGCGTGCGCCGGCGCCAGGAGGTGCTCATCTCCGCCGAGCTGCAGGCGCTGGCCGACGCCATCGACCCCACCGACCGCGAGGAGGTGCTGGCGCTTTTGGCCCGCAGCGGCGAGGGCGCCGAGCAGGACGACGACCTCAAGCGCGTGGCCCGCGTGCTGCACGACCTCTCGCGCCGCATCGTGGAGCAGCACACGCGCCTGTCATCCATGGTGGTGGAGCTGCGCGAGGCCCTCATCACCAAGACCAAGCTCGCCGGCCTGCAGCAGGAGCTGGAGATCGCCCGCCAGGTGCAGCTCGCCATCCTGCCCAAGGAATTCCCGCCGGACGCCCGCGTCGCCGTGCACGGCCAGATGACGCCGGCGCGCGAGGTGGGCGGCGACTTCTACGACTACTTCATGGTGGACGACACCACCCTCGGCTTCGTGGTGGCGGACGTTTCGGGCAAGGGCGTGCCGGCGGCCCTGTTCATGGCCATCTCGCGCACGCTGCTGCGCTCCACCGCCTTGTTCGAGCGCTCCCCGGCCGGCTGCATCCGCCGCCTCAACGACCTGCTGGCGGTGGAGAACGAGCAGATGCTGTTCGTCACCGTGCTCTACGGCGTTATCGACCTGTCCTCCGGGCGCGTCACTTATGTGAATGCCGGCCACAACCTGCCCTACCGCATCTCCCGCAGCGGCGAGGTCACCACCGTGCCCAGCACCGGGGGCATGGCGGTGGCGGTGCTGGAAGGCTTCGTCTACCAGGAGCACGAACTCTATCTCGCCCCCGGCGACACCCTCTTTCTCTATACGGACGGCGTCAACGAGGCCTTCGACGTGGACGAGCAGCCCTACGGGGAAGAGCGCCTGGAAGCGCTGCTGCGCTCGGGCGCGGAGGAATGGTCGGTGCCGGAGCTGTCCGAGCGGGTGCTCGCCTCGGTGCACGTCTTCGAGCGGGGCGCGCCGCAGGCCGACGACATCACCTGCCTGACCCTGCGCTATTTCGGCGGCCACGGCCCCCGCCGCACCCGCTAGCGGGCGATTCACCGATCAAATGGACTCGATTTGATCGGTGAATCGCCCTCTCACTTAAGGATAGAGCACGCGTTGTCCGCTCATAGGGTGCCGCGGCCCGGCTCCCTATGAGCGGTAAATCTCTCTAATCCATTGAATAAAAATGGACCCTCGGAGCCGGAGGATGGTTCGGCCGGACCCGGCCCGCTCAGCCCCGCCGGCCCGGGGGTCCATCAGATCCGGGCAGGAGCCCGGAGCATCGCCCGCGGGGAAGACGGCCATGGTTTCCACCGAGTTCGCGCACACCGGCTGGCCCCGCCAGGAAGCCTCCACCCTGGGGGCGGTGGGCGTGGCGCATTTCTGCAGCCACCTGCTGCAGCTCGCGCTGGCCCCGCTGTTCCTCTTCATGCGCGAGGACCTCAACGTCAGCTTCTTCGCCCTCGGCCTGGTGCTCTCCACCTTTTATCTGTGCTCGGGGGTGGGGCAGGTGATTTCGGGCATCCTGGTGGACCGCTTCGGCGCGCATCGCCTGCTGTTGTGCGGCCTGCTGCTGCAGGGCGCCGCCACCGCGGCCATGGGGCTGGCGCCCCATTATGCGCTGCTGCTTCCCCTTGCCGCCCTCGCCGGGCTGGGGAATTCGGTCTACCACCCGGCGGACCTGTCCATCCTCAGCCACCGCATCGCGCCGGCGCGGCTCGGCCGCGCGTTCGCCGCCCATGTGATCGCCGGCAGCATGGGCTTTGCCCTTTCGCCCATCGTCTCCGGCGCCATCGGCCTCGCCTATGGCTGGCGCGCCGCCCTGCTGGCCATGGGCCTCGCCGTGGTGGCCATCGGCTTCGGCCTGGTCGCATGGCGCGGGGCGCTGAAGGTCGCGCCCGCCGCGCCCCATGGCGGCCCCGCGGCGCCGGCGCCGGGCTTCCTCGCGGTGCTGGCCATGCCGGTGGTGCTCATGGCCTTCCTGTATTTCGTGCTCACCTCCATCTCCCTGTCCGGCATCCAGAGCTTCGCCATCGTGGCCCTGCAGGAGGGCTTTGCCGCTTCCGTGGCGCTGGCGACGCTGGCCGTGGCCCTGTACCAGGTGGGAAATTCGGCCGGCGTGGCCCTGGGCGGCTACGTGGCCGACCGCACCGCCCGCCACCATCTGGTGGCCATGGGCGGGCTGGCCGTGGCCTGCGCCCTCGGCCTTCTGGCCGCCATGCTGGTGGTGCCGCCGCAGGTGACGGTCGCCTTGGTGGCGCTGACCGGCGCATCCATGGGCATCACCACCCCCTCGCGCGACCTGCTGGTGCGCGCCGCCGCGCCGGCGGGCGCCACCGGCAAGGTGTTCGGCGTGGTCTATTCGGGCTACGATATTGGCTCGCTCCTGGGCCCGCTGCTGTTCGGCCTGCTGCTGGACCACCACCTGCCGCGGCTGGTGTTCGTGGGCGCGGCGGTGCCGCTGGGCCTTGCTGTGGCCACCGCCTTCGCCGTGCGCCGCCGCCCGGCGGGGTGACGGCCGGAGCCCGCGCCCGGGGCCTTTGGAGCAGATAGCGCCGTCCCCTCAGCTCAGCAGCACCTTGCCGGGATTGACCAGGCCGGCGGGGTCAATGGCCGCCTTCACCGCCGCCATCAGCTCCAGGGCCACCTTGTCCTTGTAGCGCGCCAGCTCCTCCTTCTTCAGGAGGCCGATGCCGTGCTCGGCGGAGATGGAGCCGCCAAGGCCGGCCACGAGGTCGTGGACCAAGCGGTTGAACGCCGCCCAGCAGCCTAGGAAGGCCTGCTTGTCCATGCCCACGGGCTGGCTGAGGTTGAAATGGATGTTGCCGTCGCCCATGTGGCCGAAGGCGCACACCCGCACCCCTGGCATGTGCGCTTCGCACAGGCGGGAGGCCTGCGCGATGAAGTCGGGCACGCGGGACACCGGCACCGACACGTCGTGCTTGATGGACCCGCCCTCGAACTTCTGGGCGTCGGAAAGGCTCTCACGCAGCTTCCACAGGGCCTCGGCCTGAGCCGCGCTGGCGGCGATCACCGCATCCTCGATCTCGCCGGCCTCGAACGCCTCGGCGAACACCTCCAGCGCCAGCGCCGAGAGGTCGTCGTCGCGGCGGGTGGAGGTGAGTTCGGCGAGGGCATACCAGGCATGGTCGCCGGACAGGGCGCGGGTGGTGCCGGGCATGTGCTTCAGCACCGTTTCCATGCCGAAGCGGGGCAGGATCTCGAAGCCGGTCAGGGCATCGCCCGCCACGTCGCGCAGCCGGCGGAACAGGGCCAGCGCCGCCTGCGGCCCGGGCAGGCCGGTGAGCGCGGTGGCGCTTGCGCGGGGCGCCGGATAGAGCCGCAGCACCGCCGCGGTGATGATGCCGAGCGTGCCTTCCGCGCCGATGAAGAGGTTCTTCAGGTCGTAGCCGGTATTGTCCTTCCTCAGGCGCGAGAGGCCGTTCCAGATGCGCCCGTCGGGCAGCACCACCTCCAGGCCGAAGGTCAGCTCGCGCATGTTGCCATAGCGCAGAACCGCCGTGCCCCCGGCATTGGTGGAGAGGTTGCCGCCGATCTGGCAGGTGCCCTGCGAGCCGATGGACAAAGGAAACAGGCAGCCCGCCGCCGCCGCCGCCTGCTGCACCTGGTGCAGGGTGCAGCCCGCCTCGGCGACCACGGTGAGGTCGGTGGGGTCGAGATCGCGGATCGCATTCATCCGCCGCAGCGAGAGCAGCAGGCCGCCGAACGGCACCTGCCCGCCCACGAGGCCGGTATTGCCGCCCTGCGGCACCACGGGCACGCCGGCGGCGGCACAGGCGGCGACGACATGGGCCACCTGCGCGGTGTCGGCCGGCTCCACCATGGCCGGGGTGGCGCCATGGAACAGGCCCCGGCCTTCGACAAGGCGCGGCGCGAGGTCGGCGGCATCCGTGATCACATGGCGGGCGCCGATGCGCGCGGCGATATCCTCCAGCAGCCCGGCAAGGCGGGTGGCATCGAGGAGGAGAGGCTGGGGCGAGGTGCTCGACATGGCGCCAAGGTGCCCCAACCCCAGCCCCGGCCGCAAGCACCGCACCGCCTCCCCCGCAGGAGGGCGCGCTGCCCGCGGCCGGACAGGAGGCTCAGGCGGCCGCCTTGAGCCCCACGTCGGGCAGGTCGGGACGGGACTTGAGCGACACCGCCATCACCTCGCGCACCTCGGCCGCCTCGCGCTCGGGCAGCGGCAGGCGCGGCGGCCGGGTGAGGGACGAGCCGCGGCCCATGATCTCCTCGCACAGCTTGATGCACTGCACGAGATCGGGCCGGGCATCGAGGTGCAGCAGCGGCATGAACCACTCGTAGAGCGTCATCGCCTCGGCGTAGCGGCCGGCGCGGGCGAGGCGGAACAGGGTCTCCCCCTCCCGCGGGAAGGCATTGGACATGCCCGACACCCAGCCCTGCGCGCCCACCGCGATGCTCTCCAGCACCACGTCGTCGAGCCCCGCGAACATGACGAAGCGGTCGCCCACCTTGTTGCGCAGGTCGATGAACCGGCGCGTGTCGCCCGAGCTTTCCTTGAAGCAGACGATGGTCTCGCAATCGGTGAGGGTGGCGATGACGTCGGGCGTCACGTCGTTCTTGTAGATGGGCGGGTTGTTGTAGACCATCACCGGCAGGTCGGTGGCCTTGGACACCGCGCGGAAATGCGCCGCCGTCTCGTGGGGCTTGGAGGAATAGACCAGCGCCGGCATCAGCATCACGCCGTCCACGCCCACCCGGGCCGCTTCCTTTGCCGTATTGATGGCGAACTGGGTGGTGAATTCGGCGATGCCGCAGATGACGGGCACCTTGCCGGCGGCGGCCGACTTGCCGGCCTCCATCACCTGCACCTTCTCGGCGGTGGTCAGCGAGGTGTTCTCGCCCACCGTGCCGCACACGATGAGGCCGGACACGCCGTCGCGGACAAGCCCCTCCATCACCTTGGCGGTGGCCTCCACATCGAGGGAGTAATCGTCGCGGAACTGCGTCGTCACGGCCGGGAAGACGCCTTCCCACGTAATTGCCGGCTTCATCTCTCACATCCTTTCCAGGTGGAGCGGACGGGACCTGCGGCCCCGCCCGCGCGTCGGGTCGGTCGGGGTTCAGGTCACAGGGTGGCGCCCACCTTGCGCAGCTCGGCAAGGATGGGGGCCTTGGGCAGCCAGATCTTGTCGTATTCGGCGATGATCTTCTCGCGGTCGGCCACCTCGGCCACCTTGATCGGAATGGCGGCCTTGAATTTTTCCAGCAGCACCGGCTCGTTCACCACCGTCTCCTGCACCTGGGCATCGAGGGCGATGCGGGTGAAGCGGGTGACGAGGGCCTTGTCGCCGGGCGAGAGGGTCTGCCACACCCGGCCGGAGACCAGGGCGACGACCGGCATGAAGATGGCGTCCATCTTCAGCATGGTCTTCGACACCTTGTCGAAGCGCTGGTTCCAGGAGAAGTCGAGGTCCGCCTCCAGCCCGTCCACCTGGCCGTTGGACATGGCGTCGAACACCTGCGGGGTGGGAATGGGGGTGGGGGCGGCGCCGAGCAGCTGGTAGAAGTCGCGGTAGGCCGGCGTGGTGTTGATGCGCAGCTTCATGCCGTTGAGATCCTTGATGCCCGAGATGGGCTTCGCGGAGAACACGACGCGCATGGTGGTGATGCCCCAGCCGAGGCCCACGGTGCCGGTTTCCTTCGGCAGCACCTCCAGCAGGCTGGTGGCGGGAGCGGTGCCCACCAGCTTGCCGGCCTTGGCGGTGGAATCCACCACCCACGGCGCGTTGATGGCGGCGATGGCGGGAACGCGCGAGCCCAGCTCGGCGGTCATGATCCACCCCATGTCCAGCGCGCCGGTCTGCATCTGCTGCAGCATGGCCGCCTCGTTGCCCAGCTGGCCCGAGGGGAAGACGGCGATGGAGAGGCGGCCCTTGGTCTCCTCCTTCAGCATGGCGCCCACCTTCTCGGCCGCCACGTTCCAGGGATGGCCCACGGGGGTGATGATGCCGAGGCGGAATTCCTTCGCCTCCTGCGCGCGCACCACCGCGGGCGCGGCGAGGGGAAGGGCGGCGCCGGCCGCGGCGCTGAGCAGGAAATGACGACGATTGAGGGACATGTCAGGGCTCCGGAAGGTTGGCTTTGGTTATCTGACGAGGATGGTGGAGAGCTGCGGCACCAGCGACAGCAGCACCAGCAGGGCGCAGGCGGCGACGAAGAAGGGCAGCGTGACCACGAACATGCGCCCCACCTTCGCCCCGGTGACCGCGGAGGCCACGAAGAAGCACAGGCCCACCGGCGGGGAGAGGAAGCCGAGCACCAGGTTGATCACCACCACGACGCCGAAATGGATGGGGTCGATGTGGTAGACGAGGGTCGCCACCGGCAGCAGGATGGGCACCGTCATGATCAGCCCCGGGGCGCCGTCGATCACGGTGCCGATGACGAGCAGGATGACGTTCACCAGCAGCATGAAGGTCACGGGGTCGGCAGCCACCGTCTGCACCCATGCGGCCACCGCCTGCGGCACCTTCCCGTAGACCAGCACCCACGAGAACACCGCCGCCACCGCCACCAGGAACAGGATGACGGAGGAATAGAGCCCGGCCTTCAGCAGCATCTGCGGCAGTTGCGAGAAGCGCAGCTCCCGGGTCCAGTAGCGGCCGATGAAGAGGGCGGCGAGGGCGCCCACCGCCGCCGCCTCGGTGGCATTGGCAAGCCCGGTGAGGATGGAGCCGACGATCACCACCGGGATCAGCAGGGTGGGGATGGCGCCGATGAAGGTATTGGCGCGCTGGCGCCAGCTCATGGCCTCCCCGCGGGGGTAATCGTAGAAGAAGCCCATGAGATAGACGCAAAGGCAGAACAGCCCCGTCAGCAGCACGCCGGGAATGATGCCGGCGATCAGCATGTCGCTCACCGACACCTGCACCAGCACCGAATAGACCACGAACATGATGGACGGCGGGATGATGGGCCCGAGCATGCCCGCATAGGCCGTGAGGCCGGCCGCGAAGGTCTTGTCGTAGCCCTTCTTCTCCATCTCCGGCACCAGGATCTGCGCCATGATGGCCACCTGCGCCGTGGCCGAGCCGAGGATGGACGACACCAGCATGTTGGCGATGAGGTTCACATAGGCGAGCCCGCCCTTCATGCGCCCCACCACCGCCATGGCCATGTCGATGAGCCGGCGGGTGATGCCGCCGCCGTTCATGATCTCGCCGATGAGCACGAACAGCGGGATGGCGATGAGGCCATAGCTGTCCACCCCGCCGAACAGCTGGGTCGGAAAGGTCTGCAGCAACAGGGGATTGCCGCTGGCGAGGATGAAGGCGACGCTGGACAGAGCGATGCACAGGCTGATGGGCACGCCCACCAGCATGGTGATGAGGAAGGCGGCCGTGGTGATCATCAGCTCGCCGCCTCCGCATGGGCCATGGGGAAGCCGCGGTGCACCACGCGCGGGGCCAGCTCCAGGTCCTCCACCAGATTGGCAAGGCCGTGGAGGGTGAGGGAGACCGCGAACAGCGGCATGATGAGGCTCACCGCCCAGGTGGGCCAGTTCAGGGTCTGGGTGTATTCGGTGTAGAGGAAGTTGAAGCTCTGCCCGGCGAATTCCCTGGCATCGAAGCCGGCGGCGGCGATGCCCACCGGGTCCATCCAGATCCAGCACATGTAGGCGAGGGCGAGGCCGAACAGCACCGTGAGCAGGGTGGCGATGGCCCGCGCCACCTTCACCCCGGCGGGGGGCAGGCGCTCGGTGAGAAGGCCCACGCAGAAGTCCAGCCGCAGGCGCGTCATGGCCGAGGCGCCGATGAAGGCGAGCCACACCACCGCATAGATGGCCGATTCGTCGATCCAGTAGAGAGGCACGCCCGCATAGCGGGTGCCCACATTGAGCAGGATCAGGCCGGTGATGAGGCCCATGAGGCCCACCACCGCCGCCCGCTCGACAATGAGCAGCCAGGACGAGAGGACGAGGAGAAAGCCGTAAGGGCCTCCGTCCGCCGCGCGTATCATGTTCGCGTCGTTCATGTTTTTGCTCTGGAAGGCGGACCCTTGTGGGTCTCGAATTCGTGCTTTCCATCTCATCGTAGATTTTATACATTCTACGCGTCAATACCCGCTTGGCGATTTTTCCTGTAGCCCGTCAGATTGCGAAACCCCGTGCCATGAAACTCGCCGAATGAAGCCCGCCGCCATGAAACCCGGCCTCAAGCATCGCACCCTGTCGGCGGCCATCCTCGACCAGCTGCGCCAGGCCATCCTCGACGGCACCCACCCCGCCGGCACCCAGCTGCGCCAGGATGCCCTCGCCGATTCCTACGGGGTCAGCCGCATCCCCGTGCGCGAGGCGCTGTTCCAGCTGGAGGCGGAAGGGCTGGTGCGGATGGTGCCGCAGAAGGGGGCCATCGTCTCCGACCTGTCGGTGGACGAGATCAACGACGTGTTCGAGCTGCGGCGCATCATGGAGCCGCGCCTGCTCGCCCGCGCCGCGCCCCTGTTCGAGGCGGCGGACTTCGCCCGGCTCGACGCCATCCACGCCCGCTTCACCGCCGCCACCGGCGCCCACGACGTGAGCCAGTGGGGCATCCTCAACGCCGATTTCCACATGGCGCTTTATGAGCGCACCTGCCTGCCCCGCACCCGGCAGATCGTCGCCACCCTGCTGCAGACCTCCGATCGCTACACCCGCCTCCAGCTCTCCACCACCGAGGCCATGGGCCGGGCGGAGACCGAACATGCGGAGCTGATCGCTTTGTGCCGCGCCGGAAAGGTGGAGGCGGCCTGCCGCTTCCTCGATGCCCATATCGGCACCGTGCATGCCGATCTCATCCGGGTGATCGAGCATCGCGTCGGGCGCGCCGGCGGCGAAGCCTTGGCAACGGGGCCGAACCTGGGCTAGAGCACGCCCGGTCCGCGCGCACCGCGGGCGGACCGATCACGCGCGCTGCACCTTGCCCCCGGACACGGATCGCCCGAGGCGAGGCGGGCGCGCCGCGGAGACCCGATGGCCGAACGCATTCTCGTCGCCCGCATCGGCGCCCCCCATGGTGTGAGGGGCGAGGTGCGCCTGTTCGTCTTCACCGCCGACCCCGAGGCGGTGCTGGACTATGCCCCCCTCACCGACGCCGCGGGCCGCCGCACCTTCCGCATCACCAGCCTCAGGGCGGCCAAGGATCATTTCGTCGCCCGCATCGAGGGCGTCGCCGACCGCACCGGCGCCGAGGCCCTCACCAATGTGGACCTGTTCGTCCCCCGCGCGGCGCTGCCGGCGCCGGAGGACGAGGACACCTTCTACCATGCCGACCTTCTCGGCCTTGCGGTGGAGGACGAGGCGGGCCTCGTCATCGGCACGGTGACCGCCCTGCACGATTTCGGCGCCGGCGACGTGCTGGAATATGCCGCCGCCCTGCCCGGCCTGAAGGGCAAGACGCTGATGGTGCCCTTCACCCGCGACGCCGTGCCCGTGGTGGACGTGAAGGCCGGCCGCGTGGTGGTGGCCGAGGCCTTCGTGGAGCGCAAGGCGGCCGAGCCGGAAGCCGGCGAGGACACCGGCGGCTGACGGCCTGAACGGCCGCGGCCCGGCCGGCGGCATTTGACTTTGCCCCCTGCCCTCCCCCATCACCCTGCCATGACGTTCCGCGCCACCGTCCTCACCCTCTACCCGGAGATGTTTCCCGGCCCCCTCGGCCATGCCCTCTCCGGCAAGGCGCTGGACAAGGGGCTCTGGGCGCTGGACGCCCTGCAGATCCGTGATTTTGCCCTGGACCGGCATCGCTCGGTGGACGACACCCCGGCCGGCGGCGGGCCCGGCATGGTGATGCGCGCCGACGTGCTGGCCCGCGCCATCGACGCCGCCTCCCCCGCCGGCGATCCGCGCCCGCGCCTGCTGATGACGCCGCGCGGCCGCCCGCTGACCCAGGCGCGGGTGCGCGCCCTGGCCGCCGGCCCCGGCGCCGTCATCCTGTGCGGGCGCTTCGAAGGGGTGGACGAGCGCATCGTCGCGGCGCGCGGCCTGGAGGAGGTCTGCGTCGGCGATGTGGTGCTCTCGGGCGGCGAGGCGGCGGCGCTGCTGCTGCTGGATGCCTGCGTGCGCCTCATTCCCGGCGTCATGGGCAAGGCGGAGAGCGGCACCGAGGAGAGCTTTTCCCACGGCCTGCTGGAATATCCGCAATATACCCGCCCCCAGTTGTTCGAGGGCGCCCCCATCCCCGACGTACTCACCAGCGGCGACCATGCCCGTATCGCCCGCTGGCGCCATGCCGAGGCCGAGGCCGCCACCCGCGCCCGCCGGCCGGACCTGATGGCCGCAAGTCCCGCGCCGGCCTGTGACGGGAGCATGAAGGAAAGGGAATGACACGCTCCATATTCTCATGTATGGAGCGCGCGTCCCCTCAACTTACAACGACAGATGTGGCGCCGGGGCGTTGCGCGATGGGACATCGTGCGATCCGGTGACCGCTAAAGGTTGGCGACAATGAACATCATCCAGACGCTCGAAGCCGAGCAGGCGGCCAGGCTCGCCGAAAAGCGTGCCATCCCTGACTTCCAGGCTGGCGATACCGTGATCGTGAACGTGAAGGTGGTCGAAGGCGACCGCACCCGCGTACAGGCTTATGAGGGCGTCGTGATCGCCCGGTCCGGCGGCGGGCTCAACGAGAGCTTCACCGTCCGCAAGATTTCCTATGGCGAAGGCGTGGAGCGCGTGTTCCCGGTCTATTCGCCGCTCATCGATTCCATCAAGGTGGTCCGCCGCGGCAAGGTGCGTCGCGCCAAGCTGTATTACCTGCGCGACCGCCGCGGCAAGTCAGCCCGCATCGCCGAGCGCCAGGACCGCACCGCCGACGGCAAGATCAAGAAGGGCAAGGGCACGCCCGCTCCCGCCGCGGCCGAGTGAGGCGCGCGCCGAGCTGCGCGGCCTGACCGCGCAGCCGGCTCCGGCCCGGAAAGACAGACGCCGTCGGCCCTGCCGGCGGCGTTTTTTCTTGGTTGGCGCTTTTGGCTGGCGCTTTTGGCTGGCCGTCGCGGGTCGCCGGATGCGGCAGACCCGGCCCCACCCAATTTATTACGTGCTCGGACCCGCCCTCAGGGTGGCGATGAGCCCCGCGGGGTCCGCGTCATAGGCGGCGCGCACCCGTCGCAGCGCGCCCGCGCCGCCGCCGCGATGGCCGGCGCCGCCCACATGCAGCCAGCCGTCGGTGAGCAGGAACGGCTCCGCCTCGCCGGTCTGCGGATCGGTGAGGCGCACCCGGCGGCTGGTCGCCTGCCGCAGCGCCGAGAGGTCGAGATTGCGGTAGAGCACGCGC
The DNA here is from genome assembly GCF_047444035.1 of Xanthobacter sp. AM11. NCBI lineage: Bacteria > Pseudomonadati > Pseudomonadota > Alphaproteobacteria > Hyphomicrobiales > Xanthobacteraceae > Xanthobacter > Xanthobacter sp. AM11. The sequence continues at coordinate 97,076 of NZ_JBLAOA010000001.1, forward strand.
CAGTTCTGCCCGCCGGTGTCCAGCGTGAGCGGCGTGTCGGTGCCGAAATCCAGGGGCAGGCCCGACACTGCAGAAAAATCGAACACGCTGTAGCCCGGCCACAGGTACCACGCCCGCCCCGCCTCGCCGCGCCCCTCCCCCCGCCGCACCATTCCGTAGCAGGGCTGGCCCCGCACCCGGGCGGCGAGATCGCACGGCTCCAGCGGAACGAGATCGTGGTCCAGCAGGGCGAAGAGGCGCGGCGCCGCGGGCCGGATCAGATTGGCATGGACCCAGTTGAGGGCCACCGCGTGGGAGCGCGAGCCGTTGCGCGCCCCCCGGTAGGGCGAGGGCGGCAGCGACACATAAGCGTGCCCGCGTGCGGCGCACAGGGCGGCGATCAGCGGCCGGGCCGCGGCGTCGGAGGAATTGTCGCACACCACCAGCGCCGCATCGGGCACGAAGCGGGCCATGGCATCGGACAGGAGGGCGATGGCCTCGGCGCTGTTGAAGGCGACGGTGAAGGCGAGCACCGGCGCCGGCTCGTCCTTGAGCCGGGCCACCAGCTTCGCCTGCCCCTCGGCGCGGCGGCGGGCATAAAGGCGGTCCACGGCGCAATTGCGCGCCCGCCGCAGGCGGTGCGCCAAAGGCGCCGCCGTCAGCCAATCCTTCAGGGAATAATCGGAAAGGGCGCGCATGGGTCCCCGCGGTCAGAACGGCGGCGGCGCGAGGCGGCGCAGGGCGGCGGCGGGGTCCGCCGGTGCCGGAGCGCGCGCCGTCACGGCGAAAAGGCGCACCTCCCCCGTCCCGTCGGCGCGCGGGAAGCGGCCAAGGAGGCGGAAGCGGTCGGGATAGGCGGCAATCGTCTGCGCCGCCACCCGGTTCGGCGCCAGCGCGGCGGCGGCCAGCGTCGCCTCCAGCAGCACGGCGGAGGCGCCCATGGCGTCGAGGGCGGCGAGCAGCGCGGCAGGGTCCTCCGCCGGCAGCCGCCCGGCGGGCACCACGAAGGCGCGGCGGGCGCCGTCCCGCTGGGCCACGGCCGCCACAAGAGCCGCCGCCCCCGCCGGATCGGCGGCCACGAACAGCACCGCCGGCGCGCCGGCATCGCGCGCCAGGAACGCCTCGGCGGCGCCGTCCATGCCGATCACCCCCTTGCGCACCGGCTCGATCAGCCCCGGCATGGCCGACAGCAGCAGCACCAGCGCCACCACGAGGCCGGCGACAATGCTCCACCCCGAGGTCAGGAGGCCGAACAGCCCCATGCCCCCATAGGCGGCCAGCATCACCACCGGCGCCAGCAGCGGCACCAGGGCCAGGGGGCCGGATGCGGCACCGGCGGCCAGTTCAAAGGCATAGACGAGGATGAGGGCGGCAAGGGCCGCCATGGCTTCGCCGCTCGCCTCCCGCCGCCAGCCGGCCTTCACCGCGAACAGGAAGCCGCAGGCGCCCAGCACCAGCGGCACGGTGCCCACGGCGGCATCGAGGCCGCGCCAGAGGCCGCGCGGGTCCGCCGCGTCGAACGCCGGCAGGGCGAAGCCCCAGCGCAGGCCGGCGAGCCCCGCCAGGGCCGCCAGGGGCAGCCAGAAGGACCACCGCCGCAGCACGGCGAAGCGGCCCGCCAGCAGCACCAGCACCGGCGGCAGCAGGACGACGCACAGGCCGGCCGGCCCGGTGAGGATGGCGGCAGCCCCCGCCGCCAGGAAGGCGAGGGCATCGCCGGCCGCCCCCCGCCGCGCATGGCGGGCAGAGGCCAGCGCCGCCAGCAGCAGGAACAGGGCCAGGGGCAGGTCCGGGCCGATGACGATGGTGGCCTGCCGCAACATGGGCAAGGCGCTGAGCACGAAGGCGGCGGCCACCCCCGCCAGCACGCCGGCGCCCCGCATCGCGGCCCAGCCTGCACTTACCGCCAGCAGCGCCGCCAGCACGGCCGGCAGCAGCAGGGCGGCGGGCGTGCCCGGCCCCAGCAGGAGCGCCCATGCGCCCTGGAGCCCATGGAGCAGCGACAGGCGCGCCACCGGCTCCACCGCCGGCAGGTGCAGCGCCGTGTCCGCGGCGAAGGCCGCCAGCGGCGGAAAGCCCGCCCTGGCCCAGGCGGCGGCCATGAGGCCGGTGACGAAATGGCGCGCCTCCTGCCCATCGGCGGCGGACAGCTCCGCCACGAAGGCACCGGAGCCGCGCTGCTGGGCCACGAAAACCGTCGTGGCCAGCATGGTGACCACCAGGAAGGCGAGGACGCGCAATGCCATGGCGCTCAAGCTGCGGCGGCCGGTCTCGTCGGTCACGTCTGTCCTCCGCCCGCCGAAAGGCGGGCCTGCGCGGCGTTCGGCCTCTTTCTAGGGGCAGATGCCGACGGTTGGAAGCGGCTCCTGCGCCCGCGTCCGGGGCGGCGATGCCCCCCTTCGCACCGATGAAGGCTTGACCGCGACCGGCGCCGCGGGTGAGGTGGAGGACAAACCGGCACGCCTTCAGGGCACGCCAACCGGCATCCCATCGAATCGGCCCCGCCATGTGTGCAGGGGCGCGACAGCCCACGGGGCAGCATGGCGGAAGACCTTTCGCTTCGGATCGTGATCGTGGATGAAAGCCCGGTCCGCGCGGCCATCCTGGAGGAAGGCCTGCACGAGGCCGGCTTCGCCAACGTGCTGCGCATCGAGGGGCGCAACAATCTCCTGGAGCGCATCTACGCCATCGACCCGGACGTGATCCTCATCGACCTGGAGGACCCCTCCCGCGACACCATCGAGCAGATGTTCCAGGTGAGCCGGGAGGTGAAGCGCCCGGTGGCCATGTTCGTGGACCAGACCGATTCCAAGACCATCGAGGACGCCATCGAGGCGGGCGTCGCCTCCTATATCGTGGACGGGCTGCGCAAGGACCGGGTGAAGCCCATCCTCGACACCACCATCTCCCGCTTCCGCGCCTTCGCCCGCCTGAAGGCGGAACTGGAGGAGGCCAAGACCCAGCTGGAGGAGCGCAAGGTCATCGACCGCGCCAAGATGATCCTGATGAAGATGAAGGGCATCGACGAGGAGGCCGCCTACGGCCTCTTGCGCCGCACCGCCATGAACGAGAAGAAGCGCATCGTGGACATCGCCCAATCCATCCTCACCGCCGCGGAGCTTCTGCGATGAGACGCCTCGCCATCGGCTTCATCCCCCTCACCGATGCCGCGGTGCTGATCGCCGCCGCCGAGCGCGGCTTCGCCATGGCGGAAGGCATCGAGATCGACCTGCACAAGGAAGTGTCCTGGGCCAACATCCGCGACAAGGTGAATGTCGGCCTGCTGGACGGCGCCCACATGCTGGGCCCGCTGGCCATCGCCTCGTCCCTGGGGCTGGGGCATGTGCGGGTGCCTCTGGTGGTGCCGTTCGCGCTCAATCTCAACGGCAGCGCCGTCACCATCGACAAGCACGTCTATGCGGCCATGGGCGAGGTGGGCGAAGACCTCTCCAGCGCGCTCGGCGCGGCGCGGGCTCTGGGCAAGGTGGTGCGCCAGCGCAAGGCGGAGGGGCGCGACCCGCTCACCTTCGCGGCGGTCTATTCCTTCTCCACCCACACCTATCTCATCCGCCACTTCCTCAAGGGCGGCGGCGTGGACCCCGACCGGGACGTGCGGCTCGTGGTGGTGCCGCCGCCCTTCATGGCGGAGAGCCTGCGCGGCGGGCTCATCCACGGCTTTTCCGTGGGCTCGCCGTGGAATTCGGTGGCGGTGGATGCGGACGTGGGGCGCATCGCCGTGCTCGGCGCCGAGATCTTCGGCTGGGTGCCGGAGAAGGTGCTGGGCGTGCATGCCCGCTTCGCCAATGCCGAGCCGGAGCTTCTGCACCGCCTGGTGCGCGCGCTCCACGCCGCGGCCCGCTGGTGCGAGGACGAAGCCAATCACGAGGACCTCGCCCGCCTGCTCGGCGAGCCGCGCCACCTCAACCTGCCGGCGGACGTGCTGCGGCGCACCCTGGACGGGCGGCTGCATTCGGCGCCCGGCGGCGCGCCGCGCTCGCACCCCGATTACCTCATCTTGAACCGCGACGGGGCCAACCGGCCGGAGCGGGACCACGCCTTGTGGATGTACGCCCAGATCGTCGCCGCCGGGCAGGGCGAATTCGCCCTCGATGCCGCGCGCGAGGCCATGTCGGTCTACCGCCCGGACATCTTCGACGCCGCGGTGGGGCCGGTTCCGGTGAAGCACCCCGTGCCCGATTGCGTGGCGACCCAGTTCGGCGAGGTGTTCGACGCGGCCGCCTTCCTCAAGGGCGAGGCCCCCGCCAGAGGCTGACCGGCGCAGCGCACCACCAGCGGCGCCACCTTTCTCGCGGCGCACAATTTTGGTGCATCTGCATACCCGCCGTGCGCATCGACAAAGCAGCCGACGCGACTGCCCGAATTTTCACCACCTTTCATTTAAAGCAATTTCAAACCCTTAGGCGACACGCTCCGGTTGGCCCGCACCTTGCATGACAAGGGATCAAGCGCAGTCAACGACGACCGTGCCTTCCAAAAATTCGTCCCAATGACGGGACCCGCAGCAAAGCCGCTGACACCGATGGCCGACCGGCCGTTGCGCTGTCCTGCGGCTTTTTTCGTTTCGGGTTCCGCCCCTGTCTTCGCCGATCCAGAGGGAATGAGAATGAGCGACGCCACGACCCCCAAGGACGCCATGCCCCCCAGGGCCGAACAGTCTTCTTCCGCCGCGCCGCAGGCGGCATCCCCCGCCGTGTCCCGCCGTTCGCTGCTGAAGGGCTCCGCCGCAGCGCTGGGCACCGCCGCCTTGTTCGATGCCGTGCGCATGGCGTTCCCCGGCGGCGTGCCTTCCGCTCATGCGGCCGCACCGGAAACCACCAAGGCCGTGCTTGGCTATATCGCCCTCATGGATGCCTCGCCGCTCGTGATCGCCAAGGAGAAGGGCTACTTCGCCAAGCATGGCGTGCCCGACGTGGAAGTGACCAAGCAGGCCTCCTGGGGCGCCACCCGCGACAATCTTGTGCTCGGCGGCGACAAGAACGGCATCGACGGGGCGCATATCCTGACCCCGATGCCCTATCTCATCTCGACCGGCAAGGTGACGCAGAACAACGTTCCGACCCCCATGTACATTTTGGCGCGCCTCAATCTCGACGCGCAGGCCATCTCGGTCTCGAACGAATACAAGGACCTCAAGGTCACCACCGACGCCAAATCGCTCAAGGCGGCTTTCGCCAAGAAGAAGGCCGAGGGCAAGGAAGTAAAGGTGGCCATGACCTTCCCGGGCGGCACCCACGACCTGTGGATCCGCTACTGGCTGGCCGCCGCCGGCATCGACCCGGACAAGGACGTCTCGACCATCGTCGTGCCGCCGCCGCAGATGGTGGCGAACATGAAGGTGGGCAACATGGACGCCTTCTGCGTCGGCGAGCCCTGGAACGAACAGCTCGTGAACCAGGGCATCGGCTTCACCGCCTGCACCACCGGCGAAATCTGGCGGAACCACCCGGAAAAGGCGCTCGGCATGCGCGCCGACTTCGTGGAGAAGAATCCCAATGCCACGCGGGCCATCCTCAAGGCGGTGATGGAAGCCCAGCAATGGTGCGACAAGATGGAGAACAAGCAGGAGCTGGCCGAGATCGTCGGCAAGCGCCAGTGGTTCAATGTCCCGGTCGCCGACATCGTCGGCCGCCTGAAGGGCGACATCAATTACGGTAACGGCCGGGTAGAGAAGGGGACCGACCAGTACATGAAGTTCTGGAAGGGCCATGCATCCTACCCGTTCAAGAGCCATGACGCATGGTTCGTCACTGAGGACATCCGCTGGGGCAAGTTCGATCCCTCGACGGATATCAATGCCCTCGTGAACAAGGTCAACCGCGAAGACATCTGGCGCGAGGCGGCAAAGGAGCTTGGCGTCGCGGCATCGGATATTCCCGCCACATCCTCGCGCGGTAAGGAAACCTTCTTCGACGGCAAGGTCTTCGATCCCACGGACCCTCAGGCCTACCTGAAAAGCCTGGGCATCAAGCGCACCGACGCCTGACCCGGCAGATGCCCCCTCTCCCGGGAGAGGGGGCACGCCTCCCCTGCCCGCAAGACGCCCTCTGAAATCCGAACCGGAGCATCCGCACCATGTCCGTCACAGCCCTGAAAGAGCCGCCCAGCGGGACCCGGCGCTCCGGAACCGCAGAAGTGCTCAAGATGAAGCCCGCGGCCGCGCCGCACCCCTCCCGCTGGCCCGGCTATGCCCGGTCCCTGGCCGTCAACATCGTGCCCCCGATGCTGATGGTGCTGCTGCTCGGCCTCCTGTGGGAGCTCCTGTGCTCCGGCCCCGGCGCCACCCTGCCGCCGCCGAGCCGGATCTGGACGGATTCGAAGGATCTCATCCTCGATCCCTTCTTCGTCGCCGGCCCGCAGGACATCGGCCTCGGCCTGCGCGTGCTGACCTCGCTCCAGCGGGTGGCGGTGGGCTTCGGCCTTGCTGCGGTGGTGGGCATTGTGCTCGGCGCCATCGTCGGCCAGTCGGTGTGGGCGATGCGCGGGCTCGATCCCATCTTCCAGGTGCTGCGCACGGTGCCCCCGCTGGCGTGGCTGCCCATTGCCCTCGCGGCGTTCCGCGATTCCAACCCTTCGGCCATCTTCGTCATCTTCATCACCGCGATCTGGCCGATCATCATCAACACCGCGGTCGGCATCCGCAACATTCCGCAAGATTACCGGAACGTGGCGCAGGTGCTGCGGCTGAACCCCATCGAATTCTTCTGGAAGATCATGCTGCCGTCGGCGGCACCCTACATCTTCACCGGGCTTCGCATCGGCATCGGCCTGTCGTGGCTGGCCATCGTGGCGGCCGAGATGCTCACGGGCGGCGTCGGCATCGGCTTCTTCATCTGGGATGCATGGAACTCCTCCCGCTTGCCGGACATCATCGTGGCCCTCGCCTACATCGGCATCGTCGGCTTCGTGCTCGACCGCCTCGTGGCCGGCGTCGGCTCCATCGTCACCCGCGGCACCCAGGCGTCCTGATGCCTGATCCAGAACCGAACAGGAAGCCTGCCATGTCCGCCTATCTCGAGCTCAGCCAGATCGGAAAGACCTTCACCCGCGGCGCCGCCACCACGGAAGTGTTGCGCGACGTCTCCCTCGACATCGCCAAGGGCGAATACATCTCCATCATCGGCCATTCCGGCTGCGGCAAGTCCACCCTGCTCAACATCGTGGCCGGCCTCACCAACGCCACCACCGGCGGCGTGATCCTCGACGGGCGGGAGGTGAACGCCCCCGGCCCGGACCGCGCCGTGGTGTTCCAGAACCACTCGCTGCTGCCCTGGCTCACCGTCTACGACAATGTGCGCCTGGCGGTGGACAAGGTGTTCTCCGGCACCCGCTCGCGCGCCGAGCGGCACGACTGGACCATGCACAATCTCGACCTGGTGCAGATGGGCCACGCCAAGGACAAGCGCCCGGCGGAAATCTCCGGCGGCATGAAGCAGCGCGTGGGCATCGCCCGGGCGCTGGCCATGGAACCCAAGGTGCTGCTGCTGGACGAGCCGTTCGGCGCCCTGGACGCCCTCACCCGCGCCCACCTGCAGGACAGCGTGATGCAGATCCACGCCACGCTGGGCAACACCATCCTCATGATCACCCACGACGTGGACGAGGCGGTGCTGCTCTCCGACCGCATCGTGATGATGACCAACGGGCCGTCCGCGCGCATCGGCGAGGTGCTGGAGGTCAAGCTCGCCCGTCCCAGGAAGCGCCTCGATCTGGTGACCAACGCCACCTACCTCAAGGCCCGCGAGGCGGTGCTGAAGTTCCTCCACGAGCGCCACCGCTTCGTCGAGGCGGCCTGAAGGCCCTGCCGGCCGGGCCGGCTTTGCCCGCCCGGCTCCTTTTCCTTTGCCAGCCATGGAGACCGAGATGACTCCGAGCCAGATTGATTTGATCCAGGATTCCTTCCGCAAGGTCGTCCCCATCGCCGACCAGGCGGCGGGGCTGTTCTACGGCCGCCTGTTCGAGATCGCGCCGCAGGTGAAGCCCCTGTTCAAGGGCGACATCACCACGCAGGGCAAGAAGCTGATGACCACGCTGGGCGTGGTGGTGGCCGGCCTGCGCGACCTGCCCGCCATCGTCCCCGCCGCCGAAACGCTGGCCCGCCGCCATGTGGACTACGGCGTCAAGGCCGAGCACTACGCCCCGGTGGGCGCGGCCCTGCTGTGGACGCTGGAACAGGGCCTCGGCGACGCCTTCACCCCCGAGGTGAAGGCCGCCTGGACCGATGCCTACGCCCTGCTCTCCTCCGTGATGATCAGCGCTGCGGAAGCGCCGGTCGCCGCCCAGTGAGGAGAATACGGTGAGCGAGCCCCTTCTCATCATCGGCAACGGCATGGCCGCAGCCAAGCTGTGCGAGGAGCTGAGCACCCGCGCGCTCGGCCGCTTCGCCGTGGCGGTGATCGGGGCGGAGCCGCACCTTGCCTATAATCGGGTGCTGCTCTCCGAGGTGCTCGCCGGCCACATGCAGGCAGAGGCGGCGCAGATGAAGCCGGCCGCCTGGTGGCGCGACCGGGGCGTGACGCTGCAATACGGCACCCCCGTCGCCGCCATCGACCGGCCGGCACGGGAAGTGGTGCTGGCCGACGGCCGGCGCCTGCCCTACGCCCGCCTCGTGCTCGCCACCGGCTCCCACCCCATCCGCCTGCCCCTGCCGGGCATGGGGCTCGACGGCGTGCACACCTTCCGCGACCTGAAGGATGTGGAAGCCCTGCTTGAGGCCGCCGCCGTGCCGGGCGCCCGCGCCGTGGTCATCGGCGGCGGGCTCCTCGGCCTGGAGGCGGCGGCGGGGCTCGCCGGCGCCGGGGTGAAGACCAGCCTCGTCCATCTCATGGACCGGCTCATGGAGCGCCAGCTCGACGCCACCGCCGCGGGGCTGCTGCGCCAGGCGGTGGAAGCGCGCGGCGTCGAGGTGCTGCTGGAGGCCGCCAGCGCCGCCATCGAGGGCGAGCAGCACGTCACCGGGCTCCGGCTCAAGGACGGCCGCCTCGTCCCCGCCGACGTGGTGGTGGTGGCCTGCGGCGTCACCCCCAATGCGGACCTCGCCCGCGCCGCGGGGCTGGAGGTGAAGCGCGGCACCGTGGTGGACGACACCCTGGCCACCAGCGACCCGGACATCTTCGCCATCGGCGAATGCGCCGAGCACCAGGGCATGGTCTACGGCCTCGTGGCCCCCGCCTATGAGCAGGCCCGGGTGCTCGCCCGCCGTCTCGCCGGGGAGGATGCGCGCTACGCCGGCTCGGTCATCGCCACCAATCTCAAGGTGTCGGGCGTCCACGTCTTCTCCGCCGGCGACGTGACCGGCGGGCCGGGAACCGAGGACATCCTGCTCACCGACCGGGGCCTCGGCGTCTACCGCCGGCTCATCCTCAGGGACGACCGGCTCGTGGGCGCCGTGCTGTTCGGCGATACGGCCGACGGATTGTTCTATCTCGACCTCATCACCCGCCGTACCCCCATCACCGCCCCGCGCGCCGACCTTGCCTTCGGGCGGGACGGACTTGGCGCTGCGGCCTGAGAAAAAGAAGCGAGGAGAGCCAGATGGGCGGAGACTTCACCATCGACCAGAAGCGCTACCTGGAGGGCTTCGTCTCCGGCGCGCAGGCGGTGCAGGCGGTCCGTGGCGGCGCCCGGTCCACGGCCGCGCCAGGCGACGCCGCCGCGACCACCGGCCCCGACGCGGCAAGCCACCAGGCCATGGCCCGCTTCGAGGCGGAAGGCCGGAAGCTCACCCCCGAGGAGAAGGCCAAGCGCGAGGAGCTGGGGCTCGACAGCTACGACCGCATGCGGGCCGCCGCGCGCGAGGGCACCTTTCCCAAGGGGCCCGATCTCCTGCGCTGGAAATATCACGGCCTGTTCCATGTCGCCCCGGCACAGGACAGCTACATGTGCCGCATGCGGATTGCCGGCGGCATCCTCACCCACTGGCAGTTCCGCGGCGTTGCCGACATCGCCTCCACCCATGGCGGCGGCTATGCCGACATCACCACCCGCGCCAACCTGCAGATCCGCGAGATTCCCGCCACCGACGGCATCGCCGTGCTGGAGCGGCTGGTGGACCTCGGGCTCACGGCCAGGGGCGCGGGCGCCGACAACATCCGCAACGTCACCGGCACCCCCACCGCCGGCATCGACCGGCAGGAGCTGATCGACACCCGCCCGCTGACGCACGAGTGGCATCACTACATCCTCAACAACCGCGACATGTACGGCCTGCCCCGCAAGTTCAACGTGGCGTTCGACGGGGCCGGCCTCATCGGCGCGCTGGAGGATACCAACGACATCGGCTTCCAGGCGGTGGAGGTTGAGGACGGCTTCGGCATTCCCGGCGGCGTGTGGCTGCGCCTCGCCCTGGGCGGCATCACCGGCCACAAGGATTTCGCCCGCGACACCGGCGTCGTCGTGCGCCCCGCCGAGGCGACCGAGGTGGCCGCCGCCATCGTGCGCGTGTTCATCGACACCGGCGACCGCACCGACCGCCGGAAGGCGCGCCTGAAATACGTGCTCGACGCCATGGGCTTCGACGGCTTCCTGGCGCGGGTCGAGGACAAGCTGGGCCGCCCCCTCGCCCGCGTGCCGGCCGCGGCGGTGCTGCCCCGCGCGGAGCCGGACCGCCTCGCCCATCTGGGCGTCCACCCCCAGCGGCAGGCGGGGCTGAGCTATATTGGCGTGGGCCTGCCCGCAGGACGGATGACGGCGGCGCAGATGCACGGCCTTGCCGACATTTCCGCCCGCCTCGGCGATGGCGACATCCGCCTCACCGTCTGGCAGAACCTGCTGATCTCCGGCATTGCCGCAGCCCATGTGAAGGAGGCCTGCGCCGCCATCGCGGCCCTTGGCCTTTCCACCGAGGCGACGCCGCTGCAGGCGGGCATCGTCGCCTGCACCGGATCGAAGGGCTGCCGCTTCGCCGCCGCCGATACCAAGGGCACGGCCCGCGCCATCCTCGCCCATTGCGAGGCGCGCCTGGCGCTGGACGGGCCGGTGAACGTGCATGTCACCGGCTGCCACAATTCCTGCGCCCAGCACTATATCGGCGACATCGGCCTCATCGGCGCGCGGGTCCCGGTCAATGACGACGGCGACACGGTGGACGGCTATCACCTCTTCGTCGGCGGCGGCTTCGGCAGCCAGGCCGCCATCGCCCGCGAAATCTATCGCGACGTGAAGGCGCAGGACGCCCCCCTGGTGGTGGAGCGCCTGCTGAAATCCTGGCTCGCCCACCGCGCGGAGGGCGAGGCGTTCGCCCAGTTCACCCGCCGCCTCGATATCGAGGCCCTGAAGGCGCTGGCGGAACAGGAGGCGGCGGCGTGAGCGAACGCCCGTCCCCCCTGCCGCCGGCCGCCGCAGCCGCACGCCCGCAAGCCGGCGCCGACCGCGCCGCCGTCGCGAGGCCCCGCGCCGGACTCCGCGCCGCTGGCGCGCCCACGGATTGAGAGACGCACCATGAGCCTCCAGACCCGCATCCCCCACGTGCCCATCCTGCCGGAGAGCGCGCCCTTCACCGGCGAGCAGCGCGCCTGGCTGAACGGCTTCTTCGCCGCCATCCTCTCCGCCGACCAGGCCCCCGCCGCCATGGCCCTGTCGCCCGGCGACGCCGCGGCCCTCATGCCGGACCTGCCCGCGGCGGTGGAGGAGGACGACGGCGCGCCCTGGCACGACCCGGCCATGCCGCTGGCCGAGCGCATGAAATTGGCGGAAGGCAAGGCCCTGCCCCGCCGCATGATGGCGGCCATGGCCCAGCAGGATTGCGGCCAGTGCGGCTATGTGTGCGAAACCTACGCCAAGGCGCTGGCCACCGGCGGCGAGACCAAGCTGAATCTCTGCGCCCCCGGCGGCAAGGAGACGCTGCGCATGCTGAAGCTGCTGGCAGACGAGACGGCCGCTGCCCCCATCCCCGCGGCGGCGGCGCCGGCGATCGCGACGCCCGCCACCCCTTCGCCGGCGGTCGCCGGAACCCGGGAGAATCCCGGCGAGGTCACCTTCCTCGGCCGCACCCGCCTCAACAAGCCGGGCTCCGGGAAGGAGACGTGGCACATCGAGTTCGACCTTGCCGGCTCGGGCATCGACTATGTGGCCGGCGACAGCTTCGGCGTGTTCCCGGTGAACGATCCCGAACTGGTGGAGCAGGTGCTCGCCGCGCTCCATGCCACGGCGCACTTCCCCATTGCCGACAAGACCCTGGGCGAGGTGCTCGCCCGCGAGGTGTGCCTGAAGTCCGCCCCCGACGCCCTCTTCACCCTCGCCTCCTACCTGATGGGCGGGGAGCGCCGCGCCAAGGCCCGCGCGCTGGCCGCCGGCGAGGACCCAGACGGCGACGCCGCGACGCTCGACGTGCTGGCGGCGCTGCAGAAATTCCCCGGCATCCGGCCCGACCCGGAAGCCTTCATCGAGTGCCTGGAACCGCTCCAGCCGCGGCTCTATTCCATCTCCTCCAGCCCCCGCGCCACCCCCGGCCGGCTCACCCTGACCGTGGATGCGGTGCGCTTCGACCTCGCCGGGCGCACCCGGCTGGGCGTCGCCTCCACCTTCCTCGGCACGCGCCTGGCGCCGGGCACGCGCCTGAATGCCTATATTCAGAAGGCGCACGGCTTCGGCCTGCCGCAGGACCCCGCGCGGGACGTGATCATGGTGGGGCCGGGAACCGGCATCGCCCCGTTCCGCGCCTTCCTGCTCGATCGCCTCGCCACCGGGGCGCCGGGGCGCAACTGGCTGTTCTTCGGCCACCAGCGGCGCGACACGGATTTCTTCTATGAGGACGAGCTGTCCGGCCTCGGGGTGGCGGGCGTGCTCACCCGCCTCGACACCGCCTGGTCGCGGGACGGCGAGCGCAAGGTCTATGTGCAGGACAAGATCCGCGAGGCCGGTGCGGAGCTGTGGGCGTGGCTTCAGGCCGGCGCGCATTTCTACATCTGCGGCGATGCCAAGCGCATGGCGAAGGACGTGGAGGCGGCCGTCACCGCCATTGCCGCCACCCATGGCGGGCTTTCCGAAGAAGCCGCGGCCCGCTTCGTGGCCGACCTGAAGACCGCCGGCCGCTACCAGGCCGACGTATATTGAACCCTATGCCGGCCTCAGGCAGGAAACGCCCCGAATGAACGCCCCCCTCGCCTCCCCTGCCTCGGTGAAGACCACCTGCCCCTATTGCGGGGTCGGCTGCGGCGTGCGGGCCACCCCGGACGGCACTGGCGGCGCCCTCATCCAGGGGGATGGCGACCACCCCGCCAATCTCGGCCGCCTGTGCTCCAAGGGCGCGGCGCTGGGGGAAACGATCGGCCTCGCCACGCGCCTCCTCCACCCCATGGTGCGCGGCGCCGACGGCGTGCTGGCGCCGGCGAGCTGGGACGACGCGCTGGACCACGTGGCGGCGGGCCTGCGCACGGTGCTGGACACCCACGGCCCCGGCGCCGTCGCCTTCTATCTCTCCGGCCAGCTCCTGACCGAGGATTATTACGCCGCCAACAAGCTGGCCAAGGGCTTCCTGGGCACCGCCAACGTGGACACCAATTCCCGCCTGTGCATGTCCTCCTCGGTGGCCGGGCACAAGCGCGGCTTCGGCTCGGACACCGTTCCGGGGGCCTATGAGGACCTGGAGGCCGCCGACCTCATCGTGCTGGTGGGCGCCAACGCCGCCTGGTGCCATCCGGTGCTGTTCCGGCGCATGGAGGCGGCGCGGCGGGCGCGGGGCACGCGGCTGGTGGTCATCGACCCGCGCCGCACCGAGACCGCGGCGGAGGCGGACCTGCACCTGCCCCTTGCCCACGGCACCGACGCCATCTTGTTTTCCGGCCTGCTGGTGCATCTGGCCCGGAGCGCCGCCTTCGATGCCGCTTATGTGCGCGACCACACCGCCGGGTTCGAGGCGGCGCTGGCGGCCGCCCGCGCCGCAGCCCCGGACGCCGCCGCCACCGCCCGCGCCTGCGGCCTTGCCACCGACGACGTGGAACGCTTCTTCGCCCTGTTCACCGCCACCGGGCGCACCGTCACCTGCTATTCGCAAGGGGTGAACCAGTCGGTGGCGGGGACCGACAAGGTCAGCGCCATCCTCAACTGCCACCTGGCCACCGGCCGCATGGGCCGCGCGGGCATGGGCCCCTTCTCCCTCACCGGCCAGCCCAACGCCATGGGCGGGCGCGAGGTGGGCGGGCTTGCCAACCAGCTCGCCGCCCACATGGGCTTCGCGCCGGAGGAGGTGGACCGGGTGCGCCGCTTCTGGGGTGCGCCGCACATGGCCGCCCACGAGGGGCTGAAGGCGGTGGACATGTTCGCCGCCATCGGACGCGGCGAGATCAAGGCGCTGTGGGTGATGGGCACCAACCCCGCCGTCAGCCTGCCCGAGGCGGATGCGGTGCGCCGGGCCCTCGCCCGGCTCGATCTCTTCGTGCTGTCGGAGAATGTCGCCCGCAACGACACCGCCGCCTGCCGCCCCCATGTGATGCTGCCCGCCGCCGCCTGGGGCGAGAAGGACGGCACCGTCACCAATTCCGAACGGCGCATCTCGCGCCAGCGCCCGTTTCTCGCCCTGCCGGGGGAGGCGCGGCCGGACTGGTGGGCCATCGCCGGCGTCGCCCGCCGCCTGGGCCACGGCGCCGCCTTCGACTGGCGGGGGCCGGCAGACATCTTCCGCGAGCACGCCGCCCTTTCCGGCTTCGAGAACGATGGCACCCGCGATTTCGACATTTCCGCCTTCGCGGACCTGCCCGACGCGCACTACCAGGATTTCGCCCCGGTGCAGTGGCCGGCGCCGCCCGGGCGCCGGGAGGGCACCGCGCGCCTGTTCGCGCAGGGCGGCTATTTCACCGCCGACCGGCGGGCCCGCTTCATCGTCCCGCGCCCGGCGGCGGCGGCCGCGACGACGGCGGCCTTCCCCTTCCTGCTGAACACCGGCCGCATCCGCGACCAGTGGCACACCATGACCCGGACCGGCCTTTCGCCCCGGCTCGGCTCCCACATCCCAGCACCGTTCGTAGCCGTGCACCCGGACGACGCCGCCCGGCTGGGCCTGGCGGAGGGGACGCTGGCGCGGGTGTGGAGCGCCCACGGGGCGGCGGTGCTGGAGGTGCGGCACGATGCCGGGCAGGCGCCGGGCACCCTGTTCGCCCCCATCCACTGGAGCGACGCCACCGCCTCCCACGGGCGGGTGGGCGCGCTGGTCCATACTGTCACCGACCCAGTCTCCGGCCAGCCGGATGCGAAGGCGACGCCGGTGGCCATCGCCCCCCATGCCGCCCGGTTCGAAGGCTTCGTGCTGGCGCGGCGCGACATGGCGCTTCCCCATGGCCTGTGGTGGGCGCGGGCGGCGCTGGAGGGCGGCTTCGGCTGGCGGGTGGCGGGGGAGGCCGGACCTCAGGACTGGGCCGCGTGGGTGGCCGCCTGCGGGCCCGCCGACGTGGCCGAGCTGACGGATGCCCCCGCCGGCCTGTTCCGCGCCGCCGCCTTCGACAGCGCCGGGCGGCTTGATTTCGCGGTGTTCTGCAGCCCGGCGGGGCATCGTCCCGCCTGGGACGCGCTGAAGGGCCTGCTGCCGGAGCTGACGGTTTCGGCCGCCGACCGTCGCCTCGTGCTTTCCGGGCGGCGCGCCGGCGCACGGCAGGACGGCGGCCCGCTCGTGTGCGCCTGCTTCGGCGTGGCGCGCGGGGCCGTCATGGAGGCCATCACGGCCGGGGCGCTCGACGCCGCCATGGTGGGGGAGAAATTGAAGGCCGGCACCAATTGCGGGTCCTGCCTGCCGGAAGTCCGGCGGCTCATCGCCGCGGCGACCGTCCCGGCATAGCGCCGGAGCCGGCAACCGCCTGCCCCCGGAACCGCAAGGAGCGGGCACCGGCCCGCTCAAAAACCAAGGAGCGGGCACCGGCCCGCTCAAAAGAAAAGGAGCGGGCCGATGCCCGCTCCAGAGGGGCGCACACGCCCCGGGGGCAGCGCCTCAGCCGACCTTTTCGGCCTTGGCCCGCTCGATGCCTTCGAGAATGAGCTTCTTGGCTTCCGCGGCATCGCCCCAGCGCACGATCTTCACCCACTTGTTGGGCTCCAGATCCTTGTAGTGCTCGAAGAAATGCTCGATCTGCTTCAGCGTGATGTCGGGGAGGTCGGAAAAATTCTCGACGCCGTCATAGCGCTTGGTCAGCTTCGAAGACGGTACCGCGATGATCTTCTCATCCTGGCCGCCCTCGTCTTCCATGAGCAGCACGCCCACCGGGCGGCAGCTGATGACGGCGCCGGGCACGATGCCGCGGGTGTTGGCCACCAGCACGTCGCAGGGGTCGCCATCGCCCGACAGGGTGTGGGGAATGAAGCCGTAGTTCCCGGGATAGCGCATGGCGGTATAAAGGAAGCGATCCACGAACAGGGTGCCAGCCGCCTTGTCCATCTCGTACTTGATGGGCTCGCCGCCGATGGGCACCTCGATCACGACATTCACGTCATCAGGAGGGTTCTTGCCGATCGGGATCGCATCAATGCGCATGTGACACTCGCTTGGAAGCTGACGGTCCGCACGGACGATCGCCCGTACCGCGCCACCGTGGGCGACGCGCGAAGCTCGGGACCGAGCGGGCGGGTGCCCGCTGATGGCCTAAGACCGAGCGGACGGATGCCCGCTCGGGCGCTACCGCTGCCAAGCAAAGGCGATCTTGTCCAGCGATTTCGAGCCGAACTGCTCCACGGAGGATGCGACCGGTTGCCCCCCCAGCGCCTTGTAGAAGCCCACCGCCTTCTCGTTGTCGGCCAGCGCCCACACCACGAGACCTTCGAGCCGGGCAAGGGCAAGGTCGCGCCGGGCGGCGGAGAACAGGCGCTGGCCGAAGCCGAGGCCCTGGTAAAGCGGCTGGAGGTAGATCTCGTAGATCTCGCCGCCATAGGGCAGGCTCTTGGCCCGGTTGCCGCCGAAATTCACGTAGCCAGCAAGGTCGTCCCCCACCAGCAGCACCGAAAGCCGACTGCCGCGGCGGATGGCGGCATCCCACCAGCGCGGGCCGCGCCGCTCCACCATGCGCTCCAGCTCCACCCCGGGGATGAGGCCGCGATAGGCGCCACGCCAGGCCGCGTCATGCACCGCCGCGATCGCCTTGGCATCGCCGGTCTTGGCCCTGCGGATTTCGATGAGGCCCGTGCTCATGGCCTGATGGAAGCAAACCCGGGCGCCGGCTTCAAGGGGTCTTCGACGATTGGCACCCCCGCGCCCTGCGAATGCGCAAGCCCGGCGCCTCTCCCCAGGCGCCAGGAATGCACAAGCCCGGCGCCTCCCCAGGCGCCAGGAATGCACAAGCCAGGTGCATTGCGCGGCGATCTTGCCTAAACCGGACCGCGGGCTTCGGCCCGGGCACACAGACAAGGAGGGCCGGCGCCGGCCATGATCCGTTTCCTGCTCCGTTTCGTCGGCTTCTGGCTGCTTGCCGGCGGCTTCGTGGCCCTGATCGTGGACGGCACACGTTCCATTGCGGCTTCCGCCCTCGTGTTCACATCGGCCGGGGACGCCTGGTTCGCGCTCGCGCCGGCGAGCCTCGAACGCGCGGAGGCGTCGGGTCGCGCCGGCTTTCCAACCGTTTGGAACGGGGTCCTGCTGCCGCTCCTGTCGCTGCCCGCCTTCCTTCTGCTGGTGGTGCTGGGGGTGATGCTGCTGACCCTGGGACGGGTGCGCGAGCGCTCGCGCTTCGAGGTCGGCTGAGGGCCTCCCCCTCGCGCAGCACAGGATGCATCCCCATATTGGGGGTCCGGCCGCGACCCTTAGAGCGCGATCCGCCCCTATGGAGCCGCGGCGTTTCCATCATCCTGTTTCCGCCCCCGCCGGTGTCCCATGCCCGGCGCCGGGGCTGCGAGGAGCCCGCCATGTTCTGGCTGAAGAAGTCCCTCGATCTGCCCACCGCCGCCGATGCCCTGCCCGGGCGCAGCGACCCCCTTCCCACCGCCGACGTGCATTTCGTGACCGGGCACCCGCTGAAGGGGCCCTATCCCGACGGCTTCGAGACGGCGGTGTTCGCCCTCGGCTGCTTCTGGGGCGCGGAGCGCAAGTTCTGGCAGCAGGAGGGCGTGTGGGCCACGGCCGTCGGCTATGTGGCCGGCATCACCCCCAACCCCACCTATGAGGAGGTCTGCTCCGGCCGCACCGGCCATACCGAGGCGGTGCTGGTGGTGTACGACCCCAAGCTGGTGTCCTACGACGAATTGCTGAAGCTCTTCTTCGAATCCCACGATCCCACCCAGGGCATGCGCCAGGGCAATGACGTGGGCACCCAGTATCGGTCCGGCATCTATGTGGCCGACGCCGTGCAGCGTGCCGCCGCGGAAGCGGCAAAGGCGCGCTATGCCCCGGCACTGAAGGCGAAGGGCTTCGGCCCCATCACCTCGGAGATCGCCGACCTCGGGCCGTTCTACTTCGCGGAAGGCTACCACCAGCAGTATCTGGCGAAGAACCCCAACGGCTATTGCGGGCTCGGCGGAACCGGCGTCTCCTGCCCCATCGGCACCGGCGTCGCCGCGCAATAGCGCGCGGCGCAGGGGCGCTCCGACCCCTTCGTGCCATGCGGCGGCGGCGCTCAGGCCGCCGCCGCATGCTGCGGGCGGATGCGCGCGGCAAAGACTGCAAGGTCGGCCCGGCGGGAAGCCGTGGCCCGGCGCAGGGAGCGCAAAGTCGGCCGGCGGGCGCGCCCCATCGGCCTCGCCTCTTTCCCCGGCGGCGGCCGCGCCGTATTCAGGTGCATCCTTTCCCGGAGCGTTCCATGCCGAGCTACGTCTTCCCGCCTCTGGCCATCCCCACCCTTGCCGTTGCCGGCAGCGCGGACCTGTTCCCGGTCCATCGCGTCTACTGCGTCGGCCGCAATTTTGCCGACCATGCGGTGGAGATGGGCCACGATCCCAGCAAGGAGCCGCCCTTCTTCTTCCAGAAGAATCCCGACACGCTGGTGCCCTCGGGCTCCACCATCGCCTATCCGAAGATGACGCACGACCTGCACCACGAGGTGGAACTGGTGGTGGCGCTGAAGTCCGGCGGCGAGGACATTCCGGTGGAACGCGCCCTGGATTGCGTGTTCGGCTATGGCGTGGGCCTGGACCTGACCCGGCGCGACCTGCAGGGCGAAGCCAAGAAGGCGGGGCGCCCGTGGGAAACCGGCAAGGCCTTCGAGGACGCCGCGCCCTGCTCGGCCCTGGTGCCGGCGGAGACCACCGGCCACCCCGCCGCCGGGCGCATCTTCCTGAATGTGAACGGCGTGCTGAAGCAGGACGGCAACCTCAACCAGATGATCTGGAAAGTGCCGGAGATGATCGCCATCCTGTCCACCCTGTTCCGCCTCGCCCCCGGCGACCTCATCTTCGCCGGAACGCCGGCCGGTGTCGGCCCGCTGGTGAAGGGCGATCATCTGGCGGGCGGCGTGGAGGGCGTGGGGGAGATCGCCCTCACCATCGCCTGAGGGCGGGCCCGCCCGGGACCCGATTTGAGTGGTGCGGCACGCCATGGCGGCCGCACCACGGCCCGCGGCCACCCCTCTGCCCATGCCCGCGCGGTGCTGAAGCCGGATCGGCCGAATGCGACACATCCGGCCCGCCCCTATGGGGACGGCCAAAACGCAGGCGAGACGCGGGAAGATATGCGGGGCGGCGCCCTCAGCCCACGGCGCGCAGGGCCAGCACGGCGTTGAGCCCGCCGAAAGCGAAGGCGTTCACCAGCACCACCTGCGGCGCTGCGGCCCGGGCGGCGTTGGGCACGCAGTCCAGCGCGCATTCGGGGTCCGCCGCGCGGAAATTCATGGTGGGGGGCACGAAGCCTTCCGTCAGCGCCAGCACCGATGCCACCACGCCCAGCCCGCCCGAGGCGCCGAGGCAATGGCCGGTCATGGACTTGGTGGAGGAGACGGGAATCGCGTCCAGCCGCGCACCCAGCACGGCGCGCAAAGCGGCGGTTTCGGTCTTGTCGTTGAGCACGGTTCCGGTGCCGTGGGCATTCACATAATCCACCTGCGCGCCGCAGATGCCCGCATCGGCGAGGGCGGCGGCGATGGCGCGGCCGGCGCTGGCGGCATCGGGGGCGGTCAGGTCGGCGCCATCCGCGCTCATGCCGAAGCCGATGACCTCCGCCAGGATGGTGGCGCCGCGCGCGCGGGCGCGCTCCATGTCCTCCAGCACGACCACGGCGGCGCCCTCCCCGAGCACCAGGCCGGAGCGATCCCTGGAGAAGGGCCGGCAGGTGTCGGCGGACAGCACGCGCAGCGCCTCCCAGCTCTTCACCATGCCCAGGGTGAGGGGTGCCTCGCAGCCCCCGGTGACAGCCGCATCCAGCAACCCCGCGCGCACCATGTGGAACGCAAGGCCCATGGCATGGGAGGCGGAGGAGCAGGCCGAGGCGGTGGCAAAGCTGGGCCCGAGGATGCGGTGGGCCATGGAAATCTGGCTGGCGGCCGACGACGGCATGGACCGCGGCACCGTGAAGGGATGGGGGCGCGCGCCATCCACCAGGATGCGCTGGTAGCCTTCCTCCAGGGAGTGGCACCCCACCGCGGCGCCAAAAATGACCCCGGCCCGCTCCGCCGCCACGCCATCCAGCGCCCCGGCGGCCTGCCCCATGGCCTCGCGGGCGGCCAGGAGGGCGAACTGGCTCGAACGGTCGAGCACGCCCAGCTGGCGGGCCTCGAAATGCGCCTCGGCGACATAGCCCGGCACCTCGCCGGCCTGGCGGGCCTTCACCTTGTCCGGTCCCACGAGGGTGAGGGGCGCGATGCCCACCCGCCCCTCGCGCAACCCGGACAGATGGGCCGGCAGGCCGAGCCCCAGGGCCGAGACTGCGCCCAGGCCCGTAATGGCCACGCGACGCATCATGAAGGGGTCTGCGCCGGCGTGACCTTGCCGGCCACGGCATCGCCGGACTTGGCGTCGATCAGCTTCTGGACGTGGTCGAGAAGCTCGAACACCTTCACGTCCGTATTCTCCAGCGGTCCCTCCGAGGGAATCTCGATGCCGAACCGCTCCTCGATCTTGAAGATCAGCTCGATGAGATCGAGGGAGCCGATGCCGAGATCCGCCACGCTCGTGTCCGCGTCCACGATGGCCGGATCAATCGACGCTTCGTCGGCGATCACCTCGAGAATCTCGCCCCTTCGGCCCTCGCCCTGCGCCACGCGACACCTCCGACACACCTGCTGCGACGGGGCAGCCGAAGGCGCCCTGTCCCGAGCGCGGCTAACATGCACAGCCGCCGCACCCCTGTCTACCTCGCCGGATCAACACCGCACCTGAGGTTGCGGCGCCCCTGCCCATTCGCGAGGCCGGACAATGGGTTCGGCGGCAAGGCCGGCGCCGCCGGGAGCGCCGGCAACCGCCCCCGGCCGGAGGCGGCAACCGCCGGCCCGCCGGCTTCAGCTGACGCCGCGGCTCACAAGGTGCAGGCCGAGCACCATGATGCCCACCGCTGACACCCAGCTTCCCGCCGCCCGCAGCGCGATGGGCCGCCAGCCGCCGGCCCCCCGCAGGAAGGCGATCGCCCCACCGGTTCCCAGCGTGACGAAGGCGTAGCCCACCACCGTCACGCCCGACAGGAACAGCAGCCGGTCCGTGCTCGCCACCATGGCTTCGCCATTCTGGTAGCCATGCAGCAGACCGATGCACACCGCGGCGAGGATCAACAGCGGCTGGGGAACCGATGCCTGTACCGCCACCGCCAGCCCCATGAGGGCGACGAAGAACAGCCCCACCGCCGATGAGAACGGCAGGGGCGGCAGGACCTGCGACGCCACGCCGCCGGCCAGCAGCGCCAGCGGAAAGGCGACGATGACCCACCGGCCCCGCTCGGGCCCCTGGAAGGCGGCCAGCACCGCCAGCGCGATCCAGGGCAGCACCTGCTCGAAATCGGTCAATGGATGCAGCGCGCCGGAATAGAAATCGCCGAGCCGCGTGTCCACCAGATGGGCCTGCGCGAGGGTCGGCGCGCAGACGCCCGCGAGGGCGAGGGCGCCGACCGTTCCGATACGCCTCACAAGACGCTTCATTCGATGATCCCGATGGAGCCGAGAAGGAAATACACGCCGACGCAGCCGATGGCCGCGCCGCAGGCCCGCACCGCCTTGGCGCCGGCTTCCCAGCGCACCAGCACGCCCAGCAGGATGCCCACCAGGTGCAACATGCCGGTGGCCACCACGAAGCCGACCGCATAGGCGATGGCATCCGCCGCGTCCGGCAGCTCGCGGCCGTGGGCATAGCCGTGGAAGACGGCGAAGATGCCCACCAGCACGGCGGCAGCCCAGATCGGCGGCCGCACGCTGAGCGCCACCATCAGGCCCAGGGCGACGCCGGACAGGGCGATGATGGGCTCCACGAAGGGCAGGTCGATGCCCATGATGCCGATCAGGCCGCCCACCGCCATCACCAGCGGGAAGGTGACGGGAAGAATCCAGATGGCGGGGTTGCCCAGCTGGGCGCCCCACAGGCCCACCGCCACCATGGCCACCAGGTGGTCCGGCCCGGTGATCGGGTGCAGGAAGCCGCTTTCGAGGCCGACGGCCACGCCGGAACCCGTATGGGCCAGGGCCGGCGAGAGCGGGATGGAAGCGAGCAGGCCGGCGAGCAGCAGGGCCGGGTTGAGCTTGGAGGATTTCATCTCGAACGTCCGTCGGTGAGAGAGAAACGCCGGCCGCCGCGCAGGCGGACCGGCGGAGGAAGTCAGATGCGGATGAGGAACCAGTAGGACGCAACACTGCCGATGACATAAGCGGGGATGGCCGCGCCCCAGCGGGGCAGCAGCGCCTTGGCCTGCCGGTGCGCCCAGATGAGGGCCAGCACCGCCATGACGAAGGCCAGCTGGCCGATCTCGACGCCCACGTTGAAGAACAGGAGGGCGATGGGCAGCGTGGCCTGCGGGATGCCCAGGGTGGTGAGGGCGGTGGCGAAGCCCAGCCCGTGCAGCAGGCCGAAGGCGAAGGCCACGCTCCATGGATAGCGCGCCGTCAGGCCCGCCTCGCCGCGCTGGAGCTTCACGATCTCCACGCCGACGAAGACGATGGACAAGGCGATGGCGGCATTCAGCGGCTGCTCGGGCACCCCCACCCAGCCGAAGGTGGCGGCGGCCAGCGAGATGGAATGGCCCACGGTGAAGGCGGTGATGGTCTTCACCAGTTTCCAGCCGCCCTTCACGATCCAGATGAGGCCCAGCACGAACAGGAGATGGTCGATGCCGCGCAGGATGTGGTCGATGCCGAGGTTGACGTAGGTGTCCGCAAGGTCGGCCCAGATGGCGAGATCGGTGCCCGGGTTGCGGGCCACCATCATCGTCGGCTTCGCGGCGCTCACCGTATAGGCCTCCAGCGGCCCCTCGCGGGGAATGACGCGGATGGTCGCCACCGACTGCTTGCTGCCGAGGCCCATGAAGCTGATGCGGCCGATGAGCCCGCGATCGCCGCACACCAGTTCCGGGGGCTGCCACTTGCAATGGGCGGGAAAGATGGGCTGCAGCGTCGGGTCCACCGGCGGCATGGTCCACTGCCCGATATAGCGGCCGGGGGCGATCTCCCGCAGGGTGATGACCGCCATGCTCGCCTCATGGGCCTGCGCCGTCCCCGACACCGGCACGAGGGCGGCGGGAGCCAGCAGGACGCCCGCCAGGCCCAGCACTGCGGCGACCAGGCGGCGGAGGATCGCCGGGACCAGGGTGCGGCTGATGATGCGGGTCATGGCTCGCTGCGCCGGATCACATAGGCCTTGCCCAGGTCGCGGGTGGCGGCGATGGCGAGGATACGGCGGCGCTCGTCCTTCCAGGCCTGCGCCACCTGCGCGCCCACCTCGTCCAGGTCCACCTTGCGGCCGGGCGAATAGCTGTCGAGGCGCACCACGTGCCAGCCGGCCTGCGACTGCAATACGCGCCATTCCCCCTCGGGAACGGCGATGAGCTGCTCCACGAACGGCTTTCCAAGGGAGGGCTCCAAGGTGGCCGGGGGACGCTCGCCATAGATGAGGGCGCGCATCTGCACTTCTTCCGGCTCCGTGCCGGCGAGAATCTGCTCCAGCACCGCGCGCGCATTCTCCTCGGCCTTCGGGCCGGTGAAGGGCACCGCGATGAAGCTCACCGTATCCGGGATGTCGTAATTTTTCCGCCGCTTTTCATACCAGGCGGCGAGTTCCTCCCGCGTGGGCTCCTTCACCTCAACGCCGTTGAAGACGAGCAGCCGCATCTTGTGGACGATGCGGTCGCGGATCATCTCGTCACCCTTGTCGAGGCCCTGCGCCAGCGCCTCGCGGAAGGTGATCTCGTTGAGAATCCAGACGTCGACGAGCTTGGCATATTCGTCGGCGCCAGGCTCGCGGCCTTCATGCGACGACTTGAAGGCCCCGACGATGGCCTCGCGCACTTCGGGCGTCACCTCGATCAGCCGTTCCTTGCTGACCGGGGGCGTGACGGCGGCATGGGCCGCGAAGATCATGGCGCCCAGGGCCATGAACTGAACCAGCGGCTCGGCCACCAGCCGCCGCAGCCAGCTCCGACCCGTCCGCCCGCCGTCGGGGCGCTGCGCATCGCTGCCGCCCGCCGCGGCAGATTCCTTGCCCGTTCCCGTCAAGACCTTCCCAGCCCCCGATCAATAGCCGGCAAGAAATAGCCGGAAGCGCGCGCCATCTGGCGGCGGCGCATCACCTACCCGGCGACCGGTGTCGGGTTGATGACAGCGGGAGACGATTCCATCGATCGCCAACAAACCTTGCAACCACAAGTATTTCCGACCGATGGTCGGCAAAACTGTTATCCGGCTCACTTCCGGCGGCGTCATCAAAGCTTCAGGAGGTAGTCACAGAAGGTCGCTAGTAGAGCGCAAACGGATCACTGGGCATCCGTTTATTCAAGGGGTTGGAGCATGAAGGGCGGGATGCTGAAGCATCAGCTTATCGCGGGGGCCTCGGTCCTCGCCGTTGCCGGCGGTGTCGGTGCGGTCACCACGACGCCGGCGTTCGCCGACAGCTACATGGCGGGCGATTTCCACAATCACACGCCGTGCTCGGACGGCCGCTCGTCGGTCGAGACCATGGTGAAGAAGGCCGTCGAGAGCTACGGCCTCGAATGGCTGGGTTCCGCGGACCACGGTGGGTCGAGCCCGCGTGACTGCCGCATCGACGATCCGGAAGGCGACGGTTCCACCTCCGGCACCGGCCGCTTCTTCGACCAGGTCGAAGGCCTCGTCATCAAGGGCAACACCGCGACCTCGCAGGGCCACCGCTCCATGTGGCGCTGGCAGAGCGCGGAAGAGATCATCTTCCCCGAGCTCATCCGGCTCGCCAAGGAACTCAACCAGCCCATGCTTTATGCGGCGGTCGAGACCAACGTGCCCGGCCACGAGCACACCTCCATGGCCGTCATCGGCAACCAGAAGCCCGAGAACGCCATCAGCAAGGGCGTGTTCGGCAAGAACAAGACCAAGGACACCGGCGACGCCAGCGCCGTGGCCGAATTCGAATATCGCTTCGACCGCTCGGACACCGACACCGGCCTCGGCGCGCCGAACCACAACTGGGAAGGCAAGGTCGCCAACGCCAGCGGCACCGGTGCGGGCACCACGAACCACAAGAACAAGGCTGTCCCCAGCGTGAAGTGGCTGCAGGACAACTACCCGCTCGACAGCTATTACGTGCCCGCCCACCTGGAGCGTGCCGGCGTGTTCAACCCGAACGGCAACAACGGGTTCAATATCGAGCACCTGCGTGACTTCAACAATGCCGGCCCCACCGTCGCCGTGGGCTTCGAAAGCCAGCCCGGCCACCAGGCCAGCAACAATCGTGGCGAATACCGCGCCAACTTCTGCGGCTCGGGCTGCGATTCGGTGGGCGTGACCACCTTCGGCGGCACCGGCATCTATGCCGCCAAGATCGGCGGCGTGTGGGACGCGCTGCTGGGCGAAGGCCGCAACTGGTTCTTCTTCGCCAGCTCCGACTGGCACAACCGCGGCGCCTTCAGCATCTATGAGCAGGGCAGCACCAACGACTTCTACCCCGGCGAGTACCAGAAGCTCTACGTGCCCCGTCCCAAGGGCCGCAAGAACCTGCGTCCTCAGGCGGTGGTCGATGGCGTGCGCTCGGGCAACTCCTACTCGGTGATGGGTGACATCATCACCGGCGAGCTGACCTACAAGGCCCAGGCCGTCGGCGCCTTCGGTGGCGGCGTGGTGAAGATGGGCGATACCCTGGTCGTCCCCCGCGGCAAGTCGGTGAAGCTGACCCTGGAAGTGAACGTGCTCCAGGGGACGAACAACTCGCCCTATACCTTCAACAACCCCTCCCTGGCCCAGATCGGCATCCAGGAGCCCCTGAACAAGCCGACCCTGCGTCAGGTGCAGTTCATCAAGGGCGACGTGACCGGCGTGGTTTCGCCTGACAGCGCCAACTACACCGCCGGCACCAACACGTCGGCGGCGGTCATCGCCACCTTCAGCGCCAGCAACTGGAAGGCGCGGGGCGCGAAGCGGACCATGGTGGTCACCATCCCGAACGTGCAGAACAACATGTACGTCCGCGTCCGCGGCTCGAACCTGCCGGCGTCCGTCCCGGCCGAGACCGATGCCGAGGGCAACCCGCTGAACGACTGGGACCCCGAGAACACCGCCCAGGGCCCGTTCGTTCCCTGCACCGACGCCGCCTGCCCCTCGCACCTGGTGGTGCGCGACGGCCAGAAGGTCTCCAGCTACGACGTCGCCGGCTGGTCGGACCTGTGGTTCTACACCAACCCCATCTTCATCCGCGTCTCGGACCAGCCGAAGCTCCTCGTGGAGACCAACGAGGAACTGGCGGTTTCTCTCGCCAAGTGAAGTCCCTCGCCAAGTGAGGTCCCTCGCCAAGTGAGGTCGCGCGGCGCGTGATTGCCCCCTCCGGGTGATCACGCGCCGCGCGCAGGATACGAAAGCCGGGGGCCAGGACGGCCCCCGGCCTTTTTGCTTCAGGAAAGTCACGTCCGTCCATGTCCCAAGCACAGGCCGCGCCGGCCGCATCCCTGCCGTCTGCCGCCCGCAGCATCCTCGCTGTCACCCTGGTTGCCGTGCTGTCGGGGTTTGCCGGGCTTGGCTACGAGATCGTCTGGACGCGGATGCTCGCCGTCAGCCTCGGCCACGAGATCGTGGCCGTCCTTGGCGTCATGTCGGCCCTGTTCGGCGGGCTGGCCCTGGGCAGCGTGACCCTCGGCGGGCGCATCGCCGCAAGCGCCCGGCCGGGGCTGTGGTATGCCGGGTTCGAAATCGCCATCGGCCTGTGGGCCCTGGTCCTCATCCCGCTGGCGCCCGTGGTCGGCGACCTCGTTCCCCTGCTGGTGCCGGTGGATGCGGCGCCCGCGCGCCAATGGCTGGTGGCCTTCGCCCTCCCCTTCGTGCTGCTGCTGCCGTCAACCCTCGCCATGGGCGCCACCGTGCCGGCGCTGGAGGCCGTTCTCGCTCCGCGGGTCGCCCGCGGCGTGGCGGTGGGGCAGGTCTATGCCGCCAACACCGCCGGCGCAGTCGCCGGCACCCTGGCCACCGCCTTCCTCATCATCCCCGCCCTGGGCCTTTCCGCCACCCTGCTGGCATGCGCCGCGCTCAACTTCGTCTGTGCCGTGGCCATGTGGACGCAAGCCGGCGCGGAACGCGCGGCGAAGAATGCAAACGCCGGCGCGGAACGCGCGGCAAAGGACGTAAACGCCGGTGCGGAACGCGCGGCGGTGGGCGCAACGGACGAGGCCGGGCGCCGCTCGCGGCGCGCGCTGCCCGGTGCGGCACTGCTTGCGGCCCTCGCCCCGCTGTTCCTCACCGGCCTGCTCGGCATCGGCTACGAGGTGCTCGCCGTGCGGGTGCTGAGCCAGATCCTCGAAAACACCATCTACACCTTCGCCATCCTGCTCGCCGCCTATCTCGCCGGCACTGCGCTGGGCGCGGCCCTGCGGGCCCGCGTGGCCACGCCGCGCGACCCGCAGGCGCTCACCGGCCTGCTGGTGAGCCTGACCGCCCTCGCCAGCCTCGCCGGCGCGGGCGTGCTGGGGGTGTCCCAAACGGTGCTGACCGGCCTGCAGGACCTTCTGCCGGCCACCATGGCGGGGCGCCTGGGTGCCGAATTCGCCATCGCGGCCCTCGCCTTCCTCCCGCCCACCATCGCCATGGGCGCACTGTTCACCGATCTTGCCCAGCGGGCCAGCGACCGCATCGGCGGCGTCGGGCCGGCGCTGGCGGCCAACACCCTCGGTGCCGCCCTGGCGCCCCTGCTGTTCGGCCCGGTGCTGCTGCCGCTGATCGGGGCCAAGCAGGCCTTCGCCCTCATCGCTGTCGCCTATCTCCTCGTGCTGCCCTTGCGGCCGCGCCTGGCGCTGGCGGGCGGCGGGCTCACGCTGGCGGCGGTGCTGGCCCTGCTGCTGGCGCCGGTGTCGCTACGCTTCGTGCCGGTGCCGGTGGGCGGCGCACTCGAATGGCACCGCGACGGGGTGATGGCGGCGGTGAGCGTGGTGCGCAATTCCGCCGGGGACCGCCACCTCCAGGTCAACAACCATTTCCGCATGGGCGGCAGCGCCTCCGTGCGGTCGGACCATCGCCAGGCGCACATCCCGCTGCTGCTGCATCCCGCGCCGCACCGCGCGCTGTTCCTGGGGCTGGGAACGGGCGCCACCCTTTCCGCCGCCGGGGACCATCCCGGGCTGGTGACGGACGGCGTGGAGCTGGTGCCGGAAGTGGTGGAGAGCTTTCCCCTGTTCGATCGCTCGGCCCCGCACCTTGGCCGCAACCCGGACATCCGCATCCATGTGGCCGACGCCCGGCGCTTCGTGCGCGCAGGCGGGGCGCCCTACGACGTGATCGTCGCGGACCTCTACCATCCGTCCGTGGACGGCTCCGGCGCCCTCTATGCCCGCGAGCACTTCGCCGCCATCCGCGACCGGCTCGCGCCGGGCGGGCTGTTCTGCCAGTGGCTGCCGCTGCACCAGCTGGATATCGACACGCTGAAGGTCATCATGCGCACCTTCCTCGACGTGTTTCCCGATGCCAGCGCCTACCTCGCCCAGTTCAGCGTGGAAACGCCGCTGGTGGCGCTGGTGGGGCGGCGCGAGGCCATGGCCTATCCGGCCGGCTGGCTGGCGGCGCGGGTGCGCGAGCGCAGCCTCGCGCGGCGGCTCGACGCCCTCGATCTTTCCGACGGCATGGCGCT
The DNA here is from genome assembly GCF_047444035.1 of Xanthobacter sp. AM11. Taxonomy (NCBI): domain Bacteria; kingdom Pseudomonadati; phylum Pseudomonadota; class Alphaproteobacteria; order Hyphomicrobiales; family Xanthobacteraceae; genus Xanthobacter; species Xanthobacter sp. AM11. Next base: position 126,176 of record NZ_JBLAOA010000001.1, read on the forward strand.
GTTCGGCCTCTATCTCGCCGGCACGGACGAACTGCGCCGCTTCGCCGGCCCCGGCCCGCTCAACACCGACGACCGCCCAGTGGTGACGGCGGCGGCGCCGCGCACCGCCTATGCCATGGCGGATCGGCCGGCGGACCGCCTGCTGGCCCTGATCACCGGCCTCGATCCCCGGCCCGGGGCGGTGCTTGATGGCGGCGACGAGGAGGCCCGGCGGCGCCTGGCCGCCTATTGGCGCGCCCGCGACGGCTATCTGGAGATGGGCGCGCACACCCTTGCCGCCCGCGGCCCGCGCGACGTGGCCGGCAGCCTTGCGCCGCGGCTCGTGGATCTGGTGCGCACCAGCCCGGATTTCGAGCCCGCCTACCTGCCGGTGCTGGCCATGTCCCGCCAGTTGGCCGTCAGCGACCCGGCTGCGGCGCGGCGGCTCCTAGAAGCGCTCGATAGGGCGAACCCGGCCCGCCCCGAGGCACGCCGCCTGCTGGCGACGCTGCCTTTGGGGCCGGCGGCGGAGCCGCGCCCGCAACCGCCACGCTGAAGGCGATGGAGCCGCCGTCGGCATGGTGGTGGCGGCGCAGATAGCCATTCCATTCGATGAGGTAATTGCCCGGCGGCAGCGGCTTCGTGGCGCGGAATTCGGTGCGCCGCACCTGCTGCGCCACGCGCGCCCAGTCGGTGGGCCAGACCGACTGATCGTCGAGGCTCACGATCCGCACGTCGTGCAATTCGAACTCGTCGGTGAAATCGATGGCGACGGCGGGCTGCTGCTCGTTCAGCACCTCGTTGGCGTTGGGCACGGACTGGTCGAAGGCGCATTGCGCCTTCGCGCCCGGGGCCGCGAGGCTGCCGATGATCATCCCCGAGAGCAGTGCCGCGAGGGTCAGGCGGTGGGACATCGTCATCTCCTCCAAGGGGGCACCGGCCGGTGCGCCGCGCCGGAAAGGGGATCAGGAAAAGCGGATGGCGTAGCCGAAATTGTCGAGCCGGTCGGGAATGGCATTGAACGCCACCGAGATGCGCCGGCCGCCCCGGTTGGTGGGCACCTCGTGCAGCAGGTAGCTGGGAAACATCACGAGGTCCCCGGCATTGGTCTGCGGCATGGCCCACTTGCCGCCGTTGAAGGCATTGATGCGGGCGTTGGGATTGGTGTTGCCGAAGATGAAGCCGTTGCCGCCGATCGCCTTGTGGAAGACGATGTTGGCGGAGGGGTGGGCCGGGGTGAGGTAGACCACGCCGGAAATGAAGCTGTTGGCATGGGTGTGGATGGCCTGGTGGCCGCCGGGCTCCAGCACGTTCACCCAGATTTCCTTGATCCGCCAGGTGAGCGCCTCGCCGAACAGCGCCTCGCCGAATTCCGCCACGCTGGGCAGCACCCGGGCCCCGAGCCGGGAGAACAGCGCGTTCGCGTCCGCGCCGGTCACGGGGGTGTGGGAGAGAAGGTCCGAATAGGCGTTGGTCATGGAGGTGGCGTCAACCACCTCGGCCGCCAGCGCGCCCGCCTCCTCGGCACCGAACACGCCTTCCACCCGCATCACGGGGGTGGGGAACAATCCAATGATCTGGCTCACTGCGGGGCCCGTCCGTCTGTGGTCTGGAACAGGCAATGCGCGATGGACCGGCACGCCACGACGGGCCGGTCCACCCGTGCCCGTGGGGGAGACGGCCGCACTTTCCCCATCGCCCATGACCGCCCGATGACGCCGGGCGCGCGAGGCACTCACCAGTTCGGGACTCGCCTGCCCGCCGACGCGCGCGCCTTCGCCTGCGCCGAGCTGAAGCGCCGTCATGGCGCAGCCGCCGCTGCGCCGCCCACGGGCTGCGAGCCCTATTGGTCCGGCATCTGAAGGGCGGACCCGCCCCGCCTATTTCCCGGGCGGGAGCGGGCGGGAGGGGTCATGCGCCTGCAGCTGGAGGCGGGTGCGGCGGATGTGGCTTTCCAGCAGGTGCTGCACATCCACGGCGTCGCGCCGCCGGATCGCCTCCATGATCAGGCGATGCTCGGAATGGATGATCCACTGCCCGTCCTTGCCGATCACGTGGGAATAGGCCCGGCGGTAATGCTGGGTCGTGTTCCAGAACCGCTCGATCATGGCCAGCAGCGTCGGCATCCCCGCCGCCTTGTAGCTGAGGAGATGGAAGGCGCGGTCGAGCTTGAGGAACTCCTCCACCTCCTGCGACGCCTCGATCTGCGCGCACAGCCCGGCTAGGCGGGCGATGGTGTCCTCGTCCATGTGGCGGATGCTCTCGCTGAGGGCGAGGGGCTCGATGCGCTCGCGGATCTTGTAGATCTCCACGCACTCGTTGATGTCGGTCTTGGCGATCCAGGCCCCGGAATTGGGCACCAGCACCACGAGGCCTTCGCTTTCGAGGTCCCGCAGCGCCTCGCGCACCGGGATGCGGCTGGTGCCGTAGCGCTCTGCCAGTTCCTCCTGCCGCACGCGGGTGCCGGGCGCGTAATCCCCCGCCAGGATGCCCGCCCGCAGGTCCGCCGCGATGGCATGGCTACGGACCCCCGCCTCCTTTTCCTGACCGTCTGCAGGCCTGTCCATGTCCGATCCGTACCCTTGGGGACCACCCGCACCGCCCCGTCGCGGCGGCGGCGCCATCGCCGGATTGGATACCATGGCGCCACTACGCTGGCAAAATGTATCCAATCAAAGGATATATATTGAACTATAAGCGCAAAATAAGCAGCATCGGATACAATGAGATTGACAGCGTATGCCGCGCTGGGTATCGCTCTGGAAACGGCGCAGATCGTTCGACAGGGTGGGGACAGCGCTCCGGCGCCTGAATTGCCGGTGCGGCAAAGCGCCGGCCGCCCCCCCTTCTGCCGGATGCGCGCGCCGCAATTCTCAACGGGTCGGGTCATGGGCCTTCAGCATCAGCACTCCCCCGCCGCGGCGAACCGCGGCCTGCCCGGCCTCCGGGGCACCGACCATTTCGGCTTCACGGTGCCGGACATCGACGCCGCGGTGCGCTTCTTCGTGGAGGTGATCGGCTGCACCAAGGTCTACGAGCTCGGCCCGTTCCAGGCGCAGGACGACTGGATGGCGCGCCAGCTCCGAGTGGACCCGCGGGCGGTGATGAAGAAGCTGGTGTTTCTGCGCTGCGGCTTCGGCTCCAATTTCGAGATCTTCCAGTACATCGCCCCCGACCAGCGCACGGTGCCGCCGCGCAACAGCGACATCGGCGGGCATCACCTTGCCTTCTACGTGGATGATTTCGACGCCGCCGTGCGGCACCTGGAACAGCACGGGGTCGAGATCTGCGGCGTGCCGGTGACGCGGGACACCGGCCCCAGCGCCGGCCAGACCTGGGTCTATTTCCTCACCCCCTGGGGCATGCAGTGCGAACTGGTGAGCTTTCCCGGCGGCAAGGCCTATGAGCGCACCAGCGCGGTGCGCCTGTGGCATCCGGCCGATCCCGCCGCCGGTGAAGCCACCAGCCCGGCGGCAGGCCCGCCGTGAGCGCGCACGGCCCCTTCCTCCACGCGGGCGCCCGCCCCTCCCCTGTATCCGTGTCTTCGGAGCTGCCGTGATGGCAACCTATGCCGACCTGAAACCCGCCGCCCCCTGGCGCACGCTCACCACCGCGCGCGAGGACTGGAATGCGGCGGACCCGGCGCTGCTCGGCACCATGCTCACCTCCATGGTGCTCATCCGCGCGTTCGAGGAGAAGGTCCTCGAACTCGCCGGCCAGGGCCTCGTCCACGGCCCGGCCCATTCCGCCGTCGGCCAGGAGGGCGGCGCCACCGGCTCGGCGGTGATGATGCGCCCGAGCGACCAGGTGAACGGGTCCCACCGCGCCCACCACCAGTTCCTGGCCAAGTCGCTGGCCTATGTGGCGCCGGACGGATTGTCCCCCACCGCCGACATCTGCGGCGACGTGCGCGACCTGTCCCGCAGGACGCTGGCGGAGATCCTCGGCCTCGCCCAGGGCTTCTGCCGGGGCCGGGGCGGCTCCATGCACCTGCGCTGGGCGCAGGCGGGCAATCTCGGCACCAACGCCATCGTCGGCGGCGGCGTGCCGCTGGCGGCGGGCGCCGCCTTCGCCCACAAAAGGGCGGGCACCGGGGATGCGGTGTTCACCTATTTCGGCGACGGCGCGGTGAATATCGGCTCGGTGCTGGAAACCATGAACCTTGCGGCCGCCTGGAAGCTGCCGCTGTGCTTCTTCATCGAGAACAACCGCTATGCGGTCTCCACCCATGTGGAGGAGGCCACCGCCGAGACCCGCCTCTCGGCGCGCGCCCTCGGCTTCGCCATCCCTTCCTGGAAGGTGGACGGCATGGACCCGCTGGCCGTCAGCCTCGCCACCGCCGAGGCGCTGGAGGTGATGCGCACGGGCGGCGGCCCCACCGTGATCGAGGCGGACGTCTACCGCTTCTTCCACCAGAACGGCCCCCTGCCCGGCTCCGCCTTCGGCTATCGCACCCGCGAGGAGGAGCAGGCGTGGCGCCGACGCGACCCCATCGACCTCGTGGGCCGGGAAATGGCGCAGCGCCAGCTCCTCGGCGAGGACGACCTTGCGGCCCTGCGCGCCCGCGCCCGCGCCCTCATGGAGGATGTGGCCGGCGAGCTGGTCGAGATGGCGGACGGCAAGCGCCGCATCGTCCCCGCCCTTTGGCCCTCCCCGGACTTCCGCGATTTCGGCGTGCGCGGCGACCTCGCCGAGCTGGCCGGCGTGGCGACGCAGGAGCTTGAGACCTTCCCCGGCACCATCGATCCGCAGGCCCGTTTCGTGGACGTGGTGGCGGACGTGATGCACCGGCGCATGAGCACGGACCCGCGCATCGTGGTGATGGGCGAGGATGTGCACCGCCTCAAGGGCGGCACCAACGGCGCCACCCGCGGCCTGCGCGACGCCTTCGGCGACCGGGTGCTGGGAACCCCCATCAGCGAGAACGCCTTTGTCGGCCTGGCCGGCGGCGCGGCCATGGACGGGCGCGTGGTGCCGGTGGTGGAGTTCATGTATCCCGACTTCCTGTGGGTCGCCGCCGACCAGGTGTTCAACCAGATCGGCAAGGCCCGCCACATGTTCGGCGGCGACATCGAGGTGCCCCTCGTGCTGCGCACCAAGGTGGCCATGGGCACCGGCTATGGCTCGCAGCACTCCATGGACCCGGCCGGCATCTTCGCCACCGCGGTGGGCTGGCGCATCGTCGCCCCCTCAACCCCGTTCGATTATGTGGGCCTCATGAACAGCGCCCTGGCGTGCAAGGACCCGGTGCTGGTGATCGAGCATGTGGACCTCTACAATGCCCGCGGCCCGGCGCCGGTGGATGATTTCGACTATTTCATCCCGCTCGGCAGCGCCAAGGTGGTGCGGCCCGGCACGGCCATGACCATCCTGACCTATCTCAACATGGTGAAGCCCACCCTGGAGGCGGTGGAGCGGCTGGGCGTGGATGCGGAGGTGATCGACCTGCGCAGCCTCGACCGTGCGGGGCTGGACTGGGACACCATCGAGGCTTCGGTGGCCCGCACCGGCAACGTGCTGGTGGTGGAGCAGGGCTCGCTCGGCACCTCCTATGGCGGAATGCTGGCGGCGGAGGTGCAGCAGCGCTGCTTCGATGCGCTCGACCAGCCGGTGCAGCGGGTCCATGGCGGGGAGGCCTCGCCCAGCATCTCCAAGGTGCTGGAGCAGGCCGCCTGCGCCGGCCCGGCCGACATCGAGGCGGGCATCCGCCGGGTGATGGCCGAGCAGGGCCTGGCCCTCGCCTGACATGCCCGCCGCCCTCACCATCGCCCGCGCCCCGGGGAGCCGCTGATGCCCAAGGAAATCCTGATGCCCGCCCTGGCGGCCGGAATGGAGGAGGGACACCTCGTCCGCTGGCTGAAGAAGGAGGGCGCACCCGTGAAGGCGGGCGACCTGCTCGCCGAGATCGAGACCGACAAGGCGGTCATGGAGATGGAAGCGGAAGCGGACGGCCGCCTCGGCCCCATCCTGGTGGGGGATGGCACCCGCGCCGTCGCCGTGGGCACCCTCATCGCCTCCATCCTCGCCGAGGGCGAAGCGGCACCCGAGCCGGCGGCGGCGCCAGCCGCAGCAATGGCCACCCTTGCTCCGGCCGCTCCCGCCGCCCCCCCGCAGCCCGCGCCGGTCCGGCCCGCCGCCGCCCCGGTCGCTGCGCCGTCCAGGCCTGTGCCCACCGCCCCCTTTCCCCCCCTCCCCCCCTCTCCCGCCCTTGCCCCCTCCATCGCGGCCCTCGTCACCGCCCGCAAGGTGGTGGCCTCCCCCCTCGCCCGGCGCCTGGCCGACGATTACGGCCTCGACCTCTCCCGCCTTTCCGGCAGCGGCCCGCGCGGGCGCATCGTGCGGCTCGACGTGGAACGGGCGCGCGACGCTTCGGCCCGGCCCGCGCCGGTGCCCCAGCCGCGGCGGTCGGGCGCCGCCGCGCCCGGCCTGCTGCATCACGCCTGGCTCCGGCAGGGCGAGGGCCGGCCGGTGGTGCTGCTGCACGGCTTCGGCTCCGACCTCAACGGCTGGCGTCCCTTCCTTGCCGGCGGCTCCCCTGCGCGGCCGCTCCTGGGTCTCGACCTGCCGGGACATGGTGGTTCCGCAGCCGTGGCCGCCGCCGGCTTCGATGCCCTGGTGGAGGCCGTCGCCGGCACGCTGGAGGGCCTCGGGCTCCTCGACGTGGATGTGGTGGCCCACTCCCTCGGCGCCGCGGTGGCGGTGGCGCTGGCGGCGGAGGGGCATATCGGCGTGCGCTCGCTCTTCCTCCTGTCGCCCGCCGGCCTCGGGCCCGACATCAACGGCGCCTTCGTCGGCGGCCTCGCCCGGGCGCGCACGGCACAGAGCCTTGCGCCATGGATGGGCGAGCTGGTGGCCGACCCGGCGGTGCTGACCCCGGCCTTCCTGCGCGCGGCCGCGGCGGCACGGGCCGACGACACCCTCATCGACGCCCAGCAGCGCCTTGCCGCCGTGCTGTTTCCCGACGGCACCCAGGCGTTCGGCGTGCGCGGACGGCTGGAACAGCTGGCCGTGCCCGTTACCATCGTCTTCGGGCAGGATGACCGCATCATCCCCTGGAGCCACACCCGGCGCGTTCCGGGTGAGGTGGCGCTGCACCTCTTCCCAGGGGTGGGGCACCTGCCGCAACTGGAGGTGCGCGATGCCGTGTGGCGCCTCCTGGACCGCCACCTGCGCACGGCAGGCTGACACGGCTGGAACGGCACCGGCGCGGCCGGTGCGGAACGAAGAAGAAGCCGACCAAACGACGAACCAGATCCAAGGGAGGATCAAGATGAAGGCCAGCACCCGTTTCCTCGCGCCGCTCGCCGCGGCATTCCTCGCCTCCACCGCCGCCTCGGCCGAGCCGCTGAAGATTGCGGTGATCGAAACCCTGTCCGGCCCGCAGGCCTCCACCGGCCTCTTGTTCAAGGCCGGCGCGAAATATGCGGTGGACAAGATCAACGCCGCCGGCGGCTATGCCGGAGCGCCGGTCGAGCTTCTGGAATATGACAACCAGGGCGGCCCGGTGGGCGCCGCCGACAAGGTGAAGGCGGCCATCGCCGACGGCGCGCGCTTCATCGTGCAGGGCGCGTCCTCCGCCGTGTCCGGCCAGATCACGGAAGACGTGCGCAAGTACAATATCCGCAACCCGGGCAAGGAAGTCATCTTCCTCAACGTGGGCGGCGAGGCGCTGGAACTGACCGGCGCCAAGTGCCACTTCCACCACTTCCGCTTCAACCCCAACGCCCAGGTGCGGGTGAAGCCCATGGTGCTGGCCATGAAGGATGCCGGCATCCTCGGCACCCGCGTCTATGCCATGAACCAGAACTACAGCTGGGGCATCGACATGCAGGGCGCCATCGAGGACAACGCCAAGCTCGGCGGCTACCAGGTGGTGGAGAAGACCCTCCACGACGTGAACAAGATCCAGGACTTCTCGCCCTACGTGGCCAAGGTCGCCGCGGCCAATGCCGAGACGGTGATGACCGGCAACTGGTCCAACGACCTGCTCCTGCTGATGAAGGCGGCCCATGGCGCGGGCCTGAAGGCGCGCTTCGCCACCGCCTTCCTGGACCAGCCCGGCAACATCGCCAATGCCGGCGACGTGGCGGTGGGCAATGTGGTGTCCCACCCCTTCAACGCCGAGGCCAACGCCGACACCGCGGCCTTCGCCGAGGACTACAAGGCGAAGATGGGCCACTACCCGGTCTATATCGAGCCGCAGACCGCCTTCGGCGTCGCCATGCTGGGCGAGGCGCTGAAGACTGCACCGGCGGGCAAGGACGGGGCCATCGACGTCAACGCCATCGGCAAGGCGCTGGAGAATGTGAAGCTGAAGACCCCCATGGGCGAAGCCTCCATGCGGGCGGCGGACCACCAGGCGCAGATCCCCATGGTGGTGTCCATCGTCGCCGAGGATGCCAGGTTCAAGGTGGACGGCACCCCCTACGGCTTCAAGCCCATGAAGGTGTTCACCGCCGCCGAGGCCTCCTCGCCGGTGCAGGACGCCTGCAAGATGAACCGGCCGAACTGAGGCGCACCCGCCGGCGCCCGGCGTCCCGAACGGCCAGGCCCGGGCGTGTCCCGGGCATCCGGGCCAGCGCGACGATGGGGCGATGGGACGGGCGCCCGGCCACGGGGCGTGGATGGCCGGGACACGTCCGGCCATGAAAGTTGCGGGGGAAGCCGCAGTGGGCGCATCTGCGGCGCGATCCCTATTCCACGGGCTTTCGGCCTGTATACCTCTGCCTGAAGCGAGGGGACATGTGATGGATCATCTCTTTGTCGCCGTGCTGAACGGGACGATCTACGGATTGCTCCTGTTCATGGTCTCGGCGGGACTGACCCTCATCTTCGGCATGATGGGCGTCCTCAATTTCGCGCACGCATCCTTCTACATGCTGGGCGCCTATGTGGCCTATGCGCTCACGGGGGTGATCGGCTTCGTGCCGGCGGTCGTCGCCGCCCCGCTGGTGGTGGGGGGGGTGGGCGTGGTGGTGGAGCGCTATTTCCTGCGGCGCGTGCACCGCTACGGCCATGCCCATGAACTGCTGCTCACCTTCGGCCTGTCCTTCATCATCGCCGAGCTGATCAAGCTGTTCTTCGGCAATTTCCCGGTGGACTACCGGGTGCCGGCCGCGCTCAATTTCTCTGCCTTCCACATCGGCGTCACCGCCTATCCGGTCTACCGGCTCATCATGGGCGTGGTGGCGCTGGCCATGTTCGGCCTCATCTACGCCCTGCTCACCACCACGCGGGTGGGCATCGTGGTGCGCTCGGCCATCTACCGGCCGAAGATGGCCGAGGCCCTGGGCCACAACGTGCCCCTCGTCTTCATGGGCGTGTTCGGCGTGGGCGCGGCGCTGGCCGGGCTGGCCGGGGCGCTGGCGGGCGCCTTCTACACCACCAACCCCAACATGGCGCTGGAACTGGGCGTGCTGGTGTTCGTGGTGGTGGTGATCGGCGGGCTCGGATCGCTGGAAGGCGCCATGGCCGCCTCGCTCCTCATCGGCATCGTCACCTCGCTGGCGGTGGGCATCGACCTGAGCGCGGCCGACCTGCTGGCCCATGTGGGCCTGGGCGACTGGGCGCGGCAGGTGGGCGGTCCGCTGACGCTGCAGGTGTCGAGCCTTGCCGCCACCATCCCGTTCGCGCTGATGCTGCTGGTGCTGCTGGTGCGGCCCTCCGGCCTGTTCGGCGAGAAGGCGTGAGGCGATGCGCAGCAAGGCCGTCTTCCTCCTCCTCGCCGTCGCCGCCCTCGCGGCGGCGCCCGCCGTCCTCTCCCCCGGCCTCGTGAACGCCGCGATCCAGATGCTGATCGCCGCGCTCTTCGCCTCTGCCTTCAGCCTGCTGTGCGGTCAGGCGGGCATGCTCTCCTTCGGCCATTCGGCCTATTTCGGGCTGGGCGCGTTCGCCACCATCCATGCCATGAACGCCTTCAGCGGCGCCGGCCTCCTGCCCACCCCGCTGATGCCCCTGGCGGGCGCCTTCATCGGCCTGGTGAGCGGCATGGCCGCCGGCTGGTTCGCCACCAAGCGCACCGGCGTCTATTTCTCCATGATCACGCTGGCGCTGGCGGAACTGCTGCACGCGCTGGCCCCGCACCTGAAGGAGGTGTTCGGCGGCGAGGCGGGCATTTCGGCCATGCGCATGCCGGCCTGGGGCTTCACCTTCGGCTCGAACGTGGAGGTCTATTACCTCACGCTCGCCTGGGTGCTGCTTTCCCTGGGCCTGCTCTACCTGTTCACCCTCACCCCGGTGGGGCGGCTGGCCTTGGGCCTGCGCGAGAACGCCCACCGCCTGCGCTTCCTCGGCTACGACATCCACCTCCTGAGCGTGCTGGTGTTCTCGGTCTCGGCCATGTTTTCCGGGGTCGCCGGGGCGCTGCAGGCGCTGAACATCGAGGCCGCCAACTACGTGGTGCTGGACATGCACCTCTCCGCCTCGGTGGTGCTCAACAGCTTCATCGGCGGCGTGAAGGTGTTCCTGGGTCCGGCCATCGGCGCCGCGCTCATGTCCTTCTTCGGCTATGCGGCCTCCGACCTCACGCGGTCCTGGCTGCTGTATCAGGGCGTGCTGTTCGTGCTGGTGATGATGTTCCTGCCCGACGGCCTGGTGGGCGAGTTGATGCGCCGCCTGCGGCAGGGCAACCTGTCCTTCTCGCCGGCGCGGCTGGCGGCGGGCCTGGTGTTCATGGTGGCCCTGGGGGTCTGCGTGGCCGGCTTCGTCTGCGCGGTGGAGCTGGCGCAGCGCTTCTTCTCGGCCGACTACCGCTCCATGGCCGGCACCGGCGCATGGCCGCCGGTGCCGCTGTTCGGGCGGGAATGGCTGCCCTTCTCCCTCTTCACCTGGGCGGTTCCCCTGGGAGCGATGGCGGCCGGGCTCGGCCTGCTCACCCTCGCCGCGCGCCGCCTCGATCCGGACAAGGCGGGCGTGGCATGAGCCTCTCGGTCCTCACCCTCACCGGCGTGCGCAAGTCCTTCGGCCCGGTCGAGATCATCCGCGGCATCGAGCTGGAGGTGGCGCACGGCGAGCGCCATGCGGTGATCGGGCCGAACGGGGCGGGCAAGTCCACCCTGTTCCATCTCATCTCCGGGCAGTTCGCGCCCACCGCCGGCGAGATCCTGCTCGACGGGGTGCCCATCAACGGGCTGCCGCCGCACCAGGTGAACCGCCAGGGGCTCGCCCGCTCGTTCCAGATCACCAACATCTTCCCCGGCCTGACGGTGTTCGAGAACCTGCGGCTCGCGGCCATGCGGCGCTTCGGGCTGGATTTCGTGTTCTGGCGCCGGGCCTCGCAGCTGAAGAAGGTGACGGCCCATGCGGACGAGCTGCATCGGCCAGGTGCGCCTCACCCGGCGCGCCTCGGTGCTGGCGAGCGAATTGTCCTATTCCGAGCAGCGCTCGCTGGAAATCGGCATGACGCTGGCGAGCGATCCCAAGGTGATCCTACTGGACGAGCCCATGGCCGGCATGTCCCACGAGGAGACCGAATATACCGTGGGGCTCATCCGCGAGATCACCAAGGGGCGCACGCTGCTGATCGTGGAGCATGACATGGACGTGGTGTTCTCCCTGAGCGACCGCATCAGCGTGCTGGTCTACGGCCAGATCATCGCCACCGGCACGCCCGACCAGATCCGCGGCAACCCGCTGGTGCGCGAGGCCTATCTGGGCGAGGAGGCGACCAAGTGAGCGACCCCGCCCTGCTGCACATCTCCGGGCTCAACGCCCATTACGGCAAGAGCCACATCCTGCATGGCGTGACGTTCCACGTGGACCCGGGCGAGGTGGTGAGCCTGCTCGGGCGCAACGGCTCGGGGCGCTCCACCACGCTGAAGGCCATCATGGGCCTGGTGCCGCCCACCGGCGGGCAGATCCGGCTGCGCGGGCGCGACCTTGCCGGCGCGAGGCCCTATGCCATCTGCCGCAGCGGCATCGCCTATGTGCCCGAGGAGCGCGAGATCTTCCTCAACCTCACCGTGGACGAGAACCTGCGGATGGGCGAGCAGCCCGGCGTTCCGGGGGCGGCCCGCTGGAGCGTCGAGCAGATGTTCGACTATTTCCCGCGCCTGAAGGAGCGGCGGAACACGCGGGCCGGCAGCCTTTCCGGCGGCGAGCAGCAGATGCTGACCATCTGCCGGTCGCTGCTCGGCAACCCCCTCGTCATCCTCATCGACGAGCCCACCGAGGGCCTCGCCCCCAAGATCGTCACCGTGGTGGGGGAAGCCATCGCCGACATCAACCGGCGCGGCGTCTCGGTGCTGCTGGTGGAGCAGAAGCTCACCATCGCCCTCAAGGTGTCGTCTCGGGTCTGCGTCATGGGGCACGGCCGCATCGTCTTCGAGGGCACGCCGGACCAGCTGACATCCAATGCGCGCGTGATGGAGGAATGGCTGGCGGTGTAGCCGCCGGCCGGGCGCAGGTTGTCCGTCAGACGCGCCGCCGGGCCCGAGGCGCAGCCCACCCCCTCGCCCGTCGCCAAGCCGGCTTCGGGCCGGCGCGCCTGAACTTTGCCCTGCCGCCTCTCCACTTTTGGCATAATACGAAGGGCGGACCGGTCAGTTGTGTCCGTCTAAGGTATAAGAGGCCCCATGGCGCCGGAAAAGCTGCCGGACCCGCGTCAAACTTGCGAAAATGTGCCGGCTCATTCGGCCTCGAATACACCTAAACTGTTCATTTTCGGCGATTCTTCCCAAGACATCGGGGCCACGGCCACGTTTGACCATGTCGCTGGGGTATCGCCGAAAGTACGGTATTTACCCAACTAGCGCCCGGCACGCGTCTGGTCCAGATTGCCGGCGCGACGCATGGCCAGCTGCGGCCTTTGCGTGGACCCAAGATAACAACCAGATCCGCGGGACACCCGTGGTTCGCAAGGGGGGCTTCCAATGGATGCATCTCTGGCCGCTCGCATCGCGGCCGATCCCAATTATCAGCGCCTGAAGGCAGTGCGCTCCCGCTTCGGCTGGACGCTCACGCTGGCGATGCTGATCGTCTATTACGGTTTCATCCTGCTCATCGCTTTCCGCAAGGACATTCTGTCGGCGCGCATCGGCGACGGCGTCATGACCTGGGGCATTCCCATCGGCTTCGGCGTCATCGTGTTCACGATCCTCATCACCGCGCTTTATGTCCGCCGCGCCAACAGCGAATTCGACGATCTCTCCGAGAAGATCAAGCAGCAGGTGCTCAAGTGATGTCGATGCATGCTCTCATCGGCAAGGCGTCGCGCCTTGCGGGCCTTGCGGCCCTCGCCCTCCTGCCCACGGCGGCGTTCGCGGCGGAAGCCATCGGCGCCTCGGAGAAGCAGGCCACCAACTGGACCGCGATCGCCATGTTCGCGATCTTCGTCCTCGGCACGCTCTACATCACCAAGTGGGCGGCGGCGAAGACCAAGTCGGCGGCGGACTTCTACACCGCCGGCGGCGGGATCACCGGCTTCCAGAACGGCCTGGCCATCGCCGGCGACTATATGTCCGCGGCGTCCTTCCTCGGCATTTCCGCCGCGGTGATGAGCTCCGGCTTCGACGGCCTGATCTACTCGATCGGCTTCCTCGTGGGCTGGCCCATCCTCACCTTCCTCATGGCCGAGCGCCTGCGCAACCTCGGCAAGTTCACCTTTGCCGACGTGGCGGCGTTCCGCTTCGCCCAGACCCCGGTGCGCGTCTTCGCCGCCTCGGGAACCCTGGTCGTGGTGGCCTTCTACCTCATCGCCCAGATGGTGGGCGCCGGCCAGCTCATCAAGCTGCTGTTCGGCCTCGACTACTGGATCGCGGTGGTGATCGTCGGCGCGCTGATGATGATCTACGTGCTGTTCGGCGGCATGACCGCCACCACCTGGGTGCAGATCATCAAGGCCTGCCTGCTGCTGGGCGGCGCCACCTTCATGGCCCTCATGGTGCTCTGGCGCTACGGCTTCTCCCCGGAGCAGCTGTTCGCGGCGGCGGTGGGCGTGAAGACGCAGCTGGCCACGGCGAAGGGCGCGGCGCCCGAGGCTGCGGCCACGGCCGGACAGGCCATCATGGGCCCGGGCACCTTCATCAAGGACCCGATCTCGGCCATCTCGTTCGGCATGGCGCTCATGTTCGGCACCGCCGGCCTCCCGCACATCCTGATGCGCTTCTTCACGGTTCCGAGCGCGAAGGAAGCCCGCAAGTCGGTGATGTGGGCCACGGGCTGGATCGGCTATTTCTACCTGCTCACCTTCATCATCGGCTTCGGCGCCATCACCTTCGTCCTCACCAACCCCGGCTTCCTGGATGCCAAGGGTGCTCTGGTGGGCGGCAACAACATGGCGGCGGTGCATCTCGCCCAGGCGGTCGGCGGCAACATCTTCCTCGGCTTCATCTCGGCGGTGGCCTTCGCGACCATCCTCGCGGTGGTGGCGGGCCTCACCCTGTCGGGTGCCTCGGCGGTGTCGCACGACCTCTATTCGACCGTGATCAAGAAGGGCAAGGCGGACAGCGCCTCGGAGCTGAAGGTGTCGCGCATCACCACCCTGTGCCTCGGCGTGCTGGCCGTGGTGCTGGGCATCGCCTTCGAGAAGCAGAACATCGCCTTCATGGTGTCCCTGGCCTTCGCAGTGGCGGCCTCGGCCAACTTCCCGGTGCTGTTCATGTCGGTGCTGTGGAAGGACTGCACCACCCGCGGCGCGGTCATCGGCGGCTTCCTCGGCCTCGCCTCCTCGGTGGTGCTGACCGTGCTGTCGCCGTCCGTGTGGGAAGCCACCCTCGGCAACCCGGCGGGCTCGGCGCCCTTCCCCTACACCTCGCCGGCCCTGTTCTCCATGACGCTCGGCTTCTTCGGCATCTGGCTGTTCTCGATCCTCGACACCAGCGCGCGGGCCAAGATCGACCGGGCAGGCTTCCCGGCGCAGCAAGTGCGCTCGGAGACCGGCATCGGCGCCTCGGAAGCCTCGGGTCACTGAGGCGGGCAAGCACCATGCCGCGGCCGGATGAAACCCAGCCCGGCGCCAAGAGCGAGGACAACCGGGCAAACGAGCCCCGGGCCCAGAAGGCCCGGGGAGAAGAAACCGGCGACGACGAGGCCCGCGCCAGCGCAGGTCCCGTCCCGCAAGATCCGGCCTCCCTTCGCGACCCGCCCCTCACCGGGCGGGTTTCGACGCTGAGCCGGGAGCGCCGCGAACTGGTCTCGCTGATGACCTCGCGGGTGCGCGACGTGTTCGTCCGCAAGCCCTTCTTCGTGGACGGCGACACCGACATCATCAGCCTGTGCCGGGCGCTGTCCGAACGCCGGCTCTCCGATGCGCTGGTGCGCGATGGCGGGCGTATCGGCATCTTCACCACCACCGACCTGCGCGACGCGCTGCTGCGCGACACCCCGCCCGGCCTGCTGCCGGTGCGGGCGGTGGCCACCTTCGACCCGTGGGCCGTCAGCCCGGACGACGAGCTCTACGACGCCCTCATCCTGATGCTGCGCCACCGCATCCACCGGGTGCTGGTGCGCGACGCCGCCATCCCCGGCGCGGACGGCATCGTCGGCGTCCTCGGCCAGCTCGACCTCATGGCCTTCGTGGCCAACCATTCCCACCTGATCGCTTTGGAGGCGGCGCAGGCCACCAGCCTCGGCGAGCTGAAGAGCGCGGCCCGCCAGATCGACAGCCTGGTGGCCGTGCTGGACGGCGACGGCGTGCGCGTGGAGGTCATCGCCGCCCTGGTGGGCGAGCTCAACCGGCAGGTGTTCCGCCGCCTGTGGGACATGCTGGCCCCGGAGGAGCTGCGGGCCAATTCCTGCCTCGTGGTGATGGGCAGCGAGGGCCGCGGCGAGCAGATCATCAAGACCGACCAGGACAATATGCTGCTGATCGCCGACGGCTTCAGCCTGTCTGGCCTGGACGACATCACCGCCCGGTTCACCGCCGCGCTGATCGATTTCGGCTATCCGCCGTGCCCCGGCGGCATCATGCTGAGCCGGCCGCTGTGGTGCCAGCCGCTGTCCGCCTTCAAGGACACGCTCAAGCGCTGGATCCATGGCGGCGACCCGGAAGGCCCCATGAACCTCGCCATCTTCCTCGATGCGGCACCGGTGGCGGGAGACGGCACCCTGCTCGCGGCGGCGCGCGGGCATGTGGACTTCCTGATGATGAACGATGCCGGCTATTTCGCCCGCTTCGCCCAGGCGGTGGACCGCTTCGGCCAGGAGGGGGGCTGGTGGTCGCGCCTGCCGGGGCTCACCGGGCGCGCGGCGGCCGAGATCGACCTGAAGAAGCTCGGCATCTTCCCGCTGGTGCACGGCGTGCGCGCGCTGGCGCTGGAGCATCGCATCGCCGCGCTGGGCACCGCCGACCGGCTGAAGGCGCTGGTGGAGACCGGGCACATGGACCAGGCCTTCGCCCGCGACCTCACCGATGCGCTGCGCTTCCTCATCGGGCTCAAGCTCGCCAGCAACCTGCGCCAGATCGCCGAAGGCCGGCCGCCGGGCAACGCCATACGCCTGTCGGAGCTCGGCACGCTGGAGCGGCAGGCGCTGAAGGATTCCCTCGCCATCGTCCGCGGCTTCAAGCAATGGCTGGGCCGGCACTACCGGTTCGACGCCCTATGAGCGAGAACCGCACCAGCGCTGCTCCCCCGCCGGCCGCCGAAGGTGCGGGCGGGGCGGAGCGCGGGCCACGCCCCCAGCTGCTGGTCGCCCTGTTTGCCGCCGCGGTGGTGGCCTTCAACTTCCCCATGCTCATCGTGTGGGACGCGGATGCGACGGTATTCGGCCTGCCTTTGCTGCCGGTGGCGCTGTTCACCATCTGGGGCGGCTTCATCGCGGCGCTGGCCGTGGCCAGCGAGCGGCGGCCGCGGCCAGCGCCGGACGTGCTGCCCCCCGCCGCGCCCCGCGCCGGCGGCGGGCCCTGAACCGGCGAGGGGCGAGGACGACATGAAGGCGCCACGCCACATCACGCCGCCTGCGTTCTGCATCCGCCCGGCCGGCGCGCCGGCGCATCGGCCGGGTGCGCGTGCGCCCGAGGGCCGGCCGGCGCGCCGGCGAACCCCGGCGAGGGCGCCATGATCTCCGCCCCGGTCGTGGTGGGGGCGGCGCTCGCCTATCTTGCGCTGCTGTTCGCCGTCGCCGCCTTCGCCGACCGGCGCGCGGCGCAGGGCCGCTCGGTCATCGGCAACGCCTGGATCTATGCCCTCTCCCTGGCGGTCTACTGCACCGCCTGGACCTATTTCGGCAGCGTCGGGCGCGCCGCCACCACCGGGGTGTGGTTCCTGCCCATCTATCTCGGCCCCATGCTCGCCATGCTCCTGGCCTGGATCGTGGTGCGCAAGATGATCCGCATCGCCCACACCTACCGCATCACCTCCATCGCCGATTTCATCGCCAGCCGCTACGGCAAGAGCCCGCTGGTGGCGGCGCTGGTCACCCTCGTCACCGTGGTGGGCATCGTCCCTTACATCGCCCTGCAGCTGAAGGCCGTGTCGTCGGGCTACGTGCTTCTCACCGGTTCCGGCGCGCCCCATGCCGGGCCGGGCCCGGCCTGGTGGCAGGACGGCACCCTGCTGGTGGCGCTGGCCCTGGCGCTCTTCACCATCCTGTTCGGCACCCGCCACCTCGACAGCGCCGAGCGGCACGAAGGCATGGTGGCGGCGGTGGCCTTCGAATCCCTGGTCAAGCTGCTCGCCTTCCTGGCGGTAGGGCTGTTCGTCACCTACGGCCTGTTCGACGGCATGGCCGACATCTTCGCCCGCGCGCAGGCCCTGCCGGAGCTGAAATCGCTGCTGCGGCTGGGGGGCGAGGGCGGGGCCGGGGCGTTTTCCTACGCCCAGTGGTTCAGCCTCACCCTGCTGTCCATGCTCTCGGTGCTGCTGCTGCCGCGGCAGTTCCAGATGATGGTGGTGGAATGCGTGAACGAGCGGCACCTCAAGCGTGCCGCCTGGGTGTTCCCGGCCTATCTGCTGGCCATCAACATCTTCGTCCTGCCGCTGGCGCTGGGGGGCATGCTGCTGTTCGGGCCCAGGGGGGCGGACCCGGAAACCTTCGTCCTGTCCCTGCCGCTGGCCCACGGCGCCACCGGGCTGGCGCTGTTCGCCTATGTGGGCGGGCTTTCCGCTGCCACCGGAATGCTGATCGTGGAAACCATCGCCGTGTCCACCATGGTCTGCAACGATCTGGTGATGCCCACGCTGCTGCGGCTGAAGGTGTTCGGCGCCACGGCGGGCGGCGACCTCACCCGGCTGCTGCTCAACATCCGGCGCGCCGCCATCCTGCTCATCCTGCTGCTCGGCTACCTCTATTTCCAGGTGGCGGGGGAAGCCTATGCGCTGGTCTCCATCGGCCTCATCAGCTTTGCCGCGGTGGCGCAGTTCGCGCCCGCCCTGTTCGGCGGCATGTACTGGCGCGATGCCACCCGCCTCGGCGCCATCGGCGGGCTCGCCGGCGGTTTCCTGGTGTGGGCCTATACGCTGATGCTGCCCTCCGTAGCGAAATCGGGCTGGATCGACGACGCCATCCTCACCCACGGCCCGTTCGGCATCACCGCCCTCGCCCCGGAGCGGCTTTTGGGCCTGGAGGGGCTCGACAACCTGTCCCATTCCCTGTTCTGGAGCCTGCTGCTCAACGTCTGCCTTTATGTGGGCCTGTCCCTGTGGCGCGCGCCCTCCGGGCGGGAGGCCAGCCAGGCGCTGCTGTTCGTGGACGTGTTCGCGCGCGGGCGCACCGCCGGGGCCGCCGCCCCGGTGTTCTGGCGCGGCCGAGCCCGGCCCGCCGACCTGATGGCGCTGGCGAGCCGCCTGCTGGGCCCGGAGGCGGCCGGCCAGATCTTCGCCGAGCACGCGCGCGAGGCCGGCACGGCCGAAGGCGGCGACCCCACCGCCGATGCCCGCCTGGTGGATCGCGTGGAACGGCGCATCGCCGGTGCCGTCGGCAGCGCCTCGGCCCGTGTGCTGGTGGCCGCGGTGGCGGAGGAGGAGCCGCTGGGCGCCGCGGACGTGATGGAGATTCTCAACGAGGCCTCCCAGCTGCGCATCTATGCCCGCGCGCTGGAGGAAAAATCCCGCTCCCTGGAAATCGCCTCGGCCGAGCTCACCGCAGCCAATGCGCAGCTGCGCACGCTGGACGAGCTGAAGGACGACTTCATGTCGTCCGTCACCCACGAATTGCGCACCCCCCTCACCGCCATCCGCGCCCTGTCCGAGCTCATGCTGGACACGCCGGACATGGACCCGCCGCAGCGCGCGGAATTCCTGCAGATCATCGTCGGCGAGAGCGAGCGCCTCGGCCGCCTGGTGAACCAGGTGCTGGACATGGCCAAGATCGAATCCGGCCAGGGCGAATGGCACAACACCGAGGTGGACCTGCGCCGCATCGTCGGCGACGCCGTGAAGGCCACCACCGAGCTGGCCCGCAGCCGCGGCGCCGAGATCCACTTTTCCGCGCCCGAAGCGGTGCCCCCCCTGCGCGCCGACCCGGACCGGCTGACCCAGGTGATGCTGAACCTCATCTCCAACGCCGCCAAGTTCGTGCCCGCCCGCGGCGGGCGCATCGACGTCAGCCTCGCGGTGGCGGACGACGGCCTCGTGGTGCGCGTCGCCGACAATGGCCCGGGGGTACCGCTCGCCGACCGCGACACCATATTCGAGAAGTTCCGCCAGGGCGGCGACGCCCTGACCCGCCCGCCCGGCACCGGACTCGGGCTTCCGATCAGCCGCCAGATCGTGGATCATTTCGGCGGCAAGATGTGGCTGGAGCAACAAGAAGGCAGTGGTGCGCGATTCGCGTTCCGCCTGCCCTTCCAGCCGAAGACGGAGGAAACGCCATGATCGCGCAGACCAGCCCGGCACCGGGAACCGGCAACGGCTCCAAGGTGCTCATCGCCGACGACGAGCCCAACATCGTCGTGTCGCTGGAATTCATGATGAAGCGCGAAGGCTTCGAGGTGCTGGTGGCCCGCGACGGGCCGCAGGCGCTGGAGGCCATCCGGCGGGAGCATCCCTGCCTCGTCCTGCTCGATGCCACCATGCCCGGCATGTCCGGCTTCGACGTGTGCGAGGCCGTGCGCGCCGATGCGGACGTGCGGGGCACCCGAATCGTCATGCTCACCGCCAAGGGCCGAGAGACCGACATGGCGCGCGGCGTCGGCGCAGGGGCGGATGCCTATGTCACCAAGCCCTTTTCCACCCGCGAGCTGGTGCAGAAGGTGAAGGACATGCTGGCATGAGCCTCGGCCGGCCCCCGGCCCTCGTTCCGGCGCACCTTGTTCCCCTGCTGGTGGCTTTGGCCCCCGGCGTCGCTCTCGCCCTCTGGGGCCTCGGCGGCGCGGCGGCGCTTTATGCCGCCCTGGAGCCGGAAGCCCGCGCCGCCGTCACCCAGGCCCTGGCGCCGCTGCTCGACAGCCACGGCATGCTCCTGGTGCTGTGGTGGTTCCTCGCCGCCGCCGGCGCCGGCCTTCTCGCTCGCCGCCTCCACGGCGCCTATGTGGACGCTCCCGCCCGCCTGGCCGACGCCACCCGCGCCGCCGCCGGCGACCCCTCGGCCCGCCTGCCGGTTGCCGAAGGCAGCGCGCAGACGCGGGACCTGGCCGAGGCCATCGGCGCGCTGGCGCAGCAGCGCCGCGCCCTGGTGGACGACATGGGCCGACTGGTGGCCGAGGCGAGCCGCGACGTCGCATTCCAGCGCGACCAGCTCGCTGCCCTGATGGCCGAGCTGCAGCAATCGGTGGTGGTGCTGAACCTGGAAGGGCGCATCCTGCTCTACAATGCGCGGGCGCGCGCCCTTTTCCGGCGCCAGTCCGCCGCCCCCGGAGGGGCCGGCGGCGCGGAGCTGATCGGGCTCGGGCGCTCCATCCACGCGGTCATCGACCACGCCCTCATCGCCCATGCCCGCGAGGGCATCGAGCGCCGCATCGCCCGGGGCGATGCGCGAGCCTCGGCCCGCTTCGTCACCACCACGCCCCTCGGCCACCTCATCCAGGTGTCCATCGCGCCGGTGCGCGCGGCGGAGGATGCGGCGGGCGCCATCACCGGCTTCGTCCTGCTTCTGGACGACATCACCGACGAATACGAGGCGCAGGCGCGCCAGGACCGGCGCTGGCTCGACCTTTCGGAGGCCAGCCGCGCCTCCTTCGCCAGCATGCAGGCGGCGCTGGACATGCTGGATTACCCCGACCTGGAACCCGCCGACCGGGAGCGTTTCCAGCAGGTGGTGCGCGACGAGGTGACGGCGATGAGCCAGCGGCTCACCGGCCTTGCCGCCGACGCCTCCCTGGACATGAAGACCCGCTGGCCGCTGCAGGACATGCTGGGGGCCGACCTCGTGGCCGCCACCGCCCAGCGCATCACCGCCGAGACCGGGCAGGAGGTGGCCACCGCCGACATGGCAGCCGACCTGTGGCTCAGCGTGGACAGCTTCGCCCTCATCAAGGCTATCTCCTTCCTTGCGGCCCGGCTGGCCGAGGCGACGGCGGAGCCGGGCTTCTCCCTGCGCCTGTCGCCGGCCGGCTCCCGCGCCCATCTCGACCTTGCCTGGCAGGCCGAAGGGGCGCTGGCGCCAAGCCTCGCCGGCTGGCAAACGAGCCCCATGCAGGGGGGCAACTCCCCCTCCCCCCTTTCGGTGCGCGACGTCGTGGAACGGCACGGCGGGGAGATCTGGCTGGAGCGCGCCCGCGACGGCTCCGGCGCCTTCTTCCGCTTCCTTTTGCCCGTAGCCTCCGGCGCGGCACCGGACCTGCCGGCCCCTGGCGAGAGCCGGCCGGCCTATTTCGATTTCGACCTGTTCGCCGCCAGCGCGCAGAGCCGCGAGAGCGATGACCGGCTCCTGGGCGAGATCGCCTACACGGTGTTCGACACCGAGACCACCGGCCTCGACCCCACCGGCGGCGACGAGATCCTGCAGATCGGCGCCACCCGCATCGTCAACGGGCGATTGCTCGCCAGCGAGTGCTTCGACCAGCTGGTGGACCCGCAGCGTTCCATCCCGGAGGCCGGCATCGCCGTGCACGGCATCCGCCCGGAGATGGTGCGCGGCAAGCCCGCCCTGCCGCAGGTGCTGCCGGCCTTCCACGCCTTTGCGGCCGATACGGTGCTGGTGGGCCACAACGTGGCCTTCGACATGCGCTTCCTGACCCTGAAGGAGGCCGCCAGCGGGGTGCGCTTCGACCAGCCGGTGCTGGACACCCTGCTCCTGGCCGGCATCGCCTATCCCGGCGAGGACAGCCACAATCTGGAAGCCATGGCGGCGCGCCTCGGCGTCACCGTCGCGGGCCGCCACACGGCGCTGGGCGATGCGCTGGTGACGGCGGAAATCTTCCTGAAGCTGCTGCCGCTGCTGCGCCAGCGCGGGATAACCACCCTGGGGCAGGCCCGGGCGGCGGCGCAGGACTCCTATTACGCCCGCCTCAGCTATTGAGCCGTGCCCCCGGCCGGGCGACGGGCCGATGCGGCTTGACACCCTGCTTGCGGCACAAGAAGAGAATCCCGGCCGGCAGCCCGCAAAAATTGCATTTCCGGCGCGATTGAAAGCTTCCGGTAACGAATCGCTCGTGCGAGTCTGACCTCACACACGACTGATTCGAGATTATTCCATGGCTTATGCCCGTCCCGTCCCCGCGGAGCGGCGGCTTGTTGCGACCCTATTGCTGGCCGGCACCTTGTTTTTGGTCAGCGTGATGATGCTTGCCGACGTGATCTTCTCCATCCCGGCCTGGGCGTCCGCGGCCCAGGGTGCCAGGGGCGCGCCGGCGCAGCTGGCGTGGGTGGCCGATGCAGGCACGCACCAGGGCACAATGCCTGTGCCGCCGCGTTCCACGCCCTCCCTTTCCCGATAGGGCACGATCCCGTCATCGCGAACCGCTCGGCGGTTCCCCATGATCGGCCGGTCGCCCGGCACCCGTGCGCCGCGCCCCCGGCCTCACATCATCGCCGCCCGCTCCTCCGCCGCGCGCCGGCTCTCGGCCCGCTTCGTCACGATGGAGGCGATGATGACCACCACGCTCACGATGGCGATGAGAATGGTGCTGATGGCGTTGATTTCCGGCGTCACGCCCAGGCGCACCTGCGAGTAGATGCGCATGGGCAGCGTGGTGGCGCCGGGGCCGGTGGTGAAGCTCGCGATCACGAGATCATCCAGCGACAGGGTGAAGGCCAGCATGAAGCCCGACACCACCGCCGGCAAAATGAGCGGAAGGGTGATCTTGATGAAGGTCTGGAACGGCGGGCAGCCCAGATCCAGTGCCGCCTCCTCCAGCGTCCGGTCGAAGGTGACGAGGCGCGATTGCACCACTACCGCCACGAAGCACATGGTGAAGGTGACGTGGGCGAGAAGCACGGTCCAGAAGCCGCGGTCGAAATTCACCGCCACGAACAAAAGCAGCAGCGACAGGCCGGTGATGACTTCCGGCATGACGAGGGGCGCATAGATCATGCCCGAGAACAGGGTCCGCCCGCGAAAGCGGCCGTAGCGGGTGAGCGCCAGCGCCGCCATGGTGCCGAGCACGGTGGCCAGGAGGGACGAGAAAAAGGCGATGCGCAGCGTCACCCAGGCGGCGTCCATGAGCTGCTCGTTCTCCAAAAGCGCCCAATACCACTGGGTTGAGAAGCCGGCCCACACGGTGACGAGCCGCGAGGCATTGAAGGAATAGATCACCAAAAGCAGGATGGGGATGTAGAGGAAGGCGAAGCCGAGCACGATGGCCGTGACGTTGAACCAGGTGAGGCCCTTTTTCATCGTCCCGCCTCCAGCTCGCGCTGCTGGATGTTCTGGTAGATCACGATGGGGATCACCAGAACCAGCAGCAGCAGCACCGCCACCGCGGACGAGACCGTCCAGGAGCGGTTCACGGTGAATTCCGTCCACAGCGACTTGCCGATCATCATGGTGTCGGAGCCGCCGAGCAGGTCGGGGATGACGAACTCGCCCACCGCCGGGATGAAGCACAGCAGCGCGCCCGCCGCCACGCCGGGCAGGGACAATGGGAAGGTGATGGTCCAGAACGCCTTGGTGGGCGGGCAGCCGAGGTCGGCCGCGGCCTCCAACAAGGTCAGGTCGAGCTTCTCCAGCGCCGAATAGAGCGGCAGCACCATGAAGGGCAGGTAGGAATAGACGATGCCGATATAGACGGCGAGGTCGGTGTTCAAGATCTCCAGCGGCGTGTCGATGACGCCGAGCGCGAACAGCGCCTGGTTCAGCAGCCCCTCCTGCGACAGGATGCCGATCCAGGCGTAGACGCGGATGAGGAAGGAGGTCCAGAACGGCAGGATCACCAGCATCAGCAGCGTCGGCTGGATGGAGCGCGGCGCCCGCGCCATGGCATAGGCGATGGGATAGCCCACCAGCAGCAGCAGCACGGTGGAGATGCCCGCAATGACCAGGCTGGAGCCATAGGCCTCGACGAACTCGTTCGAGAAATCCAGCACATAGCTGTAATTGGCGAAGGAGAGCCCGGACAGGAATTCAGTGACGCCGGCCCAGCCCTGGGCCAGGTCCAGCTGCGGCGCATAGGGCGGCTGCGCCACCACGTCCTGCGACAGGGAAATCTTGAACACGATGAGGAAGGGCGCGAGAAACAGCGCCACCAGCCACAGATACGGCAGGGCGATCACGAACCAGCGGCCCCGCCCCTTCTCTCCCGCCATCGGCATCGCGCGCTCCTCAGCGGGTCAGAAGGACGCCGGCATGGGGCGCGAACGTCACCCACACCTTGTCGTCCCAGGAGATGGGCCGCGCCACGAGGCGCGACAGGTTCGGCTGGGACACCTTGATTCGCTGCCCGCAGGCGAGCTCCACATGATAGATGGAGAGGTCGCCCAGATAGCCGATGTCCCAGATCTCGCCCTCGAAGCAGTTTTCCGCCATGTCGGCGGGGCGATCGAGGGAGATGCGCAGCTTCTCGGGGCGGATGGCGATGCAGGCCTTGTCCCCGGCCTTGGCGTCGAGCCCCTGGGCAACCACCAGCTGGCAGGGGGTGACCGGCGACACGAGGCGCGTCTCCTCGGCGCCGGCGGCCGTCACCGTGCCCTCGATGAGATTCACCTCGCCGATGAAGTCCGCCACATAGCGGGTGGCCGGCTGCTCATAGATCTCCGACGGGGGCGCCACCTGCACCAGCACGCCTTGGTTCATCACCGCGATGCGGTCCGCCACCGTCATGGCCTCTTCCTGGTCGTGGGTCACGATCAGGAAGGTCATGCCGAGGTCCATCTGCAGGTCCATCAGCTCGAACTGGGTTTCCTCGCGCAGCTTCTTGTCCAGCGCGCCCAGCGGCTCGTCCAGCAGCAGCAGCTTGGGGCGCTTGGCCAGGGACCGGGCGAGGGCCACGCGCTGGCGCTGGCCGCCGGAGAGCTGGTGCGGCTTGCGCTTGGCGAAGCTCTCCAGCTTGACCAGCTTCAGCATCTCCTCCACCCGGGCGCTGATCTCGCCCTTGGCCATCTTGTCCTGCTTGAGGCCGAAGGCGATGTTGTCGGCCACATTCATGTGCGGGAACAAGGCGTAGGATTGGAACATCATGTTCACCGGCCGCCGGTAGGGCGGCACGCCGGCTAGGTCCTGGCCAGCGAGGATGACACGGCCTTCGCTGGGCTCCTCGAAGCCCGCCAGCATGCGCATGAGGGTGGTCTTGCCGCAGCCGGAGGGGCCGAGCAGGGCAAAGAATTCCCGCTCGTAGATGTCGAGGCTCACATGGTCCACGGCGGTGAAGTCGCCGAAGCGCTTCACCACATTCTCGAACCGGATCAAGGGGGTCTTCGTGGGGTCGGCCCAGGGAGCAAATGTGCGCCGGACAGCGCCGATGGTTTCCTTGCGCGCCTTCTCCGCAGCCATCACGTCCCCCGAACTGGCCTCGTTCTGATGAAGCTAGCCCCGGAACAGGAAACGCTCAAGCCGTGTGCACGGGCAAATATGGGGCTGCGGCTGCCCAGCCGGAAAGCAGCGGGCGCAGGCACCTGTGCGTAGCGCCCCGAAAAGCCCTTCGCGGCGCCTCCCCCCCTTGCACCCGCTCCCCGCATATGGCAGAGGAGGCCCCATGACGACGGTCATGCACCCGTCGCCACTCGGGACGCGCCCCTGTCCGCCGTCCCGATGGCACGCTGCGGTAGCTCAGTGGTAGAGCACTCCCTTGGTAAGGGAGAGGTCGAGAGTTCAATCCTCTCTCGCAGCACCATTCCAACCCATTGAAATCCCAAAACGATGGGCAAGATCAAAGGCTTGAAACGGCGGTTGCTACAGTCTCCTGCTACAGTCGGAGACGAAATGAGCAAGCCTCAGAGGCTGTTTTGCCGCGGCGGTCGGTGGACCTTTCGAGCGTATGTGCCGGAGGAACTCCGGCCGATCATCGGCAAGCGGGAAATCTGGAAGAGCCTGGGCACCATCAGCCACCGTGAGGCAGTCCGCCTTTCGCACATCGAGTCGGTGAAAGCAGACGCGCTATTCGTCGAGGCCCGGGCCAAGCTCACCGGCGTCGACAGCGGCATGGGGCATCACGAGCCTGCGGGCGTCTCGGATGCCGATCTCCATCAGTTGGCCAGGTCCTATCTCTACAGTTTGGAGCGCCAGACGCCGCCGGTGCCCTTCTCTCAGGAGGAACGGGACGCTCGGCGAGATGCAGCAGACGATCAGGCCGCAGCCATTGCGCAAGGCATCGAAGACGCCGGCCTGCAGAGCCTTGCCAAGGCGGCAGCCCAGGAGAGAAGGCTGCGTCTCGCGGACGGGCGTGACATCCTGCGCGCCACGGAAGCCCTGCAACGTGCCTTGCTTGAGCACTACGCGAGAGATGCGGATCGGGCAGAACTAAAGGAAGGGCGCGTCCGTGACCCACTGTTCATGGGTGTCTCTAGGGTCGAGACTCAACGTAGCCAGCATGAGACGAGAGCGGCGAGGCACAAGGAAGCGAGATAGTTCCGCGCGAGCTTGTCGTAGCGTGCACAGTACACGACTCTTTCATGCTGGATGTGGGCCTGCTCTGGGGCCTTGTGGATTTGGAGGTTGCCCTGTCATGATGGCGTTCCAGCATTGAACGGCTTCGCGTCCTCCTTGGATCAGGATTTTTCTCAGCAGATCGAAGCCGACGCGGAAAATCGACTTTGCCTTGCGCTTGTGGGTCTTGATGATAATTGGTCGATGTCTGGCGCTCCATTCCCCAGTTGTATGAGCGAAGGTGAAGGCGACGGCCAGCACGGCGATGAGCTTGGCGATCCGCTCCGGGTTGGTGATGTGAGTGTCCTCGAGGTTGAGACCGCGCGTCTTGCTGGCCGCGAACAGGGTTTCGATTTCCCAGCGCCGCCGATAGTTGGCCAGGGCGATCCCGGGATCGGTGTTGGTTGCCACAACGAGCAGTTCCTTACTGGCCAGTCGTGTCGCCGCGAGCTTTACGGGCGGCCCGAGAGCGCTGCCGCGTGAACCGAGGCGGCAATCTTCGCGCACGTAGCGGCGTCCGCCGATGGCGAGCTTCCGGAACAAGGAAACGACCGGGCAGCAGCGGCCATCAGCCAGACGGATCTGGAAGGCGTCCTTGATGCGCAGGATGAACGGGATGTTGTTCTCGACCAGAAAGGCCATCCAGGCCGTGCCGACGAATTCCCGATCAGCGATCAATCCGGCTACAGCCTCGGCACCGAAGACATTGCAAAAGCGGGACAGCAGGGCTTCGCGATGGGCCGTGGTCGAGTTGCCGGCTCTGTCGAGCACGTCCCACATGAGCGGGATGGCGATGCCGTTATGGACGATGGCGAGCATCAGGACGTTGACGTCGCGTCGCCCGAACTTCCAACTGGTGCGGTCGAGGGCAAGAAGCCAGGGCCCCGATCCGATCCGTGCGATCCTCACCACGACGCGGGCCAGTTGATCGCTATCCAGCTCGACCTGCTCGAAGAAACGCTGGAGGCGGCGATAGTTTGAAGCAATCTCCGCCCGCGTCGGGAACATCCCGGCAAGGTGACTTAGATTGACGGTGCGCGACAGCAGAACGCCGACGACAAGGACGCAGAAGCTCTCAAGCCGGCTCTTGCGCATCGACAAGTGCTTGTCCAGGCAATGCCTCAAAGCGGCGATGATGTCTCTTCTCATGCAAAATCCCGATCCGCTCTCCGCCGAATCGGAAATCCTACTGATCGATCAAGGCCCTACCAAGAATCGTCGTGTACTGTGCGTATCGTGTGGCGATGCGCCTGAAGTCCTTGAGGCGGCAGAACATGCGCTCGATGGCGTTGCGCTTTTTGTAGCGCCTTTTGTCAAATGGGTGGAGATACTTGCGCGTGGGATTGTTGGGAATGACCACACGCATGTTCCGCCCGGCCAGATCGTCTCGCACCGTGTCGCTGTCGTAGGCGGTGTCGGCGAGAAGCTCGCGGGCCGGGGGCGCGGCGTCGAGCATCACCGGCAGCATCTTGATGTCGGCGGCCTGGCCGGGCGTGAGCGCAAGGACGAGGGGGCGGCCCTTGCCGTCGCTCAGGGCATGGATCTTAGAGCACGTTCCGCTCAGCTTGCATCGCAAGCTGAGCGGTAAAACGTTCTCTATCAATAATTTAGAGACTGATTCAACCTGATCGGTGAATCAGTCTCTAGTCGTTCGACCGCCGCGGGAGCGACCAATCGCCTGACGTTGGTCCCCCCTTTTTCGGCGCCGGCCGCCGAGCGGTGCGCCTTCACATGGGTGCTGTCGGCCAGAAGCTGGCGGGGTGTCCGCGCATCGCCGGTGATCGCGGCGTAGATCCTCTGCCAGATCCCCTTGCGGGACCAGCGGTTGAAGCGGTTGTATACGGTTGTGTATGGGCCGTAGTCGGAAGGGCAGTCGCACCACCGGCAGCCGCAGCGCAGCACATGGATGATGCCGGACAGGATGCGCCGGTCATCGACGCGGGGCGGACTGCCGTAGTGCGGCAGAAGCGGCTCGATCTTGGCCCACTGCTCTTCATTCAACCAGAACAACCGGCTCATGGCGAATCATCCTCCAATGAGCCAATTGAATCACACTTAGAGCGTTGGGTTTAGAGCCTAAACCGCTGCCGCGGTAGGCGCCCTGCATGACGGGCGGTTGGGTACTTTCCATGTGGCGCCCGGCATAGGCGGGCGGACCATCACGGGGTTTCTTCGGACAGGCGAGGCCCATGGACGCTTCTGAGCACCCACCAGCACGCGGCCGGCCGTCAGCCCGCTGCGGCAGCGGATGATCGAGGACATGACCATCCGCCGGTTCGGCGAGCACACCCAGCGCGATTATGTCCGCCAGGTCGCCGAGTTCACTGCCTTCCTCGGCCGTGCGCCGGACCAGGCCGAGCCGGAGGACCTGCGGCGCTACCAGCTGCATCTGGCCGGTCTTGGCGCCAGCTATGCCCGCATGAACCTTGCCTGCACGGCGCTGCGCTTCTTCTTCCACATCACGCTGGGCCGGGCCGGCTTCGGCGACCGGATGGCGCGGATCCCCAGCCCTGAGCGCCTGCCCGTGGTGCTCAGCACCGAGGAGGTGGCGCTGCTGCTCGCCCATGCGCCGAACCTCAAGTATCGCGCTGCGCTGAGCATCGCCTATGGCTGCGGCCTGCGGGTGTCGGAGGTGGCCCACCTCAAGGTTGCCGATATCGACAGCGCGCGGATGCTGATCCGCGTCGAGCAGGGCAAGGGCCGCAAGGACCGCTACGTGAGGCTCGCGCCCGATCTGCTCGACCTGCTGCGCCGCTGGTGGAAGGAGCGCCGGCCGCAGGGTTGGCTGTTCCCCGGCCGCGATCCCGGCCAGCCCATCACCACCCGCCAGCTCGACCGGGCCTGCAGGACGGCGGCCTCCGCCGCCCGGCTCGACAAGCGCGTCTCCATGCACACCCTGCGGCACAGCTTCGCCACCCACCTGCTGGAGCGCAAGACCGATATCCGCGTCATCCAGGTGCTGCTCGGCCACAGGAAGCTCGACACCACGGCCGTCTATACCCGCGTCGCGCTGAAGGCCCTACGCGAGGTGGAGAGCCCGCTCTCTTTGCTGACGCCACCACCTCTGTAGTCCGTACCGGTCCATGGCGCGGCCTGCGCTGGAGGTCGCGGATATCCTGAACGCCCATGGCGATGCCTATGAGAGGGCGCACGCCGGGCATCTCAGCCGCGGCCAGTTGAAGGTGATGTGGGCGATCCGGTCCTGCCGCACGGTGGTGCTCGGCGGGCATGTGTCGCGCTGCGCCGACTGTGCCCATGTGGAGATCGCCTACAACTCCTGCCGCAACCGGCACTGCCCCAAGTGCCAGGGGGCCACGGCCCGGGACTGGCTCGCGGCCCGTCAGGCCGAGCTTCTGCCCGTGCCCTATTATCATCTCGTCTTCACTCTGCCGGCCGCAATCGACACCATCGCCTACCAGAACAAGGCGGCGGTCTACGACCTCTTGTTCAAGGCCTCGGCCGAGACGCTCACCACCATCGCCGCCGATCCGAGGCATCTCGGCGCCCGCATCGGCATCACCGCCGTGCTCCACACCTGGGGATCGGCGCTCACCCATCATCCCCACATCCATGCCGTGGTGCCCGGCGGGGGGCTTTCGACCGACGGCTCCCGCTGGATCGCCGGCCGGGTCCGGTTCTTCCTGCCGGTGCGGGTGCTGTCGCGCCTGTTCCGGCGGCTCTTCCTCGACGGTCTGCGTGCGCTCCACGCCACCGGCCGGCTGGCCTTCTTCGGTGATCTCGCCCCCCTGGTGGATACGCCTGCCTTCGAGGCGATGCTGGCATCCCTGCGCCGGGCCGAGTGGGTGGTCTATGCCAAGCGTCCCTTCGCCGGACCTGCAGCGGTGCTGGCCTATCTGTCGCGCTACACCCACCGCGTGGCGATCTCCAACAGCCGGCTCCTCTCCATGGACAACCGCGGCGTCACCTTCCGCTGGAAGGATTATCGCGCCCGGGCCAAGGCCGTCGGCAATGGCTGGATCAAGACCATGACCCTGCCGGCGGACGAGTTCATCCGCCGCTTCCTGCTCCATGTCCTGCCCGACGGCTTCCACCGCATCCGGCACTACGGCCTGTTTGCGAGCGCGGTGCGCGCCGCCAACATCGAGAGGGTCCGCGCGCTGCTCGTAGACCAGCAGATGCGCGCCTCGCCGGAGGGAGCCACGCCTGCCGAAACGATACGACCAGAGGCCACGCTGCGCTGCCCGTGCTGCGCCGGCATCATGACCATCATCGAGACCTTCGCCCGGGGCTCGGCGCCGAAGACCTGGCCCGCCGCCTCCATCAGGATCGACACCTCATGAGCGGCGCCACCTCTCTCGAACTCCAACTGCATCCGGCAGGCCGCGTCGTAGACGCAAAGGATAGCTTCGTCCTCGCGCCGACCATCCCGCGCTCAGTCTCGTCATGGAACCCGGCCGCACACGCATCAACGGGTGCTGGCAGCCCCACGGCACTGTTCCGGACTGTCAGGTGTTCTGGCAACCGTCACCAGCAAGACCACACAGCCCCCAGCCCAGACCCAAAATCCCCATAGCACCGCGACGACCTCGACCGTCGCGCACGTCGGACCGCGGTTTCCTCCCCTGGAGGC
The DNA here is from genome assembly GCF_047444035.1 of Xanthobacter sp. AM11. Taxonomy (NCBI): domain Bacteria; kingdom Pseudomonadati; phylum Pseudomonadota; class Alphaproteobacteria; order Hyphomicrobiales; family Xanthobacteraceae; genus Xanthobacter; species Xanthobacter sp. AM11. The sequence goes on from NZ_JBLAOA010000001.1 coordinate 157,581, forward strand.
TTTCCGACGCCGGCCCCGTGACCAGCCCCACCGTCGTGATCGGGCCGGCATCCGAAACCCTTCACAGAAGCGGGCATTGGCGTGTTGCCCGGGAGCGGACATTCGGCCATGCGCCGCATCTCGTTCGCCTAGGTCAAATGGAATAGGCTCCCCGGATACGACTTTCGACCCAGGGAGCATTTATAGGGTTCGGCGCGCTTCCCGTTCAGAACAGCGTATACATGCGCAAATTGACACGATTTCCTTCACTGAAGCCATTCTCGACGGCCACGTCGCGCCCATAAACTGCCATAATATTCCAACTTGGCGCAAAATTATAGGCGAATCCGGCGCGTATATTAGCCGTTCGCGTCTCGTCATTGTTGCTGATTCCGTCGACTTTGGTCTCACCACCAATGAAGTAGCTGGCTCCAAAGCGAACGTCGAAATCCTTCGTGACATTGTATTTCAGCCACGCTTGGAATTGGCCCATCGGCGCCTGGCTCAGGGTCTGCCCGTATAATCCATAGTTGGTGTTGTCGCCGTAGAAGGTCACGTCCGCGGTGAGCTGAAGCGTGAGATCCTTGGTGAAGATGGGCATCACATAACCCGCCTGGAGGCCGCCCTTCCACCGGTTTTCACCGAGATTGATCTTGTTGCGCGGGTTATAATCGCCGGTCGGGATGTAGACGATCGGCGTCACGCCGAAATAGTATCCGCTTTCAATATTGCGATAGAGCCACACCGTCGAGGCGAGGATGAGGTCGCCGATGCCTGCCGAAGAGCCCAATCCACTCATGCTGTCCGTGCCGTAGAGGTGGCCGAAAGGCAGGAGGAACTGGGGATCGGCCAGAAAGCCCCCGATCTCGATGAAGCGGGCATAGCGCAGGATACCGACGCTTGAATCGAGGTTGCCGCCGGCGACCGCATTGCCGTTGGCATAGAGCGTGTCGCGGGTTGCGAACTGATAATAGGCGGCGGCGAGATTGGTGCCGGCAGGCAACGCGCCGGCGCTGTAGTCATCAGCGTCCGAATCGAGCGCGAAGGCCGTGCCGTGCTGCGAGAGAACAAGCGCGACGATCAGGCAGATCGCCCTTATGCCCGACGCCCAGACAGAACCGGTGGCGCAATTTGCCGATCTTTCCATCGCCATCTTCTTCCTCCCCAAAAGGCAACTGCTGGTGCGTGCCTTGTTTTGTTATCCCGTGAAGACGTTGAGCCACGTCGACGGAGCTGGAAGGATTGAGGAAACAGGCGGGAGGGACCATCACCGCACCAGATAAAAATGCACGCCGCAGGTTAGCTTTGGCGTGCTTTCCGCTCGCCCCGGCCCACCGGAATCGCTCCGCATTCTTGTGTTGACGCGTTTTCTTCAAGCGAACCGGTATCCACTTCACTCGAAAGCACCCTGACGTGCTTTCCGATCCGGCGCACAGCTCGACGTCATCAGGCGAGCACGTGTGGTATGGCGGTCAAGAAACCGGATGGTCGTCGCGCGGGATCGAGCTCACGCACCGTCATCAAGGAGCGTCATGAGGCGGATACCGATGTCCGCAAGCACGCGATCCTGGTGACGCGCGAGGTTTAGCCCGGTAAGGCTGCCGACCTTTTCAAGGCGATAGGCAACGGTTTTATTATGCACGTGCAGCCGGGCGGCCGTGGAGATCTGCGAGCAGTCGCAGTCAAAGAAGGCCTTCAGCGTCTCCAGCAGCACACCGCGGCTGGGTTCCGGTTCCGACAGCAGGCCCCCGAGGATTTCCTCGCCGACACGGCGCATGTCCGCCTTGCCTCGCAGATTGACCAGCAGCCCCATGATGCCGATATCGCCATAGCGGGCGACGGGATTGCTGCGCCGATGCCGCGCTACCTCCAGCGCGACCAGCGCCTCGCGGAACGCGGCGGGCAGGGAGCGCCAGTCGCTGTGGAGACCGCTGAGACCCATCGGGATGGCAGGCACCCGCAGCTCGGCCTTCAGGCGATCGAGCAGGCCGTTCAGGGCTGCGCTCCGGGCGGCATCCGGATTGCCCTTGCAGATGAGGCACAACTGGTTGCCGCGGATGCCAGCCATGAGCACCAGCGCCCCGAGGCCGTATTGCTCGGTGGCGGCAAGGATCCGTTCGTGCCTGATGGGGTCAAGGTCTGCCGAATGGGCGGTCGCGTTCGGGGGCAGTGCGATCACCGCCACGAAAACCGAATCCCGGATGTGGACGCGCAGTTCCCGCGCCCGATCGTGGGCTACGGTCCGGTCGACCAGTTCGCCTTCCAGCAGGCTCCACATGACGCTTTCGAGCGTGCCCAAGCGCTCGCGCGCAATTCTACGCCGCTCGAAACAATAGAGCCCCGCCGCCAGCGACACATGCCGAAGCGCAAGCCGCACACGCTCCCCCGGCTGGACCTGACCGAGCCACACCAGCCAGCCCAGCGTCTCCACCCCGGACGTGACCGGAAGCACATGGGCCAACCGTCCTTCGAACGGCGCGCTGAACGGGGCATCCCCGACCCGCTTGGCCTTGGATAGCAGGCCTGTGAGGACCGTGATCTGATCCTCGCCGGGACGCTCGGCGACGGGCATCGCGCATTCGAGGTGCCGGTCGGCATCGAAGAACAGGATCGTCGCGTCCGTGAATTCCGCCGTGAGATCGAGGATCTTGGGCAGGGAATGGTCGACCAGCATCAGGCCGGCGATCTGCTCCTGGAAGCTCGCGGCGCTGGTGATGACGCTGTAACGTTCTGTCAGTTCGCCATAGGCGATGGACAGGCGTTCGGCAGCCTCGGCATGGGCGCGCAGCAGCAGCGCGTTGTCGATGGCGATGGACGCGAGCCCCGCGAGGGCCAGAAGAAGGGGCGTGTCTCCGGCATTGAACACCGAAGGGCGTCGACGCCACACCTCCAACACACCGATGATGGAATCGCGGGAAAGGATGGGCACGGCGAGGGCCGAGCGCACCTTCTCCACCCGCGCGAGCGGCACGAAATCGCGGGTGATGATGTCGCTCTCGACGTAGTTGCGCACCATGCAGGGCTCGCCGGTGGCCAGCACCTGCCCCGCCACGCCGACGCCTGATTGCATGCGCAGCCGCGGCATGGTGGGCGAGATATGCCCGACGCAGCTTTTCATCACGACCTGGTCGCCTTCGCAGAGCATGACGCCGCAGATGTCGGCATCGAGCAGGCGCTTGGCCTCGTGGCTGACCAGGAGCAGGATCTCATCGAGATCGCGCGTTTCGAGGATGCGCGCCGCGACCGCCCGCATCACGTCCAGTTCGCTGACACTGCGCGCAACCGTGGTGCGCCCTGTCCCCACGTCGAGCGCCAGGGCGACGCAGCCGGCCAGAAGGCTGAGGGCATCCTTCAGGGCCGGACCGCCGTCGTCGTCGAGCAGGACCGCGATCGTCCCGGTCCGGATTGGAAATGCCACACGCCCCGGAAACGCCTCGGCCAGGGACAGGACATGCGGACCGGGGTCCTCCTCCGGCACATCGAGTTGCTGCCACCGCCGCCACAGGCCGGCGGAATTGACGACGATCTCGGCGGTCCCGGAGGTCAAGTCCGCAAAGCAGCTCTCGGCCTCGGAGAAGACACGCGGGTTTCCATCGTTCGCCGCCGCCGGCAAGCCGGCGACGAAGGCCGCCAGCGTCTCGATGCAGCCGCTCCTCGCACCGGCAGGTCGCAGCTGCGACACCGTCCGAGCAACGTCCGCGGACTGGCCGACCGCAGGTGATCCATGGCCTTCTCTTCGACCCAATGTCCGGCTGCCTCCCATGTCATGTCGAGCCCACTCTAGCATGGACCCGACGCCCCGCCGCCTTTCCGAGAAGGGCACGGGTGAGGTCCCGCTGTTCGGGTGGGACACTGAAGAGGCGGAAGCCGTGGGCGTGCAGCCATTCCAGGAGCGTGCCGTTGCAATCGGCTGGGCACAGGACCCCGACACGCTCGCTTCCCTGCGCAGCCGCCTGCTCGAACAGGGCCGCGAGGAACGGCTTGAGTACCTTGCGCGGATGCGAGCCAAGCTTGCCCTGCGCGACATATTCATTGAGCACTGCCGCCGACGCATACGCCTTCGGCAGGAAGCCATGGGCGGAGTCGATCACCTCGTCGAGGTCGATCCAGATCCACCCGTCGACCTGTGCCAGCATGGCGGGGACTGCCTCCAGCCCGGCCACGTTCTGGATCACCACGCCGGCCTCCAACTGAGGGAAGGCGGCCAGGTCACGCTGGTGGCGGGTCCATTCGGCCGCGTCCGTGACGCCGCCCAGCAGGACCGTGAGCGGGCCGCGCCCTTCGGCGCTGCGAGCCAAGCCGGTGAAGATGGCGTTCTGGTAAGCGGTGTTACCGAGGGGCAGGAACAGGCGCTGGTCCAGTTCCAGCCAGTCCGGCACCACGAAGCGCGCGCGCCGCGAACCTGGCTGGGGCAGCCGGACGTGGACCGGCAGACCCATGACCGCGTCGAGCACGGCGGCGCCCACGACCGCGGCGGCTTCGCTCAGCACGGCGGCTGCAGTTTCCGGTTCGCGCGCCAGATTTGCCATGCCATCGGCGAAGCGTTCGACGACGCCTTCTGCGATGGCCACGTCCGCCATGTTGACGACAGCGATACCCGCCGGCGTTGCGCCGGAAACTGGGCGCGCCGTCGTCCAGACCGACGCCCCGGAGAGGCGGTCCGCCGTTTCGAGCAATTGCGTCAGGCCGCAGAACTGGCCTTCCGGTTCGACCAGATCAATCTGCCCATCGTAGACGCGACCGGACGCGCCGTCGATGGCAATGGCGTCGCCCTCCTGCCACACGCGGCCACCCACGCTGAAGGTGCGCGCGTCGAGATCGAGATCAAGCACCTCGCACCCGACCACGCAGGGCCGATCCAGGGCACGGGATACGACCGCCGCGTGGCTGAGGGCGCCCCCTTTCGCGGTGAGAATGCCCGCCGCCGCGATCATGCCGCGGATGTCCAGCGGGCTGGTGGTGGGCCGCACCAGGATGACCGGATCACCCGCGGCGGCGCACTCGGCGGCACGGTCCGAATCCAGGATGGCGATGCCGCTCGCCTGTCCGGGCGATGAGCCGACGCCAGTGGCGATGGTCTGCGCGCCGGCCACCTGCCGGGGATCGAAGACGGGACGCAACAGCCGCTTGATCTGTTCGGCGGAGACACGCTCCAATGCTTCCTCGCTCGTCAGGACGCCTTCAGCCGCGAGGTCGGCGGCGATCCGGACGGCGGCCGCGGCGGTGCGCTTGGCAGGGCGAACCTGCAGCAGATAGAGCCGTCCGCTCTCCACGGTGAACTCGATATCCACCGCGTCGCGATAAAGGACCTCCAACACCCGGGAATGCTCCTCGAGTGCCGCGCACAGATCGCCATGCCCGCCCGACTGCGACGAAAGGTCGACCGGTGTCGCGGTGCCGGCGACAATGTCCTCGCCCTGCCGGCCGGGCAGGTATTCACCATAGAGCACTGGTGCGCCGGTGTTGGGATCACGCGAGAAGGCGACGCCCGAGCCGGACCTGTCGTCGGCGTTTCCGAACACCATGGCCTGGACGGTGACCGCGGTGCCGAGATCATGGGAGATGCCCTGATGCTCCCGGTAGGCCTTGGCGCGCGGACTGTTCCACGATGAGAAGACGGCGGCTATGGCGCGGTCCAACTGGTCGCGCGGGCTGGTGGGCGCCTCCTCGCCTTCGTCCTCGATATAAGCAACGATCGCCGCTTCCAGCGCCTTGAGATCGCCACCCTCGGCTTCCGCCGCCGTCCGCGCCGCGGACAAGGCGTGCAGAAAGTCCTCGGCGTCGAGCCCGAGCACGATTTCCACGTACATCTTCCAGAAGCGCATCCAGCTGTCGATGACGAAGTGCCGGCCGTGCCCGCGCGCGATCATGGATGCCGCCCCGCGCGCATCAAGGCCGAGGTTCAGCACCGTATCCATCATTCCCGGCATGCTGACCTGAGCGCCGGAGCGGACCGAAACCAGAAGCGGATCGGCGATGTCGCCGCCGGAGAATATCCGCCCGACCTGTTCGCCGAGGCGAGCCACGGCCACGTCCACCTCGTCCCGCAGGCCGGCGGGCAATTGCCGCCCGCCGGCCTGGAACGCGCGGAACGCGTCAGTACTGATGGCGAAAGCCGGTGGAACCGGGATGCCGGCACTGGCCATGCGGGACAGGCCCGTGGCCTTGCCGCCGAACAGGTATCCGTCCTGTGGGTCGAGGACGCGGATGTCGTACACGAAGGGAGGAGCCATCATATCCATCTCGAACATCCCGATCTTTCACACGTCCCGCGGACGACCGACCACCGCGAGGATGTCCTCGTGGAACTCGAACCAGATGTTGTGCATGGAATCGACCGTGGGCTTGCAGACGAAGTCCGTCTCGCCCCGGTCGGCCCGTGCCATGGCGCGCTCGAACCGGTGCGCGTAGCGGCCATAGCGCGGCACCTTGGGGATGGCGGCCTCGAGGTGGCGGATCATGCGCTCCACGAGCCGGGCCATCTTGTCCTGGGCACGGGCATCACCGTCGGATGTCTGCCAGTCGCTCACGGCCTTGATGAACTGTCGGTTGAGCCCGGTCTCGAACTTCTCGTACCAGCCGATGATCTCGCCATCCGAACGCAGGGGCGCGTAGCGGTCCCTGTAGAAAGCGAGGACACGGGCGGTACCTTCCTCCATGAGGAGGAAGGCGCCTTCGAGGTCGAGGACCGCGGTGGCGTCCGCCTGGTCCGTGAGCACCGCCGACACCTGGTCGAGCGGCAGGCCCGTCACATCGGCAATGTGCACGGGCGTCGCCATCTTGTGGAGATAGATGGCGTTCAGTACCTCGAAGCTCGCGTCGTCGATCAGGTCGCGGCGGGCCTCGGCGGCGATGGCATCGGCGGGGGCGGGCATGGCTCAGCCCCAGAAATACTTGGAGCGACCAAGATCCGTCCCCTCGGGGAAGGGAAGGTAGCCCTCGCCCGAGAATATCTTTTGCGGTACCACCGTCTGCGCGAATCCTCTCTTGTTGATCTCGTAATAATAGTTGGCGACGCGCTGGTCGATTTCCCAGAAATCGTAGTCCTTGCACGCCTTCTCATAGGTACCGGCCAGCCGCAGGTGCGGAAGGATCATGTCGATGTAATAGGTGTACATTCCGTTGGTGATGAGCTGGCGACGCGACATGCGCGACAGCTTGGTGTAGAGGCCGAGCGTCGCCTGCTGGATGCCTTCCACGCGGGGCGCGAGATCGGCGATCTTGACCGGATACACCTCCGACATGGGCGTATTCCAGGTCTCGCGCACCAGCACGGCGCCGCCGACGATGTGCTCGATGTAGTTCTTCGGCCGGGTGAAGATGGTCGAGATGTCGTTGACGCGGATCTCCTCCAGCTTCATCGCCTCGGCGTCGAGCACCAGCAGCAGCGTGTAGCAATGGGGCACGCCGGCCGCGTCACACACGTCGCTCCAGTGGTAGGCCTCCTCGTTGGTGAACAGGTCGCGGATGATGAGAAGCTTGCCGTCCGGCAGTTCGTAGGGGCCGGTGTCGCCGAGGCCGAGCCGGTTGTCGAAATGGTCGAGGAACGCGAGCAGTTCGGCCGAGGCATTGAAGCGGGTGAAGTTTTCGTGCGCGTCGCTGCCGGGCTCGAACCATTCGATCTGGGTCACGAGGGAATCGATCACGTCCTGATCGTGGATCGCGCAGCGATAGCGGTCCTGCGAGTTCAGGATATAGCCGTCCTGGCGCTTGCCCCAGAGCACGCGTTGCATGAACTTCAGGATTTCGTTGCTTTCCTCCACATAGTCGTGCGGCTTGATGGCCTCGAGGGCCAGCAGGCCGCAACGGCCCATGCCGAAGCCCACCGCGCCGATGCACCAGTCATGCACCGCATTGACCTTGATGCCCACTTCGCGCCGCGCCGTCGCGCCGATCTGAATGACGCCTTCGGCTCCGATCTCGCGCGTAGTCATGCGCAGGATTTCAGGCCACCGGTAGAACTCGTTCATGAAAGCGAGGATTTCGTATTCCTGGCGCGGGATCATACCCGACACGCCTTCCGTGGCGCGCATCACCAGCACGTCCCAGATGTTCCAGGCGAGATAGTTGTTGAGGTCGTTCAACTCGTCGAGGGTGAACTGGTCCTTGAGCACATCCTCGCGGGTGACGCGCTCCAGAACCTTGGACTTGGCCCGGCTGCGCATGACCCGGTCGCCGATGACGCCGTCACGCACCGGCTCCATGCCCTTGAAGTTGCCGTGGTAGACGAGGTCCTGGAACCTCAGGCCGTTGTCGCCGTCCTGGTAGCGCTGCTTGTAGGTGCTGGTGCCGATTTTCGCGATCTCGTTCATTTCAAGCCACCTCCAGAACCTTGCCGTGCTCACTGTCGCTGCAGTCAAGCCTGACGCGCTTGCCCTGGAGCTTCTCGATCATGGCGTTGAAGTGCAGGGTATTGTCGCCGCCGGTGACGTAGCGCGTGTCGGCATCCACCAGATAAGTGGTCATCACGCACGGCATCTGGAATTCCCGCGACAGGATGCCGAGATGGGATTCCGGCGCGCCCGAAAGCGTGATCACGCCGAGCGCGCCCATGGACAGGGCCGGGGAAAGGAAAGTTGTCGTCCCGCCCTGTACCAGCAGGATATGCTGCTTGAGCTTGCCGCTCTGGATCAGCTTGATGACCGACTGCGGCGTGGGCAGATAGATGATCTCCCCCTCCGGTGCCTTTTTCGTCTCGAAACTGTTGAATCCTTGGGCAATAATATTCATTTTCTTCCTCCTGTGATTTTTGATGATTTTTGTTTTTTGTTGAACCCTGAGGGCCGGAATTCGAATTTCCCGTGCCCTTCGATGCTCTCAGCCTCCCTGCGGCACAAGCTTGGCCATCGGCCTGCGGACCCACGACACGATCTCCATGGGCCACTGGGCAACGAAGTCGGCGCCCGCGTCTTCCAGCCGCCCCGGCTCATGCAGGCCCCAGGTGACGCCGATGGTGTGGATGCCACAGTCGCGGGCCTGGCGCACGTCGCCCACCGTGTCCGTGACCAGGGCAACCTCGCCCGGAGCGAAGGGCACCGGTGGCACCTCCTCATAGGCGTTCGAGCAGCGGCGCAGAGTGGCGTAGCTCGGTTCCTCAAGGAACTGGCGGATGGCCACGCGCTTGTCCGGAATGACATCGCCACCGAAGATATGCGCGATGCAATTGCCGATCCCGGCATCCACCACGATGCGGCGGATGGCGGATACCGCGTTGCTGGACACGATCCCGAGCACGCATTCGCTGGACAGGGCGCGCACCACGTCCACCATGCCGGGCACCAGCGGCGGCGCGTATTCCTGTCGCATCAGCTCCAGGAAGTGCGCGATGACCGCTTCCGCCCTGGCCTCGCCGTAGATCCGAGGCAACGCCTCGAACATGTTGTCGCGGAAGAGATCGAAATACGCCTCGGGCGTATCGATGCCCAGGTCGAAAGCCCGGTTGGTGCGCTCAAACAACCGCCACGTGCTGTCACGCGCCTGCACGAGCGTTCCGTCGAGGTCGAAGAGGACTGCGCGAAGGGGCGCCATCGCTCAGGCCGCCGCGACGACGCGCGTCGCGTCCTGGGCATTCAGGCGGGTGAGCTGCGGTAGCTCGAAGAAGTCCTGGATCTCTCCGTAGCCGGTCTGGCCGTCCATTTCCCAGCGGGCGAGGACATTGAAGGCCACCATGTTGGCCCAGCATTGCCACGGGAACGTAGTCAGGCCCTTGGCGGCGAGCTTCCACACGCGCCCGGTGCGGTCTGTCAGCTCCAGCTCCACCTGATCCGCGAAGCGGTCGCGGAGCCGGACCGTGTGGCCATGCCCGGCCTTGAGGCCGAACACTTCGCCGCGCTCCACGACATAGCCGTGGGTCAGCGAGAGGTCGCGCGCGTTCTGCTCGGGGTCGAAGCTGAAAATGGCATGGACGGCGAGGTCCTTGGAGAAGTGAGCGTGCAGCCAGCTCATGTTGGGCGCGCCGCGCTCCGGCCGCGGTCCCCAGCTGTGGTCCATGGTGGAAATGCAATCGATGGGAATCCGCTTGCCGCGCAGGGTCACCGTCCCCACAAAGTGTCCGGTCTGATCGAAATGGCCGTTATATGCCGTGCCCCAGGCGAACTTGCCGGCATGGGCACCAACCATCGGATCCATCTGCGGGTCATGGATGTCGAAGGCCGGCATGAGGGAGCGGTAGGTGACGTCGATGGCGGTGCCTTCACCGTCGTCGAAACGGATCTCCCACACCATGTTGGGCTCGACACACCGCACACTGAGGCCGTTCGCGAGCGTGTAGTCCAGCAGGCTGCAGCCCTCGGGCATGGGGATCACCGACTGATAGTCCACATAGTCGGCCTGCCAGGGTGCTGCGGCGAAACCTGAGTTCATGCAGATGGTGGAGTTGACTGTGCGTAGGTTGGTGCGGAACAGGGCATAGACGCCCACGTTCAGCTTTTCTTCGGCGTTGTAGAAGCCGAAGAAATTGGTCTCGGCCCAATTCAATTTGTCCTTGTCCGGCGCGTGGAATTCGGCGTCGCAATCCTGGATCATTTCCATCATCCTCTGAGCTTCAATGAGAAGCCATGGCCGCAGTCGGTCCTGGCCTCAGATCATGTCCGCGCGGGGCCGGGGCGGCTCCCGCCACCGGTGCGCCTCATGCAGCAGTGACGACCAGGGTCTGCGCGTTGGTGTATTCGCACAGACCATCGATCGCATTCTCGATGCCGATTCCAGATTGCTTGTGGCCACCGAAGGCGACGTGGGGCGAAAACGTGTGGATCTCATTCACCCACACCGTGCCGGCCTCGATACGCTCGGCAATCTTGCGCGCCGCGGCGACGTCCTTGCTCCAGATTGAGGCCGCCAGCCCGTATTCTGAGCGATTTGCGCGCGCGATCACGTCGTCTAGGTCGTTGAACTTCAGCAGTGGCAGGACAGGGCCGAACGCCTCCTCCACCACCACGCGGCTGTCTTCTGGGGGATTGTCGACGATGGTGACGGGGACAAAATAACCCTTGCGATCCTCGATCTCGCCGCCAAGCAGGAAGCGCTGCCCTTCGGCCTTGGCATCCGCCAGGAGATTCCTGAGCTTGTCGAACTGCATTTTGTTCTGGATCGGCCCAAGGTCTGTGCCCTGGTGTGAGCCGTCGGCGACCTTGATGGTCCGGGCATAATCCACGAGGGCCTCGGCGAGTTGGTCGTAGATCGCCTCGTGAATGTAGAGGCGCTTGGCTGCCACACAGAATTGCGCGCTGTTCTGGAACGCCGCCCAGAATAGCTTTTCGGCGGTCTCCTTCACGTCGACGTCGGGCATCACGATGGCGGGGTCATTGCCGCCCAGTTCCAGCGTGATGCGCTTCAGGTTGCCGGAGGCCGATTCCATGATCTTGCGCCCGGTCGCGGTGGAGCCGGTGAAGCTGATCTTGCGCACGTCCGGATGCTGGGTCAGCCAGGCGCCGAGGTCGTTGCCGCCGGAGACCACGTTGAGGACACCGGGCGGGAGCACGTCGCGCAGGATCTCGCCAAGCTTCAGGGTGCAGAGGGGCGTGTAGGGCGAAGGCTTGAGCACCATGGTATTGCCGGCCACCAGCGCCGGCGCGATCTTCCAGATGGCGAGCAGCACGGGGAAGTTCCACGGCGTGATGGCCCCAACGACGCCAAGGGGAACCCGTCGTGTTTCCACGGTGCGGGCCTCGCTCATCTCCACGGTGTGGACGGGCAGGTCCTGCTTGGCGATCTCGCGGCACCAGATGATGGAGCCGCCGATCTCCCATTCGGCGCCCTTGCGGGCCTTGCCCTGCTCCAAGGTCAGGAGGCGCATGAAGTCTTCGGCGTGGGCCTCGATGGCGTCGCCGATACGGGCCACCAGGGCTTGGCGCTCCGCCACTGGGCGCGCGGACCAGGCTGGAAATGCACGGGCGGCGGATGCCACCGCCAGTTCGAGTTGGTCGCGGCTCGCGTCCGGGACCGTGGCAATGACCTCCTCCGTCGCCGGGTTGAACGCCTCGAAAGCCGTTGGAGAGGTCGCCGGCAGCCCGTCGATGGTCATGCTGTAAGCGGAAAAAAAGTCGATCGACATGGCGTTCCTCGTCCCATGTTTATGTTTGTGCCCAGTCGCGCTTAAGGTCAGGCATTCAGTTCGCCCAGACGGCGACGCATGATCTTTCCGGTGCTGTTTCGCGGGAGATCTTCGACGAAGACAACCCGCCGCGGCACCTTGTAGGCAGCCAGATGCTTCCGGCAGTGGCCGACCACGTCGTCCTCACTCAGGACCGAGCCGCTCCGGCGGACGACGAAGGCCTGCGCCAGCTCACCCTTTTCGTCGTCCGCGACCCCCGCGACGGAGACCATCACCACGTCGGGATGCATGGTGATGACCTGCTCCAGCTCGGCGGGATAGACGTTGTAGCCGGCGGTGATGATCATGTCCTTGCGCCGGTCCACCACGTAGAGATAGCCGTCGGCGTCCGCTCGGGCGATGTCGCCGGTGCTCAGCCAGCCGTCCTCATCGATCGTTTCTGCCGTGGCCTTGGCGTTGCGCCAGTAGCCCTTGGTGACCATGGCGCCGCGTACCATCAGCTCTCCAGCCTCCCCAAGGACGGCGTCGCGTCGCGGATCGGCGAGCTCGGCGAGGCGTACCTCGAGGCCTGGTAAGGGAAGGCCGATGGATCCCGGCCGCGCAGGCCAGTAGGGCGAATGGGTGATGGCGGGCCCGGCCACCTCGGTCATGCCCCAGAGTTCCAGCAACGGACAGCCAAACCGGCGGGTGACCGCTTCGATCTTGGGGGTGGGCATGGTCTGGCCGCCCACAGTGCAGCGCGTGAGGCTGGAGAGGTCGGCGCCGGCCATGTCGGGGTGGGCCAGCATCTGGTAGTACATGGTGGGCACGCCCTCGAAGAGGGTCGCCTTTTCCTGCCCGATGAGGCGCAGGGACTCCCCCGCATCGAAGCGCGGCGTGGTGACGATGCGCGATCCGGCCAGGAACGCCGCGTTCAGGACGATATTGCCGTAGACATGCGGGAACGGCAGGGACGTCAGAACCACATCGTCGCGGGTGCGGACGTGGATGGTCGCGGTGCCGGCGAGGCTGGCGAACAGCCCCGCATGGGTCATGGTGGCGCCCTTCGGCTTGCCGGTGGTCCCGGAGGTGTAGCCGATGGTGAAGAGGTCGTCGGGCGCGCACTCCACAGGGGCCCTGTACTCCCCCGCGAGAAGCGCCTCGAAGTCCTCGGCGCCGTCCGCCTTGCCGAGGGTGAAGATCCGGGTCTGCCCGCCTAAGGCGCCGCGCCGCTCCCCCGGCACGATCAAGGCGGTCGCCTGCGCGTCCTCGGCGATGAAGGCCACTTCCTCGGACGTGAGCAGGATATTGGCCGGCACCACCACTGCACCAAGCCGGGCGATGGCGTGATAAGCCGCCACCCACTGCCAGCCGTTCGGCAGGTGCAGCACCACCCGGTCGCCGGAGCCGATGCCGCGCGTCGCCAGCGCGCCGGCGATGCGGCCGGCCTTGTCGTCGATCTCCTCGAAGCTGAGGGTGGCGCCGCCGGCCACGGTGAGCGCAACCTTGGCGCCGAACCGCTGCCGGGCTTTGAATGCCAGAGTGCTGATTTTGGCTTCGACCATCACGATCCCCTCAAGCGACATGTTCCGGGACCAGGACGGCCTTGAGGACCTCGCCGGTCTCGGAGAGATGAACGGCTTCGTCGATGGCCGAGAGGGGGAATTTTCGGATCAGCCGATCGAATGGGAAGCGGCCCTGCCGCCACAGCGCAATCAGTTGCGGGATGAAGATATCCGGCACGCTGTCGCCCTCGATGATGCCGCGCACGGTACGGCCGAACAGCAGGCCGTTCATGTCCAGCGCCACTTCGGTGCCGAGCGGCGCCACGCCGATGATGCCGCAGATGCCGGTGAGACGCAGGCTGTCCACCGCCTGGCGGGCAACCTTCGGCAGGCCGGTGCATTCGAGGGAATATTGCACGCCCTCTCCGGCCGTGAGCGCCTGGATCGCCGCCACCGCATCCTCGCGGCCGCCGTTCACCACATGGCTGGCGCCCAGCTCCTTGGCGAGGGCGAGGCGGGTGTCGTTAAGATCCACGGCGATGATGGTCGTGCAGCCTACGGCCTTGGCCGCCATCACCGCGGCAAGGCCTACCGATCCCACTCCGAACACGGCGATGCTGGAGCCCGCGCCTGGCTTCAGCGCATTGATGACCGCGCCCGCACCGGTCTGGATGCCGCAGCCGAGCGGCCCCATTATCTCCAGGGGCACGTCCTTCTCGATCTTGACGACGTTGCGCTCGGTCGCCAGCGCATATTCGCCGAAGGACGACTGAGAGAAGAAAACGCTGCTGAGGCGCTGGCCGTGGGCATCACAGCACGGGCTCGTCCCGTCGGAGCGGCCTCCGCTGAAGTTGCAGCCGTAAAGATTGACGCAGTAACCATATTGTCCAGAAATGCAGTTGGTGCAGGTGCCGCAGCTGGCGAAGCTGAGGACCACATGGTCGCCGGCCGCGACCTTCTTGACCTTGGCGCCCACCTGCACCACGACGCCCGCGCCCTCGTGGCCGAGAATGGCCGGCAGAGGGGTCGGAAAATACTGATCGCGCACCACGATGTCGGTGTGACAGACGCCAACGCCGGCAATCTTCACGAGGACTTCGTCGTCCCGGGGCGGCTCGACCTGCACACACTCGATCTTGAAAGGGCCGCCCTTGGCGCGCACCACTGCCGCATTGAATTGCATTGTCTCGCGCCTCCCGTCGCGATCGGGAGCGGGGCGCCTGCTGTTTTTCCGCACGCTGCCACCGATCCAGTGAAGCCATGCTACGGGCCGATGGGCGGCTCAAACATAGCTACGGAAGATAATGCATCTGCAATGTTTTATCTGATGGAGATAACTCATCGCCCTTAAGGTCCTCGCGATCCTTGCATCACGTAAGATGATCGCGGTACCTGCAGGTTCAGCTATGCAAGGGGCACGAACGCTCGGCCGGCGAAGAGCGGAGCGCAATTTCTTAATCTTCGGCGTAAGAATGGATCGCGCTCTAGGCTCTAAACCCAACGCTCTAAGTGTGATTCAATTGGCTCATTGGAGGATGATTCGCCATGAGCCGGTTGTTCTGGTTGAACGAAGAGCAGTGGGCCAAGATCGAGCCGCTTCTGCCGCATTACGGCAGTCCGCCCCGCGTCGATGACCGGCGCATCCTGTCCGGCATCATCCATGTGCTGCGCTGCGGCTGCCGGTGGTGCGACTGCCCTTCCGACTACGGCCCCTATACAACCGTCTACAACCGCTTCAACCGCTGGTCCCGCAAGGGGATCTGGCAGAGGATCTACGCCGCGATCACCGGCGATGCGCGGACACCCCGCCAGCTTCTGGCCGACAGCACCCATGTGAAGGCGCACCGCTCGGCGGCCGGCGCCGAAAAAGGGGGGACCAACGTCAGGCGATTGGTCGCTCCCGCGGCGGTCGAACGACTAAGATCCATGCCCTGAGCGACGGCAAGGGCCGCCCCCTCGTCCTTGCGCTCACGCCCGGCCAGGCCGCCGACATCAAGATGCTGCCGGTGATGCTCGACGCCGCGCCCCCGGCCCGCGCGCTTCTCGCCGACACCGCCTACGACAGCGACACGGTGCGAGATGATCAGGATGTCGGCGCGATCCTGCCCGCTGGCGTGCGCCGACTTTTTTTGAGCGTGATCTTGTGCCGGTCGAAGAACCGCCAGAGCCCGCCGATGCTGGTGCTCACGCCCCTGGCCTCCAGCGCGGTCTTGATCTCGGCCAGCGTGATGTCCTGGTTGGCCGCGACGATGTCCAGGATCGCCGCGCCATACCGCTCGATGCCCTGCGAGCGCCTGTCGCCGCCCCGCGCCCCGGGGCTGGGATCGCCTTGCTCGCGCTCCAGCTTGCGCCAGCGGCTGACGCTGGCTGCGCTCACCGCGAACCGCTCGCCGGCCTGACGATGTGTCAGACCAGATGCAATCGCCGCCAGCACCCGAACGCGAAGATCGACCGACAGAGCCTTCGACATGTCCGCCGGCCTCCGACCCGGCAGACAGTCTGAATGAGCTTTCAGCCGATTCGGGAATCCCCCGCCGATGCAATCAGATCGAAATTCGCTCTCGTGGTTCGACCGCGACAGATGGAACCCTTCTGTCGCCGGCGGGTCGAACCACAAGTCTTTGATCTAGTGGATCAACTTTTCGAAACGGATGGGAACCATCCGTTTCGGTTGATCCACTAGAACCGGTAGGCGCCGCGCAGGGTGGCGGACTGGGCGAAATAGCCATCCGCCACATCGGCCCCCACCTGGAGCTTCATCTCCCATCCCTTGGCCTGGAGCACGTCGAGGCCGAGGGCGGCCCGGCCCACCACGTCGGGCACGGGCACGGTGAGGGCGCTGCGCGCCGCCGCAGCCGCTCCCTGGCCCGCCAGATGATAGGTCGAGGTGAAGCTGTCGCCCGATAGGAAGGATACGCCAGCGTTCAGATAGGGCCGCAATTCGACGCCGGAGGGAAGGGTGATGCGGCCGCCGATCTCAAGGCCCGGCGTGGCGCCGAAATAGACCTGGTCCGCGCCCTCGAACACCATGTCGAGCGCCCCGAGCCCGCTTTCGGAAAAGCGCCCCTGGTGCACCCGCATCACGTCGAGGTCGAGGAAGGGCCGCAGCAGCCAGTCGCCCACTGGCAGCTGGTAGGAGCCGCGCAGCCGGCCGAACAGAAAATCCGTGGTGGGGGAACTGCTGGCAAGGCCCTGCACCAGCGGCAAAGCGAGGCTGCGGCTGGCATCCTGCCAGTTGGTGCCGCCGGCCAGCGATGCCGACCACAGCCAGTTGCCCCATTGCCGCTTCAGGGTGAGGCCCGCCATGACACCCGACCCGTCCGACGCTGCGGAGCTGCCGGACATGTCGGTCCAGTTCTGATCGTAGCTGAGGGCGCCACCGAGGAACCAGTCGTCGGCGATCTCCTTCTGGCCGCCGATCTGGTAGCTCAGGGTGCGGCTCTGATAGCCCTTAAAATCGGTGCTGGCATATTGCTGGGCATTGCCGCCGGTGATGCGCGCCCAACTGCAATCGCCCTCCCGCAGCACCGCAGTGGTGCCGAGGAAGCCGGGACAGCTCTGCAGCGCATTGGCGAAGGCGGTGGCCGCGCCCACCGTGCTCGCCGCCCATGCGGTCGCGCCGCCCCATGACAGGCCGTCCAGCTGGTCGCGATACTGCGCGCCGGAAAGCCCGTAAAGCCCGGTGAACAGCTTCGCCAGCTGCGCGTCATTGGCCGCGCCATCCTGGTAGGAGGCCCACAGCTGCTGCAATTGCAGGGCCATGCCCGTGCGGTTCGAGCTGAGGCCGGAGCCGAGGAAATGCGCCTCCGGAGTCACGTCGAACACGATGCGCTCGCCGGCCTGGCGGCTGGAGACGACAAAGTCGAAGAGCAGGTCACTGGTGCCGGAGAGCAGGCGGCCGGCGTCGGCATCTTTGCTGCTGCCGCTGCTGCCGGCGATGGCGCTGGCCGTGACCACGGCTTCGATGGTGCCCGGCACCAGATCGTGGGGGATGATGGTGAGGGTGCCGCCCTGGGTGGCGAGCAGGCCGTTGACCGCCAGCGTGTCGTGATCGTTGCCGCGGAAGTCTACATCCGCCTCGATGGTGCCGCCCTGGAGCAGGAACAGCCCCTCCTCCACGTTCAGCGCGGCGCTCGCCAGGTTGCGGCCGCCAATGTCGATGGTGCCGGAACCGCGGATGACGCCGATGGTGCTTTCGCCCTGCGTGCTCCACCGGCCGGAATTGTTGAGCACGCTGCCGTTGGCGGCGTCGATGCGTCCGGTGATCTGGCCGCTATTGTTGATCTCCACATAGGTTTTCTGCGTCGCATCCGCGATGATAGCGAACTCCGCCGGAGTGCAGACGCCCTGCCGCGTGCCGCACACCTCGGCATCCTTGGCGATGGCGATGGTGTTGCGCTGGCTGACGGGAGAGGACGGCTTCGGCGCGCCCCCGGAGACAAAGATGGCGGACCCGCCCGCGCCGCCATAAACCTTGGTGAATTCACCAAGATCCACCGTTATCTCACCGCTATAGTATGAATTATACCAGTTTCCGACACTCTGGGCGAAGATGCCGATGGAATTGGCGCCCGTCGCCATCACCACCGGAATGTAGTCCCCGGCCATGTTGACGTAGCCGTCTTTGGAATAGGGGACATGGCTTCGCGTATCGGAGACCACCTGCGCGCTCGCGGCGAGCTTCACCTCCACCCCGCTGCCATAGCCGTCCGCCCCCATGGTGCCCATGGCGCCGTCGATGATGCCGCCGCCGCCGCCCACCGACTGGGCGACGATGCCGTGGGCGCTGCTGCCGGTGGTGACGACCGAGCCGGCATCCCCCAGCACCACGCTGACGGCGCCGCCGCTCGCAAGCCCGTTCTTCCCGCTGCCCGACTGCGCGCCGGGAAGGACGGTCGAGAACGCCTTGCTGGTGTCGCCGACGATGCCGCCGCCCCCGCCGATGGATTGGGCGAGGATGCCGAACGCCCCGTCGCCCGACGTTTGGACGGCTGCGGTGTTGACAACGCTCACGCGCCCGCCCGCATTGCCGGCCCCGGCAAAGGCATTGGCGGTGATCTTGCCGCTGAAGAATTCAACCTCGGTCTGCTCTCCCACCAGGGTGCCGCCGCCGCCGCCGATGGACTGCGCCAGGATGCCGAACGCGCCGTCGCCGGAGGTGCGGATGCCGGCCCGAAGGCCGCCCGCATTGGTGACCGAGACGGCGCCGCCGGTGCCGGCGATGCCGCCCTGCCCGCCCAGGGCCACCACGGTGAGGCTGGGGACGGTGGGCAAGGAACCGACGCTGCGCTTGTTCTCCGAGATGCCCATTCCGCCAAGGCCGCCGCCGCCACCCACGGACTGCGCCATGATGCCGAAGGACTGGTCGCCGGAGGTGGTGATCAGCCCGTCATTGCGCACCTCAACCGTGCCGCCGGAGCCGCCGGAGCCGCCGGAGCCCCCCGCTGCGCCGCCACCCAGGGTGAACAGTCCCGATTTGGTGCTCGCCACCCCGCCGATGCCGCCGCCACCGCCGATGGACTGGGCAAGGATGCCGTGGGCGAAATCGCCCCGCGTGGTCACCGCCGCCGCGTTCGTCACGCTCACCGTGCCGCCGTTGCCGCTGGCGCCGCCGCTGCCGCCGAGCGACAGGTCGATGCCGGTGGAAAAGGTGAGCTTCACGCCCTTCGCCGTCAGCAGGCGCAGCATGAATTCGCCGAGGGAGCCCTCGGCCTCCGTCAGGGCGTCGAATGCGGGCTCGGGGATCAGCTTGCCGGCGAGGTTGCCGTCGAACTTCGCCGCAAGGCCGGCGGTGCCGGTGATGGTGCTGGTCCCCCCCGCCCCGCCGCCGCCGCCCACTGACTGGGCGACGATGCCGTGGCTCTCGGTGCCGGTGGTGGTGATGGCGCCCCTATTGGTGACGGTGACGCCGCCGCCATTGCCCGCCGCCCCGCCGGACCCGCCGATGCTGAGATTCAGGTTCCCGGCATATTCGACGACGAACTTGTCCCCGGTGATGTTGTAGGGATTGATGAGGGTTTCCTTCGACAGCGTGTCCCACAGGAAGCTGGAGAAGGACGTCTCGGCCTTGTCCGCCGCGGAAAGCTTGTCGTACTTCACCCAGGCGCCGCTCACCGCGTCTGCGGCCTGTTCCAGATAGGTGCCCCAGGGCGAGGCGTTATACTTGTCGCTGACGCCGGCGGAGCCGGCCACGCCACCGCCGCCGCCCACCGACTGGGCGAACAGGCCGTAGGCGCCATTGCCGGAGGTGCTGACGGCGCCGGAATTGGCGATGGAGACGGCGCCGCCATTGCCCGCCGCGCCACCGCTGCCGCCGGCCGCCACCTTCATGGTGATGAAGGCCTTGGTCTGCGCACTGGCGGCGGGGGCGGAGGTGGGGGCCGACAGGTCATCGAAATCCGCCGCGCCGCCGCCGCCGCCCACCGACTGGGCGAACACGCCATGGGCGGCAATGCCAGCGGTGGAGATCTTCGCGCTGGTGTCGACGCTGACCGTGCCGCCGTCGCCCGCCGCACCGCCGCTGCCGCCGACGCCCACGCCGACGGCGAAGCTCGATAGCTTGGACTCGCGCTTGCCGAACATCTTGTCGGCAATGTTGAGGCCCTTGTTGCTGTTGCGCGAGGCGGCATCCCCGCCGCCGGCCATGCCGCCGCCCCCGCCCACCGACTGGGCGAAGATGCCAGTGGAGAAGTCGCCCTCCGTCGTGATGCTGCCGGCCGAGTTGACCGACACCGCCCCGCCCTTGCCGCCGCTGCCACCGCCGCCGCCCACGCTGACGGCGATATCGATGGTAGGCGAGGTCTTGCTCAGGGTCATCCAGCTGGTGGCGCGGGCAACGGAGGATCCGCCGCTGCCGCCGCCGCCGCCCAGCGACTGGGCGACGATGCCGCGGGAACTGTCGCCAGTGGTGGCGATATTGGACTTGGCCGTGGTGTCGACGCTGACCGTGCCGCCGTCGCCCCCCGCCTTGCCCTTGCCGCCCACGCCCACCGCCACCGAGACCGAAGGCAGATCCGGCGTGGAGAAGAAGGACAGCGCGCGGGAGGAGGCATCCCCCGCCATGCCGCCGCCGCCGCCGATGGATTGCGCCAGGATGGCGTCTGCACCGGCGCCGGAGGTGCGCACCGACCCGCCATTGGTGACCGAGACGGTGCCGCCGCGCCCGCCGGCCCCACCATTGCCGCCCACCGCCATCGAGAAGCTGAGAATGCCGAGGGCCCGCGCATCGGCGAGGCCGCCGGTGCCGCCGCCGCCGCCGATGGACTGGGCAAGGATGCCGGTAGCGGCAGCGCCCGTATCCCGGTCGGCATCGCCGGTGGAGACGAAGCTGTAATTGCTGACGCTCACCGCGCCGCCATCACCGCCGGCCGCGCCGGCTCCGCCGATGGCGGTGGAGAGGCCAAAGCTCCAGCCGCCGCCGGCGATGCCGCCATTGCCGCCGCCGCCGCCGATGGACTGGGCGAGGATGCCGAAGGACAGGTCCTCATGGGTGAGGATGCGGCCAAGGGAGTCGCTGGACACGTTCACCCGGCCGCCATTGCCGCCCACCCCGCCTTCCCCGCCCAAGCTGAACAGCCGGTGGGTGGAGGGGCCGCCGAGCCCGCCGCCGCCGCCGATGGACTGGGCGACCACGGCGGTGGAGGCATAGCCGAAGGTTTCCAGCGTGCCGGAATTGCTGACCGTCACCGTGCCGCCATCCCCGCCCTTGCCGCCGCTGCCGCCGACGCGGGTGAAGAAGCCGCCGCCCACCCCCACGCCCCCGCCGCCGCCGATGGACTGCGCCACGATGTTCGAGCTCGCGCCGGAATAGGTCTTGATGGTGCCCCTGTTGTCCACCGTGACTGAGCCCGCCGGCTTGCCATCGCCCGAAAGGCCGGGCGAGGTGGAGCCGAGGCTGGTGCCGGAGAAGGCGTCCAGCATGTAGGCAACGCCGCCGCCCCCGCTCACGCTCTGCGCCAGGATGCCGTGCTGGGTGTAATCGGTGTCCAGGGCATCGCGGCTGAGGCCGGTGGTGATGGTGCCGCGGTTGGTGACGCTCACGGTGGCACTGCCGCTGGCGGTGCTGCTGGTGGAGCCGAAGCCATCGCCGGTCTGGCCATTGATGCCGACGATGCCGCCGCCGCCGCCCACCGACTGGGCGATGATGCCCATGGAGCCCCGGCCGCCGGTGCGGATGCTGCCGGAATGGTCCACCTCCACCGCGCCGCTCTGGCCGCCGGAGGTGGTGTAGGTGGTGGTCTGCCGCACGGCGGTGGAAAGCCCACCGGCGACGCTTCCCGCCACGACGCCGGCGGAGAAGGCGCCGGTGGTGGAGATATCCGCCGCATAGGACGTGGTGACCTTGACCGTGCCGCCGGTGCCGCTGATGCCCTGGCGCTTGGCGCCGATGACATCGCCGCCCGAACTGATGGCCTCGATGCCTGCGGAGCCCTGGCCGGCGGTGGCGATCGCACCGGAAACGCTCACCTCCACCCGGCCGCCGCTGCCACCGGCGATGCTATTCTGGGCCACCGAGCCGCCGCCGCCCTGGCTGATGGCCATGATGCCCGCGGAATTGGGAGCAACGGTGGTAATGCGCGAATTGCTGGAGGTGGTCACCTTGACGGTGCCGCCGTCGCCGCCTTTGCCGAGCACGGTCCAGCCGCCGGATTCGTACTGCGCCGCGGCATCGCCGCCCTGGCTCAGGGCAAGGATGCCGGCATTGGTGTTGAGGCCGCTGGCAGACTGCGCCATCCACGCGCCGGTCTCGATGGTGCCTTCGTTGACGATGGTGATGTCGCCGCCCTTGCCGCCGCGCACGCCGCTGGAGCCGAGATTCTGCCCGGACGTGTCATGGTCCGGCCCGGCGCCGCCGCCGCTGAAGGCGAGGATGCCGCCGCCCCAATTGATGTCCAGCCGGTCCGCCGAAAGCTGCCGCCAGACGGAGACCGTCTCATAGGTGGACGGGGCATCGGCAAGCTGGGGCCGGCTGCTGGTATTGACGAGGATGGAGCCCTTGTTGGTGATGGTGATGGCCCCCCCGTCGCCGGGAAGGTTTCCGGGGTTCTTCTTGTCGTAATTGTGCTGGGTGCCGCCGCTGGAGATGGCCGTTATCCCGCTCGTCAGCGCCGGCTTGTCCTGCACCTTGTAGGAAGAAGGAAAGCCGATAAGGATCAGAAGGGGATTGGTATAGACGGCCGTCGCGCTGCCGACGCCCAGCGTATATCCCCTGTCCAGGACGATACTGACCGCGCCGCCATTGCCGGCCTTGCCGGATTCCGAGTTTCCGCCGGAGGCGTTCACGAAAACGCAGGCGGTGACGCAGGATTTTCCACCGACTTCGCCGCTGGACGCGCTGACATTTTCCTTGACGACAAGGTCCACCGCGGTGCCGTTGCCTGCAGCGGCTTTGCCGGTGGCGTCCGTGGCCCAGTTGCGCAGGACGATGGCGTCCTCCGCCCGCGCCGGCACCATCACCCCCGGCAGCACCAGCGCCGTGGTGCCGCAGAGGGCGGCGCGCAGCAGCACGGCGGCGCGGTGCGTGGGTTTCGCAGTTTGCAAGACGAATTGGGAAGAGTGAGGCGGCGAGAGGCGCTGTCGCAATGTCTTCGCCGTGCGCGATGCCGTTTCATTCGCCGTTCGCATCAAATGCCCCCATCTGCGCTGCCGAACACACGGCTTCAACAGATAGAGTTACGGCGCAACGGCAATATGACGCAGCATTACGGGAAATCCGCTGCCATATCTTCTTAAGAACGTAAGTTAAATGCAGCGATCCGGCAATTCATCCGCCGCATCGTGTGGATCCGCGCCCGGGACGGGAGTACGGCGTCAGGAGAGGATGTATGCCTTTACCTTAAGCGCTGCCGCAGCGCCGGCCGCCCATTTCCCGTGCCGCGCGCCCCCTGCGCGGAAGCGAGCGAGAGCTTGCCGCATCTTGCGGTGCACGATGGCCGGGGCGGGCGCCGGTAATCGCTCGTGGCTATCGGGTTTGCCCCGCGGGTGGCGGGAGCGTCTCGACGCCGCAGCACAAATCCGTAGCCAAGCTGGTGTCCGGGGTGCGGGACGCGCAGATGCCAGGCGGCGGACTCATAACGCATTGATCCAGATGCGTGTTGCGGCGAGCTTGAGGGCTGCGAGGAAGTTGTCCGGGCGGCGGTCGTAGCATGTGGCGAGGCCACGCATCTGCTCGATACGGGTGAAGAAACGCTCGAACTGGCTCTTCTGGCGGTCGAGCCAGAGGCTGAAGGCGCACAGGGCCTGAATGCGGTGCCATGCGCCTGTTGCGGCGTTCGTGGCCGCCGGTCCTAGTGGGTTCGACCGCGACAGATGGAACCCATCCGTCGCGACCAGCTCGAACCACAACGCCTTGATCTGGTGGATCAACTTTTCGAAACGGATGGGAACCATCCGTTTCGGTTGATCCACTAGAAATCGGATGTGGAGAGACGGTGGAAGCTCTGGCGCCGCCGCGCATAGACGCCGCTGGCGACGCGCTCGATGCGGTTGCGGTTCACATCGAAGACCCGCAGCGATGCCGCTTCGTCCTCCCCCGCCTGGGGGCTGAACCGCTGCAGGACATCCCGATCGAGGTGGAAAGCGATTTCGAAGGCCGAATCGTGCCCCCAGAAGGTGACGCAGCGCCGGGCCGGATCATAGATGCGGCTGGCGTTGGGAAATTGGAGCGGCATCGGCATTCCCTTTGATGGGCACGTCCCTCTGGGCAGACGTGACGGGAGAGGAGGCCTTGCGGTTTCAAGCTGAAAGCTGCCGGTCCTTCGCCAAGGCCGCATCGAGCTCGGCGGCGTCCACGGCCAAGCACGCGCTTCTGCCCTTTGGCGCGGCGAGAGCCGGCGTGTGAAGCATTGTCGCCACGCGCCGATAGGCGACGAAGGAAAGGCCGAGAATCGGCTCCTCGTCGGTCACCACGCGATAGGTCCCCGCCGGCAGAATGCCATCGGTACCGCTCAGCTGAAATGGATGATCGAACGTGACCTGTGTTTCACGGGTCCGAACGTTCATGCCAGCACCTCAGCTCTTCTTCTTGGGTGGGCCGATGGACACCGGCGTTCCCTTCGCGAAGACGGGCGGCGCTTCCGGCACCTTGACTTTCTTGGGCTTCTTGACTTCGCGATTGCCGCGCACCTGTCCCTTGGCCATGGCCGCCTCACTCTGGGTCGCGTCGGTTGGCTCTGCGGGTGCAACGAAGAACGCCCCGCAACCTCAAGGGCTGCAAGGCATCCGTCGTCCTGCAGGGCAGGAGGATGGCGCATCGCTGTCGAAGCTGCCGGTACATCCGCGGTCAGCCACAGGGAAGCGATGCGCAGGGCCGGCCTTCCCGAATGGCTCGGGATGCCGGCCGATTGGTCAGCTCAGGTCCTTGAGCATGTCGGCGGACATCTTCCCGCTCTTGCGGTCAGTGACGAGCTCGAAGCCCACCTTCTGGCCTTCGCGCAGCTCGCCGAGCCCGGCGCGCTCAACGGCGCTGATATGGACAAAGGCATCGCTGCCACCCGCATCGGGAGCGATGAATCCAAAGCCCTTCTGGGCGTTGAACCACTTCACGGTTCCCTCAACCATGGGAAACCCTTTCAATTTAATATTTAGCTCACCGGCACGCGGCCGATGGTCGAAATCGCATTTTCGGGCGAGAATTTTTGGTTGGGCGCAGAAGATTCCTCCGCGCAAAGCCAAGTGATCAGGCTTTCGATCGACTGGGAGAATATGCTCTGAAATTTCCGATCTTGCAACAATATTTTATGGATCGAGCGTTTTTTCACTCTGCGTGGCACGTGTTATGCTAGGCAAATTATACGTTCCCGCGCCCTCCTCGCCCTGCGGCGCCTGCCTGCGCGGCCGGAGAATTGGACCCGGGAGCGTTCAGCCGAACGGGCTCGGGCCAACTCTGGCGCGCGGCCTGCCCTTGCCCCCGGGCCAGGCCATCGGTCGCGGCCCCAGCCCCGCGGAGCGCCTTTGATCCCTCTCCAGATCCGCCATACCACCACCTACCGCTTCCATCGGCCGGTGACGTTCGGCCCCCATCGCCTGATGCTTCGCCCGCGTGAAAGCCGCGACCTGCGGGTCATGTCGAACCAGGTCACCCTGACACCGGCGGCGACGGTGACATGGGCCCAGGATGTCTTCGGCAATGCGGTGGCCACGGCGACCTTTGCGTTCGCCGGCGACCATCTGGTGATCGACAGCACCACGCAATTGCACCTCGACGCCGTGCCGTGGCCGGTGTTCGCCATCGCCGGCTCGGCCGTGAGCTTCCCGTTTCGCTATTCCGATGACGAATGGACCGACCTTGGCGCGTTGGCCACGCCGCAATTCCCGGATGCCTCGGGCCGGCTGCGGAACTGGGCGCAGGGGTTCGTCCGGGGCAACCCCACCGATACGCTGTCGCTGCTCAAGGACCTGAGCGCCGGCGTCTCCCAGCGGATCTCCTACCAGAGCCGGGACGAGGAGGGCACCCAGTCGCCCACGCAAACCCTCGATCGGGGCTGGGGCTCCTGCCGGGATTTCGCCGTCCTGTTCGCGGAGACCGCCCGCAGCCTGGGCTTCGGCGCGCGCATCGTGTCCGGCTATCTCTACAATCCCGCCGGCAGCCTCGTGGGCACGGCGGGCACCGGCTCCACCCATGCCTGGGCGGAAGTGTTCGTGCCGGGGGCGGGCTGGATTCCGTTCGATCCCACCAATCGCAGCATGGGCGGGTTCAACCTCATCCCGGTGGCCGTGGTACGCGACATCCGCCAGGCGATACCGGTGCAGGGCATCTTCGTCGGCGACGGCGCCGCCTTCCGGGACATGCGGGTGGACGTGCAGGTCACAGCATGAGGAAGGTCACCGCATGAGGAAGGTCACCGCATGGGCTGGGCCGCACCGCGGCCCGTTGCGGGATCAGCCCGAAGAACAAGCGCCGCCATAGGCAAGGCCGGCGCCCTCGTCTATGATGCCGCGCCGTTTTTCAGCCTGAACGCCTCGAAGTGACACCCGCCGCCCGTCTGCAAGCCACCCTCGACCTGATGCATGAAATTGATCGCATCGCGCGTCCCGCCGATGCTGTCGTTTCCGCGTGGTTTCGGGCCCATCGCCATATCGGCGACAGGGACCGCGGCCATATTGCCGATCTGCTCTATGCCTTGCTGCGGCATCACGCACGCATAGGCTGGTGGCTCGGCAAGCATGGGCGTGAGGCGGTGCCGCGCAATCGGCTGCTGGCATGGCTTGCGCTGGATGGCGGCAAGACACTGGATCAGGTCCAGCATCTGTTCAACGGTGGAAAGCTCGCGCCGGCTCCCTTGAGGGATCACGAGTGCACGCTGCTGGTGAAATTGCAGGGCTGCCCCATCAACCACCCCGCCATGCCGGACGAGGTGCGCTTTGAATGCCCCTCCTGGGCGGTCGAGCCCTTGCGGCGGCGTTTCCAGGACTCGTTCGGGCGCGAGATGGCCGCGCTTCTCACCGCCGCCCCGCTCGATCTGCGCGTCAATCCGCTCAAGGCCACGCGCGAAACCGTGCTGCGCGCCCTGCACGATCTTGGCCTGCCGGCCGAGGCATCCGGCATGGCCCCTTACGGCATTCGGGTGAAGGAGCGCCCCCCGCTGGCCGGCCTGCCCATGCTGAAGGACGGCGAGGTCGAGATCCAGGACGAGGGCTCGCAGCTCGTGGCCATGCTGGTGGACGCAAGGCCGGGCGAACGGGTGGTGGATTTCTGCGCCGGGGCCGGCGGCAAGACGCTGGCCATTGCCGCGCAGATGGCGAACAAGGGCCATGTCATCGCCTGCGACGTGCTGGAGGGCCGCCTGAAGCGCGCCGCCGAGCGCTTCAGGCGTGCCGGGCTCCACAATATCGAGACCCGCACCCTGGCCAGCGAAACGGATCGCTGGGTGAAGCGCCACAAGGGCACGTTCGATCGCGTGCTGGTGGATGCCCCCTGCAGCGGCACCGGCACATGGCGGCGCAATCCCGATGCCCGCTGGCGCCCGCTGGGCGCCGGGCTTGAAAATCTGCTGCCGCTGCAGGCCGGCATTCTTGCCAGCGCGGCCCGGCTGGTGAAGCCCGGCGGGCGGCTCGTCTACGCCACATGCTCCATGCTGCCCGAGGAAAACGAGGCGCAGGTGGCCGGCCTCCTGGCGGCGCACCCCGATTTTCAGGTGGTGCCGCTGCGCGAGGCCGCGCCGCAACTGACCAGCTCCGCGCATCCCGACCACCTGTCGCTGACGCCCGCACGCCACGATACCGACGGCTTTTTCGCGGCTGTGATGCAGCGCGCGCCCGCGCCGTCGCCGGCATAAGGCACGGAGCGCGGGGGCGCCGGCCGGTCACTTTCTGGGCAGGCAGACGCCCTTCGTGGTGAAGCGCTGCGCCCCGCTCGTGCGGCTCACCGGCCGTCGCGTGCCGGCGGCCTTGCCGGTGCCGGGCGGCTGGTGCGCCGGCACGAGCTGGTCGGGGCGCGAGCCGATGAGATCGGCGCGGCCCATCTGCTTCAGCGCCTCGCGCAGCAGCGGCCAATTGTCGGGGTCGTGGTAGCGCAGGAACGCCTTGTGCAGCCGGCGCTGGCGCAGGCCCGTAACCGTCACCACCTTCTCGCTTCCCCCGTGCCGCACCCCCCGCAGGGGATTGACGCCGCTGTGGTACATGGCCGTTGCCGTGGCCATGGGCGAGGGCAGGAACGTCTGCACCTGGTCGGCGCGATAGCGGTTCTTCTTGAGCCAGAGCGCGAGGTTCATCATGTCCTCGTCGGTCGTGCCCGGATGCGCGGCGATGAAATAGGGGATGAGGTAGTATTTCTTGCCCGCCTGCTTCACCGCGGCGTCGAACATCTCCTTGAAGCGGTCGTAGGTGCCGATGCCCGGCTTCATCATCTTGTCGAGGGGGCCGCGCTCGGTGTGCTCGGGGGCGATCTTCAGATAGCCGCCGACGTGATGGGTCACCAGCTCCTTGATATATTCGGGGCTCTTCACGGCGAGGTCGTAGCGCACGCCGGACGCGACCATCACCCGCTTGACCCCCTCCACCTCGCGCACCTTGCGATAGAGCCGGATCAGATCGTCGTGGGAGGTGTTCAGGTTGGGGCAGATGTCGGGGAAGACGCAGGACGGCAGCCGGCATGCCGCCTCGATCTTCGGGTCCTTGCAGGCCATGCGGTACATGTTGGCGGTGGGGCCGCCGATGTCCGAGATCACGCCCGTGAAGCCCGGCGTCCGGTCGCGGATCTGCTCGATCTCGCGCAGGATCGAGCCCTCAGAGCGGTTCTGGATGATGCGGCCCTCATGCTCGGTGATGGAACAGAAGGTGCAGCCGCCGAAGCAGCCGCGCATGATGGTCACCGAGAACTTGATCATGTCCCAGGCGGGGATCTTCGCATCGCCATAGGCGGGATGCGGCGCGCGGGCATAGGGCAGGTCGTAGACCGCGTCCATCTCGGCGCCGGTCAGGGGGATGGGCGGCGGGTTCAGCCACAGGTCGCGGTCGCCGTGGCGCTGGACGAGGGGGCGGGCGTTGCCCGGATTGGCCTCCCGGTGCAGCACGCGCGAGGCGCGGGCGTAGGCCTCCTTGTCCGCTTCCACCTGCTCGTAGGCCGGCAGCCGGATGACCACATCACCGGGGCGGCGGGCGGCCCCCTCGTCGGCGGTGTCGAGATCGTCGGCGTGAAGTTCCGTGTAATGGTCCGGCACGCGGCGGAACAGGGCGACGCCGCGAACGTCGTCGATATCCCGCGGCGCCTCCCCGGCGGCGAGGCGGTTCGCCACCTCGATGATGGCACGCTCGGCATTGCCATAGACCAGCAGGTCCGCCTTGGCGTCCGCCAGGATCGAGCGGCGCACCTTCTCGGACCAGTAGTCGTAATGGGCGATGCGGCGCAGCGATGCCTCGATGCCGCCAAGCACGATCGGCACGTCCTTGAACGCCTCGCGGCAGCGTTGCGTGTAGACGATGGTCGAGCGGTCCGGCCGCCGGCCGCCCTCCCCGCCGGGGGTATAGGCGTCGTCGTGGCGCAGCCGGCGGTCCGCCGTGTAGCGGTTGACCATGGAATCCATGTTGCCGCCGGTGACGCCGAAGAACAGCTCCGGCCTGCCCAGCGCCTTGAACGGCTCTGCCGACTGCCAATCGGGCTGCGCGATGATGCCCACCCGGAAGCCCTGGGCTTCCAGCAGCCGGCCGATGATGGCCATGCCGAAGCTGGGATGATCCACATAGGCGTCGCCTGTCACCAGCACGATGTCGCAGGCGTCCCAGCCGAGCGCGGCCATCTCGGCGCGGCTCATGGGCAGGAACGGCGCCGCCCGGCCGGCAGGCGGCCGGTAGCAGGACAAGGAACTCAAGGGTTTCTCTGCGTCAGCGTGGATATGCATCGCTTTCGCATAAGGCTGCCTTGCAGCGAATTCAACTCGCCGTGTTGAGGACCACAGGACCCATCCCCGCATCCATGGCCGCAGGGGCGGCACCCGCCCGCTTCAGCCCGCAGCCAGCTTGAAGCCCACGCCGCGCATGGTCACGATCCGCGCCGAGCCGGAGAGCTCGTCGATCTTGCGGCGCAGATAACCCACGTACACATCGACGGAATTCTCGGTCACGTCCGCATCCAGGCCCCACACGCCGGTAAGGATGGCCGCGCGGCTCAAGGCCTTGTTGGGGCTCTTCATGAAGAATTCCAGCAGATGGAACTCGCGCACCGTCAACGGCGCCGGCACGCCGCAGACCAGCAGCTGATGGGCGTCGCGGTCGAGCACGAGGTCGCCCACGCGCAGCTTCGGGGCCGGCTGGTCCACCGGCGCGGGGCTGCGCCGCAGCAGCGCCCGCAAGCGGGCCAGCAGTTCGTCGAAGGCGAAGGGCTTGGCCAGAACGTCGTCGCCTCCGGCATCCAGCGCCCCCACTTTCTGCGCCACGCTGTCATGGGCGGAAAGCACGAGGACCGGCGGCCCGTTCTCCTCGATCCGCAGCATCCGGCACACGTCGAGCCCGTCCATGTCGGGCAGGGTGAGGTCGAGGATCACGGCGCCGTAGGGGCCGGTCCGCGCCTTCTGCAGGCCGTCACGGCCGCTTTCGGTCCAGTCCACGCAATAGCCGGCCGTCTTGAGGCCATGGGTGAGAATGCGGCTGGAGGCGATGTCGTCGTCGACGAGCAGGAGATTCATCGGAGCGTCTTCCCTGGTGGCCGCGGCACGGTGGCTTGGCCGTCGCCGCTTGCTTGGTTTCGTCCCGTCTGGCGCGGGATTGACAAAAGGGGTGGCCGGCACCGAACGCGCGCCGGCGGCACCGCATCAGCGGTCCGCTGCGTGGGGCGGGCGCGTTTGAGGGCAGGCGCCGGCGCATGCCGTGCAGCGGCGGGAACGGGTCCGGCGACGGACACCGCGCGGGGCGGGCGTGGGCGGGCGCACGGGCGCCGCCGGTCACGGCGCAACCGCTCGCCGCGGGGCCGGAGCGCGGGCGTGTGGATGGGATCTTGTGCGCGGCGTGCGGCATCGTCGGCGGAGCCCGGCTTCAACGGGGCATCACCCTACCAACGTCCCCGGCACCCCGACATTTCACCTTCGGGCAATACGCCCCGGCCCCGGCGGGGGCCAGCGGCCTTGCCCTGCGGCCCGGCCTCGGCTGCGGCTCCGGGGCCTACCAGTCGAACGGGCAGCCCTTGCAGCCTTCCATGAAGGCGTCCTGGAAGATGGCGAACTTGATCTTCGCGCCGGTCATGTCGGCAAAGGACAAATTGGCCTCGTAGAGCTTGGCCTCCTGAAGGGCCGCATTGACGAGGCGCGCGCGCACCAGCTGCACGCGCTGCGCCCGCACCGCCTCCAGATTGGCGGCGGTGAGGTCCGCCCCGCTCATGTCGGCGCCGGCGATGCGGGCGAACTCCAGGTCCGCGCCCCGCAGGCTCGCGCCGGAAAGATCGGCCCCCTGCAGGAACGCCATCTGAAGCCGTGCGCCGTCGAGGTTGGCGCCCTTCAGCCTGGCGCCGCGCAGATTGGCGTAGCGCAGGTCGATGCGCGCCATGTTGGCGCCGGTCAGGTCTGCATTGGAAAGGTCCACGCCCTTCAGTTCCGCATGGCGCAGATCGGCGCCCGGGCACGCCGCATTGGGCGCGATGCGGCAGCTGCCGATGGCGAGAGGCTCCGCGGCATCGTCCCCCTCCCCGTCGCCGGCCACCGCGGGTGCCAGCATCAGAAGCAGCGAAACGACGAGGGCAATGCCCGTCCTGGGAAGGGTGGCCATGGCGGAACGGGTCCTGGAGCGGGGATGAGGGGCGGCCGGATCGTCCAGGGGACAGGTCCGGCCGCGATGGGGGATCAGGGACGGCGGGGCAGGCCCGCCGCCGGCCTCAGCGCAGCTCGAACACCCAATAGGACCCGCCCTGGGTCACCTGCCGGGTCAGCTCGGCCATGTCGCCGCCCCACAGGGGCACGGCGCCGCCATAGCCCGAGGCGATGCCCACATATTGCTTGCCGTCCATCTCCCAGGTGATGGGCGAGCCGACGATGCCCGAGCCGGTCTGGAACTTCCATAGCTCCTTGCCGGTCTTGGCGTCGAACGCCTTGAAGTAACCGTCGCTGGTGCCGGTGAACACCAGATTGCCGGCCGTGGTGAGCGTGCCCGCCCACAGGGGGAAGGTTTCCTTGTGCTCCCAGGCGACCTTGCCGGTCTTCGGGTCCATCGCGCGCAGAATGCCCACGTGGTCATTGTACATGCGCTTGATGCGGAAGCCCTGGCCGAGATAGGCGGCACCCTCCTTGTAGGTGACGTTCTCGGTCCAGTAATCCTCCTTCCAGTGGTTGGCCGGAATGTAGAACAGGCCGGTGTCCGGGCTGTAGGCCATGGGATTCCAGTTCTTGCCGCCGAGGAAGGGCGGCGAGACCTCGACTGCGGCGCCCTTGCTCTCGCCCTCCTTGGGCAGCGGCGGGCGCTGGCCGTCCACCTCGATGGGCCGGCCGGTCTTCAGGTCGATGCCCTTGGCCCAGGTGATGCCGTCCACGAACGGATAGGCGGCGATCACCGCATTGGGCTTGTTGATTGCGCCGTCGGCGGTGGCGAGCTTGGTGCGGTCGGTGACGTAGAAGAAGCCGTTGCGGTCCGCATGGGCGCCGGCCTTCACGGTCTTGCCGGAGGCATCCTTGTATTCGAACAGGATGATCTCGTTATTGCCCGAGAAGTCCCAGGCGTCGTTGGGGGTGTGCTGGTAGAAGCCCTTCAGCTCGCCCGTCGCAGGGTCCACATAGGCCTGCCCGGAGGTGAACAGGCTGTCGCCGGGCCACCTTTTCCAGCCGTTCCACGGGGCGGGGTTGCCGGCGCCGATGACGATGGTGTTGGTCTCGGTGTCGAAGGCTGCGCTCTGCCATGGGGCGCCGCCGCCGTGGTGCCACGCCTCCACCAGCTCGCCCTTGGCGTCCCGCGGCCAGGACGGGGCCTTGGGATCGCCGGTGATGGTGGACTCCTTCCCGTCGAGCCGCCCCTTGTGGCCTTCCACCAGCGGGCGCATCCACACCTCTTCGCCGGTTTCCGGGTCCCGCGCGAACAACAGGCCCACCACGCCGAACTCGTCGCCCGACGAGCCGTGGATGAGCAGCACCCGGCCGGACTTCTGGTCCTTCACCAGGGTGGGCGCGCCGGTCATGGTGTAGCCGGCCTTGTGGTCGCCGAACTTCTTCTTCCAGACGACCTTGCCGGTATCCTTGTTCAGCGCCACCACGGAGGCGTCGAGGGTGCCGAAATAGACCTTGTCGCCATAGATGGCGGCGCCGCGGTTGATCACGTCGCAGCACGGGCGGATGTCGTCGGGCAGGCGATGGGAGTAGGCCCACAGGCGCTTTCCGGTCCGCGCGTCGATGGCGAAGATGCGGGAATAGGAGGCGGTGACGTAGAGCACCCCGTCGTGAAGCAGCGCCTGGGTCTCCTGGCCGCGCTGGCGCTCGTCGCCGAACGAGAACGACCAGGACGGCACGAGCCGCGACACGTTATCGGCCGTGATCTTGTCGAGCTTGCTGTGGCGCTGGGCCTTGGGGCCGAGGCCGTACATCAGCACGTCGCCGGGGGTCTCGGCGTCGTTCACGATGTCGTTCCAGGTCACGTCCTTGGCGAGCGCGCCGGCCGTGAAAGCAACGGCCAGAGCGCCGGCGCTCACCACCGTCAGCGCCGCACGGCGCAGTAGGTTCAGCATGTTCCGCATCCTCCCTCTTATGGTTCGGCCAATGCCGCTCTTGTCGGAGCAAGATGCCGGAACGCTATCGCTTCAAATATAAGATTGTCATGAGAACAGAGTGATAAGGAGATGATAAAATACTGAGAGAACACAAATTGTTGCGCTGCTAATTTTGATGAAATCCATATTTCAAGCCATATTTTATGTTATCGACAGGCGCAACGCCAGAATTCTCCATCGACGTCTTTCCCCAAAGGGCAATGGCAAGAAGCGCGAACGCGCCAGACAGTGGCCCCGGCTCGCTCGAACGGGTGGAGGCGCCACGTCCGCCCGTTCCGCAGCGCAATAAATAACAGGGGGAGAGAGAGATGAACGCCAACTGGGCTCAAGCAGTTCTGGCCGGATTGGTAGCCGTCGGCACGCTGAACACCGTCGCGCATGCAGGTTCCGTCACCCAGCCCGGCGAGACGGTCGGCCTTGCCGTGGGTGCGCCGTTGCCGGAAGGCTTCTATTTCGTCAACACCGCGGACTGGGGCTGCCGCAACACCGATCCCGACACCTGCCTAGGGGTGAGCATTCCGGTGCTCGCCTGGTCCACCCCCTGGCATCTTGCCGGTGCCCGGCTGCAGTTTCTTGCCGCAGCACCGGTGGCCGAGGTGGGGATTACCGACACGACCTATCTCTACGGCTTCTACAACCCGTTCTTCGCCGCCCAGCTGGCCTGGGACCTCGGCGGCGGCCTCGGCTTCAGCTATCTCATCGGCGCCTATGCCGGGGTCGATACGGATGTGGGGTTCGACAGCAGCTCCCTGAACCAGCGCTTCGCCGTGAGCTATACCGGCGACGGCTGGAATCTCACCGCCAACGTCATCTGGGGCATCCAGGCCGACGGTGCCACCAAGACCGTCAATCCCGACTTCCTGAACATTGACCTCACGGCAACCAAGAAGTTCGGCAAGTGGGAGATTGGCCCGGTCGCCTATTATTCCACCGATCTCAACACCCCCGTCTACGGATACCGCAAGCAGAGCCAGTTCGCCCTGGGCGGGCTTGTGGGCTACGACTTCGGCCCGGTGATCCTGCAGGCCTACCTGACCTCCGACGTCTATGAGGAAAACTACGGCGGCTACGACACCCGCCTGTGGGGCCGCATCATCGTGCCGCTCGGCAATCCCTTCGCCGCCCCGACGCCGGCCGGCCTCGTCACCAAATAGGCGCCCCCGCCTGCCTCGCCCGGATGCCCGTGCATCCGGGTCCTTTTCGTGACGGGACGGCCCCTTCCCCTGCCGGCCCAAGGGGGCGCTGCGGCCCGTGATGTGATGTGGTTGTGACGGCTGGCGCGAAGGGTTACCTTTAAAAAAAACGTCAATCTCAGGGATGGAAAGGGAGGGAACGCCATTGCTGCGTTTATCCGCCCATGCAAACGCCACTGCCGGCAACGGCATTGTCACCGTCGCGCAAGCGGAGGCGGACATAGACGGCTTCGCGGCCATGGTGCGGGCGGCGGCGGCGGAGCGCGAATTCTCCGCCATGCTGGTGTTCTTCTCGTCGTCGCTGGACGCGGCATCCCTCGCTGCGACGCTGAAGCGCGAGGTCGATATTCCCATGCAGGCGGGGTGCTCCACCGCGGGCGAGATCGGCCCCTTCGGCATGAGCGACGGCGGCGTCGTGGCGCTGTTGTTCCCGGCCGAGAAGTTCCGCTGCCTGGCCGGCCTCGTCACCCAGATCTCACGGCACGGCTTCGAGCGCGGTATCGCCTGCGCCCAGATGCTCAAGGAGCGCTGCGCCGCGCTCATCGGCAGCGAGATGGCGCATTCCGCCTTCGCCGTCACCCTCATCGACGGCCTGTCCAACTGCGAGGAGGTGATGGTCTCCGCCTTCCAGGTGGAGCTGAGGGACATTCCCCAGGTGGGCGGATCGGCTGGCGACGGGCTGGCCTTCCGGGAAACCTGGATCATCCACGATGGCGCGGCCTACACCGATGCGGCGCTGCTCTGCCTCTTCCACTCGGCGCTGCCCTTCAGGATCTTCAAGTCCGATCATTATGAGCCGACGGACGTGCGCCTCGTCGTCACCGAATGCGATCAGGAACGGCGCGTCGTCACCGAGATCAACGGCGCCCCGGCGGGCGAGGAATATGCGCAGGTCACCGGGCTGGACGCCGGCACCCTTTCGCCCATGAGCTTTGCCTCGCATCCGCTGATGGTGAAGATTGGCGGCGACTATTTCTGCCGCTCCATCCGGCGGGTGGAGCGGCAGGGCCTGTCCTTCTTCTGCGCCATCGACAACGGCGTCGTCCTCACCCTGGCGCGCCGGCGCGACATTGCCGAAAGCATCGACAGCGCCCTCGGCCGCCTGGAGGCCGAGATGGGCGGGATCGACGTGGTGCTGGGCTTTGATTGCGT
The DNA here is from genome assembly GCF_047444035.1 of Xanthobacter sp. AM11. Lineage (NCBI taxonomy): Bacteria > Pseudomonadati > Pseudomonadota > Alphaproteobacteria > Hyphomicrobiales > Xanthobacteraceae > Xanthobacter > Xanthobacter sp. AM11. The sequence continues at coordinate 193,614 of NZ_JBLAOA010000001.1, forward strand.
CCTGCGGCGGGTGGAAGCCGAGGATCGCCAGCTCTCCCACCGCGTGGCGGAGCTTTACCGCCATTACCATGTGGTGGGCTTCAGCACCTATGGCGAACAATACAAGGCCATGCACATCAACCAGACCTTCACCGGCATCGCCTTCGGGCGCGCGGCGGCCGGGCAGCACGCGTGGCCGACCCCATGACCGACATCATCCTGGGCAGTTGCGGAAGCCTCGACGGCCGTTCTTCGCGCGTGGAGGATCCCGAGCGGGTGAAGCGCCTGGAGAAGGTGAACGCCGCGCTCATCGACCGCGCCGAGCGCATGATGGACGGGCAGGCCAACGCCTATTCCCTGTTCCAGGCGGCCATCGTGCTTCAGGAACAGGTGCATCAGCGCACCGAGGAACTGCTCGCCGCCAAGCGCTGGCTGGAGAAGAGCAACCGGGAAATGCTGGAGGCGAAGGAAGCTGCGGAAATTGCGAACCGTTCCAAGAGCAAGTTCCTCACCGCCGCCGGTCACGACCTGCTGCAGCCGCTGAACGCCGCGCGGCTGCTGCTTTCGGCCTTGTCCGAAGTCTCCCTCTCCGCCGACGGCCAGCATCTCGTGGGGCAGGTGGACCGGGCCCTGGCCAGCATCGAGGACCTGATCAAGAGCGTGCTCGACATCTCCAAGCTCGATGCCGGGGTGATGGTGGCCAACCAGGGCGCCGTGCGGGCGCGCGATCTTCTGGCCAGCGTTGCCGGCGAATTTGCGCCCATGGCGTCCCAGAAGGGGCTGCGCATCTGCGTGCGCGCGCCCGATGTAACCTTGTGCAGCGACCCCGTGCTGCTCAAGCGCATCATTTCGAACCTCGTTTCCAATGCCGTGCGCTACACGCCGGAGGGCGGCGTCCTTTTGGGCGCGCGGCGGCGCGGGCAGCACGTGCGGATCGATGTGGTGGACACGGGCATCGGCATTCCGCCATCCTGCCACGAGAGCATCTTCGAGGAATTCCAGCGCGGCCCGGCCGCGGGACTGGATGGCCCCTGCGGCAACGGCCTGGGCCTCGGCCTCGCCATCGTGCGCCGCATGAGCGACACGCTCGGGCACCGGCTTTCCTTCCGTTCGGTGGAGGGCCGCGGCTCGGTCTTCTCCCTGGAGGTGCCGGTGATCGACGACGCCAGCGTGCTGCCGCGGCCCGAGCGGCTTCTCGTGTCGCGCGCCTATGGCATCGCCGACGCCCGGCTGCTGCTGGTGGAGAATGACCGCCTGGTGGTGGACGCCATGCAGGCGCTGGTGGCCCGCTGGCAATGCACCCTGCGCTTCGCCCACGACGTGCCTTCCGCCTTGACGCTTCTGGACCAGGACGGTTTCATCCCCGACCTGATCGTGGCCGACTATCATCTCGACCACGGGCTCTGCGGCCCCGAGGTGGTGGAGCGCGTGCGGGCCATGGCGGGCCGGGCGATTCCGGCCATCATCACCACTGCGGACTATTCCCCCCATGTGGAGGCCGAGGTGGCGGGGCAGGGCCTGGCCCTGCTGAAGAAGCCCCTGAAGCCCGCGGAGCTGCGCGCGCTGATCGCGCATCACCTTCCCTAGAGCACGCGCCGATCAGCTTGCATCGCATGCTGATCGGACAACGCGTTCTCTTTCCTTAAGTTAGAGCGCCGTGCGCCCATAGCGGACCCGGGCGGCAAGCCCGCCGGCAAGGCGTTCTTATGCCGCGGTGCCCCGCGCGTGGGCGTTCTCGGTGAGCGATTCGAAGTCGATCTTGGCGGTTTCGATGACCACCTGCGTGCGGCTGTAGACGCCGAGCTTGCGCAGGATTTCCGAGACATGGGCCTTCACCGTGCGCTCGCACACGTCGAGCTCATAGGCGATCTGCTTGTTGAGGCGACCCTGGCGCAGCATCTGCAGCACCCGCAGCTGCTGTGGCGTCAGCGCCGCGAGGCGGGTGAGCACGTCGTTCTGCTCCGTCCCCTCCAGGCCGGAGGAGCCGGGCCCCAGAAGGGCTTCGGGAATATGGATCGCCCCGCTCATCACGGCGGTGATGGCCCCGGCGATGACCTCCCGGGATGCGGATTTGGGAATATAGCCCGCGATGCCATAGAAGAGGGCGCGCTGCACGATGCGCGCATCGTCGAGGCAGGAGACGATGACGATGGGCAGTTCGGGGAAACGGGAGCGCAGCTCCAGCAGCCCTTCGAACCCCTCGGTTCCCGGCATCGAAAGGTCGAGCAGAACAAGGTCGAAGGCGCGCTCGGGCTGCTGGATCTGGACCACCGCCGCGGCAAGGGTGGTGGCTTCCTCGATCTGTGAGGACGGGCAGGCAAGCCGGACCGCGCGGTGGAGCGCCTCGCGGAACAAGGGATGATCATCGACGATCAGAAACCGGTTCATCGCGCTTGCACCATGGCAGGCGTGCCGTCCGCTCAGGGATCGAGCACCGGGCACGCTATCGGATCCGACATTCGGGGGCACCGTTCCCGCCGGAATGCCCCCACCCGAGAGAACGCCCCGATCAGCTTGCGTCGCAAGGTGATCGGACAACGCGTTCTCTATCCTTAAGTGAGAGGGCGATTGACCGAGCAAATGGATTCAATTTGCTCGGATCGCGCTCTAAGGGTCGCCGCCATACGAAGGGTAGCGGCAAAGCGGCCCCGCCGCCAGCCCCGCGGGACCGGATAGGCGGCGCCCCGTCAGTTCGGACGGGTCTCAAGGTAGGAGCGGATGGCCCACATGGCTTCCTGGTTCAGGATGTTTTCGAACGGCGGCATCTTCACGCTGCCGTCCTGGCTGTAGCCATGGCGGATGCGCTGCAGGAACCACTGGTCGCCGTCCGTGCCAGTTTCGAGATAGCGCAGATCCGGGGCGATGCCACCGGACACGGCTTCGAGGCCATGGCACCGGGCGCAATTCTGATTGTAGCCGGAGGCGCCGATCTGCTGTGCCAGCTCATATTGCTTGCCCCCTTTCAGCCGATAGGGGTTCTCCTCAAGCCAGACGGTTCCCACCGGATCGAGACCGGCGGTGTCCACCGGCTGCGGCGCGGCATCCCCATGGCCGTGCACGGCCGTCATCGGTCCCACGGCGGCAGACAGGAGCGTGATCAAGACAAGGGCGCGGCGAGCCCACATTTCAGTCCTCCCAGCAGATCGTTCTTGTTGCGGCGCTTTGCTGCGGCCGCTTTCCGACGACATGCTAGCGATGGACGAATGGGTGCCAATTGCCCCTTGGTACATCACCATCGCGCAGGGCACGGCCCAGCGATCCACCGGCCGGGTGAATGGCGAACCGCCGGCCTGGACGCAGGGCCATTCCGCGGGGAGGCGGCACGGGAAGCGGCGTCAGCGGCAGCGCCAAGACGCGAAGGGAAGCGTCAGGAACGGCGCCCCAGGTCGGGACCCGCCCCGCCCCCTCCACGCCGACACGCAAGGATGCCGCAATGACCATCTCCAGGCAGCGGCGCACAGCCGATGGCGGGCCGGCCCATGCGCCGCCGGGGGCCGGCGCCGAGGCACGCCTCCCCGCGCCCCGCACATATGAAAAGGGGCCCCGCAGGGCCCCCGTCACCACACGATCCACACAGGCGGGCCGGAAGCCCGCTCAGTGCGCAATGTGCGACCAGATCTTCTTCTTGGTGAAATAAAGGAGGCCCGACAGGACGATGAGGAAGATCATCACCTGGAAGCCGATGCGCTTGCGGTCCTCAAGGTGCGGCTCGGCGAGCCACATGAGGAAGGCCGACACGTCCTCCGAATATTGCTCCACGGTCTGCGGCGTACCGTCCGTGTAGTCCACCTGCCCGTCGCTGATCGGCTTCGGCATGGCAATCTGGTTGCCCGGGAAATAGGTGTTGTAGTGCAGGCCCGGCTGCACATCCACGCCTGCCGGCGGGTCCACATAACCGGTGAGCAGCGCGTGGATATAGTCCACGCCATGCTCCTGGTACTGGATAAAGGCGTCCGTGATGAAGCCGGGGAAGCCCACGTGGTAGGAGCGGGCCTTGGCGATCACCGACAGGTCCGGCGGCAGCGCGCCGCCGTTGGACGCGCGGGCGGCATTGTCGTTGGGGAAGGGCGCCGGCCAGTGGTCGGAAAGGCGGCCCGGGCGCTGGAACATGTCGCCGGCGTCATTCGGGCCATCGGTGATCTGGTATTCGCTCGCCACCTGCTTGGCCTGGGCCTCCGTGAAGGACGGGCCGCCCGGCTGGGCGAGGTTGCGGAAATAAAAGTAATTCGCGGAGTGGCAGGCGCTGCACACCTCCTTGAACACCTTGAAGCCGCGCTGGAGCTGGGCCTGATCATAGAGGCCGAACGGCCCGGCGAAGGACCAGGACATGCGGTGCGGGCGGGCATCGTGACCGCCGCCCTCGGCGGCGGTGGCCGGAGCCCCGGTGCCCGCCGCGAGGAGCAGCGCCGCCGCGACGGCACCGAAGAGACTGCTACGAATGGTCATTGCTGTTCTCTCCGCGCCCGGCTCACTTGGTCTCGGGGGCAGCCGCCCCGGCGACCACAACCGCACCGCCCTTGCCCTTGGCGAGAACGGCATCCGCAATGGACGCCGGCTGGGGCTTCGGGCGCTCGAACAGGCCGAGGAGCGGCAGGATGATGAGGAAGTGAATGAAATAGTAGGCGGTGAAGATCCGCGACACGATCAGCGCCAGGCCTTCCGCCGGCTGGGACCCGAGATAGCCGAGGCCGATGGCCACCACCGTGAACACCCAGAAGAACTGGCGGTACAGGGGCCGGTACTTGGCCGAGCGCACCTTGGACGTATCCAGCCAGGGCAGGAAGGCCAGCACCACGATGGCGGCGAACATGGCGAGCACGCCGCCGAGCTTGTCGGGGATGGCGCGCAGGATCGCGTAGAACGGCAGGAAGTACCATTCGGGCACGATATGCGCCGGGGTCGAGAGCGGGTTGGCCGGGATGTAATTGTCCGAGTGGCCGAGATAGTTCGGGGTGTAGAAGATGAACCAGGAGAAGAAGATCAGGAACACCACCATGGCGAACACATCCTTGATGGTCGCGTAGGGGGTGAAGGGGACCGTGTCCTTGGCGACGCTCTTCACCTCGATCCCGTCGGGATTGTTCTGGCCCACATGGTGCAGCGCCCAGATGTGCAGCACCACGACGCCGGCAATCATGAAGGGAAGCAGGTAATGCAGGGAGAAGAAGCGGTTCAGCGTGGGGTCACCCACCGAATAGCCGCCCCACAGCCACTGCACGATGGTCTCGCCGATCCAGGGGATGGCCGAGAACAGATTGGTGATGACGGTGGCGCCCCAGAACGACATCTGGCCCCACGGCAGCACATAGCCCATGAAGGCGGTGGCCATCATGAGGACATAAATGATCACGCCCAGGATCCACAGCACTTCGCGGGGCGCCTTGTAGGAGCCGTAATAAAGGCCGCGGAAGATGTGGATGTAGACTGCGATGAAGAACATCGACGCGCCGTTGGCGTGAATATAGCGGATGAGCCAGCCATAGTTCACGTCGCGCATGATGTGCTCGACACGGGCGAAGGACACCGGCGCATAGGCCACGTAATGCATGGCGAGCACGACGCCGGACACGATCTGACAGACCAGCATGAAGGTCAGGATCGCACCGAAGGTCCACATGTAGTTGAGATTCTTCGGCACCGGATAGGCGATTGCCGAAGAATGAATCAGCCCAACGATCGGCAGGCGGCTTTCGAACCACTGCGCGACCTTCCCCTTGGGCTGGTAGGTGGAATGTCCTTCCATGGGTCCAACCTTTTTTGAAAGCGGCGACGAAGCGCGCGTCAGCCGATCACGATCTTGGTGTCGGATGTGAATGCATAGGGCGGGAGCAGAAGATTAAGTGGCGCAGGCCCCTGGCGGATACGGCCGGAGGTGTCATAGGCCGAGCCGTGGCACGGGCAGAACCAGCCGTGATAGGCGCCCTGGTGACCCAGCGGCACGCAGCCGAGATGGGTGCAGATGCCGATCACCACCAGCCACTGGTCCTTGCCGGCCTTCACGCGGTCCTGGTCGAGCTGCGGATCCGGCAGGGCCGAAAGCGGCACAGCGCGTGCCTCCTCGATCTCCTTCGCGGTGCGGTGGGAGATGAAGATGGGCTTGCCGCGCCACTGCACCGTGACGATCTGGCCCTCGGCGATGGGGGAGAGATCCACCTCGGTGGTGGAAAGCGCCAGCACCGATGCATCAGGCTGCAGCTGGGAAACGAACGGCCAGACCATTGCCGCCGCACCGACCGCGCCCACGGCGCCGGTCGCGATGAAGAGGAAGTCCCGACGCGTCGTCGTGTCCGACGTCTCCGTATGTGCCACGGCGCAGTTCCCCGATCCTGTTTTCGTCTCGCCCGTGTGCCTTGCACCCGTCCCGGTGCCGGGCGCACGCGCGGTCATGATGTCCACGCGCAGACGCGGGCCACCACCTTCGAGCGCCTCTAATTGCACCCTCTCATCATCTTGTCCAGATCGTGGCCGTGCGGCACGCGGTCCTGCCATAATGTCCTATTGCCGGCGCACGCTCCGCCCGGCACGTGCGGACCGGCGCGCCGCGGTGCCGCGCCTTCCTTGATCCGGGCTTGGCAAGCATGATCCTCGCGCTCTATTGCCCCGACATCGCGCAGAATGCGGGTACCTGCCTGCGAACCGGGGCCTGCCTGGGCGCCGAGGTCCACATCATCGAGCCTGCGGGCTTCCCCGTGGGGGCGGCCGGCTTCCGCCGCGCCGGGATGGATTATATCGACGCGATCGCCTGGCAGCGCCACGCTTCGTTTGCCGCTTTCGACGCCATGCGGCGCGCGCAGGGGCGCCGGCTGGTGCTGTTCACCACCACGGGGGCGGTGCCGCTCACCGCCTTCCGCTTCCGTCCCGGCGATGCGCTGCTGTTCGGCCGGGAATCGGCCGGGGTGCCGCCGCAGGTGCATGACGCGGTGGATGCGCGGGTGAAGATTCCCATGCGCCCGGGATTGCGCTCGCTGAATGTGGCGGTGGCCGCCGGCATCGCCTTGGCCGAGGCGCTGCGCCAGACCGACGGCTTTGGCGGCGCCTGAGGCCGGCGGCTTCCGTCGCCGGGCGGCAGGGAGTAGAAGCCGCGGGTGCACTTGCGGAGCCGCCCATGCCCACCACCTCCCCAGCCCCCGCGCCTTCCGGCGCCGATGCGACGCCGGCCCGGCGCACGGCCGCTCAGGCCTGGTTCGCAGAGCTGCAGGGCCGAATTCTGGCGGCTTTCGAAGCACTTGAGGACGAGGCCGCACCGCAGCTCTACCCCGGCGCGCCCGGCCGTTTCACGCGCACGCCCTGGAACCGCACCGACCATACCGGCGCGCCCGGCGGGGGTGGGACCATGGCGCTCATGCGGGGGCGGCTGTTCGAGAAGGTGGGGGTGCATATTTCCACCGTCCATGGGGAGTTTGCGCCGGAGTTCCGCGGGCAGATCCCCGGGGCGGCGGAAGACCCGCGCTTCTGGGCGGCCGGAATCTCGCTGATCGCCCACATGACCAACCCCCATGTGCCTGCCGTGCATATGAATACGCGCTTCGTGATGACCACCAAGGCGTGGTTCGGCGGCGGGGCGGACCTTACTCCGCTACTGTCAAGCAGGCGCACGCAGGAGGATACAGATACCATCGCATTCCATCGGGCCATGGAGGCGGCCTGCACCGCCCATCCGGTGGCCGATTACGGGCGCTACAAGTCCTGGTGCGACGAATACTTCTTCCTGAAGCATCGCAACGAGATGCGCGGCGTGGGCGGAATATTCTACGACTACCTGGACAGCGCGGCCGCCGGACGGGGCACCTTTGAGGACGACTTCGCCTTTACGCGGGATGTCGGGCTCGCCTTCCTCGATATCTATCCAAAGATCGTGCGCGCCAACATGGCCAAACCCTGGAGCGAAGCCGAGCGGGAGGAGCAGTTGGTCAGGCGCGGCCGCTATGTGGAATTCAACCTGCTCTATGATCGCGGCACCATTTTCGGCCTGAAGACGGGGGGAAATGTGGAATCCATCCTCTCCTCCATGCCACCCGTGGTGAAATGGCCCTGATCTTCCCCCGTTCTGGGGATGCGCCTTTCGCCTGCGGGGATAGGCTGGTGGCGTCGCAGCATCGGGGCCAGCCATGCCGCCGGAGATCGAGCCCGCAAGCATTCCACAGCCGTTCCGCATCCTGAGCGAGCAGCCGCCCGCCGGCAGGAAGAGCTTTTTCTCGCGACTCAAGGATATCGGCCTCATCGGCATTGCGGGAACCATATTCGCCGCCGCCGTAGGCACGGCATTTCAGTATGCACGATGGTACGTTGAAGAAAAACTGGAGCGGAACGCCGATGACTTCACGGAAGCCACCAGGACATTCGATTCCATGAACGTGGAACTTGCCAAGGCCCAGACCTTGCAAGAAGTGATCTATTTCACCTACGCCGACGCCATGGAACCCCACCCGCCGCAGAAGCTGAAATACCTGCGCGAGCGCGCCGCCGCCACTTTCCCTGCCTATGAAGCACAACGCATGATGCTGCGCCAGAAGATGGATGCCCTCGTCTTCGATGCCCAGCGTCATCTGGACTGGGCTTCTGCGCCACAGTACCGCGACATGAGCGCTTCTACCGGTGCCGCGAAAGATCCACTGAGCTATGGCAAGTTGAAGCAAGCAAAGTTCGATTGCACCGGCGAAGCCAGCATGCCCCATTTCCCGGATGAGAAGACCCTTGATGTCGTCAGCTTCAAGGGGTTCGATATCGACTGGCGCAGCATCAAGCACCACCTCATCGTGTTCAATTATTGCTTCCGGCAGGTCCATGATGCCATCGAGCCGGCCCGGGTGTGGGCGGCCGGCGCGCCGGATGTGAGCCAGGCCCCGCTTCCCGCGCCCCCGCCGGCGGCCACGCGCCAGCAGCTGGACAACAATGTGCAGCGCCTGAACGGAATCTCCATGCTGGGGATGATCCAGGTGGAGCGGGTGCGCGGCCTCAACACCCCGCCAGACCTTTTTTATTTCCTTCGGTGGAAACCGTGACCGGATCGTCATGAAGCCCGACTAAGCGTTTCCCCTGCGGCTCCGGCCGCGCCTTCAGCGGGGAGACACAGCCATGGCGTTCGCGCCCGGAGAGATCGTGCAGCTCAAGTCCGGCAGTCCGGCCCTCACTATCGTCGCCGTCGCCGGCGAGGATGTGTCGGTGATCTGGTATGCCGACGAGGTCAGCGAGTTCCGCACCCAGACCATCCCCGCCATCGCCCTCGAAACCCTTGATATCGCCGAATTCGACGAAGACGAGGACGAGGATGAAGACGAGGACGAGGCGGACGACGACGAGGACTGACCCCGGCCGTCCTTCACTCCCCTGATACCTTCGGTCAGGCCCCGCCGGGCAGCCCTGCCGCCGCGCGCAGCAGGGTATTGATGGTATCAGGTTCCGCGGGAAAATCAGCCGCCACCCAGGCCTCCTCCGCCCGCCCCAAGGCGACGCCGAGGGCCCGGCCGGGAGCGAGGCCCAGGGCCATGAGGTCGGCGGCGCCGAAGGGCGGTCGCGGCGGTGTCCAGCTGTGGCACAGGGCCACCACCGGCTCCATGCCGCTGCGCCCCCGGGCCGCGGCAAGCAGGGCGCGATCCGCCGCCGCCGCGCCGGCCCGGTAGATGAAGGCCCGCGCCGCCTGCGCATCGGGCAGGGGCGGCACCGGTCCGCACAAGGCCATCAGCCGGCGGGTTTCCGCATTGGACAGGCGCAGCCGGTCGCGCAGCCGCTCCACATCGTCCACCACCCGCAACGCCAGCGCCGCCAGCCGGCGCACCGGGTCCGGCGCAACGGCCAGGCGTTGCTCCAGCGCCGCCAGGCGGATGAAGGCCGGCACATCGCCAATGCCGGCCAGCAGCATCTGCAGCAGCCCCGCGTCGCCCATGGTGGCCAGAGTCGGCCCGGCGCCGGCGGCCACCAGCAGCTTCATCATCTCCGCCCGCACCCGTTCCCGCGACAGGCTGAGCAGCCCGGTGCGCAGGCCGATGGCGGCGGTGAGGGCGGCGGCGTCCACCGGCCCGTGGCCGTAAGCGGCATGGAAGCGGAACAGGCGCAGGATGCGCAGGTAGTCCTCGCGGATGCGCGCCTGCGCATCGCCGATGAAGCGCACCCGGCGGGCGGCAAGGTCGGCAAGGCCGCCCACCAGGTCCAGCACCGTCCCGTCGGGCAGGGCATAAAGCGCGTTCAGGGTGAAATCGCGCCGCTCCGCATCATGCAGCCAGGAGCGGCCGAATCGCACCACGGCGCGGCGCCCGTCGGTCTGCATGTCCTCCCGCAGGGTGGTCACCTCGAAGGCGTGGTGGTCCACCACCACCGTCATGGTGCCGTGGTCGATGCCGGTGGGCACCGCCTTCAGGCCGGCGCGCAGCGCCCGCGCGCGCACCACCTCGGGCAGGGCGGTGGTGGCGATGTCCACATCGGCCACCGGCAGGCCCAGCAGGGCATTGCGCACGGCGCCGCCCACCACCCGGGCCTCCTCCCCCTCCGCATTCAGAAGGCCGAGCAGCACCAGAAGGCCGGGCGTCGTCCAGAAGGCCGCGCCCGCGAGGTCGTGGCGCCCGGCCGCGCCGGCCGGTCCGCTCATTCGAAATGCCCGGGCACGAACACGCCGTCGCGCACCTGCGCCGGCACATAGCGGCTGCCGGGCGGGGCCTGGCGGCCATGCTCGAACACGAAGAGGCCCAGCACCACCAGGAGGATCGCCACCGTCGAGACCGCCACGAGGGCGCCCAGCGACCAGTGCTCCGGCACCAGCGAGCCCTTGGTGGCCAGCAGCAGCGCGCCATAGAGGAGGAAGGGGGTGAGGAACAGGACAAGTTCGATGAGAAGGCTGCGCACCATCAGGCATAGATCCGTTCATAGAGGTTGCGCAGCATGCCCGCCGTCGCGCCCCAGATGTTCCGCCCTTCATAGGGCATGGCGTAGAAATGGCGCAGCGTGCCCTTCCATTCGCGCGACTGGCGCTCGTGATTGCGCGGCGTCATGAGGAAAGAGAGCGGCACCTCGAACGCCTCCGCCACCTCGGCGGGATTGAGGGTGAGATCGTAGGCGGGGTCCACCAGCCCCACCACCGGCACGATCCAGAAGCCGGTGCCGGAAAGATAGCCGTCGAGATAGCCCAGATGGCGCACGAATCGCCGGTCGAGCCCCACTTCCTCCTGCGCCTCGCGCAGCGCCGCGGCGCGCTCGTCCGCATCGCCGGGGTCCACCCGCCCGCCGGGAAAGGCGATCTGCCCCGCATGCTGGGACAGATGGGGCGAGCGCAGGGTGAGCAGGATGGAGGGCTGCGGCCGCGCCACCACCGGCACCAGCACGGCGGCGTGCCGCGGCACGGCGGCGGGGGCGAGATTCTGGCGGTCCGGCTGCAGCGCGTGGTCGCCATTGAGGCCGGCGAAGGCCGCCTCGGAATAGAAGGGCGGCGGCGCGGGCAGAAGGCGCGCCCCGGCCCGCTGCAGGAAGTCCGCCAGCGTCAGGTCCGCCGGCGGCCCCTCCCCCTCGGAAGCATGAGCGGGGCCGGGCGCATCGTCATCCTCGGGCGGCGGCCCGTCGGCGGCCCCGCCGGACGATGCATCCGGCCCGAATGCCGCATCATGCCTGTGCGCCTCGGGGGGCTGGTCCTGCGGCATCGAATCATCCGCGGTCGAATCATCAGGGGGCAGGCGGGTCATGGGCACAGGTCCAGATCCAGGTCGGCGGCCGGCATCACGGGAAAGAAGCTACCGCCGGAAGCAACTCCGAACATGGGCTGTCCCGCCACGTCCCGCACCTCCCCTTCGGCCATGAGGTCGAGATGCAGGGCCCGCGTCAGCCGCGCCTCCAGCCCCCGCCGCACGTGGAGATAGGGCACCCATTCCCCCGGACCGGCCCCGGCAGCAAAGCGCAGGTCGTGCCCCGGCCCGCAGCGCACCACGTCATCCATATTGGTGCGGAACACCAGGGTGCGGCCGTCCGCCGCATCTTCCACCGCCATGTCCACGGCCAGGAAGGGCACGTCGTCCACCCGGATGCCCACCTTTTCCACCGGCGTCTTCAGCACGTAGCGGGTCCCCTCCCGCGCCAGCACCGAGGCGAACAGGCGCGCCAGCGCCGGCCGCGCCACCGGCGTGCCCATGTAGTGCCAGGTGCCGTCGGCGGCGATGCGGATGTCCAGGTCGCCGCAATCGGGCGGGTTCCACGCCTCCACCGGGGCCGGCCCGCGCCCGCCGGCGGCCTGCGCCGCCGCCATCAGCGCCTCCAGGCGCCCGGGCGCGGCGGCCGGAGGGGCGGAGGGCGGGGCGGAGGGCGGAGGGGCGGGGACCACATGGGCGCCTTTCCGCAGACCCGGCATGTCATTCTCCTTGCGTGCAGCGAAGGCCCCGTGGCGCGCCCTCGCGATGACGTGAGCGCGGCGCTCCGGCGCCGGGCCGGCGCGGGGTTCGACCTGCGCCGATCTTAGCGTAAGCTCTCCGTTCGGCTGGCGCGAGGCTTGCAACGCTGCGGCCGGGGGGCCGGGTTGCGCGGCCGGGGCGTTTTGTTGCCGCTTTTGGCGGCAAGCCTGTCCGGGGCGCGCGTGTGATGTGCCAGTGTTGCGTGCCGGGCGAAACGGGCCCGGCTCAAGGAGAAGCGCAGATGTCCGCTGCCGGCGAGACCTTCGACCTCGACCAGATGATCATCCGCAATGCGGAGACGGCGGCGGCGCATGTGAAGGCGGCCCGCGGCGCCATCGCTTCCGTCATCTTCGGCCAGGAGGCGGTGATCGAGCGCGCGCTCATCACCATCCTGTCGGGCGGCCACGCCCTGCTGGTGGGCGTGCCCGGCCTCGCCAAGACCAAGCTGGTGGAAACCATGGGCACGGTGCTGGGGCTCGATGCCCGCCGCGTCCAGTTCACCCCCGACCTCATGCCCTCCGACATCCTCGGCTCCGAGGTGCTGGAGGAGAGCGCCGGCGGGCGCCGCGCCTTCCGCTTCATCAAGGGCCCCATCTTCGCCCAGTTGCTGATGGCGGACGAGATCAACCGCGCCTCGCCGCGCACCCAGTCGGCGCTGCTGCAGGCCATGCAAGAATATCACGTCACCGTGGCCGGCGAGCGGCACGACCTGCCCAAGCCGTTCCACGTGCTCGCCACCCAGAACCCGCTGGAGCAGGAGGGCACCTACCCCCTGCCCGAGGCCCAGCTCGACCGCTTCCTGATGGAGATCGACGTGGATTACCCGGACCGCGACGCGGAGCGGAAGATCCTGTTCGAGACCACCTCGGCGGAAGAGCAGAAGGCCCGCGCCGCCATGAGCGTGGACGAGCTGGTGGCCGCCCAGCGCCTGGTGCGCCGCCTGCCGGTGGGCGAATCGGTGGTGGAAGCCATCCTCACTTTGGTGCGTTCGGCCCGTCCCGGCGCCGAAGGCCCCGAGCAGCGCTACATCGCCTGGGGTCCCGGCCCGCGCGCCAGCCAGGCGCTGATGCTGGCGGTGCGCGCCCGCGCGCTGCTGGACGGGCGCTATGCCCCCTCGGTGGACGACGTGGTGGCGCTCGCCGAGCCGGTGCTCAAGCACCGCATGGCGCTCACCTTCGCCGCCCGCGCCGAGGGCGAGAACGTGCCGCACATCATCCGCCGCCTCACCGAGCGGCTCGGGTGAGCGCCGGACGCGACACGCGCGCCACGGCGGGCGACGCGCATCACGCCGTGGAAACCGCCGCCCTCGCCGCGGCCGGCCTTGCCGCCGCCATGCCGCGCCTGGTGCTGGAGGCCCGCCGCATCGCCATGAGCGTGCAGCACGGCCTGCACGGCCGCCGGCGCTCGGGGGCGGGCGAGAATTTCTGGCAGTACCGCCGCTTCGTGGACGGCGAGCCGGCCCAGCGCGTGGACTGGCGCCGCTCCGCCCGCGACGATCATCTTTATGTGCGCGAGCGCGAATGGGAGGCGGCCCACACGGTGTGGGTCTGGCCCGACCTCTCCCGCTCCATGGACTATGCCTCCCGCGGGCAGGCGCCCAAGCGCGAGCGCGCCCTCGTCATCGCCTTCGCTTTGGCCGAGCTGCTGGTGAAGGGCGGCGAGCGGGTGGGCATTCCCGAACTCATGCGCCCGTCCGCCAACCGCCGCATCGTCGAGCGCATGGCCGAAGCGGTGGTGCTGGCGCCGTCCCTGCCGGCCAGCCTGCCCCCCGCCTTCGCCCCCTCGCCCTTCGCCGAAGTGGTGCTGCTGGGCGATTTCTGGAGCCCGGCCGGCGAGGTGGCGGCGCGCCTGCACGCGCTGGCCGCCTCCGGCGCCCATGGCCATGTGGTGCAGATCGTCGATCCGGCGGAGGAGACCTTCCCCTTCTCCGGCCGCATCGAGTTCCAGGAGCCCGAGGGCGGCGAGCGCCTCACCGTGGGCCGCGCCGAGAGCTGGCGCACCGATTACGAGCTGAAGCTGGTGGAGCACCGCGCCCGCATCCGTGCCGCCGCCGGGCGGCTGGGCTGGAGCTTCGTCGTCCACCGCACCGACAAGCCGGCGAGCGAGCTGCTGCTCGCTTTGCATGCCCGCATGGGCGCGGGCGGCGCGCCGGCGCGCGCCTCCGGCGGGCATGCCTTCGTTTCCGGGGAGTTCACCTGATGCTCGGCCTCCCCCTCGCCTTTTCCGCCCCGCTGCTGCTCACCGCCTTCCTCGCCTTGCCGCTGCTGTGGTTCCTGCTGCGGGTGGTGCCGCCGAAGCCGCGGCCGGTGAGCTTCCCGCCCATGCGGCTGCTGCTCTCCATCACCCCCAAGGAGGAGAGCGCGGCGCGCACGCCGTGGTGGCTCACCCTGCTGCGGCTGCTGCTGGCGGCCCTCGTCATCCTCGCCGCCGCCGGGCCCATCTGGAACCCGCCCGCCGCCGGCCCCGCGGGCAGCGGCCCGCTGGTGCTGATGCTGGATCAGGGCTGGCCGGCGGCCCCCAGCTGGGAGGCCCGGCGCAGCGCCGTTGCCGCGCTGATCGACGAGGCGGAGACCGGCGGGCGCGGCGTCGCCCTCATTCCCACCGGCGACGTGCCGCGCGAGCCGACCCTGATGACCCCCGCCGCCGCCCGCGACCGCCTGCGCTCCCTGGAGCCGGTGCCCTACGCCCCGGCCCGCGGCGATGCCCTGGCCCTGGCCCGGCGGCTGCTGGCGGCCGAGCCGCAGGCCGGCGTCGTCTTCGTCAGCGACGCGGTGGACCTGGGCGCCGACCCCGATCTCGCCCGGGCCTTCGCCGATCTCGGCCCGCGCCTTCTGGTGGTCGGCGGCGGCACCCCCGCCCCCCTCGCCCTCGCCGGCGCCGAGAATGCCGCCGAAGCCCTCACCGTGAAGGTGCTGCGCCCCGAGGCCGGCGCCCCGCGCGCCGGGCAGGTGGTGGCCCGCGACATGCGCGGCCTCTCCCTGGGCGAGGCCGCCTTCACCCTGCCGGAAGGCGCCACCGAGACCGAGGCGCGCTTCGACATGCCGGTGGAGATCCGCAACGAGGCGGCACGGCTGGAAATCTCCGGCGAGCGCTCGGCCGGCGCGGTGCAGCTGCTGGACAAGAGGTGGCGCCGGCGCTCCGTGGGCATCGTCTCCGGCACCTCCACCGATACCGGCCAACCGCTGCTGGCGCCCACTTATTATCTCTCCCGGGCGCTGGGCCCGTTCGCCGACCTGCGGGTGGCGGAAACCGGCTCGGCCACGGAGAATATCAATCGCTTCCTGGAGCAGCGCCTGCCGGTGCTGGTGCTGACCGACGTGGGCACCATCCCGCCGGCCACCCGCACCCGCCTCGCCCGCTTCGTGGAGGATGGCGGCGTGCTGGTGCGCTTCGCCGGCCCGCGCCTCGCCAATGCGCAGGACGACCTGTTGCCGGTGAAGCTGCGCCGCGGCGGCCGCGTGCTCGGCGGCTCCCTGTCGTGGGAGACGCCCCAGCAGCTGGGCGCCCTCACCCCCGAAGGCCCGTTCCGCGATGTGCGCGCGCCCGGCGACGTGACGGTGAACCGGCAGGTGCTGGCCGAGCCCGACGGCACGCTCGGCGAACGCACCTGGGCGACCCTGGCGGACGGCACCCCCCTCGTCACCGGCGTGCGCCGGGGCAAGGGCGCGCTGGTGCTGTTCCATGTCACCGGCGACACCTCGTGGTCCAACCTGCCCCTCTCGGGCGCCTTCGTGGAGATGCTGCGCCGGGTGGTGGCCCTGTCCGACACCCCCGCCGCCGCCGAGGCCGCGCCCGCGGACACCACCCGCGCCGTTGGCCGGCCGGACGTGGCGGCCCTGCCGCCGGCCCGGGTGCTGGACGGCTTCGGCGCCTTCCATCCCCCCGGCCCCACCGCCCGCGCCCTGCCCGCCGATTATGCCGGCCGCGCCAGCGCCGACCACCCCCCGGGCTTCTACGGCCCGCCGGACGGGCTGTTGGCGGTGAATGCCCTCCTCCCCGCCGACCGGCCGAAGGCCCTCGACCTGGCCGGCCTCGGCGGCCGGGTGGAGCCGCTGCAGGAGAGCGCCCCGCGCGACCTGCGCGGCACGGTGCTGGCGGCGGCCATGGGGCTGCTGCTGCTGGATGCGCTGGCGGTGCTGCTGCTGGCCGGTGGCCTGTCGCGCCTGACGCGCCCGCCCGCCGCGCCCCGGGGCAAGGCGCGCGCCACGGACCGGGACACCCCCCGCGGCGCCGCGGCGGCGCTCATCGCCGCCCTCGCCCTCGGCACCCTGGCCGGGCTCGGCGCGCCGCCTGCCCCGGCCCGCGCCGACGACGCCTTCGCCCTCAAGGCCACCATCCAGACCCGCTTTGCCTATGTGATGACCGGCGATGGCGAGGTGGACGACATCTCCCGCGCCGGGCTCGACGGCCTCGCCACCTTCCTCGGCCAGCGCACGGCGCTGCAGGCGGGCGAGGCCATGGGGGTGGACATCGCCAAGGACGAACTGGCCTTCTTCCCCGTGCTCTACTGGCCCATCCTGCCCGACGCCCCGGTGCCCCCCGCCCCGGTGCTGGCCCGCATCGACGCTTATATGAAGCAGGGCGGCACGGTGATCTTCGACACCCGCGACGCCATCGAATCCCCCGGCGGGCCGGGCACGCCCCTGTCGCCGGCGGGGGCGAAGCTGAAGGAGATCCTCTCCCGCCTCGACATTCCCGAGCTGGAGCCGGTGCCGCGCGACCACGTGCTCACCAAGGCCTTCTATCTGCTGAAGGATTTTCCCGGCCGCTTCACCGGCGGCACCACCTGGGTGGAGGCGCTGCCGGCGGTCGCCGAGGATGCGGACCGCCCGGCGCGGGCCGGCGACGGCGTTTCGCCGGTGATCATCACCTCCAACGACCTCGCCGGGGCCTGGGCGGTGAGCCGCAATGGCGAGCCGCTGCTGCCCCTCACCCCCGGGGAGCCGCGCCAGCGCGAGATCGCCTTCCGCGCCGGCGCCAACATGGTGATGTATGTGCTGACCGGCAACTACAAGGCGGACCAGGTGCATGTGCCGGCCCTGCTGGAACGGCTCGGGCAATGACGGCGCGGCTCCAGGCGCCACCGCGCCCCCGCTCCGCCGCCGCGTTCGGCTGCCCCACGCCGGAGCTGGAGGCCCCCCGCTTCCGGCACGGGCGGGCTGGGAAGGGGACGGCGCCCCGGGGCGGCCGTGCGCCCTCCCCCACCCGAGTTCCGCCTGAAACCCCATCGGCGGGTCCCGCCGACGCCTTGCCCGCCCCGGCAGGCGGAAGCGGGCTTCAGGCCCCGCAGCCCACCTGCGGCCGCCGGGCCCGGCGCGGCGCCACGACGCCGAGAGGCAGCATCCGCCCATGAGCTACGGCCTCGCCTTCTCCCCCTTCGTGCCGCTGCCGGTGCTGATCGCCCTCGCCGTGGTGGCGCTGGTGCTGGCCGGCCTGCTGCTGGCCGCCCGCACCCGCGGCGCGGTGTTCCGCGCCCTGGCGCTGGCGGTGGGCCTCTTGGCCCTGTCCAACCCCTCCTTCACCCGCGAGGAGCGCGAGCCGCTCACCTCCGTGGTGGCGGTGGTGGTGGACAAGAGCCAGAGCCAGTCCTTCGGCGAGCGCACCCGCCAGACGCAGGCGGCCCAGGCCGCCCTAGCCGAGCGCCTCGGCAAGCTCTCCGGCGTGGAGGTGCGCACCATCGAGGCCGACGCCGCCAATGGCGACACCGACGGCACGCGCCTGTTCTCCGCTTTGTCCGCGGGGCTTGCGGACGTGCCGCCGGAGCGGGTGGCCGGCGCCATCCTCATCACCGACGGGCGGGTGCACGACGCCCCGGAGAACCCGCAGGCGCTGGGCTTCTCCGCGCCGATCCATGCCCTCGTCACCGGCCAGCCCGGCGAGCGCGACCGCCGCGTGGCGCTGGAGAAGACCCCGCGCTTCGGCATCGTCGGCCAGAAGCAGAGCGTCACCTTCCGCGTCACCGACGAGGGGGTGCCCGCCGGCGCCCGGGTGGCCGTCACCATCCGCCGCGACGGCGAGGTGATCGCCCGGCCCACCGTCACCGCCGGCCGCAGCACCAGCGTGGAGGTGGACATCACCCACGCCGGCGCCAACATCGTGGAATTCGAGGTGCCGCCGCTGGAGGGCGAGCTGACGGCGGTGAACAACCGCACCGCCGTCGCCATCGACGGGGTGCGCGACAAGCTCAAGGTGCTGCTGGTGTCCGGCGAGCCCAACGTGGGCGAGCGCACCTGGCGCAACCTCCTGAAGAGCGACGCCAATGTGGACCTCGTGCACTTCACCATCCTGCGCCCGCCGGAGAAGCAGGACGGAACCCCCATCAACGAGCTGTCGCTCATCGCCTTCCCCACGCGCGAGCTGTTCCAGACCAAGATCAAGGATTTCGACCTGATCATCTTCGACCGCTACGCCCAGCAGGGCGTGCTGCCGCAGGTCTATTTCGACAATATCGTGCGCTATGTGCGCGGCGGCGGCGCGGTGCTGGTGGCGGCGGGGACCGACTTCATCGATTCCGGCTCCCTGTTCAATACGCCGCTGGAGGAGATCCTGCCCGGCATGCCGCGGGGCGAGGCCACCGATGCGCCCTATCATGCCCGCCTCACCGATCCGGGCAAGCGCCACCCGGTGACCCGCGCCCTGCCGGGATCGGACAGCGAGCCGCCCCGCTGGAGCCGCTTCTTCCGCGTCATCGACGCCACCGCCCGCTCGGGCACCAGCCTGCTCGGCGCCCCCGGCGACAAGCCGGTGCTGCTGGTGGACCGGGTGGGCGAGGGCCGGGTGGCGCTCTTGTTGTCGGACCATATCTGGCTGTGGGCGCGCGGCTATGAAGGCGGCGGCCCGCACATCGACCTGCTGCGCCGCCTCTCCCACTGGCTCATGAAGGAGCCGGACCTGGAGGAGGAGCGCCTCCGGCTCACCGTCTCCGGCCGCGAACTGGTGGTGGAGCGCCAGACCATGGCCGATGCGGTGCCGCCCGCCACCGTCACCACCCCGTCGGGCGCCGTGCGCACGCTGGCCCTGGCGCAGGCCGAGCCCGGCCTGTGGCGCGCCACCACGCCGGCGGACGAACTGGGCCTGTGGCGCGCCGCCAACGGCACCCTCACGGCGCTGGCCAATATCGGCCCCCTCAACCCCAGGGAATTTGCCGAGGTGACCAGCACCCGCGACGTGCTCGCCCCGGTGGCGCTGGCCACGGGGGGCGGCATCTGGCGCCTGTCCGATCTCAACGGCGCGGTGCCGCGGGTGGTGCAGGTGGCCTCCACCGACCGGTTGGCCGGAGAGGACTGGATGGGCCTGCGCACCCGCGACGTTTCGGTGGTGCGCGGCATCGGCCTGTTCCCGCTGTTCGCCGGCCTCTCCGGCCTGCTGCTGCTCCTGGGCGCCATCACCGCCGCCTGGGTGCGCGAGGGGCGCTGAAGCATCCGCCGACCCGCTTGCATCGCGTGCTGGTCGGCGAAGGCGTCTCATACGTGTTCCGTGGCGGGCCTCGTGCGCGAGGCGGCAGGCACAGCCCCCCAGACCAGGCTCCAGATCCCGCAAGATGCTTGGATTGGCTCGGTGCATCCACGCCTCCCGCACCACGCGGCCGTTGGCGATGACGAGGCGTGGTCCGCCACCGCCAGGGTGATGTTGGCGAGGACGGACTTTACCCGCTTCGGCGCCGGCCCCAGGGATGGCGCCTTCGACGGGTCCGTCGCCGATGCGGATGCGGCCCGATGCCGGCGCGTTTCGGCCGGCTTTTTCTTGCGGCTTTTCGGCGGGGCGTCAGGCCCAGCCGAGGGTGCCGAAATAACCGGGAACGCGGTCGAGGGTGGCGAACACCGCCTCGGGGCTGTAGTCGGGCAACGGCTTGCGGCCGGTGCCGCGGTCGATCCAGATGCAGCGGAAGCCCATGTCCCGCGCGGCGGCAAGGTCGAGGTGCGGGCTTGCGCAGATGTGCACGATGTCTTCCTTCGCCACGCCCAGCGCCCGGTGGGCATGTTCGAAGATCTGCCGGCTGGGCTTGTAGGCCTGGGCCTGCTCGGCGGTGATGACGCGGTCCACATGGCCGCCGAGCTGGGCGACGTTGCCGGCGATGATGTCGTCGTCCGTGTTGGAGACGATGCAGAGCCGGAAGCCCTGCGCCTTCAGCGCGCCCAGGGCGTCCACCACTTCCGGGAAGGGCGGCATGCGGGAGATGGAGCCGGTGAGGATCTCGATGTCGGAGGCGGTGTAGGCCAGCCCCAGCTCCTCCATGGCACGGCGCAGGCCTTCGCCGGCGACCGTGCGGAAGTTCCGGTGCGGGCGCTCCTCCTCCAAAGCGTGCTCGTATTTGTCGTAGGTGTGGATCAGGGTGGCCGCATCCACCGCGCTGGCGCCCTGCCGGGCGAGGATGGCCTCCACCGCGGCCAGCAGCCCCTCGTCCCACTGGATCAGGGTACCGTAGCAATCGAACGTGAGCCATTCGGGTTTGCGACCCGCCATCATGGTCTTTCCTTTCCTCGTTCGGCCCCGCCGTCGGCGGGAGAAGCTGAGCGGATCAGAAGCGCGGCATCACCGCGCCTTCCGAGGCCGGGGTCACGTGCTCCGCGTAGAACTTCAGGTAGCCGCGCCTGGCCCGCGGCTCCGGCGCCACATAGGCCTCCCAGCGCGCGCCGATCTCCTTTTCCGGCACGTCGAGGTCGAGGGTGCGCGCGGCGAGGTCGATGGAGATGAGGTCCCCGTCGCGCACCACCGCGATCACCCCGCCGCGGGCGGCTTCCGGCGTCACGTAGCCGATGGCCGGACCGTGGGTGGCGCCGGAGAAGCGGCCGTCGGTCACCAGGGCGCAGCTGTCGCCGAGGCCGGCGCCCATGAGGGCGGAGGTGGCGCCCAGCATCTCGCGCATGCCCGGTCCGCCCCTGGTGCCCTCGTTGCGGATGACGATGCAGGTTCCGGGGCCGATGGCGCCGGCCCGCAGGGCGTCGATGGCGCCTTCCTCAGCGTCGAACACCCGCGCGGCGAGGGTGCAGCGCCACATGGCGCGGCTGACGCCGGAGGCCTTCACCACCGCCCCGCCGGGGGCCAGCGAGCCCTTGAGGATGTAGAGCGAGCCTTCCGGCTCCACCGGATCATCGGCGGTGCGGATCACCTGCGGGTTCTCGATGCGGGCCGCATCCACGATCTCGCCGGCGGTCTTGCCGGACACGGTGCGCGCGCTGCGGTCGATGCCGGCACCCAGCGCCTTCATCACCGCCGGCACGCCGCCGGCATCGTTGAGCTCGGTGACGCCCCAGGGGCCGGAGGGGGCGAGCTTCACCAGCGTGGGCGTGGTGCGCGAGAGACGGTCCCAGGTGTCGAAGCTGACATCGACGCCAGCTTCCTTCGCCATGGCCATGAAATGCAGCACCATGTTGGTGGAGCCGCCCACCGCCATGCCCACCCGCATGGCGTTCTCGAACGCCTGCTGCGTCAGGATCTGCGAGGGGCGCACGTTCTGCGCCAGCAGCTCCATGATGCGCATTCCGCTGTATTTGGCGGCGCGCAACTGGTAGTTGGAGCCGGCCGGCAGCGTGCCGGAATGCGGCAGGGCCAGGCCCAGCGCCTCGGTGTAGATGCCGGCGGTGTTGCCGGAGGTGGCGGTGTCGCACGCTCCGGCGAAGGGGAAGTGGTTGTCCTCCAGCCCCTTCAGGTCCTCGGCGGAAAGCTCGCCGCGGATGTGCTCGCCCACGCCGTCATAGACCGTTTCCAGGAACACCTTGCGGCCGCGGTAGCGGCCCACCGGGGTTGGGCCGCCATAGAGCATGATGGCGGGCAGGTCGAGCCGCGCGGCGGCCATGACCATGCCGGGCATCACCTTGTCGCCGGAGCCGATGAGCACCAAAGCGTCCAGCCGGTGGCCCTCCACCATCAGCTCGATCATGTCGGCCACCACGTCGCGGCTCGGCAGCACATAGCGCATGCCCACGGAGGCGAAGGTCTCCGAATCCGTCACATGGAACGTATTGAATTCGCAGGGGGTTCCCCCGGCCATGCGGATGCCGGCCTTCACCGCGTCCGCCACCTGGCGCAGGTGGATGTTCTCCGGCGAGAAGTCCTGCCAGGTGTTCACCACGGCGATCATGGGGCGGGCGAATTCCTCGTCGATGAGGCCCGCGCCCTTGGCCCACGCCCGCTGCAGGGAGCGCTCGACCCCCTGAAACTGGTGCTTGCTGCGGCTGTTGTTCTGGTGGTCGGCCATCGTTGGTCCTTTCCCGGTCGCCGGCCCGCTTGCGAGCCGTTTCTGGCCGCGGGCGATCAATCACGGGACTCAATGAACCACATTCTCGATTGTCTAACAACCGACAATTTTGCGTGACGGCTGAATTTCTGCGCCACGCCCCCGCGAGGCTGAGAAAGTCCCCCGCGAGGCTGCGAAATCCCCCCGCGAGGCTCAGAAATGCCCCTGCGAGGCCCCTAAACGCTGCTGCACGGCCTCCCTCAGGCGGAGGCGCGGGCCTCCTGGTCGCGCAGGAAGGCCACGAGGATCTCGCCTTGCTCGGTGTTGTGCTCCACCGACAGTTCCGCCGCCGCCGGGGCATCCCCGCGCACGATGGCATCCACGATGGGCTGGTGCTGCGCCACGATCTGCTCGGGATGGGGCACGAGGGAATCGCTGGAGGCGATGTAGATGCGCACCTGCTGTTCCACCTGGCGATATTGCTCGGCGAGCCGGCCGTGGCCCGACAGGTCGATAATGGCCTTGTGCAGGGCGAAGTCGGCCTCGGCCATGTCGTGCACCCGTCCGCCCGAGCAGGCCGTCGCCAGCGCCTTCAGCGCCTTGTCCAGCCGCTCCTTCACCGCCCGCGCCTCCTCCGCCGAGCCCGCGGCGCGCTGCGCCACGAGGCGGGCGGCCAGGGCCTCCAGGCTGGAGCGCAGGGTGTGCAGTTCCCACGCATCCACCGATGTCAGGGTCATCACCGTCCATCCCGTATAGGGCACCTGGATGATGAGCCCCTCCTGCGCCAGCTGGTGCAGCGCCGCGCGCACCGTCGCCCGCGACACTTCCAGCTGCTCGGAGAGCTTGATCTCCGTCAGGCGCGCGCCGGGAGGCAGGCGCCCGCTGACGATGCTCTCGCGCAGCGCATCGGCGGCCTGCGTCTCCGCGCTCACCTTCTTGACCGGCTTGATGGCTCGTCCCGGGCTGCCCATGTCCTTCTTCGCCCTCATGTCGATTGTCCGACAAGATAGACAGTTGCTGGATTTTGCCAAGTGTGTTGCCAAGTCTGTTGCCAAGTGGCGTGCCAAGCGTGGCGCGGACGGGTGTTGTCGGACGGGAGACGCGCCCCCGCCCGGCGCCGCCGGGGCTCAGCCCGGCTGGATTTCGATCCGGTCGCGGCCGCGGTTCTTGGCGCGATAGAGCGCCTCGTCGGCCTGCTGCATGGCCTGCGCCACCGCCACGGTCCCCACCCGGCGCAGCGCGCAGATGCCGATGCTCACGGTGAGGGACGACAGGCCGGGGTGCACCTGCGTCCAGCGTTCCATGCGCAGCGCGCGGCGGATGCCCTGCGCCACCGCGAGGGCCTCGTCGGCGGTGGCATTGGGGAGCAGCACGGCGAATTCCTCGCCGCCCTGCCGCGCGGCGAGGTCGCCCGACCGCGTCACCGCTCCGCGCACCGCCGCCCCCACCCGACGCAGGCATTCGTCGCCCGCCGCATGACCGAAGCGGTCGTTCACCAGCTTGAAATTGTCGAGGTCGATGACCATCACCGCCATGGGGGTGTCCGCCTCGGCGCAGGCCCGCCAGGCCTCGTCGATGGCGGTGTCGAAGCGGCGGCGGTTGGCGAGGCCGGTCAGTCCGTCGGTGGCGGCGATGGCGGAAAGCTCGTCCAGCGCGCGCTCCAGGGCAGCCTGCTGGCGCTTCAGCTCGGTGATGTCGGAATGGGTGAAATAGCCGATGCCGCTGGCGATGCGCCGCGCGATCACCCGCCGCCACCGCCCGCCCGGCAATTCCACCTCGAACGGGGCGCCGGCGAACACCAGCGCATCGCGCACGAAGCCGCGCGCGCCGCCATCGGGCTGGCCGGCCCGTGCCCAGGCCGCGTGCACCACATCTTCCAGGCTGGCGCCGACCACCGACTGGCCCTCGGGCACGTCGTAGAGAATGCGGAACTCGGCATTGGTGTTGATGATCCGGTCGTCCTGGTCGAGCACCGCCGCGCCGTCGGCGATATGGTCCAGAAGGTCGATGGGGAAGTCGTGATGGCCGGCGCCCGTGGCGCTCGCCCCGTCGGCGAGCTGGACCCAGAGCCGCAGCCGCGATCCGTCCGGCGTTGGCAGGGAGGCCACCTTCAGGCGCCGTCCCAGATGGGTGAAGACGAAGGGGCGCGACTGCGCCCGGTGGCGGGCGATGCCTTCCGACACATAGCGGTCGCGCATGGCGCGCTCCTCGCCGGTGAGGCGCGCGTCGTAGAAGCGGCGGAGGTTCTCGCGATAGGGCTCGCCTGCATGGACGTGCCCGGAATGCTCGGGAAAGAACCGCAGGAAGGTGGCGTTCCACACGAGGCTGCGGTCCTGCCCGTCAAACAGGCAGAGGGCCACGTCCAGCGAATCAAGGAGGGTTCCAAGGAAGCTGTAGATGCGCGTATTCGACACGAACCGCCTCTCGTCACCGGCGCCGGGATGCAACCACGGGGCGCACGGCCGGTCAACAGGCCACCCGTCGCCCCCTGGAGCGGCGCGGGGCAGCCGGGCGCGGGCATTGTAGAATGCGGCCGCATCTCCGCTTGAAAACGAGCGGCGCCGGAACCACCGCCGCCACCTGCGCGGCGCGCTCGGAACGACCCCGGCGGCGCACGCGTCTTCATGCCGGGACACGACCAAAAAAGCTATTCGATGGAAGTAGTTCTTCTTTTCTTGTACATTTGCCCGCTTTATACGCGCGGCACACACCGCTTTTTGCGAAGATCGTCTCGTGACCATCTATCTGCCCATCGCCGAGCTTCCCGTCGCCATCTTCACGGTCTTCGCCATGGGACTTGCCGTGGGCTTCATCTCCGGCATGTTCGGCGTGGGCGGCGGCTTCCTGATGACCCCCCTGCTCATCTTCACCGGGGTGCCGCCGGCGGTGGCGGTGGCGAGCGTTTCGCCCTACATGGCGGCGTCCTCCTTCTCCGGCGCCTTGTCCTACTGGCGCAAGGACATGGTGGACCTGCCGCTGGCCGCGGTGCTGCTCACCGGGGGCCTCGCCGGCACGGTGGCGGGGGTGGCGCTGTTCCTGTGGCTGCGGATGATCGGCCAGGTGGACCTTGCCATCCGCATTTCCTACACGCTGCTGCTCGGCACCATCGGGTCCCTGATGCTGGTGGAAAGCGTGCGCGCCATCGCCCGCACCCGGCGGGGCGAACGGCCGGTGGTGCGCCGGCCCGGCACCCGCGCCTGGTTCATGCGGCTGCCGCTGAAGCTGCGCTTCCGCCGCTCGCGCATCTATGTGTCCGCGCTGCCGGTGGTGGGCATCGGCTTCGTCATCGGCCTTCTGGGCGCGGTGCTGGGCGTGGGCGGCGGCTTCATCCTGGTGCCGGCCCTCATCTACCTGCTGCGCGTGCCCACCCAGACCTCGGTGGGCACATCGCTGGTGCTCACCCTGGTGACCATGGTGGCGGCCACCGTTCTGCATGCCGAGGCCAACGGCACCGTGGACGTGGTGCTCGCCTTCGTGCTCATGGTGGGCGGCACCATGGGCGCCCAGTTCGGCGCGCGCACCGGGCAGACCCTGAAGGCCGAGCACCTGCGGCTGCTGCTGGGCCTGCTGGTGCTCTCGGTTGCCGTGCGCGTGGCGGCGGACCTGGTGAGCCAGCCGCCCGACACCTACGCCGTCACCGTCATCGAGGCCGCGCCATGATCGGTGCCAAGGTCCGCTCCGCGATCCGCGCCGCCCGCGCTAAGGTGTCGGGGGGGCGCCTGCTGCTGCTCGTCGCGGCGGCGCCGGCAGCTCTCGCGGCGGCGGCGCCGGCAGTTCTCGCGGCGGCGGCGCCGGCATGGGCGGACCGGCTCGTGCTCTCGGTATCCCAGCCGCAGGTGCGCATCACCTCCAGCTTCGCCGGGGCCGACCTGGTGGTGTTCGGGGTGGCGGAGATGGAGGGTGCCGGCCCCGCCGCCCCCGACGTGGTGGTGAGCGTGCGCGGCCCGCGGGAGAATTTCACCACCTGGCGCAAGTCCCGCGTGCTGGGCCTGTGGGTGAATTCCGACAGCCGCACCTTCCTGGAGGTGCCGGCCTTTCTCCATGTCATGGCCAACCGGCCGCCGGAGGCGATGGCAAGCCCGGAAACGCTGCGCGTGGAGCAGATCGGCCTTGCCCGCAACATCCTGGTGCAGCGGATCGGCCCCGACTTCGCCGACGTGGTGCCCACCGACCCGTTCCGCGCCGCCTTCCTGCGCATCCAGGCGGCGCAAGGCTTCTACCGGGAGGACCCGCACGGCGTCGCCTTCCTCGCCCCCCACGTCTTCCGCACCGAGGTCAGTATTCCCGGCGTCGCGCCGCTGGGGCGCTATACAGTGGAGGTCAAGCTTCTGCGGCAGGGCAATGTCACCGCCACGGCTACCACCACATTCGATGTTGAGAAGACAGGAATAGAGCAGAAGATCGCAGAATTTTCACAGCAGGACCGGCTTATTTACGGCTTCGTTGTGGCATTCGGCAGCCTTATTGTCGGCTTCATCGGCAACCTGCTGTTCCGCAAGGAGTGAACGACCCGCGACGATCGCCTCGCCAGGCACCGGTTCGGCCGCTGTAACGCCGGAAACAGGGGCAAGGGATTACCGATTTCCTGATTTCCCTGCATCAAATGTCATTTTTTCCTTGAAAGGTCCGGCAACCGGCGCCAGACAAATAAAAAGGAGGCTGCGGGCAGCTCCGGTACGGCGCGGCGGCTCCCCGCCCCCGGCGCAGTGCCCCAGCCACGTCACCGCCGCATTGCAGCTTCGGGTGCCAAGCCCTGACCGGCGCCCGTTGGGGAGGGGGTGGTGCTTTGCACCACCCCCGAACCCGCCCGGCGGGCACTGCGGCATCTCCGCCATCGCGCGCCACACGTCGTTCACGGGCCCCTCTGTCGCTGTCCCGCGCGCCGGCCCGGCCTGCCCCCGCCATGCCGTCATGCGTTGCCATCCGGCCGCTGCGTGCTCTAGAGGTGGGCAGGCTCCGGCGACCGGGGCCAGTGCCGGCCGCCGCGATGGCGCCGGACCAGCGGGGGAGCGCGCGCGTGGCCGGCAGCATCGCCATTTCCGTCGAAGGCGGCATCGCCCGTCTCGTCCTCACCAACCCGGAGCGGCGCAACGCCATTTCCAGCGGCATGTGGCGGGCGCTGAGCGCGTTCGCAACCGAGGCGGCCGGCCGCGCCGACATCCGCATGGCGGTGCTGCGCGGCGAGGGCGAGCTGGCTTTTTCCGGCGGGGCCGACATTTCCGATTTCGATGCGGCCCGCTCGGATGCCTCCGGCGCACAGAGCTATGACGATCTGGTGGAAGCCGCCTGCGCGGCGCTGGAGGCCCTCTCCTTCCCCACCCTCGCCCTGCTGCGCGGCGCGTGCGTGGGGGCCGGCGCGGCGCTGGCCGCGAGCTGCGACATGCGCATTGCCGCCGACGACGCCTTCTTCGCCATTCCCGCGGCGCGCCTCGGGCTCGGCTACGATCCGCGCGGCCTGCCGCGGATTCTGCGGGTGTTCGGCAGCCACGGCGCCCGTCAGTTGTTCTTCACCGCCGAGCGCCTGGATGTGCACCGCGCCCACGAGATGGGCGCGGTGGACCTGATCGCCCCCGCTGCCGAGGTGGAGGCCGCCGCGGAGCGCACCATCCAGCGCATCGCGGAGAATGCGCCCCTGACCCTGAAGGCGGCCAAGCTCGCCATCCGGGCGGCCGAATCGGGGGCGGGCTCTCTCCTGGCGGAGGCGCGGCGCGCCACCACCCTCGCCAATGCCAGCGCGGATTATCGCGAGGGCCGGCGCGCCTTCGCCGAGAAGCGCGCGCCGCGCTTCTCGGGAAGCTGAGGGGAAGGCCGCCCGCGCGGCCCGGCGGGACTACTTCCCCGCCGCCTTCAGGCGCTTGTTGCAGGCGCTCCAATATTGCGGCCAGGTCTGGCCTTCGGGGATCTTCCCCGCCTCCTTGGCGGCGCGCCACTCCGCCCCGCAATCCTTCATGCGCTGGCGGGCGGCGAGCTGGCCCGGCGTGGGCTCGCGCACGCCTTCGCCGGTGTCCTCGTCGTCATCCGGCTTGGCGGCGGCGGGGGAAGCGGCGGGGGAAGCGGCGGGCTTGGCCGCAGGAGCGGCGGCCGGCTTCGCGGGTGCGGGCGCGGCGGCGGGAGCGGCCTGGGGCTTGGCCGGCGCTGCCGGGGGCTTGGCCGGCGCTGCCGGGGCGGTCGCTGCCGGCGCGGCCGCGGGCGCCGGGGCGGCGCCGGACAGGCGCGCATTGCACTCGGAATAATATTTCTGCCAGGTCTGCCCCTGCGGAACCTTTCCGCCGGCCTTGAGCGCCTGCCACTCCTCGGCGCACTGCTTCATGCGCGACTGGGGGGTGGCGGGCGCAGCGGCGGCGGGGGCGGCAGCAGCAGCCGGCGGGGCCGCGAGGGTGGCAGCGGGTGCGGCGGCGGTGGGTGCGGCGGCGGTGGGTGCGGCGGC
Organism: Xanthobacter sp. AM11; assembly: GCF_047444035.1. NCBI lineage: Bacteria > Pseudomonadati > Pseudomonadota > Alphaproteobacteria > Hyphomicrobiales > Xanthobacteraceae > Xanthobacter > Xanthobacter sp. AM11. The sequence continues at coordinate 222,562 of NZ_JBLAOA010000001.1, forward strand.
GGTGGGTGCGGCGGCGGGAGTGGCAGGCGCGGCAGCCGGAGCCCCGGCCTGGAGCCGCGCGTTGCATTCCTTGAAGAAGTCCTGCCACTTCTGGCCGGCGGGAACCTTGCCCGCCTCCTTCGCCGCACTCCATTGCGCGCTGCAGGCCTTCATGCGGTCCTGTGCGGTTGTGGCGGTCTGGGCGAAGGCCGGAGCGGCAAAAGCCATGGCTGCGCCAATGGCGACACTGAAGACAGCGGTGCGCAGGGCCATTGCGCAACCTCCCCATATGAGCCACGCGGAAGCTGCGCAGCAGGCGCAACCTACTCCCGCGCGCAGGCGGAGGCGAGGCGGTTTCCACAACGCCGCCGCTCTGTCCGCAACGTTGGACAGGCGGGCGCGCGGACGATATGTTCCGCGCCCGCGTTGGGGCGTAGCCAAGTGGTAAGGCAGGGGATTTTGATTCCCCCATCCCCTGGTTCGAATCCAGGCGCCCCAGCCATTTTCCGGCTTGCCTCACCTTTCAATAACTTACCGGCACCCACACAGATCGCTCCGGGACCGCGCTTTAGCGCGTTTCACATCGACACCGCGGGAACAGGGATCAGCTGAGCGCCACGCGGCGCCCACGGCGGGCGGGGTGAGTCGAAACGGCCTGCGGGCCTCCACCGGCGGGGCCAATCAGGGGCGCGGCCCGCTCCGCCCAGCGCAAGGCGCTTCGCGCGTCCGCCGACGACCGATTGATCTGCACATAAGCTGCACAGCAATCCGCGAAATCTCCTTGCGCCCCTCAAGGGCGCTGCACAGCCGCCGTCCATCCTGCGCGGCATGCAAAACCTGACCGACCTCCCCGTCCGACCCGCTTTGCTGCCGCGCCGCCTGACCCGGGACGGCTGGTGGCTCGTTGCCACGCCGAGATCCTCGTCGGCGGCAATTCCCGGTCCCGCACCGGGGCAACAGCAGCGGCCGCCGCACGCTTCCCCGCTCCCCTGCCCCGAGGTCTCCCATGACGACTGACGCCCGCTTCCGCCCGGCGCGGGCGTCACTCAGCTGGCTGGCCTGCAAAGCCGGGCTCGCCCTCGCCGCCGCCGGGCTCGCCGACTGGCTTTTCTTCAACAGCCATGCGGTCGGCATCTCGCTGCCGCTCTTCCTTGCCGCCTGCGCGGGGCTGCTGGTGGCGGCGAACCCGGTTCGGGTGCCCGCCCGGCTCCAGTTACTCTATGGACTTGCACTCGTTCTCGCGCTCGCGGCGCTGGTCGAGAATGTGTCCTGGCTGTCGCTGCTCGTGGCCGGCGCCACCCTCCTGTATCTTGTCCGCCTGATCGCCGGAAACCGGGAGCCCTGGCCGGCGGGGCTGGCGCGCAGCCTGGGCCTGCCTTTCGTCGGCCCCCTCCGGCTCGCGCGGGATATATCCCGCGCCTTCCGCCTCGCGTCGCGGAGGCGCAGGGCCAGCGTGAGCGCCGCATCCCTGGCGGCCTGGATTGTGCCGGTCTTTCTGTCGCTCGTATTCCTGGGATTGTTCGATGCCGCGAACCCGCTGATCCACGACTGGCTGCGCGCGCTCGATCCCGCGCGCATTCCCGCGCTCATATCGGTTCCCAGGGTCGCCTTCTGGCTCGCGGCGCTCTGCCTCGTCTGGCCGCTGGTGCATATGAGGCGGGCGCGCAGGCGGGCTGCCCCGGTGCAATCCGCGCCGCCGGAGGACCTGCCGGAAGTGTCGGCCCTCCTCGGTCCGCCGGCGGTGATGCGCTCGCTGGTCCTGTTCAATGCGCTGTTCGCCATCCAGAGCGGGCTCGACGCGGCCTATCTGTGGGGCGGCCTCGCCCTGCCGGACGGACTGACCTATGCGGCTTATGCCCATCGCGGCGCCTATGCGCTCATCGTCACGGCGCTGCTGGCCGCCGCCTTCGTGCTCGCCGCCATGCGCCCGGGCGGGCCGGCCGAGGCGTCGCGCCGGCTCCGGCCCCTGGTGCTCGTCTTCGTGGCGCAGAACGTCGCGCTTGTGGCCTCCTCCATCCTGCGCACGGCGCTCTATGTGGAGGCCTATGGGCTGACCCAGCTGCGGCTCGCGGCATTCATCTGGATGGGGCTGGTGGGGCTTGGCCTCCTGCTGATCGTGGTCCAGATCATCGGCCGCAAATCCAATGCGTGGCTGCTCGACGCCAATGCGATCGCGCTGGCGGCGACGCTCTATCTCTGCTGCTTCGCGAATTTTCCCTATATCGTTGCGCGCTACAACCTGGCGCATTGGCAGGAGAGGGATGGGATGGGACCCGTGCTCGACGTCGGCTATCTGGCCTCCCTCGGGCCGGATGCGCTGCCCGCATACGCCGGGATCGCGGCGGCCACCGGGCCGCATCCTCTGCCCGGCTGGCAGCGCGGCCTGCTGCAGCGGGAACAGCGCGCCGCCGCGCACATGCTCGATCAGGCCGACTGGCGCAGCTGGACCTTGCGAAACTGGCGGCTGAAGCGCGTTCTCGATGCCCATCCCCTCGATGAGGCTCCGGCGGGCACCGCGCCTGCCGCCGCGAACTAGACCCGGAGCCATGGCCTACCGCATCCTCGTCGCCGACGACGATCCCCACATCCGCGACATCATCTGCTTCGCGCTGGAGAAGGCTGGCATGACCGCCCTCCCCGCCCGCGACGGTGCGGAGGCGCTGCGTCAGTTCGTTGCAAGCCCGCCGGATCTCATCGTGCTCGACGTGGGCATGCCGGAGATGGACGGGCTGGAAGTCTGCCGCCGCATCCGCAAGACCTCCGAGGTGCCCGTGTTGTTCCTCTCCGCGCGCGACGAGGAGATCGACCGCGTGATCGGCCTGGAGATCGGCGGCGACGACTACGTGACCAAGCCGTTCAGCCCGAGGGAGCTGGTGGCGCGGGTCAACGCCATCCTCAAGCGTATGCAGGTGCGGCCCGCGCCGGGTCCCGCTTTCCTCTCCCGCGGCGCGCTCGACCTCGACCCGGATGCGCACGCGGTGACGTTCCGTTCCGTCGCCGTCGCCCTCACCGCCATCGAGTTCGCGATTCTCAAGACCCTGATCGCGCGGCCGGGACAGGTGTTCAGCCGGGGCCACATCCTCGATGCCGCCTATCGCGGGGCGATCCACGTGGCGGACCGCACCATCGACAGCCATGTGCGCAACATCCGCGCGAAGCTCGCAGCGGCCGGCTGCGACAGCGTTATCGAAACGGTGCATGGCGTGGGCTTCCGTATCGGCCCCTGCCGGGCCGAGCCGTGAGCGGGCACGTGCCGGCGCCGAAGGTCGCGCGGAAATGGCGGCCGTCCATGGCCCTCGTCGTTGGGCTCGTCATCGTCACCGCGCTGGCGCTGCCGCTCGCCGGCATGTTCTTCTTCCGCATCTACGAGAACCAGCTGATCCACCAGACGGAGGCCGATCTGATCGGCCAGACCGCCGTGCTCGCCGCCGTGATGGCCCGGGAGATCGAAGCGCAGCCTTCGGGCCTGCCGCTCGGTGCCGCCGTCCCGCCCGCGCCGGCCGACCCGGACATCGCCTACCGGCCGATCCTGCCCTCCCTCGACCTCGCGCGCGACCCCATCCTCGGCCGCAGGCCTGCGGCCGAAGCCGCGCCAACGCCTGCCGCACCCGCATTTGCAGCGCTCGGGGCGCGGCTCGCGGCCGATCTCGTCGCGGTGCAGAAGATCACCCTCGCCGGCTTCCGGCTGCTGGACCCGCATGGCGTCGTGATCGCGGGGCGCGAGGAGCTGGGCCTGTCCCTCGCCCATGTGCAGGAGGTGGCGGCGGCGCTCGACGGCCAGTTCAGCGCCGTGATGCGGCTGCGGGTGTCCAAGCACGAGCCGCCTCCCCTTTACTCCCTCAGCCGGGGCACGTCGGTGCGGCTGTTCGTGGCCATGCCGGTCGTCGTGGACGGGCGCGTCGGCGGCGTTGTCTACGCCTCGCGCACGCCCAGCAACGTGTTCAAGAGCTTCCATCAGGAGCGCGGCAAGCTGGCCGCCGCGGGGCTGACGATCCTCGCCCTTGCCGCGCTGATCGGCTTCATCTTCCAGCGGACGATCACGCGCCCCATCCGCGAGCTGATGAAGCGCACCGAGGCCATCGGACGGGGCGACCGCGCGTCCCTGGCGCCGCTCGCGCATCACGGCACCGCGGAATTCGCGGCCCTGTCGCAAGGCTTCCTCGATACGGCGCAGGCCCTGCAGGACCGCTCGGACTTTATCGCCACCTTTGCCGCGCACGTCTCCCACGAGCTGAAGTCGCCGCTCACCGCCATCAAGGGCGCGGCCGAGCTGCTGCGGGACGATCTCGACGCGATCACCCCCGGCATGGACCGGGCCGACCAGCGCCGCTTCCTCGACCACATCATCTCGGACACCGCCCGCCTTGCGACCATCGTTCAGCGCCTGCGGGAGCTGGCGCGCGCGGAAGGCCTGCCGACCGCCGGGACGACCACCCTCGCCGCCGCCGTCGCCGACCTGCGCACGGGCTTCGCCACGGCACGGATCGAGGCGCGCGGCGCGCTTCTGGCGCCGGTCCGCCTCTCGCCGGAGAATGCGCGCATCGTGCTGTCCCACCTCGCCGACAACGCCTTGCGCCACGGCGCCCGCCGCCTCGACATCTCGGCCTGCCGGGAGGCGGGCATGTTGCGCGTGACGGTGCGCGACGACGGTGCCGGGATCTCCGCCGCCAACCGCGACAAGATCTTCGACAATTTCTTCACGACGCGGCGGGACAGCGGCGGCACCGGCATGGGACTGCCCATCGTGCGGGCCATGCTGGAAGCCCATGGCGGCGGCATCGCGCTGGACCGCAGCGAGGGTCCCGGACGCGGCGCGGCCTTCATTCTCTCGCTCTCGCTCGCGCCGCACGAGGGTGACCGCCGGTGAGGGGCCGGCGCGCAATCTGCTGCAGCCTGGTCGCGAAGGCGGACATCCGGAAGCGCGGCTCTTTTGCGGGCCCTGCCAAAAGCATCCAAACGAGGATCGCCGCTGCGCCGCCCGCCACCGTCTCGCCGCATCCCGCCACAAGACAAGGCCGCGCCCTCGGCGCAAATCCTCGACCGGCATGGGCGCCGGCATGAGATCCTTTCAAGGGGATCGCGCGACGCCCACGGATCAGCGATCAAGCCGATTGCCGTGATGGCCCAGGTGATGGCCCAAGCCGAGACATGAGACTTCGGCCGCTCGCCTCGGCGCCAAAATTTGTTTGTTTTCTTTGGATTAGATGGCGCGCCAGGGAAGATTCGAACTCCAGACCCCCAGATTCATAGTCTGGTGCTCTTTCGGAGCTTCGAGGCAGAAGGCGAGTGAAATCAAGCCCGTCAGTTCGATTCAAACGAAATAAGTGTTGATTTTAATCATTTTATATATTTTACCGCACAAAAATGTGCATTTAACGGCTCTCGCCTTTCGGGCTCTTGCGTTACCCCTGTTGTTACCCCATCTTCTCCGGGTATCAATATGGAGGACACGCCGACATGGCGAAGCCACTTACAGCGAAGGGTATCGATGCACTGAAACCGGGCACCTCGCGATATGAGGAGCCCGATGGAAACATGCCCAGCCTCTATGTCATCGTTCAAACGAGCGGAGCGAAAAGCTGGGCTGTCCGCTATCGCTTCAAGGGCAAGCCCAAAAAGCACACGCTGGGCACATATCCGGCGATCAAGCTCGCCGATGCCCGCACGCTGGCCGCTCAGGTCTTGACCGCCGTCGCCGAAGGCCGCGATCCAAGCGAAGAAAAGAAGCAGGCCAAGCGCGAAGCCGCTCACCCGGTTAAGGACGATATCGGATCGGTGGTGGCGATGTTTCTGGATCGCTACGCCAAACCGAACCAACGAGAAGATTCGTTTAAAGAGACGAAGCGGCACTTGGAGAAAGAGGCTGTAAAGGCATGGAGAGGGCGCTCCATCAAGAGCATCACTAAACGTGACGTGATCGACCTTCTTGATGCTGCCGTTGATCGAGGGGCGACGGTCACGGCCAATCGCCTCCTTGCCGCTGTTCGCCGCTTCTTCAACTGGTGTGTGGAGCGCGGGATTGTGGATGCCTCGCCCGCTGCTGGCATCAAGGCACCCACCGCCGAGAAAAGCCGGGACCGCATTCTCAGCGACAAGGAACTTGGGCTTGTATGGAAAGGAGCCGAGAGCCTTGACTGGCCCTTCGGCCCCTTCATCCATCTGCTCATTCTGACAGGGCAACGGCGCGATGAAGTCGCCGGAATGAGGTGGAGCGAAATCGATCTCGCGAATGCCACTTGGACCATTCCCGGCGATCGCACCAAGAACGGCAAGGCCCATGTGGTCCCGCTTTCGCCGGGAGCTGTCAGCCTCATCGAGGGTCTGCCGCGCATGAAGGATGGAGAGGGAGATTCCGCCTTCGTGTTCTCCACCACCGGCAAAACGGCCATCTCCGGATTCTCGAAGGCTAAGGCCGCTCTCGACAAGGCGATCGCGAAACTGCTCAAGGGAAATGACGAGGCGGATGCGGACGAACCGCCGACCATTCCAGACTGGCGCCTTCACGATCTCCGCCGCACAATGGCGTCAGGAATGGCGAGGCTTGGGGTTCCTGTGCATGTGGTAGAGAAGCTGCTCAATCACACGAGCGGCACGTTCTCGGGCATTGTCGGCGTCTATCAGAGGCATGAGTATGCGGACGAGAAGCGGCAGGCGATCGAGACTTGGGGAGAGTATGTTGCGCGCCATCCATGAACCGAACGATTTACTCACATAATCATTGGTGTGGCTCACGCCCTCCTGCGTTTTTGATAGCCAACTCGAAATATTTTGCCAACTCAACGGCCTTCATTCTGTCGTTCGCACTAAACTCAATAATATTCTCAAGCCGCCCCTTGCCCCAGACAATCTCAGACTCTGATTGAATAACGCCGCTATCCGAATAAATGCATTCCGGCACCCTGCATGTAACTGAGATCAAATAATTATCCACGGAAACACTTGGCCTAAGAAACCCGAGTTTGACTGTTTTATGGTACTGAAGTTGTTTTATCAATTCATTACCATTTGCCTGGCGCATTGTTGCCGTTTCGAATTTTTCAATAACTATAATCGATCGATTACATATAACGTTAAAAGTGTACTCTCTATCGAACTTATCGCTATAATACGGTTTCGCGCTTAGCATTATGAGGACGGCAATGGCGTTGCATAAATCTTTTCGCTATTTTTCACGATATCAGGATGTATGCTAGTGTATTCTACGTCAAAATTGAACTCAGAGAAGAGGCGCTTCGCGCGATCAAAGTCGGGTTTGGTGTAATTGCGATTTCTTAGCATATCCGCGAGTATATACTTAGCGATCACATGCTGGGCTAGAGCTGCTTTCTCCATCCATCGATAGGCCTGCGCTTTATCACCAGAGGCATCGTACGATCTGGCGAGCAAAAAGGCCATCCTTGCATTCTCAGGTGCGCGTTTAGCCGCCTCCGAACACGCCCGTATTGCGATGGTGGCATTTGCTTTCAGCTCACTGAATGGCACGCCTTTAATATTTGCAGGCTTTTGAGAATCAAAGGGATGGGCTGCAACACGATCGCATTCTTCAACCGCACCCACGTTGCCCACGTACCCGTCCAGGCCCTGCGCATGGGAGGAGTTAGAGACAATAAAGGTAAACAATATCAGAGCCGCGTATATTATAAGTCTCATCGAGATCATCCCTCGAGGGTATCGCGATTAAATCGCTGTTCACCGGCACGACCTAATAAACATATTGTACCTGTATATTGTACTATTGATTCTCTGCACGTCTCCCTGACATTTGAGAATCTCGGTGGGGCTCATTGCTTTCATGTAATTATCGCCACAGTATTCATGGATCTTTACATCTGCTATCGTAGCCTTGTCGTAAGGACAGACTCAACTGCGGAGAGCGCTTTCCATGTCATCTTCTGTCATTGCTAATGAATGACTAGACAGTATGATCGTCATGAATGCAGTGTATATTACGGACAGAAAGCGTGTCATTGCAAATTTCCTCTATAATTTGGAGCCGCATGCAGCTACCTCAGATGGAGTTGATCGCTGCATGCGGCTCCACTGCATCCTTTTTGGGGCTACTTGCTTGAGCAGATGTCGCCGTTACTATCACGTTGGCAGCCATATTGCCCACACGTGCAAGCATTGGCAGCGGAAACGCCGAGGCCGAGTACTGGAATGCTCGTCAGAACCGAAGCGAAGAGCGAGAACGCGATCAGAGTCTTTTTACGATAGCCATGAGAGCCTCCTCTTACGAGCCCGACGGGCCCTAGCCTAAAGGCAGAGAAGCCTAATTCCACTCAGGACGGCTCGTAATACCTCATCGGGGGCATCTCAACAATGAACGATTATTTTCCAGACCAGCCTCGCATTTCTCATTAAAAGCTCAACTCGGAATAAATAGTGTCTATGTATATATTTAGTCAAATCACGTCGATTGGCGCACTATCGGATGCAGGCCAAATGTGTAGTCATTTTTATAATAAGTTGCGTGTGGGGACACTTGTTGGCGGGCTTATACCTCATCTGCGGTATCAACAGAGTCCTGATTTTCCGGCACATGAGCATTCGCAACGACAGGCAAGGCTGACTCGGCGGAAATTCGCCTAGGTCTTCAAATTGCAAGGAGGCCGCTCATGAGAGGCTTTATCATCGCAGGCGAGCTGATAGCTTTCCTATTCTTGGCATCCACGCCGGCACTGGCACAGAGCCAATCGAAACCTGGGTCCCCAAAAGTGCCTTCACGCGAAGCCGCCGTTCAAGAGTGCAGGCAAATTCACGGCCGAACGGGCAAGGGATCTTACGATAATACCTCCGTGCGCGTCGAGCAGTGCGTGAAAGAGAAGCTAGGCAAGAAGTAGATGTAAAAGGCCTGGCTTGCCTAATTTCGCGCCATTCGAAGGGTGGGAGTTTTCATGTCCACGTAACCAAGGGTTGCTGCAGGACGTCAGTAATGCTAAGCTAGTTCAATTGTCGTAACCTCCGATGCTGCAATGTCGTTCGACGCCGATGCCCTTGACCGGGCTGTGGATCTATTTTTGGAAATTCCGTTCCAAGGAATGGGTTGGGCGCCTGCGCTTGAAGCCTTCGATTCCGCAATTGGCGCATTTGGGACGATCGTTCTACCGGCCCTAAATGAAAAGATGCCCGGCCCATACCCAGTGTCACCATCGCTAGTTCCTTGTGCGCGGCAGTATGTCGAAGAGAATTGGATAAAGGCCGACATCCGCCTACGCCCTTTGAAGAAATTCGTGCGTCAGGGCGTCGTGACTGATCAAGATGTCATTTCTCGCGAAGGAAAGCGCCGTTCGCCTTATTTCCAGGATTTCATTCATAAGAATGGTGCGGACGAATGGGCGGGCCTTCGCGCCGACATCGCTGGCGAAATATGCTGTGTTTCAATCCAGCGGCCATTGGGGGCGGAGCCATTTAGCCCTAGCGACCTTGCGGTGCTCACTTCGATAGCGCCTCGCCTATCTATGCTGACGTCAATGATCCAGCAGCTTGATCGGGCGCGCCTGAATGGGGTTTCTGACGCATTGGAGGCTATGACCACACCTGCATTCCTGCTCAATCGACGGTCGGAGGTCCTCCGATTCAATGCAGCAGCGAGATCGATTTTAAACAAAGATATTTCGATTAAGGATAGCCGCCTCGAATTGCGGGGTCCAGACGACAACGCGTTCCAGAAGCGCGTATCGGACGTGCTGAGGCAATCGGGGATAGCATCGCCGTCTTCAGGGTTGCCACTGCTCGCTCGTCGAGAAAAGGGCCGCCCCCTATTGGTCCGCGCTCATCGCCTTAGAAGCGACCCCTCCTTAGCCTATTTTGAATCGGCATGGGGCATTGTCACCGTCACTGACCCCGATCGACACCTCATTCCAGCGAGCGATCTATTGCAGTCGTCGTTCGGACTGTCGGAGCGGGAAGCAGGCCTGATCAGGCTTCTCGTGCAACACAATGGTTCTGCGCGCGATGCGGCCGACGCAGCTCACATTTCGTACGAAACCTTCCGAACCCATATGAGGAACATCCGCGGCAAGAGCGGCATCAACAGCATCGCTGAACTGATACGGCTCGCGACCTCGTTAAGGGAATAAGATCAGGCTCAGCCATGGGCGCCGGCAATGAGAGGCATCCAAGCAAGATGGATCAGGTTCAGATTCAACGGCAGCGGAATTCGGGCGAGTGGGCAACGGTCATGGTCGTCCAGAACCTCGCGCCGAATATCACGAACGCCATGAAGGCCACCGCGCGTTCGAACCCTGGCTGTCGAGTCAGGGCGATCGATGCCAATGGGCGGGTGGTCGATATCCTGTAATGGCCCGATGCTCGTCACGAATGAGAATTCTCACCGAGACTGAAAGACGCTCCAACCATCAGCCATTGGTCGATTGCTAATGACCGCCGTGAGGTATTTTAATATGGATACCATCTTGAGGCAAAATGGCTTTCGGCCATCCATAATGGCTTGAGATTCCTCCTCTGATATTTGTCCAGTGGCCTGCATGAGGCCAACAGCAGTACTCAGCAAAATCGCCCTTTGGACGTCGACACCTAATGGATTGTTTTTCATATTTTCAGCCGAGAATCCGGTATTGGATATTCCGGCGCCGACTGCGCAATAGACGCTTTGAGGGAATATCCCTCCATTCCTCAAATCGTCAGCAAGCAGCACTACACCGATAATCAAAATGATAATTTTAAAATTGACCTGCACAGGCGTTGTCTCCGGAGCTTAATAGTTCCGTCTGCCAATTATGTTTTATCATCAGCATCTATACCAATGAAAGTGAATCCAGCCTGGACCCCACTTGCTACCGTGAGCTCCCACTTCATAGGTTGATGGACTGACGTTAATTACAGTGGTGCTGTTGAATGGCGGATTCGAATATTTAACGAACCACTGCCCTTGATCATACCATACACCGTGGACAACCACGTACCCTTTCGGGATTGCCTGCACACATATGTGTTCCTCTTGGGCGAAGGTCGGAGCGACCCAAACCAGCAACCCGAGCATCATCAGTAAAAACCGGACAATCACTGGTCCAAACATTGCGACGCTTCTCCCGTGACATCGGCGCTATTGATCCCGATTTTGCTGCGTCCAGTGCAGCATGCCCCTTGGTGCCTCGCGGGTTTCGGTTTGCGGGCCTGCGACAGGCGCACTGTGGGTCACAGGAGCGCTTTGAGGGGCCGGCTGAGGATGGACGGCCGGCGGAATTGACGATGCAGGTGGAGTGCCTTTATCGGCCTCGGGCTCCTCCCCATACTGATTGGGGCCGGACTGAGACGGCTGCGCCATCCAATAGCTGAGCAACACTATTCCGAGGACAGTGAGCCATAGTAGTTGCCACCAACCACTTCGTCCCGTGTCATGGAGGCGCCGTACACCAGCAGCGAGGAATGGAAGAAAGACAATAATACTATATACAGAATTCCAAAACTGCCCCATTCCCTGCCAAGGGAATTTCCTGCGATTATTGCGAACCAGCCAAATAGTGTCGACGCGAGCCAGAACCACCAAAATTCCGATCGAGAGGCTCGCCCACGGAACGTGGCGTATTTGGCCAAGCATGTGGCCACCGCATCTTGGATGTTCATCGGACTCCCCCAAGGCCAGACTAATCATGGGCTATACCCCATAGATTGATACCTCGCAAGACGCTCGTTTTGCGGGATGAGAGCGAAGCGGCTTGTGGCATGGAACGTGCGGCGATTGAGGGTTGAGAAGGGCCTCACACAGGAGGGGCTCGCCCTATCGGCCGAGGTGGATATGTCCCATCTCGCGAACCTGGAAATCGAGCGGGCTAACCCGACAATCGAATTTCTAGAACAGCTCACTGACGTGCTGGGAGTCCATATCTCCGAACTATTTCGGCCTTTCCCTGAAGGTGCGTCGAAGCCGGGGTCTCTGAAAAAGGGGCGGAAAGCGGCGCCCACGGCTCCGCGAAAAGGAACGAACTGACGGCGCACCAGCCTGTGTTGAGGGGCACCTTTGCGGCAAGTGCCCCCAACTATCTGCCAGATTAATCCTTTGCAATATTCAGCGTTTCCCTTATCTTTTTCACGCTGCTCGATCTCGGCGAATCTGGATGTAGCGTGAACTGCGCACGTAGGCGCAAGAGGGCGCCTGCGTAGTCAGAGCAGTCAACCTCCACCATTGCCGCGGCATACTCGCATAAAATCAGGTCGATCAAATCGAAGTCAATTTTACCATTCTCGACCATTCTTAAGGCTCTGGATAATTGATCGGCTGCATTCTGATCAGGGCAAAAATTATAATTGTAGTTCTGTGCACTTTTAATTTCCTGCACAATTTCTGCGGTTAAGTCGTAAATATCTGTCATAAGTATATCATTCTTATATGTTTATCAATCATTATTGTACATTACATCACTCATTCTTGGTGGGGCTGTTGTCGGAACACACTTTGGCTAAGCAGCCAAAATGCGTTTCCTGCAAGTCTCATTCTCGGAGCCAGCGCAGCCATCCACACCCTGATTTCGAAACACCTGTTCAGGTTGGGGGCGGTTTTGCGATCTCCCCATTATGTTCGGTTTATAAACGCCAGCTAATCAAGCCTCAATCAGACGATCGCTTGATTGCTTGAAGGTTGCAGTTTGTTGGCAGAGCCTTCATCGTGCGTCGGCGCTCGACCACTCAAGCGCCTCTGCTTTGCGGCTAGAAAATCTATCCGCTTATCGCGCCACTTCCTTTGCCAAGTGGACTTAAACAGTGGCCTCGTCTGCGTTTTCAATTAAGCAGATTTGAGACGTAAATCAGGCATTCCGACATACCGCCTGCGGCAATCAAAGGCATTTGATGTATTTAGGTTGGTCAATTTGCGCGAATTGACCACAAATCCATAAGTGTAAAAATAAACTATACTTGTTATAATTTTATCACATATCTAAGCGTGTCGTCATCGATTACTCCCCTCTTTTAGTTATTAAGATCGTCTGGCCAGGCATCGTTCGTCTACTTGATTATTATTTGAACTATACCATGCAGCCCGCGTTCGGTCAAGCTAAATCTGAATAACCAATTGAAAACAAATGAGGCTTTCCTTTTCATGGGAATTTTTTCTCCCGTAGGCTGTATTCCGGCTGTAAACAATTTTTTGGCAGCGTCTTGAAATTAATGGTAAAATAGCTCTGTTAGTATGCGCTCTCGCCCTTTGCTGGGTACTGATGGCGAAGTAGGCGAGGGTGGATGGCCGATGGAGTCCGATGCAAGCGGCTGCCACCCGCTTCCCTTGTTTCTTGGGGGGCGCTCTAAGAGGGCTGGTAACATCGGATTAAAGGTGGCGACACCCTTCCTTGATTCCCCGAGGCGTTTGACGCGTGCTCTTTGCAGTCAATGAGAGGGTCTATGCAGACATCCTTAAGCTTGCGGCTGGAAATGGTATTTGGCTATAGTTTTCGGCCGAGTGCCTATGCCGGACGGGGCTGAATCCGCTTGTTTTTGCAATTGCAAGCGGAAAATCGCTGCGATCGTTTGAATCTGCTCATAATGAGAGCATTAGGGACGGGCGTTCGGGGTTCGATTGGATGGAAAGTGCCTGCGGTTTACGAGGGTCTTCCCGATTATCGGAGCCCCTTTGATTAAATGGAAAGATACTCGAAATTTGGATGAAAACAGACCAGGGCAACGACCGAAGCTTACCCTTACGTTTACCCGTAACGGATTTCAAAAAAATGGATCACGATCAATTTCCGGGCGCCAGATCAAGCGATTTAACTCGACCCCCAATGTCTTTATATGTTGTGTTGTTCATCAACATCGCTGCGCTTGTGTTATATGCGTATCTCGATTGGCAATTTGAATTGGCTCGGGTAGGAGGAGTGTCTAAGATATATTTTGGATACGTTTTTATCGTATTTGCAATCGTCTTCTTTAATATTCGAATGATAACAACTTGGCGTGAGTACGTGCGTGATACCCTTCCGCAAATCGGTGGGGGTGATGGGTACAAAAGTCGTCAGCTGCGGTTTATGGCGAAGTCAGTAGCGACTGCAACAAGTGTTATGGTATATTTTTATATTGGTCTTTCTGTGTATTCGACATTTTACCCCGATGCGTTTGTTCGGTCCTCTATCCATTAGCTCGTGAGAGCGGCTTCGGCCGGCTAATCTCGTCGCTCCTCGCCCTTGTCGCTCCAGTCCATCTCCCTCTGATGTCTCACGAGAAGAATCGTCACCCCATCGTCGCCAAAGTGGTAGCGAGCGACATAGCCGCTATCCCCAAACGGAATGAGCCAGTCCCGAAACTGCTCGGGTAGACCCTCGATCGTCCGGCCCATGTGTGGATGTGTGCCGAGGGCTCGAAGGCCGTCTATGATGGCCTGTCCGGCTCTTTTTGCAGCGGAAGGATTCTTGGGGCTTAGAAATGCCCGCAGCCGTTCAAGGTCACGGATTGCAGCTGGCGAAAATCTCACTTGCGGCATCGAGGCGCCGGCAGCTCGCTTTCATTGCCCCAACTCGACAACCACTTCTCGGCATCCTCGGCCGTGGCATGCACGCCCGTTGCCTGAAACTCGTCCCATGCCTTGAGGGTGTCCTGTCGCAGGGCCTCGCGCCCTTCTTCGCGCTCCACGTACTGCACGATCGCTTCCCGCATGATCCAATGGGAGGAGCGTCGGCGGACTTCAGCGAGACGCTGGATGCGCCCTTTCAACTCGTCATCGAGTTTGATGGATGTTGCCGTTGCCATGCGTGGGCTCCGCAGCGAATAGGTAATACCTCTTGCTACTGTAGCCGCTCGTTTCCCATTGTCCACCGGAGAAGCCATATGAGGCTCCCGACGAGGCTCCACCACCCGCTTCCTTGGTTTCTTGGAGGGGAGTGTCTGGATGGGACCCTTTGGCCCAAAGCGGAAGGTCGAGACGGCCGACGCCCACCGCCGCCCTCTTCAGGACATGGCCGGCCATATATGGGCTTCGGCAGGCCTCTGAGGCGACATATCTTGAAACTCGGGGAGCCCCGAGAGCGCATCGGGGTAACATGCCTCGGGTAACGGCCTGTCCTGCGCCGATGTGCGGATATCCGCGATGGCGAGTCGGCTGCCTGTTTCGGTGCTGCCCTATCCAATCGAGCCGATCTCGGACCTAGCGGGCGATTTTTGTTACCCCGGCGTTACCCGGTTCAGAGGCCTGCCCTGCCGAACTTCGGCTAAATCTTTGATTTAATGGCGCGCCGGGGAAGATTCGAACTCCCGACCCCCAGATTCGTAGTCTGGTGCTCTATCCAGCTGAGCTACCGGCGCCAATTGCCCCTTTTCGACCGTGGCCGAAGCGGGCGGCGGGGAGCCGCCCGGGGCGTCGCGGCGAGGGAGCGCCGCGAGGACCCGTGAGCTACTCCTTTTCGGCGGACCGTGCAAGACCAAACCCGCCTGTTGCGTTCGGAAGGCCGGCCTGTGGAAAACTTCAGGCCCGGATGCGCTCGCGGCGGTGGTGCCGGTCGCCCGGCTGGTCCGGCAGGGTGATGCGGAAGGTGGTGCCCACCTGGGTGTCCAACAGCCGGATCTCGCCGCCATGGGCGCGCACCAGTTCGTCGGCGATGGGAAGGCCAAGCCCGGTTCCGCCGCGCCGCGCGGAGGAAGCGAAGGCCTCGAACAGGTGCTCGCGCCGGGCCGCAGGAATGCCGGGCCCGGTATCGGACAGTTCGATCTCCACCAGAGACCCCTTGCGCCGCGCGCGGATGCGGATCTGGTCGCGCTCGGGGTCCAGGGGCGCGCGCGCCTCCAGCGCCTGGACCGCATTGCGGGCAAGGTTGAGGATCACCCGGAACAATTGGTCTGGATCGGCATCGGCCACCAGCCCCCGCTCCACATCCACCACCCAGGCGATCGGCGCCCCTGAATTGAGGCCCAGCGTGTCGCGCACCTCCTCGAACAGATGGGCCAGCGCCACGTCCCGGCGCTCCGGCAGGGGCTCCTTCGCCCGCCCGTAGGACAGGGTCTGCTCGCAATAGGTGATGGCGCGATCCAGCGCCGCGAGCAGCTTGGGCGCGAAGCGCTGCACCGTGGGGTCCGGCACCGAGGCGAGGCGGTCGGACAGGAGCTGCGCGGAGGAGAGCAGGTTGCGCAGATCGTGGTTGATCTTGGAAACGGCGAGGCCCAGCGCGGCAAGGTGGCTCTTCTGGTGCAGGGTCTGCGACAATTCGCGCTGCATCTCCTCCAGCGCCTCCTCGGCGGTGCCGATCTCATCGGTGCGCCCGCTCGGCACGATGATGCGCGAGGCATCCTCGGGATTCTCGCGAAACGCGGACATGCGCTCGGTGAGCCGCCGCATGGGCCGCACGAACAGCCAGTTGAGGCTGACATAGACAAGGATGCCCGCCACCACCGCCACCGCCAGCGACACCAGCAGCACGGTGGCGGCGAAGCGCGCCATGGCGTGGCGCAGCGGGGTTTCGGACAGCACGATCTCCATGAAGTCCGCCCCGCTCGGCGGTTCGCCGAGGATGCGCAGGATGCGGCCGTTGGGCGCCATGAGGGTGTCGAAGGCGTCGCGCACCGCGCTCCACAGCGTGGTCTCGCGCATGTCGATGTGAACGTTGGCTTCCGGCGGCATGTCGGAGGCCGCCAGCAGGCGCCGCGTATCCTCCCGCTTCACCACGATCACCTTGGCGCCCACGCTCTTCAGGATCTCGCGGGTGAGGTCCGGGGAGATGCCTTCCTGCGGCGCGGCATCCAGCACCAAAGCGGCGGTGCGCGCGGCCGCCAGGCGGTCCGACAGCCAGGCGATGCGGTAATTGGCGATGGTTGGGACCAGCACGGCGATTTCCGCCGCAGCCACCACCGCAACGGTCAGGGCCAGGAGCTTGGCGGACAGCCCGAAGCGCTTCCGCACGCCTCGCGGCGCCGGCCCGGCTTCGGGCTTATGGCTCGTCGGCTCGAACATGGCCTTGATACGGGGGGCACACCCGTCCCGGATCCTTGCGCCCAGCGCGCACGGCATCATCGGACAGAAATAGGCATCCGGCGCGCGGCCGAACAGTACAACTTGCGATCGAGGTAAATGGCCGCAGGCGGCACACGGGGCGCGGGAGGGCAGGCAGGGGGATGCCGGGCGGCCGGAACGCCTATTCTTCCTCGCCGAAGCGGTCGGCCACGAGGGCGCCCAGCGCCTCCAGCACGGCGGATGCCTCGGCCCCGGTGGCGGTGACGGTGACGCTGGTGCCCGGGCCGGCGGCCAGCATCATGAGCCCCATGATGGAATTTCCGCCCACCGCCTCGCCGTTGCGGCACACGGTGACGCAGGCGTCGAACCGCTCCACCGTCTGCACGAACTTGGCGGAGGCGCGCGCGTGCAGGCCCCTTTTGTTCACGATGGGCAGCGAGCGCACCAGGGCTTCCGGCGCCACCGGCCGCCCGCAGGCGACGGACGGGTCGTCCTCGCCCTCGCAGCCGGCGGCAGCGACGTGGAGCAGATCACTTGCCTGAGAGAACGCGGCTTGCGACATTGATATACTTCCTACCGGCTTCCTGTGCGACGTCCACCGCCTCCGCCAGAGGCAGCTCGCCCCGCACTTTCGCGAGCTTCACGAGCATCGGCAGGTTGATGCCGGCCACCACCTCCACGTCCGGTGCGTTCATCACCGAAATCGCGAGATTGGACGGTGTCCCGCCGAACATATCCGTCAGGATGACGACGCCATCACCGGAGCGAACCCGATCTACGGCGTCGATGATGTCGTGTCGCCGCCGTTCCATGTCGTCCTCAGGACCGATGGTTACGGTTGCGATCTGGCTTTGCGGCCCCATCACATGCTCCAGCGCGGAGCAGAACTCGTCTGCGAGGCGGCCGTGGGTGACGAGGACGAGACCGATCATGCTTCCTCCGCCTTCACCCCCCGATGAAGGCCTCCCGCGTTGCGGGACGGCCATATTCAGATCGGCTCAAAAATTACGCAAGGGGTGCAACGCACAAAAGCACATTTAGTTCTGGTGGTCATCAGTGGCGAAAGCCGCCGCCAGCAGCAGCCGCGCCTGCCCCGGCTCCTGTGCTGCAATGCGTTTGAGCTCAATGCCGTACATTTCAGCACGCAGGCTGCCTGCCTGCGGCATGCGCACCGCGTCGGCTGCCGCCAGATCAACCAGCCACCGCACCGCGACGAAGGGGCGATAGGGCACCCGGCGGATGCCGAGGCCGCGCGCCTCCACCAGGCCCGCCAGCGCCACCGGCGGCCGGGCCACCAGGGCGCCGTCCTCCATCGCCAGCAGCACCCGGTCGTCGGCCACCAGTTCGGCCGGCGGCAGGGCGCGGGGCGCATCCAGCATGAGGGCGAGGGCGAGGGCGGATTTTCCGCTGCCGGACGGCCCGCGGATCAGCACCCCCTGCGTGCCGATGGCGATGCAGGTGGCGTGGATGGTGCCCGCAGGCAGCGCGGGTGCCGGGGCGTCGTCCGTCGGGGCGTCGTCCGTCATGGCTCACCCCGCCGGCAGGCGGACCACGAAGCGCGCGCCGGCGACGCGGGAAGCGCCGTCCGGTCCCGGCTCCGCCCGGTTTTCCGCCCAGATGCGCCCGCCATGCGCCTCCACGATCTGCCGCGAGATGGACAGGCCGAGCCCGGAATTCTGGCCGAAGCCCTGGTGCGGCCGATCGGTGTAGAAGCGCTCGAAGATGCGTGAGAGGGCATCAGGGCGAATGCCGGGGCCGTCATCCTCCACCGTGATCTCGGCACCGTCCTTCAGCCGCCGGCAGGTGACCCGCACCGATCCGCCCTGGGGCGAGAAGGAGCGCGCATTGGACACCAGATTGTCCACCACCTGGCCGAGGCGGGAGGCATGGCCCGCCACCATGAAGTCCGCCGGCGCGCCGCCGGCCCGCTCGAAGGCGAGGGAGACGGTGACGCCATCGTCCTTGCGCACGTCCTGAGCGAGGCCCACCACCATCTCCAGCAATTGCCGAAGATCGACGCTCACCGCCTCCTGGCGCTGAAGCTCGGCGTCCAGCCGGCTGGCGTCGGAAATATCGGAGATGAGGCGGTCCAGCCGCTTCACATCGTGCTGGATCACCTCCATCAGCCGGCCGCGGGAGGTGTCGGTCTTGGCCAGCGGCAGGGTTTCCACCGCGCTGCGCAGGGAGGTGAGCGGATTCTTCAGCTCGTGCGCCACATCGGCGGCGAAGCTCTCGATGGCCTCGATGCGGTTGTAGAGCGCCCCGGTCATGTCGCGCAGCGCGCCCGACAGGTGGCCGATCTCGTCGGAGCGGGAGGTGAAATCGGGAATCTCCACCCGCGACTTGATGCGCCGGCGCACCCGTTCCGCCGCCGCCGCGAGCTTGCGGACGGGATCGGCGATGGTGCCGGCCAGCAGCACCGACAGCAGCACCATGACCGCCGCCGCCACCAGGAACACGCGCACGATGACGAAGCGCTCCGCCTTCACCGCCGCGTCGATCTCGCCGCCCTGGGTGGACAGGAGCAGCACCCCCAGGATGGCGCGGAAGCGCTGGATGGGCACGGCGACGGACACCACCACCTGCCCGCGATCATCCACCCGCACCTCGCTGCCCTTGGCGCCCAGCGCGGCCAGGGCCACTTCGGGATAGTTCTTGCCGGCCTGCGGCCCGTACTCGCGGTAGAGGGGCAGGTCGCCGCGGCCGAACCACAGCTGCACCGCCCGCCACATGCGTTCCATCACCCCCGGCTTCGGCTCGTTGGGGGACGGCAGGTCGTAGCGCAGGATCTCGCCGCGCGAATAGAGCGAGCGGGAATCCAGGAGCAGCTGCCCGTCCCGGTCGTAGATGCGGGCGCGGGTGCGGGTCGGCCCCACGAGGCGGCGCAGCACCGGGGCGACGCGCTCGGGATTGATGGGAAACTCCAGCGGCGCGAAGCCGTCGTCGGCCGGCCCGTAGCTCTCGCCCGCCTGCAGTTCCAGCAGCCGGTCGGGATCGAGGGTGATGGCGTTGGTCTCCACCTGCGCCGAGGAGGCGATGGCGGCGGCGATGATCTCGCCCTGCACCAGGAGGCTCTGGATGCGCGCGTCGATCAGCCCCGAGCGGAATTCCGACAGGTAGAGGATGCCCGACACCAGCGCACACAGGCCGGCGAGGTTGAGCAGGACGATGCGGCGGGTGAGGGAGGAGAAGCCCTTGAACGCCACGAAGCGGCGCACGCGCCGCAGCAGCGCGAGCACGCCGCCGCGCGGCTCACGCGCCTTGAGGTCGGCGCTCTGCTCGGTTTCCGCCGTCATGGCACGGGCCGTCCGCGATGCGGCCCGGCCGCGCGCTGGAGGGCCCGGGCCGGCGTGCCGGTGCTCATTCCTTGAACCGGTACCCCACGCCGTACAGGGTCTCGATCATCTCGAAATTGTCGTCCACCGACTTGAACTTCTTGCGCAGCCGCTTGATGTGGCTGTCGATGGTGCGGTCGTCCACATAGACCTGGTCGTCATAGGCCGCATCCATCAGCGCATTGCGGCTCTTGACCACGCCGGGGCGCTGGGCGAGCGCCTGGAGGATGAGGAATTCGGTGACGGTCAGCGTCACCGGCTCGTTCTTCCAGGTGCAGGTGTGGCGCTCGGGGTCCATGCGCAGGTTGCCGCGCTCCAGCACCTTGGCGCTGTCCACCTCGCGGGGGGCGGCGCCGTCCTTGGCGCCGACGCGGCGCAGCACCGCCTTCACCCGCTCCACCAGGAGCCGCTGGGAGAAGGGCTTCTTGATGAAGTCGTCCGCGCCCATCTTCAGGCCGAACAGCTCGTCGATCTCCTCGTCCTTGGAGGTGAGGAAGATCACCGGCATGTCGGTCTTCTGCCGCAGGCGGCGCAGAAGCTCCATGCCGTCCATGCGCGGCATCTTGATGTCGAGGATGGCAAGGTCGGGCGGATTGGTCTTGAAGCCGTCGAGCGCGGAGGCACCGTCGGTGTAGGTGTCGATGCGATAGCCCTCCGCCTCCAGTGCGATGGACACCGAGGTGAGGATGTTGCGATCGTCGTCAACGAGGGCGATGGTGGGCATGACACCTCTTTTCAGCCGTCCGGCAGGCCGCTGTTGCGGCCATCCTGGAGCGGTGAACCCGGTTCGCGTGGCCGAAATGTGACACACAAGAGTCGATCCCACTAAAATAGCGGGATTCGCCAGCGACGCAAAACATGGCTGGAGGGAGGGCTTGCGCCGCCGCCCGCAACGGTTTCATCCTGCCGCCGCCCGAGCGCAGGAGCCGCCATGACCGACATCGCCGCAGACACCGCAGCCGTCGCCGCGGTTCGCCGCCTGATCCGCGAAGCGCGTTTCGGCGCCCTGGCGACCCTGGAGCCGGAAGGGGGGCCCTATGCCTCGCTGGTGGCCATCGCCACCGACCCGGAAGGCCGCCCGACCCTGCTCATCTCGCGCCTGGCCCGGCACACGCGGAACATTTCGCGCGATCAGCGCATGTCCCTGCTGGTTTCCGCCGCGGACGCGCCCGACCCGCTGAACGCGCCGCGGGCGAGCCTTACCGGCCGCATCGTTCCGGCCCCCGAAGCCGCGGTGCGCACGCGCTACATCGCCCGCCACCCAACCGCGGCGGGCTATGCCGACTTTGCCGATTTCGCCTTCTATCGCATGGAGATCGAAGGCGCCCACCTGGTCGAGGGCTTCGGCCGCATCGTCGATGTCCCCGGCGCCGCGCTGCTGACCGGCTGGGACGATGCGGCGGAGCTTGCGGAGGGGCACGACGGCATCGTGACGCACATGAATGACGACCATGCGGATGCCGTCGCGCTTTATGCCACCGTCCTGGCCGGGGCGACGGGCGGGGCGACGAGCGGGGCTTGGCGCATGGTGGCCCTCGATCCCGAGGGATTCGAGGTCGCCAGCGCGGAACGCGTGTGCCGCATTGAATTTTCGCAGCGCATCGCCAGCCCTGCTGCAGCGCGCAAAGAACTTGTGGCGCTGGTTCACAGGGCGCGTCGCGATAGCGCAGCCTGAATTTAAACGTTTAGCACCAGTTTCCTCAGGCAACGACTGTCACTAGCCTTGGCATGCGGCATTTTGGACGCTTAAAGACGTCTTGCGATCGCATCGGGGCCGGCTGGAAGGCTGGCGGGAACACTCAGGAGGACGAGCCGTGCTCGAAACCGGTCACCGGAACAGCGCCTGCGGCGCAGACAGCTTCGGTCTGAAGCATCTCACCGCGGTTCATTGGAACCTGCTCGAACCCGAACTTTACGAGCACGCGCTGTCCCACAAGGAGGCCCGGCTGTCCTCGGGCGGCGCGCTCGTGGCGGAAACCGGGGCGCATACGGGGCGCAGCCCCAAGGACAAGTTCGTGGTGCGCGACGCCACCACCGAGAATGAAGTATGGTGGGACAATAACGGCTCCATCACCCCCGAGCAGTTCGAAACGCTCTACCAGGACTTCCTGAAGGCGGCCGAGGACACCACCCTGTTTGCCCAGGACCTGTACGGCGGCGCCGACCCCTCCTGCCGCATCAAGGTGCGCGTCTACACCGAATTCGCCTGGCACTCCCTGTTCATCCGCACCATGCTGCGCCGGCCGGAACGCGCCGAGCTGGACAGCTTCGTGCCCGAGATGACCATCATCGACCTGCCGTGCTTCAAGGCCGACCCGGAGCGGCACGGCGTGCGGTCGGAGACGGTGATCGCGGTGGACTTCGCCCGCGGCATCGTGCTCATCGGCAATTCCTCCTATGCCGGCGAGATGAAGAAGTCGGTGTTCACCGCCCTCAACTACATCCTGCCGAAAAAGGGCATCATGCCCATGCATTGCTCGGCGAATGTGGGCGAGGCGGGCGACGTGTGCGTGTTCTTCGGCCTGTCCGGCACCGGCAAGACCACCCTTTCCGCCGACCCCAACCGCACCCTCCTGGGCGATGACGAGCACGGCTGGAGCCCCGAAGGCGTGTTCAACTTCGAGGGCGGCTGCTACGCCAAGACCATCCGGCTGTCCGCCGAGGCCGAGCCCGAGATCTTCGCCGCCTCCAACCGCTTTGGCACCATCCTTGAAAATGTGGTGCTGGACCCGGTGACGCGCGTTCCCGATTTCGACGACGGCAGCCTCACCGAGAACACCCGCTCGGCCTATCCCCTGCCCTTCATCCCCAATGCCAGCCCCACCGGCCGGGCGGGCATGCCGAAGAACATCGTGATGCTCACCTGCGATGCGTTCGGCGTGCTGCCGCCCATCGCCCGGCTCACCCCGGCCCAGGCCATGTATCACTTCCTGTCCGGCTACACCGCCAAGGTGGCCGGCACCGAGAAGGGCGTGAAGGACCCGGAGGCCACCTTCTCCACCTGCTTCGGCGCCCCCTTCATGCCGCGCCACCCCTCGGTCTACGGCAACCTGCTGCGCGATCTCATCGCCGAGCATGGCGTGGACTGCTGGCTGGTGAACACGGGATGGACCGGCGGCAAGTATGGCACCGGGCGGCGCATGCCCATCAAGGTCACGCGCACCCTGCTGACGGCAGTGCTCGACGGCTCGCTGAAGGGCGCGTCGTTCCGCACCGATCCCTATTTCGGCTTCGAGGTGCCTTCCTCCGTGCCCGGCATCGAGCCGCACGTCCTCTATCCGTCCAAGACCTGGGCGGACAAGGCCGAGTTCGACGCCACCGCGCGGCGGCTGGTGACCATGTTCCGCGACAATTTCACAAGGTTCGAGAGCCACGTGGACGCGGCGGTGCGCGAAGCCCAGCCGCAGGTGCGCCTCGCGGCCGAGTGAGCGAGCGACCGGGCGCCGGCCGGCCGGCGCCCGTTTCGCCACCCGCAGCCCACCCGCCCCTTCCGGCGCGGGTACGGCTCCCAGTCGAAACCAAAAAGCCCGGCTCAGAGGCCGGGCTTTTCTATATGCTCATCGGGCCGCTGCGGGCATGCGACCGGGCGGGCACCGGGCCCGCCCGCGGTTCTCACTCGCCGCGACGGCGCTGCTGGCCGAGGCCCATCTGCTTGGCGAGGCTGGACCGCGCGGCCGCATAATTGGGCGCCACCATGGGATAGTCCGCCGGCAGGCCCCACTTTTCGCGGTACTGCTCGGGCGTCATGTCATACTGGGTGCGCAGGTGCCGCTTCAGCGACTTGAAGCGCTTGCCGTCTTCCAGGCAGATGATGAAATCGGGCGTCACCGACTTCTTCACCGCAACCGCCGGCTTCAGCGGCTCGGCCGGTGCCTCGGCCTCCCCCAGGGAAACCCGCTGCAGCGCCAGATAGACCTCGCTGATGAGCGCCGGCAGTTCCGCCGCGGCAACCGTATTGTTGCTCACATAGGCGGACACGATGTCCGTCGCCAGCTCCATAAAGGGCGTCGTTTCCATTGCATCGCTCATGGGATGGTCTTCGCTTCCGTTTACGAATTCCGACATTCAGGCCACGCAGGTGTGCATTCCGTTCCGATCAGCTTCCGGGGCGAGCTGGCGGGGACGGAATGCATCTTCACGATGGAGCCGGAAGCGCCGCCCGGGCTGTATCCAGCCCGGGGGAATCCGGCTCCCGGCCGCCCGCGAACCTTGCACCCCACGCCGGGCAGTCACCCCGAAGGATTTCGGCGCGGACGGTGCTTGCATGGTGTTAGTTTCAGCAAACAGGATTTGCAACCAGTATTTCCGTAATTTCCAAACTCTTCTTCACTCCTCTTCAGACGACACCCCGACTGCCGACAAGATCGCTGCCGAAAGGCAAGATGCGCCGGCCGACGGTGGCCGGCGGCGGCGGGGCGGCGGCCAGCCTGCCGCCGGCGCGCGCCGCAGCAGATCGCACGGCCGGTCCCTTGTCCTTCACCGGTGGAGTGCCTACCTCTGCGCAAGAGCGAACCTTGGGGATTCTCCGATGCCCAATCCTGCCCCTTCCGCCGCCGTGCCGCCGACCGACCAGGCGAAGGTGGTGAAGAGCGATGCCGAGTGGCGCACCTGCCTCACCCCGGAGCAGTACCGAATCACCCGCCAGCAGGGCACCGAGCGGGCCTTCACCGGCCCCTATTGGGACGAGAAGCGGCCCGGCCTTTATGCCTGCGTGGCTTGCGGGGCGCCGCTGTTCCGGTCGGAGACGAAGTATGATTCCGGCACCGGCTGGCCCAGCTTCTTCTCCCCCGTCACCCCGGACGCGGTTGTGACGCACGAGGATACGTCCCACGGCATGCGGCGCATCGAGGTGCGCTGCGCCAGCTGCGAGAGCCATCTCGGCCATGTGTTCCCGGACGGCCCCGCCCCCAGCGGCCTGCGATTCTGCATGAACGGCACGGCGCTGGCGCTGCAGCCCGACACCGGGGACGGCCGTGACGGCGCCTGAGCCGCCGCGCGCCCCGCGCCACCCCACCTCCCGCACCCTCCACGGCATCACGCTCACCGATGACTACGCCTGGCTGCGCGCCGACAACTGGCGGGCGGTCATGCGCGATCCGGGCGTGCTCGACGGCGAGATCCGCGCCTATCTGGAAGCGGAAAACCGCCATGCGGACACCTTCTTCGCCCCGCTCGCGGCGTTGCGCACGCAGCTGGTGGCGGAGATGCGCGGCCGCATCAAGGAAGACGATGCCACCGTGCCGGCGCCCGATGGTCCGTTCGCATATTATTCCCGCCACCGGGACGGCGGGCAGCATCTTCTCGCATGCCGCAAGCCCCTGCCCGACGGGCCGGAGGAGATCCTCCTCGACGGCGACCTCGAAGCCCACGGCAAGGCCTATTTCCATCTCGGCCACTGGCGCCATTCGCAGGACCACGCACGCCTCGCCTTCGCCGCCGACACCTCCGGCGCCGAGCTCTACACCCTTCGGGTGCGCGATCTTGCCAGCGGCGCCGACCTTGCCGACGTGATCGGCGACACCACCGGCGACATGCTGTGGAGCGCCGACGGGCAGTGCCTCTATTACATCCACCGCGATGCGGAGCATCGCCCCTCATTGGTGTTCCGCCACCGCCTCGGCACCGATCCGGCGGAGGATGTGCTGGTCTATGAGGAGCCGGACAAGGGCTTCTTCGTCTCCCTGGGGCACACCCAGTCCATGGCCTTCGGCCTCATCGCCTGCGGCGACCATGAGACATCGGAGGTGTATCTGCTCGACCTTGGCCGCGCCGATGCGGTTCCGCGCCGGGTGGCGGCGCGCACCGCGGGGGTGCGCTACGAGGTGGAGCACCACCCCGAGCTGGCCGGGCAGGACAGCCTGGTCATTCTCACAAACGCTGACGGGGCCGAGGATTTCAAGATCGTCACCGCACCCGTGGCGGCGCCGGAGCGGGCCGGGTGGCGCGATCTCGTGCCCCATGCGCCGGGGCGGATGATCCTCAGCCACACCGTCTTTGCCGGCCACATGGCGCGGCTGGAGCGGGAGGCGGGGCTGCCGCGCATCGTCATCCGGGCGCTGGCCACCGGCGCCGAGCATGCCGTCGGCTTCGACGAGGAGGCCTACGCGCTCGGCCTCCATCCGGGATTCTCCTTTAATACCAGTGAAGTGCGTTTTACCTACGCATCCATGACCACGCCGTCCGAGGTCTGGTCCTACGACATGGCCAGCCGCGCCCGCGCCCTGCTCAAGCGGCAGGAGGTGCCGTCCGGCCATGATCCGGCGGACTATGTGACGCGCCGGGTCTTCGCCCCCACGGCGGACGGGGAGACGGTTCCGGTCTCCCTGCTCTACCGCAAGGGCACGCCCCTGGACGGCTCGGCGCCTTTGATGCTCTACGGCTACGGCGCCTACGGCATCACCATTCCCGCCGGCTTCGCCACCAGCCGGCTGTCCCTGGTGGACCGCGGCTTCATCTATGCCATTGCCCATGTGCGCGGCGGCACCGACAAGGGCTGGCGCTGGTACGCCGACGGCAAGGCGCTCAAGAAGGTCAACACCTTCAACGACTTCATCTCAGCCGCCGAGCATCTGGCGGCGGCCGGCCTCACCCGGCCGGAGCGGCTGGTGGCCCATGGCGGGTCGGCGGGGGGCATGCTGATGGGGGCGGTGGCCAACATGCGGCCCGACCTGTTCGCCGGCATCGTCGCCGAGGTGCCGTTCGTGGACGTGCTGACCACCATGCTGGACGACACCCTGCCCCTCACCCCGCCCGAATGGCCGGAGTGGGGCAACCCCATTGCCGATGCCGCAGCGTTCCGGCGCATCCTGTCCTACGCGCCGGTGGACAATGTGCACCCGGCCGCCTACCCGTCCATCTTCGCCCTGGCCGGGCTCACCGATCCGCGGGTCACCTATTGGGAGCCGGCAAAGTGGGTGGCGCGGCTGCGGGCGGCGGACACCGGCGGGCGGCCCATTCTCCTGCGCACCAACATGGATGCGGGCCATGGCGGGGCGGCGGGGCGGTTCGACCGGCTGGACGAGGTGGCGCTGGTCTACGCCTTCGCCCTGCGCACGGTGGGGCTGGCGGCGGCGGGCGGCTGAGGGGGCGGCGGCGGGGCTTCGTCCACAATCGTTACGTTTGGTCATTTGCGCGCGGTGACGCTTCCGGCTATCCAAGGCGCGCTTTGTCCGGGAGATGCGAGCGAGGGGCGGCTTCGCGCATTGAGGCATCTGTTGATGGGCCGTCTGGATCGCTACATCTTTTCCACAGCGGCGATCGCCTTCGTGGGTGTGGTGGTCGTGCTTGCCGGGATGATCTGGGCAACCCAGGCCCTGCGCCAGCTCGACCTCGTGACCTCCCAGGGGCAGACCATCATCGCCTTCGTGGCCATCACCAGCCTCACCATGCCCACCCTGGTGCTGGTGATCGCCCCCGCGGCCCTGTTCATCGCCACCGCCTATACGCTGTTGAAGCTCAACGGCGACAGCGAGGTGGTGGTGATGGCGGCGGCGGGCATGAGCCACTGGCGGCTGCTGCGGCCGCTGATCATCCTGGCGGTCCTCGTGTCGCTGTTCTGCGCGCTGCTGGCGGTGCAGGCGGTGCCGGCAAGCCTTGCCATGTTCCGCGCGCAGGTGACCAAGGTGCGGGCGGACGTGGTGTCGTTCGTGGCCCAGCCGGGCCGGTTCGTGAACCTCACCCAGGGCCTGGTGTTCCATGTGCGCGAGCGCGCGGCCAACGGGGTGATGCGCGGCATCTTCATCAACGACGCCCGCGAGAAGGAGATTTCCACCTATCTCGCCGACCGCGGCCAGATCGTGGACAATGACGGCGGCATCTTCCTGGTGCTGGAGAACGGCTCCATCCACCGGCGCGGCGGGGAGAAGGCCACCAATTCCTCGGTGGTGGAATTCCAGCGCTACGCCTTCGATCTCTCCTCCCTCGCCCCCAATTCCCAGGGCGTGGACATCAAGCCCATGGAGCGGCCGCTGAGCTATGTGCTCAACCCGCCGGCGGGCGACATGTATGTGCGCTTCTTTCCCGGCCGCTACCGGGAGGAACTGCACAAGCGGCTTTCGGCGGGGCTCTATCCCCTCGCCTTCTTTGCCATCGCCGCCGCCGCTTTGGCGCGCCCGCGCTCCACGCGGCAGAGCCGGGGAGCGGCGCTGACGGCCATCATACCGGCCATGGGGGTGGTGCAGATCGGCAACTTCGCCCTTGCCGGGCAGTTGAAGACGCAGGTGGCGGCGGTGCCGCTGATCTATGCGCTGCCCATCGTCACCATCATCATCTGCGCCATGGTGCTGGAGGGCTGGATCCGCCTGACGCCGCCGGCGGCGCTGGTGGCGTGGGCGGAGGCGGTGAAGCAGCGGCTGGCGCGGCGGACGGCGGCGTCCAACTCATGATCGGACGCATCCTCGGCTTCTATTTCGCCCGGCGGTTCGCCGGCGCGGTGGCGATGATCTTCCTGTCCTGCGTCACGCTCATCGTGCTCGTGGACTTCCTGGAGATGGTCCGCCGCACCGCCGACCGCGAGCATGTGGGCGTGGCGCTGGTGGCCCTGGTGACGCTGTATCGCGCGCCGGCCTTCACCGAGCAGCTCCTGCCGTTCGCGGTGCTGTTCGGCGCCATTGCCACCTTCGTCACCCTGTCGCGGCGGCTGGAGCTGGTGGTGGCGCGGGCGGTGGGGCTCTCGGTGTGGCAGTTCATCACCCCACCGGTGCTGGTGGCCTTCCTGGTGGGGGTGTTCGCCACCTGCGTGTTCAACCCGGTGTCGGCGGATTTCAAGGAGCGCGCCAACCAGATGGAAGGGGAGATCTTCGCCTCCGCGTCCGCCGCCAGCGCGTCCCTCACCCGCGGGCAGAAGGATTTCTGGGTGCGCCAGCAGAGCGTGGACGGCCAGGCCATCATCCAGGCGGCGGCTTCCCGCCAGGGCGGGCGCACCCTTTCCGGCGTGGTGGTGTTCGCGTTCGACAAGGCCGACCGGCTGGTGGAGCGGGTGGAGGCGAAGACGGCAACCTTGGGCGATGGTGCATGGTTTCTTACCGAAGCCCGCGTGCTGGTCCCCGGCTTCGACGTGCAGTCCTATGATACCTACGTCATTCCCACGAATCTCGACCCGCGGCAGGTGCAGGATTCGCTGATCGCCCCCGAAACCGTGTCGTTTTGGCAACTTCCCGCGGCCATTCGCAGTGCGGAACAAAGCGGCTTCGGCGCGGAAAAATATCGCCTCCAGCTCCAGAGCCTAATGGCACGGCCGTTTTTGCTGGTGGCAATGGTGCTCATCGCCGCGGTGGTGGGGCTGCGGGTGTTCCGCTTCGGGGGGGTGGGGCAAACGATTCTCGGTGGCGTGCTCGCGGGCTTTCTGCTTTATGTGGGAACGAAGCTCGCCGAGGATCTCGGGGAGGCGGGAATCGTTCATCCCGTTGCTGCAGCATGGTTTCCTGCGGTAACGGGGATTTTGCTGGGGGTCTTGGTTCTGTTGCACCGGGAGGACGGATGACGGTCGGGCTCACCCCCGCCGCGGGCAAGGCCAGAAGCACCCGGCGCGACAGCGCGCGCGGGCTGCGCGGAGCCGTGTCCTCGGCCGCCCAGCTTCTTGCGAGCCTCCCGCAGCGCAGCACCGGCGCCGCGGCGGCTGCGCTCGTCCGCGCCGCGCTCCCTCTCACGGCTCTTGCGCTCGCCGGCCTTATGGCGGCGGCGAGCCCGGCGGCCGCGCAAAGCTCCGGCGTGGTGGGGGCCCGGGATGGCGGCACCTTCGGCGCCCAGCCTTCCGGCGCCTTCGGCGCCAACGTGCTGAACGCCCGCCAGCTGGACCCGAACCAGAAGATGCTGGTGACGGCCGACCAGCTGGAATACGACTATCAGCGTGAGACCGTCGCCGCCGTCGGCAATGTGCAGATCTATTATGACGGCTCCACCCTGGAGGCGAACCGGGTGGTTTTGGACCGCAAGGCCAACCTGCTGCGGGCCGAGGGCAACGCCCGCCTGAAGGACAAGGACGGCCGCATCCTCTCCGCCGACACGCTGGAGCTGACGCAGGACTTCAAGCAGGGCTTCATCGAATCCCTGCGCCTCGACACGCCGGACAAGACCCATTTCGCGGCGGCCCGCGCCGACCGCACGGACGGCAACGTCACCGTGTTCCAGAACGGCGTCTACACCGCCTGCGAGCCGTGCAAGGACGATCCTTCGAAGCCGCCCCTGTGGCAGATCAAGGCCAAGAAGATCATCCACAACGACGACCAGAAGATGATCTACTACCAGGAAGCCTGGGTAGAATTCTTCGGCTTCCCCATCGCCTATTTCCCGTACATGTCGTCGCCCGACCCGACGGTGAAGCGCAAGACCGGCTTCCTGATGCCGGAATTCTTCGCCTCCAGCCAGATCGGCTATGGCGTCGCGGCGCCGTTCTTCTGGAACATCGCGCCCGACCGGGACCTGACGCTGACCCCCGGCTATACCACGCAGCAGGGCTTCCTGATGCAGGGCGAATGGCGCCAGCGCCTCGCCAACGGCAGCTACACCGTGAGCGCGGCCGGCATCATCCAGCAGAACAAGGACGACTTCATCACCACCTCCAACGGGGTGACGGAGGTGCTGCCCGGCTATCGCGACCAGCGCGGCGCGGTGCAGACCTCGGGCGCGTTCGCCATCAACCAGTTCTGGACCTTCGGCTGGGACGCGACGGTGGCGTCCGACCGCACCTTCCTGCGCGACTACAACCTGATCGGCGACACGGTCACCACCAAGACCTCCACCGCCTATCTCACCGGGCAGGGCGACCGCTCCTATTTCGACGTGCGCGCCCTGTATTTCCTGGGCCTTGCCGTCACCGACGACCAGGACCGCCAGCCGGTGGTGGGCACGCTCAACTACAACAAGGTGTTCGACAAGCCCCTGTGGGGCGGCGAAGCGGGCATGAAGGTGAACCTCACCAGCCTGACCCGCCAGGAGGCCGACTTCATCGGCACCAACGCTTTGGATGCCAGCGTCGGCGCGGTGGGCATCCCCACCGGGGCGTGCACCATCGCCAACCCCAACGCCAAGGAATGCCTGCTGCGCGGCGCGCCGGGCGACTACACCCGGCTGTCGGCGGAGCTCTACTGGAAGAAGACGGTAACCGACTCCATCGGCCAGCAATGGACGCCGTTCGTCACCGCCCGGGTGGACGTGGCCTCGGTGAGCACCGATCCGCTGCCGCTCAATTATTCCTACGGCCCCACCTTCCCCGGCCAGAACCCGCTGCAGTCGGGCAGCGACGACCTGATCCGCGGCATGCCGGCGGTGGGCCTCGACTATAAATACCCCTTCATCTCCGCCGAGAGCTGGGGCACCCAGACCATCGAGCCGCGGGCGCAGGTCATCATCCGCCCCAACGAGACTGGCATCGGCGAATTCCCCAACGAGGACGCGCAGAGCCTGGTGTTCGACGACACCAACCTGTTCGAGGTCAACAAATATTCCGGCTACGACCGGATCGAGGGCGGCAGCCGCCTCAATCTGGGCGTCACCTATACGGCGGCCATCAACGGCGCCGGCCTGTTCACCGCGGTGGTGGGCCAGTCCTACAACCTGTTCGGCCAGAACTCGTTCGCCAATGGCGACATGGCCAACACCGGCCTCGATTCCGGGCTGGAGACCAGCGCCTCCGACTACATCGCCAAGTTCGGCTACTCGCCCACCAAGAATCTCGAGATCGTCACGCGCTTCCGCTTCGACGAGGACAACCTCTCCATGCAGCGCTTCGAGCTGCAGGGCCGGGCCGAGGTGGACCGCCTCAATCTCTCGGTCACCTATGGCCGCTACGCGCCGCAGCCGCTGCTGGGCTATTACGACCTGCGCGAGGGCGTCTACACCAACGCCTCCTACAAGCTGACGGACAATTGGGCCATCCGCGGCGCGGTGCGCTACGACATCGCCGCCTCGGAGTTCGACTACACCCTGGTGGGCCTCAGCTATATCGACGACTGCTTCACCCTCGCCCTCAATTATGTGTCCGACTACACGCTGAACGGGCCCAGCGCCGCGCCGGTGAACAAGGTGATGTTCCGCATCGGCCTGCGCACCCTCGGCGAGGGCGGCTTCTCCACCTCCTTCGGCTCGGGCGATTCCTCCCAGTAGCGCCGGCGGCCGGGCGCGGCCCTGCGGGGGCGGCCGGCCAGGGCCCGTGGCGCGAAGCGGCGCGGCAGGCGACCCGGACGAGGCAGACCAGACGGGGCAGACCAGACGGGGGCTTGGCCCGCACGCCTGCTCCGGTCTATGGTCGTTTCGGCTTCGCTGCAGCCGCATGCAGGCTGCGGCGCGGGGCCGCAATACCGCCACATCAGGCGAACACAAGAATGCACGCCAGAGGGCGATCGGATCGGATGGAATCGGTTTCCACCCGTCCGGCACCTTGCCTTCGGCCCCTTTGAACAGAAGCGGACCGCCCCGTCCGGCCGGACGTTCCGCCTTCGAACGCGACATGGAGGACGCGGCTTTCGAGCCGGCGGCGACCCGGAGCCGGACCCGACACGCCGGACCCGACAAGCTGGCGCAAGCCTGGTCGGCGCTCCGTCCCAAACCCGGACCGGCGGCCCTGCGGCCCGCACACCGCGTCCCGAGACCTTCGGACAGGACCATGCCCTTTCGACACTTTCCCCTTCTCGCCGCCGCCGCGCTCCTCGCCGTCCTCATGGTCGGCCCGGCCCGCGCCCAGCAGATCGTGGTCATGGTGAACGGCGACCCCATCACCTCCTACGATGTCTCCCAGCGCCAGCGCATGCACGAGCTGATCGAGCGCAAGACCGTGAGCGCCAAGCAGGCGCTCGAGGATCTCATCGAGGAGCGCATCAAGATCCAGCAGGCCATCCGCCTGAAGCTGGACGTGGACAAGAAGGACATCGACCGCATGTATGCCTCGGTGGCCGAGCGGTCCGGGCGCACGCCGGAGCAGCTCTCCGCCGGCTTCAAGCAGTCCGGGCTCGATGACCGCACCTTCAAGTCCAAGCTGATGGCCGATTATGTGTGGGGCCAATATGTGCGCGCCCGCTCCGGCACGGTGACCATCCGCGACGCCGACGTGGTGGCCGCCCTGCAGAAGCGCGGGGAAACCACCATGGTGGCCACCGAATACACCCTCCTGCCCATCGTCTTCGTGGTGCCGCGCAGCTCCGCCAATTATGCCGGGCGCCTCGCCGAGGCCAACGCCCTGCGCGCCCGCTTCACCGATTGCGACGCCGGAACGGAGATGGTGAAGTCCCTGAAGGAAGTGGTGGTGCGCCCCAAGGTGCTGCGCATGTCCTCCGAGATGCCCCCGGCCCTCAAGCAGCTCCTGGACAAGACCGAGATCGGCCGGCTCACCCCGCCGGAGGTGGCCCAGGCCGGCATCGAGACCTTCGCCATGTGCGGCAAGCGCGAGGTGCGCGGCGAAAGCTCCCAGAAGCGCGAGATCAAGGACGAATTGTCCACCAGCCAGTTCAATGCCGAATCGAAGAAGTTCATGGCCGAGCTGAAGCGCCAGTCCCTCATCGAATATCGCCGCTGATGCCCCACGCGGTCCCCCTCGTCCTGTCGCAGGGAGAGCCCGCCGGCATCGGGCCGGACATCGCGCTCCTGGCCTGGCTGCGGCGGCGCGCGGCGCTGCCGGTGCCGGCCTTCCTGGTGGCGGGCGACCCCGACCTGCTGGCCGCCCGGGCCCGCGCCCTCGGCCTTTCGGTGCCCCTCGCCCCGCTGGCGGAAGGCGCGGCGGCGCAGGCGGCGGAGCTGTTCGACACCGCCCTGCCGGTGCTGCCCTGCGGCCCCTCGGCCACCGCCCGCCCCGGCCATCCCGATGCCTCCAGCGCCCCCTGCGTGCTGGCGGGGCTGGAAGCGGCCCTCGCCCTCGTGGCCTCCCGCCGCGCCGCCGCCCTCGTCACCAATCCGCTGGCGAAATCGGTGATGTACCAGGCCGGCTTCCCCTTTCCCGGCCACACGGAATTTCTCGCCGCCCGCGCCGCCGCCCCCGGCGCGCCGCCGCCCCGCCCGGTGATGATGATCTGGTCGCCGCTGCTGGCGGTGGTGCCCGCCACCATCCACATTCCCTATGCCGAGGTGCCGCGCCGCCTCACCGCCGGCCTGCTGGTGGAAACCGGCCGCATCGTGGCACGCGACATGGCCCGGCGCTTCGGCGTGGCCCGCCCGCGCCTCGCCTTCTGCGGCCTCAATCCCCATGCGGGCGAGGACGGCACCCTGGGCGGCGAGGATGAAGCCGTGGTGCGCCCGGCGGTGGCGGCGCTGCGCGCCGAGGGCATCGCCGCCACCGGCCCCCTGCCCGCCGACACCCTGTTCCATCCCGAGGCGCGGGCCGGCTACGACGTGGCGGTGGGCATGTATCACGACCAGGTGCTCATCCCGGCCAAGACGCTGGCCTTCCACGACGGGGTGAACGTGACGCTGGGCCTGCCGTTCGTGCGCACCTCGCCGGACCACGGCACGGCCTTCCCCATCGCCGGCACCGGCCGGGCCGATCCGTCGAGCCTCATGGCCGCCCTGCGGCTCGCCCGCCGCCTGGCCGATGCGGAGGCCGCCGGCGGCGCCCGCCCGCAGGAAGCCGCCACCGCATGAGCGCCCTCGACGACCTGCCGCCCCTGCGCGACGTCATCCGCCGGCACGGCCTTTCGGCGCAGAAGTCGCTGGGGCAGAATTTCCTTTTGGATCTCAACCTCACCGGCCGCATCGCCCGCGCCTCCGGCCCCCTGGAAGGGGTCACGGTGGTGGAGGTGGGCCCCGGCCCCGGCGGCCTCACCCGCGCCCTGCTGGCGCTGGGCACCGGCCGCGTCATCGCCATCGAGCGGGACCGGCGCTGCATGGATGCGCTGGCGGAAGTGGCGGCGCATTATCCCGGCCGGCTGGAGGTGATCGAGGGCGACGCGCTGAAGGTGGACGTGCGGCCGCTGCTGGGCGAGGGCGAAGCGCGGGTGGTGGCGAACCTGCCCTACAACATCGCCACCGTGCTGCTGGTGGGCTGGCTCAGCACCGATCCCTGGCCGCCGTGGTTCTCCTCCCTCACCCTCATGTTCCAGAAGGAAGTGGCCGAGCGCATCGTCGCCGCGCCGGGCTCCAAGGCCTATGGCCGGCTGGCGGTGCTGGCGGGCTGGCGCACCACGGCGCGCATCGCCTTCGACGTGGCGCCCTCCGCCTTCGTGCCGCCGCCCAAGGTGACCTCCTCGGTGGTGCATCTGGTGCCGCGGGCCGCGCCCCTGCCCTGCGCCCTCTCATCCCTGGAGAAGGTGACGGAGGCCGCCTTCGGCCAGCGCCGCAAGATGCTGCGCCAGAGCCTGAAATCCCTTGGGGTGGACACCGCCGCCCTGCTGGCGGGCGCCGGGGTGGAGGAAACCGCCCGCGCCGAGGAGATCGACGTGGCCGGCTTCGTGGCGCTGGCCAACACCTTCGCCGCGCTGAAGGCCGCCCGCCCCGCCCCGGCGACGGCCTGACCGGCCGGCACCGGACCGGCGGCCAGATCACCCGGCGCGGTAGGCCTTCAGGTAGCGGGCCTCGAACATGCGCTTCAGGGCATGGAAGGGCGCAAGGCGGGGCAGCACCACGTTCCGCTTCATGTCGCGGAACACCAGCATGCCCGCATCCAGCGTATCGACGATGCAGATCAGCTCCGGCTTGAACACTGCGTCGGGCCGGCACTCCGCTAGCTCCGCCGCCATGTTGCGCGCGGCAGCCACCGCCTGCAGGTCGGCCTGGTGGGCCTGCTTGGGCATCCAGTCCGGCCCCGGGAAGGAGCCGGCATCCCCCGCCACATACACCCGGTCCAGCCCCGGCACCGCGCAGGTCTGGCTGGCGGCGATGAAGCCGCCGGGGGATTTGGGCAGGCAGCTGGCCTCCAGCCAGGCGGGGCCGGTGAGGCCGGGCATGAACAGGATCAGATCGGCATCGAAGGCGCCGCCCTCGGTCACCACCGCGCCGGGCTCGAAGCGCACCATCTTGTGGCCCAGCTGGGTGCGGATGCCGCGCCGCTCCATCTGCCGCAAAAGCCCGCCCACCGCCTTGGGCCCCAGGCGCTGGCCCGGCTGGCTGGAGGCGTTGAAGAACACGAGGTCGATGCGCTCGCGCCGCTTCTGCCGGCGCAGCAGCGTATCCATGCCGAACAGGAATTCGAACATGGGGCCGCCGCGCACGGCGGAGGGCTCGTTGGGGTTGGCGCCGAAGCCCACCGCCACCGTGCCCTGCTTCAGCGCCGCCAGCCGGTCGCGGATGGCTTCCGCGGCGGCGATGCCCTCGCAGGGGATGATGGCGTTCTCGATGCCCGGCAGCTTGCGGATGTAGCGCCCGCCGGAGGCGATGAGGAGCAGGTCGTTGCCCACCGGCCCGTGCGTGGTCTCCACGATGCGCCCGCCGTCGGTCACCGCCTGAACCTCGGCCTTCACATGGGTGACGCCGTGGCGGGCGAAGAAGCCAGCGAGCGGCACCCTCAAATCGTCGCCCTTGCGGATGCCCGAGGGAATCCAGATGAGGCTGGGCAGGTACACCAGCTCGTCCCGGGGGGAGACGACGGTGATCTCCTCCCGCACCCCCGCCCGCCGCAGCTCGCGGATGGCGGTGAGGGCGGCAAAGCCGGCGCCGAGGATGACGATGCGGCGGTCGGAGGGAGTGGGCCGGGGCGCGGGCATGGCGCTCACTCCGCCGGCTTCAGGCGCGTGCCGGGCACGGCGGACGGCGCCTCGGCGGGGCCGAAATCACCATCCACATCGGCGCCCAGGTCGCGCTGCCACGGGCGCCAGCGCTCCAGCACCACCAGCACCACCACCAGCACCGCCGCCAGGCCCAGGGCCAGCACGGTGTAGGACAGGCCGGTGAGATCCATGAAGGTGAGCTTGCCCGGGCCGCCGGAGAGCAGCCACGGCTTCAGCGCCGGCTCGGCATAGCCGAAGGCCACCGCCCCGGCGATGCCGCCGGCCAGGGTGAAGAGGGCGTCGCGGTAGCCGGCGCCGATCTGCGCCAGGATGGTGCCCGGGCAGGCGCCGGCCAGGGTGATGCCGGCGCCCAGCACCAGCCCGCCCAGCACGTCGGCCGCATAGAAGGTGGCCTTGGGCGCCAGCTTCACCAGGCCGAAGCCGTGCAGCGCCGCCAGCACCACCGCGCCGGTGGCCACGGCGGTGAGGAACACCTTCAGCATGATGAAATTGCGCATCTGCATCTGGCCCACGATCATGCCGGGCTCGAAGACCCGCGCCTTTTCGAGGGCGAAACCGAAGACGATGCCCATGGCAACGCCGGTGAGGATGGCCGAAAGGACGGACATGGCTGTCTCCGTGTGCGTGGGGGCGCGTCAGATGCGGCGCAGGAGAAGGAAGGCGGTGGCGATGCCGCCCACGAACATGAAGGTGACGGCGATGGTGGAGGAAACCGCCATCTGCGCCATGCCCGACAGGCCGTGGCCGGAGGTGCAGCCATCCGCCACCCGGGCGCCGAACAGCATGATGAAGCCGGCGCCGAACGCCACCGCGTAGCGCACCGCCGGGCTGGAGGTGCCCAGCGCCCGGCGCCACACCGGCGAGATGGGCTGGCGGCGGGCGCCGGACAGCCGCATGGAGGCGAAGGCGCCGATGGCGACGCCCACCACCAGCGCCACCTGCCACAGATTCTTGCCGGTGGCGGCCACGTGCTTGGCCACATAGTCGATCTGCATCACCGCCGGATCGAACCAGGCGGCGATGGCGCCGCCCACCGTCACATAAGACGACGAGGCGCCGAGGGCGGTGGAGATGAGCAGGAAGGCGGGCACCTGCAAAAGGCCGATGACGATTCCCGCGGCATAAGGCGACCAGGCCTTGCGGCGAAGGAAACAGGCTCCGGGACTGCAATTCATGGGGCTCTCCCTGGGGCGCGCGGCTTTGGGGCGCGGTGTGGTGTGGCGCGGCTTTCGGTGCGCCATGGCGGCGCCCGGGGGCGCCGGCCAAGGCCGCAAAACATTCAATATTATGAAATTATATTATATGAATGTTTTGGCAAGAGGCACATGCCGCCGCAGGCCGCGTGCTATCCACCGCCCGGGAGACCGCCCCATGACCCCACCCCAAGATCCTGCGCCCCAAGATCCTGCGCCCGACGCCCTCACGCCGAACCGGCTGCCCTGGCCGCCCCTGCTCTATGGCGGGGGGCTCATCGCCGCGCTGGTCCTCGGCGCGCTCGCGCCGTCCTTCTGGCCGGGCCTCCTCGCCGGGCCGGCGGTGCGGGCCGGCGGCGCGCTGGTGGCGGGGCTGGGGATAAGCCTTGACCTGTGGGCGATCGTCACGCTCCACCGCGCCCGCACCAACATCCTGCCCCACCGGCCGGCGGACCGGCTGGTGACCCACGGGCCGTTCGCCCTCACGCGCAATCCCATCTATCTCGGCAACACCCTGTTGCTGCTGGGGCTGGGGCTGGCCCTCGCCAATGGCTGGCTGGTGGCGGCGGCGCCGCTGGCCGCCCTCGCCACCGACCGGCTGGCGGCGCAGCGGGAAGAGCGCCACCTGGCGGCGAAGTTCGGGCCGCAATTTGCCGCCTATGCCGCCCGCGTGCCCCGCTGGATCGGCAGGGCGCGCCCCCTGCCTTAGAGCACGCGCCGATCAGCTTGCAACGCAAGCTGATCGGATCATGCGTTCTCTATCCTTAAGTGAGAGGGCGTTTCACCGATCAAATGGAGTCCATTTGATCGGATCGCGCCCTAGCCAGACCTATTCCGCAGCCTCCACCCGGGCGGGATCGTAATTGAGGATGGGGGCGAGCCAGCGCTCCGCCTCCGCCACGCTCCAGCCCTTGCGGGCCGCATAGTCCTCCACCTGGTCGCGCTCGATGCGGCCGACGCCGAAATAGGCGCTTTCCGGGTGGCCGAAATAAAGCCCGGACACCGCCGCCCCCGGCCACATGGCGAAGCTCTCGGTGAGGTGGATGCCCACCTTGGCCGTGGCGTCGAGCAGGCGGAACACGGTTTCCTTCTCGGTGTGGTCGGGCTGGGCCGGATAGCCCGGCGCGGGGCGGATGCCGCGGTAGCGCTCGGCGATGAGATCGTCGTTGGCCAGCGCCTCGTCGGGCGCATAGCCCCAGAATTGCGTGCGCACCAGATGGTGCAGCCGCTCGGCGAAGGCCTCGGCGAGGCGGTCGCACAGGGCCTTGAGCAGGATGGCGGAATAATCGTCGTTGGCGGCCTTGAAGGCCGCCACCCGCTCCTCCTCGCCCACCCCGGCAGTCACCGCGAAGGCACCCACATAATCGGCGACGCCGGTTTCCAGCGGCGCCACGAAATCGGACAGGGCGAGGTTGAAGCGCCCCTCCCGCTTCGCCAGCTGCTGGCGCAGGGTGTGCAGCGTGGCCAGCGGGTTCTTGCGGGTGTCGTCGCGGAACAACAGGATGTCGTCGCCCACCGCATTGGCCGGCCAGAAGCCGAACACGGCGCGGGCGCTCACCCATTTCTCCGCCACCATCTTGCCCAGCATCGCCTGCGCATCGGCGAACAGGGCGCGGGCGGGGCCGCCCACCACCTTGTCGTCCAGGATGGCGGGGTAGCGCCCGGTCAGCTCCCACGACTGGAAGAAGGGCGTCCAGTCGATGAAGGGCACGAGGTCGGCAAGGTCGTGCTCTTCGATCACCTGCGTGCCCAGGACCGAGGGCCGGGGCGGCGCATAGGCGGAGAAGTCCAGCTTCAGGCCGTTGTCGCGCGCCTTGGCCAGCGGCACCCGCTGCTTGTTGGCGTCGGCGCGCGCATGGGCCTCGGCCAGCTTCACATATTCGGCGCGGATGTCGGCCACATAGGCGCCGCGCGTGTCGGCGTTGAGCAGGCTGGAAACCACGCCCACCGCGCGGCTGGCATCGGTGACGTAGACCGCCTGGCCGCGGGCATAGCGTGGCGAGATCTTCACCGCCGTATGCACCCGCGAGGTGGTGGCGCCGCCGATCAGCAGCGGCACCTCGAAGCCCTCGCGCTCCATCTCGGCGGCCACGTGCACCATCTCGTCCAGCGAAGGGGTGATGAGGCCGGACAGGCCGATCACGTCCACCTTCTCGTCCTTGGCCACCTGGAGGATCTTCGCCGTGGGCACCATGACGCCGAGGTCGATGACCTCGTAATTGTTGCACTGGAGCACCACGCCGACAATGTTCTTGCCGATGTCGTGCACGTCGCCCTTCACGGTGGCCATCAGGACCCTGCCCGCGGCCGAGGCGGAGGTGACGCCCATCTCCTCCTTTTCCTTCTCCATGAAGGGCATGAGATAGGCCACCGCCTGCTTCATCACGCGCGCCGACTTCACCACCTGGGGCAGGAACATCTTGCCGGCGCCGAACAGGTCGCCCACCACGTTCATGCCCGCCATCAGCGGGCCCTCGATGACGTGCAGGGGACGGGCGACGGAGGCGCGCGCCTCCTCGGTGTCGGCCTCCACGAATTCGGTGATGCCGTTGACGAGGGCATGCTCCAGCCGCTTCGCCACCGGCCAGGTGCGCCAGGCGAGGTCCTGTTCCTTCTTCTCCTTGCCGGCGGCGCCCTTGAAGCCCTCGGCAATCTCCAGGAGCCGCTCGGTGGCGTCGGCCCGGCGGTTCAGAACCACATCCTCGCAGGCCTCGCGCAAGCCGGGCTCGATCTCGTCATAGACGGCGAGCTGGCCGGCATTGACGATGCCCATGTCCATGCCCGCCTGGATGGCGTGATAGAGGAACACCGCGTGCATGGCCTCGCGCACCGGCTCGTTGCCGCGGAACGAGAAGGAGAGGTTGGAGACGCCGCCGGAAATATGGGCGTGGGGCAGGTTCGCCCGGATCCAGCGCGTGGCCTCGATGAAGGCGACGCCATAGCCGGAATGCTCCTCGATGCCGGTGGCCACGGCGAACACGTTGGGATCGAAGATGATGTCTTCCGGCGGGAAGCCCAGTTCCTGCGTCAGGATGCGGTAGGCGCGGGCGCAGATCTGGGTCTTGCGCTCGAAGGTGTCGGCCTGTCCCTCCTCGTCGAAGGCCATCACCACCACGGCGGCGCCGTAGGCGCGCACCAGGCGCGCCTTCTCGCGGAAGGCATCCTCCCCCTCCTTCATGGAGATGGAATTGACGATGCCCTTCCCCTGCAGGCGCTTCAGCCCCTGCTCGATGATCTCCCACTTGGATGAGTCCACCATCACCGGCACCTTGGCGATGTCCGGCTCGGCGGCGACGAGGTTGAGGAAGGTGATCATGGCCGCCTCGCTGTCGAGGAGGCCTTCGTCCATGTTGATGTCGATGACCTGGGCGCCGCTCTCCACCTGGTCGCGCGCCACCGCCAGCGCCGCGGGGAAGTCGCCATTGGTGATGAGCTTGCGGAAGCGGGCGGAGCCGGTGACGTTGGTGCGCTCGCCCACGTTCACGAACGGGATTTCCGGCGTCAGCTCGAACGGCTCCAGGCCGGCAAGGCGCAGGCGCGGCTCCAGCTGCGGCACCTGCCGCGGGGCCTTGCCCTTCACCGCCTGCGCGATGGCGCGGATATGGTCCGGCGTGGTGCCGCAGCAGCCGCCCACGATGTTCACGAGGCCGGAGGCGGCGAACTCGCCCACCAGTTCGGCCATGGCCTGCGGGCTCTCGTCATACATGCCGAATTCGTTGGGCAGGCCGGCATTGGGATAGGCACACACCAGCGTGTCCGCCACCCGGCCGATCTCGGCCACGTGCGCGCGCATCTCCTTGGCGCCCAGCGCGCAATTGAGGCCGATGGAGAAGGGCTTGGCATGCCGCAGCGAATACCAGAAGGCGGCCGGCGTCTGGCCGGAGAGAGTGCGGCCGGACAGATCAGTGATGGTGCCGGAGATCATCACCGGCAGGCGGAAACCGCGCGCGGCGAACAGCTGCTCGATGGCGAAGATGGCCGCCTTGGCGTTCAGCGTGTCGAAGATGGTCTCGACGAGGAAGATGTCCGCCCCGCCGTCCATGAGGCCGCGGGCCTGCTCGCCATAGGCGGTGGCCAGCTCGTCGAAGGTCACGGCGCGGAAGCCGGGGTCGTTCACGTCGGGGGAGATGGAGGCGGTGCGGTTGGTGGGGCCGAAGGCGCCGGCGACGAAGCGCGGGCGCCCGTCCTCGGCCTGCGCCAGGTCGGCGGCCTCGCGGGCGAGGCGGGCGCTTTCGAAATTCAGCTCATAGACGATCGCCTCCATGCCGTAGTCGGCCTGGGCGATGGAGGTACCGGAGAAGGTGTTGGTCTCCACCATGTCCGCGCCGGCGCGGAAATATTCCAGGTGGATGGCCCGCACCGCGTCCGGCTGGGTGAGGCTGAGGAGGTCGTTGTTGCCCTTCACGTCCTGCGGCCAGTCCGCGAAACGCGCGCCGCGGTAGCCGGCCTCGTCCAGCTTCAGGGCCTGGATCATGGTGCCCATGGCGCCGTCGAGCACCAGGATGCGCTCGGCGGCGGCCGTGGCGAGGGCAGCGAAGATGTCGTCGGCGCGGGTTTGGGTCATGGCGGGGTGATCTCGGGGCGTGAGCCCCGGAAGGGGCGGGTTGCGGCCTTCGCCGCGGAATTGGCAAATCAGGTGGTGGGCTTGCGGGGCGCAGGCGGCTTCTTGGAGGTGCCCTTCTCCAGGGTGGCGAGGCGCTTCTCGATGGCGTCGAGCCGCTCCTCCACCTCGGCGGCGGCGTAGCGGCCGAGCACGCTCTCCCCATTGATGGCCTGCCGCAGGCTGTCGAGCTTCTTGTCCACCGTGTCGAAACGCTTGTCGTGCCCATCAAGCTTCGCGCCAATCTCGCGAAGCAGGCTCAGCACCGGACTCTGCGGTTCCCCAGCCATCTCTCTCTCCTCAGACCGCCACCGCCTGCGGCACCGCCTCTGGCTTCGGGCGCAGGCCGAGCAGGTGGCAGATGGCGTAGACGAGATCGGCGCGGTTCAAGGTGTAGAAATGGATATCGGTGACGCCGCGATCAACCAGGTCCGTCACCTGCTCGGCCGCCACGGCGGCGGCGATGAGCTTGCGGGTTTCCGGGTCGTCGTCCAGCCCCTCGAAGCGCTTCAGCAGCCAGGCCGGCACGCTCGCCCCGGTGCGGGTGGCGAAGTTGGAGGCCTGCTTGAAGTTCGTCACCGGCAACAGGCCGGGAAGGATGGGAATGTCGATGCCCTTCGCCCGCACCTTGTCCAGATAGCGGAAATACACGTCGTTCTCGAAGAAGAACTGGGTGATGGCGCGGGTGGCGCCGGCATCCACCTTGGCCTTGAGGTAATCAATGTCGGCATCGAGGCTGGCGCTTTCCGGGTGCTTCTCCGGATAGGCCGAGACCGACACTTCGAAATCGCCGATGCGCTTGATGCCGGCCACCAGGTCGGAGGCATAGGCATAGCCCTGCGGGTGGGGCTCGTAGTGCGTGCCCACCCCGCTCACCGGATCGCCGCGCAGGGCCACGATGTGCTTCACGCCCGCCGCCTTGTAGGCGCGCACCACATCGTCGATCTCGTCGCGGCTGGCGGCCACGCAGGTGAGGTGGGCGGCGGGGTGGAGGTCGGTTTCCCTGGCAATTCGCTCCACGGTGGCGTGGGTGCGCTCGCGGGTGGAGCCGCCGGCCCCGTAGGTGACGGAAACGAAGGCGGGGGACAGGGGCGCGAGGCGGGCGATGGAGGCCCACAGGGTCTTTTCCATCTCCGGCGTCTTGGGCGGGAAGAATTCGAACGACACCGACACCGGCGCGCGGCCGGTTTCGCGGCTGGCCCGCAGCGGCACGGCGTCCGGCGTCGCGGGGCTCGGCATGGTCATCACGCAATCTCCCTGTGGGCATGGTCCGGCGCCGTGGCCGAAAGCACGCGCGGGTCGCGCGCAAGCCAGAGCGAAACAGTCAGTCCTTCCGCTGCGCCGCCTTCCGGCGCAAGGGTGGTGTAGGAAACAAGGTCGAGCCCGGCTTCGGCGAGCCAGGCGTCCACGGTGGCGCGGGCAAAGCCCAGATGCCGGTGGGCGTGGCCCTCGCGCAGGAATTCCAGGGCGTGGGGCGCGAAATCCACCACCAGCAGCCGCCCGCCCGGCCGCAGCACCCGGGCCGCCTCCTTCAGCGCCCGGCCGCCATCGTCCAGATAATGCAGCACCTGATGCACGATCACGACATCGAACGAATCACGCGGCGCGGGCACCGCATAGATGTCGCCCTGCCGCAGCAGGCAGTGGCGGATGCCGCAGCGCTCCAGATTGGCGCGCGCCACCCCCAGCATGTCGGGGGACAGGTCAATGCCCATGC
Source organism: Xanthobacter sp. AM11 (assembly GCF_047444035.1). Classification (NCBI taxonomy): domain Bacteria; kingdom Pseudomonadati; phylum Pseudomonadota; class Alphaproteobacteria; order Hyphomicrobiales; family Xanthobacteraceae; genus Xanthobacter; species Xanthobacter sp. AM11. Next base: position 266,920 of record NZ_JBLAOA010000001.1, read on the forward strand.
CGCGCTCCATGTCGGCGGCGAACACCTCCAGCATCCGCCCGGTGCCGGTGCCGAGGTCCAGCAGCGAGCGGATGGGCGCGCCGGGCACGATGCCGCCGAGCACGATCTGGCGCACCGCCGCTTCCACCGCCGCCTCGGGCACATGGAGCCGGCGAATCTCGTCCCATTCGCGCGCATGGGCGGCGAAATAAGCCTGGGCGGCGGCGGCGCGGGCGGCGCGCACCGCATCGAGCCGGGCGCGGTCGCCGGCCAGCACCGGGTCGTCGCGGTCCAGGAGGTCGAGGAGGCGCGCCGCCACCTGCCCGCCGGGGCCCTCGCTGGCACGGCGGTAGAACACCCAGCTCGCCTCGCGGTGGCGCTCCACCAGGCCGGCATCGGCCAGGAGCTTGAGATGGCGGGAGATGCGCGGCTGCGACTGGCCGAGAATGTCGGTGAGGTCGGACACGGTAAGCTCCGCCTCGCCCAGCACGGCGACAAGCCGCAGGCGCGTATCCTCGCCCGCGGCCTTCAGGCCGTCGAGAAGCGCGGAGAAAGAGAGCAGCGGGGCCGACACCGGATCAGACATAAAGATATGTTTATATCTTTCAGGTGCGACTTTCAAGCCACCCTTCCCGGCCCTCCCGTTCACGATCAGCGGCGCTGCGCCGGCGGTCGTTGCGTCGCCGCATTTGCAGGCCTAGATGCGAGGCAAGGGGCCGCTTGCTGTCGCGTTTTCCAGGCGCCGGCGGTCGGTCCGACCGTCCGGCGTGGCGTGCGAAATTTTCGGCGCCCCGTTTCCAATTTCGTCACGTTTCACGGTTAACAGCACTTACATGACCCTGCGCCACTCGCTTCTCCTCGCCGCCTTCGGGGCATCCGTACTCACCGCGCCGGCCCTCGGCCAGGGCGCCTACGGCACGAGCTACCACCTGCCGGGCCCGCCGGCGGAAGAGGAGGAAACCGGCACGGTGCCGCCCGGCACCGTCGGCGGCTATGGCGAGGCGCCTCCCGGCTATACCGACCCCTACGCCCGCAGCGCCCCGGTGCGCCGCGACCAGGTGGAACGCTCCGACCTTGCCCCGCCCACCGGCGGCGCCGCGCCCTATGGCGCGCCGGCCCAGGCGGCCTATCCGCAGCCCGCCCCCCAGGCCTATCCCCAGCAGGCCTATCCCCAGCCGGGCTATCCCCAGCCCGCCCAGCAGACCTACGGCCGCAGCCCCGAGCCGGCGCCAGCCCAGCCCGGCAGCGCGCCCGCGCCGGTGGCCACCTATGGCCAGCCCGGCTATGGCGCCGCGCCCTATGGCCAGGGCCAGCAGGCCTATGGCACCCCGCCCCAGCCGGCCTATGGCCAGCCGGGCTATGGCGAGCCGCGCCCCGTCTACGGCCAGGACCCGGGCTATGGCGCCCCGCCGCGTGCCGCGGTGGACCAGGACGCCATCTATGCCCGCGCCAACGCCAATCCCAACGTGGTGCCCAATGCCGGCGTGGCCCCGGCCGCGGCCGGCGCGCCGCCCGCCGGCGTCTATGCCACCAATGCCGCCGTGGTTCCCGGCACCACCGAGGCGCCGTCCGGCCCGCGCATCGAGAATGTGGACCCCACCGAGCCGGTGCCCGAGCGCTTCCGCCGCCAGACGGTGGACTATGTGACCACCCAGCCCGCCGGCACCATCGTCATTGATACGCCCAACACCTACCTTTACTACGTGCTGGGCGGCGGCAAGGCCGTGCGCTACGGCCTCGGCGTGGGCCGCGAGGGCTTCACCTGGTCCGGCACCGAGAAGATCACCGCCAAGAAGGAATGGGCCGACTGGCGCCCGCCGTCGGAGATGATCGAGCGCCAGCCCTACCTGCCGCGCTTCATGGCCGGCGGCCCGGGCAACCCGCTGGGCGCCCGCACCATGTATCTGGGTGGCACCATCTACCGCATCCACGGCACCAACGAGCCGCAGACCATCGGCAAGTTCGTCTCCTCCGGCTGCTTCCGCATGCTCAATGCCGACGTGGAAGACCTCTACGATCGCGTGAAGGTGGGCACCAAGGTGGTGATCATGCCGAAGCCGGGCAACGCCCAGGCCAATGCCGCCGGCACGCCCGCGGCGCCGCCCGCCGCCGCCCGCCCGGCCGCGCCCACCGCCCAGCGCTGACGGGCGGCCGGTCGGCCCCATCCGCATCCGACATTTCCGCCGGCCCCGGTCCAACGACCGGGGCCGCTGCATTTGTGCCGGCCCATGGCTCACATCAGCGTCGCCGCCACATTCACGCCCAGGGCGATGATGGTGGCGTTGAAGACGTAGGACGCCACCTGGTGGAGCAGCACGAACCGCCGCAGCCGCGGGGAGTTCACCGTCACGTCCGCGGTCTGCGATGCCGTGCCGAGGTTGAAGGAGAAATACAGGAAGTCCCAGTAGTCCGGCTCGGCCGGGCCGGGAAAGCCCAGCATAGGCCGGGCGTCGGGCTTGTCGTCGTCATAGAATTCGTGTGCGTAGTGGAAGGCGAACACGGAGTGGAAGAACAACCACGACAGCACCAGCGTGCCCCCCGCCAGGGCGATATGGGGCCCGCCATCGTGTGCGGCGCCGGCGGCCTCGATGACGATGGCCACCAGGCTGGTGGCGGTGACCGCCAGGACCACCACCAGCGCCACCCATGCGCCTTCGTCGTCCTGTTCCGCCCGGCGGCGCACCGCCCCGGCATCGCAGCGCAGCACCAGCCGCAGCGCCATCACCAGCCAGGCTGCGGCGGTCACGTCGAAGGCGATCAGGAAGCGCGTGCGCAGCAGCAGCGCCGCAAGCGCCACGAACACCACCGTCCCGGCGGCCAGGGCCAGGAACAGGCGGGGATGCACGCGCACCGCCCCCGCCGCCATGGCCGCGCTGCGCCGCGCGGCCTTCACCAGTTGCACCACCATTCCCGCCCCCATTCCCGCCCCATCCCTGCGCCGTCCTTGCATCCTTGCGTCTCATCGCCTCGCCGCATGCCCACAGCGCCGTTATGCACCGTTGCGTCCTCCTGTATGATCGACGTGGTGAGAGGGACTCACCGCAACCGGCGAGCTTCACATGAACTCGCATCCGGAGACGGTACAATGACCATGCCTGCACCTGCTTCCGCATCTGTCGTTGCCGACAAGCTGCACGCCATCCGCGCCAATTGGGGGTGGTTCGTGGTGCTCGGCATTGCCTTCATCATGCTCGGCTTTGTCGCCCTCGCCCATGTGCTCGCCTCCACCCTGGTCACGGCCCTCTATGTGGGTGCGCTGATTCTGGTGGGCGGCGTGGTGCAGGTCATCCACGCCTTCCGGGTCCAGGGCTGGGGCCGCTTCTTCTACTGGATGCTGGCCGGCCTGCTCTATGTGGTGGCGGGTGGCCTCATCATGTACAACCCGCTGCTCGGCGCGGGCGTGCTGACCCTCATGATCGGCGTGGCGCTGGCGGTGGAAGGCATCTTCCGCATCGTCGCCGGCGTGGGCACGCGCCCCGGCAAGGGCTGGGGCTGGATCGTGGTGTCCGGCCTCGTCACCCTGCTGCTCGGCTTCATCATCATCGCCCGCTGGCCGGTGAACTCGGTCTATATCCTCGGCCTGTTCCTGGGCGTGGACCTCATCGTCAACGGCGTGGGCACGCTGCTGTTCGGCCTCACCCTGCGCGACACCAAGGCCTGAGGCAAAACCGCGGCCTGCACCGCACGGGGCCGCATCTGCCGGGGCGGATCGCCTTGGGCGGTTGCGTGCCGGCAGGCCATCCGTCTCCCTTCAGGAAGGGAGAGGGCGATTCACCGGGCAAATGGAGTCCATTTGCCCGGATCGCGCCCCTTCCTGAGTTTAGAGGGCGATTCACCGGGCAAATGGAGTCCATTTGCCCGGATCGCGCTCTAAGGGGCGAGCAGGGGCTCGTAGCGGCGATCGGTCAGGGTCTTCAGGAAGGCCACCAGGGCGTCGATGCGCCGGTCGTCCAGCGCCGGGCCGGTTTCCAGCTCCTTGAGGGAGAGGGTGCCGGGCACCTCCGGCCGGCCCCATTCCCGCCCGGTCTCGGGGTTCACCTGCCGCTCGGGCGCCGAAGAATTGAACTTGTTGTAGAATAAGATCACCGTCCGCAGATCCTTGAACACCCCGTTGTGCATATAGGGGCCGGTCACCGCCACATTGCGCAGGGTGGGCACGCGGAACTGCCCGTCATGCCGCCGGCCCGTGATGCCGGGGCGCTGCAGCAGGCCGTGGTCCACCGGCGCCTTGAGGCCTGCGTTCGCCGGCACGCCGATATTGTGGAAGCGGTAGTCCGAAAAGGTCTCCCCCGCCCCGCCCGAGGGCGTCAGCTTGTGGCAGAGGTGGCAATTGGTGAACTGGTTGGAGAAGAACAGCACGCGGCCCAGCTCCTCCTGGTCGGTCAGCTTCGCCTCGCCGCGCAGGAAGCGGTCGTATTTCGAATCGAAGGGCGAGACCGCGGCGCTGCGCTCATAGGCGGCAAGGGCCTGGGACAGGGCGTCATAGGCGCCGGCGGTGGTGCCGAACACGCCGGGGCCGAACAGGGCGCGGAAGGCCTCCACATAGGCCGGCTTCTCCTTCAGCCGCGCCACCACGCTGGCCTTGTCCGGCATGGCCATTTCCACCGGGTTGAGAATCGGCTGGCCGGCCTGCGCCTGCAGCGTGTCCGCCCGCCCGTCCAGAAACTGGCCGCCCACGAAGGCGCCGTCCGCCCGCCGCCCGAAGGTGGGGCTTGAGGCCGCATAGGCCACGGTGGGCGCGTTGCGCACCCCCAGGGACGTGCCGTCGTCCCCCACCGACACCGCCCCGCCCGCCCCGCCGGTGCGCGGGTCCACGAAGCCCCGGGCCGGATCGTGGCAGGTGGCGCAGGACTGGGTGCGGTTGCGGGACAGGTCGGCGTCGAAGAACAGGGATTCGCCCAGCGCTTCCAGCCGCTCCCTGCGGGCTGCGGCCTCCGGCGGCCCGGCCAAGGCAGCGCCGGCCATGGCGGCACCGGCGACGAGGAGGGCAAGGGCCACCGCAGCCGCCAGCCCCCCGGCCCCGGCAGCGCGCTTCATCACCGGCCTGCGGCGCCGGCCTCTCCAGATGCGATCCATCCGCAACTTGTCGTCCCGCACGACCCGCGTCGGGATCTGACACGTTGTCCCATGGCCGGAGGCAGAGGGCGCGCGCGGCGCCCGCTGCCCGCGGCGCATCACTCCGCCGGCTGGGGCATGGCGCCGGGGGCCGGCGCGGGGTCCGTCACCTTCACCCGGAACCAGGTGGCGTAAAGCGCCGGAACCACCAGCAGGGTCAGCACAGTGGCCACCAGCAGCCCGCCCATGATGGTGACCGCCATGGGCCCCCAGAAGGCGCTTTCCGCCAGCGGGATCATGCCCAGCACCGCCGCCAGCGCCGTGAGCACCACCGGGCGGGCGCGACGCAGGGTCGCGTCCACGATGGCGCGGTGGGGCGTGTGGCCGTCGCGGATGTCGTGGTCGATCTGGTCCACCAGGATCACGGTGTTGCGCATGATCATGCCGGCCAGGGCGATGAGGCCCAGCAGCGCCACGAAGCCGAACGGCTTGTGGGCGATGAGCAGCGCCGCCGCCGCGCCGATGAGCCCCAGCGGCGCCGTGGCCAGCACCAGGGCGAGCCGGGAGAAGCTCTGCAGCTGGATCATCAGCAGCGTCAGCATGACGATGAGCATCACCGGGAACACCGCCGCCAGGGAGGCATTGGCCTTGGCGCTCTCCTCGATCGAGCCGCCGGTCTCGATGCGGTAGCCGGTGGGCAGCTCCGCCTTGAGGGGAGCGAGCTTCGGCAGCAGGCGGGCGGTCACATCGGGCGGCTGCACGCCGTCCTTCACGTCCGCCCGCACGGTGAGCACCAGGTCGCGGTCGCGCCGCCACAGGATGGGCTCCTCATGGTCATAGGCGATGCGCGCCACCTGCCCCAGCGGTACGGCAAGGCCGTTGCGGGTGGTGACGGTGAGGGCGGAAAGGTGCTCCAGGTCCACCCGCTCCTCCGGCACGGCGCGGGCCACCACGTCGATGAGCAAGGTGCCCTCGCGGTGCTGGGTCACCGTATAGCCGGAGAGCAGGGTCTGCAGCGTCTCGGAGAGGTCGCGCGGCGTGGTGCCCAGCGCCCGGGCGCGATCCTGGTCCACCGCCAGGGTGATGGACTTCACCTTCTCGCCCCAGTTGAGGTGGGGGTCGATGACGGCCGGGTCCTGCGCCATCACCACCCGCACCTTCTCGGCGATCTCGCGCACGGCGAGGGGGTCGGGCCCCACCACGCGGAACTGCACCGGAAAGCCCACCGGCGGGCCGAACACGAAGCGGTCCACGCGCACCCGCGCTTCGGACAGGGCGCCCTGCGCCAGGGCCGCGTCCAGCCGGGCCTTCAGCCGCTCGCGCGCCTCCACGTCCTTGGTCACGATCACCATCTGGGCGAAGTTCGGGTTGGGCAGCACCGGGTTCAGGCCCAGCCAGAAGCGCGGCGCGCCGCGGCCCACATAGGTGATGGCGTTCACCACGTCCGGGTCGGCGCCCACCAGCGCCTCGGCCTTCTTCGCCGTGGCCTCGGTGACGGTGACGGAGGTGCCTTCCGGCAGCCGCATCTCCAGGAACAGCTCGGTGCGGGTGGAGGTGGGAAAGAACTGCTGCTGCACGAAGCCGAAGGCCACCACCGATCCGGCGAACAGGGCCAGAGTGGCGGCGATCACCGTGAGGCGGTGGCGCAGGCACCATTCCAGCACCGTGCGCAGGGCGCGGTAGGCCCGCCCGTCGTGCATCTCGTGGGCGTGCCCCTTCTTCATGTCCGGCAGCAGCACCGTGCCCAGATAGGGGGTGAAGATGACCGCCACGAACCAGGAGGCAATGAGCGCGATGCCCACCACCCAGAATATGCCGCCGGCATATTCGCCCGAGGAGGAGCGCGCGAAGCCCACCGGCAGGAAGCCGGCGGCGGTCACCAGCGTGCCGGTGAGCATGGGGAAGGCGGTGGAGGTCCAGGCGAAGGTGGCCGCCTGGGTCCGGCTCCAGCCCTCCTCCATCTTCACCACCATCATTTCGATGGCGATGATGGCGTCGTCCACCAGCAGGCCGAGGGCGATGATGAGGGCGCCGAGCGTGATGCGGTGCAGGTCCATGCCGGAGGCGAACATCACCAGGAAGACGATGGCCAGCACCAGGGGCACCGAGAGCGCCACCACGATGCCGGTGCGAAAGCCCAGCGAGAGGAAGCTCACCACCAGCACGATCACCAGCGCCTCGGCGAAGGTCTTCAGGAACTCGCCCACCGATTCGGCGACGATGTGCGGCTGGTCCGCCACCTGCACCACGTCGATGCCCACCGGCAGCTCGCTTACGGCCTCGTCCATGGCCACCTTCAGCGCCTTGCCGAGGGTGAGGATGTTGGCGCCCTGCTCCATGGACACGCCGATGCCCACGGCCGGGCGCCCGTGCTGGCGCACGATGTAGGAGGGCGGGTCCTCATAGCCGCGCTTCACGGTGGCGATGTCGCCGAGGCGCATGAGCTGGCCGTTGACCGCCACCGGCACCTCGGCGATGGCCTCCACCCCGGTGAAGGCGCCGGTGAGGCGCAGGTTGATGCGGTCGGAGCGGGTATCCACCGCCCCGCCGGCCACCACCGCATTCTGCCGGGCCACGCTGTCGAAGATCTGGGCCGGGGTGATGCCGAGGGTGGCGAGGCGGGCGTGGGAGAATTCGATATAGATGCGCTCTGGCCGCTCGCCGATGAGGTCCACCTTCTCCACCTTGGGCACGCGGCGCAGGCGCTGGCGGATGAGCTCCGCCTGCCGCTTCAGCTCGGCCGGGCCGACCCCCTCCCCGCTCAGCATGTAGAGGGCGGAATAGACGTCGCCATATTCGTCGTCGAAGCCCGGGCCCACCACCCCCTGGGGCAGCTCGGCGCGCATGTCGGAGACCTTCTTGCGCACCTGGTACCACAGGTCCTTCACCTCCCGGGCGGGGGTGGAATCGGCCAGGATCACCTGCACGAAGGAGACGCCGGGGCGCGAATAGCTCTCGATGCGGTCGAGACGCGGCAGGGACTGCAGCTTCTTCTCGATGGGATCGGCCACCTGGGCCTGCATCTGGGAGGCCGTGGCGCCGGGCCAGGCGACCTGCACCACCATCACCTTGATGGTGAAGGAGGGGTCCTCCGCGCGGCCGAGGTTGAAGTAGGAATAGGTTCCCGCCGCCGCCAGCAGCAGGATGGCGAACAAGGTGAGGGCGCGGTGGGTGATGGCCCAGCGCGAGAGATTGAAGCCGCCGAGGGGGCCGGCGGGCGGCGCCGCATCGGCGGGGCCGGGGGCGCCGGCGGGGGAGGTGTCGGGCGCGCTCACCGCTGCGTCCCTCGGCTGGCGACGGCGGGCATCTGGGCGGCGAGGTCGCCGGCCACGGGCACCGGGCGCACCTGCTGGCCGGGCAGCAGGGTCTGCACGCCCAAGGCCACCACCTCCTCCCCGTCGGCGACGCCGGAGGCGAGGAGAACGGAATCCTCCGTGTAGGCGGCGATCTTCACCGGCCGCTGGGCGAGGATGCGGGTCGCGGGGTCCACCACCAGCACCTGCGGGCCCTGGCCGCGATCAATGAGGGCCGAGAGCGGCAGCCGCGCCACCGCCGCCTCGCCCCGCGGGTACAAGGTCACGGTGGCGGTCATGCCGAGCGCGACGGCGTCGTTGGCATCCTCCAGGATGAAGCGGGCGGGATAGGTGCGCGAGGTCGGGTCCGCCTGCGGCGACAGCTCGCGCAGGTGCGCCTTGATGCGCCGGCCGGGGTCCGCCCACAGGGTCACGCTGGCGTCGGAGCGGCGGGCATCGGCCAAGGCGGTTTCGGGCAGGGCCACCGCGGCCTCCTTCTCCTCCAGCCGCGCCACCCGCACGATGGTCTGGCCGGAGGCCACCACCTGCCCCGGCTCGGTGGCGGTGGAGACCACCACCCCCGCGGTGTCGGACACCAGGTCGGCATAGGACAGGCGGTTCTCGGCGAGGTCGAGGGCGCGCTTGGCCCGCTCCAGCCGGCCCACCGCCTCCTCCTTGGCCAGGGACTTGCGGTCGAGGTCGGCGGTGGAGGCGACGCCCTTGGCGGAAAGGGAGCGATAGCGCCCGTCCTCGGCCGTGGTCTGGGCCAGGTTGGCGGTGGCGGCGGCGAATTCGGCGCGCGCGCTTTCCAGCTCCAGCTTCAGGTCCTCGGGGTCGATGCGGGCCACCACGTCGCCGGGGGCCACGCGGTCGCCCACCTCCACCCGGCGCTGCACCACCTTGCCGCCGACGCGGAAGGCGAGGTCGATCTCGCGCCGCGCCCGCACCACGCCGACGAAGCTCTTCTCCGTCTCCCGCGGGCGGAAGGCCACCTTGGCCACCTGCACCGGCCGGGCCACCACCGCCGCGGGCTCGGCCTGACTCTGGGCCGGGGCCTGCTCGCCGCAGGCGGCAAGGGACAAGGCGATGGCGGCAAGGCCCGCGACGAGGACGGCGGCGCGGCGGCGCGGCGGGCCGGCGGGAGGCTGGAAGGGACAGGGTGCGGCGGGGGGCATGTCGGTTTCCTGTCGAATGATGAGTTACGGTTCAGAACTGATGAAACTCGCTGATCGTCAGTATCATGGCGCACGGCTGGGCCGGGTTCCCCCGGCTCGCCCTCACGCCAGGGGGGTGCGTTCCACTTCGATGCTGCGCAGGATGAAGGTCAGCGAGGCCGTCAGCCCCGCCTCCAGATCCTCGTCGATGTTCTGCGCCACCAGCACCGGATGGCAGAAGCGCACGCAGGTGCCGAGGATGATCTGGCTCACCGCCAGCGGATCGTGCGGCACGAACACGCCTTGCGCCATGCCGTCGGTGAGGATGCGGGCCACCAGCGTGCCGATGCGCGCCTTGTGCGCCTCGATGGCCTCCCAATTGTTTTCCATGGCCACCAGCACCATGTCGTGCACGCGCCGTTCCTCCAGGAAATTCTCCTTGTGGTAGCGCATCATGGCGAGATAGGCGGCGATGATGCGCGCCTGCGGGGTGCCTGGCCCGGCGGCAATCTGGCCCACCTGGGTCTCGATCTCCCCAAGGCTGCGGCTGCAGATGGTGGCGACGATGGCCGTCTTGGAGGGGAAGAAACGGTAGACATTGGCCGGGGACATGCCCAGCTCGGACGCGATGTCCGCCACCGCGGTCTTGGCGAAACCCATGCGGCGGAACAACTCCTCCGCCGTGCGCGCGATGCGCTCGCGGGTTTCCTCGGCGGTCTCCCTCACCTTGATGCTCACGACCGCTCTCCGGTTAACTGATGAATATCATAATTCGTCAGTCATCCAGTTCCAAGGGGGCCGCAGGAAATTTTCGCCCCCTGTCGGAACCGGCCGTCCGTGGCCGTCCTTGCCGCACGACCCTGGCGACGGACGCGCATGCGCGACGGGAGGTGGGACATGACGCAGCGGGTGCTTTTGCTCATCGGGACCAAAAAGGGCGCCTTCATCCTGGAGAGCGACGCGGACCGCCGCGATTGGGCGCTGCGCGGCCCCTTCTGCGACACCTGGCCCACCAACCATGTGGTGGGCGACGCCGCCACCGGGCGCATCTATGCCGGCGGCGGCAACGAATGGTTCGGCCCGGCGGTGTGGCAGTCCGACGACCTGGGCGCCAGCTGGAGCCATTCCAGCCAGGGCCTCGCCTATGGCGCGGGCGAGACGCCGGTGAAGAGCGTGTGGAGTCTCGCCACCGCCCCGGACGGTGCGCTCTATGCCGGGGTGGAGCCCGCCGGCCTGTTCCGCTCCGACGATGGCGGCCGCAGCTTCACCCATCTGGACGGGCTGCACCAGCACCCCTCCCGCGCCGAGTGGAACCCCGGCGGCGCCGGGCTCATCCTGCATTCGCTGGTGCCGGACCCGGACGACGCCGCCTCGCTCTGGATCGGCATCTCCGCCGCGGGAGTGTTCCACAGCGCCGACGGCGGGCGCACCTGGAGCGCGCGCAACCGCGGCACCCGCGCCGATTTCATGCCCGAGGGCCAGACCTATCCCGAGCACGGCCAGTGCGTGCACTGCGTGGTGAAGGCGCCGGGCCTGCGCCACCGCCTCTACCAGCAGAACCATTGCGGCATGTACCGCTCGGATGACGGCGGCCGGTCCTGGCAGAGCATCGAGCAGGGGCTGCCGTCCAGCTTCGGCTTCCCGGCCGCCGTCCACCCGCGCGACCCGGACACGCTGTTCCTCGTGCCGCTCAACGGCGACACCGCCGGCCGCTTCATGCCCGACGGGCAGGCGGCGGTGTGGCGCACCCGCGACGGCGGGACGAGTTGGACCGCCCTGCGTGCCGGCCTGCCCCAGCGCCATGCTTTCTTCAACGTGCTGCGGCAGGCCATGGCCACCGACCCCATGGCGCCCGCCGGCATCTATTTCGGCACCGGCTCGGGCGAGCTCTACGCCAGCGCCGACGAGGGCGAAAGCTGGCGCCGCATCGCCGAGCACCTGCCCGCCGTCGCCTCGGTGGAAACGCTGGTGGTGGCACGCTGAGCCGGGGCGTGCCGGAGCGGACGCCGGCCATGACCGACACCCCCTCCCCCCGCCGGCCGGTGCGGGTGCGCCTGCCCTCCCACCTCGTGCGGCTGTTCCCGGACGGCGCGACGCTGGCGGAGGTGGAGGCCTGCGACGTGCGCGCGATGATGGCCGCGCTGGATGCCCGCTGGCCTGGCATGGCCGACCGGCTGTGCGACACCACCCCCGCCATCCGCCGGCACATCAACGTGTTCGTGGCGGGCCGGCGGGCCGGCCTCGACACCCCGCTTGCGCCGGGCGCGGACGTGTTCGTCATCACCGCCATCAGCGGCGGCTGAGGCTGGCGCCCCTGCCGGCTCCGCCCGATGGGAGCGCGCGTTATCCTCCCTGGCCGGCGTGCGTGCCCTGGCGCCCGTCGGCGATCAGGCAGCCGTCGGGCAGCGCCGCGCCTTCCAGCACGGCGAGCACGCATTGCGCGGCAATGAGGTTGCCCCGCTCCAGCCCTTCCCGGCTGGAGCCGGCCGCATGGGCGGTCGCCTCCACGTCGCTGCGGGCGGCGAGGCGCTGCGCCACCCCTTGCAGGGCCGGGTCCGCCTCGGCCTCGAACACGTCGAGCCCGGCGCCGGCAAGGTGCCCCGCCTCCAGAGCGGCGAGCAGAGCGGCATCGTCCACCAGCCCGCCGCGGGAGGTGTTCACCAGCACCGCCCCGCGCTTCATGCCGGCCAGCGCCGCCGCGTCAATCAGGTGGCGGGTCTCGGGGACGAGGGGGGCATGCAGGCTCACCACGTCGCTTTCCGCCAGCAGCCGTGGCAGCGACACATAAGCAATGCCGGGCAGGGACGGGTCCGGGGTGCGGGTGGTCGCCAGCACCCGCACGTCGAAGCCGGCGAGGCGGCGGGCCACCGCCCGGCCGATGCGCCCCAGCCCCACCAGGCCCACGGTCTTGCCGGTGAGGTCGAAGCCGCTCACCACCCGCCAGTCGCCCGCGGCGATGGCCGCCGCGCTGGCGCGCAGGCGCCGCAGCACCGCCAGCATCAGCGCCAGGGTGTGGTCGGCCACCGCCGGGTCATTCGCCCCGGCGGCGATGGTGACGACGCGGCCCAGGTCGCGGGCCGCCGCCACGTCCACCCGGTCGTAGCCCACGCCGCGCCGGGCGATGACCGTGAGGCCGGGATGGGCCGCAAGAATGTCCCGCGTCACCGCCCGCTGGCCGACGATCCAGCCCGATGCCCCGTCCAGCAGCGCGTGGAGATCGGCGTCGGGCATGTGGGTGTCGAGGGCATCGGGCGGCAGGCCCGAGGGCACGACGCTCAGCCCCCGCGACGCCAGCAGGCGGGCGGCGGCATCATCGAACAGGCGGGTGGTGATGAGAACCTTGCGGGGCGCTGAAGCCAAGGCATTCAACCTTCGGATAATCGGGACCCCTCGTCCTCCCGCGGCGGACGGCGAAGATCAAGCCCCCGCGCCCGCGCGGGCGGCATGGGTGGCTGCGCCAGCCATGAGCCTGACGGGGGGCGGCACGGCCGGACGCGCGCGGAAGGCCAAAAGGCGGCGGGCATGAAAAAGGCGGCGCACCATGGCGCCGCCTCCTGCATTGCATGACCGGGGCGGGGCCGGACGCCGGCCCGCGCCCCGCCGGTGACATCAGGCCGCCTGTGCCGGCGCCACGGAGCCCTCGATGGACTTCGCGGCACCCGTGCCGGTGGTGCTGATGGGAATGGTGCGCAGCTTCTTCGTCTCGGGAATGTTGCGCACAAGGTCCACGTGCAGCAGGCCATTCTCAAGCACGGCACCCTTCACTTCCACATGGTCGGCGAGCTGGAAGCGGCGCTCGAAGGCCCGGGCGGCAATGCCGCGATAGAGCATCTGGCCGTCCTGGGAGGCCTCGGCGGCCTTCTTCTCGCCCTTGAGGGTGAGGGTGTTCTCCTTCACCTCGATGCCCAGCTCGGCATCGGTGAAGCCCGCCACGGCAACGGTGATGCGATAGGCATTCTCGCCGGTGCGCTCGATGTTGTAGGGCGGGTAGGTGGGCGCGGCATCGACGCCGCCGACGGAATCCAGCAGCGAAAAGAGCCGGTCGAATCCGACGGTGTTGCGATACAGCGGAGACAGGTCGAACGTACGCATGGCATATCCTCCTTTGAAGCGACATGCAGGGCCCGCATCAAGCCGGACCCGGGTCTGGCGCCGTCGTGATGACCGGCGCCGTTTTCGATGTGGGAATGCGGATTTGCGCCGTCAAGGGGGCGCCGCGCGGGAGATGGCGGCCGCCCGCCCGCCGGCTTTCGGCCCGCCCGGCCCCTTCGGAGCCCGCCTGAACCGGCGATGAACGCCCGCATCGGGCTACGTTCAAAAAGGCCGGCTAAACTTGTGGCAACCCAATGCTCCATCCGCCGGCGCGGCGGACGAGGAGGAGCAGGCGATGCGGGCTTTTCGCGCGGCCGTTTCGGCGATGGTGTGGATGGCGCTCCTTCTTCCGGCGCTGCCCGCCGGTGCGCAATGCACCACGGAGGATGCCGGCCCCGCCCGCGCCACCGCGGCGGTGGCGGGGCTCGGCATTGCCCCGGTCCCGGCCAGCCTCTCGCTGCGCCTGCTGCCGGTGGCGGACGGCCCCCTCGACCGCGCCTCGCCCCTCCCATTGACCCAGCCCGACCCCTACCGGCCCTACCAGGGACGGCCCGCCGCCGGCCCGCCGCGCGGCCCGGAGCAGGTGGCCGCCAGCCTGCGTTCGCGCGGCTTCGTGGAGGTGAGCGCGGTGCGCCAGCGCGGGCGCACCTTCCTCGCCGAGGCCACCGGCCCGCGCGGCGAGCGGGTGCGCCTCGTGATCGACGGCGCCAGCGGCGAGATCAGCGGCATGCAGGTGATCGGCTTCGACACCCCGCGCTGAGGACATCCCTGCGCCCGCACGGCCCTGGCGATCGTGCGCTGCCATTTCAATCCCCCCGCCCTCGGGGCGTCCCGGTTTGCCGATCTGGCGGCACCGGGACTCCCTCCCCCGCAGGCGGAAGCGGGTTTCCCCGCGGCGCCAGGTCCCGCTCGTTGTCAAGCCGGGGCCACCGCGACCGCCGCGCCAGATTGTGGCCAGTGCCGCGAGCGTGTAACCCTGCCCTTTCCCCGCCTGCCTGCGCCGCGCGAGCCTTCATGACCCTGTTTGCCCTCCCCAGCCATCCGGTGCCAGAAGGCTGTGTCGCCGGCGAGATCGTCGCCGCCGACGGGGTGCGCCTGCGCTTTGCCCGCTGGATGCCGGACGGCCCCCGCAAGGGCACGGTGGCGGTGCTGGGCGGGCGCGCGGAATTCATCGAGAAATATTTCGAGGTGGTGCGCGAGCTGCGATCCCGCGGCTTCGCGGTGGCCATGCTGGACTGGCGCGGACAGGGCGGCTCGCAGCGGCTCCTGTCCAACACCCTCAAGGGGCATGTGCCGCGCTTTTCCGATTATCTGCTCGACCTGGAGATCTTCGCCCGCGAGGTGCTGCTGCCCGATTGCCCGCCGCCCCATTTCGCCCTGGGCCATTCCATGGGCGGCACCATCCTGCTCCAGTCGGTGCTGGACGGGCAGCGCTGGTTCGATCGCATGGTGCTGAGCGCGCCCATGCTGGGGCTCGACAGCGTGCCGGCGCAAGGCTTGGTGCGGCCGCTGGCCACCGCCCTCGCGCATCTGGGCTTCGCCCGCGCCTTCGTGCCCGGCGGGCGGGGCCGGGCCATGTCGCGCATGCGATTCGCGGGCAATCCGCTCACCTCCGACCGGGCGCGGTTCGAGCGCACGCTGGAGCTGGTGCGCGCCCACCCCGCCCTCGACCTGGGCGCGCCGACCATCGGCTGGCTGTCGGCGGCGTTCGCCGCCATGGCCGAGCTGACCCATCCCGACACCATCAGCCGCATCCGCCAGCCGCTGCTCATCATCGCCGCCGGCGGCGAGCGGCTGGTGTCCAACAAGGCCATCGAGCATTTTTCGGCGCGGCTGATCGCCGGCGCCCATGTGGTGGTGCCGGCGAGCCGCCATGAGCTGTTGATGGAACGCAACCTTTTCCGCGCCCAGTTCTGGGCGGCGTTCGATGCGTTCATTCCCGGAACGCCCATCCTGTAGGGCAGCTGGGCGGGAGGCGCGGGAGGCAGCGCGGCTCAGCCGCCGGCGAGCAGGCGCAGGGCCTCCTCGTGCACCTTGCGGCTGCCGGCCGCCACCACGCGCCCGCCGGCCACCGGCGAGCCGCCCTCCCAGCTGGTGATGACGCCGCCGGCCCCCTCGATGACCGGCACCAGCGCGATCACATCATGGTCGTGCAGCTCGGTCTCGATGACGAGGTCCACCAGGCCGGCCGCCACCATGCAATACGCATAGCAATCGCCGCCGTAGCGCGAGAGGCGCGCGCGCTCCTCCACCAGGCTGAAGGCGGCGCGGTCGGCGGCCTTCATCAGCCGCGGGCTGGTGGTGAACAACAGGGCGTCCTCCACCCGGCCGCAGTCGCGGGTCTGGAGCAGGCGCTCCCCCGCCGGGCCCTGATAGCGCGCCACCCCGCCGTCGCCGAAGAAGCGCTCCTTGATGAAGGGCTGGTGCATCATGCCATACACCGGGTCCCCGTCCTTCATCAGGCCGATGAGGGTGCCCCAGGCGGGCAGGCCGGCGATGAAGGACTTGGTGCCGTCGATGGGATCGAGCGCCCACACATAGGGGGCCTGCGCTTCCACATTCTCGAATTCCTCGCCGATGATGCCATGGGCGGGGAAGGTGTCGCGGATGAGCCGGCGCATGGCCTGCTCCGCCGCCCGGTCGGCCTCGGTGACCGGATCGTAGGCGCGGCCGAGGCTCTTGTCCTCAACCCCGATGGCGGTGCGGAAGAACGGGAGGATGGCCTCGCCGGAAACCGTCGCGAGCTTGTGGACGAAGGCGTCGAAATCGACCGCGGTCATGGCAACTCCGCACGTTGGCTCTGCGCGGATCGCGATCCGCGCCCGGGAGGCGGCAATGCGCGTCCCAGGGAGCGGGACAATCGCTCTCCCATCGGCTGAAGGGAGCCGGCACCGCGAACCGGGGCCGGGGTGGCGGCAGGTAAAGCGTGGGCGGCGGCGCCTGCCAAGGGAAAAGATGCGGCGCGTGCAGTGCGGGAGCAGGAACCGGCACCGGCGCCGCGGCCCCGCGGACTGGCACGATGGCGGGCAGCCGCTTGATGTGAGCCGCGCAACGAATATGCAGGGGGCGTGGAAGCGGTTGAATTTAAAAGCATTCAAATTGCACGGCGGTGCCCAAACTATCGGCCGGCAGACATCTTGAAGCCGACCATGGGCACGCGCATATTGATGCGGCGCGGCATTGCTTGCTGCAGTGCCGCTGCCCTCCTTGGGCGTTTCCTCCCTAGACTTGGGCCGTTCGCTCCCGCGGACGGCCCCTTTCTTTGGCGCCCCGGTTTTACCGGCGGTCCGCGCCGAAGCCGGACCGGAATGCGCCCGCCCCCTGACGATCTTTCCGCCCGGGCATGACCCGCGCGCGCCGCCTCAGGTGCCGTTCCGGCTTTTCATCCCGGCCGCCGTCGCGCCGGCCTGTTCGTTACCGCCCGTTCGTTACCGCCCGTTCGTCTTCACCCTGCCCGTCCGCGCCGGAGCACCGGCCCGGACCAGCGGCGGTTCGAGGCTGCGGCTCGCGCCGCGCCGCGGCAGGCACACCAGAGCACCTTTGCCTGTCAGCCTGATGACGCCCATGCACCGGCACAGGCGAATCTCAACCGCTGCGCCGGCAACGGGCGCAGTGCGGTGGGCATTCGAGGTGGGGAGGGGGTGCGGCGCACCCCCGCGGTATTATAAATATCGTTTAAAATCAAAATATTAGCCTGGCACGCCAGGCTGCGACAAACGAGCACTTGATTTATGGCACCGCACTGGGCTATTTGTGCATTGCGACATGGCGATTGGCGTCGCTGTGTCGCTGCCCTCCTTGGGCGTTTCCTCCCTAGACTTGGGCCGTTCGCTCACGCGGACGGCCTCTTTCTTTTGGGCCCCGAAATCATTCGGGCAGAACGCTCCTGGAAGAACGCCCCACCATACGACCCCGGTACCGAACCCGCGCCCGGCGCTGAAGGCCTGGACTTCAGGAAACGTCCGCATTGGCGTGCGGCGCAGCCATCGGTGCTGTGGCCTGCATCAGGCCAAGGAGGGGTCTTGCGCCACCATTCCTGTGCCACGGACATTTCCCCGCCCGGCCCGTTCGGGCCACTTTTGCTGCGGGGGGTAGCCCGATGGTGTCACCGTCGGCTGTGGACACTTTCTAGCCGTGCCATTCGAAAAACGCAAGGCACCGGGCTGAATTTTGCAGAGCTCTGTCATTCTGCCGCCGCACGGGGCGGGGCGAGGCCCACCGCAACGGCGGAAAAAAGGGCCGGCAGGATGCCCGCCAGGTCGGCCCGCACCTGGGCAAAGCCCACGCTGCGCTCATAGGCGCGCTCGTCCATATAGAGGCCGCGGTTGAGCTCGATCTGCACCGCATGCAGGCCCGCGGACGGGTTGCCGTAATGCTCGGTGATATAGCCGCCGGCATAGGGCTTGTTGCGCACCACCCGGTAGCCGCGGGCGGTCAGCGCCGCCTCGATGGCCTCGGTGACGATCTCGCTGCAGCTTGTGCCGTAGCGGTCGCCGATGACGAAATCCGCCCGCACCGCGTCGTCGCGCGTGGAGGTGGAGGGCATGGAATGGCAATCCACCAGCACGCAATGGCCCCACTGGCGCTGGATGCGCGCGATGGTCCGGCGCAGCGCCTGGTGGTAGGGCTTGTAATAGGCCTCGATGCGCTCCAGCGCCTCGTTCACCGAAAGGCGCCGCGGATAGATCTCCTGCGCGTCGCCCACCACCCGGGCGATGGTGCCGAGCCCGCCGGAGACCCGCACCGAGCGGGTGTTGGCGAACGGCGGCAGCCGCCCGTCGAACATGCGCGGGTCCAGCTCGTAGGGCTCGCGATTGAGGTCGAGGAAGGAGCGCGGGAACAGCGCCCGCATCAGCGGCACCCCGGCCGCCACCGCATCCAGGAACAATTCGTCCACGAACGTGTCTTCGGAGCGACGCAGCACGGAAAATTCCAGCCGCGTCTGCTCGACGAAGCTGCGCGGATAGATCCGCCCGGAATGGGGCGAGTTGAAAAGGAACGGCGCGGCGCTCTCGGCCGGGGCGAGCAGTTCGAAGGCGGGCTCTATGCTATCGGCGAGACAGGCTGTCATCTAGAACCGCAACACTCCGGAACTGTTCTGAAAAAGGCCGGCGGAAGGAACGGGCATGATGGCCGCGCCGACGCCCTCTTGTGAAGGGGGCCGGCGACCTTCACTCCGAATTTACCCGATTGGGGCAGACAAGTCATATCGCCCCGGGCCCGCCGGGACCGGACCAAACACGACATCAGGGGAAGTGGCGTGCCCAAGATCCTGCTCGCCGAAGATGACAACGACATGCGCCGGTTCCTCGTCAAGGCGCTGCAGAATGCGGGCTACTCGGTCGCGTCCTGCGACAATGGCCGTTCCGCCTACGAGCGCATGCGCGAGGAACCCTTCGAACTGCTCCTCACCGACATCGTGATGCCGGAGATGGATGGAATCGAGCTGGCGCGCCGCGCCACAGAGCTCGATCCCGACCTCAAGGTGATGTTCATCACCGGCTTCGCCGCCGTCGCCCTCAATGCCGACGGGGAAGCCCCCAGCGAAGCGAAGGTGCTCTCCAAGCCCTTCCACCTGCGCGATCTGGTCTCGGAGGTGGGAAAGATGTTGGCAGCCGCATGAACCGCACGCCGGCACCTTGCCTCCGGCGATCCGAGCCGATATAGAGGCGCTTCCTGCGGAGGGGCGCGTAGCTCAGCGGGAGAGCACTACGTTGACATCGTAGGGGTCACAGGTTCGATCCCTGTCGCGCCCACCATCCCTCCACCTCCACACCTGCCACCATCCGTCGCACGCTGCGGCCGCCATCCGGCGGACCCGCCGGCGCGTAAAGGTGCGGCCGGCGGTGCCGGATTGACGGCGGGGCGCCTGCGCGCCATCCCCGCCGCAACGAGGTGAGAGACCCATGACCCATCCCGCGCCGCCCCTCCCCCCTTTCGCCCCCGATGCCTCGCATCTGCCGAAGGACCACCCGCCCGTCGCCTTCGGCCGCATCGGCGTGCTCATCGTCAATCTGGGGACACCGGAGGGCACGGACTATTGGTCCATGCGGGCCTATCTGAAGGAATTCCTCTCCGACCGGCGGGTCATCGAGGTGAACCGCGTCCTGTGGTGGTTCATCCTCAATGCCATCATCCTCACCAAGCGGCCCGGCCCCAAGGGGCGCGACTACCGGAGCATCTGGAACACCGCGCGCGATGAAGGCCCGCTGAAGACCATCACCCGCGACCAGGCGGAACAGCTCGCCGCCCATTTCGCCGGCCTCGATTCGCGCATCGTGGTGGATTTCGCCATGCGCTACGGCAAGCCCCCCATCACCGAGCGCCTCGCCGCCCTGCAGGCGCAGGGGTGCGAGCGCATCCTGCTGGTGCCGCTTTACCCGCAATATGCCGCCGCCACCTCCGCCACCGTCTGCGACAAGGCGTTCGACGCGCTGAAGGCCATGCGCTGGCAGCCCACCCTGCGCGTCGCCCCGCCCTGGCACGACGACCCGGTCTATATCGACGCGGTGGCCGGCGACCTCGAACGGCATCTGGCGGCGCTGGATTTCGTGCCGGAGGTGATTCTCGCCTCGTTCCACGGCGTGCCGAAATCCTATCTCCTGAAGGGCGATCCCTATCATTGCCAGTGCGCCAAGACCGCCCGCCTGCTGCGCGCGCGCCTGGGCATGGACGAGACCCGCCTCAAGCTCACCTTCCAGTCCCGCTTCGGCCGCGAGGAATGGCTGAAGCCCTATACGGACGAGACGGTGAAGGCCCTGGCGACAAGCGGCGTGAAGCGGCTGGCCGTGTTCAACCCCGGCTTTGTGGCCGACTGCCTGGAGACGCTGGAGGAGATCGGCGTGGAGAACCGCGAGATCTTCGAGCACCACGGCGGGGAACGCTTTGCCGCCATCCCCTGCCTCAATGCCGGCGATGCGGGCATGCGGGTGCTGACGGCGGTGGTGGAGCGGGAGCTGAAGGGCTGGGTGGGGTAGCCGCCGAAAGCCTCGGCTGTGCAGCGAGACAGCCCTTTGGGCGTGATCCGCTCAATTGGAGCCGCTCCGCGGAGTTATATGAGCGTTGAAGCGCCCTCCAATTTGCTGAACAAAGGCGGATTGGCCGCCGTGCTGAAACGATTTCGCAGCAGCAGACCCGGCTCCAGGAGCGTCTATCGCGGACCAGATCGCGTATACTTCAAGTGTATCATCTTAAGGAGGTCGCAATGAGCGATCCCAATATCAGGCGGGCCTCGCTCGCCGAAATTCGGAAGATGAAGGAGAAGGGGGAGCTGTTCCATGATCCGAACGCCCCCGAGGGCGAGAGCCTCGGCCCCGATTTCTGGGCCGACACCAGGATCGAGGCCCCGCGCAAGCCCCGCTCTGTTCACTTGAAGCTCGACCCGGAGGTGTTCGACTTCTTCTTTGAAGAGGCCAAGGGCAAGGGGCACCTGACCCGGATGCAGAACGTGCTCAAGGCCTATGTGACGGCCAAGCGGCCGGCATAGGCCCTCACCCCCCTGCCGGCTCCACCTTGCCCGCCTCCCAGCCCAGTATCGCGCGCTTGCGGGTGAGGCCCCAGTGATAGCCGGTGAGGTCGCCGCTCTTGCCGATGACCCGGTGGCAGGGCACCACGAAGGAAATGGGGTTCCTGCCGATGGCCGCCCCCACCGCCCGCGCCGCCTTCGGCCGGCCCACGTGCTCGGCGATATTGGAATAGGTGGTGGCCAGGCCCATGGGAATGCGCAGCAGCGTTTCCCACACCTGGATCTCGAAATCCGTGCCGATGAACACGATGCGCAGCGGCTGATCGCCCTGCCAGGAGGCGGGATCGAAGATGCGCGCCACCAGCGGCGCGGTGGCCGCAGGGTCCTCCTCGAAGGCGGCATTGGGCCAGCGCGAGCGCATGTCCATCAGCGCCGCCGCCTCTTCCCCCTGGTCGGCGAAGGCGAGGCCGCACAGGCCCCGCGGCGTGGACATGGCGAGCGCCAGGCCGAACGGCGAGGGGTGGAAGCCGAAGCGGATCACCAGCCCCGCCCCGCCGGTCTTGAACTCGCCCGGCGACATGGCCTCGTGCACCACGAACAGGTCGTGCAGCCGCCCCGGGCCGGACAGGCCCAGCTCCAGCGCCGCATCGAGCACATTGGGACATTCCGCGACGATGCGTCGGGCGCGGTCCAGGGTCACCGCCTGCAGGAACGCCTTGGGGGTGAGGCCGCACCAGCGGCGGAACAGGTCGGTGAGGGCGCGCGCGGAGACGCCGGTGGCGGCGGCGATCTCCTCCACCTCCGGCTGCTGGCGCACATGGCGGGAAATATATTCCACCGCCCGGCGCACCACGGCATAGTCGCTGGCGGCGATGGCGAGCGGGGTCGCGGGCGTGGCCGTCACCAGCGCGCCGCACGCGAGCGCGGGGAAATCGGGGGCATCGAGCGCCAGCACGGGGGCATCTCCTTCAGGTCGAGCGTCGCCCATCTCAGCAGAGCCGGCAAGGCGCGCCCACCCGATTTCGCCCCCGCCTCCCGCTCACACCGGGTTGCGCTTCAGCACCAGCGGCCCGAAGGCCTGCTGCGACGCCATGGACTGGATGCGGTTGATGTTCACGTGGCGCGGCAGCGTGCAGGCGAAGAACACCTGCTCGGCGATGTCCTCGCCGGTCATGGGCTCGGTGCCGGCATAAACGCTGTCGGCGCGGCCCTGGTCGCCGGCGAAGCGCACCACCGAGAATTCGGTCTCGGTCAGCCCGGGCTCGATATTGGTGACGCGCACGCCGGAGCCCGCCACATCGGCCCAGACATTCAGCGAGAACTGCTTCACGAACGCCTTGGTGGCGCCGTAGACATTGGCACCGGGATAGGAATAGTCGCCGGCGATGGAGCCGGTGAACACCAGGTGCCCCTGCTTGCGGGCCACCATGGCCGGCAGTGCGGCGCGCACAGTGTAGAGCATTCCCGTGATGTTGGTGTCCACCATGGTCTTCCAGTCGGCGAGCCGGGCCTCGTGGGCCGGCTCCAGGCCGAGGGCGAGGCCGGCATTGGCGAACACCACATTGTAGGCGTCGAACGGCGCCGGCAGGCTGGAGAAGGCGGCGAAGGTCGCGGCCTCGTCGCACACGTCGAGCACCAGCGTGTGGACCAGGTCGCCGAACTCCGCCTTCAGCGCCGCCAGCCGCTCCGCCCGCCGCCCCACCGCCACCACCCGCGCGCCGGCGCCGGCGAAGCGCCGCGCCGTGGCAAGGCCGATGCCGGAGGTGGCGCCGGTGACAAGAAGGGTCAGGGACCCGGGATCGAGCATGGTCATGGGGCGGCTCCTGCGGAGATGACAAGCGGGAGGTGTGGGGACCGGGAACGCGGGACGGCGGGACGAGGCCCGCACCGGGCAGAGCGCCCGCGTGGACGGCTGCGGTTGCTGTGCCTGCACATAACCCGCCTTAACCATCGCGTCCATCCGTCACCCCGCAATGGTATCCCAGTGGTTATCCGGCCTTGGTCCTGCCATGATCTGCCGAAAGGGTGCCGGTTCCGCGCGCACGATATCCGAGCCCAGGCCCGGCGGTGCCGCGGTCCGAACGTTGAAGGGGCGTCCCTTGCGTCGGCCGGGGGCCGGCAGACGGGGGATGCCGGGGCGGTTTCCGGTGGGCCAACAGGCCCGGCGGGCAGAATTCCGTCCCGAGACTTTCTGAAGAGGCCGCCGGGGGCGCCGATTGCATTGCCATCGGACCGGGACGGGCTCTAGTGGATCGACCGAAACGGATGGTTCCCATCCGCTTCGAAAAGTTGATCCACCAGATCAAAGGCTTGTGGTTCGACCCGCCGGAGACAGATGGGTTCCATCTGTCGCGGTCGAACCACTAGAGCACGCGCCGATCAGCTTGCGATGCAAACTGATCGGATAATGCGTTCTCTATCCTTAAGTGAGAGGGCGATTCACCGATCAAATTGCTTCAATTTGATTGGATCGCGCTCTAGAGTTGCGGGCACGTCCGGAGAGCGTTGATGAAGGTGGTAGCGGTTTCGGCGGCACTCGCGCTGGCCCTTGGCGGCTGCAGCACCGAGCTTGACGGCTTCGGTGCGAAGCCGTCGGCCGCGGCGGGCAACAGGGTTCTTGCCGCCCCCACCGGCGCGGTGGAGGCCTCGGCGCTGCCTGCCAACGTGTCCACCGCCACCGCCGAAACCGCCACCGGCGCCATCACCCCGCGCACCGCCGCCAACGTTCCCCTCACGCCGCCCTCCGCCAGCCCGGGCGGCAGCGCCTATGCTCCCACCGCCGCCAAGGAGCAGCTTTCCGGCGCCTGGAGCTTCGGCTGGGACAATGGCCGCAATTCCTGCCCGCTGAGCCTCACCACCAACCGCGGCCTGAACGGCCTCGCCGCCCAGGCGGACGTCTCCTGCCCCAGCGAGATCTTCATGACCAAGGGCTGGGACATGATGGGCCCGGACATCGTGCTGCAGAACCACCAGGGCAAGGTCACCGCCCGCCTGGAGCCGGCCGGCCCCAACCGCTATGTGGGCATCATCGCCGACACCAGCCAGAAAGTGACCCTCACCCGCTGAGGGCCGCCCGGCCCGCACCCGGCCCCTATCCGCCCCCACCCCTATCCGCCCCTGCCCCCTCCACGCCGCGTCACCGCACCGGGCATCACTGCGCCGCGGGCGCGCCGAAGCGCTCCGCGAACACCAGGTCGTCGAGGACGAGGCGCTGGCGCCAGCCCGCCTGCTCCAGGTCCGGCTTATGCTCGAAATGGTCCACATAGCCCACGCACAGCAGCGCGATGGGCACGATGTGGTCGGGGATCGCCAGAATGGCGTGCAGGTCCGCCGGCGACAGGATGGAGACCCACCCCACCCCCAGATTCTCCGCCCGCGCCGCAAGCCAGATGTTCTGCACCGCGCAGACCGTGGAATAGATGTCCATCTCGCTCTGGTGGGTGCGGCCCAGCACCACCGGGCCGGCCCGCTCCCGCTCGCAGGTGATGCACAGCAGCAGCGGCGCCTCCTTCAGCCCCTCCAGCTTCAGCGAACGGTAGAGCGCCGCGCGCTCGCCCTCGAACATGGCGGCTGCCTGCGCATTGGCGCGGGTGAAGGCGCCGTGCAGCGCCTCCTTGGTGGCGGCGGCGCGGATGACGATGAAGTTCCAGGGCTGCAGGAACCCCACCGAGGGCGCCGCATGGCCGGCGGCGAGCACCCGGGCGAGCACATCGTCGGGCACCGGGCGGGGCAGGAAATTGCGCCGCACGTCCCGCCGCTCGGCGATGCAGCGATAGATGGCGGCGCGCTCCTGCGGGGAGAAGCTGTCGTCCTGCGTCATCCCGGCGCCCTCCCATCCATGGTTTGCGGCATTCGGCGCCAACCGGCCGGCAAGATCAAGGGCGGGGAAAGGCCGGGCCGGACCATCAGGCCGGCGCACCGCTTTCCCCTGGCCCGGTCAGCCGGCCCACCGCATCCCGCCAGGCGGCGAGGCGCCGGGCGCGCGCGTCGCCGGCCATCTGCGGCACGAAGCGGCGCTCCAGCCGCCAGCCGGCGGCGAACGCCTCCGGCGCCGGAAAGAAGCCGCAGGGCAGGCCGGCGAGATAGGCGGCGCCAAGCACGGTGGTTTCGGTCTGCGCCGGGCGATCCACCGGCGCGCCGATGAGGTCGGCGAGGCGCTGCATGGTGAAATCGGAGGCCGACATGCCGCCATCCACCCGCAGCACCGTATCGCCGGCGGCGCCGGGCCAGTCGGCGCGCATGGCGTCCAGCAGGTCGGCGGTCTGGAAGCACACGCTTTCCAGCGCCGCCCGCGCCAGCTCCGCCGGCCCGGTGGCGCGGGTGAGGCCGAACAGGGCGCCGCGCACGTCCGGCCGCCAGTAGGGCGCACCCAGGCCCACGAAGGCGGGCACCAGAATCACGTCCTGCGTGTCGTCCGCAGTGGCGGCGAGCCGGTCGCTGTCGCTGGCCGTGGCGATGATCCCCAGCCCGTCGCGCAGCCATTGCACCGCCGCCCCGGCGACGAAGATGGAGCCCTCCAGCGCATAGGTGCGCCGCCCGTCGATCTGGTAGGCGATGGTGGTGAGCAGGCGATGCTGCGAGGCCACCGGCTGCGCGCCGGTGTTGAGAAGGGCGAAGCAGCCGGTGCCGTAGGTGGATTTCACCATGCCGGGGGTGAAGCAGGCCTGCCCCACCATGGCCGCCTGCTGGTCGCCGGCCATGCCGCGCACCGCAATGGCGCCGCCGAACAGGCCGGGGTCGGTGGTGCCGAATTCCGCCGCGCAGTCGCGCACCTGCGGCAGCAGCGCCCGCGGCACGCCGAACAGGGCGAGGAGGTCGTCGTCCCATTGGCCCTTGTGGATGTCGAACAGGGCGGTGCGGGCGGCGTTGGTGGCATCGGTGGCATGCACCCGCCCGCCGGTGAGGCGATAAAGGAGAAAGCTGTCCACGGTGCCGAAGGCCAGCTCCCCGCGCGCCGCCTGCGCCCGCGCGCCGGGCACCGCGTCGAGGATGTGGGCGATCTTGGTGGCGGAGAAATAGGGGTCGAGCCGCAGCCCGGTGCGCGCCTGCACCAGCGGGCCGTGGCCCTCGGCTTCGAGCCGCGCGCACACGTCCGCCGTGCGCCGGTCCTGCCACACGATGGCGCGGTGGATGGCGCGGCCGGTGGCGCGCTCCCACACCAGCGTGGTTTCGCGCTGGTTGGTGATGCCGATGGCGGCGATGTCCGCCGGGCCGGCGCCGGCCTGCGCCAGCACCGCGCGGCAGCAGGCCAGCACCGTGCCCCAGATGTCGTCCGCCTCCTGCTCCACCTGGCCGGACGCCGGAAAATGCTGGGGTAGCTCCCTTTGCGCCTGCGCGGCGATGGAGCCGTCGGCCCGCACCAGCAGGGCGCGCGACGAGGTGGTGCCCTGGTCGATGGCGAGGATGCAGGCGGCCACGGGGTCCTCCGGTCAGGGCATATTGCGGCGGATGGCCATGTAGGCTTCCAGCGCCGCCGCCTCGTTCAAGGTGAGTTGCAGGCCCAGCCTGGAGCGGCGCCACAGCACGTCGTCGGCGGTGGCGGCCCATTCATGGTCCATCAGATAGTCCACCTCCCGGGCGCTGAGGTGGGCGCCGAACCAGTCGCCCAGGTCGTCCTCGTCGGCCACCCCCTTCAAAAGGCGGAACGCGCGGGTGCCATAGGCCCGGGCCAGCCGCCGCAGCAGCGCCGGATCGAGGGCGGGGAAGGCCACGCGCAGCCGGCGCACCAGATCGTCGAAGCCCTGGCGCTGGAAGTCGCCGCCCGGCAGGGGCGCACGGCCGGTGAAGGGCGCGCCCATGACGGGCAGATGGGGTGCCAGCTTCTCCAGCGCCGCCTCGGCGAGGCGGCGGTAGGTGGTGATCTTGCCGCCGAACACGCCCAGCAGCGGCGCCTGCCCCTGCGGCGCATCGAGGGTGAGCACATAGTCGCGGGTGGCTTCCTGGGCCTTTCCCGCCCCGTCGTCGAACAGCGCGCGCACGCCGGAATAGGTCCACACCACCTGCTCCGGGCGCACCGGCAGGAGGAAATATTCGCTCGCCGCCGCGCACAGATAGGCGATTTCCTCCGGGCTCGCCTTCACATCCTCCGGCCGGCCCTCGTAATCGCGGTCGGTGGTGCCGATGAGGGTGAAGTCGCCCTCATAGGGGATGGCGAAGACGATGCGCCCGTCCGCATTCTGGAAGATGTAGCTGCGATCGTGGGCATAGAGCCGGGGCACCACCACGTGGCTGCCCTGCACGAGGCGCACCCGCGCCGGCAGGTCCACCTTCAGCGTGTCGAGCACCTGCCCCGCCCACGGCCCGGCGGCGTCCACCAGGGCACGGGCGCGCACCAGATCGCCGCCGCCGGCCGCCTCGGTGGTGATGGCCCAGAGCCCGCCCTCGCGCACCGCCGCCGCAACCCGGGTGCGCGGACGGATGGAGGCGCCGCGCTCGGCCGCATCGCGGGCGTTGAGCACCACCAGGCGGGAATCCTCCACCCAGCAGTCGGAATATTCGAAGCCCCGCTTCAGGTCCGCCCGCAGCGGCGCCCCGGCGGGATCGCGGGTGAGGTCGAGGGTGCGGGTGGGCGGCAGCAGGCGCCGGCCGCCCAGATGGTCGTAGAGCCACAGGCCGAGCCGCAGCAGCCAGGCCGGCCGCAGCCCGGGATGGTGCGGCAGCACGAAGCGCAGCGGCCACACGATGTGCGGCGCGATGCCCCACAGCACCTCGCGTTCGGCCAGCGCCTCGCGCACCAGGCGGAATTCGTAATGCTCCAGGTAGCGCAGGCCGCCATGGATGAGCTTGGTGGAGGCGGACGAGGTGCCGGAGGCGAGGTCGGACTTCTCGAACAGCACCACCGAGAGACCGCGCCCCGCCGCATCCCGGGCGATGCCGCAGCCATTGACCCCGCCGCCCACGATGGCGAGGTCGAAGATGTGCCCCGTGCCGTCCATCCCCGCCCCCTGCGCGCCATTCCGCCCGGCCCGCAGCTGCGCGCCCCGCTGCTGCTACCTTGTTGAATTCAGGCGGATCGCGCTCTAGCACCTCAGCTTGCAACGTCGATGACGACCCGGCCCTGGAGGCGCCCGGCCAGGGACAAGGGGCGCAGCGCCGCTTTCGGCTTGCCGCCCGCATCCTCGATCACCATGGCCGTGAAGGTCTCGCTCATCTCGGTATCCTGGAAGGGCATGGATGCGGATCAGGCGGTGCGGGCGACCGGGGCGGCAAGGCAGCCGCGCGCCTCCAGCCCCTCGCGCACCATCTTCTTGGTGATCTTGCCGTAGGCCGAGCGCGGCAGCTCGTCCCAGAAATACACCCGGCGCGGCAGCTTGTAGCGGGCCACCTTGCCGTCGAGGAAGGCGATCAGCTCCGCCTCGGTGAGGGCGGCGCCCGGCCGCAGCACGCACACCGCCACGCCCACCTCGCCCCACATGGGGTCCGGCACCCCCAGAATGGCCACTTCCGCCAGCGCCGGATGGGTGAGGGCCTTCTCCTCCACCTCGCGCGGATAGACGTTGGAGCCGCCGGAAATGTACATGTCCGAGGCCCGGCCGGTGATGTAGAGGAAGCCTTCCTCATCCATGTGGCCGAGGTCGCCGGTGCGGAACCAGCCGTTGCGGAAGGCCTGTGCATTGGCCTGCGGGTTGTCGTAATAGCCGGCGAACACCGCCGGGCCGCAGACGCAGATCTCCCCGGTCTCGAACGGGGCGCGCGCCTGGCCCGCCTCGTCCTGGATCTCCACCTGCATCCCGGTGCGCTCATAGCCGCAGGTGCCGAGCCGCACCTGCGGGCCGTCCTCCGCCTCGTGCAGGGCGGCGGGCAGCACGGTGATGTTGCCGGTCACTTCGCCGAGGCCGAAATACTGCACCAGCACCTTGCCCAGCGCGGCCAGCGCCCGCTTCTGGTCTTCCCGGTACATGGGCGCGCCGGCATAGATGACGTAGCGCAGGGAGGAATGGTCGTAGCACTGGGCCGCGGGATGCTCGGCCAGCAGCTTGGTGATGGTGGGCACGGTGAACATGTTGGTGACGCGCCATTCCTCCACCAGCCGCCAGGCCTCGGCGGCGTCGAACCGCTCGGATGGCAGAAGGATGGTCTTGGCCCCCCGCGCCACCTGCACCAGCTGGTGCACCCCCGCCCCGTGGGACAGGGGCGCCACCACCAGGGAGGCGTCGGCCTGGGTCGTGCCCGGCATCAGGTCGGCGAGATGGTTGGTTACCACGAAGGCGAGCTGGCCGTGGGTGAGCACCGCCGCCTTGGGCCGGCCGGTGGTGCCGGAGGTGAAGAAGAACCAGCAGGGGTCGTCATGCTCCACGTCCGCCACCGGAACCCGCGCGCCGAGGTGCTCGCCGACGAGGGCGTCGTAGTGCGGGCCGAAATCCGCCGCGCCGATGGCGATGACGGTTTCGATGGACGGCGCCTCGGCCCGCGCCGCCGCCACGTGCCCGGGGAAATCGCGATGGCAGATCATCGCCCGCGCCCCCGAGGCGGCGGCGAGATAGGCCACCTCGCCCGGCGTCTGGCGGAAGTTCGTGGGCACCCACACCGCGCCCAGCCGGAAGGCGGCGAACATGCTCTCGAACATCTGCACGCAATTCTTCGACTGCACCAGAATGCGGTCGCCCTTGCCGATGCCCCGGGCCGAAAGCGCCGCCGCCATGGCGTCCACGCGGCGGTCCATCTCGCCCCAGGTGCGGGTGAGCGGCCCGTCCACGAAGCCGATATGGTCGCAATAGCGCCGCGCCGCCTGCCGCAGCAGGTGGGACAGGTTCATCACCCGCCGGCTGGCGCGGGCGACGCCGCCCTTCGGCACCGCCGGTGCGGCGGCGGGGGTGGCGGGAGCGTCGGAGGAGGCGACGGGGGAAAAAGGCATCATGGGGTGGCTCGGGCGTTTCCAGGGGCTGCGCCATTCGGCGCTTTGCGCGACGATGCCCCGCCGCCGCCGATCCGGCAAGCGAGGCGCCCGCCTCAGCCCGCCAGCGCCACAACCACGCCCTCGTCGGGCCGCAGGTCCAACGCGCCGTCCACGCGCTCGCCCACGCGGTCGCACAGGGTGGACAGCAGGATGCGCCCCGCCGGCAGTTGCGCCAGGACGGCAGAGAGGGGCTCGCCGCCGAGATTGAGCGCCACCAGCAGGCGTTCGCCGTCGCCCTCGCGCAGATAGGCGAGAAGGTCGCCCGTCGCCGCCAGGGGCTGCCAGGCGCCGGTGGCGATGGCGCCATGGCTGCGCCGCAGCGCCAGCAGCGCCCGGGTGAGGGTGAGCATGGACCCCGCCTCGCGCTGCTGCACCTTCACATTCACCTCGCAATGGTCCGGCGCCAGCGGCAGCCACGGCTCGACGGTGGAGAAGCCGGCGAAGGGGCCGTCGTCCCATTGCATGGGGGTGCGCGCGCCGTCGCGGCCGAGGCCGAGCCCGGGGACATTCTTCTCGAACGGGTCCTGCACCCGCTCCGGCGGGATCGCCACCTGCGTCATGCCGATCTCGTCGCCATAATAGAGGGTGGGCGTGCCGCGCAGGGTGAGGAGCAGCATGGCCGCCACCCGCGCCTGGTCCGGCCCCAGCCGGCCCGCCACGCGCGGCCGGTCGTGGTTGGAGAGCACCCAATTGGGCCAGCCGCCTTGCGGGAGCGCGGCCTCGTAGGCGGCGATGAGCGGGGCGAGGGCCGCCACCGTCCAGGGCGCCGACAGCAAGGTGAAGTTGAACGGCAGGTGCACGCCGTCGCCGTTCTTGCCGTAGTAGGCGGCGATGCGGTCCAGCGGCAGGTAGGCCTCGCCGATGAGCACCCGCCCGCCATAGGAATCCACCAGCGCGCGCAGGCCGGCGATCACCTCCATCACCTCCGGCCGGTCGCCGGTGTAGAGCTGGCTCAGGCGCGCATGGGGGTTCATGCCCGCATGGAAATCCGGGTTCGGCGGGTTGTCGCGGAAGCGGGCGTCCTTGATGACATGCCACAGGGCGTCGATGCGGAAGCCGTCCACCCCCCGCTCCAGCCAAAAGCGCAGCACCGCGTGCATGGCCGCCACCACGTCGGGATGGCGCCAGTTGAGGTCCGGCTGCGCCTTCAGGAAGGCGTGATAATAATATTGGCCGGTGGCAGCGTCGAATTCCCACGCGCTGCCGCCGAATTCGGAAAGCCAGTTGTTGGGCGGCCCGCCGTCCGGCGCGGGATCGCGCCAGAGGTACCAGTCGCGCCGGGGGTTGTCGCGGCCGGCGCGCGACTGGACGAACCACGGATGCTGATCCGAGGTGTGGTTGGGCACGAAATCAAGGATGATCCTGAGCCCCCGCTCATGGGCAGCCGCCACCAGCGCATCGAAATCCGCAAGCGTGCCGAACAGGGGGTGGATGGCGGCGTGGTCGGCCACGTCATAACCGAAGTCGGCCATGGGCGAGGGATAGATGGGCGAGATCCACACGGCGTCGATGCCCAGCTCCGCCAGATAGTCGAGGCGGGCGAGGATGCCGGCAAGATCGCCCACCCCGTCGCCGTCCGTGTCCTGGAACGAGCGGGGATAGACCTGGTAGATGACGCCCGCCTGCCACCACAGGGGGGCGGATTGCGTGTCCGCCGTGCCGTCGCCCGCCATGTGCGCCCCTCCGCCGGCCCGGGCCCATGCCCGGCTTACCTCGGAAAAGTGCCAGCAAGCTGGTTCGGTTTCATGGCGGAAGGAAATGGCGGGCGCGGCGGCGCCCGCCCCTCAGGCCGCGCGGCAGCGCTCCAGGGCCCAGCGCACCAGCTTGCGCACGTCGGGGTCGGGATCGTCGAAGGCGGCTTCCAGCGCGCCCACGGCGGCGGGATCGGCGATCTCGCCCAAGGCGGCGGCGGCCTCCTTGCGCACGTTGGAAAGCGTGTGCCCGAGGGCGTCCGCCACCACCGGCACGGCGGCGCGGGCCTTCAGCTTGCCCAGCGCGTTGACCGCCTTGGCGCTCACCTGCCAGGCGTCGTCATTGGCAGCCGCCATCAGCGGGTCCACGGCTTCCGCCAGCTTCGCCTTGCCGATGGAGAAGGCGGCCTCCTCGCGCACCTGCCAGTGCGCATCCTTCAGCCCGGCGATGAGGGCGGGCACGCCGGGCGTGCCGCTGCGCACGAACACCAGGGCCGCCATCACCGCCCGGCGCACCGCCGGTTCGGGATCGGTGGCGGCCAGCAGCAGGGCCGGCAGCGCCGCGTCGGCCTTGAGATAGCCGAGCACGCCCAGCGCCTCACGCCGCACCACGATGTCGGGATCGGCGAGGGCGCCGAGGGCCACGGGCATGGCGGCGGGGTCCTGCATGTCGCGCAGGGCCCGCAAAGCGGCGGCACGCACGAAGGCGGCGTGCGGCCCGGTGCGCTCCTGCGCCCGGGCGATGAGGCGCGGCGCGGACGCCGGCTCCTTCTTGTCGGCCAGGCTCTCGATGGCGGCGAGGCGCACCGCCTCCACCGCGTCGTCCAGCGCCTCGATCAGGCCGAGGGCGGCGGGCAGGCCGGCATGTTCGTCCAGCGCCTTGGCGGCGGCCTCGCGCACGCCGGCGTCGTCATCCTTCAGGCCGGCGAGCAGCAGGCCCACGGCCGCCGGGTCCACGGATTCCGCAAGGCCCAGCATGGCCACGCGGCGGACGCCGGGGTCGGCGTCGCGGGCGCGCTCCGCCACGGCGTCCATGTCGTCGTCGAAATCGTCGAAGATGGCCATGGCACGCCTCACCGCAGCAGATAGGGGATTTCGACCTTCACCGCGCCGGTGGGGCAATCCACCTCGCACGGCATGCAATACCAGCACTCGTCATATTTCATGTGCGCCTTGCCGGAGGCGGGATTGATGGCGAGCACGTCCAGCGGGCACACGTCGATGCACACGCGGCAGCCCTTCTCGGCAATGCATTTCTCGTCGTCCACGGTCACCGGGACGGAGGTGGGGTGGTTGGCGAACGGCATGGGGCAGGCTCCGGAATGGGTCAGATGAGCGGGGTCACTCGGCGGCCAGCGCCGGGGTGCGCAGCTGGTGGTAGGCGCCCATCTCCTCCTCGGGGATGTCCACCACATAGGGGTCCACCGCACGCTTCTTGTGGGACATGCGGCCCATCTCGTCCTTGTAGAGGAGCGTGTGGCAGAACCAGTTCTCGTTGTCGGTGGCCGGGTGGTCCACCCGCCAGTGGTAGAGGCCCCAGCGGCTCTCGGTGCGATACAGCGAGGCGGCGGCCGCCATGTCGGCGCAATCGAGGATGGATTGCAGCTCCAGCGCCCGCATCAGCTCGTGCGGGTCCTTCACGCACAGGGCGTTCAGATCCTCGCGGATCTCGGCGAAGCGGGCCTGGGCGATCCTGTACTTGGCCGTCACCTTCGGCGGCTGGAGATAGTCGTTCACCAGCCGGCGGGTCTTGAACTCCATCTCGTGCGGGGTCAGCCCGTCGTCGCGGCGGGTGGGGGCCAGCACGCGCGCGCGCTCCACAAGGAAGTCGGCGCGGTCGAAGGCGGGCAGATCGGTGGAGGCGCAGTAATCGGCCGCGTCCTGGCCGGCGATGCCGCCGTTCACGAAGGCCCCCAGCATGTAATTGTGCGGCACGCTCGCCATGTCGCCGGCGGCATAGAGGCCGGAAACCGTGGTGCGGGCATTCTCGTCCACCCACACACCCGAGGCCGAATGGCCGGAGCAGAATCCGATCTCGGAGATATGCATCTCCACCATCTTCTCGCGGTAGTTGGTGCCGCGCTTCTCATGGAAGCGTCCGCGCGAGGGCCGCTCGTTGGAATGCAGGATGGTCTCGATCTCGGAAATGGTCTCCTCGGCCAGATGCGTCATGTTGAGGAACACCGGCCCGTTGCCGCTCTGCAGCTCGGAGAAGAATTCCTTCATCATCTGGCCCGACCAATAGTCGCACTCGATGAAGCGCTCGCCCTTGTTGTTTGCCGTGTATCCACCGAACGGGCCGGTCACATAGGCGCAGGCCGGGCCGTTGTAGTCCTTGATCAGCGGGTTGATCTGGTAGCATTCGAGGTTCGCGAGGCCCGCGCCGGCATGATAGGCCATGGCGTAGCCGTCGCCGCAATTGGCCGGGTTCTCATAGGTGCCGAACAGATAGCCGGAGGCCGGCAGGCCCAGGCGGCCGGCGGCGCCGCAGGCCAGCACCACCGCCTTGGCGCGCACCACCAGGAACTCCCCGGTGCGGGTGTTCACCCCCATGGCGCCGGCGATGCGGCCGTCGGGAGCGTTCAGCAGGCGGGTGGCCATGTAGCGGTTGGTCACCAGCACCTGGTGCTTGCGCAGCTGGCGGTAGAGCGCCTTCTTGACGTGATGGCCTTCCGGCATGGGCAGCACATAGGTGCCCATGTGATGCACCTTGCGCACATTGTATTCGCCGGAGCCGTCCTTCTCGAACTTCACGCCGATGGAATCCAGATACTGGATCATCGGGTAGGAGCCCGTGGCATAGGCCATCACCGCCTTCTGGTGGACGATGCCGTCATTGGCGACGGTGATCTCCTTCACATATTGCTCGGGGGTAGCGTAGCCGGGGATGACGGCATTGTTCAGCCCGTCCATGCCCATGGAGACCGCGCCGGAACGCTTCACATTGGCCTTCTCCATGAGGACCACCTTGAGGCCCGGATTCTTCTCCTTGGCCTTGATGGCGGCCATGGGGCCGCCGGTGCCGCCGCCGATGACGAGGATGTCGCATTCGACGATCTCGGGTTCCATCTCGCTCATGGTTTCATCTCCGGGAGGGGGGTGACGGCCGGCTCAGCCGCCGCGAGGGCTGCGAGGTAGGCGAAGGGGTAGACCCCGCGCGCATGGCCATCGGAAAAGGTGAGGTTGAGCCCGTGCGCCCCGAAGGCCGCCACATGGGTGAGGGTGACGCCGGAAAAGTCGGCGCCGAAGCGGTCCTGCGCCCGGGCCGCCACGCAGCCGGCGCAGCGGCACGCCGCGCGCAGCAGCGGAGCGGACAGCGCCGCGCGACCGCCGGAAAAGCCGAGGCGCAGGTGGCGCCGGTCCTGGTCGAGGCGGACGTCCGCGATTTCGGGGCCGGGCGGTGGAGGGGCAGAGGTCATCATGGGAGCGATTGGACATCGCGGGGCGCGGAGCCGATAGCAACTAGTTGCTGGCTGGAGCACTTCCAGGGAAGCC
The DNA here is from genome assembly GCF_047444035.1 of Xanthobacter sp. AM11. Taxonomy (NCBI): domain Bacteria; kingdom Pseudomonadati; phylum Pseudomonadota; class Alphaproteobacteria; order Hyphomicrobiales; family Xanthobacteraceae; genus Xanthobacter; species Xanthobacter sp. AM11. The sequence continues at coordinate 302,040 of NZ_JBLAOA010000001.1, forward strand.
GTCCCCGCCCCGCCGCCGCATCCCCCCTGCCGCGCCTTTGCTATGGTGCCGGACGCGATTCAGCGGACGGAAGCGGCATGGACCAGGTTGATTGCATCGTCATCGGCGCCGGCGTGGTGGGGCTCGCCACGGCCCGGGCGCTGGCCCTCGCAGGGCGGGAAGTGGTGGTGCTGGAGGCGGCGCAGGCCATCGGCACCGGCACGTCGTCCCGCAATTCCGAGGTCATCCACGCCGGCATCTATTACGAGCCGGGCAGCCTCAAGGCGCAGCTGTGCGTGCGCGGGCGCGATGCCCTCTATGGCTTCTGCGCCAGCCACGGGGTGCCCCACGCCCGGCCCGGCAAGCTCATTGTCGCCGCCAGCGCGCAGGAGGTGGCCTATCTGGAAAAGCTCGCCGCCACCGGCGCGGCCAACGGGGTGGACGACCTGCAGCTGATGGACGGCACGGCCGCCCGGCGGCTGGAGCCGGCGCTGCAGGTGCATGCCGCTTTGCTCTCGCCATCCACCGGCATCGTCGATTCCCATGGCCTCATGCTGGCGCTTCTGGGCGACATGGAAGCGGCTGGCGGCATGCTGGCCGTGTCCGCGCCGTTCGCGGCGGCGGAACCCGCCGCCGGCGGCCTCATCGTGCGCACCGGCGGCGCCGGGGCCATGGCGCTCGGCTGCCGCCTCCTGGTGAACGCCGCCGGCCTCGATGCGCCGGCCGTTGCCGGCGCCATCGCCGGCCTGCCGCCGCAGCTGGTGCCGGAGCAGAAGCTGGCCAAGGGCAATTATTTCACCTGCACCCGCAAGGTGCCGTTCCGCCACCTCATCTATCCGGTGCCGGAGGCGGGAGGCCTGGGCACCCACCTCACCCTCGACCTCGCCGGTCAGGGCCGGTTCGGGCCGGATGTGGAATGGGTGAGCGCGCGCCGCTACGAGGTGGACCCGGCCCGCAAGGCCTCCATGATGGCCTCCATCCGCCGCTACTGGCCGGACGTGGCCGAGGCGGACCTCGCCCCCGGCTATTCCGGCATCCGGCCGAAGATTGCGGGCAGGGACGGGAAGGCGCCGGATTTCGTCATCCAGGGGCCGGCGGCGCATGGCGTGCCGGGGCTGGTGAACCTGTTCGGCATCGAATCGCCGGGGCTCACCAGCTGCCTGGCGATTGCGGAGAAGGTGGTGGAGGCGGCGGAATAAACGCACCGGCGAACGGTCCGCCCCACCGCCGCTCTCACTTACCCCACCGTCGCCCTCACTTGCCCCACCGTCGCCCTCCGGCTTGACCGGAGGGTCCATGTTTCCGCTTGGGCGAACGGCGGAACGGGTGCTCCGGTCAAGCCGGAGCACGACGGCGGGAAGGGCCGACCGGTGGGCTTTTCACCTGTAGCAGCATCCTGCAGGAGCCTATCGCGGCGCCTTCGGCGACCGCTTGCGCTGGGCTTCGGCTCGCATTCCGCTCACGCGGCATGCGCCCGGAACACGGGGACGGCGCGATATGGCGAACCATCCAAAGAAAAAGGGCAGCGCCGGAGCCCTGCCCTTCTCCAAAGACCCTGAGTGGAAACGCCAGGCCTCACGCCAGCTCGGTTTCCTTCTCGCGCTCCTTGCGCTTGCGCTCGTTGGGATCGAGGTAGCGCTTGCGCAGGCGGATGGACTTGGGGGTCACCTCCACCAGTTCGTCGTCCTGGATCCAGGCCAGCGCGCGCTCCAGCGTCATGCGGATGGGCGGGGTCAGGCGCACCGCCTCGTCCTTGGAGGTGGTGCGGATGTTGGTGAGCTTCTTGCCCTTGAGCACGTTCACTTCCAGGTCGTTGTCCCGGTTGTGGATGCCCACCAGCATGCCCTGGTACACCTTCCAGCCCGGCTCGATGATCATCGGGCCGCGGTCTTCCAGGTTCCACAGGGCATAGGCCACCGCCTCGCCCGCCTCGTTGGCGATCAGCACGCCGTTGATGCGGCCGGCGATCTCGCCCTTGTAGGCGGCATAGCCGTGGAACAGCCGGTTCATGATGGCGGTGCCGCGGGTGTCGGTGAGCAGCTCCGACTGGTAGCCGATGAGGCCGCGGGTGGGGGCGTAGAAGACGAGGCGCTGGCGGTTGCCGCCGGAGGGGCGCATCTCCACCATCTCGGCCTTGCGCTCGCTCATCTTCTGCACGACGGTGCCGGAATATTCCTCGTCCACGTCGATGAGGACTTCCTCGATGGGCTCCATCATCTGACCGGTGGCCTCGTCCTTCTGGAAGACGACGCGCGGGCGCGACACGGCAAGCTCGAAGCCCTCGCGGCGCATGGTCTCGATCAGCACCGCCAGCTGCAGTTCGCCGCGGCCGGAGACGAAGAAGGAATCCTTCTCGGACGATTCCTCGATCTTCAGCGCCACATTGCCTTCCGCCTCGCGCAGCAGGCGGTCGCGGATGACGCGGCTGGTCACCTTGTCGCCCTCGGTGCCGGCCAGCGGACTGTCGTTGACGATGAAGGTCATGGTGACGGTGGGCGGGTCGATGGGCTGGGCCGCCAGGGGCTCGGTCACTTCCAGCGCGCAGAAGGTGTCGGCCACCGTGCCCTTGGACAGGCCGGCGATGGCGACGATATCGCCCTGCACGCCCTCATCAATGGGCTGGCGCTCGATGCCGCGGAAGGCGAGGATCTTGGAGACCCGGCCCTGCTCCACCAGGGAGCCGTCCTGCGCCAGCACCTTGATGGCCTGGTTCGGCTTGATGGAGCCGGAGGTGATGCGCCCGGTGATCATGCGGCCGAGGAAGGGGTTGGCCTCCAGGAGCGTGCCGATCATGCGGAACGGGCCGTCGTCCACGGTGGGCTCGGGCACGTGCTTCAGCACCAGGTCGAACAAAGGCGCCATGCCCTGGTCGGATGGGCCTTCCGGGCTCTCGGCCATCCAGCCGTTGCGGCCGGAGCCGTAGAGGATGGGGAAATCGAGCTGCTCGTCGGTGGCGTCCAGCGCGGCGAACAGGTCGAACACCTCGTTCACCACTTCCGTGATGCGGGCGTCGGAGCGGTCCACCTTGTTGATGGCGACGATGGGCTTGAGGCCCACCTTCAGCGCCTTGCCCACCACGAACTTGGTCTGGGGCATGGGACCCTCGGCGGCATCCACCAGCACGATGGCGCCGTCCACCATGTTCAGGATGCGCTCCACCTCGCCGCCGAAGTCGGCGTGGCCGGGGGTGTCGACGATGTTGATGCGCGTGTCCTTCCAGACCACCGAGGTGGCCTTGGCCAGGATGGTGATGCCGCGCTCCTTTTCCAGGTCGTTGGAATCCATCACGCGCTCGGCCACGCGCTGGTTCTCGCGGTAGGAGCCGGACTGCTTCAGCAGTTCGTCCACCAGCGTGGTCTTGCCGTGGTCAACGTGGGCGATGATGGCGATGTTGCGCAGCTTCATGGGCCGTCCAGCACAAAAGAGCGGGTCCGAGTGGCTCGGGCCCGCCGGGTCAGGGATTATTGCGGCGCAAAATACACACAAACCGACCAAGATCAATGCGCGCCCGGCAAAAGGTGGCCACCGCCCTTCCCTTGCCCCTGCGTCGGCCTTGCGCCCGCGCCGTTCATGGGCGATCCGTGGCCCAGCTTCAGAGGGAGGAAAAGGCGGTGTGGTTCCTCGACGGAGAGTTCCTGGTGGGGGCCCTCACCAGCATGGCGACCATCGCCATCCAGGCGCTGGCCACGGTGCTGGTGATCCGGCTCGGCCGCAATTCCACCCACCACCTGTCGGGCCGGCGGCGGATCACCACCCTCCTCATCGTCATGGGCGTTGCCGGGGTGCTGCTCACCTTCGCCCATTTCCTGGAGGTGGCGGTGTGGGCCACCATGTATGCGCTGCTGGGGGTCATCCACGAGAAGGACGCCTATTATTTTGCCTTCGTGAACTTTACCACCCTGGGTTACGGCGACATGCTGCCGGTGGCGCGCTGGCGGGTGCTCGGCCCCATCACGGCGGCGAACGGGATGCTGCTGTTCGGCTGGTCCACGGCGGTGCTGTTCGCCGTGCTGTCGCGGGTGCTGCGCATCCTGCGTTTGCAGTAAGCGCGCGGCTTTCCCCGCGCTATAGTGGCGGCGCCGCGAGGACCGCCATGACACCGCTGACACGACGCCGCTGACATGACACCGCCGACACGAGACGAGGCCGAGGCCCGCCCCCTCGGGCCCGGCGAGGCCGCCGCCGCTGCCCGCCGGATGGCGCAGCACCCCTATTTCGTGGATTTCCCCGAAGCCGACCTCGCCGCCGTCATCGCCGAGGGCGAGATCGTCACCGCCCCGCCGGGCACCCGCCTCATCCACCGCGGCGACACCGGCAGCTTCGCCCTGCTGGTGCTGGAGGGCACCACCGTCGTCACCATCGACACCGCCTATGAGCGGGTGGAACTGGCGCGCCACGCGGCGCCGGCGGTGGTGGGCGAGATCGCGGCCATCACCGGCGTGGTGCGTACCGCCCATGTGGATGCGCTCACCCCCATCCGGGCGGTGCGCGTCTCCGCCGGTACGCTGGATGCGGCGGGCCAGACCCACCCCGCCCTCCTTTCCGCGCTGATGCGCCAGTTCGGCCACCGGTTCGAAACCTTCAACCGCGCCTTCGGCTTCTACGCCAATGCGCTGAACGCGCTGGAGCAGCACGATTTCGACCTGCGGCTCCTGGACGAGCTGCGCAACCCGCTGCCGGAGATGGTGAACTTCGCCCACTCGTTCCGCCGCCTCGCCGAGGCCATCATGCTGCGGGTGGCGGAGCGCAGGGAGATGGCGAGCGCGGCGGCGATCCAGCGCGCCATGCTGCCCCCGCCCTTGCCGCGTGATGCCCTGGGCGGGCGGGCGGACATCTGCGCCGAGATGCGGCCGGCAAAGAATGTGGGCGGCGATTTCTACGATTACTTCCTCATCGACGCCAACCGGCTGGTGGTGAGCCTCGGCGACGTATCGGGCAAGGGCACCCCCGCCGCCCTGTTCATGTGCGCCACCCAGACCGCCCTGCGCATGGAGCTGCGCAGCGAGAAGGACCTCGCCCACGCCATCGCCGCGGTGAACGACCTGTTGTGCGCCACCAACAGCGAGGACCTCTTCGTCACCCTGTTCTGCGCCGTCATCGACCTGTCCACCGGCGAGGTCTGCTACTGCAATTGCGGCCACACGGAAGGCATGGTGCTGCGCGCCGACGGCAGCGTGGAGCGGGCCGGCCCCACCGGCATGGCACTGGCCATCCTCGAAGGCGCGCAGCCCCGGGCCGCCCGGCTGCGGCTTGCGGCGGGGGACCGGCTGTTCCTGTTCTCCGACGGACTGACGGACGCCGTGGACACCTGCGAGGCGGTGTTCGGCGAGGAGCGGCTGGACGCCGCCGTGGCGCAGCGGCGCCACCTGCCGGTGGGGGCCTTCGTGCCCGACCTCATCGACGCCATCGCCGCCTATTCCGGCGAGGCCCCGCAATTCGACGACATGACCGCCCTGGCGGTGGCCTTCGCCGGGCCGGGCTGACATCCCCACCCGCCCGCACCCCCTACCTTGCATCCGCCGGCCGGACTATACGGGGGGCACATGGCACGCCCGCGCGCCCGTCCGGCGGCGCGCCGCGCAGAGGATGCAGCATGGATCTCGGATTGAAGGGCAAGACCGCACTCGTTCTCGGCGCGGGCGGCGGCCTCGGCGGCGCCATCGCCGCGACGCTGGCGCGCGAGGGGGCGCGGGTGGCGCTGGGCGACATCGACGACGCGGCAATCGCCCGCCTCGCCACCACCATCACCGATGCGGGCGGCGAGGCCCTCGCCCTGCCCTTCGACCTTTCCGACATCGCCGGCATCGACGCCCGGGTGGCGGCCATCGAGGCGGCGCTGGGGCCGGTGGACGTGCTGGTGAACAATACCGGCGGCCCGCCCCCCACCCCGGCCGCGGGCCAGGACCCGGAGCTGTGGACGAAGAGCTTCGGGCAGATGGTGCTGTCGGTCATCACCCTCACCGACCGGGTGCTGCCGCAGATGCGGGCGCGCAAATGGGGGCGGATCATCACCTCCACCTCCTCCGGCGTGGTGGCGCCCATCCCCAACCTCGGCATCTCCAACGCCCTGCGCCTGTCCCTCGTGGGCTGGTCCAAGACGCTGGCGCGCGAGGTGGCGCGGGATGGGGTGACGGCGAACATCGTGCTGCCCGGCCGCATCGCCACCGCGCGCATCACCTTCCTCGATGCCCAGAAGGCCAAGCGCGAGGGCCGCACGGTGGAGGAGGTCGCCGCCGAGAGCACCGCCTCCATCCCCGTGGGGCGCTATGGCGACCCGCAGGAATATGCCGACGTGGTGGCCTTCCTCGCCTCGGCGCCCGCCTCCTATGTCACCGGCTCGGTCATCCGCGTGGATGGCGGCCTCATCGCCAGCATCTGACCCGCAGGCCGCTTATGCTTCTCGATGCCACCGCCGCCGGCCTCTTCCCCATCGCGCCCACGCCCTTCCTGGCGGACGGGCGGATCGACGACGCCTCGGTGGAAACCCTTATTTCCCGCTATCTGGAGGCCGGGGCCACCGGCGTCACCGTGCTCGGCATCATGGGCGAGGCGCCCAAGCTGGAGCCGGAGGAAGCCCTGAGCCTCACCGCCCGCTTCATCGCCGGCATGGGCCGGCTGCCGGTGGTGGTCGGCGTCTCCGCGCCGGGCTTTGCCGCCATGCGCTGGCTGGCCCGCGCGGTGATGGAGAAGGGCGCCGCCGGCGTCATGATCGCCCCGCCGCCGCACCTGCGCACCGACGACCAGATCACCGGCTATTACGCCCAGGCGGTGGAGGCCATCGGCACCGACATTCCCTTCGTCATCCAGGACTATCCGCTCACCCTCACGGTACAGATGACGCCGAAGGTGATCCGCCACGTCGTCGAGCAGCACGCCTCCTGCGTGATGCTGAAGCACGAGGACTGGCCGGGGCTGGAGAAGATTTCGGCCCTGCGCGCCTTCCAGGCCGAGGGCAGCATGCGGCCCATCTCCATCCTCACCGGCAATGGCGGGCTGTTTCTGGATTTCGAGATGGAGCGCGGCGCCGACGGGGCCATGACCGGCTACGCCTTCCCCGAAATGCTGGCCGACGTGGTGCGCCTCACCCGTGCCGGCGCGCGGGAGGCGGCGCACGATTTGTTCGACGCCCACCTGCCCCTGCTGCGCTACGAGCAGCAGCAGGGCGTGGGGCTGGCGGTGCGTAAATATGTGCTGATGCAGCGTGGCTTCATCGCCTGCGACGCCCAGCGCCGGCCCGGCGCCGCCCTCACCGCCAGGGCCCGGGCGGAGGTGGACTACCTGCTCGCCCGCCTCGCCCGGCACGACGCGCGGGCGCAGCTTTCCGCCTGAAGCCCGGGCGGGCTCCGGCACGGGCGGCCGCGGCCGCCCGGCCTTGGGCGGGGGTCAATGGGTGATGTCGATGTCCCGCGTCTCCTTGCCCAGCAGCAGGGCCGCCAGGGTGATGAGCGCCATGACGGTGAGATAGACCCCTACCCAGAACGGGCTGCCCCCACCATAGCTCCACAGCGCCACCGCGATGAACGGGGCCACCGCCGCGCCGAGAATGGACGACACATTGTAGGCGATGCCCGAGCCGGTGTAGCGCACATTGGCGGGAAACAGCTCCGGCAGCAGCGCCCCCATGGGCCCGAAAGTCAGCCCCATGAGGGTGAAGCCGATGACCAGCCAGGCCACCACGCCCAGCGGCCCGGCCGAGAGGATGGGCACCCACAAGAGGCCGAACAGGGCGATGGCGGCGGTGATCCAGATCAGCGTGCGGCGGCGGCCCCAGCGGTCGGCCCAGGGGCCGGACACCATGGTGAAGATGCCGAAGAACACCACGCCGAAGATCATCAGCAGCACGAAGGTGGTGTAGTTGTAGCCGAGGCCCGGCAGCTCTGCGGTGGTGGCCGCGCGCCCGTAGCTCAGCGAGAAGGTGGTCATCAGGTAGAACAGGACATAGGTGGCCAGCATGTAGAAGGTGCCGAGGATCAGCTCCCGCCAGTAGGTGCGGAAGGCGGCGGCCAGGGGCAGCTTCTGGATGCGCCCGCGCTCCACCGCCTTGGCGAAGGCCGGGCTTTCCACCAGGTTGAGGCGCACCCACAGGCCCACCGCCACCATCACCACCGAGAACAGGAAGGGGATGCGCCAGCCCCACGCCAGGAAGGCGTCCGACGGCCGCGAGGGGTCGTCCGAGGGCATCAGCGCGGCGATGGCGAGGAACAGGCCGTTGGCGATGATGAAGCCCAGCGGCGCCCCCAGCTGGGGGAAGGTGCCGTACACGGCGCGCTTGCCGGCCGGGGCATTCTCGGTGGCCACCAGCGCCGCCCCGCTCCATTCGCCGCCCAGCGCGAAGCCCTGGGCCAGGCGCAGCACCACCAGCAGCGCGGGCGCAAGCCAGCCGGCCACCGCATAGGTGGGCAAAAAGCCGATGAGGAAGGTGGCGATGCCCATGGTGAGCAGCGCCCCCACCAGCGTGATCTTGCGCCCCTTCTTGTCCCCCAGATGGCCGAAGAAGATGGCGCCCAGCGGCCGGGCCACCATGGCCGCGCCGAACACGGCGAAGGAGGCGAGCAGCGCCGTCCGCTCGTTGCCCGCCGGAAAGAAGAGGTGCGGGAACACGAGCACCGCGGCGGTGGCATAGACGTAGAAATCGTAGAATTCGATGGTGGTGCCGACAAGGCTGGCAAGGATCACCCGCGAGCGCGGATTGACCGTGGCAGCCTCGCCCGCAGGCGACAATAGGGCGGTGGAAGACATGATGTGCGCTTGAGCCTGCAGGTGTTGGTCTGCCCCGCGGATAGGCCCGGCACGCACGGGCGCTGGCTCGGGCCCTCATACCAGCGGCGCCGGGGCACTGCCGGGGGCCGATGGCATTTTATGTCGTGCCGGGTGGGGGCAGAATGTCCCGGCACGTCGTCAGGCTGGGCGCGGTGATAGATTATTGCGCCGGCTTTGGCCAGCACCCTGCCCCGCCCTGCTGCATGGCGGCCCTGCCGCCGCCGCATGGCCGCCCTCAGGCCTTCACCACGAACGGCATCCGGGTGGCCGGCGGCGTGTTGCGCGAACGCTCGGTGCGCACGATGCCGTCGATGATGGTCATGCCGATGCCCGGCAGGTCGCCGAGCCGCACGCTCTCCAGAAGGCTGGCGCCGGCCGAGTGCTGGGCGGTGTCCATGATGACGAAGTCCGCCACCCGTCCCACCTCGATGAGGCCGCAGTCCAGGTTGCGCATGCGCGCGGTGTTGCCGGTGGCGAGGCAGAAGGCCTCCTCCGCCGGCAGGTCGCCCAGGGAGGACAGCAGCGAGACCATGCGCAGGATGCCCAGCGGCTGCACGCCCGAGCCGGCCGGCCCGTCGGTGCCCAGGATGACGCGGTGAAGCTCGCCCATCTCGCGGGCGATGCGCAGGGTGTAGAGGGCGGAGCGCTCGTTGCCGTTGTGCACCAGCTCCAGCCCGCGCTTGCAACCCTCGCAGATGCAGCGGATCTGCCCGTCGGGCAGCGCGGTGTGGCCGCCGTTGATGTGGCCCACCACGTCGGCGTCCGCCTCCAGCACCACATCCTTGTCGATGAGGCCGGAACCGGGAATGGAGGGGCCGCCGGTGTGGATGGTGGACTGGATGCCGTACTTGCGCGCCCATGCCACCATCTTCTTCGCGGTGGGGCCGTCCTTCACGCCGCCGAGGCCCACCTCGCCCAGGAGCTTCACGCCGGCCGCGGCCAGCTCCTTGAAGTCGTTCTCCTCCATCTCGTGCTCGATGACCGGGGCGCCGGCATGCAGCTTCACCCCGCCGGGGCGGAAGGCGGAGAAGCTGCGCTGGGCGGTGATGGCGAGGGCCTTGATGCCGATCACGTCGCGCGGGCGGCCGGGGTAATGCACCTCCCCCGCCGAAATCATGGTGGTGACGCCGCCATGCAGCGAACTGTCGATCCAGTTGATCTGGCTCTGGCGCGGGGTCCAGTCGCCGGCCACCGGGTGCACGTGGCTGTCGATGAGGCCGGGGGTCAGGGTGGCGCCGTTGGCGTCCACCGTGGTGGTGGCGCCGTGCGTGTCCACGTCCTTCAGGCGGCCGATGGCGGTGATGCGGCCGTTTTCAGCGACGATGGTGTCGGCGTCGAGGATGGGCCGCTGCAGGTCGCCGCTCAGGATGAGGCCGATGTTGCGGACGACGAGCTTGGTGGGGCCGGCCGGGCCGCCGGGGGCATCATGGGCCATGTCGCATCTCCGCGCGCGGGCCGGAGAACGCGGGGCGATCCCGGCAGATTATTTGTAAGCATATGAATGTTAGGCCCCGGCGCCGGCCTTGAAAACCGCGCCGGGGCGAAAATTTTCGCGCCCGGCGTCAGCGCTCCGCGAACGCCTTTTCCAGCACGAAGTCGCCGGCCTCGCCGTGGTTGCCCTCGGCAAAGCCACGGGCCTCCAGCATGGCGCGCAGCTCCCCCATCATCTGCGGCGAGCCGCACAGCATCACCCGGTCGCGGGCCGGGTCGAGGGGTGGCGTGCCGATGTCCTGAAACAGCCTGCCGCTCTCGATCAGGTCGGTGACGCGGCCGCGGTTGCGGAACGGTTCACGGGTCACGGTGGGGTAATAGACCAGCTTTTGGGTGATTTCCTCGCCGAGGAATTCGTGGCCCGGCAGGTCGCGGGCGATGAGGTCGCCATAGGCCAGTTCCGCCACCTCGCGGCAGCCGTGCACCAGCACCACCTTTTCAAAGCGGGCATAGGTTTCCGGGTCGCGGATGATGGACAGGAAGGGGGCAAGGCCGGTGCCGGTGCCCAAAAGATAGAGCGTCTGCCCGTCGCGCAGATTGTCGATGACCAGGGTTCCGGTGGCCTTGCGGCCGACGATGATGGGGTCGCCCACCTTGAGGTGCTGGAGGCGCGAGGTCAAAGGGCCGTCCGGCACCTTGATGGAGAAGAATTCAAGGTTTTCGTCGTAGTTCGGGCTCACCACCGAATAGGCGCGCAGCAACGGCTTGCCCTCCACCCGCAGGCCGATCATGGTGAACTCGCCGTTGCGGAAGCGGAAGCCGGCATCGCGGGTGGCGGTGAAGCTGAACAGGCGGTCGGTCCAGTGGCGAACGCTGAGCACGCGCTCTTCCATCAGGTTGCTCATGGGGACGGCTCCGGAAGGTCTTGTGGCGGGAAGGTTCAGGGAGCGGGAGAGAACAGCGCCGCCTTGCCGTCGCGCCCGTTCCAGGCGTCCGCATCCTCCGGCGGCGTGCCCTTCTGGGTGATGTTGGGCCACTTCTGCGCATATTCGGCGTTGATCTGTGTCCACCGGCCGGCGCGCGGGTCCGTGTCCGGCACGATGGCGGCGGCGGGGCATTCCGGCTCGCACACACCGCAGTCGATGCATTCGTCGGGATGGATCACCAGCATGGTTTCGCCGGCATAGAAGCAATCCACCGGGCAGACCGACACGCAGTCCATGTATTTGCAGCGGATGCAGCCTTCGGTGACGACATAGGGCATGGGCGGGGTTCCGCGTGGACGGCACAGGGGCGGCTGCGCCGTATTTTGTTTGTGTACAAATGAAATTTATGAAGACGATCCCGGCCTGTCAACGCGGCGCATGGCCGGCGCGTGCAGATATTTCGGGCAGCGCTGCCGGCAGAACGGGCAGCGCGGTCTCTGTCCTGGCGTGAGGGCGCGATCAGTGCCCCGCCGGCGCCGCCCGCAGCCGGGCCACCGTCGCCTCCAGCCCCTCCCAGGCCGGGGCATCGGGGGCAAAGGTGGTGCGGATGTAGCGGGCAAGGGCCGCCACCTGGCTGTCGTCGAGGCTGTCGCGGAACGCCGGCATGTCGCCCAGCGCCTGCGCCGCAGGCAGGGGAATGCCGTCGAGGATCACCCGGATGAGGTTGTCCGGCCGCGCCGCATGGACATTGGTGTTGAGCGCCAGCGCCGGGCGCACGCCGAACAGGGTCGGCCCGTCCTGCGCGTGGCAGGCGGCGCAGGCGCCCTCGTAGAGCTTGCCGCCGAGGCTGTCGAGCGGGCGCAGGGCGGCGGCGGAACGCGCCTCCAGCTCCGCCGCCCGCGCCGCCGCATCGGCCAGGGGCGGGCCGGAGAAGGAGGCGAGATAGGTGGCCATGGCGCGGATGTCCGCATCCGGCAGCTGCGCCAGCTCGCGCACCACCGGCGCCATGGGCCCGGCGGCGGTGCCGTGGAGCGGCGAGAAGCCGGTCCGCAGATAGGAATAAAGCTCCGGCTCGGTCCACGGAATGGGCGCCGCGGACAAGGCGGTGAAGGCGGGGGCCTCCCATCCGTCCACCCGCGCGCCGGCAAATTTCGCCGCCCCGCCCCGTTCCGCGCCGAGCAGGTTGCGCGGCGTGTGGCAGGCGCCGCAATGGCCGAGCCCCTCCACCAGATAGGCGCCGCGGTTCCATTGCGGCGAGCGGGCGGGGTCGGGCGCCAGCGGGCCGGGGCGCAGGAACAGGGCGTTCCAGCCGGCCATCAGCGGGCGGATGTTGAAGGGAAACGTCATCTGCGCCTGCGGCGTCGGCGCATGAACCGCCGGCTGCGACATGAGGAAGGCATAGAGCGCCTGCAGGTCGGTGTCGGACGCCCGGGTGAAGGCGGTGTAGGGGAAGGCCGGGTAGAGATGCCGCCCGTCCCGCGAGATGCCGTCCCGCATGGCCCGCTCGAACGCCGCATAGGACCAGCCGCCGATGCCGGTGGCGGGATCGGGCGTGAGATTGGTGGCGTAGACGGTGCCGAACGGGGTCTGCATGGCCCGCCCGCCCGCATTCACGGCGCCGCCCGGCACGGTGTGGCACACCGCGCAGTCGCCCAGGGCCGCCAGCTGGCGGCCGCGGGCGATCATCTCGGCGGAGAACAGGGCCGGGTCCGGCGGGGCGATGGGAGCGATGGCGCCGCGCAGGGGCATGGCGATGGCGGCCATGCCGAGGGCGCCGGCCAGCGCCGCCCCGGCCAGCGCGAACCAGGACCGCCGCGCCGGCGCGGGCTTCGGCTCCTGCGGCCGCGGCTGCCCGGAAAGGGCGGCGCGCACCTTGTCCGGCGTGAAGGGCGGCTCGCGCAGCCGCACGCCGGTGGCGTCGAAGATGGCATTGGCGATGGCCGCCGCGCTGGGCACGGACGCCGATTCGCCGGAGCCGAGGGGCGGCTCCTCCGGCCGCGGCATCAGCACCACGTTGATCACCGGCACTTCCGGGAAGGTGAGGATGGGGTAGGCGCCCCATTCCCGGCTGGCCACCGCCGTGTCGGTGAAGCGCACCTCCTCCTTCAGCGCCCGGCTGGTGGACTGGATGACGTTGCCGTGGATCTGATGCTCGATGCCGGCGGGATTGATCATCAGGCCGGAATCCTGCCCCACCACCACCCGCGTCACCTTCACGTCGCCGGTGGCCCGGTTCACCTCCACCTCCGCCACCCAGGCGGACCAGGCGGCGCCGTAGCCGGGGAATTTGGAGTGCACGTAAAGGGCATAGGCGAAGCCCTGCCCGCGCACCACGTCGCCCTCCACCACCTCCATCCGCGGCCCGGTGCGATGCACCCAGCCGGCCCGCGCCGCCACCTCCTTCACCAGGTCCACCGCCCGCGGATCATGCAGGTAGCGCAGGCGATAGCCCACCGGATCGACCCCCGCGGCGGCGGCCAATTCGTCGATATAGCTTTCGTGGGCGAAGGAATTGGGCAAAGCGGAAACGCCGCGCAGCCAGGCGGCGCGCACGATGGGGGCCATGTCGTGCACCGCCACCCGCATGTTGTCGTAGGCATAGGGCGGGATGGCGGTGCGGTCGCCCATCTGGAACACCGGATTGTCCGCCGGCACCTGCCCCGTCAGCAGCAGCGCCAGCGTGGTGGCGGCGTTGGAGGGGTAGCGGGTGGAAAAATCATAGGCGGCCGGCGTGCCGTCGGCCTGGAGCCCGCCTTTCACCTCCATGAGCTGGGCCGCGCCCTTGGGCTCCCAGGCATGTTCCTGCTCGCGGGTCAGCTGCACCCGCACCGGCCGGCCCACGGCGCGCGAGAGCAGGGCGGCATCGGCCGCCACGTCGTCGGCGCAGTTGCGGCCATAGCAGCCTGCGGCCTCGAACCGCAGGATCTCCACCTGCTCCTCCGGCAGGCCGAGGAGCAAGGCGATGTCGGTGCGCAGGGGATAGGGATTCTGCGTGCCGGACCAGATGGTGGCGCCCTGCGCACGCACATCGGCAACCGCGCAGGAGGGGCCGATGGAGCCGTGCATCTGGAACGGCCAGACATAGGTGCGGTCGAGGGGGATGGCGGCCGTCTCCCGCGCTCCCGCCACGTCGCCCCGCTCCAGAAGGGTGCGCACGGTGGCGGGGTTGGCGCGCAGGGCCGTCTCCACGTCGGCGAGGTCGGGCAGGGGCGGCGGCGGCTTCCATTTCACCACGAGGCGGCGGGCGGCTTCCGCCGCCTGCTCCTCCCGCTCGGCGACGATGCCGATGAAATCACCCACGGTCACCAGCGCCACCACGCCGGCGATGCCGGCGATGGAGCTCTCGTCCACGCCGATGAGGCTGCGGCCGATGAAATCGCCCCCGTCCACCCCGGCATAAGGCGGGCGCACGACGCGGCCGTGCAGCATTCCCGGCACGCGCACGTCGTGCACATAGACGAACTGGCCGGTGGCCTTGGCGGGAATATCCACCCGCGGCATGGGCCGGCCGACGATGCGATGCTCGGCCACCGGCTTCACCGCCACCGCATCCGCCAGCATCAGCCGGTCCTGCCGGCCGGCCAGCAGCGCGGCGTAGGAGAGGCCGGCATTGCTCCCCGTCCGGGGATGCACCACGCCGTCGGTGACGGTGAGCGCCCCGGCGGGCATGCCGAGGGCGGCGGCGGCGAGGCCCACCAGATGGTGGCGCGCCTGGGCCGCGGCGTGGCGCAGCGGGATGGCCGACACCTGGATCGAATCGCTGGCGATGGTGGCACCCTGGTTGGGCGTGCCGCCGGTATGGCCGAGCACCATCACCACCTGTGCGAACGGGACATCCAGCTCCTCGGCGACGATCTGCGCCAAAGCGGTGCGGATGCCGGTGCCAAGATCCACATGGCCATTGAAGGCCAGCACCGCCCCCGCATCATCCATGAACAGGAACAGGTCCAGCGCCCCGTCCTGCGGCGGCGCGCTGGGCACGAGGCCGTGCACCGGGCGGGCCGGACGCAGCACGGCGAGGGAGCCGGCGCGGGCCAACAGCGCCTCGGGGGAGACCGCCGGCGCGCTCATGCCTTGTCCCCTGCGCCGGCGGCGCCCATCTCGCGGGCGGCGCGCATCACCGCATTGAGGATTTCCACATGCGTCCCGCAGCGGCACAGATTGAAGCGCAGCGCCTGGCGCACCGCTTCGAGGTCGGGATCGGGATGGCGCAGGAGGAAAGCGGCGGCGGTCATGATCATCCCATTGAGGCAATAGCCGCACTGGGCGGCCTGCTCGGCAATGAAGGCGGCCTGCACCGGGTGCGGCCGTTCCGGCGTGCCGAGGCCCTCCAGCGTGGTGATGGAGCGACCCTCGGCGGTGCCCAGCCGGACCACGCAGGCGCGCGCCGCCACCCCGTCCATGAGCACCGTGCATGCACCGCACTCGCCCAGCCCGCAGCCGAACTTGGGGCCGTTCAGGCTCAGGTCGTTGCGCAGCACAAAGAGCAGCGGCGTATCGCGGGGCAGCGCGAAGCTGTGCGGGGTCCCGTTCACCGTCAGCGTCACCACGTCCGCCATGTCAGGCCGGCCCTTTCGCGCGGGTCCGGCGGACGCCGGCGCACCGGCTGCCGGCGGTGAAGGTATTTTTCATCTGCGCCTCTGGCATGGGCTGGCCCGCTTTGGCTAGATTGTTTCTACACGAACGATTGCGCGTCAAGCGCCGCGTCAGCATTGCTGCCCTTTAATGCAGCATGCCCGCTCCTTGTGCTTGACATGGATGAAGCCGCATATTTCATTAGTACACATATGAAATGTGCCGTGCGACGGCGGGCCCCACTGGCGGGTCCGCGGTGCCTGGAGCTGGAAGTCCGATGCCTGACGAAACCGCCATCGCGCCGCGTGCGGCAGACGACAAGATCCGCTGCGATGCGTGCCCGGTGATGTGCTACATCAAGCCCGGCCTCACCGGCGCCTGCGACCGCTACGCGAACCTCGCCGGCGAGCTGGTGCGGGTGGACCCCCACGTGGTGCTCGACCGCACGCTGGCGGCGGGGCGCACCGTGGTTCCCTTCCATCGCGGCGGCGACTGGGACGGCAAGCTCGTGACCACGCCGGAAACCTTCGTCACCGCCATCGGCGCCGGCACCACCTATCCCGATTACAAGCCCGCGCCCTTCATCGTCTCCTCGCAGGTGGACGGCGTGGACATGGTGACCGTCGTCACCGAAGGCATCTTCAGCTATTGCGGCGTGAAGGTGAAGATCGACACCGACCGCTTCCTCGGTCCCGAGCAGGCCACCGTGCGCGCCGCGGGCGAGCCGGTGGGCCATGTCACCACCTCCGAATACGGCTCGCAGATGCTCTCGCTGGGCGGGGTGCACCACCTCACCGGCGGCGGCAAGAAGGAAGGCCGCATCACCTGCGAGGCGCTGCTGGACCTGTGCAACGGCAAGGCGGTGGAACTTTCCATCGACGGCGGCGCCACCGTGGTGGTGGAAGCCGGCCGGCCCCCGGTGGTCAACGGCGTGCAGGAAGAGCGCATGCGGGTGGGCTGCGGCTCCGCCACCATCGGCATGTTCGCCAAGCAATGGTTCGGCAAGGCCGACGAGGTGGTGGTGGTGGACGACCACATCACCGGCGTCCTCTCCGAGCACCAGGCCGGCAAGCTGCTGGGCGTGAAGGAAACCGGCATCCGCATGAAGGGCCGGCGCTCCACCCCCGGCCGCTACTTCCAGGTGGCCGAGCCCGGCACCGGCTGGGGCGGTACCGACATCACCGACCCCCTCGCCATCATCGGCCCGTTCGATCCCAAGACCGCATGGCCGGGCCTGCGCCTGTTCTTCATCTCCACCACCGGCGAGCACGCCGCCTATTTCGAGCTGGACGACGCCCTCACCCCCGTCGCCAGGCCCATGCCGGCGGATCTTGCCGCTTCCGCCGAGCGGGTGAAGGAGAATTGCGAGCCGGCCCTGTCCACCGTGCTGTTCATGGCCGGCGCGGGTGGCTCGCTGCGCTCCGGCGTCACCGAAAACCCGGTGCGGCTGACCAAATCGGTGAAGGACGCCATCACCTATGTCACCTCCGGCGGCGCGCCGGTCTATGTCTATCCCGGCGGCGGCATCACCTTCATGGTGGACGTGACGCGACTGCCCCAGAATGCGTTCGGCTACGTGCCCACGCCGGCCCTGGTGGCGCCCATCGAGTTCACCTTGCCCCTGGCCGATTATGCCGCCCTCGGCGGGCACATGGCGCAGGTGCGGCCGGTGTCGTCGGTGCGCGCGGATGAGGGCCTGCTGCCGCTGGCCCCGCGGCCGGACAATCCCTGGCCGCTCGCGCCCCACACCGCCCGGCGCTCGCACGGCTGATCCCCATGGCGACCTGCGCCCCCCTCCCCCCTCCCCGACAGCGGCCGCCGCAGGCCGCGCTGCTGGCCGACGGCCGCCGCCTGCACCTGCAGGACGGGCCCATCGACCTCATCATCGAGGCGAACGGCGAGCCCGATGCGGTGGACGCCGCCTATGGCGACGCGGCCCGCCGCCTCGACGGACTGCTTGACCGCCTGTGCGCGGAGCTTCCCGCCCTGCGCGCCGCCGCCACGCCGGCCGGATGCCCGGTCAGCGGCCCGGTCGCCCGCCGCATGTGGCAGGCGGTGGCGCCCTTCGCCCGCGACGGCTTCATCACCCCCATGGCGGCGGTGGCAGGCGCCGTGGCGCAGGAGGTGCTCGCCGCCTTCGACCGCCCCGGCATCCTGCGCGCCTATGTGAACAACGGCGGCGACATCGCTCTGCACCTGCCGGCGGGGGCGCGCTTCACCGTGGGCCTCGTGGACCGGCCCGACACGCCGCGCCTCATCGGCACCACCACCATCGGCGCCGATGGGCCGGTGCGCGGCGTGGCCACCTCCGGCTGGCGGGGGCGCAGCTTCTCCCTCGGCATCGCCGATGCGGCCACCATCCTCGCCCCCACCGCCGCCATGGCCGATGCCGCGGCCACCGTCATCGCCAATGCGGTGGACCTGCCGGGCCATCCCGGCATCGTCCGCCAGCCCGCCTGCGAGCTCCAGCCCGACAGCGACCTCGGCGACCGGCCCGTCACCCGGCACGTTCCCGTGCTGACCCCGGCCGAGCGGGCGCAGGCCCTGGGCCGGGGCCTTGCCTGCGCCCGCGACCTCGCGGACCGGGGCCTCATCTGCGCCGCCGCGCTGCACCTGCAAGGCGAGACCGTGGGGACCGACCCCGTCCTCGCCCCCCTCGTCCTGACCACCGCCCCGGCCCCGCTGCCGCAAGAACCGGAAAGAGAATACGCCCATGCCTGAGGTGAAGATCCGAAAGCGCCTCCTGATCCTTGAGGACATCTTCCACGAGGGCGGCCCCGTCGCCGCCGCCCCCCACAAGCGGGGCGCCATCGCAAGCGTGATCGAGAACCCGTTTGCCGGCCGCTATGTGGAGGATATCGTCGGCTTCATGGACGACCTGAAGCCCCTCGGCGTCGCCATGGCCAAGGACCTGCTCGCGGCGCTGGGCGGCGAGGCGGCGGCCGTGGACGGCTACGGCAAGGGCGCCATCGTCGGCGCCGCCGGCGAGCTGGAGCACGGCGCCCTGTGGCACGTGCCCGGCGGCTACGCCATGCGCGAGGCCCTCGGCGACACCCGCGCCATCGTGCCCTCCACCAAGAAGGTGGGCGGGCCCGGAACGCGGCTGGACGTGCCGGTGACGCATGTGAACGCCTCATACGTGCGCAGCCATTTCGACGCCATGGAAGTGGGCGTGCCCGACGGCCCGAAGGCCGATGAAATGGTGGTGGTGCTGGTGATGAGCTGCGGCCCGCGCATCCACGCCCGGGTGGGCGGACTGGCGGCGGGCGACATCAAGGGCGAGGACGGGCTGCGATGAGCGCCAACATCCGCAAGATCGTCACCTTCGTGGAGGAGACGCACACCGAGATGGGCCGGCCGGTTTCGCCCCCCACCCGGCGTGCGGCCGCGGTGGCGGTGATCGCCAATCCGTTCGCCGGCCGCTACGTGGAGGACCTGTCCGCGCTCGTCGCCATGGGCGAGGAGCTGGGCGGCCTGCTGGCGCAGAAGGCGGTGGAGGCCCTCGGCATCGCCGGCGCCGACGCCCAGAGCTACGGCAAGGCCGCCCTGGTGGGCGAGAACGGCGAGCTGGAGCACGCCGCCGCCCTGCTGCACCCCAAGATGGGCACGCCGGTGCGCCAGGTGCTCGGCAAGGGCGCGGCCCTCATCCCCTCCTCCAAGCGGCGGGGCGGCCCGGGCGCGGAGCTCGACATCCCGCTGGGACACAAGGATGCGGCCTATGTCCGCTCCCATTTCGACGGCATGCAGGTGCGCATCAACGATGCCCCGCGGGCCGACGAGATCGTGGTGGCGGTGGCGGTGACCGATTCCGGCAGGCCCCTGCCCCGCGTCGGCGGGCTCCAGGCGGCCGACATAAAGGGCGACGACGGACTGCGCTAAGCTCCACGCGGAAGGGACGACGCAGGCGTAAAGACGGACTTTCCAGGAACCACAGGGGACCACGGCATGAAGAAGATGATCGGATTGGCGCTGGCGGCCACGCTGCTGGCGAGTGCAACCGCCAGAGCCCAGCAGGGCGAGATCAAGGTGGGCGAGATCAACAGCTATTCGGCGCTGCCCGCCTTCACCGAGCCCTATCGCAAGGGCATGGATCTGGCCCTGAAGCAGGTCAACGACGCCGGCGGCATCAAGGGCAAGAAGCTCGTCATCATCACCAAGGATGACGGCGGCAAGCCCGGCGACGCGCTGACCGCCGCCAACGAGCTGATCTCGCGCGACGGCGTGGTGATGATCGCCGGCGGCTTCCTCTCCAACGTGGGCCTCGCCCTCTCGGACTTCGCCAAGCAGAAGAAGGTGGTTTATCTCGCCGCCGAGCCGCTCACCGACGCCATCGTCTGGTCGAAGGGCAATGACTACACCTTCCGCCTGCGCACCTCCAACTACATGCAGGCGGCCATGCTGGCGGAAGAAGCCGCCAAGCTGCCGGCCAAGACCTGGGCCACCATTGCCCCCAATTACGAGTTCGGCCAGTCGTTCGTGGCGGTGTTCAAGGAACTTCTGAAGAAGAAGCGTCCCGACGTGGAGTTCGTGGCCGAGCAGTGGCCGCCGCTGAACAAGATCGACGCCGGCCCGGTGCTCCAGGCCATCGACGCCGCCAAGCCCGACGCCATCCTCAACGCCACCTTCGCCGGCGATCTGGTGAAGCTGGTACGCGAGGGCAACACCCGCGGCGTGTTCAAGGACCGCGCCGTGGTGAGCTACCTCACCGGCGAGCCGGAATATCTCGACCCGCTGAAGACCGAGACGCCCGAGGGCTGGATCGTCACCGGCTATCCCTGGTACGGCATCGACACGCCCGAGCACAAGGCGTTCCTGGACGCCTACCAGCAGCTCCACAAGGACTATCCGCGCCTCGGCTCCATCGTCGGCTATTCCACCGTCATGAGCATCGCCGCGCTGCTGAAGGGCACCGACGACCACTCCACCGACGGGCTGGTGAAGGGCATGAAGGACCTGAAGGTGAACACCCCCTTCGGCCCCATCGTCTACCGCGCGGGTGACCACCAGTCCACGCTCGGCGCCTATATCGGCAAGACCTCGGTGAAGGACGGCAAGGGCGTGATGGTGGACTACGTGTTCCGCCCCGGCGCCGCCTACCTGCCGCCGGAGGCCGAAGCCGCCAAGATGCGCCCGGCCAACTGACCGGCGCGGCGGCCCGCACCCCGGGCCGCATCCCCCTGCCACGCACGCGATGCGCCGCGCGCCCCATCCGGCGCGGCGCATCGCGGGACCCCGGCCCTCGACGGCCGCGGCCCGAGACAACAACCTTCCAGATCCGGTGAACGAAAGGCCGAGCCGTGGACTTCCTCCTGATCCAGGCCCTCAGCGGGCTTGCCAGCGCCGCCTCCCTGTTCCTCGTGGCGTCGGGCCTCTCGATCATCTTCGGCGTCACGCGCATCGTGAACTTCGCCCATGGCGCCTTCTACATGCTGGGCGCCTACGTGGCCTTCACCCTGACCGACCGCTTCGCCGGCCCGCTCGGCTTCTGGGGCTCCATCCTTGCCGCCAGCATCGTGGTGGCGGGGCTGGGCGCGCTGATGGAAATGGTGCTGCTGCGCCGCATCTACCATGCGCCGGAACTGTTCCAGCTGCTCGCCACCTTCGGCGTCACGCTGATGGTGCAGGACATGGTGGTGCTGGTCTGGGGGCCCGAGGACCTCATGGGCCCGCGCGCCCCGGGCTTTGCCGGCGCGGTGGAGCTGTTCGGCCGCAAGGTGCCGTCCTACGATTTCCTGCTCATCGCCCTCGGCCCCGCGGTGCTGGGCCTGCTCTGGCTGCTGTTCCACCGCACCCGCTGGGGCGTGCTGGTGCGCGCCGCCACCCAGGACCGCGAGATGGTGGCCTCCCTGGGCGTGAACCAGAAATGGCTGTTCACCAGCGTGTTCGCCCTCGGCGTGTTCCTCGCCGCGCTGGGCGGCGCGCTGCAGATCCCGCGCACCACGGTGAGCCACGCCATGGACCTGTCCATCATCGTGGAAGTGTTCGTGGTGGTGGTCATCGGCGGCCTCGGCTCGGTTACCGGAGCGTTCATCGCCGCTACCCTGGTGTCGGAGCTGAACGCCTTCGGCATCCTGGTGCTGCCGCAGATCTCCATGGTGATGGTGTTCCTGGTGATGGCGGTGGTGCTGGTGGTGCGGCCGTTCGGCCTGTTCGGCAAGGCCGAGGGCGCGCCGCGCGCCGCGGCCGGCCTGTCCATCCGCCCCTGGCGTCCCATGGTCGCGGCCGAGCGCGCCGGCGTCGCGGTGGCGGTGGCCGCGGCTGCCGCCCTCCCCTTCTTCGCCGGCAGCTATGCCCTGAGCGTCGGCTCGGAAATCCTCATCTTCGTGCTGTTTGCCGCCAGCCTGCACTTCCTCATGACGGTGGGCGGCCTCGCCTCGTTCGGGCATGCGGCCTATTTCGGCCTCGGCGCCTATGGCGCGGCCTTCATGGTGAAGCTGGCGGGCGCGCCCATGGAGCTGGCGCTCCTCGCCGGCCCGCTGCTCGGCCTTGCCGGGGCGGTGCTGTTCGGCTGGTTCTGCGTGCGCCTGTCGGGGGTGTATTTCGCCATGCTCACCCTGGCGTTTGCCCAGATCGCCTGGTCGGTGGCGTTCCAGTGGGTGCCGGTGACCGGCGGCGACAACGGCATGCTGGGCATCTGGCCGGCCTCCTGGGCGGCGAGCCCGCAGGGCTTCTTCTGGATGACGCTGGCCAGCGTCGCGGTCGGCGTCGCCCTGCTGCGGATGCTGGTGTTCTCGCCCTTCGGCTTCGGCCTGCGGGCGGCGCGCGACAGCACCCTGCGCGCCGAGGCCATCGGCATCGACCGCACCCGCACCCAATGGGCCGCCTTCATCGTCGCCGGCACCTTCGCCGGCATTGCCGGGGCCCTGTTCGCCTTCCTGAAGGGCAGCGTGTTTCCCGAGAGCCTCGCCATCCCCACCTCGGTGGACGGACTGGTGATGGTGCTGCTCGGCGGCATCGAGACGGTGTCGGGGGCGGTCATCGGCGCCATCGTCTACAAGGCGCTGGCCATCTGGCTGATGAGCAAGACCGAGCTGTCCAAGCTGGTGCTGGGCGGCGTCATCGTGCTGCTGGTGGTGGCCTTTCCCAAGGGCATCGTCGGCTTCCTGGAAGACCTGCGCCATCGCCGCAGCCGTCCGCCCGCCGCCAATGGCGCGGGACCGGCGGCCGCTGGCTACGGCGTCGCCAAGGTGGAGGCTGCGGAATGAGCGCGCTGCTGCAAGTGGCAGGGCTGGTGAAGTCCTATGGCGGCGTGCACGCCGTGCGCGGCGTCACCTTCGCCGTCGATGCCGGGCAGATCCTGGCCCTGATCGGCCCCAACGGCGCCGGCAAGAGCACCTGCTTCAACATGCTGAACGGCCAGATCCCGCCCGATGCCGGCTCGATCCGGCTGGAGGGCGAGGAGATCGTCGGCCTGCCACCGCGCGCCGTGTGGCGGCGCGGAGTGGGGCGCACCTTCCAGATCACCGCCACCTTCCCCTCCATGACGGTGCGCGAGAACGTGCAGGTGACGCTGCTGTCGTTCCACAACCGCCTCGCCTCCTTCATCGGCTATGCCGGCGCCGCCTACCGGGCGGAGGCGGACGGGCTGCTGGCGCTGGTGGGCATGGAGGCGCAGGCCCAGCGCCCGTGCGGCGAGCTCGCCTATGGCGACCTGAAGCGGCTGGAGCTGGCCATCGCCCTCGCCAACCAGCCGCGCCTGCTGCTGATGGATGAGCCCACCGCGGGAATGGCGCCGAAGGAGCGGGTGGAGCTGATGCGGCTCACCGCCGGCATCGCGCGGGAGAAGAACATCGGCGTGCTCTTCACCGAGCACGACATGGACGTGGTGTTCGAGCATGCCGACGCGGTGATGGTGCTGAACCGGGGCGAGCTGATCGCCCGCGGCACGCCGGAGGAGGTGCGGCGCGATCCGCACGTGCGCGCCATCTATCTCGGCGAAGGCCTGCTCTATGACGCCAGGCATCGCCAGGACCAGCCCGACACCCAGCACCAGAACCAGCACGGGAGCGCCGCATGAAGCTCGAAGTCTCCGGGCTGAACAGCCATTACGGGCCGGCCCACATCCTGTTCGACGTGGGCTTCGATGTGGACGCCGGCGAGGTGGTGGCGCTGCTGGGCCGCAACGGCGCCGGCAAGAGCACCACCTTCCGCTCGGTGCTGGGCCTCGTGCCCCAGCGCGCCGGCACGGTGCGGTTCGAGGGCGAGGATGTCTCGCGCCTGCCCACCTATGAGATCGTCCGCCGCGGGCTGGGCTATGTGCCGGAGGACCGGCGCATCTTCAACACCTTGACGGTGGAGGAGAATTTCGAGGTGGGCCGGCAGCCGCAGCGCCCCGGCGTCGCCGCCTGGACCCCGGAACGCGTCTATGCGCTGTTTCCGAACCTGGGCGAGATGCGCAAGCGGCCCGGCGGGCAGATGAGCGGCGGCGAGCAGCAGATGCTGACCATCGGGCGCACCCTCATGGGCAACCCCTCCATGGTGCTGCTCGACGAGCCATCCGAGGGCCTCGCGCCCAAGATCGTGGAGCAGATGGCCGATGCCATCCTCACCATGAAGCGGGAGGGGCTCTCCATCGTCATCTCGGAGCAGAACCTGCATTTTGCCAAGCTGATCTGCGATCGCGCCTATATCATCGAGAAGGGACGGATGAGATTCTCCGGCACCATGGAGGAGCTCGAAGCCAACCCGGAAATCAGGGATGCCTACCTCGCCGTCTGACCGCGGGTGCGATCGGGCCGGACGAGGGGATGGGTGGGAGGTGAGACGCGTGGCGACGATGGGGCTGGAACCACTGCCGGGAAGGGCGGGCGCTTGAGCGCGAAGCCGCGCGCCCCCCGCCGGCGCGCCCGGACGCCCGCTTACCTGCTCGACACCCAGGTGGGCTTCGTGCTGCGGCAGGTGATGCAGCGCCACACCACCATCTTCGGCGCGCGGATGGACGAGGACCTCACCTCCACCCAATGGGCGGCGCTGGTCAAGCTGGCGGAAAAGGGGCCCTGCTCGCAGAACCTTCTGGGCCGCCTCACCGCCATGGATGCCGCCACCATCAAGGGGGTGGTGGACCGGCTGGCGAAGCGCGCCCTGGTGGAAACCCGCCCCGACCCGCAGGACGGGCGCCGCCTGGTGGTGGCCCTGACGGCGGAGGGAGCGGCCCTGACCGAGCGCGCCGCCCCCATCGCCCTGGCGATCACCGAGGAGACCCTCGCCCCCCTCGACCCGCAGGAGCGCGAGCAGCTTCTGGCCTTGCTGACGCGCCTGAAATAGGCGGGGCGCCCGGCCGGGCGGCCCCGTTCACGCCTCCCGCTCCCGTCCGATGGCGTCGGCCAGGAAATCGACGAAGGCGCGGATGCGGGCGGCCAGGTGCGCATGGCCAACATAGACCGCATGGATGGGCTCCACGTCGCCGGCGTTGAAATCCTCCAGCAGGGCGACGAGGCGACCGGCCTTAAGGTCTGCCGCCACATGGAAGTGGCCGAGCCGCGCAAGGCCCAGCCCGTCCAAAGCGAACCGGCGCAGGATGATGCCGTTGTTGCCCAGGGCGCTGCCGGAAATGGGCTGGCTGAAGGCCGCGCCGCTGGCGGGATCGCGGAACGGCCACTCGTCCGGGCGGCGGCGGAAGTTGAAGCGCAGGCAGGCATGCCGCGACAGGTCCGCCGGCACAAGCGGCGTGCCGTGGCGCTCCAGATAGGCCGGGGAGGCGACGATGACCCGCCGCGTCTCCAGGAGTTTGCGGGCCTTCAGGGCGGAATCGCGCAGGCGCCCGGTGCGGATGGCGATGTCGGTGCGCTCGTCCACCAGGTCGATGACCGTATCGGTCAGGGACACGTCCAGCTCCACCAGCGGATAGAGCGCCAGGAAGGCGGGCACCCGCGGCAGGAGGCAGACTTCCCCGAAGGCCACGGAGGACGAGATCCGCAGCCGCCCGCGCGGCTGCGCCCCCGCCCCGCTGGCGATGAGGCGCTCGGTCTCCTCGATGTCGGCGAGGATGCGCCGCGCCCGCTCCAGATAGACCGCGCCTTCCGCCGTGAGCTGCAGCGTGCGGGTGGAGCGCACGAACAGCGGGGTGCCCAGCCGGTCCTCGATGCGGGTTACGAGCTTGCTCACCGCCGAAGGCGAGAGCCCCAGCTTGCGGCCCGCGGCGGAAAAGCCCCCGGCCTCCGCCGCCGCCGCGAACACCACCATCTCCCCCGCGCGATTGTCCAAGCCTCCCCTCCCCGGGGGTACATATGTGAACTAAATTCAAAATCATTTTGACACTATGCCGGCTTCAGTCTCAAGAGCGGCAGGTCCATTTTGCATCGCAGCAAGGCGCCCCGCGCCGAAGCCTCCGATTCATCCCCGTCCGGCCGCCGGCCCGCGGAAGGGACTGCCATGCCCATTGCGCTCTACGCCCTCACCATCGCCGCCTATGCCATCGGCACCACCGAGTTCGTCATCGTCGGCCTCCTGCCCACGGTGGCCCGGGACCTCGGCATCACCCTGCCCCTCGCCGGCCTCATCGTCAGCGTCTATGCCCTGGGCGTGACCTTCGGCGCGCCCATCCTCACCGCGCTCACCGGGCGGATCGCGCGCAAGCCGCTGCTGCTGGGCCTCATGGCTTTGTTCATCGCCGGCAACACCGCCGCCGCGCTCAGCCCCTCCTACGGGATGCTGCTGGGGGCGCGGGTGCTTTCAGCCTTCGCCCATGGGGTGTTCTTCGCGGTGGGCGCCACCATCGCCGCCGACCTCGTGCCGGAGAACCGCCGCGCCTCGGCCATCGCCCTCATGTTCATGGGGCTCACGGTGGCCATCGTCACCGGCGTGCCGCTGGGCACCTTCATCGGCCAGAGCTTCGGCTGGCGCGCCACCTTCTGGGGGGTGGCGGGGCTCGGGGTGGTGGCCCTGCTCGCCATCGCGCTGCTGCTGCCGGCGCACATCCGCAAGGCGCCGCCCGCCGCGCTGCTCGACCAGGTGCGGGTGCTCGGCGCGGGCCGGCTGCTCCTGGTCTTCGCCATGACTGCGCTGGGCTATGGCGGCACCTTCGTCGCCTTCACCTACCTCGCCTCCATCCTGGAGAGCATCACCGGCTTCTCCGCCGCGCAGGTGAGCCTGATCCTCATCCTCTACGGCGCCGCCATCGCGGTGGGGAACCTCTCGGGCGGGCGCATCGCCGACAAGGACCCGGTGAAGGCCCTCACCTTCCTATTCCTGGCCCAGTCCATCGTGCTGGTGGCGTTCACCTTCACCGCCCCCTCGCCGGTGGCGACGCTGGTCACCCTTGCCGCCCTCGGCTTCCTGTCCTTCGCCAACGTGCCCGGGCTGCAGATCTATGTGGTGGAGCTGGCGAAGCGCTATCGTCCGGGGGCGGTGGACACGGCCTCCGCCCTCAACATCGCCGCCTTCAACCTCGGCATCGCGCTGGGCGCGTGGATCGGCGGCCTCGTGGTCGCCTCGCCCCTCGGCCTCGGCGCTACGCCCTGGGTCGGCGCCATCATGGTGGCGGGGGCCCTCGTGCTCACCTTGTGGAGCGGCGCGCTGGATGCCAGGGCGCGGCCCGCGCTGGCGCAAGCCTGAACCTGAACCGGGAGACACCCCATGCACACCGTCACCGCCAACGGCGCCAGCCTTCCCGCCCTCGGCTTCGGCACCTTCCGCGTCAGCGCCGCCGATACGCTGCGCATGGTGCCGCACGCGCTGAAACTCGGCTTCCGCCACATCGACACCGCCCAGATCTACGGCAACGAGGCGGAGGTGGGCGAAGGCATCGCCGCCTCCGGCATCCCGCGCGCCGAGGTGTTCCTCACCACCAAGGTGTGGGTGGCCAATTATCCCCGCGCCGCCTTCCTCGCCTCGGTGGACGAGAGCCTGAAAAAGCTCAGGACCGATCATGTGGACCTCTTGCTGCTGCACTGGCCCAGCACCGCCGTGCCGCTGGCCGAGCAGATCGGCGCGCTGAACGAGGTGCGGGCCGCCGGCAAGGTGCGCCACATCGGCGTGTCCAACTTCACCACCGCCCTGATGGCCGAGGCGGTGCGCCTTTCCGCGGCTCCCCTCGTCACCAACCAGATCGAGGTGCACCCCTTTATCGACCAGTCGAAGGTGATGGCGGCCGCCCGCGCGGCGGGCCTGTGCGTCACCGCTTACTACGCCATGGCCGACGGCAGAGTGTTCACCGACGGCACGCTGGCCGCCATCGCCGCCGGGCATGGCCGCTCGGTGGCGCAGGTGGTGCTGCGCTGGCTGGTGCAGCAGCCCGGCGTGGTCGCCCTCTCCAAGACGGTGAGCGAGGCGCGGGCGGCGGAAAACCTCGCCATCTTCGACTTCGCCTTGTCCGACGGGGAGATGGCGGCCATCTCCGCCCTTGCGGTACCCGACGGCCGCCTCGTCAGCCCACAGGGGCTGGCGCCGGAATGGGATTGAGGGCGCGCGCGGGGTGCGGGTCACGAAGATTTAAGTGTTCCGGGTGGAACCATGGGCCCCGCTTTTGTGTTTCCAGGGGCTTTTTGATATGAGGGCGCCTCTGCCGATGTCATTTGGAGCTGCGTGATGGACACTCCGCGCGTCTACGTCTACCAGTTCGCCTCCGGCGCCCAATGGGCCGCGGGCGACAGCGTGGAGACCTATCTCCGCCGCCTGCTGGACGTGGATTTCACCCAGTCCCTGCGGGCCGATCGTCTCGCCGCAGTGACTGCATTTCTGGACGAGGCGTTCCAGCTCGCCCACGCGATCGGCTGGACCGGCACCGCGCGGGACATGCCGCAGATGTTCTCCCTGCCGGGCATGCCGGCGGATGAGGCGGTGCACATGATCGCCTGGGAGCAGGACGACGGCGTGGCCTTCATCGCCTCGCCCTATCCGCTGCCGTGGCTCGACGCCAAGGCCTCGCGCACCACGGATTCGGAACGCGCCGTGCCCCTCGACGAGCCCCGCATCGCCCCCCGCGCACCGGTGCAGGCCCATGCCCCGGTGTCGCCGGAGCCCCTGGAAGCCGTCGTGGCGCAGGTGGAGGAGGAGGTGATGGACCCCTTCTCCGAATATGTGCGCCGCGAGGAGGCCGCCCGCCTCTCGCGCGAGCCCGCCCCCCTCGGCGGCGAAGAGCGTGACCCGGCCCGCCGCTTCTTCTGATCGCCCCGGGCGAGCCCCTTTCGATGCGCGCCGGCATGGCGCGCATCGTCATTTTGAACGCCCGCGGCGCAGCGCGAGGAAGCCCCGCCGCGCCCGGTGTTCAGTCCGGGACCCGGCCCGCGCCCTCGCACCGCCAGCCCGGCCGGCGGGAGAAGGCGCCTTGCTCCGGCCTTGCGGCTTGGCTAGATGAGACGAATCGTGGATCGGGATGTTCCGGTTTCGCGCCGGCGCCGTCTTCGGATAAGCTGAAGCTCGATGCGCCTGCGCGCTGCGGTGCATCTTCGCCATCGTGCCGTCCTGCCTGAACCTCGGCCCGGCGGAGCACCGGGTGCGGAGACCTAGAATTTGCGCTCGTTCCTCGCTGGCGTTCTCGCTCTGGCCGTCGCCCTCGTTCTCGCCCTCGCGCCCACCGGCGCCGGCGCCATGGAGGCGGTTGCGCTGCGCCTCGACGCCCGGGTCACCGACCTTCTGCCCGCCGTGGAGCGCCAGACCACCGACGACGGGCGCTTCCAGCTCTCCACCGCGCCGGATGCCGAAGGGGTGGTGCGGCGCATCGAGGTGCCCACCTCCGACGGGCGCAGCCATGCGGACTGGATCGCCTTCGCCCTCACCAACAATACCGACGAGCAGGTGGACCGCCTCATCGTCGCGCCCCATTACCGCATGTCCGGCTCCGGCCTGTTCTGGCCCGATTTGGGCAACCGGCGCCTCGTGTCCCTCACCCCGAGCCAGGGCTTCAAGCCCGAGCGGCAATCGGCGCCCGACGCGGACGTGTTCCTGATCACCCTGGACCCCGGCTCCACCGTGACCTTCGTGGCGGAGCTCGGCGGCCCCAACCTGCCGCAGCTCCATCTGTGGGAGCCGGACGCCTACAAGGACCGGGTGAACGCCTTCACCCTCTACCACGGCATCGTCATCGGCATCGCCGGCCTTCTGGCGCTGTTCCTCACCATCCTGTTCGTGGTGAAGGGCTCGGTGATGTTCCCGGCGGCGGCGGCGCTGGCGTGGGCGGTTCTGGGCTATATCGGGCTGGATTTCGCCTTCTGGTCCAAGGTGTTCGGCCTTTCGCCCATTGCCGAGCAATTCTGGCGTGCGGCGGGCGAGGCCATCCTCACCGCCACCTTGCTGGTGTTCCTGTTCGCCTATCTCAACCTCAACCGCTGGCATGTGCGCTATGTGCACGTGGCGGCGGGCTGGCTCACCTTCCTGGCCGCCCTGGTGGTGGTGGCGCTGCTGGATGCGCCGGTGGCCGCGGGCATCGCGCGGCTCTCGCTGCTGGCGGTGGCGGTGGCCGGGCTCGGCGTGGTGATCTGGCTCAGCCAGCACGGCTACGACCGCGCCGTGCTCATCATCCCCACCTGGTCGCTGCTGGTGGTGTGGGTGATGATGGCAGGCCTCACGGTGGCCGGCTTCGTCACCAACGATCTCGCCGCCCCGGCCCTGTCGGGCGGCCTCGTGCTCATCGTCATGCTCATCGGCTTCACGGTGATGCAGCACGCCTTTGCCGGCATCGGCGGCATCCAGGGCTCCACCTCGGAGCTGGAGCGCCGGGCGCTGGCGCTGGCTGGCTCCGGCCTCATCGTGTGGGACTGGGATGTGGACACCGACCGCATCTATACTTCGCCGGAAGCCGAGGAGGCCCTCGGCCTCAAGCACCATTCGCTGGAAACCGAGGCCGCCGGCTGGCTGGAGGTGCTGCACCCCGCCGACCGCGACCGCTTCCGCGCCACGCTGGACGGCATCATCGACCAGCGCCGCGGCCGCATCGACCAGGACTTCCGCCTCAGGGCCATCGACGGCCACTACCTTACCTTCAACCTGAAGGCGCGCCCGGTGGTGGGCACCGACGGCGAGGTGGTGCGCTGCATCGGCACCCTCACCGACGTGACCGGTGAGCGCATCGCCGCCGAGCGCCTTTTGCACGACGCGGTGCGCGACAACCTCACCGGCCTGCCCAACCGCGAGCTCTTCCTCGACCGCCTGCATCAGGCCCTCATCCTCGCCCGGCTGGACGACCGGGTGAAGCCGACGCTGATGGTGATCGATCTCGACCGCTTCAAGCAGATCAACGTGCAGGTGGGCATGGCGGTGGCCGATTCCATCCTGCTCACGGTGGCGCGCCGCCTCATGCGCCTGCTGAAGCCCCAGGACACGCTGGCCCGCATTTCCGGCGACCAGTTCGGCCTCATCCTCCTGTCGGAGCGGGACGCCGAGCGCATCACCACCTTTGCCGACACCCTGCGCCGGTCCCTGCGCGCGCCCATCGCGTTCGCCGACCGCGAGGTCTTCGTCACCGCCTCCATCGGCCTCGTCCTGTCCGGCCCGGACCAATCCAAGCGCGACGAGGTGCTGAAGGACGCCGAGCTGGCCATGTATTATGGCAAGCGCATTGGCGGCGACCGCATCGAGGTGTTCCGCCCCGCCATGCGCCAGCAGAAGATCGACCGGGTGGTGCTGGAAGGCGAGCTGCGCGAGGCGCTGGACAAGAACCAGATCTCGGTGCGCTACCAGCCCATCGTGCGCCTGGGCGACCGCGCCATCGGCGGGTTCGAGGCCTTCATGCGTTGGGATCACCCGCGCCTCGGCGAGCTGGCGGCTTCCGAATTCCTGCTGCTGGCGGAGGAAACCGGCCTCATCCTCGATCTCGGCCTGTTCGTGCTGGACCAGGCGGCGCGCCAGCTGGGCCAGTGGCAGCGCCTGCTGCGGGTGGACCCGCCCTTGTTCATGCATGTGAACGTCTCCTCCCGGCAATTGCTGCGGCACGACCTGATCCAGGATCTGAAATCCGTGCTCGCCCGCAACACCGTGGCCCCCGGCTCGCTGAAGCTGGAGGTGACCGAAAGCCTGGTGATGGAGAACCCCGAATATGCCGCCGTGGTGCTGGGGCGGATGCGCGAGCTGGGGGCCGGCCTGTGCCTGGACGATTTCGGCACCGGCTATTCCTCCCTCGCCTATCTCCAGCGCTTCCCCTTCGACTGCGTGAAGATCGACCCGCGCTTCGTGCACGACACCGCCAAGGGCCCGGCCCGCGCCGCCCGCCCGGTGATCGTCGGCGCCATGATCGACCTTGCCCACGACCTCGGCATGGATGTGATGGCCGAGGGCCTGGAGAAGGACGCGCAGGCGGCGGAGATGACGCATTTCGGCTGCGAATACGGGCAGGGCGTGGTGTTCGGCGAGCCGCTGAAGGCGGAGGACTGCCGCGCCCTCATCGAACCGGCCCCGGTGGAGCCGCGCAAGAAGCGCAGCGCCGCCCAATAGGCGCCGGCCCGCGCGGCGCCTTGACGCCCCGCGATCAGTCCGAGCTGGAGCCCGGCCCTCCGGGCGCCGCTTCCGGCCCCCCTTCGCCCGCACCCGCCGCGCGGCCGGCGCGGGACGGCCGGCGGCCGGCGGCCTTTGCTGGCGCGGCTTTGCCCTTCGCCCCCTTCGGCCAGCGCACCGGCCAGGCGACGATGTGATCCACCAGCTCGAACAGGCCGAACTGCGTTTCCAGCCCCGACACCTTTCCGCCAACCGAGATGCCCGCCGCGGCAACGCTGCCGGCGGTGCCGGAAACCAGCGGGTGCCAGAAGGGCAGGTCCCGGCCCTCCGCCACCAGCCGGTAGGCGCAGGTGGGCGGCAGCCAGGACAGGGTGGCGACGGCCTCCGGGGTCAGCCGAACGCAGTCCTCCACATGCTCCGAGCGCCGTTCATAGTCGCCGCAGCGGCAGGTTGCGGTGTCGAAGAGGCGGCAGGCCACGTCCGTATAGGCGATGGCTCCGCTGTCCTCGTCCTCCAGCTTCACCAGGCAGCAGCGCCCGCAGCCGTCGCAAAGGCTTTCCCACTGCTGCGCGGTCATAGCGGCAAGGGGCGTGGTGCGCCAGAACGGGGCCGGCGCGGCATCGGCACCGCCGGGGGCCTGGGCATTGCCGGGGGCCTGGGCTTCGGGGCGGGGCGCATCCGCAGGGCTCATGGTTCCCGTCTCAAGCGGTGGTTCGCCCTTTGATCTTTCAAGGAGCGGCGGCTGAAGGACCCATGGTGAACCGCACGGGCCGTTCACTATGGGCAGATCCGCATCTAGAGCAAATCCGGGAAAAGTGCGAAGCGCTTTTGCGTGCGCATGGCAGGGCCGCGAATGACCGAGCGGCTGGCTCAATCCCACAGCAGCAGCATTTCGCGGACCACCGGCCGCGCCGCCCGCATGGCGGGGGAATCCGAGCGGAAGTCCCGGTCGCCGTCCAGCCCCTCGCCCATCCCCGCCGCCGGCTCGAAGCGCAGGATCAGCCGGCACCCGGTGCGGGCGAGGCGCCCGCCCTCCCAGTCATAGACGGTGCCGGCATAGTCCCAGCCGAAGCCGGCGAGGATGAAGGGCCCGCCGTTCGCGGCCTCCACCTCCTCCAGCCGCGCGCCCACGCCGATGCCCTCGGGCGTTTGCCAGCGGCTGCCCTCGCCAACCGTGACCGAGGCCGGCGCGCGGCGGCGGGCCATGTCCCGCCATTCGATCTCCGCCCGCCGTTCCCGATCGCCGCGAAACAGCACGGTGGCCTGCGCCGTGGTGCCTTCGGCGGCCGGAACGGTGGCGAACACCACGTTGCGCGGGCCGAAATGCCGGGCGAGGGCCGCGTGGCTCGCCTGCGAGCCGAGGATGCCGGCGCAGTCGA
This sequence comes from Xanthobacter sp. AM11, assembly GCF_047444035.1. Taxonomy (NCBI): domain Bacteria; kingdom Pseudomonadati; phylum Pseudomonadota; class Alphaproteobacteria; order Hyphomicrobiales; family Xanthobacteraceae; genus Xanthobacter; species Xanthobacter sp. AM11. The sequence continues at coordinate 335,455 of NZ_JBLAOA010000001.1, forward strand.
ACGCCGGCAGAGGCACGTCCGCGGCCAGGCCCCAGGCCGGCGCGAGCAGCGCCGCCACCGCGCCCGCCCCGGAGCGCTTCACCCCACCGAGCACGACGCCCGGCCCTTGTAGCTGCGCTCCCGGGCCGGCGCTCCATCCTTGCCCGGCTCGGTGATGGTGAGGTGATAGCGGCCGGCATAGGCGGTTTCGTCGCCCGCCTGCCGGCGCGTCTCGATCACCAGCTCCAGCGCCGCGCCGGGCGTCTCCGGCCCCTCGTGATACAGCCGCAGCTTCAGCTCGCGCCCATGGAGCCAGTGGTGGACCAGCGCCTGCGCATCCAGCTCCAGCGGGGCGGCGGGGGTGGTCGCGCCGGGAGGCCGGGCCTTGAGCTCGACGCTGGCCCGGAAATTGTTGAGCGCCTCGCCGAAGCCATGGGAAAAAGCGGCGGCCGCCGTGACGGACACCGCCTTGTCTTCGACATTGCATTCGAAGCTGCCGCTGGCGGCGGCCGGAGTCGCCAGCGTGCACGCCAGCGCCAGCACCGCCCGGCCGGGCACGCGCCCGGCGCGCCGGCCCGCCTGATCCCTGTCCGCCTGGCCCCTGTCCGCCCTGCCCCGGTCCCGCATCCCGCCGATGACTTGCACGCGCATGAAGCCCCCCTCACGAAGCCCCGCCGCCACGGTCGTGCGGCACCTGCCGGCGGACCGGCGACGCTCCGCCCGCAGCGTGGCGCACCAACGCCCGAACCGGAACCCGGATGCGCAGGATAGTGCGCGCCACCGCAGGAGAAAACCGCGGGTGCGCCGCCGCCGGCGGAACGCCTACGAGCCCTTGCCACGGCTGGTATAACGATCCGCCCAGGCGAGGATGATGGCAAAGCTGCTGAAGGCGATGACGACGCCGGCAACGACAATGGCGGTCTGGGTAGGCATGTTTCGCTCCCGCTTTCCATTTTCTGGAAGGCTAGGCAGCGGCGTCCCCGGCAACTTTGATCTGGATCAACCCGCTTCGCCGGCCGCGCCGTCGCCGAAGTCGCGCGGGCGGGGAGCGGCAGGCCGGGAGGGATCGACACGCCCGTCATCCACCTCGATGCGGTTGCGGCCGGCGCGCTTGGCCACATAGACCATCTGGTCGGCGCGATGGAGCAGGACCAGAAGCTCCTCCCCCGCCATGCGTTCCGCCACGCCGAAGCTGGCCGTGACCACCGCATGCTGCGGCAGCGCGGGGAAATGGCCCAGCTCCAGCTCGCTCCGCAGCCGCTCGGCGACCATGGCGGCGCCGGAGCGGTTGGTGTTCGCCAGGAGCAGAACGAACTCCTCGCCCCCCAGCCGTGCCGCCACATCCTTCGGGCCAAGCTCGGCGGCGACGATGCCGCCCACCGCGGCGAGCACCCGGTCGCCCACCGAATGGCCGTAGGTGTCGTTGATCGACTTGAACCGGTCGATGTCGCAGAAGACCACACTCAACGGGTGGGCGGAGGAATCGGCGAACAGCGCCGCCGCCTGCACATCGAAGCCGCGGCGGTTGGAAAGGCCGGTCAGGGGATCGGCCCGGCCTTCCCTTTTCAGGTCCTCGATGATGTCCATGGTCACCACCGCGATCAGCGCCAGGGCCATGAGGATGACACTCACCAGCAGCGAGAAGTTCAGGATCTGCCAGAAGGGCGAGCCTTCGAACACCGCGCCGAGCTCGGCCCTCCCGGCGCCGTCCTTCACCATCTGGTCGATGCGCTGGATGTCCGCGGACATGGACATGGTGACAAGGGTGCGAAGGAAGAAATGCAATCCGAACAGGGCGAAGATCCAGAACAGCAGGGCATCCACCCAGCGCCGCCGCTCTACCGCGAAGACCTGCGCCGTCGCGATCAGGAACATGATTCCGTAGCCGAAATTCTGCACATAGATCCGCGCGACAAGATTTCTGTCGAAATAGAAGAAGTAATAGATGCAGACAACGACAAGCCCGGCGAGGGCGATCAGCACCGGGCTCGCCCCGCCCTTGTCGAACCGCGTGAGAAGCCCCTCCACCGTGCACAGCACGGCAAAGGTATAGATGATGGCCGAGACCATGGTGTTGGCGCCCGTGTCCGGCGGCAGGCTCAGCATCTGGGACAGGGCCGCCAGGGCGTAGGCGATGAAAGCGGCGGCGAAGAAGAGCAGGTAGCGCCGCCGGTGGTCATTGAACCACACCGTCAGGCAGACCAGGCCGACGATGAGGGATACGGCCGGCCCGGTAAAGAGATAGAGCCGAATTCCGAACATGTCCTGCCTTAGTCTTGGCCCATTCAGGGCACCTGCTGGAGCCGAGCCTGCAGATGCCGGGGCGTCCCGGAGCTTCCCGTGGTTGTGGCGCAGTTGGTCTTTGCAAATTGCGAAAGTCAAGCCGAAGCGCGCCGCGGGAGCCTTCAGATACCTCCAAAGATGCGATACCGCTACTTGCGATAGGCCCAGAGGCGCAGCTCATGCTTCAGCCGCCGGAAATCCTGGAAGGTCACGCCGAGGAGGGCGGTTGCCACCGCCGCCAGCACCAGCGACACCGTGCCGGACCAGCCCAAGGCAGAGGTGGAGAAATCATAGACGAGATAAGCGAGCAGCGCCGTGATCGCCACCGCCGCGCCGTAATAGATGCGCGAATCCAGGCGCGCCATCAGCATGCCCACCCCGATCCAGATGACGATGGACAACAGCACCGCCCAGCCCAGGCCCAGGCCGAACTGGCGCGCCACAAAATTGCCGCCGGCACCACACAGCACGATGGAGGCCAGAAGCAGGAGCAGCCCGGCGCGCAGCCGCAGGATGGATGAGGCGCGGGTCGGAGGGGAGGCGGTGGACATATGGTCGGTTCCCTCGAAGGAGGCCCCGGCGCCGCCGGCGTGGGAACCGGATTATCGGGCCAGCGCTTGTTCTGGTCGTGAGGGGGACCACGATGCGGCGAATGCGGGTCGTACTCAATGCCAAAGCCGGAACCGTGCGCGATCTCGGCCCCGAACGGGTCCGCCGAACCGTGGATGCGGCGCTGACCCGGCAGGACAGAGATGTGGAAGTGGTGGTGGCGCAGGGGCACGACATGACCCGACTCATTTCCTCCGCCCCCCGCGAGGGCTACGACACGGTGGTGGTGGGTGCCGGCGATGGAACGGTTTCCTATGCCGCCTCCGTGTTCGCCAACACCGATGTGACGCTGGGCGTGCTGCCGCTGGGGACGATGAACCTCCTGGCCTACGACATCGGCCTGCCGCGCGACCTGCCCGGGGCGCTGGCCGCCCTCAATGCGGCACGCCCCATGAAGGTGGACGTGGGCATGGTGAACGGGCGCCCGTTCCACGGCGTCTCCGGCCTCGGCTTCTTCAGCCAGATGGCCCTCGCCCGCGAGCAGCTGCGCGAGCAGCGCGGGCGGGTGATCGGCTGGGTCCTCGCCCTTGGCAAGGCGCTGCTGCGCTCCGGGCGGATCTCCCTGGAGGTGGAGGTGGCCGGCGTGCGTGAGCCCATCGAGGCCTACGCCGCCCTCGTCACCGTCAATGCCTTCGACGCGCCCGGCTGGCATCGGTCGCGGCTGGATGGCGGGCTGCTGGAAGTGCTGGTGGCGGAGGATCGCGGCACGCTGGCGCGGCTGAAGACCGGGGCCGAGGTGCTGGTGGACGCCTGGCGCGACAAGCCCGGCATCCGCGCCTTCACCGCACGGCGCGTCACCATCCATGCCCGCCGCCGGCGCGCCTGGGTGGCCACCGATGGCGAGGTGACCCGCGAAGGCCTGCCGCTGCGCTATGCCGTCGCTCCCGGCGCCCTCAACCTGCTGGTGCCGCCCGATGCCCTGCAATGGCGCAACCGCCGGGCGGACGATGTGACGTAGCCTGCCGGTATCTTCCGATTACGGCACCTGATTGACAGAAGCGGCCACTGCCGTTCAACTGCGCGGCGATACCGGCGCCGCGAGGGCCGGACACACGCGCCACGCCAGATGGCGCGCACGCAATGGTCCTGGAGGAGTGCCCATGCCCCTGCCCCCCGCCTTCGAGGGACGGCTCGCCGTGCCCGCCATCGCCGCCCCCATGTTCCTCGTCAGCGGGCCGGACCTGGTGGCGGAGACCTGCCGCGCCGGCGTGCTCGGAACCTTTCCGGCCCTGAATGCCCGCTCCACCGCGCTTTATGGCGACTGGCTCGACACCATCTCGGGCCGGCTCGCCGCCGCGCCGGGGGCCGCGCCGTTCGGCGTCAACCTCATCGTCCACAAGACCAATGCACGGCTTGCGGCCGATCTGGCGGTGACGGTGGAGAAGAAGGTTCCCCTCGTCATCACCTCCCTCGGGGCGGTGCGCGACGTGGTGGATGCGGTGCATTCCTATGGCGGCCTGGTGTTCCACGACGTCATCAGCCGGCGCCATGCGGAAAAGGCGACCGAAGCCGGCGTGGACGGCATCATCGCCGTGGCCGCGGGGGCCGGCGGGCATGCGGGCACGCTGAGCCCGTTCGCGCTCCTGGGCGAGATCCGCCGGGTGTTCGCCGGCACGCTGGTGCTTTCGGGCGCCATGTCCACCGGCGCGCATATCGCGGCGGCGCAGGTGATGGGCGCCGACCTTGCCTATCTGGGCACCCGTTTCATCGCCACCCGGGAAAGCCTCGCTCCGCCCGAGTTCAAGGACATGCTGGTGGCCTCCAGCGCCGACGACGTGGTCTATACCGACGCCATCTCCGGCGTGAACGCCAACTTCCTCAGGCCGTCCATGGTGCGGGCCGGGCTCGATCCCGCCAATCTGGTGAAGCATGCCGGCCTCGACATGGCGAGCGAGGCCAAGGCCTGGCGCGATGTGTGGTCGGCCGGCCAGGGCGTGGGCGCCGTGGCGGATATTCCCGGCGCGGGCGAGCTGTGCGCGCGCCTTGCCCGCGAATATGACGCCGCCCTCGCCGCCGCCGCCGCGCGCCGGAGCCAGCCGGCGCTGGCCACCGCGGTGTAAGGGGACGCCCGGCCGTCAGTGGCCGGGAAAGGCCACCAGGGTGCGCACCGCCACCCCGGCCTGGCGTAGCACCTCGGCCCCGCCGAGGTCCGGCAGGTCCACGATGAAACAGGCGGCCTCCACCTGCGCGCCGCAACTGCGCAGCAGCTTCACCGCGCCCAGGGCGGTGCCGCCGGTGGCCACGAGATCATCCACCAGCAGCACCCGCTGGCCGGGGGTGATGGCGTCCACATGCATCTCGATTTCGTCCTCGCCATATTCGAGGGCATAGGCCATGCGCACCGTCTGGTGCGGCAGCTTGCCCTTCTTGCGAATGGGCACGAAGCCGGCGGACAGTTGGTGGGCCACCGCCCCGCCGAGGATGAAGCCGCGGGCCTCGATGCCCGCCACCTTGTCGATCTTGGAGCCCGCCCACGGCTGCACCAGCTCATCCACCGCCCGGCGGAAGGCGCGGGCGTCGCCGAGGAGCGTGGTGATGTCACGGAAGAGGATGCCCGGCTTGGGATAGTCCTTGATGGTGCGGATGCTGGCGGCGAAATCCTCGGGCGTCATGGGCGGCTCCGGCTATGTGCCCTGCCTCAATAGGTCCAGAGCCCCGCGAGGAAAAGCATGTTGGCGCCCACCCGCGCCCGGCCGGACAGGAAAACGGGGCCGCCGAAGCGACCCCGCTTGCGCGCACCTGCGCCGGGCCTGCCGTCATCCGGCAGGCCGGAGGCGGCTTCGCCCCTCACTCGTCGGTGGCGTCCTGGGCCGCGCCCCGGTGCGGATTTTCGGAGCTGAAGGGCGCCTCGTTCAGGTAACAGGGACCCGGCGCGCCGAAGGCACCCGGCTGCTTCAGCTCCGCACGGAAGCGGGCGGCCGCGGCGCCGGTGAGGGGCGACTTCTGCTCCTGGACGGCGAAGGCGACCTACTCGCGGTTCTCCCGGGTGATGCCCGGCCCGGCGACGGCGGCGCCGGCAGTGGCGAGGACGGCGGCAGCGAGGCCGATGGCAAGGACAGAGGACTTGATGGACATGTCGGTTACTCCGTTTTAGATGAATTAAACTTATAACCACAAAAGATACCTATCAATTTTACTGTCATTTATCCGGCGCATATCTCCATATGGCGCCATCATCCGCAGGTATGGGACCGCGATGACCGGCGGACGTGGAAGCCGGCGACATCTGGTATGTCCCGCCGGGCTACCCCCATTCGCTGCAGGGGCCGGGGCCGGACGGCTGCGAGTTCGTGATCGCCTTCGATGACGGCCGGCAGTCGGAATACAACACCCTGCTCGTCACCGACTGGCGGACCCACACCCCGCCGGTCCCGGTGGCGCAGCACCTCAATCTTGATCCCGCCGCCATCGCCCGCCTCCCCTCGGGCCACCCGCCCCCCTACGGGGTGGAGAGCGGGGCGACGCCGGGGGCGCGGGGGTGCCGCCACCGCCTCCCCCGCCGCCGCCGCGCGGTGAAAGGCCCGCCGGCCGCTCTCCCCAGCGGGCCTTCTACCGCCCCGGGGCCCTCTGCACCGGGTTGACGCGCGCCTCTGAAGGTCCTCCATCTGCATGATCGGCCTGGGTGATCCGCGTCTGAAGCGGCTTGGATCGCAGGGTCTAGAGCACGCGCCGATCAGCTTGCACCGCAAGCTGGTCGGATCACGCGTTCTCTATCCTTAAGTGAGAGGGCGATTCACCGATCAAATTGAGTCAATTTGATCGGATCGCGCTCTGGCGACGGGTGCGGGACGAGGAGGGGAGCGCATGCCGATGGCTGCATCGGGCAAGAGTGCTGAGGCGCGCGGCCAAAGGCCTCCGGGCGAGCCCGCACGCGTGTTCCATGGCGGCGACCTCGCCGCGGCGCGGGCCCTGTTTCCGGGCGCGCCGGAGCCCTGGCTGGACCTGTCCACCGGCATCAATCCGCACGCCTATCCGGTCGGAGCCATTGCCCCCTCGGCCTTCTCCCGGCTGCCGGCCGCGGCGGACGTGGCGGCGCTGGAGCAGGGTGCCGCTGCCGCCTATGGCGCCGCGCGCCCCGCCGCCGTCGTCTCGGCTCCGGGCACGCAGGCCCTCATCCAGCTTCTCCCCCGGCTCATCCCCGCACGCCAGGTGGCGGTTCTCGGCTTCAGCTACCAGGAGCATGCCGCCTGCTGGCGTGCGGCGGGTGCCACGGTGCGCGTGGTGGACCACATCGGCGATCTCACCGCTGCGGACATCAATGTCGCCGTCATCGTCAATCCGAACAATCCCGACGGGCGCGTCGTCCCCGTTGCGGATCTTTTGGCGGTGGCCGCGCAGCTTGCCGCACGGGAGCGGACCTTGATCGTGGACGAGGCCTTCATGGATGTGGTGCGCCCTTCCGCAAGCCTGGTGCCGCATCTGCCAGACGCGGGCGCGATCGTGCTGCGCTCCTTCGGCAAGGCCTATGGCCTCGCCGGCCTTCGCCTGGGATTTGCCGTGGCCGCCCCGGCCCAATCCGGGCGTCTGCGGGCGATGATGGGGCCGTGGGCGGTGTCGGGGCCGGCCATCGCCATCGGCGCCCGCGCCCTTGCGGATGACGCCTGGCTGGAGGCGACCCGCCTTCGGCTCGATGCCGCCGCGCGGTGCCTCGATGGGGTTTTGCGCGAGGCCGGCCTTGAGCTTGTCGGCGGCACCAGCCTCTACCGGCTGGCGGCCTCCCGCGAGGCCGCAGGCTGGTTCCAGCGTCTCGGGCGCGCCGGCATTCTGGTGCGCCCCTTCCCGGACCGGCCCCATTGGCTGCGATTCGGGCTGCCCGGGTCCCCGGACGCCTGGGCGCGCCTGTGCCACGCCTTCGGCGTCACCCCCCGCGCGCCCGCCCCGGTCGCCTGACGGCAGGGCCGCGGCCATCGGCACGCTGTGGCGCGGCGGAAGGTGGGCTCCCCGGCGCCGCGCCTTGCGGCCCGTCCGCAAGACATGGTGAAAACCGCTTCAGTTCCTGCAACTGAAACGGCAATCCGCCTGAAATCTTGGGATGGAATGGTGGGCGCACTAGGGCTCGAACCTAGGACCCGCTGATTAAGAGTCAGCTGCTCTACCAACTGAGCTATGCGCCCGTTCCGGAGGTGGCCCCGAAAGGAGGCGTTCGTGTAGCAAATGCCCGGGGGGCTGGCAAGGGCGCGGCGTGAAGATTTCCACATACTGTGGATGCCCTGCACAGGGGCGGCGCAGGCGGGGGGGCAAGCACGGCCCCCGCCCGGCCTGCGGCCTATTCCTTGAAGGCTTCCTCGCGGGTCTTCTGCACCGAGGGCAGCAGCACCACCACCAGGGCTGCGGCCGCCAGCGCCAGCAGGATGGCGGAGATGGGCCGCGACACGAACACCAGGGGATCGCCGCGGGAGATCAGCATGGCGCGGCGCAGGTATTCCTCCAGCATGGGGCCGATGACGAAGCCCAGCAGCAGCGGCGCCGGCTCGCAATCCAGCTTCACCAGCGCGTAGCCCAGCACCCCGAACAGGGCCATGGAATACACGTCGAACGTATTGTTGTTCACGCTGTAGACGCCGATGCAGCAGAACGCGACGATGGCCGGGAACAGGACGTGGTAGGGCACCGTGAGCAGCCGCACCCACAGCCCGATCAGCGGCAGGTTCAACAGCACCAGCATGAAATTGCCGATCCACATGGAGGCGATGACGCCCCAGAACAGGTCCGGCTTCTCGGTGACCACGTTGGGGCCCGGGGTGATGCCCTGGATGATCAGTGCGCCGATCATCAGCGCCATCACCGGGTTGGAGGGGATGCCCAGGGTGAGCATGGGGATGAAGGAGGTCTGGGCGCCCGCATTGTTGGCGCTTTCCGGCCCCGCCACGCCCTCGATGGCGCCGCGGCCGAACTCCTGCGGCCGCTTGGAGATCTTCTTCTCGATGGAATAGGCGGCGAAGGAGGAGAGCATGGCGCCGCCGCCGGGCAGGATGCCCAGGAACGAGCCCAGCGCGGTGCCGCGCAGCACCGGGGCGATGATGCGTTTGAATTCCTCCTTGGTGAGCATCAGGCTCTTCACCTTGGAAGCCACCAGCGAGCGCTGGTGCTCGTCCTCCAGATTGCGGATGATCTCGCCGATGCCGAACATGCCCATGGCGATGGCCACGAAGTCGAAGCCGTCGGCCAGTTCCTGCATGTCGAAGGTGAAGCGCGGCGCGCCGGTATAGATGTCCTGGCCCGACAGGCCCAGCAAGAGGCCCAGCACGATCATGGCGATGGCCTTGACCACCGAGCCGGAGGCCAAAGTCACCGAGGCGACAAGGCCGAGCACCATGAGGGAGAAATATTCCGGCGGCCCGAACTGGAGCGCGAGGTTGGCCAGCGGCGGGGCGAATACCGCCAGCAGGAAGGTCGCCACCGTGCCGGCGAAGAAGGAGCCCAGCGCGGCCGTGGCCAGCGCCGCCCCGGCCCGGCCCTTCTTGGCCATCTGGTGGCCGTCGATGGCGGTGACCACCGAGGAGGATTCGCCCGGCAGGTTGATGAGGATGGCGGTGGTGGAGCCGCCATATTGCGCGCCGTAATAGATGCCCGACAGCATGATCAGCGCCGACACCGGCGGCAGGCCGAAGGTGATGGGCAGCAGCATGGCGATGGTGGCGATGGGCCCCAGCCCCGGCAGCACGCCGATGAGGGTGCCCAGAAGCACGCCCACGAAGCAATACAGGATGTTCTGGAACGAAAGGGCGACGGAAAACCCGAGGGTCAGATTGTCAATGAGTTCCACCGGCCGCTCCTCAATATCCGCCGAGCCAGGGGCCGAGCAGAGGCAGGGGCAGCCCAAGCCCCTTGATGAATACCGCCCAGGAGAACACGGCCATCACCACGGTGATGGACAGGGCCGTCACAATGTTGAATTTCGAGCTCGCCAAGGCGGAGAGGAACACGGCGATCACCACCGCCGGCAGGAAGCCCAGGGGCCGCATGGCGAAGCCGAAGATCACCACCGCAGCGGTGAGGATGAGCAGGCCGCGCCAGGCGACGCCGCTCGGCATCTCGCCCGGGAAGCGCAGGCCGTTGATGAGCACCACCAGCCCCAGCCCGCCCAGCAGGCCGGCCAGCAGCAGCGGGAAATAGCCCGGCCCCATGCGCACCGCCGTGCCCATGGGCAGGTCCAGCGTCTGCCAGGCGAACAGGCCGCCAAGGGCGATGAAGAGGAGTCCCGAAAGGACATCCTTCGGATTGCGGATGATATTCATGTCCCCTCAATGATCCCTGTCTTTTCAGGTCGTTGTTGCTTGTTGGCGGCCCGGGCTGGCTGTGCCGCGTCCCGGTGCCGTCGTGCCGGATGCGCGTCGTCCCGGCGCAGGGGCGGGCGGCGGCCTGCGCCGCCCGCCGGCGTCATCAGTCGGCATAGACCCCGGCGGCCTGGATCACCGGCTTCCACTTGGCGATCTCGGCGATCAGGAACTGCTGGTGGAACGCGGGGCTGCGGCGGTCCTTCGGCTCCGGCTCGGTGCCGAGGTCGGCGAAGCGGGCCACCACCTTGGGGTCTTCAAGCGCGGTGTTGAGGGCGGCGTTCAGCTTGTCCACCGCCGCCTTGGGCGTACCCTTGGGCGCGTACACGCCGTGCCACACGGCCACCTCGAAATCCTTCAGGCCGCCCTCCTGCATGGTGGGCACCTCCGGCAGGGACTTCACCCGGTCCTTGGTGGTCACCGCATAGGGCTTCACCTTGCCGCCCTTGATCTGGCCGGTGGTGTTGGTGGTCTGGTCGCACATGAGGTCGATCTGGCCGCCCACCAGGTCGTTCATGGCCGGGCCCGTGCCCTGATAGGGGACGGTGGTCATCTGGGTGCCCACGGTGGACATGAAGAGCATGCCGCACAGGTGCGAGGCCGAGCCGACGCCGGCATTGCCATAGGTCACCTTGTCCTTGTTCGCCTTCACGAAGGCCACCAGGCCGGGCAGGTCCTTGGGCTCAAGGGCGGTCTTGGCGATCATGGTCATGGGCACGGCGGTGACGAGGCCCACCGCCTCGAAGTCCGTGGCGGGATTGTAGGGCAGCTTGCGGTAGAGGCTGGCCGAGGTGGCCTGGCCGATATGGTGCAGGAGCACGGTGTAGCCGTCCGGCGCGGCCTTCGCCACCTGGCCCGCGCCGCGGGTGCCGCCGGCGCCGCCCACATTCTCCACGATCACCTGCTGGCCGAGGGACTTGGACATGGATTCGGCCACCAGACGCGCCACCGTGTCGGTGGGCCCGCCGGCCGCGAACGGCACCACCATGGTGATGGGCCGGCTGGGGTAGTCCTGGGCGCCGGCCGCCGTGGAAAGCCCGAATGCCGCCGCAAGCGCCACCGCCGCTGACAGGATGCGCATCGTCTTCTCCTCCCGCTGATTGTTCAGAATGCTTGCCTTACTCCTTTGAAAGTCTCCCGGCGCCGGGCGTCAAGGTGCAAACGCCGCCGCACTGCGGCATGGCGGGCGCCCCCCGGCGGCGGGAGGGGCACCCCCGCGCCACCCGGCAGGGTCCGGCCTCGCGGCACAAGTGGTTAAGAAAAAATGAAGAACGCCGGCCGGATGCAAGTCGCCCCGAGACACGCCACTGCCGTTGCCGGCCCCGGCCCGGCCGCGGCCGACCGGTGAAAATCCCCATATACCTCCCGTCCGCCCGCGCCCCGCCGCACCGCCGGGCGGGGCGCGGGCAAGAAAAAGGCCGCCCGGGCGGGGCGGCCTTCAGGGTGCGCGCGAGGCGGGAGGGGCTCAGCCCACCGCGGTCTGCGGGTTCATGGTCTGGCGCTTCATCTGCAGCTTGTTGAGGGCGGTGATGTAGGCCTGGGCGGAGGCCACCAGCGTATCGGGGTCCGCCGAGCGGGCGGTCACCGCCTTGCCGTTCTCCTCCAGCCGCACGGAGACTTCCGCCTGCGCGTCGGTGCCCTCGGTCACGGCATGCACCTGGTAGAGGTCGAGCTTCACGGCGTGCGGCACCAGCGCCTTGATGGCGTTGAAGGTGGCGTCCACCGGCCCGTTGCCCTCGGCCTCCTCGGTGCGCACCTGGCCGTCCACCTCCAGCTTCATGGTGGCGCGCTGGGGCCCGCGCGTGCCGGCGATGACCGACAAGGAGATGAGCTTGATGCGATCGTGGGCGGCGGCGATCTCCTGGTCCACCAGCGCCTCGATGTCCTCGTCATAGACCACCTTCTTGCGGTCGGCGAGGTCCTTGAAGCGGGTGAAGGCATCGTTGAGGGCGTTCTCGCCCAGCTCGTAGCCCATGGTCCTCAGCTTGTCGCGGAAGGCGGCGCGGCCGGAATGCTTGCCCATGACCAGCGAGGTCTTGGAGACGCCGACGCTCTCCGGCGTCATGATCTCGTAGGTCTGGGTATGCTTCAGCATGCCGTCCTGGTGGATGCCGCTCTCGTGGGCGAAGGCGTTCCGGCCGACGATGGCCTTGTTGTACTGCACCGGAAAGGAGGTCACCGCCGACACCAGCTTGGAGGCGCGGGTGAGCATCCGGGTGTTGATGCCCGAGCGATAGGGCAGCACATCCGAGCGGGTCTCGATGGCCATCACCACCTCTTCCAGCGCCGCATTGCCGGCCCGCTCGCCGATGCCGTTGACGGTGCACTCGATCTGCCGCGCGCCGCCGGCCAGGCCCGCCAGGGAATTGGCCACGGCCATGCCCAGGTCGTCGTGGCAGTGGACGGAGAAGATGGCCTTGTCGGAATTGGGCACCCGCTCGATCACGGTGCGGAACAGGGCCTCATATTCGGACGGGGTGGTGTAGCCCACCGTATCGGGAATGTTGATGGTGGTGGCCCCGGCCTTGATGGCGGCCTCCACGCAGCGGCACAGGAAGTCCATCTCGGTGCGGGTGCCGTCCTCGGCCGACCACTCCACGTCCTCCACATGGTTGCGGGCGCGGGTGACGGAGGCGACGACCATCTCCAGCACCTCGTGCGGCTCCTTCTGGAGCTTGTATTTCATGTGCACGGGGGAGGTGGACAGGAAGGTGTGGATGCGCCCGCGGCGCGCGTGCTTCACCGCCTCGGCGCAGCGGTCGATGTCGTTGAGCGCGGCGCGCGAGAGGCCGGCGATGGTGGCGTTCTTCGCCCGGCGGGCGATCTCGGCCACGCTCTCGAAATCGCCGATGGAGGCGATGGGAAAGCCCGCCTCGATCACGTCCACGCCCATCTCGTCGAGGAGGGCGGCCACGTCCAGCTTCTCCTCGAAGGTCATGGAGGCGCCGGGGCACTGCTCGCCGTCCCGCAGGGTGGTGTCGAAAATGATGACCCGGTCCTTGCCGGATGCGGGCGCGGCGGGGGTGGATGCCTCAGTCATGGAACAGGGTCCTTCTCGCACTCCGGCGGGGCGCTGTGCGCCAGTCTCTTGCCGGATCATAAGCCGAAACGGACGCCGGGTCTTCCCGGCGGCGGCGAGGTCCCCTGAGTGCCAAGGCGCGAGCCCGGCCGGCCCTCAGGGGCGGCTAAGGAGAAGCAGCGCGCGCAGAATAAGAGCGTTGCCCGGAATCCTGATGGTCCGGGGGGCAGAGGCGGCAATCTTGGTCGTGCGGGACGACACGGGCGCTCAGCTCACAGCTCTTTTGACGACAGCCAAAGCTCATAGCCGAGCCGGCCGCCCGGCGCAAGGGGCGCGCGGCCTATTGGGTCGGCAGGATGCGCCGTCCGGCCCGCGCCGCGTCGTCATAGACGCGGGTATCGCCGGGCTTCATGGAATAGCAGGTGGGGGCGATGACCGGCCGGCCGGCGGCCAGAAGCTCGCCCACGCTCACGAAGCGATAGCCCCTGGCCCGCAGCGCCGGCACCAGCAGGGTCAGCGCCTGCGCCGTGTGCCGGCCGCGCCCGTTGGCGTGCATCAGCACGATGGAGCCGGGGCGGATGGCGCGCAGCATGTCGTCCGCCATGCCCCTGGCGCCGATGAAGGCGGGGTCGCCGGAATCCACGTCCCACTGGATGGCGAGATGGCCGCTGTCGTTCACATAATCGAGGGATTCGGCGCTGCACGAGCCATAGGGAAAGCGGAACAGCGCCGCCGGGGACGCCGCCTTCGGCAGCATGCAACCCCTGGCCTGCGCATCGGCGCGCCGCAGGGCGAGGGCCACGTCGGCATCATCCACCTGCCGGCGCATGGCCTCGCCGGTGCGCACCGTGAGGTTGGCGTGGGACCAGGAATGGTTGCCGGTCTCGAACAGGGGGTCGGCGGCCAGCTGCCCGCCGCGCTCGGCATGGCTCATCAGCCACTTGCCGCCGGCGAAAAAGGTGGCGGCCACCCCTTCGGCCCGCAGATAGTCCACGATGGCGCCGTCATAGCCGGAGGTTTCGGCGGAGGCCTCGCACAGGTCGAAGGTGAGGGCCACCAGCTTCAGCCCCGCCGGCAGGTCCACCCGGCGGATGGAGCCGCGCAGGCCCGCCGGCACCGGCACGGCGGCGGGCAATGGGAGGTCCGGCAGCTCCACGGGCCGGCTCGCGTGCGGGCGCACGATCTCTTCCCCCGGCCGCGCCGGCAGGCTCGCCGGCGGGTAGCAGGCCGGCCCGGCCGCGCCGGCCAAAGCCGCGCCGGGAAGGGCGACGCCGGCCACCGCGGCGGACAGGAGGAGACGGCGAAGCAGGCGGGACGACGGAAGAAAGCCGGGCACGGTCTGGGCTCGATCTGGCTGATGCGGGCTTCGCCATACGGCGCCGCCGCCGGCTTGGCCAGAGCCACCCTCTCACGTCCTGTTGCGGCGCGAAACATCAGCGCGACCACAGGGCCGGATCACCAGATTCCATTTGAGCGGCGGCCGGCGCCGGAGTAACCGGCAGGCGGGTCCCCCGCCGCGGGCCCGCGAACCGGGCCAGACGATGAATCTGCTTTCCATCCAGTCCCATGTCGCCTACGGCCACGTGGGCAACGCCTCCGCCGTCTTCCCGCTGCAGCGGCTGGGGGTGGAGGTGTGGGCCATCAATACGGTGGAATTCTCCAACCACACCGGCTACGGCGCGTGGCGGGGCCAGGTGTTCGACGCCGGCCTCATTGCCGAGCTGGTGGAAGGCATCGCCGAACGCGGCGTGCTGGCGCGCTGCGACGGCGTGCTCTCCGGCTACATGGGCTCGGCCGACATCGGCGCCGCCGTCCTCGGCGCGGCGGGGCGGGTGCGGGCGGCCAATGCCAACGCCACCTATTGCTGCGACCCGGTGATCGGCGACGTGGGGCGCGGCATCTTCGTGCGCCCCGGCATTCCCGAATTCATGCGCGAAAAGGCGGTTCCGGCGGCGGACGTGATCACCCCCAACCAGTTTGAGCTGGAATTCCTCGCCGGCCGCGCGGTGGGCACCCTGCCCGAGGCCATCGCCGCCTGCGACGCGCTGCACCGGCGCGGGCCGCGGGTGATTCTCGTCACCAGCCTGCATGTGGCCGAGACGCCGCCCGGTGCCATCGACCTTCTCGCCTCCGGCCCTGACGGCCGCTTCCTGGTGCGCACGCCGCGCCTCGACGTGGCGCTCAACGGGGCGGGCGACGCCATCGCCGCGCTGTTCTTCTTCCACGTGCTCAGCACCGGCTCCACCGCCGAGGCGGTGGCGCAGGCCGCCTCCGCCATTTACGGGGTGCTGGCGCGAACCGAAAAAGCACAGTCGCGGGAATTACTTCTCGTGGAGGCCCAGGAGGAGTTCGTGAAGCCCTCGCGGCTCTTTCCGGCCTCGGCGATCTAAGGCAAATTTGTGGCATCGCCTCAAGGCGGGAGTGCCGTGCGCGGGGGCGCGGGGTCGCATCCAAGATTGCGTCGAGAGCAACACTTATGCCGCGCCGTTACCTGACGCTGGACGTTTTCACCACCCGCCCGTTCGGGGGCAACCCGCTGGCCGTCGTGCTCGACGCCGCCGGCCTCGACGACGCCGCCATGCAGCAGATCGCCCGGGAGTTCAACGTCTCCGAGACGGTATTCGTGCTGCCGCCGCGCAACCCCGCCAACCGCGCCCGCATCCGCATCTTCACCGTGGCCCACGAAATGCCGTTCGCCGGCCATCCCACCGTGGGCGCGGCGGTGCTGCTGGCGCTGGAGGACAAGCTCACCCGGGGCACCCTCAGGATCGAGGAAACCATCGGCACCATCACCTGCGAGGTGACCACCCAGGGCGCCGGCTCGCGCAAGGGCGCCGCCGTGTTCGCGGTGCCGCGCAAGGGCGCGCTGGAGGAGGTGGACATCTCCCGTGCCGCCTGCGCCGCCGCACTCAACCTCGACGAGGGCGACATCGGCTTCGATGCCCACCGCCCGGTGGTGGCTTCCGCCGGCGTGCCGTTCCTGTTCATTCCCTTGGCCGACCTCACCGCCCTGGCCCGCGCCCGGCCGGACGAGGCGGCCTTCCTCGCCACCCTCGGCGCCTTCGGCGAGGCGCTCTATCTCTACACGCTGGACGAGGAAGGCGACGCCGACTTCCGCGCCCGCATGTTCTCCCCCGGCCTCGGCACGGTGGAGGACCCGGCCACGGGCGCCGCCGCCGCCGCCTTTCCCTGCGTGCTGATGGATGCGGAGAACCGGGTGGACGGCCACCACAAGGTGCGCATCGACCAGGGCTTCGAGATGGGGCGGCCAAGCCGGGTGGACCTCGGCTTCACCGTGAAGGGCGGGCAGCTCATCGACGCCAGCATCGGCGGCAATGCGGTGGTCGTCGCCGAAGGCGTGCTCCACATCTGAGTCTTTTCAATAGGTGGCATTGAAAGAACTCGGCGCCCAGCCCGGCGGGTGACCTTGGCGGGGAACATAAGGCGCCTATGTCTGCTGCGTCGCACACCGGCGCAGCCCGCCGGCATCATCTGGCAGTCCCGGGGAATCTTCCATGAGCGCTACCGAACCCTCCCTCTTCGAGCCCTACCGCCTCGGCGCCATGACGCTGGCGAACCGCATCGTCATGGCCCCCCTCACCCGCAACCGCGCGGCCGAAGGCTTCGTGCCCGGCCCTCTGGCCGTGGACTATTACACCCAGCGCGCCGGCGCCGGCCTCATCATCACCGAGGCGTCGCAGATCTCCCAGCAGGGCCAGGGCTACCAGGACACGCCCGGCATCTACACCGACGCCCAGGTGGAGGGCTGGAAGAAGGTGACGGACGCGGTGCACGCCAAGGGCGGCCACATGGTCATCCAGCTGTGGCATGTGGGGCGCGTGTCGCACACCATGCTGCAGCCGGGTGGCGGCGCGCCGGTGGCGCCTTCCGCCATCCGCGCCCAGACCAAGACCTATGTGAACGACGGCTTCGCCGAGACGTCCGAGCCGCGGGCGCTGGAGCGCGCGGAGATCGCCGGCATCGTCGCCGACTATGCCCGCGCCGCCGCCAACGCCATCCGGGCCGGCTTCGACGGCGTGGAGCTGCACGGCGCCAACGGCTACCTCATCGACCAGTTCCTGCGCGATGGCGCCAACCAGCGCACCGACGATTACGGCGGCTCCATCGAGAACCGCAGCCGCTTCCTCCTGGAGGCGATGGACGCGGTGATCGCCGAGATCGGCGCGGAGCGCACCGGCCTTCGCCTCTCGCCCGTCTCCCCCGCCAACGGCCTTGCCGATTCCAATCCCCAGGCGCTGTTCAACCATGTGATGGAGGAGCTGGAGAAGCGCCATCCGCTCTATGTCCATGTGGTGGAGGGCGCCACCGGCGGCCCGCGCGACGTGGCACCGGACTTCTCCTTCGCGGCGCTGCGCGCGCGCTTCACCGGGCCGTGGATGGTGAACAACGGCTACGACCTGGAGCTCGCCACCCGCGTGATCGCCGCGGGCGAGGCCGACCTCGTGGCCTTCGGCAAGCCCTTCATCGCCAACCCGGACCTGGTGGAGCGGCTGCGCCGCGGCGCGCCGCTGAACGAGATGGACCGCGACACCCTCTATGGCGGCGGCGCCAAGGGCTATGTGGACTATCCGCTCCTGGCGGACGCCGCGGCGTGAGCGGCACCGGCGACTGGGGCGTCTCCTGGCAGGTGGAGCGGCGCATCGCGCCGGTCCACACCCTCGACCTGCGCGTGGCCCCCGGCGGCTGGCCGGAGGCGGAGGCGCACCGGGCCGAGATCGACGCCCATTTCGCCGGCTGCCAGAGCGTGAACCCGCACCTGTGGAACGGCCCGGTCCTGCTGCTGCGGGAGCGGGCCTTTGCCGCCGGAGCCCTTTCCGGCACCTTCCGCCACACGGATTTCGCCGCCTTCACCTGGTGGCGGGATGCGGGCTGGCGCGACCTCGGCATGGTCAATGCCTTCGCCCTCGCCGCCATCGAGGGATCGGACGGCGGCTTCGTGCTGGGGGTGATGGGGGCGCACACCGCCAGTGCCGGCCGCACCTATTTTCCCGGCGGCACGCCCGACCCCGACGACATCACCCCCGCCGGAACCGTGGACCTGCACGGCTCCATGCTGCGCGAACTGGCGGAGGAGACCGGGCTTACGCCCGCCGACATCGCCCGCGACGAAGGCTTCACCGGCATTTTCGACGGGCCCCGCGTCGCCCTTTTGGGCCGGCTGGTGTTCGATGCCCCGGCGCAGGAGCTGGCCCGCCGCATCCGCGCCTTCCTCGCCCGCGAGGCTGAGCCCGAGCTGGCCGACGTGGCGGTGGTGCACGGCGAAGACGACCTCACGCCGCAGATGGCCCCCTTCGCGGTGGACTACATGCGCGCCCGCTGGCGCGGCGCCGTCTGATGGGCGAAGCCCGCGAGCCCGGCACCGGTCGAATCCCGGGGCCGATGGTATAAGCTCCCTCACCCCGGCGCCGGCGCGTTGCGCCGGAGCGTGCCGCCTGCCCCCGGCGGCCCCTGCATCGGCCTGCGAGTGTCCCATGAGCCCCTTCCCCCGCATCGGCGCCCCCATGCTCCACGCCCGCGACCTTGCCGCCGCCATCCGCGCCGGCCGCACCACCCCCCGCGCGGCGATGGAGCAGGTGGCCGCGGCCATCGCCGCCCATGACGGACAGGTGCAGGCCTTCGCCGCCCTCGACCTGGACGCGGCGCTGGCGGCGTCCGCGGCGGCGGGGCTGGCGGACCTGCCCTTGGCCGGGCTGGCCTTCGGGGCCAAGGACATCCTCGACACGCGCGATCTCGTCACCGCCTATGGCAGCACCCTCTATGCCGGCTACCGGCCGCGCACCGACGCCCCGGTGGTGGCCATGACGCGCCGGGCCGGCGGCATCCTCGCCGGCAAGACCGCCACCACCGAATTCGCCTTCCTGGAGCCGGCCCCCACCCGCAACCCGCACCATCCCGGCCACACCCCCGGCGGTTCCTCCGCCGGCTCGGCAGCGGCGGTGGCGGCGGGGATGCTGCCGCTGGCGCTGGGCACCCAGACCGCCGGCTCGGTGATCCGCCCGGCCGCCTTCTGCGGGGTCACCGGCTACAAGCCCACCTTCCGCATGCTGCCGACGTTGGGCATGAAGACCTTCTCCTGGCACCTGGACACCATCGGCCTGTTTGCGGCGCGGGTGCGGGACGTGGCCTTCGCCGCCGGCGCCATCACCGGGCGCGACCTGGACATTGCCGATGACCCCGCTGTCGCTCCGCGCATCGGCATCGTGCGCACGGCCCGCGCCGGAGAAGCCGGGGCCGATGCCCACCGGGCGCTGGATGCCGCCGCCCGCACCGTGGAGGCGGCCGGCGCGCGCATCCGCGATCTCGACCTGCCGCCGGAGCTGGAGGCGGCCGACGCCATCCACGGCGTGATCCAGGATTTCGAGGCCGCCCTCGCTCTGGGGGACGAACTGGCCTTCGGGCGCGAGCGGCTGTCGCCCCGCCTCGCCGCCCATCTCACGGCGGCGGCCGCCATTCCGGCCGACACCTACGACACCGCCCGGCGCACCGCCAAGCGCGCGCGACATGCCCTCGGCGACCTGTTCGGGGAGGTGGACGCGCTGCTCACCTTCTCCGCCCCCGGCCCGGCGCCGGAGGGGCTGGGCGCCACCGGCTCGCCCCTCTTCAACCGGCTCTGGACCCTTCTGGGGTGCCCGGCCATCAATGTGGCGGGGCTGGTGGCAGGCAACGGCATGCCCGTGGGGGTGCAGGTGGTGGGGCGTTTTGGCCGCGACCGGCAGCTTCTGGCCATCGCCGAGCTGGTGGAATCGGCCATCCGGCGCTGAAATACAATATTCCACAGATCAGCCCCGTGCGCCGCAGCGCGGGGGAAAATCATGCTCTGCTGGCCGCTTGATACGCCCGGCGTCGTGCACTGCAACGACAGCGGACGGCGCTGCATCACAACTTGTACCTTTCAGCATCTTGAGAGTTTGTTAAGGTTCGATGCGAGATCGACAGCGCGAGGACGAGGATGACCTTGGGCGATTTGCTCACTGTGCTCGAAACATGCGCCGCTTTCGCCTTCATCGGCGCGGTGCTGTTCGGGATGGTTTGACGCAAAGGCCGGGCATCGCCCCGCCGGACCGCAGAACACAAGAAAGCACGGGTCCGGTCGATCCGCGGCGCCGGGAAGGGGAACCTTCCCGGCGTCCCGCGTTTCAGGGCCCGACGCGGGCGGCGCCGCCTGTCACAATCGGCCGGCCGGGCAGGTGACGCTTTTCTGACGACCGCTTCGTTTTTCCTCGCCACAACCGCGACAGGGAAGGGTCGCGCAAGCGTCACACGCGTGTTGCGGGAGGCCATTATCGGCTTGCGGTACGCCAATGGAGCGACCCGATGCTGGTAATCGAAGGCCTCACCCGCCGCTTCGGCGACAAGGAGGCTGTCTCCCACGTCGATCTGGAAATCGGCCAGGGCGCCTTCATCGGCGTCATCGGTCGCTCGGGTGCCGGCAAGTCCACACTGCTGCGCATGATCAACCGCCTGCAGGACCCTTCCGCCGGCCGCATCCTCTACAACGGCCGCGACGTGACCGCCCTGAAGGGCCGGGCCCTGCGCGAATGGCGCGCAGAGGCAGCCATGATCTTCCAGCAGTTCAACCTCGTGGGCCGCCTCGACGTTCTCACCAACGTGCTGATGGGGCGCCTGGCCGCCGTGCCGCTCTGGCGCGCCCTGTCCAAGACCTGGAGCGTCGAGGACCGCGCCATCGCGCTCTCCGCCCTGGACCAGTTCGACATCGCCGCGCTCGCCGCCCAGCGGGCGGACAGCCTCTCCGGCGGCCAGCAGCAGCGCGTCGCCATCGCCCGTGCGCTGACCCAGGAGCCGGCCCTGATCCTGGCGGACGAGCCCATCGCCTCCCTGGACCCGCGCAACACCAAGATCGTGATGGACGCGCTTTTGCGCATCAACCGGCACTTCGGCATCACCGTGCTGTGCAACCTGCACTCCCTCGACCTCGCCCGGGGCTATTGCGACCGACTGGTGGGCATGGCGCAGGGCCGGGTGGTGTTCGACGGCGCCCCCGCCGCCCTCACCGACGCGGTAGCCCACGACCTCTACGGCCTGGAGGCCGGCGAGGTGATGGACCTTCCCGCGGCAGCCGAACCCCAGGGCGTCGCCATTCCCGGCGCGGCGCTGGCCTGAAGACGCCCCACCCCGGCCGCGCGGCCGGCCGCTTCCGCTTCATCCGCGTACCCAGAATTCAATTGTCCGACAGGAGCCGAGACATGCTGAACCGCCGTACCCTGATCGCGGCCGCCGCCGCGCTCGCCGTCTCTGCCGGCGCCGCCGCCGCGCAGGACTGGAAGGCCAAGTATCCGGAGCTGGTGTTCGCGGTCGTCCCGGCCGAGAACGCCTCGGGCGTGGTCGAACGCTACACGCCTCTTACCGAATATCTGTCAAAGCAGCTCGGCACGAAGGTGACCCTGCGCATCGCCAACGACTATGCGGCGGTGATCGAGGGCCAGCGCGCCGGCAACATCCAGATCGCCTACTACGGCCCTGCCTCCTTCGCCCGCGCGCTCAAGACCGGCGTGCCCATCGAGGCCTTCGCCATCGAGGTGAACCTCGACGGCACCAAGGGCTATCACTCGGTGCTCTATGTGAAGGCCGACAGCCCGTACAAGTCCATCGAGGACCTCAAGGGCAAGAACCTCTGCCTGGTGGACCCCAATTCCACCTCCGGCAATAACGTGCCGCGCTTCGCCATGAACAAGATGGGCCTCAAGCCCGACGAATTCTTCGGCAAGGTGGTCTATGCCGGCTCGCACGAGAATGCGGTCATCGCCGTGCAGCAGGGCACCTGCGACGCCGCCTTCAACTGGTGGAACGACGAGCAGGAATCCAACCTCATGCGCATGGACCGCAAGGGGATGGCCAAGTATTCGGACTTCCGCATCATCTACAAGTCCGAGCTCATCGTGAACTCGCCGCTGGCCTATCTCGACAGCCTGCCGAAGGACCTGAAGGCGCAGATCCGCGAGGCCTTCTTCTCCATCGAGAAGAACGACAAGGCCGCCTTCGACAAGATCTATGAAGGCAAGCAGCAGGTGTGGCAGCCCGTGGACAACGAGGCCTACACGCCCATCGTCCAGCTCATCACCTTCGTGGACGAGCTGCGCAAGAAGAAGTGATCCGCCGCCCGCGGCCGTGACGCGGCTTTGCCGCCTCATCCCGCGTCGCCCTCCGGCCTGACCGCAGGGCTCATGGTCCGACCGGGCGCCGCGCCCGGCCGGGCGATGGATGCCCCGGTCCGGCCGGCGCAAGACGGCGGGGGGTGGCTGCCCCCGCGCCAAATTCCGCCGCCGCACCCCAGAGGCCCGCCCCGTGCCCCACGCCATCACCCTCCTGCCCGACGAGCAGCTCGCTCCGATGGTCGCCCGCTACGAGGCGGCGGTCCGGGCGCGGCGCCGGCACACCTTCATCGTCATCGCCGTCATCCTCGCCTGCACCGTGCTCGCCGGCTGGATGGGGGAGGTGAAGCTCTCGGTCCTGTTCGCCAATTCGGGCCGGCTCACCACTTATTTCTGGAACATCCTGCCCAGCCTGCACTGGGCCACCCTCGGCACCGACCTTGCCGAATGGTTCTGGAACCTCGACGGCTGGCTGAAGCTGCTGCTGGACACCCTGCTCATCGCCTATCTGGGCACCCTCCTGGGCGGGATCGGCGCCTTCCTCCTGTGCTTCCTCGCCAGCGCCAATCTGGTGAAGAGCCCCCTCATCCGGCTGGCCGCCCGGCGCTTCCTGGAATTCTGCCGCACCGTGCCGGAACTGGTGTTCGCCCTGCTGTTCGTCGTGGCCTTCGGCCTCGGGGCCATGCCCGGGGTGCTGGCGCTGGCCATCCACACCATGGGCTCCCTGGGCAAGCTGTTCGCCGAGGTGGTGGAGAATATCGACATGAACCCAGTGGAGGGCGCCACCGCATCCGGCGCCTCCTGGACACAGATGGTGCGCTTCGCCGTGGTGCCGCAGGTGCTCTCCAACTTCGCCTCCTACGGCCTGCTGCGGTTCGAAATCAATGTGCGCGAGGCCTCCATCATGGGCTTCGTCGGCGCCGGCGGCATCGGCCAGGACCTCGTGGAGGCCATCCGCAAATTCTATTATTCCGACGTCTCGGCCATCCTCCTGCTCATCATAGCCACCGTCATGATCATCGACCTCGTGACCGAGCGCGTGCGCCACGCCCTCATCGGCTGGGACGGCCGGCGATGAGCCGCGCCCGCTTCGCCCTCTCCGCGCAGGAGCGCGCCCGCCTGGGCGCCGCCTTCCCCGATGCCATGCGCCCCTCGCCGGCGAGCCGCATGCGCACCGCGCTGCTCATCGCCGTGCTGGCGGCGCTGGCCGCCTTCGGCTTCTGGCGCCTCGACTTCAGCCTGGACCGCATCGGCACCGGCATTGCCCAGCTCGCCTATTTCGTGACG
Source organism: Xanthobacter sp. AM11 (assembly GCF_047444035.1). Classification (NCBI taxonomy): domain Bacteria; kingdom Pseudomonadati; phylum Pseudomonadota; class Alphaproteobacteria; order Hyphomicrobiales; family Xanthobacteraceae; genus Xanthobacter; species Xanthobacter sp. AM11. The sequence continues at coordinate 359,040 of NZ_JBLAOA010000001.1, forward strand.
CTGATGATGCCGCCCAACCCCGGCACCCAGCTTCCGCTCTACATGCACGCCCTGGGCGAGACGCTGGCCATCGCCTTCCTCGGCACGCTTCTGGGCGCCCTGGTGGCCTTCCCGTTCGGCTTCCTCGCCGCCAAGAACGTCATTCCCAACATCTTCGGCCATTTCGCCGTGCGCCGCTTCCTCGACACCGTGCGCGGCATCGACAAGCTGATCTGGGCACTGATCTATGTGACGGTGGTGGGCCTCGGCCCGTTCGCCGGCATCCTCGCCATCGCCACCTCCAGCGTGGGCGAGCTGGGCAAGCTGTTCTCCGAGGCGGTGGAAGCCCTGGACCGCAAGCCCGTGGAGGGCATCACCTCCACCGGCGGCTCACCGGTGGAGGCGGTGCGCTTCGGCATGCTGCCGCAGGTGCTGCCGGTGCTGGCGAGCCAGCTGCTCTATTACTTCGAATCCAATGCCCGCCAGTCCACCATCGTCGGCATCGTCGGCGCCGGCGGCCTCGGCCTGCACCTGGCGGAGCAGATCCGCGTGCTGGAATGGCAGAAGGTGTCCTTCCTCATCCTGATGATGCTGGTGATGGTGGCGGTGATCGACTTCATCTCCTCGCGCCTGCGCTTCGCCATCATCGGCAAGGCGCGGATGGAGCCGTGAGCCGGCGCGGCGCCTGAGCGCGGCCGCGGGGGTCGGCCGGAGCTCGCCCTCGCGCCCGGCCGGGCGCCTCGGCAGAGGACCCGGCGATGACGCGCGATCCTCGCTTCCCGGGTTTGCGGCGCTGTTTCAGCCCAACCGTCCGCCGGTGCACCTCAGGGCTTGAACACCAGCTGCACCCGGTCGGCGGCGAAGGAGGAGCGGCCCCACTGCAGGGGCGTTCCATTCGGCTCCACGTCCAGGCGCTCCAGCACCAGGACGGCGCGGCCGGGGGCGAGGGAGAGCACCTCCATTTCCCGCGCGGTGGCGGGGCGGGCGGTGAGGCGCGTCTCGCGGCGGCGGAAATCCTCGATGCCGAGGGTCGCCAGCGCCCGCGTCAGCGATCCGGTGGCGGCATAGACGAGATCCAGGTCGCGGCAGCGGGCTTCGGGAAACCAGGCGGTGCCGAAGGAGATGGGCACCCCGTCCGCCTCGTGGGCGCTTTCGATGCGCAGCACCGGCGTGCCCTCGGGCAGGGCCAGCTCGCGGGCGACCTCCGGGCAGGCCGGCTCCACCGAGGAGCCGAGCACCCGGCCGAACGGCTCGCGCCCGCCGGCCGAGACGATTTCGGAAAAGCGGGTGCGCACCCCGATGGGATAGCGCAGGGGCGCCTCCTTCACGAAGGTGCCGCGGCCGGCGGTGGCCTCGATGAGCCCGTGCTCGGACAGATGCGCCAGCGCCCGGCGCAGGGTGTGGCGGTTGACGCCGAAGGTCTCGGCCAGTTCCGCCTCCACCGGCAGGCGCGCCCCCGGCTTCAGCACGCCGGAGTGGATCTGCCCCGTCAGCTTCTCGGCGATCTGCCGCCACAGGGTGACGCCGCTGCCCCGCGAAACCGCGTCGGAGCCGGCGTCGGCGCCATCGCGCGCGGCGGCGTCCGCCGGGTCGCCTTCCGTCATCGGGCTGTGACCCTTCGCGGGGACACTGCGGGTCGTTCCCGACATTTTTGCTTCTCCTTGGCGTGACCGCCTTGCACATTTGTATAGATTATTATACAAATCGTGTCCAGTCGTGTTGCCGGTCTGCGTGCGCGATTCCGCGCGCCTGTCCTGCGGGTGCCAGCTTCCGAGACCCTCATGAGCCCGAACCGCCCCCCCCCGCCGGCCTCCCCGGACGCGGCACCGCCCTTTCCCGCGCCCGATGCCGCGGCCCCCACGCAGGCGCGCCAGGCCCTCATGGCCCTGTTCGCCCGCGCCACCCGCGCCGAGCTGGAGGCGGCGGTGGAGCGCTTTTCGCCCCTGCCGCGCCTGCGCAGGCTGCGCCCCGCCGAAATCGGCCTGGTGATGGTGCAGGGCCGCACGGGGGGCGACGGCGCCCCCTTCAACCTCGGCGAAACCACCGTGACGCGGGCGGCCATGCATGTGGAGGGCGGCCATACGGGCGTCTCCTACCTGCTGGGCCGCGACCCCCGGAAGGCCGAAGCCGCCGCCATTCTCGACGCCCTGTGGCAGGACGAGGCCCTGCGCCTCGCCGTGGACGACGCCATGGGGCCGGTCCGCCGCCGCCTTGCCGCCGAGGCCGCGGCCGCCGCCGCGGAAGCCGAGGCCACGCGGGTGAACTTCTTCACCCTCACCCGCGGGGAGGATTGAATGTCCGCCACAGCTCCCGCGCCGGTCGCCCCCGCCGCCGGCTTCGCCGATCCGGTGCACGACGCCCAAGCCACCTTTTCCGCGCTCATGTGGGCCATGGCCCAGCCCGGCCGGCCGGTGGCGCTGGCCACCCGCCTCGCCCCGCCGCCGCCCCTTTCGCCGGAGCTGGCCGCCGCCGCCCTCGCCCTGTTCGACTATGAGACCCCCGTCTTCCTCGATGCGCCGCTGGCGGCGGTGCCGGAGGTGGCGCTCTTCCTGCGCTTCCACACCGGCGCCCCGCTGGTGAGCGAGCCCGCCGGCGCCCGCTTCGCCCTGGTGGCCGATGCAGCACACCTGCCGGACCTGGCCCTGTTCCCCCAGGGCGAGCCGGACTTTCCCGACCGTTCCGCCACCGTGATCGCGGCGGTGGAAACCCTTTCCGACGCGCCCCTGCTGCTGGAAGGGCCGGGCATCGCCGGCACCCGCGGCTTCGGCGCCGCGCCCCTGCCCGGGGATTTCGCCGCGCGGCTGCGCGCCAATCGCGCGGTCTTTCCGCTGGGGGTGGACCTCATCCTGTGCGCGCCGGGGGCCGTGGCGGGCCTGCCGCGCAGCGTGCGCCCCCTCGAACCCGGCTCCCGGGAGGGCTGAACCATGTATGTGGCGGTGAAAGGCGGCGAACAGGCCATCCGCAACGCCCACGATCTCCTGGCCCGGCGGCGGCGCGGCGACCCCACCGTGCCGGAAATCGGCCTCGACCAGATCACCGGCCAGCTCTCTCTGGCCGTAGACCGGGTGATGGCGGAGGGCTCGCTGTTCGACCCCGAGCTGGCGGCGCTGGCCATCAAGCAGGCGCGGGGCGACCTCATCGAGGCCATCTTCCTCGCCCGCGCCTTCCGCACCACCCTGCCGCGCTTCGGCGCCTCGCAACCGGTGGACACCGGCGCCATGCGCATCCGCCGGCGCATCTCCGCCACCTTCAAGGACCTGCCCGGCGGGCAGGTGCTGGGCCCCACCTTCGATTACACCCACCGGCTGATGGACGAGGCGCTGGCGACGCGGGCGGGGGATGCCCCCTCTCCCACCGGCGCGCCCCCTCTCCCGCTTGCGGGGGAGGGCTGGGGAGGGGGCAGCGCTCCAACCCGGCAGACCGGTTCCAACGGCGAGGATGAGGCCCCCTCCCTGCCCTCCCCCGCAAGCGGGAGAGGGTTCGGCGCCTCGTCTTCCGGCACCGCGCCTGCTCCCACCACACTCATGCCCCGCGTCACCGACCTTCTGGGCGGGGAAGGCCTCGTGGAGCCCTCCCCCGCCGATGACGGCGCGCCGCCGCGCGACCTTACCCGCGAGCCCCTGGCCTTTCCCGCCGACCGCCCCCTGCGCCTGCAGGCGCTGGCGCGGGGCGACGAGGGCTTCCTCTTGTCGCTCGGCTATTCCACCCAGCGCGGCTATGCCCGCACCCACCCCTTCGTGGGCGAGATCCGCTTCGGCGAGGTGGAGGTGAGCCTGTTCGTGGAGGAGCTGGGCTTTGCCGTGCCACTGGGCGACATCGCCGTCACCGAGTGCCAGAGCGTGAACCAGTTCAAGGGCTCGGCCACCCAGCCCCCGCAATTCACCCGCGGCTACGGCCTCGTGTTCGGCCAGTGCGAGCGCAAGGCCATGTCCATGGCGCTGGTGGACCGCGCGCTGCGCTTCAAGGAGCTGGGCGAGGAAAAGAGCGCCCCGGCGCAGGACGAGGAATTCGTCCTCTCCCATTGCGACAACGTGCAGGCCACCGGCTTCGTGGAGCACCTGAAGCTGCCCCATTACGTGGATTTCCAGGCCGAACTGGACCTCATCCGCCGCATGCGCGCGGAACAGGAAGATCGCGCGCCGCACGCCGGGCCCGCCGATGGGACCGATGACGCGGCGCCCGGGGATGCCGCGCCGCGCAAGGAGGCCGCAGAATGACCGCCGCCACCCGCCCCGCCGGCATGCCCGCCATCACCTACAATTTCGCCTATCTCGACGAGCAGACCAAAAGGATGATCCGCCGGGCCATCCTCAAGGCCATTGCCATTCCCGGCTACCAGGTGCCCTTCGCCTCGCGCGAAATGCCCATGCCCTATGGCTGGGGCACCGGCGGGGTGCAGGTGACGGCGGCCATCCTCGGCGCCGGCGACGTATTGAAGGTGATCGACCAGGGCTCGGACGACACCACCAATGCGGTGGCCATCCGCTCCTTCTTCCAGACCACGGCGGGGGTGGCCACCACCACCCGCACCCAGGATGCCAGCATCATCCAGACCCGCCACCGCATCCCGGAGGCGCCCCTGAAGGCCGGGCAGGTCATCGTCTACCAGGTGCCCATCCCCGAGCCCCTGCGCTTCCTGGAACCGCGCGAGACCGAGACGCGCCGCCTGCACGGCCTTGCCGACTACGGCCTGATGCAGGTGAAGCTCTATGAGGACATCGCCCGCCACGGCCACATCGCCACAACTTATGCCTATCCGGTGAAGGTGGAGGGCCGCTACGTGATGGACCCCTCCCCCATCCCCAAATTCGACAATCCCAAGATGAACGACAGCCCGGCCCTGCAATTGTTCGGCGCCGGGCGCGAGAAGCGCATCTATGCCATCCCGCCGCACACGCGGGTGGTGTCGCTGGATTTCGAGGACCACCCGTTCGCCGTGCAATCCTTCAGCACGCCCTGCGCCTTGTGCGGCGCCGAGGGGGTCTATCTCGACGAGGTGATCCTCGACGACAGGGGCGGGCGGATGTTCGTGTGCTCCGACACCGATTTCTGCGCCACCCGGCAGGACGAGGGGCACATGGGCACCATGAGCGCGCCTTATGGGGCGAGCACCACCGCGCCCCCTCTCCCGCCTGCGGGGGAGGGTTGGGGAGGGGGCACCACGCCCACCCCCAGCACCGTCCTCGCCGGAGAGACCCCGCCCCCTCCCTGCCCTCCCCCGCAAGCGGGAGAAGGTTCGACCGTGGTGGACACCGGAGCCCCCTCATGAGCCCCGACGCCCCCCTCCTCATGGCCGAAGGCCTCACCCGATATTACGGCGCCCGCCTCGGCTGCCGCGACGTGGACCTCACCCTGCATGAAGGCGAGGTGCTCGCCATCGTGGGCGAGAGCGGCTCGGGCAAGTCCACCCTGCTGGGCCTCCTGTCCACCGAGCTGTCCCCCAGTGCCGGGCGCGTCGCCTACCGCATGCGCGACGGCGAGATGCGCGACCTCGCGCACCTGTCCGAGGCCGAGCGCCGCCTGCTGCTGCGCACCGACTGGGGCTTCGTGCGCCAGCATGCGGAACAGGGGCTGCGCATGGCGGTTTCGGCCGGCGGCAATGTGGGCGAACGGCTCATGGCGGTGGGCTGGCGCCATTACGGCAACATCCGCCAGGAGGCCGCCGACTGGCTCGCCCGGGTGGAGATCGCCACCGAGCGCATGGACGACGACCCGCGCACCTTCTCCGGCGGCATGCGCCAGCGCCTGCAGATCGCCCGCAACCTCGTCACCCGCCCGCGCCTCGTCTTCATGGACGAGCCCACGAGCGGCCTCGACGTGTCGGTGCAGGCGCGGCTTCTGGACCTCATCCGCCAATTGGTGGAGGAATTCGGCCTCGCGGTGGTCATCGTCACCCACGACCTGGCGGTGGCGCGCCTGCTCTCCCACCGCATCATGGTGATGAAATCCGGCCGGGTGATCGAGCACGGCCTCACCGACCAGGTGCTGGACGACCCGCGCGAGCCCTACACCCAGCTCCTCGTCTCCTCGGTGCTCGCCGCATGATGATCCCGCACGCCCGCGGCCCGGCCGCCCTGCCGCCTTCCCCCGCCCCGCTCCTCGTCGTGGAAGACCTCGGCAAGAGCTTCACCCTGCACCTGCAGGGCGGCGCCCGCCTGCCGGTGGTGTCGGGCGTGTCGTTCGCGGTGGGCGCCGGCGAATGCGTGGCCCTGGGCGGGCCTTCGGGGGCGGGCAAAAGCTCCATCCTCAAGATGGTGTTCGGCAATTACCGCATCGACACCGGCGCGGTGCGGGTGGCCGATGCCGGCGCCATGGTGGAGGTGGCCGGCATCGCGCCGCGGCGGATGCTGGCCCTGCGGCGCAGCCGCATCGGCTATGTCAGCCAGTTCCTGCGCGTCATCCCGCGGGTGAGCACCCTCGACGTGGTGGCGGCGCCGCTGCGGGCGGAAGGCGTGCCGGCACCGGAGGCGGCCGCGCGGGCCGGCGCGCTTCTGGCCCGCCTCAACCTGCCGGAACGCCTGTGGGGCCTTGCCCCCGCCACCTTCTCCGGCGGCGAGCAGCAGCGCGTGAACGTGGCGCGCGGCTTCATCGGCGCCCAGACGCTGCTGCTGCTGGACGAGCCCACCGCATCGCTGGACGCCGCCAACCGGGCGGTGGTCATCGACCTCATCCGCGAGAAGAAGGCCGCCGGCTGCGGCCTGCTCGGCATCTTCCACGACGCCGAGACCCGTGCGGCGGTGGCCGACCGGGTGGTGGACGTGGCCCGCTTTTCCGCCTGAACCCGCAGGACCCGAAAAATGACCGAACAGGTGCTCGCCAATGCCCGCCTCGTGCTCGCGGACGAGATCGTTTCCGGCCATGTGACCCTGCGCGGGGGCAGCATCGCCGCCATCGGCACCGGGGCGGTGCCCGCCGGGGCGCAGGACCTGGAGGGCGACTTCCTGCTGCCCGGCCTGGTGGAACTGCACACCGACCATGTGGAAGGCCACCTCGCCCCCCGCCCCAAGGTGCGCTGGAACCCCCTGGCCGCCGTGCTCGCCCATGATGCGCAGATCGCCACCGCGGGCATCACCACCGTGTTCGACAGCCTGCGGGTATGGCCCGACAGGAAGGCGGTGGGCATGGATGGCGACGCCCCGCTGCTGCTGCGCGCCCTGGATGAAGCCCGCGCCGCTGGCGCGCTGCGCGCCGACCACAAGGTGCACCTGCGCTGCGAGGTGCCCACCGACACGGTGGTGGCCGACGCCGCCGCCATCCTCGACAGCTGCGACGTACACCTGATCTCGCTCATGGACCACACGCCGGGCCAGCGGCAGTTTGCGAGCGTGGAGCAGTTCCGCTCCTATTACATGAAGAAGAGCGGCATAACGGCCGAGGAGATGGACGTGATCGTGGCCGCGCGGCTCGATTTCCACGCCCGCTACGCGCGGGACAACCGGGCCGGGCTGGTGGCGCTGGCCCACGCCCGCGGCTGCGTGGTGGCGAGCCATGACGACGGCACCCCCGAACATGTGGCCGAGGCCATCGGCGACGGGGTGGCCATCGCCGAGTTTCCCACGACGCACGAGGCGGCGCAGCTCTCCCACGCCGCGGGCATCCGCGTGCTCATGGGTGCGCCGAACCTGGTGCGCGGCGGCTCCCACACCGGCAACGCCTCCGCCGAGGCGCTGGCCCGGGCCGGGCTGCTGGACATCCTGTCGTCGGACTATGTGCCCTCCAGCCTCTTGTGGTCGGCCTTCGACCTCAACCGCCGGGTGCCCTCCATTCCCCTGCCGGCGGCGGTGCGCATGGTGTCCAAGACCCCGGCCGAGGTGGCGGGGCTCGCCGATCGCGGCGAGATCGCGCCGGGCAAGCGGGCGGACCTGGTGCGCGTCGGCCTCGCCGGGGTGCTGCCGGTGGCGCGCGCAGTGTGGCGCCAGGGGCAGCGGGTGGCATGAGCATGGCGGGGGAAATGAGCATGGCGCGGCGCGGGCCGGGAACCCTGCTGCTGGTGGTCGGCCCCTCGGGGGCGGGCAAGGACACCCTGCTCGACATCGCCCGCGCCCGTTTCGGCACTGACGGGCGGGTACTGTTCGCCCGCCGCATCGTCACCCGCCCCGCGGGAGCGGGGGAGGCCCACGGCACGCTGGACGCGGATGCCTTCGAGGCGCTGCGGGTGCAGGGCTGCTTCGCCCTCGCCTGGCGGGCGCACGGCCTGTCCTATGCGCTGGGGCCGGAGGTGGGAGAAAAGATCGCCGCCGGTGGCGTGGTGGTGGCCAACGGCTCGCGCGCCACCCTGCCCGAGGCGCGCGAGCGCTTCGCCCGCGTCCGTGTGGTGCAGGTGACGGCGCCGGTGGCGGTGCGGGCGCAGCGGCTGGCCGCGCGCGGGCGCGAGCGCGCCGACGACATCGCCGAACGCCTGTCGCGCACCCCCGACGTGGACGTGGCGCCGGACCTCCTGATCGAGAATGTGGGATCGCCGGCCGAAGGCGGGGCCAGCCTGTGCAGCTTCATCGCGGCGGAGCTGGCGGCTCTGGCCTGAGGGGCCTGGGCGAAACTGGCCGCATGCCGGCGCGGGCGCCATCCTGCGGCGCGGCCCTCGCCACAGCGCGACCTTGCGCCCGCCGTCGCCCTCCGGCTTGACCGGAGGGTCCATGCCGCCGCCCCGCGCCGGACCCGGACGCGCGACAGGCCCTCCGGTCAAGCCGGAGGGCGACGGGGTCGTGGCAGCGCCGCGCGCGTCGCCGGCTGGCCGCGATATCCGTCGATGGTCTTTCGGCGTGGTCAGGGCGCCGCGCAGGGCGAAGGTGGGGTCGTTCTCGATGCGGGCGGTGGCAATAGCATAGCGGAAGACCGAGCCGATGACGGAGCGCATCCGCCGCGCCGTCTCATGGTGGCCCTTGGCCTCGATCTCCCGAAGGGCCACCAGCACGTCGGCCGAAGTGACGACACCGATATCCCGGTCGCCGAAATGGGGGTATGCGAAACCGAGGAGCCAACGCCGCTTCGACAGCGTGATGTCGGCAAGCCCCTCGCGGGCGAGCTTGGCGAGGTGCTCCTCGGCCACCGCGCGGAAGATGTTGGCCGGTGCCGCCTTCGCCTCCTCCCGTGACTGCTTCTTGAGGGCCGAGGGGTCGGCGCCGTCTATGATCGCCTTCTTGGCGTCGTCGCGCCGCTCCCGCGCCTTGGCGAGCGACACCTCGGGATAGGGGCCTATGGCGAGGAGCTTCTCCTTGCCCTCGATGCGGTACTTCAACCGCCAGAGGCGGGAGCCGGTCGGGTTCACCAGGAGATAGAAACCGCCACCGTCCGCCAGCTTATAGGGCTTGTCGCCGGCCTTCGCCGCGCGGATGGCCGTGTTGGTCAAAGGCGTTGGAGGTCGCGCTCAGTGGGGGCACGTTTCCGATATCCCCCCAATACCCCCAAACTTGCCGGCTGCCAACGGATGCCGCCAGACATCCCCGGAACCTGTCGGACCGGAGAATTGAGCATCTGCAAGGGTTTTTGGAGCTTTTTGGACTTACCCGGAAGGGGTAATGGTGCCAGGAGAGGCAACGAATGAATGATTTAAATATTTGATTATGATAGATTATTTATGTGACGAAAATTTTGATACCCCCAAATATACCCCCATTCTTCGCCGCAGCCATTTGTTCACCTCCAGCAGCATGCTGCTCCATCGCGCAGTTAAGCTTGCTCACTCTTCAGGCTCATAACCTGAAGGTCGTTGGTTAAAGCCAGCTCCCGCAATCAACCTCTTCAATCATTTAGCACGAAGACAGGACCACTGAAAAACGGTTCGGGTAGCGCATGGGTAGCAGGAAGCAGGCGCTTCCATGCGTCGGCCCGTGCCGCAATATGATGCCGCAAGGCAATCCGGCCATGGCTATGTCGGCCACGGCCTCCCCGTCATCCACAACAACGGTTCAAAGGCGGCGCACCGGGCCTTGTCAGCGCTACAGCCTTCCAGTAGAGATGATGACTATGATACCCATTATGGAAACACCGCACGGCAAGCTGTACGAGGCTGATTGTCTCGAACTGCTTCGCAGCCTTCCCGCCGAAAGCGTGGACTTGGCCTTTGCCGATCCGCCCTTCAATCTAGGCAAGGAATACTCGTCCAAGATAGACGATGCGCGCGCCGCGCATGACTATCTGGAATGGTGCCAAGAGTGGCTTTGGGAGATGGCGCGGACGCTGAAAAAAGGCGGGTCGCTGTTCCTTTGGAACCTCCCTAAGTGGAACCTGCCGCTAGGAGCCTATCTCGGGCAACACCTGACTTTCCGGCACTGGATAGCGGTTGACATCAAATACTCGCTGCCGATCCAAAGCCGCCTCTACCCGTCGCACTACTCACTGCTGTATTTCGTGAAGGGGCCGAAGCCCACAATCTTCCACCCTGACCGTGTACCGTGCCCTTGCTGCCGCCATTGCGGCGGCGAATTGCGCGACTACGGCGGATACAAGGACAAAATGAACCCCTTGGGCGTGAACCTGTCCGATGTGTGGACCGATATTCCGCCAGTCCGGCACGCGAAGTACAAAAAGCGCGCGGCGAACGCATTGTCGCTCAAGGTCATGGACCGCATTGTGACCATGGCAAGCAACGAAGGTTCCGTAGTGTTGGACCCATTCGGTGGGTCCGGTACGACATTTGTGGCCGCTGAACTGACAGGCCGCAAATGGATAGGCTCGGAGCTGGATTGTTCGTCCATCGTCGAGCGTTTTGACGCCCTCGATGGCGACAAGCAGCACCTTGCGGAAATTCAGGCCAACAAAAACACGCTCTTTACGGCTGCGGACCTCGCTAAGCGCCGCAAGTGGGGCAAGCCGCTGTCGAAGGACTACCGGATAGCGGAAAACGCCGCTTGCCATTGCAAGGATAAGGCAATGCCGGACCTGTTCGCTAAATCTTAGCGCGGCCCTCCTTCGCGCGCCCGTCATTCCCCATCGGGAGATACGGCAATGCCGGATCATCGGTCAGGTGGTCGTGTTCGACTACGGTAATAGCCAGCAGGCCCGTATCCACGGTGGCCTTCAAACCTTCCCACATGGCGAGATAGCCCGACAACTCACCGATATTGCCGATGCGGTCGGTCAGGTGTTCGTATAGCAGCCTGCTTGGCAGGATCAGGACACCGATTTGTAAGATGCCATGGGCGAGGGCGATAGCCAGTTTGTTCATGCTCCGGTGAGAGGATGAGATGTTGCCCGTTTCCCATTCAATCGCCACGCGGTAACCGCCTGCGCCTGCCGTGATGAAGTCAAAGCCGCCGAAGTCGGACGTTATCGACTCACGGTAGTCCTCAAGGCTAGGGTACAGCTTAATCGGCGGCTGCACTCTATCACGCCCCAAGTCTACGCCGCCTTCCGCTTCCCATTTTTCGACTTCTTGCATGTGCCGCAGAAAGTGCGAACGCAGAAACCCGACGCCATTTCGCTGCCACTGCCCGTTAGGCAGGCGCATCTTGCGCCGCAAGGTCAGTGCCCCGCTGCCTAGCGGGTGATGCACGCTTGCAATCGAGCGCACATAGCTGTCATGGACTGTCGCCCAATCGGCGGAATTTATGACGTTGCCCTTCTCGAACAAGATGAGGGTGCGGAGCCACTTCATCGGGGCAGCTCCGGCAAGCCTGCGGTCAAAGCCGCCACGTCGCACGATAGTGCCGCGCAAATCTGGCAAAGGACTGTGAACGTCAGATTGCGTTCGCCGCGCTCCACGCTGCCGATGTACGAACGGTCAATCTTGGCCGTGTCCGCAAGGGTTTCCTGCGTCCAGCCAAGGGACTTTCGGCGCTCCCTGATACGCTGCCCGAGGGTTTTGAGTGATGCCTGATCCACGGCGGCACGGTCGGGAAAAGAGGACTAAGAGTCCACGGACTAGGATACCCATTCCCCCGTGATGCACACCAAGCGCCCGCATTAATCAAGCGTACCACCCATGTGGTCCCGTGCCGCGACTTCGCGGTGCAGGCTGTACTTCTGGTGCAGCGCCCGCCGAGCTGCCTCAATGCGTTCGGCATCGGCCGCCACTTGGTACGGACGGCCCTTGCCCAGCTGTACAAGCCCAGACAGTTTAGCGCGTGCCAGTAAGGCATCGGCGGCGGGCCGTCATGGGCGATCTGGTTCAAGTTCCGCCATGCACTTAGGTCGCGACCGGCGGGCAGACGGCCAACGGACTAGAAGTGCCGTCGCGCAGGCAGTCAGCGAGAGCTTCGCGATCATTAGGATCGGTAGCGCTCGCTTCTAGCATGGCGTGCAGAAATCGCATCACGCGGGAGAGCAGCCTCGGTGCCGCGCCAGGATTGCGCCGATCTGCGCCAGCGCATCGCCTCCGCCATTTTCCTCTTCCCGCCCCATCCGCCCGATCACCTCCCCCTGCCGGTGCGGGTCGATTCGCCCGTAGGAGGTGAGCGTGGTGGCGATGTTCTCGTGGCCGAGGTTCTGGCTCCAGGCCTTCAGTTCCTCCGGTGAACGGCAGAGGGTCTGCGCCAGATGGACGAGGGTGTGGCGGAACGTGTGGGGCGGGAAATAGGGCAGGCCCGCGCGCTCGAACGCCTTGCGGAAAATCTCCCGCACCGGCGAGGCATTGCTCCAATGCTCCCGCTCGATGCCCACCGGCGCGAAGCCGCCGGCCTCGCCCAGCCCCATGCGGGTGCGCGGGAAAAGAGGATCGGTCGGGCCGAACAGGTGGACTTGCCGCAACTCCTCGATCCAGTCGGTGGCGATGGCGGCGAGGTCGTCGCCCACCGGGAAGAAATAGGTGACGATGGCCTTGGCGAACTTGGTCTCGACGCTGTTCGGGTCCTGCCGCACCACCGGCGGCATGCGTGACGTATCCACATTACCGAGGGAGAGCGACACCAACGCCCGGTCGCGGATGCCGGTGAGGAGGGTGAAGGCGACAAGGGCGCGGTTGCGGCGGTCAATGGCGGTCTCGGTGGGCATGGCCGCGATGGCGGCGCGCACCTGTTCGACGCTCGGATGGTCCCGCAGCTTGGGCGCCTTCGCCCGCGCCGCATCCTTATTCGAGGGGCCGAGATATTCGATATCCGCCATGTGGATCTTGGATTTGAAACCCGGCTGCCAAGCCAGCCAGGTGAAGAACTCCTTGAGGGCGGCGAGCGTGGTCGCCTGCGTGGACGCGCTCAGGGGCTCGCCGGTGCGCACGCCCTCGGTCTCGGCAAGCCGCGCCTTGAAGCCGATGGCCTGTTCGCGGCGGAAGGTCTTGAAGTCCTTCGCAGCCGTACAGGCCTCATAGCGCGCCAGGGCCTTGCGCACGGCATCGAGCGTCGCCTCGCTCTTGCCCTTGGCCTCCTTCAGATAGCGGATATAATCCCGCTTCAGGCGTTCGTTGGACGGGTTCAATCTGGCCATCGGCTCACACCTCCTCGAAGGCACGATTTGCACTGGGGTCGGAACGCTCATTCATTCGTTCCGATGCCACCGTGCGCAGGTCGACCAAAGCGGCGAGGGCGGGAAGGTCCGCGCGGCGGATGGTCCGGTGCATGGGCGTCTCGCAGCACGCGCAAAGGGCCGACAGCCGCGCCACCGTGGCGGAGCGGAACGACACATCCGCCATGGCTCCCCAGGTGGCGCGCGGCGCCCGGCAGCGGAAGCAATAGAACTCGCCGGGGCGGCAAGTCTGCCGGCGCTGCGCCCGGCGCTTGGTGAGGTACGCCTTCAGGGCGGAGCCGTGGATCAGGACGGGGCGCCGATGGTCGATCGCCTCCAGCCCCTCTTTCAGCCACCGCCGCACGGTGTTGCGATGGATGCCGAAGAGCTTGGCGATCTCGGCCACCTCATAAGAGACGCCTTGCTTGACCTTTTGCGGCGAGGGCCGACGCCTGCGGTCTTTTCCGGGGCGGTGCATGGCCGTCAGCCCCGGCGGGCAAGGGCGATGCGTTCCGCGATCCAGCCATCAATTTCCGCCTCGATCCAGGCGACGCAGCGCTCGGAAATGGCCACCGGCTGGGGAAACCGGCCCTCGCGCATATAGGCGTAGATCGTGCTGCGGCTCAGGCAGGTGCGGACCTTCACCGCCTCCAGGCGGATCAGGGCGGGGCGGGCTTCGGGGCGGTTCGACGTCATTGGTTCCATCCGTGTCTGCTTGGACATGGATGGAAGGATGGGCGCGCCGTGGACGGTAAAATAGCCGGGCGAATTTGAAAAAACGTTGACCGATCAGCCGATTAAACAAGTTCAGGATACCCCAAGTCACCTAGAAAGGTATCTCGTCGTCAAGGTCGGAACCGAACGAACCAGAGTAGGGGTTTTCCTGAACCAAGGGGCTGGTTTGACCAAACCCACCGGACGGTTCTGGCGCATCCTCAGGCGTAGCCGGAGCGCCGCCGTTGGGCCGCCAGTTTGCGACCTTGGCGATATCCTCGATACCGGTGGCATTCGGCTTACCCTTGTGAAGAAGCCCGTATTCGGCGGCGTGCTCTTCAAGCCACTCCTGCAAGGCCTGCTTCACTGACTTGCCCCGCAGGCGCTTGGGGTCGGCCGTAACGGCCCGCCAAGCGGCATTCGCGGCGGCGAGCTTCGGCGCATAGAACAGACCGCGGGGATCATCAACCTCATGAGCAGGTTTAGGTTTGATCCTGAAAAATAGATCGTAGATATCTTGCTCAAAGTACCACTGATGTATCCGCTTACTGTAGATCAGGCTTTCTGATAAATCTACGTCATTACCGTATGAATCGCAATACACCTCTCTTATGAGGGGAATTATTCGATCAAATATAGCGTGCTTTAGGGCATTTATCGTCGGAAGCGTTGCATGGCGTACCGGACTAGGCCACCGCTCAAATTCAATCCCATACACCGACGCAGGATCGTAGCCGTGGCTCAGAAGAGCGGCCTGATAAATGGTGAACTGCTTTACGAGGCGCCAACGCTCCAAATCGGACATAGCCGTACCGCCAGTTGATTCGCTGGCATAGTTTCCGTCTAACGCGCGGCAAGTCCAACGATGTCCGGCAGAGATCGTGCACAGCCCGAAACAATCAGCTCATGGCGGATCGGTTCAGTCCGCTGCCTCCCGCAGCGCATCGAGATAATCCGCCCACCACGCCATCATTCGCCCCCGCTCTTCCCAATGCTCGCCCCGCAGGTACGCCCGGCGGACTTCATTGTTCTCCGCATGGGAGAGCTGGCGCTCGATGGCGTCCGGGTTCCACAGGCCGCTTTCATTGAGGAGTGTCGTGGCGGTGGCGCGGAAGCCGTGGGCGGTGGCAACGTCCGGGCCGAAGCCCAGGCGCCGCAGCGCGCCATTCAGGGTATTTTCGCTAATCGGCTTCTTGGCGGCACCGATGCAGGGGAAGGCGAAATCCTCGCCGGCCGTGATGGCGTAGAGGTCCCGCAGGATGGCCACGGCCTGCGGCGGTAGGGGTATCCGATGGGCGCGGCGCATCTTCATGCGCTCGGCGGGGATGGACCAAACCGCGTTGTCGAGGTCGAACTCGGACCACCGCGCGGCCCGCAATTCTCCCGGACGTGGGAAGAGCAGCGGCATGAGTCGCAGCGCGGCGGTCGTCGCCGGCTGGCCACGATAGCCGTCGATCGCCCGCAACAGCTTGCCCAGCTCCGCCGGGGTCGTGACCGCCGCGCGGTGTCGGACCTTGGGTGTCGTCAGGGCACCTCGCAGGGCGAAGGTAGGGTCGTTCTCGATTCGCGCGGTGGCGATGGCATAACGAAACACCGAGCCGATCACGGAGCGCAGGCGCCGCGCCGTCTCGTGATGCCCCTTGGCCTCGATCTCCCGGAGCGCTTCCAGCACGGCGACGGAGGTGACGGCGGCAATGTCCAGGTCGCCAAAATGGGGGTATGCGAAATCCAGAAGCCAGCGCCGCTTTGCCAGCGTGATATCCGCAAGCCCTTCGCGTGTGAGCTTGGCCAGATGCTCGCAGGCTACCGCCCGGAACGTGTTGCCAGGCGCCGCCTTGGCTTCCTCCCGCGTCTGCTTCTTGAGGGCGGACGGGTCGGCCCCGGCGGCAATGAGCCTGCGGGCCTCTTCCCGGCGCTCGCGCGCCTTGGCCAGCGACACGTCGGGATAGGAGCCGATGGCGAGGAGCTTCTCGCGCCCCTCTATGCGGTATTTCAGCCGCCACAGCCGCGAGCCGGTAGGATTGACCAGAAGATACAGCCCGGCGCCGTCCGCCATCTTATAGGGCTTGTCAACCGCCTTGGCGGTCCGCAGGGCCGTGTCGGTCAGGGGCATTGGGGGGCGCCCTCAGTGGGGGTACGTTTCCGATACCCCCAAAAGTACCCCCAAATTTGCCGGCTGCCAACGGATACCCCCAGACGCCCCCGGAGCCTGTCGGACCGTAGAATTCAGCGTTTGCAATGGTTTTTGGAGCTTTTGGGACTTACCTGGAAGGGTAAATGGTGCCCAGGAGAGGACTCGAACCTCCACGGCTTTCACCACTGGTACCTGAAACCAGCGCGTCTACCAATTCCGCCACCTGGGCCCCTGACAGCTGGTGGCCGTCGGGAGCGGCACAAATAAGGGGGGTGTGCGGGGCTGTCAATCAGCTGCGAGCCCCGCACACCGAAGTTTTTTGCCGGCGCCCTCAGCGCTCGAAACGGGCCGGGCGCTTTTCCACGAAGGCGGCCATGCCTTCCTTCTGGTCCACATGGGCGAACTGGGCGTGGAACACCCGGCGCTCGAAGCGGATGCCTTCGGCCAGAGTGGTCTCGTAGGAGCGGTTCACCGCCTCCTTGGTCTGCATGGCCACCGCCAGCGACATGTCGGCGATGGTCTTCGCCACCTTGAGGGCCTCCGCCACCAGATCGGCGGCCGGCACCACGCGGGAGACGAGGCCGGCGCGCTCGGCCTCGGCGGCGTCCATCAGGCGGCCGGTGAGGCACATTTCCATGGCCTTGGACTTGCCGACGAAACGCGTGAGGCGCTGGGTGCCGCCGGCGCCGGGCATGACGCCGAGCTTGATCTCGGGCTGGCCGAACCGCGCCGTGTCGGCGGCAAGGATGAAGTCGCACATCATGGCCAGCTCGCAGCCGCCGCCCAGCGCAAACCCGGCCACTGCCGCGATCACCGGCTTGCGCGCGCGCGAGATGCGCTCCCACGACGTGATAAAATCATCCAGATAGGTGCCCGGATAGGTGAAGCCCTGCATTTCCTTGATGTCGGCACCGGCCGCAAACGCCTTCTCCGAGCCGGTCACCACCGTGCAGCCGATGGAGCGGTCGTGCTCGAATTCATCGAGCACGGCGTTGAGTTCGCCGATGAGCTGAGCGTTCAGCGCATTGAGCGCCTGCGGCCGGTTCAGCCGGATCAACCCCACCCGCTCGTGCCGCTCCACCAGGATCGTCTCGTAAGCCATCCCATTCCTCCTCGTCGTCCGGCGTGACGCCGGAGCCGTCCTTCGCGGCCCGCGGACGGGCGCGCCGACCCCTGCTCTAACCCGGTTCGCGCGCACAGGCGAGGTGGTGAAAGCCGCCCATGAGGTTCGCCACCCGCACCCGCCGATACCGCGGGGCCGGGCCTATCGCTGGCAGACGGGGCAGAAGAAGGTGGAGCGGCCGCCTTGCACCATGCGCTGGATCACGCCCTTGCAGCGCAGGGCGGTGCAGGCGAGGCCCTCGCGGTCGTAGACGCGGAAGGCATGCTGGAAATAGCCCAGCTCGCCATCCACCTGCCGATGGTCGCGCAGGGAGGACCCGCCCGCCTGGATCGCCTCGCGCAGCACCTCCCGGATGGCGGTCACCAGCACCTCGGCGCGCCGGGTGGGGCCGCCGGCGCGGGTGGCCAGCGTATGGGCGAGGCGGCGCGGCGAGAGGCGGGCGCGGAAAAGCGCCTCGCACACATAGATGTTGCCCAGCCCGGCCACCAGCTTCTGGTCCAGCAGGGCCGCCTTCAGCGAGGTCTGGCGCCGGGCGCAGGCGCGCGCCAGATATTCGGCGTTGAAGGCGTTGCCCAGCGGCTCGGGCCCCAGGCTCGCCAGCAGCGGATGGGAGAACAGCCGGTCGTAGGGCACGATGAGGATGGCGCCGAAGCGGCGCGGATCATTGAAGGTCACCGTGGCGCCGCCGGCAAGGTGAAGCACCACATGGTCGTGGGGCCCGCCATTGCTGCGGGCATGGTGAAACAGACCCGGCCGCCCCTTCACCTGCGCACCCTCGATGCGGATGGAGCCGGACATGCCGAGGTGCAGAATCATCACCTCGCCGCCGTCGAGATCGGCAAGCAGGTATTTGGCCCGGCGGCCCACCGCCTCGATGCGCCGGCCGGCCAGGCGCTCGGCGAAATTCTCGGGCAGTGGCCAGCGCAGGTCGGGCCTGCGGGCCTCGGCGCTTTCGATCACGGCCCCCTGCAGGACGGGCATGAGACCGCGGCGGACGGTCTCCACCTCGGGCAGTTCGGGCATTTTTTCGTTCAGTCTCCGGGGCGCCGCAACCGGGGCGCGAATCGTCGTAGCCCTATAGGATCGGCCAGCCGGATGCGCCGCGCAAGGCTCTTTGCTCCACCGCAAGGCCCCTTCCCCGTCATTCTCCGGCGGGCGCGCCGGCCGGGGGTGTTTCGAGGGGCGCGTCGAAATCCAGCTGTTCGAGGCGCAGGCCCCGCCGCGCGATCTTGTCGGCGGAGATGAGGACCCGGCCCACATCGTCCCCCACCTGGGAGAAATGCCGGGCGAGCTCCCCCACCCGCTCGCGCAGGCGGGCCACGTCGCCCACCAATGCCGTCACCTCGGCCCGCATCCGGTCCGCCTCCGCCCGCATGCGGGCGTCCTTGGCGATGGCCTGCACCACCTGCACCGCCAGCATGAGCAACGATGGCGAAACCAGAACCACGCGCAGCCGGTAGGCCTGCTGCACCACCGCGTCGAAATGCTCGGCAATGTCGGCATAGACCGATTCGGACGGCACGAAGATGAGGGCCACATCCTGCGTCTCGCCCGGCAGCAGGTAGCGCTCGGCCACATCGTTGACGTGCTTCAGGAGATCGCCGCGCAGGCGCTGGGCGGCGGCCTTGCGGGCTTCCGCGGTGGGCGCCTCGCGCATGGCGGTGACCGATTCCAGGGGAAACTTGGAATCCACCAGCAGCGGGCGCGGGTCCCCCGGCAGGAAGATGGCGCAATCCGGCCGCCGGCCGTTGGAAAGGGTGTGCTGGAAGGCGAAGCTGCCGCGCGGCAGCCCGTCCGCCACGATGGCCTCCATGCGGGCCTGGCCGAAGGCGCCGCGGGCCTGCTTGTTGGCCAGCGTCTCGCGCAGCGAGATCACCTGCGAGGAGAGATCCGACAGGCTGCGCTCCGCCGCCTCCACCATCACCAGCCGCTCGGCGATGCGGGTGAGGCTCTCGTGGGTGGCGCGGGCGGCGGTGGACATGGATTCGCCCAGGCGGTGGGAGGTGGCGTCCAGGCGCTCGGCCACTGCGCGGGCCAGTTCGCTCTGCCGCTGGGACAACACTTCCGCCAGCCCCTGCACGCGGCCGGCGGTCTCGAACTGGATGCGGGCGAGATCGGCAAGGCGCCGGTCCAGCGCCGCGGCGCGCAGCGCCTCCTCTTCCGCCGCCAGGGCGCCGGCGCGGGACCGGCGGAAGAGGCCCACCACCACCAGAAAGACCATGAAGGCAGCAAGGCCCGCGCCGACGGCAATGGCCTCGGCCAGGGTGACGGCATGGCCTGCCGCGGTGAAGAGCACCTCCTGCATGCCTCCTCTCTAACGCGATTCTCGATTCGAACAAACAGCGAACATGTTGACCGGCGCGCCGGCTTCGCTTATTTCGCTGAAATGGCGACCAGACCCATCCTCATCATCCCCGAACCCAAGCTGCGCACCATTTCCGCTCCGGTCGAGGCCATCGACGGCGAAATCCGCAAGCTGGTGGAAGACATGTTCGACACCATGTACGACGCCCCCGGCATCGGGCTGGCGGCGATCCAGATCGGTGTGGAAAAACGGGTGGTCACCATCGACGTGGCGCGGGAGGGCGAGGAGAAGAAGCCCATCGCCCTCATCAATCCCGAGATCATCGCGGTGTCGGAAGAACTGTCCGTTTACAGCGAAGGCTGCCTCTCCATTCCCGAATATTACGAGGAAGTGGAACGGCCGGCCCGGGTTGCGGTGCGGTTCCAGGACGTGGAGGGCAAGGTCCGGGAGGTGGAGGCCGAAGGGCTGTTCGCCACCTGCGTCCAGCACGAGATCGACCACCTCAACGGGGTTTTGTTCATCGACCACATCTCGAAGCTGAAGCGGGATCGCGTCATCAAGAAATTCACCAAGCAGGCCAGACACAAGGCCGAGGCCTGACAACCCGGCGGACCGGACCCCTTATGCGCATCGTCTTCATGGGGACGCCGGATTTCGCCGTGCCCACCCTTTCCGAGATCGTCGGCCGCGGCCATGAGGTGGTGGCCGTCTATACCCGTCCCCCCGCCCCGGCCGGCCGGCGCGGGCTCGATCTCACCCCCTCGCCCGTGCACCGCGTGGCGGAGCGATTCGCCCTCAAGGTGCTGACGCCGAAAAGCCTGCGCGGCGAGGCGGCGGCTGCCGCGTTCGCCGCCCATGAGGCCGACGTGGCGGTGGTGGTGGCCTATGGGCTCATCCTCCCCCAGGCCGTCCTGGACGCCCCCCGCCTCGGCTGCCTCAACCTCCACGGCTCCCTGCTGCCGCGCTGGCGCGGCGCCGCGCCCATCCAGCGCGCCATCATGGCCGGGGACCGGGAAACCGGCGTCGCGGTGATGAAGATGGAGGCGGGGCTCGATACCGGCCCGGTGGGCCTGGTGGAGCGCATCCCCATCGGCCCGGACATGACCGCCGGCGAATTGCACGACCGCATGATGGTGCTGGGTGCCGACCTGATGGCCCGGGCGCTGGCGGCGCTGGAGCGCGGCGGCCTCGCCTTCACGCCCCAGCCGGAGGCGGGCGTCGCTTATGCCGCCAAGATCGAGAAGGCGGAGACCCGCATCGACTGGTCGCGCCCCGCCGGCGAGGTGCACGACCGCATCCGCGGCCTCTCGCCGTTTCCCGGTGCCTGGTTCCCCCTCGGGCCGGAGGAGGCGCGCGTGAAGGTGCTGCGCTCCACCCTCGCGCCGGGAAGCGGCGCGCCGGGCACGGTGCTGGACGACAGCCTCACCATCGCCTGCGGCACCGGCGCCGTCCGCCTCCTGGAGCTGCAGAAGGCGGGCAAGCAGCCGGCCGCGGCGGATGCCTTCCTGCGGGGCAACGGGGTGCCGCCCGGAACCGTGCTGGCTTGACGCGCCCCGCGCCGCGCCGCCTTCATCCCCCATGCCCCGCTACAAGCTCACCATCGAATACGACGGCACCTCCTTCGCCGGCTGGCAGATGCAGGCCGACCTGCCCACGGTCCAGGGCGTGCTGATGGAGGCGTTCGCCCGCTTCTGCGGCGAGCGGGTGCAGGTTTCCGGCGCCGGCCGCACCGATGCGGGCGTCCATGCCACCGGGCAGGTGGCCCATGTGGACCTCTCCCGCCCCTGGCGCTGCGACACGGTTCGCGATGCCATGACGGCCCAGCTGCGGCCCCACCCCGTGGCAGTGCTTGCCGCCGAACTGGTGCCCGACAGCTTCGACGCGCGCTTCTCCGCCACCCGCCGGCACTATCTCTACCGCATCGTGAACCGCCGCCCCGACCTCGCCCTGGAGCGCGACCGGGCGTGGCGCATTCCCCAGAAGCTCGACGCAGGGGCCATGCACGCGGCGGCGCAGCGGCTTCTGGGGCGGCATGATTTCTCCACCTTCCGCGCCGCCGAATGCCAGGCGGCATCGCCGCTGAAGACGCTGGACCAGCTGGACGTGTGCCGGTGGGGCGACGAGATCCGCATCGTCACGTCCGCCCGCTCGTTCCTGCACCACCAGGTGCGATCCATGGTGGGCTCGCTGATGCGGGTGGGCGAGGGACGCTGGAGCGCGGACGATCTGGAGGCGGCGCTGAAGGCGGCCGACCGCACCCGCTGCGGCCCCATGGCCCCCGCCTGCGGGCTCTATCTGAGCGCCGTCAGCTATGGCGACAGCACCCCCGAAGCCTGAGCCCGCGGCGAGAGGCGCGACGGCGACCGGCGCCGGATACGACGATGCCCCGGCCTTGCGGTCCGGGGCATCCGCATTTCAGGGCAGGTGAAGCGGCGTCAGATGGCGCCGTTGATCCACTGCACCAGCTTCGCCTTGGGCGCGGCGCCCACCTGGCGGGAGGCGATCTTGCCGTCCTTGAACAGCAGCAGGGTGGGGATGGACATGATGCCGTACTTGGAGGCCGTCTGCGGATTCTCGTCCACGTTCAGCTTCACGATGCGCACCTTCTCGCCCATCTCGCCGGACACTTCCTCGAGGATGGGGGCCACCATGCGGCAGGGGCCGCACCACTCGGCCCAGAAGTCCACGATCACCGGAGCGCTGGAGTTGATGACGTCCTGTTCGAAATTCTGATCGGAAACCTTCTCGACCGCCATGGCAGACCTCGTAGGGGGATTTTGAGAAACCACTGAATCTTGATGCCGAACGTAGGGAGCCCCTCCCCTCCCCGTCAAGGCAGGTCACGGCGAGGTGAGGCTAGAGCGCGATCCGATCGGCTTGCGATCCAAGCTGATCGGCGTGTGCTCTAGCAAACCACGCCGAGCCGCTCCAGCGCGCGCGCCAGCCGCTCCGGCTCCAGCCGGAACACCTGAGGCCCGGCAGTGTAGACGATCCGCGCCTCGAACGGCCGCCCGCCGAACACCTGCGACAGAAGGGCGCCGTAGACGGCAAGTTGCGCCACATAGGTTTCGGCAATGTCGGCCGCCGTCCCGGGGGGCAAGCGGTCGGTCTTGAAATCGGCCACCACCAGGCCGCCGGGGGCCACCGCCAGCCGGTCGATGCGGCCGGAAACGTGGTATGGCAGTGCGTCCCGCCCCCGCAGATGGCCGATCACCGGCACCTCTGCCCGGCTTCCGGCGCCGAACAGGTCCGCCAGCGGCGCATGGCCAAGCACGCCCAGCGCCTCCTTTAATACCTCCTGATGCAGCGCTTCCGGCAGTCCGTCGGCGGCGTGGCGCAAGAGGCGCAGGCCGGCTGCCGCCCGCTCCGGCGCCGCCACGTCGGCAAGCCCGGCCAGCAGGCGGTGCACAAGGTCGCCGCGCAGGAGCGGCGGCAGGCTGCTCCTGTCGCCTGGCGCGGCTGCAGGCGCTTCGGCCGCCGCACCTCCCGATAGCTCTACCCCGGAGGGGCGCAGCCGCCGCGGCGCGGGCTCCACCGGCGGCGGGTGGGGGAAGTCCGGCGGCGGCGCGACGGGCGCAGCCGGTGAAGCGGCGGCGGAGGCTGCGGCGTGCCTGAGCCCCGGACCCTTGGTCCAGCGCAGCACCTCCCCGGCAAAGCCGAGGGCGGGGCACGCCTGCGCCTCGCCCTCCAGCGCGGCGAGAACCAGATCGTACCAGCAGCCCTCCGGCCGGGCATGAGGCTTGTCCTTCGCCGGCGCGCGGGTCTCGGCGCCGCAGACGATGAAGGCATCCTCGGCCCGCGTCAGCGCCACATAGAGCAGGCGGCGATACTCCTCCTCGTCGCGGGCCGCGGCCGTCGCGCGGGCGGCGGCGAGGGCGGGCGGGTCCTCGCTCTTGCGGGGCGCCAGCACCGGCACCGGCCCCTGCGCCCCGGGCACGCACAAGAGGCCGCCGGCAATGCGGGCGCGGGGAACGTCCACCGTATCGGCGAGGATGACGACGGGCGCCTCCAGCCCCTTGGCGCCGTGCACGGTCATCACCCGCACTTCGTTGCGCCCGCTTTCCATGTCGCGCTTGGTCTCGGCGCCGCCGCGGCGGAGGAAGGCGAGGAAGCCGGGCAGGCTCGCCGGCTCGCCGGCCTCATAGGTGCGGGCGAGCGCGAGGAATTCGTCCAGCACGTCCGCCGCCTCCGGCCCCAGCCGGGCCAGCATGGCGCGGCGGCCGCCGTCGCGTCCGAGCACGCGAGCGTAGAAATCGAACGGCCGCAGCGCCGGCGCCTCCCGCCGCCAGGCGGCGAGACGGGCGACGACGGCGCGATGGGCCGGCAGCTCCGATGCCGCCAGCGCGTCGGCGAGCCGGCCCGGCCGGCCCGGGCACAACACCATCAAATCGTCGTCGGAGAGGCCGAACAGCGGGCTTTTCAGCACTGCGGCAAGGGCCAAATCGTCGTCGGGAGAGGTGAGCGCGTCGCCCAGGGCCATCAGGTCGAGGGCGGCGATGTGCTCCGGCACCACCAGCCGGTCGGCGCCGGCCACATCCACCCGCGCATCCTTCAGCTCCTTCAGGGCGCGGATGATGGCCTCGAACGCCTTGCCGCGCCGGCGCACCAGCACCAGCACGTCGCCCGCCGTCATGGGTCGCCCGCCGCGGGAGGGCATGGACAGGCCGGCGGCAATGCCGGCCTGGATGAAGCCGGCGACGCGCTGGGCGAGGCGGTTCACCGGGTCGTCCCCCGTCACCTCGTCCAGCGGACGGCGCCAGTTGTCCGGCGGCGCCTTGGGCTCGGGCGTGGTGGTGGGCCAGATCTCCACCAGGGCGGGCGCATCGGCGCGGATGGCGGTGTGGGGCGGCGGCGGGCCGTCGAGGGTGAGGCCGGCATGGGCCTGAGGCCGGGCGAAGATGCGGTCCACCGCCTCCAGCACTCCGGGCGCGGAGCGGAAGGAATGGGGCAGCTCCACCCGCCGGAAGGCCGGCTTGCCCGCCGCCGCCTCGAAGGTGGAGCGCATGCCGCCGAAGGCCCGCGGGTCCGCGCCCTGGAAGGAATAGATGGACTGCTTCTCGTCACCCACCACGAAGATGGTGCGCGTCACCTCCGGCCGGGCCCCTGCGCCGGAGAAGAAGTCCGAGGCGAGGCCGCGCACCACGTCCCATTGCTGGGGGCTGGTGTCCTGCGCCTCGTCCACGAGAATGTGGTCGATGCCCTGGTCCAGCTTGTACTGCACGAAGGTGGGCTGCTCGGACAACAGGCCGGCGGCCCGGGCGATGAGGTCGTCGAAATCCAGGAGCCCGCGCGCCGCCTTTTCCGCCTCGTAGCGCCGGCCGGCTTCCGCCGCGAGGGTGAGGGCGGCCCCGGTGCGCTCCAGGGTGCGGGCGCCGCGCCACGCCGCATCCAGGGCGGCGAGGCGGTCGCGCTCGGCGCGGAAGCGGGCGGCGATGTCGGGAGCCCGGTCGCAGAAGCCCTTGGTGAGCAGGCTGCGGTCCGGGCGCGGCGTCCCCTCGCTGCCGAAGAACACGCTGCGATAGGCGGCAAGGGCGCTGGCGTCGTCCCCCGCCTGCGCCGCCGCGGCAAGGGCGCGGGCGCGCTCCTGGTCGGTGGCCTTGTCGGAGGTGGCGATCTCGGCGGCGAGGGCGGCCCATTCGGAGCGCACCACCTCGGGGCTCTCCAGCATCTGCGCCTCGATGGCGGCGGAGCCGACATCCGGCGCCAGGCCGAGGGCGCCGGCCACCGCGGCGTGCCGCTCGGCCGCGGTGGCCCCCAGCGGCAGGATGCGCGCGCGCAGGGCGATGGCCGCCTCCAAGAGGTCGGCAAGGCTCTGGTCGGACAGGTCCTGTGTGAGCTGGGCGAGGGCCGCGCCGAGCGGGGAGGCCGGGGCCGATGTGGCCGCGATCACGATGTCGGCGCGGATGCGGGCCATAAGATCCAGCCGGCCGGTTTCGTCCAGCTCGCCGAAGCCCGCCGCCACGTCCGCCTCGAACGGGAAACGGTGCAGCAGCCCGCCGCAGAAGGCGTGGATGGTCTGGATCTTGAGGCCGCCGGGCGTCTCCAGCGCCGCGGCGAACAGGCGGCGGGCGCGGGCGCGCAGGGCGGCGGAAACCGGCTCTCCCGTGGTCTCGGCGATGGCCGCGTCCAGCTCGGCGTCCGGCAGTCGCACCCAGCGGCTGAGGATGGCCAATACCCTGTTCGCCATGTTGGCGGCGGCCGCCTTGGTATAGGTGAGGCACAGGATGCGCCCCGGCGCCGTGCCGGCGAGCAGCAGGCGGATGACGCGGCGCGCCAGCACATGGGTCTTGCCCGAGCCCGCATTGGCGGAAACCCAGGCGGAAAAGGCGGGGTGGGAGGCATCCGACTGGCGGCGCGTGGCCTCGGCCTTGGGGTCGCGCGGAGCGTCGGGCGGCAGGGGGAAGCTCATTCGCTTTCCTCCCCCGCCAGCGCCCATTCGCGCACCCGGGCGAGGTGGTCGTAATCGCCGAAACGGCCCTGCCATTGCGGGGCGGCGAGGGAGCGGTAGCCCTGCCGCTCGTCCTCGAATGCCTCCAGCAGGCCGGTGAGGCCGTCGAGGGCGGCTTCGGCGAGGTCCTGCGTGGTGCTGCCCTTGACCCGCACCGGCTTCACCTCCCCCCCGGCAGCGGCGCCCTTCAGCTCCACATAGAGGAGGTCGGACACATCCGCCGCCGGCACGCCGGCAAAGGCGCCGCGACGGGCCATGGCGGCTTCGAGGGGAAGCTGGGGGGCGAGGGTGGCGGCCTGCTTCGCGCTCGGCGCGGTGCCGGTCTTGTAGTCGAGGATGGCGAGGCTGCCGTCGCGGGCCACCTCGATGCGGTCGGCCCGCCCGGTAAGGCGGAAGGGACCGCCGGACAAGGCGATGTCGTGGGCGCCGCCGGCCTCCGCCACCACGCGGGCGAGGCCGGGCCGCCGCTCCCGCTCGAACGCCACCAGGAACGCCGCCGCCCGCTCGAATCGCGCCCACCACAAAGCGTGCTCGGCGGGAAACGCCGCCAGCGGGGCGAACGCCCGCCGGCCTTCCGCCAGCAGCAGGGGCAAGGCGTCCGGCGGCAGCTCCTGCGGGAAGGCAGAAGTGAAGCGGCCGATGGCCTCGTGCAGTGCCGAGCCCCGCTCCGCCCCTCCCGGTGCGGCATCCAGCGGGTCGAGCACGGCAAGGCCCAGCACGTGGCGGGCATAGATGGAGTAAGGATCGCGCAGGAAGGTCTCGACCTCGGTGACGCTGAGCCGGCGCGGCCGCAGGGCCAGCGGCGGGGCCGGCGCCGGCCGGGCGGCACGGGGCACCGGGGGGCCGGCATCGGCACGGCGGGCGCCATCCAGGAAGCGCGCGCCGCGCGCCTGCGCCGCCGCCCAGGCGGCCTCCCCGGCCACCGTCTTCAGCCGCTGCACGAAGCGCGAGGGCACGCTCTGGGCCCCGCCCACCTTGGCGGCATAGGTGAGCACCACCTGCGGCGCGCCGAAGCTCTGGGCGAAATCGTGGGCGGACAGGCCGATGCGCCGCTCCGGCAGGTCAAGCCCCAGCTCCGCCCGCATGGGCCGGCTGAGCCAGGGGTCGGTTTCGCTCACCTGCGGCCAGCTGCGCTCCACCAGGGAGCCCAGCACCACCCGATCCACATGCACGAGCCGCGCCTCCAGCGGGCCGAGGATGCGGATGCGCGCATGCGGCTCCGCCACGGGCCGCACCATGGCATCGGAGAACAGCGCGCCCACCGCGTCCGCATAGGCCGAAAGGGTCAGCGCCGGGCCGTCCGCGGCGGCGGCGGCGAGGGTCTCGAAGGTGCGGGCCAGCGCCGCCTCGGCCGGCTCCTCGGCGGTGCTGCGCAACGGCCCCGCGGCGGCCTCGAAGGCGGCGTGATGGGCGCAAACGAGATCGGCCAGCGGCTGTGCGCCGCGGGCGCTGCCGAAGGCGAGAAGCGGACCGAGGGCCCGATCCAGCCGCGTGGCGAGGTCCCGCGCCTGATCGAGACGGGGCGCATCCACCCGCCGCCGGGGGTCGCTGCCGCGCAGCCCGTCGCGATCGAAGGCGGTGATGGCATCCTGCAGCCCGGCGATGCCGGCGCGCGGCCGCGGCCCGCGCAGGGCCACCAGCTCCAGCGCCGCCACCGCCTCCGCCTTCGCGCCCGGCGGGAGGCCGAAATGGGCCAAGGGATGGCTCAGGAGCGCGAACAGAGGCACCGGCGCGCAGGCTTCCGCCGCAGCCGCCACCAGCAGGCGGGCGAGCCGCCCGGCGGCGCTCTCGGCCAGGGGCGTGCCGGCGGAATCGTCCAGCGCCACGCCGAACCGGGCCATTTCGGCCGCCACCCGCCGGGCCAGGTCCCGGTCCGGGGTGACGAGGGCCGCGGTTTCCCCCGGCCGCTCCAGGCTGTCGCGCAGCACCAGCGCGATGGCGAGGGCCTCCGCGCGCGGATCGTCCGCCTCCACCACGCTCACCGCCTCCATGGCGCGGGCGAGGGCATCGGCCGGCAGGCGCGCACCAAGGCTTGCCCACAGGTCCGAAGTTTCGGCCTGCCGCAGCGCCTCGCTCATCAGCACCTCGCGGCCGAAGGCGGCGGGCCGGGCCAGCGGCACCACGTCGGCGCGCGTCATCTCCAGGGTGGCGAGCAGCCGCGCGAGGCCGAACTGGGGGTGGTCCGGCGCCCCGTCCCGGGCATCGGCGAGACGGGCGAAGGAGGCCTCGTCCAAGGCATCGTCGAGGCCCGGCAGGACCACGGCGCCACGCGGCAGGCGGGAAATGGCCTTCAGCAGGCGGGCGGTGGCGGGCATGGAGCCGGTGGAGCCGGCGGCGATCACCGGCCCGGCGCCGGGGCCGAGGGCGGAAAGCCGGCGCGCCTCCGCGTCCACCAGCGCATCGCGCCGCGCGGCGGGCTCCACGAGGCCGGCCTGCGCCAGATAGGCGCTGAAGGCGCGGCGGGCGATGCGCACGAAATCGAGGCCGATGCGGAAATAGCGGTCCAGTTCGTCCGGCACGAGGCCATCCAGGCGGTCCACGCTCAGGCCGGCGGTGGTCAGGTCGTCGAACAGGCTGCCCAGGGCGTCCGCCAGGGCGAAGGTGGCGGCGGTGCCGGCCGCCACGGCCTCGCGCTCCACCGCCTTGGCCAGCGTGTCGCGCCAATGGGCGACCAGCCGCGCCAGCACGAGCCGGCGATGCACCGGGGCGATGGCGTGGGGCGCGGCGAGCACCGGGGCATCCTCGGAGAAGGCCAGCGCATCCTCGTCCACGTCGCCGAGGGGAACGATGCGCGGCAGCAGCAGCGCCGTGCCGCCGGCGGCTTCGAGCAGGGCTTCGGCGAACAGGCGGCCGGCGCGGCGGGTGGGCAGGAACACGGTGGCCCCGGCAAGGGCCATGGGGTCGCTGCGCGGGGCGAAGCCCTCCACCAGCACGCCGTCGAGGAGCGCCCGCGCCAGGGTCGGCAGGAACGGCGCCGAGGACGGAATTGTGAACACGCGCGGCACGCTTCCACCCTCCATTCCCGCTTCCCCGCCCCCGGCCCGGCGCGGCGATGCCGGGTGGTCAATCACTCGACAGAACGATCGCCTCTTCCGCGAGCGCTATGGCATCGGGCGTTCCCACATGCATCCAGATGCCATCCAGGCGCAGGCCATACAGGCGCCCCGCCGCCCCGGCCCGGTCGAACACCCGGTTGAGGGAGAAGGCCCCCTCGGGCAGGCCTTCGAACAGCGACGGCTTGAGGATGCACGCCCCCGCATAGATGAAGGGCGCCACCTGCCGCTCGCCGCGGCGGGTGAGGCGGCCGAGGGGGTCCATCTGGAAATCGCCGCGCCCGTCATAGCCGATGGAGTGGGCGGCGGACGCCAGCAGCAGCAGCGCATCCATGGACGCGGAATCGAAGCGCTCGCTCAGCCGGGCAAGGTTGGGCCGCATCCCCTCGATCCAGATGGTATCCGAATTGATGGCCAGGAACGGGCCTGTCCCCAGCAGCGGCAGCGCCTTGCGCACCCCGCCCCCGGTTTCCAGCAGGGCCGCGCGCTCGTCGGAAAAGGCGATGCGGGGCGGCGCCCGCCGGGCGCGGACATGGGCCTCCAGAAGGTCCGCGTGGTGGTGCAGGTTGACCACCGCCAGGCCGATCCCCGCATCCGCGACGCGATCGAGCACATGGTCGATCAGCGCTCGCCCGGACACCTCCACCAGCGGCTTGGGCCGGGTGTCGGTGAGCGGCCGCATCCGCGTGCCCAGCCCGGCGGAAAGCACCATGGCAGTGTCGATCTGCACGGCGTCCATCTGCGCGGTGTCCATCTGCACCGTTCCGGGCTGCGGCTGCTGCGTCACGCGCTGAGATCCTTTGATGGCAGGACGGATTCGTACCAGGTCCTGAGCGAGCCGAGATCCTGATGGCCGAGGCAGCGGGCCAGGTGGCGCCGGATCCGCGGCAGGTGGCGCAGGTAGCCCGGCTTGCCGTCCCGGTCGTTGAGGCGGGTGAAGATGCCGAGGATCTTGGTGGCTCTCTGCACGCCGAGCAAGGCATACGAACGGGCAAAGCCGCGCGCGTCGAAGCTGGGGTCCGCCTCCCGCCGCAGCTTCACGTAATGGCCCACCAGATGCAGTTCGAGGTCTTCCGGCACGTCCACCCGCGCGTCCTGGGCCAGGGAGACCACATCATAGGCGCAGGAGCCCAGCACCGCGTCCTGGAAATCGATGAGGCCCACCTTCCTCAGTCCGTCCCGCGCCGGCAGCCAGATGAGGTTGGGGGAATGGAAATCGCGCAACACCCAGGTGGGGGGCTCCGCCACCACCGGGTTCAGGGCGCTGCGCCAGAGCAGGTGGAACTCCTCCCGGATCACGCCGTCGAGCCGGATGCCGCGGGCCGGCAGGTACCAGTCCAGCATCAGGTCGATCTCGGCCAGCATGGCCGCCACGTCGTAGAAGGGCAGCACCCGCTCCACCCGCGGCGCCACGTGGAGGGTCTGCGGCAGGGCGCGGGAATGGAGGGCGGCAAGCACCTCCACCGCCACCTGGTAGCGCTCGGGTACCGGCGCGGGCGGGTCGCCGGCCACCACGCCCTCGCTGCCGAGGTCCTCGATCACCAGGAGGCCGGCCTCCAGGTCGGCGGCATGGATCACCGGAGCCGACAGCCCCTGGGCGAGGAGGGCGCGGTCCATGGCCACGAACGGCTTCACATCCTCGGCCAGATGCACAAGCTGGCTGTAGGGCAGGCCCCGCCGCAGGGGCGGGCCGTCGGGCTGGCGCGGCGCATTCATCAGAATGGCGGAGCGCTGCGGCAGGACGAGGCGGGTGTAGGAGCGGCTGGAGGCATCCCCCTGCAGGAACACCCGCGCGGCCTGCGCAAACCCGCTGCCCTCGATAAGACCCTCGGCGATCTCGAACCGCTCCAGCCGCGCCCCGACGCTGCCATATCCCGTGAGCACGGCGATGCGCGCCTCCGGCCCCAGCCCGGGCTCGTCGTCGCGGCCGGGCATGTGGAGCGCGATGTCGAGGTGATCCGCGGGCAGGCGGTGGCCGGCGCGGTCGGCCCATTCCACCAGCACCAGCGAATCGTCGCCCAGCTCGTCCCAGCCGATCTCGTCGAGCTCTTCTTCTTCCACGATGCGGTAGAGGTCCGCATGTACCACCCGGCCACGGGGGAAATCATAGGCGATGATGATGGGAAAGGTGGGGCTCGGCACATCCACGCCGGGGTCGTCCGCAAAGGCGCGGATGAGGGCGCGGGCAAACTCGGTCTTGCCGGCGCCGAGGTCGCCGGTGAGGGTGATGGTGTCCTTCGGCCCGAACCAGGTGGCCAGCAGCCGCGCCAGGCGCGCCGTGGCGGCAAGGTCGGCGAGCACGATCCGGCACGCGGGGGGCTGACCGGGCAGGCCTTCGATGACGAGACTCATTCGGCCGCCTCGCTCCGGCGCTCGCCGGACAGGGGAAAGATGCAGGTGGCAAGGGTGCCCCGCGCGTCCGGCCCGCGGCCGGCGGGAGCCACCGTCACCGAGCCGCCATGCAGCGCCATGAAGGAATGGACGATGGCGAGCCCCAGCCCCACCCCGCGATGGCGCGGGCCGGCGCTGCGGCTCTCGAACCGCTCGAACAGGGAGCCCGCCACCTCGGCCGGCACGCCCGGGCCCTCGTCGCGCACGGTGAACACCAGCGCTCCGTCCCGGCGCACGGCGCCGAGGCTCACGGTGCCGCCGGACGGCGACACGGCGATGGCGTTGGACAGGAGATTGAACAGGATCTGCCGCACGCGCCGCCCGTCGGCCACGAAGCGTCCCGCCTGCGGATCGACGGAGACCGACAGGCTGAGCCCCGCTTCCTCCAGCGGGTCGCGCACCGCCTCGGCCACCCCTTGCACGGTTTCGCGGACATCCAGCTCGGCAAGGTCGAGCTCCATGGCGCCGGCATCGATGGTGGCGAGGTCGAGGATGTCATCGATCAGCGCGCGCAGCAGGTCCGACGACTGGCGCATGTGTTCGAGATAGTCGCGCTGGCGGGCATTGAGCGGCCCGGCGAGGCCCTCCCGCAGCATGTCCGCATAGCCCATCAGCGTGTTGAGGGGCGTGCGCAGGTGATAGGAGACGTGGCCGACGAAGGCGTTCTTCAGCTTGTCGGCGGCTTCCAGCGCCTCGGCGCGCTCGGTGAGGGCGCGCTCCACCTTCACGCTGTCGGTCACGTCGCGGAAGGTCACCATGGTGCCGCCGTCCGGCAGGGGCTGGGTGGCGCCGTCGAGCACGCGGCCGTCGGCGCGCTCCAGGCGCAGGGTCTGCGTCTCGCGCGGGCCGATGGAGGTGACGGCGTGGCGGATGCGGGCGAAGGCGGAAGTCTCGCCATGCAGCGGCCGGCACATGGCGGCCACCGCATCCACATGGGGCTTCTCTCCCAGCGCCCGGCTGTCCAGCGACCACAGGGTGAGGAAGGCATGGTTGTAGAGGCTGAGGCGCCCGTCGCTGCCGAACACCGCCACCGCTTCCGCAAGTCCGTCCAGCGTCTCGCCCTGGATGCGGATGAGGGTGTTGTAGCGGCTTTCCAGCGCCACATGCTCGCTGAGGTCGTCGAACAGATAGGTGACGCCGCCCTCCGCATTGGGTGTGGCGACCACGCGCAGCATCTGCCCGCCGGGCAGGTGCCACCAGTCGTTCACCGGCTCGATGGCGCGGTAGGCTTCGCGCAGTTGGGCGCGCCAGGCGCGGAAATCCGCCTGCTCCGGCACCATGCGCCGGGTGCGCAGGCGCTCCAGGATCTCCCCTTCCGCCGGCCTCTGGTCCAGAAGGGCGGCGGGCAGGTCGAACAGCCGCTCATAGGCCGCATTATGGAAGACCAGCCGCTCGTCGGCGCCGAAGATGGCGACGGCGGTGGTGAGCTGGTCGAGGGTGCGGCGGTGGGCGCAGACGATGCGCAGGGTTTCAGCGCGGGCGGCCTCCTCCTGGGTCACGTCAATGGCCATGCCGGCGACGCCGAACGGCCCGGCCACCTCCACCACGTCCATCTGCCGGCGCTGGCCCATGGTGACGGCGCGCACGCGCTGGCGGAACGCGCCCTGCGCTCCCTCCGCGCTCTGCGCCGCCGCCCGGGTCTTGCCGTCGAGGAGGTCGAGGCCGAGGGTGCGCGCCTCGTCCGCGGAGGCGGCGCCCACGGCTGCGGCGAATGCGGGGTTCACATAGGCCAGCCGGCCCTCGCCATCCCGCAGCCAGACCGGGGCCGGGGCGGCATCGAGCACGGCGCAGGCCCCGGCGACGAAGCCGGCCGGCGCCTCCATGGCGGGCACATCGGCCGGCGCATCGCCCGGCGGCCGCAGCAGCAGGACGCCGGCGCCGCCGGCGCTGCGGCCGGAAAGCTCCAGCCTTCCGCCGTCGGCGGCGGCGAGGGTGCGGGCGAGCTGGCCATCCCCCGCCTGGAGGCGGGCGAGCGCCGCCGCCACATCGGCCGAAGCTGAGCCCAACTCCCGGTCGAGATCCTCCGGCGCGCGGCCGAACACCTCCACCGGCGCGCCGCGGCCCGCCCAGACGAGCGCCGCGGGGGCATCGGCGCCCAGCAGGGACTTGTAGGCATGGGCGTCCGCGCGGGCGCGGGCCGCCACCGACACGGCGGAGGCCTCGGCGGCCGCGGACGCAGCTACCGTGGCCCGCAGTTCGGCGCAGGTGCGCCGGGACCTGACGGCGGCGATGCCGGCCACCACCGCCGCGGCGACGGCGAGCACCGGCCAGAGGGCGACGGCGGCGGCCGAAAGGGTGGTCCAGCTTGCCGCCTGCACCGGCCCGGCGCCCAAGGCGGCGGTGGCGAGGACCGCGGCAGCAGGAAGGCGCAGAACGCGCGCCGCGCGGGTAGCCGCAGGGCGCGGCCCGGTCGATCCCGCGGACGCGCCGGAGCATGGGCCCCCGCGCTCCGGGGCCCGAACGCCGATCATCCGGATGCGCTCCGCCATTCGCCCCGGTTTCCTTCCCCTGCCCGGCGGGCGCCGCAGACTGGGCCGGCGCCTCGCGAATCACTCCCCCTCACTCTACCGGAGGGGCGAGGGGCGTTGAAGGGGAAGGCGGAAGGCGTCACCAGCCGCGGTGCGGCGCGGGGCGCGGGCTCCGCTGCGGCCCGGCCCTCCTGCGGTTGGGGGCCGGGCCGCCGGGGCGCGAACGCTCCATCACGTCCGCCTCACGCCTCGCGGATGTCGTTGGCCGCGCGGGCGAGGATCTCGACGATGCGGGTCTCCGCGCCACGGTTGGCTTCCAGCTTCTGCTGGGACACGTCGCGCAGGTTCTCCAGGGCGGCTTCCACCAGCCGGGGCAGCTCGGCGCCGTGGCTCGGCCCGTTCTCGCTCCAGCCCATCCACTTGCGCACGCGCCCCATCTTCTGGCCGATCTCGGACAGGCGGCCGAGGATGGCATCCGCCATGTCGCTGTTGTCGGCGAGGTAGGCGCGGCCCTCCTCGGTGATGACATAGCGCTTCTTGGCGCCGTCCGCCTCGGAGGTCACATAGCCCGCCTCCTCCAGGAAGGTGAGGGTGGGATAGACCACGCCCGGGCTGGGCGAATACCAGCCGGCGGTCTTCTCCTCGATCACCTTGATGATCTCATAGCCGTGCCGCGGCTGTTCCGCGATGAGCGACAGGGCCAGCAGCTTCAGGTCCCCCTGCGCCAGCATCCGGCCGATGCGGAACATGTCGCCGCCGCCGCGATGCCCGCGCCCGCCGCCGCCCTGGCGGCCACCCCAATCGCCCCGCCCGCCGCCACCGGCGAAGCGCTGCTCGTTCCAGTCACGCTTGCAACCAAACATCATTCGTCTCCATTGATATATCGTAAGATACAACGACACCGTTTATATCGTTAGATATATCTGGAATGCAAGAGGGGCGCGCAAGTTCCCGCGCCAAGCCGCGCGACGGCCCCGCACAAGCCTCCCCGCCAGTCCGCGCGCCAACCCGGGCCCGGAGCCGGAAAAGGGAAAAGGGAAAAGGAGGATGCGGCCGGCGTGCAGCCTCTGCGCCGGCGGCGCCCGAAGGCCCCGCCCCGGCCTTCAGCCGGCGGCCACGATGCGGCCATCCACGATGCGCACCTGCACATCCGCCTGCGCCGCCAGCGCCATGTCGTGGGTGACGATCACCACCGCGCGCCGCTCCTCGTCCACCAGGCGGCGCAGGATGGCGAACACCTGTTCGGTGGAATGGGTGTCGAGATTGCCCGTGGGCTCGTCGGCCAGGATCACGCTGGGGTCGTTGGCCAGCGCGCGGGCGATGGCGACGCGCTGGCGCTGGCCGCCGGAAAGCTGGTCCGGCCGCTTGTGCGCATGCTCGGCCAGGCCGAGGGAGCCCAGCAAGGCCAGCCCCCGCGCCCGCATGGCATCCTCCGGCAGCCGCTTCAGGGCGCGCATGGGCAGCAGCACGTTTTCCAGCGCCGAGAACTCCGGCAGCAGGAAATGGAACTGGAACACGAAGCCCAGCCGGGAGAGGCGCAGCGCGGCGCGCGCATCCTCGTCGAGCCGGCTCGTCGCCTTCCCCTCCATATAGACCTCCCCGGTGGTGGGCAGGTCCAGAAGGCCGAGCAGGTAGAGCAGGGACGACTTGCCGGACCCCGAAGGCCCGGTGATGGCGATGAAGGCGCCGGGCTCCACCGTCAGGTCGGCATCGGCCACCAGGGTTGCGGGCACCTCGCCGCCGATCACCCGGCTCAGCCGCTCCGCCCGGATGAGCGGCACCGCGCTCACGATGCCCCCCGGATGATGTCCACCGGCTGCACCGCCGCCGCCTTGCGGGCGGGCAGGTAGGCTGCGGTCAGCGAGGCGGTCAGCGCCACCGCCGCCGCAATGGCATAATGGACCGGCGCGTAATGGACCGGCAGGTGGGTGGCATCCATGAACGGGCTTTTGATCTCCACCAGCGACAAGGCGAAGGTGAGCCCATAGCCCAGGGCAAAGCCCAGCATCGTCCCGGCAAGACCGATGACGAAGCCCTCCATCACGAAGATGCGCCGCACCAGAGCGGAGGTGAGGCCCAGGGACTTCAGGATCGCGATGTCCCGCGTCTTCTCGTGGGTGATGGTGGAGATGATGTTGTAGGTGCCGAAGGAGGCCACCAGCAGGATCGCGCCGACCACCATGTACATGATGAGATTGCGCACCTCGAAGGCGGAGAGCAGGTCCTCGTGCGCCTCCTGCCACGACACGGACTTGTAGCCGGTCTCCTCCTCGATGCGCGCGGCGATCTCGCGCGCGCCCATCGCATCCTGCGCCTTGATGCGGATCTCGTTCACCAGGCCGGTCTGGCCCGAGAGGATCTGCGCCGTCTTCAAAAGGACATAGGCCTGGCTGTCGTCGGCGGAGGCGACGCCGGTGTGGGAAAAGGCCACCACGGTGCACAGAAGGGTGTGCCCCAGCCCGCCCGTCACCGACACCACGTTGCCCCGTCGCACCCCCAGCTTGCGCGCCAGCCCGTCCCCCAGAATGATGGCGCTGGACGAGCGGTAGAGATCGGCCAGCGTGCCCTCGCGGATCTGCGTCGGCAGCTTGGAGACCGCCGCCTCGCGCCGGGGGTCCACGCCGATGATGCTGGCGGAGCGGTCGCGCCCGGCGAAGCGCACCACCGCCTTGGCCTGCACCGAAGGCGCCACCGCCCCTTCCACCCAGCCGCCCAGCGCCTCCATGATGGCGAAGGGATTCTTGATGCCCGGGCGGATGGCCTTGGTGGTCAGGCCCTGGATCTCGGCGGCGTCGAACGCCTCGTCCGCCGGCTGGGGGGTGGGGTTGCGCCGCTCGTCGCTGACCAGGATATGGGGCAGCGCATCCACCAGCTGGGCGATGAAATCGCGCTGGGAGCCCTCCATCAGCGCCGCCATCATGATGGAGAAGCCGACCCCCGTGGCCACCCCCAGCACGCCCACCACCGTCTGGCGCACCCGGCTGCGCACATGGGTGAAGGCGATGAAGAAGGACAGGCTCACGGCGCCCCCTCCCCGCGGAGGCGCACGCGCGCACCGTCCTTCAGGGTGGAGGTGGCGGGGCTGGCCACCAGGTCGCCATCCTTCAGGCCAGCCCGCACCTCCACCATGCGGGTGCCGCGGATGCCCTCCTCGATCTTCACCCTGGCGAGCCGCCCCGCCTCCACCCGGAACACCGCGCCGGAAAGCACCGCTTCGGCGGGCACCACCAGCACCCCGTCATGCTCGGCGACGACGATGTTCGCCTCCACGCTCATGCCGATGGCGAGGGGCGTGTCGTCCGGCAGCGCGAGATAGACGCGGAAGGTCTTGTTGACCGGATCGCCCTTGGGGGTGATCTCGGCCACCGTGGCGGGCAGGATGCGGTCCTTGTAGCCGTCGTTGCGCAGCAGCACCTTCTGGCCGGGCCGGACGCGGGGAATGTCGTCCTCGTTCACGTCGGCGACGATGCGCAGGGGCTTCGGCTCGCCGATCCAGATCAGGGCCTCGTCGCCGGTGTTCACCGCAATCTCGCCCACCTCGCCATCCTTGCGCAGCACCACCCCATCCATGGGCGCGCGCAGCTTCAGGTCGTCGATGCGCTTGTTCTGGGCGGCGATGCGGGCCTCGTATTCGCGCAGCTGGGTCACCACCTGCTCGTGGGCGGTCTGGGTTCCGGCCTGCTTGTCCAGCAGCGCCCGCGCCCGCTTCACGTCGCCCTCCAGGCGCTCGCGGCGCGCCTCCATCTCGGCGAGGGCCGCGCGCTCCTCGGAATCGTCGAGGCGTACCAGCACGTCGCCCTTGTTCACCCGCTGCCCCTCGCAATCGCAGATCTCGACGATGCGCTCGCGCTGCAGGGTGGCGATCTTGGCCCAGTGGCGGGGCTCCACCACGCCGGTGGCATAGACGATCTCCGCCGCCGTGCCCGGCCGCACGGCCACCGCGCCGATTTCCACCGGCCGCAGCAGCCACCAATAACCGGCGCCCGAGGCCACCGCGGCGACGAGCAGGACGAGAAGAATGCGGCTGCGGCTGCTCATGCTGACCTGTTACGCTCCCGTGCGCCTGGCGGATTGCAGTTTCCCATTGGTCCGGGCCTGTCGTTGCGCTGGCGCAAGCCCTGGAGCGCGATCCGATCAAATGGACTCGATTTGATCGGTGAATCGCCCCCTCACTTAAGGATAGAGAACGCGTTATCCGACCAGCTTACTTGCAAGCTGATCGGATCGCGCTCTAGTGGATCAACCGAAATGGATGGTTCCCATCCGTTTCGAAAAGTTGATCCACCAGATCAAGGAATTGTGGATCGACCTGGTCGAATCACTTGCCGCCTTCAGGGATTTTGAAGGGGTGGCACGGCTATATAGGGTCTTTCGGCCGCCGCATGTTTCACTTTGCAACATCGTGCAACAGCGCGGGCGCAGCAGCGGAGGGGCCGGCATGGCCATGAGCGACCAGCAGAAGGCGGCGCGCGCCGCCCTCGGCCTTGCGGCTGCGGCCGCGCCGGACGTGGCGCTGGCGGCCGACGCCTGGCTCGCGCGCCTCGCCCATGAGCGGCGGCTTTCCCCCAAGACGATCGAGGCCTATGCCCGCGACCTCTGCGTGGTGCTGACGCGCCTGAAGGACCATCTGGGCGGCCGCCCGGACCTTCCCGCCCTCGCGGCGCTGACGCCGGCGGATGTGCGCGCCGTGCTCGCCACCCGCCGCGCCGATGGCGTCGCCCCGCGCACGCTGGTGCGCCTGCTGGCCGCCGCCCGCTCCTTCGGCCGGCACCTGGAGCGCGAAGGGCTGGGCAAGGTGGGGGCTCTGGCCGCCGTGCGGGCGCCGAAAGTGCCGGCCAGCCTGCCCAAGCCGGTGCCGGTGGACGCCGCCCGGGCCCTCGCCGACCCCGCAACCCGCGCCGGCGAGGATCGCGCCGCCTGGGTGCTGGCACGGGATGCGGCGGTGCTCACCCTGCTCTACGGGGCGGGGCTGCGCATTTCCGAAGCCCTTGGCCTTGCCGCCGGCGAACTGCCGCCGGGCGCCGGGCAGGTGAGGGTGACGGGCAAGGGCAACAAGACGCGCATGGTGCCGCTCATTGCACCCATCCACGCTGCCGTAGCTGAATACCGTAACCTGTGCCCGTTCGTGCTGGCGCCGGCCGCGCCCTTGTTCCGCGGCACCCGGGGCGGCCCGCTCTCGCCCCGCATCGTGCAGGCGGCGGTGGAGCGCATGCGCGGCGCCCTCGGCCTGCCGGATACGGCCACGCCCCACGCCCTGCGCCACTCCTTCGCCACCCATCTCCTGTCGCGGGGCGGGGAGATCCGGGCCATCCAGGAGCTTCTGGGCCACGCCTCCCTCTCCACCACCCAGATCTATACCCAGGTGGATACCGCCGCGCTCATGGCCGCCTACCGGGCGGCGCATCCGCGGGCCACCGGCCGCACCTGAGGGAACAAGGCCATGCCCATTGCACCCGTCCGCCCTGTCTTCGATCACCTGTCCGTCACCACCGTGGACCTGGCGAGGGCGGTGCGCTTCTACGATGCGGTCCTGGCGCCCCTCGGCCTCGCCCGGGTGGCGGACTATGACGAGCCGGAGGGTGCTTCCGCCTGCTGGGGAGCGCCCGGCAGCCTCCCTGCGCCGGAAGGGCTGCCCGGTGCGGCGCCCTTCTGGGTGCAGCTGCGGGAGATTTGCTTCGTGCCGCCGGCGGGAACCCATGTCTGCTTCTGCGCCGGGGACCGGGCGGCGGTTGACGCCTTCCATGCGGCGGGACTGGCAGCGGGCGGCGCCGATTACGGCGCGCCGGGCCTGCGCCCCCACTACGGGCCGGGCTATTATGCCGCCTTCCTGACGGACCCGGACGGCTGGCGCATCGAGGCCGTGACCTACGCCGGCGCATAGGGTCCGGCGAGAGCCGGATCTGCCCAGGCTGAAACACCTCGGCGATTCAGCGGCAAAGTGCAGCGGGGCAAGTCATCGATACGGGACGGCGACGCTCAAGCGTGCGCGCGATCGTGATGGCGCGTGGCAAGCCGCGGGGGTTCGCGGCGGCGGTCGGCCGTGGCTTAATCCAATGGTGAGCCAGCACCACATTGGACCCGGGAGAAACAGATGAAGCGGATTGCCTTCACCGTGTGCGCCCTTACGGTTCTTGCCGCCACCGCACCCGCCTTCGCCGGCGGCAGCGGATGCGCAGGCATGACCAACGCCTCGTCCGGCACGCCCACCACCACCGCCAGCACGCCGACGCCCCAGAAGGGCGGCTGACCGGCCGTCTCCGGCAGGGACCGCAAGCCCGTTCGAGCAACGCACCTTCGGCCGGGGCCCCTGCGATCCGCTTTCCTCCGGCCAGTTCCCTCCGGCCCGGCCGGAGCGTCCTGGCCGGAGGGCTTCCCTCACATGTGGATGGCGCGCTTCTCCACGGCCATGGCCGCCTCCTTCACCGCTTCCGAGCGGGTGGGATGAGCGTGGCAGGTGCGGGCGAGGTCTTCCGACGAGCCGCCGAACTCCATCAGCACCGCGCATTCGTGGATCATCTCGCCGGCCTCGGGGCCGATGATGTGGGCGCCCAGCACCTTGTCGGTGGCGGCGTCGGCGATGATCTTCACGAAGCCGTCGGTGGTGTTGTTCACCTTGGTGCGGCCGTTGGCGGTGAAGGGGAACTTGCCGACCTTGTAGGCGACGCCCGCGGCCTTCAGGTCATCCTCGGTCTTGCCGACGGAGGCGACCTCCGGGAAGGTGTAGACCACGCCGGGGATCACGTCATAGTTCACGTGGCCGGCCTTGCCCGCCAGCAGTTCCGCCAGCGCCACGCCCTCGTCCTCGGCCTTGTGGGCGAGCATGGGGCCGACGATCACGTCGCCGATGGCATAGATGCCGGGCACGTTGGTGGCGAAGTGGTGGTCGGTGACCACGCGGCCGCGCGCATCCTTGGCGACGCCCGCCTCCTCCAGCCCGAGGCCGGCGGTGTAGGGAATGCGGCCGATGGCGACCAGCACCACGTCCGCTTCCAGCACTTCGGCGGCACCGCCGGCGGCGGGCTCCACCGACACCTTCAGGGTCTTGCCCTTGGTGTCCACGCCGGTGACCTTGGTGCCGAGCTTGAAGGCGAAGCCCTGCTTGTCGAGGATGCGCTGGAAGCTCTTGGCCACGTCCGAATCCATGCCGGGCAGGATACGGTCGAGGAATTCCACCACGGTGACCTGCGCGCCCAGGCGCCGCCACACCGAGCCCAGCTCCAGGCCGATGACGCCCGCGCCCACCACCACCAGCTTGCCCGGAACCTTGGGCAGCTTCAGCGCGCCGGTGGAGGAGACGATGCGCTCCTCGTCGATGGCGACGCCCGGCAGCGGGGCGACGTCGGAGCCGGTGGCGATGACGATGTTCTTCGTCTCCAGCACCTCGACCTTGCCGTCGGCATTGAGGGTGACTTCCACCTTGCCGGCGCCGAGGATCTTCCCCGCGCCCATGTAGACGTCCACCTTGTTCTTCTTCAAAAGGAACTCGACGCCCTTGACGTTGCCGTCCACGCCCCGGTCCTTGAAGGCCAGCATGGCGGGAAGGTCGAGGGTGGGCGCGGGCACACCGATGCCCATCTCGCCGAACTTGTGGCCCGCCTCCTCGAACAGCTCGGAGGCATAGAGCAGGGCCTTGGAGGGGATGCAGCCCACGTTCAGGCAGGTGCCGCCATGGGTGCCGCGCTTCTCCACCACCGCGACCTTGAGGCCGAGCTGGGCCGCGCGGATGGCGCACACATAGCCGCCGGGGCCGGTGCCGATGACGATGAGATCGTAGGACATGGTTTCCTCAAGTCAGGTATCACTCGGCCGCGGGACGGTCGGCAAGGGCCTCCGCCTCGAACCGCAGGGCGTCGGCGCAGAAGTCGATCTCCTCGCCGTCTGGGCAGATCCATTCGAGGCTCGATCCGCCCGAGCCCACATGGGCAGTGGCGAAGAAAGCCGGATCGGAAAGGGGGCGGGTTGCCTCGCCCCAGGCGAATTTCTCTGAGAAGTCCAGGGTTGCGGAATAGCCATCCGCATAGGTCAGCCGCACCAGCGGAAAGCGGGGCACATCAACCGAGACGATGGTGTTTCCGAGCTTCATCCGATCTTCCCCGGCGACTGGCGCACTACGGCCTTCTTCCAGCAGGTCACCAATTCGTCTTCATGGGCCTTGGCCCAATCCAGAACCGCCCTCAATTTGGGGGCGGGCAGCGATCCTTCCAAGACATCCCAGCTGTTCAGCGCGATCAAGGCCTGATGCTCGGCGAACCGGGCGTGGAAGTGGGGCGGCGGGTGATCGCTGAAGAAGAACTGGATGGTCACGCCCTCCACAATGGCGACGGTCGGCATTCTCATGTCCGTTCGGGTGGAGGATCAGCTGGAATGAGGCGCTCGACCACAATCAGGAAGACCAGTCCCAATACCACCGCGCCGGCGAAGAGAACGAAAGCCCAGAATTGCTCGGGGAAGCTCTGGCCCATCATCAGCCCCGGACTGGCCATGACGATCTCGAACGCCCGTCCCCCGAAGCCCCCGCTGAACGCCGCGCAGATCGCGCCCGCATAGGCGAGGAAGAGGATGGCCAGACGCTTCCAGGCCTGGCCATCCCCCAGATCCTCACAGATCCAGCACGAGCCGCGCCGGGTCCTCCAGGGTCTCCTTCACACGCACCAGGAAGGTCACGGCCTCGCGGCCGTCGACGATGCGGTGGTCGTAGGAGAGGGCAAGGTACATCATCGGGCGGATCACCACCTGGCCCTTGATGGCCACCGGGCGATCCTCGATGCGGTGCATGCCGAGGATGCCCGACTGCGGTGCGTTGAGGATGGGGGTGGACATCAGCGAGCCGTAGATGCCGCCGTTGGTGATGGTGAAGGTGCCGCCCTGCATCTCCTCGATGCCGAGCTTGCCGTCACGCGCCTTGCGGCCGTAGCCGGCGATGGCCTTCTCGATGTCGGCGACCGACATGAGGTCGGCGTCGCGCACCACCGGAACCACGAGGCCCTTCTCGGTGCCCACCGCGATACCGATGTTGTAGTAGTTCTTGTAGACGAGATCCTGGCCATCGATCTCGGCGTTCACCGCCGGGATGTCCTTCAGCGCCGCAATCACCGCCTTGGTGAAGAAGCCCATGAAGCCGAGCTTGGTGCCGTGCTTCTTCTCGAACGCATCCTTGAACTGGCTGCGCAGGCTCATCACGGCGGTCATGTCCACGTCGTTGAACGTGGTGAGCATGGCGGCGGTGTTCTGCGCATCCTTCAGGCGCCGCGCGATGGTCTGGCGCAGCTTGGTCATCTTCACCCGCTCCTCGCGGGCGGCGTCGGTGGGCGCCGCAGCAGCGCC
The DNA here is from genome assembly GCF_047444035.1 of Xanthobacter sp. AM11. Classification (NCBI taxonomy): domain Bacteria; kingdom Pseudomonadati; phylum Pseudomonadota; class Alphaproteobacteria; order Hyphomicrobiales; family Xanthobacteraceae; genus Xanthobacter; species Xanthobacter sp. AM11. The sequence goes on from NZ_JBLAOA010000001.1 coordinate 402,353, forward strand.
GGCGGCGATGGCGGCCAGCATGTCGCCCTTGGTGACACGGCCGTCCTTGCCGGAGCCGGACACGTCCGCCGGGTTCACGCCGCTCTCGGCGGCGATGCGGCCCACCGCCGGGCCATTGGCGCCGGAAGCGGCAGCCGCCGGGGCGGCGACGGGCGCGGGGGCAGGCGCCACGGGCGCCGCAGCGGCGGGGGCGGCGGCAGGCGCGGGAGCGGCGGCGGCAGCACCGGCACCGGCGGTGATGGCGCCCAGCAGGGCGCCGACGCCCACGGTGTCGCCATCCTTGGCGACGATCTCGGCCAGCACGCCGGAGGTGGGCGCGGGCACCTCGACCGTCACCTTGTCGGTCTCGAGCTCCACCAGAGGCTCATCGGCCTTGACGGCATCGCCGGGCTTCTTGAACCACTTGCCGATGGTCGCCTCGGTAACGGACTCGCCCAGGGTGGGCACGCGGATCTCGGTGGTCATTGCGTTCGCCCCTTTTGGGGCCTCCCTCAGCTATTCGGCAGGGGCCGGGCTCGGTGCCCGGCGCTGGATGAGCGACAGAATGGGCATCACCTTATAGGAAAAGCCCAGGTTCGCCCGGATGACAGGATCTTCAGCGACGAGGCGGGCGGCCCCGGCCTCGTCGTCCACCTCCACCACCGCCATGCCCCAGATCCCGGACGGATCAGCCACCGGCCCCACGGCGAGGGCGCGGCCGGCATCGGCCTCGCCCTGCCAGAAGGCGGTGTGGGCGAGCATGGCGTCCATCTCCGCCGCGGTGGCATCCTGCGGGAAGCCCGGGCGCGGCGGCGAGAGGCGGAGGAGGAAGTGGGCCATGGCTCGACCTCAGCCCAGAGCTTCGTCGAGGAAGGCCTTGAGCTGCGCCATGTGCTTGGACATGAGGCCGGTGGCGGTAGCGGCGGAGGCGGGACGGCCGGCGTAGCGCGGCCGCCTGGCCGTGCCGCCCACCTGCTCCAGCACCCATTCCAGGTAGGGCTGAACGAAGGCCCAGGCCCCCTGGTTCTTCGGCTCTTCCTGGCACCAGACCACCTCGGCGCCCTTGAAGCGGGACAGCTCCTGCGCCAGCGTCTTGAGCGGGAAGGGATAGAGCTGCTCCACCCGCATCAGGTAGACGTCGGTGACGCCGCGCTTCTCGCGCTCCTCCAGCAGGTCGTAATAGACCTTGCCGGTGCACAGCACGACCCGGCGGATCTTCGCATCCGGAACCAGCTTGATGCCATCGGCGGTGGGGTGCGACTGGGCGTCGTCCCACAGCACCCGATGGAACGAGGTGCCCGCCACCATGTCCGACAGGGACGAAACCGCCCGCTTGTGGCGCAGCAGTGATTTCGGCGTCATCAGGATCAGCGGCTTGCGGAACTCGCGCTTCAGCTGCCGGCGCAGGATGTGGAAGTAGTTGGCCGGGGTGGAGCAGTTCGCCACCTGCATGTTGTCCTCGGCGCAGAGCTGCAGGTAGCGTTCGAGGCGGGCGGAGGAGTGCTCCGGCCCCTGGCCCTCATAGCCGTGCGGCAGCAGGCAGACGAGGCCGGACATGCGCAGCCACTTGCGCTCGCCCGAGGAGATGAACTGGTCGAACAGCACCTGCGCGCCGTTGGCGAAGTCGCCGAACTGCGCTTCCCAGAGCACCAGGGTGTTGGGCTCGGAGAGGGTATAGCCATATTCGAAGCCCAGCACCGCCTCTTCCGAGAGCATCGAATTGATGACCTCGTACTTGGCCTGCGTCTGCGAGAGATGGTTGAAGGGCTTGTAGCGGGCCTCGGTCTCCTGGTCGGTCAGCACCGAATGGCGCTGGGAGAAGGTGCCGCGCTCCACGTCCTGGCCGGAGAGGCGAACCGGGTTGCCCTCCAGCATGAGCGAGCAGAAGGCCAGCGCCTCGCCGGTCGCCCAGTCGATGCCCGAACCTTCCTCGATGGCCTTCTTGCGGTTGTCGAGGAAGCGCTGGATGGTGCGGTGGACGTTGAAGCCCTCCGGCACCTTGGTGATCTTCTCGCCGATGGCCTTCAGGGTGTCCACGGCCACGCCGGTGTTGCCCCGGCGCGGATCGTCATCCTCCTGGATGGCTTTGAAGCCGGCCCAGCGGCCGTCCAGCCAGTCGGCCTTGTTGGGCTTGTAGGCCTGGCCGGCCTCGTATTCCGCTTCCAGCCGGTCGCGCCACGCGGTGCGCATGGTGTCCAGCTCGCCGGCGGTGACCACGCCCTCGGCTTCCAGCTTCCGGCCGTAGAGTTCGAGCACGCTCGGGTGCTGGCGGATCACCTTGTACATCTTCGGCTGGGTGAAGGCCGGCTCGTCGCCCTCATTGTGGCCGAAGCGCCGGTAGCAGAACATGTCGATGACCACCGGCTTGTGGAAGCGCTGGCGGAACTCGGTCGCCACCTTGGCGCAGAACACCACGGATTCCGGGTCGTCGCCATTGCAGTGGAAGATCGGCGCCTCGATCATCTTCGCCACATCCGAGGGATAGGGCGAGGAGCGCGAGTAGCGCGGATTGGTGGTGAAGCCGATCTGGTTGTTGATGATGAAGTGGATCGAACCGCCGGTGCGATGCCCCTTCAGGCCGCTGAGGCCGAGGCACTCGGCCACCACGCCCTGGCCGGCGAAGGCGGCGTCGCCGTGCAGCAGCAGCGGCAGCACCTTGGTGCGCTCGGTGTCGCCCAGCTGGTCCTGCTTGGCGCGCGCCTTGCCCAGCACCACGGGATCGACGATCTCCAGGTGCGACGGGTTGGCGGTCAGCGACAAATGGACCTTGTTGTTGTCGAACTCGCGGTCCGACGAGGCGCCGAGGTGGTACTTCACGTCGCCCGAGCCTTCCACGTCGTCGGGGGCCCAGGAGCCGCCCTTGAACTCGTGGAACAGGGCGCGGTGCGGCTTGCCCATCACCTGGGTCAGCACGTTCAGGCGGCCGCGATGGGCCATGCCGAACACGATGTCCTTCACGCCGAGATTGCCGCCGCGCTTGATGATCTGCTCCAGCGCCGGAATCAGGCTCTCGCTGCCGTCGAGGCCGAAACGCTTGGTGCCGGTGTACTTGACGTCGAGATACTTCTCGAAGCCCTCGGCCTCCACCAGCTTGTTGAGGATGGCGCGCTTGCCCTCGCGGGTGAAGGTCACCTCCTTGTCCGGGCCCTCGATGCGCTCCTGGATCCAGGCCTTCTCCTCGGGCGAGGAGATGTGCATGAACTCGACGCCAATGGACGCGCAATAGGTCCGGCGCAGGATGGCGACCATCTGGCGGACGGTGGCGAACTCCATGCCCAGCACGTGGTCGATGAAGATCTTGCGGTCGAGGTCGGCCTCATAGAAGCCGTAGGAGGCCGGATCGAGCTCCGGCGCCTCGCGGGCCGGGGTGAGGTTCAGCGGGTCGAGATTGGCATGCAGGTGACCGCGCATGCGATAGGCGCGGATCATCATCAGCGCCTTCACGGAATCGCGGCTCGCCTGCTGCACCTCGGCTGCGGAAAACTCCGCGCCGGACTTCTGCGCCTTGGCCTTCACCTTCTCCGTGATGGCCTTTTCGACCTCGATCCACTGCCCGTCCATGGCCGAGACCAGCTCGCCATTGGCGTGCACGGGCCAGTGCGGCTTCTTCCAGGAAGCGCCGCGGGCATTGTCGATCACCTGCCGGGGATCGTCCTTCAGCGCTGCGAAGAAGGCCTGCCATTCCGCGCTGACCGAATTCGGATCGGCTTCGTAGCGGGCGTAGAGATCCTCGATCCAGGCCGCATTCGCGCCATAGAGGAAGGAGGTGGAGAGGAAAACGTCGTTCTGTTCCGCGCGCGACATGGGCTTCTTCCCGGATGGTCGATGGCGCCTCGCCTTCCTTCAGCGCATTTTACGCTGAAAATGAAGCCCCAAAGACCGCTCGTCTGCCACAAATCCGGCGTCCGGCGGGGGCCGGGCGCCCTTTCACCCCTGCGAGGCTCGTGGCGGCCTTCGGCAGAGGTGCTCGACAACCTTTAGATGGGATGCGCCGAGGCCTAGCGGTAGGCCATGTGGCGCCGTCCCCGAACCGCGCTCGCCAGTCGCCGAACTTCATGGCGATTGCGCGGCGGCCTTCCGCATTCCGCCCACCGGCCAGGGCCGTCTGCCCTCGCCGGTGGAGAAGCGGCGGCCCGAATGGACCACCGCCCCCATCGCGGAAACGTTACCTCCGCCCGGAACCGGGCGAAGGCACAGCCGATCAGCCCTTCAGCACGTCCACCAGGGTCTTGCCGAGGCGGGCCGGGGAGGGCGACACGCGGATGCCCGCCGCCTCCATGGCCGCGATCTTGTCCTCGGCGCCGCCCTTGCCGCCGGAGATGATGGCGCCCGCATGGCCCATGCGGCGGCCGGGAGGCGCCGTGCGGCCGGCGATGAAGCCCACCATCGGCTTCTTGCGGCCCTTCTTGGCTTCGTCGGCGATGAACTGCGCCGCCTCTTCCTCCGCCGAGCCGCCGATCTCGCCGATCATGATGATCGATTGCGTCTTCGGATCACCTAAGAACATCTCCAGCACATCGATGAACTCGGTGCCCTTCACCGGGTCGCCGCCGATGCCCACCGCCGAGGTCTGGCCCAGCCCCTCCTGCGAGGTCTGGAACACCGCCTCGTAGGTCAGCGTGCCCGAGCGCGACACCACGCCCACCGAGCCCTTCTTGAAGATGTTGGCCGGCATGATGCCGATCTTCGATTCTCCCGCGGTGACGATGCCGGGGCAATTGGGGCCGATGAGGCGCGACTTCGAGCCCGAAAGCGCCCGCTTCACCTTCACCATGTCCAGCACCGGGATGCCTTCGGTGATGCAGACGATGAGCGGGATTTCCGCGTCGATGGCTTCCAGGATGGCATCGGCCGCACCGGGCGGCGGCACATAGATGACCGAGGCGTCCGCCCCGGTCTTCTCCTTGGCCTCGATCACGGTGTCGAACACCGGCAGGCCGAGGTGGGTGGAGCCGCCCTTGCCCGGCGAGGTGCCGCCGACCATCTTGGTGCCATAGATGATGGCCTGTTCCGCATGGAACGTGCCGTTCTTGCCGGTGAAGCCCTGGGTGATGACACGGGTGTTGGCATCGATGAGCACGGACATCACGCAGCTTCCTTCTTCACGGCGGCGACGATCTTCTGCGCCGCGTCATCCAGATCATCGGCCGGGATCACGTTCAGACCGGACTCACGGATGATCTTCTTGCCTTCTTCCACGTTGGTGCCTTCGAGGCGCACCACCAGCGGGACCTGCAGGCCCACCGCCGTCACCGCCGCCAGCACGCCGCGCGCGATCACGTCGCACTTCATGATGCCGCCGAAGATGTTCACCAGGATGCCCTTCACATTGGGGTCCGCGGTGATGATCTTGAATGCTGCCGTCACCTTCTCCTCGGTGGCGCCGCCGCCCACGTCGAGGAAGTTGGCCGGGCTCTCGCCATAGAGCTTGATGATGTCCAGCGTGGCCATGGCCAGGCCGGCGCCGTTCACCATGCAGCCGATGGTGCCTTCGAGGGCGATGTAGGCGAGGTCGTACTTGGAGGCCTCGATTTCCTTCTCGTCCTCTTCCGTCAGGTCGCGCAGCTCGGCGAGCTCGGGATGGCGGAACAGCGCGTTGGAATCGAAGGTCACCTTGGCGTCGAGCACGCGCAGCTGGCCGTCCTTGGTGACGATCAGCGGGTTGATCTCGAGCATGGCCATGTCGGTATCGACGAAGGCGGTGTAGAGCACCTGGGCGAGCTTGCCGGCCTGCTTGGCCAGGTCGCCGGAAAGGCCGAGGGCCTGGGCGATCTTGCGGCCGTGGAAGCCCTGCACGCCGGTCACCGGGTCCACCGAGAAGGTCACGATCTTCTCAGGGGTGGAATGGGCCACTTCCTCGATGTCCATGCCGCCTTCGGTGGAAACCACGAAGGCAACGTGAGAGGTGGCACGATCCACCAGCAGGGAGATGTAGAACTCCTTCTCGATGTCGGAGCCATCTTCCAGATACAGGCGGTTCACCTGCTTGCCGGCCGGGCCGGTCTGGATGGTGACGAGGGTGTTGCCGAGCATCTGGGAGACGAATTCCTTCACCTCCTCGATGGACTTGGCGAGGCGCACGCCGCCCTTCTCGCCGGCGGCGGCTTCCTTGAACTTGCCCTTGCCGCGGCCGCCCGCATGAATCTGGGACTTCACGACCCAGAGCGGGCCGCCGAGTTCCTTGGCGGCCGCCTCCGCCTCTTCCACCTTCAGCACCGGTACGCCGCGCGAGACCGGCGCGCCGTATTTCTTCAGGAGCGCCTTGGCCTGGTACTCGTGAATATTCATCTCTGCGTCCCTCAAGGGTTGCGAACTGCCCCTTCCCCCCAGAAGCGGCCGCCGCCCGTGCCGCGCGCCAGGCGCGCGGTGACGGGAAGGGGTCGCCTCCACCCGCAGAGAGGACCCGGCATCTTTCAGGCGATCCACCGGACCGCGCAAAGACCCCCGAGCCCCGAGGAGGGGAGCATTCGTCTCCTTCACCTCGCCGGTCGATCAGCCGGCACGAAAACGACGCCCCTCACGGTGCGCCGCCACTGTCGAGATCACTTCCCGAGGCCGGGTGCGATCTTCACGCAGGCCTCCACCAGTCCTTCGACGGCGGCGACCGACTTTTCAAACATGGCGCGCTCCGCCCGGTCGAGATCGACCTCGGCGATGCGCTCCACACCACGGGCGCCGATCACGGCCGGCACGCCCACGTAGATATCCCTGAAGCCATACTCGCCATCGAGCCGCGCGGCGACGGGCAAAAGGCGCTTCTTGTCCTTCAGATAGCTCTCGGCCATGGCGATGGCGGACACCGCCGGCGCATAGAAGGCCGAGCCGGACCGCAGCAGGTTGACGATCTCCGCCCCGCCGTCGCGGGTGCGCTGGACGATGGCGGCCACGCGCTCCTCGCTGGTCCAGCCCATGCGGATGAGATCGGGAACGGGAATGCCACCCACGGTGGAATACCGCACCAGGGGCACCATCGCGTCGCCGTGGCCGCCCATGACGAAGGCGGTCACGTCTTCCACCGACACGCCGAACTCCTCGGCGAGGAAATAGCGGAAGCGGGCGGAATCGAGCACGCCCGCCATGCCCACCACCTTCTCCGGCGGCAGGCCGCTGGTGCGCTGCAGCGCCCACACCATGGCGTCGAGCGGATTGGTGATGCAGATGACGAAAGCGTCCGGCGCATATTTGCGGATGCCGGCGCCCACCTGCTCCATCACCTTCAAATTGATGGCCAGGAGATCGTCGCGGCTCATGCCCGGCTTGCGCGGCACCCCGGCGGTGACGATCACCACGGCGGCGCCGGCAATGGCGTCATAACTGTGCACGCCCTCGAATGCGGCATCGAAACCGGCCACCGGCGCGAGCTGGGCAAGGTCCAGCGCCTTGCCCTCGGGGACGCCTTCGGCGACATCGAACAGCACGATATCGCCCAGCTCCTTCAGCCCGGCGAGAAGGGCGAGCGTGCCGCCGATCTGTCCGGCCCCGATGAGGGCGATCTTGTTGCGGGCCATCCCAAGTCCCCGGATACCGACCTGGGGCGGGGCGCATGAGACGAGCCGCCGCAGGAAACGAGCGGCGCTTGACTACTCCCATCCGAGGAGGGGTTCAAGCCGGCCGCACTGCACAAATAGTGGGAGACGACGGGTATTTGCCCGGGAATCCAGCGGGTTTCGCGCGATTTACCTCTGATTTCGCGCCATGCGGAAAACCATTCCGCCTGATGGACGCATGGAGCTACCGCTTGCCGCCGCTCATGGCTTCCAGGAGGTCGATCTGTATTTCCTGGATCTGGGCCAGGCGCTCCCACTGCTGGGTCAGCAGGTGGTCGAGCTTCTCATGCAGATGGCGGATTTCAAGCTCGGCCTTCAGATTGATCTTGAAATCGTTCTCCGCCCGCAGCCGGTCCCGCGCCTCCAGCCGCTTCTGGCTCATCATGATCACCGGCGCCTGGATGGCGGCCAGGCACGACAGGACGAGGTTGAGCAGGATGAAGGGATAGGGATCGAACCGGCCGCTTCCGGCCGCGACCAGGTTGAACACGATCCAGCCGACCAGAAAGCCGGCAAAGGCGCCGATGAAAGACCAGCTGCCGCCGAAGCGGGAGAGGTTGTCGGCCATGCGGTCACCGAAGGTGCGGCGGCTTTCGAACGAGCGCTCCACGTCCTCCGCCAGGGTTTCGTGGGCGGCCAGGCTCTCCACCACCTCCCTTTCGAGGCGCCCCAGCTCGCCGTGCTCCTTTTCCAGGAGGCGGGTGATGAAGCCGGCCCGCAGGGTGGCGAGGTCGTCGTGGCAGAGCAGGCTGCCGGCGGTCAGCTCCGCATGCCGCTCGCAGGCGAAGGCCGCCAGGGGCGGACGCAGCATGGAGAAAGGCAGGAGTTGCGATTGCGGAAACACGCGGCCGCAGATTGCGCAGGGAAAGCGGTGGGCCGCCTTGCCATGGCCACCCCGGCTGCCCGGAGCCGGCCCGGGACCCGGCTCCCTCATGTACTCCGGCCCTGTGTCCCGCGGCCTCGGGCCGCCGTGTCCTGCGCCGTCGTGTCCCGCACCATCGTCCGCTGCCGCCATCGCGCCCTCCGCGCGCCATTGCCCGCGCCGGCCATCAGAGGGGCAAAGAGACAGCAGCTCAAGCGCGATGGTCGATGATCTGGCAGGGGGTCGAGGGGGACGGGCGCAATCCTGTCCGCAAGCGGGGGCTCATGCCCTCCGCCACCGCAGCAGCGGCGCTGCGGCTTTGGAAAATCTGCCCTCCCCCCGCACACGGCCGAGCGACCAGCCGAATGAAAAAATAAAAAAGACCGAAAGTTCAACAAACAATCAGCGGGGAGAGGGCAGCCGGCCGGAAGGCGAGAGCCTCCCGGCGGGAGTGGGTGGTCCAGGGCGCAGACCCGCCGGCCGGAACGGCACGGCAGGGCGACGCGCACCCGCACAGCGGAAAGGCTCCCGCCCCGATTACGGGCGCACAGCCATTTCCCTCCCGGGCCGGCGAGCGGTCAAAGCCGCACCGGCCCGGATAACGCAATCTGGTGGCCCGCCGCGCCCACAAGTGGGCGGCGCGGCTTCAGCTTCCGGTGGTCAGCGTGGCGAGGGGCACGAAGGCGGGCTTCGGGCCCGGCGCCGGCGGCCGGTTCGGATCGTGCTCCTTCAGCACCTTGAAGACGCGCTCGGCCATGGGATTGGACTTGATGAAGTCCGCATAGGCCTGGGCGAGCATGGATTGTGCCGCGGCGAAGATCTCTTCCTCGCTCATCCCGTCAAATTCGGCGGACACCAGGTACTGCCCCATCCGCCGCAGGATGTGGAGGCGCAGCACCTGCAACACCTCGGGCTGATATTCCACCTGGAGCAGATCGAAGAATTCTTCGGCGCTGGAGAGGGACTTCAGCTTTTCGACTACGGACATTGCGACCTCCACTCCTCTATCTTCCGCGGACCGCGCCGGCTCTTCATGCGGCTTCATCCGCGGTGGCGCCACGGCCGCGCTGCCGCTCGCCCTGCAGGTGCGAGAGGCGCGCTTCCAGGAACTCGATCCGGTCGAGCAGGGAGACGATGGCCTCCCCCACCGGGTCGGGCATCAGATGGTGCTCCAGGTCGATGCGGCCGTCGCCCACCCGGCGCCGGTCCGCCACGGCCTTCACCACGCGGCCGGGAATGCCCACCACCGTCATGGCCGGGGGCACATCCTCAATCACCACCGAATTGGCGCCGATGCGGCAGCCGGCCCCCACGGTGATAGGACCGAGGATCTTCGCCCCGGCCCCCACCAGCACGCCGTCGCGCAGGGTGGGGTGCCGCTTGCCGGCGGTCCAGGACGTGCCGCCCAGGGTCACGCCGTGATAGAGGGTCACGTCGTCGCCCACTTCCGCGGTCTCGCCGATCACCACGCACGCGCCGTGATCGATGAAGAAGCGGCGGCCGATGGTGGCGCCGGGGTGAATGTCCACATTGGTCAGGAAGCGCCCGAGCCAGGACAGGAAGCGGGCCGGGAACTTGACCCCGCCGCGCCACAGCCGGCTGGCGAGGCGGTGCCAGATGATGGCATGCACGCCGGGATAGGTGAGCACGATCTCGAACGTGTGGCGGGCCGCCGGATCGCGCGCCTTCACGCAGCTCACATCCTCGCGGATCAGCTGCCACACCGAGAGCGGCGCCGGCGTCGTTTCAGCCGCAGCCGCGGGCGCAGCCGTGAGCGGCACGTCATGTCCCTGCCATTTCGGGCTTCCCATGATCATGGGTCAGGCTCCCATCACTGCTGCGTGGCGGCGCCGAAGCGCCTCTTCGGTGAAGCTGTCCTCGTAGAAGCGCCGCAGCACCTCGGGCGAGACCGACTGCTTGGTGCGGGTCGCGAAGTCGCGCACCCGGGCAAGGATGGCGCGGCCGCGGGCCTCGTCCACCGCCAGCCCCTCGTCCGCCAGCGCCCGGGAAATGGCGGCCAGGCCGGAATGCTTCCCCAGCACCACCTGGTGGGAGCGGCCGAGCAGTTCCGGGCTCAGGGATTCGTAGGTGCCGCGATCCTTCAGCAGGCCGGAGACATGGATGCCGGATTCGTGGGTGAACACGTCTTCGCCCACGATGGCCTTGGTGCGCGGCATGGGCCGGCCGGCGGCGGCCAGCACCTTCTGCGCCAGCGGCCGCAGGGACTGGGGATCGATGCCGCTCTCCGCACGCGCCGTCTGGCGCAGGGCGATGGCCACTTCCTCCAGCGCCGCATTGCCGGCGCGCTCGCCCAGCCCGGTCACCGTCACGCTGGCATGCCGCGCGCCGCCGGTGACCGCCGCCAGCGTATTGGCGGTGGCGAGGCCGAGGTCGTCATGGGCGTGGAACTCGATCTCCAGGTCGGTGGCATTGGCCACGCGCCGCACCAGCGCATAGGTGGAGAACGGGTCGAGCACGCCCAGCGTGTCGGCGAGGCGCAGGCGGAAGGCACCCGCCTCCTTTGCCGCCTCGGCCACCTTGCACAGGAAGTCCGGGTCGGCCCGGGATGCGTCCTCGCAGCCCACCGCCACGGTAAAGCCGAGCTTCTTCGCCAGCGTCACCACATGGCGCAAGGCGGAAAGCGCCCAGTCCCGGTCCCGGCCCAGCTTGCCCTTGAGCTGGCGGTCGGAGGTGGGGATGGAGAGATTGACATAGTTCACGCCCGCCGAGACGGCCGCGAACACGTCCTCCTCGGACATGCGGCACCAGGCGGCCACACGCAGCGGCAGCTTGAGGGAGACGATGGAGCGCAGCGTCTCGATCTCCTCGTCGCCCATGGCCGGCGTGCCGGCCTCGATCTCGGGGACGCCCGCCGCGGCCAGCGCCTCGGCGATCTCGATCTTCTCCTTGCGGGTGAAGGCGACACCGGGCGCCTGCTCGCCATCGCGCAGGGTGGTGTCGTTCAGGAAGACGGAGCGGACCGGCGTCGCCCCGCAGGCGGAACCCGAGGCATCCGCCGACACTCGGCCGGAACGCCCCGACGTGGTCGATGGTGACTTCGCGAGCATGGGTCCCTTCCAATCTGCCCCGGCCGAAATCCCGGACGGGGATGATGAACTCCACCCGGGCCGCGCCCGGACCGCCTTCAGTTCCTGTGGCGCCGGCCCGCTGCCGCCGGCCGCGCCTGCCCGTTTTCGATGACGAACCCGCCTGCGGCCGAAGCGACGAAGTCGATGCGGATTCCGTGGGCGAAATCTTGCGAGGGGCCGTCGATGAACACCTTCAGCCCGGCCTGTTCGATAACCATGTCGCCGGCGCGCGCGCCGGCCTCCAGGTGCATCAGATACCGCACAGCCGCATGCGCGCCGGGTTCCGCCACCACACGCAGACCCTCAGCCTCCGCGGAGCGCGAGAGGGCCGCCTTCACAGCCGCCACGGCATTGGTCGAGAGCGTGATCATCCGAAAACCACCATGCGGGACACTTCCGCCCTGGTGACTGGCAAGCCCCGTGCCATCGGGTCAATATTTTGATTTTTAATGATTATTTACGTTCTGTGCGCGTGTCGTAAACGCGACAGCCGGCAGTCTTGTGGCGTGTTCGACAGGTTCGCGACAGGCCTTGCATGCAATTGTCACCGTCGCCTACGTATTTCTACGTAGGCGACGCAGGACTCGGCCGCGATCATCTTGCGCACCGCAAAAAAATGCGATGGCGCGGCAGAACTGAACATCGCGGCGGCAGTCACGCCCCGGCTTCCGCCGGCGGGCGATGGCGGGCCGGCGCGCCCGGCCCCACAGGGGCTGGCCAGAGAGGCCCGGGGGTCAGCGCACCGGCGCTGCCATCAGGCCGGGCCGATCACCACCTTCACGTCGGCGGGCTTGGCCCAATAGGGTGCCGAGGTCACGAGCACATGTGCCCCGGCGGCGGCATAAGCGGCGGCATTGGAGAGGTTCACCCCGCCGGCCGCGGCCACCTTGATGGCAGGGTCCGCCTGCGCCACCCGCTGCACCACGGCGCGGATCTCCTCCGGCGACATCTTCTCGCACTGGAGCACGTCGGGGCGAGCGGGAAGCACGCCCTCCACCTCCTCAAGCGTCTTCACCTCCACCACGACCTTCTTCTCCGGCGCGGTGCGGCGCAGGGCGGCGACGCCTTCCGCCGGGTCCGCCAGGAAGATCTGGTGCTCGGGAAACACCAGCAGAGTTTCGGAGAGGCCGAGGCGGTGGGGATAGGCGCCGCCGGCGCGGATGGCGGCGATCATCTGCGCCTTTGCCCCGGGGAAGGTCTTGCGCGTGGTGACCACCGCCACGTCAGGTGACACCGCGCGCGCGGCCGCCACGATATCCGCGGTGAGGGTGGCGATGCCGGAGAGATATTCCACCAGCGTCTGGGCCACCTTCCAGGCCCGGAAGATGGCGCCGGCCTCGCCCTCGGCCATGAGGATCGGCTCGCCCGCCGGCACCCGCACCGCCGTTTCCGCCAGCGCCTGCGCGCCCGCGCCGGCGGCCAGGAAGAGGTCCCGTGCCAGTTCCACGCCGCACAGGGTGGACGGCGCGCGCATGGACATGGTGAGCCGCGCCGGCACCGCCTCAAGGCCAAGGGCTTCCGTGGTGAGGTCGCCATAGGGCGCATCCTCCGCCAGGAGAGCGTCCAGCATGGCCGTGCTCCACCATTTCTGCGTCATCGCCCCACCTCCGCACGGCCCCCTGTTGGTGCCGCTCCGATATAGCTGCAACGACTAGCCCCGCATCCGCTGCGCGTCCACGGGACAAAGCACCGCCGCCCGCCCCGCAACGGCGGCGGCATTGCGCCGCACGCGCGGGGCATCGCGCTGCACCGAAATGCCATTAGTTTTCGCCTCGGGATGGGTACGGTTCGCCCCCGCGATCGCGTCGCAAAGGCGACACGCAGGGGCGGCAGCCGTGTTCGGTCCTGGAATGGCTCGCATTTTCCGCAGGCGAGCGCTACGGCGCGAAACTTGCATCCGGTGCGGGGACCGCACGTTCCAAGCATCCATCGTTTTCGGAGACAAAATTCATGCTCGGCATCGGCAGCACCCTTCCGGCCTTTTCCGTCACCGGTGTGAAGCCCGGCTTCAACAGCCACGAAGAGAACGGCGTGTCCGCCTTCGAGGAGATCACGCAAGCCAGCTTCCCCGGCAAGTGGAAGATCATCTTCTTCTACCCGAAGGACTTCACCTTCGTGTGCCCCACGGAGATTGCGGAATTCGCCCGCCTCGCCAAGGACTTCGAGGATCGCGACGCGGTCGTCATCGGCGGCTCCACCGACAATGAGTTCTGCAAGCTCGCCTGGCGCCGCGACCACAAGGACCTGGACAAGCTGCCCATGTGGTCGTTCGCCGACACCAACGGCTCGCTGACCGACGGCCTCGGCGTGCGCTCGCCGGCGGGCGTGGCGTTCCGCTACACCTTCGTCGTCGATCCCGACAACGTCATCCAGCACGTCTATGCGACCAACCTGAACGTCGGCCGCAACCCGAAGGACACGCTGCGCGTCCTCGACGCCCTGCAGACCGACGAGCTGTGCCCCTGCAACCGCGAAGTGGGCGGCGACGTCCTCAAGGTGGCCTGAGCCGGAAGGGCGGACGAATGTCCATCGACACCCTGAAGGACCAGATCCCCGCCTTCGCCAAGGATGTGAAGCTGAACCTCTCGGCCCTGAGCCGGGAGGAAAGCCTCACCCCCCAGCAGCTCTACGGGCTGCTGGTGGCGTGCGGGATCACCACCCGCAATCCCGCCGTCGCCCGGGCCCTGGAGACCGAGGCGGCGGCGCACCTGGCGCCTGCGGCGATGGATGCGGCCAAGGCCGCCGCCTCCATCATGGCCATGAACAACGTGTACTACCGCTTCACCCACCTTGCCTCGAACAAGGCCTATGAAACCCTCCCGGCCAAGCTGCGCATGAGCGTGATCGGCAATCCGGGGGTGGACAAGGCGGACTTCGAGCTGTGGTCGCTGGCGGTTTCCGCCATGAACGGCTGCGGCCGCTGCATCGATTCCCACGAAAAGGTGCTGCGCGACGCCGGCATCCGCGAGGATCAGATCCAAGCGGCGGTGCGGGTTGCGTCCATCATCGCCTCGGCTGCCGTGGCGCTGGAGGCCGGCGCCGTCAGCCTGCCGGCTGCGGCGGAATAAGCGCACCAAACCATCCGACGAGAAGCGGGCCGGGGGGCAACCCCCGGCCCGCTTTCGTTTGGGCGCTCCCCGGCCCCGTGGCGCCCGGCATCGCGGCGAAAGGCCGACCGGTCCCACGCGCCGCGTCATCCGCCGTCAAGCGAACAGGTGCCGTCTTCACCCATGCCGTAAAGGCGCGCCCCTATACCTCGCCGCCTGCGGCCTCACACCGTCTCCGGCCGCCGGGCATAGCGCAGCAGCTTCAGGCATTCGATGGTGGAGGCGAGGTCCAAGGCGGAGAAGCCTTCCGGCGTCTCCGGCTCGGGGTCCGCACCGTGGGCGAGCAGCTTCGCCACCACCTCGGCCTTGCCCGCGGACGAGGCATACATGAGGGAGGTGGCGCCGTTGTCGTTGCGGTTGTCGATGTCGATTCCCGCGTCCACCAGCATGTCGATGACGTCGAGATGGTTGCCCACGCAGGCAAGCCAGAGGGCGGTGTTGCCGTCGGCGTTGCGCGCCTCCAGCCGGGCGCCGGCGGCGATCAGCCGGCCCACCATCTCGCCGAGCCCCTCCCGGCTCGCCTTCATCAGCGGCGTCATGCCGTTTTCCACCGTGGCATTCACCCCGCCCGCCGGAAAGCCCAGGCTGTCCAGCCAGCCGGAGAGGGCTTCGTCCGAGGTGGCGGCGGGGCCCTGCGCCTGCGTGAAGCTGCACCAGGCCTCATAGCCGCCATCCAGGCTGAACACCTCGGCAAAGCCGAAATCCGAGAGGGTCTGCGCATATTCCTGGCTGGCATGGCCGTGGTAGCAATAAAACAGCACCGGCTGCGCCTTGGGGGTGCCGCCGATGATCTCGGAAAGGCCCGAGAAGGTGATGTGCCGCGCCCCTTCCATGTGGCTTGCGCCATAGGAGCCGGCATCGCGGGCATCCAGCAGCAGGGCCCGGCCCTCCGCCACAATGGCCGCAGCCTCCTTCACGCCGATGCAGCGGAATGGCGTACGCTGTTTCATGCCGTGCTCCCCGGTCGCGTCACGCGGAGCGGCCGGGATAGGCCGGCTCGGTGGTGATGCGTGTGTCGATGGCGGGCCGCCCCACCGTGAAGTGATAGAGGGACTGGAATTGAAGGGTTTCCATGCCCACGAGCCGGTGCAGGTCGTCGTCGAAATAGCAGCCGATGCCGGTACCCCGGAAACCCGCCGCTTCCGCCTCCAGATAGAGCACCTGGCCCAAGAGCCCGGCCTCCCAATGCAACCGGCGATAGGCGAAGGAATCGGCGGCCACCTCGGGCTCGAACTCGGCCAGCATGGAGAGGGCGAACGACCCGTCGCTGGCGATGGCCTGGTGGCAGCTCAGGGTGCGGGCAATGCCGCGGCAGTCGGTTTCCACCAGGCGATACAGGGGCAGGTGCGCCGGGCAGCCCTCCGGTGTCGCCCACTGGAAATCGTCCCGCAATTGCGCACGCAGCAGCGCGGTGGCCTGCGGGCGCCGCGGCAAGGCATAGACACCCGGCGCCAGCCCCTCCACCCGATGCACGAAGACGAGGGAATGCAGGCGGGGCACCCGGCTCCACACATCGAGCGGCGCCGCCGGCCGCACCAGCAGCGCACCCATGATGTTGAAGAAGGTATCCCGCCCCATCAGGCTTTCCTTGGCCGAGAAGCGCTGGGCACTGCGCCGGCCGAGGATGACGGCGGCGGCCCGCATCTCTGCCGGCCCCGCGAGGGTGGAGCCGGGCGCCGGCGCGGGCGCGGCGGCCTCCATGTCAGGTGCCGCGTCGGCCTCCGCCCCCTGCGATCCGCCGCCATGGGTAGCGGCGCTCACCGCCTCGATCACCGGCCAGCGATACATGGGATGGCGGTCCAGCACATTGGCCACGCCGGCCCAGCCTGCGGCATCGGGCACCGCCGGGCGCGGCGGCGCGCCGGAGGCGGCCCGGGGCGCCGGCGTGATATGAAGCAGGACGTCCGGGTCCTCGGGCTCGGCGCCGGAGAAGTCCTGCGCCCGGTCGAGCCCCATGAGCTGCGCCAGCTCGGCGCTCTCCAGGCCTTCCACCACCTCGACCGTCCAGCCCAGGCATCCGGCCGCATAGCGCACGGCGCCGATGGCATGGCCAAGGTCCAGCTGGCAGTAGCGGAACGCCCGCTCGCCATATTTCCAGGCCTCGCGCCAGTGGATGGAAGACAGGCCGAGCCACAGCCGGCCATCCGGCCCCGCCGGTGCGGGCGCCGCGCGGCGCTGCTCCAGCGCATGGGCGCGGCTCACATAATGATGCAGCCCGTCGCCAAGGCCTGCGACATTCTCCGCCAGCACATAGGCTTCGGTGGGGTGCAGGTTGCCGCTGGAGGGATTGCAGCGCAGCGCCCACCGATCCGGGCCATATTGCTTCCAGGCGGCAAGTCCGAAGGACAGCTCCAGCAGCAGGGCGACGCCGGCCAGATCGAGGGGGGCCGGCGGAACGGCGCCGGGGGTGATGGCGGCGCCCCATGTCACCGCCAGTTGTTCGGCCGCCAGCGGCAGGGGCGTGCGCGGCGCCCCCTCGAATTCGCGGAACGGATTGGGCTGCATGTCCCAATCCAGCGTCTCCGGCCCGGCCGCATAGCCCTTCAGGCCGTGCTTGGTGCGCGCGTGATAGGCGAGCGCCGCATCGGACGGACGGGCGGCGGGCGGGACAGCGACATTCATGGCTGGGGCGACTTTTCCGCTTCGGGTTCGGGGCAGGGCGTTGCCGCATGGGGGCGCGAGCAGCCCTCGGGCAGCCCCGTCCCGTCGGCGGCGCCCAGCAGCGAGAGCACGGGCTCCCGGTCGAAGCCGGCGCACATCACGCCCCCGGCTTCCACCAGCGGGCGGCGGATGAGCAGCGGCTCGGCCAGCATCATGGCCAGCGCCGCATCCGCGCCGATATCCTCCGGCTTCACCGCGCCGGACTTCACCCGCGGCGCCGCCGGGTTGAACCAGGCGGCGACCGGCGTGTCGCCGAAGAAGCCGGCCAGGCGCTCCGCCGTCCAGGGCTCGGCCAGCAGGCTCTTCACCACCAGCGTGTGGCCGGCGGCGGCAAGCGCCTGCTTCTGCCGGGCATTGGTGCCGCAGCCGGGCTTCTCGTAAAAGGTGACGGTGGTCACGGCGCGGCTATTTCATCACGCTGAGCTGCACCAGGGGCGCGGCGCCGCCACGGCCAAGGACCGTATCCACCTTCTTGCGCACGGCCTCCAGGGTCAGCGGCTTCACCACCGCGCCATGGGCACCGGCCTTGAGCCCGCCCACCGCCACCGCCTCTTCCGCCTTGTCGGTGACGATGAGGATGCGCACGTTCGGAAACTTGTCCTTCATCTCCGCAATCAGCCCGTCGCCGCGGCTCTTGAGGAGGGACACGCCCAGAAGGACCACGTGCGGCATCAGCCAGCCGGTGCCCTTCTCATAGGCTTCCTCGGGGGTCGCGAGTTCGTGGGTCTCGATCTCGTCATGGAGCATGAACTGGAGCGCCGCGCGCGTGATCTCGTCCTCGTCCACGACGAAGACGCGCCGCTGGTCCACTGCCTTGGAAGTTTCAACGCCGATCTGCATCTCATCCTCGCTCACGTCCTGCGAGCCCCTGCCCGCGCGCGTGAGCCGCGTTGCGGCGGAGGCCTCAAGGGTCAAGCAAGTTCCGTTCCGCACCCGCACACCCGGCACCGCGCCTGCCCCCGCTTTGCCTGGCGCGGCCCGCGCGGGAGCCGCCACGGCCGATCCGCATTGTTCCAATTGCGACACATGCAACCCTGCTGTCGGGTTCGACACACCCCTGCGAAGACCCCACCTCCATCGCCGAATTTGATGCAGGTCAATGCTTTGCGAGCGACACAGCCAAATGGCACGGCGGTTGCTCCTCCTGTTGCGCAACAGCGAGTGAGGGCTGAGTGCACGCCTAGGCCGAATTGCCAGCGTTGCGCTCCTTCCCGTAGCCCGCGGGGCGTTTCCGACGATTTTCAAGACGAGAGAAACGGCCTCGCGCCACGCGCGCGGTGGTCTTCTGAATAGGTTCGAAGGAGAGCAAGATGTCGCTGCGACAGATCGCGTTTTACGGCAAGGGTGGTATCGGCAAGTCCACCACCTCGCAGAACACCCTGGCTGCGCTTGCGCAGATGGGTCACCGGATCCTCATCGTGGGCTGCGACCCGAAGGCGGATTCGACCCGCCTGATCCTGCACGCCAAGGCGCAGGACACCATTCTTTCCCTGGCGGCGAATGCCGGCTCGGTGGAAGACCTGGAGCTCGAGGACGTGATGAAGATCGGCTACCAGGACATCCGCTGCGTGGAGTCCGGTGGTCCTGAGCCGGGCGTTGGCTGCGCCGGCCGCGGCGTGATCACCTCGATCAACTTCCTGGAAGAGAACGGCGCGTACGAGGACATCGACTACGTGTCCTACGACGTTCTGGGCGACGTGGTTTGCGGCGGCTTCGCGATGCCGATCCGCGAGAACAAGGCCCAGGAGATCTACATCGTCATGTCGGGCGAGATGATGGCCATGTATGCGGCCAACAACATCTCGAAGGGCATTCTGAAGTATGCGAACTCCGGCGGCGTGCGCCTGGGCGGGCTGGTTTGCAACGAGCGCCAGACCGACAAGGAGCTGGAGCTTGCGGAGAACCTTGCGAAGAAGCTCGGCACGCAGCTGATCTACTTCGTTCCGCGCGACAACATCGTGCAGCATGCGGAACTTCGCCGCATGACGGTGATCGAGTATGCGCCGGAGTCCGAGCAGGCCCAGCACTACCGGAACCTGGCGACCAAGGTGCACAACAATGCCGGCAACGGCATCATCCCGACCCCGATCACCATGGACGAGCTGGAAGACATGCTGATGGAGCATGGCATCCTGAAGACCGTCGACGAGAGCGAAGTCGGCAAGACCGCCGCCGAACTCGCGGTGGGCTGAGGCTGATCCGGCGGGCCGGGCCTCCGGCCCGCCGGCACAAGACGCCCCGTGGCGCGGCATTTGTCGCGAATATTTCAGTCCACGGCGGCGTGACCTTTTCGATACGCCTTTTCATACGACTTACGCTCGACATTACTCAGCCAATCAGGTCCCTCGCCGCAAGGCGGGGGACCTTTTATCGAGCGCACCCGCTGCCGCGGCGACTTTCCGACACCGTGCCCCGACGGCCCGCCACAGGCCGCCACCGCCCGCGTCGGTGTCCGGACATTGCAGCGCTCAAGGTGGTGTCTTCCACCACTGCGGCCGCCGCTCCCCCGCCATCATCTCCCCTACTCCCTGCCCGCCGGTCCGCAGCTGTCGCCTTCCTGACAAGAACGCGGCGCCAGCCATGCATTCAACTGCGAACGAGAAGCGACAAAGATCCGACACAAACGAACAATGCATTGATTTAGATAAATAAAATCGAGTGTCACACGCTTGGTACGCCCTTTGCTAGTCACAGTGCGGAGCCGTGGTGAAGGGCTCGGAGCACATCAATGCACATCGTCGTTTGCATCAAGCAGGTCCCGGATTCGGCGCAGATCCGCGTCCATCCCGTCACGAACACGATCATGCGGCAGGGCGTGCCGACGATCATCAATCCCTATGACCTGTTCGCCCTGGAAGAAGCGCTGCGCCTGCGCGACACGTTCGGGGGCGAGGTCACCGTCCTCACCATGGGCCCGCCGTCGGCCGAGGATTCCCTGCGCAAGGCGCTTGCCTTCGGCGCGGATCGCGCAGTGCTGCTGACCGACCGCTTCTTTGCCGGCTCCGACACGCTGGCCACCAGCTTCGCGCTGGCCACCGCCATCCAGAAGGTGGGCGAGACCTGGGGCGTGCCGGACATCGTCTTCACCGGCAAGCAGACCATCGACGGCGACACGGCCCAGGTGGGCCCCGGCATTGCCAAGCGCCTCGGCCTCATGCAGATCACCTATGTGGCGAAGATCGCCGCCTACGATCCCCAGGAGCGCACCGTCACCCTGGAGCGCCGCGCCGAGGGCGGCACGCAGGTGCTGAAGAGCTCCCTGCCCTGCCTGATCGCCATGCTGGAGGCCACCAACGAGATCCGCCGCGGCACCATGGCCGATGTGCTGCGTGCCGCACGCGCCGAGGTGGTCAAGTGGAACGCCAAGGAAGCCGGCGTCCAGGACATGAGCAAGTGCGGCCTGAAGGGCTCGCCCACCATCGTGAAGCGCGTGTTCGCGCCCAGCGCGCGGGCCGAAAAGGCGAAGTTCATCGAGGCGCCCGAGGGCGGCAACCTCGCTGATGCGCTGATCGCGGAAGTATTCACCCGACAGCCCAACCTCGAAGCCGACCTCACCGCGCTTGCGCGCGGCTTTTGAACGGCCGCGGAAAAGACGCCGAGAACAGAGAGCCGACCATCATGAGCGAGCCGAAAAGCACCCCAGCCCCCGCCGGCGGCGGACGCGCAGCGACCAAGAAGGAGCTGCCGGAACACTTCAAGGCGTACAAGCACGTCTGGGTGTTCATCGAGCAGGAACGCGGCCAGGTCCATCCCGTCTCGTGGGAGCTGATGGGCGCCGGCCGGACCCTCGCCGACAAGCTGGGCGTGGAACTCGCCGCTGTCGTGCTCGGCGCCGAGGGTGAGACGGTGCGCTCGGCCGTGGCGGAATCCTTCTGCTATGGCGCCGACCTCGCCTATGTGGTGGCGGACCCGGTGCTCACCGATTATCGCAACGAGGCCTACACGGCCGCGATGACCACGCTCGTGAACACCTACAAGCCGGAAATCCTGCTGCTGGGCGCCACCACGCTGGGCCGCGACCTCGCCGGCGCGGTCGCCACCACGCTGCTGACCGGCCTCACCGCCGATTCCACCGAGCTGGACGTGGACGCCGACGGCTCGCTGGCCGCCACCCGCCCCACCTTCGGCGGCTCCCTGCTCTGCACCATCTATACTCTCAATTACCGCCCGCAGATGGCCACCGTGCGCCCCCGCGTGATGCCCATGCCGGAGCGCGTGGAAAAGCCCATCGGCCGCGTCATCGAGCACCCGCTCGGCGTGGTCGAGGCGGATATCGTCACCAAGATCCTCGACTTCATTCCCGACCGCGACTCCAACAAGGCGAACCTCGCCTATGCGGACGTGGTGGTGGCGGGCGGCATGGGGCTGGGCTCGCCGGAGAATTTCCAGCTGGTGCGCCAGCTGGCCCAGGCCATGGGCGCCGAATACGGCTGCTCGCGCCCGCTGGTGCAGAAGGGCTGGGTCACCTCGGACCGGCAGATCGGCCAGACCGGAAAGACCATCCGTCCGCGGCTCTACATCGCCGCCGGCATTTCCGGGGCGATCCAGCATCGCGTGGGTGTCGAGGGGGCGGACCTGATCGTCGCCATCAACACCGACAAGAACGCCCCCATCTTCGACTTCGCCCATGTGGGCATCGTGACCGACGCCATCCGCTTCCTTCCCGCTTTGACGGAAGCCTTCAACAAGCGCCTGTCCGCCCATTCCCGCGACAAGATGGCCAGCTAAAGGATTGCTCCGATGATCGACGAAAGGTTCGATGCGATTGTCGTCGGTGCCGGCATGGCCGGCAATGCGGCGGCCTATACCATGGCCAAGCGCGGCCTGAAGGTGCTCCAGCTGGAGCGCGGTGAATATTCGGGCTCGAAGAACGTCCAGGGCGCCATCCTGTACGCCGACATGATGGAAAAGATCATTCCCGACTTCCGGGAAGACGCCCCGCTTGAGCGCCACCTCATCGAGCAGCGCTTCTGGATGATGGGCGACAATTCCCATACCGGCCTGCACTACCGGTCCGACGACTTCAACGAAGAGAAGCCGAACCGCTATACCATCATCCGCGCCCAGTTCGACAAGTGGTTCTCCTCCAAGGTTCGCGAAGCCGGCGCGCTCGTGGTGTGCGAAACCACGGTGACCGAGCTGGTGCAGGACGCCTATGGCAAGGTGATCGGCGTGAAGACCGATCGCGGCGGCGGCCAGATCCATGCGGATGTGGTGGTGCTGGCGGAGGGCGTGAGCGGCCTGCTCGGCACCCGTGCCGGCCTGCGCAAGATTCCCAAGCCCACCGAGGTCGCCCTCGCGGTGAAGGAAATGCACTTCATGCCGCAGGAGGTGATCGAGCAGCGCTTCAACATCAAGGGCAACGAGGGCGCGGTGATCGAGGCCGCCGGCACCATCTCCAAGGGGATGACCGGCATGGGCTTCCTCTACACCAACCGCGAGTGCGTGTCGGTGGGCCTCGGCTGCCTGGTGTCGGATTTCCAGAAGAGCGGTGAATCCCCCTACCAGCTCCTGGAAAAGTTCAAGAGCCATCCCTCCATCGCCCCCCTCTTGGAGGGCTCGGAGGTGAAGGAATATGCCGCCCACCTCATCCCGGAAGGCGGCTTCAAGTCCATCCCCCAGCTTTACGGGGACGGCTGGGTGGTGGTGGGCGACGCGGCCCAGCTCAACAACGCCATCCATCGCGAGGGCTCCAACCTCGCCATGACCTCCGGCCGGATTGCGGCGGAGGCCATCTTCCAGGTGAAGTCCCGCAAGGATCCCATGACGGCAGCGAATCTTTCGCTGTACAAGAAGATGATTGACGACAGCTTCGTCATGAAGGATCTCAAGAAGTACAAGGATATGCCGCAGCTGCTGCACATCCAGTCGCAGAACTTCTTCCTCACCTATCCCCAGTTGGTCAACAAGGCCATGGAAAACTTCGTGCGCGTCGATGGAACGCCGAAGAAGGAAAAGGAAAAGCTGACGATGAAGTCCTTCACTTCGGCGCGGTCGTGGGCGGGCCTGTTCGGTGACGCCTTCCGTCTCGCCCGCGCCTGGCGCTGACGGCAAGAGCCGCCCTTCGCCACGTCCCACTCACCCCGCGCGCGGCGGCCTGCCCCCCGCCGCGGCCAAACCCGGGAGATCATCATGGCCAGCACCGACACTGCCGTTCGCGTCGAAGACAAGCTGTTCCAGAACCGCTACCTCGTGGATGCCGGGCGCGCGCACATCAAGGTGCGTCCCCACACCACCCCGTCGGCGGCCCTCAAGGCCCTGCTGACCACCTGTCCGGCCCGTTGCTACGAGCTCAACGACAAGGGCCAGGTGGAAATCACCGCCGACGGCTGCGTGGAATGCGGCACCTGCCGCATCATCGGCGAGCCCTCCGGCGACATCGAATGGAACTATCCGCGCGGCGGCTACGGCGTTCTCTTCAAGTTCGGCTGATCGCGCTCCAATCCCCCGCCCGGCCGCGCATGCCGCGTGCCGGGCGACCGCCCCGCCCCATCGCTGCGGCCGCAGGCGGCAGGGCTCCCTGATCGGAGCCCGGGAAGTGAGCCGCGCAAGTGACTGGAACATTCGCGCCGTCGCCCCTAAATTAAGGGCGGGAGGACGCATGCATGTCCGCAAACATGGCCGAAGAGCCAGATATCGTTACCGAAGCCCTCGATTGGCAGGGACGGCCTGTGCGCTGTCAGGATTGCCCCCACGAGGATATTCAGGCCGAGGGGCGTTGCGACCTTGGCAAGGTGTGTGTGGCCGACCGCCGCCGCAAGCGCATCGACCGCTTTTTCGCCAACAATTCCGTCCTCGCCGCGCGCTATCTTGATCATCCCTATTTCGAGGTGCGGACGCTGGCGGCGCGGCATGCCAGCGTGTTCCTCATCGCACCGCTGAAGGATGATCCAGAACCGGACGTGCGGGCCGTGGTGGCCTGGCGGCTGCCGCTGGGCCGGGTGCGCGACATGCTGGCAGACCCCGAACCCCGCGTGCGGGCGGTGGTCGCTGGTCGCCTGGAAGGGGCCGATCTCGTCCCGCTGCTGTCGGATTGCGATTATGGCGTGCGCATCGCTGCGGTAAAGCGGGCCCCGCCCGACGCCCTCGTCTATGCCATGCACGATCGGGAGCCGGAAGTCCGCAGGGCGGTGGCCCGCCGGCTGCCGCAGGCCTATCTCCCCGGGCTCGCCGATGATCCCGATCCTCTCGTCCGTCTCGAGGTGGCGGAACATCTCGCTCCAGAGCACTTGTCCGTGCTGATGGCGGACGACGACATGCGGGTGCGGTTTGCGGTTGCGGAGCGCATCGACCCGCGCTTCCTGCCGGCCCTCGCCAGCGACCCCGTGCCCCCCATCGCCGAAGTGGCCCGCCAGCGCCTCGGCGCCTCCTGAAACCTTAAATCCCACGCCGGCGCCGGCGCGGGCCAGCAACCATCCGGGCAAGGCATTTCCGCCCCGCCGGCGAAGGCAGCTTCGCCGGCGGGTGCCTTTTGGCGTGCACTTGGCCCGCGAATGACAGTCGCTCGCAAGTTTTCGCAGCGCAACACAATTGATTATTCTACCCGGCAAAATAAAACGGCGCGCTTTTCCGGCAGTTTCAAAGGATGTGGCATCGTATCTGCATGGTCAGGGTGTTGATAAATGGCAGCGCGAGCGCACCTGCCCCAATCCCTGAGACGCTCGAAGAACGAGGATGCCATGATCGAAGTCACAGCAAGCGACGTGAAATTCTCCGCCTACCGGGCGGACCCCGAAGGTGCTCCCAAGGGCGCCGTGGTGGTGCTGCAGGACGTGTTCGGCGTCACGGCCGACATTCGCAAGATTGCGGATGATTTCGCCGCCGCCGGCTACGTGGCCGTGGCCCCGGCCCTGTTCGACAAGGTGAAGGCCAACGCCGAGCTCGCCTCGGACGCCGCCGAGGAAGGCCGTTCGCTCATCGCCGAGGTGGGCACGGAATGGCCGCTGGCCGCCATCCAGGCCACTGTCGATACGGTGAAGGATGCCGGCAAGGTGGCCCTCGTGGGCTATGCCTGGGGCGGCTATCTGGCCTATCTCGCAGCCAACCAGGTGAGCGGCCTGGCCTGCGCCATCGGTTATCACGCGGATGGCGTCATGGAAGGCGCCCGCGAGAAGCGCCGCATTCCCACCCTGCTGCACTTCGCCGAGGAAGACCCGCAGATCTCCGAGGCGGACATGATCCAGTTCCGCGCCAGCCGCCCGGATGTTTCGGCCTTTTCCTATCCCGGCGCCACGCGCGGCTTCGGCTATGCGCAGGCCCCCGCCTACAATGTGGAAGCCGCGGAAAAGGCGCAGGAGCGGACCTTGTTCTGGATCTCCCAATATGTGGTTGGTCAGGGTCCGGTGCAGTTGAAGAATGCCGGCGCCTATGCCCAGGCGAAGGTCGAGCGCAAGGGCAAGAAGAAGGCGGACGACATGGGCCCGCCCATGGACTGATAGCCGGCTTCCGCCCGGGCCGGCACCGTTTTATGATTGGTGCCGGCCCGGGCGAAGCCCCCTTCAGGAGAGCCGTCTCGCATGAGCGTCATCGAGCACGATTTCGGCGCGGACAAGCGCCGCAAGACCCGCCGCTTTCGCCAGCTCCTGAGCCTCGATGCCCTGCATGAAGCGAACGTGCGCGCCAATCCCCTGCCCTATCTGGAGCGGGCCAGCGAGCGCATCTACCAGCTGGAAAAGACCATCTTCGAAGCCGCCCTGGCGGGCCGGGCACCGGCCGGCGGCGATGCCGGGAGCGCCACCGTAACGGTGAGCGAGGCGGAATATCAGCGCCTGCTTGCCTGCCGCGCCATCATCGACGACGCCTTCGCCGGCCTTCAGGACCAGCCCGAGGACGACGGCAACTGAGCCCCTGCGGCGTCAGCGCCCGCACGGGAACCGGCGGCATGCGGGCCGCCCTCGAACGGCCCGCACCCTGTCATTGAATTTCCGTCAGTTATGGACGGAGGGCGGCGGGGTCCACTGGTAGAGGTCGCCCCAGCCGCTGGCAGCCTTCACTTCGTGGGTGAAGCCCAGCTCCCCGAGGGCGGCCGCGAAGCCAAGGCCCTCGCCGCTCTTCACGCTGGCCAGCAGCGGCACCTTGCGCCCCTGCAACTCGCCCATGAGGCTGGGAAGCGGATTCTCCGCCCGCACGTCGGGATCGACGGCGGCATAGGCCACATGGATGGCCTCGCTGTTGCGGAACACCCACTCGAAATCATCCCGCCGGGCGAGGAGCACGCCCACAATGCGCTTCTGCCCGTCCACCAGCACGGGGGAAAGGCCGGAGGTGCAGCACGCCATGAGCTCGGACAAAAGGCTTTCCTGCTCGCGCTCGTCTTCCATCTTGAAAGGAACGTCTGCGGACACCTGCCGCAGCAGGCCCCAGATGCTGGGAACATCGTCCAGCGACGCCATTCTGCGCGTCATTTCAACCATAACATTGTCTCCGGAGCAGAAAAAATAACTTGAAGATTATAAAGTAGATGTCAGAATTTTCAACGATCTGTGGACATTTATCTTTCACGCCGCCTGTCGTGAACAAGACAGGCGGCGCCGGTTTCTGTTGGATGCACGACAATCGCGGCGCGGCGGGCCCGCAGCGTTCCCGCAAGGCGCTTCTGGCAAGAACCTTGCTCCGCTCGCCAGGGCGGACGCGCAGGCGTATTCCGCCGCATTTGCTGGAGCAAGGCATGTCGGATACGGAAGGTTTCTTCATTGATTGGGACGGAAACGCCCGCAGCGTCTCCGATCCCGGCGGCGGCTACCTGGTGGAGACCGACATGGTGGCGAAGTACGTCGCCATCACCACCAAGACCGGCACGCTGGTCCACGAGGGCACCTATTACAAGACCATGGACGCCATCGCGAAGGCCGGCATCAAGGCTTCCTTCGTGCCCGGCTCCCATCCCTGGGGCTCGAAGGAAGACGGCTTCTGAACCGGGCGCAATCGGCTCATATGGAGCCGCGCTGCGGTTCCATATGAGCCGTGCATCGCCCTCGGCGGATTGAGTAGAGCCGGGCGGACACGTCGCCCCCGGGCGCGGTTGCCCCGGCCAGCCCGGCACATGCACACGGCACCCTAAGGAGATTCGGCGATGCTCCCGACGACGATTCTCATCGACGAGGCCCCGCGCTGCGTGGTCCGCCCCAATGACACCAAGGCGCTGAACCGCTTCCTGCGCAATGCGAAGGACTATCTTCTCGCCGACCGGCCGGAGGGCAAGATCACCCACCGCACCGCCACCGAGGACGAGCGCGCGCGCTGGGACAATGCCCTCGGCCTGCATCGGGCATGGGGCGGCTCGGATGAGGATTTCTTCGGGGTCCCGCTTTAGGGACGGCTCGGACCAGCGACCGCTTCACACCCTTGCGAAAACTACCTCGACCGCCGCCGGGCCGCCGGGAACATCCACGACCGGCGGCAGACCCGCGCACCCTCACGGGCGGGCGGTGTGGCCCTGGGTGTCGTGCGGGTTTCCGGCCTGGTTGCGCATCCAGTCGGCGAGTTTGGCGAGCGCGCCGTAGATTTCCTCGCGTGCGGCCGCATCGGCCACGGTCTCGTCCAGCGCGCCGCGCATGCACAGCAGCCAGGCGTCGCGCTCCGCATTGCCGATGGGAAAGCCCATGTGGCGCTGGCGCAGGCGCGGATGCCCCTTTTCCACCGAATAGAGCTTGGGCCCGCCGGTCCATTCGGTCAGGTAGCGCTTCAGGGTCAGCTTGGTGCTGGAAAGGTCGTCCGCATGCATGTCTCGGATGCCCTGGGCCTCCGGCAGCGTGTCCATGCGGGCATAGAACAGCTCCACCAGCCGGTCGATCACCGCCGGACCGCCGAGGCGCTCGAACATTGACACGGTTTCGACGACTTCCGACATGTTGCACCTCGCGGAACAGGATTGCGGGACCGGCGGCCCCGCCTATTCGTCCATATTGGGCAGCAGGATGACTTCCGCCGGCGCGCCGGCCCCCTGGGCCTCCACGAAATCCAGCGCCGAGACCAGCGACAGCCCGCCGCCGCTCTCCATCAGCACCACCGCTTCCGGCGGCATCTTGCCAAGGGCTTCCAGGAGCTGAGCGACCGTCATTGCACCTTCCCCGCTGCGTCAGGCCGTTGCCACGGGTGTGCCGGCCTCATCGAAGGCGACCACAACCGTGTCCTCGTCCACCATTCTTACTTCCGCCCGGCTCAGCCCGCCGCCCGGATGGTATTCATAGCGATGGGCCAGTTCCACCTCGCCATAGACCATCTTGTCGAAGCCGGTGAGCTGTCCGGCCGCGTCGAAATAGGCGCGGATGAAGGTGTTGCGGTGGGTGAGCTGCGCTTCTGGAATCGCCTCCACCAGCCGGAACGGCATCTTCACCCCCGTGTAGGTCACGAAGAAGCGGCAGTCCCGCTCCTCCTCGTTCCGCAATGCCTCGCCGCTCATGCCTGCTCCGAAATCAACCGGCCCTCGTGAAGACCTGCTCCCTTCCACACGCGGGAGCCGATCACGCTCTCTTTCTTCAGTTTAGAGGGCGATTCACCGAGCAAATGGACTCAATTTGCTCGGATCGCGCTCTAATCGGGGGAAATCATGATCTCCATCGTGTCGTCGAAGTCGTCATAAGGGAAGGACCGCACGTCCTCTTCCACCAGCGGCACGCCGCACAGGCAGACATCGCCGCCCACCACGGCCAGGGCGATGGGCTCCAGGCTTTTGTCCTTGCAGGGACCTTCCACGCACATCCCGCTTTCGATGTCGAACAGGGAGCCGTGCCGGCCACAGCGCAGGCGGGTTCCATCCGTGTTGAAGAACGCGCCGCCGCCGATGTTGAGCCAGGTTCCCTGGTGCGGGCAGGCATTCACATAGCCCACGAATTCGCGCCCGCCGGTGCGCACCACAAGAATGCGGAAGGGGCGCGCCTCCCCGTTCTCCATCCGCCGTGACAGATCGAACGCCTTGGCTTCGCCCGGTGCGATCTTGTGCATTTCGCAGATGGCGTAGACCTCGATTTCCTCGGCAGACATTCCCGTTCCGCTCCCCGCCCGGGCCGCTTGTGGCGCCGGCCCTGTCGCAAATCGCACAGCCGTGTCGGTCCTGCCCGCGCCAAGCGTCGGATCAGGTCGAACTGCTCCGATAATTGCATGATCCATGCCGGATCGGACGATGCCCCCGTCCGGCAGGGAAGACAGGCCCATGGCAGCGATGAAGTTCTATATGACGCCCGGCTCATGCTCGACCGGGATCCACATCATCCTCGAGGAGCTTGAGGAGGTGTTCGAGGCCCACATCGTGAACCTGCCGGCCGGCGACCATTTCAAGCCCGAATACCTCGCCATCAATCCCAAATCCACCATCCCCGCTTTGGTGCGCACCGATGGCGGCACCCTCACCGAAGTGGTGTCCATCGCCTATTGGCTCGCCTGCAACCGGGGCCGCGGCCGCCTGTGGCCAGCCGATGCGGACGCCGCGTCGCGGGCGCTGGAAACCATGGTCTATGTGGTGGCCACTGTCCACGGACAGGGCTTCGCCCGCATCTTCGCCACGCCCACCTTCGCCGCCAGCCCTTCGGACCATGCCAAGGTGGAGGCGCTGGGACGGGACATCGTGACCCAGAGCTTCGCCATCATCGACCGGGCGCTGGCCGGCCAGGATTATGTGGCCGGGACCTTCTCCGCCGCCGATCCCATCCTGTTCTATGTGGAATTCTGGGCCGACAAGACCGGCATCCCTCTGCCGTCCAACCTCGCGGCCCATTATCGGCGGATGCTGGAACGGCCGGTGGTGCAGCGGGTGCTGCGTGAGGAAGGCTACAATCTCGCCCTCCTCGGCGTGGCGCAAAGCCGCCCCAACTGACACGCGGCGCCATCCGCCCCGGCGCTTCCCCGCCGCAGACGGGAGGCGCACACTTCTTGCAGCGCAAAAAGCGAAATGCACGGCGGACAGGAGCGCGAGATGGCCGAAATCATTGTGGTGACGGAAGAGAACCGGGATGACATGTCCCGAAAGGCGGGCATCTTCCTTTATGCGGAAACGCGCCTGTGGCTGGAAGACGGGCTGGTGCACCGCACCGACGGACCCGCCATTGTTTCCCCCGATGGGGTCGAGCGCTGGTATGTGCGCGGCGCGGAAGTGACGCGGGCGGTGAAGGCCATGTTTTCGCAGAACAAATGGTCGCTCGCCGCGGGCCTCGACACGGCCGAGAAGAAGGCGCTTTTCGCCGGTTCCTTTCTGGCGGAACTCCAGCCTCAGGCCTGAGGCGGCCCATCTGCGCCAGACGCCCGCCATTGGAACGGCAGGTGCACCGGCGCATGTCGGCAGCCCCCCGCACCCACCTCAAGGACCGACCGGAGCGCGCGCGCCCGATCGGTCCTCAAAGGTTCAAAGCAGCCCCAGTTCGAGCTGCACTTCGTCGCTCATGCGCGACTTGTCCCATGGCGGATCGAACACAAGGTTCATCTTCACGTCGGAAATGCCGGGAACCACGCACACCGCCTGCTGCACCCAGCCGAGCATCTGCCCAGCCACCGGGCAGCCCGGGGCGGTGAGCGTCATATCGATTTCGACAGCGCCGCCATCCTTTACCTCAATCTTATAGATAAGACCAAGATCATAGATGTTAACCGGAATTTCAGGATCATTCACCGTTCGCAAAGCGGTGATGATTCCTTCCATCATCACCGCTTCATCTTCCTGAAATTCATCAAAACTGCGCGCTTCGCCATGAAAGATCATCGCGGTCGGAGCGGCAATGCCGTGATCACTCGAGTGAGTCATTTGCCCGTTGCCTCCTGCCCCACCTCATGCGTTCTATTAGCAAGCAGGATGCCAAACGCGAGCGGGCTACCGTTCAGTCCAATCCCTCGGCGAGGGCTGCCACCACCGGCCACCCCACGGCGCCGGTGGGGTCCAATTCACGCAGAGCCGCGAGCTTTTCTGCCGCCTCATCCGGCCGATTCTGGCGCAGGTGGATGAAGGCCAGCGCCTTCAGCGTGTAGAGCGCAAAACGCCCGGCACCGTCCGGCAGCATCTCCTGCGGCGTCCATTTGCGCCAGTCCGTATCCCACCCGGCCTGCCGCGCCGCCTCTTCAAGGCCACTGTGGGCGGCAGCTTCTCCCTCCTCCAGGTTTCCCTGGTAGGTGTGGATCTTGTAGAGGCAGAAATAGATGGGCAGCTCCGATGGCGCCGAGGCGAGCGCCTTGCGGAACAGGCTGTCCGCCTGCTTCTTGTCCCGTCGATAGACGACGACCGCCTCCTGAAGGATGGCATCCACAGCCTCGGAAACTTCACCGAAGTTGATGCCCTCGGACGGCAAGCGCAGGTCTATCATGACAATATGCCCTTAGCCCGGACGGAACGTCGCCGCCCGGTCATTTCACCAGATGCGGATGAAGCGGAGTTTCGGCGGGCCGGGCGCTGCGGAAGGTCAGCGCCCGGCTCACCGCCTTGGCGATGATCTGGGCGCGGGCGTCGAGCCCGGTCCAGTCCGCGCCGCGGCCGCGCGGGTCGATCTCCAGCAGCTTGACCCCGGCCGGCACCTCGGTGCCGTCGCGCACCACGCCGCGGACAATTCCGTCGAAGGGCGCGCGGATCGGATCATTGCCGAGATAGCCGATGTGGAAGTCCTTATAGACGCGGGTGCCGATCTCGATGGCGGTGTGCCAGCGGCCGGGCACCTGGGAATGCACGAACCGTTCGGCGGCCACGCCACCAAGCCGGCGCGGCTGGCCATCCGGCGCATCGGTGGGGCCGAGCTGGATGACCTGCCCCTCCTTGCCGGGTCGCGTCTCGATGGCGACGTCGCAATTGGTGCCACCGCAGAACCCCGGCCCAAGGCCGATGGTGATGCGCGCCAGCCGGCGCAGGTCGGGCGTCACCTGATATTTGTTGAGGCGCGCATCCACCAGGAGATCGATGGTGCCCAGCACGATGAGATCGAGAATGCCCAGCTGCGTCACCATCACCGCGTTGCGCGCGAGGCCCGCCCGCACATCAAGCCCGGTCTCGGCACGTTCGGCCCGCACCCCGTCCACGCTCACCATGTCTTCATAGAGGGCGTCGTGAAACGCCATCTTGCGCCGGATGACCGGCGGCATGGGATCATGAGACAGAACAACGCCGTAGCCGCCCCGATGGAGCTCCACTGCAACCGCGGATGCGATTTCATTGGTACCGAGAATCGTCGCGAAGGGATGACCCCTGCGGCGGCTGCCCTGTTGTTGCAAATCACTCATGACGGCTCTCGTTTCCATGGGGCGATAGCTTGAAAGCAAGAGGCGGGCCGATTGTAACAATCACAGGCAGGAATACGGGGCGGGCGGGTCCGCGCCGTCAGAGCGCGATCCGCGCAAATTGAATCCATTTGCTCGGTGAATCGCCCTCTAAACTTAGGATAGAGCCCGCCAAGCCCCGGCGACGCGACGGCGCGCGAACGCTTTCGCACGGTGGCGGCCCGCACCTGTCGCGTTTACGACAGCGGAGCGGCGAAACCAGCGGCAGGCAGGCCTGCGCCTTCCGCCCCGCCGCGGGCCTGCCGCTGTGCGCACGGCCGTGCCGCACTTGGTTTCTCCCTTGCATGGGCCGGCGCGACAGAAGGAGACAGCACGATGGCCATGGTCGCATCGGAGATAGAGCGTCTCGTGAAGGAAGCGTTTCCGGACGCACATGTGGTGATTGCCGACCTCGCCGGCGACGGTGATCACTATGCGGCGCGCATCACGTCGGAGGCGTTCAAGGGCAAGAGCCGGGTTCAGCAGCACCAGATGGTCTATGCCGCGCTCCAGGGGAACATGGGCGGTGCGCTGCACGCCCTTGCGCTGGAAACTATCGTCCCGAAGTAAGAAGAAGGGCCGCCCCGGTTCCGCGGAGCCCCGGTCTTTACCTGCCATTTCTTTGAATCGGAGTTTTTCGATGGCCAGCACAGCAGAGCGTATTGACGACATCATCGGTTCCAGCGACGTGGTCCTGTTCATGAAGGGCGTGCCCGCCGCCCCCCAGTGCGGCTTTTCCGCCGCCGTGGTGCAGGTGCTGGCCCAGCTCGGCGTGCCCTACCGCGCCGTGGACGTGCTTCAGGACATGGAAGTGCGCGAGGGCATCAAGGCCTTTTCCAACTGGCCGACCATTCCCCAGCTCTATGTCAAGGGCGAGTTTGTGGGCGGGTGCGACATCGTGCGCGAGATGTTCCAGGCGGGCGAGCTCACCGCCCTGCTCGCGGACAAGGGCGTCACCGCCCCGGCGGCGTGACCTACCGCCGCATTCTCTCGTCCCGGAACGAGGCGCGCGCGCCGTCCGGCCCCCACTGTTTTGCCCCCTGCGCCGCCCGCCGCACCCCGCTGGTGGGCGGCGCAGGGCATTTTCAGCGCCGGAAGGCTGCTTCCCAGCCGTTTTCAAGATAGGGCCCGCCACCGCATCGGGTGAATTGGAGCCGCTCAGGTCAATGCGGTCTTCCGGCAGAGGAAAGGCTGGACAACACCAATGATGCTGCGCGGCGGGGGCCGCCAGTCGCGCGAATACAGCAACGGCCCCGCACGCTCAGGTCGTACGGGGCGCCGCCTTACGTATTTCACCGGATTGCACCAACAGGCGCCAGCAGCTTTTATAGCGCTGCTGTTCAGGCGGCCTTGGAAACGCACTCAGCCTTGAGGGCGTCCACTTTCGCCCGGTCAAGGCGGAAGATGCCGCGGCCGCCGGCCAGCGCCTGGTAGGTGTCGCCGACCTGGTTCGAGAGGTAGTCAAACCACGCCTGCGGGTCGAGGCCCACGGGCCGCTCGCTGATTTCAACCACCGTGCCGTTCGGCGAAAAACGAGCGTGAATCAAGACCTTTTCCGCGTCCATCTTGCTCTCCTTCGTGCAATCGTCGTCGCGAGCCGGCAGATCCCCATCCCCATTTCGCGGCGGGCCTGAAAACTTCCAAAGCGTTTGGCGCGCCGTTCGAACCGGCACGCGCAGGCGCCTTCACACCCGGCCAACGGTGGGCATGCGCCACCGCCTCCCGGTGCATCGATCCGCTCACAAATCGTCCCCGGCCATGCGCCCGCGCAGACAGCGCTGCCGCACGTGCCCTGGGCAGTCGGGCGGCGGTCGGCCGGAGCCCACCGCCGCCTTCCCGATCAGAAACCGGAGAACTCGCCCAGCAGTTCCACGGTCACGTTTTCCGTGCCGAGCACGGTGACATGCGCCGCGAGGCGCGACTTGGACCCAACGCCGACGATGGCGTCGAGCTTCTCGTTTTCCTCGCGGCTCGTCTTGGAGAGCCCCTTGCGGCCTTCCTGAATGAAGACGTGGGACGCGCTGCCGTCCTTGTCCGCCTTCTGCTGCGCGGCGAGCCGGGGCTCGACGCTGATCAGGGCTTCCAGCAGGTTCGTCCCTTCCGCCACATCAATGGTCTTCCCGGAGGGCATAACCTTCAGCGTAACCGTAGACATCAAAAACTCCTGTCGTTTCTGCTCTTGGTTGGGGTGCTCTTCTTGCCCTTCAGTAGATGGCGGCGCCCGCCCCTACATTGATCGAGGCATCCTTCATCGTTGCGACGATGAACTCGATTTCCTCCTCGGCGAGGTGGGTGTGGAACGGCAAGGCAATCGCCCGGTCCGCCACCTTTTCCGTCACCAGAAAGTCTCCCCGGCGATAGCCGAGGTCGAAATAGTGCCGCTGATGATGAAGCGGGGTGCTGTAGGCGGCGGATTCCACCTTCTCGACCTTCAGGTCATCAACGATGGAGTCGCGGCTGGACTTGGAAAAGCGCGTTCCCAGGTGCACCACATAAAGGAACCAGTTCACCTCGGTGACATCAGGACCGATGAAGGGGTCCTTGATCCCTTCGAAGGACTGCACGTACTTCAGGTAGAGATGCTCCACCGTGCGCCGCTGCTCCAGAATCTCCTCCAGCCGCCGCAGCTGGGTGAGGCCGAGGGCTGCGGTGACATCGCTCATGGCGCCCTGGAAGGGGGCCGTCATGCTCACCACCACCGAGCCGCGCTCGTCCGGCCGGTGGGAGCGGAACCGGCGCAGCGCAACCGCCACGTCGATGTCGTCGGTCACCACCATGCCGCCCTCGCCGCACACCAGCGGGAAGGGCTGTGAGAAATCGAACACCGACGTGTCGCCGAAGCTGCCCACCAGGGCGTCCTTGTAGCGCGACCCGATGGCCTCGGTGGAATCCTCCAAGAGGATCAGATTATGCTTGGCCGCCAGTTCCCGGAACGCCGCCCACGGCGCCGGATGCCCATTGGTGTTTGCCGCCAGGATGGCCTTGGTCCGCTCGGTGATGCGGGCCCCGGCCTTCTCCGGCACCAGGGTGCCAGCCCAATAGTCGATGTCGGCAAACACCGGCCGCGCGCCCGACAGGCTGATGGCGTGCGCGGTTTCGCGGAACGAATAGGGCGAGGCGATCACCTCGTCTCCGGGGCCGATGCCGTAGGCCTTGAGGGTGTAGAGCAGGCCCATGGTGCCCGAGGGCACGGCCACCGCATATTTGCGGCCCACATAAGCCGCGAACTCGGCCTCGAAGGTTTCAGCCAAGGGTCCGCTGGACAGCCGCGGCGCCTGGAGCGCAAGGCTCACCGCCTCCAGCTCGGCCACCGTGATGTCGGGGTCGGACAGGAGGATGGATGTGTCCTCGCCGCCGTCCGCCGCGTCATCGGGAAGGTCCGCATCGGAAAAGAGGTCGAAGTCGCTCATCATGCGCCTCGCTTGGCGAGGATGACGCCGGTGGCCCGCTGCGGATCGCTGGTGATGTGCGCGCAATGGTCGGCGGTATCCAAGAGATGCACATCGAAGCGCGAATAGGTGCGGAACGGCGCCTCGGTCACGTCCGAAGCGTCGCATTGCGTCCAGGACAGGGCCGGAAAGCGACGGCGCAGCTCGGCGAAGACCGGAACCGATGCATCCTCCCCGGTGAGAAGCTGTTCGATTTCAGAAAGGTCGGTGTCGCTCAGAGCCATGACCATTACTCTCCCTTGCCGCAGACCTGACACTCCCGCGACTTTGTCACGGGTCTAAAGTCCCCATGCAGGATCATTGCCAAAACCGGCGCTCGGCATCGGCATTCAAGAGGTCGAGCAGCTCGACGAGGCGCGGATGGGTGCTGTCCAGCTCCCACATGCGCGTTCCATGGTTCTTGCGGAAGAGCATCCAGGCGGCCTGCTCCTCGTCGAAGAGCAGCAACGCGATGTCCACGATGCCGCCCTCCTTGTCGATGTTGCGCGAGCAGCAGGCGCTTTCGATCCGGTACCCGCCCTTGGTGGCATGCACCTTGGGCGTGACGTAGCGGTAGCGCTTGCGCGACTTCAGCGCGCGCTCGATGCGCTTGCGATCGAGATCGTTCGGATGAGCGGGCAGCCTCATCTCCGGCGTCTCTCAAAGCGAGCGCGACCATCACCGGCCGCCTCAGAGGGGGATGATCTCGTCTTCCAGGCACCCCACCACGAGGCGCTCGGAAAATTCGACGAGGTAGATGGGCGTGTTGGTGTCCGTGTGGCTTCCCACCTGGACGATCTCGCCAGTGGTGCCGATGCCGACGAGCAGGCCCTCGGCCGGCGCATCCGGGTAGGAACCGTCATTGTGCAGGTCGATGAGGGTCTTCACCTTCATGCCCCACTGATATTTGGGAAGGCGCGGCTCCAGGATCATGCTTTGGGTGCTCCGGGCAGGGGAATGTCCACTTCGTCACGGGGAATGGCGCTTTCCAGTTCCTTGCGCTTCATGCCCACGCGATTCCCACTTTCGGTGAACTCGACACCGTAAATGTAGAATTGCTGAAGGAAAGTGCCGATGGACACCACGTATCCGATCTCACCCTTCTTGGCGAGTATTTCGCCAATTTCCTTGCCGGCATAGGTTCCGTCATTGCGAATGACGCGTTTTGCTTTCACTTTTTCGCCGAAATTGAAGTAAGGCGGCTCAGAGACTTCAACCACATCGCTGTCGCGAACGATATTGCTCATAGCGGCATCTCCCTCAAAAGCTCCGTCCCTGCGCTGCGGCGGGAGCGGGCGACTTCGCGCACGAAGTCGTCGTCATCGTCGATAAGCTGGGCAACCTGGGCCGGCGAGATGCGGCTCGCCACCTCGTAGCGCACCCGCCAGTCGGGATCGGCCACGAGGGCGGAAAGAAGGTCCGGCGCAAGGCGCTGGGCCACTTCCAGCCGCACCGTCGCGCTCGGGTCGTTCACCATGCACAGCAGCCATTCCGCCGGCAGCCGCTGCGCCACCACCCGGCGCACCTCGGCTTCCGCATCATCCACCATGCGCGAGAGCAGCGGCGGCGCGATGCGGCGGGCCACCACCAGACGCACGTAATAGTCCTGGTCCCCCATCATGTGGGTGAGTTCGGCATCCTCGAGCAGCGACACGATGCGGATGCGCACCTCGCGATGGGGATCATCGCGCAGGCGCAGGATCTTGCTTTTCGGCAGCCGCCGCGCCGCATTCCAGCGCACCGTCTCTTCGGGATCGTCGAGGAGCGGCGGCAGCACGAAGATGTCGGCATGCTTGGCCGCAATCGCCCGCACCTCGAAATGCGCGTGCCGGAGGTAGGAATTGGCAAGCTTCGGATTCCAGTTGAAGAAGCGGTCGATGCGCCGCGCGTAGCGGTCGTTGACGCACGCATGCTTCAGCCGGCACTTGCCCTGGGCCTGAAGGTCCAGGTGGGCGCACGAGGAGCATTCGACGTCTTCCCCGAGCCAGGTCTTGGCCTCGTCGATTTCGTCAGTCATCGTCGTCCTGCCCTGCTCTGTTCAGGATCTCGAGCAGGAGCCGGGCGCCGATCTTGTCGGTCGGGTCCAGTTCGAGAAGCTTCATCACCGCGGCCCGCCCCTCCTCAAGATCGCCGAGGCGCATGTGGAGATAGGCGTAGCCCTTGAGCGTGAACAAAAAAAATCGCGGCATCAGGCGGTCGTAACGCGAGAACTCCGCATCCTGCGGCCGCACGTCCCGCCAGTCCGCCGGAAGGTTGGTCTCCCGCTGGGCCTTGGCGAGGCATTGCCGGGCGACCTCCAGGCACTCCACCAGACGGCCCTTGTAGAAGTAGAAGCGATAGAGCCCGATCAGCACCGCGGCATGGCCGGGCGCGATCGCCTCCGCCTGCCGCAGATGGCCTTCGGCCACCGCATCCTCCTGGTAGGAGAGCCCGGCTTCCCAGAGATGAAACTGGGCATCCTCCGGCAGCCCTCCCCCCATCACGGCGCTGGCGAGCAGCGCCTCGGGGGTGAGGAAATCCGGTTCGCCTGAAACCTGCGAGCCTTCCATTCCCATCCCCTGTCCAGCGCCCGCATTCGGCGGCGGGCATGAAGGTCCGGGGCGGCGGATGCCGCCCCGGACACAGACTTCAGTGCGCGAGAACTTCAGTGCGCATGCGAGCTGCAGGTGGTCGCCTTGGGGTCCTGGAAGACCAGGCCCGTCTTGGCGGCGGTGTCCGTGAAGTCGATGGTCACCCCATCAAGCAGCAGGCGGCTCTCGGCGGGAAGGAACAGCCGCACGCCGTCCTTCTCCACCACCGAGTCCCCCGGGAGAGGATCCGGAAGAACGGTGATTTCCGCATTGAGCCCGGAGCATCCCCCCGGCGTCACATGCATCCGGAAGCCGGCGGTCGGGCCGCCGTCCGCCATGATCATCATGCGGATGAAACGCGTGGCGGAACGGGTCATCGTGAAGTTCATCGCGCCTCTCCTCAGGCGGTGGGCTGATAGCGGGGATACGAGGTGTCGATCACGCAGGTATCGTCCACCGGGCACACCGCCGCGCACTGCGGCACGTCGAAGTGACCGATGCACTCGGTGCACTTCTTCGGGTCGATCACGAACGTCCCGTTCTTCTCGAAAATGGCCACGTTGGGACATTCCGGTTCACAGGCCGAGCAGCTGGTGCACTGCGACGCCACGATTTTCAAAGTCATGGGATGCTCCTTGTTGCCGTCCGGCGCCCGTTCAGGCCGCGTTGATCAGGGCGCCCTGGCGGATCTCGGCGTCACCGCGCACGACGTGCTCGATTTCGCCGGTCTTCACCTTGTTGAGATATTCCTTGAACCAGGTGATGGCCGACTTCTCGATGAACTCGTGGGCGAAAGTATCCACGGGCTCGATGCCGGCCTTGGTGAGGTCCGCCTTCGGGCAGCCGCCGATCTTGGCCACGAACACCGCATGGCAGTCGTTGATGGCGCGGATGATGGTTTCCAGGCTGTCCTCTTCGCCATAGCCGCCCTGGCAATACAGGTCGACGCGGCGATGGCCGACGAACTTCGCACCGGCCGTGGAGAGCTCCCACACCTGGAACTCCTTGGCATGGCCGAAGTGCTCGTTGATCAGGCCCGAGCCCTTGGTGGCAACGGCGACGAGAAGCTTGATGTCGCTCTGCTCGCCGGCGAGGCTTTCCAGCTCTTCCTGCTTGGCCGCCACCTTGGCGACGCGCTCTTCTTCCACCAGCGCCTGGTAGGCCTGGCGGCTCTCGAGGTCGTAATTGACCTCCATGGCCATGATCTTGTCGGTGGTGAACTCGGCGGAGCGGTCCTCACCGAGGAGGCCCACGGCGTCGGCGCGGCACTGGCGGCAGTGACGCATCATGTTCATCTCGCCTTCGCACGAATCCTGGAGCGCCTTGAGCTCCTGGGCCGTCGGGCCGCGCTGGCCGTTGAGGCCGAACACGGTGCCGTGCTCCGGGGACGAGATGAGCGGCATGATGTTGTGGAGGAACGCGCCGCGCGACTTCACGGCCTTGTTCACTTCCACCAAGTGCTTGTCGTTGATGCCGGGGATCATCACCGAGTTGATCTTGCACAGGATGCCACGCTCGGTCAGCATCTCCAGGCCCTGGAGCTGGCGGTCGGTGAGGAGCTTGGCCGCCTCATAGCCGGTGTAGCGCTTGTGCTTCCAGAACACCCAGGGATAGATCTTCGCGCCCACTTCGGGATCCACCATGTTGATGGTGATCGTCACGTGGTCCACGTTGAAGCCGGCGATGGTGTCCACGTGGTCGGGCAGGGCCAGGCCGTTGGTGGAGAGGCAGAGCTTGATGTCCGGGGCAGTCCGGTTGATCAGCTCGAAGGTCTTGAAGGTCTTCTCCGGGTTGGCCAGCGGATCGCCGGGGCCGGCAATGCCGAGCACGGTCATCTGCGGGATCGTGGAGGCGACCGCGAGCACCTTCTTCGCCGCCTGCTCCGGGGTCAGCTTTTCCGACACCACGCCGGGGCGGCTCTCGTTGGCGCAGTCATACTTGCGATTGCAGTAGTTGCACTGGATGTTGCACGCCGGGGCGACGGCAACGTGCATGCGTGCATAGTGGTGGTGAGCTTCTTCACTGTAGCAGGGATGGTTCTTCACCTTCTCCCAGATCTCCGTGGGCAGGTCGCCCTGCCCGGCGGACGAGCCGCAGCTCGCCTTGCCCGAGCCGCCGGAGGTACCGCAACCCTGGTGTTCCGCCTTGGCCTGCATGATGTCGGCCAGCTTTTCGGTCGGTGCGACCGCGTTCGCGTCTTGCTGTGTCGATGCGTGCATGAAACTGCTCCTCGCTTCCAGCAGGATCCCCATAAATCCTGAGGGCAGAGGAGCAACTCGCGTGCCACTGCCCAGCGGTAAAAATAGCTATTTTATTTCAGGATCTTGCGGCATTTCGTCGGCTGTCGGCTTGTCAACACCCACGCTGCGGGGCCCGACATGTTGGAAAAGTTACACGCTGTTTCAACGATTCCGACGCCCGGCTTGATCTGGATCAATGCGCAGGCGATGCGGGCTTCCGGCGCCGCAGAAACAACGAGAGCATGTCCTGGCGGGGACATGCTCTCGAAGCACGATCGCGTTGGCACTCGCGGAACCGGACGCCCTCAGGCGGCGGCTCCCGCAGCCATGATGATCTCCACCGCCCGCGGCAGCGGCATGGCGATGGGGGTGATGGCGTGGCCGAGCAGGAAGCGCAGCTCGTTCCGGGTCAGCCCGCCCTCCTCGACGATGGCGAAATGCGGCGTACGCGAGCGCTTCGCAACCTGCCGGGCATAGGTCCGCAGCAGCTGGTCGTGGAAGCGGCAGCCCAGGAACAGGAAGCTGCGCTCGGTGCGGCGGTTCTTCACCAGGTCCGGGATCGGCGTCTGGATGTCGATCTCGGTCAGAACCTCCACATAGTCCGCGTCGGAAATCAGCCAGTTCTTTGCCGGCGTGGCGCTGCCATGAGGCTTGTAGAGAATGGTCTTCCAGGCCTCCGCGGCGGCGCGGTCCGTCTCGGCGCCGGCGGCATCGTAGAAGCGATACCAGCGGTCCTCGCCGATACCGGCGCGGGTGATGCCCTGCACCTCGCCCCACTCCGGCGTGCCGGTGAGGGCGGCACGCATGGCGCCATCATACCAGGTGTCCACGATCATCGGCAGCTGAAGGCCGGCGAGGAAGGTGTGGATGGGCAGCGGCGGCACCGCCGGTGCGAATGCCTCCGCCATCAGGGCGGAGACGGTGTTGCGGTGCTTCATGCTCTCGATATGCTGGGCGGAGGCCCAGGCATTGCCCTTGGCCCGCTTGGGCAGGGCCACCTTGGTGCCGAAGAAGGCGGCGAGCTCCTCCGGTGTCGTGGGGATGGCCGGAGGCGCGAGGGCGAGAAGGCCGGGTCCGAGATAGGGCACCACCTTGCCCGCAACCAGTTCCGCCACCACGTCCTTCAGCACCGCGTCGGCGTCGGCGAGCTTCACCAGCCCGGCTGTATCGACGGAAATGTTCATGGCCGGCTCACTCCTCCTCGCCGCGCTTTTTCGCGTTCACCGTGATGGGCAGGGACGTGCCTTCCGCCATCTCGGGCAGATCGAGCACCCAGCCGTTGGCAATGCGGATCCAGCCGCCCCACAGGGTCTCACGCTCGCACTCGACGATCGGCTCCTCGAGATCCTTCTTCGGGACGTAGATGGACAGGCCCATCTCCGGGGAACGGCGAATCATGATTTTCATACAACTGGCTCCTGGATCGAGTTGGACTCGCCGCTGTGATCCGGTCCGCACCCGCTTCGGGACGGCCGAAGGACTTCTTGTGAATACCCGTGCGCCACCGTGGCGGACGGGCGGGAGCGGCGCGCGCCGCCGGCGGCGGCGCGAATGCACCCGATGGGGCGATGATCAGACATGATCCGGCACGCCCTGCGCACCCTGCCCACCGCTCCGGGCGAGCCAGGCAGGCGACATGGCACGCAGCCGGTCGATGATCTCGGGCAGCACCGCCAGCGCGCGGTCCACGTCCTCCCCCGAATTCTCGCGGGACAGGGAGAGGCGGACGGCCCCGTGAAGCGCCGTCACCGGCAGGTTCATGGCCTTGAGCACATGCGACGGCTCGGTCGAACCGGAGGTGCAGGCGGACCCGGTGGAGGCGGCGATGCCGGCCCGGTTGAGATTGGTCAGCACCGCCTCGCCGTCCAGATACTCGAACGCGATGTTGGCGGTGTTGGGCAGGCGGTTGTCGCTATCGCCATTGACCAGGGTGTGGCTGATCTGCTGCAGGATTCCCTGCTCCAGGCGATCGCGCAGGGCCTTCACCCGGGTCAGTTCGTCGGCCATGTGGGCCTGGGCGAGTTCAGCCGCGGCGCCGAGGCCGATGATGGCCGGCACATTCTCCGTGCCGCCGCGCCGGCCGCGCTCCTGATGGCCGCCGCGCACCAGCGGGCGGAACTTCACGCCCTTGCGCACATAGAGCGCGCCGATGCCCTTGGGGCCGTGCAGCTTGTGACCCGACAGGGACAGCATGTCGATGGCGGTGGCCTTCAGGTCGATGGCCACCTTGCCCACCGCCTGCACCGCATCGGTGTGGAACAGGGCCCCGGCCTCGTGCGCCAGTTGCGCCAGATGATCCACCGGAAAGAGGGTGCCGGTCTCGTTGTTGGCCCACATGACCGTGACCAGGGCGGTGCGCGGAGAGAGGGCGGCAGTGAAGGCGTCCATGTCCAGGCGGCCGCGGCCGTCCACGCCCACGAGGTGAACCTTCAGGCCCCGGGTTTTCTCAAGGTGCGCCAGCAGGGTGAGGACGGCGGGATGCTCCACGGTGGTTGTCACCACCTCGTCCCGGCCCTCCTGCGTCTCCAGAGCGGAAAGGATGGCGGCATTGTCCGCTTCCGTTCCGCCGGAGGTGAACACGATCTCATGGTCGAAGGCCGCCCCGAGGAGGGCCTGCAACTGCTTGCGCGCCGCCTTCACCGCCTCCCCCACCCGCTCGCCGAAGGCGTGCGTGGAGGAAGCGTTGCCGAAATGCTCCGTGAAGAACGGCAACATGGCTTCGACCACGGCGGGATCGGTCCGGGTCGTCGCGTTGTTGTCGAAATAGACCGGCCGCACGGAAGGCACCCCTCGGATCGTCTGGACCCGCGCGCCTCAGCGCACAGGCAGGGTGGCGGCGGGCGCCGGGGCGACCGGCGCGGCGGGGGCCGACTTCATCGGGGCGGGCCCCTTCAGGCTCACCAGGGGCTTGTTCTGCGCGCCGGCCACCGGGATGAGGCGAATCAACTCGCCGAGCCGCTCGACGATCTTGGACTGGATGCCCTCGATGGTCTCGCTCGCCAGCTTGCAGAAGACGCAGGCGCCGGTCATCTTCACCATGACCTTGGTGCCGTCGATCTCCACCAGCTCGCAATCGCCGCCGTCGCGCTTCAGGTTCGGACGGATCTCCTCGATCACCTCGCGGATGATCGCCTCACGCTTGGCTTCGCGGGTCAGCGGTGCGCGCTCTTCGGTGTCGGCCAACATCGCAACTGTCCTTCTTGTCTGGGTTCGAACCGTCAGGCGTCCCGGCACATCCCCGGCGTCAGCCGAAGGACTTGCCGCAGGAGCAGCTCGAGGTGGCGTTCGGGTTCTCGAAGGTGAAGCCGGAGCCCTCCAGGGCCACGACGAAGTCGATGGTGGTACCGGCCAGAAGCTCGTGGCTCTTGTTGTCCACGAACACCCGCACGCCGTCGCGCTCGACCACGGTGTCG
Organism: Xanthobacter sp. AM11; assembly: GCF_047444035.1. Classification (NCBI taxonomy): domain Bacteria; kingdom Pseudomonadati; phylum Pseudomonadota; class Alphaproteobacteria; order Hyphomicrobiales; family Xanthobacteraceae; genus Xanthobacter; species Xanthobacter sp. AM11. The sequence goes on from NZ_JBLAOA010000001.1 coordinate 446,474, forward strand.
TCGGGCTCGGCGTCGGTCACCAGGCCCATCTTATACTGGTAGCCGGCGCAGCCGCCCGTCTCCACCAGGATGCGCAAGCCGCCGATGGGCTGGTCCGCGCCATGGATGGCGTCGCGGACCGCATTCAAGGCGCTGTCGGTCAAATTGATCATCGCTCGACCTTCGCTTGAGAGACTTTGTCGCAATGAAGGAGAGCAAGCCGCGTGCCAGATGGCAACGGACTGATTTACATCACTTTTCAGCGGGGACGCTGTTGCCTTTGCGACGCGTGTCCGGTTTCGGACACGCACGGGAGAGGCCGGCGCGCGGGAGCCGGGCGGCGGCGGACCCCGCGCAAGGCGCTGGCAGGCCACGTCCGCCGCGCGTGGGACAGGGCCGATTGTCGCTCCCCCGCCGCCGGGGCCCCCATGTCGGCCGCCGCGGCAAAGGGCTTGCATGAGCTTCGCGCCTGCCCCCGCGCGGGCGGCGCGTCGAACGGCGTTCGGCGCAGAGCGGTGCCTTGGCGCACGCGCTGCCCGCGCCCCCGCGAGTGCCCCGTTGAGTGTGTTTGTGTGAGTTGTGTGCTGAACCGGAGACAAGACGTAATGACTGCGATCGAGAACACCCCCCTGGGCCGGCTGGACAAAGAGGGGCGGCTGCTCAACGCCGTGCTCAAGCAGCCCACCAAGCCCGGCCGATTTGATTTCCGCGGCGACATCGCCCTGAAGTTCCAGCAGCAGCTCGCCGACGAGAAGCGCCCGCCGGAATATACGATGGAACAGGTCATCACCTTCGCCGAGGATGGCAAGTCCACGATTCCGGTGCTGGCCGGCTACCTGCAGAACTTCGCCTTCCTGTCGGACGTGGTGGACGTGCTCGGCGACGCGCTGGCCCCCGACGGCAAGTATTTCCTGTTCTGCAACAACATCGACCTTCTGGCGAAGTATCGCGTCACCCACGGGGGCAAGACGTTCTACGTGCTGCCCTGCGATGAATCCACCGTATGGAAGGAAATGACCGAGCTCTTGAGCATCGACAAGAACGACATCAAGAAGCTCGATACCGGCGGCAAGACGGATGTGGTGCTCGACGCCGCCCTGAGCTGGCACGAGGACTTCGAGGTCATCACCTATGAAAAGGGCGTCTCCATCATGGAGCCGGTGAAGAACCGCAACGAGAACCGTCCGGTCTGAGCACCACGCCGGCCCTCACCGCATCGGAGAGGGCCGGCATCCAACGGGGATGCCCGGGGCGTCGGACGTCTCAGACGCCGCCGCCCTCGTCCGAGCAGGAGGTGATTTCCTCCTCATCGTCATCCACATCCTCGGCCAGGATCACCCCGGTGACGCAGATGTCGTTGTCGATGATGCTGAGCGCGATCGGCTGAAGCGCACGTCCCTTGCAGGGTCCCTCAATGCACATGCCGGTTCCGAGCTCGAACAGGGCGCCGTGCTTTCCGCACATCAGGCGGATGCCGTTAGGGTCCAGGAACTGGTTGCGCTCCCAGTCGAGATTGACCCCATCATGGGGGCATTTGTTCACATAGCCGAACACCTGGCGGCCCCAGCGCACCACCACGAGGTTGAGCTGCTGCTCGGAGCCGTCCTCCAGCAGCTGCAGGAGCTGGAAACCCCGCGCCCGCTGGCTCGGAATTTCGCTCATGGAGCAGATGACGTAGGCGACACCGCCGCCGGCCGCGTTTTCTTCCACCATGCTCGGTTCCATCTTGTCCTCGTTCACCTTGTACTCTTGATGGCTGCTTCATCACATCCGCGGGGATGCGCGTCGTTGATCCGCCTCACTGGCGCAGCGGCAGCGGCGTCACGCCGGCGCGCGGCGCGCCGGCCTCCGCCTTGGCCAGCAGCCGGCGGTTCGCCGCCAGGCAGAAGTCGCGCCAGGCGGCGGCCACGTCCCGCAGGATGGTCTGCACATAATCCTTGGAGAGATGGTGCTCGCCCGGGAAGTTGGAGAGGGCGCAGGACGTGCGGTTGAACGCCACCACATCGTCGAGCAGGGTCTGGATGAAGTCCCGGAACGGCAACTGCACGTCCGGCATCAACCCGGAGCGCCCCTTCTCCACCGGCACGTCGCGCATGTCGAAGGGCAGCGTGTCGAGCATATCGACGGCGCGATCATAAAGATCCTCGATGGCGCCGAGCATGGCGATCTGCGTCAGCTGCTCGCGCTGCTGGGTGGCCAGGGCGCGGTTGAGGCGCGTGCGGTAGGCCTCGAACACCGCGTCATTCTGCGCGGAAACCCAGGCGGCGAACCGGGCAAGGCTCGCGGCATTCACCGACAGGCCGTCGGGAACCGGCACGTCCACGTCGGCGTCTTCCGCCACCCGGGCGCGGGCGAGGGCCCGGTCGATGCGCCGCGCCGCCTCCAGCGCCCCTTCCAGGTAGCCGGCGCCCTGGGTGGCCGTTTCCGACCCGCCGAAATGCAGCCGGCCGTCCCAGAGCGGCCGGCGCAGCAGGGGATTCGAGAAGGCCACATGCTCGCCCGCCGGCTCCGCCCGATCGCGCGCACTGCAAGTGAACGGCTCCTGCGCCCAGTCCTGGTAATGCTGCTCGCCACCTTCCGCGGCGCTGCCGAACACCTGCACCATCTGGCTGTCCATGAGCATGGGCAGGCCGGCGATGAACGCCTCCCGCAGGTCCGGCGGGAAGCTGAGGAAGCCGCCGATGGCCGCCTTGGCTCCCGTGGCGTCGCAGGCGTCGAAGATCTCGCCCACCACGGCCTGCTCATGGGTGACGAAGGCGTTGCCGGACTGGCCCGCCGCGCGCCAGAAGGGAGAGGCATAGGCCACCATCACCTTGGCCTGCGCCGCCATCCAGGTGGGGGCGGCGCCCATGGCGTCCCGGGTGGCGGTGTCGATCTCCGGCGTGAAGCGCACGGTTTCCGCCACCAGGCGCGGCGGCAGCGCGATCACCGCATGGCGCGCCTCCACCGTGAGGAAGGCGTCGTCCACCCGGAAGGTGAGGAGCACGTGGTCCGCCTTGTCTTCCACCCCCACCAGAGTGTGGCCGAGGCGAATCTTGTCTTCCCCGAGGCCTTCCGCGAGGGTGGCCACGAGCCGCGACATGCCGCCGGCCACCCGGCGCGCACCGCCGTGGACGCTCTGCCCGCCGAGGGCCTGGGGAGTCTTGTCCGCCTCGGTGAGGTGGAGCACCACGCCTTCATCATGCTGCGCGAAATCGGCAAGGCCGAGCTCGGCCACGAAGGCGGTGATGTGGGGCTGGGTGTCGGGCCAGAACCAGGTGGGCCCAAGGTCCAGCGCATCACCGCCAGTGGCGGAGACGGCGGAGAGAATGCGCCCGCCGAGGCGCGCGCGCGCCTCGAACAGGGTGAAGCCGTGGCCCTGCTTCGCGAGATGCCGCGCCAAGGCGAGGCCGCAGAGCCCGCCCCCGATGATCGCCGTGTCCAGCATGGACCTGTCCTCTGGCTGTCGCTTTGTTTGGAGCCCTTGCAAGATTCGCGCTCACCCGCCGAAGGGTCTTTCGCGGGCGCCCGGGCCACCTTTGTGCGATGGGCAACGCGCGGTGCGTCGCATTTGCCGCCCTGCGCGACAGGTTTCCGACACGTGCCGCCGCAGCAGCCGGCCGATGCGCGCGCCACCCGCTCCCGGCGAGGCCCGCGGCCTCAAGGCTTTGCGGCAGCCTTCCTGCCGCGCATCCACGGGTCGCCGGGAACTGGCACGAATTTTGATCCTGCAAGGCATCGTTGGTCAGTGCAGTTGCCTTGTGGAGATTGAAATGAACGTCGCGTCGGAATTCGCCAAATGCTCCCTCGAGGAGATCAAGGAGCTGCTGGCGGGCGGCACCTTGACCGTCTATTCCGTGGCCCGGCCCATCAGCGCCGACCGCGCCGTGGACCGGAGCGGCAAGCTCGCCACCTTCACCTTCGCCACCCCGGCCTTCAACACCCCCTCCGAGGACGGCTCCGAGGTCCCGAGCTTCGCCACCGAATCGGTGAATGCGGTGGACGTGGGCACCCCCGGCTTCGCCCGCGCCTGCAAGGCCGACGGCACCGTCGTGGCCGATTTCTCCGCCGGCCCCGGTGACCGTGAAATCAAGTTCCAGGACGTGTCGTGCTCCAACGGCGCGCCGCTGCGGGTGGTCAAGTTCAAGTTCAATGCCGAAGGCGGCTGGCCGGAGCGCCCCGATTATTACGACGCGCATCCGCGCCCCGGCTACGTGCTGCCGAAGACCCGCTGATCGCCGACCACGCGCGGGGCGGCCGGTGCCGCCCCGCCGCCGGCTGGCCGTCCGGCCAAGCCGCTGAAGCATGCCGGATGTCGAAACCGCGACAAGGAGAAGCTGCTGTCATGTCCACCGCCCTTCCCGGACCGCTGGTGAGCACCGAATGGCTTGCCGAGCATCTGTCCGATCCGGACGTGAAGATCCTCGACTGCACATGGCTCCACGAGAGCACCAACATGGACGGTCGAACCCAGTATCGTGGGCGGCATCTTCCCGGTGCGGTGCACTTCGACATCGACCATGTGGCCGACAAGAGCAATCCGCTCCCCCACATGCTGCCGCCGGCGGCGGAGTTCGCCAAGAAGGTCGGCCTCCTGGGTGTCGCCACCGGCAACAAGGTGGTGCTTTACGACCGCCTCTGCGGCGGCTCGGCGGCAGCGCGGGTGTGGTGGATGTTCCGCACCTTCGGCTATGACGACGTGGCCGTGCTGGACGGCGGCTTCGGCAAATGGACGAAGGAGAAGCGGGAGACCGAGATGTCGCCGGTTCGCCCGGAGCCCAAGACCTTCTCCGCCACCTTCAACCCGCAGATGGTGCGCAGCCTGTCGCAGATGATCGCCAACCTTTCCGGCGGCTCCGAACAGGTGATCGACGCCCGCGGCCCCGCCAAGTTTTCCGGCAGCCAGGACGATGTGTTCCCGGTGAAGAAGAAGGGGCACATTCCCGGCTCCGTCAACCTGCCGTGGGGCGATCTCATCCTTGAGGAAACCGGCGAAATGATTGCGCCCGACGCGCTTGCGGCGCGCTTTGCCGGCGCCGGCATCGACCTTAGCCGTCCCATCGTGACGACCTGCGCCTCCGGCACCATTTCCTGCGTGGTTCTCCTCGCCTTGTTCATTCTCGGCCACAAGGACGCCGCGCTCTACGACGGCTCCTGGGCCGAATGGGGCCTTGCGGACGACACGCCGTCCGCAGCGGCCTGACAACACGGGAGGCAGGAATGGGTGCCCAGGACGAACTGGAACTGGTGAGCGACGGCGAGGAGTACACGCTCCACGCCGCCGGCGACGGCACGCACTTCCTGCTTCGATTCAAGCCGGATGGCCTTGCCGCCGATCTTTCCGGCGAGGATGCGGAACGCTTCCGCGCCGATTACGACGCCGTGAAGTCACAGTTTCCAGACTGGAGTTCGGATCAGGTCCTGGCGCAGCTCTGGGACCAGGGCGGCTACAGTTGGCTCGCAGCTCAGGACGGGTGAAGACCATGCAGACCACATTGATCAAGACCACCGCAGACGGGCGCAAGCTGGAGGTGTCCGGCCTTGCCATCCTGTTCGACGGGCAGCTGGAGGCCTTCGACCTCACCGAGGTGAAGCTTCATCCCAACAAGCGCAAGATCTGGGAAGTTCATCCCGAAGCGACCCACCTGGCCGGGCGGGTGACCCTGACCCGCGAGGAGGCCGAGGCGGTCGAACAGGCGTTCAAGGACGCGGAAGCCCAGATTCTGGCGAGCCCGGCGGCAATCAACGAACGCTTCCGCATCGCCATGATGTGGCGGGCCCGCAGCGAGGGCATCGAGTAGGAGCTGCGCCATCGGCGCAGCCCCGGCTGCCGGGCTTGCGTCGCTGCACGCAGTTTTCCCGCCGCGCAAGGCATTCAAGGGGCGCTGCCGGAGTCAATGAACTGGCGTCAACGACAAAGCAAGCGGCTGTTGGAGAGCGCCGGGCGCTGAAGGGAGGACGGCGCGTCTGATTGCAAGGACATGGCCCGGTGCCCGCAGCGCCGGGCTTTTGCTTTTTCACCACGCCTGTTGCCGGGAGGCCCCCGGCTTTGCAAAGCCCGGCGCGCTGGTTGAGGGTGGTGGAGGGCCGTTCATTGGCCCTGACGACCAGGTGGTCGCAGCGTAGAACCGGCGTGCCGCTGTCGGGCGCCGGCCGCGGTAACCGTTCATGGAACAGCATGAAGAGGCAGCGCCCCCGGGCAACGACAGCGCCGGCACCCCGCCCTATTCGGCCGCCTCGGGGACCTCGGCATCCGGCGGCACATTGCTGTTTGCCGCCATGCGATTACGGGCGAGCCTGGATTCACCGTCTTCGGCGCCGAAGCAGACATGGAACTCGTCGCAATCCGAACACACCGGCGCGGCGCACAGGGTGAAGCCCTCCGAACCGCAGACCATGCGATAGAGGAACTTCTTCCACTTCATGTCCTGCCGGTTCTTCGCCGCCAGCGGACCGAAGCGACGGGCCATCAGGACACCCAGTTCCCGGCGGTCCCGCAGGCCGAGGTCCTGCCACAAATGGTGCGGCGACTGGCAGCGGCGGGCAACCATGGCGATGAAAGGCGCCTGGAGCGGCCCCGCGTCGGACGAATAGATGCCCAGGATGTCGCGAACCGATTGTTCCTCCGGCGTCACCGGCAGCGACAATTCCCCGACAATGCCGGTCAGCGCCGGCGCTGCGGCGGGGAAAAGGCTTGCGGCAAGCTCAAGGAATGCGGACCGCTCCAGGCCGAGGCCATCAAGGCCGGCCCCTTCGGCCTCCAGCTGCGGATGCGCCGAAAGTTGCGCTTCAGCCAGTGCCAGCGCGATGATGGAGGCGGCAACGTGAATATCGAAAGCGTCGGCGGCCGAAGAGGTCGATGACGCAATCAGCCAGTCATAGACTTCTTCGGCAACCATGACGCTTCTCCTGATCAGGCGGCCTTCTCCAGGCCGTGGACCTGGCAATTGGCCGGGCAGACCCGGGCGCACGCACCGCAGCCGATGCAGGCGCCCGTATCGTTCATGACCATGACCTTCTTCTCGACCTCGTCGTCCTCGTCATCATCGAGCTCGACAACATCGCCGTCTTCGTTGATCCCCTTCAGGGTCATCACGTCCCGGCCGCAGACTTTGAAGCAGCGCCCGCAACCGATGCACTTACCAGCGTCGATATCGAGCAAATAGTCTGGCTGCCAGGCTCGACCATCTCGGGTTTCGTTGGACATTTCAACACGCCTTTCGGGTTCAGGCGGCCTCGAGTGCCTTCAGGTCCGCGCGCTTTTTTTCCAGATCGGCGAAGGCGCTATGCGCCTTCTTTGCGACATCCATGATGGACTCCCAGTTGATCGGGAGTTCCTCGGACAGATCGTGGAGATCCATTTTCGCCTGCGTCGCCTTCGCGCTGAGCTTCTTGATCTCGGCCTTGAGTTCTTCCACGTCGCTCATGGGTGCACCCTGTTCAACTTCAGAAATTGGCAACTTCGGGGAATTTGCGGATCATCTCGACGCCGGACGAGACGAACTTCGTCCCTTCCTCTGCGAGCTTTCCGAGATTGTCGAAGCCATAGCGATGCACGTCGCGCAGCTGCTTGTTGACCACGATCAACCGACCGCCGATGAGCACCATGCGGCCGAAGCCCTCGTGGCTCATCTTCAGCATCGGCGTGATCATCACCTTGGTTTCGCGCTCGATCATCAGGCAGACGGCATTGAAGAACAGCTCCATGCGCCAGATGGTCTCGGGGTCCGGGTCACCGATGATGGGAAGGGCGCGCCGCGCCTCCTTGTCAACGATGTAGGGCGCGATCAGATCGAGGTCCGCCTTGCCGTCCCACGCGCCGTGGGTGTCCTGGGCGCGCCAGACCTTGATGAGTTCCTTGACGAACGGGGTATCTTCCGCCGACACCGGTTCGGCCACTTGCGCTGCTTCGGACATGTCCATCCTCATTCGTCGAAATCGAAAGTGCGTTCCTGGCCCTTGGACATCACCTTGCGCAGCCAGGGCGGGGGAGTGCCGCGCAGCACCGTGGCGAGCTTCTCGATGAGATCGCTGATCTCCTCGGGCTGGCTTACCTTCATGGGGTGGATGTTGTTGGCCACGACCCGCGCCGCGCCCGACCCGCCGATGGCGGCGACGTAGAGGATGGCGCAGTCCTTGATCGCCTCGATCTTCGGGGCGAGCTTGTCTTCGTTGCCGTCTTCCTTCAGGTCGCCATCGAATTCAATGGCTTCCACGAAATGCGAACTTTCCGGCCCCACTTCATAGATGGCGATGTTCTTCGCCCAGCCGAAGTGAGCGTCGACCCGTTTCAAGTCCTGGGTTGCGAATGCGACTTTCATGGGAGGGTGCGCCTCTGCTCGTTCTTAGTGATGGGCCGTGCTTACGACGGGGGCGTGGGGAGACGCCGGCGCAGTGCCGGAGGCTGCCCCGTGCCCGTCGCCGTCCCATGGGCTCTGCCAGGTATCCGGCTTGGCGTCGTGGTGTTCCTCGTGATCGGCGATGACCAGGTTGGCGAGGCTGAAGATCAGCTCCCGCGTCCCGCGGTAGCCGACGGTCATGCGATGACCCGAGCCGATGCGGTCGAACATGGGAATGCCGATCCGGTAGAACGGAATCCCCAGCCGCTCCGCACCCTGGCGCCCGTGGGAATGGGTCAGCAGGAGGTCGCAGCCCCGTTCCTTCGCCAGCGTCTCCAGATCTTCAAGGTCTCCCAGCAGCACTTCTTCCGCCGGAAGCTGGGCGAACACCGGGGATTGGGTGGTGGTCACCGCAGCCGTAATCACCGTGCCCATCTCATGGAGCATGCAGCCCACGTCAAAGAGAAGGTCCGGCTCCGCCCCGATGGCCAGCTTGCGGCCGCCGAGGTGGAAGTGGGCGTCCAGCATGGCGTCCACCAGCTGCCCGCGCTGGCGCCGATACTTGCGTGGCACCGATTTTCCCGAGATCTCGCTCAGGAACATGATGAAATCATCATTGGGCGCGAGCCCGCAGAGCCGCTCGAAGAGGCGGTAGGGAACGCCGGCCTTCTTCTGCATGGCCTCCGCGGCGGTGCGCATCTGGGTGCCGATGGCGATGGTCCAGGCCGCCTCGCCCATCTTCGCGACCTCATCCACCCCGATGCCGCCGATGGTGGTGGGGGTGAAGTCATCGGGAATGTGGCCGTCCAGCGAGCCGGCAAGATCCGGCAGGAAGGACGGCTCCAGCCCAAAATCCTCGAAGATGGTGCGAAGTTCGTCCAGGTCACCGGGCGTGAGGTGGCAGCCCGGCAGCACGTTCACCTGCTTCGGGTTGCGCACCACATCATCCGCCGGCTTCTTCACCAGCACTTCAATGATCTTGGCGACGGTCTTTTCCCACCCGTCCTGGAAGGCATCCTTGAAGTCGGGGGTGGAGACATAGACCATGGGAAAGTCGGCAAGCTGGGGATACTTGTCGCGGATCATCTTGATGTAGCCGTCCACGTCGTCACCCTTGGTCTCGGTGACGCCGGTGGAGCAGATGCCGATGATCTCCGGCTTGGTGCGGTTGTAGATGTTGAGAACCGCCTGCTCCACATTGTCGTAGCCGCCGAGCACGGTCGCCACTTCGCTCATGGCCGTGGTCTGGAGCGGGATGGCTTCCTTGAAATGCCGCACGAACAGCACCAGCCCGAACGAGGTGCAGCCCTGCGAGCCGTGCAGCAGGGGCATGGCCCCGCGCAGGCCCATGAAGGCAAGTGCGCCGCCGATCGGCTGACTCATCTTCAGGGGATTGACCGCGCAGGATTTCTTGCCCTGGACGAACTTCGCCATGGCCGCCTCCTATTCCGCTGCAACAAGGGTGGCGCCGACCCCGGCGCCAGCGGCATCCAGCATCTCCTCGATGCGCTCGCCGCAACCGCCGCAGCCGCTGGTGGCCTTGGTCCGGGCCTTGACCTCGGCCAGATTGGACGCCCCGGCGTGGATGGCATCCTCGATGGTGCCGGTGTCCACGCTCATGCAGTTGCACACCTTCTTGGCCCGGCGCGCGGCTTCTGCCGCCACCGGATCGGCGATGACCGGCGCCACCACCCCCTGCGCCGCAAGGATGTCTTCCACGCGCCCGCTGCAGGCGCCGCAGCCGCCGGACGCGTTGGTGTGCTTGCGCACGCCTTCCACATCCGTGAGGGCATGGGCGGCGATGGCATCCTCGATGGTGCCCAGATCGACGCTCTTGCAATTGCAGATCTTCTTGGCGCGGCGCGCCTTCTCCGCCGCCACCGGGTCCGCGGCGAGGGCGGCCGCCTCGGCCTCCATCTGGGCCATGGCAAGGTTCTGCCAGTTGCTGGCCGGGTCATCCCAGGGGGCGGGCTTGCGCACCTGTTCCCAGATGGGGTTGTAGAGGGCCTTGTCGATCTCCTCCACCAGCTTCACCATGCCGATATAACCCATATAGGCGTGGTGACGCTCCTGATTGATGTCCAGCCAGGGCATGGACGCCTTCAGCGCGATGAACTGGGAGCGGCCGCCGGACAGCATGATGTCGGCCTTCGCGTCCTTCAGCATCTTGTACATTTCGCGCGGCGTCATGTCGTCGATCATGTGGGCATCCTGCCCCATGAGCTCCTTGATGCGCTCCTTGTCTTCCTTGGTGGACTTCTTCACCGAGGTGCCCACCAGCTCAAGGCCGGCTTCCTGCAGCGCCGCCACCACCGACCAGGACTTCACGCCGCCGGTGATGAGAAGAACCTTCTTGTCCTTGAACCGCGGCTTGTACTTGGCGATGGCGGCCCAGGCCTTCGCCTCCTCGCGCTCGATCAGCGCCTCGGTGCGGTCCATCAGCTCCGCATCGGCGCCGCGCTCGATGAGCATGCGGGCGATTTCGCGCAGGGAATCGCTGGAATCCTGGATGCCGTAGAAGGAACCTTCGAAGAAGGGGATGTCGTAGCGCTCCTCCATCTTGCGGGCCACGTTGATCATGGCCTTGGAGCACACCATCATCGCCGCCTTGGCGCGGTGGGAGGAGGCCACATCCTTGTAGCGGCCGTCGCCCGAAATGCAGGCGAGGATGCGGATGCCGAGCTCGTCCAGCAGCGGCTTCACCTGCCAGAGTTCGCCGGAGAGATTGTACTCGCCGATGATGTTGATGTCATAGGGCGTGGTGTATTCCGGCTCCTCCGTGCCGATGACGTGCTGGAGGATGGCCTCGCCGGCAAGCTTGTTGCCGAGATTCTTCGGACCCGCGAAACCCGGCGAGTTGATCGGGATCACCGGAGTGCCGAATTTCTCCTTCGCCGCCTTGCAGACCGCGTCGATATCGTCGCCGATCATGGCGGGCACGCAGGTCTGGTAGACGAAAACGGCCGGCGGATTGTATTTCTCGATGATTTCCTTGATGGACTTGAACAGGCGCTTCTCGCCGCCGAACACGACATCGGTCTCGTTGATGTCGGTGGTGAAGCCGGTGCGCCAGAGGTTCGAGCCGGAGGACTTCGCGCCGCGATTGTCCCAGGAATTGCCTTCGCAGGCGATCGGGCCGTGCACCAGGTGGGCCACGTCGGTCAAAGGCTGCAGCGCGATCTTCGCGCCATCGAAGGCGCAGCCGCCGGCGGCACCGCCGGGCTGAAGCTGCTTGGTGCAACCCTTTTTCTTCTCAGCTTCCGATTTATTCTGGTTCTTTGTGCAGCCAGGCTCGTTGAAGACTTGCTGGATCGTGCTGGAAAGCGAGCTCATGGATCTCTCCTTCGACAAGCGGGCTGTGCAAAGATCACGAGGGGTCGGAGGTCGGCTCCCTCTCGGGCCGGCCCGGGCGGGGCCCCGGGCCGGATCGAGCTCTTCAGACTTCTGCGATCAACGGATGATGTCGAACGAGTAGTCGGTCTTCGCCGGCACGATCGTGTTCTGGTCGATGGTGTCGAAGATCTTGTCGAGGATGGTGATCAGAACGTTCATGCCGCCCTGATAGCCCCACACCGGACGGCGGTGGTGGTGGTGACGGTCGAACACCGGGAAGCCGATGCGGATCAGCGGGGTGCCCGTGTCGCGCTCGAGATACTTGCCGTAGGTGTTGCCGATCAGGAAGTCCACCGGCTCGGTGAAGAGCAGGGAGCGCATGTGCCAGAGGTCACGCCCGGGATAGACGTGGCAGTTCTGGCCGAAGGGCGAAGAGTCGAACAGCTTCTGGACCTTGTCGGCCCACTTCTGGTTGCCGTTGGTGGCCAGAACGTGGGTCGGCTCGGCGCCCAGCTCCAGCAGGAAGCTGGCGAGGCCCAGGCAGAGGTCCGGATCGCCGTAGATGGCGAACTTCTTGCCGTGGATGTGCGCGTTGGAGTCCGCAATGGCGTCCACCAGACGGCCGCGCTCGCGGGCGAGCTCTTCGGGAATTTCCTTGCCGCTGATGCGGGAAATCGCCATCAGGAACTCGTCGGTGCCCTTCACGCCCACGGGGTGGTTGAAGGCGACGACTTCCTGGCCGTGGTTGCCGATGAACGGCAGGGTCTTTTCCGTGCAGTATTCCTGCATGGAGATGGTGGCCTTGGCGTGGAGGGCGTTGGCCGCCTCCTCCAGCGTGGTGCCGCCGTCATACATGCGGAACTCGCCGTCGGTGGGGGTGTCCCACACTTCGGAATTGTCGGCGAGGATGGTGTAGTCCACGCCCATGATGCCGAACAGACGCTTGACTTCGCGCAGGTTGCCGACGGTGTAGCCGTCGAAGCCGCCGATGAAGTTGATCTTCTCGTTCGGCACGCGCTCGAGCTTCGCCGTGGTGCCGGCCTTGCCGTCCCAGAAGTGCTCGAAGATGCCCTTCATCACGTTGTCGTAGCCGGTGATGTGGCTGCCGACGAACGCCGGGGTGTGGGCGAAGGGAACGTCGTATTCCTGGGGAACCGAGCCCTTTTCCTTGGCCGTCTTGATGAAGGCGTTCAGGTCATCACCGATGACTTCCGCCATGCAGGTGGTGGAGACCGAGATCATCTTCGGCTTGTACATGTTGTAGGTGTTGGCGAGGCCGTCGATCATGTTGTTCAGGCCGCCGAACACCGCCGCGTCTTCCGTCATGGAAGAGGACACGCAGGAGCTGGGCTCCTTGAAGTGACGCGAGAAGTGCGAGCGATAGTAAGCGACGCAGCCCTGCGAGCCATGCACGAAGGGAATGGTCTCCTCGAAGCCCACCGCGGCGAACACGGCACCGAGCGGCTGGCAGGCCTTGGCCGGGTTCACGGTCAGAGCTTCGCGGGCGAAGTTCTTTTCCTTGTACTCCGGAGTCTTGGCCCACTCGCGAATGCGCTCGACTTCAGCCGGATCGCGGGGGTTCTCGAACAGCTTCTTCTTGTTGGCCAGCATCTGCTGGTACTCGGGACCGCGGAACAGCTCGAAGTGATCGAGCACGTTATCTGCATTTTGTGGCATCTCGAACCCCTATGGTGGGTCTCACAATCATCATGCCCGCCCCTGTGCCCCTCCCCGGTGGGGGAGGGGCGAGAGGCTCAGGCGCTCACTCGGCCGCCAGCAGGGTGGGCTTCGGGGCCGCCTTCCAAGGAGCCTTGGTCATCTTCCACACGGGAGAGTTGATGGCCATGTCCATGTCGCGGGCGAAGATGGCGAAGCCGTCATAGCCGTGATACGGGCCGGAATAGTCCCAGGAGTGCATCTGCCGGAACGGCACACCCATCTTCTGGAAGACGTACTTCTCCTTGATGCCCGAGCCGACGAGATCGGGCTGGATCTTCTCGACGAACTTCTCGAACTCATAGCCGGTCACGTCGTCATAGATGATGGTGCCATCCTTGACGTAGTGCTGGGCGGTGCGCTGATAGTCGTCATTGTGGGCGAACTCGTAACCCGTGCCCACCACTTCCATGCCGAGGTCTTCGTACGCACCGATCACGTGACGGGGACGCAGGCCGCCCACGTACAGCATGACGGTCTTGCCTTCCAGGCGCGGACGATACTTGGCGATGACCGCGTCCATCAGGGGCTGGTACTTCGCGATCACGCGCTCGGCACCTTCCTTGATCTTGTCGTCGAAGTAGCCGGCGATCTTGCGCAGCGATTCGGCGATCTTGGACGGGCCGAAGAAGTTGTACTCGCACCACGGAATCCCGAACTTCTCTTCCATGTGGCGGGAGATGTAGTTCATGGAACGGTAGCAGTGCAGCACGTTCAGCTTGGCCTTCGGGGTGGCCTCGAGCTCGGCGAGCGAGCCGTCGCCGGACCACTGGGCGATCACGCGCAGGCCCATCTCCTCGAGGAGGATACGGGAAGACCAGGCGTCGCCGCCGATGTTGTAGTCGCCGATGATGGCCACGTCGTACGGGGTCGGATCGAAGCGGGGGGCCGCATTCGGGTCCATCTTGTCGAACACCCAGTCACGGATCGCGTCGTTGGCGATGTGGTGGCCGAGCGACTGCGACACGCCGCGGAAACCTTCGCAGCGCACCGGCACGATGGTCTTGTTGTCGTATTCCTTGGACTTCGCCTTGGACACGGCCTCGATGTCGTCGCCGATCAGGCCGATCGGGCACTCGGACTGCACCGTGATGCCGTTGTTGAGCGGGAACAGCTCCTGGATTTCGTCCATGATCTTGGCGAGCTTCTTGTCGCCGCCGAAGACGATGTCCTTTTCCTGGAAGTCGGACGTGAACTGCATCGTCACGAAGGTGTCGATGCCGGTCGTGCCGATGTAGTAGTTGCGGCGCGCCGCCCAGGAATACTGGCCGCAGCCCACCGGGCCGTGGGAGATGTGGATCATGTCCTTGATGGGACCCCACACCACGCCCTTGGAGCCGGCATAGGCACAGCCGCGGATGGTCATCACGCCCGGGATGGACTTGATGTTGGACTTCACGCCGCAGTCGGACTTGCCGGATTCGTGGACGTTGAGGTGCTTCGCGCGGCGCTTCGCGGTCTTCTCGGGATAGACCTTGAGGACTTCCGCGATGATTTCCTTGTTACGCGCCTTGATTTCAGCAACGCTTTGCGGTTGGGCCAAGCTCATTTCGCAATCTCGCTCTCGTTGGGGTTTGCTGTGGGGGCACGGCCGGCCTCGCAATAGAGGCCGGCCGCAACTGCGAACCTCAGCCCACCGCGAGCTCGGCGGCGGTCTTGCCGACTTCGCTCTCGTCGACGGTCTTCAGGATGCCATGCTCCATCAGCATGTCTTCCAGCTCGTCCATGGTGATCGGGGTCGGGATGATGCCGTTGCCGGCATTGTTGTGCACCTTGGTCGCCAGGTTCCGGTAGTGCTGGGCCTGCTCGGACTCCGGCGCATACTCGATCACCGTCATGCGGCGAAGTTCCGCATGCTGCACGATGTTGTCGCGCGGAACGAAGTAGATCAGCTGCGTGCCGAGCTTCTTCGCAAGGTTCTCCGCAAGCTCCAGCTCCTTGTCGGTCTGGCGCTCGTTGCAAACCAGCCCGCCCAGGCGCACGCCGCCGGAGTTCGCATACTTCAGAATGCCCTTCGAGATGTTGTTGGCCGCATACATGGCCATCATCTCGCCCGACATGACGATGTAGATCTCCTGGGCCTTGTTCTCGCGGATCGGCATCGCGAAGCCGCCGCAAACCACGTCGCCCAGAACGTCGTAGGACACGTAGTCGATGTCCTCGTACGCGCCGTTCTCTTCCAGGAAGTTGATCGAGGTGATCACGCCGCGGCCGGCGCAGCCAACGCCCGGCTCAGGACCACCGGACTCCACGCAGCGGATGTCCTGGTAGCCGATCTTCATCACGTCCTCGAGCTCCAGGTCTTCCACCGAGCCGGCATTCGCCGCCAGGGAAAGAATGGTGTCCTGCGCCTTGGCGTGCAGGATCAGGCGGGTCGAATCCGCCTTCGGGTCGCAGCCCACGATGAGGATCCGGTGACCCATCTGCGCAAGCGCAGCCAGGGTGTTCTGCGAGGTGGTGGACTTGCCGATACCACCCTTGCCGTAAAACGCGATCTGTCGCAGCGACATCTTGCTCTCCTTCGAACCTTCAGCCGACATTCGGTCCTGTCCGCGCGGACGGCGGTCCCGATGTTCGGGCGCGCACACGGACGTTGCACTCCGGCGCGGATGCGGACGTGGCCTTTTGACAGCCCACAAAGCCAGCAACCTGTCGCCCGACTCCAAGGCTAGCAACGACTGTGCCAGCGCCACCCGACGTAATTTTTCTTTTTATTTCCTATAGTTATGAGATTGGCGCAGGCCGCGGGGGCCATGTTCAGAACCCGACACAGGCCGGTGTCGGGTGACATCGCAGTTTAGGGCTGTTTGAAACAGGACACTCCCGGCAGGCCGGGCAGTGGTGGCCGGAATGCGACAATCCCCGCTCACGCACCAATGGCGCCGGGCCGGGCCGTACATGGCATCCCGGCGGGCGCGCGCCAGCGCACCCCAAGCCGGGACATGCTGAGCCTGATGGAAGGGGGGAGAAATTCGGGGCCCTGGGCAGGGCCGGCCTCGGAGGGCAGCGGCGGCCGGCGGCGCGCACGGGGAGAAAGGGCCGGCCGGGTGAACCGGCCGGCCCGTCGCATCAGGCGAAAAGGTCTTGCGCCTTGATGAGGGCGGCGACGAAACGGTCCACCTCATCGTGCGTATTGTAGAGGCCGAAGGAGGCGCGGCAGGTGGCCGAAACGCCGAAGCGCTCCATCAGCGGCATGGCGCAATGGGTGCCGGCGCGCACGGCAATGCCGTCATTGTCGATCAGCGTCGCGAAATCGTGGGCATGGGCACCCTTGATCTCGAAAGAGATGATCGCGCCCTTGTCCTTCGCGGTCCCGATGATGCGCACCGAGTTCAGCTCGCCCAGCCGCTCCTGCGCATAGCGGCACAATTCCGCTTCATGCGCCCGGATCCGCGGCTTGCCGATGGACTGGATATAGTCCAGCGCGGCACCGAGCCCCGCCGCCTGGACGATGGCGGGGGTGCCCGCTTCGAACCGGTGGGGCGGGTCGCCATAGGTCACGCTGTCCTGCCGCACTTCGCGGATCATCTCGCCGCCGCCGTTGAAGGGCGGCATGGCCTCCAGATGCTCATACTTGCCGTAGAGCGCGCCGATGCCCGTAGGCCCATAAAGCTTGTGGCCGGTGATGATGTAGAAGTCGCAGTCGAGATCCTGCACATCCACGTCCAGATGCACCGCGCCCTGGGAGCCGTCCACGAGAACCGGGATGCCGCGGGCGTGGGCGATCTTCACCACCTCCTTCACCGGCACGGTGGTGCCCAGCACGTTGGACATCTGGGTGATGGCCACCATCTTGGTGCGTTCGGTGAGGAGGTTTTCAAACGCGTCGAGGAGGAAGTTGCCCTCGTCGTCCACCGGCGCCCACTTGATCACCGCCCCCTGGCTTTCCCTCAGGAAGTGCCAGGGCACGATGTTGGCGTGGTGCTCCATGATGGAAAGGACGATCTCGTCGCCTTCCTTGATGCGGCTCTTGCCGAAGGTGGCGGCCACGAGGTTGATCGCCTCGGTCGCGCTGCGGGTGAAGACGATCTCCTCGGGCCGCGCGGCATTCAGGAAGCGCTGCACCGCGTGGCGGCCGCCCTCATAGGCCTCGGTGGCGGCGTTGGCGAGATAGTGCAGGCCACGATGCACGTTGGCATATTCGGACGTGTAGACCTGCTGGATCCGGTCCAGCACCGCCTTCGGCTTCTGGGCCGAGGCGCCGTTGTCGAGGTAGACCAGCGGCTTGCCGTTCACCTGCAGGCTGAGGATGGGAAAATCCTCGCGCACACGCAGAACGTCATAGCTGCCGTTGCTCACTGCCGGGTGAATCATCTCACTCGCGCTCCAGCAGCCAGGCCTGGGTCGCGTCGGTGAGGGCGGTGCGCACCCCTTCCGGCCCGATGGAATCCAGCACCTCGCCCACAAAGGCCTGGATGAGCAGGGCCTCAGCCTCCTTGGCAGGAATGCCGCGCGCCATCAGGTAGAATTTGAGCTGCTGGTCGAGGGTGCCGGTGGTGCAGCCATGGCCGCACTGAACGTCGTCGGCGAAGATCTCCAGCTCAGGCTTGTTGCAGGCCTCGGCGGTTTCGGTGAGCAGCAGGGCGCGGCTGAGCATGCGGGCGTCGGTCTTCTGCGCCGCCTGCCGCACCGCGATCTTGCCCTGGAAGATGTCCTGGGAGGCACCGTCCAGCACCGCGCGGAAGGATTCCCGGCTCTCGCCGGCCGGCGCCGCATGGTCCACCGACAGCATGGTGTCCGCATGCTGCTTGCCGGACAAGAGGCTCACCCCGCCCATGCGGGCCTGGATGGCCTCGCCGTCGAGATGCAGCAGAAGCTGGTTGCGCACCACCGACCCGCCGGTGGTGAAGAAGGTGTTGGCGAAGGTGGCGTTGGCCCCGACGCGGGCGAGCAGGGTGGCAAGATGCACCGCATCGGACCCCTCGCGGGTGATCTTCACGCGCTCCACATTGGCCTGCGCGCCCACCACCAGTTCAAGCGCCGTGTTGACCTGATAGGCAACGCCCGCCGGCCCCTCGTGGCTCTCCACCAGCACCAGGCTCGCGCCCGTCTCCGCCACCACGAGGGAGCGAGTGAACATGGCCACCGGCGCCGCCTCCGTGGTCACGTAGACCATCTCGATGGGGCGCGACACCACAGTGCCGGCGGCCACATGCACCAGCACGCCATCGCCCATGAGGGCGGTGTTCAGCGCCAGCACCGGGTCGGCGGACGCCACCGTCTTGCCGAGATAGGAGGCCGCGACGCCATCGCCGGACGCCAGGGCTTCGGCCATGGAGCGAATGGTGAGGCCGGCCTCAAGCCCGCCGAGATCGGACAGCTCGGGAACGAAGGCGCCGTTGACCAGCACCAAGCGGCGGAAGCCGAGGCCGGCCAGCAGCGCACCGGCGCCGGCGGCCAGCGCCTTGGCCTGCGCGTCCGGCGGTGCCGCCAGCGGCTTGGCGTCGCGCATCAGCGCCCGCAGGTCGGTGTAGCGCCAGCTTTCCACGCGCCGGTGGGGCAGGCCGGTTTCGGCAAAGGCGCCAAAGGCGGCGGCCCGCTGCTCCGCCACGTCGGGGCCGCCGGGAAGCGCGGCACGCACGGCCGCGAAGGTGTCGGCGAGGGCCAGCTCCGCGCTGGTCTTCATGGGGCGAACATCTGCGGCCATGGGATCACGCCGCCTCGTTCTGGTACTGCGCGTAGCCGGTGGCCTCGAGTTCCAGCGCCAGCTCCTTGCCGCCGGAATGCACGATGCGGCCGGCGGAGAAGACGTGCACCACATCCGGCACGATATAATCGAGCAGACGCTGGTAGTGGGTGATCACCAGCATGGAACGCTCCGGCGAGCGCAGGGCGTTGACGCCGTTCGACACCACCTTCAGCGCGTCGATGTCGAGGCCCGAATCCGCCTCGTCCAGCACGCACAGATAGGGCTCCAGCAACATCATCTGCAGGGTTTCGTTGCGCTTCTTCTCGCCGCCGGAGAAGCCCACGTTGACCGGGCGCTTCAGCATGTCGGCGTCGATGCCCAGCGTCTTGCCCAGCTCACGCACCTTGCGCACCAGCTCCGGCGAGGTCAGCTCCACCTCGCCGCGCTTCTTGCGCTGGCTGTTCACGGCCGTATGCAGGAAGGCCATGTTGGAGACCCCGGGAATCTCCAGCGGATACTGGAAGCAGAGGAACATGCCCTGCGCCGCCCGCTCGTCGGGGGCGAGGGAGAGCAGATCCACACCGCGGAACAGCACTTCACCGCCGGTGATCTCGTAGCCCGGCTTGCCGGAGAGCACGTAGGAGAGGGTGGACTTGCCGGCCCCGTTCGGCCCCATGATGGCGTGCACCTCACCGGGGTTGATGGTGAGGTTCATGCCATTGATGATCTTACGCCCCCCCGCGATCTCGGCATGGAGGTCCTTGATTTCCAAAAGGGGAGCCATGGTGAAGATCCTCTGGTTCTTGTTGGGGGCTGCGGTTCGTTCGTCCCGGGGCAGCGTCAGCCGACGCTGCCTTCGAGGCTGATGGAGATGAGCTTCTGCGCTTCCACGGCGAACTCCATGGGAAGCTGCTGGAGCACGTCGCGCACGAAGCCGTTCACCACGAGGGCGACGGCGTCCTCCTGGGAAAGGCCGCGCTGCATGCAGTAGAACAGCATGTCCTCGGAGATCTTCGAGGTGGTGGCCTCGTGCTCGAACTGGGCCGTCGGGTTCTTCGCCTCGATGTAGGGCACCGTGTGCGCGCCGCAGAGGTCGCCGATCAGCAGCGAGTCGCAATTGGTGAAGTTGCGCGCCCCCGCCGCCTTGCGGTGCGCCGAGACAAGGCCGCGATAGGTGTTGTTGGACTTGCCCGCCGAGATGCCCTTGGAGATGATCCGGCTCGTCGTGTTCTTGCCGAGATGGATCATCTTGGTGCCGGAATCCACCTGCTGGCGGCCATTGGAGATGGCGATGGAATAGAACTCGCCCGAAGACCCCTCCCCGCGCAGCACGCAGCTGGGATATTTCCAGGTGATGGACGAGCCGGTTTCCACCTGGGTCCAGGAAATCTTGGAATTCTTGCCGCGGCAGTCACCGCGCTTGGTCACGAAATTGTAGATCCCGCCCTTGCCTTCGGAATCGCCGGGATACCAGTTCTGGACCGTCGAATACTTGATTTCCGCATCGTCGAGCGCCACCAGTTCCACCACGGCGGCGTGCAGCTGGTTCTCGTCGCGCATGGGGGCAGTGCAGCCCTCAAGGTAGGAGACGTAGGAGCCCTTGTCGGCGATGATCAGCGTGCGCTCGAATTGCCCCGTATTCTTCTCGTTGATACGGAAATAGGTCGAGAGCTCCATGGGGCAGCGCACGCCCGGCGGGATGTAGACGAACGATCCGTCCGAGAACACCGCAGAATTGAGTGTCGCGTAATAATTATCCGTGGTGGGAACCACGCTGCCGAGATACTGCTTCACCATCTCCGGATGCTCGCGCAGGGCCTCGGAGATGGGCATGAAGATGACGCCGGCCGCCTTCAGCTCTTCCTTGAAGGTCGTCGCCACGGAAACGCTGTCAAACACCGCGTCCACCGCGATCCGCGGCCGCTCACCTTCCGGGATTTCCACGCCGGCGAGGATTTCCTGCTCGCGCAGCGGAATGCCGAGCTTCTCGTAGGTCTTGAGGATCTCCGGGTCCACCTCGTCCAGCGACTTGGGGGCCTTGAACTTCTTCGGCTGGGAGAAGTAGTAGAGATCCTGATAATCGATGGGGGGGAAGCTCACCCGCGCCCATTCCGGCTCCTGCATGGTGAGCCAGCGCTGATAGGCGTCGAGGCGCCACTGCAACATCCACTCCGGCTCTTCCTTCTTGGCCGAGATGAAGCGGATCACGTCCTCGGAGAGGCCCTTCGGCGCCTTTTCGGATTCGATGTTGGTTTCGAACCCGTACTTGTACTGGTCGACGTCGATGGAGCGAACCTGTTCGACTGTGTCCTGTACGGCAGCCATCTGTCCCTCCGTTCAACTTTCCAGTTGCGGCGCGCTTCGCATCATCGAGCGCTGCGCCCGCACCTTGCCGGCACCTCGGAATGAGGCGCCCGAATCGATCTGTTTGAAGCGTTGTCGCGGCGTGCCTTCGCGCCACCGCCACCCGCTGCGCAGAGCGCTCCGGTGAGCGATCCGCGGTTTGCCACCCGGCCGGAGCGCCGATGCAGGGCGCTCACGGCACGGGCGACCAAGGTCGCGCCATCAGGCGGGGACGCAGGTATTCTCCACCGGGCACACGACCGCGCACTGCGGGGTGTCGAAGCTGCCTTCGCACTCGGTGCACTTCTTCGGATTGATGATGTAGGTGTCGTTCTTCAGGCTGATTGCGGCGTTCGGGCATTCGAACTCGCAGGCGCCGCAAACGGTGCACTGGGACGTGATGATCTTGTAGGCCATGGGCTAGCTCCGCACGCTTGCAGATGATGGCAGGCAAGTAGCCCTTTCAAGCACCGTGCCATCCGGCAACCCATTGACTTTGAATTATTATTTTTCTTGGTTCGAATTCAGCGCGCTGTCGCTCCCCCGACAACGTGTCGCAAGTGCGACAGCGCGCCTGTCGCGATCAGAAGCGCTTGATCTCCACGTCGTGCTTCTTCAGGGCGTAGCCGATCTGGCGCGGGGTGAGGCCCAGAAGCCGGGCGGCCTTCGCCTGCACCCAGCCGGCGCGCTCCATGGCATCCACCAGCCGCTCGCGCTCGGAGAGTTCGTCCTCGCTCATGCCGGGGCGCGCCGGCGAGACCATCGGCGACGACGGCGCCTTGGGCACGAGGTTGGAATTGGCCGGCTCCACCGCCACCGGATGCACCGGCTGGGGAATGACAGGCAGGGGAATGTCCAGCGGCCGCCGGCTGGCGATCTCCGCCGGGGTGCGCCACAGCAGGGCGGAGAGGCACTCGTTGTGGCGGCAGGCGAAGTCGTCGCCCACGATGGTGCCGCTCTGCGCCAGGGTCGCCGTGCGCTGCACGCAGTTTTCCAGCTCGCGCACATTGCCGGGGAAGCCGCAGCCCATCAGCACGTCCATGGCCTCGCGGTCGAACACGAGGTCGCGCCCGTTCTCCCGGTTGAACCGCTCCAGGAATTCGGAGGCCAGCAGCGGAATGTCGCCGCGCCGGTCCCGCAGGGAGGGCACGAGCACGGGAATGACGCTGATGCGGTAATAGAGATCGGCGCGGAACTCGTTCTTGGCCACCGCCTCCTCAAGGTTGCGGTTGGTGGCGGCGACCACGCGCACGTTCACCTTCAGCGTGTGGCTGCCGCCGACCCGCTCGAATTCCTGCTCCTGCAGCACGCGCAGCAGCTTGGCCTGGAAGGAGGGGGAAATCTCCCCGATCTCGTCGAGGAACAAGGTGCCCTTGTCGGCAAGCTCGAAGCGGCCCTTGCGGGCACCCACGGCGCCGGTGAAGGCCCCCTTCTCGTGGCCGAACAGCTCGGATTCCAGCACGGATTCCGGCAGCGCGGCGCAATTGAGCTTGATGAACGGCCCCTTGGCCCGCGGCGAAAGCTCGTGGATCGCCTTGGCGATCAGCTCCTTGCCCGTGCCGGATTCGCCGCGCAGCAGGACCGGCGACTGGGACTTGGCGACGATCATGATCTTGTCGAGCAGCGCACGGATCTCGCGGCTGTCGCCGATGATGCCGTCCACGAACACGCGCTTGCGCTCGCGGCTCGGCTTCAGCTCCGACAATTCCTTCTGCAGACGCCCGCTCTCGGCCATCAGCCGTTCGCGATCTCGGGAGACGACGCGATGCAGCTGCACGGTCTGGCCGATGAGGTTCGCCACCATGGTGAGGAAGCGCACGTCGGAATCCAGCCGGAAGACGGAACGCCCGTCCCACACCCGGTCGATGGTGAGGGTGCCGATGACGCGGGAGGCCACCCGGATCGGCACGCCGATGAAGGACACGCGGGTCTCCTCCGTCGCGCCGAGGGCGGCAGCGTCCACCGCGCTGAAGGCGGGATGGGAGGCGACATTCTCCGCGATGAGCGGCACCGCGGTGGCGATGACCTGGCCGATGGCCTTGTCCGGCAGGCGCGCGCGGTACCGCGCATCCGTGCCCTCATGCCAGCCCACGCCGACGGTGATGTCGGGAATGCCGTCGTCTTCAAGAAGCGAGATGACGCCATGGCGCATCTGCATGAAGGACGAAAGAAGATTGACTACGCTCGACAGCGTTGTTTCCAGCCGGTTCGGCGCCGTCAGAATCTTCGAGATTTCATAAATGCCGGTGAGAGCGACATCACTCAGCGGAACGAGCGGAACATGGGTGGGGGAACGTTCCTGCTCGACTTGCAACGCATCTTGCTGGACCATCGTGTTGTCTCCATCACCCTCGGCACTCCATCCCACCGTTTTTGTCTGATTAGCGACACTTTGATTTAGTTTCATTCTGATGTCGTGCCCAAGCTACGGGCAAAACTTGCCGCACATTTGTGCAGCGCGTCGGGAATGTCGCTTTCCACGCCAGCAATCGCCGGGAAATCGCCCACTTCGGAGAGGCGCTTGTCTGGAAGAGGACGTTTTGTGTCATGAAATTGAAAAAAGATTTCGCGCTGCGAAATTGTCGGCGCCTTTGCTGCCGCAACTTTCCGCAGTGCGACATGAAAACTCCATCTGCCGGGCGATGGTAGCGGCCGCGTGAACGGGGATGGCGCTCAGAGCGGCGCGAACAAAGCGAGCCGGGCCTCGGCCGCCTTACGGTCCTCGGCGCGCAGCACATCCCCCATCTCGGCCGCGGCCAGCGGGCGGAAGAACAGGAAGCCCTGCGCCAGCTCGCACCCCTTTTCCTTCAGGAATCGGGCCTGCCCCGCCGTCTCCAGGCCCTCGGCCACCACCCGCATGCCGAGGTTGCGGCCAAGCTCGATGACGGCGCACACGATGGCGGTGTCGAACGCGTCGCGCTCGATATCCTTCACGAAGCTCTGGTCGATCTTGATGGTGTCGATGGGAAGCTGCTTGAGGTGGATGAGGCCGGCATAGCCGGTGCCGAAATCGTCCAGCGCCACCCTCACGCCCGCCCGGTACAGCTCGTCGAGAATCGGCGCCACATGATCGGAGCTGCGGCCCAGGAATACGGTCTCGGTGATCTCCACGTCGAAATGCTCGGGCTCCACCCCGGCGGCATGGAGCTGGCGCAGGAGTGTCGCGGCAAAATCGCGGCGGGTGAATTGGGCCGAGGCGAGATTGATGGCCACGCGGCCGCAGTCGTAGCCGGCCTCGATCCAGCCGCGCACGTCGCTGGCCACCCGCCGAACCATGCGCTCGCCGATCAGCACCGCCAGTTCCGGGTCGGCAAGCGCCGCCTCGAAGGCGGAGGGGGACAGCACGCTGTGGGGCGAGCGCCGCCAGCGGACCAGCGCCTCCAGCCCGGCAAGGCGCCCGGTGATCAGCGACACCTTCGGCTGGTAGAAGGGAATGATCTCGTCCTCGGCCAGGGCCGCCATCATGGACCGCTGCAGCGCCACCCGCTCCACCACCGCCTGGCGCATGGCCGGGGTATAGACCACCACGCGGTTGCGGCCCTGCTGCTTGGCGGCATGGAGGGCGAGGTCGGCGTCCTTCATCAGCTCCCCGTAGGAGCAGTCGTGGTCGGGACAGGCGGCGAGGCCGATGCTGGCGCGGGTGGCGAAATGCCGGCCCGCATGCAGCACCGGCCGCCGCAGATCCACGAGGATGTTCTGCGCGAGCCGCCGCCCCGCATCCACCGCATCGGCCCCCTCCACCACCGCCACGAACTCGTCGCCGCCCAGGCGGGCGAGAAGGCCGCGCTGGCCAAGCAGGGCGTCGATCCGGTGGGCGGTCTCCATCAGCACCGCGTCTCCGGCGTCATGGCCGAGGCTGTCGTTCACATCTTTCAGCCCGTCGAGGTCGATCAGCAGCACGCAGATGCCCTCGCCCGGGCGGCGGCCGGCCAGGGCCTCGGCCAGGTTGTCGTGAAAGGCGGCGCGGTTGGGCAGCCCGGTCAGCGGGTCATGGGTGGCGGCGTGGCGGGCCTGCTCCTCCGCGGCGAGCCGCTCGGTCACGTCCACCACCGCGGCCACGAGGCTCGGCGAGGGCGTATCGGGGGTCACGGCGGCGGCGATCAACACGCGCCGCTCGCTGCCGTCGGCGAGGCGCACCGCGGTTTCGAAATCGGTCACGGCCCCGCTGGCCCGCAGCCGCTGCAGGAGGTCCCTGGCCGCATCCGGCCCGAGGCAGGCCGAGCACAGCCCCCCGGGCGCCTCGAACGGACCGCTGCCGCCATAGAAACGCCGCGCCGCCTCGTTGGACTTGATGTGCCGCCCGTCGTCCAGCCCCACCACCACCAGCGGCATCGGCACTGCCTGGAAGGTGTTCTCCAGAAGGTCCTCGCTCGCCCGAAGCCGATCGTTGGCATAGCGCTCGGCCTGGACTGCGGCCCAATATTGCCGCTCGATCCGGTTGGCGCGCGCCACCGCCAGGATCAGCGTCGCATTCAGCACGCACAGCGCCAGGCCGAGCCCGACCGCGAACTGCCAGCTCGCCGAGGCGTCGAGATAGCCGACCAGCATCAGCACGCTGCAGCCGACCCCGCCCGCCGCCAGCAGGGGAAAGGGCAGCGGCACCACAAGATAGTAGACCGTGGGCAACAGCAGCACCACGAAGAGCGCAAGGTCGCTCCCCGAGCTCACCAGCACCGCCACCGCCAGCGCCGTGCCCCACTGCCAGACCACATAGATGACATTCGTCAGCCGCGCCGTATTGGCCAGCTGGACCGCCACAAGGCACAGCAGCGACACCGCGACCACCGCGAATCGGGCCGAGACGGCGACGACGAAATGGGACGTGCCGGCGAAGCGCCAGTCGCTGAGCAGGAACAGGGCGTTCAGGATGATCGACGCGGCGAACAGCAGGCGCGCGTGCCGCCGGCTTTCCTCCATCCGGCTCCGGCGAAACGATGTCTCCCGGGCACGATCGACGAACTCGCCGCCCACCGTCGTCAGCTGCAGGTCGTCCTGCGCCGCCCTCAGCTCAGGATGCGCACCCCGATGCGATGGATCTGTCATAAGATAATTCTAGATGGAGCGTGAGCTCAGCGCCAGCATCGCGAGACACGCTGCAATCGATCGATAGGTTGTAGAATACAGTACAAGATGCGCCCGACGGTGGCCTGCTGCCTGATCTGCCGCTCAGGTTGCATCTTGCATTGTGCAGCACCGGCGCCAATGGCCCTGCCGCCGGAGGACAGGAAAGTCATGCTGCATTGCCTGTCCGGGGCCGTGCACGTGCGCTGGCGCACCCGTCCGCTGCCCCACCCGTCGCCCCGGCACGCGCCGGCGCAGCGGCCCGCGGCATGGCTTCGCAAGGCTGCACGCCGCAGGCTATATGGCGGGATGGGGACCACGAAGCCTTCACCGCCGGTGCGCGTGGAGGCTGCAACAACGGGGCAGGAGCCGAACGATGCTCGCAGGCAAACGCGTCCTCCTGCTGATCGGTGGCGGGATCGCCGCCTATAAGTGTCTTGAGCTGGTGCGCCGGCTGAAGGAGCGCGGCATCGGGGTCCGCGCGGTGATGACGCAGGCCGCGCAAAAGTTCGTCACGCCCCTCTCGGTGGGCGCCATCACCGGGGAACGCGTGTTTACCGACCTGTTCGACCTCACCGCCGAGCACGACATCGGCCATATCCGCCTGTCGCGGGAGGCGGACCTCGTCGTGGTGGCGCCCGCGACCGCGGACCTGCTGGCGAAGATGGCGCACGGGCTGGCCGACGACCTCGCCACCACCGCCTTGCTCGCCACCGACAAGCCGGTGCTGGTGGCCCCGGCCATGAACCCGCGCATGTGGGCCCACCCGGCCACCCGCCGGAACATGGCGCAACTGCGGGCCGACGGCATCGCCACCATCGGCCCCAATGCCGGCGCCATGGCGGAGCGGGACGAATTCGGCGAGGGCCGGATGGCCGAGCCGGCACAGATCCTCGCCGCCATCGAGGCCCATTTCGCCGGGGCCGATGCCGGCAGCCTGAAAGGGCGCCGCATCCTCGTCACCTCCGGCCCCACCCACGAGCCCATCGACCCGGTGCGCTACATCGCCAACCGCTCCTCGGGAAAGCAGGGCCACGCCATCGCCGCCGCCGCCCGCGCCGCGGGAGCGCAGGTCGTCCTTATCTCCGGCCCGGCGGAGGTGCCGGACCCGCAGGGCGTCACCGTCATCCATGTGGAGAGCGCCCGCGAGATGATGGCGGCGGTAGAAGAAAACCTGCCGGTGGACGCCGCCGTCTTCGCCGCCGCGGTGGCGGACTGGCGCGTCGCCGACGCTTCCGAGCAGAAGATCAAGAAGGGGGAAGGCGGGGTGCCGCTCCTCCAGCTGGTGGAGAACCCGGACATCCTCGCCGCCGTCGCCCGCCATCCCGCCCTGCGCCCGCGCCTGGTGGTGGGCTTTGCGGCGGAGACGGAGCATGTGGTGGACCACGCCCGCGCCAAGCTGGAGAAGAAGGGCTGCGACTGGATCGTGGCCAATGATGTCTCCCCCGCCACCGGAATCATGGGCGGCGACGTGAACACCGTGCATCTCGTCTCGGCGGCGGGCGTGGAGGACTGGCCTTCCGCCGCCAAGGGCGAGGTGGCGCGGCACCTGGTGGCGCGCATCGCCGCCGCACTGACGGAAACTGCATGATGAACGCCCTGCCCGTACGCATCCGGCGCCTGCCCCACGCGGCCGGCCTGCCGCTGCCCACTTACGCGACCGCCGGCGCCGCCGGGCTCGATCTGGTCTGCGCCCTGCCCGGCGATGCCCCCGCCGTGCTGCCGCCCGGCGGCCATGCGGCCATCCCCACCGGCTTCGCGCTGGCGTTGCCCGAAGGCTTTGAAGGGCAGGTGCGGCCTCGGTCCGGCCTTGCCCGCAATTTCGGCGTGACGGTGCTCAACGCCCCCGGGACCATCGACTGCGATTATCGCGGCGAAGTGGCGGTCCTGCTGGTCAACCACGGCCCGGAACCCTTCACTGTGAGCCGCGGCATGCGCGTCGCCCAGCTCGTGGTCGCCCCGGTGATCCAAATAACGCTGGAAGAAGACGGAGATTTGAGCGAAACTGCACGCGGTTCCGGTGGTTTTGGCTCCACAGGCCTCGGAATCGGATAATTGAACATATAGCCATCCTGATGCCGCGTTTATCCGACAAGAGCCTCCTCGCCATCGCCGCCGTCGTGGATGTCGCCGTCCATGCCCGCGGAACGCCTGTCGCCGCCAAGGCGCTCGCTGCGCGCCACGGCCTGCCGCCCCGCCGCCTCGAACCGGTCCTGCAGGCGCTGGTCCATGCCGGGGTGCTGAAGGGCGTCCGCGGCCCGCGCGGCGGCTACGAGCTTGCGCGCGAGCGCCGGCGCGTGTCGGTCGCCGAGATCGTGCGGGTGGTGGAAGGTGCCGAGGAGGAGAAGGAGATCGTCCTTCCGCCCCTCGTCATCGAGGTGGTGCAGCCCGCCGTCGCCGCCGCCGAGGACACCTTCGATACCGCCCTTGATGCCGTCACGCTCGAAGACCTGTGCCGCGCCGCCGACGACAAGGGGCACGGCTCGGATCACGAACGGATTGATTTCGCCATCTGACGGGCGTTGCGCGCAGCGCCGCCCCGCGACAAGAAGAGGAGATCGCCCATGGCCGAACCCGCCGCGAAGATCGTGCCCGCCCCGCTGCCGCGCCCGGGCCGCGGGCGTGTCTATGATTCCATCACGGAAACCATCGGCAACACGCCGCTCGTGCGCCTGAAGCGCCTGCCGGAGCTGCGCGGGGCGAAGGCCGAGATCCTGGCCAAGCTTGAATTCTTCAATCCCATCGCCAGCGTGAAGGACCGCATCGGCGTCGCCATGATCGACGCCATGGAGGCGGCCGGCGCGCTGGACGCGGACACCGTGCTGGTGGAGCCCACTTCCGGCAATACGGGCATCGCCCTTGCCTTCGTGGCGGCATCGCGCGGCTATCGCCTCATCCTCGTCATGCCCGAGAGCATGTCGGTGGAGCGGCGCAAGATGCTGGCGCTGCTGGGGGCGGAGCTGGTGCTCACCCCCGCCAATCTCGGCATGAAGGGCGCCGTGGCCAAGGCCGAGCAGCTCATCACCGAGATGCCCAAGGCGGTGATGCCGCAGCAGTTCAAGAACAAGGCGAACCCCGATGTCCACCGGCGCACCACGGCGGAGGAGATCTGGAACGATACCGACGGCAAGGTGGACGCCGTGGTCTCCGGCGTGGGCACCGGCGGCACCATCACCGGCATCGGCCAGGTGCTGAAGCCCCGCAAGGCGTCGCTGCGCATGGTCGCGGTGGAGCCGGAGGATTCCCCGGTGCTGTCCGGCGGCCCTCCCGGCCCGCACAAGATCCAGGGCATCGGCGCGGGCTTCGTGCCCGAGGTGCTCGACCGCTCCGTCATCGACGAGGTGGTCACGGTGGGCAACCAGACCGCCTTCGACACCGCCCGCGCCCTGGCGCGGTATGAAGGCATTCCCGGCGGCATCTCCTCCGGCGCGGCCGTGGCGGCGGCGCTGGAAATCGCCGTGCGCGACGACATGGTAGGCAAGACCATTGTCGTCATCGTGCCGTCCTTCGCCGAGCGGTATCTCTCCACGGCGCTGTTCGAAGGCCTCTGAGCCGCGCCCGATACCCCGCGGCCCCGGCCGCGGGGACGGGCACCGACGCCCCCTCCGCCACGCGTACCGGGATGGCGTCCCGCGCGGCGGGCGCGAAGCCGCATCAGGCCGCCCCGCCCGCAATGCCGTCGCGGGCCTTCAGCCGCATCAGGCGCAGCAAGGCCGCGTGCCGCACCGGATCATAGCCGGCGCCGCCAGATCGGGCCGCCTTGCGCACGTCCCGCAGCGCCCGCGCCAGCCCGGCCGGCCCGTTGCAGAACACGGCGAGCCGTTGCATCTGCCGCTGCACCTGGGCTTCCCCCTCCTCGCATCGAAATGCCCGCACGGGCGCAAATCCTGAGCCTGACGCAACCATGACCCGGCCTCCGCTGAGACCGGCAGCATGCTTTCGCAGATACCGCCCGAGGATAATTTCCTATCCCTCCGCGCACATGCGATCCGCGGGGATCTCGTTAAATTATTGATAAACAATATATTTATTTTTCCCGCCCACGATCTTTCCGTCGGGATTTGTTCACGCCCCCTTGAACCGCGAGAAGATGAGTGTAGGAATTTTTACCTACAACGAGGGGTTTTATGACGGACCTATCTCTTGCGCAGGAGCCCTTTCCCCGCCGGCCGCAGGGGCCGGAGCACGCCACGGCCGCCGGCCTCTTTCCGCAGGGGCTTGCCGAGCCGCCCTACCGGATCGTCACCGCCCTGGTGGCGGCCGCGGCGGGCCTGAACGTGGACATGCTGTTCTCGCCGGGCCGCTGCACCGCGCCCATCTCCGGCGCGCGCCAGCTCGCCATGTATCTGGCCCATGTGGGCCTTGGCCTGCCGCAAGCCGATGTGGCGCAGGCCTTCAACCGCGATCGCAGCACCGTCGCCCATGCCTGCCGCCGCATCGAGGACATGCGCGACGAGGCCTCCTTCGACCGCCATGTGGCCCGTATGGAATCCTGCCTGCGCTGGGCCTGGAGCCTGGAATCGTGAGCCGCCGCCCTGCCCCGCCGTCGCGCGCGCCGGAACCGGTGCCGGCGGTCAACCTGGCGGAAAGTCCCCTCGCCTGGCTCGCCCGCCGCGCCGGCAAGGATGGCCGCGCGCTGGTGGACCCCACCCAGTTCGCCGCCGGCGAACGCCTGCGCGCCGATTTCACCCGCGCCCAGCTCACCCCGCGCGTCACCAGCCGCTGGTCGGAGGTATCAAGCGGGGGCAGCCCGGACACCTTCAGCGACATGGTGCTCGCGGCCAAGCTGCGCGTCTCCCGCGCCCTCACCGCCGTGGGGCCGGAGCTGTCCGGCGTGCTGCTGGATGTGTGCTGCTTCCTGAAGGGGCTGGAGACGGTGGAGCGCGAACATGGATGGCCGGCGCGCACCGCCAAGGTGGTGCTCTGCCTCGCCCTCGACCGGTTGGCCGCCCATTACGGCCTCGCCCGCGCCACAACCGGCCCCGATCGCGGGCGCCTGCGCAGCTGGCAGGCCCCGCCCGAGGCCGCAGACACGCCGCACGCGGACAGCTGAAGGGCGGCCCCGGCAAACGCTGCGCCCGACCGCATGGCCCGGCGCCTTGTGGCTCGACCGGCCGCGGCCGAACCACGCGAACCGCAGCTCCTCCTATGGGCGACCCGTGAGGGCGCGCGCGGCGTCGCGGATCACGTCGAAGGCGCTGTCCACATCCGCCTGCGTCGTATCCATGGCCCCCGCCTGGAAGCGGATGGCGAGGTGCCCGTCCACCCGCGTGGGGGTGAGGTAGATCTTCCCGCCGTCATTCACCGCCTGCAGCAGGGCCAGCATGTGCGCGTCGCCGCCGCGCCCGTCGCCGGGATCGTGGCGGAAGGCGAACAGGGAAAGCACCGGCTCGCAGGCCAGGGAGAAGCCGGGCTCCGCCGCGAACCGCCGGGCAAGGTCCTGCGACCAGCGCACATGATTGCGGATCATCTCGCGCAGGCCTTCGATGCCGTGGGCGCGCAGCACGAACCACAGCTTCAAGGCGCGGAAGCGCCGCCCGGTCTGGATCGACCATTCGGAATAGTTGGTCACCTCGTCATGGCCGTGGGTGCGCAGATATTCCGGCTGGATGGAGAGGGTGCGCAGGTGCTGGTCCACGTCGCGGATGAAATGGGCCGAGCAGTCGAACTGGGCCCCCAGCCATTTGTGGGGGTTGAGGACGATGCTGTCCGCCACCTCCGCGCCCGCCCAGAGGGGGCGGAACTCGGGGCAGACCATGGCCCCGCCGGCCCAGGCTGCATCCACATGCACGAACAGGTCGTGGCGCCGCGCAACACCCACCAGCGCGGCCACATCATCCATGGCCCCGACGCTGGTGCCGCCCACGCACGCCACCACCCCCGCCGGCAGGAAGCCGGCCGCAAGGTCCGCGGCAATGGCGGCCTCCAGCGCGCCCGCATCCATGGCCCGTCGCGGCCCGCGGGTGGGGATGCGCACCACGTTTTCCCCGCCGATGCCGCTGATCCAGGCCGCCTTGTCGATGGAGGAATGCACTTCCCCGGAAGCATAGACCCGCAGCCGCGAATGCCCGCAGAGCCCCTCGCCATTGCCGCGGAAGCCCAGCGCCCGCTCGCGCATGGTGAGGAAGGCGGCAAGGGTCGCGGAGGAGGCCGAGTCCTGGATCACCCCGCGCCAGCCTTCCGGCAGGCCCACCGCCTGGCGCAGCCAGTCGATGGCCACGGTCTCCAGCTCCGTGGCGGCCGGGGAGGTCTGCCAGAGCAGGCACTGGGCACCCATGGCGGCGGTGAGGAATTCGGCAATCACGCTGGCCGGGCTGGCATTGGCCGGGAAATAGGCGAAGAAGCGCGGGTGCTGCCAATGGGTCATGCCCGGCATCACCACCCGCTCGAAATCGGCGAAGATGGCCTCCATGGCCTCGGCCGCCTCGGGCGGCGAGGGGGGCAGCATCGCCCGGATCTCACCCGGCCGGGTTGCAGCGCGCACCGGCCGTTCCCCCAGGCCGGCCCGGTAGTCCGCCGCCCAGGATGCCGCCTGAAGCGCCCAGTGGCGGAACGTTTCCCCGTCCATGTCCTGTCCCCCGTCGCCCTTCGCCTGTCGCCGAGGCCCGGATGCGGGCGGGCTGGGCGGCCGTCATCGGAAGGTGCGCGCCCCGGCCGCGCCGCAAACCAGGGGTGGCGAAGCCTGGCACGGGTGCCCACATAGCCGACTTCCGCCCGGCGGGAAAACCGCCGCCGCGTCGCAGCTTCGTGCCGTCCTTGTGTGCGCCGCGGCATCCGAAGCCGTGATAGGCTTTTGCCCGAAAAGGCTTTCCCGGGCCGGCGCGGCGCTCTAAGACGACCGGCAGCTTTCGGCGCCAGACCCAAGCGCGGCGCACCGCAGAAGAGGCAAGAGAGGACATGCCCCAGTACCGCTCCCGCACGTCCACCCACGGCCGCAACATGGCCGGCGCCCGCGGCCTGTGGCGCGCCACAGGCATGAAGGACGGCGATTTCGGCAAGCCCATCATCGCGGTGGTGAATTCCTTCACCCAGTTCGTCCCCGGCCACGTGCACCTGAAGGACCTCGGCCAGCTGGTGGCCCGCGAGATCGAGAAGGCCGGCGGCGTCGCCAAGGAATTCAACACCATCGCGGTGGATGACGGCATCGCCATGGGCCATGACGGCATGCTCTATTCCCTGCCCTCGCGCGAGATCATCGCCGACAGCGTGGAATATATGGTCAACGCGCACTGCGCCGACGCCATGGTCTGCATCTCCAATTGCGACAAGATCACCCCCGGCATGCTGATGGCCGCCATGCGGCTCAACATCCCGGCGGTGTTCGTCTCCGGCGGCCCCATGGAGGCCGGCAAGGTGCTGCTCTCCACCGGCGAGAAGAAGGTGGACCTCATCGACGCCATGATCGCGGCGGCCGACGACAAGGTTTCCGACGCCGACGTGCAGGTGATGGAACGCTCCGCCTGCCCCACATGCGGCTCCTGCTCCGGCATGTTCACCGCCAATTCCATGAACTGCCTCACCGAGGCGCTGGGCCTGGCTTTGCCCGGCAACGGCTCGGTGCTCGCCACCCATGCCGATCGCGAGCGGCTGTTCGTGGAGGCCGGCCACCTCATCGTCGATCTGGCCCGCCGCTATTACGAGCAGGACGACGCCAGCGTGCTGCCCCGAAGCATCGCCACCTTCAAGGCGTTCGAGAACGCCATGACGCTGGACATCTCCATGGGCGGCTCCACCAACACGGTGCTCCACCTGCTCGCCGCCGCCAACGAAGGCGAGGTCCCCTTCAGCATGGCCGACATCGACCGCCTTTCCCGGCGCGTCCCGGTGCTGTGCAAGGTGGCGCCCGCAGTGGCCAACATCCACATGGAGGACGTGCACCGCGCCGGCGGCATCATGGCCATCCTCGGCGAGCTGGGCCGCGGCGGCCTCATCCATACCGACCTGCCCACCGTCCACGCCGCCACCATGGCCGAGGCGCTGGACCGCTGGGACGTGAAGCGCACCAAGAGCGAGAGCGTCGCCACCTTCTTCCGCGCCGCCCCCGGCGGGGTGCCGACCCAGGTGGCGTTCAGCCAGTCGCGCCGCTGGGACGACCTCGACCTCGACCGGGAGGCCGGCGTCATCCGCGACGTGGCCCATGCCTATTCCAAGGACGGCGGCTTGGCCGTGCTCTACGGCAACATCGCCCTGGACGGCTGCATCGTGAAGACGGCGGGCGTGGACGCCTCCATCCTCACCTTCACCGGCAAGGCGCGCATCTTCGAGAGCCAGGACGCGGCGGTGGAGGCCATTCTCTCCACCCAGCGCATCCTGCCGGGCGACGTGGTGCTGATCCGCTATGAAGGCCCGCGCGGCGGGCCGGGCATGCAGGAAATGCTGTACCCGACCTCCTATTTGAAGTCGAAAGGCCTCGGAAAGGCCTGCGCGCTGGTGACGGACGGGCGCTTCTCCGGCGGCTCCTCGGGCCTGTCCATCGGCCACGTCTCCCCCGAGGCGGCGGAAGGCGGCGCCATCGGCCTCGTGGAAGAGGGCGACACCATCGAGATCGACATCCCGGGCCGCATCATCCGCGTGGCGGTGTCGGACGAGGTGCTCAGCCAGCGCCGCGCCGCCATGGAGGCGAAGGGCGACGCCGCCTGGAAGCCGGAGAGCCGCAAGCGCGTGGTGTCCCAGGCGCTGCAGGCCTATGCGGCGCTGACCACCTCGGCGGCCCGCGGCGCGGTGCGCGACGTGTCGCGCCTGCGGCGCTGAGCGACGACCGTTCAAGAGACCCGACAGCAAAAGGGGCGCCGGAGCGCCCCTTTTTCAGGATGCGTCCCGGTCCGGGACCGGGACCCGTGGCATCAGTTGCAGACCAGCCGGCCGTTCATGTTGGCGATGTCGCGCCCGCGCTGGCAGAAATTGGTGTTGAGCTGCGCCGGCATCCACGCCCCGTTGACGGCACGGCATTGCGCCCGCAGCATTCCGGCACCCCCCAGCGTCACGTCGCGGCAGCTCTGCAGGTAGGAGCCGGGCGGCGGCACCAGGCTCTGGCGCGGCGGGCAGAACAGCGCGCCATTCTGGTTGGAGATGTCGGTCCCCGGCTGGCAGCGCATGGTGTTGAGCATGGACGGCCGCATGTCGCCCTGGCGGGTGCGGCAGAAGGCGCTCAGCACGCCGTTGTTGAACTCGATGCGGTTGCAGCTCTGGCGGTAGGAGCCGGGCGGGCCGAAGCCGCCGGGACCCGGGCCGGGCGGCGGCGGGGGCGGCGGCGCCGGGCGACGCTCGCACCACAGCTGGCCGTTCTGGTTGGAGATGTCCCCCCGGCAGGTGGGAAAATCATTGAGGCGGGCGGGCACATAATTGCCGGCGCGGGTGGCGCAGGCGGCGACGAGGTTGCTTCCCTGCCGCACTTCAACATTGGTGCAGCTGCGCAGGTAGCTGCCGGGCGGCACCGGCTGGGCTTCGGCCCGGCCCAGCGAAACCGCGGCCAGAAGCAGGCCGAAAAGACCTGCGACAAGAATGTTGCCCCTCATGCTTCCCCCCCCCCGGCGATGCGAACACGGGGGGCCTTTAGCACGATGCCGCGGCATCCGCACGTTCCCGGCCGCACCGCCGGCCATCGACACGCCGCCCCCGCTTCGCTAAAAGCCGAGATGATCCAAAGCATAAAGACGAGAAGATGACCATTCGCCTGCACCGGGGCGACCTGCCCCCGGACTTCGTGGCCGCCCCCGTGGTGGCCATCGACACGGAAACCATGGGGCTGAACCCGTTCCGTGACCGGCTCTGCCTCGTCCAGCTGTCCAACGGCGACGGCAGCGCCGACCTGGTGCAGATCCCCAAGGGGGCCGACGCCGCGAGCGCGCCGAACCTCACGCGCCTGCTGGCCGACCCTGCCGTGACCAAGCTGTTCCATTTCGGGCGCTTCGACATCGCCGTGCTCCAGCACACCTTTCATGTGATGCCGCAGCCGGTGTGGTGCACCAAGATCGCGTCGCGGCTGGTGCGCACCTACACCGATCGCCACGGCCTGAAGGACCTCTTGCGCGAGACCATCAACGTGGACATCTCCAAGCAGCAGCAGAGCTCCGATTGGGGATCGGACGACCTGTCCGACGCCCAGCTGGCCTATGCCGCCTCGGACGTGCTGCACCTCCATGCCGTGAAGGCCAAGCTGGAGGAGATGCTGGCGCGGGAGGGGCGCACCGGCCTCGCCGCGGCGTGCTTCGCCTTCCTGCCGGCCCGCGCCGCCCTCGACCTTTCCGGCTGGGCGGAAGAGGACATCTTCGCCCACAGCTGAGGCCGGGCACCGGAAACCCTGCATTCATGCCGCATTCGGGCCAGCCCTTGCGCCCGGGCGGCATTTCGGACAATTTGGCCCGACGCGTGGGGCGACGCGTGGGCCGCCCGGGGGCAGCGGCCGCAGACAGGCGATCGCGGGCACGGCCCGCCGCCGGAACAGGGCCATGAACCGACACGTGCCGCCACACGACCTAGACCGGCGAGAGGCCGCGACCTTCTCCCTGCGCCCCGCTCCGGACTTCCGCAGCGCGCGCCGGCACAGCGCGCGTGTGCGCTGGATCAAGCGCCTCCTGCCCGCGTCCATCGTGGTGGCGGTGCTGGCCATCGGCGCAGGATCGATCCTCTCGCGCCTCAAGCTCACCATCGAATTGCCGTTCGACATCGGCCATCTCTCCCTTTCGGGCTCCCGCCTCACCATGGAGCTGCCGAAGCTGTCCGGCTTCACCGACGACAACCGCGGCTACAGCGTGCTGGCCAAGACCGCCACGCAGGACATCACCCGCCCCGACGTGATCGACCTCTCCGAGGTGGAAG
Organism: Xanthobacter sp. AM11; assembly: GCF_047444035.1. NCBI lineage: Bacteria > Pseudomonadati > Pseudomonadota > Alphaproteobacteria > Hyphomicrobiales > Xanthobacteraceae > Xanthobacter > Xanthobacter sp. AM11. Next base: position 483,671 of record NZ_JBLAOA010000001.1, read on the forward strand.
CGCGCCTGGAGCTGGCGGACAAGGGCTGGGCGCGGGTCAACGCGAAGATCGGCAGCTTCGACACCAAGAAGCAGTTCGTCACTTTGGGCGACGGCGTGGACATCGCCATGAACGGCGGCTATGGCGGCCACCTCCAGGATGCCGAGATCGACGTGAAGTCCGGCACCATCACCACCGTTCATCCGGTGGTGTTCACCTATCTTGACGGAAAGCTGGTGGCGGACAGGCTCTCCGTCACGGATCGCGGCAAGCGGGCCATGTTCGAGGGCAACGTGCAACTGGACTTCAAACCCTCGAACCTTCCCGGCGCGCCCAAGGCGGCGCCCACCGCCGCACCCGGAGCGACGGCGCCGGCGGCGGCCCCGCACGCCATGGGCCACACGGCCGCCGGGTCCGGCGCCGCTGCCAAGCCGGTGGCGGAAGCGGCGCGCCCGTCCGCGCCGGCGCCCGCCCCGCTGGAGCCGGCGCCCCTGTCCTACGCCCCACTGCCGCCCCGTCGCCCGGTGCTCGCCCCATGACACGCACCGGGACACGCACCGGGACACGCACCCGTACCGGCATCGCGCGCCCGGCCCGGCGCATGGCGGGCGGCGCGCTTGTCGCCGCGCTGCTTCTGGCCGCCGCCGGGGCGACCGCCCAGACCTCCAACGTGCCCAACGCCCTGCAGGGCTTCGCCCGCAACCGCGACCAGCCGGTCCGCATCAACGCCGACTCGCTGGAGGTGCGCGACAAGGACAAGGTGGCGGTCTTCTCCGGCAATGTGCTGGTGACCCAGGGCGACACCACCCTGCGCGCCAAGGACCTCCTCGTCTTCTATGACGGCTCGGTGGGCGGCGCGCCGCAGGGGGGCGACCAGCCGGTGGAGAAAGGCCAGATCCGCAAGCTGGAAGCCACCGGCGGCGTGGTGGTGAAGACCAAGGAGCAGACCGCCACCGGCGACAGCGGCACCTTCGAGATGAAGTCCAACACGGTCACCCTGGTGGGAAAGCCGGTGGTGCTCACCCAGGGTCCCAACGTCATCCGCGGCCAGCGGCTGGTGGTGGACCTGATCAGCGGCGTCTCCAAGTTCGAGGGCGGCCGGGTGGAAAGCCTGATCGTGCCGGGCAGCCTGCGCGATGCCGCCCCGCCCAGGCCCGACGGCGCGCGACCGGCCCAGCCTCCCCGCCCCTGAGGGGCGCTGGACCGGGCTTCCCCGCCCCCGCGGGCGACGGGCGCAGCCTGCGCATCCCTGCCGCACCCCGGTTTCACCGCGCTGTCACACGACGCACGGGACGCGTTCCGGCCCGTATTTTGCATGTGTGCATTGCATCCCCAGCGCGGACGTTCTAAACCCTTCACTCTGGGGCCGGGGTCCGGAGGTCGCGTTGAACGTCCTTTCCATGTTCGGCAAGTCCAAACTGGACAAGTCCAAAGTCGCGGCGCCGGAGAATCACGGCGGTGCCCGGCGCGGGGATGCGGCGGATGCAGCCGCCGACGACGCCTGGACCGACGAGGGCGCGGCCGCGGGACCTGCAGCCACGGCTTCGGGCAGCCGTCGCGACGACCCCGCCGGCTATGACGACGCCAGCTATGACGATCCCGCCCTTGACGACACGCGGCGGGACGATTTCGCAGACTGGGAGGACGCCGCCCCCTATGACGACCGGCAGGGCGGCCCCGGCGACCTCTCCCCCCTCGACAGCACCGGCGCGCTGGCGGCCTTCGGCCTCGCCAAATCCTATGGCGGGCGCAAGGTGGTGCGCGACGTGAGCATCAACGTCCGCCGTGGCGAGGCGGTGGGGCTGCTCGGCCCCAACGGCGCCGGCAAGACCACCTGCTTCTACATGGTGACCGGGCTGGTGAAGGCCGATGCCGGCCGCATCGAGCTCGATGGGCACGACATCACCCCCATGCCCATGTACCGGCGCGCCCGGCTGGGGGTGGGCTACCTGCCGCAGGAGGCCTCCATCTTCCGGGGCCTCTCGGTGGAAGACAACATCATGGGCGTGCTGGAGGTGACCGAGCCGAACCGCGCCCGCCGCCGCGAGGAAACCGAGGCGCTGCTGGAGGAGTTCCGCATCACCCACGTGCGCAAGTCGCCCTCCATCGCCCTGTCGGGCGGCGAGCGGCGGCGGCTGGAAATCGCCCGCGCGCTGGCCAGCCAGCCCTCCTTCATGCTGCTGGACGAGCCCTTCGCCGGCATCGACCCCATCGCCGTGGGCGACATCCAGGCGCTGGTGCGCCACCTCACCACCCGCGGCATCGGCGTGCTCATCACCGACCACAATGTGCGCGAGACGCTGGGCCTCATCGACCGCGCCTACATCATCCATTCCGGCTCGGTGCTGATGGAGGGCGACCCGGAGGCCATCGTGTCCAGCCCGGACGTGCGGCGCCTGTATCTCGGCGAGGAGTTCCGGCTATGACGGAAACCGCGCCGGCCTGCGGGAGGTGCCCGCCATGGCGATGAGCCCGAAGCTGGAGTTCCGGCAGAGCCAGTCCCTGGTGATGACGCCGCAGCTGATGCAGGCCATCAAGCTGCTGCAGCTCTCCAACATGGAGCTGGTGGCCTATGTGGAGGCCGAGCTGGAGCGCAACCCGCTTCTGGAGCGGATCACCGAGGGCGAAGGCGGCGACGCCGGCGGGGACAGCAACGCCGAGCCGGAGCGCGGCGAGGCCCCCGAGCCGGGCGGCGAACCCTCCGCCAGCAACGACTGGACTGACAACGACGCCGAGCCGAGCCGGGCGGCCATGGAGACGCAGCTCGACACCGACCTCGGCAACGTCTTCCCGGACGACGCCCCCGCCGAGCGCGGCTCGGTGGGCGCCGGCTCCACCGGCAGCAGCCCGTCCACGGGCGAATGGGGCGGCGGGGAGCGCGGCGAGGACTACAATCCCGAAGCCTTCCTCACCGCCGAGACCACCCTCGCCGACCACCTGGAGGCGCAGCTCTCCGTCGCGGTGAACGACCCCATGCGGCGGCTCATCGGCGTCAACATCATCGGCCTCGTGGACGAGGCGGGCTATTTCACCGGCGATGTGGAGCAGCTGGCCCAGCAGCTGGGCGTCACCGCCGCCGAGGTGGAGGACGTGCTCCGGCTGATCCAGAGCTTCGAGCCGTCCGGGGTGTGTGCCCGCAACCTGGCCGAGTGCCTCGCCATCCAGCTGAAGGAGCGCGACCGCTTCGACCCGGCCATGCAGGCGCTGGTGCGCAACCTGGAGCTTCTCGCCCGGCATGACCGCAATGCGCTGAAGCGCGTCTGCGCGGTGGACGCCGAGGACCTCGCCGACATGATCGGCGAGATCCGCCGGCTGGACCCCAAGCCCGGCCTCGCCTTCGGCTCCGGCGTGGTGCATCCGCTGGTGCCGGACGTCTATGTGCGCCCCGGCACCGACGGCACCTGGCTGGTGGAGCTGAATTCGGAAACCCTGCCGCGGGTTCTGGTGAACCAGACCTATCACGCCACCGTGGTGAAGCATGCCCGCTCCCCGGAGGAAAAGAGCTTCCTCGCCGACTGCCTGCAGAGCGCCAGCTGGCTCACCCGCTCGCTGGACCAGCGGGCGCGCACCATTTTGAAGGTGGCGAGCGAGATCGTGCGCCAGCAGGATGCCTTTCTCCTGCACGGGGTGCGCTACCTGCGCCCCTTGAACCTGCGCACGGTGGCGGACGCCATCGGCATGCACGAATCCACCGTCTCGCGGGTGACCTCCAACAAATACATCTCCACGCCGCGCGGCGTGGTGGAGATGAAGTTCTTCTTCTCCTCGGCCATTTCCGCCTCCGGCGGAGGCGAGGCCCATTCGGCCGAGGCGGTGCGCCACCGCATCAAGTCCCTCATCGAGGCGGAAACCGCCGACGACGTGCTCTCCGACGACACGCTGGTCCAGAAGCTGAAGGAAGTGGGCATCGACATTGCCCGGCGAACGGTTGCCAAATACCGGGAGGGAATGAACATTCCCTCCTCGGTCCAGCGCCGCCGCGAAAAGATGTCCATGCGCAGCGAAGCGATCTGACGCTGCACGCGTCCCTTTCCCGGCGCGACCCCTCCCCCATGTGGAGGGAGGGGCCGGGCGCGGCGCCGCTCACACCAGGCTGAGCTTCACGTCGATATTGTTGCGGGTGGCGTTGGAATAGGGGCACACTTGGTGCGCCTTCTCCACCAGCGCCTGCGCCGCCTCGCGCTCCACCCCCGGCAGGGAGATGGCGAGGGCGATCGCAAGGCCGAAGCCGCCTTCCGAGCGCGGGCCGATGCCCACGGTGGAGGTGACGCTGGCATCGGCCGGAACCTTCGGGCCGCCCTGGGAGGCCACGAACTTCATGGCGCCGAGGAAGCAGGCCGCATAGCCCGTGGCGAAGAGCTGCTCGGGATTGACACCATCGCCACCGCCGCCGCCCAGTTCCTTCGGGGTGGAGAGCTTCACGTCCACGGCGCCGTCGAGGGTGGCGGAGTGACCGTCGCGGCCGCCGGTGGCGCGGGCGGAGGTGCTGTAGAGGACATTCACGGGCATGGTCTTTCTCCTTGGCTGCACCGCGTCATAAATTTATGACGCGATTTAATCGTGTGCAATTTATATAGCTGTACCCCTCGGTCGCGTCAACAGCTTGCGATTAGATCGCGCGATAATTATTTTTAGCCGACCATTCTCGCGCCGCCGGATTCGTTCCAGGCGACGCTGCACCAGGAGGCATCATGCCGAACAGCGCCCCGCACCCCGCCCCGCCCCTGCCGCCGGTGGAGGACATGCTCTGCTTCGCCCTCTATTCCGCCAGCCTCGCCTTCACCCGCTTCTACAAGCCGCTGCTGGAGCGCATCGGCCTCACCTATCCGCAATATCTGGTCATGGTCGCCCTGTGGGAGAAGGACGACCAGCCGGTGGGCGCCATCGGCCAGACCCTGGGCCTGGAATCGAGCACCCTCACCCCGCTGCTGAAGCGGCTGGAGGCCATGGGGCATGTGACCCGCACCCGCGACAGCGAGGACGAGCGCGTGGTCCGCGTGCGCCTCACCCCGCCCGGCCTCGCCCTGCGGGACAAGGCGCGCAGCATTCCCGGCTGCGTGCTGGCGGCGACCGGGCTGGACCTGCCGGCGGCCATCCAGCTCCAGCGCGATGTGGTGAAGCTGCGCGACGCCATGGAGGCTGCGACCGCCGGCCCGGCGGCTTGACGCGCCGGCGTCGGGCATGTGTGCTGCCGCGGTCTTCTGAATACGGTAGACCAGACACGGACACACCATAGGGCCAGTCATGCTCGACCCGAACCTTGCCGGACGCATCGCCTTCGCCCCACCCCCGCCCGACGCCCCGGGCGCCCTGCCGCCCCTGCCCCCCGGCCGCCATGGGCTGGGCCTTTCGCCCGCGCGCGACGCCATGCTCCTGGTGCCGGAGGGGCTCGACCCTCAGGCGCCGGCGCCGCTGATGGTGCTGTTCCATGGCGGCGGCGGCAGCGCGGAAAAGATCCTGCCCATGATGGAGGCGCACGCCGCCCGGCACCGCTTCCTGCTGCTGGTGCCGCAATCGGTCTTTCCCACCTGGGACATCGTGATCGCCGGCAACGGGCCGGACCGCGAGCGCCTGGAAGCCGCCCTTGCCGCCGTCGCCGCCCGCTTCCCCCTCGATCCGGCGCGCATCGCCTTCGCCGGCCATTCGGACGGGGGCAGCTACGCCCTCTCCCTCGGCCTCAGCAACGGGCATTTCGTGACCCATGTCATCGCCTCGTCCGCCGGCTTCATGTCGGTGCACCGGCAGGAGGGGGCGCCGCGCGTCTTCATCTCCCACGGGGTCAATGACGAGCAGATTCCCGTCGCCCGCAGCGGCCGGGTGCATTCGGCCCTGCTGAAGGAAGCGGGCTATGAGGTGACCTACCTGGAATATAACGGGCCCCACGCCTGGCAGGCCCCCGTGGTGGCCCTTGCCGTGGACTTCTTCATCGGCGGGTGAGGCGCCCCCTTGTCCCATCCGCTGGACAAGCCGGCGATGAAGTGTTGAGGTTCCGGCAAAGAGAACAAGAATGGGCGGCCTGCGCGGGCACGCCGCCGGACGGGGGACATGCTTCAGGCCTCGGTGGTCATCTTTGCGGCGCTCGCCTACATCGGGCTCCTGTTCGCCATTGCGAGCTACGGGGATCGGCTGCGGCCGGGCCGGCGGCGCACGCCGCGCCCGCTCATCTATTCCCTGTCGCTGGCAGTCTACTGCACCTCCTGGACCTTCTTCGGCTCGGTGGGGCTCGCCACCACGCAGGGCTTCGACTTTCTCACCATCTATCTCGGCCCCATCATCCTGATGACGCTGGGGGCGCCGGTGTTCCTGCGGGTGGTGCGGCTGGCCAAGGCCAACAACATCACCTCCATCGCGGACTTCATCGCCGCGCGCTACGGCAAGCATCAGGGCATCGCCGCCATCGTCACCCTGGTGGCGATCATCGCCGCCATTCCCTACATCTCGCTGCAGCTCAAGGCGGTGTCCGCCTCGCTGGTGGCCATGCTGGGCCATTTCGCCGGCTCGGGCGGGCGCGGCACGCTGGTGGGCGACCTCGCCTTGTTCGTGGCCTGCGCCATGGCCGCCTTCGCCATATTGTTCGGCACGCGCCATTCGGATGCCACCGAGCACCAGGACGGGCTGATGCTCGCCATCGCCACCGAATCCCTGGTGAAGCTGGCGGCTTTCCTCGGGGTGGGGGCGCTCGTCACCTTCGTGCTGTTCGACGGCCCCACCCAGCTCTGGCACGCAGCGCGGGAGGCGGATGTGACCGCGCCGTTCGAGCGCGGGCTGTCCCTGGAAAACTGGCTGACCATGACCATCCTCTCGGCCGGGGCCTTCCTGCTTCTGCCGCGACAGTTCCATGTGGCGGTGGTGGAAAACACCTCCGAGAGCGAGATCCGCCGCGCCCGCTGGCTGTTCCCGCTCTATCTCGTGCTCATCAACCTGTTCGTGGTGCCGCTGGCGCTGGCGGGGATGACGCTGTTTCCGCTGGGCATGGTGGATAGCGACGTCTATGTGCTCGCCGCCCCCCTGGCCGCAGGCTCCGAGGCGCTCGCCCTCTTCGCCTTCGTGGGCGGCCTTTCCGCCGCCACCGCCATGGTCATCGTGGAATGCGTGGCCATCGCCATCATGGTGTCGAACGACCTGGTGATGCCGCTGCTGCTGCGCCGCCGGGCGCAGGCGGCCGATGCCAGCGGCCTGCGGGCGGACGGGCTGGCGGACGAGGGCCAGCGCGGCGACATGATGAACCTGCTGCTGTCGGTGCGGCGGGTGGCCATCTTCGTCATCATCCTGCTCGCCTATCTCTATTACCGCACCACCGGCGACGTGCAGCTGGCGCAGATCGGCCTTCTCTCCTTCGCCGCCATCGCCCAGGTGGGGCCGGCCTTCGCCGCCGGCCTCATCTGGCAGCGCGCCACCGCCAAGGGCGCCATCGCGGGCATCACCGCCGGCATGGCCCTGTGGGCCTATACCCTGCTGCTGCCCAGCCTGGCGGAGGCCAAGCTCGTCTCCAGCGCGCTGGTGGACACCGGCCCGTTCGGCCTCACCCTGCTGCGGCCCACCGCCCTCCTCGGCCTGTCCGCCGGCTCGCTCGCCCACGGCGTCACCTGGAGCCTCGCCGTCAACACGCTGCTTCTGGTGGTGGTGTCCTTCCTCACGCGGCCGAGCCAGATCGAGCGGGTCCAGGCCCGGCTGTTCGCCGGCGGAGCCGAGCGCACCCAGTTCCGCCCCGCCTTCCTGCGCTGGCGCTCCTCGGTCACCCTCGGCGAGGTGATGGCCACGGTGGAGCGCTATCTGGGCACGGACCGGGCGCGCGCCTCGTTCGAAGGCTATGCGCGCCAGCACGGCTTCACCCTCGACGCCCACCGGGAGGCCGACGCCGGCACCGTGCGCTATGCCGAGCACCTTCTGGCCTCGGCGGTGGGGGCCGCCTCCTCGCGCCTCGTGCTCTCGCTGCTTTTGCGCAAGCGCACCGTCTCCACCAAGGCGGCCCTGAAGCTGCTGGACGATGCCTCCGCCGCCATCCAGTACAATCGCGAATTGCTGCAGAGCGCCATCGACCACGTGCGCCAGGGCATCGCCGTGTTCGACCGCGAGCTGCGGCTCGTCTGCTGGAACCGCCAGTTCGGCCAGATGCTGGACCTGCCGGCGGAATGCTATGCGGTGGGCGTGCCCCTGCGCGACATCCTCGCCGATGCCCCGGCGGACGAGGCCGGCAACAACATGCGCGCGCGCGTGGCGCGCTATGCCAACCCCCGCCCGGACTTCTCCGAGCGCCTGCACCAGCGCGGCGCGGTCATCGAGGCGCGGTCCGACCCCATGCCCGACGGCGGCATCGCCGTGACCTTCACCGACATCACCGCGAGCGTGGAAGCCGCCCTCGCCCTGGAGCGCGCCAACGAAACCCTGGAACGCCGCGTGCGCGAGCGCACCGAGGAGCTGGAGCGCCTGAACCAGGCCCTGGAGAAGGCCAAGGCCGAGGCCGACGAGGCCAACCTCTCCAAGACCCGCTTCCTCGCCGCCGCAAGCCACGACATCCTCCAGCCGCTCAACGCCGCGCGCCTTTACGTGACGAGCCTGGTGGAGCGCGCCAAGGGGCCGGAGGAGGAGCGCCTGGCCGGCAATGTGGATGCCTCGCTGGAATCGGTGGAGGAGATCCTCGCCGCCCTGCTGGACATCTCCCGGCTCGACAGCGGCGTCATGCGCCCGGAGATCGCCCCCTTCCGCATCGCCGACGTGCTGAAGCCGCTGGAGATGGAATTCGCGCCGCTGGCGCAGGAGAAGAACCTCAAGCTCACCTTCGTGCCCTGCACGCTGGCGGTGCGCTCGGACCGGCGGCTGCTGCGGCGCCTGCTGCAGAACCTCATATCCAATGCGGTCAAGTACACGCCGCGCGGGCGCATCCTGGTGGGCTGCCGCCGGCAGGCAGGGCGGCTGCGCGTGGAGGTCTACGACACCGGCGTGGGTATTCCGCGCTCCAAGCACCGGCTGGTGTTCCAGGAGTTCCAGCGCCTCGACCAGGGGGCGAAGGTGGCGCGCGGCCTCGGCCTCGGCCTGTCCATCGTGGAGCGCATCGCCCGGGTGCTGGAGCACAAGGTGTCGATCCGCTCCACCCCCGGCCGCGGCTCCATCTTCGCCGTGGAGCTGCCGGTGGCCGTCTCCATGCCCGAGGAGCCCCTTATGGCACCCGCCCCCGCCCGGCGCGGGGCGCCCCTCGACGGGCTCACCATCCTGGCCATCGACAACGAGCCGGCCATCCTGGAGGGCATGGACCTGCTGCTGACCGGCTGGGGCTGCGAGGTGATCACCGCCCCCGACGCCAACACCGCCTTGGAGAAGCTGCTCACCGCCCGCCGCACCCCCGACATCGCCCTGGTGGACTACCACCTGGACGGCGGCCACGGCATCGAGGCGGTGATGGCGCTGAGGTGGAAACTGGGGACATTGCCCGCCGTCCTCATCACCGCCGATCGCACCAAGAAGGTGCGCGACGCGGCCCGCGCGGCGGACATGGAAATCCTCAACAAGCCGCTGAAACCCGCGGCGTTGCGGGCCATCCTCGCCCATTGGCGCCTCGCCCGCCCGGCGGCCGAGTGAGGCCGGCGCGCCACCGCCTGCGCCCCATTTGCCACACCCGCCGCGCTCCGCGATTAAGCCCTGGTTCATCCCCATGAACGCCCAATAAACGCCGGGTTCAGCCCGCGTTATGTGGCGGTGCCATAGAAGCACGCCCTCACGGCATGGAAGTGTTACTTATTCGTTAAGGATTGTAACAACTCCACGTCCACTTCGACGCGCGAAATACTTTTGGAGCGTGGCTATGACGATCACGATCAACGTTCCGATCTTTCCGCTGCGGAAAGAAATCGCCGCCCGCAAGCGGCGCATGGGCCACTCCTTGTCCCTCCCCCTGCGCGGGGCGGCGGCGAGCGCGCGGGACACCGATCTGCGCTACACTGCGGACGGGCTGGAATTCGACGTGGCCGGCTTCGCCCATGGCCTTGCCAAGCCCGCAAAGGGCCGCGGCGGGCAGTGAGCCCGCCCGCATGGACCGGGGCCGGCCGAACGGAGGGGTTCCATCTGTCGCGGCCCAACCCCCAGGGGCCGCCCTCCGGCTTTCTGGCGCGCGCCGGCATCATCCGATAAGGTCCCGCGCCATGACCAACAGCGCGGCCCCGACCCCCATGACGGACCCGACCACCGAGCCGACGGCCGGCGAAAACCCGGCCCAGACCCATTTCGGCTACCGCACCGTCCCCCTCGGCGAGAAGCAGTCGCTGGTGGACGACGTGTTCCACAAGGTGGCGCGCCGCTACGACATCATGAACGACCTCATGTCCGGCGGCCTGCACCGGGTCTGGAAGGATGCCCTGGTCTCCAAGATGCGCCCGCCGCAGACCGGGCGGGACTTCCGCCTTCTGGACCTTGCCGGCGGCACCGGCGACGTCGCCTTCCGCGTGGTGGAAGCGGGCGGCGCGGGCACCTGCGCCATCGTCGCCGACATCAATGCCGACATGCTGGCGGTGGGGCGCGAGCGGGCCGAGAAGCGCGGCCTCGGGGAGAAGGTCACCTTCTTTGAGGCCAATGCGGAGGCCCTGCCCTTTCCCGACATGAGCTTCGATGCGGTCACCATCGCCTTCGGCATCCGCAACGTGCCGCGCATCCCGCTGGCGCTGAAGGAGATGCGCCGCGTGCTGAAGCCCGGCGGGCGCGCCTTCGTGCTGGAATTCTCCAAGGTGGACGTGCCGCTTTTGGACAAGATCTACGACGCCTTCTCCTTCCGCGTGATCCCCGAGCTGGGCAAGCGCGTGGCGGGGGATGCCGAGCCCTACCAGTATCTGGTGGAATCCATCCGCCGCTTCCCCAGCGCGGAGGCCTTCGCCCAGATGATGCGCGATGCCGGCTTCGCCCGCGTGGACTTCACCCGCATGACCGGCGGCGTCGTGGCCCTCCACTGGGGCTTCCGCATCTGATGGCGGGCCCCCGAGCCGGCGGATGCCGACCATGATCTTCCTTCTCGTCGCCGATGCCACGCGCCTTGCCCGGGCCGGATACGTGCTCGCCCGCGAGGGCGTGCTCTCCCTCGTCTCGCCGGCCTCGGCGCCGCCGCTGGCGCGCCCCCTCTTGCGCATCGCCCGCCTCATCGCCCGCAAGGATGCCGGCACGCGCGCGGCGCGCTTCTCCGCCGCCCTGTCGCGCCTCGGCCCGTCTTATGTGAAGCTCGGCCAGTTCCTCGCCACCCGCCCGGACGTGGTGGGCGCCGGGGTGGCGCGCGACCTGGAAGTGCTGCAGGACCGCATGCCCGCCTTCGGCCAGGCGGTGGCGGAAGCGACCGTGGCGGACGCCTTCGAGCGGCCGGTGGCGGAGGTGTTCGCCGCCTTCGGCCCCGCCGTGGCCGCCGCCTCCATCGCCGAGGTCCACAAGGCGCAGGCCGTGGAGCCGGACGGCAGCAGCCGCACGGTGGCGGTGAAGATCCTGCGGCCCGGCATCTCCCGCCGCTTCGCCTCCGACATGGGCACCTTCCGCCGCATGGCCCGCTTCGGCGAGCAGAATTTCGCCGAGGGCCGGCGCCTGCGGCTGGAGACGGTGGTGGACACCCTCGCCCGCTCCGTCTCCATGGAGATGGACCTGCGGCTGGAGGCGGCCGCCTATGCCGAGCTGGCCGAGAACACGCAGGACGACCCGGAAATCCACGTGCCCCGCGTGGACTGGGACCGCTCCAGCCGCGAGGTGCTGACCACCGAGTGGATCGACGGCATCAAGCTCTCCGACAAGGACGCCATCATCGCCGCCGGGCACGACCCGAAGGAGATCGCCCGCATCGTCATGCAGTCGTTCCTGCGGCAGGCCATGCGCGACGGCTTCTTCCATGCCGACATGCACCCCGGCAATCTGTTCGTGGACGCGCAGGGCCGCCTGGTGGTGGTGGATTGCGGCATCATGGGCCGCCTGGGGCTGAAGGAGCGGCGCTTCCTCGCCGAAATCCTCTACGGCTTCATCACCCGCAACTGGCGGCGCACCGCGGAAGTGCATTTCGAGGCGGGCTACGTGCCGTTCCACCATTCGGTGGACGATTTCGCCCTCGCCATCCGCGCCATCGGCGAGCCGATCCATTCGCGCCGCGCCGACCAGATCTCCATGGCGCGTCTGCTGGCGCTGCTTCTGGAAGTGACCGCCTTGTTCGACATGCAGACGCGGCCGGAGCTGCTGCTGCTGCAGAAGACCATGGTGGTGGTGGAAGGCGTCGCCCGCTCCCTCGACCCCCAGCTCGACATGTGGAGCACCGCCGCCCCGGTGGTGGAGGACTGGATCGCCCGCAATCTCGGCCCGGTGGGCCAGATCCAGCGGGTGGGAACGGGCCTCGGAGAGATGGGCCACTTCGCCACCACCCTGCCCGGCCTGCTGACCCGCACCGCCCGGGTGATGGAGCAACTGGACGAGGCCACCCGCGACGGCATCCGCCTGTCCCCCGGCTCCCTGGAAGGCATCGGCCGGGCGGAGGCGAAGCGCGCCTTCTGGGGCAATCTCGCGCTGTGGGTCATCGCCGCGGCGCTGGTGGGGATGTGGCTGGGCTGATCAGAGCTGGCGGGTGAGATTGGCGGCGAAGGAGAGGATGTGCGCCTGCGTCGCCGCCTCGGCCGCCGGCCCGTCGCGGCGGGCCAGGGCATCGGCGATGGCGGCATGCTCCTCCACCACCCGGCGGTGATGCCCGGCATCGCGCAGGGAAACGAACCACACCCGCTGCGCGCGCTCGTGCAGGTTCCGCAGGATGTCCCCCAGCACCGCATTGCGCGCGGCGGAGGAGATGGTGGCATGGAACTCGCGGTCGAGGGACATCAGCACCGTCACATTGCCCTCCGCCGCGGCGATGCCGCCGCGCCGCACATTCTCGGTCAGGGCGGCCAGATGCTCCGGGTCGGCGCGCTCGGCGGCGAGGCGGGCGCAGAAGCCTTCGTTCAGCAGGCGCACGTCCGCCATGTCGCGCACCTCGTCTTCGGTGATGGGGCGCACGATGATGCCCTTGCGCGGCAGCACCTCCACCAGCCCGTCGCGCATGAGGCGGTCGAACGCCTGGCGCACCGGGGTCCGCCCGAGCCGGAGGCCGGCGGCCACCTGGGCCTCGCTCAGGGCCTCGCCCGGGCGGAAGACGCACCGGATGATGCGCTCCTTGATGAGCTCGTAGGCCTCGTCGCGCAGGGAACGCACATGCCCGGCGGCATCGGCCGCCACGCCTTCCCCCTCGCCTTCCCCTTCGCCATGCACCTCGCCCTGCATCCCCTCGCCTCCAGGGGCTCCCACGGCGCGGGTCAGCCGGCGATGGGCAGCACCTTCACATCATAGCCGTGGCGGATGACACGGCCACGGACAGGGTCTTCGATCTCGAACTCGAACCGGTCCGCCGGCCGGATGCCGCCATGGGCCGCCAGCGTACCGCAGAACATGGCCGCGCCGCTGCCCAGCTCCGCGCCGAATCCGGCCAGGATCTCCAGCGGCGGCAGCATGGCCGAGACTGCGCCTTCCTGATAGAGCATCCGCACCCCGCCGGTTACCGCAAACGAACGCAGCACCAGGCTGTCCCAGTGCGGCAGCACCTCGTCGAGGGCCCACAGCTCGGGGGCCACGGGCTTGTCGCACATCTGCTTGGAAACGGTGATGCCATAGGTTTCCACGGCGCGGTCCGTATGGTCGGAGCCGACGCCGAGGTAACGGCGCCCGCCGCTCTCGATCACCACGAACTCCACCTCGCCGGAGGAATCGGCACCCGCGCACTCGATCACCGGGGCGGTGGTGAGGCGGGCGGCGGCCACGCGGTAATAGATGGGCGTGGTGGCCGGGCGCTGCACCCCGAGGACTTCCAGCTCCACAATGTGCTTTTCCAGCGCCGCCTTGTCGCGGCCGGTCCAGCCGGCGATGACAGCGGTGCGGATGACGAGGACTTCCTCTTGGGAGCGGCCATCCGCATGGATGGAGAAGTGAAGGGCGGTGCCGGTCATGGCATCCTCTGCTGCAACAGGACGAAAGCGGGTCGGCGCCCCCGGCAAGGGGGTGGAGCAGGGGCGCCGACCCGACGCGGACGCGAGGTCAGTTCGGCATCCGCGTGTCGAGGAGGGTCCACTTCCCGCCCTTCACCTCAAGGATGTAGACGGGCTTCACCGCGTCACCGTCGGTGAAGGAGATGGCGCCCTCGAGCGCGGCATAGTCTTTCAGCTTCGCCAGCTGGTCGCGGATGGCGGCGCGCTCCTCGGCGCGCTTGGCCTTGTCGCCGGTGGTGCCGGCCCGCTTCATGGCCTCGGCGTAGAGATAGACGATGTCGTAGACCGAGGCGTCCATCTGGTTCGGATCGGTGCGGGTGAGGCCGGCGGCCTTGGTGCGCTTGCCGAATTCCGCGGTGAAGGCCTTGGTCTTGTCGTTCACCTCCGGGAAGAAGGTGGTGCCGATGGTCATGGTCTCGCCGGCGCCGTCCATGCGCTTGGGCAGCTCGGGATCGGCAATGGTGGTGCCGCCGATGAGGCGGGTGGACACGCCCTGGCGCTTCAGCTCCTTGGCGATGTTCACCGCGCCTTCGGGCGGCGAACCGAGGCCCACCACGTCCGGGGCCATCTGCTTCAGCTGCGCCACCTGGGGCGAGAGGTCGAAGGCGGCGAGCTGGAAATCCACCGCGCCCTTGGAGGGGATGGCGTATTTCTCGAACATCTTCGGCACCACCACGGTGCCGATGGACTTGGACACCACGTCGTCGGTGGCATAAGCGGCGGCGCCGGTGGCCATGGGCAGCTTCTTGTCCTTCAGGGCGCCGAGCACCTGGTCGATCACCCGGCCCTCGTCGGTGGTGTTGCGGAAGCCGTAGGTGAAGCCCTTGGTGAGGCCTGGAGCGGAGGAGGCCATGGACATCTGGGCGATGCCCTCGCGCTCGCCCACCGGGAAGGTGGTGCGCACTTCCGAGGACGAGAACGGGCCGATGACGGCGAGCGCGCCAGCATCCTGGGCGAAGGAGCGCACGGCGGTGGTGGCCTGCTTGGGATCGCCGGCGGTGTCGAACTTCACCACCCTGATCTTGCGGCCGTTGATGCCGCCCTTGGCGTTGATCTCCTCCACCGCCATGTCCACCGCCACCTCGTTGGTGTTGGCAAGGCTCACATAAGGGCCGCTCTTGGCCATCATGTAGCCGAGGACGAGCGCGTCCTCGGCGCGCGCCGCGCCGGCGGCAACGAGCGTCAGCAGAAGGCCGGCGCCGAACGCCATGCTTTTCTTCATGTCCCTCACTCCTCTCTGGATTGTGCTTTTCGAGGTCATGGATGGGCGCCGCCGCCGAGATAGGCGTCCTGCAGGCGCGGGTCGGCGGCGAGCACCGCCGGGTTGCCGGCCATGCTGACCTTGCCCAGCTCCAGCACCGTGGCGCTGTGGGCCGCCTTCAGCGCGCGGCCGGTGTTCTGCTCCACCAGCAGCACGGAAAGGCCGCCGGCATTGAGCTCGCCGATCAGGTCGAACAGGCGCGAGACGAACAAGGGCGAGAGGCCGAGGGAGGGCTCGTCCAGCATCATCAGCCGCGGCTTCGCCATCATGGCGCGGCCGATGGCCAGCATCTGCTGCTCCCCGCCGGAGAGGCAGGAGGCGAGCATGTGGCGGCGCTCCGCAAGGTTGGGGAAGCGCGCATAGATGGCGTCCATCTCCCGCTGCACGGCCTGCCCGTCGCGGCGCATGTGGGCGCCGAGCAGCAGGTTTTCCTCCACCGTGAGGGAAATGAGGATGCGCCGGCCTTCCGGCACCAGCACCAGCCCCTGCGCCATGCGCCGGTGGGGCGCCGCGCGGGTCAGGTCGGCATCGGCAAAGGTGATGCCGCCGGCCTTGGCCGGCACCGCCCCGAGGATGGCCTTGAGCAGGGTGCTCTTGCCCGCGCCGTTGGCGCCGAGCACGGTGACGACCTCGCCCTCCTCCACCTTCAGCGACACGTCGGTGAGGGCGGCGACCCGGCCATAGGAGACGCTGAGGGCGGAGACTTCCAGCAGCGCCATGGCTCAGGCCTCCTCGTCCGTGCCGATATAGGCCTCGCGCACCTTCGGGTCCTGCCGCACCCGGGAGAGCGGGCCCTCGGCGATCTTCTCGCCGAAGTTCAGCACCACCACGTTTTCGCAGACGGAATCCACGAAATGCATGTCGTGCTCCACCACCAGCAGGGTGATGCCCTTGGCCATCAGGGCCCGCAGGTGGTCGCGCAGCGCGTTGGTCTCGGACGGATTGAGGCCGGCGGCCGGCTCGTCCAGCATCAGGAGGCTCGCCCCGGCGAGGGTGGCGCGCACGAGGTCGATGCGCTTGCGCACGCCATAGGGCAGCGCCGAGACGGTTTCGTCCGCCCAGCGGCCGAGGCCGCTCTCCTCCAGCGCCGCGCGCGCCTCCCGCTTCCAGCGATGGCCCGGGACGAGGCGGTAGGGGGTGAGCAGCGCGGCCAGCGAGGAGGCGCGCACATGCTGGCCCACCAGCAGGTTTTCCAGCACCGACAGGTGCGGCATGAGGCGGATGTTCTGGAACGAGCGCGCCACGCCGGTGCCGATGCGCTTGCGCGACGGCAGGCGGGTCACGTCCACCCCGTTCACCTCGATGCGCCCGGCATCCACCCCATAGACGCCGCTCACCAGATTGAACACGGTGGTCTTGCCCGCGCCGTTGGGGCCGATGAGGGCGGTAGTGACGCCCTTGGGCACGGCGAAGGTGAGGTCGCGGATGGCCCTGACGCCCGCAAACGACTTGGTGAGGGAGGTGATGGCAAGGGCCGCGGTCATGACGAGGCCTCCGGCCTGCGCCGGCGCAACCGGGGCAGAAGGGTGGTGGTGACGAGCCCTTGCGGCCGCACCGCCATGAACAGGATGATGAACACCGCGAACAGCGCATAGCGCCACTGGTCGGAGGCGCGCAGCAGTTCCGGCACCAGGGTGAAGAAGGCGGCGCCCACCAGCGGCCCCCACACCGTCTGCGTGCCGCCGAACAGCACGTAGAGCACGGTGAAGACCGAGAGCAGCACATTGAAGTGCTGGGCCTCCACGAAATTGTAGTGGTGGGCGTAGAGGGAGCCGCCGAAGCCCGCCACCGCCGCCCCCAGCGCGAAGGCCGCCACCTTCACCCCGCGCACGGAAACCCCGAGCAGGTCCGCCACGGTGGCATCGCTCTTCACCGCGGTGAGATAGAGCGCAAACCGCGTGCGCGAGAGCAGCACCATGAGCACCACCACCCCCGCCGCCGCCGCGAACACCACGTTCGGCCCGGCGTAATCGGTGACGGGATAGCCGGCCGCGCCGCCCACCACTTCGAGGTTGAGGAACAGCGCCGAAATCACCTGCCCCAGGGCGAAGGTGGCCATGGCGAAGTAGATTCCGTGGGTGCGCAGCACCGGAAAGCCGATGGCGAGGCCCACCAGGCCGGCGAGGGCCGACCCCACCGGAATCGCGGCCCACATGGGCCACATATATTCATTGGTGAGGAAGGCCGAGGCATAGGCGCCGATGGCCATGAAGCCGGCGATGCCGAGGTTCAGCTGGCCCGCCGCCAGCGGCAGATAGACCGCATAGGCCGCCATGACGTTGAAGGCGAGGACGACGAGGACGCCGGTGAGATAGCCGCTCATTAAAGCTTCTCCCGGCTGGCCGCGCGGCCCACGAGGCCTTGCGGCCGCAGGATGAGGATGAGGAGCAGGAGGCCGTAGACGGTGATGTTCACCACGTCGGCGCCGAGGAAGGAGATGGAGAGCACTTCCGCAAGGCCGATCAGGAGCCCGCCCAGCACCGCGCCCCAGATGGACCCCATGCCGCCGACGATCATGGCGGCAACCCCCTTGAAGCCCACCCCCTCGCCCATGAAGGGGGACACCTGCTGGTAGTTCACCGCGAACAGGATGCCGGCCAGAGCCGCCAAAAGGGCCGAAGCCACGAACAGCTGCGGCACCAGGCGGGAAATGTCGATGCCCATGAGCAGGGCCGTCTCGCGGTTTTCCGCCACGGTGCGGATGCGCCGGCCGGCCGCGGTGGCGGAAAGATACCAGGAGAGGAACGCCACCAGGGCCAGGGACAGCACCAGCGAAACCAGCTGGGCGATGCCCACCACCAAGCCGCCGAGCCGCAGGTTCATATCCGGCAGGAGGGCGGGAAAGGCCTGCTGGTCCGAGCCGTACTGGATCAGCGCGAGGTTCTCCATGAGCACCAGGAAGCCGAGGGAGGAGACAAGCGGCACCTCCGGGTCGCCGCCCTGCATGGGCCGGTAGGCGAAGCGTTCCACCAGCAGGGAGATGAAGGCGGCGGCCGCCAGGGCCCCGGCGCTGGCCAGAAGGAAGGGCCAGCCCGCCTTCATCAGCCCGAAGGCCAGCATGCCGCCCACCATGAACAGGCCCGGCAAAGAGAAGTTCAGGAAATTCAGCACGCCGATGGCGAGCGTGAAGGCCACCGCCACCAGCATGTAGATGGCCCCGAGCATCAGGCCGTTGATGATCTGCTGGACGAGCATGGCGACGGAGCACTCTCCCTGGGCGGTCGGGGACACCGGCCCGCCGCCACCCGGCGCCGGGAATAGATAAGATACAAAGCTATTTTGCTTTGACGTTCAAGCTGAAATTTCAGGCGGATTTCAGTGATTGGAGCCCCTGCCGCGAGGTGGCGACCGACCGTACTTTCCTTCTGCTTTCCAAGCGGTTGCCCGGCACCTGCGCGGGCTCCCGCCGGGGCGCTTGGCGCCGGCTTGAGCGCCCGCCTGCCCAACGGGACAGCACGGCTTGGCTCCCGCCACCGGCCTCCGGGACATTACGGAGGCAGGCGGCCCCGTTCTTGCTATGGCCTCAAGGAACCCTGCCGCAACCGCCATTCGATGCCTGGGCCTGTCGCACGTCGGCCATTTTGTCGAAGCCCGGACATCGCCACCGTGAGGTCGAGATGAAGATCGTCGTCGAACGCCTGGTCGTCGAATCCCTCGTCGAAGCCTTCCCGGAACAGGCCCACCTTCTGGCCCAGCCCCGCCTTTCCACCCGCATGGAAGTGGGACTCGACGCCCTGCGGCCCGACGCCCTCGCCCATCTGCACGACCTTGTGCTGAAGTCCGGCGACGCCGCCCTGCGCGGGCAGGAGGAGCAGCTCTCCAACCTGGTGGGAGTGTTCCGCGACGACGGCCGCCGCTTCGCCCCGGAGGAGCTGGAGGACCTGGCCGGCGCCATCGCCCTCTATTTCGTGAAGGTGTGCATCCGCGGCTGGCTGTTCCGCATGAACCCCAACGGCCGGCCCGAGCCGTTCCTCATCACCCGCCTCGACTACACCCCGCCGGGGGAGGAGGAGGCCGGCCGCATCATCGTGGAGCTGAAGGCCAACAACCGCGGCAAGACCCAGGTGGAAAACCTGCTCATCCGCTCCAAGGACCTGCGCGGCCTCACCATCCCCGGCACCCTGGCGGCCAAGGGCTGGCTGATGGAGGATGCGGGGCTGCTGAAATCCTTCGACGACCAGATCAGCCGCTACTTCGACTGGCGCGGCCGCTACGGACACCAATTCTCCGGCAAGGGAACCGGCATCTTCGCCGAAGACCCCACCGCCAACCGCCGCGACACGGACTGGGCGCGCAAGTCCGTCCTCGTGCTCTCCTCCTCCGGCAGCGAGGCGCGCCTCGTCAATGACGAGGAGCTGCTGGGCGAGCGTACCCTGGGGCTGGAGACCTCCGGCTTCTTCCTCGACAAGATCGTGAAGAAGGCGGAGAAGCAGAACCTGTTCCACATGGCGGTGGACGAGGCCCTGCGCGCGGCGAAGGAAAGCGTTCCCAAGGGCGCCTTCACCGAAATGCCGGTGCATCCCCTCATCCTCATGTTCCATCTGGACCTGCACCACCATGTTTGGGTGCATGTGGACGATATCCGGCCCTATCAATACCACCCGGAACTGAAGCAGAAGCTGGTGCTGCCGCCGGAACAGACCGACCTCATCGATATCCTCACCGCCGAGATGAACACGCTGATGGACGACGTGGTGGCCGGCAAGTCCGGCGGCACCACCGTGCTCTGCGCCGGCCCGCCCGGCGTGGGCAAGACCCTGACCGCCGAAGTCTATTCCGAGATCATCCAGCGCCCGCTCTACCGGGTGCATTCCGGCCAGCTCGGGCTCGACGTCGCCCATATGGAGCAGGCGCTGAAGGACGCCCTCACCCGCGCCCAGCGCTGGGGCGCGGTGATGCTGATCGACGAGGCCGACGTCTATATCAAGCGCCGGCAGGACAACCTCACCATGAATGCGGTGGTGGGCGTGTTCCTGCGCGTGCTCGAATATTTCAACGGCCTTCTGTTCCTCACCACCAACCGGGTGGACGACATCGACGAGGCCATCATCTCGCGCTGCATCGCCCTCATCAAATACCATTCTCCCGGCCCGGACGACCGGCGCAAGATCTGGCGCGTGATGGCCGACCAGTTCGGCCTGCCCCTCTCCGACGAGATCATCGACAAGCTGGTGATGATGTTCCCGGAAACCTCCGGCCGCGACATCAAGGGCCTCGCCAAGCTGGTGGCGAAATACTGCTCGCAGAAGAACGAGCCGCCATCCATGGACGCCTTCCGCCGCTGCGCCATCTTCCGGGCGCTGGACGTGCCGCCGGCGGCGTGAACGCCTTTCTTATCCCTTTGCGCGTCCTGACCCGCCCGGTGCCTCGGGCGGGTCCTTTTTTTGCGCCGGCCCGCTGCGCGAGGCGCCGGAAGCCCGGCAGGCTAGAGCACGCGCCGATCAGCTTGCATCGCAAGCGGATCGGATAACGCGTTCTCTTTCCTTAAGTGAGAGGGCGATTCACCGATCAAATTGAGTCAATTTGATCGGATCGCGCTCTAAGGGTTTCCACGAATTGCCCCGGTGCCGGCGGGTCGCTACACCGGCCGGGCAGACGTTGGCGGCGCCATCATGCGAAGCACCTGCGCGGTGGCGCCATCCTCGCCTACGGCCGGCCTGGCAACCAGGCCCGACGCAAAGGACACAAGATGAAAGTCTCCGCGCGCAATGCCTTCACAGGCAAGATCGTAGACATCAAGAAGGGGACCACCACGGCCCATGTGGTCATCGAGGTGAACGGCCTCACCTTCACCGCATCCATCACCAACGAATCGGTGGATGATCTCGGCCTCAAGGTGGGCGGTGCCGCCAGCGCCATCATCAAATCGTCGGACGTGATCGTCGCCGTGGAATGAGGTGAGCCCCCCTCCCACCGGGAGGGGGGTTTTTTCTTCAGTTCCGGCGCGCGCCGGTGTGGACGATGGTGCCCACATGCTCGCCGCGCAGCGCGGCGGTGAGGCGGCCCGGCTGCAGGCCGTTCACCACCTGCACCCGCTCGATGTGGCGCGCGGTGGCCATCACCTCCAGCAAGGCCCGGTCGAAGGGCAGCGCGCCCTCGGTCTGGGCCAGCTCGGCAGCGCTGATCTCGGGGAGGAACTGCGCGTTCTCGCCGCCCTCGCCCTTGGGATCGCAGCTGTAGACCCCGTCCACATCCTCCACGATGGTCAGGCCGGCCGCGCCCAGCGCATCGGCCAGCAGGAAGGCGCCGGTGTCGGCCCGGTGGGACGGGATGCGCGCGCCCGGGAATTCGTGGTGGTGGTAGGGCGGATAGGCACTGCCCACCACCGCGCGGGCCGCGGTGAGGTGAATGGCCAGCTGGCTGGCGATGGTGGGGTGCTCCACATAGGAAACCCCTTCCGGCGCCAGCAGCGAGGCCAGGATGTGGCCATTCTGCCCGGCCTCGCTTGCGGCGAGCGGCGCGAGCGAGCCCACCGGCAGGCCGAGATCAAGGCCGACGCTGAAGACGTGGCGGGCGCGGATGCCGGCTCCGGTGAGGATCAGAAGGCGGTGCTCCGGCAGGATCTTGCGGATCTCCTCCACGATGGGGAGGATCGCCTCCGGCCCCCGGTCCATGATGGAGCGGCCGCCGATCTTCACCACCTGCAGCCAGGGCAGGAGGCGGATCGGCTTGACGCCGGCCACCGGGCGGGTGAGCTGGCCGTCGAGAAGGGTCTGGCTCGCGAGCGGCGAAGCCACGTGCTTGATGGTGCTGGTCTCAGGCATTGCGGTTCTTCTTCAGCTCGCGGTGATGATGGTGCCGACATGCTCGCCGGCAAGGGCGCGGGTCAGATTGCCGGGCACGAGCCCGTTCACCACTTGCACCTCGCGCACATGGCGCGCCTTCTGCAGCAGGTCGAGCATGGGGAATTCGAGGATGGAATCGTGCAGGCCGCGGGCCTTCATCTCCTCCACCGAGATCTTCGCGATGAAGGTGGCGTCCTTGGAGGTCTTCGGATTGGCGGTGTAGAGGCCGTTCTCATCCTTCACGAAGATCATCTGCCTGCAGCCGAACTGCTCGGCCAGCAGGAAGCAGCCGGCATCGGTACGGTAGGGCGGGATGACCCCCTCGGCGGCGGGGCGGGTCCACAGCGAATAGGGCGGCATGCCGGCGAAGATCACCGCATGCACCTCCGCAAGATAGAGCGGCACGGCCGAGAGCCCGGCGCCATCCACCTTGGAAATCCCGTACTTGGACAGGAGCTGGCCCAGCATCTCCGCATTCTGGTCGGCCACCGAGGCGCCGAGCTGCGAGAGCACGCCGGCCGGCAGGTTCAGCTCCGCGGCGATGGAATAAAGATGCCGCGCGCGGGTGCCGGCGCCGGTGCCGATCAAGAGCTTGTGGTCCTTGCGGACGGCGACGATCTCCTCCACCAGCGGGTAGACGGCGGCGCGGCCGCGGTCGATCACGCTCTGGCCGCCGATCTTGATCACCGTCGCGTCGGGCAGGATACGGAAGTCCGCCGCCCCTTCGGCTGCGGCCAGGAGCTGCGGATCGCTCAGCGCCCGCTGCATGAGGAGCGCTTCAAGCTCCGCCGTCGTATTGGCCATGAAGTCGCCTTTCGTCGTTGTCGGTTTCTTTCTTTTACTTTGATCAGCCTGATACCGCCCGCCGGATATCCAGGCAATATGTTGTAATTGCGTATCTTTTACGAGGCTGGGAAGGAACGACACAGAATGCAGGACCCTGCGTCAGCGCCCTGCACGGACTGCGGGTTCATCCGCGCCGGAGCCGACCGCTCAGCCGCAATTCAGGTGCACGGTGCCGAAACCCGAGACGTCATAGCCGCCGAGGTCTGCCGCGCGCGCTGCGAAGGCGGGTGCGCGGCAGAAGGCCACGAGCTTCTGGAACGGCGCATCGAAATAGGACTTGCGCCAGACCAGCAGGTCGAACCGCTCTTCCAGCAGGGGCACGAAGCACAGGTCGTGCAGGCGCGCCGCCGCGGCGATGCCCAGCCCCACGTCCGCCCGGCCGCTGGAGATGGCCAGCGCCAGGTCCGTCTCCGTCCGCTCGATGGTGTTGACTATCGTCAGGTCGGCGCGCGCCATCTTCGCAGCGGCAAGCAGCCGCTCCAGCACCAGTTCGCTGCCCGCCTCCGGCTGGCGCGCCTGGAAGCGCAGGCCCTGCACCTCCTTCAGCCCCTTCGGCGGGTTGGGAAGGCCGGGCCGGTGAATGAGCCCGCGCACCCGGCGCGCCCATTCGATCAGGACCCACGGCTCCCGGCCGAAGCGGCCTTCCACCGCACCCACGTTCCAGCCGTCCAGCTCCGGCACATGCAGCCCCACGGCGATGCATTCGCCCCGCTCGGCGCGCTCCAGCCCATCGAGGGCACCGTCGAAGAAGGCGGCGATGCCGGAGCGCGATTCGCGCAGCGCCCATTCCAGCAGCGGATCATGGCCGCCGGACAGCACCAGCGGCAGGGCGGGATGCTCGCTCGCCACGGGCGCCTCCTCCACCCCCCGCGGTTCCGCCGTTCCGCCCATCCAGCTCTCGATTTCCCTGCGGGGAAACAGAAGCTTGCCGGTGACACGGCGGACCGGAAGACGACCGGAGGCAACAAGGTCATAGACCTTGCGCTCCTTGACGCGCAGCAGCGCCGCCAACTCGCGGGTGGTGAGGAAATCCGCCATGCTCCGATGTGCCGTCACGGGGAACTCCGTAAAAAAAGCCGTCTTTCACATATGTTCGCATGGATACAGTACAGCGCAAAGGGCGGCGGGCGCCCGGCAGCGGCGGAGAGGGGGCGCCAGTCGGGCGCGGGCCTCGTTTTGAGCGCGCCCTTGCATTTGGGTGCGTGTCGCGTCAGCACAGGATGACCTGCCTCCCCCCGGAACGCTCTGCCATGGCCCCTGCACGCATCGGCATCCTCACCATCTCAGACCGCGCCAGCGCGGGCACCTATGAGGACCTCAGCGGTCCGGCCATCGAGGCCTGGCTGAGACATGCCATCACCTCGGCCTGGACCGCCGACTACCGCATCATTCCCGACGGCTTCGAAAGCGTGCGCGACACGCTGGTGACCCTGTGCGACACGGAACAGCTCGACCTCGTGCTGACCACCGGCGGCACCGGCCCTTCCCCCCGCGACCTGACCCCGGAAGCCATGGCGGCGGTGATCGAAAAGCCCTTGCCCGGCTTCGGCGAGCAGATGCGGCGCATCAGCCTCAACGAGGTGCCCACCGCCATCCTGTCGCGGCAGGAAGCCGGCGTGCGCGGGCGCACCCTTGTGGTGAACCTGCCAGGCAAGCCGGCGTCCATCGCCGTATGCCTCGCCGCGGTCTTCCCGGCCGTTCCTTATTGCCTCGACCTCATCGGCGCCGCCCGGATCGAAACCGACCCGGCGGTGGTCACCGCATTCCGCCCCAAGGGCGCCTGAGCCTCACAGCACGACGACGCCGGAGTGCTTGGCCTCGCCCTCGGGCTCCACATGGATGGTGATGACCGTATCGTCCATGTCCTGCTCGAAGGCGTGCTCGATGCGGTCGCAGATGTCGTGGGCGGCCGCCACCGTCATGCTGCCGGGCACCACCAGGTGGAATTCCACGAAGGTCATGCGCCCCGCATGGCGGGTGCGCAGGTCATGCGCCTCCAGCGCGCCGGCCGCATGGATCGACACCAGCTCGCGGATGCGCGCCACCACGTCCGGCGAGGCCGCCTCGTCCATGAGGCCGCTCACGGATTCCTTCATCAGCCCCCAGCCTGTCCACAGAACGTTGAGGGCCACGAGGCCGGCGATCAGCGGGTCCAGCTGGGGCCAGCCGGTGACGGGAACCAGAATGAAGCCCGCCAGCACGCCCACGGAGGTGACCACATCGGTCAGCACATGCTTGCCGTCCGCCACCAGAGCGGGGGAGCGGTAGGCCTTGCCGACCCGCAGCAGCAGCACGCACCACACGGCATTGATCACCGTCGCCGCGCCGTTCAGAAGCATGCCCTTGACCGGCTGGTCCGGCAGTTGGGGATCGAGCAGGCCGCTATAGGCCTCCCTCATGATGGTAAAGGCCGCGACCACCACCAGGACGCCTTCCAGGACCGCCGAGAGATACTCGGCCTTGTGGTGGCCGTACTGGTGGTTGGAATCGGCCGGGCGGGCCGACACGTTCAAAGCGATCAGGGCGGCCGCGGAGGCGGCCACGTTGATGATGCTCTCCAGCGCGTCGGACAACAGGGCGACCGATCCCGTCACCCACCAGGCCAGAGTCTTGAGACCGAGGACGAGCATGCCGATGAGCACGCTCGCCGCCGCCACCCAGAGGGCCTTGCGGCTCATTCCCGCCTCCCCGATTGCCACAGGCTTCGCTACCGGCCGCCCATGTGGTGGCCGACCCCGGCGCCCCGGCGGACAACCCGCGTCCCGCCCGATGAGGCAGGCTCTAGCGGGTCGCAGGATGCAGCGCAACCGCGCAGGACGGGCAGCAGGCCCGCAGCCGCTGCCGGGGCCGCAACGTCTTGCGCCCTACATTTCCATGTGCTGCAGGGCATTCTGCATGGCATCGGGCGCCACGACGATGATACCGCTGAACGGCGAGCTCATCTCCAGGATCAGGAAGATCGCCCCGGCGAGCGAAAGGCAGCACAGGGGGAACACCACCAGCGAGACCGCATTGATGGGTGCGAACAGGCCGAAGCTGACGAAGATGAGGATCAGCCAGACGACGAGCACGACGGTGAAGACCGTCGGGATCTGCGTGGCGCTTTCCGCGATCAGGGTCCAGCGCAGCGTCGTCAGCGACTGGTATCGGCTGATGGCCTCCGCGCGCAGCTCGGTCTGCGCGGGCGTCTGCGGATTGAGCCCGCGCAATTGCCGGCCCACATCCGAAAGCTGCCGGCCCGAGGCGATGCTGTTCACCAGGGGCGCCGCATCGCCGCCCGCCGGCCACGTCTCGGCGATGGCCGAGCGCGTGTAGACCAGGAGGGCCTTGCGGGCCGCGGCAGCGTCCGGCCCATAGTCCCGCAGCACGGAATCCAGCGTCACCAGATAGGTGGCGTATTGCTGCACGTCCTTGCTGGTGGAATCGAAATTCCCCTTCACCGAAGCGGTCATGAGGCCGAGGATCAGCGACGCCATGGCGGCCACCATGCCCACGCCGAGCTTCACCGCCTCCTGGGTTTCTTTGGAAAGGTGGTGCTGCTTGAGCCGGCGCGCGCCCAGCATGGCGCCGATGGCGCCGCCGAACAGGCCGACAAAGACCAGCGTAGAAACCAGCAGCGCCTGCATCCCCCGCGCCCCCCGCCCGATGAAACTCGACCCGCAGTGCCCCCGGCGCATGATCCAGAAGGATTTATCGGCTGCCCGGTGACCCGCCCTCGAACCGCAAAAAAGGATGGGGAGCTTAGAGCGCGATCCGATCAAATTGAATCAATTTGATCGGTGAATCGCCCTCTCACTTAAGGATAGAGACCGCATTATCCGACCAGCTTGCGGTGCAAGCTGGTCGGCGCGTGCTCTAGCCCCGCGCTGCGGTAATGAGCGCGCGCTTGCGGGCAAGGTCCAGATCGCCGGTCCAGAGGTTGGCGCCGATGACGTAAGCGGGCGGCTCGATGAGCCGCAGCGCCGACCCGAGCTCCACCGAGCGGTTGAGGCTGTCGGTCACGTCGGGCTGGTTGGAGGCGCGGAAAATCTTGAAATGGTCGAGCCCCTCGGCCCGCACCACGTTCAGCGCCTTCACCCCGTCGATCTGCCCCTCGGTCCGGGACAGGGCCTCGTAGAAGGCCTGAAACCGGCCGGGATGAAGCGCCAGCACGGCAAGGGCGATGCGCGCGGCCTCCACCGACTGCACATCGCGCCGGGGCATCTGCACCACGGCATAGGCCAGGCGGGGATCACCGAAAAGCAGCTGGCGCATGTCGTCGGCGGAGTGCCGCCAGCCCGGCGCGTTGAAATCCACGAACTCGGTCACCAGCGGCGCCGCCTTCGCGCCCATGATCACCTTGCCGGGCAGGCTGGCCAGAAGCCGGAGGGCGGTCGCATCCACCGGACCGCGATCCACCGGGGCCGCCGGAGCCTCCTGGGCGCGCACGACCGTCGCGGGGAGGAGCACGGCCGCCGCGCCGCCGAGCAGCAGGCGCCGGGACAGGACGGCCCGGCGCTCCCCGCCGGCGGAGCGGCTCCGGGACACCGCCACTATTCGGCGGCCTTTGCCGACGCCTCGGCGGCGAGCTTGGCCTCGGCGTCCTCCTGGGCCTTGAGCACCTCGGGGTGCGGCATGGAGATGATGTTGTAGCCGGAATCCACGAAATGGACCTCGCCCGTCACCCCCGCCGAAAGGCCGGACAGCAGGTAGAGGGCGGAGCCGCCCACCTCCTCGATGGTGACGGTGCGCCGCAGCGGCGCATGGCGCTTCTGGTAGTTGAACATGAGGCGCGCATCGGCGATGCCGGCGCCGGCCAGGGTGCGCACGGGGCCGGCGGACAAGGCGTTCACCCGGATTCCCGCCGGGCCGTAATCGGCCGCCAGATAGCGCACGGAGGCTTCCAGCGCCGCCTTGGCCACGCCCATCACATTGTAATTGGGCATGACGCGGGTGGAGCCGCCATAGGTGAGGGTGATGAGGGAACCGCCGTGGGGCATCAGCGCCGCCGCCCGCTTGGCCACCTCCGTGAAGGAGAAGCAGGAGATGACCATGGTGCGGGAGAAGTTCTCGCGGCTGGTGTCCGCATAGCGCCCCTTCAGCTCCGACTTGTCGGAGAAGGCCACCGCATGCACCAGGAAGTCGATGCTGCCCCAGGCCGCCTGCAGCGCCGCGAACACCGCGTCAACGCTGGCGAGGTCCTCCACGTCGCAGGGCAGCAGGATGGAGGAGCCGAGGCTCTCGGCCAAAGGCTTCACCCGCTTGGCCACCTGGTCGCCCTGATAGGTGAAGGCGAGCTCGGCACCCTGCGCGGCGAGGGTCTTGGCGATCCCCCAGGCGATGGAGTGATCGTTAGCGACCCCCATCACGAGGCCGCGCTTGCCTTTCATCAGGTCCTGCATCATCCACCCTCTCGCGCCTGAAACGCCGATAGCAGACCGTACCCGG
Source organism: Xanthobacter sp. AM11 (assembly GCF_047444035.1). Lineage (NCBI taxonomy): Bacteria > Pseudomonadati > Pseudomonadota > Alphaproteobacteria > Hyphomicrobiales > Xanthobacteraceae > Xanthobacter > Xanthobacter sp. AM11. Next base: position 511,981 of record NZ_JBLAOA010000001.1, read on the forward strand.
CAAAGCCATGGCGCCGGGCTTCACCCTTCATGACAGAACCTGACCGCGCCGGGGCGCAGGCCTCAGGCATCCACATGCTTGATGACGAGGCTTGCGTTGGTGCCGCCGAAACCGAAGCCGTTGGACAGCACATGGCCGAGCGCCACATTGTCCACCCGCTGGCGCACGATGGGCATGTCGGCGAAGGCCGGGTCGATCTCCTCGATGTTGGCGCTCTCGCAGATGAAGCCGTTCTGCATCATCAAGATGGAATAGATGGCCTCGTGCACGCCGGTGGCGCCCTGGGAATGGCCGGTCAGCGACTTGGTGGCGGAAATCGGCGGGCAGGCGCTGCCGAATACGGCGCGGATGGCCTCGATCTCCTTCAGGTCGCCGATGGGCGTGGAGGTAGCGTGGGGGTTGATATAGTCGATGGGCGCCTTGACCGACGAGAGGGCGAGCTTCATCGCCCGCTCCGCGCCCTCCCCGGAAGGCGCCACCATGTCCACCCCGTCGGAGGTGGCGCCGTAGCCGGCGATCTCCGCATAGATGCGGGCGCCGCGGGCCTTGGCGTGCTCCAGTTCCTCCAGCACCAGCACCCCGGCGCCGCCGGAGATGACGAAGCCGTCGCGGTTCCTGTCATAGGCCCGGGAGGCCACCGCCGGGCGGTCGTTGAAATTGGAGGACATGGCGCCCATGCCGTCGAACAGCACGGAAAGGGTCCAGTGCAGGTCCTCGCAGCCGCCGGCGAAGATGATGTCCTGCTTGCCGTACTGGATCAGCTCGTAGGCGTTGCCGATGCAGATGTTGGTGGTGGCGCAGGCGGCCGAGATGGAATAGCTCAGCCCCTTGATCTTGAACCAGGTGGAGAGCGTCGCCGAGGCGGTGGAGCCCATGGCCTTGGGCACCGCGAACGGGCCGACGCGCTTGGGACCCTTGTCGCGGGCGATGTCCGCCGAATCGACGATGGTCTTGGTGGAGCTGCCGCCGGAGCCCATGATCAGGCCGGTGCGCGCGCTGGACACCTCGTGCGGCTCAAGGCCGGCATCGCGGATCGCCTGATCCATGGCCACGTGGTTCCACGCCGTGCCGCCGCCGTGGAAGCGCATGGCGCGCCGGTCCACCACCTCCTCGGCGTTCAGCGTCGGAGCGCCGTGCACCTGGGAGCGGAAGCCGAGCCGGGCGTAATCATCCGCGAAGGAGATTCCGCTCTTGGCCTCGCGCAGGCTGGCAAGCACTTCCTGCGTGGTGTTGCCGATGGACGAGACGATGCCCATCCCGGTGACGACGACGCGCCGCATGTCTAATCCCCATTGGAAAGCACAATCCCCGATCGGATCGTGGCGGGTCCTTGTCAGGCGCCCGCCGGACCCGGCGCAGGCTGTGCCGTCTCGGCCTGGAACAGGCCCACCTTCAGGTCCTTGGCGCGATAGATGACCGTGCCGTCCGCGGCGAGCCACCCGTCGGCGATACCGAGCACGAGCTTGGAGCGCATGACGCGCTTCAGCTCGACCCCATACACCACCTTCTTGACGTCCGGCAGGACCTGGCCGGAAAACTTGAGCTCGCCGAGCCCCAGCGCACGGCCCCGCCCCGGGGAGCCGAGCCAGCCGAGGAAGAAGCCCACCATCTGCCACAGAGCGTCGAGGCCGAGGCAGCCCGGCATCACCGGGTCGCCCTTGAAGTGACAGCCGAAGAACCAGAGGTCCGGGTTCACGTCGAGTTCGGCGCGCACCATGCCCTTGCCGAACTCACCGCCGGTTTCGGAAATCTCGGCGATGCGATCGAACATCAGCATGGGCGGCAGCGGCAATTGCGCGTTTCCGGCCCCGAACAGCTCGCCACGTCCACACGCGAGAAGATCCTCGTACCCGAAGCTGGTCTGCCGGTCCGCCATTCTTGGTTGTGTCGCCATTCTGCCCACGAGGGTCGTTTGCGATGAGCCGGGAGCCGCCGTTCGCAGCCCCGGGCCCGCCCCCGTGACCGGCGGCGGGGCACTCCCTAACATAGGCAAGGGCGCACTCAAAGTCATGAAAGCGTCACGGGGGTAGCAAGATCGGCGATGCCGGCCGGAAACCGCCGGTGCGGGGCCCGCGTTCGCACCCATGCCGGCCGGGCCGGGGCGCGAGGAGAGCAGCATGGCCATTCTGAAGGAGTTCCAGGAGTTCGCGGTCAAGGGCAATGTGGTGGACCTTGCCATCGGCGTCATCATCGGCGCCGCCTTCGGCAACATCGTTGCCTCGCTGGTGGGCGACGTGTTCATGCCGGTCATCGGCGCGATCACCGGCGGGCTCGACTTCTCCAACTATTTCATACCCTTGTCGTCCACCGTCACGGCCGAGAACCTGGCGGACGCGAAAAAGCAGGGCGCGGTTCTGGCCTATGGCGCCTTCATCACCATCGCCATCAATTTCGTCATCGTCGCGGCAGTGCTGTTCCTGGTGGTGCGCGCCATCAACGCCCTGCGCCGCGCCGAGGCGGGCAAGGCGCCGCCGGCCCCCAGCCGCAGCGAGGTGCTGCTGGCGGAGATCCGCGACCTGCTGGCCGGGCGCACCGGCCAGCCCCGCCCCTGATCCCCCCGCCCCGGATCAATCCGCGTCCACGCCCACCGCGTCGGCAACGCTGGCAAAGCCGTCCGCCTTCAGGCGGGCGGCAAGATCCGACTTGATGCGCCCGACAAGGCCCGGGCCGTGGAACACCAAAGCGGAATAAAGCTGCACCAGGCTCGCGCCGGCGCGGATCTTGGCATAGGCGTCGGCGCCGCAGGAGACGCCACCGGCCCCCACCAGCGGCATCCGGGTGCCCACCATGCGCCGCAGCGCCGCCAGCCGCTCGGTGGAGGGGACCATCAGCGGCCGGCCGGAAAGGCCGCCGGCCTCGCCGCGGTGCGGGCTCTTCAGCTCTGCCGGGCGCGCGAGGGTGGTATTCCCCATGATGATGCCGTCCACCCCGCTGCCGATGGCCACCTGCGCCACCGAGGCCAGGGCCGAATCATCCAGGTCGGGGGCCACCTTCACCAGCAGCGGCGGCCGGCTGAGCGGATCGGGAATGGACGCGTTGCGCACATGGAGCACATGGGCGAGCAGCGCCTCCATCTCCGCGCTCGCCTGCAGGGCGCGCAACCCGGGCGTGTTGGGCGAGGAGATGTTGCACACGATGTAATCGGCAAGGCGGCAGGTGGCGGCGACGCCCGCGGCATAGTCCTCCAGCGCGTCCTCGCTCTCCTTGTTCTTCCCCACGTTGGCGCCGACGATGCCGGTCGCCCCCGCCCCCCGGCGCTTGCCGAGACGGTAGACGAACGGGGCGAGGCCCTCGCTGTTGAAGCCGAAGCGGTTGATCACCGCCTCGTCCTCGTCCAGCCGGAACAGGCGGGGCATGGGATTGCCCGGCTGCGGGCGGGGGGTGACGGTACCCGCCTCGACGAAGCCGAAGCCCAGGCGCAGCACCGCGTCCGCCACCTCGCAATGCTTGTCGAAGCCCGCCGCCAGCCCGATGGGGTTGGGAAAGGGAATGCCCCACACCCGCGTGGCGAGCACCGGGTCATCCTCCCCCGCCAGGTCGGGAACCATCCCGCTGCGCATGGCGCGGATGACCAGCGCGTGCGCCCGCTCTGGCGAGACGAAGCGGAAGAGGGGCCGGACGAGGGCGTAGAGGTCCATCCGGTTCACTCGCCGGTGGTGGCGGTGCCGCCATGCGCCTTGGACCAGCTGTGCGGATCGTGCAGGAACGCCTCGATCTGGGCGATCTGCGCCGATTCGAAGCGGTTCATGGACTTCACCGCCGCCAGCACGTCCCACCAGGTGGCGAGGCGGTGCAGGCTGAGGCCGGCCGAATCGAGGACGCCCGAGGCTTCCGAGAAGATGTCGTAATAGAAGAAGACGAAGCAGTGGGAGCACTCGGCGCCGGCATCACGCAGCGCGTTCACGAAGGTGACCTTGCTGCGCCCGTCGGTGGTGAGGTCCTCCACCAGCAGCACGCGCTGGCCGGGGGCCAGATGCCCCTCGATCTGGGCATTGCGGCCGAAGCCCTTGGGCTTCTTGCGCACATATTGCATGGGCAGCATCAGCCGGTCCGCCACCCAGGCCGCGAACGGGATGCCCGCGGTCTCGCCGCCGGCCACCGTGTCGAACTGCTCGTAGCCGATCTCGCGGAAGATGGTGGAGATGCCGAAATCCACCAGCGTCTGGCGCACCCGCGGGAAGGAGATGAGGCGGCGGCAGTCGATATAGACCGGGCTCGCCCACCCGGAGGTGAAGATGAACGGCTCGCCGGAGGAAAAGCGCACGGCCTCCACCTCCAGCAGCATCCGCGCGGTCTGCTCGGCGATGGTGGCCTTGTCCGGAAAAGCAGTGACGTTCGCCATGGGAGATGGGCCTCGGTCGCAGAAGTGTGACGCGCATATATCAGAGCGGTGCCGCAATGCGACACCCCCCGGGGCCGGGGAACCGCCCTCAGGCCACGCGGGCGAGGGTCCGGGCGTGGTCGAGGGCCATTTCCAGCCGGTCATTGCCCCAGAACAGCTCGCCGTCGGCGGTGACGAAGCTCGGCGCGCCGAACACGCCCCGCGCCTTCGCCTCCTCGGTGCGGGCGCGCAGCCGGTCCTTGTTCTGCTGCTGCTCGGCCTCGTCGATCACCGCGTCGCAGAAATGGCCCAGCCCCGCCAGCACCTGCCGGATGGTCTCGCGGTCGGCAATGTCGCGCCCCTGCGCGAACTCGGCGCGAAACAGCGCCCGGGTGAAGGCGGGCCGGCAGGCATCATTGAGCAGGATGGCCACGCGGGCGGCAAGAAGACCGTTGGCGGGGAACGGGTCGGGCCTGGTGATGGCCGGCAGGCGGGTGGCCGCGGCCAGCCGGTCCAGGTCCCGCCACATATGCGCGCCCTTGAGGGGGTAGACGTTGAAGGGTGACGTATCGTAACCCTGTGCCGAGAAGATGGGGCCGAGCAGGAACGGCTTCCATGCCACCTCCACCCCGGCAAGCTCGGCCAAGGCGGCGATGCGGCCGGCGGCGAGATAGGAATAGGGTGAGGCGAACTCGTAATAGAAATCGAGGGTGGCGCTGGCCATGGGCGGGTCCTGCCTGTACATCGCGCCGGGAACTGTGCTTCCGCGCGGGGCTCGCGCGCAAGGTGATGAATCAAGTCTGCGGCCGGATCGGGTGACGCATTGAAGTGGGTGGTGTTCTTCGCGCTGGTGACGGGGGCGGCGGTGGCCATTTTGTTCACCGTCTTCCCGCAATGGGACATAGCCATCTCCGGCCTGTTCTGGGACGCGTCGCGGCGCGGCTTCGCCCTCGGCGCCCAGCCGTGGGCGAAGACGGCCCGCTCCCTCGCCAATTACATCCCCTGGGCCATCGCCGCCCCGGCGTTCGCCGCCATCGTGCTGAAGCTGATGTTCCCGTGGGGGAAAATGTTCATGCCCGCGCGGGCGGCGGTGCTGCTGGCCCTCACCATGGCGCTGGGCCCCGGCCTGCTCGTCAACGGCATCCTGAAGGAGCATTGGGGGCGGCCCCGCCCGGTGCATGTGGATACCTTCGGCGGCAGGGACAATTTCCGCTCCTGGTACCAGACGGACGGCACCTGCCCCGGCAATTGCTCCTTCGTCTCCGGCGAGGGAGCCCTGGGTTTCTGGCTCACTGCTCCTGCCAGCCTCGTGCCCGGCCCGCTGGGCGCGGTGGCCATGGTGGCGGCGGTGACCTTCGCCAGCGTCGCCGGCGGCCTGCGCATCGCCTTCGGCGGCCACTTCTTCACGGATGTGGTGTTCTCCGGCGTGCTGGTGGTGCTCATCGTGGTGTTCGTGCGCCTGTGGCTGTACGACCGCGCCCGGCCGCCCTCCGACGGCGAGGTGGAGCGCGCCATCGGCCGCGCCGGATTTGGCCTTCATGCCCTGGTACGCGGCCTGTGGCAGGCGGCGGCCATGGCGACGGCAACGGCGGGGCACGGCCTCGGACGCCTGATCCGGCGCTACTTGCCACGGCGCCGGGCCGGCCTATAGTCCGCGCCGATTTCTCCCTCGCAACTTCCGAGAAACCTGATGGCGCGTGACGTGAAGAAGGTGGTGCTGGCCTATTCCGGCGGGCTCGACACCTCGGTGATCCTGAAATGGCTCCAGACCACCTACAAGTGCGAGGTGATCACCTTTACCGCCGATCTCGGGCAGGGCGAGGAGCTGGAGCCGGCGCGCAAGAAGGCGCAGCTGCTCGGCATCAAGGACGAGAACATCTTCATCGAGGACGTGCGCGAGGAGTTCGTCGCCGAATATGTGTTCCCCATGTTCCGCGCCAATGCCCTCTATGAGGGGCTCTACCTGCTCGGCACCTCCATTGCCCGCCCGCTGATCGCCAAGAAGCAGATCGAGATCGCGCGGCTGATGGGGGCGGACGCGGTGTCCCACGGCGCCACCGGCAAGGGCAACGACCAGGTGCGCTTCGAGCTGGCCTATTACGCGCTGGAGCCGGACATCACCGTCATCGCCCCCTGGCGCGAGTGGGACCTGACCTCCCGCACCCGCCTGCTGGAGTTCGCGGAAGCCCACCAGATCCCCATCGCCAAGGACAAGCGCGGCGAAGCGCCGTTCTCGGTGGACGCGAACCTTTTGCACTCCTCGTCCGAAGGCAAGGTGCTGGAAGACCCGGCCGAGGACGCGCCGGAATATGTCTACCAGCGCACCATTTCCCCCGAGGCGGCGCCGGACGAGCCCACCCTCATCACCATCGCCTTCGACAAGGGCGACGCGGTGGCCATCAATGGCGAGGCGCTGACCCCCGCCGCCCTGCTCACCCGCCTCAACGAGCTGGGCAAGGCCAACGGCATCGGCCGGCTCGACCTGGTGGAGAACCGCTTCGTGGGCATGAAGAGCCGCGGCGTCTACGAGACCCCCGGCGGCACCATCCTGCTTGCCGCCCATCGCGGCATGGAGAGCATCACGCTCGATCGCGGCGCGGCGCACCTGAAGGACGAACTGATGCCCCGCTATGCGGAGCTCATCTACAACGGCTTCTGGTTCTCCCCCGAGCGGGAGATGCTGCAGGCCGCCATCGATCACTCGCAGGCCTATGTGACCGGCGAGGTGACGGTGAAGCTCTACAAGGGCAACACCACCGTCATCGGCCGCAAGAGTCCCTATTCGCTCTATAATCAGGAGCTTGTGACGTTCGAGGAAGGCGCGGTCGCCTACGACCACCGCGACGCGGCGGGCTTCATCAAGCTCAACGCCTTGCGCCTGCGCACCCTCGGCAGCCGGGCCCGCAAGATCTCCGAGTAGAAGCCGCGCACCCCTCGGGGGCAACGTGCATTTTTGCGCTTTGCCCCCGTCCCCGCCTCAGACACACTGCAGGTGGTCTTGGGGGGAGAACCATGGATCGACGCGACCTTCTGAAGGGCGCCGCCGGACCCACATTGCTCGCGGCCATGGCCGGGCTTCAGGCGCAGGAGGCCGCCGGCGGGGTTCCGCGACGATCGGGGCCGGATCAAGCGCCAGGCCATCCGCTTCCGCATCTATGCCTACAGCCGCACAGCATGGCCCACCGGCGAGAGCACCGAGGTGAAGCTCGGCTCGATGCTCGACGGCAAGCGCGTTGCCGACGGCAAGCTGATGCCCATCCGCCGCCCGCAGGACGGCCCCCTCGACAGCCCCGACCGCTTCAGGCGCCGCTTCGTCGATCCCGGCCCGCGCGCCCTTTCGGCGCAGGCGCGGCGGCGGGCATCTCGGACGATGGCAAGGTACCCTTCGTCGCGCACCACCTTCTATGCCGCCGAGGCGCAATGGCCCGACGCGCCCTTCTGGCGCCGCCGGCAGTTTCGCGACCCGGCGGTGGCGTGAACCTCAGCCGTCGCCCTCCCCGCGCCCCGGCACCAGCACCCGCAAGGCATTGAGGATCACCACCACGTCGATGGCCTCCTGCAGCAGCGCGCCCTCAACCGGCTGCAGATAGCCCAGCGCCGCGGCGATCATGCCCGCCACCGACAGGCCCATGCCCCAGAACACGCTCTGCCGCGTAATGGCGAGGGCCCGCCGGGCAATGGCCATGGCCTCGGCGAGGCGGTCCAGCCGGTCCACCAGCAGCACCACGTCCGCCACCTCCGCCGAGGCCGCGGCGCCGCGCGCGCCCAGCGCCACGCCCACGTCGGCGGCGGCGAGGGCGGGGGCGTCGTTCACCCCGTCGCCCACCATCATTACCGTGCCCCCGGGAGCCGGGCCGTGGGCGGCAAGAAGATGCGCCTGCTGCACCCGCTCCACCTTGCCCGCCGCGGAGAGATCGCCGGCCCAGTCGTCCACCGGGAGCCGGCGGCACAGGGCCTCCACTGCTTCGGAGCGGTCGCCGGAGGCGATGGCCACGTGGGCGACGCCCCCGGCCCGCAGCGCGGCCAGCATCTTGGCGGCGTCCTCGCGCACCCCGTCGGCCAGCACCACTAGGCCGGCGAGGCTGCCGTCCACGGCCACCGCCACCACGGCGCTGGCCGGCTCCAGCCCGTGCCGCAGCGATGCGGGATCGCCGGCGCAGCGGGCCGCGATGTAGCCGGTGCCGCCCACCGCCACCTGATGGCCCGCCACCCGGCCGGAGATGCCCACACCGCCGGTCTCGCTCACCTCGGCCGGCGGGGAAAGGGCGAGGCCCTGCGCCCGCGCCGCCGACACGAGGGCCGCCGCAACCACATGGTTCGACGCCTGGTCGAGGGAGGCGGCAAGGCGCAGCACCATGTCCGCGGTGAAGCCGGGCGCCGCGCGCACCTCCGCAAGGCCCGCCACGCCGTGGGTCAGGGTCCCGGTCTTGTCGATGACCAGGGCGCGGACCTGGGCCAGCTTTTCCAGCGCGCCGCCGCTCTTCACCAGCACGCCGCGCTTTGCCGCCCGCGACAGGCCGGCCATGATGGCCACCGGCACCGCGAGGATGAGCGGGCACGGCGTCGCCACCACCAGCACCGCCAAGGCGCGGCGCGGATCGCCCGCAGCCAGCGCGGCACCGACCGCCAGCGCGAGGGAGAAGGCGAGGAAGCCCAGGGCATAGCGGTCCGCGAGGCGCACCATGGGGGCCCGGCTCGCAGCCGCAGCCTCCACCAGGCGCACGATGGCCGCATAGGTGCTTTCGCCGGCGGGCCGCAGCGCCACCAGATCGAAGGCGGCTCCCGCGTTCACCGCGCCGGAGGGGGCTTCCGCGCCCGCTTCCAGGCGCACGGGGCGGACCTCCCCGGTGAGGGAGGACTGGTCCAGCACCGCCGGCGCCTCCAGCACCCGCCCATCCACGGGCACAGTGTCACCATGCCGCACCAGGATGAGGTCGCCAGGGACGATGGCGTTTATGGGCACCTCGTCGAGCCGCTCGCCGTTCCGGCGCACCGCCGTGCGCGGCGCGCGGGCCGCCAGCGCGCTCATCTCCCGCCGCGCCCGCCCTTCGGCGAAACGCTCCAGCTGCTGCCCGCCCGCATACATCAGGGCAACCACATTCCCCGCCAGGGGCTCGCCGAAGGCCAGCGCCGTGGTCATGGACAAAGCAGCGAGAATATCGAGCCCGAACCGGCCCTGCCGGATGGCGCGGGCCACGTCGAACAGCAAGGCGGCCAGCACCGGCAGCGTGCCGAGGGCGAAGGCCATGTCTCCCGCGGCAGGCACCCCGGCGGCGAGGAGGCCGAGGCCGGCGACAAGAGGCACCACCGCCGCGCCGAGCAGCACGAAACGGCGAGGCCCACCGGCACCGTCACCGCCGGCGGCAGGCTTCGGGGCGGGCATGGCTCGACTCCCGGGGGGGCGCGGCAATACCGTCGCATTGCCTTCGCGTTCAACTGACCTACATATCGTTAGAATAATTCTAATTCGGAGTCATCCCGGATGATGTCCCTGTTTTCCGGCCGCCGCCGCTTCTCGGACCTCTCGGAAAAGGAGATCCTCGCCCTCGCCGTGTCCTCGGAGGAGGACGACGCGCGGATCTATGCGGATTATGCCGAGGCCCTGCGTCCCACCTTCCCCGACACGGCGAAGATCTTCGAGGCCATGTCGGCCCAGGAGACGGGCCACAAGCGCGCCCTCACCGCGGAGTTCGAGCGCCGCTACGGCGCGCATGTGCCGCTCATCCGCCGGGAATCCATCGCCGGCTACTACAATCGCCGGCCGCCCTGGTACGTCACCAATCTCGGCATCGAGCGCATCCGCGAGGAAGTGGGGCGGATGGAGGACGAAAGCGCCAATTTCTACCTCCAGGCGCAGAAGAAGGCGACCGACCCGGGCACCCTCAAGCTGCTGGAAAGCCTCTACCGCACCGAGCTGCAGCATGAGGAGATCGCCAGCAACCTTGCCGAGCGCTACCTGCCGGTGGACAAGAAGAAGGAGGAGGACGACAAGGCCCGGCGCCAGTTCGTGCTCACCTGGGTGCAGCCGGGACTGGCGGGCCTCATGGACGGCTCGGTGTCCACCCTCGCCCCCATCTTCGCCACCGCCTTCGCCACGCAGAATTCCCACACCACGCTCCTGGTCGGCCTCGCGGCGGCGGTGGGCGCGGGCATCTCCATGGGCTTCACCGAGGCGGTGCACGACGACGGTGTCATCTCGGGCCGCGGCTCGCCGCTGAAGCGCGGCATCGCCTCCGGCGTGATGACGGCGGTGGGCGGGCTGGGCCACGCTTTGCCCTATCTCATCCCGGAATTCTGGACCGCCACCGTCATCGCCATCATCGTCGTGTTCGTGGAATTGTGGGCCATCGCCTTCATCCAGAACCACTATATGGAGACGCCGTTCTGGCGCTCGGTGTTCCAGGTGGTGCTGGGCGGCGCGCTGGTGCTTGCCGCGGGCATCTTCATCGGGGGAAGCTGACGGCGGGCGCCGGCACCGCCGGCCCATGACGCGGGGAGCGCCGCATGTATGCCATGGTCCTCAAGCGCCCGGGTGAGCTTCTGGTGGGCGAGGAACGGCCCGACCCCGTGGCCGGTCCCGGCGAGGTGGTGATCAAGGTCACCGCCTGCGGCGTGTGCCGCACCGACCTTCACGTGGTGGACGGGGAACTGCCGCAGACGCGCCTGCCCGTCGTGCCCGGGCACGAGATCGTCGGCCGGGTGGCGGCCCTCGGCGCGGGCGTGTCCCACCTGGCGGTCGGGGAGCGGGTGGGCGTGGGCTGGCTCGGCCATGCCTGCGGCACCTGCCCCTATTGCGCGGCGCACGAGGAGAACCTCTGCGACACGCCGGTGTTCACCGGCTGCACCCGGGACGGCGGCTTCGCCAGCCATGCCGTGGCGGATGCAGCCTTCACCTATCCCCTGGGCGAGGCGGGGGACGACATCGCGCTGGCGCCCCTGCTGTGTGCCGGCCTCATCGGCTGGCGCACCCTGAAGATGGCGGGCGAGGGCCGGCGCATCGGCCTCTACGGCTTCGGCGCGGCGGCCCACATCATCGCCCAGGTGGCCAGATACCAGGGGCGAGAGATCTACGCCTTCACCCGGCCGGGCGATACACAGGCGCAGGATTTCGCCCGCAGCCTCGGCGCCGTCCATGCCGGCCCCTCCGACGCCCCCGCCCCGGTGCCGCTGGACGCGGCGCTCATCTTCGCCCCGGCCGGGGAGCTGGTGCCGCAGGCCCTGCGCGCGGTGCGCAAGGGCGGGCGCGTGGTGTGCGGCGGCATCCACATGAGCGACATTCCCGCCTTCCCCTATCGCTGGCTGTGGGAGGAGCGGAAGATCCTCTCGGTGGCCAACCTTACCCGGGAGGATGCCCGCGAATTCCTCGCCCTCGCCCCCAGGGCCGGCGTCACCACCCATGTGACGCCCTACCCGCTGGCCGATGCCAACCGCGCCCTGGACGACCTGCGCACCGGCCGCCTGAGCGGCGCGGCGGTGCTGGTGCCGTAGGGCGCGATCCGCCCAGGGGGAGCGGCGGGGCAGGCCGCCCCTACCGCTGCATCACATAGCTGCCCGGTGCCGGCTCCAGCACCGGATAGCCCGGCCCGCCGATCTTCGGCAGAGTGGTGCGGCCGGAGGAGCGGGCGGTGAGCCAGGCCTCCCAGGCCGGCCACCATGAGCCGTCGGCCGGCGGGTTCGCCTCCATCCATTCGTCGGGGCCGAGGTGCAGTTCCCCGAGCTTCGTCTCGTGCACCCGGTAATGCCGGTGCTTGTGGCCGGGCTCGCTGACGATGCCCGCATTATGCCCGCCCGAGGCGAGGACGAAGGTGACGTCGGTGTCGGTGAGCTGGTGGATCTTGTAGACCGAGCGCCAGGGCGCCACATGGTCGCGCTCCGTCCCCACCACGAACAGGGGCACCCGCAGGTTGAGCAGCGACACCGGCCGGCCGTCCACGTCATAGCGGCCGGCGGCCAGGTCGTTCTCAAGGAACAGGCGGCGCAGATATTCCGAATGCATCTTGTAGGGCATGCGGGTGGCGTCGGCGTTCCAGGCCATGAGGTCGTTCATGGGCGCGCGCTCGCCCATGAGATATTCCCGCACCATGCGCGACCATACCAGATCGTTGGAGCGCAGCATCTCGAAGGCCCCCGCCATCTGCCCGGCGGAAAGGCAGCCCTGGTCCCACATCATGCTTTCCAGCATGTAGAGCTCGCCGGGGTCGATGAAGAGCTGGAGCTCGCCCGCCTCGGAGAAATCGGTCTGCGCCGCGAACAGGGTGACGGAGGCGAGCCGCTCGTCCCCCGCCCGCGCCATGGCGGCGGCGGCGATGGAAAGCAGCGTGCCCCCCAGGCAATAGCCGGCCGCATGCACCTTGCGCCCCGGCACCACCGCATTCACCGCATCCAGCGCCGCCATGATGCCGAGCTTGCGGTATTCATCGAAGCCGAGGGCGCGGTCCTCGGCCGTCACGTTGCGCCAGGAGATGCAGAAGACCGTGTGGCCCTTCGACACCAGATAGCGCACCAGCGAATTCTGGGGCGACAGATCGAGGATGTAGTATTTCATGATCCAGGCCGGCACGATGAGTATCGGCTCGGCCGCCACATCCTGCGTGGTGGCGCGATACTGGATCAGCTCCATGAGGTGGTTGCGGAAGATCACCTCGCCCGGCGTCACCGCCACGTCGCGGCCGGGCTGGAAGGCCTCCGCGCCCGCCGGCGGCTGGCCGGTGGCCTTGCGGGCCATGTCGTCCAGCGCGTTGCGCCCGCCCTTCACGAAGTTCATGCCGGCGGTTTCCCGCGCCCGGCGGATCACCTCGGGATTGGTGAAGGGCGAATTGGAGGGCGATGCCATGTCCAGCAGCTGGCGCGCGGCGAAGGCCACCACCTTCTCATTGTGCGGCGAGATGCCGGGCACGCCATGGGTGGCGTTGTGCCACCATTGCTGTCCCAGAAGGAAACCCTGGTACCAGAAGCGATAGGGCCAGTCCTGCCAGGCCAGGGCGCTGAAGCGCTCGTCCCCCGGCAGCGGGGTGATGCAGGGCGGGAAGGTGCGGTCCAGCGACGAGGCGATCACATAGGCCCAGAAGCGCGACGCCTTCCGCCCCGCCTTCAGCACCAGTTCCGCCTGCTTGCCCGGGGCGGCGGCCAGATGCATCCACCAGTCGAGATAGGCAAGGGTGAGGGCGGCCGGCGACAGGCCCTGGGTGGTGCGCGCCACCAGCGCGGCGGCGGCCCGGTCCACGGCCCGGAGCGCCTCGGGGCCGGAGCCCTTGTCGAAATCCTCGTCGTCATGGCAGGCCAGGCGCGCAAACAGGTCCGCCATCAGGCGGCCGGCGTTCGGCAGCTGCGACATGCCCACCTGCGGCTGCCATGCCGACGCGGCGGGCGGGGTGGCGGGAGCGGAGCCGGGGGCGCCGGCGGGCGAAACGCGGGATTCGAGGGGCATCGGCCTGTCTCTTCAGCAATCTCGGGTCGGCAACGCACACGGTGCGCCGCCGGAACCGCCCATGGCACGGCGGCACGCGGCACCACAGGGTGGTGGCCCTTTCTCCGGGCGCTTTCAAGGCCGTAGTGGCCCGACCTTTCGAAACGGATAGGGACCACGGCACGGAAGGTGCCGCCGCGCCATGGCCCGCGTCAATCCGCGCGGCCGCCGGATCAGAGAATATCGCGGTACTTGCGCAGGAACGCCCCGGCGCGGCGACGGTACAGCGCGGCATGGGCGCTCGCCGCCCGCTTCTTCAGCCGCTTCTGCTCGCGGGCCATGGCCACCTCCAGGCGCTCCAGCGTGCCCGTGCCGAGGGGCGGAACGGCCGCGCGCAGCATGGGGCGCAGGATTTCCATGTCCTGGTAGGCGCCGAGGAGATCGCGCAGCTTCTGCGCCCGCACCGCCCGCTTGCGGGCCCGGCCGGCGAAGGCCTCGGCGAGAAGGCTCATCTGGTAGCGGTGGATGACCACCTGCTTGCGGCCCTCGTGCATGTCCGGCGGCGCATCCAGCACCGCTTGGCGCCCCTTCCGGTAGGCCCGGGCGATGCCCCGGCCCACGTCGGCGGCCTCCGCCTGCGCCGCCAGCCCCGTCTCCAGCGCCATGCGGGCACGGGCAAGAAAGGCGAGAAGCGCCTCCCGATGGCCCTGCGCGTCCGCATCCTCCGGCGCATCGCTGCCGATGGCGGCGACGGCATCGGCGAAGTCGCAGGCGAGGAGCAGGCCCTCCTCCTCCAGGATCTGGATCGCCTCCCGCGCCGCCGCCCTGTCGCGGGAGCCGGAGAGCTCGCGCGCCACCGCGGCGGTGTCCTGCCGCGCCGCCCGCGCCGCCGCGCCGGGCACGAGGCGCAGCAGGGCGCGATATTGCTTCATGGCCTTGCGGGCATCATGGACCATCTCGACCGCATCGGCATCGCCCGCCGCCTGCTCCACCGCATCGAGGGTGGCCCACAGGGCGCGCGCCAGCGCCTGCCCCGCCGCATCGCGGGCCGGCGGTAGGTCCCCGCCCGCGGGCGGGGCGGAGGAGGAGGCAGCATCCATCTGTTTGCCGGATAATGACATGATCACGGGCAACTCTGCCATGTTCCGGGCGCCCCGTCTCCCCCATGCGCGAGGGCGAGGGCGCTGGCGATGCCGCCGGCCCCGGCGATGGCGACGAGGGCGCGCCCGCCGCCGGCCTGCACCCGGAAGAAGGCGCGCACCGCCAGCACCGCTCCCGACGCGCCGATGGGATGGCCGCGGGCCAGGGCGCCGCCCTGCGCATTCACCCGCCGCGGGTCGAGGCCGAGCCGCCCGATGCCGGCGAGGGCCTGCGCGGCATAGGCCTCCATCAGCTCCACATGCTCGAAATCCTGCGCCGCCAGGGCGAGGCGGGTGCACAGGGCCTGGACCGCCGGCACCGGCGCCAGCGCCGGCATCAGCGGGTCGGCGCCGCGCGCCACGGCGCCCAGCAGCCGCACCGGCGCGTCTTGCGCCGGCCCCAGCAACACCAGCGCCGCCGCATCCGCCTCCACCGCCATGGTGGCGGCGGTGATGCCATGGATGCCGTCTCCCGCCAGCACCGGCAGCCGCGCCAGCAGCCCCGGGACGAGGGCGCGGGCGAAGGGATCGGCGGTAACGCCGGCCACCGGCACCAGCTCCGGCGGCCCGGCGGGACAGGCCAGGGCGCGGCGATGGCTCTCGGCCGCGAACGCCTCCTGCATGGCGCGGGTGAGGCCATCCGCGCCGGCAAGCCGGGCCGCCGCCTCCGCAAGGTCCGGCTCAAGCGCGGGCCAGGGGGTGAAGGCGGGCTGGCGATAGAAGTCCGGCGCCGCGTCCTTCACCCGCGGCCGGTGGGCGCGCAGCGGCGCGCGGCTGAAGCTCTCCACCCCGCCGGCGAGCACGTGGCGCGCCTCCCCTGCGGCGATGCGGGCAGCCCCGAGGCGGATGGCATCGAGCCCGGAGCAGCATTGGGTATCGAGGGTGAGGGCCGGCACCTCCTGCGGCAGGCCCGCCGCCAGCGCCGCCACCCGGGCCACATTGCCCCCGCCGGACAGGGCATTGCCCAATATCACCTCGTCCACCGCCTCCGGTGCGACGCCGGCCGCCGCCAGCACCGGCGCCACCAGCGCAGCCACGAGGGCGAAGGCCTCCACCTCGCGGAAGGCGCCGCCGCGCGGCACCACCGCCGTGCGCCGGGCGGCAAGCAGGCCCACCGCGCTCATGCCAGATCCTCGCCGCCCGACGGGCCCAGCCGCGCCAGCGCGGCGAAATCCGTCTTGCCCGAGGCGGTGAGCGGCCAGGCCGCCACCCGCGCATAGCGGCGCGGCACCTTGAAGGCGGGCAGCAGGGGCTTCAGGAAGGCCATCAGCTCCGCCCGCGTCACCGCCGCGCCGGCCTCAACGGCGAGGAGCGCATGCAGCCGCTCGCCGCGCAGGCCGTCGGCAAGCCCCAGCACCGCCGCCGCCCGCACCGCGGGATGGCGCTCCAGCAGGCGCTCCACCTCCTCGGGGTAGAGATTCTTGCCGCTGGTCACGATCATCCGCTTCGCCCGGCCGACGAGATGGAGGAAGCCGGCGGCGTCGAGAAAGCCCATGTCGCCCACGCTCAGGGCCGCGCCGTGGCGCACCAGGTCGGCGCTCTCGCCGGTGGCATAGCCGGAGAAGACGAAGGGGCTCTCCACGCACACCAGCCCAGTGCGCCCAGGCGGCAGGCGCCGGCCGGCGCGGTCGCGGATGGTGAGGGTGACGCCGGCAAAGGCCCGGCCCACGGAGGCCTCCGGCACATCCTCGTCGGCCCGCGCCACGGTGACGTAGGACAGTTCCGAAGCGCCGTAGAATTCGGCAAAGCGCGCGCCGGGCATGAGGCGATCGAGCCGCGCGCGCTGCCCCACCGGCCATTTGGCACCGGAGGAGAGAACGAGGCGCATCCCCTCAAGGGGCTCGCCCTCCAGCGCGTCCAGCAGCAGGGCAAGCTGGGTCGGCACCCCATAGAGCACGCTGGCGCCATGCCGGCGGGCCAGCTCCGCCACCGCACGGGGACGGAAGCGGCGGCACAGCACCACATGGGCGCCGGCATCGAGGCCGCGGGCCAGGGCATAAAGGAACAGCGAGTGGGTGAGCACGCCGGGCGCCAGCACCACGTCGCCGGGACCGATGCCGAATTCGCGCGCATCGGCATCGAAGCTGGCGGTCCACGACCCGTGGGTGCGGCGATAGCCCTTGGGCAGGCCGGTGGAGCCGGAGGTGAAGCCCACATAAAAGGGCCGGTCGGCGGCCGGCTCCGGCGGCGCCGCCGCCTCGGGCGCGCCCATGGCCGCCGCGAGACGGGACAGGGGCAGGTCCGGCGGCAGGCGGATGGCGGCCGCCGGATCGCCGCTCACCAGGAGGCCCGGCGCCAGCCGCTCCAGCACCGCGGCGCGCAGGGGCGCCGGCCAGGCCGGATCAAGCACCTGCCCTTCCCGCCCGCCGCGGGCGGCGGCGAGGAGCAGCACGCCCAGCACCGCGCCATTGGGCAGGTCCAGCGCGATACCCCCTGCGGGCGCAGCGGCAAGGCGGGCGGCGCAGCGGGCCACAAGGGCATCCAGCACCGCATAGGTGAGGCTCTCGCCCTCGCAGGTCAGCGCCGGGGCGCCGGGGCGCGCGGCCGCATGGCGGGCGAGGTTGCGGGTGATGCTCACGGCCGCGGGCGGACGGCGACGGACCAGTTGCGCAGAACGGTGGTGGCGAGCAGCGCCGCGCCCACCGCCTTGATGAGGTCGCCCGGCAGGAACACCGCCGAACCGATGATCGCCTTCTGCAGGCTGATGCCCGCCACCAGGGCCAGCACCGGCACGCCGAACAGGTAGACCACGCCGATGCCCCCCGCCAAAGCGGCGATGAAGGCCGCCCCGAAGGCCGGCAGCCGCAGGCGCGCCGCCAGCAGGCCGGTGACATAGGCGCCGGGAATGAAGCCGATGAAGAAGCCCGCCGAGGGCGAAGCCAGCACCGCCAGTCCGCCGCGTCCGCCGGAGAGCAGCGGCACGCCCAGCACCACCACCAGGGCGAACAGCGCTGTCGCCGCCGCCCCGCCCCGCGCGCCCAGAAGCAGGCCGGCCAGCATCACCCCGAGGCTCTGGGCGCTCACCGGGACGCCGGCGGCGATGGGCATGTAGAGGGGCGGCACGAAGCCCAGCGCCCCGATGAGCGCGGCAACCAGGGCGATGCGCACGAGGGTGCGGGTGTCGGTCATGGGGCCTCGGCCTTTTCGGATGGAGGATGGGGCGTGGAGAAGCCGCGGGCGTCGAGGGCTTCGGCCACCTGGTCGGCGGTGGCGAGGGCGCCGGTGAAGAAGGCACCCACCAGCGCCAGCCCGGGCCGGCGCGGGCTGCGGGCCCGCCAGGCCTCCTCGCGGCCGCGCCAGCTTTCCAGAAGCACCGGCACGAAGCGCAGCACCAGCGCCACCGCCAGCGAAAGGCGCTGCGGATCGACGCCGAAGCGCGCCAGCGGCCGCAGCGGCACCACCAAGGCGTCCATCATGTCCTGCAGGCGGGTGGTGAGGGTGACGAGATCGGCCAGCAGCACCATCACCGCGATGCGCAGCACGCTGACCGCCGCCACCTCCAGCGAGGCGGCCCACGCCTGCAGCGCAGCGATGAGCACCAGCAGCGGCACGAGGCTCCGCCACTGGCCGATGCGCCGCAGGCCCCGCCGGCCGAACCCGGCATAGGCCATCAGCACCACCGCGAGGGCCATGGCGAGGAGAACCGGGTCCTTTAGCGGCAGGATGAGCAGGGAGAGCACGGCGAGAGCCGCCAGCTTCACCGCGGCGGGGGTGCGGTGGAGCAGGCTGGTGCCGGAAAGGTAGCCGGCGATCATGCGGGCGCGGGCCCCGTGCCGCGGGGCGATCCCGCCGCCCCATGGTCCATCCCGCTGTCTTGGTGCGCGGCGGCACGGGCGCGCGCATCGGCCTCATAGAGCGGAAGGACGGTGGCGGGGGGACCGTCGGCGGCGATGGTGCCGGACTTCAGCCACAGCACCCGGTCGAAGCCGTCGAACAGGTGCAGATCGTGGCTTGCCATCACCACCTGGAGGTCCAGCGCCGCCAGCCGGGCCGCGAAGGCGAGGCGGGTGGCCAGATCGAGGCTGGAGAAGGGTTCGTCGAGCAGCAGGATGCGCGGCCCGGCGGCCAGCGCCGAAAGGATGCAGACGAGCTGCTTCTGCCCCTCGGAGAGATCGGACACCGCCCGCTCGCCCCAGCCGGCGCAGCCGTGGCGGGCCAGCAGGCGCTCGGCCGCCGCATTGGCCTGCGCCTTGGCCATGCCCTGGGAGAGCGGGCCGAACGCCACTTCCTCGCGCACCGTGGGAAAGATGATCTGGTGGTCCACGTTCTGGAACACGAAGCCCACATGGGCCGGCAGGCGGCGGCGATCGGCCCGGGTGTCGAGGCCGGCCACCGTGACCCGTCCCGCATCCGGCAGGATGAGGCCGTTGACGAGGCGCAGCAGCGTGGACTTGCCGGAGCCATTGTCGCCCACAAGCCCGATGCGGCGCTCCGAGAGGGTGAGGGAGAGGCCGGAAAACACCGTGCGCGTCCCCCGCGTCACCTCCACGCCTGCGAACTGCACACCGTCAGGCTGCACGCCATCACGCCGGGCGGGCCCGGCATCGGCGCGCGCACGCGCGGGTGTGGAACGGAAGAAGGTCATCATGCGCCTCGTTGCCCCTTCCGATTAGCCGGTTCGCGCCGGCAGGCAAAGGGCGCAGGCCCGGCGGCGGGCCGGCCCGCACGCCCCTGCCGCCTTGAGCGGGACTGTGGGAGGACGTGACCCCACGGTTCGGAAACCTTCCAATCCCGATTGATTTCCGCCGCGCCACGGCGCATAAATCCCGCCGATCAAAACGATTAAATTCCGGCGCAACGGTCCGCCGGAGGACGGATGAAGCCACGGAGGCGCGTATGTCCGGTCAAGGCGAGCAGCCCGAGAAGCACGGGCTCAAGCTCAGGTCCCAGCTCTGGTTCGACAACCCCGACAATCCCGGAATGACGGCGCTCTATCTTGAGCGCTACCTCAATTTCGGCCTGACGCGGGAAGAGCTGCAGTCCGGCAAGCCCATCATCGGCATCGCCCAGACCGGTTCCGACCTCTCGCCCTGCAACCGCCACCACCTCGACCTCGCCCACCGCGTGCGCGCCGGCATCGAGGCCATGGGCGGCGTGCCGTTCGAATTTCCGGTCCATCCCATCCAGGAGACCGGCAAGCGCCCCACCGCGGCGCTGGACCGCAACCTCGCCTATCTCGGCCTCGTGGAAATCCTCTACGGCTATCCGCTCGACGGCGTGGTTCTGACCACCGGCTGCGACAAGACCACCCCCGCCTGCATCATGGCGGCCGCCACCGTGAACATCCCCGCCATCGTGCTCTCCGGCGGGCCCATGCTGAACGGCTGGTGGAAGGGCGAGCGCACCGGCTCCGGCACGGTGGTGTGGAAGAACCGCGAGCGCTTCGCCGCCGGCGAGATCGGTTATGACGAGTTCATGGACGTGGTGGCCTCCTCGGCCCCCTCGGTGGGCCATTGCAACACCATGGGCACCGCCTCCACCATGAATGCGCTGGCGGAAGCCCTGGGCATGTCCCTGCCCGGCTGCGCCGCCATCCCTGCGCCCTATCGCGAGCGCGGCCAGATCGCCTACGACACCGGAAAGCGCATCGTGGACATGGTGTGGGAGGACCTGAAACCCTCCGACATCCTCACCCGCGAGGCGTTCGAGAACGCCATCCGCGTGAATTCCGCCATCGGCGGCTCCACCAACGCCCCTATCCACTTGAACGCCATCGCCCGCCACGTGGGCGTGCCCCTTTCCGTGGATGACTGGCAGGCCGTGGGCCACAAGATCCCGCTTCTGGTGAACCTCCAGCCCGCCGGCGAATATCTGGGCGAGGAATTCCACCGCGCCGGCGGCGTGCCGGCGGTGGTGGCCGAGCTGATCGAGCAGGGCAAGATCCACGAGGGCGCCCTCACCGTGAACGGCCGCAGCATGGGCGAGAACTGCAAGGGCAAGCTCTCCTGGGACCGCGAGGTCATCAAGGCCTATGACGCACCCATGAAGGAGGATGCCGGCTTCATCGTGCTGCACGGCAACCTGTTCGACAATGCGGTGATGAAGACCTCGGTGATCTCGCAGGAGTTCCGCGCGCGCTTCCTTTCCAACCCCGACGATCCCGAGGCGTTCGAGGGCCGCGCCGTGGTGTTCGAGGGGCCGGAGGACTACCACCACCGCATCGACGACCCCGCCCTCGGCATCGACGAATACACTTTGCTGTTCATCCGCGGCACCGGCCCCTTGGGTTATCCCGGCGGTGCCGAGGTGGTGAACATGCAGCCCCCGGCGGCGCTGATCAAAAAGGGCATCCATGCCCTGCCCTGCATCGGCGACGGGCGGCAGTCCGGCACCTCGGGGTCGCCCTCCATCCTCAACGCCTCGCCGGAAGCGGCGGCGGGCGGCGGGTTGGCCCTGCTGAAGACCGGCGACCGGGTGCGCATCGACCTCAACACATGCACCGCCGACATCCTCATCTCCCCGGAGGAACTCGCCCAGCGCCGCGCCGACCTTCAGGGCCATGGCGGCTTCCCCATGCCGCAGAGCCAGACGCCCTGGCAGGAGATCCAGCGCTCCATGGTGGCCCAGTTCGACGAAGGCATGGTGCTGAAGCCGGCCGTGAAGTACCAGCGCGTCGCCCAGACCATGGGCGTTCCCCGCGACAATCACTGAGACGAGCCCATCATGAACGAAATGGCAGCGCCGGCACCCCCGCTCGGCGCGCCGGTGGAGAGCGGCCCGGCCCGGCGGCCGGCGCCCGTCACGCTGGAAGGGCGCCACGTCCATCTCGTGCCGTTCGATGCCGCGCGCCATGCCGCCAGCCTTTATGCCCTCTCCCACGGGGAGGGGAAGGAAGCGCTCTGGGCCTATCTCTCCCCCGCCCCGTTCCCCGACGCGGCGGCCTTCGCCCGCTATTATGCGGAGGCGGCGGCCAAGGCCGACCCGCTGCTGTTCGCCATCACCGCGGCGGCGGACGGGCGGGCGGTGGGGCACGCCAGCTTCATGCGCATCGAGCCCGGCCACCGGGTGATCGAGGTGGGCAACATCCTCTACACGCCGGCCCTCCAGCGCACGCCGGGGGCCACGGAAGCCATGTATCTCATGGCGCGCCACGTGTTCGAGGATCTGGGCTACCGCCGCTACGAATGGAAATGCAACGCCCTGAACGCCCCCTCCCGCCGTGCGGCGGAGCGGCTCGGCTTCAGCTTCGAGGGCGTGTTCCGCCAGCACATGATCGTGAAGGAGCGCAACCGGGACACCGCCTGGTTCTCCCTGCTCGACCATGAATGGCCGGCGGCCAGGGCCGCGTTCGAGGCGTGGCTCGACCCCGAAAATCTGGACGCCGAAGGCCGCCAGCGCCGCCGGCTGGAGGACATCCGCGCCCAGGTGTGAGCGCGGAACCGCAGGGATTCCCAAACCAAGAGGAAACGCCATGGGTGGACGACTTCAAGGCAAGACCGCGCTGGTGACGGCGGCGGGACAGGGCATCGGCCGGGCCATCGCCGAGGCCTTCGTTCGCGAGGGCGCGCGCGTCATCGCCACCGATCTCGACGCCGGCAAGCTCGCCGGGATCGAGGGCGCGCAGGCGCGGGGGCTGAACGTGCTCGCCACCGATGCGGTCAACGCGCTGGCGGCGGAGGTGGGCCCGGTGGACGTGCTGGCCAATTGCGCCGGCTATGTGCACCAGGGCACCATCTTCGAGACCTCGGAGAAGGACTGGGACTTCTCCTTCGACCTCAATGTGAAGTCCATGCACCGCACCATCTCCGCCTTCCTGCCGGGGATGCTGGAGACGGGGCGCGGCTCCATCATCAACATCGCCTCGGCCGCCTCCTCCATCCGCGGCGTGCCGAACCGCTATGCCTATGGCACCACCAAGGCGGCGGTGATCGGCCTGACCAAGGCGGTGGCGGCGGACTTCATCCTCAAGGGCGTGCGCGCCAACGCCATCTGCCCCGGCACCATCCAGTCGCCCTCGCTTGACGAGCGCATCGCCGCCGTCTCGGCCCAGACCGGCAAGTCGCTGGAGCAGGTGCGCATGGATTTCGTCGGCCGCCAGCCCATGGGGCGCCTGGGCACGCCGGAGGAAATCGCGGCCCTCGCGCTCTATCTCGCCTCCGACGAAAGTGCCTTCACCACCGGCCAGATCCACGTCATCGATGGCGGCTGGGCGCTCTGAGCACCGGGAGACACACGACATGCATATCCTGGTCATCGGCGGCGCCGGAATGGTGGGCCGCAAGCTCATCGAGCGCCTCGCCCGCGACGGCCGCCTCGGCGGCCGGCCCATCACCCGGCTCACCGCCCACGATGTGGTGACGCCCCGGCCGCCGGAAGCGCCCTTTCCCATCGACACCCGCGTGTCCGACCTCTCCCTCCCCGGCGAGGCGGCGGCGCTGGTGACGGACAGGCCCGACGTGATCTTCCACCTGGCCGCCATCGTCTCCGGCGAGGCGGAAGCGGACTTCGAGAAGGGCTACCGCATCAATCTCGACGGCACGCGCCATCTGTTCGATGCGGTGCGCGAGGTGGAGGGCTATGCGCCGCGCCTGGTGTTCACCTCGTCCATCGCCGTGTTCGGCGCGCCGTTCCCGGACGCCATCCCGGACGACTATTTCCACACGCCGCTCACCTCCTACGGCACGCAGAAGGCCATGGGCGAACTGCTGCTGGCGGACTATACGCGGCGCGGCTTCTTCGACGGCATCGGCATTCGCCTGCCCACCATCTGCGTGCGCCCGGGAGCGCCCAACAAGGCGGCGTCCGGCTTCTTCTCCGGCATCATCCGCGAGCCCCTTGCGGGCCAGGAGGCGGTGCTGCCGGTGTCGGAAGATGTGATGCACTGGCACGCCTCGCCCCGCGCGGCGGTGGGCTTCCTCATCCATGCCGCCGGCCTCGATGGCGCGGTGGTGGGGATGCGGCGCAACCTCACCATGCCGGGCCTGGCGGTGACCGTGGGCGAGCAGATCGAGGCCCTGCGCAAGGTGGCGGGCGACAAGGCGGTGGCGCGGATCAAGCGCGTGCCCGACCCGGTGATCGAGAAGATCGTGTCCGGCTGGCCCCGCAGGTTCGATCCGCAATGGGCCACCGCCCTCGGCTTCGTCGCGGAAGGCTCCTTCGAGGAGATCATCCGCATCCATATCGAGGATGAGCTCGGCGGCCGGATCGCCGATTGATCAGCGGCGGGCCGCAGCCGGCCCCGCCCCGGGGAAAGCGCCCGGGGCGGGGCCCCCGGGGCCGGTGAAGTCGTTATCTGCAGCAGGATCGCGGGCGCACCGACCCATCAGGCGGCGGCGCCCGCATCCCTCAGGATGAAGCGCTCCTCCAGCCGGCCGATGGCCGCGGCGAGCTGGGGCAGAAGGGTCCGGTAGCCGGCGCGGCGCGTGTGCGGGTCCGTGCTGCGGGGCAGTTCGGGCAACAGCCAGGTTTCGAGCCGCAGGAAGCCGGTCCAGGGCTGGCGCCGCAGCGCGCGGCCTGCATCGGCGCCCAGCGCCACCACCAGATCGAGCCGCGGCGCGCCGGACAGGCCGAACACGCCCGCCGGCTTGGCCGACAGGCCGTCCGCCGGAATACGCGCGGCATCCAGACACGCGATGAGCGCGCCATCCACCGCGCCGGGCGTGCCGGCGGCGCCGCTGAAGGGTCGCAGATCCTTGTAGGCGTGAAGCGCCAGCGCTTCCGCCAGAAGGCTCACGCCGGCATTGTCGGGGCAGACGAAGAGAACGGTGGGCCGTCCGGTCATCGACTTGCGCTTTCTTTCATGCGTCGCCGACGCAATGCTTCGGGACAAGCCATCGGGCTTCCGTTGCAGGGCGGCGGACCCTACCGCCCCGGGCCGACGCTGGTGTGACAGCCCGCATCACCACCGAAGCGGGAACCTGGTACGGCATTTTCCGCAGATCTGGGCCAGGGAAGACTGCGTTAACCATTCCGCAAATCTAAGCGCCGATGCATCGGATGCTGGCGCGCGTGGTGATTCGACCAATGATTCTTCGCCGCCGGCGCGACGAATCGGAGGTGTGATATGGCAAAGAAGCCCGAAGTGACCAGCGAGGACGCGAGCCGGATCGCGGCGAAGGCCGTGAAGGCTCCCGGCAGCCTCAGCCATGATGAGATTCTCGCGATGGCAAAAGCCATCCTGACGGTGACGCCTGCGGCCAAGGCGCCGGTGACGGCTTCGGGCAAGACGGCTGGCAAAACAACCGGCAAGGCTTCCGCGATCGCGCCGGAGCCCGCCAAATCGGAGCCCGCCCCCGTCCCTCCCAAGGCTGTCGCTCCCAAGGCCACCGCAGCCCGGGGCACCGCCCCGAAGGCGGCGGCTGCAGCCAAGGCGGTGAAGGCCGCGGCCGCGCCGAAGGCGGCGCCGGAGAAGCCCGCTGCCAAGCCCGCTGCCAAGCCCGCAGCCAAGCCCGCAGCCAAGGCGGCTGCGCCCAAGGCCGCTACTTCCAAGGCCACCACGTCCAAGCCTTCCACCGCCAAGGTCACCGCGAAGGCGGACGAGGCCAAGCCCGCTGCCCCGGCCGCTGCGAAGCCGCCGCGTGCCAAGGCTGCGTCGAAGGTCGCCAAGGCCCCCGCCAGCGCGCCCGAGGCGCCCGCCGCTGAGCCGGCGGCCAAGACCGTGACGAAGGTGGCGAGCAAGCCGCAAGCCAAGACCCCCGCCGCCAAGCCTGTGACCACGAAGCCTGTGACCGCCAAGGACACGCCCACCAAGACCGCGCCGGCCAAGCCTGCCGGCGCCAAGCCCGCTGCCGCCAAGCCGGCGGTGAAGGCTCCCGCCGCCAAGATGCCGGCGGCCAAGCCTGCGGCAGCGAAGGCCGAGGTGAAGAAGGCCCCCGTCGCCCCGATCACCGCCAAGCCTGCGCGCAAGGCCCCCCGGAAGGCCTGACCAGGGATCAATCAGGAACGGGGCCGCAGCCCGCGTTCCGTGAACCGCCATGTGGTCTGGCGAAAACATTCCCACCGCCGCAGGCCGTGCCTGCGGCGGTGATCGCCGGCCGGGGCGGCCGGCGATGCCCCTATTGCGGCGCCAGGGCGCCCGCCCGGCCCACGTTGAAGATCTGCACGCGACGGTTGATGGCGGCGTCGGGATTCTTCGTATCCTGCAGCGCCTCCTGGCCGAGGCCCACCGATTCCAGCCGGCGCGGGTCCACCCGGAAGGTGGTGGAGAGCGCCGAGACCACGGCGTCGGAACGCTCCTGGCTGAGCTTCATGTTGTATTCGCGGGTGCCGGTGGCGTCGGTGTTGCCCACCACCAGGAACTTGTAGCCGAGCAGCACCGGATTATGCATGGCATCTGCAATGGAGCCGAGCGTCCGGTAGGATGCAGGCTTGATCATCGCGGAATTGAGGTCGAACTCGATTTCCACATTGATCTGCGCCAGCTGGTTCAGCTGCAGCGCCAGCGGCGGGCGGCTCTGCGGCGGGCCGGAATACTGCATGTGGGCCAGAGCGAGGCCCCGCAGTGCCTCGGCGGAGACGTTCGGCACGTTGTCGAGAGTTCCCTGCAACCCCTGCACGATCTGGTTGTCGGGCGTGAACACCTGGGCGGCGGCGGGCAGGGTGCCGAGGGCCGGCACGGCGGCGGCCAGCCACAGCGCGGCGGCGAGGGGCGCGCGGGTCTTGCGGACGTTTGTCATCTGCTCGGTTCCCTTCACTGCTGCGCGTAGCCGGCATTGACGATGGCGGCGGTGCAGGTCGCGCTCACCACCTTGGATGCCTGCAGGAGGCAGGAGACGATATTGCCGTCGCCGGGCACGAGGCCGGGGCAATATTCGGCCGCGTCACGATCGCAGACCTTGTGGACGGCGCGCTGCGCGGCGGCCCGGGCCTCGGTCATCTGGCGGATCGATTCGTGGTTGGCGGCGCAGGCCGCGGAGAGCTTCCCGGCATTCTGCGCCAGGCAGGCGGCGATGGCGCCGTTGCCGAGGTTTATGCCGCGGCAATGCTGCATGATGTCGTTGCCGCAATGCTGCGCCAGCAGCCCGGCGGCCTCGGCGTAGCTCACCGTCTGGGCGCGCGCTTCGCCCGCCGCCAGCGCCAGCAGCGCAGACAGAACCAATCCTGCAAATCTCATGTGGTCAACCCCCATCCACCCGTCCCTGCGGGCGGCAGCGCATTCACCACCACACGTCGCCCTAGGTCAACCGGATGGACGCGCCCTCAGGGGGCGCGGCGGCGGGTGTCGAGGGTCCCGGCCTCGATCTCGTCGCCCGCCGCGCCGATCACCCCGAGGGGGTCGGCGGCGAGTTCGAGGTCGGTGGCATCCACCGGGCCGCCGCCGGCCGTCGGCTCGGGCGCGCGACGCGGGGCGAGCAGCAGGTGGCTCGCCACCGCGACCACGGCAAAGAGTGGCAGCAGGAGGGTGAGCGCCACGAGCGGCGACGGGAACAGCGCCGAAAGGGAGGTGCCGGCAAAGCCGCTGCCGATCTGCAGGAAGCCCATGAGGGCGGAGGCCGCGCCGGCGATGGGCGCGACGCCCGAGAGCGCGGCGGTGGTGGTGCCCGGCAGAATCAGGGCGACGCCACAGGCCCAAAGGGAAATGGGCAGCATGACGCTGGCGGTGGTGAGCGCCAGCACATGCGGGCCGACGCCGAGGCCCACCGCCCCGGAAAGCACCAGCGCGAGGCCGGGCAGGATGAGCCGCTGGGCATTGAAGCGCCGCAGCAGCGGACCGGCGATGAGCGTTCCGCTCATGAACGCCCCTGTCTGCAGCAGCATGGCAAGGCCGAACTGGGTCGGCGACAGGCCGATGCGGTCGATGAGGATGAAGGGCAGAAGGGCGGACAGGGTGTAGATGCCGCCGAGGGCGCAGCCGGCGGTGAGGGCGGCGCGCATGAAGACGCGGTTGCCCACCAGCTGCCCATAGCTGGCCGCCACCCCGCGCGGCGAGGCCAGGGCCCGGTCCGGCGACCGGTTGGTTTCCGGCACGAACAGGGCCAGCACGGCCACCAGGAGGAGGCCATAGACCGTCATCGCCGCGAAGATGGCATGCCAGCTGGCGACACCGAGAATGAGCCCCCCCAGGGTGGGCGCCGCGGCGGGGCCGATGGCCAGCATGGTGCCGATGAGGTTCATGACCCGGGCCGAGGCCTGGCCGGTATATTGGTCGCGCACCAGCGCACGTGAAAGGGCGATGCCCGCGGCGCAGCCCACGCCCTGCAGGGCGCGCCCGGCGATGAGCCAGGCCACCGTCGGGGCCAGCATGGCGACGAGGCTTCCCGCCAGATAGATGCCGAAGAAGCCGAGCGCCACCGGCCGCCGGCCATAGGCGTCGGACAGGGGTCCGCAGACCAGCTGGGAGACGGCGAAGCCGAGGAAGAAGACGGTGAGCGTCAGCTTCACGGTGGCAATGGACGTGCCGAACGCCGCCACCATGGCCGGCATGGCCGGCGTGTACATGACAAGGCTCACCGGCCCCAGCGTCACCATCAGGCCGCCGATGACGGCCAGCCGGGTTTCGGACATCAGCGGCACGGGCTGCGGCGGGGCGGCCGTCTCTGCGCCGGCGCGGTCACGGGGCTTCATCTCGGGTCCTTGCAGCGGTGGTCCCGGGCGAGGTTGGCGCGCACCCTCACCAGCAGGTCTCTCAATTGGGTACGCTCGGCGTCGGAAAAATCCTCGGTGGCATGGGCGCGGGCGCTCCCGGCCGCGATCGAGATGCGTTCGAGATAGGGCGCTGCGGCGTCCGCGAGCCGGACGATCTTGGCCCGGCGGTCCCGCGGATCGACCTCCCGCAGCACCAGCCCCGCGGCCTCCAGCCGGTCGAGGAAGCCGACGAGGGTCATGGGCTCGACGCTCATCTTCTCCGCCAGGGCGGACTGCCTCAGGTCCGGGTGGAATCGCACATAGGCCAGCGTGCGGGCCTCGCCGGCGGTGAGGCCGAGGCCCGCATCTTCGAACGCGCGGTCGATCCGCGCGCGGTAGAGGCGCGCGGTGTCCACGATGAGGAAGCCGAGGGGTGTCTCTTCCATGATAAGGGATGTGTATAGTATGTCTACCTTATCATCAAGCCGGGCAGCGGCATTGCGCCGTCACCGCGGCGCGCTATGACAAGGCGACACCCTTCGGGAGAGCACGCATGCCCTGGTCCCTGACCATCGGCCGTCTCGGCGGCACCGCCATCCGCATCCACGTCACCTTCCTCTTGTTTCTGGTGTGGATCTGGGCCGCCTATTACCGCTCCGGCGGGGCGCAGGCGGCGTGGGAGGGCGTGCTGTTCGTGGCGCTGCTGTTCCTGTGCGTGCTGCTGCACGAGCTGGGGCACGTCTTCGCGGCGCGGCGCTACGGGGTGAAGACCCCCGACATCACCCTGTGGCCCTTCGGCGGGATCGCCAATCTGGAGCGCATCCCCGAAAAGCCCTCCGAAGAGCTGGTGGTGGCCGTGGCCGGGCCGCTGGTGAACGTGGTGATCGCGATCGTGCTCCTGCTGGCGCTGGGAGCGAGCCTGAACGGTGCCGCCCTCGACGCCGAGGACCTCGCCAAGATCGAGGACCCCGGCACCTCCATGCTGGTCAAGCTGGCGGGCGCCAACATCTTCCTCGTGGTGTTCAACCTCATTCCCGCCTTTCCCATGGACGGCGGGCGGGTGCTGCGGGCGGTACTGGCCATGAACATGGGCTATGGGCGCGCCACCGCCCTCGCCGCCTCCATCGGCCAGGCCATCGCCATCGGCCTCGGCCTTTTGGGCATCTTCACCAACCCCATGCTGATGATCATCGGCGTGTTCGTCTTCCTCGCCGCCTCGGGAGAAGCCGGGCAGGTGCAGCTGAAGGAGGCCTCCCGCGGGCACATCGTGGCCGATGCCATGATCACCCATTTCGAGACGCTGGGGCCTCAATCCACCGTGGACGATGCCGCCGACGCGCTCATCCGTTCCACCCAGAAGGAATTCCCGGTGGTGGACGGCGCCGGGCGGCTGCGCGGCGTGCTCACCCGCGACGCCATGATCCGCGCCCTAAAGGACCAGGGGCCGCAGACGCCGGTGGTCGAGGTGATGCAGGCGGACATCCCCACCGTCGAGGCCCGCTCGAAGCTGGATGCGGCGCTGAAGCTCATCACCAGCGCCCGGGTGCCCGCCGTGGGCGCGGTGGATTCCACCGGCAAGCTCGTGGGCCTGCTGACGCCGGAGAATGTGGGCGAGCTGATGATGATCCATGTGGCACGGGGCGAGCGGCCGGCCGCCGGCCTCAGGGACCCCGCCTGACCGGTCCCGCGTTGCCCCCCGGCATCTTCGAGGCCAGGTGCGGCGGCGGCACGGCCTCCGCCGGACGGTGAAAGGGCAGCGTGGGCGCCTCAGGCGCCCACCGCTTCGGGGCTCGGGGCGCCCGCCGAGGACGTCTCGATCTGGCGCACCTTGTCCATCACCGCCTTCTGCACCTTCTCGAAGGCGCGCACCTCGATCTGGCGCACCCGCTCGCGGGAGACGCCGAACTCGGAGGCCAGGTCCTCCAGCGTCATGGGGTCCTCGGACAGGCGGCGGGCCTCGAAAATGCGGCGCTCGCGCTCATTGAGCACCGAGAGGGCGCCGGACAGGGCGGAGCGGCGGTTGTCCAGCTCCTCGCTCTCGGCCAGTTGCTCTTCCTGGTCGAGGCGCTCGTCCACCAGCCAGTCCTGCCACTCGCCGCCGTCCGCTTCCTCGCGGATGGGGGCATTGAGGGAGGCGTCGCCGGACAGGCGGCGGTTCATGTCCACCACATCCTGCTCGGTGACGCCGAGCTTGGTGGCGATCTGCTTCACCTGGTCGGGCCGCAGGTCGCCTTCCTCCAGCGCGGAAATCTGGCTCTTGGCCTTGCGCAGGTTGAAGAACAGCTTCTTCTGCGCCGCCGTGGTGCCCATCTTCACGAGGCTCCACGAGCGCAGGATATATTCCTGGATGGAGGCGCGGATCCACCACATGGCGTAGGTGGCGAGCCGGAAGCCCTTTTCGGGCTCGAACCGCTTCACCGCCTGCATGAGGCCCACATTGCCCTCGGAGATCACCTCCGATATGGGCAGGCCATAGCCGCGGTACCCCATGGCGATCTTCGCCACGAGGCGCAGGTGGCTCGTCACCAGCTTGTGAGCAGCGTCGCGGTCTCCGTGCTCGCGCCAGCTCTTCGCAAGCATATATTCTTCCTGCGGCTCCAGCATGGGAAACCGCCGGATCTCCTCCAGATACCGCGAAAGTCCGCCTTCGGCTGAAGGAATGGACATGGACTTCGGCTGGGCCATCGCTAGGCCTCCTTCTCCTGCAGCCCCCATCCGGGCAGCCGCACGTGCGACCGCATAGGCGCCGGCCGCAGCGATTCATCATATAGATACGTATGTGACGCGAATAGGTTTCATCGTCTCACGTCGGCGCGAGAGAAATTTGCGCGAATGCATGCCCGCCAAGGGCGGCATGCAGGCCTGCGAGGTCTTCCGGCAATGGGCTCTCGAAGCTCAGCGTCTTGCCGGTGACCGGATGGGCAAAGCCGAGCCGGGCCGCATGCAGGGCCTGGCGGCCGAGCCCGGACAGGCGCTCCCTGGCCGCGTCCGGCAGCAGCGAAAGCTTGGTGCGGAACCCCTGGCCGTAGAGTTCGTCGCCCAGCAGCGGATGGCCCGCATGGGCCATATGGACGCGGATCTGATGGGTGCGGCCGGTTTCCAGCCGGCATTCGAGCAGGCTCGCCACCCCCGCCTTGTCACGGCCGGCATAGGCTTCCAACACCTGCCAGTGGGTGATGGCGTGGCGCCCGCTGGCGCGCACCGCCATCTTCTGGCGGTGGGTGGCGTGCCGGTCGATGGACGCTTCCACGGTCCCGCGCGCCTCCGGCACGCCCCAGGCGAAGGCGAGGTAGGCGCGCTCCAGCGGGCCGGTGCGGCCATGGTCGGCGAACTGGGCGGCAAGGCCCTTGTGGGCCACGTCGGACTTGGCCACCACCAGAAGGCCGGACGTATCCTTGTCGATGCGATGGACGATGCCCGGCCGGCGCACCCCGCCAATGCCGGAAAGGCTGTCGCCGCAATGGTGAAGCAGCGCATTCACCAGGGTGCCCGTGGCATGCCCGGGGGCCGGATGCACCACCATGCCCGCCGGCTTGTCGATGACGATGAGGTGGGCGTCCTCATAGGCGATGTGGAGGGGCAGGTTCTCCGCCACCGGCTCCGCCGGCTCGGGCGGGGACAGCAGCAGGGTGTAGACATCGCCGGCATTGACCCGGCCGGCAGCGTCCCCTACGACACGCCCGCCGAGTTGCACCCGCCCTTCGGCCACGAGGCGCTGGATGCGGGTGCGGCTCAATTCAGGCGCCGTGAGCGCAAGCTGGCGCGCCAGAACGCGGTCGAGCCTCTCGCCCGCGTCCGTCGCGGCGGCGGCAACGGTGAAGGAGAGCCCCTCGTCTTCCGGTTCATCGAAGGCGTCCTGGTCGGCCCCGGCATTCATCGTGTCGTCCATTCCGAAAAGTTCGCGAGCAAAGGCCCGTCCATGTTCCACCGCCCACCACCCACCGAGGCCGCCGACGAGGCGCTGACGCCGGAGCAGGAGCGCGTCATCGCCAAGTTCCGCCGTTTCTCCTCCGTCTCCATGCTGGTCATGGTCATCGGCGTGGCGGCGGTGTTCGGCGTCATCGGCTACCGGATGCTCCGCGCCAAGCCGCTTGCAACCGGGGAAGTGACCGCCTTGCTGCCCAAGGGCGCGAAGATCGTCGGCACGGCGGTGACCGCGGACGTGGTGGCAGTAACCCTTGATATAGGCGGTGTGACGGAAATACGCACCTTCGATGCGCGCACCCTCGCCCCGGCGGGCCGCCTGCGCTTCGCCGTGGAGCCGTGAGGCGCCGGACCGGCAGAGCCGTGAGGCGCCGGACCGGCGCTTGGCCACTCAGGCCGGCGCCGGCCTGAAATCATCCGTGCGGAAGGCCGGCCCGCGCCGGAGCGGACCCGCCCGGCATCGGACGAAGGCCCGGCGCCGCCGGTGCTATTGCAGAGACCCCTCGCCGTCGCCGGGCATGCGGGCCAGCATCATCTGGGTGATGGCCACCAGCATGTCGGCCCGCGCCTTCAGGTTCTGCGCCTCCAGCAGCGCCTGCTTCTCCAGCGCGCCATAGGGCGACATGACGGACAGGGCGTTCACCAGCGTCTCGGTTCCGGCCTGGCGGATGCCCTCCCAGTCGGCTTCCAGCTTGTTGGCGTCGAGGAAGGCCGCCAGCGCGGCCAGCACCGCCTCGCGGTCCACCTCGGCCTCGCCGGCGGAGGCCTCGAAATCACCGGTGAACGCGCTCGCATCCACCCGGAACTGGCGGTACGGCGTCGTTGCCGCCATCTCTTCCACGATCCTGAAGCGGCAGATGCCGCTCAGCGTGATGAGATAGCGCCCGTCTCCGGTCTCGCTGAACTGGGTGAGCCGGCCGAGGCAGCCCACCTGATAGACCGCCGGGCCGCGCGCCGTTTCGGGCTTCCCTTCGTCGGGCTGCACCATGCCGATCAGCCGGCCGCCGCCGATGGCGTCGTCCACCATGGCGAGATAGCGCGGCTCGAAGATGTTCAGCGGCAGCTCTGCACGGGGCAGGAGCAGCGCCCCCGAAAGCGGGAACACCGGGATCACCGGCGGGATTTCCGCCGGGGACAGATACGTGCGGTTGGCAGCCAAGACGAAAAATCCTCAAATATTCCCTCAGGCGAACATGATCGCCGACAATTTCTTACGGCCGGAAAGGGTGAGCGGATCGGTTGCGCCCCAGGCCTCGAAAAGCTGCACGATCTGCTTGCGCGCGGCGTCCTCGTTCCAGGCGCGGTCACGCTTCACGATGTCCAGCAGATGG
This sequence comes from Xanthobacter sp. AM11, assembly GCF_047444035.1. NCBI lineage: Bacteria > Pseudomonadati > Pseudomonadota > Alphaproteobacteria > Hyphomicrobiales > Xanthobacteraceae > Xanthobacter > Xanthobacter sp. AM11. The sequence goes on from NZ_JBLAOA010000001.1 coordinate 545,605, forward strand.
ATGAGCGCCTGCTCCCGCCGCCCCCTGGCGTTGAGAGCCAGCGCCAGATCGAAGCGGGCCTGGTGGTCCGAGGGGTCGAGGTCCACCTTGGCTTCCAGGGTGGCGAGATCGCCCAGCGCCGCGGCCTGCTCGGCCACCTCCAGCGCCGCGCGCGCCGCGCTCACCAGGGAATCGGCCTGCTTCTCGGCCGGCACCATGGCCAGCGTCGCCTTGGCCTGGTCCAGCGCCCCGGCGGCCACCTGGGTGCGCACCAGGCCGGTGAGGGCCTTCAGATTGTCCGGCTCCTCGCCCAGCACGCCGGCGAAGATTTCCGCGGCGGCGGCCAGGTCGCCCTGGGACAGCGCGTTTTCGGCCACGGCGAGGGCTTCATCCATGCCGGCCTCGGCGGGGCCGGTGAGGCGGTCGATGAAGGCCTTCACCTGCCCTTCGGGCAGCGCACCCATGAAGCCGTCCACCGGCTGGCCGTTGACGAAGGCATAGACCGTGGGCACCGACTGGATGCCGAGCTTTCCCGGGATCACCGGATGGTCGTCGATGTTCAGCTTGGCCAGCCGCACCTTGCCCTTGGCGGCCTTCACCACCTTTTCCAAGGTCGGACCCAGCGTCTTGCAGGGACCGCACCAGGGCGCCCAGAAGTCCACCAGCACCGGACGGCGCTTGGACTCCTCCATCACGTCCGCCAGGAAGGTCTGGGTGGTGGTGTCGATGATGTCCGCCGCACCGGCCGCGGCCTTGTCGGCTCCCGTGGCGCCTGCCTGATTCAACAGCATGTGTCGCAATCCCCGATGTCCCGGCCCGCCGTGGCACGCGGCGGCTCAGCCCATAGATGGGCGCTTGCCCCGCGTGCGCAATCTGCATCGCTGCCTTCTATCGCTTTCGACCGCCAAAGGTAAGCCGCCGGTGCGCCCAAAGCGGCCCGGACGCGACGGGTGCAATCTGCAGATGCGCTGCAGCCGTTGCACGCCCCGCCCCTGTGGATCGTTGCCGGCGCTGGAATTGCGCGGCCTTGCGCGACGGGGGCGCGGGATGCAGGCTTGACGCGCACGCAACCCGCAGGACCGGCACACCGCGCACGAATGACCCGCGATCCCCCATCGACCCCCAGCCAGACCCGGCCGGCATGAAGTTCGACCGCCTGCGGCTCGTGGGCTTCAAGACCTTCGTCGAGCCCACCGACCTCCTGATCGAGCCCGGACTGACCGGCGTCGTGGGGCCGAACGGGTGCGGCAAGTCCAACCTCGTCGAGGCGCTGCGCTGGGTGATGGGAGAAAACTCCCACAAGGCCATGCGCGCCCAGGACATGGACGACGTCATCTTCTCCGGCACCACCGGCCGCCCGGCGCGCAATTCCGCGGAGGTGGTGCTGCACCTCGACAACACCGACCGCACCGCCCCCGCCGCCTTCAACGAATGGGAGCAGCTGGAGGTGGTCCGCCGCATCGAGCGCGGGTCGGGATCGAGCTATCGCGTCAACGGCCGGGACGTGCGCGCCCGCGACGTCAATCTGCTGTTTGCCGACGCCTCCACTGGCGCCCGCTCCCCCGCTCTGGTGCGGCAGGGGCAGATCGGCGAGATCGTCGGCGCCAAGCCCAATGCCCGCCGCCGCATCCTGGAGGAGGCGGCGGGCGTCGCCGGCCTCCATGCCCGCCGCCACGAGGCCGAGATGCGCCTCAAGGCCGCCGAGCAGAACCTGCTGCGGCTGGAGGATGTCATCACCCAGCTGGGCGCGCAGGTGGAGAGCCTGCGCCGCCAGTCCCGCCAGACTGTGCGCTACAAGGCGCTGGCGGCCGAGATCCGGCAGTGCGAGGCCACTTTGCTCTGGCTGCGCTGGGGGGAGGTGACGCGCGCCCTGGCCGATGCGGAACGGGCGGTGGAAGGGGCGGTGCGCGACGGCTCGGAGCACACCCGCATCCAGGCCGAGGCCGCCCGCCTTCAGGCCCTCGCCGCCCACGCCCTGCCCGCGCTCCGGCAGACCGAGGCCGAAGCGGCGGCGGTGCTGCAGCGGCTCACCCATGCCCGCGGCGAGCTTGACGCCGAGGAGGCCCGCCTCGACGCCCGCCGGCAGGAACTGGAGCGCCGGCTGGCCCAGCTGGTCCAGGACACCGAGCGCGAGACCGCCCTTTCCGCCGATGCCGAGGGCGTGCTGGAGCGCCTGCGCGCCGAAGCCGAAACCCTTGGCGCCGAGCACGAGGAGGCGGCCGAGGCGGAGGCCATCGCCGCCGAGCGCCTGGAGGAGGCGAGCGCCCATCTGGAGGACGCCGAGGGCATCCTGCAGGAGAAGACCACCCAGTTCGCCGATCTGGGCGCCCGCCGCACGACGCTGGAGCAGGCCGCGCGCGAGATGCGCGACCGGCTGGTGCGCAATGGCGCCGAGCGCGCCTCGGTGGAGGCGGAGGAGGCGCGCCTGCGGCGCGAGGCCGGCACCGAGGCGCTGGACGCCGCCCGCATGGAGGCGGAGCTGGCGCGCGAGGCCCTGGCCGAGGCCGAGGAGGCCAGCGCCGAGGCGGAGGCCGCCCACGGGGCCGCCCGCCGCGCCATGGAGGAGCTTCGCCCCGCCCTGGCGGAGGCGCAGGGGCGATTCGGCCGCCTCGACACCGAGGCGCGCACCCTCGCGAAGCTGCTGCAATCCTCCGACAAGCGCTTTCCTCCGGTGGCCGATCTCGTTACCGTGGCCAAGGGCTACGAGACCGCGCTGGGGGCCGCCCTGGGCGATGACCTCGACCTGCCGGTGGACGCCGCAGCCCCGGCGCGCTGGGCCGGCGCCGCAGCCGATGCCGCCGATCCCACCCTGCCCGGCGGCGCGGAACCCCTTGCCCGCCATGTCTCCGGCGCCCCGGCCCTCGCCCGCCGCCTCGCCCAGGTGGGCATTGTTTCGCAAGCCGAGGGGGCGCGTCTCGCCCCGGCGCTGAAGGCGGGCCAGCGCCTCGTTTCGCCGCAGGGCGACCTGTGGCGCTGGGACGGGGTGGTGGCCGCCGCCGATGCCCCCACCGCCGCCGCCCGCCGCCTGGCCGAGCGCAACCGCCTCGCCGACATCGAGGCCGAGGCGGCCGTGGCTGCGGCGCATCTGGACGAGATTCGCGCTGCGCTGGCCGGGCGCGAGGCCGATTTGCGCGCCGCCGCCGAGGCCGAGACCCAGGCCCGGGAGGCCCGCCGCGCCGCCCAGCGCGCCGCCGAGGCGAGCCGCACCGCCCTCGATGCCGCCGAACGCCGCGCCGCCCAGCATATCGCCCGCCTTTCGGCGCTGGCGGAAGCCCGCATGCGGCTCGCCGCCATGCGCGAGGAAACCGAGGCGGGGCTGGCGGAGACCCAGGGCCAGCTCCTCGCCCTCGACACCCCGCAGATCCTGGAGGCCGAGCTGGCCCGCGCCCGCGCCGATGCCGGCGAGCGGCGCGCCGCGCTGGCCGAGGCGCGGGCCGGCCTCGATGCCCTGCGCCGCGACCGGGCCACCCGCCAGCGCCGGCTGGAAGCCATAGCCGGCGAGGAGCGTTCCTGGCGCCAGCGCGCCGGCGGAGCCGGCGACCGCCTCGCCGCGGTGGCCGCCCGCGAGGCGGAGGCGAAGGCCGAGCTGGAGGCCATCGAGGATGCGCCGTCCGAATTCATCCGCCGCCGGCGGGCGCTCATGACCGCGCTGGAGGCGGCCGAGGCCGCCCGCCGCGCGGCCGCCGACCGCCTGGCCGAGGGCGAGGCCGCCCTTGCCGCCGCCGACCGCGCCGCCCGCGAGGCGCTGGAGGCCATGTCCGGCGCCCGGGCCGAGGCGGCGCGGGCGGAGGCGCGGCTGGAGGCCGCCCGCCAGCGCCGCGACGATGTGCTGCGCGAGATCACCGACAGCCTCGAAGGCCCGCCGGAAATCGCCCGCGAGCAGGCCGGCCTTGCCGCCGACGGCCCCCTGCCCGACCCCGCCGCCATCGAGGCGACGCTGGAGCGCGCCCGGCGCGACCGCGACCGGCTGGGCGCGGTGAACCTGCGCGCCGACGTGGAGCTGGAGGAGACCGAGGGGCAGCACGGCAAGCTGGTGGGCGAGCGCGACGACCTCATCGAGGCCATCCGGCGCCTGCGCTCGGCCATCCAGAGCCTCAACCGGGAGGCGCGCGAGCGGCTTCAGGCCTCGTTCGTGGTGGTGGATGCGCATTTCCGCAAGCTGTTCGACACCCTGTTCGGCGGCGGCGAGGCGCAGCTCGTGCTCACCGAAGCGGACGACCCGCTGGAAGCCGGCCTCGACATCATCGCCAAGCCGCCGGGCAAGAAGCCCCAGACCCTGTCGCTGCTCTCCGGCGGCGAGCAGGCGCTGACCGCCATGGCGCTGATCTTCGCCGTATTCCTCACCAATCCGGCGCCCATCTGCGTGCTCGACGAGGTGGATGCGCCCCTCGATGACGCCAATGTGGAGCGATTCTGCACCCTGCTGGAGGAAATGACGCGCCTGACCGACACGCGTTTCCTCACCATCACCCACAATCCCATCACCATGGCGCACATGAATCGCCTGTTCGGCGTCACCATGGCCGAGCGCGGCATTTCCCGGCTGGTTTCCGTGGACCTTCAGGGCGCAGAACGGTTACGGGAAGCTGTTTGAGCCGCGCGGGCTCCCTCGCGGCAGCCAATTGCGGCACGCAGCTTCGAACCACGATGTCGCAGCCACAATTTTCGCTTTTTATTACAATACTTTATTCCATACCCTCGGCGCCTTGACACTCAATTTTGACGCAACTATGGTGCGCCGCGGTTTCGAGGGGGAGGGCTCCCGCCCTTCACCGGAGCCGGGGTCTCTTGCCATGTCGGAACCTGATGAATCCTCCACCGGAGGGCACCGAGGGGAAGGCGGGGGGGAGGGCTCCCGGCCCCACGATGCCGAGCTTTCCGCAAGGCTCGAGCGGCTCAACTCCAAGCTGGGCCATGTGCGTGCGAAGGCCGAGGCGCCTGGCCCGAAGGGCGGGCGGGACACCTCGTCCGCATCGGGCACGGCTCTGGCCTTCCGGCTGGGCGCAGAATTCGTGTCGGGCGTCCTGGTGGGTTCGCTCATCGGCTACGGCATCGACTGGTACTTCTCGATCACGCCTTTCGGGCTGATCGTCGGAACGCTGGTGGGGTTTGCCGCCGGCGTCATGAATATGCTGCGGGCCTCCGGCGAAGGCCGGAACCGCAGCGGAACGGGGACCTGACGGGCGCCTCCTCGGGCGCGGCGGGTGCCGGTATTGGATACGGGCGGGAGATCCGCCGGTTGTTTTCGCGGTGGATGCTGTGCAAGCAGCATGAAGCCGATCCAGATTTCACGCGGCAGGCGCCGCATGGCAGGGGGCGTTCGGATGACCGTCGATCCGATCCACCAGTTCGAGATCAAGCGCTACGTGGACCTGCTGAATCTCAGCAGCGTGCAGTTCTCGTTCACCAATGCCGCCGTGTTCATGTTCGGCATCGTGGCGATCATCTTCTTCTTCCTCACCTTCGCCACCCGCGGCCGCACCCTGGTGCCGGGCCGGGCGCAATCGGTGGCGGAGATGAGCTACGAATTCATCGCCAAGATGGTGCGCGATTCGGCCGGCAGCGAAGGCATGGTCTTCTTCCCGCTGGTATTCTCGCTGTTCACCTTCGTGCTGGTGGCGAACGTGGTGGGCCTCATCCCCTACACCTTCACGGTCACCGCCCACCTCATCGTCACCGCGGCGCTGGCGCTGCTGGTGATCGGAACGGTCATCGTCTACGGCTTCTTCCGCCACGGCACCCATTTCCTGCACCTGTTCGTGCCGTCGGGCGTGCCGGCCTTCCTTCTGCCCTTCCTCGTGGTGATCGAGGTGGTGTCGTTCCTGTCGCGGCCCATCAGCCTCTCGCTGCGTCTGTTCGCCAACATGCTGGCGGGCCACATCGCCCTGAAGGTGTTCGCCTTCTTCGTGGTGGGCCTGGCCTCGGCCGGCGTGGTCGGCTGGTTCGGCGCCACCCTGCCCTTCTTCATGATCGTGGCGCTCACCGCGCTGGAGCTGCTGGTGGCGGTGCTGCAGGCCTATGTGTTCGCGGTGCTCACCTCGATCTACCTCAACGACGCGATCCACCCCGGCCACTGAGGCCGGGGCTGCGGCGCGGTCCCCCCTTTCACCAGTCACCTCAATCACAACGGGTTCTCAAGGAGCAGTCCAATGGAAGCGGAAGCTGGAAAGTTCATCGGTGCCGGCCTCGCCTGCCTCGGTATGGGTCTCGCCGGCGTCGGCGTCGGTAACATCTTCGGTAACTTCCTGTCCGGCGCCCTGCGCAACCCGTCGGCGGCCGACGGCCAGTTCGCCCGCGCCTTCATCGGCGCGGCGCTCGCCGAAGGTCTCGGCATCTTCTCGCTCGTCGTCGCCCTCGTCCTCCTGTTCGTGGCCTGATCGGTCACCTTCTGGAAAGTCCCGGGCCGGTCGCGCAGCGTTCCCGCTGCGCGCCCAGATGGCCGGGGGCTTGGGGATCAAGTCAAAGTCAGGCGGGCGAGCCATGATGAAAACATGGAAGTTGACTGTCGCGCTGGCGCTTGCAGGCACGGCCATTCTGGCCGCGCCACTGGCCATGCCCGTCGCCGCCGCGAGCGACAAGGCCGCACCTGCGGCGGTCGCGCAGGCGGCCACGCCGGTTCAGCCCGCCGGACAGGGCACGCACGAGGCCCCCAAGGCCGGCGCCGCGAGCCATGGCGAAGCGGGGCACGGTGAGGCAGGAGAGGCTCACAAGAGCCACTTCCCGCCCTTCGACGCCACCACCTTCGCATCCCAGCTCCTCTGGCTCGTCCTGAGCTTCGGGCTGCTCTACATCCTGATGAGCCGCGTGGCCCTGCCGCGCATCGGGCGCATTCTGGAAGAGCGGCACGACCGCATCGCGGACGACCTTGAGGAAGCCTCCAAGCACAAGGCCGAGAGCGAAGCCGCCCAGGCCGCCTATGAAAAGGCGCTTGCCGAGGCCCGCTCCAAGGCGAACACCATCGCCGGCGAGACCCGGAACCGGCTGACCGCCGATTCCGACGCCAACCGCAAGGCCCTGGAAGCCCAGCTGGCCGACAAGCTGGCGACCGCCGAGGCGCGCATCGCCAGCACCAAGACCGAGGCCCTCACCCATGTGAAGGGCATTGCCGTGGACGCCACCCACGCTATCGTCTCCACCCTCATCGGCACCGCACCTGCGCCCGCCGATGTGGAAAAGGCGGTGGACGGCGTGATGGCGCGCAAGGACGCGGCCTGAGCCGACAGGCTCGGGCACCGCCAGGCAGGACCGGACCGCGGCATCCGCCGCGCTCCCGCAACGCCGGCTACGGCATCCGCCGTCGCCGGACCGGCCGGCAGGGGCGCGTGCCCCGGACCGTGATGCATGATTGGGGCCCAGGCCCCGGCGCTTGATTGCAAAGAGGGGCATGCGCCCCGCCACACATTGCACAGAAGGGGCGCACGCCCCGACACGAACGCCCGCGGGCGAGGACGGATCTGGGGACCCTGCCATGAACGAGATGACTCTTGCCGAGATCTGGGTCGCCGTCGCCTTCCTGGTCTTTGTCGGCATCCTGATCTATGCGGGCGCCCACAAGTCCATCGCTTCCGCCCTCGATTCCCGCGGCTCGCGGATCGCCGCCGAGCTTGAGGAGGCCCGCCGCCTCAAGGAAGAGGCCCAGAAGCTGGTGGCCGAGTTCAAGCGCAAGCAGCGCGAGGCCGAGGCCGAGGCCGAATCCATCGTCACCGCCGCCAAGGCGGAAGCCGAGCGTCTCGCCGCCGAGGCCAAGGCGAAGCTTGAGGATTTCGTCGCCCGCCGCACCAAGATGGCGGAAGACAAGATCGCCCTGGCCGAGCACCAGGCCGTGGCCGACGTGAAGGCCATCGCCGCCGAGGCCGCCGCCAAGGCCGCCGAGACCCTGCTCGCAACCGCCGCCACCGGCGCAATTGCCGAACGCCTCATCACCGGCGCCATCTCTGAAGTGAAGTCCAAGCTCAACTGAGCGATCCGGCCCGGCTGGCGGCCGGCGTCCAGGCTGCCGCATCAGAGGCAAGAGGCCGCCAGCGGCGCGCCGGCTGGCCTCTCGTTTCTCTCCCGCCAGCCTCCCTGCCTTGCGGGTCCATGTCGCCGGAGCTCCCGCACCTGCCGGACCTGGTGGCACAAAGCGGCGCCTGAGCCCGCCCCGCTTCGGTCCGCCGCGGACGGACAGGCGCCGACCTGCTCCAGCCCGCAATCTCCAGCCCGGAACCGCGCCGTTTTCCCGCCCGGGCCACCCGCCGCGCCCGGCGCGCGTCACCAGCCTTGAAACCGCCGCCGCGCTGGTCCATTGCTTGCGTATGTGGCGCAAGCACCCATCGAGCCCGCAGCGGCGCATCGCCTTCCCCATGCCGGCGGACCGGCCGTCGCGGGCCGGCATCTGCCGCCGGCTTGCCGTTCTTCTCGTCGCCCTGTGTGCCGCCGGCCTGGCCCTGCTTGCCGACGCCCACCGCCCTGCCCGCGCACAGAACGACTTCTTCTTCTTCCTGCGGCCTCCAGCCGATGTGGGCCGCCCGGCGCGCCCACCCCGGCCGAACCAGAATTCCGGCTGGTGGCCCTTCCAGCCCCCTGAGGCGCACCAGCCGAGCCCACCTCCCGCCCGGCGCCAGCCGCCGCCCGAGCCGGAGGGCGTCGTCTACAATTCCGCCGATGCCGCCACCCAGGGCAAGCGCCAGCCGCCCAGCCAGTTCGTGCTGGTCATCGGCGACCGGCTGGCAAGCCAGCTCGCCCAGGGCCTGGCCGACAGCTACGTGCCCGAGCGTGCCCGCCTCGCCATCGTCGAAAACACCGTGGATGAAAGCGGCTACCTGCCGGCACCGGTGGATTGGATCGCCCGCGCCCCCGAGGCCATCGCCGCCGCCCGCCCGGCGGTGACGGTGGTGGCGCTCGGCTCCGACGACCTCCAGCCCATCAAGGACGGCGAAACCATCGCCCAGCCCCTCACCGAGCGCTGGCTGGAACTCTACAGCCGGCGGGTGGACGAGGTGCTTGCCTTCCTGCGCGAGAAGACCGGCCGGGTGATCGTGGTGGGGCTTGCCCCGGTGGCCAACACCAGCCTGTCGGAAGATTATGCACGCCTCAACGAGGTGCTGCGCGCCCGCGCCGCCCGCGCCGGCTTCCCCTTCGCCAATGTGTGGGACGGCTTCGTGGACGAGGACGGGAAATACCTCGCCAACGGCCCGGCGGTAGACGGCCAGCGCCGCCGCCTGCGCTTCAACGACGGCGTTCGCTTCACCCGCGCCGGCGCGCGCAAGCTCGCCTTCTTCGTGCAGAAGGACATCAACCGGATGCTGGAGGAGCCCGGCAAGGTGCAGGCGGCGCCCGACGCCGCCGCAGGCGACCGCGCCATCTCCCTTGCCGGCCCGCCGGCTTCGCCGAAGGCCCCCGAAGCCGTCCCGGTCTCTGCCAGCGCCCGGTCCGCCGCCCGCGCCCTGCGCGATGGCGTCGCCCCGGACCCCGTGCGCGGCCGCGCCGACGACTTCACCTGGCCGCCCCCCGGCGCCGTCCCCCCCGCCGCGCCGGAAAGCCCGGCCCGCTAGTGGTTCGACCGCGACAGATGGAACCCATCTGTCGCAAGCAGGCCGAACCACAACTCTTTGATCTGCTGGATCAACTTTTCGAAACGGATGGGAACCATCCGTTTCGGTTGATCCACCAGGGCGCGATCCGTTCATATGGCGCCGCAGCGCAGCAAGGCCCTTTTCAAAGCCAGGCCGGCGCTTTACCGATCAAGGTGACCTCATGCGGGCGCGCCGCCCGCCACACCTTCCGGGGGAAGCACATGACCATCCGTCCGCGCCGCAGCGTCCTCTACATGCCCGGCTCCAACGCCCGCGCCCTGGAAAAGGCCCGCACCCTGCCGGCGGACGGCGTCATCCTCGACCTGGAGGATGCGGTGGCGCCCGACGCCAAGGTGGAGGCCCGCGGCCGCATCGTGGAAACGGTGAAGGCCGGCGGCTTCGGCCCGCGCGAGGTGGTCATCCGCATCAACGGCCTGGACACCCCCTGGGGCTCCGACGACCTGGAGGCCGCGGCCGGCGCCGGGCCCGATGCCATCCTCATCCCCAAGGTCCAGGAGGTGGAGCAGCTCGTCACCGTCGGCCGCCGGCTGGAGGCCCTCGGCGTGCCGGCCACCACGCGGGTCTGGGCCATGATCGAGACGCCCCTCGCCATCCTCGACATCAAGGCCATCGCCGGCGCCGCGCGGGACCCGCTCACCCGCCTCTCGGTGTTCGTGCTCGGCACCAACGACATCGCCAAGGAAACCCGCGCCGCCTTGGTGCCCGGCCGCGCCCCCATGGTGGGCTGGCTGGCCCTGGTGGTGGCCGCCGCCCGCGTCTACGGCATCGACGTGCTGGACGGGGTGTGGAACCAGTTCCAGGACCTCGACGGCTTCAAGGCCGAATGCCTCCAGGGCGTGGAGATGGGCATGGACGGCAAGACGCTGATCCATCCCAGCCAGATCGAGCCGTGCAACACCGCCTTCTCGCCCCCCGAGGCGGAGGTGGCCCGCGCCCGCGCCATCATTGAAGCGTTCGCGCTGCCGGAGAATGCCGGCAAGGGCGTCATCACGCTCGACGGCCGCATGGTGGAGCTGCTGCACGCGGAAATGGCCAAGCGCACGGTGGCCCTGGCGGACGCCATCGCCGCCCGCGTCTGACGCGGCATGCTTCCTCCCTTCCACATCGTCATGCTGGCCTATCCCGGCATGACCCAGCTCGATCTCACCGGGCCGTTCGAGGTGTTCGCCCGCCTGCCCGGCGCCAAGGTGGACATCGTCTGGAAGACCCGGCGCAATCCCGTGGTGGATGCGCTGGGCCTCGCCATCCTGCCCACCTCGGGCTTCAGCGAGGTCGCCGGCTGCCACCTGCTGTTCGTGCCCGGCGGGCCGGGCCAGCTCGACCTCATGGAGGATGGGCCGACCCTGGATTTCCTGCGGCGCATGGCGGTGGAGGCCAGCTACATCACCTCCGTGTCCACCGGCTCCCTGCTGCTCGGGGCCGCGGGGCTGCTCACCGGCTATCGCGCCACCTGCCACTGGCTGTCCCTGCCGCAACTCTCCCATCTCGGCGCCGTGCCGGTGGAGGAACGGGTGGTGGTGGACCGCAACCGCTTCACCGGCGCCGGAACCTCTTCCGGCATCGACCTCGCCTTGCGGCTTGCCGCCGAGATTGCGGGGGAGGAGGAGGCGCGGCGCATCGCCCTCGCCATCGAATACCAGCCGGAGCCCGCCTTCCCGCCGCGCGCGGGGGAGGACCCCGGCCTCGTCGCCGAGGTGCGGGGCAAGACCGCCGCCTTCCAGGAGAAGCGCGAGGCCGCCGCCCGCAGGGCCGGCGCGCGCCTGCCCCCGGCCTGAACCTTTTCCCTTGCCGCAGGACCTGCCATGAAGCTCTACCGCTACCTCACCGGCCCCGACGACGCGGCCTTCTGCAAGCGCGTCTCCGCCGCCCTGAACAAGGGCTGGCAGCTCCACGGCGCCCCCACCCTCACCTTCGATTCGGCCCGGGGCCGCGTCATCTGCGGGCAGGCCATCGTGAAGGACGTGCCGGGCGAGTGGTCCGACGACGTGGTGCTCTCGGAGCACTGACGCCGCCGCCCGCCGCGCAGGCGGGCGCCAAAACCAGATTGGAAAAACCAGCGCCCGCGCCGGACGCCTCAGGCCGGCGCGCGGGGCGGCGCGATCAGGCGGGCGTGTCCACCGCCGCCGGCGGCAGGGTGCCGGGCAGCAGCACCACCGCCACTTCCACCTCGTCCCCCGCCTGGCGGAATTCGCGTTTCACCGCCTCGGTGAGCTTTGCCACCACGGTGCGGGTGTGCGCCACGGTCCAGTCCGGCTCGAAGCCAAGGTGCAGCTCCACGAACATCTTGCCGCCGAACTGGCGGGTACGGATGTCGCCCAGCTCGTCGAAATCGTCGAAATGGGTGGTCAGCACCCGCAGGATGCGCAGCTGTCCCGCCTCGTCGATCGCCTGGTCGAGCAGCGACGCCACCGAATTCGAGAGCATGGCGAAGATGTTGTAGACCATGAAGCCGATGACGACGAAGGAGGCCATCGGGTCGAGGTAGAACATCCAGTACACGTCGTTGAAGATGGACAGCACCACGGTGACGATGAACACCGAGCCCGAGGAGATGGCCGAGACCAGATGCACCCGCGCCTGCGCCGCCAGCACCGGCGAGCGGGTTTCGTGGGCGAGGCGGGTGGCCTTGCGGTTCAATATGACATTGCCGATGACGGCCGCGGCGGTGACGAACAGGCCCAGCTCCGCGCCGCTCACCCCTTCGGGATGGATGATGCGCAGGATGGCCCGCGACCCGGCAATGAGCACCAGCAGGGTCTGCAGCACGGCGATCATCAGCTCGGCCAGATTCTCCAGCTTGCCGAGGCCGTAGGCATATTTTCCCGCATGGGCCCCGTGGGCGAGGCGCAGCACCAGCCAGCAGGCGGTGAGCGCCGTCAGGTCGAACGAGGTGGCCAGGAGGTCGGTGAGAATGGCGGCGGAGTTGGTCAGCGTCGCCGCAAGAATGTAGAAGGGAAACAGGCAGGCCGTGAAGATCATGGCCTGAAACGACAATTTCTGGCTCGCCGAACCCGACACCCCTGCCCCTCCTGTTCCTGCCGGGCGCCCCCGCGCCGCCGCGGCACCCATGAGGACCATGGACAGGGGGGTCGTCAAGCATCCGTGGATGCCGCCGCAGCGATCATGGCACGCCACCCGGGTGCTCCGCCGCGCGCGGGGCCCCCGGGCGGCGGAGCACCTCCATCCTGCCGGGGAGCGATGGGCGGGGCGCTGTTGCGCGGGGGCCGCGCCGCCCGGCTCCGCCGCCGGCGCCGGCCACGCGCCTGTTGCGTCGCCCCCGGCCGGTCTGCAACATGCGCCGACCATTGGGGGAGAGCGATGAGCAAGACCAACCGGGGCAATTTCTTCGAGGATTTCACCGTCGGCCAGGTGATCCGCCACGCCACGCCGCGCACGGTCACCGTCGGCGACGCCAGCCTCTACAGCGCCCTCTACGGCACGCGCTTCGCCGTCCAGTCCGCGGACAGCTTCGCCCAGGGCATCGGCTATCCCCGCGCCCCGGTGGACGACCTCCTGGTGTTCCATGTGGTGTTCGGCAAGACCGTGCCGGACATCTCGCTGAACGCGGTGGCGAACCTCGGCTATGCGGGCGGGCGCTTCCTCGCCCCGGTCTATCCCGGCGACACGCTGACCGCCGTGTCCGAGGTCATCGGCCTTAGGGAAAATTCCAACGGCCAGAGCGGGGTGGTCTATGTGCGCTCCACCGGCTTCAATCAGGACGGCGTGGAAGTGCTGGACTATGTGCGCTGGGTGATGGTGCGCAAGGCCGACACCTCCCTTCCCGCGCCGCAGCCGGTGGTGCCCACCCTGCCCGCCGCCCTCGCCCCCGACGCCCTCGGCGGCGCCGTGCCGCTGCTCGACATCGACGGCTGGCGCGACGAATTGTCCGGCAGCCGCGCCCGCTTCGGCGATTACGAGGTGGGCGAGCGCATCGACCATGTGGACGGCATGACGGTGGAGGAGGCGGAGCACATGATCGCCACCCGCCTCTACCAAAACACCGCCAAGGTGCATTTCAACCAGTTCACCGAGGGCCAGGGGCGCTTCGGCCGCCGGCTCATCTATGGCGGGCACGTCATTTCCATCGCCCGCGCCCTCTCGTTCAACGGGCTGGGCAACGCCTTCCATGTGGCGGCCATCAATGGCGGCCGGCACGTGGCGCCGCTGTTCGCCGGCCTCACGGTGCACGCCTGGAGCGAGATCCTGGATGCCCAGCCCCTCCCCGGGCGCGAGGACGTGGGCGCCCTGCGGGTGCGCACCATCGCCACCAAGGACCGCCCCACCGTCGATTTCCCCCTGAAGGCCGGCGAGGATTACGACCCGAGCGTCATTCTCGACCTCGACTATTGGGTGCTGATCCCGCTCTGATCCGCGGTGGGCGGACGGGCATCCCCCGTCCGCCGGCCCCTCAGGGGCGAGGGCGGCGGCAGCGGCACGGCGCCGCGCGCGGCCCTGCCGGGCTCGGCGACGCGGCCCACCGCAGCCCCGCCGAAGGCCGAGGCGAAGCGCCAGATTTCCTCGCCGGAATCAATGTCGCGGCTGCGCAGGCCCAGGAACGGGGTGGCGAGATCCGGCTGCGTCTCCACCCGCGCTGGGGACTGGTGTCCCCCCCGGGTGATGGAGACCAGTTCCACCACCGCGCCGTCGCGGCAGTCCGCCCAGCGGCGGACGCTCGCCTCGGTGCCGTCCGCAGCATCGAGGTCCGGCAGTTCGCTGTCCTCGGCGCGGCCGCATTCGTTGAGCCGGGCATAGAGGCGGGCGCTGTCCGGGGCGGAGAGGGTGGCCCCCACCGGGGTCCAGAAGCCGCCATAGCCGATCACCGAATCGGCGGTGCCATGGATGAACTGGATGGGCACCGGCCGGGCGGGGTGGCATTCCTCCCGGTAATTGGCCGGCGCGGTGGCCATGATGGAGACATAGGCGGCAAACAGCTCCGCATGCTCGCACGCCATGCGCTGCACCATGAAGCCGCCGTTGGAGATGCCCGCCAGGTAGATCCGCGCCGGGTCCGCCACCCCTTCGGCCACGAGGCGGCGGGCGAGGGCCACCAGGAAGGTGACGTCATCGCCCGGCTGCAGCACCATCTTCAGCCGCATGGCGGCCGGCCGGCCATCATTCCACACCCGCCCCTCCCCCTGGGGATAGACGGCGACGAAGCCATGGTCCCGCGCCGCGGGATCAAGGCCGAAATAGGCGCGGAAGCTCTCCGGCGTCTGCGCGGCGCCATGCAGGGCGATCACCACCGGCCGCGGCCCGGCGATGCCGTCCGGCGTCATCACCAGATAGCGCCGGGCCTCGCCATTCAGCGTCATCCGCTCCTCGCGCAGCGATTCCGCATGGGCCGAAATCCCTGCGGGGCTCAAAAGGGCCGCCAAAACGGCAAGAACAGGCAGGGCGGACTGCGCCAGCAGGAGACGCAATTGGCGCACGACCAAAGTCGCAAAGACGCCCGGCTGACAGCGCGACAGGGCGGGCGGACGGCGCAGCATATGTGGCTAAGTCCTTTGAAAACCGAAACATCAGGTGTGGCGCGCGGCCCGTGCCCGCCCCTGCAGGCTTGCCTGCCAAATGCGGCAGCGCAACGGCACGGATGTGGCGACGAAGACACACCTTCCCCACACCTGCCGGAATTTTGACATGGATCAAACTCCAAAGGTTGTCCCGGCGCGACACCTCGTTTCAATTACTCCGAGAAAACGGGAGCGGGGCATGATGAAGTTCGGTCTGGGTCTGATTGTTGCGGCGGGCTTCGGCGCGCTGGTGGCGGGCGGCGCGAGCGCCGCCGATTTGTCCACTCCTGCCTACAAGGCGCCGGTTGAGGCTCCCCTCAGCCCCTGGCAGATCCGCGTGCGCGCCCTGTACGTGATGCCCGAGGACGGCGGCAGCGTGAACGGCCTGTGGGGCTCCGACCTCACCTATTCCGATTCCGTGGTGCCCGAGCTGGACATCACCTATTACTTCACCAAGAACATCGCGGCCGAACTCATCCTCGGCGTCACCCCCCACGACATCAATGGCGCGGGCACCATCACCGGCCTCGGCCAGGTCGGCAAGGTGTGGCTGCTGCCCCCCACCCTGACCCTGCAGTACCACTTCACCGACCTCGGCCCGTTCAAGCCCTATATCGGCGCCGGCGTGAACTACACGGTGTTCTTCAGCCAGGAGACCACCAACCCGGCCTTCGCCAGCATCGACGTGCACGACAGCTGGGGCCTCGCCCTGCAGGCCGGCTTCGACTGGATGATCGACCGCCACTGGGGCTTCAACATCGACGTGAAGAAGATCTTCCTGCAGCCCGATTACAGCCTGCAGACCGTGGGCGGCGTGACCCTCACCGGCGGTGCCGACCTCAATCCCTGGATCTTCGGCGCGGGCGTGACCTATCGCTTCTGATCGCCGATCGTCTTCATGCCCCTCTGAAACAGCGCCGGAATTCCGGCGCTGTTTTTTTATGCCCGGGTGGATGTTTCGAAAAGCGTTGGCAGTGCAGCATTCGCAGCGTCCCCGCGCCGGGAACGCGCGCGCATGCAACGATCAGCCAATTGCGGCGGCCCGCCCGACTCGATTTAAAGCCGTCCAAGGTGCTTTGGAATCGTTGCGAACTGACGACGATTGAGATACCTGATCGGTCGATTTTCAGGAGGAGGCCCCATGGCCGACAGCCCTCAGCGCATTGATCGCCCCCTTTCGCCCCACCTACAGATCTACCGTCCCCTGTTCACGATGATGATGTCCATTGTGCATCGCATCACCGGCGTGGGGCTGTATTTCGGCACGGCGATCCTCGTCTGGTGGCTCCTCGCCACCGCCACCTCTCCCTCGGCCTTCGAGACCTTCAGCGCGGTGGCGGGCTCGCCCCTCGGCATGCTGGTGCTGTTCGGCTTCACCTGGGCCCTGCTGCACCACGCCTTTGGCGGCGTGCGCCACTTCATCTGGGACTTCATCCACGGCTTCGGCGCCAAGGAGCGCGAGCTCCTCGCCAAGGCCTCCCTCGCCGGCTCCGTGGCCTGCACGGTGATCCTCTGGATCATCGGCCTTGCGCTGAAGGGCTGAGGAGACAGGTCATGAGCAGCACTCCCTCCCACGGCCACTCGCCCATGCGCACCCCCCTGGGGCGCGTGCGCGGCCTCGGCGCCGCCAAGTCCGGCACCGAGCATTTCTTCAAGCAGCGCGTTACCGGCCTTGCCAACCTGATCCTGATGGTCGCCTTCATCGGCATCGTCATTCATCTTGCCGGGGCGAGCTATGCGGAAGCCCGCGCCACCCTCGGCCATCCGGTCGTGGCGGTGCTCATCCTCCTGACGCTTCTGTCCGTAACCACCCACATGCGCATCGGCATGCAGGTGGTGATCGAGGATTACGTGCATTCGGAAGGCCTCAAGGTGCTGCTCATCGTGGCCAACACCTTCTTCACGATTGCCATTGCCCTCGCCGGCGCCTTCGCCGTGCTCAAGATCAGCCTGGGAGGCTGAGATGGCCGATACCGCAACGAACGGGGCCTCCGCGCCCGGCATCAACGGCGCCGCTTATCCCATCGAGGACCACACCTACGACGTGCTCGTGGTCGGCGCCGGCGGCGCGGGCCTGCGCGCCGTGGTGGGCTGCTCGGAAGCCGGCCTGCGCACCGCCTGCATCACCAAGGTGTTCCCCACCCGTTCCCACACGGTGGCGGCCCAGGGCGGCGTCGCCGCCTCCCTCGCCAACATGGGCGAGGACAAGTGGGAATGGCACATGTACGACACCGTCAAGGGGTCGGACTGGCTGGGTGACCAGGACGCCATTGAATACATGGTGCGCAACGCCCCGGCGGCGGTCTACGAGCTGGAGCACTGGGGCGTGCCCTTCTCCCGCACCGAGGACGGCAAGATCTACCAGCGCCCGTTCGGCGGCATGACCACCCATTTCGGCAAGGGCACCGCCCAGCGCACCTGCGCCGCGGCGGACCGCACCGGCCACGCCATGCTGCACACGCTCTATGGCGCGGCGCTGAAGCACCAGGCCGAATTCTTCATCGAATATTTCGCCATCGACCTCATCATGGACGAGGACGGCCGCTGCCGCGGCGTCATCGCCCTGAAGCTCGATGACGGCACCCTGCACCGCTTCCGCGCGCACCTCACCGTGCTGGCCACCGGCGGCTACGGGCGGGCCTATTTCTCCGCCACCTCGGCCCATACCTGCACCGGCGACGGCGGCGGCATGGTGCTGCGCGCCGGCCTGCCTTTGCAGGACATGGAATTCGTGCAGTTCCACCCCACCGGCATCTATGGCTCGGGCTGCCTCATCACCGAGGGCTCGCGCGGCGAGGGCGGCTATCTCACCAATTCCGAGGGCGAGCGCTTCATGGAGCGCTACGCCCCCTCCGCCAAGGACCTCGCCTCCCGCGACGTGGTGTCCCGCTCCATGACCATGGAGATCCGCGAGGGCCGCGGCGTGGGCAAGGCCAAGGACCACATCTTCCTGCACCTGGACCACCTCGACCCCGCCATCCTCCACGAGCGCCTGCCGGGCATCTCGGAGAGCGCGAAGATCTTCGCCGGCGTGGACGTGACGCGCGAGCCGATCCCGGTGATCCCGACCGTGCACTACAACATGGGCGGCATCCCCACGAACTATTACGGCGAGGTGCTGGACAAGCGCAAAGGCGACCCGGACACCGTGGTGCCCGGCCTGATGGCCATCGGCGAGGCCGCCTGCGTCTCCGTGCACGGCGCCAACCGCCTCGGCTCCAACTCGCTCATCGACCTCGTGGTGTTCGGCCGCGCCGCCGGCCTTCGGGCCGCGGAGCTGGTGAAGCCCGGCGAAAAGCACCGCGAGCTGCCCGCCGGCAGCGCCGATCTCGCCATCGGCCGCCTGGATGCGAACCGCTATGCCTCGGGCGGTACCCCCACCGCCGAGCTGCGCCTCGCCATGCAGAAGGTGATGCAGAGCAACTGCGCCGTCTTCCGCACCGGCGATGTGCTGGAGGAAGGGTGCAAGCTCATCCATGACGTGTTCAAGGGCGCGAGCGACATCGGCGTCACCGACCGCTCGCTGGTGTGGAACTCCGATCTCGTCGAGACGCTGGAGTTCGACAACCTCATCGCCCAGGCCATCGTCACCATGGAGGGCGCCAACGCCCGCCAGGAAAGCCGCGGCGGCCACGCCCGCGAGGACTTCCCCGAGCGCGACGACGTGAACTGGATGAAGCACACCCTCGCCTATTTCGACTCCAAGGCGGGAACGGTGCGGCTCGACGACCGCCCGGTTCATACCTACACCCTGTCCAACGACATCCAGTACATCGAGCCGAAGAAGCGCGTGTACTGAGCCTCACTCGACCGCGCGCGGCCATGGCGACAAAGCCAACCGCGCGCGGCCATGGCCAGAATCCCTGCGGGCGGTCACCGCTCCAGCGACCCAGGACGTCCCATGGTTGAGCTCACTCTCCCGAAGAACTCCCAGATCACGCCCGGCAAGGTCTGGCCGAAGCCGGCGAGCGCGAAGAAGCTGACCGAGTTCCGCATCTATCGCTGGAACCCGGACGACGGCCGCAACCCGCGCATCGACACCTATTATGTGGACCGCGAGGATTGCGGCCCCATGGTGCTGGACGGCCTCATCTGGATCAAGAACAAGGTCGATCCCACCCTCACCTTCCGCCGCTCCTGCCGCGAGGGCGTGTGCGGCTCCTGCGCCATGAACATCGGCGGCACCAACACGCTCGCCTGCACCAAGGGCATGGACGAGGTGCTGGTGAAGGGCGTGGTCAATGTCTATCCGCTGCCGCACATGCCGGTGGTGAAGGACCTCGTGCCCGACCTCACCCGCTTCTATGCGCAGCACGCCTCCATCGAGCCCTGGCTGCAGACGGACACCGCCGCCCCCGAGAAGGAATGGCGCCAGTCCAAGGACGATCGCGAGAAGCTGGACGGCCTCTACGAGTGCATCCTGTGCGCCTGCTGCTCCACCTCCTGCCCCAGCTATTGGTGGAACGGCGACCGTTACCTCGGCCCCGCGGCCCTGCTCCAGGCCACCCGCTGGCTGAAGGACAGCCGCGACGAGCGCACCGGCTCGCGCCTCGACAATCTGGAAGATCCCTTCCGGCTCTATCGCTGCCACACCATCATGAACTGCGCCCAGGCGTGCCCCAAGAGCCTCAATCCGGCCAAGGCCATCGCCGAAGTGAAGAAGATGATGGTGGAACGCCAGATCTGATCTTTCGCCGCCCGCACCGGCCCATGAACGACCGCCCCGCTCTCCGGCCGGGCGGTCGTTTTCGTTGACAGCCGCCGCCAGCCCGGAAGTGCGCTTGCCGGCCGCGAAGCGTTCAGGCGCCGCCCTTTTCAACGTGCGGTTCTGCGTGGTAAGGTGAAAGAGATCCATTCTTTCTTGGGGAGGGCGAAATGCTCGTCATCCGCGTTTTGCTCCGGGCCGGCATCGCCACCGCCCTCCTGCTCTCCGTCGTGCTTTACCCGGAAGAGGCCTTCCAGGTGTTCGGCAGCGCGATCGCTGCGCTCAGCACCGCCGGAAGCATCACCTTCTTCGTCTTCGTCGCCATCGCCGCCGTGGCCGGTCTGGAGCGCACCACCGGTCGCCATCTGGCTCCGGCAGCTGCGGTGCCGGTGAACCGCTCCGTCGGCGGTGACGTCTAGAGCACGTTCCGCTCAGCTTGCATCGCAAGCTGAGCGGTAAAACGTTCTCTATCAATAATTTAGAGCCTGATTCACCGATCAGGTTGAGTCAACCTGATCGGATCAGGCTCTAAAGCACACGCCACATGGCGTTCCGCGCGAATTTGCATGTTCGCGCGGCGTCGGACCTGAGACGAAAAGGCGGCGCCCCACCGGTGAGGCAGGGGGCCGGGGCATTGTTTAACCAAGC
Source organism: Xanthobacter sp. AM11 (assembly GCF_047444035.1). Taxonomy (NCBI): domain Bacteria; kingdom Pseudomonadati; phylum Pseudomonadota; class Alphaproteobacteria; order Hyphomicrobiales; family Xanthobacteraceae; genus Xanthobacter; species Xanthobacter sp. AM11. The sequence goes on from NZ_JBLAOA010000001.1 coordinate 566,022, forward strand.
CCATATGCCGTCGCGCGGGCCAGCCGCACGCCCGCCCCACGCCTGATCCTTCCGCAATCACCGCCGCCAGCCGGGCTCCACCGCATAAGCGACAAGGCGTTTCGGCGCTCGGATGGCTTCGCCCTGAGCGGCTCGCGCTTCAGCCCGTGGGCCGCCGGCAGACGGCGCTCGACCAATTGACCTGATGGAAGAAGGGCCGCATCTCGATGCGCCGAATCCCATTGCGCCACAGGCTGCTGCCCGCATCCGGGCAATACCGCATCACCGCCGAGGTGGGATTGCCCTTCCAGCCGGCCGGCACATAGATGCGCACCCAATAGCCGCCGCCTTCCGAAACCGGCGGGCCCGCCCACCAGCCCGTGGGCAAGACCTGCCGGAAATAATGCACCAGGGCGAAGAAGGGATCGAAGGGGTAGGGATCGATATTGGGGTTCAGGCGCTCCTGCCCCGGCAGGTCAGGCATCATCTGGCTTTGCGTCTGGGCCTGCGCCGTGCCGCCGAGAAATGCGGCGGCGCAGACCACGCCGGCCGCAACCCGCCACAGCGGGCCGCGCGCGCCCTTGCGCGCAGGCCGTTTCACGCTCCCCTGTGCGCTTAGAGCCGTCACGTCCGCCCCTCCCCCTTGGGCCTCCCCCTTGGGCCTCCCCTTGGCCCGCCGCTTGTCGCATGGGGCAGGGGAGCGGGCAATCACCCCGCCCGCCGCCACCCGCCCACGGACGCCGATGGCGTTTCACCGCACATGCGCGCGGCCTGCGGCGCAATTTGCCTTGCTGTCCTGCCGCCGTTGCGCTGTGTGAACACCGGGAGCCGCGAAACAGAATCGGGCGGAGTTTCCAACGAGGGGGCAGGCGTGCGCAGAGCCGATCAAGGATGGCGGACCGGTTTGCGGAACGGCGGCCGGCACGGGTGCAACGGGGCATGGGCGCGGACATGAAGCCGCTCATGTCCGGGGCCGCGCTCCTTTCTCTGGTGAAGACCTACGGCAACTTCGCCGGCGCCATGATGGCGCGCGGGCTGGAAGTGGTGGGCAAGCTGGGCCTCTACATGCTCGGCGCCCGCGCACTCGGCCTGCATGATGCCGGCAACTTCTTCCTCTGCCTCACCTGGGTGGGCGTCGTCGCCACCATCTCGCGGGCCGGCTTCGAGAAGGCGGTCATCCGCCACCTGGCGGCGGAGCTGGCGGTTGGGCGCGGGCGGGAGGCGCGCAAGGCGCTGCTCGCCAGTTCCGCCTTCGTCACCTTCGGCGCCACCCTCGCCACCCTCGCCACCATCCTATTGGCACCCGCCCTGGCCACCTATGCCTTCAGCGACCCGGAGCTGACACGACCGCTGATCATTTCGGCCTTTGCCATCCTGCCCCAGGCTTTGTGCATCTACATGGGCCACGCTTTGGTGGGCTTCAACCAGGGCGCGCTGGGGCAGCTGGTGCAGAACGGCCTGTGGCCGGCCTTGACGCTCGCCGCGCTCCTGGCCGGCGTCACGAGCCTCGACGGGCTCTTGTATGCCCTCGCCGCCGTCAATCTCACCGCGGCCCTGCTGGGGCTCGGGCTTCTGCTGCGCGAGCGCCACCGCCTGCACGACCGGCAGGCCGCCGGCGAAGCCGTTGCGGCCATGCCGGCCCTCTGGCGCACCGCCATGCCCCTGAGCGTGGTGGAAGTGGTGCAGATCGTCCTCGCCTCGCTGCCCGTGCTGTTGCTGGCGGTGTTCGGCCTGCCGTCGGCGGTGGGCGCGTTCTCGGTGGCGAACCGCATCTCCATGCTCATCTGGGTGGTCTCCACCTCCATCGGCGTGGTAGCGGCGCCCTCCTTCGCCGCCTCCCACCGACGGGAGGACTGGACCGCGCTGCGCGGCCTCAACCGCAAGGTCCGCCTGGCGGTGGCCGTGTTCGGCGCGCCCATCGTCGCGGCCATGCTGCTGTTTCCCTCGGCCCTTCTCAATCTGGTGGGGCCCGGCTTCGAGATCGCGGCGCCGGCGCTGATGGTCATGGGGCTGGGGCAGCTCATCAACTGCGCGTTGCCATGCCAGGACATCATGCTGTCCATGACCGGCCACGGCGGCCTGCTGCGCTGGCTGAACACGGCGCAGCTGGTGGTATGCTGCGCGATCTGCCTCCTGCTCATCCCGCCGTTCGGCATGATGGGGGCAGCGGTGGCCACCGCGGTGTTTGCGGCGCAGGGCGCCATCGGCACCACCATTGCCGTCCGTAGATACCTCCCAAAGGCCTTCTGAACAATGCCGCGCCCGGCCGGAGTAACCCGCCATTAATGCTGACCTGCGAATCTCACATCGGCCAATTCGCCATGCATGGCCAAGCATCCGCGCGTGTGAACGCGCGGGCTTGCGTGGACCGGCGCCTGGAGCCGGCCCGGTGATGCGCCAGGGGCGGGAATGTGGGCCGCGGTTGGCGCTGCTGCGCAAGGGGGACGTATGTTGATGCCGCAGGCGACGCACGCGGAAGAGGGCGAAAACTCGACCCCGGTGCCTGTGCCTCCGCAGAACATGGTCTCCAGCTTCACGCTGCGCGACGTCCTCATCACCGCCTTCTTCCACCTGCGCACGGTGCTCGTGGCGGCGGTGCTGCCGTTGGCCATCGCCATCACGGCCGCCTTCTCCATGCGCACGGAATACACCGCCACGAGCCTTCTGCTGGTGATCGTGAGCCGCGAGGTCTCCAACGCCCAGAACGTGACCGATTCCGGCCCGCCGGTGATGACCATCGAGGGGCTGAAGCAGGTGCAGTCCGAGGTGCAGATGCTCGAAAGCACCGACGTGATGCGCGCCACCATCGAGCAGATCGGCATCGACCGCCTTTATCCGCGCGGGCGTCTGGCCGCCCTGATGGACATCTTCGGCAGCGATCCGAACCGCATGGACGGCGCGGTGGCGCGTTTCCGCAAGAGCCTGAAGGCGGAGGTGGTCGAAGATTCCAACGTGGTGGAGGTCTCCTTCACCAATCCCGACCGTTCCCTTGCCATCGAGACCACCGACGCGCTGGTGCGCAACTATCTCGCAAGCCGCCGCAAGGCGCTGGAGAACCCCACCGCCAAGATCCTCCAGCTTGAAGTGGCGCGCTTCCAGCGCGACCTCTCGACGGTGGACAACGAGATCGAGCGGCTCAAGAACAAGGTGGGCATCATCGACTTCAGCCAGGACGCGGTGCTCGCCTCCAACCAGGTGGATTCCATCCTCCAGCGCCGCCGGCAGGTGGCGGAGCGCGAGGCGGCGGTGAGCGGGCAGATCCTCGAAGCAGAGCGCCAGCTGGCCGCGACCCCCGAATCGGTCTTCGACTTCTCGGAGAAGACCGATGCGGTCGCCGGCGACGACGACGCCAACACCCTCACCCGGCTGCTGGTGCAGCGCGACCGCGTGGTGGCGCAATATGCCCCGGGCAGCGCCCTGCTGCGGGAGCTGGACAAGCAGATCGCCACCGTGCGCGCCCGCATCAAGTCGCGGGCGGACCGGCGCTATTTTACCGACCGCGCAGTGCGCAACCCGCAGCTCAACTACCTGCAGAACATGGTGGTTTCCCTCAAGGTGGAGCAGGATTCCCTGGCCCGCCAGAAGAATGAGCTGGTGGAGCAGCAGCGCATCGCCGAGGAGCGCCTGTCGCTGCTGCGCAGCGCGGAAACGCCGCTCATCGAGCTCAATCGCAAGCGCGACGCCTTGAGCGACGGCTTCCGCGAGTACCAGCGCCGTGCAGTCGCCGCCAGCATCGAGGAAACCGCGGCCCAGTCGCGGCAATCGGCGGTGCGGGTGGTGCAGGAAGCCGGCGCCGCGGTCACCAGCCGCTCGCTGACCCTGCCGGTGCTGGCCGGCGGCGTGTTTGCCGGCCTGCTGTTCGGTGCCGCGGCCGGCGCCATCGCCTCCGCTTTGCGCACCACCTTCATCGCCCCGGGCGAGGCCGAGCGTGCCCTCGGCCTGCCGGCCATCGCCACCATGGACGACGACGACGAGGACGCCGACCTCGCCATGGACAGCGCCGTTGGCAGCTTCGTGACCACGCTCCTGGATGCGCGTATCGACGACGAGCCCATCAAGGCCGTGCATTTCCTGTCGGCCGATACGGACGACACCCTTTCCCGCTTCACCCTGCGCGTTGCCGAGGAATTCGCGATCCGCCGGCAGAAGCGGACCCTGTTCATCGAGCTGGGCGCGAATGCCCCGGCGCCGCTGGCCCTCGATGGGCAGGAAATCAAGGGTGGCATGGCCATCACCGGCACGCCGCTGCCCCTCCTGTGGACGGCATCGGAAACGCAGAACGCGCCGCTGATGGATATCCGCCTGCCCGTGGCGGACGCGGAGATGATGATGGCCGAGCTGCGCGATGCGTTCGACTTCATCCTGATCTGCTCGAACCGCCAGGGCGCTTCGCTGGTTACCCAGCGCTTCTGCCAGCTGGTGGACGGCAACATCATGTCGCTGGAAGCGGAGAAGACCCGCAAGGCCGTCGCCATCCACCTGCGGGACATGGTGGTGGAAAGCCGCGGCCTGCTGCTCGGCTTCGTTCTTCTCGGCCGGCGCTACTACCTGCCCAGCTGGCTCTACGAGCGCATCTGAGAACGGACCGGGCCGCCCGCGGTCGGCGGCCCCTCGCCGCACCGGGCCCAGGGGCCCGCGGTCGGGCCAAAACGCGCCCGCTCCCTTCCCTCCACGTTCCCGTCCCTCCGCTTCCCTCCCGTCCCATTCGCCGCCCCCGCGAGCCGCCGCGGCACCGCGCCACAGGCATCGTGCAGAGCGAACCGCGCGCCACTGCGGGCAGGTCCTCTGCCTGACTGAGGGCGGCGCGATCGCAGCCCCCTGCGCTGCGTTCCGGACGGTTCATCCACAGGCGGGAACGCGGTGGCAACCGGATAGGTAAGGGAACATTAACTACGAAGTTTTAAGTTCAATTTACCACGAAAGAACGCACCAGCGGCGTTTCCTCACCAAGATTCAGGCGAGACACGCAGCATATCGCGGCCTGTCGGCGCGAATATTCAATGGTCCTCAACGGGGGTCGGCAGATGGTTTTGCCCGGGAGTCAGGAGGTCCGCAGCCAAGCGATCTCTGAACGCAGGGCCCCCACGCGCCTGGCGCTTGTCCTCCTGTGCTTCGCGCTCAATGGCTGCGCCGCCATCGCCACCTCCCAGAACACCGGCACGCCGGCCTTCACCACCGGCCACGAGCTGCGATTCACCGAGACGAATGTCGAGCGCTTCAAGCCCTGGACCGATCAGTTGCCGAGCTACCACCTCGGCCCCGGCGACAAGATCAAGGTCAAGTATTTCATTACCCGCGAAATGGATGAAGAGCTCACCGTCAGCCCCGACGGCTCCATCGCCCCGCGTGCCATCGGGCAGATCCGGGTGGATGGCAGCACCCTCAACGGCCTGCAGGACTACATCCGCCGCGAATCCCGCAAGGAGCTGGTGGACCAGAAGGTGGTCGTTTCGCTGGAGGAAGCCGTCTCTGCCCGGGTCTATGTGGGCGGCATGGTGCAGAGCCCGGGGGCCTTCAGGCTGACCGACCTGGGCACCAGCGTGCTCCAGGCCATCCTTCTGGCCGGCGGCTTCAACGAGAATTCCCGCACCGGGCAGGTGGCGCTCATCCGCCGCGGGCCCAACAACGAGCCCATGCTGCGGCTCATCAATGTGCGTGACGTGATCCAGAACGGCTTCGACGTGGCCGACGTGCCGCTGGTGGCGGGCGACATCATCTATGTGCCGCGCAGCTCCATCGCCGAGGTTAATCTCTGGATCGACCAGTTCATCACCAAGGTGGTGCCGTTCAACCGCCAGTTCAGCTACACGATGGGCACATATACAACATCGGGCGGAACCTCGGGCCTCCTCCAATAGAGCGCGATCCGGCCACAGGGAACCACATGGTCGGCTCCATCGGAACGGTGAAGCGCCCTCTGGCGTGAAGATTGAGAACGCGTGCCGTGGGGCTTGATCTGCCCCATGGGAATCGCAGCGCGGTTCCATAGGATCGGAACGCGCGCGGTGGATCGGAGCCGGGATGGATGTCCCCATCCGGCTGGGAAAAATGAGCCGCCCAAGCCATAAGTCATGGTCCGGCTGCGTCGGAGCCTGCGCCCGCAAGCGGGACGGAACCGACGCAGCGAGGCCGGGCGGACCGGAAGCGATCGCGGTTCCCGCCCCGTGCGCGGGAAAGTAAACGGGACTTGGACCACAGATGCTTACGGATCCCGAAACAGGCGCGTCCATCCGTACGGAAACCTTCCTGAAGGTGCCATTCGCATGCCTTGACGTGGCTGCGACGGCACGCGTCATCGGCGCCCGGCCCCCCGGCGCGCCGTTCAGCTATGTGATCACCTCCAACGCCTCCCACCTGGTGCGGCTCCACGAGCTGAAGGATGCCCGCTTCGCGGCGACCCTGGCCGATGCCGGCCTGCACACCCTGGATGGCTCGGTGCCGCACTTCCTGGCGACCCGCCTGTTCGGGCTTCACATCCCTTTGTGCCCCGGCAGCGACCTGACGGCGGAACTGTTCGCCCATGTGATCAAGCCGCAGGATGCGATCACCATCATCGGCGGCAATGAAGAGATCAGGAGCCGGCTGGCGCAGCGCTACGGGCTGGAAACCATCCACCTGCACGTTCCGCCCATGGGCTTCATCAAAGATCCGGCGGCGGTGGAGGCGGCCATCGACTTCGTGGTCGCGCATCCGGCCCGCTATGTCTTCCTGGTGACCGGGGCGCCGCGCTCGGAATATCTCGCCCACATGATCTTCCAGCGCGGCACCGCGGTGGGAACCGGCCTGTGCGTGGGCAGTTCGCTGAACTTCCTCACCGGCCTGACGCCGCGCGCGCACCCTGCCTTCCGGCGGCTCGGGCTCGAATGGCTCTACCGGCTGATCCAGACGCCCGAAACCCACATCCGCCGGGTGTTCGTCGAATCCCTTCCCATCTTCCGGGTCGCCGCCAGGGCGAAGTGCAACCCTGCCGCCTATGGCATGGGCAACCCGCCGGCCGGCCAGCCATGATCAACGCTTCCCGGCCGCGCCGCGTCTACCTGCCCCTGCGCCGCACGGCGGTGGGCGGCGTGCGGGCGGGCGACCCGTCGGCCACCGGGGACCCGAGCCACGGCCTGCTCGGCAAGCTGGTGCTGGCCGGCGCCCTGCCCATGTTTGCGCAGGTGTTTCACTACCTCAACGAGCTGCCGCCCACCTATTTCCTCTCCAAGGGCTGGCCGTTCCTGACCATGCCCCTTGCCTTCTACGGCATGGCGCAGCTCCGGCTCCCGGTGCGCGGCGTGTTCTTCCTCGTGCTGGCCTATACGCTGAGCTTCACCCCCTTCGTCTCCATCCTGCAGTTGGGAAACGCCTTCCTGGATGCCTTGACCACCACCATCAAGGTCTGGCCCATCACCTATTATTTCAGCGCCTCGGTGGTGCTGGCGCTGCTGGCCGTCCCCCTCCAGGATGTGCGCAAGCTGGTGATCGCCTACGGCATCACCACCTTCAGCGTGATGGTGCTGCTCTTCCTGTTCGCGCCCGTCTCCTGGTATTCAACCAAGGCCGGTACCGGCAAGCTGATGCTTTACGAGATGGAGCGCGGCTTTCGAATCTACATGCCCATGTTCTTCGGCATGATTCTCATCTTTTTCCTGGCACGCTCGTCGGTCATGCGGCGCAAGGCAATACTGGGCGTGTTCGCCCTCATGTGCTTCCTGCCGCTGATCTTCATCTACAAGCAACGCATCGCCATCGCGGCGGCATTCCTGGTGGCCGCATTCGGCGTGGTGTCGTCGCTGCCGGCGCAGTTGCGGCGCGTCGCCTATGGGCTCGCCCTGGTGGCGGCGGTGGTCGGCCTTGTGGTGCTGGGACAGAAGGCCGGCCTGTTCGGCGAGGACAGCGGCGCGATCAAGGAATCCCTCGGCGGCTCGCTCACCGTGCGGCAGAACTCCCTTGCCCTGGCCTTCGGCTTCCTTGGCGAGGACCCGTTACGCTGGGCTTTCGGCGTCGGCGCCACCACGCGCTTCAGCACGGTGACGCTCAACGATATCTTCGGCAACCGCCAGTTCTTCATCTCCGACCTCGGATGGGTGGGAATCATCTTCGAATATGGCCTGGTCGGCGCCGCTTTGCTGGCCCTGCTCTATGGCTCCTGCCTCGTGTATCTGCACCGGGTGGCGCGCGCCTCGGGCGATCCGCTCAGCTTCGCCCTTGCGGATTTCGTGCTCTACGTGCTCCTGACCTCCACCGTCTATTCGGTGGTGTTCACGCCCGGAGAACTCGGCGTCGCCATGGCGCTCGGGGTCTATATGGACCGCTGCCGCAAGGCCGCCACCACGCCCGCGCCGCTGGCGGTGCCGGCGAGCTTCGACATTCGTCAATCGAGGGGAAAGAGCCATGTGTCGCTGGGGCGCATCACCATTCCACGGCGCGGCGGATGATTTCCGCCGCACCGGCGCCGGGACCTTCAGGATGTGCCGGCGCGCGGAGGTGACCCATGCTTGAGTCCCTGCAATATCTGCGCGCCATCGCCAGCCTTGCCGTGGTCTTCGTGCACCTCCAGCCGCCGCTGGAGCGCCTGGGGCTGACCGCGCGGTGGCTGCAGACCGGCGCCTTCGGCGTGGACATCTTCTTCGTCCTCAGCGGCTTTCTGATCTTCATCACCACCTACAACAAGGGTGGCGACTTCCTCGGCTCGTTCTACCGCAAGCGCTGGCTGCGCATCGTGCCGCTCTACTGGATGATCACCACCTTCGTGCTGCTGCTCCTGCTCGGCCTGCCGCAACTGGTGAAGTCCGGGGAGCCGGACATCTGGCACATCGTCGCCTCCTATTTGTTCCTGCCGGCGGCGCATCCCACCCTGGGGAGCCTGGAGCCGCTGTTCGTGCCCGGCTGGACCATGAATTACGAGGTGTTCTACTTTCTCCTGTGGGGGCTCGTGCTGTTCCTGCCGCGGCGGACGCGGGCGCCGGTCTACGGCGGCATCATGCTCACCCTGGTGGTCATCGGCCTGCTGGCGCAGAGCAAGCAGCCGTTCGTCGCCTTCTACACCTCGCCGATCATGCTGGAATTCGTGTTCGGCGTCGTGCTGGGCGTGTGGTACCGGGAGGCGCCGCCGGCGCCGCGCTGGTGCGGCTGGGCGCTGCTGTGCATCGGCTTCTTCGCCTTGTTCTTCCCGCCGGAATATACCAACCACGGCCAGCGGCTGATCCAGCGCGGCATTCCCGCCTTCATGGTGCTGGCCGGCGCCGTGGTGCTCGAACGCACCCGCCCGGTGCCGCGCTTCGGCGTCTTCGCCCTGCTGGGCGATGCCTCCTATTCCACCTACCTCACCCACAGCATCATCCTCTCGGCGGTGGGCCAGGTGTTCGTGAAGCTGGCCATGCCCGCCACCGTCACCACCGGCGTCCTCTACGGGGTGGCGGGTGTCGCGGCGTCCATTGCCGGCTCCATCATCTTCCACAAGCTGGTGGAGAAGCGCGTCCTGCAGATGATGCGCGACACGCCGGTTCCGGCCCCGAAGCCGGTGGCGCAGAGTGGCAAATGACGCAGCTTAGCCCTGCGGGAAGCGCCCGGCCCACCCGGCGGCGGGCTTGGGCCCGCCTCACGGCACCGGCTGTGCGCAATCCCCCAGGGAGAGGCCGAGGCAGATGGCCTGCGTGAGCATGATGTCGTCGGGATTGTCCGGTCCCGGCGGTCCCGGCGGCTTGAGGCCGATGGCATAGATCATGGCGCCGCCGAGGGGGTCTTCCCGCACCCCCGCCAGCAGCTGGAGCACCCGGTCCAGCCCGGGGCGGCGCGTTCCATTCTGCGGCGGCAGCACCTGGAAGCCCATGGCCAGGGGGCCGGACCAGAGCGCGCGATAGGCCCGGAAGGCCTCCTCCGGCCGGTATTTGGGGATGGTGTCGTAGGACATGATGGAGATGAGATCAATGCCGGCCGCGGCCGGGGAGCGCAGCAGCGCCAGCATCATGCCCACATAGGGCCCATAGCGCGGCTCGGAGGCGGCGAACGCCCCTTCCCCATAGGCGCCCACGCTCCAGCCGGCCACCGACACCTCATAGGGGCGCGGAAAGGTGCGGCGCAGGTCTTCGAACACGGCGATGAAGCGCGCGTCGTCGGTGCAGGAGACACGCCCGTCGGGTCCACGGGCGCAGCCGGAACCTGGCGTTTCGTAATCGAGATCAACCCCGTCCGCGCCCAGGTCCTTCACCAGGCGGGCGAGGGCGCCGAAATTGCGGTTGTCCCAGTTGAACTGGTTCCAGCCGCCCACCGCGAGCATGATCCGCATGTGCGGATGGCGCCGCCGCAGCTCGTCGATCGCCCCCTTCAGAACCCGCCCGGAAAAGGGGAAGCGCCAGCCGGTGCCCGAAATGTCGAGGTTGCCGGCATAGGTGAGGTCCGGCCTGGCGATGCCCACCATCACATGGGTGATGTAGCCGGGCAGGCGCGCCAGCCGCGTCTTCGCTGGGTCGTCGGTCTTCACCTCGGTCCATGAGGTGAGATAGGCGACGAAGGGCCGCCGGCCCTCCGCCGCTACGCCGGATGGCCCGGCCAGCAGGGCCAGCAGCACGGCGGCACACAGGATGAGGGCGCGGCACGCCAGGGTTGCGGCGGCGCTGCGTCCCGGGCGTGCAGGAAGCGTGTGATGCCGAACCATCCGGGTCCCCTCCTGCGCCCGAAGCAGCGGGCGGCCTGATCAGCCGCGCCAGGCCTTCAGCGCCGCGACGACGGCCGGGCGCGCCGCAAAGAAGAAATTGTTAACGTAGACCCGCCCCTCCAGCACCCGCGCGCCATCGGCGCTCAGGGAGGAAACATCCTGGTGGCGCTCGCGATCGAAGGCGGAAATGCCGACCAGCCGGTCGCCGTCGCGGAAGAAGCCCGCATAGCCCAGGGGCTCCAGCAGCGCCCGCAGGGAGGCGACGGCGCCGGGACGATGGCGCTCCTCCGCCTCCACCAGAATGGAGGGATGCGAGGAGGACAGCACCCGGCTTGCCCCCTCCAGCACCTTCAGTTCATGGCCTTCCACGTCGAGCTTGATGAAGGCGATGTCGCCGGACACCTGGTCATCCAGGCGGGCCAGGGGAACCGTCACCTCGTCCATGGGCTTGCCGGCCTCGGCGGCAAGACCGCCGTCGATGGTGGCGAGCGGCGAAAAGCCCTTGGGAATATGCAGCGTGGCCTCGCCCGTCCCGTCGCTGAGCGCGGCGCCGGACAGGGTGAGCGCGCCCGATCGCAGCGCAGCGGCAAAGCGCAGGCGCAGGATGCGCACCATGTGCGGGTTGGGCTCGAAGGCCTTCACCTTCACCCCGGCCTTGAGCATCCAGTAGGTGAACAGGCCGCGATTGGCGCCGATATCGCAGGCGGTGTCGCCGGCCTTCACCAGAAGCGGAAGGAAATTCACCTCCGCATGGGGATTGCGCGCCACCAGGCGGTCGAAGATTGGACAGGCAAGGGCAAAGGCCCGCGGCAGCTGCGATTCGCCGACCGCCTTCAGTGTCTCGAACACGCGTCTCTCCTGCGCACCGCACGGCCGGAGCAGGCCCCCTGCGCCCCCGTGCCCCCCACGGGGCAAGACATAACAGACACCCTCCGCAACACAAGACGACGCACCGCCTCAGGGTTAGCAGCTCGTTCCCCGGCGCGGCGGGGGCTGGCCGATGGAGCCCGGACCGGCTTATGAACAGCCCGGGGGGCGGCAGGCGGGGAGAGGCGGGCGTGGCCGAGCAATGCGTGATCGTGATGGAGGAGCCGGCGCCACGGCAGGGCGCCGCCGCCGACGGCGCGCCCGAATGGCTGCCGAGGGTCGGCGAGGCGCCCTTCGTTGAAATTCTGGTATCGGAGGCCCGGCGCCGGGGCTTCTCCCGCTTCCTGCTCCTCGCCGGATCGCAGGCCGGGGCGCTGCGGCGCCATGTGGCCGACACCGATATGGCGGGCCGCTTCGGTGCCCGCATCGAGATCGCGCAAACGCAGGCCCCTGCCGGGCCGATGGGCGCGCTTGCCGACGCCCTGCCCCTGCTGGACGACGCCTTCCTGCTTCTGAACGCCGACAGCTGGTTCGACTTCAACTGGCTGGACCTGGTGGCCGCCACCCGGCGCGATGCCGCCGCCCTCGGCATGGCGCTGCGCTGCGGCAACCCGCCCGGGGATGCTGCAATCGTGACGCTCGAAGGCACCCGCGTGCGCGCCATCGCCGGGCCGGCAGCCGGCGGGCAGGCCGCGCTGGCGGAGGGCGGCGTCTATTATGTGCGCCGCGATTGCCTGGAAGGGCTCGACAGGCCCGGCGCCCGCTCCGGCGACCTGCTGGCGCGGCTGGTGGCGGAGGGGCGCGTTGCCGGCTTCGCCTATGACGGCGCCTTCATCGACCTGGCGCGTCCCGGGGCTTTATGCGCGGCCCAGGCCGCGGTGCCCGCCCGCCTCCGGCGTCCGGCCGTCTTCCTCGACCGGGACGGCGTGCTGAACGTGGATACGGGCTATGTGCACAAAAGCGCGGACTTCCGCTGGATCGCCGGCGCGCGGGAGGCCATCAAATACTTCAATGACAAGGGCTATTATGTCTTCGTGGTGACCAACCAGGCCGGCATCGCCCGCGGCTTCTACGGGGAGGCGCAGGTCCACGCCCTGCATGCCTTCATCCAGGCGGAGCTGCGCGCCATGGGCGCCGGGCTCGACGACTGGCGCTATTGCCCGTTCCACCCGGAAGGGGTGGTGGAGCGCTATCGGCGCGCCCACGACTGGCGCAAGCCGGCGCCCGGCATGATCCTGGACCTGATGCAGCACTGGCCGGTGGAACAGGCCCGCAGCTTCCTGATCGGCGACAAGGCCAGCGACATGGAAGCCGCGGCGGCCGCCGGCATTGCCGGCCATCTGTTCGAGGGGGGCGATCTCCTCGCCTTCGCCAGGACCTTGGGCGCCGACACCTGATCCCGGCCCCGCAGCGGCGCGGTGAGCGGGGCCCGCCGTCAGAACACCGACGGCCCGGCCATGCCCTTGGTGATGGTGAGCAGCATGATGCGGATATCGAACCAGATGGACCAGTGCTCGATATAGAAGAGATCGAGCTCCACGCCCCGCTCCGCCTTCTCCAGCGTGTTGATGCCGCCGCGCATGCCGTTGATCTGGGCCCAGCCGGTGATGCCCGGCTTCATGCGATAGCGCGCCACATACTGGCGGATCGCCTCGTAGCGCACATTGGTGGCCACCCGCATGTTGGGCACATGCGGCCGCGGACCCACCACGGACATTTCGCCCTTCAGCACATTGATGAGCTGGGGCAGCTCGTCGATGGAGGTGGAGCGCAGGAAGGCGCCCACCTTGGTGATGCGCGGGTCGTGCTTGGCGGTTCCCTTGGAGCCGTCATCGGCCGGGTCCACCCGCATGGTCCGCAGCTTGTAGCACTGGAAGACCTTGTTGTTCAGGCCCACCCGTGGCTGGCGGAACAGCACCGGCCCGGGGGAATCCAGCTTGATGGCGATGGCGGCGAGCAGAAGGATGGGCGAGACCAGGATCAGGCCGACGGTGGCCACCACATAGTCTTCCACCCCCTTCAGCAGGCCGAGGGAGCCCTTCAGCGGCTGCTGCTGCACCAGGAGGGCCGGTTCGCCGGCGATGCGGGTGAGGTTGGCGTAGTTGAGCATGAACCGCTCCGGGTCCATCTCGACGATCACGTCGGCCGCGATCCGGTACATCTGGTTGGCGATGGAGCTGATGGCGGCGGGATTGTCCCAGCTCTTGGTCACCACCACGATGTCCACCGGCGTATGCTTGACGTATTCGAGCAGCTCCGGCAGGCCGCCGATCACCGGCAGGTCCTGCTCCTGCGCGCCGTTCTCTGCCGGTGCCGCCGCCGGCCGGGGCGCTGAGCCGGCGTCGGCGCGATCCTCGAACAGGGCGACGAAGGAGAGGAGCCCGCCCTCGCCCTCCTCCTCGCGGTAGCGGCGCACGAGATCCCGGGCACGGTCGAGGTCGCCGATGATCACTGCATTCCGGCGCAGCACCTCCTGGCTCTGCACCAGGACCATGCCCAGACGCACCAGCACGAGGCGGCCGAAAACGAGGGCCAGGGTCGTCACCACCCCCCAGCCGAGCAGAGCGGAGAGGTTGGTGTCGCCGATGGGAATGATGGCATAGTAGCAGATGGCCACCAGCGCCGCCGCCGGGACGCCCGCCACCAGGAGATGCCCGATCTGCCGCAGCGGACGGACATAATGCTCAACGCGATAGCCGCGGCCGAGCTGAAGGATCTGGATGAAGGTGACGGCGCCGATGGCCCACAGGATGGTCATCTGGCTCCAGGACATCAGGTCCCAGCGCAGATGCGCCACAATGGCGGCGATGGCCGCCATCGCAACATCGCACAGCAGGACAAGGCGGTTGATCAGGCCATGGGTCCAACGCGTCATCGCCCCCAATCCCCGAAAGCCGTGCGCGCGAATCCCGAAACGTCACGCCCCCTGCTTCTGCGGAAGAAGCGGTAGTCCGTCAAGGGCGGGAGTTCCCGTCCGGTGACATCGGGACAATGCGCCGCCCCGCCCGTGCCGGGCGGCGCATGGGAGGAAGGCACCAGCCCCCGCGCGCTGCGGCGGGGGCGGCCGGTGGGTCAGTGGCCGAACGCCTTGACGATTTCCTCGGTGACCTTCTTGGCGTCGCCGAAGAGCATCATGGTATTGTCCTTGAAGAACAGCTCGTTCTCCACGCCGGCATAGCCGGCGGCCATGCCGCGCTTGATGAAGAGGACGGTCTTGGCCTTCTCCACGTCGAGGATGGGCATGCCGTAGATCGGCGACTGCGGATCGGTCTTGGCCGCCGGGTTGGTCACGTCGTTGGCGCCGATGACGAAGGCCACGTCCGCCTGGGCGAACTCGGAGTTGATGTCCTCCAGCTCGAACACCTCGTCATAGGGGACCTGCGCCTCGGCCAAGAGCACGTTCATGTGCCCCGGCATGCGGCCCGCCACCGGATGGATGGCGTACTTGACCTCGACGCCCTCCTCCTTGAGCAGGTCCGCCATCTCGCGCAGGGCATGCTGGGCCTGGGCCACCGCCATGCCGTAGCCGGGCACGATGATGACCTTCTCGGCGTTCTTCATGATGTAGGCGGCATCGTCCGCCGAGCCCTGCTTCACCGGGCGGGCTTCCGTCTGGCCACCGCCGCCGGCCGCGGCGGCATCGCCGCCGAAACCGCCGAGGATGACGGAGATGAAGGACCGGTTCATGCCCTTGCACATGATGTAGGACAGGATGGCACCCGAGGAGCCCACCAGCGCGCCGGTGATGATGAGCGCGGTGTTGCCCAGCGTGAAGCCGATGCCCGCCGCCGCCCAGCCCGAGTAGGAGTTCAGCATCGACACCACGACGGGCATGTCCGCGCCGCCGATGGGGATGATGAGCAGCCCGCCGAGCACCAGCGCCAGCGCGGTGATGATCCAGAACAGGGTGATGGAGCCGGTGAGCACGAAGGCCACCACCAGCACCAGCAGCAGCAGGGCGAGGCCGGCATTGATGAGGTGCCGCCCGGGCAGCATGATGGGCTTGCCCGACATGTTGCCGTTGAGCTTGGCGAAGGCGATGATCGACCCGGTGAAGGTGATGGCGCCGATGGCCACGCCCAGCGACATTTCAATCAGGCTGGAGACGTGCAGGTGCCCGGGATCGCCGATGCCGAAGGCGCGCGGCGCATAGAGCGCCGCGGCCGCCACCAGCACGGCGGCAAGGCCCACCAGCGAGTGGAAGGCGGCGACCAGCTGCGGCATCGCCGTCATGGCGATCCGCTTGGCCACCACCGCGCCGATGCCGCCGCCGATGGCGATGCCGGCGAGCACCAGCACCCAGCCGAACAGGTCGGATGGCGGCGACAGGGCGAGGGTGGTGAGGATGGCGATGCCCATGCCCACCATGCCGAACAGGTTGCCCTGCCGCGAGGTGGTGGGATGGGAGAGGCCGCGCAGCGCCAGGATGAACAGGATGCCGGCGACGAGGTAGAGAAGGGCGGCGAGGTTCGCGTTCATGGTCCCCGCCTCACTTCTTCTTGGAGTACATGGCGAGCATCCGGCTGGTCACCATGAACCCGCCGAAGATGTTCACCGAGGCGAAGATGAGCGCGATGAAGCCGAAGATGCGCGCGCCCCAGGCGTGGCTGGAATCGCCGACCGTGGTGACCCCCACCGCCAGCAGCGCGCCCACCACGATCACCGAGGAGATGGCGTTGGTCACGCTCATCAGCGGCGTGTGCAGCGCCGGGGTGACCGACCACACCACGTAATAGCCCACGAACACCGCGAGCACGAAGATGGAGAGGCGGAACACGAAGGGGTCGATGGCCCCGCCGGTGGCCGCATGGGCGGCGGCGCCGAGGGCGGTGGCCGCCTGGTCGGCATACATCTGGGCGGCCAGGGCCGCCTCCCGGGCGATCTCGGCAGCCACGCGGGCTTGGCTCGCGGCATCCGCCGCGGTCTGTGCAGAGGCGGGATTCATCAGGCCGCTCCCTCATTCTTGGGTGCGAAATTCGGATGCACGACGGCGCCGTCGCGGGTGAGGAGGGTGGCCTTGACCAGATCGTCGTCCCACTTCACGGCGAGCGCCTTGGTGGACTTGTCCACCATGGTCTCGAAGAAGTTGAAGAGGTTCTTGGCATAGAGCGGCGAGGTGGAGGCGGCGATGCGGCCGGGCACGTTGAGGTGGCCGACGATCTTCACGCCACCGATCTCCGCCACCTGGCCGGGCACCGCCCCTTCCACGTTGCCGCCGCGCTCCACCGCGAGGTCGACGATGACCGAACCCGGTTTCATGGAGGCCACCATCGCCGCCGAGATCAGGCGCGGCGCGGGCCGGCCGGGGATCAAGGCGGTGGTGATCACGATGTCCTGCTTCTTCACGTGCTCGGCGACGAGGGCGGCCTGCTTGGCCTGGTATTCCGCCGACATGGGCTTGGCGTAGCCGGCCGCGGTCTCGGCCTGCTTGAACTCCTCGTCCTCCACCGCGATGAACTTGGCGCCCAGCGAGGCCACCTGCTCCTTGGCGGCGGGGCGCACGTCGGTTGCGGTCACGATGGCGCCGAGGCGGCGCGCGGTGGCGATGGCCTGCAGGCCCGCCACGCCCGCGCCCATGATGAAGACGCGCGCGGCCGGAACAGTGCCGGCGGCGGTCATCATCTGCGGCAGGGCGCGGTTGAATTCCGCGGCGGCATCGATGACCGCGCGATAGCCGGCAAGGTTGGCCTGGGAGGACAGCACGTCCATCACCTGGGCGCGGGTGATGCGGGGCATCAGCTCCATGGCGAAGGCCGAGACCCCGAAGCGGGCAAGGTCCGCCAGGGCCGCGTCGTTGCCGTAGGGGTCCATGATGGCGAGCACCAGCGCGCCGGGCTTGTACAACGAAAGTTCGGCTTCCGTCGGACGGCGAACCTTGAGTACCACTTCAGCGCCGTAGAGCGCATCCGCCGCGTCGGGCGAAATGGTGGCGCCGGCAGCGACATAGTCGGCATCGAGGATGCCGGACTTCACGCCCGCACCCGTCTCGACCGCCACCGTGGCGCCGAGAGCGAGCAGACGCTTCACCGTATCCGGAGTCGCAGCGACCCGCGGCTCGCCGAGATCTACCTCGGCGGGGACAGCGATTTTCATCAGAGATGTCTCCGTTACTCTGGCCCGTCCGGGCTCAGAGGAGGAAGATCCACATGAGGACGAGCAAGGCCGCGGCACCGATCGTGCCCCATTTGGCCAGGCTGGTGAAAAGGGCGTAGGTGCGCTCGTGCTCGGCGTAATCGTTGCCGTCGGCAATGGCGTATTCGATCGTGGCGTGTTCAGCCATCTTTTCCCCCTTCGCTCAGCGTCGCCCTTGGCGTTTACCGGAGATGCAAATATCTGGCAACTGCCCTTTGGCGTACAATATTCCAGATGATCTGCAGCGGCCGGGGACAAGGAATAAACCGGGAACGATGTTCTTGTTTTGTTTCTTTTGCGGTGGTAGTTTTCGGGCATGAACCTGCGCCTCGATTCTCCCTCACCGCCCCCGCGCCCGCCCGCTGCGCGCCGTGAGCCGGCAGCTGCCGGCGAGATGCCGCGCGCCAAGCGGCCGGCCCGGACCGAGACGCCGGACGCAACCCCCGACCGCCACGCACCAAAACGCACTGCCCGCGCCAAGCGGGTGCCGGACCTCGCCGCCGACCGGGTGGCCGTGCCGGCCCCCCACATCGCCCCCGGGTCCGGGGCGGACGAAGGCGAGACCCGCGTGGATGCGGCGCGACGTCGCGGCCGCGGCGCGCTCTCCAACACCTCCGGCCGGTTCGAGCCGGCGGCGCGGCTGGTGTTCGACGACGGCTGGCAGAGCCTGGAGGACCTGCCCCCCTTCCGCACCGAGGTGACGGAGGAGCGCGCGCGCACGGTCATCACCCGCAACCAGTCCCCCGACGTCGCCTTCGACCGGTCCATCAATGCCTACCGGGGGTGCGAGCACGGCTGCGTCTATTGTTTCGCCCGACCCACCCACGCCTATCACGGCCTTTCCGCCGGGCTTGATTTCGAGACGCGGCTGTTCGTGAAGCCCGACGCGCCGGAATTGCTGGCGCGCGAATTGTCGCACCCCTCCTATCGGCCCCGCGTCATCGCCATGGGCACCAATACGGACCCCTACCAGCCCATCGAGCGGCGCTACGAGGTGACCCGCCGCATCCTGGAGGTGCTGGCGGATTTCGGGCACCCGGTGGGCATCGTCACCAAATCGGGCCTGATCGCCCGCGACATCGACATCCTCGGTCCCATGGCGGAGCGCGGCCTCGTCAAGGTGGCCATCTCGGTCACCACGCTGGACCCGCATTTGGCGCGGATGATGGAGCCCCGCGCCGCCAGCCCCCATGTGCGGCTGGGCACCATCCGCCGCCTTGCCGATGCCGGCATTCCCACGGCGGTGCTCACCGCGCCGCTGGTTCCGGCCCTGAACGACATGGAGCTGGAGCGCATCCTCGACGCCGCAAAGGCCGCTGGCGCCAGCGAGGCCGGCTATGTCATGCTGCGCCTGCCGCTGGAGATCGCCGACCTGTTCCGCGAATGGCTGGTGGCCCATTTTCCCGACAAGGCGCGGCATGTGCTGGGGCTGATCCGCCAGATGCACGGCGGGAAGGATTATGATTCAACCTTCGGCAAGCGCCAGCGGGGCGAGGGGCCCTATGCCTGGACGGTGGGACGCCGCTTCGAGATCGCGGCCCGCCGGCTCGGCCTCGGCGGACGCGCCCTGAAGCTGACGACCGAGCATTTCCGCCACCCCAGGCCGGCAGCCGCGCAGCTCAGCCTGTTCGATTGACGCCGCGCCCCGCGCGGTACCGCCAGGCCACCAAGGCCGAGAAAGGAAGCACCATGCCCGCAGCCACCGCCCCTGCCTTCGGCCTTCACCTGGTGACCCTCGGCGTCGGCGACCTGGTGCGGGCCTGTGCCTTCTATGCCGCCATGGGGCTGGAGCGGCGCGACGCCTCGGCCGAAAGCGTCGCCTTCTTCGTCGCCGGAAACGTGCTGCTGAGCCTCTATCCCCGCCATCTCCTCGCCGAGGACGCGACAATCCCGGACGCCGGCGCGCCCGGCGGGTTCTCCGGCATCACCCTTGCGTGCAATGTCGCGCAGGCGGCGGACGTGGCCGCCGTCATCGCCCGCGCCGCAGCCGCAGGCGGGCGGATGGTGAAGCCGGCGCAGGCCGTGTTCTGGGGCGGAACCAGCGGCTATTTCGCCGATCCCGACGGGCATATGTGGGAAGTGGCCCACAATCCATTCTTCCCGTTCGACCCGCAGGGGCGGCTTACCGTGCCGGACGCCCCCGGCACGTGAGCGCCCAGAGGGTGGCGGCCAGCCGCGCTGCATTGCGCTGCGGCTGGCGGTCCGTGCGGGCACCGTAGGCCCGCATGAAGACCCGCACAGCCCCCTTCACGGAGCGTTCCACCGCTGCCGGATCGAGCGCGTCGCTGGAGCCGATGAGGACAGGGGTCGTCACCCCGTCCTTGCACAGGGTGAGGAACTGGCTCGCCGCCTGCTCCACGTCCTCGATCTCCAGCACGCCCTGCTGCACCTTGGCGGCGAGATAGACCGACAGGCGCTTGATGCCCTCGCACGGCCCCGCCTGGAAGAAGCGCCGGCCGATATTCGGAAACTTACTGGAAATGGCGATGACGGTGCGCAGCAAGGCAATGTTGCTGGGGCGCAGTACCGCCTGGATGAAGGAAAAGCCGAGCTTTGTCAGGACGGCTTCCACATCCTCCCCGGCAAGATCAAGCACGAACATGCGTTCTGCTGTCTCGCTGCATTCGCTGTCCACCAACGCCGAAAACAGATCTTCCTTGTTCTCGAAATAGACGTAGAGGGTACCCTTGGAGACCCCGGCGGCGCGGGCAATATCGCCCATGCTGGCGGCATCGAAGCCGCGCTCGAAGAACACTTCCCGCGCCCCGGCCAGGATCTGGCTGCGCTTTTCGGGGTCCTGCCCGGCCCCGTGCCCGGCATCGCGGCCGTCCGCCAACCGTCCGGCAATGCCGGCGTCACAGCTCACGTCATTCATCTTCAACCGTCTCTTCCCCCCACCTTCGTTCTTGGGCGATGGCGGGGACCCGGCGCAAGCTGCGATGACGTTCGCCCCCTCATGGGACGCCGCCGTTGCATGCCAGCCACACATTGCACCACAGAAAATTGACCGAACCGTTCGGTACGCTCTTGCAATGCCCGAAGTCCTGCGCTAAATCAATGTTCATCGAACCGAACCGTTCGGTCAATCGCTTGGAACCGCAACCCAAGCGCTGATCGGACCTGAGGGAGGAGAGCAACGCCCCCGCTCTCCTCCCTTTTTCGTTTCCACCGCCTGGGCCCCTTCCGCAACGCGCCCCTATCGCTCCCTCGGCGCATCTGCGACATTCCGCCACAACCGCCTTGGCGGCGCCGGGACACCCCTTACCTTACCGGAACCGATCCGGGCCCCTCTGGCGCCGCTCCCGCTGCGCGATGTCGGATCACCGCGTGCTCAGCACTCTCCGGGATAGAGGCCCTCCATGATCGCATGTCCGGCTGCATGACCGCACCGCCTTTCCCCCGACGCCGCGCCCTTTTCCTCGCCAACCCCGGTGCCCGAAACGGCACCGCGCCGCTGGAGCGCGTGCGCGCGCTCTTGGCCGAACGGCTTGAGCTTGTGGACACGCCCTGGCCCGGTGCCCCCGGCCTCTCCAACCTCATCCGCGCCCGCGCCGGCGATGTGGACCTCGCCATCATCGGCGGCGGCGACGGAACGCTGAACGCCGCCGCCGCCGGCCTTTCCGACACCCGGCTGCCCCTCGGCATCCTGCCCCTGGGCACGGCCAACGATTTTGCCCGTACCCTCGCCATCCCCCTCGATCCGCTGGCTGCGGCGCGGCTGATCGTGACCGGCGCGCACCAGCCCATCGATCTGGGCGAGGTGAACGGGCATCCCTTCCTCAATGTGGCGAGCATCGGCTTTTCCGCCGATCTCGCCCGCGCCCTCACGCAGGAGGCCAAGCGCCGCTTCGGCGTGCTCGGCTACGCCCTCGTCGCCGCCCGCCTGCTGGTCCAGTCCCGCCTGTTCACCGCCTTCATCGAGCATGACGGAACGGTGGAAAAGGTGCGCACCCTGCAGGTCACCGTCGGCAACGGACGCCACTATGGCGGCGGCATGACGGTGGCCGACACCGCCACGGCAGACGACGGACGGCTGGATTTCTACAGCCTGGAGGTGGACCACTGGTGGCGCCTCCTCGCGCTCTTGCCCAGCCTGCGCCGCGGCACGCAGGGCCAGTGGAACGACGTGCGCGCCTTCCGCACCACGCAGGTGGTGGTGCGCACCAGCCGCCCCCGGGAGGTGAACACCGACGGCGAGCTCGTCACCTTCACCCCCGCCCATTTCACCGTGCGCCCCGCGGCAATCCGGGTCTACGCCCCGCCGCCGGACGCCGCCGCCTCCTCCACCAACCGCCCCACCAAAGGTGCCTCGTGATGGATTACCTCCTGCAACTCGCCGCAGACCCCGCCGCCTGGGTGGCCCTGGTGACGCTGGTGGCCATGGAAGTGGTGCTCGGCATCGACAACCTGATCTTCATCTCCATCCTCACCAACAAGCTGCCCCCCCAGCACCGCACCAAGGCCCGGCGCATCGGCATCGGCCTTGCGCTCATCCTGCGCCTCGCCCTGCTGGGCACCATCGCCATCATCGTCAAGCTGACGACGCCCATCTTCTCCGTGCTCGGGCAGGGCTTCTCCTGGCGCGATCTCATTCTCATCGCCGGCGGCCTGTTCCTGGTGTGGAAGGCCACCACGGAAATCCACCACAACGTGGACCCGCGCACCCACAGCGAGGATGTGCGCGAGGCCAAGGTCACCATCGGCTTTGCCGCCGCCATCGTGCAGATCCTGATGCTCGACCTCGTCTTCTCCATCGACAGCATCATCACCGCCGTGGGCATGACGGAGCACATCCCCATCATGATCATCGCCGTGGTTGCGGCGGTCACCTGCATGCTGCTCGCCGCCGATCCGCTGGCGAAGTTCATCGAGGCCAATCCCACGGTGGTGATGCTCGCCCTCGGCTTCCTCATCATGATCGGCATGACGCTGATCGCGGAAGGCTTCGGCGCCCATGTGCCCAAGGGCTATGTCTATGCCGCCATGGGCTTCTCGACCGCCGTCGAAGCCCTCAACATGATGGCGCGCAGGCGCCGGAGCGCGCAGCCCCACGGCTGATGCCGCACCGGGGGCCGGCGCCGCATGGCGGGCGGGGCCGGTCCCCATTATGCTTGCCGCGGCGCCGGCATCCCGGCGCGCCTGTCACCACCAGCCCGAGGTGGGCCATGCCCTCTTTGCCTGTCGTCCGTTCCCTCCTCCTCGCCCTCGCGCCGCTGCTCGCGCTCCTTTCGGCGCCGGCGGCCATGGCCGCGTGCCTCGAACAGATCGTCACGGTTCAGGAAGCGCTGAAGAAGCGCCAGCCGCCGCCGCAGAAGCCGCCGTCGCAGGAACAGAGCATCGCCGCGCAGGTGGATCGCCAGCCCACCCCCGGCTCCCTGGCCGCCGCCGGCCTCTCGGGGCCGGAGACCGGCGCCTGGGGCGCGCTCAACCAGGCCATCAACCTGCAGGCCGCAGGCGACGAGGCCGGCTGCCTCAAGATGCTGGGCGAGGCGCGCCGGCTCGGCGGCATCGACTGAAACCAACGGCCCGTGCGCATGGCTCACGGGCCGTTGCTCAAGCCCGCGCAGCGGTTGAGCGAACCCACCAGGCGCCGGTGAAAGGCCAAGACCGATGGCATGAGCCGGCGCCGGCCCGCCTCACAGGCGATCGCGCAGGGCGTAATAGCTGAGGCCGGCCACCAGGAGCGGATAACGCACCAGCGTTCCCCCCGGGAAGGCCGGAACCGGCAGGCGCTGCAACAGGTCGAACCGCTCGATCCGGCCGCGCACCGCCTCCGCCAGGATCTTGCCGAACAGGGGGGCGAGGGCGACGCCCTGCCCGCAATAGCCCGCCGACACCAGCACATGGTCCGACAGGCGCCGCACGAACGGCAGGCGCGGCAGGGTGATGCCGAGCACGCCGCCCCATCCGTAGTCGATGCGCACGTCCGCAAGCTGCGGGAAGATCTTCAGCATATAGGGCCGCACGAAGCCCGGCACGTCCGCCCTGAGGCTGCGCCGGTAGCTCTCGCCCCCGCCGAACAGCAGCCGGCCGTCGCCGCTGAGACGGAAGTAGTTGACCACGAAGCGGCTGTCGGCCACCGCCGCATCGCTGGCGATGATCTGCCGGGCCACCTCGCCCAAGGGCTCGGTGGCGACCACATAATTGCAGATGGGCATGACGTGGGAATCCACCCGCCGGTCCAGCCCGTCCATCAGGCCGTTGCCGCATTCCAAGAGGAAGCCGGCACTCACCGTGCCCCCCGCATCGGTGGTCACGCGCACGCCGGCGCCTTCCTCCACCTTCACCACCCGCGTTCCCTCGTGGATCACCGCGCCGGCCGCCTGCGCCGCCTTGGCGAGGCCGAGGGCGAAATTGAGCGGGTGGAGGTGGCCCGCCCCCTTGTCCAGCACACCGCCGAAATAAGCGGACGAGCCCACCAATGCGCGCATCTGCTCGCGCGAGAGGGGCTCGATCTCGCCATAACCGTAGGTGTCGGCAAGGTGGCGGGCATAAGCGTGGCTGTGCGCCACGAAGTGCGGCTTGTGATCGGCGAGGATGAGGCCGTCCCGCAGGTCGCAGGCGATGGCATGGCGCTGGACCAGATCGCGCACCAGCGCCTTGGCTTCCTCCGCGAGGGACCAGAGCTTCCGCGCATCCTGCCGGCCTACGGCCTTCTCCAGGAATTCCTGGTCCCGCCGCTGGCCGGAATGGATCTGCCCGCCGTTGCGGCCGGAGGCGCCGGAGCCCACCCGGGCAGCCTCCAGCAGCACCACACTGAAGCCGGCCTCCGCCAGATGGAGGGCGGCGGACAGGCCGGTGTAGCCGCCGCCCAGCACACACACATCCGCCCGCACCTCCCCGAGCAGGGGCGGAAACGAGGGGCAGGGCACGGCCGTGGCCGCATACCAGGAACTGGCGTGTCCGGCGGGGTTCAAGGGCGCAGCGGTGCGCTGCATGGCATCCCCCTTCTTGTTGACGGGGCGCGGCGATCACCGTCGCGCCGTGCGCTCGCGAGGGGCAGAAGGACCCGCGCGGGTCAAGGGCGGCCGCCGGGCATTGGGGCCGGGACCGCCCCCGGCCCTACACGTTGAGCAGCAGGTATTCCCGCTCCCATGGGGAGATGACCCGCATGAAGGTTTCGAATTCCGCCTGCTTGACCGCGGCATAGGTGGCGACGAAGCGCCGGCCCAGCACCTCGGCGAGGGGCTCGCTGCTCTCGAAGGCGGCCACCGCCTCCAGCAAGCCGCGGGGCAGGTCGAAGTCGAGGTCCTTGGCGTCGCCCTCCAGCGGGTCGGTGGCGCGCAGGTTCTCGACGATGCCGAGATAGCCGCAGGCCAGCGAAGCGGCGATGACGAGGTAGGGGTTGGCGTCGGAGGACGGCACCCGGTTTTCCAGCCGCCGGGCCTCCGGCACGGAGGGCGGCACGCGCAGGCCGGCGGTGCGGTTGTCGTAGCCCCACTGGAGATTGATGGGCGCCATGGAATCGCGGGTGAGCCGCCGGTAGGAATTCACGTAAGGCGCCAGGATGCACATCACCGACGGCAGGTATTTCTGGTGCCCGGCGATGAAGGAGAAGAATTCCGGCGTCGGGTCCCCGTCCTCGTCCGAGAAGATGTTGCGCCCGGTCTCGGCGGAGACGACCGACTGGTGGATGTGCATGGCGCTGCCCGGCTCGTTGGCGATGGGCTTGGCCATGAAGGTGGCGTAGATCTTGTGGCCGAGGGCCGCTTCCCGGATGGTGCGCTTGAACAGGAAGACCTGATCCGCCAGCGTCAGCGGGTCGCCGTGGCGCAGGTTGATCTCCATCTGCGCGGCGCCGTCCTCATGGATCAGCGTGTCGATCTCCAGGCCCTGGGCCTCGGAATAATCGTAGATATCCTCGAACAGGGCGTCGAATTCATTCACCGCCTGGATGGAATAGGACTGGCGGCCGATCTCCGGCCGGCCCGAGCGGCCCACCGGGGGCTTCAGCGGATAATCGGGATCGGTGTTGGGCTCCACCAGGTAGAATTCGATCTCCGGCGCCACCACCGGCTTCCAGCCGCGGTTGGCATAGAGGCCGAGCACGTGCTTCAGCACCTGGCGGGGGGAGACCTCCACCGGGCGGCCGTCCCGGTGAAAGGCGTCATGGATCACCTGCGCGGTGGGGTCCTGCGCCCACGGCACGCTGCACAAGGTGGACAGGTCCGGCTCCAGCACCAGGTCGCTGTCCGCCACCACCGAATCCACCAGCCCCTCATAGGAAGGATATTCGCCGGAGATGGTCTGGAAGAAGACCGAGAGCGGAAGGTTCATCACCGGCGAGGAGAAGAATTTCGAGGCGGGCATGATCTTGCCCCGGGCGACGCCCGCCAGATCGGGCACCGTGCATTCGATCTCCGTGATGCCCCGGCCCGCCATCCACGCTTTCGCTTCGCTCAGCGAAGAGACGCCGCGTGGCGCCGTGATGTCACTCTTCTGCACACCCTTGCTGCGTTTCGCCATGATGTCCTCGGGCGTGAACCGCTCACGCCCCCTCAGGGAACACCTGCGTCATGGCGGGTGTCAACGCGGGACACTACGCACACCCTCCGGCCCGGCGCCGGCATCCGTTCCGGCCGCGCCGGAAAGGCGGAACAGGCGCCGAACGAATCACGATCGAATCGCCGCAAGCGAATGTTCCCGCTTCTCCCCCTACGACATGTGGGGGACAGGCGGCGGCAGGAGCGGATTCCCGCACCCGCCCCAGTGTCGCCTCAGGGGCGCGGCGCGCTGATGGGGACGGTGCTGCTCCTGGCCTCGGTATCGAAGGCCTCGGCCTGAAGGACCGCGGTGCCGATGAGCGTGGCGACGGACACCTTGAACGGCGCCATCAGCCGCGTGCCGGCGACCGGCACCATCCACACAAACATATCCTTGTTTTCCATCAGATATTTGATGGTGTAGCGGCTGGGCCGGTGGCCGGCCACCGGGGCGTAGCGCACGGCGCACACCACCGCCGGGCCGGCATAGCCCTGCGCCTTCACCTTCTCCGTGCGCAGGTAGGAGAGCGTGAGGTCGTAGCGCTGGCGCCCGTCGAACACGGGAATCGCGCGCTCGCAGGCCGCCGGCGACAGCAGGTCGGCGGTGCCCGGCACATAGATGAAGGCGCCGCTCATGGGGTCGATGATGTTCTGGAGCACGCCGGGCGTCACCGGCACGCGGTCCGGCAGCGGCTTGAGGGCGGGCTCCACGTCCATTTCCTTGACGCTGCCGCCGGCCATGGCGACTCGGGCGCTCTCCTCCTTGCCGTCGGCCTCGGCGTTCATGGCATAGACGCGCGGCACCATCTTGCCGCCGCTCAGCGCGCCGCGGGCCGCCGCCACCCCCTTGCCCGAGGACACAGCGCGCAGCACGCCGGTGACCCGGGCGGAGCCGGAAATCTCATAGGCGTTTTCGCCGGCCTCCACGACAATGGAGCCGCGCCCCAGTTCCACCCCACCGACGGTGAGGGTGTATTTGGCATTCAGCCGGCCATCGGCCAGCGCCGGCAGCGCCGAAAAGCCCAGTGCTACGGTGGCGAAAGCGAGGCGCGCGAACATCGCGGCGCAATGAGGCTCAATCATGCGATGCGTCCCTGTCCGGCGGGGCGGCGCGGCCTGCCGAGCGTGCGAAGCAGACCCGATGCGCTTCACATGCGCAAGGAAGGCGGCTGAACTGTGGCCCGCCGGGGCGCGCCGGCCCCGCGGCCCGGGCGCGCGGAGTGCTTGCGAATCCTGATGGGTCATTGACTTTACGTCCGTTTGTCACGATCTTTCCAGCCTACCCCAGACGACGGGTCGCGATGACGACGGCAAGGACCGGCGCCGCGTGCCGCGCGCTCCCGGGGTTCGTGTCAATCACTGAGGAGACTGAAGCCATTCGCCGCCCCATGAGACCCGTCGCGCCGGAGAAGGATGGACCGCGCGTCAATGAGGAAATCCGCATCCGCGAAGTCCAGCTGATCGACCAGGACGGGCAGAACCGCGGTGTCCTGGCCATTCGCGATGCCCTCGCCCTCGCGCAGGAGGCCGGCCTCGACCTCGTGGAGATATCCCCGAACTCCGCGCCCCCCGTCTGCAAGATCCTCGACTACGGCCGCTTCAAGTATCAGAACCAGAAGAAGGCGAGCGAGGCCCGCAAGAAGCAGAAGGTGGTGGAGGTCAAGGAGATCAAGCTCCGGCCCGGCATCGACATCCACGATTACGAGGTGAAGATGAAGGCCATGCAGCGCTTCTTCGAGGAAGGCGACAAGGTGAAGGTCACCCTGCGCTTCCGCGGGCGCGAGATGGCCCATCAGGACATCGGCTTCAAGCTGCTTCAGAAGCTGAAGGAAGACGTGGCCACCATCGCCAAGGTCGAGGCCGAGCCCATGCTAGAGGGCCGGCAGATGATCATGATCCTCGCCCCGCGCTGAAGCGGCGCCGGCGGTCGCAGCCCCCCTCAGGAACATGAAAGGCCCGGCGCGCCATGGCGCGCCGGGCCTTTTTCATGCTGTACGCAGCGCCTGCGCCGCGGCCCGCTTCACGCCGGCCGCGGCAGGCTGTCATGGGCAGGGATGCTGGAACCCGTCATAGCCCGTATAGGTGCCGGTGGCCGGATTGTAGGAGCGGAAGCGCGCCATGCAGTAGGCCACCGCATCGTCATAGGCCGGCTCGCTCGCAGCCACCGCCGCGCCGACGGCAACGGCACTGGCCACGCCCAGCGCGATCCAGGCACCGGTATTGTTGTAGTAGCCCCAGCCCCAGCCGGGACGGTACCAGCCCCAGCCCGGACGCCACGGTCCCGGACCCCAGGCCCCCGGAGGCGGACGCCAGCCGGGACGGCCCCAGCCCGGAGGCGGCGGACGCCAGCCGGGGCGATTCCAGCCCGGGCGGTTCCAGCCGGGCCGGTTCCAGCCGGGGCCAGCCGCCACCACGCGGCGCGGTCCGACTGCGCGGGCCCCTACGAAGCGCGCCCCGCCGGCACGATAGCCTGCGGCGCGGAAGCCGCCGGCGCGATACCCGCCGGCACGGAAGCCACCGGCGCGAAAGCCGCCCGCCCGCATGCCGCCGGCGCGGAAGCCACCGCCGCGGCCGCCGCCGCGGCCGCCGCCGCGAAATGCCGCCTCATCCACCGCCGCAGCCGTATTCAGGCCACCGGGCGCCACGAGGCCAAGGCGCAGCGCCTGGGCTCCCACCGGCGCCGCAGCGAAAGCAAGGACGCCGCTGGCCGCCATTGCGGCTGCAAGCAGGACCACCCTTCTTGTTCCGAACATGATGTCCACTCCCCTAACGCTACCTACCTTCGAACGCGTTTGTGTCGTTTGTTTCGCTCGAACGATGGCAAGTTACGGCGACAACGCGGCAAAGGTGTTGCCGGGCCACTTATAGCCGGCCGCGGCGTTCAAACCTGCGTGACGCAGGGGCAAACGCCCCTGCGGAAGCGCCAAACTATCGCGGCTTGCGCACCGGCGCAGCCTGGGGACGATGCGGAGGCCGCCGCCATGGCGGGGCCGCGGCGCCGGCCTAGGGTCCCGGCGCTTGCGTTTCCCCCCGCTCTCCTGTAACGACTGCCGCCTTCGAGCCGGCCGGCGAACAAGGGCTGCCGCGCTGGCTCATATCGCTCAACAGCAACAAGAGGCTGAGCGTTCCCCGCCGCAAGGCGCGGTGAAGCCATGCCACGGAGAGCAAAATGCCCAAGATGAAGACCAAGTCGGGAGCGAAGAAGCGCTTCCGTCTGACGGGTACGGGAAAAGTGATCGCGGCCCAGGCCGGCAAGCGCCATGGCATGATTAAGCGGACCAACAACCAGATCCGCAATCAGCGCGGCACCACCATCCTCGCCGAGTGCGACGGGCGTGTGATCCGCAAGTCGTTCCTGCCGAACGGCTGACGCCGCACCGCGATCTGAAGGAGTTTTTCCATGGCCCGCGTGAAACGTGGCGTTACTTCCCACGCCAAGCACAAGAAGGTCTTCAAAGCCGCCAAGGGCTTTTACGGCCGTCGCAAGAATACCATCCGCGCTGCCAAGTCGGCCGTCGAACGGTCGATGCAGTATGCTTACCGCGATCGCAAGGTGAAGAAGCGCAACTTCCGCGCGCTCTGGATCCAGCGCATCAATGCCGGTGTGCGCGCGCTTGATCTCGACCTCACCTATTCCCGATTTATCGATGGTCTCGGCCGGGCCGGGATCGAGGTGGATCGCAAGGTGCTCTCGGATATCGCCATCCACGAGCCCGAGGCGTTCAAGGTCCTGGTGGAGCAGGCCAAGGCCGCTCTGGCCTGACCGCTCCGCTCCCGTCCGTTCCGAGACCTTCAAAAGCCCCGTGCGGTCATCCGTCCGGGGCTTTTCCGTTTGGGCGCGCCGCGTCTATAAGCGGGCGCGCCGGCCCCGCACGGACTTCCAGAACTCCAAGGACTTCCACATGTCCGACTTCGTCCTGACCGACCACCCGGCCCTCGACGCTTTGGAGCGGGACATCGCCACCGCCATCCTCGGGGCGCAGGACGAGGCCACCCTCGACGAGGTGCGCGTCGCCGCCCTCGGCAAGAAGGGCTCGGTCTCCGACCTCCTGAAATCGCTGGGCGCCATGAGCCCGGACGAGCGCAAGGTGATGGGTCCCGTCATCAACGGCCTGCGCGACCGGCTGCAGGGCCTCATCGCCGCCCGCAAGGGGGCGCTGAAGGCCGCCGCGCTGGAAGCCCGCCTCGCCACCGAGACGGTGGACGTCACCCTGCCCGTGCGCGAGGCCGCCGCCGAGGCCGGGCGGGTGCACCCCATCGCCCAGGTGATGGAGGAACTCACCGCCATCTTCGCCGACATGGGCTTTTCGGTGGCGGAAGGGCCGGACATCGAGGACGATTTCCACAATTTCACGGCGTTGAACTTTCCCGCCGGCCACCCGGCGCGGGAAATGCACGACACCTTCTTCCTGCCCCCCGGCCCGGACGGGGACCGCAAGGTGCTGCGCACCCACACGTCCCCGGTGCAGGTGCGCACCATGCAGGCATCGAGGCCGCCCATCCGCGTCATCTGCCCCGGCCGCACCTATCGCTGCGATTCGGACCAGACCCATACCCCCATGTTCCACCAGGTGGAGGGGCTGGTGATCGACAGGCAAGCCCACCTCGGCCACCTGAAGTGGATTCTGGAAGAATTCTGTAAGTCCTTCTTCGAGGTTGAGGGGGTGAAGATGCGCTTCCGCCCCTCCTTCTTCCCCTTCACCGAGCCCTCCATGGAAGTGGACATCCAGTGCGACCGCTCCCGCCCCGGCGAGATCCGCTTCGGCGAGGGCTCCGACTGGCTGGAAATCCTCGGCTGCGGCATGGTGCACCCCAATGTGCTCAGGAATTGCGGCATCGACCCGGATGAATACCAGGGCTTTGCCTGGGGCATGGGGATCGACCGCATCGCCATGCTGAAATACGGCATGAGCGACCTGCGCGCCTTCTTCGAAGCGGACGTGCGCTGGCTCTCCCACTACGGCTTCCGCCCTCTGGACTTTCCCACCCTGGCCGGCGGCCTGAGCGCGTAGGGACGCATGATGCTCCCGGTCCTGCCCCCTCCCCCACCCTCCCCCGCAGGCGGGAGAGGGGGTTCGGCCGGTGACAGGCGGAAAAGCCCTCTCCCGCCTGCGGGGGAGGGTTGGGAGGGGGCAAACGCCCGTTGCGGGAACAGGACCATGGACGAGGAGCAAGGCCCGAACTGGCGTGTCTCACGTGGACTGAGGGTCCGCGCCCGGAGCCTCCGCGGCACCCAGACCGATGCCGAGCAGCGTCTCTGGACCGAGCTTCGCGGCCATCGCCTCACCGGAATGAGCTTCCGCCGCCAACATCCCCTCGGTCCCTACGTGGTTGATTTCATCTGCCTGCCGGCAAGGCTCGTCATCGAAGTGGACGGTGGACAACACTATACGCCCGAGGGACTGGCGCGGGATCGACGCCGCGAGTGCTTCCTCGCGGACAGGGGGCTGACCGTGCTGCGGTTTTCCAACCTTGATGTGCTGAACAACATGAGCGGCGTGCTCGAAACCATAAGCACCTTCGCAACCGGCGGGGCGCCCCCTCCCCCACCCTCCCCCGCAAGCGGGAGAGGGGGTTCGGCCGGTGACAGGCGGAAAAGCCCTCTCCCGCCTGCGGGGGAGGGTTGGGAGGGGGCAAACCCCGGCGATGCGGAACAGGTGGATCAGGAACAGGACCTCACACCATGAAATTCACCTTCTCCTGGCTCCAGGACCACCTTGAGCCCACCGCCTCGTTCGACCAGATCGTCGAGCGCCTGTCCCTCATCGGCCTGGAGGTCGAGGGGGTGGAGGACAAGGCGAAGCAGCTCGCGCCCTTCGTGGTGGGCGAGGTGCTCACGGCCGAGAAGCACCCGAACGCGGACAAGCTGAAGGTCTGCACCGTCTCCATCGGGGCCGGCGCGCCCATCCAGGTGGTGTGCGGCGCGCCCAATGCCCGCGCCGGGCTGAAGACCGTGTTCGCGGCACCGGGCACGGTCATTCCCGCCACCGGCACTGCGCTCAAGGTGGGCAAGATCCGCGACGTGGAAAGCCGCGGCATGCTCTGCTCGGCCCGCGAGATGGGCCTTTCGGAAGAGCATGAGGGCATCATGGAGCTGCCGGAAGACGCCCCCGTGGGCGCGCCCTTCGCGCAGGTGCTGGGCCTGAACGACCCGGTGGTGGAAATCGCCGTCACCCCCAACCGGGCCGATTGCCTGGGTGTCGCCGGCGTGGCGCGCGACCTTGCCGCCGCCGGCCTCGGCGAACTGATGGCGCCGCGGGTGATGCCGGTGGAGGGCAGCTTCCCCGCCCCGCTCTCCGTCACGCTGGATTTCGCCGGCACCGCCCCCCTCTGCCCCGCCTTCGCGCTGCGGGTGGTGAAGGGCGTGACCAACGGCCCCTCTCCCCAGTGGATGCAGGAGCGCCTCGCCGCCATCGGCCTGCGCCCCATCAACGCGCTGGTGGACATCACCAATTTCATGACCTTCGACCGCAACCGCCCGCTCCATGTGTTCGACCTGAAGAAGGTGGCGGGCAATCTGGTGGTGCGCCGGGCGAAGGCGGGCGAGACCCTGCTGGCGCTGGACGGCAGGACCTACACCCTGGACGAGGGCATGTGCGTCATCGCCGACGACACCGGCGTGGAGAGCCTGGCCGGCATCATGGGCGGCGAGGCCACCGGCTGCGACGAGAGCACCACCGACGTGGTGATCGAATCGGCCCTGTGGGACCCCATCAACATCGCCCACACCGGCCGCAGGCTCGGCATCAATTCCGATGCCCGCTTCCGCTTCGAGCGCGGCATCGACCCCGCCTTCACCTTGCCGGGGCTGGATCTGGCCACCCATCTGGTGCAGGAGATCTGCGGCGGCGAGGCCTCGCAGGTGGTGCTGGCGGGCGCCGTTCCCGACACCACCCGCACCATCGCCTTCCCCCTCGGCGAGGTGAAGCGCCTGACCGGGCTCGACGCCAGCGAGGCGGAAATCCGCGGCGTGCTGGAAAAGCTCGGCTTCGCCGTCGCCGGCAGCGCGCCGGTGCTGGATGTGGTGCCGCCCTCCTGGCGCGGCGACATCGAGGGCAAGGCGGACCTGGTGGAAGAAGTGGTGCGCATCCTCGGCCTGGAGCGCGTGCCCGCCACCGAGCTGCCCCGCGGCGCGGATGCCCGCAAGGCGGTGCTCACGCCGCTGCAGCTGCGCAGCCGCAAGGCCCGCCGCGCGCTGGCGGCCCGTGGCATGGTTGAGGCCGTCACCTGGTCCTTCGTCAGCCGGGAGGCCGCGCGCCTGTTCGGCGGCGGGGCGCCGGAACTGGCGCTGGCCAATCCCATTGCCGCCGAGCTGTCGGACATGCGCCCCAGCCTCCTGCCCGGCCTCATCGCCGCGGCGGGGACCAATGCGGCCCGCGGCTTTGCCGACGTGGCCCTGTTCGAGGTGGGGCAGGTGTTCCTGGACGACACCCCCACCGGCCAGCGGCAGGCCGCCTCCGGCATCCGCCGCGGCACCGCCCGGCCCACCGGCGCCGGCCGCCACTGGTCCGGCACCGCCGGCGCGGTGGACGTGTTCGACGCCAAGGCCGATGCGCTGGCGGCGCTTGCCGCCTGCGGCGCCCCGGCGGGCAACCTCCAGGTCACCGCCGATGCGCCCGGCTGGTACCATCCCGGCCGCTCGGGCACCTTGCGGCTCGGCTCCAACGCCATGGCCCATTTCGGCGAGATCCACCCCGCCGTGCTGGAGGCCCTCGACGTGGCCGGCCCGCTGGTGGCGTTCGAGATCGTCCTCGACAAGATCCCCGAGCCCAAGGCCAAGGCCACCCGGGTGAAGCCGGCGCTGGACATTTCCGCCTTCCAGCCGGTGAAGCGCGACTTCGCCTTCGTGGTGGGGCGCGCCGTGGCGGCGGCCGACATCCTCAAGGCGGCCCAGGGGGTGGACCGCAAGCTCGTCACCGGCGTCAATGTCTTCGACATCTACGAGGGCAAGGGCATCGACCCCGACAGCAAGTCGGTGGCGGTGGAGGTCACCCTCCAGCCGCGCGAGCGCACCTTGACCGACAAGGAGATCGAGGAGGTGGCCGGCAAGATCGTGGCCGAGGTGGCGAAGAAGACCGGCGCCACCCTGCGGGCCTGACGCCGCTTCAGGCCCGCTGCGCGGGTTGCGAAAACCTTGGTGCCCGGCCGCGCGCCGGGCACATCTATTATAATACCTCCCGATAAATCCAGCCGATCAGGTCAGCTTTTGCCGGCGCAAGGGCGTTCGTTCGGTCACGATTTCATGCTATCTCGCACCTGCGAAATTCCCGCCGCCGAGGAGCGCCCCTGATGTTTCCGACGCCGAAGCCGGTCCTCACCCCCAACACCTATGCCTATGAATCCGAGCCCATGGTGAAGCCGACCGGCTTCCGGGAATATGATGCCCGCTGGCTCTTCCAGAAAGAGATCAACCTCATGGGCGTGCAGGCGCTGGGCATGGGCCTGGGCACGCTGATGCACGAGATGGGCGTGAAGCCGCAGATCGTCACCGGCCACGACTTCCGCTCCTATTCCGCCTCCATCAAGCTGGCGCTGGTGTCCGGCCTCATGGCCGCGGGCATCAAGGTGCACGACATCGGCCTTGCCATGTCGCCCATGGCCTATTTCGCCCAGTTCGCCCTCGACGTGCCGGCGGTGGCCATGGTGACCGCCTCCCACAACGACAACGGCTGGACCGGCGTGAAGATGGGCGTCAACCGCCCCCTCACCTTCGGGCCGGACGAGATGACCCGCCTGAAGGAGATCGTGCTGGGCGCGAAATTCGACCTGAAGGGTGGCGGCGCCTATGTGTTCGTGGAGAATTTCCCCGAAATCTATTTCAAGGATCTCACCGACCGGCCGAAGCTGAAGCACCCCATCAAGGTGATCGCCGCCTGCGGCAACGGCACCGCCGGCGCCTTCGCCCCGCGCATCCTCGAGGCGCTGGGCGCGCAAGTGATCCCGCTGGACTGCGACCTCGACCACACCTTCCCCAAATACAACCCCAACCCGGAAGACATGGAGATGCTCCATGCCATGCGGGACGCGGTGCTGGAGCACAAGGCGGACCTCGCGCTGGGCTTCGACGGCGACGGCGACCGCTGCGGCGTGGTGGACGACCTGGGCGAGGAGATCTTCGCCGACAAGATGGGCGTGCTGCTGGCCCGCGACCTCGCCAAGCTCCACCCCGGCGCCACCTTCGTGGTGGACGTGAAGTCCACCGGCCTGTTCGCCACCGACCCCGAGCTGATCAAGCTCGGCGTGAAGGCGGACTATTGGAAGACCGGCCATTCCTACATGAAGCGCCGGGTGAACGAGAGCGGCGCCCTGGTGGGCTTCGAGAAGAGCGGCCACTATTTCTTCAACAAGCCCATCGGACGCGGCTATGACGACGGCCTCGTCTCCGCCATCGCCGTGCTGGACATGATGGACCGCAACCCGGGCAAGAAGCTCTCGCAATTGCGCGAGGCCCTGCCCAAGACCTGGTCCTCCCCCACCATGTCGCCCCATTGCGCCGACGAGGCCAAGTACGGCATCGTCGCCCAGGTGGTGAAATATTATGAAGAGCAGGCCGCCAAGGGCGCCCTCGTCACCGGCCAGAAGATCCGCGACCTCGTGACCGTGAACGGCGTGCGCATCACCTGCGAGGACGGCTCGTGGGGTCTGGTGCGCGCCTCCTCCAACAAGCCGGAGCTGGTGGTGGTGGTGGAAAGCCCGGTCTCGGAGGCCCGCATGCGCGAAATGTTCAAGGAAGTGGACAGCGTGCTGCGCACCCACCCGGAAGTGGGCGAATACAACCAGACCATCTGACGCTAGAGCGCGATCCGATCAAATTGAACCAATTTGAGCGGTGAATCGCCCTCTAACTTACTGGATAGAGCCGCATTCCGTATCTTTTGCAGCCCTCCCCCGTCCCGCGGGGGAGGGCTTTCGTTTTCGCCCGGGAACCGCAAGAGTGGGCGGCGCCCCGACTTGGTGCCCGACTTGGCGCCCGACTTGGCGCCCACCTTGGCACCCCCTCGGCCGCGGACGAATGCCGCCGCCGACGAGAATTTGAGGATCCGGACCCAGCTTGACCCCTTCTTCCCCCTTCATCGCCATCGTCGGCGCCGGCCCGGCCGGCCTTTCCGCCGCGGAGGTGCTCGCCGCCGCCGGAGCACGGGTGGCGGTCTACGACCGCATGCCCTCGGTCGCCCGCAAATTCCTCATGGCCGGGCGCGGCGGGCTCAACCTCACCCATTCCGAGCCGCTGCCCCGTTTCCTCACCCGCTACGGCGCGGCGGCGGAGCGGCTCGCCCCGGCGCTGGAGGCATTTTCGCCCGAGGCCCTGCGCCATTGGGCGGCGGAGTTGGGCGAGGAAACCTTCGTGGGCTCCAGCGGGCGGGTGTTCCCCCTCAGCTTCAAGGCCTCGCCCCTGCTGCGCGCCTGGCTCGCCCGGCTGCGGGAGGCCGGCGTCACCTTCCACCTGCGCCACGATTTTTGCGGCTGGACCGACGCCGGCGCCCTCGCCTTCCGCACGCCCGCGGGCGCGCAGGCGGTGGCGGCCGACGCGGTGATCCTGGCACTGGGCGGCGCCTCCTGGCCGCGCCTCGGCGCCAACGGGGGATGGGTGGAGGTGCTGCGGGCGGCGGGGGTGGCGGTGAACGCGCTGGCGCCGGCCAACATGGGCGTGACCATCGCCTGGTCGGAGCATTTCCGCAGCCGCTTCGCCGGCACGCCGCTGAAGCGCATCGCCGTGCATTTCGGCAAGACCGTGGTGCGCGGCGAGGCGGTGGTGACGGCGGCGGGGCTGGAGGGCGGCGCCATCTATGCCCTGTCCACCGACCTGCGGCGGGCGCTGGGCCACCGCTCCATCACCCTCAACCTGGACCTGCGCCCGGACGTGGACGAGAAGGCCCTTGCCGGCCGCCTCGCCGCCGCCCGGCCGAAGGAGTCCTACGCCACTTTGCTGGCCAAGGCCGGTGGCCTCGCGCCAGTGGCGGCGAACCTGGTGCGCGAGGTCACCGGCCCGGCGCGGCCGGATGCCGCCGCCCTGGCCGCCCTCATCAAGGCGCTGCCGCTGACGGTGACGGGCCATGCCGGGCTGGAGCGGGCCATCTCCAGCGCCGGCGGCATCGCCTGGAAGAACATCGCGCCTGATTACGCGCTTATGGGCCTGCCGCCTTATGTCCCGCCGGTGTTCGCCGCCGGCGAGATGCTGGATTGGGAGGCCCCCACCGGCGGCTATCTGCTGCAGGCCTGCTGCGCCACCGGCCGCGCCGCCGCGCAGGGGGTGAAGGCGCGCTTCAGCCTGTGAAGCCGCCGGCGTCCAGCCACGCCTGCTCTTCCGCCGTCATGGCACGGCCGAGGATGGGGTTGCGGTGGGGAAAGCGGCCGAAGCGGGTGATGGCCTCCTGGTGCGCCAGGGCATAGGCGAGGCCTTCCGCCTGCCCCAGCGCGCGATACATCTCCACGCAGCGCGCCTGGGCCGCCGCATCCTCCGCATGCATGAAGGGCAGGAAGAAGAAGGCGCGCAAGGCGGGGGGAATTTCCGCCGCCTGGTCGAAGCCGCGGGCCAGCGCCGCCTCGGCCGCCGCCAGGGCTGCGGCGTCGCTGGCAAAGGCGCGGGGCGTGCCGCGGAAGACGTTGCGCGGCACCTGGTCCAGCACGATGATGCGGGCCAGCGCGCCCGAAGGCGCCTGCGCCCAGTCATCCAGCGCGCCGGCCACGGCGGCTTCGTGGACCGGCAGCAGCGCCGCGCGCACCTGCCCATCGAAGGCCGCCCCGCCGCCGAACCATTTTTCCCGCCCGGCGGCATGCCAGAAGTCCAGCACCCCCTGCGCCGTCATCGCGACAGAACTCATCGCGGCAATCCCGGCGGGGCGAGGGGATTGGCGGTGAGCGCCGCGCTGTCGGGGGCATCCACCTCCGGCACGCCGAGGAAGGCGTTGAACAGGCGGGTGATGACCTTGGGATCGAGGTCACGCACGATCATCACCAGCCGGGTGCGGTGGTCGTCGTCGGGCCATTCCGGCAGGCGCACGGGCGGATGCAGCACATGCTGCACCCCGTGGAGCACGATGGGCGCGCCCGGGTCCTCCGCCACCTTCACGATGGCCTTGAGCCGCAGCAGGTTGGCGCCATGGGTGGCGCGCAGCAACTCCAGGAACAGGTCCAGCGTGCCCGCCGGGATGGCCGCGTCGGTGGCGAGGGTGAAGGCGCGGATGCGGTCGTCGTGGCGGTTGGGATCAAGGCCCTGCGCCCCTTGCGTGACCGCCTGCTGGCTCCCTTGCGCCGCCTCCTGCGCCGCCAGCACCTGCTCCGCCGCCAGCCAGCGGGCCACGTCCGGCGTCCGGGTGGCGGGGTCGTAGAGGCCGGCATTCAGCAGGGCGTCGGCGGTGGCCTCCCCCGCCGCGGCATCCAGCTGGCGGGCGGCGGGCGCGAGGCGCTTCAGCCGCGCCTTCAGGGCCGCGAGGCCGGCGGCCCCTTCCGGCGTGGCGAGAAGATCGGTCTTGGTCAGCACCAGCCGGTCGGCCATGGCCGCCTGCTTCACCGCTTCCTCGTGGGCGTCGAGGGTGGCCGCACCGTTCACCGCATCCACCACGCACACCACCCCGTCGAGGCGGTAGCGCATGGACAGGTAGGGGTGCGTCATCAGGGTGTGCAGCACCGGGGCGGGATCGGCCAGGCCGGTGGTCTCGATCATCACCCGGGAGAAGGGCGGCAAACGGTCGTTGTCGCGGCCCCGCAGCAGGTCCTCCAGCGCCGCCACCAAATCGCCCCGCACGGTGCAGCACAGGCAGCCGGAAGCGAGCATGACGATGCCCTCCTCCACCGGCCGCACGAACAGATGGTCCAGCCCCACCTCGCCGAACTCATTGATGAGCACGGCGGTGTCGGCCAGCGCCGGATCGGCCAGCAGGGCATTGAGCAGGGTGGTCTTGCCGGCGCCGAGAAAGCCGGTGAGCACGGTGACCGGAAGGGGGGGCGGCGGCCCGCGGCGGGGGGCGGGCTCGGTGGGAACGGGTGCTTCACCCGGCATGGCTGGACCCCCTGGGTGGGAACGGCGAAGATTCTTCCCACCTGCCTCCACGAGACGCAGGCCCCGGTCAAGCCAGCCGGAGGGAAAACCGGCGTGGCGGGCGGCACGCAGAGAGGCCGGCGCGCGCTCATGCCAGGATGGTGAAGGCGTGCCCCATTCTATCGAGAGACCGGCCGCGCCGGGAATCGCCCTGCGGCGC
Source organism: Xanthobacter sp. AM11 (assembly GCF_047444035.1). Classification (NCBI taxonomy): domain Bacteria; kingdom Pseudomonadati; phylum Pseudomonadota; class Alphaproteobacteria; order Hyphomicrobiales; family Xanthobacteraceae; genus Xanthobacter; species Xanthobacter sp. AM11. Next base: position 605,321 of record NZ_JBLAOA010000001.1, read on the forward strand.
GCGGCTCGGGATCGTCCTGGGCGAACCGGGAGGGCACGTGCCGCAAGCTGCGGGGCAACCCGCCTGCCCGGCCGGCGACGCCGGCGAAGCGAACTGCCGGGCCAGCGCCGGCGCATGTGAGGGCAGGCTGGGGCTCGCCAAGCCGGCCTGCAATTCCGCGGGCGCGTGCGCTTAGGTCGCCGGCTTGGCGGCGGCGGTGGTTCCGGCCTCGGGCGGCTTGGCGGCGGGCGTCGCTGCCGGGGCCGCCGCCGGCTTGGGCTTGGGCTTCGGCGCGGGCACCGAGCCGGCGGTGACCGGCGCGGCCGGCTGCACCTGCTTCTTGGCCGGCGCGGCGGAGGCGCTCCCGGAGGCGGCATCGGGCTTCGGCTTCGCCGCGGCGGTGGCGGAACCGGACGAAGCCGGCTTGGGCTTTGCCGCCTGCTTCTTGGCCGGCGCGCCTTCGCCGGTGCTTGCCGTGGCCGTGCCGCCATCCGCGTCCGCGGGCTTGGAGGCGGGGCTGGAGGCCGGCTTGGCAGCGGTCTGCTTCTTCTTCGGCTTCTCCTCCTGCGCATAGGCGGTGGAGAGATCCTGCGGCGCGCTGCGCGTGCCCACATACACCTGCACCGGCGGCATGGAGGGCGGCAGGGTCTGAAGCAGCTCGGCGCCGGACTTGGGCAAGGTGGGGGTGGCGAAGGCGAAGCCGGCGCTGGCGTTGGGGTCGGGCTCGTCGTCCGCCTCGGAGGCCACGCGCCGCCCGCCGCACACTTCGGCCTTCATGTCCCCGGGCGCCCCGCCCTGGTTCTGCAGGCCCGACAGCAAGGGCGAGGCGGAGCCGAACACCGTCCAGGAGGATTGGAAGCCCTTCTCGAACAGCAGCGCCGTCTGCTCGGTGCGGGCGACGCCCGAGCGGGCGCCGAGCACCACGGCGATGAGCCGCTTGTTGCCGCGGGTGGCGGTGGCCACCAGATTGTAGCCCGAGCTACAGATGAAGCCGGTCTTCATGCCGTCGGCGCCGGGATAGCGGTCGATCAGGCGGTTGTAGTTGCGCAGCACCGCCTTGCCGATACGGATGGCGGGGATGCGGAACAGCATCTCATGCTCGGGAAAATGATAGATGATGGCGCGGGCGAGGATGGCGAGGTCCCGGGCTGTGGTCACCTGGTCCGGGTCCGGCAGGCCGTTGGGATTCTCGAAATGGGTGCCGGTCATGCCCAGATGCGCGGCGACGGCGTTCATCTCCGCCACGAAGGCGGGCAGCGAGCCGCCCACGCCTTCCGCCACCACCACCGCCATGTCGTTGGCGGACTTCACCATCACCATCTTGATGGCATTGTCGAGGGTGACCACGGTGCCGGGCTTGAAGCCCATCTTCGACGGCTGCTGGGAGGCGGCGACCGCGGAGACGGTGAGGGGCGTGTCCATGGTGACGCGCCCGGCCTTCACCGCATTCAGCGCCACATAGACGGTCATCAGCTTGGTGACGGAAGCCGGATACCACGGCCGGCCGGCATCCTTCTGCTCCAGCACCCGGCCGCTGTCCGCCTCCACCAGAAGCACGGGCCCGGCCTGCGCCGGCAGGGCCAGAAGCAGGGCCGGGAGAAGGCCCAGCAGCGCCGCGGCAAGCGGAAGCCAGGTCACGCCGGCGAGGCGGCTGGATTTCGTGCGCACCAACCGTTCCACTCCCGTATGGACGAAGGGCTATCAGGCGATAAGACCTCTCCTTACCCGGTTTCGCAACCGCGGAAAAGCCGAAATGCACAAAGGAAAAGCCGGGGACTGCGCAAGAAGGGGGCGGGTGGCGCGGGCATTCTGCCTGCCACAATCTTGCCGAATTCACGCCGGCCACGCTTTCCGGGAAAGCCAAACCTTCGGCTTGGCTTTCCTGCCGGCCCGAAGCCCAGGTTTTTCTGCCTGCCGCACGGTCACCCTCTGCGGGCGGCCCCGGGCATCAAGTCTCGGCGATGGGCCGGTCCGCCGCGCCGGCCATGAACTGGGCCCGGGCCAGCGCGGCGAAGCGCCCGCCCAGCTGCACCAGTTCGTCGAAGGTGCCGGCCTCCACCACGCGCCCGTTCTCGAACACCAGGATGCGGTCGGCATCGCGCACGGTGGCGAGGCGGTGGGCGATGACGAAGGTGGTGCGGTCCTTCATCACCTCGTCCAGCGCCGCCTGCACCTTGGCTTCCGTGGCCGCATCCAGCGCGCTGGTGGCCTCGTCCAGAATGAGGATGGGCGGGTTCTTCAACAGGGCGCGGGCGATGGACAGGCGCTGGCGCTCGCCGCCGGAGAGGGCGCGGCCGCGCTCGCCCACCACTGCGTTCAGCCCCATGGGGTTGCGCTCCACCAGCTCCAGCGCCTGCGCCCGCTTGAGCGCCTCGCGCATTTCCGCCTCGGTGGCGTCGGGCTTGCCCACCCGCAGATTGTCGGCGATGGAGCGGTTGAACAGAAGCGGCTCCTGGAACACCACGCCGATGGCATGGCGCAGGGAGGCGAGGGTGACGTCGCGAATGTCGGTGCCGTCGATGCGGATGGCGCCGGACTGCGGGTCGAACACCCGGTGCAGGAGGGCCAGCGCGGTGGACTTTCCGGCCCCCGTGGTGCCCACGAAGGCGAAGGTGCGCCCGGGCGCGGCATGGAAGGAGACGTCGCCCACCGCGGTGCGCTTGCCGTCGTAGGAGAAGGACACGTCGTCGAACACCACGTCGCCGGTCACCGCGCCCAGCTTGCGCGCGCCCGGCTTCTCGCGCACCGCGCCCACCGTGTCGAGCACGTCGAAGAACTGGGCGAGGCGCGGGGCGGACAGAAGCAGACGGTTGAAGAAGCTCACCGTATGGTCGAGCCGGCCGATCAGCATGGTGGCGAAGGCCACATAGGTGACGATATCGCCGATGGCGGCCAGGCCCTGCACATGCAGCCAGGTGCCGATGAGCAGGATGGCGAGGATGGTGAGCGTGGTGGCCGCCTTGGTGGCCATGGACACCATGGCCCACCAGGACAGCACCGGAATCTGCACCGCCAGCACCCGGTTCACCGTGTCCCTCAGGCCGGACACCTCGGCCTCGATGCGGGTGTAGCTCTGGATCACCGCCACATTGCCCAGGGCGTCGGAGGTCTGCTCGGCGAGGTCGGAATTGTGCGCCTCCACCTCCCGCTGCATGGCCTCGGTGCGGCGGATGACATAGCCGGTGACCAGGCCGAACACCGCCATCAGCACGATCAGCACCAGGCCCAGACGCCAGTTGATCCAGATGCCCACGGGCACCAGCACCACCAGGGAGATGATGGCGGCGCAATCCTCGCGGAAGAAGGAGAGCCACAGGCCCCACAGGGCATCCACCCCCTCCAGCATCACCTTCAGCAGCCGGCCGGAATGGGTGGTGCCGTGGAAGCTGAGGGGCAGCTGCAGCACATGCTCGAAATACTGGGCCAGCACCCCCAGCCGGCGGCGGTGGGAGAGGCGGTCGGCGTGGAGCGAAATGAGCACGCCGGCGACGATGTTGAACAGGCCGAAGCCCACCCAGGCGCCGAGCAGCGGGGTGAGGTCGTGGAAGGTGGCCGCGCGCGCCGCCGCCTGCGCCGAGGCCAGGGTGTCGATGATGCGGCCGAACAGGATCGGCTCGGCGAACTGGGCGATGGCCAGCAGCAGGTTGGAGAAGACCAGCAGCGCGCCCAGCCGCGCCTGCGGCCCGAGCAGGGAGATGGTCCGGGCGTAGATGCGCAGCAGGCTCATGGTCGCGGTGTCCCCGTGCCGGTGGGCCGCCAGAAAAGCGGAGCCCTGGCCGCCGCGCAAGGCCGCCGTTGGGCGTGGGCAAGCGGCGCACGGCGCCCGCATTCAAGGAGAGTGAACGGCGCACCGCGCCGCATCCTGCGAGGAACAAGCGGCGCACGGCGCCGCAGCTGCGGGGAAGTCCGCACCGCGCGGCGCGGGGGCGGGGGACGATGTTCACGGTGCGGATTGACGCGCGCCTCCGCCACCCCTATAAGCCGAGCCCGAACTCAGGCGGCTGCGGCGGCCGGAGCCCAGCCTTCTTTTCTCGTACCGATCTCGAAACCCGGGCCGAGCGAGCAGGCACCGGCGAACCTTCGCCGTGGCAGTGCTGCTTCTGCAGTGCGCTGCTGGGACCCGCCCCCTCGCGACCGCCACAGGAAATCCGGAGACAAGACCCGTGAAGCGCACCTATCAACCGAGCAAGCTCGTGCGCAAGCGCCGCCACGGCTTCCGTGCGCGCATGGCCACCCGCAACGGCCGCAAGATCATCGCCGCGCGCCGCAACCACGGCCGCCAGCGCCTGTCCGCCTGAGGGGTGGACATTCGCGGAGCAGCCCATCGTGGATCGCCTCCGCAAGCGCCGTGACTTTCTAGCCGCCGCCAGGGCCGAGCGCGCCGGCGTCGCCGCTTTCCTCATGCAGGGGCGCGACCGGGGCGACCAGGGCGCGGTGCGCATCGGGCTGACGGTGACCAAGAAGACCGGCAATGCCGTGGTGCGCAACCGCATCCGGCGTCGCCTGCGGGAGGCGGTGCGCCGCGTTCTGCCGCAGGACGGGAGGCCGGGCTACGATTATGTGCTGGTGGCACGCGAGGCGGCGCTCCACATGCCCTTCGACGGGCTGGTGGATGACTTGGCCCGCGCCGTCCGCAAGCTGCATGCGCCGCAAAAGCCGCGTGGGCCCAGGCGCGCACCGTCACAACAGTCACACGACGTCTCGTCAAAAGACAATCACGCGCACAGTTCCGACCCCCAGGCGAAGCCCGCCGACGGAGGCCATCCGGCATGAGTGACAACCGCAACATGTTTATCGCCATCGGCTTGTCCATGGCGATCCTCATCGGCTGGCAATATTTCTTCGGCATTCCACAGGCGGAGCGCCAGCGACAGGCCGCCGAGCAGCAGCGCATTACCCAGCAGGCCCAGCAGCCGGCCCCCGGCGGTTCCGCCACTCCCACGCCCGGCACCACCCCCGCCCCCGGCGGCGTGCCCCAGGCCGGGGCCCCGGCCGCGCTCTCGCGCCCCCTCACCCGCGCCGAGGCCGTCGCCGCCACCCCGCGCGCCGCCATCGACACCCAGCGCCTGAAGGGCTCCATCTCCCTGCGCGGCGCGCGGGTGGATGATCTCTCCTTATTGGAATACCACGAGACGGTGGACCCCAAGAGCCCGAACATCGTGCTCCTGTCCCCCTCCGGCGCGCCCCACCCCTTCTATGCGGAATTCGGCTGGACCTCCGCCGCCGGCGCCAGCGTGAAGGTGCCCGGCCCCGACACCCTGTGGACCTCCACCGGCGGCAGCCTGACCGAGAAGACCCCCCTCGTCCTCACCTACGACAACGGAGCGGGGCTCATCTTCCGGCGCACCTTCACCATCGACGACCATTACATGTTCGCGGTGAAGGACGAGGTGGAGAACAAGACCGGCGCGGCGGTGACCCTTTATCCCTACGCTTTGGTCTCCCGCCACGGCATGCCCAAGGTGGAGGGCTTCTACATCCTGCACGAGGGCCTGATCGGCATCCTCGGCGACAGCGGGCTGCAGGAGGTCACCTATTCCCACATGGACAAGGAGAAGCCGCTCACCTTCTCCGCCACCGGCGGCTGGCTCGGCATCACCGACAAATACTGGGCCGCCACCGTCATTCCCGACCAGAACGTGAAGGTGGATGCCAAGTTCTCCACCGGCACCTTTGCCGGCGTGCAGACCTTCCAGACCGATTATCTCGCCGCCCCGCTCACGGCGGAGCCCGGCGCCAGCGTCACCTCCTCCGGCCAGCTGTTCGCCGGCGCCAAGGTGGTGAGCGTGGTGGACGGCTATGCCACGGACTACAAGATCGACCGCTTCGACCGCCTCATCGACTGGGGCTGGTTCTATTTCATCACCAAGCCGCTGTTCCTGGCCATCGACTGGATCTACCGGCTGGTGGGCAATTTCGGCGTCGCCATCCTGCTGGTCACGGTGGCCCTGAAGGGCATCTTCTTCCCGCTCGCCAACAAGTCCTACGCCTCCATGGCGAAGATGAAGGCGGTGCAGCCGGAGATGACCTCCATCCGCGAGCGCTACGCCGACGACAAGGTGAAGCAGCAGCAGGCGCTGATGGAGCTGTACAAGAAGGAGAAGATCAATCCGGTGGCGGGGTGCCTGCCCATCCTGATCCAGATTCCGGTGTTCTTCGCCCTCTACAAGGTGCTGTTCGTGACCATCGAGATGCGGCACGCGCCCTTCTTCGGCTGGATCCGCGACCTCTCGGCGCCCGACCCCACCACCATCTTCAACCTGTTCGGCCTCATCCCCTGGGACCCGTCCTCGGTGCCCGTGTTCGGCTCCTATCTCATGCTGGGCGCCTGGCCCATCATCATGGGCATCACCATGTTCGTGCAGATGAAGCTGAACCCGGCCCCGCCGGACCCCACCCAGCAGATGATCTTCACCTGGATGCCCATCATCTTCACCTTCATGCTGGCCCATTTCGCCGCCGGCCTGGTGATCTACTGGGCCTGGAACAACACCCTCTCGGTGGCCCAGCAGGCGTTCATCATGAAGCGCCACGGGGTGAAGATCGAATTGTGGGACAATCTGCGCTCCGTCTTCAGGAAGAAGACGCCAGCCAAGGGCTGAGGCGGCACCCCTCACCACATCAAAACGCCGCGGCTCCCCAAAGGGCCGCGGCGTTTTCTGTTCGTCCAGATTGGTGACCATATTGACACGTGACTATATTGGCACATAAATAGCCCATGGATGATGTGTTCGCCGCTCTCTCGAACCCTATCCGCCGGGACCTCCTCGACCTGCTCAAGGTGAAGGATGGCCAGACGCTGGGCGAACTGGAGCGCCAGACCCGCCTGACCCGCTTCGGAGTGATGAAGCATCTGAGAGTGCTGGAAGACGCGCATCTGGTCCTCACCCGCAAGGTGGGGAGGGAAAAGCACCACTTCCTTAACCCGGCCCCCATCCAGCTCGTCAGCGACCGCTGGATCTCCCGCTACGCCGGCCCCCACGTGGCGGCGATGGCGAACCTGAAATACCTCGTGGAAGGGATTGCCCCCATGAACACCGCCCCGCCCAGACACATCTACGAGCTGTTCATCAAGGCGACGCCGCAAGCCCTGTGGGATGTCCTGACCGACGACAGCAAGACACCCCTCTACGAACACTTCAACATGACCTCCCGCACCGACTGGCGGACCGGCGGGACCCGCGAATACTTCATGGGCGACCGGGTGGTGATCACCGGCACGGTGCTGGAGCTGGACCCGCCGCGCCGCTTCGTCATGACCTTCTCGGCGCAATGGGCGCCGGAGGTGGCGCAGGACCCGCCCTCGCGAGTGACCTGGGACATCACGCCCGTGGGCGAGGATGCCTGCAAGCTCACCCTCACCCATGACGACTTCCCCGGCGAGACCGCCACCTCGAAGGCGGTGGTCCATGGCTGGCCCGAGGGCCTGTCGCGGCTGAAGACGCTGGCGGAGACCGGGCAGCCCTTCCTGATGACGGCGGTGGCACCTGCGGCCTGAGATGCTTGCTGCCTGAGCGGACCCGGCCGGCATCGGCGCAGCTGGCGGCCGCCGCAAAAAGAAAATGCCCCGGACCAGCCGGGGCATTGTCAATTTCCGAAAGCGTTCGAAGCGCCGGTCAGCAGCCCGGCAGTCAGCCGCCCGCCACCGGCAGCGGGATGGGCGCCGGGCCCAGCGCCGCGCTGCGGGAGGCCGAGGCGCGCTCGGCCACGCGGTCCGCATAGGGCAGCTCCAGCCGCTCCCACACGTCCGAGAGGGCGGTGGCCAGATGGGCGACGAGGGCGTCGTCGTGGAACGGCGTGGGGGTGATGCGCAGCCGCTCCGTGCCGCGGGGCACGGTGGGGTAGTTGATGGGCTGAATATAGATGCCGTACTCGGCCAGCAGCAGGTCGCTGGCCATCTTGCAGGCCTTGGCGTCGCCCACCATCACCGGAACGATATGGGTGGGCGTCTCCATCTGCGGCAGGCCGGCGGCGGCCAGCGCCCGCTTCACCTTGGCCACCTGGGTGCGCTGCCCGTCGCGCTCGGCCTGGGAGGCCTTCAGGTGGCGCACGGAAGCGGCGGCGGCGGCGGCGATGGCCGGCGGCAGGGCGGTGGTGAAGATGAAGCCCGGCGCATAGGAGCGCACGGCATCAATCACCAGGCGCTTGCCGGTGATGTAGCCGCCCACCACGCCGAAGGCCTTGCCCAGCGTGCCCTCGATGATGTCCACCTTGTGCATCACCCCGTCGCGCTCGGCGACACCGGCGCCGCGCGGGCCATACATGCCCACCGCGTGCACTTCGTCCAGATAGGTCATGGCGCCGTAGCGCTCGGCCAGCTCGCAGATGGCGCCGATGGGGGCGATGTCGCCGTCCATGGAATAGACGCTCTCGAACGCCACCAGCTTGGGCCGGTCGCCGGCCGCCTGCAGCAGCTCTTCCAGGTGGCCGAGGTCGTTGTGGCGGAAGATGGCCTTCTGCCGGCCGCCGTGGCGCACGCCCTCGATCATGGAATTGTGGTTCAGCTCGTCGGAGAGCACCACGCAATCGGGGATGAGGCGGACGATGGTGGAGATGCCGGTGGCATTGGAGATGTAGCCGGAGGTGAAGACCAGCCCCTGCTCCTTGCCGTGCAGGTCCGCCAGCTCGCGCTCCAGCATCACGATCTCGTGGCTGTTGCCGGAGATGTTGCGGGTGCCGCCGGCACCGGCGCCGCGCGCCTGCGCCGCCTCGCACATGGCCTTGACCACATCGGGATGGCTGCCCATGCCGAGATAGTCGTTGGAGCACCACACCACGATGTCGCGCGGGCCGCCGGGAGAATGCCACACCGCGCGGGGGAAATGGCGCGCGTCGCGCTCGATCTCGGCAAAGGTGCGGTAGCGGCGCTCCTTGCGCAGGGCGTCGATGGCATCGGCGAAGAAGTGGTCGTAATTCATTCCGAACCCTGCGGCGTCGAGCGGATCGCGGGCGACGATCCTTCATTGTTGTAATGTTATGACGGCAGATTGCTCCTTGTATTGATGCCAATCAAGAGCCCAGCCGGACGCGCGGCGATCCGGCGCGGCTTTCCCGCAAAAGCCGGGCATTCATGCCGATTTCCGCGCGGCGCGGCCGGGTCAGTTCGCCCGGGCCGGGGCGCCGGGCGCCGCCAGCACCAGATCGAGGAGGCGGGGCAGGAAGGCGTCGAAATTGGCCCGCGCCTGGGCCGTGGTGGGCGCGTCGCTCACCACCGAGAGCGAGGCCTGCGGCCCCACCAGCAGGGCATTGACGAAATGGTGGCGGACGCCGGCGGTGGTCTCATAATCGCGGGTGGAGGTGAAGACGCGCACGCCGCGGCTCTCCACCTCCTGCGCGGGGCCGATGGTGGAGGCGTGGGTGTCGGCGACCTGTTCGCGGATGCGCGCATTCACCCGCTCCTGCACGTCGGCGAACTGCGCCAGGGTCATGCGCGCCATGTGGCCGGGCTGGCGCAGGCTCAGCAGCGCCGCGCTGCCGCCGCAGGCCTTGCCGGCGCACTGGAAATAGGTGGTGCCGGTCTGCGCCATCCGGCTGGTCCAGCCCGCCACCTCCAGCCCGAAGGGATTTTCCGCCCGCGCCGCCTGCGGCAGGGCGGCCGCCAGCAGCGGCACGAGCACGGCAAGACCCACTGGAAATCGCACCATGGCCGACACCTCCGGTTGCAGCTATCCCGTAGCGGCCGGAGACCTGCCCGGGCAAGGGGGGCGGCGCGGATTCCCGGCGGCGGCGGCCGGCATTTTCAGGCGGCGTTTTTTCTGCCCCTGCCCCTTGCGCCGCCGGGGCGAATCCCTTAAATCCGCGTTGCCCAAATTCGCACGTGCCTGTGGTCGCGTGTCGGTCGGTAGGATCTCCGGACAAGAGGCCGGAAAGCTGCCAGGACGATCGACAAGCCGGAGGGAACCGGCCCACCCCGCTCCTCAATGCGGGGGACGTGACTTGAAGCAACGACGTAAGGGCTTTTTTGGTCTCGGTCGCCCCTCCAACGGGCGGCGTTACTGAAGAGGCACTACATCTTGCCGGCCGTGCGGAGCGGGAATTCCCCTCCAATCGTGCGCAGTCGTCTTCTCCCCTCGCGTCGGCCTGTCCGTCGCGGGTGGCGCGGCTGCCGTTCGGTCCGATGATGCGGCCGGGATAAAGCCCCGGCGAAGCGGGTACGGCCCGCAGGAACGTCGGCGTGTCCACATCGCCGCGAACCTGCCCGCGCGTGCCCCGGCCGGCCCCATGCGGGTGCCGTCCGTCCTGTCGTCGCACGGGAAATCCGTGCTTCACGAGGCTTCAGGTCACGGGGAGGACACCATGACCGATCGCATCCGCGAGTTTCTCAAGACCCGACGCGAGGACGGCCCCTGCGTGGTGGTCGATCTGGACGTGGTGCGCGCGAACTACCAGACGTTCGCCCGGGCACTGCCGGATACCCGTGTCTTCTATGCCGTGAAGGCCAATCCCGATGCCGCCATTCTGAAGGCGCTCCAGGAGTTGGGCTCCTCGTTCGACTGCGCCTCCACCGGCGAAATCGAGATGGTGCTGGCCACCGGTGCCGGCGCGGATCGCATCTCCTTCGGTAATACCATCAAGAAGGAGCGCGACATCGAGCGCGCTTTCCGCTTGGGCGTGCGCCTGTTCGCAGTGGATTCCTACGAGGAGGTGGAGAAGATCGCCCGCGTCGCCCCGCGCGCCAAGGTGTTCTGCCGCATCCTGTGCGACGGCGCCGGGGCCGAATGGCCGCTCTCGCGCAAGTTCGGCTGCGAGCCGGAGATGGCCGCGGACGTGCTGGAGCACGCCCACCGCCTGGGGCTCGATGCCTATGGCGTCTCGTTCCACGTGGGCTCGCAGCAGAAGAATGTGAACGCCTGGGACGCGGCGCTGTCCTCCGCCGCCGGCATCTTCCGCGAGTGCGCGCTGCGCGGCATCACCCTGTCCATGGTGAACCTGGGTGGCGGCTTCCCCACCCGCTACCTGCAGGACGTGCCCGCGGCCCAGTCCTACGGCGAGGCCATCTTCTCGTCCCTGCGCAAGCACTTCGGCAACGAGATTCCGCAGACCATCATGGAGCCGGGGCGCGGCATGGTTGGCAATGCCGGCCTGATCGAGACCGAGGTCGTCCTCATCTCCAAGAAGTCCGAGCGCGACGCTTTGCGCTGGGTGTATCTCGACATCGGCAAGTTCGGCGGCCTCGCCGAAACCATGGACGAGGCCATCCGCTATCCGCTGCGCACCCCGCGCGACGGGGACGACACCGCCCCCTGCGTGCTGGCCGGCCCCACCTGCGATTCGGCCGACGTGCTTTATGAAAAGACCCCGGTGGAGCTGCCCTTGTCCCTGGCCATCGGCGACAAGCTCATCATCGAGGCGTGCGGCGCCTATACCACCACCTATTCGGCGGTGGCGTTCAACGGCTTTCCGCCGCTGAAGTCCTACGTGATCTGACCCCGGCCGGGCCCGCAAGGCCCGCAGGTTCAGGCCCGCGCATCGGGCCGCAGGGCCTCCCCCGGCGCCGGCATCTGCCGCCCGGGCGTTGAGGAGGGGGCTTCCCCCTCGTCTTCCGCACCGTTCCCGGGGCCCTGCGCCTCCGGCCGCGCTGCCGCGCGGCGGGAACGGCCGTCTTCGCTTCTTCGGTTGTGGCATCAGGAGGTGCTGATGACTGAAATCGTGCTGGAACAGCCGGAAGATGTGGCCCCGCGCGAGGCCCTGCTGGACCTGTGCCTGGGGGAGGCGCGCTTCGCCAGGTCCTCCGAGCGCCTGCGCGAGGGCCGCCGGCCGGCGGACGGCCTCGCCTTCGCCGCTTATGGCCCGGACGGCCGGCTCGCCGGCACCGTGCGCCTGTGGCACGTCACCGCCGGCCCGGGCAAGCCGGCGCTGCTGCTCGGCCCGCTGGCGGTGCATCCGTGGTTCCGCGCCCACGGCCTCGGCGGGGAGCTGATGCGCGCCGCCCTGGACGCCGCGCAGGCCAGGGGCCACGGCGCCGTGATCCTGGTGGGCGACGCCCCCTATTACGCGCGCTTCGGCTTCTCCGCGCAGAAGACCGGCGAATTGTGGATGCCCGGCGCCTATGATCGCCACCGTCTGCTGGCCCTGGAGCTGAAGCCCGGCGCCCTCGACGGCGCCCGCGGCCTCATCAGCCCCACCGGCGCCCGCATCGCCCGGCCGTCTCTGGCGGAGCTGATGGCCGGCGAGCTGCGCCGCTCGGCCTGAGGCCGGCACAGCACGGGCAGAAAGACAGCCAGAATGCAGAAGGCCCCGGAGCATTGCTCCGGGGCCTTCGTGCTTTGGGGCGGCGACCCGCGCGCCTCGCGCTCTGCTCAAGCCGCGCGACGGTGGTTCACCGCACGATGATGTTCTTGAACTGCCACGGGTCTTCGAGGTCGAGGTCCTCGGGGAACAGCTTCTGTCGGCCGGTCAGCGGGGTCCAGTCCGTATAGGTGCCGATCACCGGGCCGAGATAGGGCATCTGGACCTGCAGGCAGCGGCGGAAGTCCATCTCGTCCGCCTCGACGATGCCGGCGGAGGGATTTTCCAGCGCCCACACCATGCCGGCGAGCACGGCGGAGGTCACCTGCATGCCGGTGGCGTTCTGGTAGGGCGCCAGCTCGCGGGTCTGTTCCACCGTGAGCTGGGAGCCGAACCAGTAGGCATTCCTGGCGTGGCCGTAGAGCAGCACGCCCAGTTCGTCCATGCCGTCCACGATCTCGTGCTCGTCCAGGATCTTCCACTTGCCCTGGAAGTGGCCGCCATTGCCGAACATCTCGTGCAGGGAGAGCACCGCGTCGTTGCAGGGGTGATAGGCATAGTGGCAGGTGGGCCGGTAGAGCACCTGGTCGCCGTCACGCACGGTGAGGTAGTCGGCGATGGAGATGGCCTCGTTGTGGGTCACCAGATAGCCGTACTGGGCCTGCGGCGTCGGCGTCCAGGAGCGCACGCGGGTGGCGGCGCCGGGCGACAGCAGGTAGATGGCGGCGCCGCAGCCGGCTTCGTGGGTGCGGCCTTCCGGCGGCATGGTCTTCTCGTGGGTGCCCCAGCCCAGTTCCGCGGGCTGGAGGCCTTCCGAGACGAAGCCTTCCACCGACCAGGTGTTCCAGAACTCGCCCATCACCTTGGGGTTGCGGGCGCGCTGGGTGTCGCGCTCGGCAATGTGGATGCCTTTCACCCCCAGCGCGCGGGCCAGCTGGCCCCATTCCTCGCGGCTCGCCGGCTCGGGCCGGTCGAGGCCGGTGTCGGCGGCGATATTGAGCAGCGCCTGCTTCACGAACCAGGACACCATGCCCGGATTGGCGCCGCAGGTGGACACCGCGGTGGGGCCGCCGGGATTGCGGCGGCGGGCGGCGAGCAGGCTTTCGCGCAGCGCATAATTGGTGCGCGCGGCGTTATCCATGGTCTCGTCGAAATAGAACCCCTTCCAGGGCTCCACCACGGTGTCGATGTAGAGGGCGCCCAGCTCGCGCGACAATTCCATGATGGCGATGGAGGACACGTCCACCGAAAGGTTCACGCAGAAGCCCTGGCCGGGGCCGTTGGTGAGCAGCGGGGTGAGCAGCTCGCGGTAGTTCTCGGCGGTGACTTCCGACTGGATGAAGCGGATGCCGCGGGCATCGAGCAGGGTCTTGTGGTCCGCAACGGGGTCGATGACCACCATGCGCGCGAGATCGAAATCGAAATGCCGCTCGATCAGCGGCAGAGTGCCACGGCCGATGGAGCCGAAACCGATCATCACGATGGGGCCGTCGATCTTGGCATGGACCGGCCAGTCGCTCATGGTGAAACACTCCTCGTCGGGGACGCGGCGCGCGACGGCCCGCAAAGGCCCGGCGCCGTGGCTTCAAGATCCCGGGACACGGCGGGCGGAGCGGCGGGCCGCCTCCTGCGCCTGTGGCCGGGGCAAGTCGCCCGCAGCGGATGCACGGGCGGCGGCACCATGTGTAAAGCATGGCCGCGCGTCAACCAATGACACGCTGCAAAGCCGGCAAACCGGTTGCCGCCCTGCATCGCACCGGTGCGGTGTGCGCCAGATCCGCTTCGGCCGGGTTCCGCTTCGGCCCGCCCCTGCCCCCACGCCACTGCGGTGAAGGGATGGACGGCGCCCGGCCTCAGTCGCTGGCCAGGATATGGTTGCGCACGATGGGATAGACCTGCCCCGCCCATTTGCGCCCAGAGAAGACGCCGTAATGGCCGACGCCCGCCTGCATGTGGTGGCGCTTCTTGTGCGGCCGCAGGGCGGAGCAGATGTCCTGCGCCGCCATGGTCTGGCCGATGGAGCAGATGTCGTCCCGCTCGCCTTCCACCGTCAGCAGCGCGGTCTTGCGCACGGCGCGGAAGTCGATGGGGGTGCCGCGATAGGTCAGCTCCCCCTTCGGCAGGCGATAGTCCTGGAACACGTAGCGCACGGTCTGCAGGTAGAATTCCGCATCGAGGTCGAGCACGGCGAAATATTCGTCGTAGAAGTGCTTGGTGGCCGCCGCCTTGTCCATCTCGCCCTCGGCGAGGTCGTTGTAGAGGTCGAGATGGGCCTTGATGTGCCGCGAGAGATTCATGCTCACGAAGGCGGTGAGTTGCATGAAGCCGGGATAGACCCGCCGGCCCGAGCCGGGAAAGCCCTTCGGCACCGTGGCGATGAGATTCTTCTCGAACCAGGTGATGGGCTTGGAGGTGGCGAGGTCGTTCACCTTGGTGGGGTTGATGCGGCAGTCGATGGGCCCGGCCATGAGGGTCATGGAGGCCGGCGTCGCCGGGTTCCGGTCCTGCCCCATCACCGCCGCCGCCACCAGCGCCTGGACGCAGGGCTGGCACACCGCCACCAAGTGGGAGCCGGGACCCATGATCTCGAGGAAGCGGATCACGTGCTCCACATAATCGTCGAAGGCGAAGGGGCCTTCAGACAGGGGCACGTCCCGGGCATTGTGCCAGTCCGTGATGTAGACGTCATGATCCGGCAGCATCGTCTTCACGGTGTTGATCAGAAGCGTGGCGAAGTGGCCGGAGAGAGGCGCCACCACCAGCACGCGGGGCTGGGCGATGTCCACGTCCTTCTTGAAGCGCAGCAGCGTGCCGAAGGGCAGCACCGCCACCTTCTCCTCGCTCACCTGCACATCGCGGTTGCCCACCTCCACCGAGCGGATGGCGAAATCCGGTCGGCCGTGGCTGAGCCCGGCGCGCTCCACCAGTTCGTAGGCGGCGGCGAGGTGGCGGATGCCCGCATGGGCGAAGCCATTGATGAGGGGCCCCGTGAGGCTCTGCCGCGCCAGACCGGCGAGGAGGCGCACCGGGCTCATGAGATCGGCCTGGGTCTGATACGCGAGATACATCATGGCTGCCCGTGTCGCCGCACCCGGCGGCAACGCCCCCGAGAGGATGCCCGATTGGAAGACTGGAGCATAATGCTTAAGAGTCCTTCTGTTCCGCGCCCTCGGAAAGCCGACGCCCCCCACGGACGGCGGAACGATTAAGTTGTTGTCGCAGACCTGTTTTTGCGCTTTGCAGCAGGCCCGAAGGGTTGTACCTGTTGGGTTGAATATTGGAGCGGAGCGTGGTGCATTGCAACACGCATCCGCAAACACAGCGATCCGGGGCCGCCGCCGTCCGGGCGCCAACGAAAATCCGGGGTGGGACAACGGGGCGGGCCTGACGGTCGAGAGACCAAAATCCGAGGCGCGGGACACGCATGGCGACACTCACCATCTCCAGCAAGAACTACTCCTCCTGGTCCTTGCGCGGCTGGCTCCTGTGCAAGATGGCCGGCCTCGTCTTCGAGGAAGAGCGCGTGCCCCTCGACGACCCGGACATGAAGGCGGAACTGCTGCTGCTCTCGCCCTCCTTCCTGGTGCCGCGGCTGGTGCATGACGACGTGACCGTGTGGGACACCCTCGCCATCGCCATCTTCCTGCACGAGGTGTTCCCCCAGGCGGGTCTTCTGCCGGCCGACCGGGCGGTGCGGGCGCACTGCCTGTCCATCTCCGGCGAGATGCATTCGGGCTTCACCAATTTGCGCTCGGCGCTGCCCATGAACATCAAGGCCCATTATCCGGGCTTCAAGGTGTGGGCCGGGGCGCAGGCGGACATCGAGCGCATCGTCGCCATCTGGCGCGGCTGCCTCACCGCCCATGGCGGCCCCTTCCTCATGGGCTCCGCGCCGACCCTGGCCGATGCCATGTATGCGCCCGTCTGCTCGCGCTTCACCACCTATGACGTGAAGCTCGACGCCGAGTGCGAGGCCTATCGCGCGCGCATCATGGCCCTGCCCTTCATGCAGGAATGGATCGAGGGCGCAGCGGCCGAGCCCGAGGAGCTCGAAGAGCTCGACGCCGAGTTCTGAGCGCCGTGGCCCTACCGGACCCTGCTGCGCTGCTGACCGGCTTCGCCGTTCTGGTGCTCGCCGGCATGGTCAAGGGGCTCATCGGCATGGGCCTGCCCACCGTGGGCATCGGCCTGCTCAGCCTGATCCTCACCCCCGCCGAAGCGGCGGCACTGCTCATCGTGCCGTCCGCCGTCACCAATGTGGTGCAGTACGCCACCGGGCCGAATGCCGTGGCCATCGCCCGCCGCTTCTTCTGGATGATGGCGGCGGTGGCGGCCGGCACCCTCGCCGGCGGGCTGCTGCTGGGCGGGCTGGCGTCGCCGGCGGCCCTGCCCGCCCTCGGCGCGACGCTGCTGGTCTATGGCGGGCTCGGCCTTTCGGCCGTGCCGCTGCACCTGCCGGCGTGGATGGAACGGTGGCTGTCGCCGGTCATGGGGCTTGCCACCGGGCTCGTCACCGGCACCACCGGCGTGTCGGTGATGCCGTCGGCCCCCTATCTCCAGGCCCTCGGCCTCAAGCGCGACGACCTGGTGCAGGCCCTCGGCCTCACCTTCACCGTCTCCACCTTCGCCCTGGCCGGCGTGCTGGCCAGCCCCGGCGCGGCGGGGGTGGCGCTGGGCGACCCCGCCCTCGTCTTGGGCTCCCTCGCGGCGCTGGTGCCGGCCTTTCTCGGCATGGAGCTGGGGCAGCGGGCGCGGCGCGTCATCCCGCCCCTCGTCTTCCGCAGGATCTTCTTCGCCGGCCTCGCCGCGCTCGGCGCCTACATGCTGATGCGCGGCCTGTGACGAACCTTGTCGCAAACATTGGGCGCGGGGCGCCCCGCCCTCACTCCGACAGGCGGTGGATGTCGTGCACCACGATGCCGATGGAATCGTCCGGCTTCTTCAGCCACTCGCCCCGGCGCAGGGTCTTCACCGTGTCCTCATAGCCGGTCTGCCAGTGGTCGCGCATGGAGGTGCCGGAGAATTCATAGTCCTTGAATTCCCGCTCATAGGTCTTTTCCTGATAGATCAGGTGGCAGATGTTCACCGGGCCGGAGGTGCTGTAATCCTCGATGAGGGAGAGGTCGTCCTCCGTGCGCAGCTGCTCGGGAATGCGCTGGAGCGCGTCATAGAGCTTGGAGCGCAGCTCCTGCACCCGGCGGAAGACATCGGTGGTGTAGCGGGTGCGGCTGGAATAGCCGATGTCCTTCTGCCGCTCGGAGACATCGAACATGTCCCGCGGCAGCGGCCCGCGGGCGCTGAACAGGTCCACCTGGAACACCAGCGCGCTGGGATGGTCCGGCTGGTCCAGGAGGAACTGGAGCGGCGTGTTGGAGACGACGCCGCCGTCCCAATAGAATTCGCCGTCGATCTTCACCGCCGGAAAGCCGGGCGGCAGCGCGCCGGAGGCCATGATGTGCTCCGGGCCGATGGTGTGTTCCTTATTGTCGAAATAGATGAAGTTGCCGGTGCGCACGTTCACCGCCCCCACCGAGAAGCGCTTCTCGCCGGAATTGATGCGGTCGAAGTCCACCAGCCTCAGCAGCGTCTCGCGCAGGGGCGAGGTGTCGTAGAAGGAGGTGGCGCCGTTCGCGCCGGTGGGCACCAGCCAGGGGTTGGGCACGCGCGGGCGGAAGAAGCCCGGCTGGCCGTGCAGGATGGTCATGGCCGCCGAGAGCTGGTTGCGCCACTGGCGGAAGATGTCGCCTTCCGGGGTGATGGGCAGCACCTTGCGCGAGGAGATGGTGGACCAGAACTCCTTCAGGCGCGGCACCCGGTCGTCGGGGGCATTGCCGGCGATGATGGCGGAATTGATGGCGCCGATGGAGACGCCGGAGATCCAGTTCGGGTCGCAGCCCACTTCGTGCAGGGCCTCATAGACCCCCGCCTGGTAGGCGCCGAGGGCCCCGCCGCCCTGGAACACCAGGGCGACGCGCTTGTACGCGCCGATGATGTCGCACAGGTTGGGAGGCATGTGGGTGGCGCGCGGCGTCATGGGGCAGCCTTCTCGTCTGGTCCGGGGGCCCGGCGCACAAGGCGGCGCCGGGCCTGGGTTGGATCATGTGCCATGCGCGGGACCGGCGCCACGGCTGCGCCGCCGATCCCGGCGGTTCGGGCGCGGAGGGCTCAGGCCGCGCCGTCCTTCAGGTAATCATAGACCACCTCGCCGAGGCCGAGGGTCAGGTCCGCCTTGATATGGGCGGCGGACAGCACTTCCAGCACCGGCAGTTCGGAAACCCGGCAGAGGGCGTGGGGGAACAGGCCGAGGGCCCCGGGGCCGGTCCAGCATTCCTTGACGGTCACATCTTCCAGATAATAGCGCACCAGTTCGCAGATGCGCGGCGTGGCGTCCACATGGGGGATGATCTTGAGCAGGAAGGTGGGGGTGAGGAGAGAAGCGAGCACCTTCTCCTTGTCCGCCGCCACATGCTTGTAGCCCATGGTGGCGGAGGCGCAGAGCACGCTGCCGTAATGCAGGGTGCCCACCAGCGTGTCGGTCTCCACCTTCATCTTGGGGTTGGCGAACTTCTTGGGGAAGCCCCACAGCTCGCGGCCGCCGGCGATGGGGGATTCATCGTCCAGATACATGGAGTGGGTGTAGCCGCCCTCCACCCCGTTGAACCGCACGGGGATCACCTGTCCGGTCTCGGTATAGTCGCCGAAGCCGGTGGAATCGGGCATGCGGATGAATTCATACTTGACGATGGGCGCGGTCACCTCGAGCGGCTCGGGCACCACCTTTGCCAGCGCCGCGGGATCGGTGCGGTAGGTGATGATCATGTATTCCCGGTCGATGAACCGGTAGGGGCCCGGCGGGTAGGAAGGACTGACGAGCGGCATGGAATAGGCGGTGCGGCGAACGTCAGCGATCTTCATGCCAAATCCCCTTGCTGGATGGATATGTACCCCGATTCGCGGGGACCGCCGGCCGCAACCGCCGCTGCCGGCGCAGACGGGCCCCGGCCGGGACCAAGCGCTTGCCATCAATGGTGGATAGCCCGAACCGGTGACACTGCCGCGACGTCATTCGTCCAGTGTGTTCAAAACGCGAGAAGTCCGCAATGGCCACGCTCGGTGCCGAAGGCAACCGCGCCGCCCTGCCTGTGCCAGGCGATGGCGCCCACGCGCGCCCCGTCCGGCGCGCGCAGCAGCAGTTCGGCGCCGTCGCCGAGGCGCAGCAGCAGGATCATGCCGTCCTCATAGCCTGCGGCCACCACCGGGTCCTTGGGGTGGCACGCCACCGCGGTGACCCGCGACGTGGGCGAGGGCGCGAGCATCATGGGCTCCTTGCCCATGGGGCCGTCCTTGGCCTGGAACGGCCACAGGATCACCTCCCCCGAGCCCGAGGTGGCCAGCCACTTGCCGTCTGCGGTGAAGGCGAAGGACTTCACCCGCGCGGGATAGCCGGTCATGCGCATGTGGGCGCCGTCGGCCACCCGCCAGCCGTGCAGCGCCGGCTCCTGCATGGTGGTGACCAGGAAGCGGCCGTCCGGCGAGAACGCCACCCCGAGGTGCGAGCCCTTCCAGCCGAACAGCTCCGGCTTGGCGCCGGGAGCATTGGGAAACCACAGGGTGACGCCGCCATAATGGGCCACGGCGAGCCGCAGGCCCTTGGGGGCGAAGGCGAGGCCGCCCACGGTGGAGGGCGCATCGAAGCGCCGGGGCTCCGGCGTCGCCCGGCCGTCGGGGAGGACGAAGGCGCTGCGCCCGGCCGAATAGGCCACCGCGCCGCCGGGGCCGAGGGCCACCCGGTCGATCCACCGCCCCTGGGCCTGCGCCAGCAGCGCCGCCGACCCGTCCGGCGCCAGCGCCATGACCCGGCCGTCGTCGCCGCCCGACACCAGCCGCGCGCCGTCGCCCACGGCGCTGAGGACCGTCCCCTCGTGCAGGGAAACGGTCTGCGTCTGCGCTCCCACCAGCGTCGCCCGCCCGTCGGCGGTGACGAAGCACGCCTTGTCCTCGAGGAAGGCGACGGCGAGCGTATCAGCAGCGAGGTCGAGGGGGCGGACGCGATCGGTGAGGCTGGCGGGTGCGGCGGTCATGGAGCCCATGTCTGCGGAGCGGAAAACCCGATCCTAGAGCGCGATCCGAGCAAATTGAACCAATTTGATCGGTGAATCGCCCTCTAACTTAAGGATAGAGAACGCGTTATCCGATCCGCTTGCGATGCAAGCGGATCGGCGCGTGCTCTGGAGCGCGATCCGCCCGGAGGGAACCGCGGCGCGGGGGCCCACGGGCGGCAAATCGCCGTCCGCCCCCCGGAGCAACTGCGCGAGCGGGCAGCGCGCGGATCTGGCCGGCGCATCCCGGTCACCGGCCGTGGCGCCGTTCAGGCGGTGTCGTCGGCATAGATGCGCACGTAGCGCCCGTCCACCTCCACCCCGACGAAGCGCTGGTCGAAGGCGATGCACAGCCGCTGAGCCATGGCGACGATGGCGTCGGTGCTGTCGGTGCGCACCCGCGCCAGCAGGATCTGGCGCCGGCGGCCCTCGAACATGGCGTCGGCCCGCTGCACCGTGACCGAGGGGAAGACATGCCCGAGGGTGGCGCAGAAGCTGTCCACGTCCTCCTCCGTCAGCGGCCGGCAGCCGGTGTTGGGCAGGTAGAGGATGTGGACCTGCTGGCCCACCGCATTCTCCAGGTGCCGCACCGCCACCGCATGGCCCTCGATCTCGAAGGCGGCCTGGTCGCGGATGGCGCATTCCACGTCGTGGGCGGTCTGGTCGAACAGGGCTTCCAGGGCGGCATTGACCCCGCGGCCGGCATCCACCAGATGGCGGCAGCCGTCCAGATAGCCGAGCTTGCGGTCGCTCCCCCAGCCGGCGGGCGGTGACACCACCACGGCCCGCAGGTTGGAGATGACATCCGCGATCTTCACCATGCGGGCGGCTTCGGACTTGGCGGCCATGGCGGCGATGCGGTGGCGGCGGCGCTCGTCCTTCGGCAGGCTCATGTCGTCGGAATTCTCCACGACGATGCCCGCCACCCGCGCGCCGAACGCCTGGCGCAGGTCGTCCACGCTGCGGGGCGTGTCCTCGATCACGTCATGGAGCAAAGCGGCGATGAGCAGCTCGGTGTCGTCGCCGCCGGTGGTGCGAGCCACCAGGTCCAGCACCTCGATAAGGTGGTTGATATAGGGCTCCTGCGCCGCCCCCTTGCGGCGCTGGTTGGCGTGCGCCTCGGCCGCATACGCCAGGGCGCGGGTGAGTTCGGTGACCGCCGGCATCAGCCGAGGCACATGGCGGGCACGTCGCCTTCGATGATCAGCTTCGCCGAGGTCTCGGCGAGGATCCGGTCGATGGAGACATCCGGCCCGCGCTCGCGCAGCACCAAGCCTTCGTGGGTGGGCTCGATCACCGCCAGCTCGGTGACGATGAGGCTCACCCGGCGCAAAGCGGTGAGCGGCAGGGTGCATTCCGGCACGATCTTGGGATCGCCCTTGGCCGAATGCACCATGGCCACGATCACCCGCTTGGCGCCGGCCACCAGGTCCATGGCGCCGCCCATGCCGGGCACCATCTTGCCGGGGACCATCCAGTTGGCGAGGTAGCCGCGCTCGTCGACCTGCAGGCCGCCGAGCACGGTCATGTCCAGGTGGCCGCCGCGGATGATGCCGAAGCTCATGGCGCTGTCGATGGAGGCCGCGCCCGGAACGGCGGTGACGAAGCCGCCGCCGGCGTCGGTGAGGTGCGGGTCCTCCATGCCTTCCGGCGGGCGGGCGCCGAGGCCGATCACCCCGTTCTCGGCCTGGAAATAGACCCCGGCATCATGGGGAATGAAGTTCGCCACCATGCTCGGCAGGCCGATGCCGAGATTGACCAGCATGCCCGGCTTCACCTCCTGCGCCACGCGGCGGGCGATGACTTCCTTGGCGCTCATGGCCGCCCGCGGCCGTTCCATCACGTCGGCTTCCATCACGCGGCCCTCGCAAGCAGGTGGTCCACAAGCACGCCCGGCGTCTTCACCGCATCCGGCGGGATGACGCCCACGGGCACGATCAGTTCCGGCTCCACGATCACGGTCGCGCCGGCCAAGGCCATGATGGGATTGAAATTGTGCGCGGTCAGCGAATAGGTGAGGTTGCCGGCGTAGTCCGCCTTCTGCGAGGCGATCAGCGCGAAGTCGCCGTGGATGGGCTTTTCCACCAGGTAACGCTTGCCATCCACCTCGACGGTCTGCTTGCCGGTCTCCACCGGCGTGCCGAGGCCGGTGGCGGTGAGCACGCCGCCGAGGCCGACACCGGCGGCGCGGATGCGCTCCACCAGCGTGCCCTGGGGCACCAGCTCCACCTCGATCTCGCCGGCGATCATCTTCTTCTGGATCTCCGGGTTGAGGCCGATATGGGAGACGATGGCACGGGCCACGCAGCCGGCGGTCACCAGCTTGCCGATGCCGCGGCCCGGCATCGCCGCATCGTTGGCGACGAAGGTGAGATCGCGGATGCCGCGCGCGACCATGGCGTCGATCAGGCGCTCCGGCGTCCCCACCCCCATGAAGCCGCCGATCAGCACCACTGCCCCGTCGGGGATGAGCTCCGCCGCGTCCTCGGGTCTGATGGCCTTCCTCATGCGTTCCTCCTTCACGCCGCGGCGGACTGCTGGAGCAGCCGCTTCGCGGCACGGGCTATGACGATTTCCTCGTTGGTCGGGATGACCATGATGCGCGCCCGGCTGAATTCGGTGCTGATCACCCGGGCGTTGTCGTCGTTGCGGTCATGGTCGAGGTCGAGGCCGATCCAGTCCAGCCCGTCGCAGATGCGGCGGCGGATCTTGCGGGAATTCTCGCCGATGCCGCCGCAGAAGACGAGGGCGTCGAGCCCGCCGAGGGCCGCAGCGAGGCCGCCCAGCTCGCGGCGGATGCGGAAGACGAAATAATTGATGGCCTCGTGCGCCGCGGGCACGTCCGCGCTTTCCAGCACCCGCATGTCGTTGGAGATCCCCGACAGGCCGAGAAGGCCGGACTTGTTGTAGAAGATGTCGCGCACCTCGTCGATGGTGCGGCCTTCCTGCTGCACCATGTAGAAAATGACGCCCGGGTCCACCTGGCCGCAGCGCGTGCCCATGGGCAGTCCGTCCAGGGCGGTGAAGCCCATGGTGGAGGCCACCGAGCGGCCGCCGAGGATGCCGCACATGGAGGCGCCGTTGCCCAGGTGCGCCACCACCACGCGGCCGGCATGCAGCTGCGGGGCGATGCGCTTCAGCTCGCCGGAAACAAATTCATAGCTCAGCCCGTGGAAGCCGTAGCGGCGGATTCCCTTGTCGTAATATTCGCGCGGCAGCGCGAACATGTCGTTTTCCTTGGGATGGTGCCGGTGGAAGGCGGTGTCGAAGCAGGCCACCTGCAGCGCATCGGGGAACGCCGCCTGCGCCGCCTCGATGCCGGCGATGTTGTGCGGCTGGTGGATGGGGGCGAAGGGCGAAAGCCGCTTCAGCTCGTCCATCACCGGCTCGGTCACCGTCATGGGCTCGGAATAGCGCGGGCCGCCATGCACCACCCGGTGCCCCACCACGCTGGCGCGGGCGGCGGGAAAATGCTCGCGCAGCAGCGCCAGCACCGTGGCGAGGGCGCTTTTGTGGTCGGCCGCCTCGCTGGCGGCAAGGTCGCGCTCCGCCCGCGGCAGCGCCTCGCCCAGATTGGCCTTGAGGCGCGGCTGCCGGCCGATGTTCTCCACCAGCCCCACCGCCATCTGCACCGGCTCGCCGGAGATGTCGTAGAGGCTGAACTTCAGCGAGGAGGAGCCGGCATTGAGGGTGAGGGTGACCGGCTGGGTCATGCGTCGCGCGCCTCTGCTTCACCCGCGATGCGGGCCTGGTGGATGGCGGCCACGGCGCACGAGGCGAGGCGGGCCTGGGCGCTGTCGGCCCGGGAGGTGAGGATGATGGGCACCTTCGCACCCATCACCAGCCCGGCGCCCTCGGCGTGGGACACATAGGTGAGCTGCTTGGCCAGCATGTTGCCGGCGTCCAGATTGGGCACCACCAGCACTTCCGCCCGCCCCGCCACCGGCGAGACGATGCCCTTGGTGCGGGCGGCGGCGATGTCGATGGCATTGTCCATGGCCAGCGGGCCGTCCACCATGCCGCCCACGATCTGGCCGCGCTCGGCCATCTTGGAGAGCAGCGCCGCATCCACCGAGGAGGCGATCTGCGGGTTCACCGTCTCCACCGCCGAGAGCACGCCCACCTTCGGCTGGGCGATGCCGAGGGAGATGGCGAGGTCGATGGCATTCTGGACGATGTCGATCTTGGTGACGAGGTCCGGCTGGATGTTGATGGCCGCGTCGGTCACCAGCAGCGGATGGGGAAGGCCCGGCACATCCATGACGAAGATGTGGGTGAGACGGCGGCCGGTACGCAGGCCGCGCTCCTTGCGCAGGACGGCGCGCAGCAGTTCGTCGGTGTGCAGGTGGCCCTTCATCACCGCGCCGGCCCGCCCGTCGGCCACCAGGTCCACCGCCATGTTGGAGGCGGCGGTGTGGTCCGCCACGTCGAGGATCTCCACCCCGTCGAGGCTCTCCCCGCATTCCTTGGCGGCGGCCTCGATCTTGGCGCGCGAGCCCACCAGGATGGGAGTGATGAGCGTGTGGCGGGCGGCCAGAAGGGCGCCGCCGAGGGAATTGGGCTCCTCCGGGGCCACCACCGCCACGGTGAGGGGCGCCAGCGGCTCGGCCCGCGCCACCAGCGCATCGAAATGGCGGTGGCGCTGCACCAGCAGGCCGGGAATGTCCTGCTCCTCATAGGTCAGCTTCACCTGCGGGGCGGCCACCACCGCCTCGCCACTCAGCAGCAGCTCCACCGGCTCCTCGCGATGGACGGTGGTGGCGAACACCACCGTGCCGTCGGGCCGCTTCTGCGAGAGGCGGACCCGCACCACCAGGTCGTCGCCGGCCTTGGCGCGGGCGTGGAAATCCAGGGTCTGGGAGCGGTAGAGGGTGCCGGCGCCGGGCAGGATGTTGCCCAGCACGGCGGAGATGAGCGAGCCCACCCACATGGCGGGCGCCGTCACCTCGTCCTTGCGGCCGTCATTGTCCAGGTCGTAGCCCGGCAGGTGCATGGGATTGTGGTTGCCGGAGGCGGTGGCGAAGACGAAGAGGTCGTCGGCCGTGCACACGCGGCGAAGCTCCGCAGTGTCGCCCACCTGGAGTTCATCGAACGTCTTGTTC
The DNA here is from genome assembly GCF_047444035.1 of Xanthobacter sp. AM11. Taxonomy (NCBI): domain Bacteria; kingdom Pseudomonadati; phylum Pseudomonadota; class Alphaproteobacteria; order Hyphomicrobiales; family Xanthobacteraceae; genus Xanthobacter; species Xanthobacter sp. AM11. The sequence continues at coordinate 630,729 of NZ_JBLAOA010000001.1, forward strand.
TCGCGCTTCATGGTCGGAAAGCCTTCCGTTTCATGCCATCCCGGGGATGGTTGCAGGCTGGAGCGGCGGTGCGCAGCGGCGCGCGCCCGCGCACGGAGCCTGTCGGCCCGCGCGCCGGGCCGGAGGATCAGCCGACGATGCTGTAGCCGCCGTCGATGAGGTGCACACCGCCGGTGACGTTGGCGGCCTCGCGGCTCGCCAGGAAGGCGGCATAGGCGCCCACGTCCTCGATGGAGGCCAGCATGTGGGTGGGCGCGCGCTCGGCGGCGGCGTTGAGCAGCTCGTCGAAATGGTCGATGCCCGAGGCGGCGCGGGTCATGAGCGGTCCCGGGGAGAGGGCATGCACCGAAATGTGCTTGCCGCCCAGCTCGGCCGCCGCATACCGCACCACCGATTCCAGCGCCGATTTCACCGGACCCATGATGTTGTAATTGTCCACCACCTTCTCCGAGCCGTAGAACGACACGGTCATGCAGGTGCCGCCTTCCGGCATCATCGGCTCGGCCAGGCGGATCATGCGCAGGAAGGAGTGGACGGAAACGTCCATGGCCTGGGCGAAGCCTGCGGCGGAGCAGTCAACCACCCGGCCGTGCAGGTCCTCCCGCGGGCAGAAGGCGATGGAATGCAGCAGGGTGTCGAGCCGGCCCCAGCGGCTGCCGATCTCGCCGAACACCCGCTCCAGCTCGCCGGGAACGCTCACGTCCAGCGGCATGATGATGCTGGCGCCCAGCTCCTCGGCCAGCGGCCGCACGTGGCGTTCCGCCTTCTCGTTGAGATAGGTGATGGCAAGCTCCGCGCCCTGCTCGCGGAACGCCTTGGCGCACCCCCAGGCGATGGACTGGTCGTTGGCGACGCCGACCACGAGCGCCTTCTGGCCCTGAAGCGAAAACATGCAACGCCCCCCGCCTTCGCATGTATTTGCCGTGTCATTTGCTTCACGCGAAGCATGACGTCGGCAGACCTCCCCGCCGGCCGGCCTCATCCCAAAGGATGAGTTCGGCAGACCCAGTCGAGATGCACTCTTATTCCCCGCATCTGACTGTTTTATTACGCGAGGGTGGTGCTGGAACGGACCCAATGTGGCCATTGGCCGCTGGCACCGGCGGGAAGAGCATGGCAACACCGCCGCGCATCGCGGGCCTTTCGGCGGCAGGACGGGGCCCGCGGGGCAGTCCCGCGGGCCGCAGCAGCTCAGTTGGCGGCCTGCGTCTTCACCAGCGGGCAGTCGCCCTCAGCCAGCGGCCGGAACGCCTCGTCGCCGGGGATGACGCGGATGAGCCGGAGGTAGTCCCAGGGATATTTCTGCTCGGCCGGCGTCTTCACCTGGAGCAGGTAGAGGTCGTGGACCATGCGCCCGTCCTCGCGGATGCGTCCGCCATGGGAGAAGAAGTCGTCCACCGGCGTCGCCTTCATCTGCGCCGCCACGGTGGCGGTGTCGGTGGTGCCGGCCGCCTTCACCGCCTTGAGATAATGCAGGATGGCGGAATAGGTGCCGGCCTGCCCCATGGTGGGCATGGCCTTGTGCCGGGCATAGAAGCGCTGCGACCAGGCGCGGGTTTCCGCGTTCAGGTCCCAGTAGAAGCCCTGCGTGAGGATGAGGCCCTGTGCCACCGGCAGGCCGATGGCGTGGATGTCGGTGATGTGCAGGTAGAGGCCGGCCAGCTTGATGCCCGACTGGGGAATGCCGAATTCGTTGGCCTGCTTGATGGCGTTCACCTGGTCCGCCCCCGAATTGGCGAAGGCGATCAGCTTCGCCCCGGAGCCCTGGGCCTGGAGCAGGTAGGAGGAGAAATCCGTCGTGCCCTGCGGGTGGCGCACATGGCCCACCACCTTGCCGCCGCCCTTGGCCACCGCGCTGGCGGTGTCGCGTTCCAGCGCCGTGCCGAACGCATAGTCTGCGGTAATGAAGAACCACGGCCCGTCCTTGGCCAGGGAAGCGCCGGTGCCGGCGGCGAGGGCGTAGGTGTCATAGGTCCAGTGGATGCCGGTGGCGGCGCAGGCCTTGCCGGTGAAATCCGAGGAGCCGCCGGTGGAGGCCAGAACGAGCTTATTCTTCTTGCGGCCGATCTCCTGCACCGCCAGCAGCACGGAGGAGGTGGGAATGTCGGCGATGACCTCCACCTTCTCCTCGTCGATCCAGCGGTTCACCAGCGCCGCGCCCACGTCCGGCTTGTTCTGGTGATCCCCGGCGATGATCTCCACCGGGCGGCCAAGCACGGTGCCGCCGAAATCCTCCACCGCCATGCGCGCGGCGATCACCGAACCGGGACCGGCCATGTCGGCATAGATGCCGGCCTGGTCGTTCAGCACGCCGATGCGCAGGGGCTCGGGATCGGCCGCCGCGGGGCCGGCGGCGAGGGCCACCGCGGCAAGTGCGGCAAGCGCCAGGGCGACGGTGCGGGGGAAGGCTGCCCTGGAGGCAGGGGAAGCGTCGTGCGGGCGCATGGGGGTCTCCGGGAGGAACTGGGTCCCGGATAGTTCACATTTTCTGGTGATTCAATAGACAATACGTCTCGGGTCTGGTGTTTCCATATTTTCACATAATTATACGTAATTACGCAGCCTTTGCCATCTCCCGCACACCTGGCCTATGAGCGGCAGCAGCCGCCATGCTCCCGACACCCCTGCCCATAGACGCCGTTCTCGGCGACCTCACCGCCACTCTCGCCGCCACGCCCTGCGCCGTGCTGGTGGCGCCCCCCGGCGCGGGCAAGACCACCCGCGTGCCCCTCGCCCTGCTGGATGCCCCCTGGGTGAACGGCGGCCGCATCCTGGTGCTGGAGCCGCGCCGCCTCGCCGCCCGCGCCGCCGCCCGGCGCATGGCGCAGACCCTGGGGGAGCGGGTGGGCGAGCAGGTGGGCTTTCGCACCCGTCTCGGCTCCGAGGTCTCCCGCCGCACCCGCATCGAGGTGGTCACCGAGGGCATCTTCACCCGCATGGTGCTTGAGGACCCGGAACTGGCCGGCGTCGCCGCCGTGCTGTTCGACGAATTCCACGAGCGCAGCCTGGATGCCGACCTCGGCCTCGCCCTCGCCCTCGACGCCCAGCGCGGCCTGCGGGAGGACCTGCGCCTTCTGGCCATGTCCGCCACCCTCGACGGCGCCCGCGTCGCCGCCCTCATGGGGCCGGAGGGCGCCCCGGCGCCGGTGATCGAGAGCGCGGGCCGCGCCTTTCCGGTGGACACCCACTATCTGGGCCGCGATCCGCGCACCCCGGTGGAGCGGCAGATGGCCGACGCCATCCTGCGCGCCCTGGCGCAGGAACAGGGCTCCATCCTCGCCTTCCTGCCCGGCGCGGCGGAGATCCGCCGCACCCAGGACCTCCTGGCCGAGCGCCTGCGCGACCCGGCGGTGGATGTGGCGGCCCTGTTCGGCGCGCTGGACGCCGCCGAGCAGGACCGCGCCGTGCTGCCGGCCCCGCCCGGCCGGCGCAAGGTGGTGCTTTCCACCTCCATCGCCGAAACCTCCCTCACCATCGAAGGGGTGCGGGTGGTGGTGGATTGCGGCCTTGCCCGGGTGCCGCGCTTCGAGCCGGACGTGGGGCTGACGCGGCTGGAGACCGTGCGCGTCTCCCGTGCCGCCGCCGACCAGCGCCGGGGCCGCGCCGGCCGCACCGGGCCGGGGGTGTGCTACCGCCTGTGGGGCGAGGGGGAGACGCAGAGCCTGATGCCCTTCGCCACCCCGGAAATCCTTTCCGCCGACCTCGCCGGCCTGGTGCTGGACCTCGCCCGCGTGGGTGTGCGCGACCCGGCCGCCCTGCCCTTCCTCGATCCGCCGCCCGCCCCCGCCGTCATCGAGGCGAAGGCGTTGCTACGGCTGCTCGGCGCCCTCGACGCCACCGACGGGGTGACGCCGCTGGGCCGCCGCATGGCCCGCCTGCCCCTGCCGCCGCGCCTCGCCCACATGGTGGCCGCCGGGGCGGCGCGGGGTGCCGGCCGGGAGGCGGCGGAGATCGCCGCCCTGCTCACCGAGCGCGGGCTCGGCGGCGATGGCGTGGACCTCCTGCACCGTCTCGACGGCTTCCGCCGCGACCGCTCCCGCCGCGCCGAGGACGCCCGCCGGCTCGCCGAGCGCTGGGCCCAGTCGGCCGGCGGGCGGGACGGCGCCGCCGGTGCGGCGGATGCGGCGGCCGGCGACACGCCCTCCCCCGCCTGTCTGCTCGCCCTCGCCTTTCCCGACCGGGTGGCGAAGGCGCGCGGCGACGGCACCCGCTTCCTGCTCGCCAACGGCCGCGGCGGGGTGGTGGACCCGGCCTCATCGCTGGCCAAGGCCCCGTTCCTCGCGGTGGCGGAGGCCAGCGGGCGGGCCGATGCCGCGCGCATCACCCTGGCCGCCGCCCTTTCCGCCGAGGAGGTGGAGCAGCTGTTTGCCGGCGACATCACCGGCGGCGTCGAGATCGCCTTCGATGCCGAGGCGGCGGCGGTGCGGGCGCGCGAGGTGCGGCGCCTGCGGGCCATCACCCTGGCCAGCCGGCCGCGGCCGGTGCCGGCGGATGCGCCGACCGCGCGGGTTCTGGCGGAAGGCATCGCCACCCTCGGCCTCCAGCGCCTGCCGCTGAATGCCGCCGCACAGCAATGGCGCGAGCGCGTGCAGTTCCTGCGGGCCGCCGAGGGCGCCCCCTGGCCGGACCTCTGCGACGCGGCCCTGGCGGCAACGGCCGGCGCGTGGCTCGCGCCCTTCATCGCGGGCCGCACCGCCCTGGCCGACATTGCGGCGGGGGAGGTCTCGAACGCCCTCCACGCCCTTCTGCCCTATGAGCTGACCGCCCGGCTGGAGGCGGAGGCGCCCACCCATTTCACCGCGCCCACCGGCTCGCGCCTGCCCATCGACTATGGCGCGGAAGGCGGGCCGCAGGTGAGCGTGCGGGTGCAGGAATTGTTCGGCCTCACCGCCCACCCCGCCATCGCCGGCGGCCGGGTGCCGCTGACCCTCGCCCTGCTCTCCCCCGCCCACCGGCCGATCCAGGTGACCAGGGACCTGCCCCAGTTCTGGCGCGGCTCATGGCGGGAGGTGCGCACCGAGATGCGCGGGCGCTATCCCCGCCACCCCTGGCCGGACAATCCGGCGGAAGCCCCGCCCACCACCCGCGCCAAGCCGCGGGGCACCTGATTCAGGCGTCTTCCGGCGGCAGCGGGCGCGGGCGGCCCGCCTCGTCGATGGCCACGAAGGTGAACACCGCTTCCGTGACCTTGGTGGTGTCCTCGCTGGCACGGGCGCGGCGCCACGCCTCCACCTCGATGCGCATGGAGGAGCGCCCGACCTTCACCACCCGGGCGAACAGACTCACCTCGTCGCCCACCGCCACCGGGGACAGGAAGCTCATGGCCTCCACCGCCACCGTGGCCGCGCGCCCGCGCGAGCGCCGCGCCGCCACATTGCCCGCGGCAAGGTCCATCTGCGACATGAGCCAGCCGCCGAAAATGTCCCCGTTGGGGTTGGTGTCGGCCGGCATGGCAATGGTGCGGATGGAGGGATCGCCGCTCGGCATGTTCGACTCTTTGTCGTGCATCGGGGTCTCCGCACGCCTAAGGCGCAACGTGGGGGAAGCTCGGCCTCAGCCAATAGACAAATTTTCGCCGGCCGGCAGCCAAATTTGATCCATCTCAGAGAATCGCCCCGCCAGTGCTGCTTATCTGTGTTCGTCCATGTCTTTTCGGGGCAGACAGGGCATGGATGACCGGCTCCGCCTTGCTGTGTGGGCGGAGCCGGTATCTCCTTTCAGCCGACCCAATCGAAGGCCGGCGCGTGTTTCGGCAGGGCATGGCCCTGGCGGCGCACACGGAACGAGCCGGCCGCCAAAGCGAGGCCGCCGTGACCACATCCCCCCGGGCATCATCGCGCTTCACCCTGTCCATCCGCCGCGCCGCCGCGCTGGCCGGAACCGCGCTCGCTCTGGCCGCGGGCCTCGCACCGGTGGCCGAGGCGTGCACGCGCGCGGTCTATCTCGGCTCGGCCGGGGTGGTGGTGACCGGCCGCAGCATGGACTGGTCGGAGGACATGCGCACCAATCTATGGGTGTTCCCCGCCGGCATGGCCCGCGAAGGCGCCGCCGGGGCCAATACGCCGAAATGGGTTTCCCGATACGGCAGCCTGATTGCCTCGGGCTATGACGTGGGCACGGCGGACGGCATGAACGAGAAGGGCCTCGTCGCCAACCTGCTCTATCTGGCGGAATCCCAATATGCCCGCCCCGACGGCCGGCCGGCCCTCTCCATCAGCCTGTGGGCGCAATATGTGCTCGACAATTTCGCCACCGTGAACGAGGCGGTGGAGGCGCTGTCCCGCGAACCGTTCGTGGTGGTCACGGCGGCGCTGCCCAACGGGCGGGCGGCCCAGCTCCACCTGGCCGTTTCCGACGCCTCCGGCGACAGCGCCATCTTCGAGTATCTGGGCGGCAAGCTGGTGATCCACCACGGCCGGCAGTATCAGGTGATGACCAATTCGCCGTCCTACGACCAGCAGCTGGCACTCAATTCCTATTGGGAGGATGTGGGCGGCACGGTGTTCCTGCCCGGCACCTTCCGGGCGGCGGACCGGTTCGCCCGCGCCAGCTTCCTCATCAAGGCGCTGCCCTCCAAGGCCGAGCCGGCCATCATCACCGCCGTGCCCGACCACACCTATGACAACCAGGCGGTGGGCTCGGTCGCCAGCGTCATGCGCGCGGTCAGCGTTCCCCTGGGCTTCATCACCCCCGGCGAACCCAACATCGCCTCCACCTTGTGGCGGACGGTGAGCGACCAGAAGAACCGCGTGTTCTTCTTCGATTCCGCCACCAGCCCCAACACCTTCTGGGTGCCCCTGGCGGAGCTGGACCTCAAGCCCGGCGCACCGGTGAAGAAGCTGGATCTGACCGGCGGCAAGGTCTATTCCGGCAGCGTCGCCGCCCGCTTCGAAAAGGCCGAGCCCTTCACCTTCCTGCCGGTGAAGGTGGACTGATCGCCCCAGCACGCCCGCCGCCCGGGCGGCGGCCGGCCGCCCGCGGTGCATTGACTTTGCAGGCCCCGATGGTGTATCGGACCCACTTCGCGTGGGCCCATGCGCCCGCATTCCCTTTCCCGACCGGAAGAAGCCAGCCCTTCGAGGCTTGGCGGAACACGAAAGCGAGACAAGATGTTCGCGGTCATCAAGGCCAACGGCAAGCAGTACCGCGTTGCCGCTGCCGATGAAATCACCATCGACCACCTCGACGCCGAGGTGGGCTCCATCTTCACCTTCCCCGTGCTGATGCTGGCCGGCGCCTCCGTTGCCGTGGGCACCCCGCACGTGAACGGCGCCACCGTCACCGGCGAAGTGGTGGAGCAGACCCGCGGCGACAAGGTCATCGCGTTCAAGAAGCGCCGCCGGCAGAATTCGCGCCGCAAGCGGGGTTTTCGCGCCGACCTCACCGTGGTGCGCATCACCGAGATTTCCGGCCTGGGCGAGACCGTCAAGGCTGAACCGAAGACCACTGGCGCGCCGGCTGTCGAAGCCGCTGCCGACGCCTGATAGCGAACGAGGAGAGCAACAATGGCTCATAAGAAGGCAGGCGGCTCGTCCCGCAACGGTCGCGACTCCGACGGCCGCCGTCTTGGCGTGAAGCGCTTCGGCGGCCAGGACGTCATTTCCGGCAACATCATCGTGCGCCAGCGCGGCACCAAATGGCATCCCGGCCTCAATGTGGGCATGGGCAAGGACCATACCCTGTTCGCCCTCGTGGAGGGCAAGGTCGAGTTCCGCACCAAAGCCAATGATCGAACCTACGTATCCGTGATCCCTGCCGCCGCCGAGGCGGCTGAATAACCGGCGAGACCTGAAGAATGCAGGATCCCGCCGGTCTCGTCGAACCGGTGGGAGCCTGAACAGGTCGATCCTGGGCTCCTGGACAAACCGGGGAGACGAGACGTCTCCCCGGTTTTCGTTTGTCCGTGCCTTGAGGAGCCCGCCATGACCATCATCGAGACGCCCACCGGAGCGCCGCTCGCGGAGAGCTGTATCCCCGTCCTCGAAACCGAGCGGCTCGTGCTCCGCGCGCCGCGTATCGAGGACGTCGCCGCCGTCGCGGAGCTCGCCAACAATCGCAAGATCGCGGAGATGACCGCGAACCTGCCATTCCCCTACCGGCCGTCCGATGCCCACGCCTTCGTGGAGACCCTGGCCGCTACCCCCGAATCCGCCACCTTCGCTTTGTTCCTGAAGCGCGAGGGCGCCCTCTGCCTCGCCGGCATGTGCTCCTTCGGCCGCCGCGCGCCCGAGCCTGCCCCGGAGATCGGCTACTGGATCGGCGAACCCTTCTGGGGCCTGGGCATCGCCACCGAGGCGGCGCGCGCCGTCATCGACTATGCCTTTTCCGAAACCGGCCTGTCCCTGATCCTCGGCTCCGCCCGGGTGGTCAATCCGGCGTCGCGGCGGGTGCTGGAGAAGTGCGGCTTCCAATGGTCCGGGGTGGGCCTCACCCGGGTGAAGGCGCTGGGCGCCTCGGTGCCGGTGGACCGCTTCCAGCTCGACCGGCGCACCTGGGCGTCGCTGCGCGCCTGGGGCTCCACCGCTTTGCCCCGGCTGCGCGCGCCCCATTGAGGCGCGGCGGCCGGATTGCCCCATGGGAAGGCTTGCGTTGCGCGGCAACGCAAGCCATCAGGGGGTGCAATGCATTCGCCGCGGGCCCCGCTCATGTCCAAGCATGATGACCTTCCCTACCGCCCCTGCGTGGGGCTGTGCGTGTTCAACGCCGCCGGCAAGGTGTTCCTCGGCCGCCGCATCGGCGGCCCGGAGCATGTGGACGCCACCCATTCCTGGCAGCTGCCGCAGGGGGGCATCGACAAGGGCGAGGCTCCCTTTGATGCCGCTTTGCGCGAGCTCTATGAGGAAACCTCCATCCGCTCCGTGACCCGGCTCGGCGAGATCGAGGACTGGCTGTCCTACGACCTGCCCGGCCGCATCGCCGGCGAGGCCTGGAAGGGCAAGTATCGCGGCCAGACGCAGAAATGGTTCGCCCTGCGCTTCACCGGGCACGACAGCGAAATCGACATCGCCCGTCCCGGCGGCGGCCACCACAAGCCGGAATTCATGGACTGGCGGTGGGAAAGCCTCGATCGCACGGCGGAGCTGGTGATCCCCTTCAAGCGCGCGGTCTATGACGAGGTGGTGCGCGCCTTCCGCCTGTATTCCGCCCCCTGAGGCGGCGGACCCGCCCCCCCCGCCGCGCCGGGCGCCAGCCGCCCGATGCCGACCAGCCGCCACTCATGCCCCTGCCGCTCCGGCGGGCGTGGCGCCGCTTGCCTGCTTCCCGGCGCGGCACCCAGTCGAAATGACGTTTTTATGTCATTCCTTCCCGCATTTAAGACAAATATCGCGTCATGCGCCCCCTGCCCCCGACTCCAAATTAAATAGCCAGCTAAAATAAAGATATTCTCCGTCACACACTTGCAGATTGTCTCCTCTAGTTTGCGCTGCGGCAATTTTTTCTGCGCCCGCCGGTGGCATCTCCTGCCACGGGCATGGAGATGGAGGATCGCGTGGACAACCGACCCGAAGAACTGAACCTGGTGAATCCGTTCTTCTCCTCCGTGACGGACGGCAACGCCTGGACGGCGCGCCAGCGCGCCCTCGCCCTCACCGCCCAGACCGCCGAGCTCGCCACCCTGGGGGATCTCACCTCGCGCGCCGTCGGCCGTCACTTCACGTCCATCTCCAAGACCCACGGCGAGCGCCTGCGCGGCACCTTCAACCGCCTGACCGGGCTGGTGAGCGAGCTGACCCGGCAGGACCGCTCCCCCTTCGCCCTCGCCCAGGAAGCCCAGGCCTATCTCGCCGACCGCGCCCAGCGCGCGGTGCTGAGCGCCGACGTGCTGCGCGAGCGCGGCGACGTCTTCTTCACCCACGAGGCGGCCGGCTGCCCGCCGGTGCTGATCTATGACTACGACGTGGTGATGGACGGCAAGGACCTGCCCCGCCCCAGCAATTACATGCTGCTCAAGATCAAGCCGCCGGCGGGCACCGAAATCTTCGACTGGAAGCGCCCCTACGTGATCATCGACCCGCGCGCGGGCCATGGCGCCGGCATCGGCGGCTTCAAGGCCGACAGCCAGGTGGGCGTGGCGCTGAAGGCGGGCCATCCGGTCTATTTCGTCAGCTTCCGCCGCATGCCCGAGCCCGGCCAGACCCTCGCCGACGTGACCCGCTCGGAAGCCGCCTTCGTGCGCAAGGTGCAGGACCTCCACCCCGAGGCGCCCAAGCCGGTGGTGGTGGGCAATTGCCAGGGCGGCTGGGCGACCCTGCTGCTGGGCGCCTCCAACCCGGACCTCACCGGCCCGCTGGTGCTCAACGGCGCGCCGGTGGAAACCTGGTCCGGCGAGATCGGCTCCAACCCCATGCGCTATAATGGCGGCCTGCTCGGCGGCCAGGTGCAGCCCATGTTCTGGTCGGACTATGGCGACGGCGTCTTCGACGGCGCGTGGCTGGTGTACAACTTCGAAATGCTCAACCCGAGCCGCAACTTCTTCCGCAAATATTACGACCTGTTCGAGAAGGTGGACAGCGAGCGCGAGCGCTTCCTCGAATTCGAAAAGTGGTGGAGCGGCTTCTTCCTGCTCAACGAGCCGGAGATCGTGTGGATCGTGCGCGAGCTGTTCGTGGGCAACAAGCTGGCCCGCAACGAGGCCCGCCTGGAGCACGGCCGCTCCCTGGACATCAAGCAGATCCGTTCGCCCATCATCGTGTTCGCGAGCCACGGCGACAACATCACCCCGCCGAAGCAGGCCATCAACTGGATCATCGACACCTATACGGACGAGACCGAGATCCGCATCCGCGGCCAGCGCATCGTCTACATGGTGCATGACAAGATCGGCCATCTGGGCATCTTCGTCGCCTCGTCCATCGCCAAGCGCGAGCATGCGGAAGTCGCCTCCACCCTGAAGACCATCGAGGCGCTGGCCCCCGGCCTCTACGAGATGGTGATCGAGGACGTCACCGGCGAAGGCCAGGGCGCGCATTTCACCGTCTCCTTCGCCGAGCGCCGCATGAGCGACCTGCCCGGCTATGGCGACGGCCGCGAGGACGAAATCCCGTTCGCCGCCGTGCAGCGCCTCTCGGAGATGCAGGCGGACGCCTATGACGTGTTCATGCGGCCGCTGGTGCAGGCCTGCGTGACCCGCGCCAGCGCGGAGATGGGGCGCACCTTCCATCCCCTGCGCATCCAGCGCGGCTTCTTCTCCTCGCGCAACCCGATGATGCAGGCCATCCCGCAGATCGCCAAGGCGACCACCGAGGCGCGCAAGCCGGTGGCGCCCGAGAACCCCTTCGCCCTGGCCGAGCGGCTGTGGGCCGATGCCGTGGAGCAGTCCATGGACATCGTGCGGGACCTGCGCGACGCTTGGTACGAGACGGCCTTCTTCTCCATCTACGCCACGCCCCAGGCGCGCTGGTTCGGCCGCCACTTCGCCTTCGAGCGGACCCACAAGTCCAAGGACGAGCTGTTCGCCCTGCCCGAGGTCCAGGCGGCGCTGCTGCACCTGAAGTCCGGCGGCTTCACCGAAGCGGTCATCCGCATGCTGGTGCTGCTGGCGGACGCCCGCGGCAATGTGCGCCGCGATCGCCTGGAGCGCTCGGCGCAGGTGCTCACCAAGGACGAGCCCTTCCGCTCCCTGCCCATGGCCCAGCGCTCCCAGATCATCCACGAGCAGACCCTGATCGTGGAATATGCGGGTGATGCCGCGGTGCAGACCCTGGCGGACCTGCTGCGCACGCCGGAAGAGCGGCGCCTGGCGGTGGAGGTGGTGCAGTTCGTGCCCGGCCCGCTCGACGAGATGGAGCCCCGCACCCTCTCCATGCTCCAGCGCTTCCGGCACGTGCTCGGCCTGCAGCCGACCACCACCGATGTGCTGACCGACCCCCTCGCGCCGGTGGTGGAAGCGGCCCAATAGGCCGGCCGCCCCCCTCTCCCTGACGGCGACGGCCAACCCCATACCGGGCTGGCCGTTTTGCTGTCGAGGTCTCGAACAGGGAACGCTTTTGCCGCAACGGGCGGGAGGGGAGCTTCAGCCGTGCCCGTCTTTCGGCACGGGGCCGGCGCCGGGTGCTCCATGCGGTGGCGCGCGGGCGGCGCTCGCCCGAACCCATCCGGCACCGGTCGAAGACCGGAGCCGACGGCATCAGGCGCCACGCACGGTTGGTTCCAGGGTCCACGGCGCATCGCCACGGACGGGCCCGCCCCATCACCCGCCGCACGCACCCCCCGCGGCATCCGCCGGCGGATGGATGCCGAGGCAGGGCACCCAGCCCTGCGGAACCGGCACGGTGGCCGCATGGGTTCGCCGGTGGGCCAGCAGCTGCGGCAGCACATGGGTGTGCGGCCCGTCGGGGCTGCGCCCGCCAGGCGGCGGAATGGGCTGGAACACCTCGATGCGCCCCAGGGCGGAGAAGAACACCCGGTGCGGCCCGGCCGCCACCATGGCCGCCATCAGGCCCGGCGCCGCGAAGGCATCCAGGCCCTCGGCCGCCCGCAGCGCGGCGATGAGCGCGGCATCGCGTGTGCGCACGCACGCCTGCGTGCTGGCAAGGCCAACCCCCAGATCGAACAGCAGCGCGCCCCGGTCCTGCTCCCGCAGCGCCGCCGCATCCGGCCCCAGCTCGGTCACCACCGCGCGCCCGGCAAGGGCGGCGGCCGCCTCCGGCAGGCAGGCCACGCAGGCGCGCACCCGGCGTTCGGGATGCCGCGAGGGGGTCTCATAGGCCACCAGCCGGGCGTCGGCATGGTCCTCGACCCGCAGTCCGCCCCGCTCCGTCACCACGGCGATCCGCCCCGGCGCCGCGGTGATGACGGTGGTTTCCCGCGGGTCGCGCATGAATTCGGCGATGGCGCCGAACACACCGAGGCTGAAGCCCCAGAGCGGGTCCCTCACATGGCCCGCCAACAGGCCGAAAACGTCGTTGGTGCTCACGGCTGCGGCTCCTCCTGCTCCGGCTGCGCCGCGCCGCCGCGCCGCCACGGCAGGATGAACGGCTCGCCCTCGAACCGGCCCGCCGCCATGGTGACATCGTAGGCGGCGACCACCTGCTGCGGCACCAGCACCTGCGCCGACGGCCCCTCGGCGATCAAGGCGCCGTCCTTCATCAGGGCCAGGCGGTCGCAGAAGCGCGCGGCGAGGGTCAGGTCGTGCAGCACCGCCACCACGGTGGTGCCGCTGCGGGCGGCGGCGCGCAGCACCTCCATCACCTGCAGCTGGTGGTAGGGGTCGAGGGCGGCCACCGGCTCGTCCACCAGCAGCACCGGGGCTTCCACCGCCAGGGCGCGGGCCAGCAGCAGCCGCGCCCGCTCGCCGCCGGAAAGGGTGCCGGCCGCACGGTGGCGCAGGCCCGTCAGGTCCACTGCCGCCATGGCCCGCAGGGCGGCCGCGTCCACCTGCGCCGGCCCGTGGGGCAGGCGGCCGAGGGCCACCACCTCCTCCACCGGCAGGGGCCAGTGGATGCGCCCGTTCTGCGGCAGGAACGCCACCGTGCGCCCGAAGGCGCGGCGGCCGATGACGGCGGGGCTGCGCCCGCCATAGGCCAGGGTGCCGGCGGCCAGCGGCTCCAGGGCGGCAAGGGCGCGCAGCAGGCTGGTCTTGCCGGCACCGTTGGGGCCGATGAGGCCCAGCATCGCCCCCGGCCGGGCGACGAGGGAGAGATCGCGCACGGCGACCACATCCCCTCGCCGCACGCGGATGTTCTGCGCCTCCACGATCATTCGCTGTCCACCCGCAAGCGCCGCAGAAGGATGAGGAAGAAGGGCGCCCCCACCAGGGCCGTGACCACGCCCAGCTTCAGCTCCGGCCGCGTGGGCACGAGGCGCACGGCAATGTCGGCGCCAAGGGTCAGCGCCGCGCCGGCAAGGCCGCTGGCCAGCAGCAGCCGGCCCGGCCGGTGGCCCACCAGCGGCCGCATGAGATGGGGCACCACCAGCCCCACGAAGCCGATGGCCCCCGCCACCGCCACGCTGGCCCCCACGGCGGCGGCGGTGCCGCCGATGACGAGAAGACGGGTGCGGCGCAGGGAGAAGCCGAGGCTCGCCGCCGCATCCTCCCCCAAAGTGAGGGCATCGAGGGACGGGCCGGTGGCCAGAACCAGCACCCAGCCGGCCGCCATGAACGGCACGGCGAGGGCCACATGGGCAAGGCTGCGGTCGGAGAGGGAGCCCATCAGCCAGAACACCACTTCCAGGGCGGCATAGGGGCTCGGCGCCAGGTTCAGGGCCAGCGCCGTCAGCGCGCCCGCGAGGCTGCTGAGGGCGACGCCCGCGAGAATGAGGGTCGAGGTGCCCGCCCCGCGTGCGGCCAGCGCCAGCAGGAAGGCGGTGGCGAGCCCGGCACCGGCCAGCCCGCCCAGGGGCAGCGCCAGAGCGAAGGCCGACGACAGGCCGAAATAAAAGGCCACCACCGCCCCCAGCGCCGCCGCGCCGGAGACCCCGACCACGCCGGGGTCCGCCAGCGGGTTGCGCATGAGCCCCTGCAGCGCCGCGCCGGTGAGGCCGAGGCTGAACCCCACCCCCACCCCGAGGATGGCCCGCGGCAGCCGCAGTTCCGCCAGCACCAGCGCGGCAAGGCTCTCGCGGCCGGTGAGGAGGTCGGCGAACGCGCCCCCGAGGTCGAGGGGCGCATAGCCCACGGCCACCGAGACGGCGGCCAGCACCAGCACGAGAAGCCCGAGCCCGGCGATCAGCGCCCGGTGGGGGGGAAAAGGTTGCAGGCGCATCATCGTGCCGCGTGCTGCCGCGGGGCACCGGCCCCCGGCATCTGTGCCCGGGCCGCAGCGAGCCGCGCCGCCGCTTCCGCCAGCTCCGGCCCGGCGCAGGTCCACAGGCGGATGGGCAGGGGCACCGCGGCACCGGCGCGGCGCAGCGGGGCAAGGGCGGGATGGCGCAGCATCTCGTCGGCCAAAGAGGGCGGCGCGCCATCGGCCGCATTCACCACCAGCAGGTCGGGCCGCGCGGTGACGATCTCCTCCAGCACCAGCTGGCCGAGCCGGTCGGTGGAGAGGCGGGCGGCCAGATTGTCGAGCCCGGCCCGCGCCATCACCTCGCCGGCGAGGGTGTCGCGCCCGGCGGTGAAGCCGTTGGGCCGCAGCACGATGGCTTCCGGCGGCCGGGCCGGCGGCGGCGGCAGGGCGGCGAAGGCGGCCTCCATCTGCGCCACCATGGCCTCGCCGCGCTCCGGCACGCCCATGCGCCCGGCAACAAGGCGGATCTGCGCATAGGCTTCCGCCACGCTTTGCGGCGCCGCCAGTTCCAGCACCGGCAGGCCGAGGCGCCGCAGCATGGCGGTGGTGGTGCGGGTGGTGTAGGCGCCCACCACCACCAGGTCCGGCTTGAGCGGCACGATCTCTTCGGCCAGGCCCCGGTTCACCGGCACCTGCTGCGCCAGCGCCGCCACGTTGGAGGTGGCGGGATCGCGGGCCAGGAAGGTGACGGATGCCACCTGCCCCGGGTCCGCGAGCCGCAGCACCAGTTCGTCGGCGCACAGGTTCAGCGACGCGATGCGCGCCGGCCGCTCCGCCCCGGCCGCCGCGGGCACGGCCGCGCCGAGGCCCGCCGCGAGGAGCAGGCCCGCGACCCGTGTTGCGCCCCGCCTTGCGGCCGGTGTTGCGGAACCTGCCATGGCCCCTCTCAATAGGTCAGCTTCAGCCCGCCATAGGCACCGAAGCCCGGGGCGAGAAAGCCGTTGGGGTTCTGGTAGCTCTGGTCGAACAGGTTGTCGATGCGGGCGAACACGGTGGTGTTGGCGTTGAAGCGATAATTGGCCGCCACGTTCACCGCCGTATAGCCGGGCTGGTCGATATAATTGGAGCTGAGGCGCACGATGTCCCACCAGGACGAGGCATAGACGAGGCTGGCGGAGAGGTCGAATGCGTCCGTCGGCCGCCAGCCCACCGTCAGGCTCACCTTGTTGTTGGGCCGCCGCAGCGGGTAGCACGAGGTGGCGTCGATGGGCACGCAGGCCGCGCCGAAGGGCTGGCCCGGCGGGGTGTAGCCCACCACGTCGGTATAGGTATAGTCCACCCGCACATCGAGCCGGTCCGTCACCGCCACCGCGACGAAGGCCTCCACGCCCTGCGTGGTGGCGCTGGAGATGTTGACGTTCTGGTAGGTCACCGGATCGTAGCTGATCAGGTTGGTGATGTCGTTGTGGAAGTAGGTGACGCCGAACAACACGCGCTCACCGAAGATCTTCTGCTCGAAGCCGGCATCCCAGCCGGTGCTTTCCTCGGGCTTCAGGTTCGCATTGCCGTAATAGGGCGCATAAAGCTGGTATAGCGAGGGCGCCTTGAAGCCGGTGCCGTAGCTCGCCTTCAGCCGGGTTCCCGTTTCCGGGAACAGGAGGGCGGGCGCAAGGCGGAAGGTGGTGTGGTCGCCGAAGGTGTCGTCGCTATCGTAGCGCACGTTGGCGGCATAGAAGAACCGCTCGGCCAGGGAGCCCTGATATTCAGCATAGGCGCCGGTGTCGCCGGTGGAGGCGTCCATCTGCGTATAAGCGGTGGAGGAACTCATGCTCTCGTCGCGCCGCTCCACGCCCACCAGCAGGTTCTGCCCCGGGGCGACGGCGAGGTTGGTGCGCAAATAGTAGGTCTGCCGGTCGCCCTCATAGTCCCCGTTGGAGCCTTCATTGGGCCCGGTGGTGGGGTTGGAGGAGGTCATGGCGCTGACGCCGAAGGTGGTGGTCAGCCGGTCGTCGAACGCGCGCCACACCCCCTCGCCCTTGGTGAAGAACATGCTGGCGAGGCTGGTGGAGGTCTGCGCCGCCGGAATGCCCACATAAAGCGGGGGCGGGTAGGTATCCGGGGTGAAGGCAAGCCGGCTGTCGATGTAGCGGGCAATGAAATTGACGGTCAGGTCTTCCGTGGCCGCATAGTCGAGGCGGGTGGAATAGGTCCAGTTGTCATAAGTATTGGGATTGGTGGGGTAGCCCGCCGGCACGAGGTTCTGCGGCGTCACCGCAATCTCGGTGGACGAGAAATGGGTGACGTTGAACGAATAGGCGAGTTTTTCCGCCTCGCCGCTCAGGCTCGCCGCCTGGTTGAAGGTGCCCAGGGCGCCGCCTTCCACATAGCCGGTGACCTTGGCCGGCCCCTCGCCCTTGCGGGTTTCCACCGACACCACGCCGCCGATGGCGTCCGAGCCATAAAGGCCGCTCTGCGGGCCGCGCAGCACTTCCACCCGGGCAAGGTCGCTGGCCAGAAGCTGGCCGAAATCGAAGGCGCCGTTGGGCGTGGAGGGATTGCCGGCGTCGATGCCGTCGATCAGCACCTTCACATGGTTGGAATTGGTGCCGCGGATGAACACCGAGGTCTGGCCGCCCGGCCCGCCGGTCTGCACCACATTGAGGCCGGGCAGGGAGTCCAGCACATCCGGCAGCGTGCGCTGCTGGCGGCGGTCGATGTCCGCGGCGGTCACCACGCTCACCGAGCTGGCCACCTCGTTCTCCGGCGTGGGAATACCGGTGGCGCTCACCACGATGGTGGGCAGGTCGATGGTGTTCTGGTCGTCCGCCGCCTGGGCGAGGGCCGGCACGGCGGCGCAGGCGAGGAAGGCGGGCGCAAGGAGAGCAGACGCACGGGAGCGGCGGGCGCGCCGGGTGGCGCGGGCGCAAAACGGAACGGCGGAAGGCATGTCGGCCTCGGCGGGACGAGTGGTCCGTCACCGCGAACGAGGCGCCCCGGCGGATAGGCAATCCGCCCGACCAACCACCATCAGGACACCCCGCCCGATGTGCACGCGCGTGACCACGGCTGACGGCAGGTCTCCTGGCTCGCGGGTCGTCGTTCTCTGCACCGCCTTCCCAGGCCCGAGGGCCCAGTGGCTGATGGCGCAGGACTCGCCGCTTACAGTTGCGGGGGCAGCCATGGCATCGCCGGTCTCCCGGCCCACCATGTTCCCTTTTCATCCAATAGGAACCGTCATGTTCACGCTAGCGTGAGCGACCCCGATGCGTCAACAACCCTGCCCCTGCGGGATCGGCGGCGGGCCGTGCCGGGGTGCCGCCGCGCCGGCGCAGGGCCGTGGCGCGAAAGGAAAAATCGTGCCGGGGCTTTGCCGGCGGCACGATTCGTTGTGAATTGGACACATGGCGCAGGCAAAATGGTTCGGCATCGGGAATCGCTGCTCGCGCGTCCTTGAGGGTGCGGCCGGACGGAGCACGCGCCCGGGCATGGATCCGGTTCTGGTGAGCGATGACCAAGAGCACCTTTCAGGCCGAGGACGGCGCGACACTCTCCTTCTCCGACACGGGGACGGGAGCGCCCCTGCTGCTTCTGGCAGGCCTGACCCGCAACGGGCGCGATTTCGACTATCTGGCCCGGCACCTGCACGGCGTGCGGCTGATCCGCCTCGACAGCCGCGGCCGCGGCGAATCCCAATGGACCGGCCCGGACACCTACAATGTGGCGCAGGAGGCGCGGGACGCCCTCGCCCTGCTGGACCATCTGGGGCTGGCGCGGGCGGCCATCATCGGCACGTCCCGCGGCGGGCTTCTGGGCATGGTGATGGCGGCAACCGCGCATGACCGCGTGGCCGGCCTGTGCCTGAACGACGTGGGCCCGGTGCTGGAGCGCGCCGGCCTGGAGCGGATCGGCGCCTATATCGGCATCGAGCCGGCGGTCGCCACCCTGGAGGAGATCGCCGACCGCATGCCGGCGGCCATGCCCGGCTTCCACAATGTGCCCGAGCTGCGCTGGGAGGAGGAGACCATCCGGCGCTACATCCAGACCACCCATGGCGTGACGCTTCCCTACGACCCGGACCTGCGCAAGTCGTTCGAGAAGGCCATGGCGGGCCCGCTGGCGGACGCCTGGCCGCTGTTCGAGGCCTGCGCCGGCATTCCGCTGGCCCTCATCCGCGGCATCAATTCCGACGTCCTGACCCGCGCCACCGCCGACGAGATGGCCGCCCGTCGCCCGGACATGATCCGCGTCGAGGTGCCGGACCGGGGCCACACCCCCTTCCTGGACGAGCCGGAAGCCCTCGGGGCCATCCACGCCTGGCTGGCGCTGTGCTTCCCGCAGCACGCGGGCGAGGCGCAGGCGGACGCGGCGATGGCATCATAGGCCCGTGCGCAACGGAGTTGGCCCATGGACAGACGCATCGCCGCCCCGCTGCTGGCCGTCGCCATGGCCCTGGCGGGTGGCGCCGCCGCCGGTGGGCCGGCACAGCGCCCGCCGGCCAATGCGGTGGCGGTCACCTCCTTCGCCGAGCTTCTCCCGCGCCCTTATTGCCTGCTGGGTGCCGCCGCCCGGCACCGAGGGCTTCGAGATCACGCTGCGCTTCGGCCTCACCGGCAAGGGAGAGGTGCGCGGCAAGCCGCTGGCCACCTATTCGGTGCTTCCCGGCCCGCCCGATCGCCAGCGCGCGTTCGTCGCGGCGGCCATGCTCGCCCTGCACAATTGCACGCCGGTGCTCATGTCGCCCGAATTCGCGCGGGTCGCAGCCTCGCGGGTGCTGACCCTCCGGCTGATTTCGGCGGGCCGCCGGGCCCAGGTCCCGGGCGCCGCGGCGGGCGAAGAGGGTTGCGTATTGTCCTGACATGGCCTGTAGAAGCGTTGCGGGTCCGATGCGAACCCGGATGCACTGCCTTGGAGAGTGAGATGGCCGACCTCGTTATCATTGCCTATGAGTCTGAGGCCAAAGCGGAGGCCGCGCGACAGGAGCTCCTCAAGCTCCAGAAGGAATATCTGATCGAGCTGGGCGATGCCGTGGTGGCGGTCCGGCAGGAGGACGGTTCGATCAAGCTTCACCAGATGGTGAACACCACCGTCGCCGGGGCGGCGTCGGGTGGCTTGTGGGGCGGCCTTGTCGGCCTTCTCTTCCTGAACCCGCTGCTGGGCATGGCCATTGGCGCCGGCGCCGGCGCCCTCGCCGGAAAGTTCACCGACGTGGGGATCAATGACGACTTCATCAAGCAGGCCAGCGCGTCGCTTGGCCCCAACCAGGCCGCCTTGTGCGTGCTGGTCGGCAAGGTGACCGCGGACAAGGTGGTGGCCGACATGGCCCAGTTCGGCGGCACCGTGCTCCAGACCAGCCTCTCCACGGAGCAGGAAGAGAAGCTCCAGGCCGCGCTGAAGGGCGCGTAGGGCCTATCGCGCGAACGCCCTCCATTATCCTTGTGGCGGGCGATGCACCGCCCCGGTGGGACCGCAGGCCGGCTCCCTCCGGGCGGGACCGCCTGCGTTCAGGTCCTGCCGTCGTGGCCCTGGCCGCGGAGCCACCGGCCGGAAAAGGTGCCGGCCGCGACCACCGCGTCGGGATTGCCCGGTTCGAGGGTGAGTTCGACGGTGAAAAGTCCGCTCAGCCCCCGGCGGCTGATCTGCGCCGCAGCCCCATGGACCGTCGCGCCGCCGGGCGCGGGACGGATGAAGGTGAGATCGCTGCCCATGGTCAGGATCGTGCCGTCGTAATAGCCCGCCGCACCGAAGGCCATGTCGGCCAGCGTCCACAGGGCGCCACCATGGCACGTCCCGTGGCCGTTCATCTGCTGCGGGCCGACCTCCATGGCGACCACCGCCCGCCCCACCCCGGCCTCGACGAGGCGCAGCGGCATCGTCCCGGAGAAGGCATTGCGGGCGAACATCCGCAGAATGCGTTCCCGCAGGCGTTCCGGCGACATCTCCTCATGCGACATGGCTGCGTCCGTCATCGCCTGGCCTGAATTTGAGCGACGCGCCGGCCACCGAAGGCTGAACCGCGCCGCGGGGCGGATCTTCGGACGCTTCCGGCAAGGCCGGCCACCGGCATGTGGAGGCCCTTCCGCGCGGCTCTGTTCCGTTTCGCCACCGGCATTCTGCGCGCCCGATCATTTGCGTCAATAGATTGCCACAACTCCGGCGCACCGGCGGCGGACCCGAGGCCCCCGGGACGGCTAGAGCGCGATCGAGGCCGCCTGGCGGCGGCTCCCTTCATGCGCAACGCATTACTTCACCAGCGGGCAGCCGCCTTCGTTGAGCGGGCGGAAGGCCTGGGCCGCCGGGATGGTGGCGATGGTCTCGTAGACGTCCCATTCGCCCTTGGACCGGGCCGGGGCCTTCACCCGGAACAGGAACATGTCGTGCACCGCGCGGCCGTCGATGCGCACCTCGCCCTTGCCGAACAGGGGATCGTCGATGGGCATCTCGCGCATCTTGGCCAGCACGGCCTTGGTGTCCTTGGTGCCGGCGGCCTCCACCGCCTTCAGATAGTGCATGATGGAGGAATAGACGCCGGCATGGACCTGCGTGGGCATCTTGCCCTTGTGGAGCGCGGCGAAGCGCCTGGACCAGGCGCGGCTGGCGTCGTCGCGGTCCCAGTAGAACGCCTCGGTCAGCACCAGCCCCTGCGCCAGCTTCAGGCCAAGGGCATGGATGTCGGTGATGAAGGTGAACAGGCCGGCGATGGACTGCCCACCCTGCACGATGCCGAACTCGGACGCCTGCTTGATGGCGTTGATCATGTCCTCGCCGCCACTGGCGAGGCCCACCACCTTCGCGCCGGAGGCCTGCGCCCGCAGCAGGAAGGAGGAGAAATCGCTCGTCCCCAGCGGATGCTTCACCGAGCCCAGCACCTGCCCGCCCGCCGCCTTCACCAGCGCGGCGGTGTCGCGCTCCATGGCGTGGCCCGAGGCCTGGTCCACCGCGATGAAGAACCAGCTGTTGCCTCCCTGGCGCACCATGGCCCCGCCGGTGCCGTTGGCATTGGCCCAGGTGTCGTAGGTCCAGTGGATGGTGTTGGCGGTGCATTTGGAGCCGGTGAGGTCGGCGGTCGCGGCGCCGGCATTGAGCTGGATCCTGTCCTTGTCCTTGACGATCTGGCTGACCGCGAGGGCCACCGGCGAGCCGGTGACGTCGCCGATCACATCCACGCCGTCCTGATCGATCCACGAGCGGGCGATGCCGGAGCCGATGTCCGCCTTGTTCTGATGGTTGCCCGAGACGATCTCCACCTGGATGCCCTTGTCCGCGCCCTTGAAATCCTCCACCGCGAGGCGGGCCGCCGCCACCGAGCCGGGACCTGCAAGATCCGCATATGGCCCGCTCATGTCGCTCAGAATTCCGATCTTGATCCGGGTGTCGGCCGCGGCGGGCCCAGCCCCCAGGGCGATGCCGGCCAAAAGCCCGCAAATGCTCATGAAATGACGCATGGCGTGTCCTCCCTAGCGGTGATTGCAGCTGTTTTTGTTGATGCTATTTATGTCAATCACATTCCATATAATATGTAAATATATTTGCTATTTTAGCGACCGCGGTTACCGTGCGCCTTCCGCAGGCGCGGAAAATTCCGCCGGGCCCGGATGACGAGGACAGGACGATGCAGGACTTCCACGTGCAGCCGGGCGATACCGCCGTCTTCACGAAAACGGTTGGCGAGAGCGACGTGTACCTGTTCGCCGGGATCACCGGCGACTTCGCCCCGAACCACGTCAACCGTGCCTTCATGGAACGCTCGCGCTTCGGCCGGCTGCAGGCCCATGGCGCGCTGCTGGTGGGCTTCATGTCCACCGTCGCCGGGATGATCGCGGCCCGGACGCCGCCGGAGGCAAACGAGATCGCCGTGGCCCTCGGCTACGATCGCATCCGCTTCGTCGCGCCCGTCTTCCTGGGCGACACGGTGACCACCCATTATCGCGTCAGCACGGTGGATGCCGTGCGCAGGCGCGCCAGCGCCGATATCGAGGTCACGAACCAGGACGGCACGGTGGTGGCGGTCGCCTCCCACACGCTCGCCTGGCTGGCGAACACCCCCTCCCCGCCCGGATAGGCGATGCCCGCCGGCGCGCCATCGCCGGAGCCGCGGCGCCGCCCCGGTACCCGCGTCACATGTTCGGATAGTTCGGCCCGTCGCCGCCCTGGGGCGTCGTCCAGGTGATGTTCTGTGCGAGGCCTGCAGTCGGCCCGCGATTCAGGTTGACCGGCACGTGCTCCGGCAAAAGGGATCGCCGTCGGAGCTTGCAGGGCCGTTCAGGAACGCCTTTCGACTTGATCTTCACTTCTGCCGTCGCGGCGGCGTCCTCCCATCTGCATCAGATGCGCTCCAGCAGCAGCGCGGCCCCCTGGCCCACGCCCACGCACATGGTCGCCAACGCATGGCGCCCCCCACCCCGCGCCAGCTCCAGCGCCGCCGATCCGGCGATGCGCGCCCCGCTCATGCCGAGGGGATGGCCAAGCGCGATGGCGCCGCCATTGGGGTTCACCCGCGGGTCATCGTCGGCGAGGCCAAGCGCGCGCAGCACCGCGAGGGACTGGGCGGCGAACGCCTCGTTCAGCTCGATGAAGTCGATGGCATCGAGCCCGACCCCGGTCTTCGCGCAGAGCGTCTCCACCGCCGGAACCGGGCCGATGCCCATGATGCGCGGCGCGACGCCCGCCGAGGCCCCGGCCACCACACGGGCGAGCGGAGTGAGCCCGAAGCGCTTTACCGCCGCCTGCGAAGCCACGATCAACGCCGCCGCCCCGTCATTGACGCCGCTGGCATTGCCGGCGGTCACCGAGCCGTCGGGCCGGGTGATGGGCTTCAGCCGCGCAAGCTCGGCAAGGGTCGTGGCCCGCGGATGCTCGTCCTTGTCCACCTCCTGCGTCTTGCCGCGGCCGAGGGCCACGGTGACGGGAAGGATCTCCATGGCGAGCCGGCCGCTCGCCTGGGCCGCCGCCGTCTTCTGCTGGGAGCGCAGGGCGAAGGCGTCCTGGTCCTGGCGGGAGATGGCATGGTCGTCCGCCAGATTCTGCGCCGTCTCGGGCATGGAATCGGTGCCGTAGGCTTCGGCCATGCGCGGGTTGACGAAGCGCCAGCCGATGGTGGTGTCGTGGATCTCCGTGGTGCGCGACCATGGTCCGGCCGCCTTGGGAACCACGAAGGGCGCGCGGGTCATGCTCTCCACGCCGCCGGCGATGGCCAGTTCCATGTCGCCGGACCTTATGGCGCGGGCGGCGGCCGCCACGGCTTCCAGGCCGGAGCCGCACAAGCGGTTCACCGTGGCGCCGGGCACGCTCTGCGGCAGGCCGGCCAGCAGCAGCGCCATGCGCGCCACGTTGCGGTTGTCCTCGCCCGCCTGGTTGGCGCAGCCCATCCACACCTCCTCCACGGCGGCCGGATCGAGGCCGGGATTGCGCGTGAGGAGGGCGGCGAGCGGCAGCGCCGCCAGATCATCCGCGCGCACCGGGGCCAGCGCCCCGCCGTAGCGGCCGATGGGGGTGCGGATATAGTCGCAGATGAAGGCTTGGGTCATGCTTGCCCCTTCAGGTCGTCCGGGCCCAGCCCCTCCCGCGCCGCGCGGCGCAAAAGGTCGGGAACACCCCAGGACAGCGGGTCTTCGGCGGCGAAGGCCTCGATCCGGCGGAGGTTTTCGGAAAGGCCGACGCGGCCGGCATGGTGCATCGGCCCGCCGCGCCAGCGCGGGAAGGCGTAGCCGTGGACCATTACGAGGTCGATGTCGGCGGCGCGCGCGGCGATGCCCTCCTCAAGGATGCGGAAGCCTTCCTCGATCATGGAGCTGACCGCGCGGGTGACGATCTCGTCGTCGGAGAAGGTGCGGCGCGCGATGCCGGCACGGGCGGATTCCTCCACCACGATCCGGTCGATCAAAGTGGAGGCAGAGGCCGTGCCGCCGGCGTAGTCGTACCAGCCGGCCCCCGCCTTGCGGCCGAGCCGGCCGGTCTCCTCGACGATGCGGTCGGCGATGGGGATGTAGCGGAAGCCGTCCTTCGTGCGCCAGCCGAGCCTTTTGCGGTTGGCATAGGCGATGTCGAGGCCGGAGAGGTCCTGCACCTCATACGGCCCCATGGCCATGCCGAAGCCGCGCAGCGCCCGGTCCACCTCAGCCGGCAGGGCGCCTTCCATCAGCATGATGTCGCAGGTCTGGCGATAGCGGGTGAGAATGCGGTTGCCGATGAAGCCGTCGCACACCCCGGCGAGCACCGGGATCTTCTTCAGCCGCGCGGCGAGGCGCAGCGCCGTCGCCAGCGTTGCGGCGGAGGTGGCCTGCGCCCTTATCACCTCCAGGAGCTTCATCACGTGGGCCGGGCTGAAGAAATGCAGGCCGAGGAAGCGCCCCGGATGGCGCAGGCCTTCGCCGACCCGGTTCACGTCGAGATAGGAGGTGTTGGTGGCGAGGATGGCGCTTTCCGGCAACGCCGCATCGAGGGCGGCGAAGACCTTCCGCTTGACCTCCATGTCCTCGAACACCGCCTCGATGGCGAAATCCGCCGGCGGCAGCGCGCCATAGCCCTCGTGGAAGCTGAAGCGCGTCGCCTGCTCCGCCTCCGCGGCCCCGGCGGTGGTCTTGCCCCGCTTCACCGCCTCCGCATAGAGCCGCGCCACATTGGCCCGCGCCCGCTCGACGCCCGGGGCGTCGCTTTCCACCAGCGCCACGCAAATGCCGGCTCCGGCCAGGGCGTAGGCGATGCCGGCGCCCATGGTGCCGCCGCCCACCACCACGGCGGAGCTGATGTCCGCCCCGCCGCCCTTCCCCTGCGCCATGGCGGCGCGCTCGGCGAAGAACACATGGCGCAAGGCCGCCGCCTGGTCGGAGGTCTTCAGGGCAAGGAAGGCCGCGCGCTCCAGCGCCAGCCCCTCGTCGAGGGGCAAGCGGGTCGAGGCATCGACGAGATCAATGGCCTTCAGGGGCGCGGTCTGGCCCGGGCTGCGCCTTGCCGCCTGCCTGCGCGCCGCCTCCACCGCAGCCGGATCGGGCGGCGGGGCCGGCAAGGCGCCGGCGGCGGGCCGGCTCGGGATGGCACAAGTGCGGGCGGCGGTCGCCGGATCGGCTGCCACCCCATCCACCAGCCCCAGGGCCTGCGCCTCGCTCGCGCCGATCACCCGGCCCTCGCCGATGAGCGACAGGGCCGGCTCAAGGCCGATGAGCCGCGGCAGAAGCTGGGTGCCGCCGGCGCCGGGCACGACGCCGAGCGTCACTTCCGGCAGGCCCAAAGTCGCCCCCGGCGCGGCGATGCGCGCCCGGCACGCCAGCGCCACCTCCAGCCCTCCGCCAAGGGCCGTGCCGTTGATGGCTGCGACCACCGGAGCCGGAAAGCCCTCGATCCGGCGGATGATGTCCGGCAGGTGGGGCGCCACGGGCGCGGCGGCGAATTCCCGGGCATCGGCGCCGGCGATGAAGGCCTTGCCGGCGCCCGTCAGCACCACCCGCTGCACTCCCGCGGCCTCGGCCTCGTCGAGCGCACGCTGAAGGCCCTGCCGCACAGCCTGCGAGGTGACGTTGACCGGCGGATTGTCGATGGTGACGAGGGCAACGCCGTCATCGACGATGCAATGAACAGGTCCCGACATGGCGTCCTCACCGGCAGACATGGGGGAAGCGCGCCGTGCGGTTGTCGGACGCGTTCGGTGCGCCGGGTCGCAGGGGCGAGGTCATGACCGGGACTTCTCGTAGGCCTCGCGCAGCAGGGTGCGCAGAGCGAACTTCTGGATCTTGCCCGAGGCGGTGGACGGCAGCCGGTCGCAGACTTCCAGCCGCTCGGGATAGTATTGCCTGGCCAGTTGCTGGCTATCGAGGAAACGGACCATCTCCTCGAAGCTGAAGGTCTTGCCGTTCTTCGGCACGACGAAGGCGCAGGCGCGCTCGCCGAGCCGCTCGTCGGGATAGGCGACGATGGCCACCTGCTGGATGTCGGGGTGCTTGTAGAGCACGCCCTCGATCTCCACCACCGGCAGGTTCTCGGCGCCGCGGATGATGACGTCCTTGGTGCGCCCGCAGATGCGGATGTAGCCCTTCTCGTCCATGCGGGCGATGTCGCCGGTGTCGAACCAGCCTTCGGCGTCCGTAGCATTCCATTGCGGCCGCTTCAGATAGCCGCCGAAATTGGAGCAGCCCCGCACATAGAGCGCGCCCTCCTGGCCGACCGGCAGCACGGTGCCGTCGGCGCCGCGAATCTGCAATTCCATGCCAGGCAGCACGAAGCCGTCGGTATTGATGGAGCGCTCGTCGGGGTCGGAGGGGGAGACGAGGGCCACCGCCCCGTTTTCCGTCATGCCCCAGGCGGAAATGATCTTGGTACCCAGAACCTTCCGCGCCCGCTCCACCAGCGCGCCGGGAATGGCGGTGCCGGCGCACAGGAAGATGCGCAGGGAGGAGGAATCGGTGTGGAGTTCCTCCACCGTGTTGGCAAGGTCCATGAGGAACGGCGTCGAGGCCATGGTGAAGGTGACGCCTTCCTGCGCGATCACCCTGGCGGCCAGCGCCTTGTCCCAGCTGTCCATCAGCACCATGCGGGCCTTGAGCATGAACGGCATGAGCAGGCCGTACATGAAGCCGGTCTGGTGGGCCATGGGAGACGCCATCAGCACCACGTCCGACGCGCCGAGCCCGAGCCGCTGCGCATAAGCGACGAGGTTGGAATACATGGTGTTGGCGGTGTGCATCACCCCCTTGGGCTCGCCCGTGGTGCCCGAGGTGTAGATGAGCTGGCACACCGCGTTGGCGTCGCCGCGGTCGCGGGCGCTGATCTCCCGGACGGCGGGCACCTCCGCGTCGAGGGCGGGATCGAGCAGCGCCGCCTCGAATGCGTCGGCCCCCTCCCCGCCCACCACGACGAGGTGGCGCAGATCGGGCAGGCCCACCTTGAGGCCCTGCGCCATCGCCTCGTGGTCGAAGCCACGGAAGACCTTGGGAACGGCGAACACCCTGGTTTCGCCATGGCGCAGCATGAAGGAGAGCTCATGCGCGCGGAAGATGGGCATCACCGGGTTGAACACCACCCCCAGCCGCAGGCAGGCGATGTAGAGCACCACGAATTCCCAGCCGTTCGGCAGCTGGCAGGACAGCACGTCGTCCTTGCCGAGGCCGAGGCGGCGGAGCCCGGCAGCGGCGCGCCAGGCGAGGTGGTCGATCTCGGCATAGGTCATTTCGCGCCGCGTCCCGGTGCCGGTCATCACGGTGAGCACCGCGACGGCATCGGGCTTCTCGGCGAGGCAGACGTCGAAATAGTCGAGCAGGGTCTTGCCCGGCCAGAAGCCTTCGGCCTCCATCCGGGCGCGGCGCGGCGCGATGAGGACAGCGTCGAATTTCATGGTTTCCTCCCCGTTTTTGGATCAGGCGCCGACCGCCGCCCGGCCCGCCCGTTCGCGGGCGATGATGTTCTTCATGATGTGCGCGGTGCCGTCGCCGATCTGCAGGCCGAGCACGTCGCGCAACCGCTGCTCGAACGGCAGCTCAATGGAATAGGCGGCGTGACCGTGGATCAGCAGGCAGGCATGGATCGCCTCATAGGCGAGAAGCGGCGGCCACCACTTGGCCATCGCCGCCTCGGCCACGTGCGGCAGGCCGTTGTCCTTGAGCCACAGCGCGTTGTAGCTCAGCAGCCGGGCGCCTTCGACGCGGGTGTCGAAATCGGCGAGCTGGTGGGCGATGCCCTGGAACGAGGCGAGCGGCTTGCCGAAAGCACGCCGCTCGCCAGTATAGGCCCAGGTCTCGGTGAGGGACTGGCGGGCCGTTCCAAGGCATTGCAGGCCGATGAGCGAGCGCGAGAAGTCGAAGCCCTGCATCACCTGCACGAAACCTTTGTTCTCCTCCCCCAGCAGGTGATCGACCGGCACCCTGACGTTGTCGAAGAAGATGGAGCCGCGGCCGATGGCGTGCTGGCCCACGTCGGTGAAGCGGGTGGTGGAGATGCCGGGGGTGTCCATGGGCACGAAGATGGCGGACACGCCGTGCGCCTTGTCCTGCGGCGTGCCGGTGCGGGCGAAGACGACCGC
This sequence comes from Xanthobacter sp. AM11, assembly GCF_047444035.1. Classification (NCBI taxonomy): domain Bacteria; kingdom Pseudomonadati; phylum Pseudomonadota; class Alphaproteobacteria; order Hyphomicrobiales; family Xanthobacteraceae; genus Xanthobacter; species Xanthobacter sp. AM11. Next base: position 659,403 of record NZ_JBLAOA010000001.1, read on the forward strand.
GGCGGCGGCCTGGTCGGCGGCCGAGATGGAGGTCTTCTCGCCGTTGATGACATAATGGTCGCCGGAGCGCTCCATCCTGAGGCCGAGATTGGCCGCGTCCGAGCCGCCGCGCGGCTCGGTCAGCGCGATGGCCAGCATGATCTCGCCGGCGGTGAGCTTGGGTAGAAAGTGGCGCTTGATCTCGGGATTGGCAAAATTCGCAAGGATCTGGCCATTGAGCGAGGCGAGGACATTCACATAGCCGAAGTTGAAGTCGCCCTTGGCGATCTCCTCGATGATGACGCCCGAATAGATGCTGCCCGCGCCGCTGCCGCCGAACGCCTCGGGCAATTCGGGCGCGATCAGGCCAAGGCTGCCCATCTCGCGCACCAGGTCCTTGCCGAAGCAGCCGGTGCGCTCGCGCTCCCGATAGCCCGGTGCGAGCTTTTCGGCGGCGAACCTGGCGGCGAGATCGCGCAGGGCGGTCAGGTCTTCAGTGTCGAAAACCATTGGATATGCCGTCGCAGTCATGGGCTTCCTACCTGGGGCTTTTCCTGCCGGATTGGGTTGGGCCACTTTCGCGTGGCCTTGGCATCTCGCGGCCTGGCGCCGGCGCCGGGTGAAGCGGCCGGCGCGTGCGCCGGCCGGCTCCTACTTTCCGAACCTGCGGAAGTCGGGCTTGCGCTTTTCCCGGAAGGCGACGCCGCCCTCCTTGCTCTCGTCGGTGTCGTAATAGAGGCTCAGCGCCCGCATCCCGAGAGCGGAGATGCCCCGGATGCTCTCGCTGTCGGCATTGAACGACACCTTGGCGAGGGCGAGCGCCGTGGGCGAGCGCTCCATCAGCTCGGCCACCCAGCGGTCCACCTCGGCGTCCAGCTCCTCATGGGGCACGACCGCATTGGCAAGGCCCATGGCGAGGGCCTCGGCCGCGCTGTAGCGCTTGTTGAGATACCAGATCTCGCGGGCCTTCTTCTCGCCCACCACCCGGGCGAGATAGGCGGTGCCGAAGCCCGGGTCCACCGAGCCCACCTTGGGGCCCACCTGCCCGAACTGGGCCTTGTCGGAGGCGATGGTGAGGTCGCAGATGGTGGCCAGCACGTTGCCGCCGCCGATGGCGAAGCCGTTGACGCGGGCGATGACGGGCTTGGGCACGTCGCGGATCAGGCTCTGCAGTTCGTCGATGGGCAGGCCGATGACGCCGCGGCCGTCATACTGGCCGTCATGGGCCGACTGGTCGCCGCCGGTGCAGAACGCCTTGTCGCCGGCGCCGGTGAGCACGATCACGCCCACTGTGCGGTCCCAGCCGGCGGTCTGGAAGGCGTGGATCAGCTCGTCCACGGTGTGGCCGCGGAAGGCGTTGTACTTGTCCGGGCGATTGATGGTGATCCAGGCGGCGCCGCCGCGGATATCGTATAGAATGTCAGTATAGCTCATGATTTCCCTCCTCAACCGTGCATGGTGAGGCCGCCGGAGACCGAGATCACCTGGCCGGTGATGAAGGCGGCGTCGTCGCTGGACAGGAACAGGATGGCCCCGGGCAGGTCCTCGGGCTTGCCGAGGCGGCCGAGCGGCACCGCGCGGGTGAAGGCGGTGCGCAGCTTGTCCTTGTCGCCGGCCGCCTCCATGAAGCTTTCCAGCATGGCGGTCTCGGTGACGCCGGGGCACACGGTGTTGAAGGTGATGCCGTTGCGCGCATGCTCGCGGGCGAGCGTCTTCATGAAGGCGACGACGCCGGCCTTGCAGGCGGCATAGACCGCCTCGCCCGAGGAGCCGACCCGCCCCGCATCCGAGCCGATGGACACGACCCGCCCGGCAACGCCGCGCGCGATCATGGAGGCCAGCACCGGCTTGGTGATGTTCAGCACCGAGCGCAGGTTGATGTCGATGATCTTGGTCCAGAAATCGGGCTCAGACTTCAGGAACGGCACGAACAGGTCCCAGCCGGCATTGTTGACCAGGATGTCGATGGGGCCGAAGGCGCTCTCCACCTCGGCCACCTTGGCGGCGGTGGCGGCGGCATCGGTCAGGTCCACCACCGCGGTGGCGGCCTCGCCGCCGGCGGCCTTGATGTCTTCCGCCACCGTCGCGGCCGCGGCCGCGCTGATGTCGGCGACCACGACACGGGCGCCTTCCTCGGCGAAGCGCCGGCAGGTTGCCGATCCGATCCCGCCGCCGCCGCCAGTTACCACAACTACTTTACCTTTCAGGCCTCGCACGGTGGTCGTCCTCCATGGTCGCAGGCGTGGGCGAATGCGCCGGATGCCGGTCTATTTTCGCCGACTTTTGCGAGACGTCGCTGTCCGATGCGCCCGCCGCCCTTATGACACCGCTCTAACGGCTCGCGCTTTTTACGTCAATATATTTCCTTATTTCGGCGTGCGACAGCTCCCTTGACCGAGCCGTGCGGCACGGTCAAAGTGCTGGAATGAAAAAGAATGGCGGCACTTCGCGCGGGATTTCGCCGGGCCTGAGCAACAGGCTCTTCTTCCGGCTCTACCAATGCGCCAACATGTTGCACAAGACCGGCACGCGGGCGCTGGACGACTATGAAATCACCACCCAGCAATGGGCGGTGCTCGGCGCCCTCACCCGCCCCGCCTTCGCCGAGGGCGTGGCGGTGGGCGACCTTGCCGCCTTCCTGCTGGTCAGCCGGCAGAACCTCGCCGGCGTGCTGCAGCGGCTCGAGGCCATGGACTATGTGGAGCGCGCGGTGGACGCCAACGACAACCGCTCGCGCCTCATCCGCCTGACCGCCAAGGGGCGCAGCCTGTGGGACGCCAACATGCGCCCCGTCATCGCCGATTATTACGACGCGGCGCTGGCCGGCTTCTCCACCGAGGACAAGATCCACCTGATCCATTACCTCGACAAGATGCTGACGAACTTCAAGGCCCTGGACCCGGAAGCCGCCGCCCGCCGCCCGGATGAACCGGCGGCGGCGCCCGCCGCCGCGCCGGCGCCTAGAGTCCGGCGCGTCCCTTCGCCTCGGCGGTGAGCGCCTTGGCGATGATGATCTGCTGGATCTGGGTGGTGCCCTCATAGATCCGGAACAGGCGGGCATCGCGATAGAGCTGCTGGGCCCGGTATTCGCGGATATAGCCATTGCCGCCATGGACCTGCACGTTGCGGTCGGCGATCCGCCCCACCGCCTCGGAGGCGAACATCTTGGCGCAGGAGGCCTCCACGCTCACGTCCTGCCCCACATCGCGCCTGCGGGCGGCATCGAGCACCATGCAGCGGGCGGCGTAGGCATCTGCCTTCGAATCGGCAAACATGGCCTGCAGCAGCTGGAACTCGGCCAGCGGCCGGCCGAACTGCCTGCGGCCCACCGCATAGGCCAGCATATCGTCGAGGATGCGCTCGGAAAGACCCACGCAGGCGGCGGCGATGTGCAGGCGGCCCTTGTCCAGCACCTTCATGGCGGTCTTGAAGCCCTGGCCCTCGACGCCGCCGATGAGCGCAGATGCCGGCACCCGGCAGTCGTCGAAGATCACGTCGCACACATGGGCCCCCTGCTGGCCCATCTTCTTTTCCGGCTTGCCGGTGGACAGGCCCGGCGTTCCGCGCTCCACGGCGAAGGCGGAGACGCCGGCCGCGCCCTTCTGGCCGGGATCGGTGCGCGCCATCACGGTGAACAGGCCGGCATGCGGCGCGTTGGTGATGAAGCGCTTGGTGCCGTTGAGCACATAGACGTCACCCTCGCGGCGCGCCGTGGTCCTGACCGATCCGGCATCGGAGCCCACCTCCGGCTCGGTGAGGGCGAAGGCGCCGATGATCTCGCCGGAGGCGAGGCCCGGCAGATATTTCGCCTTCTGCTCCGGCGTGCCGTCAATGGCGATGCCCTGCATGCCGATGCCCACGTTGGTGGCGAACATGGAGCGGAAGGCAGGCGCGGCGCGGCCGAGCTCGAACACCGCAAGGACCTCCTCCTCCATGGTGAGGCCGAGGCCGCCGAACGCCTCCGGCGCGGTGAGGCCGAACAGGCCCAGCTCCCGCATCTCCGCCACGATGGCGGCCGGAATGGTGTCCGCCTCGGCCACCTCGGCCTCTGCGGGGATCAGCCGCTCGTCGACGAACCGGCGGATCGCGTCGAGCAGCTGGGACAAGGTCCCGGGATCCAAGGCCATGACATCCTCCCCGTTATTGTGGAAATATATTGTCCTATATATGCGAGAGGTTCGATCCGCAAGATCACAGATTATTAGGCCTAATTAGGCACTCGTCGGCGCATCGGCGCCAGGTCTGGCTTGCATCAATAAGACAATATATTATCCTGCCTCAGGAGAAGAAAACGACCCTGAAAGCCATTGCCCTGACGCAACGCGGCGCCGATGGCGTCGCTCTTCGCGACATGCCGGGCCCCACCGTGCCTGAGGGGTGGGCGAAGGCTCGGATGCTGGCGGCGTCGGTCAACCACGGCGCCGCCATCCTTTCCATCGAAGTGAGGAGCTGACACCATGAGTTGCGATTGGGCCGCGGACCAACGCGGCAACAAGCACAAGCTGCACAGCGGCGACGCCCTGCGCGATGGCGAGCACCTGCTTCAGCAACGTTGCGACGGCATGCGCATGATCACCGACGCAGCGCCGCCTGCCCCGACCTTCACCGATGCCTACGGCCGTGTGCGCGCCACCGGGCAGAAAGGCGACAACGGGCAGGGCGCGTACGAGGCTCGCCTGCGCGACGCGTGGCGCTGAATTTCGCCGCGGCATACCGAGGGTCGCCCAAGCTGGGTTGTGGTATTTTAGTAACGCACTGTCCACGCACATATATTGGCCACGCGTTGGACAGCGCGCCGCAAAATTCTCGTAAGTGTTTGAAAAGAATGGCGCTCCCAAGGGGAATCGAACCCCTGTTTTCGCCGTGAGAGGGAGAATACATGGGTATTGGCGGACTAAGGTGGATCCTGCTGGATCGTTGAATCACAATATGTTAAGCCGTATCCGTTTGCGGGAATCCGCTGACGGTCGTCTCCACTTACTCCCCAGAATCTTCCCATTCTTCCCATGGCCCGCACCGTCAGAGATACAGCCCTCGAAACCCGCACCGCCCGAGCACGCCTTGCCGTCCGGGGGGAGCCCTATTGGAAGCAGCTCGATGGCGGGCTCGCCCTCGGCTATCGGCGGAAGAAGAGTGGCGGCAGCTGGCTGGCCCGGCGATGGGATGGCGAGCGCAAGCGCTACACGGAACATGCGCTCGGCTCGACGGACGACGTGCAGGATGCGGATGGCGCCGCACACCTGTCCTTCAGCCAAGCCCAGGCGGCGGCTCGCGGCTGGTTCCAGGAAGAGGAGCGCCGTGCGCTGGGGCTCTCCCCCAGCGCCGGCCCCTACACCGTGGGCGACGCCTGCGACGACTACATCGCCCATTATGTGGGGAAGGGCGGCCGGTCGGAATATGCCACCCGCCGGGTCATTGAGATCCACATTCGTCCGTCGCTTGGCGGTGTAGAATTGGCGAAGCTCACCACGCGCCGCATCCGGGATTGGCATCGGGGCATCGCCACCGCACCCAAGATGGTCCGGACCAAGAGCACCGCCAAGGAACGGGCCACACGGGCGGTGGATCACGACGATACGGATGCCGTGCGTTCGCGACGCGCCACCGCCAATCGCATCCTCACGGTGTTGAAGGCGGCCCTGAACCACGCTTGGCACGAACGGCACATCAGCAGTGACGAAGCGTGGCGCGCAGTGAAGCCCTTCGCTGCGGTGGATGCGCCGGTGATCCGCTATTTGAAGCCCGCCGAATGCACGCGGCTGGTGAACGCCTGTGCGGAGCCACTTCGTTCGTTGGTGCGCGGTGCACTGCTGACAGGTGCGCGATATAGCGAGCTGGCCCGCTTGAAGGTTGTGGACATCGATCTCGATGCTCGCACGGCCGCAGTGCGGGAGGCGAAAGGGGGCAAGCCTCGTCACATCGTCCTGACCGACGAAGCCACGGCGCTGTTCCGCAGCCTGACCCATGGCAAGGACGGCAGCGCGCTGGCGTTCGCGCGCGATGACGGCGGCCCCTGGAAGCCGGCGCAGCAGACACGGCCGCTGGCGGAAGCCTGCGCTGCGGCGAAGATCGTGCCGGCTATCGGCTTTCATGTGCTCCGCCACACCCATGCCAGCACTTTGGCCATGGCCGGGGTACCCATGGGCGTGATCGCCGCGCAACTCGGGCATGCGGACACGCGCATCACCGAGAAGCACTACGCCCACCTCGCGCCGTCCTATGTGGCCGACACTATCCGAGCCGCCTTTCCGAAGCTGGGCATCGTGCCGGAGAGCAATGTGAAGGAGTTGGCAGCGAAGAAGGGGTGACGCTTGGTGGCCGGAACGAAGGACCACCTCTCTTCGTCACTCGCCCGGCTCTGCGCGAACTTGCTCCAGAATGCCGATCGCATCGCACCCAATGGCATCGGCGAGCGCCAGGTACTCGATGACGTCGATGCGCCGTTCGTTGCGTTCAATATCGGCGATGTAGGACTGCGGCCGGCCGAGTTTTGCCGCGACCGCCGCCTGTGACAGCCCAACTGCCTTGCGCGCCTCAATCATGAGTTCGCGCAGTTTGGCGTAACGGGGCTGACGAAGGTCGCGCGGCAATTCCGGCATCCGCATGGGGGAGCGGACGCCGAAATAATCGGCTTTTCAGATAATCGAGATTTCAGATAGAATCTCGCATTGCCGGGCTCATGCTTCGCCAATAGGTTGCATCATTGGGTGGCGCCCTGCTCCTGTGGCGGTCACCGGATAATTGCGGGCTTATGTCATGCGTTTCGACAAGGTGCGGGCGTCGCTTGAACTCGCATTGAATCTGGCCGCTTCATCCACTGGCCTCAGCCTGGAAGAGATCAGCGCCGAGCACGGCGTATCCCGAAGCACGGCCGAGCGCATGCGCAACCTCGTCGCCGATCTGTTCGGGCCGCTGGAGCGCATACACGACGGCAAGATTGTCCGCTTCCGGCTTCCCAATCTCCCCAAGGGGGTTCGGTTCATCACCACGCCCACGGCCGCGGAATTGGCGGAGTTGCGGAATCTCGCCCAGGCCATGCAGGCGCGCGATCCCGCGCGCGCAAGCCTGTTGGACAGCCTCTCCCGGAAGATCAGTGCCGGCCTGCGCGCGGCGGACCGTCGGCGCCTGGAACCGGACGTCGAGCTGCATCTGGAAACCGAGGTCTGGGCGCATACACCGGGGCCGGCACAGCTCTGCAAGCCCGAGGTCCTGAAGGCCATCCGAGATGCCATCCTCGCCGCCCGTCTGCTCGAAGTCCGGTATCGGAAGGTCGGCGACGAAACACCGCGGAGCTATAGGGCCATCCCCTATGGACTGATCTTCGGGCGGTCCCACTATCTGGTGGTGGGCTTTCCCGACAACGACCAGCCCCACCAACTCCGACTGGACCGCATCGACGCGGTCGCTGAATTGGAGGAGCTGGCGAGCCGCCCGGAGGACTTCAGCCTGCGGGCCTATGCGGAGCGCTCATTCGGGTTCTTTCAGGAAGAACCGGAGCCCATCGAACTGGTGTTCGACCCGTCGATTGCACCGGAGTTCAGGAACTAGTCCCTGCATCCCGATCAGAGGATGGAAATGCTGGCGGATGGCAGCCTGCGCGTCACCTTCGAAGCGGGAGGTTTCACCGAGCTCGCACAATTCCTGACCCCTTACGTGAATATGGTGAAGGTGATGAAGCCGGAGCGGCTGAGGGGGCTGATGGGCGCGGCGACAGTCGGGCCGGGCCAACCCTGATCGGCCCTGGTCCGGTTTCTGATCCAACTGGGTTCACGATCAAGGGGAGCGCGTCATGCGCCGTATGGTCTTTCTGGTGGGGCATTTAGCCTCGATAGTGCTCGCGAGCGCCGTCTTCCTTTTGTGGCCGAGCACGGGCTACGCCCTGAACCGACAGCTGGAGCCGATCCAGCCGGGACTCTATTCATCGGGGCAGGACGGCGGCTGCGATGACCCGGACAGCAAGGACCGGATGCTCATCACCAAGTCCGAGATTCATCTATACGAGACCCACTGCCGCATCCGCCGCATCTCCGCGCAGGGCTACTTCTACGAGATCGACACCGCTTGCGAATCCGTGGGAGACCGGGGGAGCATCAAGTTCGAGATTGCCCCGCTTTATCTCGGCACCCTCGCTGTCCAGCTGCGAAAGGGCGGCCTGATGTCGGCGACCGACGACCCCATCCTCTACCGCCTCTGCGTCGTGCCGCAGCACAGCCCTAAGGCCGACAACTATTCCCGCTGAAGCAAGGAGGCCAGATCATGACGGCACATGTGACCAAGCCCGCCGAAGCCCGGGATGAGATGCTGGAGAACGGGGCCGAGCCTTCAGCAGCGTGCGTAGGCATCTTCTGGTTCGTCATGCGTGGCGGCCGGCCGGAACTCGCCTCGTGCAAAACGCCGTGGCAGGAGGCGGAGGACTACGGAGACTTCAAGACCGAGTCCACTGCCCACTATGAGTTCTGGCCGAACCTGCAGCGCAGGCTCAAGGTGATCGGAGAATACGAGGATTGGCCGCGTGGTCGCGTCGTCTACAACGTGCGGGACGACCGCTTCACGGTCTATATCGACCGACAGCTTGCCGGAGCCCCCTTCAAGGCCCATCTGCTGGCCCACTTCGCCCTGCCTGCGGACAAGACCACGTTCGCCTTCGACGCCCATTACAGCGGCGCGAAGTTCAAGGTGAAGGGGCAGCCCTGAAGCCCGCCCGCACCCGCACATCTCACAGTTCCGGCCGGTTGAGCGCTCTCCATCAGTTTGGAAAGAGAGCGTTTTCATCGGCCGGTTCTGTCAACAGACGGCCTCGCGCGAGGGCCACGAGGTGGACCTCGGGGCGCCGAGACGCTTGTTCGATGCCGGAGGCATCAGGCCCAGCTTCAGCCTCGGCAATTGGGCCGGCTTGCTGCGCACCCTGCCGGAGGGGTGCTGCGAACTTGTTCTGGCGGCGATGGAGGAAGCTCCGTCCCGGCACCGGGCCGGAGCGGATGCGGAACAACTCTTGCGGGCGCTGGCGGCGGGGACAAGGAACGGGGACCGAGGTCGCCGGCTCACAGTTTCAGGCGCATGCCCGAGGACTTACCCCGGGCCAAGAAGCGCCCTGATCCAAGGTGCTTCTCGAGCCGAGTAAACAGAGGCATTAGGATTCCGTCGCGCTGTTGTTCTGTGAACCCAAATACCACGAGGCGTACATCATCAGGCTTTGTGAGATGCAGCGTTTCTCCATCCGCGATGCGACGGATGGCAGGCGACAAAGAACGTGCACCGTCGCTCATTTCTACGATACGTGAAATATCTTTCGCGATTATCTGATAATTTGTTGTAATTTCATCGCGATTTTGAATCAGAAAGCGGTCGTAACCTTTGATTTGTGCGATAACCCCCTTGTCTTCGTTATCTGACAACTCCGCATTTCCGAATAGCTTTGCCTCCCAGAAAGCCAACTCGATTCCGGATGCGCGCTCCTCGAAAGTAGCAAAATCAATACGTGGGACGCGGCGGCCCTCGGCATCTTCTCGAAACGCGATCTCGACATCGACGAGGTTCGTGTTGGCTTCGGCGATCTCCTGCACACCACGCTTTTCTTTGCCCGCGTAGCGCTGGGCCGCCTTTTTGAGCTTCTCCAGCGTCTCACCTGGGACGTAACGGTGCGTGAGGAGGAGATTTGGATCGAAGCGGAACTCGCTTGTGGACGGGTCGAGAGCAATCTGACGCTTGAGATCTGGATTTAGGAGATATTTGGGGTGCGTTGTGGCGACAATCCCCCTCTCTTTCTTCATCTCTACCTTGAAGATGGACTGGCCGTGCCAATAGACATTAAGGTAGTTGTCGCGCACGCCGATGATGAGTTTCTCGTCCTGAAGCACGTCGCGCCACCAGCTTGGCTGGGCCGCCAGTTCCGCAAGGGCATCCATCATGCCCGGCTTGCGGATGCCACGCTTGAACCCAGCCATTCACACCTCCCACCATTCGCCGTCGTGCCGCACGAAGACGTTCTCGAACAGGGACGGGAACCGGTCCGCCTCGAAGGTGTGGATCGGCACCAGGACCCGCGGCGCAATGGCGCCCGCGAGCCGCTTCAGATCGGGGATCGAGGCGTGGCCCGAGGTATGGATGACCTCGAAGCCGACGCTGTGCGCCTTCAGCGTTGCGAGGAGCGCGGCGGTCTTCTCATCCTTCAGATAGCCGGCCCATTGCGACCAGATGGCATGGGCACCCGAGAGGCATCCGGCTTTCACCAGATCGTCGAGCAGGCTTGCCCGGAACAGCAGCACGTATCGCTCAGGATGCGCAGCAAGGTCTTCCGGATAAAGGCGACCGCTCTTGTGCCGCTCGATCAGGTCGAAGCGCTCGGCCCTCTTCACCTTGACCCGCTGGTGCCGCGGGGTGAACAAGGCCACCTCCGGCCAGGACGTCTGGGGAATGCTGTCCCTGCCCGTCGCGTGCAGCATCTCGGCGGCATAGAGATCGACCACCAGCTTGCGCCCGCAGCGTTTCGCCGCGCGGAAGATGGAGACCACCCGGTCGATGTTCTGGGCCGATGCGGCCACCAACGCCATGCCGGGCGTGCGACGGATCACGTCCGTCAGCGCGGCCTCGATCTCGGTCTCGGTGGGAAAGCGCGCATCTTCATCCAGCCGTCCGAGGCTCGATCCCTCCATCAGCATCACGTCGATGCCCTGGGGCGGCCGGCTCAGCAGCCGCTCGAACAGGGCACCCTTGCGGCCGTGGCTGCGGATGTCGCCCGAATAGAAGAGGCGTCGCCCGCCAGCTTCGACTGTCAGCGCATAGGCGTCGAACGCCGAATGATCGACCAGATGCGGCGTGATTGTGAATGGGCCGATACACAGCGGCTCGCCATCCGCGAGGTGTCCGGCCGCCGAGATGGCCGGCAGGTCGCGAATGAAGAAGGCGGAGGCGTTCAGAATACGTTCGGTGGCCGAGCCCAAGAAGATAGGCAACCCTGCATGAGCCCGCCCGAGCAATCCCCAATGGTCGCGATGGCCATGGGAGATCACGACGCCGAGCAGCGACGGGTCGGGCTCCGAGAACCCGGGTACAGGTGGAAGCACGGCTTCATCATTGGTATCGCCATCCAGAGGCAGGCCGCAGTCGAGCAGCAGACGTTGCCCCTGGGCTTCCAGCTCGATCACGGAGCCGCCGATCTGCTTTGTCCCGCGATGGATGCGCGCCCGCATGCTTCCCCCCATCCACCGGACACGAACCTCGGCAAATTGCCGCCGTCCGCTCCAGACAGATCGCGGTCGAGCGCTACCACGCCGCTACGTCAAATCCGGATGCAGGAGGCGAAGGGCGTCAAGCGGAGTCGTGGACAGCGATCTTGTCGATGTTCGTCCGGCCCTTGCCGAGCGGGCGTGGGATGGCGAATGCGAGCACCCGCACTCAGCCTTGGCGCACGCGCTGTGTTGGCAGCGCCTATCCAGGACTCTACGAGCTGATTGTCTGGATGCCGTTATCGGGTGGCGGCCAATGCTGCCGCAGCTCCGGCCCGCCCCCGACGGCTAAGCCTCCGCGTAGAGGTTCCGCCCAGTTGCTTCGAAGCCCCAGCAAAAAAATCGCTACCGCGATGAGTCATGCGCGAAGCTGCCTCTATATCGCCAGAGCCAACTTCAAATGGAGGCTGAATATGGCACAAGAAAACGGGCATGGTGCCCTCTCAGTTCTGCAGTTTTGTAAGTGGGCCGGGATCGGCCGGTCACTCGCCTACAAGGAAATTGAATCCGGACAGCTGAAGATCAAGAAGGTCGGCCGCCGCACTCTGGGCACCATGGACGCAGCCCGGGACTGGCTTCACGCACTGCCTGGCGGAGCTGGGTGATGGAGGAGCGTAACCGAGCCGCGGCCTGCTCCGGACAACCGCCGCACGAGGACCAGCCAACGGAGACTTCGATATACGAGGTGGAAACCTACCAGGAGTTTGTCCGTGAAGTCTTTGATACGGAAGAGTTTTCGGAGATGCTATTCATCTTCAACATTCCTTTCCGCATGGATGAGGATCAGACCTACTTCAAGGTGCGAGACCTGACTTTCTATCCCGGAAAGGGCTTGATTGTCCGTGACGGTCAAGTGCTTGAACAGAAAGGGATTGACGGCATGCTCGAGCTGCTCGGCCACACCCGCGATGAAATCCCACCGGGCGCGGATCTTTCTGGGCTGCAGCCCTTCGGTCTGGGGGCCAAGAAGGACTGATGTTCTAAAAGTGCCGGCCGGACAGGGCCCCGTCTCCCGAAGCCAAGGGAGACGGGGCCGTTTTTTATTCAATATCGGCGCAGCCCTTGGGTCTCGCGATTAGAACGAATGCCGTATTGGTATCCCTTGGGTCCCTAAAGACTATTTCCGCTCTCAACGCGCCCGAGCTTGTCTGGGCCACACCCGAAACGCGACGCAGGTCGTCGGTGTTCAGGCTGTACGTCGCGCACAATATCGCGATATCCCCCTTCGATCACCGATCGATCCACCCACCATCCACCCACCATCCACCCACCAACATCTCCATGACCACCAGCACTCCCTCTAGCCCCCAGCACCAATGCCCCCCTGGGCCCAATGCTGAGCAGGAGCTGGCTAAAGGAGAAAACCATGCCCAAGACCACCATCCAAACTGATGCTCCACTCCCCGATGACCCGCCCAAAATGGTGCAAGCCATCGACCGCCTCAACAGCCTCGGGATCATGTTCGAGCGCAAGACGCTGTACCAGCTCAAGATTGACCAGTGGAATTTCTACCCCGGCCGGGGGACCATCGTTCGTGATGGCGGCTTGCCCCAGCAGGACAGGGGCCTGGAGGCCCTCCTGAGCCGTCTGTTTCCTTCCCATTAAGTAGGGGTCGGCTCAAAAAATCGCGCACAGCCAAAATGCGCCATTTAACTCATTGTTTTCATACAATTCTTTGGCGCGCGCCTCTGTTGCTCGGGAAATGGAGCACTCCATTATCCAACGCCGGAAAATGGAGTGCTCCCAGACGTGTGCTCACCCCTCAGTCGTCGCTCAGTTGGACGATAACTTCCCCCCTATCCACTCGGCCCCTCTCAAACTCCCAGTCGCTATAGCGGTTTGGCTCGCTAATGTTGGTAATACAATGCTTTGGCGTGTAGCTCGCGTCCCTGCGGGCCTTATGTCCGAGTGATCGCGCGATCCGGACACGTTGAAGCTCAACATATCCGGTTTCCCGTCGCCAAACGCCAGCGAGCGAATTGGCGTCTGGCTTTCCGAGTTGCTTATCGCGCTTCGTCAGCGATGGATCTAGCCCCTTCACGCAATACTTGAACCATTGCCACTGGCTCTTGACGCTGCTTTGCTTGTGGAGCCTGATGTGAAACAGTCGACCTGTAGTCGTGCCCTGCACAATTTCTAGCTCGATGTTCTTAATCCAGCGCCGGAAGGCAGCTTGGAGGCTGTTCGGAACATGAAGCCCGATATGATTGTGATAGCCAATCTTACGGTCGTTCTCAAAAACAGCATAATAGTAAGCTGGATAACGTCTCTGGACCATGAATTTCCGAAATCGGTCCATAAGCACGTTGTAAGCCCGATTCACGTCTGTGGGCGATGATATACCAGCCAACTTCCAGGAAATAGTCAGCTCTATATTAAGAATTGCACCCTTATAATTCGCGAAGCAGATCGCATCATACAGGTCAAATACCTGATAGCGTCGAATGTAGCGGCTACCTTCGCGCGATCGGGCAGGGGGTTCGTTGGCTTCGGCGATCTGGGCCACAGGCATCAACGGAATGGCCGGCTGTTCACACAACCATTGCCAGTCGAAGCCAGGCGGCAGAGTTATCGTCCTGACGGACAGAAGGGAGCGGGGAAGATAGGTCGTCATCAAGCGCCTCAGAGGTAACTAGAGAAGGCGCCGGAAAAAGCCGGCCTCTAATATAGCGTTTTGGACGCCCAAACACGTTGAATTGGAGGTGTGTTAAATCGCCGCAGCGCCGCGGGAATTTATGTCACCGGACGCGAAAGTGGTGACAAAATGGACGATATATCAGATGGTTATGGGCAAGTTAACGCAACCTTGCCCGTGGTTCCTAGGGATATTTTACGTCGATTTCATGTGGACGAGTCTGGCGACACACGATTTGCATGCTGCGCGCGCTTGCTCCAGTCGACTTGGCGTGAAATGTGCGGAATGAAGCCGGGGCGGCATCGATCCCGGAGTGGCAGTCAACGTGTTCTCGGAAGTCGTCTCAGCGAAGTGGATGCCAAGCAGGGCCGTAATTTCTTGACGCCGGACATCGCCCGGCTGGCTCGCCGTGCCGTAGCCTATCGAGAATATGGCGCCCTCATCGATGAGCAGCGCCTGTGGGAGAATCTCCTGTCGAGCCAGCCGCTCACCTTCAACCTGTTCGCACTGTGCCAGGTGGACGAGGAACGCTGCCATCGGCTCTTCGAGCGCCTCTTCCCCGGTTTCTTCGCGAAGGTGGAGAAGCTGGCCTTCGAGCACTCGCCGGGGCGTGGTGATCCGCGCTATCTTGGCGACTACACCGCATTCGACCTCTTCGTGAGCGGTACCGGCCCGGACGGCAGGCCCGCCTTCATCGCCATTGAGGTCAAGTATTCCGAGGATATGCGACAGCCGGGACGGAGTGGGTCTGCCCGGTATCGGGAACTCACCCGTGCCTGCGCCCTTCATCTCGATCCCGAGGCGCCGAGCCTTCTGACCGGTCACCTCGCCCAGCTCACCGCCGAGCATCTCCTGGCCGCTTTGATCCGCGAGCGGTGGGGGCAGGGTGCCCATGGCCTCTTCGTCACGATCGCGCCTGCCGCCAACCGGGAGGCCTGGTATGCCGTGGAGCTTTACCGCTCCATGCTCGACCGTCGGCCTGACGGGGTGCCCTTCATGGCACTGGCCCTGGAGGATGTGATCGCGGCCGTTGGCGAAGCGGGTGACGCCGACCTCTCCGCGCGCCTGCATGCCCGGTACACGGACTTCTCGCTGGTTCATCGTCTCATCGACGACTGGGAGCCCTTTACCGAGGAGTGATTGGGCTGACGCAGGCCCGCTCAGCTGGGCGCGGAAGCGGACCTGCCTTGACGTCCTGCGTTCGTTCATACATCTGTACATACGGAAGGAGCTGTCGCCATGGTCGCGCTCAAGCTTGGAAAGATCGGCAATTCGGTCGGCGCCGTGCTGCCCAAGGAGGTGCTGGCCCGCCTCAAGGTGGAGCAGGGCGACACGCTCTATCTGACCGAGACGCCGGATGGCTATCACCTCACGCCCTACGAACCGGAGTTCGAGGCGCAGATGGAGGCAGCCCGCAAGATCATGAAGAAGCGGCGCAACGTGCTGCGTGAGCTGGCGAAGTGAACGAGCCGGCCGTCCGGCAGGAACCGCGCTGGGTCACAAAGGCCGTTGTTCTCTCCGTTCATGATGCCCAGCTCGCGGAGCATGGCGGCGGCAGGGGTGTGCGGGATGAGGGGCTGTTGGAAACGGCACTCGATCGCCCGAAGAACCGCTACCACTACATGCAGCATGACGAAGCTGGCCAAGTGCGGCTTTCCGCCTCCGACGTGTCGGCCTTGGCTGCTGCCTACGCCTACGGCATCGCCAAGAACCATCCCTTCGTGGACGGCAACAAGCGCACCTCCTTCGTCGTGTGCGAGCTGTTTCTCGCCCTCAACGGCTACGAACTGACCATGGACGACGCCACAGCAGTGAAGACATGGTTGGCGCTGGCCGCAAGTGAGTTGAGAGAAGAGGATCTCGCAAGGAAAATAGAGGCAGCTCTGAATGCGGCGTGATGTACTGTTCTGGAGAAAGTGAGTTTACTCTGAACAGGTGTCCCGTGTTTTGAGGACGATACTATTCCTATATGACCTTTGCCGGCGCGCTTCTGCCCGGCAGCGTCTCATGCCCAGCCTGGGCCCTCCATCTCAAGACCAGAAACAATCCTCTCTCTTCCCTTCTATTTTCGACCAGCGAAAATATCGTTGGTCCTTCTCTCGACCTTCTCCATAAAGCCACCCAGGCCGGGGTGAGGCGCTCTTCTCATGCGAGAGGTCGCTTCATGTTCCCCCACGTTTCCTCAGCCCATCCGCGTCCGTTGCTCGTCCGACACCGCCGTCTTATCCATGCACCGTCCGAAGCAATCATCAGAGCTTGGTGCGACCCGGCCCTCTTCACCTCGCTCGACACGATCGAGCCCCACATCGGCGTGACGTTCAGCATCGACCCGTCGGCCACGCACCGCGCCAGCATCACCCTTGGCGTCCCCCATGCCGGTGCCCAGGAACGCCTGCCCCTCTGCATCCGCTATCAACCTGCGGGTTCGGGCGCCGAACAGTATGTCGCCGGTCCCATTGACGATCCATACGCAATGCATCTCTGCCTGACGCTGTCGCCGACCCTTCATCTCGTCGCAAGCGCCGACAATGGGCCGACCACCCGAAGGACCTTCTGCAGCTTATCATTCGGCGCCAAGAAGAGCGTTGTCTCTCCGCAATGGGCGGTGCAGTTGCTAGTGAACACACTGCAGTTGTTGGCCGAAGGATTGGCAGAGCGAAGCGCCGTCGGGTGAGCGGAGATCGCAAGACGGGTTCAGACAACGTCTGCGCCAGGTGTAGGAGTCCGCAGCGGTTATCACGAATGGTCTGTATGGGGCCGATTCCGTTGAAAAAGTCGGCCTGTGAGGCGTGCTGGCACGGAGCCGGATTTCGCCAGCGGACGCCTTCTCCGGTCATGCCGGGCTGATCTGCGGCGCGCTCGGGAGGAGCTTGGCGAGCTTCCGGAGGTTCTGGGCGGTTGCGGCGAGGTGGAACTCATCCCGAGCTCCGTTCGGGCCTCGCAGGCGCAGGCGGTCGAGCTTCAGGATGCGCTTGAGATGCGCGAACAGCATCTCGACCTTCTTCCGCTGCCGCCGCGACGTGACATAGGCGTCGGTGCCGGCGATGGCCCGCGCCATGTCGCGGGCGCCCTCGTGGATCGAGCGGGGTATTTTCCGGGCAGGCGTGGTCGGGCAGCAGCGAGGCTTCAGGGCACAGGCATCGCAGTCCAGCTTGCTGGCGCGATAGCGCATCATGCCATCCTCATCGACCAGGGGCTTGGGTGTGCGGTAGAACTTCTGGCGCTGCCGCAAGAGCTTACCGGCCGGACAGACATAGGCATCCGCCTCGCGGTCATAGGTGAAGTCGGCTCGGCTGAAGGTGCCGTCGCGACGTCCCGACTTGTCGAACACCGGAACGTGCGGCTCGATGCCATGCTTATAGACCAGCCAGGCAAGCATCTCGGCGGAGCCATAGGCGCTGTCGCCCATCAGCCGTGCCGGGTAAAGGTCGAAGCGGTCCATCGAACGTTCGATCATGCGTTTCGCTGCCAGGACTTCGGCCTGACGGATCGCCGTCGTCGCCTCTACGTCGACGATGATCGCGTTCTCCACGTCGATCAGATAGTTGGTGGAATAGGCGAAGAAGGCTTGGCCACCATGTGCGCCGGTCCAGCGGGCAGCAGGATCTGCCGGCGAGAGGAATTTTGGCGTGACTTCGGTGGCCGCGCCGAAAGCTGCATCGTCGAGCACGGCGAGATATTCCTCGACCGCGCGTCCGGCTGCCTCGGGCGATAGCCCCGCTTTGCCCTCGACACCCTTCTGACGGCTGGCCTCGGCCTTGATCAGGCTGGCATCTACAGCGAAGCCTTCTCCGCCAACCAAGCCCTCCCCGATACAACGCTGCAGCACGGTCTCGAACAGATGCCGGAGCAAATCGCTGTCGCGGAAACGGCCGTGCCGGTTCTTGGAGAAAGTCGAGTGGTCCGGCACGCGGCCATCGAGCCCGAGGCGACAGAACCAGCGATAAGCAAGGTTCAGGTGGACTTCCTCGCACAGCCGCCGTTCCGAGCGGATGCCGAAGCAATAGCCGACGAGGAGCATCCGGATCATCAGTTCCGGGTCGATCGAGGGCCGACCGGTCTCGCTGTAGAAAGGCTTGAGGTGCGCCCGGATGCCGCAAAGGTCGACAAACCTGTCGATGGCCCGCACGAGGTGGCCGGCAGGGACATGGCGCTCCAGGCTGAACTCGTAGAACAGAGCCTCCTGCACCCCGGTCCGCTCGCCCATCATCGCCTCGTCCCTCCATCCGCAAGGACAACTGAATCAGGACTTCGGCCCAACAGCAACGCCGACTTTTTCAACGGAATCGGGCGCAAAGCGGACGCCGCTGAAAGATTGTCGAGCGTCAGCAATGGGTCAACCCCAGCGAGAAGGAAGCGCTAAGCACCGCGCAGCCTCCTGCTCGCTGATGGGACGCCAAGCCGGCTACTTTCGGCTCAGTTGTACGCGGGGTCCATCGCATCGCGGAGAGATGCGCCTAGCTGAGGCCCAGAGCGCGCGACCTTCGTCCCACCCCACCGACTCACCAAATCCCGCCAAAATCCGCCCGCGTCCGCCGACGCATACTCCCCAAATTCTTCCCAGAAACACAAAAGCCCCGCATCGGGCGGGGCTAAGGTCTTGAAAAGAATGGCGCTCCCAAGGGGAATCGAACCCCTGTTTTCGCCGTGAGAGGGCGACGTCCTAGACCGCTAGACGATGGGAGCATCCCGCGGGAAGGGGGCCTCTATATCTGCGAATCGGCGGGACATCAAGCCTCCTTGAGGGCCGGGCGGTGGCCGAAAATCGCGCTGCCCACACGAATGTGCGTCGCCCCCTGGCGGATGGCCGCGGCGAAGTCCGCGCTCATGCCCATGGAAAGGCCGGAAAGGCCGTTGCGCGCGGCGATCTTGGCCAGAAGGGCGAAGTGCGGGTCGGGCACGTCGCCTACCGGCGGAATGCACATGAGGCCGAAGATCTTGAGCTTGTGGCGCTCCCGGCATTCGGCGATGAAGGCGTCGGCGGCTTCCGGCAGGATGCCCGCCTTCTGCGGCTCCGCCCCCGTGTTCACCTGCACGAACAGCTGCGGCTGGCGCCCGGCGCGCGCCGTCTCCTCGGCCAGGGCCGCGGCGATCTTCGGCCGGTCCACCGTGTGGATCGCATCGAACAGGCCCACCGCATCGCGCGCCTTGTTGGACTGCAAAGGCCCGATGAGATGCAACTCCAGGCCCGCATGGGCCGCGCGCAGGTCCGGCCATTTCTCCCGGCTCTCCTGGACCCGGTTCTCGCCGAATGCCTTCTGCCCGGCCGCGATCACCGGAAGGATGTCGGCGGCGGGAAAGGTCTTCGAGACGGCGATGAGGGTTACCGCGTCCTCGGCGCGCCCGCAGTCCCGGCAGGCCTCCGCCACCTGCGCGCGTACCTCTTCCAGCCGTTCGCTCATGCCCATGGCCGCCTTGTCCCCCTGTGGATGCGTACACTCTTTCTGCGGGCGGATGCCCATGGTCTCGCCGTTTGCGTGCCGCCACGCCGGCTTTCCCGTTGCAGGACGGTATCAGCTTGCGATTCCGTGGAAAACCATCCGGCCGGGCGGTCCGAACGTATCTCCCCAAACCCTCGATATGGGTTTAGAAGATCGCAGGGAGCCGGGTGGCACAGTCCATCGGATTCTTTGCGCGGGGGAGCAAGGCCGAGCGATGGTCGAACGGAGTGGCGTGGTTCCTCCCGCCGGAGCAACACGGCGCTCGAGCCTACGCCTGCGCATCCTCTTTCTCATCTGCCTCGTGGCCCTGCCCCTCTCGGCCGAGCGGGTCATCGCCCTTATCGGCGACCGGCAAGCCCTCATCCTCGAGGTGGAAAGCGACGTGCGCGACCTCGCCCGCCGGGCGACGCTCGCCCAGCTCGAGGGGCTCACCCGCGCGCGCACGGTGCTGGAGGTTCTCTCGCGGCAATCGGCCGGCCTGGTGGACGACCCCCAGGGCTGCGCCCGCCTGCTCACCCGCCTTGCCGATGAGGTTTCCGGCATCCAGGGCGCGTTCGTGGCCGACCCCGCCGGACAGGTGGTGTGCGCCCATGCGCCGCTGGGCATGGGCCTCAACATCGCGGAACGGCCCTATTTCAAGGCGGCCCTCGCCAGCGACGACGTGCACATGACGGAGCTGTTCCTCTCGCGCTTCTCCGGGCGCAACGTGGTGTTCCTGCTGCGGACCGAGCGCGACGCCGCCGGCGCCCCGCTGGCGGTGGCCGGCGTGGTGCTGGACCTGCAATGGCTCTCGCGCATCGCCGCCGGCAGCGCGGTCGAAGCCGGCGTGGTGGTGGAGGTCGTGGGCGAAGGCGGCGCCGTTCTGGTGCGCTACCCGCCGTTGCCGCATATCGTGGAACACCGCTTTCCCGACCATCCGCTCACCCGCGCCATCCTGGCCGCCGACGAGGGCGTGGTGACCATGCCCGGCTTCGACGACAAGGAGCGCATCTACGGCTTCAACCGCTTCGAGGGGCTGGACGTGCACGTGGTGGTGGGCTCCGAGACGACGCGGGTGCTCAGCCCCATCGACCGCAAGATCCTGGCCACCGCCGTCGCCCATGTGGTGGCCCTGTGCTGCTTTCTGCTGCTCGCCTGGTTCGCCGCCGAGCGGCTCGTCATCACGCCCATCTCGCGCCTCACCCGGGCGGTGGCGGCGGTGGGCCGGGGTGAGGCGGCCCATGTCAACGATATGGGCGTGCGCGAATTCGCGCCGCTGGTGCAGGCCTTCGACGAGATGGCCCAGCGCCTGTCCCAGCGCAACAGCGAGCTGCGCATCATGAACGGGCGCCTCGCCTCCCTGGCGCGGACCGACGGCCTCACCGGCCTTGCCAACCGGCGCACCTTCGACGTGCAATTCTCGCAGGACTGGGTGCGCGCGCGGGGCGACGGCCTGCCGCTGACGCTGGTGATGCTGGACGTGGACCATTTCAAGGCCTTCAACGACACCCGGGGCCACGTGGCCGGCGACGAGGCGCTGCGCTCGGTGGCCCGCATGCTTTCGGCCGCCGCCACGGGCACGACCCATCTCGTCGCCCGCTATGGCGGTGAGGAATTCATCGTGCTCATGACCGGCGCCCAGCTCCAGGGGGGCGTCGCCTTCGCCGAAGATGTGCGCCGGCTTCTGTCAGAGATCGCCATCGAGCATCCCGGCTCCCTGCGCCGGCGCCTGACGGTGAGCATCGGCGTCGCCTCCATGGTCCCGACCCTGGACGGCAGCCCGGACGCTTTGGTGGCGGCAGCCGATACCGCGCTCTACGAAGCCAAGCGCAACGGGCGCGACATGGTGGTCGCCCACGCCTGAGCCTCCCCCGGCCGGCAGTCCGTCTGCGGTCCAGCGGTGGCGGGCGGCTCAGCGGGGCTGCGGCAGGCGCCGGATGGCGCGCAGGGACAGGCCGGCATCGGCGATGCGCGCCAGCGCCTCGGCCCGCCCCTCCCGGGCCACCATCATGTGGAAGGCATTGGCGTGAAGCAGCGTGTCCGCGTCCTCGGCGATGGCCACGTGGCCGGGCCAGAACAGGAGGTCGCCGCGCCGCACGGGGGCATCGAGGGGCACAGGCGCGCCCAGCTCCGCCTCCTGCATGTCGCTGTCGCGCGGGGCCATGAGGCCCGCCGCCGCCAGCGCCGCCTGCACCAGGCCCGAGCAGTCGATGCCCAGGCTGGAGCGGCCGCCCCACAGATAGGGCACGCCGAGATAGCGCGCGGCCACCGCCACGAAATCCGCCTCCCGCTCGCCCAGGGCGCACAGATGCACCCATGGCAGGAACCCTTCGGGGGTGACGGCGAAGGCGCCGCGTACCTCCCCCACCATCACCCGGCTGCCCGCCACCAGCGCCTCGCGCGGCGGCAGCTTGATGTCGGGCCCGGGAAACACGAAGGTGCGCAGCGCGCACACCTGGTGGGTGGGCGGCAGGGCCAGGGGGGCGAGGGCGTCGGTGGGCATGTAGCCCACATAGAGGTCCGCCTCCAGCTGGACCCAGGACCAGCCCTCCCCGTCGTCCTCGAACACCCGCACGCTCTCGCCGTGGAGCGCCTGCGTCTCCAGCGGCGCATCGCCGGCGGGGCGGCGGCACAGGGGCGCCACGGGCACGGCCACGCGCCGCACCTCCCCCGCCACGTAGCGCGCGGCGGCGACGACGCCCTCCAGGCCGGCGGCGGCGAGGTCCGGGCGGGCCGGGGTGCGGCGCGGATCGCGCGGGGCTGTCAGCTCCTGCGGCATGGCTCAGCCGTGGCGTTCGGCGATGAGGGCGTCGAGGGCGCGGATGGTCTGCGCCTCGCCCCCCTCCGGCCGGCCGGGACGCGCCGTGGGGTTCCAGGCGAAGATGTCCAGATGCAGCCAGGAGCGCGCCGCGCCCACGAACTTCTCCAGGAACAGGGCCGCGGTGATGGCGCCGGCGAAGGCGCCGGAGGAGACGTTGTTGGTATCGGCGATCTTGGAATCGAGCATCCCCGCATAAGGCGCCCAGAGCGGCAGCCGCCACAGGGGATCGGCTTCCGCCGCGGCGAACCGGGCGAGGTCGGCGGCCAGATCATCGTCGGGCGTGAAGGCGGGGGGCAGCTGGGGCCCCAGCGCCACCCGCGCCGCGCCGGTGAGGGTGGCGAAATCGATGAGCAGGTCGGGCGCCTCCTCGTCGGCCAGGGCGAGGGCGTCGGCGAGGACGAGGCGGCCTTCCGCGTCGGTGTTGCCCACCTCCACCGAAAGCCCCTTGCGGCTGCGCAGGATGTCGCCCGGGCGGAAGGCCGCGCCGGACACCGAATTCTCCACCGCGGGAATGAGCACGCGCAGGTCCAGCCGCGCCCCGCGGGCGAGCAGCAGGTGGGCGAGGCCCAGGGCATTCGCCGCCCCGCCCATGTCCTTCTTCATCAGCAGCATGGCCGAGGAGGGCTTCAGGTCCAGCCCGCCGGTGTCGAAGCACACGCCCTTGCCCACCAGCGTCACCTTAGGCAGGCCCGGAGCGCCGGCGCGGATCTCGATGAGGCGCGGCGCGCGCGGGGCGGCGCGGCCCACCGCATGGATCAGCGGGAAGTTTGCGGCCAGCAGGTCGTTGCCCACCACCGTGCGCAGGCGCGCGCCATGGCGGGAGGCGAGGGCGCGGGCGGCGTCTTCCAGCTCGGCGGGGCCGAGATCGTTGGCGGGGGTGTTCACGAGGTCGCGGGTCAGCGTCACCGCTTCCACCGTGCGGCGCAGGGCGGCCTCGTCCACCCCCTGCGGCAGCGCGAGGCGGGCCGGGCGCGGGGTCCCGGCCTTGTAGCGGGTGAAGCTGTAGGTGCCGAGGGCGAAGGCGAGCGCGGCGAGCCGCGGGTTGCCCAATTCCCCCTCCAGCCGGAAGGTTCCGGCCGGCAGTAGGGCCGGCAGCGCGCCCGCGGCGAAGGCATCTGCCCGCGGGCCCGGCGCCACGCCGAACAGGGCGCCGGCAATGCCGCCGTCGCGGCCCGGCAGCAGCAGGAACTTGCCGGCGGCGGCGGAAAATCCCGCCGCATCGGCAAAGCGCCGCGCGTCTTCAGGCAGAGCGAGGGTGGCGAAGGTCTCCTTGGTGACGCACCAGACCGGGAGGGCGGAAGCGGAATCGGACGCGGGAGCGAGGCAATCCATCATGGGCAAACTCCTCGCGCCGCCTCCGGTCCCCCGACCGCGGGAGGGCGGCGCCGAAACTGGACCGTCCGATCTGGGCAGCGCCGTCCTGCGGGCCGGTCGGGTGCGGTTCTATAGCCGGATCAGATCCGGTGGAGTCAACCGGCGGGTGCGGCGATGCCCCGGCCCGACCGGGCCAGTTCAGGCGGCCTGCAGCAGGCTGGAGAAGGGATGCAGCAGCAGCCCCGCGCCGGCCAGGGCGACGCCATAGGGCAGGCTCTGGCTGTGCGCCAGGATGCCGAAGGCGGACCGCGCCCGCATCTGCCGGCGCTCGGCCGCCGCGGCGAGGGTGAGCAGGCCGCAGAGAATTCCGCTCGCCGCCAGGAAGGCGGGCACCTGCAGCGGGTCCACCCACAGCATCACCGCTCCGGCGAGCTTGGCATCGCCCGCGCCGATGAGGTTTTCCGCAAACAGGGAGAAGCCCAGCGCCGTCACCGCCCCCGCCACCAGCAGGCGCAGCGACAGGTCCGGCAGGGGCATGAGGAAGAGCAGGGCCGCAAACCCCGCAAGCAGGATCAGCACCACCAGATTGGGGATGATGCGGCGGGCAAGATCGCTGCCGATGGCGGCGCACAGGGCGGTCGGATAAAGCCCGAGGAGGATGACTTCCGAAACCTGCATGGGCGCCATCGGGAGGGGTCCCGTCCTCAGTTCGCGGCCGAGGCGACGGACGCCTGGAGGCGGGAGAAGGTGGAGGCGATCTGCACCAGGACCGTCACGATGGCGATGGACAGGCCGGCGGCGATGAGGCCGTACTCCAGGGCGGTCGAGCCATCCTCTTCCTGGATGAAGCGGGAAAAGAGAAGCTTCATGGACATTGTTCCGATCAGGGTCCGGGAGCGGGATTGAAAGCGGCACCTGTGCCGCACCGGCCGACGCTAGGCGCGGTCCCTTGCAGGGAAGTAAAGATGCGCGGCCCGGGCCGCCCCGCGCGCCGGGCGCCTGCGCAAAGGGTAAACGCTCCCTTCCCGGCGGCAGGCTTTGACCTTGCGCCCCTGCCGCGGCACTCTCATGCCATGAGCTTTTCCCCCTGCCCCGACCCCACTCCCGGAAACGCCGCCAGCTGCGATGCGGTGGAGATGGTGATCATTCCCCGCGCCCGCGACATCGGCGGCATGGAGGTGGCGCGGGTGCTGCCCTCCACCCACGGCCAGATGATCGGCCCCTTCATCTTCTTCGACCGCATGGGGCCGGTGCGCTTCGACGCCCGGCAGGCGCAGGACGTGCGGCCCCATCCCCATATCGGGCTCGCCACGGTCACCTATCTGTTTGAAGGCAGCATGATCCACCGCGACAGCCTCGGCACCGAGAAGGTGATCGAGCCCGGCGCGGTGAACCTGATGACCGCAGGGCGCGGCATCGTCCATTCCGAGCGCCACGACGCCGCGGTGAAGGCGCGGGGCGGCCCGCTGTTCGGCATCCAGAGCTGGATCGCCCTGCCGAAGGCGCAGGAGGAGAACGCCCCCGCCTTCCTCCATGCCGGCACCGCGGCGCTGCCGGTGGTGTCCGAACCGGGCGTGTCAGCGCGCATCATCCTCGGCAGCGCCTATGGCGCCACCTCTCCGGTGCCGCTGGCCTCCCCCGCCACCTATGCGGAAATAACCCTCGCCCCCGGGGCTCTCCTGCCCATCGACCCCACCTTCGAGGACCGCGCCCTGTTCACCCTCGACGGCGAGGTGGAGGTGGACGGCACCCGCTTCCCCGCCGGCCAGATGCTGGTGATCCGCCGCGGCCTCGCCACCTCGGCGCGGGCAATCACGGCGGCCCGCCTGATGCTGCTGGGCGGCGAGCCGCTGGAGGGGCCGCGCTACATCTGGTGGAATTTCGTGGCCTCCGACCTCGACCGGCTGGAGGCCGCCAAGGCGGCATGGCGCGAAGGGCGGTTCGACCTCATTCCCATGGACCACGACGAATTCATCCCGGCGCCGGGCGACGACCTCGGCCGCCCCCGCCCGCAGATGCCGCGGCCCTGATAGCGGGACACGGGCGCCGCTCCCTGGCGCCGCTCCCTGGCGCCGGGACCGTGACGCCGCTTACGGCATGGGGCAGTCGCGCGCGGCGGCCTCGTCCGCGTCCGCCCCGTGCGGCTGCACGATGGCCGGCGGATCGCTGGCGGGGAAGCTCTCGTCCAACGCCTCATCGAGGGTTTCTGAGGCGTGCGCCTTGCGCTCGCACGCAGCCGCGCGCGCGCTTTCCGCGCCCTCGGCCGGCGCAGCGGAAACCGGGACGGGATCACGCGTGATGGCCGGCGGATCGCTGGCCGGGAAGCTCTCCTCCAGCGCCTCGTCCAGGCGGCGCTCGGTCTGCGCGGCGGCGGCCGCCACAGGATCTGTGCTGTTCACGATGGATACCTCGCTGGCCCGCAGGACGGGCAGAGGACGCTGCAGGGCCGGCGCAAGCCTCGCACAAGCCTTCGCACAAGCCTTCGCGCAAGCCCCGCTCAGGCAGGAACGCCCCGGCGCCGCACCCTGTTCCGGGGCACGGCGGCGCGATCCGCCCGCGCCCGTCTCAGGCCGGCCCGTCGTCGGCCGCCCGCGTCAGCCGCGCCGCCTGGCGGCAGAGGCCGGCCGCCAGCGCCCGCACCATGGCCGGGCGCCGCTCGCCCTCTGCGAGGGTCCGCGCCTGGGCCTCCAGGACAAAGGCATCGGCCAGCGGCCGCCATGCTGTTCCCGCCGGGGCGCGCTCCAGATAGCCGGCGAGAACCGCCCGCTCGGCCCGGCCACGGAACTGCGCCAGCATCTCGCCACGCAACACCGCGGCATCCCGGTCATCGGCCGGCGCATCGGCGGCCACCCGCGCCACCTCCCGCTCCAGGGAGGTCAGCAGGTCGGCCACGTCGCACCACGCGCTTTGCCGTTCCGCGGTGCCGTCCCGTCCACCGCGGGCGCCGATGACGACGGCATCGCTGCCCGTCACCAGAACGTGATCAAGATCGAAGCAGCCATGGATGCGCACCAGCGCGCCGCCGGCATCGGCGAACACCGCGCGCAGCCGCTCCGCCAGGGGGCCGGCGAGGGCGTCCAGCTCGCGGCTCCGCTCGGCCACCTCCGCATCCGCCGCGGACAGCACCGAAAGCACGCCGCGCGCCGCCGCGAGGCGATCACCGATGCGCCGGCGCATGGCCTCCATGTCGTCCGTGCCGGCCACCTGCGGCGCGAAGGCCGGGTCGGGAACGGGGGCGGACAGGGCCACATGCAGGTCGCCGAGACGGCGGCCGACGTTGCGCAGCAGCGGGGTGACGCCGGACATCTCCTCCTCGAACCGCTGGTGGGCGCCGTCCGCGGTGGTGGAGGCGGCATCGAGCGCCCGCTGCAGCTGGGCCGTGGTCCAGTCGGAGCCCCGGCCCTGGTGGCGGACATAGGCGTAGACCAGCGCCACCGGCGCCCGCGCCCCCTCGGGATCGCTGCGCGTCACCGCGCCGAGCAGCGCCGGCGCATGGGCAAAGCCGGCTTCGGTGAGGAAGCGGGCCATCTCCTCCTCCCCCGTGTGCCCGAACTCCACCCGGCGGAACAGCTTGACCGCCACCGGACCGGCCAGCACCAGGCTGGCCGCCGGCTCGTCGGCCTCCGCCAGGGTGCCGGCGCTGTCGCGGGGCACCTCCAGCCCGTCCAGATGGGAGGACGGGGAGAAGGCGATGGCGCCGCCGTCGGGCAAGGGCACGGGCACCTTCTGGCGCAGGGCGCGCACCACCCCACGGGCCAGGCCGTCGCGCACCGCCGCATCGGTGAGGAAGCCCACCCGCCGGCCCTGCCGCACCCGGGTGAGGGCCAACTGCTCGGCGATGGCGGGGGGGTGCTCGTCCTCCCAGGCGATGCACAGGGGCATCAGGCAGCGCTCGGTGCGGCCGGAAACCTGCGCCTCGATCTCCGCCAGCGCCACCTCCCGCTCGGTGCCGGGAAGCCGCATGACCCAGGCGACGCGCACCGCGCCGATCTCCCCCTCCTTGCCGGGAAACCAGCGGCGGCGGGCGAGATATTGCGGCAGCGCTTCCTGCTCCAGGAGGGCGCGATGCTGTTCCGAAAGGGCGCCCATGAGGCCGTCGCGGATGACCAGGGTGGCGAATTCCGGCAGTGCCTCCGGCGCCGGATCGCGCCAGGACGGCTCCGCCGCCGTCGCCGAAAGGCGGAAGGCATAAAAGCCGTAGGGCGGCAGCGTGAGCACGAGGGGCGCCCGCCCCAGCGCCGGCAGGCTGGTGCCGCTGACCAGATCCACCGGCACCCGGCGTTCGAACTCGGCAAGGTCCAGCTCCACCCCCTGCAGGGTGCGGGCGAGATTGGCGACGCACAGCACCGCCTCCCCCTCCAGCTCGCGCAGGAAGGCGAGGATGCGCCGGTTGCGCGGGAACAGCAGGCGGAAGCCGCCGCGCCCGAAGGCGGCATTCTGCCGGCGCACCGCCAGGAAGCGGCGGGTCCAGTTGAGCAGGGAATGGGCGTCGCGCTGCTGGGCTTCCACATTCACGGCGGCAAAGCCATAGAGCGGGTCCTGGATCGCCGGCAGGACGAGGCGCTCGGGATCGGCGCGGGAGAAGCCGCCGTTCCGGTCCGGCGACCATTGCATGGGGGTGCGCACCCCGTCGCGGTCGCCCAGGTGGATATTGTCGCCCATGCCGATCTCGTCGCCGTAATAGATCACCGGCGTGCCGGGCAGGGTGAGCAGCAGCGCGTTCATCAGCTCCATACGCCGGCGGTCGCGCTCCAGGAGCGGCGCCAGGCGGCGGCGGATGCCCAGGTTGATGCGCGCCCGCCGGTCCGCCGCATAGACGTTCCACAGATAGTCGCGCTCGGCGTCGGTGACGGTTTCCAGCGTCAATTCGTCGTGGTTGCGCAGGAAGATGGCCCATTGGCAGGTGGCCGGGATGGCCGGAGTCTGGCGCAGGATGTCGGTGACCGGGAAGCGGTCCTCCTTGGCGATGGCCATGTACATGCGCGGCATCAGCGGAAAATGGAACGCCATGTGGCATTCGTCCGCCGCCGCGCCGAAATATTGCTGGGTGTCCTCGGGCCACAGGTTCGCTTCGGCCAGCAGCATCCGGCCGGAATAATGGGCATCCAGATGGGCGCGGATGCGCCGCAGGATGTCGTGGGTTTCCGGCAGGTTGGCGCAATCGGTGCCTTCGCGCTCCACCAGATAGGGCACCGCATCCAGGCGCAGGCCGTCCACCCCGAGGTCGAGCCAGAAGCGCATGACGGACAAGACGCGCTCCAGCACCTGCGGATTGTCGAAATTGAGGTCCGGCTGATGGGCGTAGAAGCGGTGCCAGTAGAACTGGCCGGCCACCTCGTCCCAGGTCCAGTTGGATTTCTCCACGTCGCAGAACACGATGGGCACCCCCGGATAGCCCCGGTCGTCGTCCGCCCAGACATAGATGTCCCGCTCCGGGCTGCCTTTGGGCGCCCGCCGCGCCGCCTGGAACCAGGGGTGCTGGTCGCTGGTGTGGTTGATGACCAGCTCGGTGATCACCCGCAGCCCGCGGGCGTGCGCCTCGGCGATGAAGCGGCGGGCCTCGTCCATGGTGCCATAGTCCGGCGAGACGCCTTCGTAGAGGGAGATGTCGTAGCCGTCATCGCGCCGCGGCGAGGGATAGAAGGGCAGGAGCCAGACGGCGGTGGCGCCGAGATCGGCGATGTAGTCGAGCCGGGAGATGAGGCCGCGGAAATCGCCGATGCCGTCATCATTGGCATCGAAGAACGACTTCACGTGCAGCTGGTAGATGATCGCATCCTTGTACCAGAGCGGATCGTCGCCGGCGGTGACGGGATCAGCCATGGGCGGCACCCCCGGCAGGCGGAAGCATGGCCCGCGCGGCGGGGCTGGGGGCAAGGCGGCACGGGAGGCGAGGGAGGAAGGATCGGGGCACGGCAGTCCTTGAACCGACGCATGGCGGATAGGGGCGGATGCGAGGGCCGGACGGCCCTTCCCCCTTTCAACGCTGCTGGAGCGTGGCGGTTCCGATGCCGTACCGGCCGTGGCGGCGCGCCGAAGCGCCGGCAGCCGTTCTGCCCCGTGAATGGGGCAGCCGGACGGCATGCGGGGGAATGCCGTCCGGCTGGCGCGACCGGCAACGCATCACCGTTCGCGCCGCCCATTTGCCGGATGCCCCACCCCGCCCGCATCCCGAAAATGGAGGATGCCGCAGCTGGTGGATCAACCGAAACGGATGGTACCCATCCGTTTCGAAAAATTGATCCACCATATCGAATAGTTGTGGTTCGACCTGCTTGCGACAGATGGGTTCCATCTGTCGCGGTCGAACCACCAGGCCCGCAGCCGGAACCGTGCATCGAGGATCGCCGGCGCGAAAAAATCCGCGCGGCCGGAACCGCACGGCCCGTCCGGCGTTTTCCGGGATGAGCGGGCTCAGGGAGCCTCCGGCCCGCTCTCCGGCCATATGCGTTGCGGATGCGGACCTTCCCCCGAACGAGGGAGGTGCGCGGCGCAGTCCGCCGGCAGAAGAAGAACGCAGCCACGCTGCCTGCCACGGAGGAATGATCCATGTATGAAGCTGCCCGCCGCCCGCTGAAGGTCTGTGTCGATGGCTCCTGCATCGTGCTTCGCTCGCTCGACGATGCCATCGGTTTCGTGCGTTCCCACCCTGTGCGCGAGCATGCCGAAATGCTGCTCGACCAGATGGAGGCGGCCCGCCTTCCGGATCTGCAACGCCGCGCCTGGGTTGCCTTCGAGACCTTCGCCGATGCCATGCGGCTCGTTCCGGCGGACACCCCGCGCCGGCTGATGTAGCCTTGCGAAACTTCCCGCAGGGCGCGATCGCAGCGCCTGACGGGACACCCGCCGGCCCATAAGGTTTCAGGGCCGGCACCTGCCGGCCCGGGTGGTTTCAGGGCCGAGCGCGCCCGGCCTGCGGTGCCGCCACCCGCCGCCGGAACCCATGCCCCGGGCGACCGGGCTGACTTCCCGAAATTCATTTGGCGCATGCTGCATTGCGGCATAGACTGGAAGGCATCCATGCCGGCACCCTGCGGTGCCGGTGCCTGCCCCCTGCCCCGGCCTTGCCATGACAGCACAACCCGGCGCCCCGTCCGCCCCGCGGCACGGCCACCCGCGCCTGCCCCTGTTCGCCCTCGGCGCTGCCGCCTTCGGCATCGGCACCACGGAATTCGTCATCATGGGGCTGCTGCCCCAGGTGGCGGGCGACCTTGCCGTCACCATTCCGCAGGCGGGACTTCTGGTGACCGGCTATGCCCTTTCGGTGACCTTCGGCTCCCCGTTCCTGGCGGTGGCCACCGCGCGCATGGACCGGCGCCGCGCCCTCTTGCTGCTCATGGGCGTCTTCATCCTCGGCAACCTCCTGTGCGCGCTGGCGCCGTCCTATTGGCTGCTGATGGGCGCGCGGGTGCTCACGGCCCTGTGCCACGGGGCCTTCTTCGGCCTCGGTGCGGTGGTGGCCGCCGCCCTGGTGCTGCCGGGCCGCAAGGCGCAGGCCATCGCCATGATGTTCGCCGGCCTCACCCTCGCCAATGTGCTGGGGGTGCCCGCCGGCACGGCGCTGGGCGAGGCGCTGGGCTGGCGCAGCACCTTCCTTGCGGTGGTGGTCATCGGCTTTGGCGCCGCCGCCGCGCTTGCCGCCTTCCTGCCGCGCAACCTGCCGTTCACGCCCATGCGCCTTGCGGTGGAAGCGCGGGTGCTGGCCAGCCGGCAGGTGGTTCTCGCCATGCTGATCTCGGTGGCGTCCTCCGCCAGCCTGTTCAGCGTCTTCACCTACATCACGCCGCTCCTGACGACGGTGACCGGCCTTGGCACCTCCAGCGTGACGCTGATGCTGCTGCTGTTCGGGGTCGGGCTCACGGTGGGGAACGTCCTGGGCGGCCGCCTTGCCGACTGGCGGCTGATGCCGTCGGTCATCGGCGTGCTCGCGGCCATCGTCCCCCTGCTGGGGCTGTTCGCCTTCACCGTCCAGTGGGCGGTGCCCGCGGCGCTGACGCTGCTGGCCTGGGGCATTGCCGCCTTCGCCCTCATCGCGCCGCTGCAGCTGCGGGTGGTGAACGAGGCGGCGCAGGCGCCCAACCTTGCCTCCACCCTCAACCAGGGCGCCTTCAACTTCGGCAACGCCATAGGCGCCTGGGCCGGCGGGCTCGCCCTGACCCTGGGCCTGCCCTATGGCGACCTGCCCTTCATGGGCGCGGCCATCGCCGGCCTGGCGCTGGCGCTGGCGGCCTTGTCCTGCGCCCTCGACCGGCGCGCGCAGCCCGCCCCGGCGAAGGGAAGCGACGCCGGCCGGCCCGCCCTCGGCCGGGCACCCTGAGGCTGGTGCGGCAGGGCGCCGGCGGCGGGGCGCTCAGTAGCGCTCGGGCACCAGGTGGCGGGCATAGTCCGCCTCCTGATAGCCATGGGCCTTCTGGCGCTTGGGCAGCTCGATCTTCTCGCGCGGCACCTCCTCATAGGGGATGCGCGAAAGCATGTGCGAGATGATGTTGAGCCGCGCCCGCTTCTTGTCGTCGGAATGGGCCACGAACCACGGCGCCCACTGGGTGTCGCTGGCCTCGAACATCTCGTCCCGCGCGCGGGAATAATCATACCAGCGCGAATAGGATTCCAGATCCATGGGCGAGAGCTTCCAGATCTTGCGCGGATCGTCGATACGGCTTTCCATGCGCCGGGTCTGCTCCTCCTCGGAGACTTCCAGCCAGTATTTGAGCAGGATGACGCCGGATTCGACGATGGCCTTTTCCACATAGGGCACTGCGGAAAGGAACTTCTTCGCCATCTCGTCGGTGCAGAAGCCCATGACGCGATCCACCCCGGCCCGGTTGTACCAGGAGCGGTCGAAGATGACGATCTCGCCCGCCGCCGGCAGCAGCGGCAGGTAGCGCTGGATGAACATCTGCGACTTTTCGCGCTCGGTGGGCGGCGGCAGCGCCATCACGCGGAAGGTGCGGGGGCTCACCCGCTCCAAAATCGCCTTGATGACACCGCCCTTGCCGGCGCCGTCCCGCCCCTCGAAGACGACGCACACCTTGGCGCCGGTGTGCTTCGTCCAGAGCTGGAGCTTCACCAGCTCCGCATGCAGGTCCTTGAGCTTGCGCTCATATTCCTTGCGCTTCATCGGCTCCTTGTCCGACGTCCCGCCGTCGGTTCCGTCCTTGTCGGCCATGGCGGCCTCCCTTCTTCTTTTTGTCGGGTCTGGTCCTTCCTGGTGGCGTCACGCCCAGGAGAGGAAGAAGCCCACGTCACCGGGCATGCCGTTCGGCCAGTCGATGATCATGGCCTTGAGCTTGTAGTGGGCCGGGCGCAGGTGGTCGCGCCACAGCTCGAAGGCCTGGCGGGGGCGGCCGGTGAGGGTGTCGGGCCAGCCCTCTTCCGCATTGTTGATGGCGCGGCCCTTGTCGTTGCAGAGGGTGTTGGGGAAGCGCATCACCATGATCTCGGTCTCGCCGCGCTGGGCCGCGAGGCGGATCTTGGTGAGCAGGTTGTGGGTGATCTCCTGCAGCAGCTCGGGGGTCAGGTCGATGGGCTGCGACAGGGTCTTGACCAGTTCGTCGCGCGCCTTGTCGGCGCGGTCCATGGCGGCGATTTCCTTGGAGAGCTTCGCCTGCTCGACTTCCTGCATGTAGGACCGCAGGTCTTCGGCCGACATGAAGGTCTCGTCACCCAGCGTGCTCTGCTTGTTGCTCTGTGCGGATTGCGGCATGGCAGTCTCCCCGTTTTCCCGCGGCGCCCTCGATGGCGGCCGGAGTTTCACCAGATAAGGACGCATGTCCTTAACCGATATCAATCCCTTTCCTGCGACGCCCGCCCGGCGCCAGGGAAATTTCCGCTTTGTCCCCAGCGGCCCCGGCGCCGGAGGGAGGAATGCGCCCTACCGCGAGACCGGCGCGCGCTTCGGCGCCGCGCACAGCAAAAGGCCGGCGCGGGAAGCCGGCGCCGGCCTTGCTGCGAGAATGTTTCTTCCGGCGACTCAGAGCGCCGCGAAGGTCTCGCTGGGAATGCGGAAGAAGCCGCGGCCATTGGCCAGCGTGCGGTAATAGGGGGCAGCGCCCAGGTAAAGGCGCTCGAACCAAGCCTTCGGGGCCACGCCCTCCGGGCAGCGGTCGATGGTGAAGACATCGGCGTTGGGGCTGAAGCGCACATGGATGAGAACGTCG
The DNA here is from genome assembly GCF_047444035.1 of Xanthobacter sp. AM11. NCBI lineage: Bacteria > Pseudomonadati > Pseudomonadota > Alphaproteobacteria > Hyphomicrobiales > Xanthobacteraceae > Xanthobacter > Xanthobacter sp. AM11. The sequence goes on from NZ_JBLAOA010000001.1 coordinate 692,955, forward strand.
TCGGCCTTCTGGGCCGGGGCTTCGGCAAACTCGACGCGCTTGGCAAGGGCGGACATCACATCATCTCCTCTGGAAGCAGATCATCAAAATTCCCGGAGGGGCGCCCCGCAGAAGCCCCTTCCGCAGGAAGGCACTCCCGGAATGCACGGCCCGCCGGACAGGGCCTTTCCCGCCGGGCACACCGGCAGGAGCGCGCACCCCGGTTGTGCCCGGGGCCGCGCCGTAGGCGCCCGAAGGCGCCCCGTCAACCGCAGCAAGGCTAGAAGCCGGCGAACGACCATTCTTTGATCATGATCAAGGTTTGGGCGTTACATCTTCGGATACCGGCGCGGCAGGCCGCCGCAGGGGCGGGAACGGCCGGCGGCGACGGCAGCAACCGGCCGGGCCGGAGGCACGAAATTTGCTGGATCACAGGGAACTGCGCCACAGTCCGGCGTAGAATGTGCCATTGCCGACCCGCCCCGTCCCGCCGCCCCCGCGCGCGCGGCGGGACGGACGAGCGATCCGAAGGATCATCGACCATGCACATCCTGGTTCTCGGCAGCGGCGTGGTGGGAACCGCTTCCGCTTATTACCTGTCGAAGGCCGGCCATCAGGTCACCGTACTCGATCGCCAGCCGGCCGCGGGCATGGAAACGTCCTTCGCCAATGCGGGGCAGGTCTCCCCCGGCTATTCCGCCCCCTGGGCCGGCCCGGGCATTCCGCTCAAGGCCATCAAGTGGCTGCTGATGCACCATCGCCCGCTGGTGGTGCGGCCGAGCCTTGATCCCGCCCTCTATGTCTGGCTCGCCCGCATGCTCGCCAATTGCACCGAGGCGGCCTACCGCCGCAACAAGGCGCGCATGGTGCGCCTGGCCGAATACAGCCGCGACGCCCTCGACGCCCTGCGCCGGGAAACCGGCATCGCCTATGACGAGCGCACCCTCGGCACGCTCCAGCTTTTCCGCACCGCAAAGCAGCTCGACCACGTGGCCGACGACACCGTGGTGCTCGACGCCCACCAGGTGCGCTACGAGGTGCTGGACCCCGCCGGCTGCATCCGCGCCGAGCCCGCCCTCGCCCGGGTGCGCGAAAAGTTCGTGGGCGGCCTGCGCCTGCCCGGCGACGAGACCGGCGACGCCTTTCTCTTCACCCAGCGGCTCGCCGAAATCTGCGCCCGGCAGGGCGTCATTTTCCGCTACGGCACGAGCGTGGAGGCCCTGCGGCACGACCGCGGGCGGGTGAGCGGGGCGGTGCTCAAGGGCGGCGAGGTGGTGACGGCCGATCTCTACGTGGCGGCCATGGGCAGCTACACGCCGGCGCTGCTGCGGCCCCTGGGCATCCGCCTGCCGGTCTATCCGGTGAAGGGCTATTCCATCACCCTGCCGGTGACCGACCCCGATGCGGCCCCGCGCTCCACGGTGATGGACGAGACCTACAAGGTGGCCATCACCCGCCTCGGCGACCGCATCCGGGTGGGCGGCACCGCCGAGTTGGCCGGCTTCGACCTCACCCTGCGCGAGCCGCGCCGCGCCACGCTGGCCCATTCCGTGGGCGACCTGTTCCCGACCGGCGGCGACATCTCCCGCGCCAGCTTCTGGACCGGCCTGCGCCCCATGACGCCGGACGGAACCCCCATCATCGGCCCCACCGCCCTGCCCAACCTCTTCACCAATACCGGGCACGGCACCCTGGGCTGGACCATGGCCTGCGGCTCGGGCCGGGTGCTCGCCGACCTCATCGGCGGCCGCGCTCCCGACATCGACACCGCCGACCTCGCCATGGCGCGCTACGCCGCCGCCGCCTGAGCGGCCGCGCTCATTTTCCCGCTTCGCCGTGGCCATCATCCAGGGTGGCCCATCCCGAGGGGGTTCCCGTCGGCGGCAGCCGGTCCCGCTCCTGCGGTGTCAGCAGGATATGGGCCTTGGCCAACATGTGGGCGCTGACCGGCGCGGTGAGGAACAGGAACAGGGTGATGAGCAGCTCGTGGATGGAAAAGCTGCCGCGCACCGCCGCGAAATAGACCATGGAGGCGATGAGCAGCGCGCCGATGCCGAGCGTCGTCGCCTTGGTGGGGCCGTGCAGCCGCCGCATCAGATCCGGCAGCCGCGCGAGCCCGAGCGCGCCGACCAGGAGAAAGAAGGCGCCGATGAGGATGAGCCCGGCGACCAGCGCCTCGACCAGGACATGCATGGGGCCGCTCCTATTCAATGACGTTGCCGCGCAGCAGGAACTTGCAGAAGGCCACGGTGGTCACGAACCCCACCATGGCGAACAGCAGCGCCGCCTCGAAATACATGGCGCTGCCGAAGGCGATGCCGCCGAGCACGATGAGCGCGATGGTCTCGATCACCAGCGTATCCAGCGCCAGCACGCGATCGGTGGCGTCCGGCCCCACCACGAGACGGTAGAGCGTGAGCGCGATGGCGAGGCAGATGGCGCCCCCCGCGATGGCGACGGCGGCGGCGATCATTCGAAGATCCTCTTCAGCCGGCGTTCGTAGCGCGCCTTGATGGCGGCCACCGTGGCCTCCGGGTCGCCGGTGTCGAGGCAGTGCACCAGCAGCGCCCGGCCGTCGGCGGAAAGGTCCGCGCTCACCGTGCCCGGCGTCATGGTGATGGTGCCCGCGAGCATGGCGATGGCCTCCGGGGTGGCAAGGTCGAGGGGCACGCTCACATAGCGCGTGCGCAGGCTCTCGCCGCGCCGGAACAGGATCAGCCGCGCCACCTCGATGTTCGACACCACGATGTCCCACAGCACCACCAGCCCATAAGCGGCAATGGTGAGGGGCGCCTTCAGCCGCGGGCGCCCGGGCCAGAAGGGCGCGGTGAGAAGGGGGATGGCGAGGCCGAGGACCAGCCCCAGCACCACCACGCCCGGCGTCACCGCATTCATGAGGAAGACGAAGACGAGGGTGACCAGCACCGTGAGCAGGGGATGGGGCAGCAGGCGCGCGCGCATGTCAGTCTCCCGCCGCAAGCCGCACGTCCGGCCCCAGCACCGCGCCGATATAAGCGGAGCGGTCCAGGGCCTGGGAGGCGGTGAGCCGGAGCAGGTCCGACACCGGCCCGGCCGCCAGCGTCCAGATGGCCAGGAGCCCGACGAGCCCCACCACCGCCGCCACGGGCAGGGCCGGCGGCGGCTTCGTCTCGACCACCGGCCCGCTGGCCCAGAACAGCACCGAGCCCGCCCGCGCGAAGCCGAAGGTCATGAACAGGCTCGCGCCCAGGATGATGGCCCAGATCCACGGCCACGCGGCCGCGCCGCGCACCGCCTCCAGGATCATCACCTTGCCGAGGAAGCCGGACAAAGGCGGCAGCCCCACCAGGGCGATGGCCACGAGGAAGAACAGGCCGCCCAGCAGCGTTTCGCCCGCCATGGCCGGCGCGCTCACCAGCCGGTCGCTGGCGGCGCCGCGCTGCTCCTGCACCAGCCCGGCGATGAGGAAGAGAGCCGCGCCGGCAAGGGTGGAGTGGACGAGGTAATAAAGCCCGGCCGAAAGCCCCGCGGCATCGAACAGGCCGATGGCCACCAGCAGCGTGCCCATGGAGGCGATGACCGCGAAGGCGGCAAGATCGCGCAGGGTGCGGCTGCCCACCAGCCCCGCCGCCCCCACCGCCAGCGTCACCAGCGCCGCCGGAAGCACCAGCGGCGCTGCCGCCAGCGCCAGCGGCCCGGCACCTTCGCCGAACACCAGCCCGTAGACCCGGATGATGGCATAGGCGCCCACCTTGGTCATGATCATGAACATCGCGGCCGCCGGCGCGGAGGTGCCGGCATAGGTGGCCGGAAGCCACCAGTGCAGCGGCACCAGCGCCGCCTTGGTGGCGAACACCAGGAACAGCAGCAGCGCCCCCACCTTCAGCAGCGCGGCATCCGCCGCCGCCACCTGCGGCACCTTCACCGCAAGGTCGGCCATGTTGAGGGTGCCGGTGACGGCATAGATGAGCCCCACCCCCACCAGGAACACCACCGAGGCCAGAAGATTGATGGCCACATACTGGAAGCCCGCCTTCAACCGCGCCGGCCCGCCGCCGTGCAGCATGAGGCCGTAGGAGGCGATCAGCATCACCTCGAAGAAGACGAACAGGTTGAACACGTCGCCGGTGAGGAAGGCGCCGGTGATGCCCATGAGCTGGAACTGGAACAAAGGATGGAAATGGCGCCCGCGCCCGTCCGCGCCGCCTGCCGCATAGAGCACCACGCCCAGGGCGAGCACGGCGGTGAGCAGCAGGAGGGTGGCGGAAAGCCGGTCCAGCACCAAGGTGATGCCGTAGGGTGCCGGCCAGTCGCCCAGCCGGTAGGCGCGGACCGTGCCGTCGCCGGCCTGGGCGAACAGCACGGCGGCGACGCCCACCAGCAGCACCGTGACCGCGATGGAGACCCCGCGCTGCCGGCGCAGGTGGTGGCGCAGCGCCAGAACCAGGAAGGCCGCGGTCATGGCCGGCAGGAGGACCGGCAGGATGATGAGCTGGTCGAGCGGCGCGCTCATGCCTCGCCTCCCTCGTCGCTGTGGCGGGGGGCGTCGAGCGCGCTGCGGTCGGAGCCGGTCTCCAAATAGCCGCGCAGGGCCAGCACCACGATGAGCGCCGTCATGCCGAAGGAGATGACGATGGCGGTGAGCACCAGGGCCTGCGGCAGGGGATCGGTATAGCCGGCCGCGTCCGGCGCGATCACCGGCGGCCGGTCGATGGCGAGGCGCCCCATGGCGAACAGGAAGAGGTTCACCGCATAGGACAGGAAGGTGAGCCCGAGGATCACCGGGAAGGTGTGGGCGCGCAGCAGCAGGTAGATGCCCACGGTGGTGAGCACGCCGATGGCGAGCGCGACAAGCAGCTCCATGGCCTCAGCCCTCCCTGCCGGCAGCGCCGGGCGCGGCGGGTTCCAGGGGAACGTCCATCGGCGCCGCGCTGCGCGGGGCGGGGTCGATGCGCCCGGCGACGCGGGAGAGCTGGGCCAGCGACAGCAGCATCACCCCCACCACGGTGAGGAACACGCCGAGGTCGAAGCCCATGGCCGAGGCCAGCTCGAAATCGCCGACGATCGGCCAGTGCAGGTGCCCGAAGGTGGAGGTGAGGAAGGGCCGGCCGAAGGCCAGGGCGGCAAGGCCGGTGAGGCCGGCGATGGCCACGCCCGCGCCGATCATGGTTTGGGCGTCCACCTTCATGCGCTCCGCCGCCCAGCCGTAGCCGGAGGCGATGTATTGCATGATGAGGGCGATGGCCACCACCAGCCCGGCGATGAAGCCGCCGCCGGGCTCGTTGTGGCCGCGCAGGAAGATGTAGACGCCCACCACCAGCGACAGGGGCAGCAGCACGCGGGTCGCCACCACCAGGATCAGGGGGTGGACGTCCCGCGCCTCCGCCTTGGGCAGCATGGCCTTGACGCGCCGCACCGCCGCGCCCTTCAGCGCCGGGTCCAGCAAGGCGTAGATGGTGAGGGCGGCGATGCCGAGCACGATGATTTCGGCAAAGGTGTCATAGCCGCGGAAGTCCACCAGGATCACGTTCACCACATTGGTGCCGCCCCCGCCCGGCTTGGACTGGGCGAGGTAATATTCGGCGATGGAGGCGCCGTCCCGCGTCATCACCGCATAGGCCAGCCCCGCCACGCCGAGGCCGGCCAGGCCGGCGATGGTGCCGTCGCGCCAGCGCACGGCGCCATCGTCCTCCCGCGGCGTCGCCTTGGGCAGGAGGTTGAGCGCCAGCAGCATGAGGATGGTGGTCACCACGTCCACGCAGATCTGCGTCAGGGCGAGGTCGGGGGCGGAGAACTGCAGGAAGGCCAGCGCCACCACCACCCCCACCACGCCGGTGAGGATAAGCGCCGTCAGCCGCTCGGCATGCAGCGCCAGCACCGCGCCGCTGGCCAGGACGAGGGCGGCGAAGGCGGTGGCCGCCGGCAGGCTCACGGGCAAAGGCGGCCGGGCGCCGGCCGCGTGGGTGGCGCTCCAGAAGCCGTAGCCGCCGACCGCGACCAGCGTCGCCACCGTCACCCCCATGTAGCGCGCCAGCGCGCCGTCATGCAGCAGGCCGAGCCCGCGCCGGCAGGCCACCACCACGCCGGCGGCCGCGGCCTCGAACATGGCCCGCGCATCCACCCGCGGCAGGCGCGCGCGCACCGCTAGCGCCCGCCGGTAGGCGAGCACGAGCGCCGCGCCCCCGGCGAAGGCGAGGAGGCTCATGACGAGGGCCGGGGTGATGCCGTGCCACAGGGCCAGATGATAATCCGGCAGCGGCCCGCCGATCACCGCCCCGGCGGTCAGCGCCACCAGCGGCCCGGCCACGGCGGCGGGGAACAGGCCGATGGCGATGACCGGCACCACCAGCACCGCCACCGGCAGCCACATGCCCGCCGGCGGGTCGTGCGGATGGCGCGGATAATCGTGACGTTCGGCACCCAGGAAGGTGCCGATGGCAAAGCGGGCCGAATAGGCCACCGAGAACACCGCCGCCGCCGTCGCCAGCACCGGGAAGAGGAAATCGGCCCCCAGATAGGAGGTGTGGGCCGCCGCCTCCAGCATCATCTCCTTGGAGAGGAAGCCGTTGAACAGGGGCACCCCGGCCATGGCGGCGCAGGCGAGGAGCGCCAGCGTGCCGGTGATGGGCATCAGCGCCATGAGGCCGCCGAGGCGGCGGATGTCGCGGGTGCCGGCCTCATGGTCCACGATGCCGGCGCTCATGAACAGGGCGGCCTTGAAGGTGGCGTGGTTGACGATGTGGAACACCGCCGCCACCGCCGCCATGGGCGTGCCGAGACCCAGCAGCATGGTCATGAGGCCGAGGTGGCTGACGGTGGAATAGGCCAGCAGACCCTTCAGGTCGTCCTTGAACAGGGCGATCACCGCGCCGACCAGCATGGTGGCGAGCCCCACCGGCGCGACGATGAGGAACCAGGCCTCGGTGCCCGCCAGCACCGGCCACAGCCGCGCCAGCAGGAACACGCCCGCCTTCACCATGGTGGCCGAATGAAGATAGGCCGAGACCGGGGTGGGCGCCGCCATGGCGTGGGGCAGCCAGAAATGGAACGGGAACTGGGCGGACTTGGTGAAGGCGCCCAGCAGCACCAGCAGCAGCGCCGGGACATAGAGCGGCGAAGCCCGCACCATCTCGCCGCGGGCGAGAATCTCCGAGAGCTGGTAGGAGCCCGCCGCCTCACCCACCAGCAACAGGCCGGCGACGAGCGCGAGCCCCCCGCCCCCCGTCACCACCAGCGCCATGCGCGCGCCCTGGCGCGCATCGGCGCGCTTGCGCCAGAAGCCGATGAGCAGGAACGAGGTGAGGCTCGTCAGCTCCCAGAACACCAGCAGGAGGATGATGTTGTCGGACAGCACCACGCCCACCATGGCGCCCTGGAACAGCAGCAGGTAGGCGAAGAAGCGGCCCATGGGGTCTTCGCGCGACAGATAGAAGCGCGCGTAGACGATCACCAGCAGGCCGATGGCGAGGATCATGGCCGCGAAGAAGAAGCCCAGCCCGTCGGCGAACACCGACAGGGAGAGCCCCATGGCCGGAACCCAGGCGACCCCCGCCTTGGGCACCTCGCCGGAGAACACCGCCGGCGCGTGCGACAGGAGCAGGGCAAGGGCAAGCAGCGTCACGCCGCCGGTCGCCGTTGCGCAGGTGTTGCGTCCGGACCGGATCACCAAAGGCGGGATGAGGGCTCCGAGGAAGGGGATCAGGACCACGAACAGCAAGGTCATGCGTCGGGAGCCTCGTCGTGCCTGCGGTCGGGAGAAAGAGGCGCCAACGCCCCGGCGAAGCAGGTCCGGCGCAACGGTGCCGGAACGTGATGCGGGCAGACTAGTGCAGCTTGCCCGGCAAGTCGCCCTCCTCTTTCGCGAGGGCCGATCAGCTTGCGATGCAACCGGACCGGCGTGGACTCTAGTGGTTCGACCTAGTCGCGACAGATGGGAACCATCCGTTTCGGTTGATCCACTAGTGGTAGATGAAGATGCAGGACTGCGGCGCGCCGATGATGTTCTGGGTGGTGGAGCCGAAGAGGAACTCCTTCAGCCCGCGATGGCCATAGGCGCCCATCACCAGCAACTCGACCCCCTCGCCCGCCGCCTGGGCCTGGATCACCCCGGCGGGCGATTCTGAGGACTGCACCGGGCACGGCTCCACCGCATAGCCGTGGAGCCGCAGATAGGCGGCGGCATCGCGGGCGAGCCGCTCGGCGGCGTCCAGGGCGGTGTCCACGCTCAGCACCCGCACGCGCCGGTCGGCCCAGCCGCCGCAGAGGACGAAAAGCTGCAGCGCGCGCATGGACGGCAGGCTGCCGTCATAAGCGAGCAGCACGTCGCCTTCGGGCCCGATCGCCTCCGGGCAGACCAGGATCGGCCGCGGGGTTGCGGCCAGGAGCTGCGCCAGCGTATCCGAATGCGCCTCCGACACCAGGCCCCGGAAGGTGACGTCGTGGCCGGCGATCACCAGGTCGCAGCCGGCGCTGGCCGTGGTCACCTGCTCGAAGGGGTCGCCTGCGAAGCTGAGGCACTCCGGCACGATTCCCGCGGCCGCGCAGTCCCGGTGGAAGGCCGCGTCGAGCCGTTCACGCAGCGTCTCCGCCTGCGCCCGGAGGCCGGTTTCCATCTGGGCGTGATAGGCCGCCCCGCCGATGGCGCCGGGCATCGGCGCCTCGATGAAGGCAAGGTCGATGCCCGCAAGGCCGATGAGGCGCACCCCCAGGGTGCCGGCGAGCCTGCGGGCATAGGCGCCGGCAGCAATGCTGGAAGGGCTCTCGCCAAGCAGGAGCAGCGCGCTCTTCATCATTTCCGTTTTCTCCATGCACCGCGGAACTGGCCTTGGGGGAGAGCCGCACGGGCGGGAAACCGGAAACCCGCCTCGCCATGCCCGTCCCAGGGCCGGTCCATCACCGGTTCCGCGTCGTCGCGCGGGTCCGGCCCCGATGGCAGATAGAGACGGATAAACCGGCGCTTCTCAAGGGGCGGCCGGCGCGATTGTCGGGGATGGGATGTGGCGCGTTCTCTTTCTCAAATTTAGAGGGCGATTCACCGAGCAAATTGACTCAATTTGCTCGGATCGCGCTCCAGAGCACGCGCCGATCAGCTTGCATCGCAAGCTGATCGGACAACGCGTTCTCTTTCTCAAGTTTAGAGGGCGATTCACCGAGCAAATTGACTCAATTTGCTCGGATCGCGCTCTAAAGCCGCCGCAGGCTCACCTCGGCCACTTCATGGTCGCCGGCCTTGCGCAGGATCAGGTCCGCGCGCTGGCGCGTGGGCAGGATGTTCTCGGTCAGGTTCGGCTGGTTGATGCGCCGCCAGATGGACAGGGCGGTGGCCCGCGCCTCGTCCTCGGTGAGCTGGGAATAGCGGTGGAAGTAGGACAAAGGGTCCTTGAAGGCGGTGGCCCGCAGGCGCATGAAGCGCTCCACGTACCAGCGCTCGATCACGTCCTCGTCGCCGTCGATATAGACCGAGAAGTCGAAGAAGTCGGAGACGAAGGGAATCGCCTTGCCGTCCTTCGGCGGGCGCGTGGTCTGCAGCACGTTCAGCCCCTCGACGATGAGGATGTCCGGCCGGTCGATCTCCACATATTTGTCCGGCATCACGTCATAGAAGAAGTGGGAGTAGATCGGCGCGCGCACCGGGCGGCGGCCGGCCTTGATGTCGGTGAGGAAGCGCAGCAGCAGCGGCAGGTCGTAGCTTTCGGGGAAGCCCTTCTTCTCCATCAGCCCCTCGCGCTCCAGGATGGCGTTGGGCAAAAGGAAGCCGTCGGTGGTCACCAGGTCCACCTTCGGCGTGTTGGGCCAGCGCGCCAGCAGCGCCTGCAGCACGCGGGCGGTGGTGGACTTGCCCACCGCCACCGACCCCGCCACGCCGATGATGTAGGGCATCTTGCCCTCGCCGGTGATCTCCTCGCGATGGTCGAGGAAGTGGCTCATGGCGCGGAACAGCTTCTGCGTCGCCGCCACATAGAGGGAGAGCAGGCGCGAGAGCGGGAGGTAGATTTCCTCCACCTCCTGCATGGAGAGGTGGACGCCGAGGCCTTCCAGGCGGGCGATTTCATCCGGGCGCAGCGTCATGGGGGTGTCGCGGCGCAGCTTCGCCCATTCGGCCCGGGAGAAGGAGCGGTAGGGGGAAAGGCCGGGGTCGAGGGGCCGGTCCATCAGGATGCTTTCTTCTCAGCCGGAGTGACGCGAGGCTTTTTCGGCAAGGCCGGACTGGCCGGTGCGGCGGGCCAGCTCGGCATGAATGTCGGCCAGCGCCACCCCCCGCGCCTTCAGCACCACCAGCAGGTGATAGAGAAGGTCGCTCGCCTCGCAGACGAGCTGCGCCTCGTCGCCGCTGACGGCGGCGATCACCGTCTCCACCGCCTCCTCGCCCAGCTTCTGGGCGCATTTGGCGATGCCCTTGTCCAAAAGGGAGCGGGTGTAGGAGGCGCCCGCATCCGCCGCGGCCCGGGCGGCGACGATGGCTTCGAGGTCGGCGAGGGTGAAGCTGTCGCTCATGGCGCGAGCCCCGGCAGGAGGGACGGGAACAAAGGAAGCGGCAGGGCCGGGAGCCCTACACATCGAGGCGCACCGGCAGGCCCGCCTGCGCAAGGCATTCCTTCGCCTCGCGGATGGTGAAGGTGCCGAAATGGAAGATGGACGCCGCCAGCACGGCCGAGGCCCCGCCCTCGCGGATGCCGTCCACCAGGTGATCCAGCGTGCCGACGCCGCCGGAGGCGATGACCGGCACGTGCACCGCGTCCGAAACGGCGCGGGTCAGGGCGCAATCGAAGCCCTTGCCGGTGCCGTCCCGGTCCATGGAGGTGAGCAGGATCTCGCCGGCGCCCAGATCCACCACCTCGCGGGCATACTGGATGGCGTCGATGCCCGTGGGCTTGCGCCCGCCATGGGTGAAGATCTCCCAGCGGTCCGCCTCGCCCGGCGCCGACACCTTCTTGGCGTCGATGGCCACCACGATGCACTGCTCGCCGAACTTCTCCGCCGCCTCGCCCACGAAGGCGCGGCGGTTCACGGCGGCGGTGTTGATGGACACCTTGTCGGCGCCCGCATGCAGAAGGGTGCGCACATCGTCCACCGTGCGCACGCCGCCGCCCACCGTGAGCGGCATGAAGCACTGCTCGGCGGTGCGCTGCACCACGTCCAGGATGGTGCCGCGGTTCTCGTGGCTGGCGGTGATGTCGAGGAAGGTGAGCTCGTCGGCGCCGGCGGCATCATAGGCGCGCGCGGCTTCCACCGGATCGCCGGCGTCGCGCAGGTCCACGAACTGGACGCCCTTCACCACGCGGCCGTCCTTCACGTCGAGGCAGGGGATGACGCGGACCTTCAGCATGGCACACCTATCGTCCGGCCACCAGCGCCAGCGCCTCGCGGGGGTCGAGCCGCCCGTCATAGAGCGCGCGGCCGGTGATGGCGCCTTCCAGCTTCATGGCCCGGGGCTCCAGCAGCGCCTCGATGTCGGCGAGGGAGGCGAGGCCGCCGGAGGCGATCACCGGCAGGCTGACCGCCTCGGCCAGCGCCACGGTGGCATCGAGATTGAGCCCCTTCAGGAGGCCGTCGCGGGCGATGTCGGTGTAGATGATGGCGGTAACGCCCGCATCCTCGAACCGCCGGGCGATGTCCACGGCGGCGAGCTCGGAGGTCTCCGCCCAGCCTTCCACGGCCACCTTGCCGTCGCGGGCATCGAGGCCCACCACGATGCGGCCGGGATGGGCCTTGGCCGCCTGCTTCACGAACTCGGGGTCGCGCACCGCCGCGGTGCCGAGGATGACGCGGGTGACGCCCTTCTCCAGCCAGCCGTCCACGGTGCGCATGTCGCGGATGCCGCCGCCGAGCTGCACCGGAATGGAGACGCTCTCCAGGATGCGCTCCACCGCCGCCGCGTTCACCGGCTTGCCGGCGAAGGCGCCGTCCAGGTCCACCAGATGCAGGTAGCGGAAGCCCAAAGTCTCGAATTCGGCCGCCTGGGCGGCGGGGTCGCGGTTGAACACGGTGGCCCGCGCCATGTCGCCCTGTTCAAGGCGCACGGCGAGGCCGTCTTTCAGGTCGATGGCCGGAAAAAGGATCACGGATGCCACTTCAGGAAATTCGCGAGGAGCGCGAGGCCCAGCCTCTGGCTCTTCTCGGGGTGGAACTGGGTGCCGGCCACATTGTCGCGCGCCACCATGGCGGTGATGGTGCCGCCATAATCGGTGGTGGCCACAAGGTCGAGCCCGTCGGCCGGCTTGAGGTGGTAGGAGTGGACGAAATAAGCGTTGAGGCCGGCTTCTCCGGTGGGGATGCCGGCCAGCAGCGGGTGCTCGCGCGCCGTCTGCAGGGTGTTCCAGCCCATGTGGGGGATTTTCAGGGCGGGGTCGTTGGGGGCGATGCGGTCCACCTCGCCGCGGATCCAGCCGAGGCCGGCGGTCTGCCCATGCTCCAGCCCGCGCTCGGCCAGAAGCTGCAGGCCGACGCAGATGCCGAGGAAGGGCCGGCCCCTCGCCTGCACCGCCTCGGTCATGGCCTCCACCATGCCGGGCACGGCGTCGAGGCCGGCGCGGCAATCGGCGAAGGCGCCCACGCCGGGCAGCACCACCCGGTCGGCGGTGCGCACCACCTCCGGGTCGCTGGTGACGACGACGCGCTCGGCGCCCACATCCAGGGCGGCCCGCTCCATGGCCTTGGCGGCGGAGTGCAGGTTGCCGGAATTATAGTCGATGATGGCCACCGTCACGGCTCACGCCCCCGGAAAGGCGCCGATGACGCCGCTGGGCGCCCCCATCGGCATGCCGGTGCGGAAGGGCGGGATGGAGGGGGCGGGGCGGGGCCCGGACCAGTGGGAGAAGAAGCGATGCTCCGCCTCCGCCCGGCCCTCCGCCATCACCACCCCGACTTCGCCATAGCCGAGCCGGGCGAGCTTGCGCAGCCGCAGGCCGGGCAGCTCGAAGGCCAAGAGCAGGTGGAAGCCGGCCATCACGATGTCCGGCACCACGTCGGGAAGCCCGCCATATTCCACCGCCGCCAGCAGCAGCGCCGCCACCGCCACATAGGCGGCGAACACCAGCCAGAGGCGGAAGCGCAGCAGCACCAGGGGCGCGAACAGCAGCGTCACCCAGGAGAATTTTTCGCGCACGAAGACGGCGTGGCCGGCGGCCTCCGCCGCGGTGTCGCCGGGATGCTCCCGTGTCATGACGGTCCAGATGCCCATGGCCAGCTCCTAGCTTCCCAGCGCGCCCTTGGTGGAGGGGATTTCCCCCGCCGCCGCGAGGTCCACCGCCACCGCCTGCCGCAGCACGCGGGCAAGGCCCTTGAAGCAGCTTTCCGATATATGGTGGGCGTTGACGCCGTAGAGCGTCTCCACGTGCAGCGTCACCCCGGCGCTGGAGGCGAAGGCCTGGAAGAACTCGCGCACCAGCTCGGTGTCGAATTCACCGATCTTGGCCACCGCAAATTCGGTGCGGAACACCAGGAACGGCCGGCCGGAAATGTCGAGGGCGACGCGGGTGAGCGTCTCGTCCATGGGCAGGAGCACGTCCGCATAGCGGGTGATGCCGCGCATGTCGCCCAGCGCCTTGCGCACCGCCTGGCCCAGCACGATGCCCACGTCTTCCGTGGTGTGGTGGAAGTCCACATGCAGGTCGCCCACGGCCTTGATGTCGAGGTCGAAGCGGGCATGGCGCGCGAGCAGATCCAGCATATGATCGAGAAAACCGATGCCGGTGGAGATGGCAGCCTTCCCCGTTCCGTCGAGATCGACGGTGAGGGCGACGCGGGTCTCCTTTGTCTCGCGGACGATTTCAGCCTGGCGCATGGAATTCCTCCAAGGCCGCGGGTTCTATCAGCAACGCCGCTGCGACGCCATATGGCGAAGAGATGACGCGCGTGCACTTGAATACCGTCGCGACGCACGCGCCGGACGCCTCCCTCTCGCCGGAGCGCCGCGCGCATGGCATATGGCGGAAAAAGGGGAGCGCGCATGCCGACCACACGCAATGACGGGCTGGACCTCGACTTCGGGGTGTCCGGGGAAGGACCGCCCCTCCTCATCATTTCCGGCCTGTCCGCCGAACGCTCCTTCTGGACGCTGGTGCGGCCGTTCCTCGCCGGCTTCACTTTGGTGGAGTTCGACAACCGCGACATCGGCAAGAGCGCGCGGGCCACGGCCCCCTACACCACCGCCCACATGGCGCGGGACGCGCTGGCGGTGCTGGATGCGGCCGGCTTCGCCCGGGCCCATGTGCTCGGCCATTCGCTGGGCGGCATGATCGCCCAGGAGCTGGCGCTGGCGGCGCCGGGGCGGGTGGACCGGCTGGTGCTGGCCAACACCATCGCCCGCAACGACCTCTACACCACCGGGATCATGCGCCTCCTGAGGCAATTGCGGCTTGAGATCGACAACGAGCTGACCTTCGGCGCGGCGCTCACCTCCTTCGTCATCGGCATGCGCATGCTGAAGACCGTTCCCCTGTTCGCCGCCGTGCAGCAATCCCTGGATGCCGGGCTCTACCAGGAGAAGGACGCCTTCCTGCGCCAGCTCGACGCCTGCGTCGCCTCCGACACGCTGGCGCGCCTCGGCGGCATCGCCGCGCCCACGCTGGTGATCTGCAGCGACGACGACCGGCTGTTCGCGCCCGCCATGGCCCGCGAGCTGGTGGCCGGCATTGCCGGGGCGCGCCTCACCGAGATCATCGACACCGGCCACTGCCCCATGGTGGAGGCGCCGGAAAACTTCGGCACCAGCGTGCGTGCCTTCCTGAACGGCGGCTGAGCCGTCCCCTGCCGCACATTGGCCGGCCCCATCGGCGGGGCCGCATGTTGCGTCCGCTCCGGAACGGCATAAGTAAAGTCGGAGCGGAGCTGTTCATGCATTCTTCCCCGGATACCATCTACGGAACAACCATCGTCTCGGTGCGCAAAGGCAACCGGGTCGCCATCGCCGGCGACGGGCAGGTGACGCTGGGCCAGACCGTGCTCAAGTCCAACGCCCGCAAGGTGCGGCGGCTTGGGCGCGGCGACGTGATCGGCGGCTTTGCCGGGGCGACGGCGGATGCCTTCACCCTGTTCGAGCGGCTGGAAGCCAAGCTCGACCAGTATCCCGGCCAGTTGCAGCGCGCCGCGGTGGAGCTGGCCAAGGACTGGCGTACCGACCGCTATCTGCGCCGGCTGGAGGCCATGATGATCGTGGCCGACGCCTCGGTCACCCTCGTGCTCACCGGCACCGGCGACGTGCTGGAGCCGGAGGTGGGAGTGGCCGGCATCGGCTCTGGCGGCATGTTCGCCCTTGCCGCCGCCCGCGCCCTGCTCGACCGCGAGGAGGACCCGGAAGCCATCGTACGCCGGTCGCTGGAGATCGCCGCCGACATCTGCGTCTACACCAACCGCAACATCGTCGTGGAGACCATCGGGTCCTGACGGCGAGGCTCCTGCGCGAGGACGGCGCGCGGGAGGATCTTGAGAAAGACATCACGATCCCATGAGCGACTTTTCCCCCCGCGAGATCGTCTCCGAGCTCGACCGCCACATCGTCGGCCAGGCCAAGGCGAAGAGGGCGGTGGCCATCGCCCTGCGCAACCGCTGGCGCCGGCTGAAGCTGGACGAGAAGCTGCGCGAGGAGGTGCTGCCCAAGAACATCCTCATGATCGGCCCCACCGGGGTCGGCAAGACCGAGATTTCCCGCCGCCTCGCACGGCTCGCCGGCGCGCCCTTCCTGAAGGTGGAGGCCACCAAATTCACCGAAGTGGGCTATGTGGGCCGCGACGTGGAGCAGATCGTCCGCGACCTGGTGGAGGTGGGTATCGGCCTGGTGCGCGAGGCAAGGCGCAAGGATGTGCAGGCCAAGGCGCACCTTGCCGCCGAAGGCCGGGTGCTCGACGCTCTGGTGGGCGCCACCGCCTCCCCCGCCACCCGCGAGGCCTTCCGCAAGCGCCTGCGGGCCGGCGAGCTGGACGACAAGGAAGTGGAAATCGAGCTGCAGGGCGGCGGCCAGGGCATGCCCATGTTCGAGATTCCCGGCATGCCCGGCGCCCAGCTCGGCGCGGTCTCCCTCGGCGACATGCTGGGCAAGGCCTTCGGCGGGCGCGCCAAGCCGCGCCGCGTCACGGTGAAGGAGGCCCACCCCCTCCTCCTGACCGAGGAGGCGGACAAGCTCATCGACCAGGACGCCATCACCCAGGAGGCGATCCACGCCGTGGAGAACAACGGCATCGTGTTCCTGGACGAGATCGACAAGATCGCCGGCCGCGAGGGCCGCTCGGGGGCCGACGTCTCCCGCGAGGGGGTGCAGCGCGACCTGCTGCCCCTCATCGAGGGCACCACCGTTTCCACCAAGCACGGGCCGGTGAAGACCGACCACATCCTGTTCATCGCCTCCGGCGCGTTCCACGTGTCGAAGCCGTCCGACCTGCTGCCGGAACTGCAGGGCCGCCTGCCCATCCGCGTGGAGCTGGAGGCGCTGACGCGCTCCGATTTCGTGCGCATCCTCACCGAGACCGAGGCCAGCCTCGTCAAGCAGTCGGTGGCGCTCATGGCCACCGAGGGGGTGGACCTCGCCATCACCGCCGATGCGGTGGAGGCCATCGCCGATGCGGCGGTGGAGGTGAATTCCAACGTGGAGAACATCGGCGCCCGCCGGCTGCAGACGGTGATCGAGCGGGTGCTGGACGACCTCTCCTTCTCCGCCCCGGACCGCTCCGGCGAAAGTGTGGTGGTGGATGCCGAATATGTGCGCTCCCGCGTCGCCGACCTGGCGCGCAATGCCGACCTGAGCCGCTTCATCCTGTGAGCCGGCGCCCGGCCCGCCGCCTCACGACAGGCGGCGGTTGCTCTCCCAGGCCTGCTTCTTGCGGTAGAGGGTGGAGGGGCTGAGGTCGAGGGCCGCGGCGGCAAGGGAGATGTTGCCGTCGAAGGCGGCGATGGCCGCCTCGATGGCGCGCCGCTCCACCACGCTGAGCGGCTCCACCCGGGCCGGGCCGGCCCAGCCGGCGGCGGTGCCGAACCAGCCGGGGCCGGACGTCTGCGGCGGGCGCGGCGCGCTCTCCTCGCCGCCGGGGTGCGCGCTTTCCGTTTCCGCCAGCATGTCGGGCACCACGGCGGGGCCCTCGCCCTGGATCACGGCGCGGCGCATCAGGTTCTGCAATTCACGCACATTGCCGCGGAAGCTGCGGGCGCGCAGCGCCGCCGCCGCCTCCGGGCCGAGCCGCGGCAGAGGGCGGCCCTCCTCCCCGGCGCAGCGGGCAAGGAAGGCTTCCGCCAAAAGGATCACGTCCTCCCCCCGCTCGCGCAGCGGGGGCATGTGCAGGTTGAGCACGTGGAGGCGATAGAAAAGGTCTTCCCGCAGGCGGCCGGCCCGCACTTCCGCCACCGGGTCGCGGGTGGTGGCGCAGACGATGCGGACGTCCGCCGCCCGCTCCTCATGGGCGCCGACCCGCGCGAGGCGGCCGGTTTCCAGAAAATGCAGCAGCTTGGCCTGGAGCGCGGGATCAAGGTCGCAGATCTCGTCGAGGAACAAGGTGCCCCCGTCGGCCCGCTCGGCCGCGCCGGGCCGGTCCGCATTGGCTCCGGTGGCGCCGCGGACCTGGCCGAACAGGTCGGCTTCCATGCCGGCGCGGGCGATGGCGCTGATCTTGAGGGCCTGGAAGGCGCCGTCGCGGCGGGGCGAGACGGCATGGACCGCCTGCGCCGCCATGTCCTTGCCGGTGCCGCTTTCGCCGGTGACGAACACCGGCGCGCGGGAGGCTGCCACCCGGTTGATCTGGGCATAGAGCGCGACCATGGGCTCGGAGCGCCCGAGGAAGCCGCAGAAATCGCCGCCCCGGGGCAAGGGCGCCCGGCCGGTGGCGCGGCGCCGGTCGGCCCGGCGCGCCGGGGTGCCGGCTAGAAGGCGGTCCACCACATCTTCCGGCTGGAGCGGCTTCAGCACCACGTCGTCGGCGCCGGCCCGCATGGCGGCCACCGCGTCCGCCACCGATGCCCCCGCAAGGGCCACCACCAGGGTGCCAAAGAAGCCGCCGGCACGCAGCCGGGAAACCGCATCCTCGGCCGGCCCGTTCACCGAGAGCAAGGCGGCGGCGCAGCGCGGGATCACCGCCTCGGCGTCCTGCAGCCGGTCCACCTCCACCACATGAAGCGTCTCGCGGCGGCCGAGCGCGGCGCGCATCTGGCGGCGAAGGGCCGGGTCCGGGTCGCAAACGAGCACCAGGATGCGCTGCTCCGGGCGGGAGCCGGGGGGAAGTCCTGTCATGGAACCGATCGCGGAAGGAAGGTCACTGCGCGCATCATTGCCCATCAAGGTAAATGAAGGCTTGCGCTCGCGCCTCCGCGTCAGCCGCGCGGCGGCTTTTCGGCGATGGACTCGCGGGCGAGGCCGGCGCTCTCCAGGGCTTCGAGGGCGCGGCTGGCATGGGCGGCGGTGGGCAGCAGGCGGCGCACCATCTGGCGCACCCCCTCGGCCCCGTCGGGCATGCGGCCCACCAGGGCGGCCACCACATCGCGTTCGTCGCCGGTGCGGCCGAGGGTGTGCAGGGACAGGGCCAGCGCCAGCTTGCTCTCGAAGGCCGAGTGCAGGGTGAGCTGCGGCAGCAGCGCCTGGGCGGTGGGCCTGTCGTCCCGCAGGAAGGCGGCGAGGGCGAGGAAGGCGTCGTGCAGGGGCGTGCGCGCCGCCCCCGCCTTGCGGGCGCGCAGCAGCAGCGCCTCGCCTTCCGCCACCTGCCCCGCGCCGATGAACACGATGGCCGCCGACGCCGCCACGTCGAAATCCAGCGGATTGAGCTGGAGCGCCCTGCGGGCGGTGGCCACCGCATCGTCCGGCTCGCCGGCGAACAGCTGCACCACGGCGAGGGTGCGGGCGGCGAAGGCGCTGGCGGGGGCCAGCTCCACGGCGCGCTCGGCCCCGTCGAGGATCTGCTCCATCTCGGCATGGGTGGGGGTGGGGGTCTCGTCGTGCAGGGTCGCGGTCAGGGCGCTCGCGGCCTTCAGCGCATGGCCGAGGGCGAAATCGGGATTGGCGGCGATGAGCTCGGCGAGGCAGGCATTGACATTCTCCGTCCGCTTGCCGGCCTCGCCCCTCAGCACCGCGAACGCCCCGGCGATGCAGCCGAAGCCCGAAGCCGGCGCCCGCGCCAGCGCCGCCGCCCGCGCCCGCACCGGAATGACGCCGTAGCTCTCCATGACCGCAACGGCGATGTCGTGCACCACCCGGCGTTCGCCCTCGGCGAGGGCGGCGCCCTGCTGCAGGCCGTCGATGGCGGTGGACCAGACGATGGAGCCGTCGCACCGGTCGTTGAGCCGGGCCGCCAGGGAATAGCTGCCATCGGGCCGCCCCTCCACCAGCCCGGCCAGGGCGAACACCGAGCGCGGCGCGCTGGTGCCGCAGGCGGCGGCGAGGTCGGGGCCCGATGCGCCGGCCGCCTTCACATCCACGAAATCGAAGCGGGCGAAGGCATCGCGCATGCGCTCCTCGATCGCCCGCAGGGTGGAGGGGTCGGGCGCCCCGGTGCCGGCGGCCTCGAACGGGCGCACCTCCACCACCGGAAACCGCACGGCGTCCGCGCCGCCGGCGTAATCCTCCGCCCCCCGCTCGATCCTGAAGCCCATGAGCGCGGCGGCCAGCATGGCGAGGCCCGCCGCCGCCACCGCCACGAAGGCGGCGGCCGCCAGCCGTCGGCCGCCGCCGGGCTGGGTCGCCGGGGCCGGCCGGAAAAGCTCCTCCGGCGCGGGGGCGGCGGGCTCCTCCGGCACCGCGGGCGCCTCGGGCACCGGCGCGGCGCGCGGCAGGAACTGCGGCACGTATCCGCCCTTGGGAATGTCGATGACCACCGGATCGTCGGCGCCGCCGGTGGCATAATAGCGCTCCAGCGCCCGCCGCAGGCGGGTGGCCTCCACCCGCACGATGGGGTCGGCCTGCGGATCGAACGAGGCGGGGCGGCCGAGGGCCTCCACCGCGATGGTATAGCCCTTGATCTCCTCCGCGCGCCCGTCGAGGGTCGCCTGCACCACGAAGCGCAGGAAATCCGCGAGGCGCGGCGAGGCGGAGAAATCCGGCGCCGCGAGCACCCGCTCCAAAGCGGCAAGGCACATCTGCGGCGTCACCGCCCCCGCCGCGTCCGCGGGCGAGGCGGGCTGCGCGCCTTGCGTACCGGCGGCATCCTGCGCCGCAAGGATTGTCTCTACCAAAATACCGTCCTTACCTACGGTCAGTGCCCTTTTTGGGTCAGAAGCCATGCACACGCAAGAGGCGGGGGCATCGCCAGCGGTGTTTCCAGCCGCACCTTGCGCTGATAGCTTCGCCACCGGTGAGGCCGGACGATGACGGCCGGGGCCGGCCCGGCATGGAGGAGAGTTTCATCATGGCTCTGGATGATATGGTCCCGGAAGGCTCGGTTGCGCAGGCGGACACGGTTCCGAACGACCTGGAAGCCTTCTGGATGCCGTTCACCTCCAATCGCGCGTTCAAGAAGCGGCCGCGCGTCGTCTCGCGTGCCAAGGACATGCATTATTATACCCCGGAGGGACGCGCCATCCTCGATGGCTGCGCCGGCCTGTGGTGCACCAATCCCGGCCATAATCGCGAGCCCATCGTGGAGGCCATCCGGGCGGCGGCGGTGGACCTGGATTTCGGTCCCACCTTCCAATACGGCCACCCCAACGCCTTCCGCCTCGCCACCCGCATCGCCGCGCTGGCGCCGGGGGATCTCGACCATGTGTTCTTCTGCAATTCCGGCTCGGAGGCGGTGGACACGGCGCTGAAGATCGCCCTCGCCTTCCAGCAGACCATGGGCAACGGCGCGCGCACCCGCCTCATCGGCCGCGAGCGCGGCTATCACGGCGTGGGCTTCGGCGGCGTCTCGGTGGGCGGCATCGTCGCCAACCGGCGCACCTATGGCGGCCTGCTGACGGGCGTGGACCATCTGCGCACCACCTACGACCGAGAGAACCAGGCCTTCACCAAGGGCGAGCCGGAGTTCGGCGCCCATTTCGCCGACGAGCTGGAGCGCCTCGTCGGCCTGCACGACGCCTCCACCATCGCCGCGGTGATCGTGGAGCCCATGGCCGGCTCCACCGGCGTCATCCCCTCGCCCCGCGGCTACCTGAAGCGGCTGCGCGAGATCTGCGACAAATACGGCATCCTGCTCATCTTCGACGAGGTGATCACGGGCTTCGGCCGCCTCGGCCACGCCTTCGCCGCCGAGCGCTACGGCGTGGTGCCGGACATGATCACCTTCGCCAAGGGCGTCACCGCGGGCGCGGTGCCCATGGGCGGCGTGCTGGTGCGCAAGCACATCCACGATGCCTTCATGAAGGGGCCGGAGCACATGGTGGAGCTGTTCCACGGCTACACCTATTCCGCCCACCCTTTGGCCTGCGCCGCCGGCCTCGCCACCCTGGACCTGTACGCCGCCGAGGACACCTTCGCCCGCGCCAAGGCGCTGGAGCCGCTCTGGGCCGATGCGGTGATGGGGCTGCGCGACAAGCCCGGCGTGCTCGACATCCGCACCGTGGGCATCACCGCCGGCATCGACCTGACCCCGCGGGAGGGGCTGCCGGGCGCGAAGGGCTACGAGGCGCTGGACCGCGCCTTCCAGGAAGAGAGCATCATGATCCGCACCGCCGGCGACACTTTGGTGATGACGCCGCCCCTCGTCATCTCCGAGGCGCAGGTGGGCGAGCTGGTGGAGAAGGTGGGCCGGATCATCGAGAAGGTGGCCTGACCCCCCGGGCTTGCGCGCCCGGCCGGGCCGGCGGACGAGGTGCCGATCGGCGGCGCCTCGCGCCGGTTCGGCGGCAGGGCGCCGGAGCGGCCGGCGGGGTCGTTCGCCGCTCCTATGGCGCCGCGGCTCCTCAGGAGCGGATCGCGCTCTAAAGCCGCCCGGTCAGCGCCAGCACGATGACGACGATCAGCAGCACGCCCACAATGCCCCCCGGGCCATAGCCCCAGCCCGAGCTGTAGCCCCAGCGGGGCAGGGCGCCGATCAGCAGCAGCACGAGAATGATGATCAGGATGGTGGACATGGGCGGCGCTCCCGGGTGGCCAGGCGACGCCCGCCGCCACCTCATGCCTGCATAACGCGCGCCGGAACGACGCAGTTCCGCCCCCTCCTGCTGCTCCCTCCTTGCCCCTCTCTCCCGCCGCCCCCTCCTGCTGCTCCCTTGGGGTCGGCGTCCCGCGTCATGCCACGGCGAGCGGCGCCGTGGCGGCGGCGAGGAAGGCGCCGTCCTCCCCCTCCAGCAGCGGACCGAGGGCGGCGGCCACCTGTGCGTGGTAGGCGTCCACCTGCGCCCGTTCCGCCCCGTCCAGCAGCGACAGGTCCATGAGCTGGCGGTCATAGGGCGCCAGCGTGAGGGTGGAAAAGCCCAGGCAGGGCCTCTCGCCCCCGGCGATCTCCCGCCGTTCCACCAGGATCAGGTTCTCAATGCGGATGCCGTAGGCGCCGGTGCGATAATAGCCGGGCTCGTTGGACAGGATCATGCCCGGCGCCAGCGGCACATGGCCGAGCTGGGAGATGCGGGCCGGCCCCTCGTGCACCGACAGGCCGGCGCCCACCCCATGGCCGGTGCCGTGGTCGAAATCCAGCCCGGCCGCCCACAGATACTGCCGGGCGAAGGGATCGAGCTGGGAACCGGTGATGCCCTCGGGAAACACCGCGCGGGCGATGGCCAGGTGTCCCTTCAGCACCAGCGTGTAGTGGCGGCGCATCTCCTCGGTGGGGGTGCCCACCGCCAGCGTGCGGGTGACGTCCGTGGTGCCGTCGGGATACTGGGCGCCGGAATCGATGAGGAACAATTCGTGCGGGTGGATCGCCCGGTTGGTGGTGCGGGTGACGCGGTAATGCACGATGGCGCCGTTCTCCCCGGCCCCGGAGATGGTGGGAAAGGAGACGTCGGTGAGCTGGCCGCCGGCGCGGCGGAAGGTCTCCAGCGCCTCCACCGTGTCGATCTCGGTGAGCCGCCCGCTGGGCGCCTCCTTGTGGAACCAGGCGAGGAAGCGCACCAGCGCCGCGCCGTCGCGCACATGGGCGGCGCGCATGCCGGCAATCTCGGCCGGGTTCTTGGAGGCCTTCATGAGGGTGATGGGGTCGGCGCCCTTGTCCACGGTGCCGCCCGCCGCCTCGATGACGCCGGAAAGGCGCACCGGCGCGGTGGCCTGGTCGAGCCGGACCCGCCGGCCCCGCGCGAAGGCGGAAAGCAGGCGCTCCAGGTCGGCGCTGGCGTGCAGCCGGGCATGGCCGGCCAGGGCGGCGCGCACTTCGTGGGAGAGCTTGGTGGGCTCCACGAACAGGTCCGGCAGCCCTTCCGCCGGCACGATGCACCAGGCCAGCGGCAGCGGCGTGTGGGCCACGTCCGCCCCGCGCATGTTGAACAGCCACGCTGCGCCGTGGGGATCGGACACGAGGGCGCCGTCCAGCTTCTCGGCGGCGAGCTTCTCCTGCACGCGGCGCAGCTTGGCGGCCGTATCCTCGCCGGCGACGGAGAGGTCCAGCAGGCGGATGGGCGCGCGCGGGGCCGGCGGCCGGTCCGGCCAGATGGCGGCCACGGGGTCGGTGTCCAGCGGCGCGAGGATGCCGCCGGCCGCCCCGACCGCCTTGGCCAGCCGCTCGCGGGCATCCAGGGTGGTGCGCCAGGGATCGAAGCCGAGCCGGGCGCCGCGGGGCAGGTTGGCCTCGATCCAGGCATCGGGCCGCATCTGCGCCAACGGCACCACGGCATAGGCGCCGCCATCCACCTGGGCCGGGGCCTGCAGGGTGTAGCGGCCGTCCACGAACAGCGCCGCCACCTCCGGCAGCACCACCAGCGTGCCCGCCGAGCCGGTGAAGCCGGTGAGGAAGGCGAGCCGCTCCTCGCAGGCCGGCACATATTCATTCTGGTGCGCATCGGCCCGGGGCACCACATAGCCGTCGAACCCCTGGCGCGCGAGCTCGGCCCGCAGGGCCTCCAGCCGGGCGGGGCCGGCGGCGCCGTCGGCGAGGTCATCGAAACTCTGGAACACCGCCTTGAAGGCGCCGGATGCGGAAAGGTGCAGGGTCATGGATGGGGCGGCCATGGAACAAGGGAATGTGCGCCGACCATAGGACCCGCGCCCCTCCCCCGCAACGCAGTGGGTATTTCGCCGAACACCCTTGATGGAAGTGGGGCAGGGCGATTATGGTCGCGACCGATGCGGGCGTAGTTCAGTGGTAGAACGACAGCTTCCCAAGCTGTATGTCGTGGGTTCGATTCCCATCGCCCGCTCCAAATTCGCGAGCTGTGACAAGAGCTTGTCGGCCTACCGTTGAACTGGACGCTCCCCGCGTTCCCCATCACGTTCCCCATGGTTGTTTACCGCTTGTTCCGGTGAGCCGTCCCCATTCGGGCGACCTTCTGACTTTTCCCGATCGTACCCCGCACATAGCGCAGCGTCGTTGAGCTTTGAGAGTGACCGGCCGCCGATCGGATCGCGTCCAGGTCAGCGCCCGCCTCGCCGGCTTCGGAGATGCCGCCCGCTCGGGCTGGCGCGAGATTGGTTGAGGCCAGAGTGACGGATACGGGGCGTTCTCTATCAATAATTTAGAGACTGATTCACCGATCATGTTGATTCAACCTGATCGGATCAGGCTCTAGTGGATTGACAACGTCTGCGCCAATCACCACGCCGCCCGTCATTCCTAATACCGCGGTCACCGCTGCGGACTCCAGAGCCGCGCTGCCGGAGGGAGCTGCAAAAGGGACAGCAGCGGTCGAATCAGGAGCATCCTCCGCTGGTGGCGGCGTAATGGCGATAAGCCCGTTGCCAGCCTCTTCGGCTGCCGCCGGAGTTATGATAGAGACTTGACTGAGAAAGCTCTGGGTCGAGAGCAACATCAACGATTCCACAGTGTCCATAAGCGTAAAAGTCACCGTCCCGTCAGGAAGTGTGGCTGTAGGCGTGGACGATGAAGGATACCCCATTATAAGCTGACCTGTGAGAACGCCCGAAACTATTCCGGGCCCATAGGATACCTGCACCTGAAATGTGGTAGAAAATTCTGCACCATCGATGGGGTTGTCGGCACCAAATCCAATCTTCCCCAGTACGGACCCGCCCAATCCGAATAGTTGAAATCCAAAACCGGCCATTGGCCCAATCTGAAATGTGTCAATTTTTCCGGCAGTCCGATTATAATTTATATCAACGCCATATCCCCAGTAAAATCCATTGACGTTAATTATATTCTGTCCGTCTAAATTATTAGAAGATTGGAATCCAACCCCTGCGAGCCCGGCATAAAATTTTGTTGCCCCCCAAGCTACGCCAGCTGTGACTGAATAGCTTTGATCCCACAATTCGCTTCGATTAGAATATGAATATATGGGGTATGTACCCCTTAATGTTCTATTATCGGTCGTAGAGTCCTCCTATTTAGTGAGATTAGATCGCTTTGACGCCACCACAAATAAATGATAAACAAAGACGCTAGCTGATGTATTTGCAATTATAATTATTATATCTACGATATCGAAATAACCGGATATTGCATATGTGAAATATGATAAGTATACAATTGTTATAAATAGAAAAGAAGCAACCAATACATTTATATATTTTATAGTTTTATAAAGACTGAAACTAGTAAAATAGATACACATGCCACCGATTATAAAGGATATTAAAAAGTATATTGATGTCAAATAACTATTTTCGAATAAGCTTACGATTATAATATACGATATAGGATAAAGAACAATTAGACACAATCCAAACAATCTAATGTATCTTGCTAGCGCTTTTTCGTTATCTGGAAAAATATAAATCATTTAATACTCCCCTCTGACGCTTGTATAATATGCAATTGGTTGAGAATTGTAGCGCGTGGGGCGCTGCCAACCACGCTAGCAGGATCCCCTCCTTCATCTCTCCCTCCCCGCATCATGCCTGTACCTCAGCAGCGGCGACAGCAGATACTCGACGATGCGCCTCTGGCCCGTCTTGATCTCCGCCGTCACCGCCATCCCCGGCTCGATCGTCTTCCACCCCTGTTCCGTCTCAATCCCGCCCTCGCGCACCGAGATCCGCGCCACATAAGCCGGCTGGCGCGCCTGGCGCTCGGTCTCGTCCGCAGGCGCATCGGCCTCCTTGGCCCGGTCGAGCCGGGCATCGGAGACAACCGCATCCTGGCTCACGCTGTCCACGGTTCCGTGCAGCAGGCCGTAGCGGGTGAAGGAGAAGGCCTCCACCTTCACCTCCACATCCTGCCCCGACTGAACGAAACCCACGTCCCGGTTGGCGAGGTTGGCCTCGATCTCCAGCCGGCTGCTCCTCGGCACGATGACCAGAAGTTGTTGCGCCGGCGTGACGACACCGCCGATGGTGTGGATGGAGAGCTGCTGCACCGTGCCGTCCACGGGTGCGGTGAGCGTCTGGTAGCCCCGGCGCTGGGTCGCCTTCACCGCCTCCTGGCCATGCTCCGAGGCGGCAACCTGGGCCTTGGCGAGATCGGCGAGAAGGCCCTTGCGATATTCCGAGTCGGCTTCCGCCCGCTGGCGTTCCAGGGCACCGAGAGCTTCGGTGGTCTCCGGCTCCCGGTGACCATCCACCACAAGCTGCTGCACCTGCTCCACCAGCTGCCGCCGTGCGGCGGTCGCCGCGATTCCCGGGTCGGTCCCGGCCGGCGCGAAGACCGGCAGGAAGTCCAGATCCGCGCGACGATGCCGCGTCGCCGCAATATGCAGCGGGATGATGCGGGCGTCCGTGCCGGGGGCGGCGCACCTTGACTGGACCCCACGCTACCCCTATAGGAGCCGCTTCCCGATACTGCGGGTGAGTGCCGAAGGGCCGTCATGGCCCCGAGCGGCGTTCCCTGCGAGACACGAATCAAGAAGGACGTCTGCCATGTCCCGGCGGTGTGACCTGACCGGCAAGGGGGTTCTCAGCGGCCACCTCGTGAGCCACTCGAACCGCAAGACCAAGCGCCGGTTCCTGCCGAACCTGTGCAATGTCACGCTGGAGAGCGAGACGCTGAAGCGGACCATCCGCCTGCGCATCAGCGCCAATGCGCTGAAGAGCGTGGACCACCGCGGCGGCCTCGACGCCTTCCTCAAGAAGGCCCGCGACGAGGAACTCTCCCCCCGCGCCCTGGAGATGAAGCGTCAGCTCACCAAGGCGCTGGCGGCGGCCGAAGCGGCCTGAATTCGGCCCTTCACGGGTCCTGCCCTTTGGGGCTGAGCGTTTTGAACCGCGGACGGCAACGTCCGCGGTTTTTGCACGCCGCAAGCGCGCCGGGCCGCGCCCGCCCTCTCCCACCATCGGCCCGGATCCTTGACCGGTGCCGAGCAGGTTCGCTCAGGCGGGTTCGCCGAAGCGCCGCGCGGGCTTGAGCCGCGGGCCAGGCTTATGGGCCAGGCTCACAGGCCAAGCTCACGGGCAAAAGTCACGGGCCGCCGGCATCAGGCCGGGATGGCGCATGCCGCCACGGCGGCGAGCAGGCGCTCGATGTCCTCCGGCCGCGACAGCCGGTGGTCGCCATCCTTCACCAGGGTGAACACCACGTCGTCCTGCGCCAGGCAGGTGACGAGGCGCATGGCGTGTTCCCACGGCACATCCTCGTCCCGTGCCCCCTGCAGGATGCGCACCGGGCAGCCCACGGCGAACGGCGCGCCGAGCAGCAGATGCCGCCGCCCGTCCTCGATGAGGGAACGGGTGATCACATAGGGCTCCTCGCCATAGAGGGAGGGCTTCAGGAAGCGCCCCGTGGTCTCGATCAGCCCCCGCACCGGCGGCGGAAAGCGCTCCCACATGAGGGCCTCGGTGAAGTCCGGCGCCGGGGCCACCAGCACCAGCGCCTTCACCCGCGTGTGCCCGCGTGCCGCCAGGAGGCGGGCCAGCAGCAGCGCGATCCAGCCGCCCATGGACGAGCCCACCACCACCTGCGGCCCGGTGGTGGCGCGATCGAACACCGCCACCGCCTCCTCCAGCCAATGGGAGATGGTGCCATCCTCGAACGCCCCGCCGGACGCGCCATGGCCGGAATAATCGAAGCGCACATTGGCCCGGCCGTTCGCCGCCGCCCAGCCGGCCAGCGCCTCGGCCTTGGTGCCGGTCATGTCGGATTTGAAGCCGCCGAGCCAGAACAGGCCGGGCGCGGCCCCCGGCAGGGTGCGCACGGCAATGTCGCGCCCGTCCACGGGCAGGCGGGAGAAGACTTCTGCGGCGGTCATGAGCGGTCCTGCGGCGGGGATCAGGCGAAGGTGGCGAAATAGCTGGCGATGATGCGGGCGTAGATGCGGGTCAGCGCCTCCACGTCGGCCACCGGCGTCGCCTCGTCCACCTGGTGCATGGTGCGGCCCACCAGGCCGAATTCCACCACCGGGCACAGGTCCTTGATGAAGCGCGCGTCCGACGTGCCGCCGGAGGTGGAGGCCTGCGGCCGGCGGCCGGTCTCCGCCTGCACCGCATCGGCCACCAGGTCCACGAACGGGCCGGGGGTGGTGAGGAAGCTCTGGCTCGCCCCGGGCCGGAACGCCAGGGCATAGGGCGTGCCCGCGGTGTCCAGCCGGCGGGTGATCTCCGCCTTCAGGCTGTCGAGGGTGAAGCGGTCGTTGAAGCGCACGTTGAAGCGCGCGGTGGCGGCGGCCGGGATGACGTTGAACACGGGATTGCCCACGTCCACCGACACCACCTCCAGGTTGGAGGGCGGGAAGAAGGCCGTGCCTTCATCCAGCGGCCCGGCGGTGAGCGCGCCAAGCAGCTTCAGCAGGCGCGGCACCGGATTGTCGGCCAGGTGGGGATAGGCCACATGCCCCTGCACGCCGGCCACGGTGAGGATGCCGGAAAGGCTGCCGCGCCGGCCCACCTTGAAGGCATCGCCCAAGGCCTGCGGGTTGGTGGGCTCGCCCAGCACGCAATGGTCGATGGTCTCGCCGCGCGCCGCCAGCCATTCCACCACCTTCACCGTGCCGTCGAGGGCGGGGCCCTCCTCGTCGCCGGTGATGAGGAAGGAGAGGCTGCCCCGGGCCGGCCGGCCGAAGGCGAGGGCCGCCGCGAGGAAGGCGGCCACCGCGCCCTTCATGTCCACCGCGCCGCGGCCATAAAGCAGCCCGTCGGCGACGGTGCCGGAGAAGGGGCCATGGGCCCAGTGCGCCGCATCGCCCTCGGGCACCACATCCACATGGCCGGCGAAGCACAAATTGGGCGATGTCTCGCCGATGCGGGCGTAGAGATTGACCACCGGCACCCCGGCGGTGGCGAAGGTGAGCCGCTCCACGCGGTAGCCCGCCTCCTCCAGCAGCCGCGCCACCAGCTCCAGCGCCGCCCCGGCATCGGGCGTCACCGACGGGGCGCGGATGAGCGCCGCTGCCAGGGCCACCGCATCGCGGGCGGGAAGATCGGACAGCTCGCCCCCCGACGGGGGCTTGACGGGAACGGCACCGGTCATCAAGGAAAGCCTCTCGCCTCCCGCCGGCATCGGGCCGGGAGGCTTGCGAATGGGGGCATGGCCGGCGAACGCCGGTTCACCGGACATGCACCGACATCTTGCCAGCACGCAAATCCGGACGCAAAACCCTTCGCACTTTGGCCGGTTCTGCTCCAGCGCGAAAGGCGCCCGCCCTTCCGCACGTTGGCGCAGGCGAAGCCGGTGCGGCGGCGCGAATGGCGCGCATTTGGGCCGGCGGGCCTGCCGGCGTCCACAGGTCCGCCACGAGGATGCCGCCTTCGGGCGACAGGAAGCCGCCGCGGAGGTACGACATGCATCTGGTGAAGCCCGCGGCCGCTCTGGTCGCGCTCGTCCTGGTCCTGACGGCGGCGGCGGGAGCCGGCGCGCAGCAAGCGGCCCCGGCCGGCGCCGCGCCCGCCAAATCGGCGCCCGCGGGCCCGGCGCCCGAAGCCGCGCCCCCGGGCGCACCGGCCCCCGCACAGGCCGCAACCCCGGCACCGGCCGCGCCGGAAACCGCCGCCAAACCTGCACCGCCCCCTGCGCCGACCCCGCCGGACCCCACCATCGTCGCCGCCCGCGAGAAGCTGGACGCCACCCGCTCCGGCCTCGATGCGCTGGAGGCCGCCCTGGCGGTGGAGGGCCTGCGGCAGGTGGACCTGGACGAGTTGCGCCAGCGCCTCGACCCCGCCCGCCGCGACCTGCAGGCGGTGACGGACCAGATCGCCCCCCGCATCACCGATTCCCACACCCGCCTCGGCGCCCTCGGCGCCAAGCCAACCGACGGCGCGGCGGAAGACCCGACGGTGACGGCGGATCGCGAACGGCTGCAGAAGCTCACTGCCGAGCTTGAGGCGGTGCTGAAGCTGAACCGCGCCCTGTACCTGCGCGGCGAGCAGATTTCCGACCGCATCAGCTCGCGCCGCCGCGCCCTGTTCACCGGCCAGCTGTTCGAGCGGGCCGACAGCATCCTCGACCCCTCCCTGTGGTCCAGCGCCGCATCGGCCCTCTCGCGGGAACTGCGCTCGCTGAACTTCTTCGTCAGCGACTGGTCGGCCTATTCCTCCCGCCGGCACGGCTCCCTGCCGGCGCTGGGCATCTTCCTGGGCGCGGTCGGCATTCTCGGCGCGGTGGTGGCGGGCGGGCGCTTCCTGCGCCGCCGCCTGCGCACCCCGGCCCCGGGCGAGGGCGAGGCCTTCACCCGGCTGCGGTCCGCCCGCGAGGCGCTGAAGGTGGTGGTCCTGAACGCCTCGGTGGGGCCGGCCGCCACGCTGGCCGCGGTGGCCTTCCTCGGCGCGTTCGACGTGGTGCCGCCGCGCGCGGAAGAGCTGGTGCGCGGGCTGGTGGTGGCGGTCTTCATCAAGGCCATCGGCAATGGCGTGGCGCGGGCGCTGCTGGCGCCGGACGAGCCGTGGCGACGCCTGCCGGCGCTCTCGGACAAGGCCGCGGCCGTGGCCTTCCGCTATTTCTCCTTCGCGGTGTGGACCCTGGCCATCGCCGCCTTCCTCAATGCGCTGCACCGGGTGCTGTTCGTGCCCGTGGGCCTCACCGTGGTCACCAGCGCCCTCATGGCGCTTCTGATCGCCGGCTTCATCGCCCGCTTCCTCGTCAACCTCGCCCGCACCGACGACACCCCCGCCGAACCGGCGGCCGGCACCGAAGCCGCCCCGGCGGCGGCGAGCGGCGGGGGCCAGACCTGGCTGCGGCTGGTGGTGTGGGTGGCGGTGGCCTTCCTCATCGGCGCCCTGGTGGCCGGCTACATCAGCTTCGCCGCCTTCGTGGCCGCCCGCATGGTGGTGGCGGCGGCGGTTCTGGGTTGCCTCTACCTGCTTTATGCCCTCATCGACTCCTTCTTTGGCGAGGGGCTTTCGGCCGAGACGCCGCGCGCCCGCGCCCTCTCCAAGACGCTGGGGCTGAAGCCCACCAGCCTGGAGCTCATCGGCGTCATCGTCTCCGGCCTGTTGAAGGTGCTGCTGTTCGTGGTGGCGGCCTTCCTCATCGCCGGCAGCTGGGGCACCTCCACCGCCGACGTGATGGACACGGTGGAGCGCGCCACCTTCGGCCTGCGCATCGGCAACACCACCATCACCCTGTCGAGCGTGCTCTATGCGGTGGCGCTGCTGCTGGTGAGCCTGGTGGTGGCGCGGGCGTTCCAGCGCTGGGTATCCTCCGCGCTGCTGCCGCGCACCGGGCTCGAAACCTCGCTGCAATCCTCCATCGGCACCATCGTGGGCTATGTGGGCACCATCGTCGCCATCATGGTGTCCATGGGCGAGCTGGGGCTGAACCTCGAAAACATCGCCCTCGTGGCCGGCGCCCTCTCCGTGGGTATCGGCTTCGGCCTGCAATCCATCGTGTCCAACTTCGTCTCGGGGCTGATCCTGCTGGCGGAGCGGCCGATCCGGGTGGGCGACACCATCAATGTGAAGGGCGAGGAAGGCTATGTGCGGCGCATCTCGGTGCGCTCCACCGAGATCGAGACGTTCGAGCGCGCCACGGTGATCGTGCCCAATTCCGACCTCATCACCGGCATGGTGAAGAATTGGACGCACTCCAACACCACCGGGCGCATCATCGTCGCCGTCAACGTCTCCTACGATGCGGACGCGGAGGAGGTGCGCGACATCCTGGTGGCCTGCGCCTGCGACCATCCGCAGGTGCTGCAATCGCCGCCGCCGCGGGTGTTCCTGATGAAGTTCGCCGATGCGGGCATGGCCTTCGAGCTGCGCTGCGTGGTGGCCAATGTGGATTATTCGCTCACCGTGAAGAGCGACCTGCATTTCCAGGTGCTCGCCCGCTTCCGCAAGGCCGGCATCGGCATTTCGGCGCAGCCCTGGGCCTCGCTGGCGCGCGCCCCGGCCGACATGGTGCCCGCCCCGCCCGCGCCGCCGGACCCCCTGCAATGAGGCCGCAGCCGGCGCTAACGCTTCCTCAACCCCGCGCGGCGCACAAGGCGGAAAGCCGCGACGGGGGCGGGGTGCCCCTGTCCCCCCGCCAGCCGGAACCTGCCATGCGCGCCACCGCCCTTCGTCCCCTCTTCGCCGGCGCCGGCGTCGCGCTGACGCTGCTTCTGTCCGCCTGCGGCACCACCGACACCGACCTGAACGCGCAGCCCTCGTTCTATACCAACCTCGCCCGCACCGGTAAGCCGGTGGACCCGGCCGCCGCCGCCTCCATCCTGACCGACTACCGCACCGCCCGCGGCCTGCCGGCGGTGAGCGTGGACGAGCAGCTGAGCCGCATCGCCCAGGACCAGGCCAATGCCATGGCCAAGGCCGACAACCTCTCCCACGAGGTGGGCGGCCGCAGCTTCATGGCGCGCATGAAGGCCTCGGGCTACGACGCCGCCCGCGCGGTGGAAAATGTCGGAGCCGGCTACCACACTCTGGCGGAAGCCTTCTCCGGCTGGCGTGATTCCCCCGGCCACAACAAGAACATGCTGGCCCCCGGCATGACCCGCATGGGCATCGCCACCGCCAATGCGCCCAACTCCAAATACAAGGTGTACTGGGCCCTGATCCTGGCCGAGCCGGACGCCCCCGGCCGCTGAGGCATCGTTCCGGTCGCGGCAAACGACACCGTGGACCTGGCCGTTGCGAGCCTGTAGCGTGCGCCGCAGCAATTGCGGGGGCAGAAGGGCACGGGCCGGTGATGCTGGCGCATACGAGTGAATATGAGCGCCGGCGCCGCGCGTTCCGCTGGGACATTCCGGCGCGCTACAACATGGCGGTGCACGCCTGCGACGCCATCGCCGCGCGCGAGCCGGGGCGGCCGGCTTTGTTCCTGCCCGATGGCGCGGACGTCCGCCCGGTGTCCTACGGCGCCCTGGCGGCGGCCTCCAACCGCCTCGCCCATGCCCTTTGCGCCCACGGCATCCGCCCCGGCGACCGGGTGGCCATCCTGCTGCCCCAGTCGCTGGAAGTGCTGGTGTGCCATCTGGCCGTCTACAAGCTGGGAGCCGTCGCAGTGCCGCTGGCGGGGGCGTTCGGGGTGGAGGCCATCGCCTACCGGCTGGCGGATTCCGGCGCAAAGGCCCTCGTCACCGACGATGCGGGCCTCGCCAAGGTGGCCGGCGCCGCGGCGGCGCCCGGCCTCCTCATCTGCGTGGACGGGGCGCGGACCGGGGCGCTGGCCTTCGGCGCGCTTCTGGAGGCGGCGTCCGACCGGCCGCTGGACATCACCTCCGGCCCGGACGACCCGGCGCTGATGATCTACACCTCCGGCACCACCGGCCAGCCCAAGGGGGCGCTGCACGGCCACCGGGTGCTGCTGCCCCATGTGAGCGGGGTGACCTTCACCCATGAGGGCATCGGCCGCCCGGGCGACCGCATGTGGACCCCTTCCGACTGGGCCTGGGCCGGCGGGCTTTTGAACACCGTGCTGCCGGCGCTGGCGCTGGGGGTACCGGTGGTGGCGCAGCCGCGCGGCAAGTTCGAGCCCGAGGCCGCCTTCGCCCTGCTCGCCCGCGCCGGGGTGCGCAACGTGTTCATCCCGCCCACGGCGCTGAAGATGATGCGCGCCGTGCCGAACCCGAAGGCCCGCTTCGGCTTCGATCTGCGCACGGTGGGTTCGGCCGGCGAGGCCCTGGGGGCGGAAACCTTCGAATGGGGGCGCGAGGCCCTGGGCGTGGCGGTGAACGAATTCTACGGCCAGACCGAGTGCAACTATGTCATCGGCTCCTCGGCGGCGCTGGGGGTGGCGAAGGCGGGAGCCACCGGCAAGGCGGTGCCGGGCCATGACGTGGCGGTGCTGGGGCCGGACGGGCAGCGGCTGCCGCCGGGGCAGATGGGGGAAATCGCCGTGCGCGCCCCCGACCCGGTGATGTTCCTGACCTATTGGAACCGGCCGGAGGCCACGGCGGAGAAGGTGCAGGACGGCTGGCTGCGCACCGGCGACCTGGCCCAGCAGGACGAGGAGGGCTATTTCCACTTCCTCGGCCGCGACGACGACGTGATCACCTCGGCCGGCTACCGCATCGGCCCGGCGGAAATCGAGGACGTGCTGCTGCGCCACCCGGCGGTGGCGCTGGCGGCGGCGGTGGGCCGCAAGGACGCCCTGCGCACGGAGATCGTGAAGGCCGTCATCGTGCTGCTGCCGGGCTACAGCCCCGGGCCGGCGCTGGAGGCGGACATCGCCGCCTTCGTGAAGACCCGCCTTGCGGCCTATGAATATCCCCGCGCCTTCCAATTCGTGGACGAATTGCCGCTCACCACCACCGGCAAGGTCATTCGCCGCCTGCTGCGGGATTAGAGCGCGTTCCGCTCAGCCTGCATCGCAAGCTGAGCGGTAAAACGTTCTCTATCAATAATTTAGAGACTGATCCGAGCAGATTGAACCCATTTGCTCGGTGGTTCGCGCTTCTAAACTTCAGAAGAAGAACGCGCGAGCCCCTTGGAGCCCTGCGTTCGGCCGGCCTGCGTCCTCAGCCCAGGTATTGCCGGGCGATGGCATCCACCGTGCGGGCGAACACGGCGGCATCCACGCCCACGGCGGTGAACACCGAGCCCGCCGCCATGTAGCGCTGGGCCAGGGCCGGATCGCCCACCAGCACGCCGCCGCGGTTGCCCGCCGCCTGGATGCGGCCGAGCCCGGCCTCGATGGCGGCCACCACGTCGGGATGGGTGGGCTGGTGCAGCAGGCCCATGGAGGCGGAGAGGTCGCCGGGGCCGATGAACACGCCGTCCACCCCCGGCACGGCGGCGATCTCCTCCACCCGCTCCAGCGCCTCGATGGTCTCCACCTGCACCAGCACGCACATTTCCTCGGCGCAGCGCTCGAAATAATCCACCGTGCGGCCGAATTTCGTGGCGCGGGAGGCCACCGCATAGCCGCGGATGCCGTGGGGCGGATAGCGTGTGGCCGCCACCGCCGCCCGCGCCTCATCGGCCGTCTGCACCATGGGAATGAGGAAGCTGCGGGCGCCGATGTCGAGGAAGCGCTTCAGCGTGACAGGATCGTTCCACGGCACCCGGACCACCGGCTCGGCGCTGCCGCCCACCACCGACTGCAACTGGTTGAATACGTTTGGTAATTCATTGGGGGAATGCTCCGTGTCCAGCACCAGCCAATCGAACCCGGCGCCGGCGAGGATCTCGCTGGTGTAGTTGGACGGGATGGCACACCAGAAGCCGATCTGCTGCCGGCCGGCGTGAAGCGCATGCTTGAAGGGATTGGCGGGCAGGGTGTTGCGGGGCAGCGACATGGGGGCGGGGTTTCCTCGATTGGCGCACCTGCTTCGAAGCGCGCCCGCCACTATCGCCGGGCGCCGCCCGCCTGCAAAGCGCCCCGCCCCACTCCCCTCCCCCGCCCATCAATGCTATCCAGTCGTCCCCGAAAAAGCGGCGCGGAAGATGCCGCCATCGGGCCACGGCCGGCCGGACCAAAGGCCCGGCCGGAGGAGACGCCCACCCCCAAGGAGTCCACCATGCTCACCACCGTTCCCGCCTTCGACCGCATCGGCGAGGAGAATGCCTTTGCCGTCCTCGCCCGGGCCACGACGCTGGCGGCACAGGGGCGCTCCATTCTCAACCTGGGCATCGGCCAGCCGGATTTCCGCACCCCCGGGCACATCGTCGAGGCCGCCATCAAGGCCCTGCGCGACGGCCAGCACGGCTACACCCCCGCAAACGGCATCCTGCCCCTGCGCGAGGCGGTGGCCGGCGACCTCAACCGCCGCACCGGCGTAGAGGTGGACCCCGACCTGGTAATGATCGTGCCCGGCGGCAAGGTCACCATGTATGCCGCCATCCGCCTGTTCGGCGAGCCGGGGGCGCAGATCCTCTATCCCGACCCCGGCTTCCCCATCTACCGTTCCATGATCGAGCACACCGGCGCCACCCCGGTGCCCGTGCCCATCCGCGAGGAGAACGGCTTCGCCTTCTCCGCCGAGGAGACGCTGGCGCTGATCACCCCGGCGACGCGGCTCCTCATCATCAATTCCCCCGCCAACCCCACCGGCGGCGTGACCCCCGCGGCCGAGATCGACAAGCTGGTGAAGGGGCTGGAGGCCCACCCCCACGTGGCGCTGCTGTCGGACGAGATCTACGACCGCTTCCTGTTCGACGGCGCGGAACACCGCACCCTGCTGGCCTATCCGCAGATCCGCGACCGGCTGATCCTGCTCAACGGCTGGTCCAAGACCTATGCCATGACCGGCTGGCGGCTGGGCTATTCCATCTGGCCGAAGGATCTGTGCGACAAGGTGCGCAAGCTGGCGGTCAATTGCTGGTCCTGCGTCAACGCCGCCACCCAATATGCCGGCATCGCCGCGCTGGAAGGCCCGCAGGATGCCGTGTTCGCCATGACGGCGGAGTTCGACGCCCGCCGCCGCATGGTGGTGGAGGGGCTGAACCGCCTGCCGGGCGTCTCCTGCGCCACGCCCAAGGGCGCCTTCTACGCCTTCCCCAACGTATCGGGCACCGGCTGGCCGGCGGCCAAGCAGCTGGCCTCGGCGCTTTTGGAGGAGGCCGGGGTGGCGGTGATCGGCGGGCCGGATTTCGGCATCCACGGGGAAGGCTACCTGCGCCTGTCCTATGCCACCTCGCGGGAGAACATCACGGCGGCGCTGGAGCGCATGGGCGACTTCCTCGCGGCATCGCGCAAGGTCGCCTGACCGGTGGCGGGCGCGGGCGGCGGCGTGTGGCGGCGGCGGGCACCGGCCGTCCTCCTCCTCGCCGTGGCCCTTGCGCCGGCGCTGCTGCTCTACGTCACGCGGCCGGCCCCCCCGCCCCCCGCCGGCGTGGCGCCGGAGATGATCGGAGCCGCACCGTCGGAAGAGGCGCCGGCGGACACGGGGACACCGGACGCGGCACTCCCCGATCCCGCCCGCACCGACACCGCCCCGCCCCCCGCCGCCAGCGGCCCGGCCGCCAAGGTTGCAACGACGGTTGCAACGACGGCCGCAGCGAAGACCGCCCCGACCGCGCCC
This sequence comes from Xanthobacter sp. AM11, assembly GCF_047444035.1. Lineage (NCBI taxonomy): Bacteria > Pseudomonadati > Pseudomonadota > Alphaproteobacteria > Hyphomicrobiales > Xanthobacteraceae > Xanthobacter > Xanthobacter sp. AM11. The sequence continues at coordinate 730,191 of NZ_JBLAOA010000001.1, forward strand.
GAGCGCTGGCAGCGCTCCAGCCCCTGCCCGCGGGAGCGCCTTTCCGGCCGCCAGTACAATCGCTGCCTTTATGACAACACCCGCACCTCCGAGCAGGCGCTGGAAGCGGAGGTGGCCAACGCCATCGCCGTGATCGAGGCCCGCACCGACCTGCCCGGCGTGCAGCGCGCCAAATGGAAGTCGCTGCTGGACGAGGCCCAGTCCCGCTTCCTGCTGTTCCGCACCTTCGACTGCCAGAGCGTCGCCCCGTTCGAAGGGCCGCGGGGCATCGGCAATTTCGAGCAGCGCGCCTTGTGCCTCATCGAGGCCAACACCCGCCGCGCCACCGACCTGCGCGCCCGCTACGGCTCGCCCATGCCCCTGCCGGAAGGCCCGCAGGGCCCGCAGGACCGCGGCGGCACCTGGACCCACGCCGTGCCCCCGCCGCTGGACTGAGGCCCTGCGGCACGCCCGCGCAGCACCGGGGGGCGCGCCCGGCGCAACTTGTATGGTAGAAAAAGGCCGAACCGGCGGGCCCGCGCGCGCCGGCTTGCGCCCGTCCCGGGACGGGTCCAAAGGTGGCGACACAGCAAGACGGCGGAGGGGCGATGTCCAGGGTGGTTTGCGTCGGCGAGGTCATGGTGGAACTCGCCCGCGGCTCGGATGGCCGCTTCGGCCTCGCCTTCGGCGGCGACACCTTCAATACCGCGGTCTATCTCGCCCGCGCCGGGGTGGACGTGGCCTATGCCACGGCGCTGGGGGACGACGCCTTCTCCGACGACATCCTGGCCCTGGGCACCGCCGAAGGGGTGGACATGAGCCTGGTGCCCCGCGCCCGGGGCCGGGTGCCGGGGCTCTATCTCATCACCACCGACGCCGGCGGCGAGCGCAGCTTCCATTACTGGCGCGACACCGCCCCCGCGCGCGCCCTGTTCGAGCTTGACGGCTGGCAGCAGGTGGCGGCGGAGCTGGTGGCGGCACGGGCGGTCTATTTCTCCGGCATCACCCTTTCGCTCTACACCAACACCGGCCTCGGCCGCTTCCTCGCCACGCTGGAGCTGGCCGGCAGCGAGGGCGGGGCCTGGCGGGTGTTCGACGGCAATTTCCGCCCCCGCGGCTGGGGCGGCGAGCTGGAGCGGGCGCGCACCGTGTTCGCCGAGGCGCTCAAGCGCTCGTCCATGGCGCTGCCCACCTTCGAGGACGAGGCGGCCCTGTGGGGCGATGCCTCCCCCGCCGCCACCATCGCGCGCATCACCACCTTCGGGGTGAATGAGGTGGTGGTGAAGAACGGGGCCGGCGGCGCTCTCATCCATGCGGACGGGCGCACGGTGGAAGTGCCGGTGGAGCGGCAGGTGGCGCCGCTGGACACCACGGGTGCCGGCGACAGCTTCAACGCCGGCTATCTGGCCGCCCGCCTGTCCGGCGCCCCGCCGGAAGAGGCCGCCCTGGCCGGCCACCGCCTCGCCGCCGAAGTCATCATGCACCGCGGCGCCATCATCCCCCGCGCCGCCCAGGCGGGCGTGACGGCGCACTGAGGGGGAACTCAAGAGCCCAGGCTGAGGACCGGCGCGCAGGTCCGTCGAAACGGCGGCCGCGCGTCCTCAACCGGCGGGTCTGGCGCTGAAAGCGCCCCGCCTCAGCCCACCATGTCGCGGGCTTCCAGCACGGTGGAATCCGCCGCGAGGCGGTAGAAGATGGGGGCGCCGGTGGCGATCTCGCGCTTGGTGATGCCGTCCGGGGACAGCCGCTCCAGCACCATCACCAGCGCCCGCAGGGAATTGCCGTGGGCCGCCACGAGCGTGCGCTCGCCGCGCAGCACGCAGGGCAGGATCTCCTGCACATAATAAGGCAGGGTGCGGGCCACCGTGTCGCGCAGGCTCTCGCCCCCGGGGGGCGGCACGTCATAGGAGCGGCGCCACGCATGCACCTGCTCGTCACCCCATTTGGCCCGGGCATCGTCCTTGTTGAGGCCGGAGAGGTCGCCATAGTCGCGCTCGTTCAGCGCCTGGCTGCGGTGGGTCTTCAGCTCCGGCTGCCCCATGGCGTCGAGGATGAGCGACAAGGTGCGCTGCGCCCGGCCGAGGTCGGAGGTGAAGGCCACGTCGAAGCCGAGGCCCTCGGCCTTCAGCAGCGCGCCGGCGCGCCCGGCCTCGGCCACGCCCTGCTCGGTGAGGCCTGGATCACGCCAGCCGGTGAACAGGTTCTTCAGGTTCCACTCGCTCTGCCCGTGACGGACGAGGACGAGGATGCGATCGGACATGGAAAAGCTCCGCGGATGAAGAAAGCGGGATCAGAAATCGGCAAGGCCCAGCACGTCGGCCATGGAATAGAGGCCCGGCTCGCGGCCCTTCGCCCAGCGGGCGGCGGCCAGCGCGCCATTGGCGAAGATCATGCGGTCCTCCGCCTTGTGGGCCAGCTCGATGCGCTCGGACGGGCCGGCGAAGATCACCATATGCTCGCCCACCACCGAGCCGCCGCGCAGGCTGGCGAAGCCGATGGCCCCGGGCTTGCGGGCGCCGGTCATCCCGTCGCGGCCGCGCTCGGCGCAATCATCGAGGGTGCGGCCGCGCCCCTGCGCCGCCGCCTCCCCCAGGAGCAGGGCGGTGCCGGAGGGCGCATCCACCTTCCGGTTGTGGTGCATCTCCACGATCTCGATGTCGAAGCCCTCGCCCAGCGTCGCCGCCACCCTGCGGGTGAGGGCCGCCAGAAGATTGACCCCGAGGCTCATGTTGCCGGACTTCACGATGGGGGTCTTGCGCGCGGCGGCGGCGATGGCCGCAGTGTCGGCGCTGGAAAAGCCGGTGGTGCCGATGACATGGGCGATGCCGGCTTCCGCCAGGCTCTCCGCCAGGCGCACCGAGGCGGAGGGGGTGGAGAAATCCACCACCACGTCGGCGCCGTTGAGGCTCGGGGCCGCGTCGCTCTCCACCGTCACGCCGGTGGGGCGCGTGCCGCACATGAGCCCGGCATCCTCGCCTAGATGGGTGGAGGCGGAATGCTCCAGCGCCCCCACGAGGGCGAGGCCCGGCGTGTCCAGGATGGCCTTGATCAGGGTGCGGCCCATCCGGCCGCCGGCTCCGGCGATGACGATGCGCAGGTCGGACACGGCAAACTCCCTTCGAAGGCGGCAGACCCGCCTTTAATCAATCAATCGGAGGGCGATCCGGCTCAGCCCGGCGGCAGTTCGTGGCCGGTGAAGCCGGAGATGAGCAGCAGGTCGGCGACGGATGCCTCGCGGCGAATGGCAAGGGCCCGCTGGTAGCCCGCAGAGAAATAGCAGGCGCGGGCCGTGGCCACGTCGCGGAAGGCGACGACCATGTAATGCGCGCGCCCGTGCCCCTCCAGCAGACGGTGGCGCCCGCCGCGCACCAGGAACCAGCCGCCATATTCGGCGAACGGCTCGGCCTCGGCGGCCTCATAATCCTTGTAGCGTTCCGGGTCGGTCACATCCACCCGGGCCATCCAATAGCCGCGGGGATGCTCCGGCGTGCCCTCCGGCGGCGGCGCCGGCACGGGCTGGGGGCCCGCATGGCCTTCCACGACGGCAAGGTCGGCCACGGCGGTGGAGCGGCGCAGGGCGCGCACGGCCTGATAATCGGGCGCATCATAGGTGGCCACGGCGGCGTCGAAGCTGTCCATCTCCACCAGCACGTTGCGATGGCGCTTGATGCCTTCCAGCTGCTCGAAATCGCCCCCGCGCACCACAAAGCGCAGGTGGTGGTCGTCCACGTAGCGCTGGTTGGCGTTGCGGTAGGTGATGTAGTCCACCGGGTTGACCACATCGAGATTGAGGAACCAGTACCCCTTGGCCATCGCCCCGTCCCCCTTCAGCCGCCGGCCAGCTCGGCGAGAATGGCGCGCGCCGCCGCCAGCGGATGCTCGGCGGCGGTGATGGGCCGGCCCACCACGATCATGTCCGCTCCCGCCGCCACCGCCTCGGCCGGAGTGGCGATGCGCTTCTGGTCGCCGAGGTCGGCGCCGCGCGGGCGCACCCCCGGCGTCACCACCAGCCGGTCGGGACCCAGAACGGCGCGCACCATGGCCGCATCGGTGGGGGCGCAGATGACGCCGGCGATCCCCGCCTGCGCCGCCTGCGCGGCGCGCATCCGCACCGTCTGCGACACCCCGGCGGCATAGCCGGCGGTGGCAAGGTCGGCGTCGTCATAGGAGGTGAGCACGGTGACGCCCAGCACCTTGAGCCCGCTGCCCGCCGCCCCCCGGGCCGCCGCGGCCATGGTCTGTGGATAGGCATGGACGGTGAGCAGCGTCACCCCCCGCTCGGCGGCCATGGCGGTGGCGCGCTCCACCGTGTTGCCGATGTCGTGCAGCTTGAGGTCGAGGAACACCCGCTTGCCGGCGCCGATGAGGTCGGCGGCAAGGTCGAGCCCCCCGGCAATGGTCAGCTCCAGGCCGATCTTGTAGAAATTCACCACGTCGCCGAGCTGCCACACCAGCGCTTCCGCGGCGCCGACATTGGCATAGTCCAGGGCGACGATCAGGCGGTCGCGGGCTTGGGCTTGGGCTTCGGCTTGGGCGTCGCTCATGCGGCCTCCTCCATGGTGCGCCACCGGTCCACGCGCCCCTCGGCCGTAGCGCGGAACCAGCATCCCCCGCCCACCGGCGGCTGGTCGTGGGCGCGGGAAATGGGGTAGCCCGCCAGGTGGCACAGAAGCAAGGTGCCGACCCCGCCATGGCCGACGAAGATGACCGGAACCTGTCGATCCTCTCGAACCTCAAGAAGCGCGGCAGTGATGGCGGCGACGATGCGGGCCTGCGCATCCACCGCCCGCTCCCAGCCGGCGACGCTCTCCAGCGGGCGGGCGAAGAAGGCGTCGGCCATGGCCTGGAAGGCGCTTTCGGGCAGGTAGCCGGTGGCGGAGCGGTCGTTCTCCTCCATCCCCTCGCGCACCTCGACGGCGAGGCCAAGCGCCCGGGCGAGGATGGCGGCGGTCTGCAGCGCCTTTTCCTCGGTGGAGGAAATGATGCGTTTATAATGGCTTAGATCGAAGCGGGCGGCAAAGGCGCAGGTCCGCTCCCGGCCCAGGTCCGACAGGCCCCAGCGGGGTACCGGGACGGTGGGGTCCACCTTCACCTGCGGATGGGTCAGATAGAGGAAGTCCGTCACGGCGGCCCCGGCGGAAATGAGTGCCGGCGCCGGGCGGCGCCGGCTCCTGCGGCTCAGGGCCGGCGATAGGCCCAGACGCGGGCGGGCGGAATGTTCATCCAAACCCGCGGCGAACGCTCCCCCTCGATGGCGCCGGGCACCAGCGGCACCGGAGAAACCACCGCATAAGTGAATTGCACGAAGGGCGTACCGGGGTGGGAGAGGTCGAACGCCTCGTTCACCATCCGGTGGCGCTCCACCTGCGGCATGGTGAAGAGGGGCAGAGAGGAGATGGTCCCCACCGCCTTGCCCGGCAGCCGGTCCGCCAGCGTCTTGCGCAGGGCGTAGGCGTCGCCATTGATCACCGTAACACCGGGATACCGCAGCCGCAGCAGGGCGCAGAATTCCGGGTTGTATTCGATGAGGAACAGCCGCTCTGGCGCAAATCCGCGCTGCAGCAAGGCCTTGGTGACGGGGCCGGTGCCTGGTCCAAGCTCGATCACGGGGCCGTCCAGCTTCGGGTCCAGATAGCTCGCCATCATCTTGGCCAGCGCCGGGCTCGACGGGGAGACGGCACCGGTCTTCAGCGGATTCTGGAACCACGACTGCAGGAAGCGCACTTCATCCTTGAGATGCGGCTTCGAAAGCGACGGCTGGTGAAGCTGGCTGCGACGGTCGTGGGAATGAAGCATCAACGGCACCTCGGGCACCCGATTGGATCGGATGTCAGGCGCTTAGACGGGAAAGGAGGCCCGGTCAAGGTTTGCCATCCGTTCGCAACGCCCCGTGGAGGAAACTGTCCAGCGCCGCCGACAGAAGCGCGTCCTGCGAGCCGGTGAGGAAGGCGGAGCAGGTGAGCTTGAGGCTGACCGTGCCGTGCACGAGGATCCAGAAGGTCGTAGCGAGGGCGGCCGGGTCCTGCCCGGCGCGGAGCCGGCCGGCGCTTTCGAGGTCCAGGAACACGCCTGCGAGCAGCGAAAATGCCGCAGCCCCGGCCGCATCCTTTCCCGCCAGGGCGCTGGCGGCGAAACCCGGCTCCATGAAAATGAGTCGGTAGGTTTCCGGCTCGCTGCACCCGAAGGTGGCATAGGCGCGGGCGAGCGCATGCAGCCGGACGACGGGATCGGCCGCGCCGCCCGCTTCCGCCAGGGCGGCCAGAAGGCCGCGCATGCCGGCCTCCCCCAACTCCCGGGCGATGGCATCGCGGTTTTCGAAATGCAGGTAAAGGGCGGCGGCAGAATAGCCTGCGGCCTCGGCAATGCGCCGCATGGTGAGGGCTTCGAACCCCTGGTCGAGCACGATGCGGCGGGCTTCGGCGAGGATGCGGGCGCGCGCATCCTCCTTGCGGCGGGCGCGCGGGGATGCGGGCGGCGGGGCGGGGGACGGCGGGGATTCGGGCACGCTTGCGCCTCCGCGCTTGACATGAACGATGTTCATTTTATGAATATTGTTCAGTGAACGTTGTTCAGGAGTTCATCTAATGTCGCCCGCCGCCCTTTCGCAAGCCTCAACCGCCCCCCGCATCGCCCTTCTCGGCGCCACCGGCCCCATCGGCGCCAGCATCGCCGCGGCCCTCGGCAGCGCGGGCATCCCCTTTGCGGTGGTCGGACGCTCAGAAAGCGGGCTCCGGGCCGCCTTCGGCGCGGAGCCACTGGCCGCCCGGCGCATCTGGAACCCCGAAGACCCCGCCAGCATCCGCGCCGCCGTGCGGGGCATGGACACCCTCATCCACATGGTGGGTGTGCCCTATGATTCCTTCCATCTTCACCCCCTCCTCATGCGCCGCACGGTGGAGGCCGCGGCGGCGGAAGGGGTGCGGCGGCTGCTGCTCATCGGCACCGCCTACCCCTTCGGCCACCCGCAGACGGCACGGGTGGACGAGGCCCATCCGCGCCACCCGCATACCTTCAAGGGGCGCATGCGCAAGGAGCAGGAGGATATCCTGATGGCGGCCGATGCGGCCGGGGCGCTGCAAGGCGCGATCCTGCGCCTGCCCGATTTCTACGGCCCGGGGGTGGAGCGCAGCTTCCTCGCCGACATCTTCGCCGCCGCGGCCGCCGGGCGCCGCGCCAAGGTGATCGGCCCCATCGACCGCCCGCACGAATTCGTCTTCGTGCCGGACGTGGGGCCGGTGGTGCGGGCGCTGGTGGTGCGGGAGGACACGTTCGGCCGCGCCTACAATCTCGGCGGCGCCGGTACCATCACGGTGCGGGAGGCGGCACGGCAGGCGTTCGCGCTCATGGGCCGGGAACCGAAGCTGATGGTGGCGGGCAAGACCATGCTGCGCCTTGCCGGGCTGTTCGATCCCGTCATGCGGGAGTTGGTGGAGATGCATTACCTGCTCACCGACCCGGTGATCTTCGACGACACGGCGCTGGCGGCGCGCCTCGGGCCGGTGGGCAAGACGCCCTATAAGGAGGGCATCGCCCGCTGCATGGCCACCGCCTCCGGCAGGGAATGAACAGCGCCCGGAAGGGCAGAACCGTTTACCGTCGGCATCGTCGCCGGCATGCTCGGGGCCAGAGATGGAGGGGGCGCATGAGGGCACGGCTTGCGGCAATGGTGACCCTCTGCGCCATGCTGGTGGCCGCCACCCCCGCTCCGGGCCAGGGGACGACGGCGAACGGCGCGTTCTTCGACCTGTTCCTGAAGGGCTGCCTGCCTGCGGCCCTCACCGAAACCTCCATCAAGCCCTATGCGCAGGCGGCGAAGCTCTCCCCTGCGCCGCCGCTTATGGTGGCGCGGTTCGGCGCGATGATGAAGGACCCCATCGGCTTCATGACCGCCGGTGCCGTGCCTGTCTTCATCCTGCAGGGCCCGGCCACGTGGTGCATGGTCAACTCCCTGCGTCCCGCCGACCCGGATGCGGTGTTCGGCCGGATCGAGGCCGGGCTGAACAGCGATGGAAAGTCATTCCGCCGCGCGCCCGGACCGGAAGAGCATAAATCCCAGGGCAACGCCTCCCTGTCGCGGAGCTATTTCGGCCATGTGGCGGGCAAGGCCTACGTCGTGACGGTCATGATCGTCGAAGATGCGCGCCGACAGCCGCAGGCCGTCGCCTCCATCCGGGGGCCACCGCGCTGAGACCGCCGCCACAATAAGTGAGCGGCTCGCGCCTTATGCTCCCTCACCGCCGGCGAAGAACTCCTTCACCTTGGAGAAGAAGCCGGCGGATTCCGGGTGGGTCTCGCCGGAGCTTTCCTTGTCGAATTCGGCCAGCAGCTCGCGCTGCCGCTTGGTGAGCTTCTGCGGCGTCTCCACCACCACCTGCACATACATGTCGCCATGGTTGCGCGCGCGCAGGATGGGCATGCCCTTGCCGGAGAGGCGGAAGCGCTTCTGCGACTGGGTGCCTTCCGGGATCTTCACTTTGGTCTTGTCGCCGTCGATGGTGGGCACCTCCACCGTGCCGCCCAGGGCCGCCGTGACCATGGAGATGGGCGCGCGGCAATAAAGGTCCGCACCCTCCCGCTGGAAGAAGGGATGGGGCTCGATGGAGAGGAAGATGTAGAGGTCGCCCGCCGGGCCGCCGCGCACGCCGGCTTCCCCTTCGCCGCCGAGGCGGATGCGGGTGCCATCCTCCACGCCGGGGGGAATCTGCACGGAGAGGGTGCGCTCGCGCATCACCCGGCCGGCGCCGCCGCAGGCGCCGCACGGGTCCTCAATGACCGAGCCGCGGCCCTGGCAGGCGGGGCAGGTGCGCTCCAAAGTGAAGAAGCCCTGGGCATGGCGGATCTTGCCGGCGCCGCCGCAGGTGCGGCAGGTCTTGGGGCTGGTGCCGGGCTTGGCGCCGGAGCCGTTGCAGGCCTCGCAGCTGACCGAGGTGGGAATCTTGATCTGGGCGGTCTTGCCGGTGAAGGCCTCCTCCAGCGTGATTTCCATATTGTAGCGCAGGTCCGCCCCGCGCCCGCGCTGCTGCCCGCCGCCGCCACGGCCGCGCCCCATGGTGCCGCCGAACAAATCATCGAAGATGTCGGCGAAGGAGGACGCAAAATCGTTGCCGAAGCCGGGGCCGCCCGCCCCGCCATTCTCGAAGGCGGCATGGCCGAAGCGGTCGTAGGCGGCGCGCTTCTGGGGGTCTTTGAGGACCTCGTAGGCCTCGTTGACCTCCTTGAACATCACCTCCGCTTCGCCATTGCCCTGGTTGCGGTCGGGATGCCACTTCATGGCGAGCTTGCGGTAGGAAGCCTTCAGCACCGTCTCGTCGGCGCCGCGGTCGCAGCCGAGGGTTTCGTAATAATCGCGCTTGGCCATGCTCAATCTTCACCCGCCGCAATCGGCTCACGCCCAAGCCCCCGAAACCACGGAGGGCTCGTCAGCGCGTCTTGCTGATCGTCATGGCCGGCCTCCTGCCGGCCATCCACGCATCGGGCCTGGGAACATGCGTCGCCCTGTGTGCGCCAGCGAACGCTCCGGCGGCCCGACGTGGATGCCCGGGACGAGCCCGGGCATGACGGATGGAAACATCCGAAGGCAATACTGCCTCATCTGCTCTCGCAGACGAAGCAGTCCGGCGGGCGCCAGGGCCCGCCGGCATTTCGTCAGGCCGACTTCTTCTTGTCGTCGTCCACCTCGGTGAACTCGGCATCCACCACGTCGTCCTTCGGCTTGGCGCCGGCCTCGTCGCCGCCCTGTTGGGAGGCATACATGGCCTCGCCGAGCTTGAGGGAGGCCTGGGCGAGGGCGTTGGTCTTGGCCGTGATGGCCTCGGCGTCACCCGCTTCCAGCGTGGACTTGAGATCGGCCAGAGCCGCCTCGATCGCCCCCTTCTCCGCCGCGCCGACCTTGTCGCCATGCTCGGCGACGGCCTTCTCGGTGGAGTGAATGAGGGCTTCCGCGTGGTTCTTGGCTTCCGCCAGAGCCTTGCGCTTCTTGTCCTCGGCCGCGTGGGCCTCGGCGTCCTTCACCATCTTCTCGATGTCGGCGTCATTCAGGCCGCCCGAGGCCTGGATGCGGATCTGCTGCTCCTTGCCGGTGCCCTTGTCCTTGGCGGAGACCTGCACGATGCCGTTGGCGTCGATGTCGAAGGTCACCTCCACCTGCGGCACGCCGCGGGGCGCGGGCGGGATGCCCATGAGGTCGAACTGGCCGAGGATCTTGTTGTCCGCCGCCATCTCGCGCTCACCCTGGAACACGCGGATGGTCACCGCGGTCTGGCCATCTTCCGCCGTGGAGAACACCTGGCTCTTCTTGGTGGGGATGGTGGTGTTGCGGTCGATGAGGCGGGTGAACACGCCGCCCAGGGTCTCGATGCCCAGGGAGAGCGGGGTCACGTCGAGCAGCAGCACGTCCTTCACGTCGCCCTGGAGCACGCCCGCCTGGATGGCGGCGCCGATGGCGACCACCTCGTCCGGGTTGACGCCCTTGTGGGGCTCCTTGCCGAAGAACTGCTTCACCATCTCCTGCACCTTGGGCATGCGGGTCATGCCGCCGACGAGGACCACCTCGTCGATCTGCCCGGCGGTGAGGCCGGCATCCTTCAGCGCGAGCCGGCAGGGCTCCATGGTGCGCTGGATGAGGTCGTCCACCAGCGCCTCGAACTTGGCGCGGGTGAGCTTCATGGTGAGGTGCTTCGGACCCGAGGCATCCGCCGTGATGAACGGCAGGTTGATCTCGGTCTGGGTGGCGGACGACAGCTCGATCTTCGCCTTCTCGGCGGCTTCCTTCAGCCGCTGGAGGGCGAGCTTGTCGTTGCGCAGGTCGATGCCCTGCTCCTTCTTGAACTCGTCCGCCAGATAGGAGACGAGCCGCATGTCGAAGTCTTCGCCGCCGAGGAAGGTGTCGCCGTTGGTGGACTTCACCTCGAACACGCCGTCGCCGATCTCCAGCACCGACACGTCGAAGGTACCGCCGCCGAGGTCATAGACCGCGATGGTGCCGGCCGATTTCTTGTCGAGGCCGTAGGCGAGCGCCGCAGCGGTGGGCTCGTTGATGATGCGCAGCACCTCAAGGCCGGCGATGCGGCCGGCGTCCTTGGTGGCCTGGCGCTGGGCGTCGTTGAAATAAGCGGGGACGGTGATGACCGCCTTCTCCACCTTCTCGCCCAGGAACGACTCGGCCGTCTCCTTCATCTTCTGCAGGATGAAGGCGGAGATCTGCGAGGGAGAATATTTCTTGCCGTCCGCCTCGACCCAGGCGTCGCCATTGTCGGCGCGCACGATCTGGTAGGGGACGAGCTTCTTGTCCTTCTCGACGGTGGGATCGTCGTAGCGGCGGCCGATGAGGCGCTTCACCGCGAAGAAGGTGCGCTCGGGATTGGTAACGCTCTGCCGCTTGGCAGGCTGGCCGACGAGACGCTCGCCGTCCTCCGTGAAGGCGACGATGGAAGGCGTGGTGCGCGCGCCTTCGGCATTCTCGATGACTTTCGGGGCAGACCCCTCCATCACCGCAACGCAGGAATTGGTGGTGCCGAGGTCGATACCGATGATCTTGGCCATATGGTTTCTCCTTGCCGGCAGGCCGACCGGGCCCTTGCGGCACCCGCTGGGGATGACCGCGAGCCCCTCCCGCGGCGGATCCGCCGGCCCCCTTTGATCGAATTGGGGTTCGCCGCGAAACACGGCGATCGAAGGCGCATATAGGGGGGGTGCCTTGGGGCCGCAAGGCGTGCTAGCAGGCTGCGCGGCCCTTTTTCACATCCGCGCGAGGCCCCGCATGAGTGCCCGGACACCGGCCGGCGAGCCCGGCCACGCCATGCAGGCGCGCAGCGCTCTGGTCATCGTGGACCTGCAGGTGGATTTCCTGCCCGGCGGCGCCCTCGCCGTGCCCGGCGGGCATGAGGTGGTGCCGCTCGCCAACCGGCTCGCCGCGGCCTTCCGCAATGTGGTGCTGACACAGGACTGGCACCCCGCCGGCCATGTCTCCTTCGCCACCAGCCATTCCGGCCGCGCGCCCTTCGACTGCATCGACCTGCCTTACGGGCCGCAGATCCTGTGGCCGGAACACTGCGTGCAGGGCACGCCGGGCGCCGGCTTCTCCGCCGGCCTCCAGATACCTCACGCCCAGCTCGTGGTGCGCAAGGGCCACCACCGGGCCATCGACAGCTATTCCGCTTTCTTCGAGGCGGACCGCACCACCCCCACCGGCCTGTCCGGCTATTTGCGGGAGCGGGGCATAGATACGGTCTATCTGGCGGGGCTCGCCCTCGATTTCTGCGTGTCCTGGTCGGCCGTGGACGCCGCCCGGCACGGCTTCGCCACCCATGTGGTGGACGATGCCTGCCGGGCCCTGGACGTGGACGGGTCCCTCGCCCAGGCGGGCGCGCAGATGGCGGATGCCGGGGTCAGGCGCCTGCGCCTCGCCGATCTCGTCGGCTGAGGTTGCTCCCGGCAGGCCGGGGCCTTCACATCTCCACGGCCGTCATCCAGCCCATGGGGGCGCCGGTGGGATCGGCGACGATGGCGATGCGGCCGACGCCTTCGATCTCGAACGGCGGCCGCAGGATGCTCCCGCCATTGGCCTCCAGCAGCTTCAGCCGGGCTTCGAGGTCATCCACATTGATATAGCTGAACCAGTGCGGCGGCACCGCCGGGGGCACGATGTCGGTCTTGTCCATGAGGCCGGCCACCGGCTCGTCGCCCTGCATGGCGAGATGATAGATGCGCCCGCCGTCCATGGGCATGTCGCTGAAGGTCCAGCCCAGCGTGGCGCCGTAGAAGGCCATCGCCCGTTCCACGTCGTCGGTCATGAGCTCGTTCCAGTAGAACTTTCCGTGCGGGGCCATGGCGTCTCCTGCCTCCTTTTTTGGGCGGCCGCACTATGCCCGATGCCGCCCCGCCCGGCCATGCCTCCACCCGCTGGGGATTGGCCAAAGCCGCCCGCGCCCCCTATGGTCGGCCCTGATCCCGCCGGCGATGCAGGCACCAAGGGCGGAAAGGCCTTTTCCGCCGGGTCCCACCGGGAGCAAACCCTATGCCCGTGCCCGCAAGCCCTGTCCCGCCCGCGCCGGCCGCGCCCCTCGGGGTGGCGCCGCTGGAAGTGGCGCCCGGCGCCCTGTGGTACCGGGAGGCGCTGGACCGGGCGGCGCAGGCGGCCCTGCTGGCCGATATCCGCGCGGTGATTGCGGCAGCGCCGCTCTTCGTCCCCACCATGCCGCGCACGGCACGGCCATTTTCGGTGCGGATGAGCAATTGCGGCCCGCTGGGCTGGGTTTCCGATACATCTGGATACCGTTACCAACCCTTCCACCCGGACACCCGCCTGCCCTGGCCGCCGATTCCCCCGGCTCTCATGGCGCTGTGGGCGACCTACGCGGCCTGCCCCGTCCCGCCGGAAGCCTGCCTCGTCAACGTCTATGCCGCCGATGCCCGCATGAGCCTCCATCAGGACCGGGACGAGGCCGACCTCACCGCCCCCGTGCTCTCCGTCTCCCTCGGCGACACCGCCTTGTTCCGCATCGGCAGCGACGACCGGCGGGGGGCGACGCGCTCCCTGAAGCTGGCATCGGGCGACATCTTCCTGCTGTCCGGGCCGAGCCGCCTCGCCTTCCATGGGGTGGACCGCATCCTTGGCGGAACCTCCACCCTGCTGCCGGAAGGCGGCCGCATCAATCTCACCCTGCGCCGCGTCACCGCCGCCTGACGGGTTCGACCCCGGCCACCCCACAGAAAAGCCCGAATGTCGCCGGAAACATGCCATTCGGTCCGAAGCCGGGGAGCGGAGGCCCCGCCAACCGACCTTTCCTCGCGCCGGAGCCCTTCATGCGTCGCCTGCTGTCCGCTGTCCTCCTCGTCGCCGCAATCGCCTTGCCGTGGCTCGCCGCCACCGGGGCCATGGCCGCGGACCCCATCTTTCCGCGCGGCTCCGCGGTGGGCCTCGTACCGCCGCCCGGCATGGTGGAGAGCCAGACCTTTTCCGGTTTCGAGGATCGCGCCCACAACGCGTCGCTCCTCATCGTGGACATGCCGCCGGAGGCGTTCGAGCAGATCGACGCGGGCTTCGCCACCCCCGCCCTGGCCGCCAAGGGCATCACTTTGGACCGGCGCGAGCCCTTCCCCCTTGAGGGCGCCAAGGCGGTGCTCATGGAAGGCACCCAGACCGCCGGCCTGGTGAAGCTGCGCAAATGGGTGCTGCTGGCGGGCAATGCGGCGCTGACCGCCCTCATCACCCTCCAGGTGCCGGAGAGCGAGAGCGCCGCCTATCCAGAAGCGGCGGTGAAGGCCGCCTTCGCCACCCTCGTCATCCGCCCCCTCACCGACCAGGTGGGCGCCCTGCCCTTCGTGGTCACCGACCTGGCCGGCTTCCGGCCGGTGCGCGCCCTGGCCGGCACCACCCTGTTCCTCACCGAGGGGCCCAAGGACGTGATCGAGGGCACCGAGCAGCCGCTGTTCGTGGTCACCGTGGGCGGCGGCGCACCGCGCGACGACGAGCGCCGGCAATTCTCCATCCGCGCTTTGGCCGGCCTGCCGGGGATCAAGGACCTGCGGCTGGAACGGGCCGAACCCCAGCGCATTTCCGGCCAGGCCGGCTTCGAGGTGATGGCCACCGGCGTGGACGCGCGCGACGGTACCCCCATCAAGGTGGCGCAGTGGATCCGCTTCGGGCCCAACGCCTACATCCGCATGGTGGGGGTGTGCCGGCTCGACGCCTTCCCGGACCTCTACGGCCGGATGCGCGCCCTGCGCGACGGCGTGGAGCCGCGCTGACCTTCCGCAGCCGGTGGGCAGCGACCCGGCGCCGCGCATTTGCGCCGGGCCGACGGGCGGGATTAACCTGTGCCCCCGACACCCGTTAAGGACCGCCCATGCCCGCCCCCGAGGGCACCGACTTTCTCGCCGATGCCCCGCTGGCCCTGACGGCGACGGGGGCGGATCTCGGCGCGGTGGATGCGGACCATGCGTGGATCGCGGTCATCCGCAAGATGGACGAGACCTATGCGGAACTCGTCCGCCAGCAGGTGGAGCTGGAGGCCAAGAACGCCGCGCTGGAAGAGGCCCAGGGCTTCATCGCCGGCCTGCTCGGCTCCATGACCGACGTGCTCATCGCCTGCGATCTCAACGGGCGGGTGGAGCAGGTCAACCTCGCCGCCGAACGGGCGTTCGGCCAGGGGGCGGAGGCGCTGGTGGACCGCGCTTTGGGCGACCTCATCGACCCCGCCTCCCCCACCAGCGCCGCCGACGTGCTCGCCACCATGGCGCGGCGCCAGCGCATCGTGGACCAGGAATTCACCCTCGCCACGCCGGACGGCCCCCATGCGGTGGCGGTGAACGGGGCGCTGCGCTTCGATCCGCGCGGGCGGGCGGCCGGCATCGTGCTGGTGGGCCGGCCCATCGGCGAGCTGCGTGCAGCCTACGGCGCCCTCGCCAAGGCCCACGAGCACCTCAAGCGCACCCAGCAGCAGCTGGTCCATGCGGAGAAGATGGCCTCCCTCGGCCGGCTGGTGGCGGGGGTGGCGCACGAGCTGAACAATCCCATCTCCTTCGTCTACGGCAACGCCCATGCCCTGAAGCGCTATGTGGACCGGCTCATCGCCTATCTCGATGCCGTGCACGGGGGCGCCGACGGCCCCGCCCTGGCGGCGGCGCGCGCGGACCTGCGCATCGACCGCGCGCTGACCGACATTCCCGCCGCCCTCTCGGGCATGCTGGAAGGCGCGGAGCGGGTGCGCGACATCGTGGCGGACCTGCGCCGCTTCTCGTCCGACCGGCGCGAGGCGCGCGAGGTGTTCGACATGGCCGGCGTCGCCCGCTCGGCGGTGGACTGGGTGGCGAAATCGCAGATGCCGGACCTCACCATCCGCGTGGATCTGCCGGACGGGCTGGAAACCATCGGCCATCCCGGCCACATCCATCAGGTGATGATGAACCTGGTGCAGAACGCGGTGGACGCCATGGAAGGCCGGCCGGAACGGCAGCTCGAAATCACCGGCGCCCATGTGCCCTCGCCCGAGGGCGAGCGGGTGGTGGTGGAGGTGTGCGACACCGGCCCGGGGATCGCGCAGGATATCATGGGGCGCATCTTCGACCCCTTCTTCACCACCAAGCCCGTGGGCAAGGGCACCGGGCTCGGCCTGTCCATCTGCTACCGCATCGCCGAGGAGCATGACGGCCGGCTGGAGGCGGCGAACCGCCCCGGCGGCGGCGCCGTGGTCCGCCTCGTCCTGCCTTCGGCCCGGGCGGAGCCACGCCCATGAGCGCGCCCTTCACCCTGCTCTGGCTGCAGTCGGGCGGCTGCGGCGGCTGCACCATGTCGCTGCTCTGCGCCGAGGCGCCGGACCTGTCCGCCACCCTCTCCAGCGCCGGCATCCGCATTCTATGGCACCCGACCCTGTCGGAGGAGACCGGGGCCGAGGCGCTCGCCGTGTTCGAGGCGGTGCTGGACGGCTCCATCCGGCTCGACGCCCTGTGCGTCGAGGGCGCCCTGCTGCGGGGGCCGGGGGGCACCGGCCGGTTCCACGTGCTGGCCGGCACCGATACGCCCACCATCGATTGGGTCCGCCGCCTCGCCGCCATGGCGCAGAATGTAGTGGCCGTGGGCACCTGCGCCGCCTATGGCGGGGTCACGGCGGCGGGCGTCAACCCGGCGGACGCCTGCGGCCTGCAATATGACGGGCGCCGGCCCGGGGGGGCGCTGGGCGCCGCCTTCCGCTCCCGCTCCGGCCTGCCGGTGATCAACGTGGCCGGCTGCCCCACCCACCCCAACTGGGTGACGGAAACGCTGATGCTGCTGGCCTCCGGGCTGATCCATGCCGACGACCTCGACATCTACGCCCGGCCGCGCTTCTACGCCGACCATCTGGTGCACCACGGCTGCCCGCGCAATGAATATTACGAGTACAAGGCCAGCGCCGAGAAGATGAGCGACCTCGGCTGCATGATGGAGCACCTCGGCTGCCTCGGCACCCAGGCCCATGCGGATTGCAACACCCGGCTGTGGAACGGCGAGGGCTCCTGCACCCGCGGCGGCCACGCCTGCATCAATTGCACCGCGCCGGAATTCGAGGAGCCGGGCCACGCCTTCCTCGACACCCCGAAGATCGGCGGCATTCCCGTGGGCCTGCCCACCGACATGCCCAAGGCCTGGTTCATCGCCCTGTCCTCGCTGGCCAAGGCCGCCACCCCCGAGCGCCTGAGGCGCAACGCCACCGCCGACCACGTGGTGACGCCGCCCGCCGTCCGGGACATCAGGAAAAGATGAGCGCGGACGCGAAGCGGCTTGTCGTCGGCCCGTTCAACCGGGTGGAAGGCGACCTTGAGGTGCGCCTCGACGTGGCCGACGGCGCGGTGACGGCCGCCTTCGTCTCCTCGCCCCTGTTCCGCGGCTTCGAACGCATCCTGGAGGGGCGCGACCCGCGCGACGCGCTGGTGATCGCCCCGCGCATCTGCGGCATCTGCTCGGTGTCCCAGTCCCATGCCGCCGCACTGGCACTGGCCGCCCTGGAAGGCATCGCGCCCACCGACAACGGCCGTGTCGCCACCAACCTCATCCTCGCCACCGAGAATGTGGCCGACCACCTCACCCATTTCCACGTGTTCTTCATGCCGGACTTCGCCCGGGCCATCTATGAGGACCGGCCCTGGTTCGCAGCGGCGGCGCGGCGCTTCAAGGCGGCGCAGGGGGAGAGCGTGCGCCGCGGCCTCGCCACCCGCGCGAGCCTGCTCCACGTGCTCGGCCTGCTGGCCGGGCGCTGGCCGCACACCCTGGCGCTCCAGCCCGGCGGAGTGGCGAAGGGCGCGGACCAGCGGGACAAGGTGCGGCTGCTGGCCACCCTTGGCGCGGTGCGGGCGGAGCTGGAGGAACGCCTCTACGGCGCGCCGCTGGAACAGGTGGCGGAGCTTTCCGACCGGGCGGCGCTGGAGGCCTGGCGGCGGGCCGGACCGGACGGCGACTTCCGCCTGTTCCTCGAAATCGCCGCCGACCTCGACCTTTCGGCCCTCGGCCGCGCCCATGACCGCTTTCTCTCCTATGGCGCCTATCCCCTCGCCGACGGCCGGCTCTATGGCGCAGGCACCTTCGCCGGGGGTGATCGCGGCCCGGTGGACCCCGCCGCCATCACCGAGGACCACAGCTTCGCCCGCATGGAGGGCCGCGACGCGCCCCATGCCCCGTTCGAGGGCTCGACCTATCCCGACGCCGCCGACACCGCCGGCTACACCTGGTGCAAGGCGCCGCGCCTTGCGGGGCTGGCCTTCGAGACCGGCGCCTTCGCCCGGCAGGTGGTGGCCGGCCATCCTTTGGCCCGCGACCTCGCCGCGCGGGAGGGGGCCAATGTGCGCTCGCGCGTGGTCGGCCGGCTGGTGGAGACGGCCCGCACCCTCATCGCCATGGAAGGCTGGGTGCGCGAGCTGGAGCCCGGCGCCCCCTGGTGCGCGCAGGGCGCCGTGCCCCACTCCGGCCGCGCCTTCGGGCTGACCGAGGCGGCCCGCGGCGCGCTCGGCCACTGGATGGTGGTGGAGAAGGGCCGCATCGCCCGCTACCAGATCATCGCGCCCACCACCTGGAACTTCTCCCCCCGCGACGCGGCCGGCCAGCCCGGCCCGCTGGAAGCCGCGCTGGTGGGCGCGCCGGTGCGGCAGGGGGAGGCCACGCCGGTGAGCGTGCAGCACATCGTGCGCTCGTTCGATCCGTGCATGGTCTGCACGGTGCATTGAGCGGCACCATGGAAGGCGAGGAGATCGTCGTCACCGGCATCGTCCAGGGGGTGGGCTTCCGCCCCTTCGTCTATCGCCTGGCCCATCGCCTCGGCATCTGCGGGGAGGTGCGCAATGCCGGCGACCTTGTGGAGATCCATGCCGGCGGGACGCGGGCGGCGCTGGATGCCTTCGCCCAGGCGCTCGGCGCGCAAGCTCCCGTGCTGGCCCGGGTGGAAGGTCTGGCGCGCCGGCCGGCACCGGTGCCGGCCCCCGGCTTCCGCATCGCCCCGAGCGGGGCGGGAACCGTCAGCGTGGGGGTGGTGCCCGACGTGGCCACCTGCCCGGCCTGCCGCGCGGAGATCGCCGACCCCAAGGCGCGGCGATACCGCTACGCCTTCACCAACTGCACCGATTGCGGGCCGCGCTTCTCCATCGTCACCGGCCTGCCCTACGACCGGCCGGCCACCACCATGGCCGGTTTTTCCATGTGCCCGGCCTGCCGCGCCGAATATGACGACCCCGCCGACCGCCGCTTCCACGCCCAGCCCATCGCCTGCCCCGAATGCGGTCCGCGCCTGTGGCTGGAAGGGGCGGACACGCCGGGGGGCGATCCCGTCACCGCGGCCGCCGCCCTGCTGCGCGACGGCCGCATCCTCGCGGTGAAGGGCATCGGCGGCTTCCACATCGCCTGCGATGCCACCAGCCCCGCCGCCGTCGCCACCCTGCGGGCGCGCAAGCAGCGGCCGGCCAAGCCGCTGGCGGTGATGGCCGGCAGCGCCATGGCCGAGGCTCTGTGCCACATCTCCCCCGAGGAGGCGGCGGCCCTCGCCCATCCCTCGGCGCCCATCCTGCTCCTGCCCCTGAAGGCCGGGGCGGACCTGGCGCCCGGCATCGCCCCGGGGCAGCGGCACATCGGGCTGATGGCGCCCTACACGCCGCTCCACCATCTCCTGCTGGCGGCGGCGGGGCGGCCGCTGGTGATGACCTCCGCCAACCGCTCCAGCGCCCCGCAGGCCTTTCGCGACGACGATGCCCGCACTTCGCTTGCCGGCATCGTGGACGCCTTTTTGATGCACGACCGCCCCATCGCCCGCCGGCTGGATGACAGCGTGGCGCGCCATGCCGCCGGCGCGCTGCGGGTGATGCGCCGCGGGCGCGGCCTCGCCCCCCTGCCGCTGCCCCTGCCGGAGGACTTCGCCGATGCCCCGCCGGTGCTGGCCATGGGGGGCGAGCTGAAGAGCGCGCTCTGCCTGACCCATGGGGCGCGGGCGCTGCTCTCGCACCATCTGGGCGACCTCGACGAGCCGGCCACCGGCGATGCCTTCGAGGCCGCATTGGCCGATTGCACCGCTTTGTTCTCCCATCGCCCGGCGGTGGTGGCGGTGGACCTCCACCCGGATTACCGCGCCAGCCGCCTCGGCCATGCCATCGGCGCCGCCCGCGGCCTTCCGGTGGAGCCGGTGCAGCACCACCACGCCCATATGGCCGCGGCCATGGCGGAGAATGGCTGGCGGCGGGCCGACGGCGCCGTGGCCGGCATCGCCCTGGACGGGCTCGGACTGGGCGACGACGGCACCGCCTGGGGCGCGGAGGTGCTGGTGTGCGATTATCGCCAGAGCCGCCGCGTCGCCCGCCTCTCCCCCATCCCGCTGGCCGGAGGCGATGCGGCGAGCCGGGAGCCGTGGCGTCCGCTGCTTGCGCATCTCGACCGGGCGCTGGGCCGGGCCGCGGTGGACACCGACCCGCATCTTGCCGCCCGGTTCGCCGGCAAGCCCGTGGCCACCCTGCGCGCCATGATGGACAAGGGCCTCAATGCCCCCCGCGCCTCCTCCGCCGGCCGCCTGTTCGATGCGGTGGCGGCGCTCTTGGGCCTTGCGCCCGACCGCCTGAGCCATGAGGGCGAGGCGGCCATGGCCCTGGAAGCGGCGGCGGACGGGACGCCGGCCCCCTATCCCCTCCTGCTGCACCCGCCGCAGGACGGCCTGGCCGAGATCGACCCCGCCCCCCTCTGGCGGGTCCTGATGGCCGACATGGCCGCCGGGCGGCCGCGCGGCGCCATGGCCGCAGCGTTCCACGACGGCCTTGCCTGCGCCTTCGCCGCGGCCGCCGCCGACGCCGCGCAGGCGCACGGGCTGCACGCGGTGGCGCTCTCCGGCGGCGTGTTCCAGAATGCGCGGCTGCTGGAAGCGACCGTTGAGCACCTGCGCGCCCGCGGCCTGCGCCCGCTGGTGCCGGCGCAGGTGCCGGCCAATGACGGCGGCCTCGCCTTCGGCCAGGCGGTGGTGGCGGCGGCGCGCCGGATGGCGTGAACCTCCGCAGACACAGTGCCGGGGGCGTTTCCGTCGCCCGCAGCCGGGACTATGGTGACCCCATGAAGCCGCCGCACGAACAGCACGCCACCCTGCCCGACCTCGCCGCCCCGGATGCGGACGCCCGCCCGAGCGGGCGGCGCACCTTCCAGCTCGCCGGAACGGTGATCGCCGCCCCGTCCCTCGGACCGGGCCTTCATGTGGTCGCCACCCCCATCGGCAACCTCGGCGACGTGACGGTGCGCGCCCTGGAGACCCTCGCCGCAGCCGACGTGATCGCCTGCGAGGACACGCGCATCTCCCGCCGGCTGCTGGAGCGCTACGGCATCGCCACGCCCCTCGTGCCCTATCACGACCACAACGGCGCCAGCGCGCGGCCGAAGCTGATGGCCCGCCTTGCCGCCGGCCATCGCGTCGCCCTCATTTCCGATGCCGGCACGCCGCTGGTGTCCGACCCCGGCTTCAAGCTGGTGGTGGAGGCGGCGGAGACCGGCCACAAGGTGCATCCGGTGCCCGGCGCCTCGGCCGTGCTCGCCGCCCTCGTGGCCGCCGGCCTGCCCACCGACTGCTTCCTGTTCGACGGCTTCCTGCCGGCCAAGGGCGGGCAGCGGAAGAACCGCATCGCCACCCTCGCCGCCGTGCCGGCCACGCTGGTGTTCTATGAATCCGGCCCGCGCCTCGCCGACAGCCTGCTGGACCTTTCCGAGCGCCTCGGGCCGCGCCGGGCGGCCGTGTGCCGCGAGCTGACCAAGGCGTTCGAGGAGGTGCGGCGGGGCGATCTTCCCGCCCTCGCGGCACATTATGCGGCCGCGGACGCCCCGAAGGGCGAGATCGTGCTCGTCATCGGCCCGCCGCTGGAGGAGGCCGCGGGCGACGACGCGGTGGACGCAGCCCTTGCCCGCGCCCTGAAGGACAGCTCGCTGAAGGATGCGGTGGCCACCGTCACCGGCCTGACCGGGCGGCCGAAGCGGGAGGTCTACGCCCGCGCCCTCGCCCTGACCGAAGGTCGCGCCGGCACCGCCCCGCCCGACGGCGATGACTGAACCGGCGCCCCCGGACAAGCTGAAGCGCCGGGCGGCCCATGCGCGCGGCCTCGCCGCGGAGGCGCGCGCGGCGGCCCTGCTTACCGCACTGGGCTTCGCCGTTCTGGCGCAACGGGTGCGCACCCCTGCGGGGGAGATCGACCTCATCGTGCGCCGGGATGATCTTCTCGTGTTTTGCGAGGTGAAGCTGCGGGCGGACCTGGCCGGCGCCGCCTTCTCGCTGCAGCCGCGCCAGCGCCGCCGCATTGCCGCCGCCGCCGAGGCCTTCCTCGCCGCGCACCCTGAATTGTGCCATCTGGACATGCGCTTCGACGTGGTGCTGCTGGCCCGCACCGGCGCGGCCGAGCACCTCGCCGGGGCGTTCGAGCTGGAGACCTGATGCGGGTGGCGGGGTGCGCCCGGCGGCTGTAGATAAAGGCGAAGCCCCAGCCGGGCGCCGGAGATTGCCATGGCCCTCAAGGTCGCGGTCCAGATGGACCACATTGCCAACATCAACGTTGCGGGCGATTCCACCTTCGCCCTTCTGCTGGAAGCACAGGCCCGGGGCCATGCGCTGTTCCACTACACCCCCGACCGCATGGCCATGCGCGACGGCACCATCTTCGCTACCGTGGAGCCGCTGGCGGTGAAGGACGAGGCGGGGGCGCATTTCACCCTGGGGGAGAAGCAGCGCATCGCCCTGTCGCAGATGGATGTGGTGCTGATGCGCCAGGACCCGCCCTTCGACATGGCCTATGTGACCGCCACGCACCTGCTGGAGCGCATCCACCCCGGCACATTGGTGGTGAACGACCCCGCTTATGTGCGCAACGCGCCGGAGAAGATCTTCGTCACCGAATTTCCCGAGTTGATGCCGCCCACCCTGATTTCCCGCGACCTTGAGGAAATCAAGGCGTTCCGCGCGGAGTTCGGCGACGTGGTGATGAAGCCGCTCTACGGCAACGGCGGCGCCGCCGTGTTCCGCCTTGCCGCCGACGACCTCAATTTCGGCTCGCTCTACGATTTGTTCTCCACCACCTTCCGCGAGCCCTGGGTGATCCAGCGCTTCCTGCCGGCGGTGAAGCATGGCGACAAGCGCATCATCCTCGTAGACGGCGAGGCGGCGGGGGCGGTGAACCGGGTGCCCAGCGAAGGCGACCTGCGCTCCAACATGGTGCGCGGCGGCGCGGCGCGCCCCACCGACCTCACCGACCGGGAGCTGGAGATCTGCGCCCGCATCGGCCCGTCCCTGAAGCGGATGGGGCTCATCTTCGTGGGCATCGACGTGATCGACGGCAACCTCACCGAGATCAACGTGACCTCCCCCACGGGCCTGCGCGCCATCAAGCGCCTCGGCGGGCCGGACATCGCCGCGCAGATCTGGGACCGGATCGAGGAAAAGCGCGCCGGCTGATCCTTCGGCCGGCGGCCGCGGCCCTCAACCCGCCTCCAGTTCCAGCGTCATGGTATCGAGGGTGAAGGAGCCGTCCGCCTCGACCTCGAAATGCGCCGCCACGTCGGCGGCCGCTCCGGCGAACAGGGAGCGGATCGCCGCCACGTGCAGCTCCGGTGTGCGGATGCGCGCCACCCAGGCGGAAAATTCGAGCCTGAGCCGCCGCCGCGCCAGGCGCATGGGCCGCAGCCCCGCCGCTTCGGCGAAGGCCACCCATTCCGCTTCGCTGTAATCGCGCCCATGGGAGGGATCGCGCAGCAGCTCCACCGCCTGCAGAAAGCTGTCCGCCACCGGCCAGTCGGGAGCCACCACGTCCATCATCACCGCCAGGCCGCCGTCCTTCAGCACGCGGCGCACGTCCCGCAGCGCCGCCGGCACGTCGCGCCAATGGTGGGCGCTGAAGCGCGAGGCGACCACATCGAAGCTGGCGTCGGCAAAGGGCAGCTGCTCCGCTACCCCCTGACGGGTGCGGATGTTGCCGAGGACGCGCCGCTCCGCCTCGGCCTCCACCGCCGCGAGCATGTCGGCGGAGAGGTCGTAGGCCACCACCTCTCCCGCCAGCGGGGCGGCACAGAAGCTCACATGGCCGCCGCCGCAGCCGAGATCCAGCAGGCGCGCCGGACGCACCTCGGCAAGAAGGGCGCCGAGCGCATCCAGGTCCGCCCCCCGGGCATGGACGGCGCTGGCCACATAGGCCGCAGCCTGGGGGCCAAACATCTGCGCCACATGGCTTTCATGGCTCAAGGGCCCGCTTCCGCCGCTCGCCGTCATGGCCTGTCTCCCGCATCGCAGCCGCCGCAGCATAGCCAGCCGAAAGGCGGGCGCAACATAAATTGTTCCGCTTTCGTTCTTGCGGCCGATGCCCGGCTCCGTTACCGTGGGTTGCGGTTGGGTTCGGCGGGGGCAGGGCAGTGATCCAGCGGGTGGCAACGGTGGCATTCGAGGGGGTGGAGGCCCGCCCCGTGGATGTGCAGGTGCACGTGGCGGCCGGCCTGCCCGCCTTCACCATCGTCGGCCTGCCGGACAAGGCGGTGACCGAAGCGAAGGAGCGCGTGCGCGCCGCCCTCATCGCCTCCGGCCTGGCCCTTCCGGCCCGGCGCATCACGGTCAATCTCGCGCCCGCGGACCTGCCCAAGGAAGGCTCCCACTACGATCTTCCCATCGCGCTCGGCCTCATGGCCGCCATCGGCGCCATTCCGCCCGATGCACTCATGGGGTTCACGGTGGTGGGGGAACTGGCGCTGGACGGGGCCATCGCCGCCGTGGCCGGCGTGCTGCCGGCCGCCATCGGCGCCAATGCCCGCGGCCATGGCCTCATCTGCCCGGCGCCGTGCGGCGCGGAGGCCGCCTGGGCCAGCCCGGAGATGGAGATCCTGGCTCCTGCCTCCCTGGTCCAGCTCGCCAACCACATGTCCGGCCGCCAGGTGATGGGCCGGCCCGAACCACGGATGAAGCCGGCCGGGGAAGCCATGCTCGACCTCAGGGATGTGAAGGGACAGGAAACCGCCAAGCGGGCGCTGGAGGTGGCGGCCGCCGGCGGGCACAATCTCATCTTCGTCGGGCCGCCCGGTGCCGGCAAATCCATGCTGGCCCAGCGGCTGCCCTCCATCCTGCCGCCGCTGTCGCCGGCCGAGATGCTGGACGTGTCCATGATCGCCTCGGTGGCTGGGCGGATCGAGGACGGCGCCCTCATGGACCGCCGCCCGTTCCGCGCGCCCCACCATTCCGCCAGCATGGCCGCCATGGTGGGCGGCGGCGCCAAGGCCAAGCCCGGCGAGGTGTCGCTGGCGCACAATGGCGTGCTGTTTCTCGACGAACTGCCGGAATTCTCGCCGCAGGTGCTCGATTCCCTGCGCCAGCCGCTGGAGACGGGGGAGGTGCTCATCGCCCGGGCCAACCACCGCGTCACCTATCCTGCGCGCTTCCAGCTCATCGCGGCCATGAACCCCTGCCGCTGCGGGCGGGCCGGAGAGCCCGGCTTCACCTGCAAGCGCGGGCCGCGCTGCGCGGACGAATATCAGGCGCGGCTGTCGGGGCCCTTCCTCGACCGCATCGACCTGCATCTGGAGGTGCCGTCCGTATCCGCGTCCGATCTGGTTCTGCCCACGCCGACCGAGGGCTCCGCGGAGGTGGCCGCGCGGGTCGCCATGGCGCGGGAGATCCAGGCAGAGCGCTATGCCGCCTTGGGTCATCCGCGGGTGCGAACCAATGCCGAGGCCTCCGGGCCGCTGCTGGACCAGGTGGCCCGGCCCGACGCCGGCGGCGCGGCGCTGCTGAAGGATGCGGCAGACGCCATGCGCCTCACCGCCCGAGGCTATCACCGGGTGCTGAAGGTGGCCCGCACCCTCGCCGACCTCGACGGTGCCGAAGGCGTGGGCCGGCGGCACCTGGCCGAAGCCCTCGCCTATCGCGCCGCGGCCGACCGGCCGCGGGCGGCGGCCTGACACCGGCACCGGCAAGATGTCCATGCCGGCGCCGCAGGCAGCGGCCCCTGCCGGGGGCGAGGGGTCCGCGCCACCACCCCGGGCGCGCGACGCCCAGGAGAGCGGAACATCCCCCGCCGGCCCGGCCTCAGCGGATCGCGTTGATGGCAAGGCCTTCCAGATAGGTGATCTGTGCAAGGTCGCCCGGCCGCACGTTCTGCAGGTCGGCGAGCACCTTGTCGTTGGCCGCCTTCACCGTGCGCACGGCCCCGTCGAGCCCCTCGAAGGTGACGGTGCCCGCCGCCTTGTTCACATCCACGAAGATGGTGGTGAGGGTGACTTCGCGGACGCCGAA
This sequence comes from Xanthobacter sp. AM11, assembly GCF_047444035.1. Taxonomy (NCBI): domain Bacteria; kingdom Pseudomonadati; phylum Pseudomonadota; class Alphaproteobacteria; order Hyphomicrobiales; family Xanthobacteraceae; genus Xanthobacter; species Xanthobacter sp. AM11. The sequence continues at coordinate 756,407 of NZ_JBLAOA010000001.1, forward strand.
GCCTTCGGGCCAGCCCGGAAGCCCCGCATTGATGGCCACCTCCTTCATCACCTCGCCCGGCCGGCCCTGGTGCGCCTTGCCGAGGGCGGTAACGGCGCCCGGCGCCACGCGGATGATCAGCGTTTCGCCATTGCGAAAATAGCTCAGGTCGCCCAGCAGCAGCGGCGCGATCACCGCCCAGCGCCGGCCGCTCGGGTCCTCCAGCACCATGCGGCGGCTGGCCGGATCGGCCGAGACGAACTGCGCCTTGTAGGTGAGCACGGTGACCATCCCCGCGCCCTGGACCATCACCTGGTCCACCTCGACCGGCGTCGGCCGCGCCGGTGCCTGTGCCCTCACCGCCACGGACATGGGCAGGCACAGGCTCGCCCCCAGCACCGCCGTCACCGCCATTCGACGGATTGTCGTCATGATCACCCCCGGTAAGCCCACGCACCATCATGGCGCGTGGGCTGCCGTTAGCATCGCCCTCCCCCTCCGGCAAGGCGACGCGGCCCGCCGCGCCGGTGCGGCCATTGTCACAAAGGCGTTGGAAAACTATGGTGTTGGTTGCGGTCACATCCTGAGGCTGGCTCATGGCCGGCCAGGGATGGCACAGACCACCGGCGACGTCGGTCAACGCGCAACATATCGTCTTGGCGGAGCACCGCCCGTTCACGGTTCGCCGGCGCATGGCGTGCCGGGGTCGGAGAGCGGCGCGAAACCCGCCAGCGGCGGCCCGGGGAGGGGGTCGTTGCAATGAAACGCACCGGACAAACGGACCCCGGCTTCAACCTTCCCGCCCTCTTCGAGCGCGGGATGGACGTGGCGCGCGACTTCGCCAAGGATTTCGCACGCGACGGCTTCCCCCGCCGCGCCGAGGGGGAAGCCGTCCCGCGGCCGCCCCTGTTCGCTCCCGATTCGCCCTTTCCCGCCTTCTTCGAGAAGCTCGGCGCCAAGGGGATCGCCAACCGGCCCGCGGCCGCCAAGGCCGTTGCCGCAAAGCCCCCCTTCCCCGCGCCGCAGAAGCTGGTCACCGATTTCCGCGCCTATTCGGGCATCCGCCACCGGGACGCCCTGCCGCCGGACGACGACGGCCTGGTGCTTGGCCGGCTCGGCGCCCTGGAAGTGCGGCTCGCCCGCACCGCGCGCGACGTGCGGCGCGCCCAGCGCCTGCGCTACAAGGTGTTCTACGAGGAAATGTCCGCGGTGCCCGATGGCCCCACCCGCCTCGCCCGGCGCGACATGGACAGCTTCGACACCATTTGCGAGCACATCCTCGTGCTCGACCACGATGCGGGCAAGATGGTGCTGGGCCGGCGCAAGCCCAAGGTGGTCGGCACCTACCGCCTGCTGCGCCAGGAAGTGGCCATGCGCCACGGCGGCTTCTACACCCAGGGCGAATTCGACGTCAGTTCCGTCATCGCCGCCCACCCCGACCTCAAGTTCCTGGAGCTCGGCCGCTCCTGCGTGCTGAAGCCCTACCGCAACAAGCGCACGGTGGAGCTGCTCTGGCACGGGGTGTGGACCTATATCCTGCGCAACAAGATCGACGTGATGTTCGGCTGCGCCAGCCTGGAGGGCACCGATCCCGCCGCTTTGGCCCTGCCCCTCTCCTTCCTCAGCCACAATGCCCTCGCCCCCGAGGAATGGCGCGCCCGCGCCGTGGAGGGCCGGCACGTGGCCATGAACCGCATGGCCAAGGCGGAAATCAACCCCAAGGCCGCCCTGCAGGCCCTCCCCCCGCTGATCAAGGGCTATCTGCGGCTGGGGGGCTTTGTGGGCGACGGCGCAGTGGTGGACCACCAGTTCGGCACCACCGACGTGCTGATCATCCTGCCCGTCTCGGTCATCAGCCCGCGCTACGTGGAGCATTTCGGCCCCACCGCCAACCGGCACGCCATCTGAGCGCCCCGGCGCCCGGCTGGCCCCAGGACCGTCGGCGCCGGCGTCCCCCACCATGATCCAGATCACCCCCCGCATCGCCATTTCCGAAGACGAGATCGAGCTCGCCTTCGTGCGTGCATCGGGGCCGGGCGGGCAGAACGTCAACAAGGTTTCGAGCGCAGTGCAACTGCGCTTCAATGCGGTCGCCTCGCCGCATCTGCCCGAAGGGGTGAAGGCGCGCCTGTGGCGCCTCGCCGGCCGGCGCATGACCCAGGACGGGGTCATCATCATCCAGGCCCAGCGCTTCCGCACCCAGGAGCGGAACCGGGAAGACGCCATCGAGCGCCTCGTGGAGCTGATCCGCAGCGCCACGGTGGTGGCGCCGGTGCGCCGCCCCACGCGCCCCACCCTCGCCTCCAAGGAACGCCGGCTCGCCGCCAAGGAGCGCCGCGGCTCGGTCAAATCCCTGCGCCAGAACAAGCCCCCGGCCGATTGAACATCGCGCCGCGACCTTCCGCGCAGCGGACACCCGGCCGTGCGGGAGCGCCCAGTCTCTCCTGGAATAGGAGAGCGATTCACCGCTCACATGGATTCGATCTGATCGGATCGCGCCCTATTGCGCCGATTTGATCAGCCGGTCCGCCGCCGCGCGGGCTTCTGCCGTCACCGTGGCGCCGGCCAGCATGCGGGCGATCTCCTCCCGCCGCGTGGTGGGGGTCAGGGCGGCCACCCGCGTGGTCACCGGCGCCTCCGCATCGGGCACCCCGGCGGCACTGGCCTTGGCGATGAGCAAATGGTGGCCCGCCCGCGCCGCCACCTGGGGTGCATGGGTGACGCACAGCACCTGCACCCGGCCCGACAGGCGGCGCAGGCGCTGGCCGATGGCATCCGCCACCGCGCCGCCCACGCCCGTGTCGATCTCGTCGAAGATGAGGGTGGGGGCGGAGCCCCGGTCCGCCAGCACCACCTTGAGGGCGAGGAGAAAGCGCGCCAGCTCGCCACCCGACGCCACCTTCATCAGCGGGCCGGGGCGCGTACCGGGATTGGTGCGCACCCAGAATTCCACCTGGTCATAGCCTTCGACGCCCGCCGCGGCGGGATTGCTGTCCACCTTGGTGATGAAGGCGGCCCGCTCCAGCTTCAGCGGCGGCAGTTCGGCCAGCACGGCGGCGTCGAGCACGGCCGCGGTGGCATGACGGCCACGGGACAGTTCGTCGGCCGCCACGCGATAGGCCGCTTCGGCATCCGCCACCACCCGTTCGAGGCGCAAGAGGAGGGCGGCGCTCTGGTCCAGCCGCTCCAGGTCGGCCACAAAGCGCGCGGCAACGGCGGGCAGGTCATCCACCTGCGCGCCATATTTGCGCGCGGCGGCCCGCAAGGCGAACAGCCGCTCCTCGATGCGTTCCAGCTCGGCGGGCTCGTAGGCGGCATCGGCCAGGGCCGCTTCGAGATGGACGCGGGCGGTCTCGAGCGCGTCCAGCGCCTGGTCGATGGCCTCCACCGCCGGGCGAATGAGGTCCTGGGACTCCCCTGCCCGCCGCTCCAGCCGCCGGACGGCGGCCGACAGGGAGGGCACCGGCGAGCTGCCACCGGCCACCGCATCCAGCGCCTCGCCGAGGTCAGCCGCGATCTTCTCCGCGCGCATCATGGTGGATCGCCGCTCGGAGAGGGTCGCTTCCTCGCCGGCGGCCGGGGCGAGCGCGCCCAGCTCCTCCACCGCATGGCGAATGAAATCGCCCTCCCGCGCGGCGGTTTCCAGCCGGGCCCGCTCCTCGCGCGCATTGTCCAGCGCATCACGCCAGATGCGCCACAGGCTGCCGAGGGCGGCGACCTGCCCGGAGAGGCCGCCGAACGCATCGAGCAGGGCGCGATGGCTGGCCGGGTCCACCATGGCCCGGTCGGCGTGCTGGCCGTGCAGCTCCACGAGGCTTGCGCCGATGAGGCGCAAGGTCTGCACGCTCACCGCCTCGTCGTTCACGCTGGCGCGGGTGCGCCCGTCGCTCATCTGGATGCGGCGGATGACGAGCGGGCCTTCGTCGGGAAGATCGGCGCCGGCAAGGATGTCGTGGGCGGGGTGATCGGCGGTGAGGTCGAAGGTGAGGGTCACCTGCCCCTTGGCAGCGCCGTGGCGCACCAGCGCACCGTCGCCGCGTCCGCCCAGGGCGAGGGACACGGCGTCGAGCAAAATGGACTTGCCCGCCCCCGTCTCACCGGTGAGGACCGTCAGGCCCTCAGCAAGGGTGAGATCGAGCTTCTCGATAAGGACGATGTCCCGAATCGAGAGCGCCGCCAGCATGGATGATCAGCCAAGCCCCATTTTCTTGAACGCCTGGCTGATCCAGGACGCCTTGTTCTCCTGCGGCTCGGCCCCTCCGGACTGAACCAGCTTATAGGCGTCCTTATACCACGGACTGTCGGGAAAGTTATAGCCAAGCACAGCCGCGGCGGTCTGCGCCTCGCTCACCACGCCGAGGGCCATATAGGCCTCCGTGAGGCGCAGCAGGGCTTCCTCCACCTGCCGGGTGGTCTGGTATTGCGTCACGACCACCTTGAAGCGGTTGATCGCCCCGGTGTAGTTGCGCTGCTCCAGATAATAGCGGCCGATCATCATTTCCTTGCCGGCCAGCTGATCGCGCGCCACCTCGATCTTCTTCTTGGCGGTGGCGGCGTATTCCGTATTGGGATACTTGCGCGCCACATCCTCCAGGGCATCCAGTGCCTGGCGCGTCTTGCGCTGGTCGCGGGTGATGTCGGGAATGTTCTCGTAGAGCGCCGAAGCGACCAGGTATTGCGCGTAGGCCGCATCCTGCGAGCCGGGATAAAGCGCCACATAGCGCCGGCCCGAGGCGATGGCCTCGTCGTATTTGCCCGCCTCGAAATAGGAGAAGGTGGACATGAGCAGGGACTTGCGGGCCCACTCCGAATAGGGGTGGGTGCGGTCCACGTCCTCGAATCGCTTGGCTGCCTTTTCCGGCTCCTGCCGGCGCAGCAAGGTGAGGCCCTCGTTGTAGATCTTCTCGGCCGGCTCGTCTGGAATGAGCAGCTCGTCCTTGTCGCTGGCGCAGCCGGCGAGCAGCGCACCGGCGACCAGGACGAGGGCGAGGCTCCCCGCCCGGACCTTCGCCCGCATACGCCCTGCCCCGAAATCGAATCGCATCACGTTCAGCTTCCGTCCCGCGCCCGAGGGCGTTGCTTGTAACGCAGGACCGCGGGCGAGGGAATTGGAGACGCTGCGCCCCCGTGCCTTTCGCCCCGATCCCGGCCCATCCCGCGGAGAGTGGCCGCCGCGGGTTGCTTCCGTCGCCAGCCCCGCCGGGCCGGATCGGCCCTTGCGGTTCATCCGGGCCCGGACCTGCGCAAGGCAGATGTCCGGCCGGCATGGGTGACGGTGCGCCCCGAACGGAACGGGCTTTCACCGCGCCGTCGGCGGCTCCTTCCGCAGGTCGTGCCCGGCGCGCCCCGCCTCCGGGCCGACATGGAAAATGCCGTGATCTGTGCGGTATCGGGGCTTTCAGTCGGCAATATGGCGACACGGCGGCGCCCGCTGTTCGGTGGCCCGGTGTGACACCCGGGACACGCGGCGCCGGCATGTTTTCAGGGCCAGCCGCACAAGCAAAACGGCGCCCGCGGAGTGCCGGGGCGCCGTCTGAAACTGCCGGGGCGTTCCCGCCCGGGTCGGTGAAGCTCAGATTTCCGGGGCGAACACCGGCACCGGGCTCGCCACACCGATTTCCGCACCCACCGTGTCGCGCACCGGCCGGCTCGGAGCGTCCACCACCGCATAAGCGGAGCGGTCGGCCAGAAGGGCGTCCACCACGGAGAAGTTCAGCTTGTGGCCGCCGCGGAAGGAGCGGTAGCGGGCCAGCAGCGGCAGGCCGGCGAGGGCAAGGTCGCCCACCGCATCCAGAGCCTTGTGCCGCACGAATTCGTCGGAGAAACGCAGGCCGTCCGGGTTGATGACGCCGGCCTCGTCGAGGCAGACGGTGTTCTCAAGGGCGGCGCCGCGGGCATAGCCGGCGGCACGCAGGCGCTCCACGTCCTTCAGGAAGCCGAAGGTGCGGGCGCCGGCCAGCTCACGGCGGAACACCGAGGGGGTCATGGTGGCGGCGAAGCGCTGCCGGCCGATGCTGGCGTGGCCGAACTCGATTTCCACCTCCAGGCGGAAACCCGCCTCATAGGGCAGCAACTCGCCGAAGGAGGCGCCGTTCTCGACCCGGATGGGCTTGAGGATCTTCAGGAACTTGCGGCGGCCGCGCACCTCGGCGACGCCGACGGCGTCGATGGCGGCGACGAAATCCGCCGCGCTGCCGTCGAGGATCGGCACTTCCGGCCCGTCGATCTCGACGAGGGCGTTGTCGATGGAAAGGCCGCTGAAGGCAGCGAGAACATGCTCCACCGTGGAAACCAGGGCGCCGGAGCGATCCCCCAGCACGGTGGCAAGGTCGGTGGCCTGCACCGAATGGCGGCTCACGGTCGCCTTGCGGGGGGCCTGGTCGGCGAAGGAACGAACGAAGACAATTCCGGAATTCGCGGGCGCGGGCTTCAGGGTGAGGGTCGCTTCGACCCCGGCATGAACGCCGACACCTTTCAGGGCGATCTCGCGAGCCAGAGTTGTCTGCATGTCCGGTGCGTCCCGTGCTCGGGAGGGCTCGGCGCCCTGGGGCGGCCTTACTCCTTCCCTCAAACCTTCACCTTGATTTCCTACTTTCGCCGCGGTTGTACGAAAAAACTGTCAACGCGAGGCGTGCAGGAACCTTCAAGCTGGGGTGCACCGTAGTCGCCCGGACGGGCGGCGCCAAATCACGCTTGCTTACCCTCTGTTACCAAGCCTCCGCTTAAAATATTCATTAACTATCAATGGCTTGCAGCCCGAGCCCGACACCCCGCCACAGCGTCTGTTACAGCCTTCGTGAGGGTGGGGACAGGCATGGCGCCGCTTCGGCCGCCGGCCGGGCGTGCGGAATAGCCGGCTCGATTCGCGTTACGCACGGGGCGAGAGCGCCGGGTCTTCAGGTCGCGACAAGGACCGGCCGGATCGCGTCGCAATCCGGCCGGAAATCGGGCGGGGCGTCCGCCCCGGGAACTGCGGCCTGTGGGCCGCCTCAATTGGCCTGGCGGCGCAGGAAGGCGGGAATTTCCAGCTGGTCGTCCTCATCGCCGCGGTGCGGCGCCGGGCGGGACGGCACTTCGGCCGCGGGCCGCGCCGGCGGGCGCTTGGCGAATTCGGAAACCGGGTCGCCGGGACGGCCGGGCATGGTGGGGCGGGCATCGGTGCGGCCTTCGCCGCGCGGGTCCGCACCACGGGGATCACGCGGGTCCACGCCGCGCGGGTCCATCTGCGGCCGGCGCTCGGGGGCGCGCATGCTGGGCTGCTCGCGGCGCGCGGGCTCCGGCTCCTCCTCGCGGCGCCCCACATGGGCGAGGCGCTGCAGCAGGGTCATGCGCTTCTTGTCGGGAGCCGCCTGCTCCACCGGCGGCTCGCCGCGCTGGGCGCGGATCTGGTTCTGCGCCGGCAGCGGCAGCTCATCCACCCGCGGCATGCGGGGCGAACGCGGGCGCTGGCCCTGCGGCGGAATATAGGGGGCGAACTCGTCCTCCACCATCGGGGCCGGCGGGGCCGCCGGCTCCGGCTCGGCATAATAGCCGGAGGTCCGGGGCGCCGCGGCGCGGATGGTCACGTCGTCGATCGCCACGCTTTCCGGCGCCGCGGCATGCTGCCCCCCCTGGCGCGGCTCGGGCGGCGCATAGGTGGAGTGGGCCGGCGCCATGTCGTCGAGGCCGATCAGGTCGTCGGCGGAGATGGCCGCCACGGCGCTGCGGATCTGCGCCTCGCGGGTCGCTTCCACGGCGGCCCGGCCGGCGTTGGAGATCTTGCGGCCCTGCAGTTCCGGGAAGCGGTCCGCCACCGGGGCGAGCTGCTCGGGGATCACCGCCGGGTCGATGCCGGTGGCCACCACGGAGACGCGGATGATGCCGTCCAGCACCTCGTCGAAGGTGGCGCCGAGGATGATGTTGGCGTCGGGGTCCACTTCCTCGCGGATGCGGGTCGCCGCCTCGTCCACCTCGAACAGCGTCATGTCCTTGCCGCCGGTGATGGAGATGAGCAGGCCGCCGGCGCCGCGCATGGAGGTCTCGTCCAGCAGCGGATTGGCGATGGCCGCCTCGGCCGCCTGGAGGGCGCGCTTGTCGCCGGAGGCCTCGCCGGTGCCCATCATCGCCTTGCCCATGTCGCGCATCACGGCGCGCACGTCGGCGAAGTCGAGGTTGATGAGGCCTTCCTTCACCATCAAATCGGTGATGCAGGCGACGCCGGAATAGAGCACCTGGTCGGCCATGGCGAAGGCGTCGGCAAACGTGGTCTTCTCGTTGGCCACCCGGAACAGGTTCTGGTTGGGGATGACGATGAGGGTATCGACGCTCTTCTGCAGCTCGCTGATGCCGTGCTCGGCCACACGCATGCGGCGGGCGCCCTCGAAGTGGAAGGGCTTGGTCACCACGCCCACGGTGAGGATGCCGAGCTCGCGGGCGGCGCGGGCCACCACCGGGGCGGCGCCGGTGCCGGTGCCGCCGCCCATGCCGGCGGTGATGAACACCATGTGCGAGCCGGACAGGTGGTCGCGGATCTCGTCGATGACTTCCTCGGCGGCGGCGCGGCCGACCTCGGGCTGGGAGCCGGCGCCGAGACCCTCGGTCACCGCCACGCCCATCTGCACCACCCGTTCGGCCTTGGTGAGGGCGAGGGCCTGGGCGTCGGTGTTGGCCACCACGAACTCCACGCCATGCAGGCCGGAGGAGATCATGTTGTTAACGGCGTTGCCCCCGGCGCCACCCACACCGAACACCGTGATCCGGGGACGAAGCTCACGAATGTCGGGCATCTGAAGGTTGATCGTCATGCTTTTGCTCCGTCCCGATTGGCCCTGTCCGCCGCTCGCGAATCCTTGATGACCTCTTTGTTACGGCAGCTTTCGTTAACCATGTCTAAAAGCTGTCCTTCAGCCAGCGTCCCACGCGGCCGAAATAATTCGGGCTTTCCCCGGCTACCGCCTGACGGCGGCGCGGCTCGAAATGTTCGAGCCCGGCCACCTGGGGGTAGACGAGAAGCCCGGCCGTAACGGCAAACGCCGCGCCCCGCGCGGCTTCCGGCAGGCGGGAAACGCCCAGCGGGCGGCCGATGCGCACCTGCGGGCCGATGACCCGCGCCACCAGATCCGCCAGCCCCTGCAATTGTGCCGCACCCCCGGTGAGAACCACCCGGCGGCCGGCATCGCCCGCATGGCCGGAGGCCTTGAGGCGGTCGCGCAGCAGTTCCACGATTTCCTCCGCCCGCGGACGGACGATGGTGACGAGGCGGGACTTGGCCACCATGTGCGGCTGGTCCCGCGAATCACCCGAAAGGGGCGGCACGGTCAGCATGTCGTGCTCGTCCGCCGACACCGCCACCACGGCGCCGTGCAGCGCCTTCAGCCGCTCGGCATCGGCGAGCCGCGCCGGCAGGCCGCGGGCCACATCGTTGGTGATGTGCTGGCCGCCCAGCGCCACCCCGTCCACATAAAGGCAGTGGCCGCCCGCCACGATGGAGAAGGTGGTGGTGCCCGCCCCCAGGTCGATGAGGGTGACGCCCAGCTCCATCTCGTCGTCGGTGAGGGAGGACAGCGCCGCCGCATAGGGCGCCGCCACCATGGCCTCGATGGAGAGGTGGCAGCGCTCCACGCACAGCACCAGATTCTTCAGCGCCGTGAGGTCGGCGGTGATGACGTGCATGTCGGCGCCCAGTTCGCGCCCCAGCATGCCGCACGGCTCGCCGATGCCGCGGCGGCCGTCCAGCGAATAGCCCACCGGCAGCGCATGCATCACCGCCCGGCCGTCGCCCACCGCATAGGTGGAGGCGGCCTCCAGCACGCGGCGGATGTCGAACTCCTCCACCGCCGGCGCGGTCAGCCGCACCGCCGCTTCGTAATGCTGCGAGGCGAGGCGTCCGCCCGAGACGCCCACCACCACCGAGGCGATCTGCACGCCGGAGGCGCGCTCGGCCATGTCCACCGCCTGGCGGATGGCAAGCTCCGCCTTGGCCATGTCCACCACCGCGCCGCCCTTGATGCCGTGGGCGCGGGTGTGGCCGATGCCCAGCACGTCGATGGAATGGGTGCGCCGGGTGAGCACGTCCGACGCCCCGCGGGGCTTCAGGCGCGCAATGGCGCACACCACCTTGCTGGTGCCGATGTCGAGCACGCCGACGATGCCGCTTTTCTTGCGCGGCAGCGGCCGCATCTTCGGGGCAAAGCCCTGGGCCAGCCTTTGCCTCATGCGGGGCCTCCCTTCTTGGCCTTGGCCCGTGCCTTCAGCATCTGGGTGCGGGCGTCGGCCGCGGCGTCGGACAGGCGGACCACCACCCGGTCGGGCAGGCGCAGGTCCACGATGGTGATGTCGCGGGTGAGCAATTTCTTCTCTCTGTCGAGGTCCATGAGGGCGACGAGGGCGACGTCCATGCCCGCCTCGGGCAGGCGCACGTCGATGCCGTTGCGCATCTTCAGCGTCCAGCGCCGCTCGGCGACGAGGATGGCGGCGCGCACCTGGTCCCGCAGGGAGGGCAGGCGGGCGAGGGCATCCACGATCTCGCCCACCCGCTTGTGCGCGCCCTCGCCCACCACGATGGGCAGCTGCACGTAGCGCGGATCATCCGAATAGGGCGCAATGGGAATGCCGTCGCGGGCGATCACCTTGATCTCGCCGTTGATCTGCCAGAGGGCGAAGGCCTGGCGCTCGGTCACCGCGATGTCGATGCGGTCGGGGTAGAATTTGCGCACGCTCGCGGACTGGATCCAGGGCAGCGCCTCCAGCCGCACCCGGGTTTCGTCCGCATTGACGAACAGGATGGAGGTGGAGGCCTTGATGCCCGCCACGTCGAGGATTTCCGCCGGGGTCACGTGGTCATGGCCGGAGATGTTGACCTCCTTGACCTTGAAGCCGGCCACGTTGCCGGCGGCATCGGCCACGTCCAGCACCACCTGGCGCGCCACCCCCACATGCCCGCCCAGTACGATGCCATAGACGCTGAAGCCGCCCACCACCGCGAGGGTGAGCAGGCTGGCACTGCGGCGGCCGAGGCGGGTGGAGGCGAGGCGGACCGAGAGGCGGCGCAGCAGCAGCGCGCTGCGGCTGGCGGGACGCGGATCGGGCGGGAGGCGCTTGTGGCGGCCGGGCGGCGGAGCCGCGCCGGGAGCACCCGCGCGCCGCCCCTCGCCCGGACGGGACCTCAACGCTCCAGCGACGCGTCCTCCACCATCCATGTCACAAGCTCGCCGAATGAGATGCCCGCGTGGGCCGCCAGTTCAGGCACCAGGGAGGTTTCTGTCATGCCGGGCTGGGTGTTGACTTCCAGGCAGACGAGGCCGGAGGCATCGCCCTTCGAGACGTCGAAGCGGAAGTCGCTCCGCGACACCCCCCGGCACCCGAGAAGCTCGATGCGCCGTTAGGCTTAACATCTGCACCCGTTGGTAAACTTCAGGTAAAATCCGGGCCGGAAGAATGTGGCGCGAGCCGCCCGGTGCATACTTGCTTTCGTAATCGTAAAAGCTCAGCGACGATTCGATCTCGATCACACCGAGCGCGGTGTCGCCCATCACGGCGCAGGTCAGCTCCAGGCCGGGGATGAAGGCCTCCGCCAGCAGCACTTCGCCGAACGACCAGTCAGGCCGCGTCAGTTCCTGGGGCGGGTGGGCCTGGTCCTCGCGCACGATGAACACGCCGACGCTGGAGCCGCCGGCATTGGGCTTGAGCACGTAGGGCGGCGCCATCACATGGCCCTGCGCCGCCTCTGCGCGCGCCACCAGCCCGCCCGCCGCCACCGGCACGCCGGCCGCCGCGAGCATGATTCGCGCCTGCGCCTTGTCCATGGCCAGCGCCGAGGAGAGCACGCCGGAATGGCTGTAGGGGATCTGCAGGATTTCCAGGATGCCCTGGACGGTGCCGTCCTCGCCGGGACAGCCGTGCAGCACGTTGAACGCCGCGTCGGGCTTCAGGCGGGCCAGCACCTCGGCCACGTCGCGCCCCACATCCACCCGGGTCACCCGGTAGCCCGCCGCCTCAAGGGCCGCGGCGCAGGCGGCGCCGGACCGCAGGGAGACCTCGCGCTCGGTGGACCAGCCGCCCATGAGCACCGCCACGTGTTTCGCCATCGCCTTTTCCCGTTCTGTTCCCGCGCGTTCGCGGACGCCGGGCGCACACCATGGCGCCGTTGCCTTGCGGCTTTGCTAATGCCCGCCAGCCGGCGGCGCGCCCGCAGGAATGCCGATGCGCTTGATCTCCCATTCGAGCTCGACGCCCGAATGGGCCTTCACCCGGCGCCGCACCTCCTCCCCCAGCCCCTCGATCTCGGCCGCGGTGGCGCCGCCCAGGTTGATGAGGAAGTTGGTGTGCAGCTCGGACACCTGCGCCCGGCCGATGGTGAGGCCGCGGCAGCCGGCCGCGTCCACCAGCTTCCAGGCGCTGGTGCCGGGCGGGTTCTTGAAGGTGGAGCCGCCGGTCCGGCTCTTGATGGGCTGGGTCGCCTCCCGGCTCTCGGTGATCCTGGCCATCTCCGCGGCGATGGCCGCCGGATCGCCGGGGCGGCCCTCGAACTCCGCCCGGGTGAAGATCACGTCCTCGGGCACGCCGCAATGGCGATAGGTGAAGCCCATGTCGGCGTTGGAGAAGCGCACCTTGGCACCGGCGCGGGTGACGCCTTCGGCGGCCACCAGCACGTCCTTCGTCTCCCCGCCATAGGCGCCGCCATTCATGCGCAGGGCGCCGCCGATGGCGCCGGGAATGCCGCGCAGGAAGGAGAAGCCGGCCAGGCCCGCATCGGCGGCGGCGCGCGCCACCTTCACGTCGGGAACTCCCGCCCCCGCGGTGATGCGGTGTCCCGCCACGCTCACCTCGGTGAAGCCGCGGCCGAGGCGGATCACCACGCCGGGAACCCCGCCGTCGCGCACGATGAGGTTGGAGCCGAGGCCGACGACGGTCACCGGCACCTCCGCCGGCAAAGCGGCGAGGAACAGCGCAAGGTCGTCCGCATCGGCCGGCAGGAACAGCACCTGCGCCGGGCCGCCCACGCGGAACCAGGTGAGGTCGGCAAGGCTGGCATTGGCGGCGAGGGAGCCGCGCAGGCCCGGCATGCGGGCGGCAAGCTCCGGGACCATGTCCGCGAACCCGTCCCCCGCCGGTGCCGCCGTTTCCTGCGCTGCGCTCATCTTCACCGTCCGCATGTTTCGGCCGTGCCTGTCCCACACCGCGCGCCCCAGGGCAAGCCGGCCGGCCGCAGCGTCATTCTCAAGCTGAGGCATGGCCGGCATGTCCGGGGCAGCGCAGGCGCCCCTTGCCGATCCGCACGGCTTCAGTGGCATCCGGGCGGCGCGAGAGCCGGCGCGCTGTGGCCCCGGGGGCGGAGCCGTGGCATGATCGCGCCTCCATTCGCCTGGAGCTGCCCCCATGAGCGAAGACCTGACGACCTTCCCCGGTACCGATGGCGACGCCCTGCCGCCCGACACCAAGCTGACCACCACCAAGCAGCGCTGGGCGCAGGAAGGCCGCTTCCTTACCGGCCGCGTCGCCCGGCCCGAGACCGAGCGCCTGCCGCCGGGCCAGCACCTGGTGAAGGACTGGCCGGTGCTCGACCTCGGCCTGCAGCCCATGGTCACCGAGGGCCGCTTCCGCCTTGACGTATCCGGCGCGGTGGAACACGCCCTCTCGCTGAGCTGGGACGATTTCCGCGGCCTGCCGCAGACCCGCAGCGTGAGCGACATTCATTGCGTCACCACCTGGTCGCGCTACGACAATGCCTGGGAGGGGGTTTCCACCCGCGACCTTCTGGACATGGTGATGCCCGCGCCCCACGCGGCCGCGGTGATGCTGCACAGCTATGACGGCTACAGCACCAACCTGCTGATCGAGGATTTCGCCGCCGCCGACGCCCTTCTCGCCCATTCCTGGGAAGGCGCCCCGCTGACCCGCGAGCATGGCGGGCCGGTGCGTCTGGTGGTGCCGCACCTGTATTTCTGGAAGAGCGCCAAGTGGCTGAAGGGCATCGAGTTCATCGCCCGCGACACGGCCGGCTTCTGGGAGGCGCGCGGCTATCACCTGCGCGGCGACCCGTGGGCCGAGCAGCGCTATTCCGACGACTGAGCCGCGCCGGCGCCTTCGAAAAACCGGCGGCGCTTACGTGCCGGCGTTGTTGACGACCGGCGGCGCTCAAGCGCCGGCGCTCTTGAGGACCGGCGGCGCTCAAGCGCCGCCGGGCGGCTCCACACCCATCATCCGCAGCGCCCTGGCGAAGAAGTCCGGGCCGCCGAAATTGCCGGATTTCAGCGCCAGCAGCAGCGGCGCGCCCGCCTGCCCTTCGGTGCGCAGGAGCGGCACGCCCGGGGCGATCTCCGGCCCCACAAGGAAGGCCGGCAGGCGCAGGCGGTCCACGCTGGCGCCGGACGTCTCACCCCCGGCGATGACCAGGCGGCGCACGCCGGCCGCCACCAGCCCCTGCGATATGGCCGCCGTTCCATGCTCGATGGCAAGGCCCGCGCGGCTGCGGCCGAACCGCTCCTGCAGCGCCGCGACCGACTGGGGCGTGTCACTGGCGGCAATGAGCACCGGCCCGTAAGCGAGCCGCGCGCGGGCCCAGGCGAGGGCCGCCTCCACTTCCGCCTCGGGATGGGTGACAAGCCCCTCGGCGGACAGGCGCCGCACCGGCATCGTCCCTTCGGCCACCGCAATCTGCTCCAGCGTGGCCGCCGAGCAACTGCCGGCCACCACGGCCGCCGGCCCGTCGATGCCTGCCGCAAGGCCCATGTCCCCGCAGGACTGCCGCAGCACCCGGCCATCGGCCACCAGAGCACGGGCAAGGCCGAGGCCGAGGCCCGAGGCGCCGGTGGACAGGGGCAGCGCCGCCGCTGCCGCGCCGATGGTTTCCAGGTCCTGGTCGAAGACCGCATCGACGATGGCGCTGGTGCGCCCGTCCAGCGCCAGCGCGTCCAGGCGCGCGCGCACCGCCGCGACGCCGGCCGCCACCGTCGCCAGCGGCACCAGCCCCACCCGCCCGGCGCTCTGGCGTTCCAGCACGCGCCTCAGGTCGGAATCGGTCATCGGGTTGAGCGGGTGGTCCTTGAGCGGGCTCTCATGGAGCGGCACCGTGCCGACGAAGAGGTGGCCCATGAACACCGTGCGCCCGGTTTCCGGGAAAGCCGGCGTCACCGGAACGATGGCCGCGCCCGTGGCCAGCCGCAGCGCATCGGTCACCGGGCCGATATTGCCGGCATCGGTGGAATCGAAGGTGGAGCACACCTTGAACAGGATGTGCGAGGCGCCGCGCCCGGACAGCCAGCGCCAGGCCTCCAGCGCCATCCGCACTGCAGCATCGGCAGGCACGGAGCGGCTCTTCAGCGCCACCACCACCGCATCCGCATCGGGCAGCGGCAGGTCGGCCGCGGGCACGCCGATGGTCTGGAGGGTGCGCACGCCCTCCTTGGTGAGCGTGTTGGCGAGGTCTGAAGCGCCGGTATAGTCGTCGGCGATCACGCCGAGGGTGAGGGGCATGGCGTCGGGTCCTTCGGGTCGCATCCCTGCGTCCG
Organism: Xanthobacter sp. AM11; assembly: GCF_047444035.1. Lineage (NCBI taxonomy): Bacteria > Pseudomonadati > Pseudomonadota > Alphaproteobacteria > Hyphomicrobiales > Xanthobacteraceae > Xanthobacter > Xanthobacter sp. AM11. The sequence goes on from NZ_JBLAOA010000001.1 coordinate 771,874, forward strand.
GGCACCTTTTCCCCTGGCGAGGACGGCCCGGATCATTTGATCCTATGGGATTAATCGTTTCAATAATGCGTTTCGCGCCAGCCCGGAAGGGCCGGCACGCGCCTCAGCCCGAGTTGCGCAGTCCGGCGGAGATGCCGTTGATGGACAGCTGGATGCCGTGCAGCACCTTGTCGTCCCCCGCATTGGCGCGGTGCAGGCGCAGAAGTTCGATCTGCAGGTGGTTCAGCGGATCGAGATAGGGGAAGCGGTTGCGGATGGAGCGGTCGAGCAGCGGGTTGCCCTCCAGCAGCCTGGCCTGCCCCATGATGGCCAGAAGGTGCTTCAGCGTGCGCTCGTATTCGGCGCGGATGCGGCCGAAGATCTCCGCCCGCAGGCGTTCGTCCGGCACCAGCTCGGCATAGCGCGAGGCGATGGCCAGCGAGCTCTTGGCCAGCACCATGTCCATGTTGGACAGAAGGGTGCGGAAGAAGGGCCATTCCCGGTGCATGGCCTTGAGGAAGGACAGGCCATAGTCCGGCCGCCGCTCGGCGAAGGCTTCCACCGCCGTACCGAAGCCGTACCAGGCCGGCAGCATCAGCCGGCACTGGGCCCAGGAGAACACCCAGGGAATGGCGCGCAGCGAGGAGATGGAGCGCGTCTTTGCCCGCGAGGCGGGGCGCGAGCCGATGTTCAAGGTGGCGATCTCGCTGATCACCGTGGACGACCAGAAATAGTCCTCGAAGCCCTCGGTCTCGTACACGAGGTTGCGGTAGGCGCCGAAGGCGGTGTCCGAAATCTCCTCCATGGCGGTGAGGAACTCGGTGCGCGGCGCATTGTGCTGGGGCTGGAGCAGGGAGGCTTCCAGCGTCGCGGACACCAGGATCTCCAGGTTGCGCCGGCCCACCTCGGGGTTGGAATATTTGGAGGCGATGATCTCGCCCTGCTCGGTCACGCGGATCTGCCCGTTCACCGCCCCGCCCGGCTGGGCGAGGATGGCGTCGTAGCTCGGCCCGCCGCCCCGGCCCACCGAGCCGCCGCGGCCGTGGAACAGGCGCAGGCGCACCTTGTGGGCGCGGAACACCTCGATGAGGCCGATCTCCGCCTTGTACAATTCCCAGCCGGAGGTGACGAAGCCGCCGTCCTTGTTGCTGTCGGAATAGCCGAGCATCACCTCCTGCTCGTCGCCGCGGCTCGCCACCAGCCGGCGATAGGCGGGAATGGCGAAGGCCCGGTCCATCACCTTGGCGCAGGCCTGGAGGTCGGAAATGGTCTCGAACAGGGGGATGATGTTCATGGCGCTGTGGCCGTCCGCCGACACCAGCCCCACTTCCTTGAGCAGCAGCGCCACCTCCAGCAGGTCGGAGACGCCTTCGGCCTTGGAGATGATGCAGTTGGGAATGGCCTGCGGCCCGAGGGCGCGATGCGCCTGCGCCGCCGTGCGCAGGATGGCGAGCTCCGATTGCGTCTCCTGCGAATAGGGCACGAAGGGCGAGGCCAGCGGCCGGGCGGTGGCCAGCTCCTTCAGCAGCAGCGCGATCCGCGCCTCCTCGTCGAGCCCGCCATAGCCGGTTCCTGGCGCGACCTTCTCGAACAGCTCGCCCACCACGCGCTCGTGCACGTCGGAATTCTGCCGCAGGTCCATGCAGGCGAGGTGGAAGCCGAAGCAGTCCGCCGCCCGGCGCAGGCGCCGCAGGCGGCCGCGGGCCAGCACCTTCGATCCGTTGGCGCAGAGGGAATCGTGGATGATGTCGAGGTCGGCGCGGAACGCGGCGGCGCTGTCATAGGGCTCCAGCGCCCCGACCTGCGGCTCCTCGCCCCGCAGGGCGCCGGCGGTGGCCTGAAGCCGCGCCAGCACATAGGCGACCACCAGCCGGTAGGGCTCCTCGCGATGCTCGCGCGAGCGGTCCGGGGAGCGCGCCGCCAGGTCCATCAGCGTGTCGGAGACGGTCACGAGCCGTGCGGCCAGGGACAGCTCCGCGCCGAGGGCGCCGAGCTCGTCCGCATAATGGGTCATGATGCGCTCGCGGTGGAGCCGCACGGTCTCCTGCAGCACCTCGGCCGTGACGAAGGGATTGCCGTCGCGGTCGCCGCCGATCCAGCTGCCGATGCGCAGGAAGGACGGCAGGGCCACCTCCGCCCCGTCCTGCGCCAGGCTGTCCTCGATGGCGCAATAGAGCTGGGGCAGCTCGCCGAGGAAGGTATAGTCGTAATAGGAAAGACCGTTCACCACCTCATCGACCACGGTCAGCTTGATGCGGCGCAGAAGGGCGGTCTGCCACAAGGTGAGGATGGCACGGCGCAGCCGCTCCTCGCCCTCGGCCGCTTCGGCGGGGGTCGGCACCATGCGCTGCCGGCGATCGAGGATCTCGGCGATCTCCATTTCCCGGTTGAGCGTGCTCTTGCGCCGCACCTCGGTGGGATGGGCGGTCAGGACCGGGCTGATGGCGGCGCCGCGGAAGAAGTCCGCCAGCGCCTCGGCGCCGATGCCCTGCTCCTGCGCCCGCTCCAGCGAACAGGCCAGGCTGCCCGCCCGCGGCGCCGAGCCGGCAATGGCGTGGGCGCGGTTGCGGCGGATGTGGTGCTGGTCTTCGGCGATGTTGGCAAGGTGGGAGAAATAGCTGAAGGCGCGGATGATTTCGAGCGCGCGATCGGCCGAGAGCTGGCCCAGCAGGCCCGCCAGCTCCTCGCGCGCGGCCTCGTCCTCGTCGCGGTGGAAGCGGATGGAGGTCTGGCGGATCCCCTCCACCATGTCGAAGACCGCATCGCCTTCCTGCTCGCGCACCGTATCGCCCAGGATACGCCCGAGAAGGCGGATGTCGTCGCGCAGCGGCAGGTCCTTGATGTCCCCGTCGTCGCGCCCCTCGTCCGTGGACCACACCGCGCTCGTCATCTGCCCCGCCCTTTCGTCGAGGCGGGAGCGACGACGCCCCGCCACCTCGACCTTAGTCTTAAGGAAATTGTGCAGGAGCGAAAGTGCGCATGATGCGCTGCGCTCAGATCCGGCCCCGCGTGGCGTAAAGGGCCTCGTGGGCGCAATTGATGAAGACGGTGAAAAGCCCGGCATAGAATCCACCCAGGGCATCGCGGCCCTGAGGGGTCAGGCGGCCGGCCCCCACGTCGCCGCGGGTCAGCAGGCCTTCCGCCTCGGCCACCCGCAGCACATGCAGGACCTGGGCGCGGGAGATGTGGAAGTTGCGCGCCAATTCCGCCACCGCCGGCGGCGGGGCGCCCTCATTGCCACGCACCAGAAGGGAATTGAGCACCATCACGCCGCCGTCGCGCTCGATGATCAGAGCCAGCGCCGGCACCACGTCCAGCAGGCGGAAGCCGGCCCGGTAGCAGCGCCCCATGGACAGGGCGAGATGATTGAAGAACACCATGTGCTCCAGCGCCGCGGGCACCGCCGCCATGGCCGGATCCAACAGGGATACGGCGCCATACTGGATGCGCCAGCGTTCGCGCTGGAGACTCACCATCGCCTCGGTGGGGGCGAGCGGGCGTTCCCGCCGGTCCGTCGCAGCTTCCAGCGGCGCGACGTGGCCGGCCCAGCGCATCAGCGCCAGCAGGGCCCGCGCCCGGCCGCGGCTGCAGATGTTCATTTCCGCGCACAAGGCACCCATCCGCGCCGCCGTGAGCCCGCCGCCGGCGCTTTCGGGCAAGGCGTGGAGATAAAGAATAAAATGGGCGAACACCGCCCGTCCCTTGTCCGCCAGCAGGCGGTTGAAGATCCGGTTTCCCGACGACAGCCGCACCAGGCCTCCTGCGGACAGGTGCAGCGCTTCATCGAAGCGCGGGTGCTGTCGAAGTTGCTCCGGCGTCACCACCGGCAGCCGCGCCATGGGCGGCACCGTCGGATCCCGCCCCTCGGCGGTCTCCGATCCCTTGCTATCGAACTGCACGTTCCCCCTCCGTGCCGTTTCGGCTCCGCCTGCAGGCGGTTCAGTAAAGGCTCGCTCCACGGCTTGAGCCGCAGCAAAGCGCATTGAACTCGCGCCCCTTCCCGGTAAGCTCCCCAAAGCCGACCGGGCAGGACCGCAAGTGTCGCCCCTCCCCATCGGTCACCTTCTTAACCTCCGAGGCTCATTTCATGAAGCGCCTTCTGCTAGCATCGGCCGCCCTGGCCCTCTGGGCATCTCCGACCCTCGCCGACAAGGCCGCGGCGGACAAATGTGCGGCCGGCCTCGGCGGCGACGCGAAGGCGATCTACGCCGCCGCCGCCCCCGGCTTTCCCGCCGCCCAGGACCCGCGCGCCCTGATCACCGAGAAGACCAAGGCGCTGGTGCAGGCCGGCACCGTATCGGCCATGGCGGCGCGCGGCGCTGCGGAGGCGGCGGGCGGCTGCCTGATGCAGATGCGCTGAGAGCGCGACGGGCGCGCGGTGACGCGCGTTCCGCCGTCTTGATCAGGCCGGCCGCGACCGGGGAGCTCTTGAGTCGCGGCCGGCCCCGAAGCATGGACCGGCCGGCGGGCTGCCGTCGCCCGATCATTCCTTCCGGGACCGAAGACCGGCCCCGCCGCCTTCGCTCCACTCACTCCCCGCCAACCTCGTCCGAGATGCCCCTGACCCCCGACGCCCTCATCGCCAGCCTTGCCGCAAACGGCATTCCGGCCACCACCTACACTCACCCGCCGGTGCATACGGTGGCGCAATCCAAGGCCATGCGCGGCGACATCCCGGGCGCGCACACCCGGAACCTGTTCCTGCGCGATTCCAAGAAGAATTATTTCCTGGTCGCCATCGCGGAGGACCGCCCGGTGGACCTCAAGGCGCTGCGCGCGCCCCTCGGGGCCCGGGGCTCCCTCTCCTTCGGCTCGCCGGAAGCGCTGTTCGAGCACCTGGGGGTGCTGCCGGGCTCCGTCAGCCTGCTGGCGCTCGCCAATGATGCGGCCCGGCTCGTGACCGTCGCCATCGACCGCACGCTGATGGGCGCCGAGGCCATCGCCTGCCATCCGCTCTCCAACACCCGCACGAGCGTGCTCTCCCCCGACGCCCTCAAGGCGTTTCTGAAGGTGACGGGCCACCAGGCGCTGGAACTGGACCTGCCGGCCCCGGCGGATGCCGCGGATGCCGGACCGGCGGGTGCCGCAGAGGAGCCCGGCGGGGCCGGCGACGGGGCGGCGGGCGGCGGGGGCAAGAATTGCCATTGTGACGTGCGGGAATGACCTTATAGGTAGCCGAGGTCAAGACTCACTCCCGAGGTTCGCCGTGCGATTGCCCGCCCTCATCCTGACGACCCTCCTTCCTGCAGCCACGCTGGCGCTGGCCGTGCCGACCCCCGCCGATGCGGTGGTCTATTGCCGCGCCGTCGGCGTGCCGAAGGGCTGCGTCGCCCGCCCGGCGCCCGCCGCCCGCGCCGCGGTGCATTGCACCCGCCCGGGCTATCCCGCCGGGTGCGTTCCCGGCGCCGGTGCGCCCGGCGTCGGCGTCACCCCGGGTGTCGGGGTCGGCGCCCCTGGCGTGGGCGTTGCCCCGGGCGCAGGCGTGAATGCCGGCGGCCCGGTCAATCGCGTCGGCGTGCGCTGACGCCATCCGCGACACCGGATGATGTGCGGGGGCAGCCACCGGCGCCCCCGTGCCCGCCTTGAACAAAGCCCCCCGGTGCAATGCCGGGGTGCAGCCGACGGAATTTGCCTGCCGGATCAACCGGCGCGCCGTGCCGTATTCGCCCGGACGGCATCTCCCTCGTTTCCGCCAATGCGGCATTGCCGCCGCCACCCCGGCGCGCCGTGCCCGGATCGCGCGGCGCGCCATCCCCCACGCTGTGCGCCCTCCCCGCCCGCAGCCGCGGGAGCCTCAACGCTCACCGGGCGCAGGGCTCGATGGGCGCAGGATCGGCCCCGGCCTCGGCCGCAAGCGCCTTCAGGTCGAGATCGACCACGAGGGGAATGAAGCTGCCCGACGCCTCGGTCCGCAGATAGGTGCTGAGCAGGATCGGCCCGTCGGGCAATGTGCCGGCGGCGCAGCCTTTCACCCCGACCGAGAGGGAGCCCCGCACCCGGCTTCCCTTCGCCGCCTCGCGCGCCTTGAGGGTCCGCATCTCCTCCCGCGCCGCCTCAAGCCGGCGGCGGCCGTCTTCGGAAAGCCGGAACACGGTGATGCGGAAGCCCGGCTTCTCTTCCGGCTTCAGGGCCGCGCGCACGGCGGCGTCCCCCTCCTCCTCCAGCACCGCCGCCACCGTGGTCTTCTGCGTCTCCGCCCCGGCGAGCCAGAACGACATGGTGAGGACCGCGCCGCCGGGCACCGGGCGCAGCGCATCGGGCGCGCGCACCGCCGCGCGGAGGGTGGCGAGGTCGGCGGTCGCCGGATCGAAGCTCGCGAGCCTGGGCAGGCTGCTGATCGGCAGATGGGAACAGCCGGCGGCGAGAAGGAGGAAGCCGAGGGCCGTGGACAGGCCAAGGAGGAGTTTCATGACGCATCTCATTATCGGTTGATTATTTATTGTTTTACGATAATTTATGAATGCGTCAAGGAAAGGTCTCATCATGTCGCACAGCGTTCGCGATCCCCGCCTCGCCCGCCTTCGGCGCCGCGGGCGGCTGCTTTCCACCGTCACGCTCGTCATCCTCATCGCCCTGGTGGCCGGCAGCCTCGGCATCTGGCTCAACCCGGCCTGGATCGAAGCCGCGGTGGTGCCGCGCGTGGGCCTCACGGGCTATCCGGTGACGCTGGACGGGTTGAGCCAGACCCTTGGGGTCCTCGTCTCGGCGGTGCCGCTCGCCATCATCGCCTACGGGCTCAACGAGGTGCGCCTGATCTTCCGGGATTTCGGGGAAGGAGAAACGGTGTCGCAGACGCTGGCGCAGCGGCTGGAGCGGTTCGGCACCGCGGTGGCGCTTCAGGCCCTCGTCAATCCGGTGGTGGCGACCCTGCTCGGCCTGGTGCTGACGCTGGGCAATCCCCCGGGCCAGCGGGTGCTCGCCATCAGCCTGGCAAGCCATGATGTGGTGTCGGTGCTGGTGGGCCTGCTGGTGATCGGCGTCGGCGCAGTGATGCGCGAGGCGGCCCGCATCGCGCAGGAAAACGAAGGCTTCATCTGAGCCGGACAGGAAGGGCGGGAAGCCTCATGCCCATCGTGGTCAATCTGGACGTGATGCTCGCGCGGCGGAAGATGCGCTCGCGCGAGCTGGCCGAGCGCATCGGCATCACCGAGCAGAATGTCTCGCTGCTGAAATCCGGCAAGGTGCGCGGGGTGCGCTTCGACACGCTGGCGCGCATCTGCGCGGTGCTCGGCTGCCAGCCGGGGGACATCCTGGAATATGTGCCGGGAGACGAGCCGCCGGCGGAGGAATGAACATCCCCGCCGGCGGTCACAGATCCATGCGGTAGCGGACGAAATCGTCGGCCTGAACGAAGGTGTCGTAGAGCCGGCGGGCCGGATTGTCCTGGCGGGTGTGCCAGTACAGGCGCGACCAGCCCTCCTCCCGGCCGAGGCGGACGAGATCCGCGATCAGCCTGCGGCCGATCCCCTGCCCCCGGCAGGCGGGATCGACGAACAGGTCCTCCAGATAGCAGGCCGGGGTGGTCACCCAGGTGCCCTCATGCAGGACGCTGATGGAGAAGCCGGCCAGCTTCCCGTCCCACCGGGCCACGCGGCCCAGCACCGGTGAGGCGGGATCAAGGATGCGCTGCCATGTGCGCGCCGTGACGTGCGGGGCCACCTGCGCCTCGTAAAAGGCATTGTAGCCCGCCCACAGCCGGCGCCATTCGGCCTCGTCCCCCTGCCGGGCCGCCTCGATGACCACCGCCTCGCTCATGGCCCCGCCCTCGGTTCGCCCGCACGCCCGCCCCCGGCCGCTCCACCGCAGGGGACGGGCGGAGGCTCAGTTGCCGCCGTCCAAGAGGCGGCGGGCGATCACCTGCGCCTGGATCTCCGCCGCACCCTCGAAGATGTTGAGGATGCGCGCGTCGCACAGGATGCGCGACACCGGATATTCCAGCGCGAAGCCGTTGCCGCCGTGGATCTGCAGGGCGTTGTCCGCCGCCGCCCAGGCGACGCGGGCGCCCAGCAGCTTGGCCATGCCGGCCTCAAGGTCGGTGCGGCGCCCCTCGTCCTTGGCGCGGGCGGCGAAATAGGTGATCTGGCGGGCGATCATGGTTTCCACCGCCATCATCACGATCTTGTCGGCGACACGGGGGAAGGCGATGAGCGGCTTGCCGAACTGGATGCGCTCCTCGGCATATTTCAGCCCCACCTCCATGGCCGCCTGGGCCACGCCCACGGCGCGGGCGGCGGTCTGGATGCGGGCGCTCTCGAAGGTGGTCATGAGCTGCTTGAAGCCCTGCCCCTCCTCGCCGCCCAGCAGATTGGCCGCCGGCACGGCGAAGCCGTCGAAGCCGATCTCATATTCCTTCATGCCGCGATAGCCGAGAACCTCGATCTCGCCGCCGGTCATGCCCTCGGCCGGGAAGGGGTTCTCGTCCGAGCCGCGCGGCTTCTCGGCCAGCAGGATGGAAAGGCCCTTGTAGCCGGGCTCGGCCGGATTGGTGCGCACCAGCAGGGTCATCACGTCGGCGCGGACCGGATGGGTGATCCAGGTCTTGTTGCCGGAAACCTTGTAGACCGCATCCTCCCCCTGCCCCTCCTTCACCGCGCGGGTGCGCAGCGAGGCGAGGTCGGAGCCGGTATTGGGCTCGGTGAACACCGCGGTGGGCAGGATCTCGCCCGCCGAGAGCTTGGGCAGGTAATGGGCCTTCTGCGCCTCGGTGCCGCCGGCGAGGATGCAGCTCGGCGGCGATCTCCGAGCGGGTGCCCAGCGAGCCCACGCCGATATAGCCGCGCGACAATTCCTCGGTCACCACGCACATGGCTTCCTTCGGCAGGCCGAGGCCGCCGAATTCCTCCGGGATGGTGAGGCCGAACACACCCATCTCCGAGAGCTGGGTGATGATCTCCAGCGGGATATATTCGTTCTTCAGGTGCCACTCGTGGGCGTGGGGGGCCACCTCCGCCTCCACGAAGCGGTGCATCTCGGTGCGCATGGCCTCCGTGGTCTCGTCGAGGCCCGCCTCGCCGATGGTGCCGGTGGGATGGGCGGCGCGCACGATATCGGCCAGCGCCGCACGGCTGGCGGCGGTGTTGCCCCCGGCCGCAAGCGCGGCGATGGCCGGGTCTGCTGCGAGCTGCGCCACCGTCTCGCCGGGCACGTAGAGGTCGGCGAGACGCACGATCTCGCCCTGGCTCATGGGGATGCCGCCGAGGATCTGGGCGGTGTACTCGCCAAGGCCGATCTGGACGATCAGCTTCTCGGTGGCGCCGAACTTGCCCATCTCGGTCAGGCGGTCGGCATAGTGCACCAGCTCGCGCACGGAGAAGACATAAGTGGCGAGCCAGGCCAGCCCGTGGGTGGCGCGCTGCTCCTGCTCCAGCAGGGCGGGCGACAGCCGGCCGCCGTCGCTCACCCGGGCGCGGACGAGGCCGGTGGCTTCCGCCAGCAGGCTCTCAAGGCGCGCAATGGCCGCGCGGCCAAGACCCACCGCATCGATGGCGTCGGTTCCCGCGGTACCAGGGGCGGCGCTGGCGGTGGCGCTGGCGGACATGGGCTCTCTCTCCCGTATTGTGCGTTGCAGAATTTGCCTATCCTTGCCTTCGGAACCATTCCAAGGCAACGCTTCTTTCTACGAATGTCAGCTCTCCCCGGTTCTCATCTCGTCGAGCCGGGCGGCCAGATCCTCCAGATTTTCCCGCACATGCGTGCAGGCGGAAACGGCGGAGAACAGCGCGGTCAGGGTCGATCCGGCGGCGGCATCCAGCACCCCGTCGGCATTGAGCCGCTCCGCCTGCGCCTCCAGCGCCGAAACCGCCGCCCGCGCCGCGCTCGCCGCGGCATCGAGGTCCGCGGCGGGGGTGCCGTCGAGCCGGTCGGCCAGCAGGTGCATGACCATCGTGAGCGCCGCCACCGCCGCATCCATGGCCGGCGCCAGACGGGTCGCCACCGGCTCGGTCAGCGGCCGGTCGGCGCCGCGCAGCAGGATGATGATGGAATGCCACAGGCGGCGGCAGCTGCGCACCACGGGGGCGGGGTCCGCATGGCTGGCGAGGCGCCCGGCCCGCTCCGTGCGCGCTTCGGCGATGCGGGCATCGGCCGCCCGCAGCGCCTTGCGGGCCTTGGCATTGAGGTCATCAATCCCCTGCGGGTCGAGGCCGCGCCCCAGAAGCCCGTCGCGCCCGCGCGCCAGCAGCTCGGCGCAGGTGCGCAAAGCGGTGGCGCAATGGGGAAACAGGTAGAACAAGGCGCTGGCGGGCAGGATGAACAGCGCGCACGCCATTCCCACCACGCCCCCCACCGCGATCTCGAACACCCGGTGCAGGCCGGAAAGCCACGGCTCCACATGGCTGGGGTCCGCCAGCAGCACGATCACCACCGTCACCGGCGCGAGCTTGAAGCTGGGATAGCGCGCCGCCAATGTGGAGGTGAGGAGCACGCTCGCCACCAAGGCAACGAAGGTGAGCGGAACCGAGGGGCCGGCCAGCACCGCGGCCAGCACCCCCACGGCCCCGCCCACCACGGTGCCCAGCGCCCGGTCCAGGGCCACGGTGAGGCTGGCACCGATGGTGGACTGCACCACCAGGATGGCGGTGAGCACCGCCCAATAGCCATTGGGCAGGGCAAGGACGGTGGCGAGGAAATAGGAGGCCAGCGCCGCCACCGCCGCCCGCACGCCAAGCTTCAGATGGGCCGCGGTGAACAGGCCGGAAAGCCGCGCAAGCGGCCCGGCGGGGGCGGGGGCGGGGTCCTCGAGCGGCATGGCGCAATCCTGGAACGAACGTGCGGGGCCGGAGACGTGAGCGCGATCCGGGCCACATTCCCGCGAGGCACGCTGCGGGGCACCCCCACCCTTGAGCGCGACCACCGGTGGACGAGAGCCCGTTCCCTGCGCCCCACGGCCTGCCTTTCAATATTGAAGAGAGCGGCATCCCGCCAGACGCTCCCGCCGGCGGCGCGGCACCGGCCCGGCTGCCGTCGCGCTTGCCATTCACCCGCGAAAGCCCGATGTGACGGGAAAACGGGAGACACCATGCTGCGGCGCACCTACCACGTCGTGCTTGATGCGATCTGGACCTTTTCCGCCGACGACGGCTGGGCCATCGCCAGCCATATCGCGCTGTCGGCGCTCATGTCCCTGTTCCCGTTCCTCATCTTCGTCACTGCCCTGGCCGGCTTCCTCGACCTGCGGCCGCTGGCGGCCGAGACCATCCAGCTGATCCTGGAAACCTGGCCGGAGCAGGTGGCCGGCCCCATCTCCCGCGAGATCTACAATGTGGTGAACCAGGTGCGCACCGACGTGCTCACCTATGGCGTGGTGCTGGCCATCTATTTCTCCTCCAACGGCATCGAGAGCCTGCGCATCGGCCTCAACCGCGCCTATGGGGTGAAGGAGCAGCGCGCCTGGTACTGGCTGCGGCTGGAATCCATCGGCTACGTGCTGGTGGCGGCGGCGGCCATGCTGGCCCTGTCGTTCCTGGTGGTGCTCGGCCCGCTGCTGTGGCAGACCGCGGTGGCCCGGCTGCCGGCCCTGGCGCCGCTGTCGCGGGTGGTGACGCTGGCACGGTTCGCCGCCACCTCGGTCATCCTCGTGGTGGCGCTGCTGGTGGCCCATCTGTGGCTGCCCGCCGGGCGGCGGCGGCTGGCGCAGGTGGCGCCGGGCATCCTCGTCACGCTGGTGCTGTGGCTGGTGGGGGCCACCGCCTTCGGCTTCTACCTCGCGGAATTCCCCGCCAATTATGTCACCACCTATGCCGGCCTCGCCTCGGTGATGATTGCGCTGGTCTTCCTGTACCTCACCGCCACCATCTTCGTGTTCGGCGGCGAGCTCAACGCCGCCATCGAGCGGGCGCGGCTCCCCGTGCGCGCGGCGGCCGGCGCCGCGCCCCTGGCATCGGTGGAAACGGGCCGGTGAGCGCCCCGGCCCCGGAGCCCAAGCCGGACGGGCGCCAGTCGCAGACCGCCCGGGCGGTGCAGCGCGGCGTGCTGCGTCACCTCGCCCTTTCGGGGAGCGCCGGCCTGACCGAATTCGCCCTCGCCTCCGGCCGGCGGGCGGACATCCTGGCCCTCGGTGCCAAGGGCGAGATCACCATCGTCGAGATCAAGTCGTCGGTCGCCGATTTCCGCAGCGACGGGAAATGGCCGGACTATCGCGCCTATTGCGATCGCCTCCTGTTCGCCGTGCCGCTGGACTTCCCCATGGAAATCCTGCCGCAGGACGCCGGGCTGCTGGTGGCCGACGCCTTCGGTGCCGAATGCCTGCGTGAGGCCCCGCTGCACCCCCTGGCCGGCGCCACCCGCAAGGCGCTGACCCTGCGCTTCGCCCGCGCCGCCGCGGCCCGGCTCGCCGCGCTCTACGACCCCGAGCTTCTCAGCGTGCCTTTCTAGCCGCGGCGCGCCCGACCCTTTGGCGCGAGCCGCTACCGCGGCGCGCTCATTCCCCTGGCGCGAGCCGCTACCGCGGCGCGCGCTTGGCCAAAATCCGCTGCAGCGTGCGCCGGTGCATGGACAGCCGGCGGGCGGTTTCCGAAACGTTGCGGCCACACAATTCATAGACGCGCTGGATGTGTTCCCAGCGCACCCGGTCCGCCGACATGGGGTTTTCCGGCGGGGTCGGCTTGTGGTCGGCATTGGCAAGCAGCGCGGCCACCACGTCGTCCGCATCGGCGGGCTTGGCGAGATAGTCCACCGCACCCATCTTCACCGCCGTCACGGCGGTGGCGATGTTGCCGTAGCCGGTCAGCACGATGGCCCGCGCCCCCGGCCGGCTCTTCTTCAGCGCCGAGATCACATCAAGGCCGGTGCCGTCGCCGAGACGCATGTCCACCACCGCATAGGCCGGTGCCGAAGCCTCCACACGGGCCAGCCCGTCGGCCACCGTCTCCGCCGTGGAAACCAGGAAGCCGCGGGCTTCCATGGCCCTTGCGAGGCGCTGCAGAAAGGAGCGGTCGTCGTCCACGATCAGAACCGACCGGTCATCCCCGACCTCGGGCGGCGTCGTCTCATTCATCGCATCTTCCTCGATCCAAGCACTGGCTTTGCCGGATAAGAACCCACACCGGGCTCCGGCTTTTACGCCTCTTTCGCCGTAGAATAATCCGAACCGCGTCCCTTTGTCGCGTCCGTATCCACTTCAATGGCGCGCGCCGGACGCGGCCAGGCCAGGCGGATCACCGCGCCGGTGGCCGGCGGAAAGCGGTTTTCGAAGGTCACGCTCGCCCCGGTGCGCTCCAGCAGCGTCTTGGCGATGAAGAAGCCGAGGCCGAGGCCGCTTTCCTCGTCCGGCTCCTCCCGGTCGCGGGCGCGGGAGGTCACATAAGGCTGGCCGATGCGCCCGCTGACCTCGGGCGCGAAGCCCGGCCCGTCGTCGGTAACCACGATCTCCAGGACGCTCGGGCTCCATTCGGCCCGGATGTCCACCCGCGAGGTGGCGAAGTCCACCGCATTCTCCACCAGATTGCCGAGCCCGTAGAGAAGGCCGGGATTGCGGGCGATGATGGGGGCGTCCTGCCCCTCCTTCACCGACACGGCAATGGTGATGCCGAAATTGCGGTGCGGCTCCACCACCTCCTCCAGCAGCAGGTTGAGGGGCATGCGGTCGAACGGCGCGTCGCCGGAGCGCAGGGAGGTGAGCTTCTGCAGGATGTCGCGGCAGCGGCTCACCTGGTCGCGCAGCAGCGCCACGTCCTCCGCATAGGGACCCGTGTCGCCCAGAGAGCGCTGCATCTCCTTCACCACCAGGGCGATGGTGGAAAGGGGGGTACCCAGCTCGTGGGCGGCGGCGGCGGCAAGACCGTCGATGGCGGAGAGGTGCTGCTCGCGCGCCAGCACCAGCTCGGTTGCGGCGAGCGCATCGGCCAGCTCGCGCGCCTCCTCCGCCACCCGCCAGGCATGCAGGCCGATGAAGCCCACCGAGACCGACAGCGAAACCCAGATGCCGGCAAGGTAGAGCTCCGGCAACACCGGCACGTCGCCCCCCGCCCAGGGCAGCGGCAGCGCCCACAGCCCCACCGCGCCGGCGCAGGTGACGGCGAGGATGCCCAGCAGCACCGTGGTGCTCCAGGCCAGGGTGGTGGCCGAGATCATCACGGGGGCAAGATAAAGCAGCACGAACGGGTTCTTCAGCCCGCCTGTGAGGTAGAGAAGTGCGGTCAGCTGCAGCACGTCATAGGCCAGAAGCGGCCCGGCGGCCGCATCGCCCAGCCGGCGCGCCACCGGATACTTCAGGCGCAACAGCACGTTCACCGCGGCGGAAAGAATGACCACGCCAAGGCAGGTGCTGAGCGGCAGCGGGAAGCCCAGGCCCAGATTGACCACCACCAGCGCGGCGATCTGGCCGCTGACGGCCAGCCAGCGCAGGCGAATCAGCGTGTCGAGCCGCAGCCCGAAGGCGCGGCCATGGGGGGGAGCGGCAAAAGCGGGCGTCATGACCCGCGCCCGCCCGGCCCAGCCCGCAGGCCGGACGGCCCTTTCCCTTCAGGCAACTGTGACATCTGCGCCATAGGGCTCCGCAGAGCCGGACCTATGTCTTTTGTCGGCATTGACCAAACCTGCAACTAGGCTCACGCTTTAACAAATAAAACGCCGCAAAGAGCGCACTAACCGTGAGGACCGCACATGGCAATCGGTGAGTTTGCGAGCGCGACCCGGCTTCCGCCGCAGACGGATGTGGGCCTCTCCACGCCTCTCTACTGGCTTTATGAAATGGGCCACGCCGCGCTGAACCCTTCGCGCGCCATGGCGGATGCAAGCCGCCTGTTCCTGAAGAACCCCATCAACCCCGTTTCGCACACCACCGTCGGCAAGTCGATGGCCGCCGCCTGCGAGCTGTTCGAGCGCACCACCCGGCGCTACGGCAAGCCGGACTGGGACATCAGCCACACGGTGGTGGACGGCCAGAGTGTCCCGGTGCACGTGAACACCGTGTGGAACCGGCCGTTCTGCAACCTTCTGCATTTCGACCGGGCGTTCGAATGCCCGCCGCGCCGGCCGCAGCCGCGGCTTCTGGTGGTGGCCCCGGTTTCCGGGCACCACGCCACCTTGCTGCGCGGCACGGTGGAGGCCATGCTGCCCACCCACGATGTCTATGTGACCGACTGGGTGGACGCCAAGCTGGTGCCCGTCGCCGAAGGCGGCTTCGACCTGTCGGACTATGTGGACTATCTCATCTCCATCTTCCGCCGCCTCGGCGGCGACTGCCATGTGATGGCGGTGTGCCAGCCGGCGGTGCCGGTGCTGATGGCCGTGGCCCGCATGGAGCAGGAAGAGGCGCCCTACGTCCCCAAGTCCATGATCCTGATGGGCGGCCCCATCGACACCCGCGAGGCGCCCACCGCGGTGAACACACTCGCCAAGGACCGCGGCATCGAGTGGTTCCGCCGCAACGTCATCACCACCGTGCCATGGCCCCATGCCGGCGCGCTCCGGGAAGTGTATCCGGGCTTCCTGCAGCTCAACGGCTTCATGTCCATGAACCTGGATCGTCATCTCCAGGCCCATTGGGACCTGTTCCGTCATCTGGTGCAGGGCGACGGCGATTCCGCCGAGAAGCATCGCGACTTCTACGATGAATATCTCGCCGTGATGGACCTGACCGCCGACTTCTACCTGCAGACCGTGGAGAACGTGTTCATCACCCACGCCCTGCCCAAGGGCGAGATTCTCCACCATTCCCTGCCGGTGAAGCCGGAGGCCATCCACCGCGTGGCGCTGATGACGGTGGAAGGCGAGAAGGACGACATCTCCGGCATCGGCCAGACCAAGGCGGCGCACAAGCTCTGCCCGCGCATTCCCGAAGACAAGCGTGCCCACTGGGAACAGCCCGGCGTCGGCCATTACGGCGTGTTCAACGGCTCGCGCTTCCGCTCCGAGATCGCCCCGCGCATTGCCGATTTCATCCTCTCCCAGGAGCTGCCCCGCGGCGCCACCCACCAGCGCACCGCACCGGAGCTGTCGACCGCCCATGCGGACGAGGGGCCGGACGTGTTCAGCCTGAGCGGGAAAGTTACGTCGCTTTATCCCCGGGTTGCTCCGACTTAGGACTGGCAGCCCGGGCGAATTCCAGTGAAGATGGGGGCTCATGTTGTTGCCCCCCGGTCAAGCCATGCTGTTTCGACGCCAGGACCGTCAAGCGCCGCCCCTGCGCACCGCGGAATGGATCGAGCTGATGCTCGATGATGGCCCTTTGCGCGTTACGGTACGTAGGCACCCTCAAGCGCGACGCCTGACCCTGCGGGTGCGGGCCGCCGCCCGTGACGTGACCCTGACCGCGCCGCCCCATGTACCCCTGGCCTTCGCGCATGAATTCGTGCTGCGCCACCGGGAATGGGTGCGGGTGCGCCTGGTGCGCCTGCCGGAGGCGGTGCCGTTCGCGCCCGGTGCGGTCATACCCCTGCGCGGCGAGCCCCACCGCATCGTCCATTGCGCCGAAGCGCGGGGAACGGTGTGGATCGGCGCCGTGGTTCAGGGCCTGCCCACCGTGTGCGTAGCGGGCGATCTGCCGCACCTGTCCCGCCGGGTCCATGATTTCCTGAAGCGCGAGGCGCGCCGGGACCTTTCGGTGACGGTACAGAAATATGCCGCGGCGCTGGGCGTGGAGGTCGGGCGCCTCACCTTGCGCGATACCGCAAGCCGCTGGGGCTCCTGCTCCGCGCGGGGCGACCTCTCCTTCTCCTGGCGGCTCATCCTCGCCCCGGCCTTCATCCTGGATTACCTCGCCGCCCACGAGGTGGCCCACCGGCTGGAGATGAACCACGGGCCGCGCTACTGGCGCCTGGTGGAGCAGGTGTGTCCGCACCGGCGGGAAGCGGAGGCGTGGCTGCGCCGCCACGGCTCCGATCTGCATCGCTTCGGCAGCTGAGGGGCTCTATCCTTAAGTGAGAGGGCGATTCACCGATCAAATCGAGTCCATTTGATCGGATCGCGCTCTAGCTATGGCCCGGAGCGTGTATCGCGCCCGCCGATGGCGAAGGCGCCCGGCCCGGATGCGAAATAGAACAGCAGCCCGCCCACGAGGCCCACATTCTTGAAAAAGGCGATCTGCTGGGCCGAGCGTGCGGCGGCATCGGGAAACTGCCAGAACAGATGGGCCGTGGCGGTGGCGGCGATGACGAAGCCGATGAGCACCAAAGCGGTGATCCGCGGCAGGACGCCGAGGATCAGGAGCACCGGCCCGCCGATCTCCACCGCGGCGGTGATGGCGGCGAGCACCTCCGGGTAGGGTAGCCCCTTGCCGGCGAGAAAGCCGGAGAATCCGGCCAGATTACCCGCCTTGCTCACCCCCGACGGCAGGAACAGGGCCGCCATGCAAAGCCGCGCCACCAGCAGCGCCAGATCGTCCAGTGCCCGCATCCCCGCCCTCCCGATGCACGCCCGCCGGAACACCGTGCGCACCGGCAGGGCCGGCCTGCGACGCGGCTTCGCTGGCCGGCGGCGTGTTGCACAGCCAAGGGCCGCATGATGCTGGCCCCAGGGCCGGCGCTCAACCGTGAAGCCGCAGGCGCCGGTTACGTTTTCGTGTGGTCGCCGGCCTCCTCCGCCGCAGCCGCCTCTTCCGCGGCCGCGAAGACGAGGCGCGCCACCACCGGCAGGGCCACCGAAAGGCCGGCGAAGCGGAACAGGTGATGGGCGCTCATGAAGGCGGGGTCATAGCCCAGAGCGAAGCCCAGCGCCGTCATCGCCTCCAGCGCGCCGGGGGCGAAGGCGGTCACCATCTTGCCCAGGTCGTCCCCGGTCAGCCACGCCGCCAGCACCGCGAACAAGGTGGAGATGGCCACCGCCACCAAGAAGGCGCCGAGGGACGCGAGGAAATAGGAGCGGACCGCGCCGAAGGTGGTGCCCAGAAAGCGCACGCCCACGCTCGCCCCCAGCACCACGAAGGCCGGAACCAGCATCTGCGGCGGCAGCACCGCGTCGGTCAGGGCGAAGCCGTGCAGCGCCGCACTGCCGGCGAGCGCGCCGAGAATGAGGCCCCCGGGCACCTTCAGCGCCGCGGCGAGCAGGCCGGCGCCGGTGCAGGCGGCCAGCAGCAGGGCCACGCCCGCCGGCGAGGAGACGTGCGGCGGCGGTGGCAGCCCGCCCGCCGTCAGGCCCAGCGCGGCGAGCACATTGGGCAGCGCCGCCACCAGCAGGAACAGCCGCAGCGCCTGGGCGAAGGCCACCTGCCGCAGGTCCGCTTTGGTGTCGGCGGCCATGGCCACCACGGTGGCGAACGCCCCCGGCGCAGACGCCCAGAAGGCGGTCTGCCGGCTCCAGCCGGCCACGCGGGTGAGGAAGAACATCCCGCCCGCCATGGTGCCCAGCACGCTCGCCCCCAGGCAGGCCATGGAAACCGGCCAGGTGGCGGCGCGGGCGAAGGTCTCGGGCGTCAGCACCGTGCCCATGGACGTGCCGAGGACGATGAAGGCGGCAAAGCGGACCCATTCCGGCACGGCGATGCGCACGCCGCCCAGGGCAAGGGCGATGGTGACCACCAGCGCCCCGGAGATCCACGCCGCAGGCAGGCCGGCAAGGCTGAAGGCGGCCCCGCCCAGCGCCCCGCCGCCAAGGGTGACCACCACAGTAAGCAGCGGCCGGGCACCGGACCCACCCCATCGGACCCGCCGGGGCGATCGGGCAGGACCCGGCACTTCCCCGTCTTCGGACAGGCCGGATGGCGTTTCACCGCTCATGGGGCACCGCGCCGCCGGTCCATGGGGGCGGATCGCGCGCCGGCATCGAACCTGGACCGCACCGTCACACCGCAGCCTTTTCGAGCCAGCCCACCAGCCGCGCCGCGGCCTGCGCCAATTGCGCCTCGCCCCGGGCGAAGCACAGGCGCATGAAGCCTTCCCCGCCGGGGCCGAAGGCGGTTCCCGGGGCGAGGCCCACATTGGCTTCGTCCACCAGGGTGAGGCCGAGGCTGGCCACATCGCCGTGCCCGGCCATGCCGAAGAACAGGTAGAAGGCGCCCGGCGGCTTCACCAGATCCACCTTGCCGGTGGCAAGCAGCGCGTCGCCCACCAGGTCGCGTCCGCGCCGGGCGCGGGCGATCTGCTCGGCCACGAAGGCCTCCCCCTGGTCGAGGGCCGCCACTCCGCCGCGCTGCATGAAGGCGGCCACGCCGGAGGTGGAATACTGGATCAGGTTCTCGATGATCTGCCCGAGCTTCGGGCTCGCCTCCACCCACCCCATCCGCCAGCCGGTCATGGCCCAGTTCTTGGAGAAGGTCTGCACGAAGAGGATGTGGTCGTCCGCGTCCATCACGTCATGGAACGAGGGGGCGCGGGGCGCGTCGCCATAATAGAAGCGGCCGTAGATCTCGTCGGCGATGATCCACAGGCCGTGGCGGCGGGCCAGCGCCAGCACCGCTTCCAGATCGGCGCGGGTGGCGACGAAGCCGGTGGGGTTGGCCGGGGTGTTGAGGAAGATGGCGCGGGTGCGCCCCGTCACCGCCGCCGCCAGCCGCTCGTGATCGAGGGCGAAGCCGGACGGACCATAGGCGAAGGGCACGAACACCGGCCGCGCGCCGGCCTTCTGCGCCGCCGCCGCCGCATTGGGCCAGGAGGGGGAGGGCAGGATCACCTCGTCCCCGGCCCCCAGCGCCATGGCCAGGGCGATCTGGATGGCCTGCATGCCGGACCCGGTGACGAAATAGCGCGACGGATCTTCCGGCACGCCATAGAGCCGCGCCATGTAGCGGGCGATGGCGGCGCGCAGCTCCGGCAGGCCGCGCTGCCAGGTATAGAAGGTCTCGCCCGCATGGAGCGCGGCGGCGGCGGCCTCGCAGATGAAGGCGGGCGTCTGTACATCGCCTTCCCCGGCCCAGAGAGGGATCATGCCCGGCCGGTCGCGGCCGTAGTTCATCACCTCCACGATGCCGCTTTCCGGCAGGGCGCGGATGTGGTCGCGCACGCGGGCCAGATAGGGGTCCTGGTCTTCCGGCGGGGCGCTGGCGGGCAAGGCGGCTGGCACGGTCATTGGCACTCTCTCGGGCGGTGGGCGACCGGGGCGCCGGAGCGAATCCGGCCCCCGGCGCGGAACCATAGAAGCTGGCGCCGGCAAACACCCATCAAATGGCGTGGTGATTGGATCAGGCGCGGTGATGGCGCCCGTGTGCACCCTTGCAACGGCGGTTTGCAAGTGCGGCCGTTGCCCGACCGGAGGCGAGGCCATACCTCTCGCACCCATGTCCCCCTCCTGCGGAACGCCCATCATGCCCGAGAAGATCGACCAGGCCGCCATCGACCGCCTTTTCCTCAATGCCCGCTCGCAGAACGGCTGGACCGACGCCCCGGTATCGGAGGCGCAGATCCGCATGCTCTACGACCTGGTGAAATTCGGCCCCACCTCGGCCAACACCCAGCCGGCGCGGTTCGTGTTCCTCACCACGCCCGAGGCCAAGGAGCGCCTGCGCCCGGCCCTGTCCCCCGGCAATATCAAGGCGCTGGCGGCCCCGGTCATCGCCATCATCGGCTACGACCTGGCGTTCCATGACAAGATTCCGCAGGTATTCCCGCACAATCCGGGCTTCCGCGACCTGTTCGTGAACAATCCGGCGATGATCGAGCCCCACGCCTTCCGCAATTCCTCGCTGCAGGGGGCCTATCTGCTCCTCGCCGCCCGCGCCCTCGGCCTCGATGTCGGCCCCATGTCCGGCTTCGATGCCGCCAAGGTGGATGCGGAATTCTTCCCCGGCGGCACGGTGAAGACCAATTTCATCACCGCCATCGGCCATGGCGAGCCGGACAAGGTGATGGAGCGCCTGCCGCGCCTCGCCTTCGAGGACGCCGCCCGAATCGTGTGAGGCGGCGCCCGGCGCAAGCCACGGGTGAAGGATCAGTCCTCGCCGGGATCACCGGCGAGGCCGGCGGCGGCGAGACCGGCCAGGGCGCAGGCCTCGTCATTGTCCGACGTATCGCCGGAAATGCCCACCGCCCCCATCACCTGCCCGTCCGCCGCGCGGATCAGCACGCCGCCCGGCACCGGCACCAGCGAGCCGCCGATGGCGGCGGTGGCGGCGGAGATGAAGAAGGGCTGCTCCTTGGCGCGCTTGAACAGCGAGCGCGAGCCCATGCCCAGGGAAAGGGCACCGTTGGCCTTGCCGCGGGCGATGTCGCCGCGCTTCAGGCTGGTGCCGTCCTCCGCCGCGAAGGCCTTCAAGGCGCCGCGCGCATCCAGCACGCATACGGCCAGCGGATTCATGGCGTTGGCCCGGGCATGGCCGAGCGCGGCGACGACGATGGTCTGCGCCTGTTCCAGCGTAAGGTCGGACACCTTTTCCTCTCCCATGCCATGCGGATTGCGGGCTTCGCGCGCCGCACCGCCTGCCGATACTGCGCCTGTTGCGCAGGGCTCCTCTAGAGCACGCGCCGATCAGCTTGCAAGGCAAGCTGATCGGATCACGCGTTCTCTATCCATAAGTGAGAGGGCAATCCGCCGCGATGGAAGCGCCGATTGGCTGTGCCGCCGCCATACCGGCGGCGCGGCACGGCCGCGCGGATTTTTCCCTCCCGCCGGCTGCCCCGCCATGGCACCATGCCGCCGCCTGCCGAGGAGGCTGAAAGTCCATGGTCCTGACGCGACAGAGCCGCGAGCCCGGGCACCGGCGCAAGTTCCTGGTGGTGGTGGACGACACGCCCGAATGCGACCGCGCCATCTATTATGCCAGCCGCCGCGCCGCGGGCACGGACGGCGGCGTGGTGATGCTGGGGGTGCTGGAGCTGGAGGGCGTGAACCAGCAATGGCTTGGCATCGCCGACCTGATGCGCGCCGAGGCCCACGAGGAGATGCAGGCGCGGCTGGACAAATATGCCGCCCGTGCGCGGCAGGTGGCCGGCATCGCCGCGGAGCTGATCATCCGCGAGGGCAGCAAGGCGGACGCCATCACCGCCCTCATCCATGAGGACCGGGACATCGCCATCCTGGTGCTGGCGGCCGGCATGGCCAAGGAAGGGCCGGGGCCGCTGGTGTCCTCGCTGGCGGCCGGGCACGCCTCGCGCTTTCCCATTCCCGTCACCATCGTGCCCGGGGCGCTCTCCGACATGGAGCTGGACGCGCTGGCCTGATGCGCCTTTGACCGCCGGAGCGGACGCGCATGGCGCCCGCCCCGACGGTTCGCCCCGGTCGGCGCTTCACGCGCAACAGGTCCGCGCCGCGGGGGAAGGGAAAAGCAGGCCGCGGCAGGGATGCCGGGGAGAACCCGCAGGCGGCGCGATCGTCCGGGTGTGCCACCCGGCGGACGATGGAATGCGCCGGCACGGCCCTTCGGAAACCCCGGCGGCCCGCGCCAATGGCCGGCTTCAACACCGCCGGTGCGGCACAAATAGGGCACCGCCGGAACCGGAGCCGGCTTGCCGCCTGCACGGACGGTCCGCGCGCCCGGCGCGGACCCCGTTGCGGAGATTTTTCGCGCCCCGCGTGCCGCTGCCCGAGGGGGACGCTTGCGCCCGCGCCGTTTGCAGCTATATTAGCGCTGTCCCCATTGGGGATGCCTCAGCGCCATCGCAGTCGAAGGTGATGAGAGTGGGTCCCGGCGGGACCCGCTCCTTTTCTGCTTATCCGGTGTCCCACCGGAAGGCATGTCCGGCCCCGGCCGGCCTTCCCCTGTGGCCTCAAGGCGCGTCATTCAACCGGCGCCGGTGCCGAACCGCCTGCGCTCCGTAACTCGTCCCGGAGGGACATGACCGAAACTGCCGCTGCGCTCGACGATCCGAACGAGCCGCGCCTCATCACCGAAACCGGGGTGGCCGCCCGCGTGGCCGCCATTGCCTCCGGCGTGCTCGGCGCGCTCGGCTTCCGGCTGGTGCGCGTGAAGGTGACCAACCGCGACGGTGGCACCGTGCAGATCATGGCCGAGCGCCCCGACGGGACCATGAGCATCGACGATTGCGAGGCAGCGTCCCGCGCCCTTTCGCCCGTGCTCGACGTGGAAGACCCCATCGCCAGCGCCTACCGCCTGGAAATGTCCTCCCCCGGCATCGACCGGCCGCTGGTGCGCCTGTCGGATTTCGTCCGCTGGGCCGGCCATGAGGTGAAGGTGGACATGGCCCAGCCGGTGGACGGCCGCAAGCGCTTCCGCGGCATCCTCATCGGCACCGAGGGCGACACCGCCTTGGTGCGCCGCACCGATGCGCCGGCGGGCGAAGAGCCCACCGTCCGCCTGCGCGTGGCCGACATCCACGACGCCAAGCTCATGCTCACCGACGCCCTCATCCGTGAGGCGCTACGGGCCGCCAAGGCCGCCGGCCAGGCGCTGGACGAGGATGCGGAAGCCTTCCTCGACGGCGAGGAGGGCGCCGAAGCCCCCGACGCGGCGGACGCCGACGAAACCGCCATCGACGCCGATGCCCCCGCGGCGCCCTACAAGGGCCCCTCCCGCGATGGCGGCGGCCGCAAGGTGGTTGGCCGCAAGGCCAAGGGCAAGAAGGCCCCCACCAAGAAATCCAACGCCAAGAAGAAGTCCGGCTTCGAGGCCGCCAACGCCAGCACCGTGAAGGAGAAGCACTGATGGTTGCCGTCAGCGCAAACCGGCTCGAACTGCTGCAGATCGCCGATGCGGTCGCGCGGGAAAAGTCCATCGACCGCAGCATCGTCATCGCCGCCATGGAAGATGCCATCGCCAAGGCCGCGCGCTCGCGCTACGGCCAGGAGACGGACATCCACGCGGACATCAACCCCAGGACCGGCGAGTTGCGCCTTGCGCGCCACCTGCTGGTGGTGGACGAGGTGGAGAACACCGCCACCGAGATCACGCTGGACGGCGCCCGCCGGCACAATCCCGCCGCGCAGGTGGGCGACACCATCGCCGACACCCTGCCCCCCTTCGATTTCGGCCGCATCGCCGCGCAGAGCGCCAAGCAGGTCATCGTGCAGAAGGTGCGCGAGGCCGAGCGCGACCGGCAGTATGACGAATACAAGGACCGCATCGGCGACGTGCTGAACGGCCTCGTCAAGCGGGTCGAGTATGGCAATGTGGTGGTGGACCTCGGCCGCGGCGAAGGCATCCTGCGCCGCGACGAGCTTCTGCCGCGCGAGACCGTGAAGGCCGGCGACCGCATCCGCGCCTATATCTACGACGTGCGCCGCGAGCCGCGCGGGCCGCAGATCTTCCTTTCGCGCACCCATCCGCAGTTCATGGCGAAGCTGTTCGCCCAGGAAGTGCCGGAAATCTACGACGGCATCGTCGAGATCAAGGCGGTGGCCCGCGATCCCGGATCGCGCGCCAAGATCGCCGTCATCTCCCGCGACCAATCGGTGGACCCGGTGGGCGCCTGCGTCGGCATGCGCGGCTCGCGCGTGCAGGCGGTGGTGAACGAGCTGCAGGGCGAGAAGATCGACATCATCCCCTGGAACAACGACATCGCCACGTTCATCGTCAATGCGCTGGCCCCCGCCGAGGTGGTGAAGGTGGTGCTGGACGAGGACCGCGAGCGCATCGAGGTGGTGGTTCCCGACGCCCAGCTGTCGCTGGCCATCGGCCGCCGCGGCCAGAACGTGCGCCTCGCCACCCAGCTGACCGGCTGGGACATCGACATCATGACCGAGCAGGAAGAGAGCGAGCGGCGCCAGAAGGAATTCGCCGAGCGCACCCAGATGTTCGCCGAGGCCCTCGATCTCGACGAGATGATGGGCCAGCTGCTCTCCTCCGAGGGCTTCACCTCGGTGGAGGAGATCGCCTACGTACCCATCAACGAACTGGCCTCCATCGAGGGCTTCGACGAGGACACCGCCTCCGAGCTGCAGGCCCGCGCCCAGAAGCACCTGGCCGAGGTGGAAGAGGCGCTCGACGCCCGCCGCACCGAGCTGGGCGTGGAGGACGCGCTGAAGGAGATCCCCGGCGTTACTTCCAAGATGCTGGTGGCCTTCGGCGAAAACGACATCAAGAGCGTGGAGGACCTCGCCGGCTGCGCCACGGACGACCTGACCGGCTGGACCGAGCGCAAGGACGGCGAGACCGTCCGCCACGCCGGCGCCCTGGACGGCTTCGAGTTCAGCCGTGAGGACGCCGAGGCCCTGATCATGCAGGCGCGCATCGTCGCCGGCTGGATCGAGGCGGACGAACCCCCGGCCGACGGCGATGACGCCGCCGCCGACGAAGCCTGAGACGGGAGATGACCCACGGTGCTCGCAACCATGGTCGAGGACGAGACGGACGAGGGCCCGCGCAGCCTTGGCTTGCCGCGGGCGCCCTTGTCGCGCCTGTGCCTTGCCACCAGGCGGGTCACCCCGGTCACACAGATGCTGCGCTTCGTGGTGGGGCCGGACGGACAGATCGTCCCCGACCTCACCCGTAAGCTGCCCGGCCGTGGCGCCTGGGTCTGCGCCACCCGTGCCGATCTCGAGACCGCGCTGAAGCGCAAGGCCTTCGGCCGCGCCTTCAAGGGCAAGGGCACCGCTGCGCCCGGCCTGGCCGATCTCGTCGAGACCCTGCTGCTCAAGGATGCCCGATCGGCCCTGTCCCTCGCCAACAAGGCGGGACAGGTGGTGACCGGCACGACCAAGGTGGAGGCCGCCCTCGCCTCCGGCGCCGTGCGGGGCCTCCTGCACGCTGCAGACGCGCGCCCGGACGGGGTGCGCAAGCTGAACGGGTTCGCCCGTCAAGTCGAAACCGCCGGGGGGCAGCCACTGACCATCATCGATTGCTTTTCGGGCATCGAATTGGACTTGGCGTTGGGGCGGTCAAATGTGGTACATGCGGCGCTGCTCGCGCATCCGACGACCGCAGGATTTCTCGGGCGCTGCCACAAGCTCGGTCGCTGGCGGACGGGAACGTCCGCGGGCGAAGGGCATGGGCAGGGCGAGGATCACGCGCATGTCCCCGGCCGGATGCAAGGAACGGATACGGAATGAACGACACGAAGACCCCAGGCGACAAGACGCTGCATCCCGCCCCCGGCAAGACGCTCACGCTGAAGCGCCCGGTGGAGCAGGGCACTGTGCGCCAGAGCTTCAGCCATGGCCGCTCCAAGGCGGTCGTGGTGGAGAAGGTGAAGCGCCGCGTCATTGCGCCCGGTGAAGCCGGCCATCCGACCCCCGCGGCACCGCCCGCGCCGCCGGCAGCCCCGAGCGCGCCCCGCCCGGCAGCGCCGGCTGCCGCCGCTCCGCCCCCGGTCCAGGCCAAGGCGCCCGTCGCGGCACCCGAGCCCGCTCCGGCTCCGGCGGCCCCGGCACCGAGCACGCCCGCCCCGGCCGCTCCGGCTCCGGCTCCCGCCGCCCCGGTGGAAGCCAAGGCCGCCCCCGCCCCGAGCGTGCCCGAAGAAAAGGCCGCACCGGCGGCAGCTCCTCCGGCGGCGAATGCTCCCGCGGCAAGCGCCCCTGCGGCAAGCACCCCCATGGCAAGCGCCCCCGCCGCTCCGGCGGCCCCTGCGCCGGCCGTGAGCGCCCCCGCGGCACAGGCAGCCGCCACCCCGGCGGCGCCGGCTGCCGCCGCGCCTGCCCCGGCCACATCCGCCAGGCCCGCCGCCCCGCGCCCCGCCGAGGGGACGCGGCACGATGGCGCGCGCCATGACGGCGGACGCAGTGACGGCGGACGCAGTGACGGCGGACGCAGCGACGGCCCGCGCGGCGCCGCACCCGGCCGCCAGGCCGGCGGTTCCCATTCGTCCGGTTCCCATTCCTCCGCATCGCAGGCGTCCGGCCGTCCCGGCGCGCCCGCCCGCCCCGGCCAGCCGCAGCGCCCCGGCAGCTCCGGTCCCGACCGGCGGCCCGGCGGTCCCTCGCGGCCCGGCGGACAGCAGCGCCCGGGTGGGTCCGGCGTCGTCCTGCGCACCCTGACGGAAGAGGAGCGCAACGCCCGCGCCAGCGCGCTGGCCGATGCCCGCGTCCGCGAGGTGGAAGAGCGGCGCATGGCCGAGGAGCGCCGCGCCGCCGAGGAGGAGGCCCGCCGCCGCGCCGAGCGCGAGCGTGTCGAGCGCGCTGAGCGCGAGGCCGCCGAAGCCCGCAAGCGCGAGGAGGAAAGCCGCCGCGCCCAGGAGGACGAGAGCAAGCGCCGCGCCGAGCAGGAGGCGCGCAAGCGCTTCGGCGAGGAGCAGGGCGCCCGCCCGGCCGCCACCACCACCACCCCTGCGGCCCCCGCCTCCACCGCCCGCCCCCTTTCCCCCCGCCCCGCCGGCACCGCCGAGAGCGAGGAAGAGGAACGCCGCGCCGCCCGCCGCGGCCCCGGCGCCCGGCCGGCCGCACCGGTCAAGGTGCCGCGTGCCCCCGCCGGCCAGGAGAAGCAGCGCGGCCGCCTCACCCTCGTCACCGCCCTGTCGGGCGAGGAGGAGCGCCAGCGCTCGGTGGCGTCCTTCCGCCGCCGCACCCAGCGCATGACCGGCCACCGGCACCAGGAGAGCAAGGAAAAGATCTCCCGCGAGGTGATCCTGCCCGAGACCATCACCATCCAGGAGCTCGCCAACCGCATGTCGGAGCGGGCCGTGGACGTGATCCGCATGCTGATGAAGCAGGGGCAGATGGTGAAGATCACCGACGTGATCGACGCCGATACCGCCGAGCTGATCGCCGAGGACCTGGGCCACACCGTGCGCCGCGTGTCGGAATCCGACGTGGAGGAGGGCCTGTTCGACAAGCCCGACGCCCCGGAAACCCTGCTGCCGCGCCCGGCCGTGGTGACCATCATGGGCCACGTCGATCACGGCAAGACCTCGCTCTTGGACGCCATCCGCAAGGCCAACGTGGTGTCCGGCGAGGCCGGCGGCATCACCCAGCACATCGGCGCCTACCAGGTGACCGCGCCCTCGGGCTCGAAGATCACCTTCATCGACACCCCCGGCCACGCCGCCTTCACCGCCATGCGCGCCCGCGGCGCCAAGGTGACGGACATCGTGGTGCTGGTGGTGGCGGCGGACGACGGCGTGATGCCCCAGACGGTGGAAGCCATCAGCCACGCCCGCGCCGCGCGGGTGCCGCTGATCGTCGCCATCAACAAGATCGACAAGCCCGGCGCCAAGCCCGAGCGCGTGCGCTCCGAGCTGCTCCAGTATGAGGTGCAGGTGGAAAGCATGGGCGGCGAGACGCTCGAGGTGGAGGTGTCCGCCAAGGAGCATCTCAACCTCGACAAGCTCCTGGAAGCCATCGCCCTGCAGTCGGAACTGCTCGACCTGCGCGCCAATCCCGACCGCGACGCCGAAGGCACCGTGGTGGAAGCCAAGCTCGATCGCGGCCGGGGCCCGGTGGCCACCGTGCTGGTCCAGCGCGGCACCATGCATGTGGGCGACATCGTGGTGGCCGGCGCCGAATGGGGCCGCGTGCGCGCCCTCATCTCGGACACCGGCGCCAATGTGGACGCCGCCGGCCCCTCCTTGCCGGTGGAAGTGCTGGGCTTCAACGGCACCCCGGAGGCGGGCGACCGCCTCGCCGTGGTGGAGAACGAGGCCCGCGCCCGCGAGATCACCGATTACCGCCAGCGCCAGAAGCGCGAGAAGGCGGCGGCCCGTTCCGCCACCATCCGCGGTTCGCTGGAACAGATGATGAGCCAGGTGAAGGCGACCGGGCGGAAGGAATTCCCCCTCATCATCAAGGGCGACGTGTCCGGCTCGGTGGAAGCCATCATCGGCGCGCTGGAGAAGGTGGGCAACGACGAGGTGCAGGCCCGCATCATCCATTCGGGGGCGGGCGGCATCAACGAAAGCGACGTGACGCTGGCGGAAACCTCCGGCGCCGCCATCATCGCCTTCAACGTGCGCGCCAACAAGGAAGCCCGCGACGCGGCCGAGCGGGCGGGTATCGAGATCCGCTACTACAACATCATCTACGACCTCGTGGATGACGTGAAGAAGGCCATGAGCGGCCTGCTCGCGCCCATCAACCGCGAGACCATGCTGGGCAACGCCCTCATCAAGGAGATCTTCCTGGTTTCCAAGGTGGGCAAGGTGGCCGGCTGCCAGGTCACCGACGGCATCGTGGAACGCGGCCAGCATGTCCGCCTCATCCGCGACAATGTGGTGATCCACGAAGGCAAGCTCGCCACGCTGAACCGCTTCAAGGATGCGGTGAACGTGGTGCACGCCGGCCAGGATTGCGGCATGTCCTTCGAGAACTACCAGGACATGCGCGCTGGCGACGTGATCGAATGCTACCGCGTCGAGGTGATCCAGCGCTCGCTGTGAGGCGGGGCTCAAGTCACCGCAAGACCCCTCTCCCGCCCGCGGGAGGGGGGTGTGAATGCATCCGGGTGCATGCGGCGCTGCCGCATCGCCCTCCATCGGAGCGACACGGTCCAAACCCGCCCGCTCCCTGTGTCATCGGGTGACAGCGCGCTGCGGCACGCGGCCCAAAGGTCTGGTGATGGAACAGCGAATTGCTTCTGCCCGGCCCCGGGCGGCAGAAGCGGCCATGGCGTGGCCGCTCGCGCTCGCTTTGCTCGTCATGCTGCCGCAAGCCCCTG
Organism: Xanthobacter sp. AM11; assembly: GCF_047444035.1. Lineage (NCBI taxonomy): Bacteria > Pseudomonadati > Pseudomonadota > Alphaproteobacteria > Hyphomicrobiales > Xanthobacteraceae > Xanthobacter > Xanthobacter sp. AM11. The sequence goes on from NZ_JBLAOA010000001.1 coordinate 801,200, forward strand.
CACTGGCGGACGTTTGCGACAAGATCGCCGGGCCGTGGGTGAGCGGGAATGCCCCGACGGGCTTTCTCGGCCCCGTTGCCGTGGCGGGTCTGGCGCTCGCCTGCGGGCTCGCCTGGTTCACGCGCAGTCTCTGGGTCTCTGCCCTGTGCGCGTGCATCGCGATCCTTCTGGCGGTGCTGGCGGTGTCCGACATGTGGCTCGACCACGCCCTCTACCGCTCAGCGGTGACCGAGGGCTGCCGCTCCCGCACGCGAGATGCACTCGACGCCTTCGCCTTTCTGGCGGGGGCAGCACTCATTTTGATCTGCGGCCGGATGCGCCGCAGCACTGCTTTGTGAGACGACAAGAAGAACGAGAATGAACAGACGAGCTGAACCCTCTGCCGGCCCCTCCCAGCGCATGCTGCGCGTGGGCGAGCTGGTGCGCCATGCCCTCGCCGACGTGCTCCAGCGCGGCAACGTCATGGACCCGGTGCTCTCCGCGCACATCATCACCGTGCCCGAGGTGCGCATGTCGCCGGACCTCAAGATCGCCACCTGCTACGTCATGCCCCTGGGCGGCAAGGACCTTGCCCCGGTGCTCAAGGCGCTGGAGGCGAACAAGAAGTTTCTGCGTACCGAAGTCGGCCGCCGCATGGAGCTGAAATCGGTGCCCGAACTGCGCTTCCGCGAGGACACCTCGTTCGACGAGGGCGCCCGCATGGACGCGCTGCTGCGCTCGCCCCTGGTGGCGCGCGACCTCGACGACCCGCACTCCGACGACAGCGAAAAAGAGACCGACCCGGAATGACCGCCTCCGCTTCCGCCGCCCCCGCCGCTCCCGTCGAGCCGCCGGACGCCGCCGCGCCGCCCGAAGGGCAGGCGAACGCCCGCCCCCCGCGCGCCAGCCGCGAGCAGGACAACCGCCCTCGCGCGCCCAAGCGCGACCTCGACGGATGGGTGCTGCTGGACAAGCCCACCGGCATGACCTCCACCCAGGCGGTGGCGGTGGTGAAGCGCATCTTCGGGGCCAAGAAGGCGGGCCACGCCGGCACCCTCGACCCGCTGGCCTCCGGCTGCCTGCCCATCGCCTTCGGCGAAGCCACCAAGACCGTTCCCTACGTCATGGACGGCCGCAAGACCTACCGCTTCACTGTGCGCTTCGGCATCGAGACCGACACGGACGATTCCGAAGGCAAGGCGGTGGCCGCCTCCGAGCTGCGCCCGGCGGACGAAGACATCCTTGCCGCCCTTACCGCTTTCCGCGGCGAGATCCTGCAGGTACCCCCGGCCTATTCGGCGCTGAAGATCGGCGGCGAGCGCGCCTACGACCTCGCCCGCGACGGCGCCGAGGTGAAGCTGGAGCCGCGCCCCGTCACCATTTTCCGCATCGCCCTCGTGGAGCGGCCCGATGCCGACCATGCGGTGCTGGAAGCCGAATGCGGCAAGGGCACCTATGTGCGCGCCATCGCCCGCGACCTCGGCCGCATGCTGGGCGCGCGCGGCCATGTGTGCGCCCTGCGCCGGGCCTCGGTCGGCCCCTTCCTGGAGGAGGACCTCGTTCCCCTCGACGAGCTGCGCGAGCGGGCGGAAGCCGGCGAAGAGGCGCTGATGGACGCCCTGGACCCGGTGGCGGTGGCCCTGGAGGAGATCCCCCAGATCACCATCACCCCCCCGGACGCCCACCGGCTGCGCTGCGGCCAGAGCGTGATCCTGCGCGGGCGCGATGCGCCCATCGTGCAGGGGCACGCGGCCATCATCTGCCAGGGTGCGCTCATCGCCATCGGCGATGTGGAGGCGGGCGAGATCTTCCCTCACCGGGTGTTCAACTGGGCCCGGCCGCAGCGGCGCAAGGACCCCGCGCCCCGCTAGTGGATCAAGGCGTTGTGGTTCGACCTGGTCGCGACAGATGGGTCCCATCTGTCGCGGTCGAGCCCCTAGGCAGTGTGGACGGGGGCCGGCCGCCTCGGGAAACATTCCTCTGGTTCCACGGGGAAAACTGGCTATAGTCCGCCGCGCGGACGGTGCCGAAAGGCGCCGCGTTCGCATTTGACCTCGACCGTGCTGGACGACATCCCGGCCCGGCCGAGGGGGAACCGGCAGAGCCCCCGCGGCTTTGCCCTGCCGGCGGCGTCCGGCGGCCCGGCTCCCGTTTCACTCTCGTTGAAAGGATGGACCGATGTCGATCACGGCAGAGCGCAAGCAGACGCTCATCAAGGATTATGGCGCGAAGGACGGCGACACCGGCTCGCCGGAAGTGCAGGTGGCGATCCTCACGGAGCGGATCGTGAACCTCACCGAGCACTTCAAGTCCCATCACAAGGACAACCACTCGCGTCGCGGGCTGCTCAAGCTCGTCTCGCAGCGCCGCAGCCTTCTCGACTACCTGAAGAAGAAGGACGAAGGGCGCTACAAGTCCCTCATCGAACGCCTCGGCATCCGTCGCTGAGGCCGGAGCCGGATCACCGCAACGATCCGGCCGGAAAGCGGCCCGGCCCAGGAAGGGCCGGCGCCGTGCGCGCCACGGCGGCGCGCGTGCGCAGCGGGCATGGGGCCTGCTGCGGGTCCGCGAACGAAGGACAGGTCATGGCAGGATCGCCGGACGCAACCGTCGGAGCCTCCTCGTGCAGGAGCGGCTTCGCGCGGCGCGTCCGGCCGTCTTGCTCATGGCCGGGTCTTCTTCGCTTATGAAGAGAAAGATCTGAACTCATGTTCGACATCCATCGCGAAGAGCTGGACTGGGGTGGCCGCACCCTGACCCTCGAAACCGGCAAGATGGCGCGCCAGGCGGACGGTTCCGTCCTCGCCACCTACGGCGACACCAAGGTGCTGGCCACGGTGGTTTCCGCCCGCGAGCCCAAGCCCGGGCAGGACTTCTTCCCGCTCACGGTCAACTACCAGGAAAAGACCTACGCGGCCGGCCGCATTCCCGGCGGCTATTTCAAGCGCGAGGGCCGTCCCTCCGAGAAGGAGACCCTGGTCTCCCGCCTCATCGACCGCCCCATCCGCCCCCTCTTCCCCGAGGGCTACAAGTGCGACACCCAGGTGATCATCACCGTGCTGGCGCATGACCTGGAGAACGACCCGGACGTGGTGTCCATGGTGGCCGCCTCGGCCGCCCTCACCCTCTCCGGCGTGCCCTTCATGGGCCCGGTGGGCGCCGCCCGCGTCGGCTTCATCGACAATGAATATGTGCTCAACCCCACCGTGGACGAGGTGAAGGAAAGCTCCCTCGAACTGGTGGTCGCCGGCACGGGCGACGCCGTGCTCATGGTAGAATCGGAAGCGAAAGAGCTTCCCGAGGAGATCATGCTCGGCGCGGTCATGTTCGGCCACCGCCACTTCCAGCCGGTGATCGAGGCCATCATCAAGCTGGCCGAGAAGGCCGCCAAGGAGCCGCGGAACTTCCAGCCGGCCGACGTCTCCGCCGTGGAATCCAAGGTGCGCGAGATCGCCGAGCACGATCTGCGCGCGGCCTACAAGATCAAGCAAAAGCAGGCCCGCTACGAGGCGGTGGGTGCCGCCAAGGCCAAGGTGAAGAAGTATTACGAGGAGCTGGCGCTCGACGGCACCGCCGTGCCCGCCGCGCAGGTGGTGTCCGACGTGTTCAAGGCCCTTGAAGCCAAGATCGTGCGCTGGAACATCCTTGACGACGGCATCCGCATTGACGGCCGCGACGTGCGCACCGTGCGCCCCATCGTCTCCGAGGTCGGCATCCTGCCGCGCGCCCACGGCTCGGCTTTGTTCACCCGCGGCGAGACGCAGGCCCTGGTGGTCGCCACCCTGGGCACCGGCGAGGACGAGCAGTTCATCGACAGCCTGGAAGGCACCTACAAGGAGCACTTCCTGCTGCACTACAACTTCCCGCCCTTCTCCGTGGGCGAGACCGGCCGCATGGGCTCCCCCGGCCGCCGCGAGATCGGCCACGGCAAGCTCGCCTGGCGCGCCATCCACCCCATGCTGCCGGCCAAGCACGAATTCCCCTACACCCTGCGCGTGGTGTCGGAGATCCTCGAGTCCAACGGCTCGTCCTCCATGGCCACCGTCTGCGGCACCTCTCTGGCGCTGATGGATGCGGGTGTGCCCCTGCGCCGCCCGGTGGCGGGCATCGCGATGGGCCTCATCTTGGAGGGTGAGAAGTTCGCCGTGCTCTCCGACATCCTCGGCGACGAGGATCACCTCGGCGACATGGACTTCAAGGTGGCCGGCACCGAGCAGGGCGTGACCTCGCTCCAGATGGACATCAAGATCGCCGGCATCACCGAGGAGATCATGAAGGTCGCCCTCACCCAGGCGAAGGACGGCCGCGTCCACATCCTCGGCGAGATGGCGAAGGCGCTCACCACCGCCCGCGCCGAGCTGGGCGAGCACGCCCCGCGCATCGAGGTGATGAAGATCGCCGTGGACAAGATCCGCGAAGTCATCGGCTCCGGCGGCAAGGTGATCCGCGAGATCGTCGAGAAGACCGGTGCCAAGGTGAACATCGAGGACGACGGCACCATCAAGATCGCTTCCGCCTCCGGCGACGCCATCAAGGCCGCCATCAACTGGATCAAGTCCATCGCTTCCGAGCCGGAAGTGGGCCAGATCTATGAGGGCACGGTGGTGAAGGTGGTGGACTTCGGCGCCTTTGTGAACTTCTTCGGCTCCAAGGACGGCCTGGTGCACGTCTCCCAGATGGCCAACGAGCGCGTGGCCAAGCCTTCCGACGTGGTGAAGGAAGGCGACAAGGTGAAGGTCAAGCTCATGGGCTTCGACGAGCGCGGCAAGACCCGCCTGTCCATGAAGGTGGTGGACCAGACCACCGGCGAGGACCTGGAAGCCAAGGCCAAGGCCGAGCGCGAGGCGCTGCGCACCGGCGGTTCCGAAGGCGAGGCCGGCGCGGCGGAGTGATCCGCACCACCGGACCGGAAACAGCGAAAGGGCGGCCGCAAGGCCGCCCTTTTCGTTTGCAGGCGGCGCCGCACACGGGCCTGTGGCATCATCCGCCGGGATCTTCTGCTCTCAGGGGGGCGGGATGCTGGACGTGATTGGCGCCTATCTGGGGCGGGAAGCGGCGGCGCTTGCGGATGCACCGGTGCTCGGCCTGCTCTTGCTCCTGCTGGCCGGTGCGGTGGGATGGTCCCTTGCCGCGCGCCGTGCCGGCCGCTCCACCGGATCACCTGGGAACGGGCGGCCGCCGTCCCCGCCGGACCAGCGGGCCATGGTGTCGCCGCCTCCCCTGCCCCAACCGCGCCCGCCCCACCTGCCCCGCTCGCCGGCCCTTGCCGGGCGCGACGCGGCGCTGCGGCACCGGCTCGCCCCGGTTCCCTTCACCGCCTATGCGGTTCCGGCCTTCTCCCTGGAAACGGTGACGTTCCTGGATTTCTGCGCCATCCTGAACGATGCCGGCTGGCGCGTGGAGACGGATACGGTGATGCGCACTCAGGCGGGCATCATCCCGCCAACCGACCGCGCCACGGCGCGCATCCGGCTGGAGCGGCTGGGCGACGGACTGAACCGGGCGGAAGCGGCCATGGTGGAGGCCCTTGCCGCCGCCGGCCTCACCATCGAATCCCACGGCATCAGCAAGGGCCTGGAGCGCCGGGCGCGGGACATTCTGGCGCGCGGCCCGGTGGTGGTGCTGGTGGTGTTCGAGGACGACCCGCGCGAACCGATCAGAACAGCTTCAGCCCCGGGGGCAGCGCCAGACCGCCGGTGAGGGCCTGCATCTTCTCCTGCATCACCCGCTCGGCCTTGCCGCGGGCATCGGCGAGGGCGGCGACGATGAGGTCTTCCAGGATCTCCACCTCGTCGGGCTTCATCAGCGAGGGGTCGATGCGCACCGCCTTGCATTCGCCCTTGGCGGTCACCCGCACGGTGACGAGGCCGCCGCCGGAGGCGCCGTCCACCTCCACCGTCTCCAGTTCCGCCTGCATCTGCTGCATGCGGTCCTGAAGCTCCTTGGCCTGCTTCATCATGCCCATCAGGTCGCGCATGGCACCGCTCTCCTCTTCAATATTCGATCTCGTCGTCGGGCCCGGGGCCGCCCATCAGGTCCTCCTCGGAGGGGGCGAGCACGTCCTCGGGGAGGCTTGCCTCCTCGCGGGTGCGCACGTCCACCACCTCGGCGCCGGGGAAGCGGGCGAGCACCGCGGCCACCAGCGGATGGGCCTTGATGCCCTCCTCCCGCTCGGCGCGCACGGCCTCGTTCTCCTCCGCCAGGGTCGGCCCGCCGGCCGCGTTGGACAGGGACACCAGCCAGCGCCGGCCGGTCCAGTCGGCGAGGCGGCGGGAAAGGTCCTGGATGACGCTGGCGGGGGCGCCGGGCACGAGGGCCACCTCGATGCGGCCGTCCTCCATGTGCACGGGGCGCAGGTTGTTTTCCACCGCGTGCTTCAGCAGAAGGTCGCGCCGCGCCGCCGCCAGGGCCGCCACGTCGGCCAGGCTGGCGAGGGCCGGCCCCGGTGCCGGGGCGATGGCGGACGCGGGCGGGGCGGAAGGCTGGAGCGCGGGGCGCGGCGGGGCGGGGCGGGGCGCCAGGGACAGGCGCGGGCCGCCGCCGCCGCCGGAGGGCGCCGGCGCAGGGGCCGGGGCCTCGGCGGCGGGCTGGTCCTTCAGGCGCCGCAGGGCCTCGTCGGGGGTGGGCAGGTCGGCGGCATAAGCGAGGCGCACCAGCGCCATTTCCGCCGCCTGGGCGGGCTTTGGGGCCTGCTGCACCTCGGTGATGCCGCGGGTGAGCATCTGCCACGCCCGCGCCAGCACCCGCATGGACAGGCCCTGCGCCATGGCCAGCCCGCGCACGCGCTCGGCCTCCACCAGCGCCACGTCGTCCGCCGCCTCGGGCACGATCTTCAGGCGGGTGACCAGATGGGTGAATTCCGCCAAATCGGTGAGGATGACGGCGGGGTCGGCGCCGGCATCATATTGCGCGCGGAAGCCGGCCAGGGCGCGGGGCATCTCGCCTTGCATCAGCGCCTCGAACAGGTCGATGACGCGGCCCTTGTCGGCGAGGCCGAGGAGGCGGCGCACCTCTTCGGCCGACACCTGCCCGCCGCCATGGGCGATGGCCTGGTCCAGCAGCGAGAGGCTGTCGCGCACCGAGCCTTCCGCCGCCCGCGCCACGATGGCGAGGGCCTCCGGCTCGATGGCCACCCCCTCCTTGGCGCAGATGCCGGAAAGGTGCGCGGCCAGAACCCCCGCCTCCACCCGGCGCAGGTCGAAGCGCTGGCAGCGGGACAGGACGGTGACGGGCACCTTGCGGATCTCGGTGGTGGCGAAGATGAACTTCACATGCTCGGGCGGCTCCTCCAGCGTCTTCAAGAGGCCGTTGAAGGCGGCGGTGGAGAGCATGTGCACTTCGTCGATGATGTAGACCTTGTAGCGCGCCATCACAGGGCGGTAGCGGGCGCTCTCGATGATCTCGCGGATGTCGTTGATGGAGGTGTTGGAGGCCGCGTCCATCTCCATCACGTCCACATGGCGTGATTCGATGATGTCGCGGCACTGCCGGCCGATCACCGAGAGGTCGAGGCTGGGCCCGCCGGCGCCTTGCGACGCGCTGTCCATGGGCTCGTAATTCAGCGCGCGGGCGAGGATGCGGGCGGTGGTGGTCTTGCCCACCCCGCGCACGCCGGTGAGGATATAGGCCTGGGCGATGCGGCCGGAGGCGAAGGCATTCCTGAGGGTGCGGACCATGGCCTCCTGGCCGATGAGGTCCGTGAAATCCTGCGGCCGGTACTTGCGGGCGAGCACCCGGTAGGCGGCCGGGGCCGGCGCGGCGGGCGCGGGCACGGTGGGTGCAGGCACGGAAGGCGCGACCTCAGGCAGGCCGAGGTCGAAGCCCGGCCCGTCATCCTCGTGCTGCGTATCCTCGCTCATGAAACCGCCCTGGGGATGACCTTGGCCGGAAGGGCCGGCCGCGCGCCCCATACATAGCATCCGCCGCGCGGGCGTCGATGGGGGGCGGACGCAAAGGGCGAAGGGCGGGGCGCGCCTGTTGATGGCGCGCCGCTGCCGGGGGATCAGGCGGCGCTCACTTCGCCTTGTCGTCCTTGGGCTTTTCGGGAGCGGGGACGCGCACGCAGACATAGCGGCGATAGCCCTCGGCCACGGCCAGCTTGTGGGCGGCATCGAGGCGGGCGGGGACATTCTTGGCGATGGCGGCCTTGCAGGCCTCCTCGGTGGGATAGGAATTATCCCGGTTCGCCAGCGCCTCGGGCTTGACCAGAGCGGTGAGGGTGAGGACGACGACAACCCACATGGGGACCTCCTTGGAAAAGGGCCCTTCTATCCGCCAATCCGCACCGGATTGCGACGGCCGCCGCCGCCAAACCGCCGCCAAGCGGCCGCCGCCCTCCCCGGCGGCATCGGCCAGGCCGCGGCGCCGCGCGCAGGCGCTGCCATGGGCGCGCTTTCCGGGGCGCTGTGTTGGGGGCGCGATCTTGGGGGCGCGATCTTGGGGGCGCAATCTTGGGGGCGAAAGTGGGAGGCTGGACGAAGACCCGAGACCGGGCTCGTTGGGGCTGCTTCCTTCCGGACCTGACCCGGTTGGCGAGTGGCTCGTCCACCGCCAACCTCCCACGCGCTATATGGCAGGGGGAGGGGTGGGATGCAAGGGGAGAGAGGTGGAGAGACCTGCACCAAAGAGAACCGGCTTGCCTACAGCCCGCAGCCATAGTTTTCTACCTATGGTTAGGGGGGGCGAGAATGCGCGCGTATGAGCTTGGAATTCGGAATTTCCGCTCGATCGAGTCGGCCGACATACCACTAGGGAACGTCACTCGCATCATCGGGGCAAATGGAGCCGGCAAATCAACGATACTGAAGGCGCTGGAGCTATTTTACGCTCCAGGCACCCCCAGCCTTAGCGCCGACGATCATTTTGGCCGCGATTACGAAAAAGAAATTGAGATTATCGTCAAGTACAATGGATTAAACGAAACCGAAAAAGATCGGTTTAAGGCTCAACTTAAACCTGATAATTCCATATCAGTATCCCGTGTGTTCACATCGAACCCGAAAACCTCCGGGAAATATTACGGCCGCGCCCTAAGGATGACTGAATTTTCCGGAATTCGCGCAGTCGACAAGGCAGCCGAGAAGCGCGCACAATACGATTTAATTCGCTCAGCGAAACCTGAGTACGAATTAGAAAGGGTGGCCAGGGCCGAGGATATTGAGCCAAACCTCCAAGCGTGCGAGGCGCGAAATAAAGACATTTGCGTCGAAACCAGAGATGATGGGCAATTTTTCGGGTTTCAAAATGTTGCCGCCGGAAAATTGAGCGACAGCACCATGTTCGTTTACATTCCTGCCGTTCGAGATGCATCCTTGGATGCCATAGAAGGCAAAAATTCTGCGGTGACACGACTTTTGGACCTGGTCGTCAAATCTGAAATTGATAGACGACCAGACTTCAAGAAATTCAAAGAAGATACAAATAGGCAGTTTTCAGAACTAATGAAACCTGAAAATCTGTCAGAACTACCAAAGTTGGCAACCATTTTATCTGAAACATTATCTTCATTTTATTCAGATGCATCAGTTTTACTTAACTGGCGCGACTCTCAACCCATATCTATTCCGTTTCCATTGGCGGATATGATGCTAGACGACGAGGGATTTGTTTCTCCAGTTGACAAGACGGGCCACGGGCTCCAGCGCGCATTGATAATAACATTGCTACAGCATCTCGCGATTGCTTCTACGAATTCAGCTGGAATCGCTCCAAGCATTGAAAATCCCACTGAATTAGATGAAGGAGAATCCGAAAATAAGGCACCACCCGATGATCCCGGACTCATTCTCGCGATTGAGGAACCCGAGCTATATCAGCACCCGACCAAGCAGCGCCATTTCTGTAGTGTACTTGAAAAAATTGCGGACGGCGCTCTTCCTGGCACCGCAAATAATACGCAAATTATATTTACGACGCATTCACCAGCCTTTGTATCAATGGAACATTTCGACGAAGTCCGCTTAGTACGCCGAAGCCGAAATGCCAGCCATGGCCAGCGTTGTTGCGTAATTTCAACAGCTGACTTGGGCGATATAGCTAGAGAACTGGCGACAGCCTGGGGACGGGACGCATCTGCATTCTCCGCAGAATCACTCAAGCCGCATTTGCACATTTTTGATGGCGTTGTCGCCGAAGGTTTTTTTGCTGCAGTATCCGTTTTAGTTGAAGGAATCAGTGATAAGGCCGCCCTTATTGCAGCAGCCAAGAGGCAAGGAATTGACTTTTCAGAGAATGAGATCGCAATCATACCATGCGGTGGAAAATCAACTCTGGATAAACCATATCTTGTGTTTAAGCATTTAGGAATTCCAGTATTTATGTTGTGGGATTGCGACAAAGGAAAAAAAGATCCACAACCGCACATAAATTTAGCATTGCAGAAACTCTTAGGAATTCCAGAATCCGAATGCACGGAGTTCCGCCGCTCTATCGAAAAAACATATGCGTGCTTTGAGATTGATCTTGAAAGTGAAATGACATCTGAAATTGGAAAAGATATTTTTGAGTCTTCAATCACCGAAATAGGTGCCACTTATGGGATTACCGGGAGATCTGACGCCCAAAAAATACCGAAAATCATGCAAGATCTATTTATTAAGCTGGAGAGAGAAGGGAAAACATCGCCATCTCTGGATGCAATCGTGAATGCCATTGTCTCGATGAAGCCATCGCCTCTCCGCAGGGCATAACCGTTCGACCGATAACCCCCTTTCCACCTCCCCTCTCAAACCGCTCACACCCCATCCACCCCCTCCGCCCCACCAGCCCGCTCAACTCCCGGAAATCCCTCGCACTCCCCCTCTGGCACACCCCTTGCTGAAACGGTTCCAATCCCCCGGCCTCGACGTCGGTGGGGAGGACAAGGCCAACCAAGGGGGGACGCCTTTATGGCCCTCGAGACGTTCTATGAGGTCATGCGGCGGCAGGGCATCACCCGCCGTTCGTTCCTGAAATATTGCTCGCTCACGGCAGCCGCCCTCGGCCTCGGGCCGGAGTTCGCGCCGCAGATCGCGCACGCCATGGAGACCAAGCCGCGCACCCCGGTGCTGTGGCTGCATGGGCTGGAATGCACCTGCTGTTCGGAGAGCTTCATCCGCTCGGCCCATCCGCTCGCCAAGGATGTGGTGCTCTCCATGATCTCGCTGGATTATGACGACACGCTCATGGCCTCCGCCGGCCACCAGGCGGAAGCGATCCTCGACGAGGTGATGACCAAGTACAAGGGCAACTACATCCTCGCGGTGGAAGGCAACCCGCCGCTGAACGAGGATGGCATGTATTGCATCATCGGCGGCAAGCCCTTCGTGGACCAGCTGAAGAAGGTGGCCAAGGACGCCAAGGCCATCATCTCCTGGGGCTCCTGCGCCTCCTATGGCTGCGTGCAGGCGGCGCGCCCCAACCCCACAAGAGCCACCCCGGTGCACGAGGTGATCTTCGACAAGCCCATCATCAAGGTGCCGGGCTGCCCGCCCATCGCCGAGGTGATGACCGGCGTCATCACCTACATGCTCACCTTCGACCAGCTCCCGGCGCTGGACCGCCAGGGCCGGCCGCTGATGTTCTATTCCCAGCGCATCCACGACAAATGCTACCGCCGGCCGCATTTCGACTCGGGGCAATATGTGGAGAGCTTCGACGACGAGGGCGCGCGCAAGGGCTATTGCCTCTACAAGGTGGGCTGCAAGGGCCCCACCACCTACAACGCCTGCTCCACCGTGCGCTGGAACGATGGCGTGTCCTTCCCCATCCAGGCCGGCCACGGCTGCATCGGCTGCTCGGAAGACGGCTTCTGGGACAAGGGCTCGTGGTATGCGCGCCTGGCTGACCTGAAGGGCTCGGGCTTCGGCATCGAAAGCAACGCCGACAAGGTGGGCCTTGCCGCCGCCGGCATCGTGGGCGGCGCCGTGGCGGTGCATGCCGCCGTCTCCGCGCTCAAGCGCGCCCAGCACAAGAATACCGACACCGGCGCCGACCAGGGAGGCGAGAAGTGACCATCCAGACGCCGAACGGCTTTACCCTCGACACCTCCGGCAAGCGCATTGTGGTCGATCCGGTCACCCGCATCGAAGGCCACATGCGCTGCGAGGTGAATGTGGATGCCAACAACGTCATCCGCAACGCCGTCTCCACCGGCACCATGTGGCGCGGGCTGGAAGTGATCCTGAAAGGCCGCGACCCGCGCGACGCCTGGGCCTTCGTGGAGCGCATCTGCGGCGTGTGCACCGGCTGCCATGCGCTCACCAGCGTGCGGGCGGTGGAAGACGCGCTGCAGATCAAGATCCCCAACAACGCCTTCCTCATCCGCGAGATCATGGCCAAGGTGCTCCAGTGGCACGACCATGTGGTGCATTTCTACCACCTGCATGCGCTGGACTGGGTGAATCCGGTGAACGCCCTGAAGGCGGACCCCAAGGCGACTTCGGTGCTGCAGCAGTCCATCTCGTCGCACGCAAAATCCTCACCAGGATACTTCCGCGACGTGCAGAACCGGCTGAAGAAGTTTGTCGAATCCGGACAGCTTGGAATCTTCAAGAACGGCTATTGGGATAATCCGGCCTATCTGCTTCCACCGGAAGCGGATTTGCTGGCGGTGACGCATTATCTCGAAGCTCTCGATTTTCAGCGCGAAATCGTCAAAGTCCACACCATCTTCGGTGGCAAGAACCCGCATCCGAACTATCTGGTGGGCGGCGTGCCGTGCGCCATCAACATGAACGGCGACATGGCCGCCGGCGCCCCGCTCAACATGGAGCGGCTGAACTTCGTGCAGTTGAAGCTGCAGGAAGCCTTTGAATTCTCGAAGAATGTCTACATTCCAGACGTGATCGCCATCGCCTCCTTCTATAAAGGCTGGCTCTATGGCGGCGGCCTCTCCGGCCAGAACGTGATGGACTATGGCGACTATGAAGCCATCCAGGGCCAGAAGAAGACCGACCGCCTGCCCGGCGGCGTCATCCTCAACGGCAACTGGAACGAGGTGCACCCCATCGACCCGCGCGACCCGGGCCAAGTCCAGGAATTCGTTGCACATTCCTGGTATACCTACGGCGAGGGCAACAACGACAAGGGCCTGCATCCGTGGGACGGCGTGACCGACCCACAATATGTGCTCGGCCCTAACGCCAAGGGCACCCGCACCAATATCGAGGCGGTGGACGAGAACGCCAAGTATTCGTGGATCAAGGCGCCGCGCTGGAAGGGCAATGCGGTGGAAGTCGGCCCGCTGGCGCGGTATATCCTCGCCTATGCCCAGGGCGTAGACTATGTGAAGGGGCAGGTGGACGAGGCGCTGGGCCAGTTCAATACGCTTGCCGGCACCAACCTCACGGCAAAGCAGGCGCTTCCCACCACCATCGGCCGCACCCTGGCCCGGGCGCTGGAGGCCCATTACTGCGCGGCGATGATGCTGGACGATTTCAACCACCTCATCGCCAACATCAAGGCCGGCGACACCGCCACCGCCAACATGGAAAAGTGGGACCCCGCCACCTGGCCCAAGGAAGCCAAGGGGGTGGGCACGGTTGCAGCCCCGCGCGGCGGCCTCGGCCACTGGATTAAGATCAAGGACGGGCGGATCGAGAACTACCAGTGCGTTGTGCCCACCACCTGGAACGGCGGGCCGCGCGATCCCAAGGGCAATATCGGCGCGTTCGAGGCCTCCCTCATGAACACGCCCATGCAGCGCCCCGAGGAGCCGGTGGAGATCCTGCGGACCCTGCACTCCTTCGATCCGTGCCTGGCCTGCTCCACCCATGTGATGTCCCCCGAGGGCGAGGAACTCGCCCGCGTCACCGTGCGCTGAGGGAGCGATGCCATGAGCGACACCTCCCTCTCCTCCGGCGCCGCGCCGCCCGCCACCCCGGTCGCGCCGGCGATCAGCGGTGGAAAGAAGCTGACCACCGTCTACATCTATGAAGCGCCGGTGCGGCTGTGGCATTGGGTGAATGCCCTGTCCATTCTGGTGCTGTGCGTCACCGGCTATTTCATCGCCGCGCCTTTCCCCACCCTCTCGGGGGAGGCGAGCGCCCACTACCTCATGGGCACCATCCGCTTCGTGCATTTCTCGGCGGGCTACATCCTCGCCGTGGGGTTCCTGGGGCGGATCATCTGGGCCTTCTTCGGCAATACCTATTCCCGCGAGCTGTTCACCTTCCCGTTCTGGCGCAAGAGCTTCTGGAAGGGCTTCTTCGTCGAGATCAAGTGGTATGCCTTCCTGAAGCCGCGGCCCATGAAGTTCATGGGCCACAACCCGCTGGCCCAGGTGTTCATGTTCTTCGTGATGGTGCTGGGCCTCACCTTCATGATCTTCACCGGCTTTGCCCTGTATTCGGAAGGAACGGGGCTCGGGAGCTGGCAGGACAGGATGTTCGGCTGGGTCATTCCCCTGCTGGGCGGCTCCATGCAGGTGCATACGCTGCATCACATCGGCATGTGGGTGATCATCCTGTTCATCATCATCCACGTCTATTCGGTGATCCGGGAGGACATCATGAGCCGCCAGTCCATGATCTCCGCCATCACCAACGGCCATCGCACCTTCCGGGACGACGACCCGGAGTGAGCCTGGCTGCCTGGGAAGAAAGGGGGGCGCGGCGCAAGCTGCGCCCCTTTTGCGTTCGGGGCCTGCACGAACACTGGTATTGAATTACAGCATCGCCGACCTCGCCGGGTGGGAAAACCGGATATTCTTATTCCGATTTTCGTCCATTCCGATCATACTTCTTCCACCTGTCACACTCCGGCCACCTGCCGGTTACGGGAGCGCCTTGATCGAAATCAAGCCCTTGGCCGACTTCCGAAGGGGCTGGCACACTCCTTGAATTAGAGGAACTCGAAAGCCAGACGGCGGCAGATCGTCGGTTGGGGAGACAGGCAGGGAGGGATGCGTCGCATGGACGACGAACGGAAAGCTGCGCGCATCCTCGTACTGGGGATCGGCAACATCCTCTGGGCCGACGAGGGCTTCGGCGTGCGGGTGCTGGAGGCGCTGGACGCCTCCCACGCCTTCCCCGACACCGTGACCCTGCTGGATGGCGGCACCCAGGGCCTCTATCTTCTGCCCTATCTGGAAGAGGCGGACGGCGTCGTCATCGTCGATGCGGTGGATTACGATTTGCCCCCCGGCACCCTCCATGTGCTGGCCGACGGCGAGGTTCCCGCCGTCCTGGCCACCCGCAAGGTCAGCCTGCACCAGACCGGCTTCCAGGAAATCCTCGGCCTGCTCGCCCTGCGCGGCCGCACCCCGTCCCGCATCGTCCTGGTGGGCGTGCAGCCCGAACTCCTGGACGATTACGGCGGCAGCCTCACCGCCACCGTGGCGGCGCAGGTGGAGCCTGCCGCGCGCAAGGTGCTGGAAATCCTGAAGGATGAATTCGCCATCGTGCCCGCGGCACGCAGCGGCGCCGGCAGCCTCGTCACCGCCGCGGTCTCCCGCGACCCTTATGAATCCCAGCGCCCGAGCCCCGAGGAGGCCTGCCGCATCGGCGACCCCCGCGTGCTCGCCGCGCCGCGCTCCTGAGGCGCCGCCATGTGCCTCGGCCTGCCCATGCGCATCGAGGAACTGAACGGGCCAAGCGCCCTGTGCAGCGCCGACGGGCACTTCGAAGGGGTGGACCTCGCCTTGGTGCCGGACGCGCAGGTGGGCGACTTCGTGCTGGTGTTCCAGGGCGCCGCCCGCCGCGCCCTCGATGCGCAGGAGGCCCGGCTCATCGCCGAGGCGCTGGCCGGGGTCGCCGCCATCATGGCCGGAGAGGCCGACGCCGCCGCCGTGGACCGCGCCTTCGCCGACCTTGCCGGGCGCGAGCCCCAATTGCCGCCCCATCTCGCCGCGGCCTATGCCGCCGGCCGAAAGGAAGCCTGATGCCCGAGGCCGATGCGCTCCTCGCCCTCCACCCCCTCGTGCGCCGCCTCGTGGCCGAGCGCGCCTATGCCTATGTGGAGGCGCCGGAGGACACCGCCCGCCTCGATGCGCGCGACCATCTCCTGTTCCTGCCCGCCCATGGCAAGGCCCACCTGGAGAGCCCCGACATCGCGGTGGTGCTGCCGGAACTGGTGAAGGCGCTGGGCGGCGAGGCCCAGCTGGGCGGCGCGGTGGCCGGCCCCCGGACCGAGGCGGCCCTGCGCGACGCCATGAGCCTGGCCTTGCCCGCCATCGTCGTGGTGCGCGGCGGCGCGCCGGTGGGCGCCATCTCCCGCATGCGGGACTGGGACGAATATCTCGCGCGCCTCGGCGCCCTGCTTGCCGCCCCCTCCGCCGCCACCCATTGAGGCCGAGCCTTATGTCCTCCTCCCCCTTCGCCACGCAGCCCCCCGTCGGCTTCGGACCCGGCAGCCAGAGTGCGGCCGACGAGGACGGCCTCGCCTACCTGCCGCTGCCGTCCGGCATGCGCACCTTCGAGGCCCATCTGCCGGAGGTGGCGGACAAGGAGCGCCTCGCCCCCGCCCTGGCGGCGCTGGAAGAGGTGATCGCCGCCCTCAACGCCTGGACCCCCGGCGCCTGCCTGCCCGTGGCCTTGGCCCATCTCGACGCCGCCAACCTCGCGCTGGTGGACGAGGCCATGGGCGAGGGCGAGGTGGCGGTGAAGGTGGCCGCGGGCGGCGACGCCCGGCCCATGGAAATCCAGGAAGCCACCTTTGCCGGCGTGTGGCGGGTGCGCGGCGGCGCCGGCATCGACCGCATCGAGGTGGGGGCCTTCCCCCGCGGCGCCCTGGTGCGCGCCTTCGGCAGCGGCGCGGGCATCGACCTGTCCGGCCTCGACGCGCCGCTGCCGGGCATCTTCAACGCCCCGGCCCTGCTGGTGGAGATCGAGCACCGGGCGCGCACCCGGCAGGCGGGGGACGCAGCCCACGTCATCAACCTCTCCCTGCTGCCGCACACGCCGGAAGACCTCGCCATGCTGGACGCGCGGCTGGGCCAGGGGGCCACCACCGTGCTGTCCCGCGGCTACGGCAATTGCCGCATCGACGCCACCGCCACCCGGAACGTCTGGCGGGTGCGCTTCTTCAATTCGCAGGACATGCTCATCCTCGACACCATCGAGGTGAGCGAGGTGCCGGAGGTGGCATGTGCCGCCGTCGAGGACATCGCCGATTCCGCCGAGCGCCTCGTCGAGGTGCTGGCGGCCATCCGCTAGGGGGGCGCCATGAGTGATCCGCGCGCCTTCTTCGAAGGCTCCTATCTGGGCGACAAGGCCCGCCTGTCTCCCGCCGCACGGCTGGAATGCAAGGTGTGCTGGCACGTCTACGACCCGGCGGAGGGCTGCGAGACGTGGCAGATTCCGCCCGGCACGCCCTTCAACGCTTTGCCCGACCATTGGCGCTGCCCGGTCTGCGACGGCGCGCGCGACCAGTTCATGGTGCTGGACGGCGGCGCGCCCCACCTGCCGGCCGTGGCCGCCCCGCCGCCCCCCGACCCCCACCTCGACGCCACGCTGCGCGAGATGCCCGGCCGGTTCGAGGCGGTGTTCCGCGAGATCCATGCGGCCAAGATGAAGGGGGTGCCCTTCGTCAACGAGACGCTGGGGGTGAAGGCGGTGGGCTTTCGCGCTCATGAGGGCCGGGCCCTGGGCGTGCTGGTGACGCCATGGTTCATGAATTTGGTGCTGCTGCCCGGCGCGGGCGACGACTGGTCGGCCTTGCGCACCGGCGACAGGGAACTGATCGAATTCCCCTCGGGCAGCTACGAATTCCTCGCCGCCACACGGCCGGAAACCGGCCCCTACAAGGCCTGCTCCCTGTTCTCGCCCATGTTCGATTTCTCCTCCATGCTGCAGGCGGTGGAAACGGCGCAGGCGGTGCTGCCGGCCCTGCTCGATCCCGCCAATCGGGAGGACGGCACCCGCACCGGCGAGATCCGCCGCCGGGCCGAGGCCCGGCTGGAGGCGGAGGCGGAAGCGCAGAGGCAAGCGGCCGAAGGCGCGCCGGCGCTGCCCCCACACGCCGCCCCGGCGGAGGTTTCACGCCGGGCCATGATCTTCGGCCCTCGCGGCGAAGCCGCCGGAAGCGAGGGCGCATGAGCGCGGCGGGCCACCTCCTGCGCCTCGCCGTCACCCTTGATGCCGGGGGCGAAGGCGGCGCATGGCGGATCACGCGCGAGCGGGGCGCGGACCCGGCGCAGGTCCTGGTGGGCCGCACCCCGCAGGACGCGGCGCGGCTGGTGCCGCTGGTGTTCAATCTGTGCGGTGCCGCCCATGGCCTAGCCGCGGCCGCCGCCCTCGGCCTGCCGCAACCGGCAGATCCCGCCGCCATGGCGCGGGAGACGGTGCGCGACCATGCCCTTGCCATCCTCCATCACTGGCCGGCGGCCCTCGGCGAGGCGCCCGACCGGGACACTCTGGGGCTGCTGGCGCGACCGGGCGGGGATGCCGGCCTGACGGCGGCGCTGGTGGGGGATGCCCGCGCGCTCGCAGCCTTCTCCCCCGCAGAGCTGGAGGCATGGCTCCGCGCTGCGCCAACCCCCACCGCCCGCCGCCTCGCCCAAATCCGCCGCTTCGACCCGGCAGAAGGGCGCGCCGCCCTGGCCGAGCTGACCGAAGCGGATGTGGCCTGCGCCCTGCAGGCCGCAGCCGCGCCGAACCCGCAGCCGGCCGACCCCTTGCGCGAGACCGGCGCCCTCGGGCGCACCGCGGACACTCCCCTGCTCGCCGCGCTGATGGCCGCCGAAGGGCGCAGCCTGTTCGTGCGCCTCCTCGCCCGCCTGGTGGATTGCCTCGCCGCCCTTGCCGCCGCTGCCCGTGCTCCCGCCGCGCCGCAATGGCCGCAGAGCCCGCCCAGCCTCGGCCTCGCGCCGGCCGCCCGCGGGCTGCTGGGCCATGCCGCGCGGGTGGAGGACGGACGCGTCGCCGCCTACCGCATCCTCTCCCCCAGCGCCTGGAACCTGGCGCCGGGCGGGCTGCTGGAGCGGGCCTTCGCCGCGCTCTCCCCCGGCCCGCTGGGGCGGCGGCTGGCGCCGCTCCTGGTGAGCGCCATCAATCCCTGCGTGCCCGTCGTCCTCGCCCCGGCCCGGGAGGCGGCCCATGCATGAGATGGCGGTGTGCGAGAGCCTGCTCAGCGCCATGGAAGAGGCGGCGAAGGCGCAGAATTTCTCCCGCGTCACCCGCGTGCGCCTCGCCATCGGCCGCTTCGCCGGCATCGAGGTGGAGGCGCTGCGCTTCGGCTTCGACGTGGTGATGCGCGGCTCCCTGGCCGAAGGCGCGGAACTGGTGGTGCTGGAGGAAGACGGCACCGCCTGGTGCTTCGACTGCAGCGAGACCGTGCCGCTCGCTCACCGCCTCGCCCCCTGCCCCGGATGCGGCGGGGAACGCCTCGTGCCCAATGGCGGCACGGAGATGAAGATCAAGGACCTGGAGGTCATGTGATGTGCACGGTCTGCGGCTGCAGCGGCGACGGCGCCACCATTTCCGACCCGGCGGGAGCGCCGGCCCACGCTCACACCCATACCCATGCCGACGGCACCACCCACAGCCATGCGCACGGGCACGGGGAAGGGCACGGGCACGGGCACGGGCACGGGCACGAGCATGACCACGGCCACGGCCATACCCACAGCCATGCCCACGACCACGCGCCGCACGACCACGCCGGCACGCTGGACTATGGTGCCGGCCCCGCCCGCGCCCATGCGCCGGGCCTTTCCCAGGCGCGCATGGTGGAGATCGAGACCTCCATCCTGGCCAAGAACGACGATTATGCCGGCCGCAACCGCGCCCGGCTGGATGCCGCCGGCATCCTGGCGCTGAACCTCCTGTCCGGCCCCGGCGCCGGCAAGACCTCGCTGCTGGTGGAGACGCTGAAGGCGCTTTCCGGCCGGCTGCCCTGCGCCGTCATCGAGGGCGACCAGCAGACCGACAACGACGCCGCGCGCATCCGCGCCGTGGGCACCCCGGCGGTGCAGATCAACACCGGCAAGGGCTGCCACCTGGACGCCCACATGGTGGGCCATGCGCTGGAAAAGCTGCCCCTGCCCCCCGGCGGCCTCCTCTTCATCGAGAATGTGGGCAACCTCGTCTGCCCCGCCGCCTTCGACCTTGGGGAAACCCGGCGCGTCACCCTCATCTCCATGGCCGAGGGCGACGACAAGCCGCTGAAATATCCCGACATCTTCGAGGGCGCCGACCTCGTGCTCATCACCAAGGCGGACCTTGCGCCGCATGTGGATGCGGACATGGCAAGGCTGGAAGCCAACATCCGGCGCATCAATCCGAAGGCGGAGATCCTCGCCACCTCGTCGCGCGGCGACATCGGCCTTGCCCGATGGATCGGCTGGCTCGAAGCCGCCCGCGCCACCCGCCTGAACGAGCTGGCCGCCGCGCGCGAGGCGCAAGCCGCCGCCCTTCGCGCCGCCGCCGGGGCCGCGCGATGAACCGCCGCCCCGCCATCCTCGTGGTGGACGACGAGCCGCGCTCGGTGGAGGTCATCGCCCGCGTGCTGGACGAGGAATTCGACGTCTTCACCGCCCTCAATGCGGAGGAGGCGCGGCGCCATCTGGAGCACGAATGGATCCAGGTGGTGTTCTGCGACCAAAGAATGCCGCAGACCTCCGGCGTCGCCCTGCTCACCGAGGTGCGCGAGCGCTGGCCGGACATCCTGCGCATCATCGTCACCGGCTACACCGAGCCGGAAGACATGATCGGCGCCATCAACGAGGCCGGCATCTACCAGTTCATCCCCAAGCCCTGGCACCCGGACCAGCTGCTGCTGGCGGCGCGCAACGCCGCCCACCTGTTCCAGCTGCAGCGCGACCATGAGCGGCTGAACCTGGAAATGAAGCTCACCACCACCACCGCCGAGGCCCGGCTGGGCGCGCTGGAAGCGCGGGTGAAGCAGAATTTCCACTTCGACACCCTCATCCGCGCTCCCGGCAGCGTGCTCAGCGCGGTGTGCACCCGCGCCGCGCAGGTGGCGACCTTCGACGTGCCCGTGCTCATCCATGGCGAGACGGGAACCGGCAAGGAACTGCTGGCCCGCGCCATCCATTATTCGAGCCTGAGGTCCGACCGCCCCTTCTTCGCGGTGAATTGCGGGGCGATCCCGGACGAGTTGCTGGAATCCGAATTGTTCGGCCACAAGAAGGGCGCCTTCACCGGCGCCCACGTCACCCGCATCGGCCTGCTCGACCAGGCGGACGGCGGCACCATCTTCCTGGACGAGATCGGCGACGTCTCCCCCGCCTTCCAGGTGAAGCTGCTGCGCTTCCTGCAGGAGGGCGAGATCCGCCCGGTGGGCTCCAACGAATCCAAGCGGGTCAATGTGCGGGTGCTGGCCGCCACCCATCGCGACCTTTATGGCGAGGTGGGGCGCGGGCGGTTCCGCGAGGACCTCTATTACCGCCTGTGCGCCATGGTGCTGACCCTGCCGGCCCTGCGCGAGCGCCGGCCCGACATTCCGGTGCTGGCCCAGAGCATCCTCGATGCGCTCTGCACCCAGCACGGCAAGCGCGCCAAGGGCTACACCGAGGAGGCCCTTTCCTGCATGCGGGCCTATGACTGGCCCGGCAACGTGCGCGAGCTGCAGAACGAGGTGACGCGCATGCTGGTGCTGGCCGAACGCGACATGCTTTCCGCCGACCTGCTCTCGCCCCACGTGGTGCGCGCCGCGGCGGCCGAGACCCGCGCCCCGGAAAGCCGTGCACCGGAGGCCATCGCCCTGCCGGACGGCGGCCCCCTGAAGGACCGCATCGAGCGCATGGAGGCCACCATCCTCACTGAAACCCTGGTGCGCTGCCGCTGGAACAAGAGCCGTGCCGCGGAGGAGCTGGGCCTCTCCCGCGTGGGGCTGCGCGCCAAGCTCGACCGCTACGGGATTTCCCGCGGCGGCGCCTTCGGCCAGTCCCACTGACGCCAACGAACGCAAGAAGAAGGAGCCACCCCATGTGCCTCGGCATTCCCGGACAGATCGTCGCCGTCGCCGACGAGGAGGCCATGCTCTGCGTGGTGGACGTCTCCGGCGTGCGCCGCACGGTGGACGTGGTGTGCGTCGCCGCGCCCGGCGCGCCCCTGGCGGACCTGGTAGGCGCCTGGGTGCTGGTGCACGTGGGCTTCGCCATGAGCCGCATCGACGAGGAAGAGGCCGCCGCCACCCTCAAGGTGCTCACCGAGATCGGCGAGGCGGCCGCCGAGATGGACGCGCTCACCACCGGCAGCGTCGAGCTGCTCGCCACCCCGCGCTGAGGAGACCGCACATGCGCTATGTGGACGAATTCCGCGATCCGGCCCTGGCCGCCGCGCTGGTGAAGGAGATCGGCGCCATCGCCGCCCGCCTGGAGCGGGGACGGGACCGCCCCTTCGCCATCATGGAAGTGTGCGGCGGGCACACCCACGCCATCTTCCGCTACGGGCTGGAGGGCCTGCTGCCCGACCTGGTGGAGTTCGTGCACGGGCCCGGCTGCCCGGTATGCGTATTGCCCATGGGGCGGGTGGACGATTGCGTGGCCATCGCCGAGCGCCCGGAGGTGATCTTCACCACCTTCGGCGATGCCATGCGCGTGCCGGGCTCCCGCAAGAGCCTGCTCCAGGCCAAGGCCGAGGGGGCGGACGTGCGCATGGTCTATTCGCCTTTGGATGCGCTGGCGCTGGCGCGCCGCAACCCCGACCGCGAGGTGGTGTTCTTCGGCCTCGGCTTCGAGACCACCATGCCCTCCACGGCCCTGACCGTGCAGCGGGCGGCACGCGAGGGGGTGGCGAACTTCTCCCTGTTCTGCAACCACATCACCATCATCCCCACCCTGCGCGCACTGCTGGAGCAGCCGGATTTCGGCATCGACGGCTTCATCGGGCCGGGGCATGTCTCCATGGTGATCGGCACGGCGCCCTACCGCTTCATCGCCGAGGAGTTCGGCCGGCCCCTCGTGGTCTCCGGCTTCGAGCCCATCGACCTGCTGCAATCGCTCCTCATGGTGCTGCAGCAGATCGAGGAGGGCCGCGCCCGCATCGAGAACCAATATGCCCGCGTGGTGCCGGAATTCGGCAATCCGGCGGCGCTGAAGGCGGTGCAGGAGGTGTATGAGCCGCGCGAGACGTTCGAATGGCGCGGCCTCGGCTCCATCGCCGGCTCGGGGGTGCGGCTCACCGCGCCTTATGCGGCCTTCGATGCGGAACGGCGCTTCGCGGTGCCGGACATCAAGGTGGCGGACCCCTCCTCCTGCCGCTGCGGCGAGGTGCTCACGGGGGCGGTGAAGCCCTGGGCCTGCCCGGAATTCGGCAAGGGCTGCACCCCCGAGACGCCGCTGGGCGCGCTCATGGTCTCCTCGGAAGGTTCTTGCGCGGCTTACTATCAATATGGCGGAATACGGGGCGAGGCCGCATGACCATACCTTTCGCCACCCCTGCCGCCGGCCGCCGCCGGCCCTTGACCCACAAGACCGTCACCCTCGCCCATGGCGGCGGCGGCAGCGCCATGCGCGACCTGATCGACGACGTGTTCCTCTCCGCCTTCTCCGGCGCGGAGCGCGCCGCGCCGGAGGACCAGGCGCGCTTTGATCTCGCCGCCCTGATGGCCCATGGCGACCGCCTCGCCTTCACCACCGACGGTTTCGTGGTGGACCCCCTGTTCTTCCCCGGCGGCGACATCGGCAAGCTGGCCGTGTGCGGCACGGTGAACGACCTTGCGGTGGGCGGGGCGCGGCCCGTGGCCCTCTCCTGCGCCGTCATCATCGAGGAAGGGCTGCCCGTGGAGACGCTGCGCCGGGTGGCGGCCTCCATGGCGCAGACGGCGCGGGAAGCGGGCGTCGTACTCTCGACCGGCGACACCAAGGTGGTGGCGCGGGGCGCCTGCGACAAGCTGTTCGTCACCACCACCGGCATCGGCGTGGTGCGCACCGGCCTCGACGTGGGCATCACCCGCGCGCAGCCGGGCGACGTGGTGCTGGTGAACGGCCTTCTCGGCGACCATGGCGCCGCCATCCTCAATGCCCGCGGCGACCTTGCCCTCGACACCCTGATCGAGAGCGACTGCGCCCCCCTCAACGGCCTCATCGACGCGCTGATCGCGGCCGCCCCCGGCATCCGCATGATGCGCGACGCCACCCGCGGCGGCATCGCCGCGGTGGTGAACGAACTGGCGGAGGCCAGCGGCGTGGGTGTGCGGCTCGATGAGCTTTCCCTGCCCATGCGGCCGCAGGTGATGGGCTTCTGCGAGATCCTTGGCCTCGACCCGCTTTACCTCGCCAACGAGGGCAAGATCCTTGCGGTGGTGCCCCGCGCGGAGGCGGGCGCCGCCCTTGCCGCGTTGCGCGCCCATCCCCTCGGCGGGGATGCGGCGATCATCGGCGAGGTCACATCCGAACGGCCCGGCCGGGTCGTCATGCGTACGCGCTTCGGGGGTGAGCGCATCGTCGACATGCTCGTCGGCGACCAACTGCCCCGCATCTGCTGAAACCGTCCAACCCTGGGGAGTCCTTCATGCATCGCACAGCCCGCACGGCCATCGCCGCTGCCGCCCTCACCCTCCTGCCGCAGCTGGCGTTCGCCCATACGGGCGTCGGCGACGTGCATGGCTTCAGCCACGGCTTCGCCCATCCTCTGGGCGGCCTCGACCACCTGCTAGCCATGGTCACGGTGGGCATCTTCGCCTACCAGCTGGGCGGGCGCGCCATCTGGGCGGTGCCGGTCACCTTCGTCGCCCTCATGGCGGTGGGCGGCGCGCTGGGCATTTCCGGCGTGGACGTCCCGTTCGTGGAGCTGGGGATCGCCCTCTCCGTGGTGGTCCTCGGCCTCGTGGTGGCCTTCGGCGTGAAGGCGCCGCTGGCAGTGGCCATGGCGCTGGTGGGCTTCTTCGCCATCTTCCACGGCCATGCCCATGGCGAGGAGATGCCGGCGGATGCCTCGGGCCTCGCCTATGGCCTCGGCTTCATGCTGGCCACCGGCCTGCTGCACCTGGCCGGCATCGGCCTCGGAATGGCCATCGGCCGCTTCGGCGAGGCCTATGGCAGCCGCTATGTGCGCGGGGCCGGCGCGGCGGTGGCGGTGGCCGGCGTCGGCATTCTCGCCGGGCTCATCTGAGGCACGGGCGGCCCCGCATCGCCGGCGCACGCCCGGCGGTGCGGGACCGGCACCGGCGGTGGCCCGTTCCGCCAGCGCCACCCCCGGCGTGACAGCGCCACACTCCTCCGCTATGGCCGTGCGCCCGAGACCGAAGGAGCACAAATGGCCACCACCGCGCACGGCAACGGCGAGATGATCGCCCGGATCATCGCCGCCGAGATCAACGCCCGCCCGGCTCAGGTGAGCGCCGCCGTCGCCCTCATCGACGAAGGCGCCACGGTTCCCTTCATCGCCCGCTACCGCAAGGAGGTGACGGGCGGCCTCGACGACACCCAGCTGCGCACGCTGGAAGAGCGCCTGTCCTACCTGCGCGAGCTGGAAAGCCGCCGCGCCAGCGTGCTTGCCTCCATCGCCGGCCAGGGCAAGCTTTCCGACGAGCTGAAGGGCAAGATCGAGGCGGCCACCACCAAGGCCGAGCTGGAAGACCTCTACCTCCCCTTTAAACCCAAGCGCCGCACCAAGGCGGAGATCGCCCGCGAAAAGGGGCTCGGGCCTCTTGCAGAAGCAATCCTGGCGGACCGCAGCATCGCCCCGGCCGAGCGCGCGGCCGCCTTCCTCACCGAGCAGGTGGCGGACATCAAGGCGGCGCTGGACGGCGCCCGCGATATCCTGGTGGAAACCTTCGCCGAGAATGCGGAGCTGGTGGGCCGGCTGCGCGCCCACATGAAGGCCAGCGCCGTGCTGAAGGCGAAGATGGCCGAGGGCAAGGAGGAGGCCGGCGCCAAGTTCCGCGACTATTTCGACCATCAGGAAAAGTGGGCCACCGCCCCCAGCCACCGCGTGCTCGCCATGCTGCGCGGGCGCAACGAGGAAATGCTGACCCTCGACCTGGTGGTGGACGAGGACGCCACCACCCCGGTGAAGCCGGCCGAGCGCATCGTCGCCGAGGCCTACGCCATTCCGCTGGCGGGCGGCGCGCCGGCCGACGGCTTCCTTTTGGAGGTGGCGCGCTGGGCGTGGCGGGTGAAGCTCTCGCTCCACCTCACCGTGGAATTGATGGGCGAGATGCGCGAGCGTGCCGAAGAGGAGGCCATCCGCGTCTTCGCCCGCAACCTCAAGGATCTTCTGCTCGCCGCCCCGGCCGGCTCGCGCGCCACCATGGGGCTTGATCCCGGCATCCGCACCGGCGTGAAGGTGGCGGTGGTGGACGGCACCGGAAAGCTCATTGCCACCTCCACCATCTATCCGTTCCAGCCGCGCAACGACGTGCAGGGGGCGAGCGCGGAGCTGGCCAGCCTCATCCGCCGGCACAATGTGGAGCTGATCGCCATCGGCAACGGCACCGCCAGCCGGGAAACCGACAAGCTGGTGGCGGACCTGCTCGCCATGCTGCCGCCGCCGCACCCCATCAAGGTGGTGGTGAGCGAGGCCGGCGCCTCGGTCTATTCCGCCTCCGCCACGGCGGCGGCGGAGATGCCGGACATCGACGTTTCGATCCGCGGCGCGGTCTCCATCGCCCGCCGCCTGCAGGACCCGCTGGCGGAGCTGGTGAAGATCGAGCCCAAGGCCATCGGCGTGGGCCAGTACCAGCACGACGTGGACCAGGCGCGCCTGGCGAAGGCCCTCGACGCGGTGGTGGAGGATGCGGTGAACGCGGTGGGCGTGGACCTCAACACCGCCTCCGCCTCCCTGCTGGCCCGCGTGTCCGGCCTCGGCGCCTCGCTGGCGGAGGCCATCGTCGCCCATCGCAATTCGGTGGGTGCGTTCAAGACCCGCAAGGAGCTTCTGAAGGTCGCCCGCCTCGGCCCGCGCACCTTCGAGCTTGCCGCCGGCTTCCTGCGCATCCCCAACGGGGCCGAGCCGCTGGATGCCTCGGCGGTGCACCCGGAGGCCTATGACGTCGCCAAGAAGATCGTTTCCGCCTGCGGGCGGGATGTGCGGGCGCTGATGGGCGACACGGCGGCGCTCAAGGCGGTGGACCCGCGCGCCTTCGTGGACGAGCGGTTCGGCCTGCCCACGGTGCGCGACATCCTCAGCGAGCTGGAGAAGCCCGGCCGCGATCCGCGCCCCGCCTTCAAGACCGCCACCTTCGCGGAGGGCGTCCACGAGATGAGCGACCTCAAGCCCGGCATGGTGCTGGAGGGCACGGTGACCAATGTGGCCGCCTTCGGCGCGTTCGTGGACATCGGCGTCCACCAGGACGGGCTGGTGCATGTCTCGGCGCTGGCCGACCGCTTCGTGAAGGACCCCCACGAGGTGGTCAAGGCCGGCGATGTGGTGAAGGTGCGCGTGGTGGAGGTGGATGTGAAGCGCAAGCGCATCGCCCTGTCCATGCGCAAGGACGATGCCGGCGGGCGTCCGTCCGGTGGGTCGCAGGAGGCGCGCGCGAACACGCCGCGTTCGGACCAGCCGCGCCAGAGCGAGGGACGCGACGCCCGCCGCGGCCCGGCGCAGAAGGAGAAGCCGGGCGCCCAGGGCGCATTCGGCGCGGCGCTGGCGGAGGCGTTCAAGCGCAAGGGGCAGTAGCGGGGCGGCGACGCAAGAGGCCGGAGAAGCAGGTGGCGGGTGGCGGGGGCCGAACGCACTTCCCGCCCCGGCGCCGGCGGCTGTCGCCATCGGCCCGGTCCGGGACGGGGCTGCTCGGGACGAAACCGCGCAATGGCGCGCAGGCCGGAACGGCGGGCGCGGCCTGCATCTTCAGGCGGAAGGCGGATTCACCGGGCGGAATGCGATCCGCCCGGGCTGCGTCCTCGCGCTCAGCGCCCGGCGGTGATGCGGGCGAAGCGGGGCACCAGGCGGGTGAGGCGGATGCGGTGGCCGGCCGGGGGCTCGTCCTTGTCGCTCATCAGCATCACGGCAAAGCCCATCTGTACGCTGCCGAAGGTGAGGCCGAGGGCGAAGGTGAGCACCGCCAGCGCCAGCATCCCGTCCGCCGAGGTGGCGAACAAGGTGCCGAGCCGCGCCACGTCGAACGCCACCAGCAGGCCCACGAACACCGCGGCCACGCCAACGCCGATGGCGGCATGCCGCACCAGGAACTTGACGAGAAATGGCATTGCGAGGCCTCCTCTCCCACCGGGGTGCCCCGCGGGCACCTGGCGCGCGGCAGGGTCCGCGCCCGGAAATCGCTGAAATTGAATGCTGTCATGCCTGCCGGCCCGCCGCAATCGCGCGCCACGGTGCATACGGTCGCAGGCGGGCAACCCCGGGCGCGTTGACCCGCATCAAGGCGACCCGGCGGCGGGGGGCCATGCTGATAAGAATATCCGTCGCGCCGCGCCCCGCGGCCGGCGCCCACCAGAGCACGCGCCGATCAGCTTGCAACGCAAGCTGATCGGATAACGCGTTCTCTATCCTTAAGTGAGAGCGCGATTCACCGATCAAATTGAGTCCATTTGATCGGATCGCGCTCTAGGGAGGCATTCGGATGACGAAGCTCGAAAAGGCGCGGCGGCTGGTTCTGGTGTGCGATGGTGCGAAGGCGCTTCTGTTCGCCGATGGCGGCATTGCGCCGGCGCCCCGGCTGAGCGTGCTGGAAACCCTCACCGAACCACATCCCGGCACCGCCGCCCTCGGCACGGATCGTCCCGGCCGGGTGCATGAATCCGCCAGCACCGCGCGCAGCGCCGTGGAGCAGCCGGACCTGCATGCGGCGGCGGAAGCCGCCTTCCTCGCCCGCGTGGCCGGCCGCCTCGGTGCCCTGGCGGGAGAAGGGCAGATCGGCGCCATTCTCATCGTCGCCCCGCCCAAGGCCCTCGGCACCCTGCGCGAGGCCCTCAGCCCGCAGGTGAAGGCCTTGGTGAGCGGCGAGATCGCCAAGGATCTGGTGAAGCTGCCGGTGGACGAGATCGAGCGCCACATCGCCGCGTGAGCGGCCGACGGCTCGACCCGCAGCGGATTGAAACTCCTCGATTTTGTTGCGCCGGACACAGCGTTGGGCGGCCCGGCCGCCGCCCCCGCAATTGCGTCGTCGCCCTTGACTTCGATCAGACTCGCCTGGGCGGCAGCCGTGCGATCCAGAGCGGCACCCCCGCCCTATAAGGGAGGCGAAGCGTCCCCCCCCCGCCGGAGTGCTGCATGACCAGGACCCTCCCCCGGCCCCTTTCCCCCTGCGCCGTGTCGCGGCTGCGGCTTCTGGGCTGCCTGGCGCTGGTGGCCCTTGTCGCGGTGCTCGGCAGCATGGTCACCGCCCCGGCCATCGCCGGCTGGTACCAGAACCTGGCCAAGCCGGCCTGGACCCCGCCCAATGCGGCCTTTCCCGTCGCCTGGACCGTGCTCTACCTGCTCATGGCGGTAGCGCTGTGGCGGCTGTGGGACCGCGCGCCCCCCGGGCCGGCGCGCCGGCGCGCCATCGCGCTGTTCCTCGCCCAGCTCCTGCTCAATGCGGCGTGGTCGCCGGTCTTCTTCGGCCTCCATGCCATCATCGCCGGCCTTGCGGTCATCCTGGCGCTGGTGGCGGTGCTGGCGGCGGCGGTTATGGCCGCCTTCCGCGCGGACCGGATCGCCGGCGCGCTGCTGGTGCCCTATCTTGCCTGGGTGTGCTACGCCTCCACCCTCAACGCGGCGATCGCCATCCTGAACTGAAGCGGAACGCCAAGCCCGCTTCCCCGCAGGTGCCCCATGGTCCACTGGTCGGTCTATCTCTTCATCCCGCTGGCCCTCGCCCTCGTGGCGGGCGTGCTGCTGCTGGGGCTGTTCAATTTCGCCGCCGGCGGCTCGCCCCAGCGCTCCCAGCGGCTGATGCAGCTGCGCGTGCTGTTCCAGTTCCTCGCCCTCATCCTGGTGATGGTGACGATCTACGCCATGGGACGGTAGGATAAGGCAGCGATGGAGAGAGCTGCGCACCATGGTTAAGCTGAACAAGATCTACACCCGCACCGGCGACGACGGCACCACCGGCCTTGGCACCGGCGCCCGGGTGGCGAAATACGACCTGCGCGTGGAGGCCTACGGCGCGGTGGACGAGACCAACGCCGTCATCGGCGTCGCCCGCCTGCATCTGCAGGGCGATCCGGCGCTGGATGGAATGCTCAAGCGGGTGCAGAACGACCTCTTCGACCTCGGCGCCGACCTGTGCGTGCCGCCGGCACCGGGGGAGGCAGAGGGCGCCGCCCTGCGCATCGTGCCGGCCCAGGTGGCCCGGCTGGAAGCGGACATCGACACGCTGAATGCCGGGCTTTCCCCCCTCACCTCCTTCATCCTGCCGGCCGGCACCGCGGCGGCGGCCCACCTGCACCTCGCCCGCACCGTGTGCCGGCGGGCGGAACGCATCATGGTGGCCCTGTCGCACCAGGCGGACGGCATGGTGGGCGCCCCCGCCATCCATTATGTGAACCGGCTGTCCGACCTGCTGTTCGTCGCCGGCCGCCATGCCAATGCCCGCGGCGCCGACGACGTGCTCTGGGTGCCCGGCGCGAGCCGGTAGCGCGCCGGCACGGTTGGTTCTGCAGCCGGACCTGCCCACGGGGACGCGCCGCGCTGCAGGGAACGCGTTCTCCATCCTGGATCTGGAGGGCGATTCACCGATCAAACTGATTCAATTTGATCGGATCGCGCTCTAAGCTCGCGCCGGACGGGGGTGCGGGTGCCTCGCCTTCCGCAACATGCGGTGAACAACATGTTCGTCCCCATCGCCGACGCCAATCCGCTCGAACATGTGGTGCGCCCCTATGTCACCTGGGCGCTGCTGGCGCTGAACGTGTTCGTCTTCGTGGCGCTGCAGCACGGGGCGTTCGGCGAGGTGAGCGAAGCGGGGGTGCTCGCCTATGGCGCCATTCCCGCCGTGGTGACGGGCGAGGCGGTGCTGCCCGAGGGCTACGAGCGCCTGCCCGCGGCGCTCACGCTGCTCACCTACATGTTCCTGCACGGCGGCTGGCTGCACCTCATCGGCAACATGGCCTTCCTCTGGGTGTTCGCCGACAATGTGGAGGACGCCATGGGCCATGTGCGCTTCCTGGCCTTCTACCTGCTGTG
Source organism: Xanthobacter sp. AM11 (assembly GCF_047444035.1). Lineage (NCBI taxonomy): Bacteria > Pseudomonadati > Pseudomonadota > Alphaproteobacteria > Hyphomicrobiales > Xanthobacteraceae > Xanthobacter > Xanthobacter sp. AM11. Next base: position 832,129 of record NZ_JBLAOA010000001.1, read on the forward strand.
CGGCGTGGTGGCGGGCGCGGCGCACATCGTCGCGGACCCCGGCTCGGAAGTGCCGCTGGTGGGCGCCTCCGGGGCGGTGGCGGGGGTGATCGCCGCCTATCTCATGCTGCATCCCAACATCCGCCTGTGGGCGCTGGTGTTCATGAAGATCCCGCTGCGGGTGCCGGCGGTGTGGGTCATCGGCGCCTGGTTCGCCCTTCAGGTGTGGCAGATCCTCGCCGCCGACGACCAGGACACGGCGTGGTGGGCCCATATCGGCGGCTTTGTCTGCGGCGCCCTGCTCGTCACCGTCATGCGCCGCCCCGGGGTCGCGCTGCTGGATCGCGATCCCTCGGGGGTGCCGAGCCGGCCGGCACCGGGCAAGAGCGAGCGTTGACACGCTTTCGGCCCCCTCCTACGTTGCCGCCCCGCAAGAAATGCTGCATCGCAGGGAACAGGCGGACGTCATGGCGACAGGCGGGATTTTTCGACCGCCGGTCGCATTTTCGGGAACGGGGAGCACGCCTCTATGAAGATCCTGGTGCCCGTTAAGCGGGTGGTGGATTACAACGTTAAGGTCCGGGTCAAGTCGGACGGGTCGGGCGTGGAGCTCGCCAACGTCAAGATGTCCATGAACCCGTTCGACGAGATCGCGGTGGAAGAGGCGCTGCGCCTCAAGGAAGCCGGCAAGGCGACGGAAGTGGTGGCGGTGTCCATCGGCCCGGCCCAGGCCTCCGAGACCCTGCGCACGGCGCTGGCCATGGGTGCCGACCGCGGCATCCTGGTGAAGGTGGACGGCGTGGTGGAGCCGCTGGCGGTGGCCAAGATCCTCAAGGGCGTGGTGGGCGAGGAAGCCCCCGGCCTCGTCATCCTCGGCAAGCAGGCCATCGACGACGACAGCAACCAGACCGGCCAGATGCTGGCGGCGCTGCTGGGCTGGCCGCAGGGTACGTTCGCCTCGAAGGTCACCATCGAGGACGGCGGCGTGGCGGTCACCCGCGAGATCGACGGCGGCCTGCAGACCGTGAAGCTCACCGGCCCGGCCATCGTCACCACCGACCTGCGCCTCAACGAGCCGCGCTACGCCTCGCTGCCCAACATCATGAAGGCCAAGAAGAAGCCCATCGCCGAGAAGACCCCGGCGGACTACGGCGTCGATGTCGCCCCGCGCCTCCAGGTGCTGGGCACCGCGGAGCCGGCCGGCCGCAAGGCGGGCGTGAAGGTGGGCTCGGTGGCCGAGCTGGTGGCGAAGCTCAAGGACGAGGCGGGGGTGATCTGATGGCTGTGCTGCTCGTTGCCGAACACGACAATTCGGCCCTCAACGGCGTCACCGCCAAGGCGCTCACCGCCGCCGCCGCCATGGGCGGCCCGGTGCATGTGCTCGTGGCCGGCCAGAATGCCGCAGGCGTCGTGGAAGCCGCGGCCAGGCTCTCCGGCGTGGAGAAGGTGCTCGTCGCCGACGACGCGCTCTATGCCCACCGCCTCGCCGAGCCCCTGGCGGCGCTCATCGTGGCGCTGGCGCCCGGCTACGACGCCATCGTCGGCCCCTCCACCGCCATGGTGAAGAACGTGCTGCCGCGGGTGGCGGCCCTGCTCGACGTGATGCAGGTGTCCGACATCATCAAGGTGGTGGCCCCCGACACGTTCGAGCGGCCCATCTATGCCGGCAATGCCGTGCAGACGGTGAAGGCCACCGACGCCAAGAAGGTGGTGACCGTGCGCACCGCCTCCTTCGCCGCCACCGGCGAGGGCGGCGCGGCGGCGGTGGAGAGCGTGTCGGCGGCCGGCGACCCCGGCGTCTCCACCTTCGTCGAGGAAAGCATCGCCGCCTCGGACCGTCCCGAGCTGACGGCGGCCAAGATCATCGTGTCGGGCGGCCGCGCGGTGGGCTCGCGGGAGAAGTTCGCCGAGCTCATCGAGCCCCTGGCCGACGCGCTGGGCGCGGCGGTGGGCGCCTCGCGGGCGGCGGTGGACGCGGGCTACGCTCCCAACGACTGGCAGGTGGGCCAGACCGGCAAGGTGGTGGCCCCCGAGCTGTATATTGCGCTGGGTATCTCCGGCGCCATCCAGCACCTCGCCGGCATGAAGGACTCCAAGGTCATCGTCGCCGTCAACAAGGACGAGGAGGCCCCCATCTTCCAGGTGGCCGACTACGGGATTGTGGGCGACATCAACACGGTCATCCCCGAACTGAAGGCGGAAATCGCCAAGCTGAAGGGATAAGCGTAGAAGAACGCGGCCGGGTCCCCCCGGCCGCGGCCAGAAGGGCGCCGGCTCTTCCGCCCGGCATCAAGGCGAAACGAGAGAATCATGCCGCTCGAGATCAAGAAGGTCGGGGTCATCGGCGCTGGCCAGATGGGCAACGGCATCGCCCACGTCTGCGCGCTCGCCGGCTATGACGTGGCGCTCCACGACGCGGATGCCGACCGCATCCGCTCCGGCATCGCAACCATCAACGGCAACATGGCCAAGCAGGTGTCCAAGGGCACCGTGAGCGAGGCCGACCGCCAGGGCGCGCTGACCCGCATCGCCGTGGCCGAGAAGGTGGACGATCTTTCCGATTGCGACCTCGTGATCGAATCCGCCACCGAGCGGGAAGAGGTCAAACGCAAGATCTTCGCCGGCCTGTGCGCCGTGGTGAAGCCGGAGGCGATGCTCGCGTCCAACACCTCCTCCATCTCCATCACCCGCCTCGCCGCCTCCACGGACCGGCCGGAGCGCTTCATCGGCATTCACTTCATGAATCCGGTGCCGCTGATGGAGCTGGTGGAGCTGGTGCGCGGCATCGCCACCGACGACGACACCTTCGAAAGCTCGAAGCAGTTCGTCACCCGCCTGCACAAGACCTATGCGGTGGCCGAGGACTTCCCGGCCTTCATCGTCAACCGCATCCTCCTGCCCATGATCAACGAGGCCATCTACACGCTGTATGAAGGCGTGGGTTCGGTGGACTCCATTGATCGGGCCATGAAGCTGGGCGCCAACCATCCCATGGGCCCGCTGCAGCTGGCCGATTTCATCGGCCTCGACACCTGCCTTGCGGTGATGCAGGTGCTGCACGAGGGGCTGGCGGATTCCAAGTATCGCCCGTGCCCGCTGCTGGTGAAATATGTCGAGGCCGGCTGGCTGGGCCGCAAGACCCAGCGCGGCTTCTACGATTATCGCGGCGAGAAGCCGGTTCCCACCCGCTGATCGCGCGGCCGGCTGCGGCCGGCCCGCACCCCCGCAGGCCGGGGGTTGCGCCGAGGACGGGGAACGCGGCCGCTCCGCCGCGCTCCTCTGGAACACGCGCCGATCGGCCTGCATCGCAAGCTGATCGGACAACGCATTCTCTTTCCTGAGTTTAGAGGGCGATTCACCGGGCAAACGGATTCACTTTGCCCGGATCGCGCTCAGGGTGTCCTGCGTGCTTTCCTCGCCCGCCGCTGGCAGCTCCACCCGCTGCAGCAGCCCGCCGCCGGGACGGTTGGCGAGGGTGAGGCGGCCGCGGTGCCGGCCGATGATCTCATGGGCGATGGCCAGCCCCAGCCCCGCCCCCGGGATGATGACCTTGCGGCCGGGATCGACCCGGAAGAAGGGCTCGAACACCCGCCCCATGAGGGCCTCGGGAATGCCCGGCCCGTCATCCTCGATCATCAGGACCACGGTCCCGCCCTGCGCGTGCAGGGCGATGCGGGCGCCGCCGCCATGGGTGGCGGCATTCACCACCAGGTTGCGCACCGCCCGCTTCAGCGACAGGGAGCGCCCCGAAACCGTGGCGGGCTGCACCTCCAGCAGCGTCACCTTATGGGTGGCCTCGGCCAGCTCTGCGGCCACCTCCGTCACCAGCCGGTCGAAGCGCACCCGCTCTTCCGGGCCGCCCTCCACCTCCTCGCGCACCAGGCGGATGGCACTGTCGGCGATGCGATCCAGTTCGGCCAGGTCGGCGAGCCACTGGGTGCGCTCCTCCTCGTCGGCGATGAACTCGGCGCGAAGCCGCATGCGGGTGAGAGGGGTGCGCAGATCATGCGCCGCGCCGGCGACGATGCGCATGCGGCTGTCCATGACCGACTTGAGCCGCGCCGACAGCCGGTTGATGGCGGCGGCGGCGGCGCGCACCTCCTTGGCGCCCTGCTCGGGCAGCACCGGCAGCTGGCCATCCGCGCCGATGCGCCCCACCGCCTCCTCGATGAGGGAGAGGGGCTTCGTCAGCCGGCGCACGGCGAAGAACACCACCAGCGTCACCCCCGCCACCAGAAAGGCGAGCCAGGTGGCGAGCCCGAAGGGGCCGCCGGGCGGGCCGGGCGGCGGCGGCATCATCCCGCGGGTTCCCTGGAGCACGAGCCACCTTCCGTCCGGCAACCGCACCGCAGTGAGAAAGGGGCCGCCCCCCTCGGCCATCACCACGCGCACCGGGAAGGGCTTGCCCAGCCGTGCGAGGTCCGCCGCGAGCCTGCGGGTCTCCTCCTCCAGGATCTCCCCGGCGGGCGGCTCGGGGCGAATGCCGGTGGCGGGCGCGGCCTCGTGACCGCCGGGCGCGCCGGCAAAGCTGACATAGCCGGGCGCGGCCTGCGCCAAGTCCAGGATGGAGGCCAGGGGCTCGGCGGCGGCGAAGTGCGGCCAGGGCGGGCCGGCGAGGAAGAAGGAAGCACCATTGGCCAGGGCGATCACCACCAGCATGGCCACCACGAGCAGCGCGGTGACCTGGGCGCGCAGCGTCCTCACGGCATCGCCTCCGCATCCACCCGCACCGCCAGCTGGTAGCCGCCGTTGCGCAGGGTCTTCAGGATCTGGAACGTACCCTGGTCGCCGAGCTTGCGCCGCAGCCGGCTGACCAGCACGTCCACGGAGCGGTCGAAGGGGCCGGCCTCCCGCCCCTTGGTGATGTCCAGCAGCTGGTCGCGCGAGAGGATGCGGCCGGGCCGCTCCAGGAAGGCCATCAGCAGCTCGAATTCCGCGCCCGTCAGCGCCACCTCGGCGCCGTCGTCGGCAGTGACGCGGCGGATGTCCGGCTCGGCGCGGAAGCGGCCGAAGCGGAACACCCGGGCCGCCGCGGCCGGGGCGGCGGGCGCATCGCTGCCTCCGGTCCGGCGCAGCACGGCGCGGATGCGGGCCACCAGCTCGCGTGGGTTGAACGGCTTGCCGAGATAATCGTCGGCGCCGATCTCAAGGCCGATGATGCGGTCCACATCCTCCTTCAGGGCGGTCAGGAGGATCACCGGTATGGCGGAGCGGTTGCGCAGCGCCCGGCACAGATCCAGCCCGGAGGCATCGGGCAGCATGAGGTCGAGCACCAGAAGGTCGATGCGGCAGGTGGCGAGCTTCTCCTCCATCTCCCGCCCGTCGCCGGCGAGGGTGACGCGGAAGCCCTGGGCGGCGAGGTAGCGCCCCAGCAGCTTGCGGATTTCAAGGTCGTCATCGACGACCAGTATGTGGGCACCACCTTCCAATCGACTGGCCTCTCTTTCGGCTCGCAACCCCAGGTGAGGCGCCATTTCTAGCGGAACCCACCCGCCGGCTCCCGCCGCCATGTGCGTCCGAATGTTGCCAGTACCGGCCTGGCAACATTGCGCAACAAATTGGGGCGCGCAGGAGACGCTTGGACACATGCGGACCTTCGGGAGCAAAGGAGAGCAGCGACAGTGCGCATGAAACGACGCCCGACGGAGTCCCCCATGCCACATCGCGCACTGCGCCTCGCCCTCGCCGCCGGGGCCCTTCTGGTCCCCCTGCTCGGCGGCGGGCTGTTGCTTGCGCCGGCGCCGGCTGCCAGCGCGGCGAAGGCGCAGGATCGCATCCGGCAGGAGCCAGCCCCCGCCAGCGGCGCCATCGGCCCCATGGCGCTGGCGCAGGACATGATGCCGGACATGATGCCCCCCTCCGCCGGCCCGGACCGCCCCGCCCGGCCGCCCCGTGGCCGCCCGCCGGGCCCGGACGAGGCATTCCCGCCCCCCGGGCCGCTGGGCCTTGCGCAGAGCCTGGCGGCGGCCGAGGCGCAGCTGGGCATCCGCGCCGGCCAGATCGACGCGTGGCGCGACTTCACCGACGCCCTGCTGGAGGTGGCGCGCCCGCCGTTCGCCGATCCGCCCCGGCCGCCCGCGCCGGGAGCGGGACCCGCCGCCCCGCTGGCCCTCACCGCCGCCTTCGCCGCGCGGGTGGAGGAGGCCGGCAAGGCCGCGACCCGCCTCATCCAGGCCGCCGACGCCCTCAAGACCCGCCTGACGCCCCGGCAGCTGGAGCAGCTGGCCCGCATCGAGCCCGCCCTGCTGCCGCCGCCTCCCGCCGGGCCGCCCCACGCCGGCCCGCTTGCGGGGCCGCCGCCAAAGGATCGCCTCCCGCCCCGGTGAGGCCACGAGAAGGAAGGGATTCTCGCCGCCCCTGATCATCCCTTCCCCACAGCGGGCGTGTTCCCTGACACGCCCGCTGTTTAATTTTTCCTCGCGCCACCTGAGCATCGCCTCCCGCCCCGGTGAGGCCATGAGAAGGAAGGGATTCTCGCCGCCCCTGATCATCCCTTCCTCACAGCGGGCGTGTCCCCGGACACGCCCGCTGTTTATTTTTGAGACCGTCGCGCCGCCACCGGCCACGTTCCCGCCCCCGCCCGCCATCCGCCCCGGTGCGCCCTGCGTCACACGCGTGTCGCAGCTGATGGACAAGAATGCGCCTTGAAAACGTTTTCGCACTTGCCAGCCGCGGCCTCCCACGCCCTTCATCGGGCAGCCGCATGGCCGGCATGCCGGATTCAGGAGCACCATTGCCCCGCGTCGTCACCATACGCACCGTCGCCGAACGCGCCGGATGTTCCATCGCCACGGTAAGCCGGGTCATCAACCGCTCGGCCCCCACCAGCGCCGACGTGGAAGCGCGCGTGCGCGTCGCCATCGACGAGCTGGGCTTCCGCCCCAGCGAGATCGGGCGCGCGCTGAAGACCCTGCGCATGCGCACCCTGGGCGTGGTCATCCCCAGCCTCACCAACCCGGTCTTCGCCGCCTCGGTGAGCGGCATGGAGGCCGCGGCGCGCGCCCGCCGCCACACCCTGCTCCTCACCTCCACCGACTATGACCCGACCCGCGAGGCGGAGCTGGTGGAGACGCTGGTGGCGCAGAACGTGGCGGGGCTCATCCTCACCGTGGCCGATGCCGACCACAGCCCCACCCTGGACCTGCTGGATTCCGCGCGCATCGCCTATGTGCTCCTGCACAACGAGCCACAGGCCAGCGAGCGCCCCGCCGTGTGCGTGGACAATGCCGGCGCCACCTTCGCCCTGACGCAGGAGATGATCGCCGCCGGCCACCGCCGCATCGCCTACCTGGCCGGGCGCTTCTCCACCTCCGATCGCTCGCGCCGGCGCCACGAGGGCTACCGCGCCGCCATGTCGGCGGCGGGCCTTGCCCCGGAAGAACCGCTGGAGCTGGACTATCTGGGCGACGCGCCGGGCCACGTCCCCACCCTCGCCGGCCTGTTCGCCGGACCCGGGCGACCCACGGCGGCGCTGTGCTCCAACGATCTGCTCGCCATTTCCGTGGCCGGCGCCCTGCGCGCGCTCGGCCTCAAGGTCCCCGACGACGTTTCCGTCGCCGGCTTCGACGGCATCGCCCTGGGCCGTGCCGTCTACCCCACCCTCGCCACCGTGGACACGCCCACCCGCCTCATGGGCGAGCGGGGCGTGGACATGCTGTTCGCCATGCTGGAGGGCAGCGCGCCGCCGCGCGTGGAGCACCTGCCCTTCACCCTGCGGCCGGGGGGAACCCTCGCCCGCGCCCCGGACCCCGCCCGCCGGCGGGCCATCGTCCGCCCGGTCGCCGATACAGAGTCCCCCTCCAAGCCCCTGTGATGAGGCTGATGCCATGAGCCGAACCCGCGCCTTCCGTCTTCCCGGCCTCGCGGCCGCGACCATCACCGCCATTCTCGCCCTCGCCCCCGCGGCCCCCGCCGCGGCGGCGGATGCCATCTGCTACAATTGTCCTCCTGAATGGGCCGACTGGGGCGGCATGCTGAAGGCCATCAAGGCCGACCTGGGCATCGACGTGCCGCAGGACAACAAGAATTCCGGCCAGTCCCTCACCCAGCTCATCGCCGAGAAGGCGAGCCCGGTGGCCGACGTGGCCTATCTCGGCGTCACCTTCGGCATCAAGGCGAAGGATGCCGGCGTCACCCAGCCCTACGAGCCCAAGGGCTTCGCCGACATCCCGGCCGGCCTGAAGGACCCGCAGGGCAACTGGTTCACCATCCATTCGGGCACGCTGGGCCTGTTCGTGAACAAGGATGCCCTGGGCGGCGCGCCGGTGCCGGCCTGCTGGGCCGACCTGCTGAAGCCTGAGTACAAGGGCCTCGTGGGCTATCTCGACCCCACCTCAGCCTTCGTGGGCTATGTGGGCGCGGTGGCGGTGAACGGCGCCATGGGCGGCACGCTGGACGACTTCAAGCCGGGCATCGAATACTTCAGGAAGCTGCAAGCCAACCAGCCCATCGTGCCCAAGCAGACCTCCTATGCCCGCGTGGTCTCCGGCGAGATCCCGATCCTGTTCGACTATGATTTCAACGCCTACCGCGCCCGTTACTCGGACATGGGCCATTTCGAGTTCGTCATCCCCTGCGAAGGCACGGTGGTGGTGCCCTATGTGATGACCATGGTGAAGGGCGCGCCCCACCCGGAAGCGGCGAAGAAGGTGCTCGACTACGTGCTGTCCGACAAGGGCCAGGCCATGTGGGCCAAGGCCTACCTGCGCCCGGCGCGCAACATCGAGCTGCCGAAGGAGATCGCCAGCCGCTTCCTGCCCGCCGCCGACTACGCCCGCGCCAAGCCGGTGGACTATGCCAGGATGGAAGCCGCCCAGAAGGACTTCTCCGAGGCGTATCTCAACGCAGTGAAGTAACGGGGCGCCCTCTAACTTAAAGATAGAGAACGCGTTGTCCGATCAGCCTGCGACGCAGGCTGATCGGCGCGTGCTCCAGACCCGCGCGGCGTCGCTGCCCCCCACCGGCCGGGGATGCGGCGGCCTCTCACCCTCCAGACCCGCGACCTCGCCCATGCACAGCGCCGACCGCCTCGCCCGCCTGTTCCTGCTGCCGCTGTTCGTGTTCGTGGCCGCCTTCTTCCTTTTGCCCCTGGTGCGGCTGGTGGGAGTGGCGGGAGCGGGGCCGAACGGGGCGGCGGAATATCTCGCCATCCTCACCAATCCGCGCCACTTCGGCACGCTGGTGGCCACCCTGCTTTTGTCCGCCGCGGTCACCGCCGCCACCTTGGCCATCGGCACCGTGGTGGCCCTGTTCCTCGCCCGCAACCGCTTTCCCGGGCGCCCGGTGCTGGTCTCCCTGCTCACCCTGCCGCTGGCCTTTCCCGGCGTGGTGGTGGGCTTCATGATCATCCTTCTGGCCGGCCGGCAGGGATTGCTGGGAAGCGTTTCCATGAGCCTCGGCCTGGGGCGGTGGGTGTTCGCCTATTCCATCGCCGGCCTGTTCGCGGGCTATGTCTATTTCTCCCTGCCGCGGGTGCTGGTCACCCTGATGGCGGCGGTGGAGAAGCTCGATCCGGCGCTGGAGGAGGCCGCCCGCTCGCTGGGGGCGGGGCGCGCGCAGGTGCTGCGCGACGTGACCCTGCCCGGCATCGCCCCGGCGCTCATGGCCTCCGGCGCCATCGCCTTCGCCACCGCCATGGGCGCCTTCGGCACGGCCTTCACCCTGGCCACCCGCATCGACGTGCTGGCCATGACCATCTACACCGAGTTCACCCTCAGCGCGAACTTCTCCACCGCCGCCGCGCTGTCCATCGCCCTCGGCCTCATCACCTGGGCGGTGCTGGCGTTGACCCGCAACCTGGCCGGCTCCGGCGTGGCCGCGGCGGGGTGAGACCATGAAGCCCCATCACTTCACCTTCGCCTTCCAGCTGGCGGTCACGCTCGCCGCCTGCGCCTTCCTGATGGTGCCGGCCGGCGCCTCCATCCTCGCCGGCTTCACCGCGAACTATTTCCGCGGCCTCGCCTCCGGCCTGACGCTGGACTGGGTGCGGCAGGTGCTGGAGCTTTATTCCAGCACCATCCTCTTGTCCCTGGGGATCGCGCTGGGCACCCTCGCCGTCACCCTGGTGCTGGGCGTGCCCGCCGCCTGGGCGCTGGCGCGCCGGCCCTCCCGCCTGTCGCGGCTGGTGGAGGAGGTGGTGACGCTGCCGGTGGCCATCCCCGGTCTGGCGCTGGCCCTGGCCCTCATCCTCGCCTATGGCGGCTGGCGCGACTTCCGCATGAGCCCGCTGTTCATCCTCACCGGCCATGTGCTCTACACCCTGCCTTTCATGCTGCGCTCGGTGATGGCGGTGCTCGCGGCCATCGACGTGCGCACCCTGGAGGAGGGGGCGGCCTCGCTGGGCGCCTCGCCGCTGCAGCGCTTCTTCCATGTGGTGGTGCCCAATGCGCGGGGCGGCATCCTGGCCGGCGCGCTCATGGTGGTGACCCTCTCCATCGGCGAGTTCAACCTCACCTGGATGCTGCATACGCCGCTCACCAAGACCCTGCCGGTGGGCCTGGCCGACAGCTACGCCTCCATGCGCCTCGAAATCGCGAGCGCCTACACCCTGGTATTCTTCGTCATGATCGTGCCCCTCCTCATCGCCCTGCAGATGTTCGGCCGCACCGGAGGCCCCCGATGAGCGCTACCGGTGGCGCCGCCATCACCGTGTCCGGCTGCGGCAAGACCTATGCCGACGGCACCCGCGCCCTCGCCCCCCTCGACCTGGAGGTGAAGGCGGGGGAAACGCTGGTGCTGCTCGGCCCCTCCGGCTGCGGCAAGACCACCCTCTTGCGCATCATCGCCGGGCTGGAGACGCCCGATGCCGGCGGGCGCGTCGCCTTCGACGGCAGCGACGTGACCGGCCTGCCCATCGAGAAGCGCAACGTGGGCATGGTGTTCCAATCCTACGCCCTGTTCCCCAACATGAGCGTGGTGGAGAATGTGGCCTATGGCCTGCGCGTGCGCGGTGTGGCCAAGGCCGAGCGCCTGGCGCAGGCCACCGCGGTGCTGGAGATGATGCGCATCGAGGCCTTGGCCCGCCGGCGCATCGACCAGCTCTCCGGCGGGCAGCGCCAGCGGGTGGCCCTGGCCCGGGCGCTGGCGGTGCGGCCGCGCGTCATCCTCCTCGACGAACCGCTCACGGCGCTGGACGCCGCCCTGCGCGAGCACCTGCGGGCCGAGATCGACGCCTTGCTGAAGCGCCTCGCCATCACCGCCATCTATGTCACCCACGACCAGGCGGAGGCGCTGGCGCTGGGCGACCGCATCGTCGTCATGCGCCACGGCGCCATCGCCCAGGTGGGCACGCCGCGGGCGGTCTATTTCCAGCCCGCCGACGATTTCGTGGCGGATTTCGTCGGCATCACCAACCGCATCCCGGGCGCGGTGCGCGACGGGCGGTTCGTGAGCGCGGCGGGCGCCCTGCCCGTCGCCGCGCCGGACCGCGCCGCCGCCACCCTGCTGTTCCGCCCCGAGGCGGCCACCCTGTGCGCCCCGGCGGAGGCGGCGCTGACGCTGCGGGTGGAGCAGGTGGAGTTCCAGGGGGCGCGCCAGCGCGTGGTGCTCGCCGGGGCCGACGGCGGGCGCATCGTGGTGGAGGCGCCGGCGGGCACCGACCTCGTTACCGGCGCGGCCGTGGGCGTTACCCTCGACCCCACCCGAATCACCCTGGTGTGACCCGATGCTTCTCGCCCAGCTCACCGACACCCACATCCGCCGGCCCGGCACCCGCGCCTACGGGGTGGTGGACACGGCGCATTTCCTGGAAGCTGCGGTGGCGCACATCCTTGCCCTGTCGCCCCGGCCCGATGCGGTGATCGTCACCGGCGACCTGACCGACTTCGACGATGCGGCCGAATATGCCCGCTTCAGCGCCCTCACCGCCGCCCTGCCCATGCCGCTCTTCCCCATCCCCGGCAACCACGACAGCAGCGCCGGCCTGCTGGCCGCCTTCCCGCAGATTGCGGCGCGGTGCGCGGGTGCGCGGGTGAACTATGTTGTGGACGATGCCCCCCTGCGGCTGGTGATGCTGGATTCCACCGTCCCCGGCCGGCCCCACGGCACCCTGGGGGAGGCGGGCCTCGCCTTCCTCGACCGGGTGCTGGCCGAGGGCCGGGAGCGGCCGACCCTGGTGGCCGCCCACCATCCGCCCTTCCACACCGGCATCCGCCACATGGACGTGCAGAACTTGCAGGACGCCGCCGCGCTGGAACAGGTGCTGCGCCGGCATCCGCAGGTGCTGGGCTTCACCTGCGGCCATGTGCACCGCGCCGTGACCACCAGCTTCGCCGGCATCGCCGCCACCATCGCCCCGGCGCCGGCCCATGCGGTGAGCCTGGCACTCGATCCAGCCGCCCCGCCCAGCTTCCACATGGAGCCGCCCAGCCTGTCGCTGCACCTGTTCACGGATGGCCGGCTGGTGACGCATCGCAGCTTCATCGGCACATTCTCCGGGCCGCACCCCTTTTTCGGGGCGGACGGAAAGGCGATCCGGGGATAGAGTCGGCGCTGCCTGCACTCAATCGCCGAGGCGATTCCGGTTGGGCATTAAATCCGTCTCTATTCAATATGTTAGAGCGCGATCCGATCAAATTGAATCAATTTGATCGGTGAATCGCCCTCTCACTTAAGGATAGAGAACGCGTTATCCGACCAGCTTGCGTTGCAAGCGGGTCGGCGCGTGCTCTAGAGGGTGGCCCGGCCCTCAGCGGGACGGCAGGAAGCAGCGCCCGCCCTCGCCCTCCGGCATCTTCGGCAGGAACGTGCCGCCCTCCTTGGCCAGGAAGTCCAGCAGCGCCCGCCCGGCCGGCAGCAGGCGCTTGTCGCGGGCGCGCACCACCAGCCACTGGCGCACCGCCGGCAGGCCCTCCACGTCGAGCACCACGAGGCGCCCGTCCGCCACCTCCGCCGCCACCGTGTGGGCGGAGATGAAGGAGAGGCCGAGCCCCGCCATCACTGCCTGCTTGATGGTCTCGTTGGAGCCGATCTCCATGGCGATGGGCGGATGCGGAACGCAGGCTTCCTCGAACACCCGCTCCATGAGGCTGCGCGTGCCCGAGCCCTGCTCGCGCACCAGGAACGGTTCGCGGGAGAGGCTGGCGGGGGAGAGGGCGCGCCGGCGCATGAGCCGGTGGGCGGGGGGGGCGATGACCACATGGGGGTGGTCGCCGATCACCTGGGTCTGCGCCTCCATCGCCGCTGGCGGACGGCCCATGACGGCGAGGTCCAGGTCCAGGCTCACCAGGCCGGCGATGATCTCCTCCCGGTTGCCGATCATCAGCTTCAGCTCGATTTCCGGCCGGCGCTTGCGGAAGGCGGCCAGCGCCATGGGCGCGAAGTATTTGGCCGTGGAGACCACCCCCACCACCACCGAGCCGCGATCCGGGCTTTTCAGCGCCGCGATCGCCCGCTCGGCCTCGGCGAGGGCGTGGGCGATGCGCTGCTGGGCGGCCAGAAGCTCGCCGCCAGCGGCGGTCGGTCGCAGGCGGCCCTCCACCCGCTCGAACACGGGCACCCCCAGTTCCACCTCCAGCGCCTTCATCTGCGCGGTCACGGCCGGTGGGCTCAAACCCATGTCCTGTGCGGCCTTGGCATAGGAACCGGAGGCCGCGGCCAGGGCCACGAGACGCAATTGCTTGAGGGTCCAGTGAGGCGCCACTTCCATTTTCCTGAATGCTTAGTTCATATCATTCAAATTTACCTAAATCGCGACCCGCGGCAAGGTCCCTCCAACAAACAGGAGGGCCGCCATCATGGGTGCCGACGCCGCCATCGGGCAGATCAAGGACGCCAAGAAGAGGTACGCCGCCGGCGTGCTCAAATATGCCCAGATGGGCTATTGGGATGGCGACTACCAGCCGAAGGACACCGATGTCCTCGCCCTCTTCCGCGTCACCCCCCAGGAGGGCGTGGACCCCATCGAGGCCGCCGCAGCCGTGGCCGGGGAAAGCTCCACTGCTACCTGGACCGTGGTGTGGACCGACCGCCTCACCGCCGCCGACATGTACCGCGCCAAGGCCTACAAGGTGGAGCCGGTGCCGGGTCAGCCGGGCCAGTATTTCTGCTGGGTCGCCTACGAGCTCGACCTGTTCGAGGAAGGCTCGATTGCCAACCTCACCGCCTCCATCATCGGCAACGTCTTCTCGTTCAAGCCGCTGAAGGCCTGCCGGCTGGAGGACATGCGTCTTCCCGTGGCCTATGTGAAGACCTTCCGCGGCCCGCCCACCGGCATCGTGGTGGAGCGCGAGCGCCTCGACAAGTTCGGCCGCCCGCTTCTGGGCGCCACCACCAAGCCCAAGCTCGGCCTTTCCGGCAAGAACTACGGCCGCGTGGTCTATGAGGGGCTGAAGGGCGGCCTCGACTTCGTGAAAGACGACGAGAACATCAATTCCCAGCCCTTCATGCACTGGCGCGACCGCTTCCTCTACTGCATGGAAGCCGTCAACAAGGCCCAGGCCGAGACCGGCGAGGTGAAGGGGCACTATCTCAACATCACCGCCGGGACCATGGAGGAGATGTACCGCCGCGCCGACTTCGCCAAGGAGCTGGGCTCGGTGGTGGTGATGGTGGACCTCATCGTCGGGTGGACCGCCATCCAGTCCATCTCCAACTGGTGCCGCGAGAACGACATGCTCCTGCACATGCACCGTGCGGGCCACGGCACCTACACGCGCCAGAAGGGGCACGGCATCTCGTTCCGCGTCATCGCCAAGTGGCTGCGCCTCGCCGGCGTCGATCATCTCCACACCGGCACCGCGGTGGGCAAGCTGGAAGGCGACCCCATGACCGTGCAGGGCTATTACAACGTCTGCCGCGAGACGACGACCAAGACCGACTACACCCGCGGCATCTTCTTCGACCAGGAATGGGCCGGCCTGCGCAAGGTGATGCCGGTGGCCTCCGGCGGCATCCATGCCGGCCAGATGCACCAGCTCATCGACCTGTTCGGCGAAGACGTGGTGCTGCAGTTCGGCGGCGGCACCATCGGCCACCCGGACGGCATCCAGGCTGGCGCCATCGCCAACCGCGTGGCGCTGGAGACGATGATCCTGGCCCGCAACGAGGGCCGGGACATCAGGAACGAGGGCCCGGAAATCCTCATCGAGGCGGCCAAATGGTGCCGCCCGCTGCGCGCCGCCCTCGATACCTGGGGCGAGGTGACCTTCAACTACGCCTCCACCGACACGTCCGATTTCGTGCCCACCGCTTCCGTCGCCTGAAGGAGGAAGACATGCGCATCACCCAAGGCACCTTCTCCTTCCTGCCCGACCTCACCCCGGCGCAGGTCAAGGCCCAGATCCAGTATGCCCTGGACCAGGGCTGGGCGGTCTCGGTGGAATATACGGACGACCCCCACCCGCGGAACACCTATTGGGAAATGTGGGGGCCGCCCATGTTCGACCTGCGCGACGCCGCCGGCGTCTATGGCGAGGTGGAGGCCTGCCGCGCCGCCAATCCCGGCCTCTATGTGCGGGTGAACGCCTTCGATTCCACCCGCGGCTGGGAGACGGTGCGCCTGTCCTTCATCGTCCAGCGGCCGGCCGTGGAGAACGGCTTCCGCCTGGAGCGCACCGAAGTGGAAGGCCGCACCCAGCGCTACAGCCTGCAGCACCGGCCGTATTCGGCCGGCTGATCTTCGCCCCTCTTGCAGCTTCACCAGCGCGGCCGTTCCCACCGCGCAACTTAGCCGAGGTCCGGGTCATGCTCGACGTTGCCTTTTCCGCTCCGCCCGCCGCGTTGCCGGCAAAGGCCGCCGAAGGCAGGCTCGACCTCGGCGCTCTCTTCACCGAAAGCGAAGTTCCGCAATTCCTGGCCGAGCTGGACGCCGGCCTCATCGGGCTGAAGCCGGTGAAGCGCCGCATCCGCGAGATCGCCGCCCATCTCGTCATCGGCCGCGCCCGGCAGACGCTCGGCCTCACCTCCGGCGCACCCACCCTGCACATGGCCTTCACCGGCAACCCCGGCACCGGCAAGACCACCGTTGCCCTGAAGATGGCGCAGATCCTCCATCGCCTGGGCTATGTGCGCCGGGGTCATCTTGTCTCGGTGACGCGGGACGATCTTGTGGGTCAATATATCGGCCACACGGCACCGAAGACCAAAGAGATTCTTAAGAAAGCCATGGGCGGGGTCCTTTTCATAGACGAGGCTTATTATCTGTACCGGCCCGAGAACGAGCGGGATTACGGACAGGAAGCCATCGAGATCCTGCTGCAGGTGATGGAGAACCAGCGCGACGATCTGGTGGTGATCCTCGCCGGCTACAAGGACCGCATGGACCGCTTCTTCGAAAGCAATCCGGGCTTCCGCTCGCGCATCGCCCACCACATCGACTTTCCTGATTACGAGGACGCCGAGCTGGTGGAGATCGCCCGCACCATGGCCGAGGAGGCGGACTACAGCTTCAGCCGCGCGGCCGCCGTGGCGCTGGAGGAATATGTGGCCCTGCGCCGGGCCCAGCCGAATTTCGCCAATGCGCGCTCCATCCGCAACGCCTTGGACCGCATGCGCCTGCGCCAGTCCCTGCGCCTGTTCGAACAGGGCGGCATGGCCGACCGCGCCGCCCTCGCCACCATCGAGGAAGGCGACGTGCGCGCGAGCCGGGTGTTCGCCGGCGGCATCGACGCACCGAAAGACCCCCCCCGCGCCGGATGAAGGCCGCGGAACCGACAAGACCGATGACGGCCCGGCCAACGGGCCGCGCGGAGGAGCCCTCAGGGAGACCTGCCATGCCGACATCTGCCTCGCCGACAGCCGCCTCGCCGAATGTGTCCGCGTCCACCTCCGGCCTTCATGGCGCCCCGCGCGCAACCGCCGGCATCACCCTTGCCTGCGCCCTGGACGAATGGGCGGGCGAGGCGGCCGGCCGCCGTGACGTCGCCGCCACCATCGCCGCCCTCGGCGCGGGCGCCATCGCGCTGGCGCAGCGCATATCCGAGGGGCCCCTGGCCGGCGACATGGCGCACACCCTGTCCTCCGGCGAGGCCGGCGAGGGGCAGAAGGCGCTGGACGTCCTCTCCAACGACATGATCATCGCGGCCCTGCGTCACGCACCGGTCGCGGCAGTGGCTTCGGAAGAGAACGACGCGCCGGTGCTGCTGGACGCCGCCGCCCCGCTGCTGGTGGCCATCGACCCGCTGGACGGCTCGTCCAACATCGACACCTGCCTCTCGGTGGGCACCATCTTCGCCGTCTTTCCCCGGCGCGAGGGCGCCGACGCGGGCGAGGCCGCGGCCTTCCTCCAGGGCGGGCGGGACATGCTGGCCGCCGGCTATGTCATCTACGGCCCCCACACGGCGCTGATGCTCACGGTGGGCGCCGGAACCTGGCATTTCGCCCTCGACCCGGACGGCGCCTTCCGCCTCGTGAATGCGGCGGTGAAGGTGAAGGAGGGGGCGGCGGAATTCGCCATCAACATGTCCAACTACCACCATTGGGACCCGCCGGTGCGGGCCTATGTGGACGATTGCCTGGCCGGGGCGAAGGGCCCGCGCGAGCGCGACTTCAACATGCGCTGGGTGGCCTCCATGGTGGCCGATGCCCACCGCATCTTCCAGCGCGGCGGGGTCTATCTTTATCCCGGCGACAGCCGCAAGGGCTATGGCAGCGGTCGCCTGCGGCTGCTCTACGAGGCGTTCCCGGTGGCCTTCCTGATGGAGCAGGCCCAGGGCTGCGCCACCGACGGGCGCGCCGACATCCTCGACCTTGCCGCCACCGGCCTGCACCAGCGCGTGCCCTTCGTGTTCGGCTCCCGCGACGAGGTGACCCGCGTCGCGCGCTATCACCTGGAATCCGCCGGCCACGGCGAGCGCTCGCCGCTGTTCGCGCGGCGCGGCCTGTTCATCTGATCCCGATCGAAGGCCGCACCTCCATGTCCGTGAAGCACCCCATCATCGTCGTCACCGGCTCCTCGGGGGCCGGGACCACCTCCGTCAAGCGCACCTTCGACCAGATCTTCCGCCGGGAGGGGGTGAAGGCCGCCTATGTGGAGGGCGACGCCTTCCACCGCTACGACCGCTACGAGATGCGCGAGCTGATGGCGGCCGAGGCCGCCAAGGGCAACAAGCATTTCAGCCATTTCTCGCCCGACACCAATCTTTTGGGCGAGCTGGGCCAGCTCTTCCGCGATTATGGCGCCACCGGCTCCGGCCGCTTCCGCCACTATGTGCATGACGCCGACGAGGCCAAGGCCTATGGCACCGACCCCGGCCGCTTCACCGGCTGGGAGGAGGTGGAGGGCAGCACCGACCTTCTGTTCTACGAGGGCCTGCACGGCGCCGTGGTGACCGACGAGCTCAACCTCGCCCAGCATGCAGACCTGAAGATCGGCGTGGTTCCGGTGATCAACCTCGAATGGATCCAGAAGATCCATCGCGACAAGTCCACCCGCGGCTATTCCACGGAAGATGTCACCGACACCATCCTGCGCCGTATGCCGGATTATGTGCGCTACATCTGCCCGCAGTTCACGGAAACCGACATCAACTTCCAGCGCGTACCCACGGTGGACACCTCCAACCCGTTCACCGCGCGCTGGATTCCGACGCCGGACGAATCCATGGTGGTCATCCGCTTCCGCGACCCGCACGGCATCGACTTTCCCTATCTGCTGTCCATGATCCACAACAGCTTCATGTCGCGGGCGAATTCCATCGTCATCCCGGGCAACAAGCAGGACCTCGCCATGCAGCTCCTGCTCACCCCGCTGATCATGAAGCTGATGGACAGGAAGCGCCGCGCCGGCTGAGCCGGCCGCACCGGTCCCCTCCCCCGCGCCGGGGGGCGGGCGCGGGGGAGGGGGGCAGGTTCCGGGCACCCGGTGCGGGCCGCCCGGGATGCGTGACTGCCGCCCTCCCCCACCACCCCCTTTTGGGGGCGCCGCAGGGATGATCCCCCCTTCCAGACGGAAGGGGCACGGGACGGCGCGCCGCCGCCCCGACGAGAACTGGCATGCCCTTCCCACCCGCCGCCGGCCGGCGCGGGGGAAACCGCGAAGGGACAAGAAGCCGAAGGGAGAAAAGCCATGACCGCCCACGCCATCGCCCCGACCACCGGTGCCGCGACCGCCGGCTCCGCGCCGGCCGACCGCACCCCCGGCGCCCTCGCCTGGCCGGTGACGGCCGCGCTGCGGGCGCTCGCCATGGATGGCGTGGAGCAGGCGAAATCCGGCCATCCCGGCGCCCCCATGGGCATGGCGGAGATCGCCGCCGTGCTGTGGCGCGAGCAGCTGCGGCACAATCCCGCCGATCCCTCCTGGCCGGACCGCGACCGCTTCGTCCTGTCCAACGGGCACGGCTCCATGCTGGTCTATGCCCTGCTGCACCTCACCGGCTACGACCTGCCGATCGACGAGCTGAAGCGCTTCCGCCAGCTGCATTCGCGCACCCCCGGCCATCCCGAATACGGCATGACCCCGGGGGTGGAGACCACCACCGGCCCGCTGGGCCAGGGCCTCGCCAATGCGGTGGGCATGGCCATTGCCGAGAAGACGCTGGCGGCCCAGTTCAACCGGCCGGGCCTGCCCATCGTCGATCACCGCACCTTCGTCTTCCTCGGCGACGGCTGCCTGATGGAGGGCGTCAGCCACGAGGCCTGCTCGCTGGCCGGCCGGCTCGGCCTGGGCAAGCTGGTGGCCTTCTATGACGACAACGGCATCTCCATCGACGGCAAGGTGGAGGAATGGTTCCCCGACGACACCCCGGCCCGCTTCGCCGCCTATGGCTGGCAGGTGATCGGCGCCGTGGACGGCCACGACCCCGCGGCCCTGCGCGCCGCCATGGAGAGCGCGCTGGCCGAAACCGGCAAGCCCACCCTCATCTGCTGCAAGACCACCATCGGCCGCGGCGCCCCCACCAAGCAGGGCCACCAGGACACCCACGGCGCCCCGCTGGGGGCCGAGGAGATCGCCCGCACCCGCGCCGCCATGGGGTGGAACTTCGCCCCCTTCGAGGTGCCGCAGGAGATCTACGCCCTGTGGGATGCCCGCAAGGCCGGCGCGGCGCGGCAGGAGGCGTGGGAGGCCCGCATGGCGGCCTATGAGCGGGCCTACCCCGCCGAGGCGGCCGAATTCCGCCGCCGCCTCAGGGGCGACCTCTCCCCCGCCTTCGCCGCAACCTATGCCGCCGCGCTCGACGCCACGGTGGAGAAGGCCGAGACGGTGGCCACCCGCAAGGCCAGCCAGCAGGCGCTGGCAGCGCTGGCCCCCGCGGTGCCCGAATTCCTCGGCGGCTCGGCGGACCTCGCCCATTCCAACCTCACCACCTTCCCCGGCGCGGTGCCCATCACCCGCGATCCGGCCGGCAACCAGATCTTCTATGGGGTGCGCGAGTTCGGCATGTCGGCCATCGCCAATGGCATCGCGCTGCACGGCGGCTTCATCCCGTTCGTGGCCACCTTCCTGGTGTTTTCGGACTATGCCCGCAACGCCATGCGCATGAGCGCGCTGATGGGCCAAAGGGTGATCTACATCCTCACCCACGATTCCATCGGCCTGGGCGAGGACGGCCCCACCCACCAGCCGGTGGAGCATGTGGAGAGCCTGCGCCTCATCCCCAACCTCCAGGTCTGGCGCCCCTGCGACACGGTGGAGACGCTGAAGGCCTGGCATGGGGCCCTTACCCGCACCGACGGGCCGAGCGCGCTCATCCTGTCGCGGCAGAACCTGCCCTGCTGGCCGCGCAGCGAGGCCCAACTGGGGGCCATCGAAGGCGGCGCCTATGTGCTGCGCGAGAGCGAGGGCCTGGCCCGCGCCGTCCTCGTGGCCACCGGCTCCGAGGTGAAGCTGGCGGTGGCGGCGGCCGAGGCGCTGGACCTCGCCGGCATCCCCACCCGCATCGTCTCCATGCCCTGCCGCGAACGCTTCGAGGCGCTGACCGAGACCGAGCGCGCCGCGCTGTTCCCCAAGGGCGTGCCGGTGGTGGCGGTGGAGGCGGGCGTCACCCGCGGCTGGCGCGGCCTGTGCGGCACGCGCGGCGACGGCATCACCGCCATCGGCATCGACCGCTTCGGCGAGAGCGCGCCGGAAAAGGATCTTTGGCCCCTGTTCGGCTTCACCGCCGAGAAGGTGGCCGACGCCGTGCGCCGCGCGGTGGGGTGAACGCAAATAAAGCCCTCTCCCGCTTGCGGGGGAGGGTTGGGAGGGGGCAGGCCCTCTCCGCTTTTCATGGCGGCCGCCAATTCGAACCGCCCCTTCCCCCTCCCCGGCCCTCCCCCGCAAGCGGGGGAGGGGGAGCGGCGGCTCATGTGACGAAACCCAGGATTTAAAAGGAGAGGACAATGGCCCTCGTTTCCATGCGCCAGCTGCTCGACCACGCGGCGGAGCTTTCCTACGGCCTGCCGGCCTTCAACGTGAACAACATGGAGCAGGTGAAGGCGATCATGGAGGCGGCCCGCGCCACCTCCTCCCCCGTCATCCTCCAGGGCTCGGCCGGTGCGCGCAAATATGCCGGCGAGCCCTTCCTGCGCCACCTCATCGCCGCCGCCGTGGAGGCCTACCCGGAAATCCCGGTGGTGATGCACCAGGACCATGGCGCCTCCCCCGCCGTGTGCATGGGCGCCATCAAGTCCGGCTTCTCCTCGGTGATGATGGACGGCTCCCTGAAGGAGGACGGCAAGACCCCGGCGGACTACGACTATAACGTCGCCGTCACCGCCAAGGTGGTGGAGCTGGCCCATGCGGTGGGCGTCTCGGTGGAAGGCGAATTGGGCTGCCTCGGCTCGCTGGAGACCGGCAAGGGCGAGGCGGAGGACGGCCACGGCGCCGAGGAGGCCCTCGACCATTCCAAGCTGCTCACCGACCCGGACGAGGCCGCCCAGTTCGTGAAGGCCACCCAGTGCGACGCGCTGGCCATCGCCATCGGCACATCGCACGGCGCCTACAAATTCACCCGCAAGCCCACCGGCGACATTCTCGCCATCGACCGCATCAAGGCCATCCACCAGCGCATCCCCACCACCCATCTGGTGATGCATGGCTCCTCCTCGGTGCCGCAGGAGCTGCTGGAGGAGATCCGCACCTATGGCGGCGACATCAAGGAGACCTACGGCGTGCCGGTGGAGGAGATCCAGGAGGGCATCCGCTACGGCGTGCGCAAGGTGAATATCGACACCGACATCCGCCTCGCCATGACCGCCGCCATCCGCCGCGTGGGGGCGAAGAACAAGTCCGAGTTCGACCCGCGCAAATTCCTCGCCGCCGCCATGGAGGAGGCCAAGAAGGTGTGCATCAACCGCTTCGAGGCGTTCGGATCGGCCGGCAAGGCCGAGAAGATCCGGCCCATCGAGCTCGACGACATGGCCAGGCGCTATGCCTCCGGCGAACTGGCGCAGGTGGTGCATTGAGGACGTCCGCTGGTGCCAATGCGGCGCCGTGACGTATAGAAGTGCGCAAGGCGGCTCTGCCGCCGCGTCCCCCGGACAAGCGACAGCGCAGCTGGAGCGCTGATCCGGGGTCCAGGGAAAGGTCCTGCGCTGCAGGCTCTTTCTGCGACGGTCAGGAAGAAAGCCGCCTGCGGCGCACGCTTGCGCCGGGCCCCGGCTCTCCTTCCGCCGACGCTCCAGTCGGCCGGGGCACAAGATCGGGCCCTGGCTATCCAGATGTTGAGGAGACCCCCATGGCCAGCGCCCACCCCATCATCGCCCCGTCCATCCTCTCGGCCGATTTCACCCGCCTCGGCGCCGAGGTGGAGGCGGTGCTGCAGGGCGGGGCCGAGTGGATCCATTTCGACGTGATGGACAATCATTACGTCCCCAACCTCACCATCGGCCCGCTGGTGCTCCAGTCCCTGCGCAAGGTCACGAAGGCCTTCGTGGACGTGCACCTGATGGTGAAGCCGGTGGACGGCATGATCGAGGCGTTCGCCGGCGCCGGCGCCGATCTCATCTCCTTCCATCCCGAGGCGAGCGAGCATGTGGACCGCTCGCTCCAGCTCATCCGCTCCAAGGGGGTGAAGGCGGGGCTGGTGCTGAACCCGGCCACCCCGCTGGCCGTGCTCGACCACACGCTGGACCAGCTCGACCTGGTGCTGGTGATGTCGGTGAACCCCGGCTTCGGCGGGCAGGCCTTCATTCCCGGCGCCCTTGGCAAATTGAAGGCCATCCGCGAGCGCATCGCCGCCTCGGGCCGCGACATCCGCCTGGAGGTGGACGGCGGCGTGAAGGTGGACAATATCGGCGCCATCGCGGCGGCCGGGGCGGACACCTTCGTGGCCGGCAGCGCCATTTTCGGCGCCGCCGACTATGCCGCCACCATCGCCGCCATGAAGCGGGAGATCGCCGCCGCCACCGCGGCCGCCGCGGCGGCGTGACGGCCCCGGCATGCCGGCCGCGCCCCGCCGGGGCCGGCCACCGCCCTCACGCGATCTTCAGCGCCGCGCCGTCCGGCAGCATGGAACCCGCCTCGCGCGCCTTCACATGCCAGGACAGCGCCTCCTCGATGAGGTGCGGCGTGTGCCCGCCCCGCGCGCAAGCCCGCGCGAAATAATCTTCCAGCGCCGGGCGATAGAGCGGGTGGACGCAATTGGCGATGATCACCCGCGCCCGCTCCCGCGGGGCCAGCTCGCGCAGGTCGGCAAGGCCCTGCTCGGTGATGAGGATGTCCACGTCGTGCTCGGTGTGGTCCACATGGCTCACCATGGGCACCACCGAGGACAGGGCCCCGTTCTTGGCGATGGACTTGGTGACGAAGACCGAGAGATAGGCATTGCGCGCAAAGTCGCCCGAGCCGCCGATACCGTTCATCATGTGGGTGCCGCCCACATGGGTGGAATTCACATTGCCGAAGATGTCGAATTCCAGCGCCGTATTGATGCCGATGAGGCCGAGCCGGCGGATGATCTCGGGATGGTTGGAAATCTCCTGCGGGCGCAGGATGAGCCGCGACTTGTAATCGGTGATGCGCGGCATCACCTCGTCATACTTGGTCTTCGACAGGGTGATGGAGGAGCCGGAGGCAAAATTGAGCTTGCCGGCGTCGAACAGGTCGAAGGTGGAATCCTGCAGCACCTCCGAATACATGGTCAGATCGCTGAAGGGGCTGGCAATGAAGCCGTGCATCACCGCATTGGCGATGGTGCCGATGCCGGCCTGCAGCGGCTGCAGGCGCTCGGTGAGACGGCCGCGCTTCACCTCGTGCTTCAGGAATTCCATGAGATGGCCGGCGATGGCCGCCGTCTCGTGGTCGGGCGGCAGCACGGTGGACGCGGAATCGAGCTTCTGGGTGATGACGATGGCTGCGATCTTCTCCGCCGGAACGGGAATGAAGGGCAGGCCCACCCGGCTTTCCGGCGCCACCACCGGAATCGGCTGGCGGAACGGGCGGCGGGTGGGGATGTAGATGTCGTGCAGCCCCTCCAGCTCCACCGGCTGGGTGAGGTTGATCTCCACGATCACCTTTTCCGCCAGGATGGCGAAGGTGGCCGAATTGCCCACCGAGGTGGTGGGAATGATGCCCCCCTGCGCGGTGATGCCCACCGCCTCGATCACCGCCACGTCGATGGGGCCGAGCTGGTTGGTGCGCAGATGCTCCACCGTCTCGGACAGGTGCTGGTCCACGAACATCACCTCGCCGGCGTTGATCGCCTTGCGCAGCGCCGGGTCGGACTGGAACGGGATGCGGCGCGAGAGCAGGTGCGCCTCGGCCATCTGCTTGTCCAGGTCGTTGCCCAGGGAGGCGCCGGTGATGAGGGTGATCTTCAGCGGCTCCGTTTTCGCCCGCGCCGCCAGCGCCATGGGCACCGCCTTGGCCTCGCCGGCGCGGGTGAAGCCGCTCATGCCCACGATCATGCCATCCTTGATGTGGCGGGCCGCCTCCTCGGCGGAGACGATCTTGTCACACAGGGACGAGAGGCGGATACGCTCGTGGTGCATCGTCGGCCATCCGGAATGGGGGGACTGTTCCCCGCGCATAGCGATGCGGCCGCGGCGTCTCAAATTCGACTTAAGAGAAAAGCCCGGTCAGGCGTGGATGGCCACCGGCAGGCCGAAGGCGTCGCGCCCGGGCGGGTCGGGGTAGCGCAAAGCCTTGCCCTCGGCCACTCTTCTGGCGGTGACGGCGCAGGCGCAGGCGTCCACCAAGTCGTCGAGCCCTGCGTGGAGCGCAAGTGCGGTCTTCGCCTCAAGCAGACCGACAGGCAGGCCGGCGCGCGCCAGCAGGCCGATGCGCAGGGCCAGGCCGGGCCCGTGCGGCCGGCCCTTCACCTTCTTGGGCTCGGGCACCACGGCCCCGTTCATGGTGCGGAAGGAGACCTCCGGGTGGCACTCCACCAGGCGCGCCTGAAGCTCCGGGCGCCGCCGCAGCAGCTCGTCCACCTCGGCGATCTTGGCAAACAGGTTGAAGCACTGGATGGAGACCTTGCGCGGCGGGCTCGAATGAGCGAGCGCGGCAGCGCAGGCGGCGGCAAAGCGCGCCTTTTCGTCTCCCGGCCCGAGCCCGGCCATCACCGCCGCCCGCGCCGGCACCGAGAACACCGACGACTGGCGCATGCCCAGCAGCGGGCGAACCGCGCGCTCGGCGCTGCGGCCGCCGATCTCGCTGGTTTCGGGCAGGCCGATGGGCATGTCGATGGCGGCGAGGGCGGGGGCATCGGGCGCGTCGAACAGTTCCTCCACCCGGGTGCGGCGGAACAATTGGAGATGATCGGCGCCGTCCCATCGGGCGATCACCCAGCCGCCGCGGCAGCCGTCGATGCCGGCGAAGGGAAGCGCGCCGGCCATCTCAATCCTCGCCGGCCTTCGCCTTCGGCAGCGGGATGGTGGAGGGCTGCGGCAGGGGCGCGGTGTAGTATTTGCGCTTGATGGAGCCGGTTTCCGGGTTGCCGGCGGACGCGCCGGGCGACGTATAGGACATGGGCACCCCCTGCGGGCCCACCTGCCAGCCGGGCGGAATGCCGGACGGCGCCGGGGGTGGCGGCGCGGGCCGCGCGGCGGGTGCGCCCTGGGGCATGGCCGCCGGCGGCAGCGGCGCCGGCGCGGCAACGATGGCCGAAGAAGGCGCGGGCGGCGCACCCCATTGCACCGGCGGCGCGGGGGGTGGCGGTTCCGCAGCGGCGGGCGCCGGCCGGGGCGCGAACAGGCCCGACAGGAAGGAGGGCGGCGCTTCGGGCGGCGGGAGCGGCGGCGGCTCGGGCGGCGCCATCACCGCCTGCGGCGCGGCTTCGAACTGCGGCTGCTGCGCCATCGGCGGCGCCTTGGTGGCCATCGGCGCCGGCATGGGCCGGGGCGCCGGCTTGCAGATGGTGCGCCCTTTGGCGTGGCGCATGAGATCCAGGTGGATATGGTCGTAATGGAACATGTTGGAGCCCGGTGCCAGCACCGTGGAGAAGCGCTCGCAGGCGCCGGCCTGCACCTGCAGCAGGAAGCCGCGGGCGTCGGCCGGGCCCTTCCAGCCGTCGCGGACCGTGATCCAGCGCCCGTCCGCGGTGCGGAAGGCGCCGATGTCCAGGGCATTGCCGAAGGCGTGCTCGGAAATCTTGGCTCCGGCCTGCCCGTTCATGCCGCGGCAGGAATAGGCCGACATCTGACTGATGGCGACGATGGGCTGGCCCAGCCACGCCATGGCGGCCGGCTGCACCACCTCATTCACCCATGCATCCACCTGGTAGATGACCGGGCAGGCGAGCTTGCCGGCCGGCTCCAGCACCACGTTTCCGCCCGACAGCGCGCTGACGCGGAAGGGGTGGTCCATGCCGCACATGCCCGGCCCGTCGATGGCCGGCAGGGGCTCCATGAAGGCGGAGGCGACCACGCCGCGCGCGGCGATGCACTCGTCTTCCGCTTCCGCGCGCCAGCGCTCCCGCGTTTCGAAATCGAAACGACAGCCGGAAAGCACCACAGCCAGGACCAGCAGGGTGAGGGGGATCGACAAAGCACCGCGCGCCATGGCGGGCACCTTGGCCGATGCGGCGTTGCGAAGGGGTTAAGGCAGGCCCGGCGGGACATGCCCGGCGCCGGCCTGCGAGGGAACGCGCGGGGCCGGGACGCGGGACAGAGAAGGACGGCGCCGGGAGCGGAGCGCGCGGCCTACCGCGTCTCCTCGTCGTCGGCCACCCGGCCGTTGCGCAATGGGACGGTGGGGGCGGGCCGCGCCCCGGCCCCCTGCACCTGCGGCGGGCCGCCCTCCGGCCGCTCCTCGAAGGCGGCCTGGAGCTGCTCGGCGAGCCGCTGCAGCTCGTCGGGCATGTCTTCCTGCGTGTAATCGTCGAAAAGCTGGCGCAGCTCCCGCCCCAGAAGATCCTGACGCGCGGAAATATCCCGACGGTGAGGCGTCCGCATGGAGCCGGCCTCTTTCTGATGCTGCGTCATGGGCGTGTCGAGAGGGCCTTCAGAGCGTGCCGTTCGCATGGCTGATCTTCGAGACAGACGCGGGCGATCCCAACCTGTGGCACCACGCCGCGTACGTTGCAATGTGAGATTTCGTCATCATTTGTCGGGAAGAAACCCGGCCCCGGAAGGGGAAACGGGCCTCATTCGCGGTAGAGCCGCACGGACTTGCCGGTGCCGGCCCGGGAAGGCATGGCATCAGGCGCCGCGTCCTCGTCCCACGCCTTGTCGCCGTCCGCATCCACGTCGGACCGGCGGTCCGGCCCCTCGAATGCGGCTTGCGCCTCGCGCAAGAGGCGGCGCTCCTCGTCCGGCTCCCGGCGGCGGCGCGGGGGAAAATCCCGCCGGCTCTCGCCCGGGCCGAACTCGGTGCGGTCATAGCCGTGCGGCGTCGCGCTGGCAGGCCAGCCGCCGTGGCCTGGCGGACCTTCGCTGTGTCGCGGTCCGGTCATGCTGCTGCTCCGCGCTCCTGGAGCGCGCGCCGATCGGAAAGATTCAACCCGATCGCATCGCGCTCCGATCCGAGAATTCCACGAGAAACGCGGCGCGCAGGGGTTTTGTTCCAGAGCCTGGCCCCCTTCGTCCTTCCCAACCGGCGGCGGGAACCGGCCATCGGGCACTGCCGTTTCAGAAACTCTACAGTTTCACAGAACGCCGGGTTGGCCATTTATAAATTCACGTCACGCCCGGCCGAAATCCACCTGCAAAGGAGATGTAAAAATGCTGAGCTGGGCAATAACCTTCCTCATCATCGCCCTGATCGCCGCATTGCTGGGGTTCGGCGCCATTGCCGGAACCGCCATCGAGATTGCCAAGGTGATCTTCTTTGTGGCGATCATCCTGTTCCTGATATCGGCAGTGGCCGGCCTGATGCGCCGCGGCCGCGGCCCCACCGTGCCCTGACCGGCGCGCCGGGTGATCGAGCGTTCGTGAAGTCACGCGCGGCGCAAAAAAGGGGCGGATCGGGAGGTCCCGGTCCGCCCCAGGTGCTTGGAGATGACAACATCCTGCGCCGACGTGGTAAATTTTACGTTTAGCCGGCGCCTTCGGGAACGGCGGAAAGGGCGCCGCTCCGGCGCCCCTTCCCCGTCCTGCAATCCGGCCTCAGGGGCACTGGACGCGGTAGCGGTTGCCGTAGGCGTCACGCGCCCAGCAGGCCTTGGGGGTCGTCTCGGCGCCGATGACCGCGCCGGCGCCGGCGCCGATCAGGCCGCCCACCAGGGCTCCGGTGCCGGTGCCGGTGGCCGCCGCGCCCACCAGGGCCCCGGTGCCGCCGCCGATGAGCGCGCCACCCACGGCCCGGTCCGACCGCGAATACTCGCTGCAACCGCCCAGCGCCAGCGCCATCGCGCACGCAATGAGAGCCGCTTTCATCATGTTCTCCCTTGCCCTAGATCCCCGGCGAAGGCCGGGCTCAGCCCGATCGGTCACTCCACGATCCTCGACGACGGCCGACGGGCCTGCCCCCTCGACGAGGACGCCGCCGAACGATTTCCCGTCCCGGACGACGTAACGGCATATAACACGCCCCCCACACCCACGCCCACCGCCAGCGCCACCGGCCCAAGTCTTGTGCCGGCTCTAGCCAGTGAATTAGAGGGCCATCCGCTCCCAGCCGCCGGACTGGCGGGGCCACAGGGCATCCTGCAGTTGCTCCATCTCTTTCCTCAGCGTCGCGAGGCGCCGGCCAAGGCTGGCCGACGAGGCGTGCCTGTGCCCTGCAAACATCCGCCGCTCTCTCGTGGAGGGTGCCCGTGAGGGCTCCCGTTCCTGCCTCGAACGCCCGACAATGGCTAAGGTTCCTCACGCCGATCAAAGGTCCGGCGGCTTGTGGCGGGATTGCGTCGGCCCTGCGATGGAACCATGGCGACGCCTGCGGCGTTCTGTGCATGGTATTCAGGAACGGAGGAGCAGCGAAAACCGCAATGCAGGAGCGCGTCACACCTTCTCCCGTCGCCCCGCGCGCCGACGCCGCCCTTGCGGACATTGCGCAGGGGCCTGCGCTTCTGGCCGCGGTCGCTCCCCCGACACACGCTTTCTTCCTCGACGTGGACGGAACACTGCTCGACCTTGCGCCCCACCCCGATGCCGTAGAGGTGCCGGCCGCCCTTCCCGCCGCGCTCCAGGCCCTTTCCGTACGGGCCGGCGGCGCGCTCGCCCTGGTCAGCGGCCGCACGGTGGACCGGCTCGACCGCCTTTTCGCCCCGCTGCGCCTGCCGGTGGCGGGAAGCCATGGGGCGGAGATCCGCGCCGCGCCCCATGGCGCGGTGGAGCGGGCGGCGCCCCTCGACCGGGACCTGGTGGCGGCGCTGGCGCAGATCGCCCGCGCCCATGGCGGCCTGTTCACGGAGGACAAGGGGCCGGCCTTCGCCATCCATTACCGCGCCCGGCCGGAGCTGCAGCGCCCGCTGGCCGCGGCGCTGGCGCAGCTGCTGGCGGGGCGGGAGGCGCTGGCCTTGCTGCCCGGCCATTTCGTGTTCGAGATCAAGCCCGCCGGCCGCGACAAGGGCAGCGCGATCCGGGCCCTGCTGGCCCAACCGCCGTTTGCCGGCCGCATCCCGGTCTTCATCGGCGACGACGTGACCGACGAGGCCGGCTTCGCCGCGGCAACGCAGGCGGGAGGGCTGGCCCTTGCCGTGGGCGTGCCCCGGGCCGGAGCCCAGGCGGTGCTGCCCGGCCCCGCGGCGGTGCGCGATTTCCTCTCCCGCCTTGCGGCCGAGCCGCAGCAACACAGGAGGTGACCCCCGTGTCCCGCATCGTGGTCATATCCAATCGCGTCGCCGTGCCGGAACGCGCCGGCGGCCCTTCCGCCGGCGGGCTCGCGGTGGCGGTGAACGCCGCCCTGAAGGACCGGGGCGGCATCTGGTTCGGCTGGAGCGGCCGCATCACCGAGGAGCCGTCCGATGCGCCGCAGGTGACGCGGCACGGGGCCGTCACCTATGCCGTGGTGGACCTCAAGCCCGACGACTATCAGGAATATTACAACGGCTTCGCCAACCGGGTGCTGTGGCCCGTGCTGCACTATCGCCTGGACCTGACGGAATTCTACCGCTCGGACCTTTCCGGCTACATCCGCGTGAACCGCATGTTCGCCGACCGGCTGGAGAAGATCATCCGGCCGGACGACGTGTTGTGGGTCCACGACTACCACATGATGCCCCTCGCCAAATACCTGCGCGAGCGCGGCCATGCCAACCGCATCGGCTTCTTCCTGCACATTCCCATGCCGCCGGCGGACATCATCCAGGCCCTGCCGCAGCACGGCGCCACCGTGGGGGCGCTGGCCCATTACGATCTCGTGGGCTTCCAGACCGAGGGGGACCGGGACAATTTCTCCGGCTACCTGGAGACCCGCGGCGGACAGATGACCCCGGACGGCACCGGATGCGACATCGGCGGGCGCCGGGTGCAGCTCGGCGCCTTCCCGGTGGCCATCGAGACCGCCGCCTTCGCCCGGCGGGCGCGCCATGCGAGCCGCACCCGCCCGGTGAAGGCGCTGCGCGAGAGCCTCATGGGCCGCAAGCTCATCATCGGGGTGGACCGGCTCGACTATTCCAAAGGCATCCCCAACCGGCTCGATGCCTATGAGCATTTCCTGCGCACCGTGCCGCAGTGGCACGACAAGGTTTCCTACGTGCAGATCACCCCCAAGAGCCGCACCGACGTGCCAGAATATCAGGAGATGGACCGCTACGTGTCCCACAAGGCGGGGCAGATCAACGGCGCCTATTCCGATGTCACCTGGACCCCGCTGCGCTACGTGAACCGCACCTATTCGCGCTCGGTGCTGGCCGGCTTCTACCGCATGGCCGACGTGGCCCTGGTGACCCCCCTGCGCGACGGCATGAACCTGGTGGCGAAGGAGTTCGTGGCGGCGCAGGACCCCGCCGACCCCGGCGTGCTGGTGCTGTCCCAGTTCGCCGGTGCTGCGGCGGAGCTGGCCACCGGCGCCCTCATCGTGAACCCGCACGACACCGAGGGCATGGCCGCCGCCCTGCCGCGGGCGCTGGAAATGCCCCTGGGCGAGCGGCGCGAGCGCTATGCGCGGATGATGCGGGTGCTGGAGACGCGGGACATCGACCGCTGGGCGGAGGATTTCATCGCCGCCCTGTCGCCGCCGCCGGCCCGCGACCCGCTGCACATCCCCCTGCCCCGGGCCGCCCTGCGCAGCGTGCACCTGCCCGGCGCGTGGGGCCGCGGCCTCGCCCCGCGCGGCGCCTGACCCCGCCGCCGACGGTTGCCGCCGGCGGGCCTTCTCGCTATAGGCAGGATGGTGCTTCGGCCCGTGCCACGCGGGCAGGAGGAAGTGGCCCTGAGCCGCCGAAGGGGGCAACTGCCCCGGCCGGCGCGGCGCGCACCGGCGGCCATGGGCGGCAGAATGCGGGCGTGGCGGAATTGGTAGACGCAGCGGACTCAAAATCCGCCGTCCTCACGGATATGTCGGTTCGAGTCCGACCGCCCGCACCACCTCTTTTTGCGCGATGCCGCCCCCCAACCCATCGCGCCACCTCTTTTTGCGCGATGCCGCCCCCCAACCCATCGCACCACCTTCTTCTGCGCGATGCCGCCCCCCAACCCATCGCACCACCTTCTTCTGCGCGATGCCGCCCCCCAACCCATCGCGCCACCTGCGCCTGCGCGGTGACCAGCAGCCCCGCCAGCACATAGAAGGTGCCGGCCGGGGCCATGGCGCGCGGCAGCCTGCGCAGCGCGGCGAAGATGCCAAGGCCCACCAGCATCTGCCACAGGCCCGGCAGCAGCCGGAGATGGCCCGGCGCGCATCGGCAAGACCAAGATGGCGGCGACGCGCGCGAGCCACCATCTTGGTGCCGATGATCGCCGCGGCAAGGGCAGCCGCGGCACGCCGATGCGAATGGGCTTGCCCTCCCGGCCTCCGGCGCGCCAGAATCGCCCCGCACCGGACCTGCGCGGGTGCACGCCGTCACGGCGACCTTCGAGCATCCCTCTCCCCGCCGCTTGTGCAGAAGGAAACCGTTGCACCCGCCGGATCGTTGCGCGATCTGAACCCGCGCCTCGCGCCGGTCCCCACGGGTCGGCGCCGCCAGCCCATGCCAGCCCCGCAGGAGAACCGCGATGGTCGCACAGCCCCCCCTCAACGCCCGTGTCGGCGAGGTCACGCAGCGCATCGTCGAGCGCAGCCGGGAGCGCCGGGGGCGCTATCTGGAGCGCATTGCCGCCGCGGCGGCCCGGGCGCCCCAGCGCCAGGCGCTGGGCTGCGCCAACCAGGCCCACGGCTTCGCCGCCTGCGGCCCCTCCGACAAGGCCATGCTGCGGGCGGGGCAAGGCGCCGCCCTCGGCATCGTCACCGCCTATAACGACATGCTGTCCGCCCACCGGCCCTATGAGCGCTACCCGGACCTGCTGCGCGAAGCCGCGCGGGAGGCGGGCGGCGTGGCGCTGGTGGCCGGCGGCGTGCCGGCCATGTGCGACGGCATCACCCAGGGCGAGGCAGGCATGGAACTGTCCCTGTTCTCCCGCGAGGTCATCGCCCTTTCCACCGCCGTCGCCCTGTCCCACCAGACCTTCGATGCGGCCGTGTTCCTCGGCATCTGCGACAAGATCGTGCCGGGCCTTGTCATCGGCGCCCTGTCCTTCGGCCACCTGCCGGCGGTGTTCATCCCCTCCGGGCCCATGACCAGCGGCCTGCCCAACGATGAGAAATCGAAGATCCGCCAGCTCTTCGCCGAGGGGAAGGTGGGACGCGACGCGCTGCTGGAGGCGGAATCCCAAAGCTACCACGGCCCGGGCACCTGCACCTTCTACGGCACCGCCAACACCAACCAGATGCTCATGGAGATCATGGGCCTGCACCTGCCCGGCGCCTCCTTCGTGACGCCGGACACGCCGCTGCGCGATGCCCTCACCCGCGCCGCCGCCCAGCGCGCGCTGGCCATCACCGCGCTGGGCAACGACTATATCCCCGCCGGCCGGATGTTGGACGAGCGGGCGTTCGTGAACGGCATCGTCGGGCTGCATGCCACCGGCGGCTCCACCAACCACACCCTCCACCTGGTGGCCATGGCGGCGGCGGGGGGCATCGTGCTGAGCTGGGACGATTTCTCGGCTTTGGCCGAGGTGACGCCCCTGCTCGCCCGGGTCTATCCCAACGGCGCGGCGGACGTGAACCACTTCCACGCCGCCGGCGGCATGGCCTTCGTCATCCGCGAACTTCTGGGCGCGGGCCTGCTGCATCCCGATGCGCAGACCATCCTCGGCACCGGGCTCGACGCCTACACGCGCGAGCCGGTGCTGGCGGCGGACGGCAGCCTCTCCTGGCGCGACGGCCCGGCCGCCAGCGGCGATGAAAAGGTGCTGCGCGGCGGCGCCGCCCCGTTCCAGGCCACAGGCGGGCTGAAGGTGCTGGACGGCAATCTCGGCCGCGCCGTCATCAAGACCTCGGCCGTGGCGCCCGAGCGGCACGTCATCGAGGCCCCCGCCCGCATCTTCCATTCCCAGGAGGAGCTGCAGGCGGCGTTCAAGGCCGGAGCGCTGACCGGCGATCTCGTGGCGGTGGTGCGGTTCCAGGGTCCCAAGGCCAACGGCATGCCGGAGCTGCACAAATTGATGCCGCCCCTGGGCGTGCTGCAGGACCGCGGGCACAAGGTGGCCCTCGTCACCGACGGCCGCCTGTCCGGCGCTTCGGGCAAGGTGCCCGCCGCCATCCATGTGACGCCGGAAGCGGTGGACGGCGGCGCCATCGCGAAGATCCGTGACGGCGATCTGGTTCGGGTGGATGCGGTGTCCGGCCGGCTGGAAGCCCTGGTGCCGGCCGCCGAATGGGCGGCGCGGCCGGCTGCCCGCGCCGACCTCACCGGCAACCATGCGGGGGTGGGGCGCGAACTGTTCGCCGCCTTCCGCGCCGCGGTGGGCGGGGCCGAGCACGGCGCGAGCATCTTCGAAGAGGCGTGACGGGGCGCCACCCGGGAGGTGGCGGCGCTCAGTCGGCCGGCGTGCGCCCCCGCGGCGAGCGGTAGGCGGACTGGTCGATGCCATGGCGGCGCAGCTTGTCGTAGAAGGTCTTGCGCGGAAGGCCGAGGGCGGCGACCGTGGCCTGCACGTCGCCCTGATGGGCGGCGAGGGCCAGGCGGATCTCAGCCGCCTCGAAGGCGTCCACCCGCTCCGGCAGCGGGCCGGCAGCGGCGGGGGGCAGGGCCTGCGGCGCCGTCTCCGCCAGCCCCAGCGCCACCCGCTCGGCATAATGCACCAGCTCGCGCACATTGCCCGGCCAGTCGTGGGTGGCAAGGTGCCGGCGCACGTCGGCATCCACCGGCGGCGGCGGCCGGCGGAAACGTTCCGCCGCCCGGGCAAGGAAATGGCCGAACAGCAGCGGCACGTCCGCCCGCCGCTCGCGCAGGGCGGGAATGCGCACCGCGGCCACATGCAGGCGGTAATAAAGATCCTCCCGGAAGCTGCCCTGGCGCACCAGCGCGGGCAGGTCCACCTTGGAGGCCGCGACCACGCGGATGTCCACGCGGCGCGTCTCGTTGGTGCCGAGGGGGGCGATCTCGCGCGCCTCCAGCACCCGCAGCAGCTTCACCTGCAGGGCCGGCGACATGGCCTCGATCTCGTCGAGGAAGAGGGTGCCGCCATTGGCGTGCTCGATGCGCCCCACCCGCTTCTTCAGCGCCCCGGTGAAGGCGCCGGCCTCGTAGCCGAACAGCTCGCTCTCGATGACGGTTTCCGGCAGCGCGCCGCAATTCACCGTCACCAGCGGACGCGGCGCCCGCCGGCTCCAGCGGTGGAGGGCATGGGCCACCACCTCCTTGCCCGATCCGGTCTCGCCTTCCACCAGCACGTCCACGTCGGCATCGGCGATCTGGTGCAGCATCTGGCGCAGGCGCTCCATCACCGGGGTGGAGCCGAGCAGCGGCAGGTCCTCGCGCGCCGCCTCCACGCTGCGGCGCAGCTCGCGGTTCTCCAAGACCAGCCGGCGCTTGTCGAGGGCGTGGCGCACGCTGGTGATGAGCCGCTCGGAGGCATAGGGCTTGGCGAGGAAATCGTAGGCCCCCTCGCGCATGGCATCCACCGCCATGGCGATGTCGCCGTGGCCGGTGACGAGGATCACCGGCAGGTCCGCATCGCAGCGTTTCAGCCGGCGGAACAATTCCAGCCCGTCGATGCGCGGCATGCGCACGTCGCTCACCACCACGCCGGGGAAGGTCTGGTCGATCTCCTCCAGCGCCGCCACGGCGGACGAGAAGGACACGACGGAAAGCCCGGCCAGCATCAGCGCCTGCACATTGGCGACGCGCAGCACCTCGTCGTCGTCGATGAAGGCGACGTCGCTCATCGGGCCTCCTCCTGCGCCCGGGGCAGCGTGATGGTGAAGACGGCGCCGCCGCGGTTCTCCACCGCCAGCGACCCGCCGCATTCGGCGATGATGTCGTGGGAGATGACGAGCCCGAGCCCCAGCCCCTGCGGCTTGGTGGTGGTGAAGGGCAGGAACAGGGCGCCGAGCACATGGGCCGGCAGCCCCGGCCCGTTGTCGGCCACGGTGATGACCACCCGCGCGGCATCGCTGACGCCGGTGATGCGGATCTCGCCGTCGGCGCGCCCGGACAGCGCTTCCGCCGCATTCTGGATGAGGTTGACGAACACCTGCTCCAGCCGCACCCGGTCCACCGCCACCCTGGCCTGCGGCGCATCCAGCGCCAGGTGGAGGGCGATATCGCTCTTGATGAGGCGGAAGCGCAGCAGCAGCAAGGCGCCATCCAAGGCGGTGCCCACCGCCACCGGCTCGGCCCGGCCTTCGGACTTGCGCGCGAAGGCCCGCAATTCGCCGGTGATGGTGCCGATGCGCTCGGTGAGGGCGGCGATGGTGTCGAGGTTCTGCGCCGCCGAGCGGGTGTCGCCGCGATCGAGGAAGGTGCGGGAATTCTCCGCGAAGGTGCGGATGGCCGCCACCGGCTGGTTCACCTCGTGGGCGACGCCGGCGGCGATCTGGCCGAGCAGGGCGAGCTTGCTCGCCTGCACCAGCTCGTCCTGCATGGCATCGAGGGCGAGGCGGGCGAGGCGGCGCTCCTCCATCTCGGTCACGAGGCGGGCATTGGCGGCGCTCAGCTCGGCCGTGCGCTCGGCGACCCGCGCCTCCAGATCGCGCCGGGCCGCCGCCTGCCGCGCCTCGGCGCGGGCGCGGCGACGGCGGCGGGAGCGCCACAGGCCGGCGGAGCCGAGGGCGACGACGCCGAGCAGAGCGGCGGAAGCCCGCGCCGCGGTGGCGGCAAGGCCGGTGGTGGCGGCGGTGGGGGCGAGCACGAACAAGGTCCAGTCCGTGGTGGGCACGCTCTGGGCGGCTTCCAGGAAGGTTTCCCGCCGCGCCTCCCCCGGCAGGCGCACCTGCTTCACCCGAGGGTCGCCGGGCACCGGGGCAAGGTCGATGAGGTCGAGGGGCGCGTCGCCGAACTGCAGGCTTTCGCGGATGGCCGCGCGCTCCACCTCGTCGAGGGGCGCGGTGGTGCGGAAGCGGAAGGCCGGCTCGCTGGCGATGAGGACGATGTGGCGGGCATCGGTGACGAAGGTGGGCTCCGGCAGCTGGCGCCATGCCTCCTCGATGGCCGCGAACTCGGCCTTCAGCACCAGCACCCCCAGCGGCGCGCCATCATGCTCCACCCGCTGCGCCAGATAGAGGCCGGGCTTGTGGCTGACGGTGCCGAAGGCGAAATGCTCCGCCTGCCCGTCCGCCAGGGCCAGGCGGAAATAGGGCCGGAAGCCGTAGTCCGACCCGAGGAAGCTCTCCGGGGTGCGGAAGTTGCTTGCCACCACCGTGTGGCCGTCGGCGTCGATGAGATAGATGACGCCGGCGCGGACCCCGGACGCCAGCGCCTCGAACCGGGCGCTGAGCGCGGCATAGAGCCGGGGGTCGCGGGTCTGCAGGGCGCGGCGGACATCCGGGTCCTGGGCCAGAGCGAAGGGCAGGGAGCGCTGCTTCTCGATCTCGCTGCGCAGCACCGCCACCCGGAGCGCCGCCGCTGTCTGCGCCCGGGCCTCCACCTCGGCGAGAGCCCAGCGCCGGGCGGCATGGTCGGCGAAGCGATCGAGGCTGAACAGGATGGCGAGGGCACAGGCGGCAAGGACCATGCCGGCGACGATGCGCCCGCTCCCGCCCCTCCCGCCTCCTGCATCCCCGGCGGCGCTCACATCGTGACCCTCGGATCAAATCTGTGCGACTTTCCGCACGCATTCCGGGCCAGAGTGCAGCAATCCGCACGTCATGTCGAGCCCCGGCCGCGCCGTACGCCATTTTCTCCAATATCCACAGATAGATATGGACGCCCCGCGGAGCGTGCGGAACTGGCATGCAGCTTGCGCAGGAGGGAGCGTCCACGGCGCCCCTGCGCCGGCCCCACAACGAAGCATCCGGCGCCCGAAGTGCCCAGCTGAAGAGGCACCACGGCCCCGGCGGAGGAACTCTCCAATGGCCCATGCCATTCCGGTCGCGGTGCCGATGCGCCCGCGCAAATTCTATCATCACCTTTATTTCCAGGTGCTGTTCGCCATCGTGGCGGGCTGCCTGCTCGGCCATTTCTACCCGGACCTCGGCGCCAGCCTGAAGCCCCTCGGCGACGCCTTCATCAAGCTGGTGAAGATGGTGATCGCGCCGGTGATCTTCCTCACCGTGGTCACCGGCATTGCCGGCATGCGCGACCTTGCCAAGGTCGGCCGGGTGGCCGGCAAGGCCATGATCTATTTCCTCAGCTTCTCCACCCTTGCCCTCATCATCGGCCTGATCGTCGCCAATGTGGTGCAGCCGGGCGCCGGCCTCAACATCGACCCGGCCAGCCTCGATCCCAAGGCGGTGGCGGGCTATGCGGCGAAGGCCCACGATTCGTCCATCATCGCCTTTCTGATGAACATCATCCCGGCCACGCCGGTGTCGGCCCATGCCTCGGGCGACATCCTGCAGGTGCTGTTCTTCTCGGTGCTGTTCGGCATCGCGCTCGGCAGCATCGGCGATCTCGGCCAGCCGGTGATGACGCTGTTCAACTCCCTGTCCCAGGCCATGTTCCGCCTGGTGGCCATCGTCATGAAGGCGGCACCCATCGGCGCGTTCGGCGCCATGGCCTTCACCATCGGCAAGTACGGCATCGGCTCGGTGGCGAACCTTGCCATGCTGATCCTCACCTTCTACATCACCTCGGCGCTGTTCATCTTTGCAGTGCTGGGCGCGGTGGCGCGCTACAATGGATTTTCCCTGTGGAAGCTCCTGCGCTACATCCGGGAAGAACTGCTGCTGGTGCTCGGCACCTCCTCGTCGGAGGCGGCCCTGCCCGGCCTCATGCTGAAGATGGAGCGGGCCGGCTGCGCCAAGTCGGTGGTGGGCCTCGTCATCCCCACCGGCTATTCGTTCAACCTGGACGGCACCAACATCTACATGACGCTGGCCGCCCTGTTCATCGCCCAGGCCACCGGCATCCATCTGTCGCTGGAGGAACAGGTCCTGCTGCTACTGGTGGCCATGCTCTCGTCCAAGGGCGCGGCGGGCATCACCGGGGCGGGCTTCATCACCCTTGCGGCCACCCTGTCGGTGGTGCCCTCGGTGCCGGTGGCGGGCCTGGCCCTCATCCTCGGCATCGACCGCTTCATGTCGGAATGCCGGGCCATCACCAACTTCATCGGCAATGCGGTGGCCACCATCGTCGTCGCCCGCTGGGAAGGCGAGCTGGACAAGGGGCAGCTGGCGCGCGCCCTCTCCGGCGCGCCCTTCTCCCTGGAGGACGAGCTTGAGACCGGCCGGGTGCCGGTGGCGCAGCCGGCAGAATGATGCCGGCCGGCGGCCGCGGGCCTTGACGGCCGGCCCGTCGCAATGACATCCACCCCCGCAGGCAGCGGGGGTGATCCATGGTCCAGCAGGCCGACGGCACGAGGGAAGACCCGCAAGGCACGCCGGGCGAAGTCTTCCTCGCCTTCCTGAAGCTCGGCCTCACCTGTTTCGGCGGGCCCATCGCCCACCTGGGCTATTTCCGCGACGCCTTCGTGCTGCGCCGGAAATGGCTGGACGACGAAGCCTATGGCGATCTCGTCGCCCTGTGCCAGTTCCTGCCCGGGCCGGCATCGAGCCAGCTCGGCTTCGCCCTCGGCATCCTGCGCGGGGGCGGGCTGCCCGGCGGGCTGGCCGCCTGGGCCGGCTTCACCCTGCCCTCCGCATTGGCGCTGCTGGCCTTCGCCCTCGCCGCGCCCGCCGTGGCCGGGCCGACCCTCGACGGCGTGCTGCACGGGCTGAAGCTGGTGGCGGTGGCGGTGGTGGCGCAGGCGGTGTGGGGCATGGCGCGGAACCTCACGCCCGACCGGCCGCGCGCGGCCATCGCCCTCGCCGCGGTCGGGCTTGCCGCCTTCGCCGGCGGGGCCTTCGCCCAGATCTGCGCCATCGGCCTCGGCGCCGCGGCGGGGCTGGTGC
Organism: Xanthobacter sp. AM11; assembly: GCF_047444035.1. NCBI lineage: Bacteria > Pseudomonadati > Pseudomonadota > Alphaproteobacteria > Hyphomicrobiales > Xanthobacteraceae > Xanthobacter > Xanthobacter sp. AM11. Next base: position 871,820 of record NZ_JBLAOA010000001.1, read on the forward strand.
TGTGCCGCGACGGCCATGCGCCACCGGCCGGCGCGATGCGCCTGCGCTTTTCCCTTTCCCCGCGTCTCGGCGCCGCCCTGCTCGCGCTCTTCGCCGCGCTGCTGGTGCTGCCGCCGCTTCTCGCCTCAGGCACCGCGTTCCAGGGCGTCGCCGTGTTCGATGCCTTCTACCGCTCGGGCGCGCTGGTGTTCGGGGGCGGGCATGTGGTGCTGCCTCTGCTCCAGGCGCAGGTGGTGGCGCCCGGCTGGGTTTCGCCGGAAACCTTTCTCGCCGGCTACGGCCTCGCCCAGGCAGTGCCGGGACCGCTCTTCACGTTCGCCGCCTATCTCGGCGCGGTGATGGGCCCGCCGCCCAACGGTGTGGCCGGCGCCGCCATCGCCCTGGTGGCGGTGTTCCTGCCGGGACTGCTGCTGGTGGCCGGCATCCTGCCCTTCTGGGACGGGCTGCGGCGGCGCAGCCGGGCGCAGGCCGCCATGCGCGGCGCCAATGCCGCCGTTGTGGGCATTCTTGCGGCCGCGCTCTACAGCCCGGTGTTCACCGGCGCCGTGTTCGGCCCGCCGGACTTCGCCGCCGCCCTCGCCGGCTTCCTGCTGCTGACCGTATGGAAGGCGCCGCCGCTGCTGGTGGTGGCCCTCGCCGCCGCCGCCGGTCCGCTGCTGGCCGCCGCCTGAGCCCAGGGGCCGCGCGGGCGTGACCAACGGCCCATGAGGCTGCGGCGGCGGGTCTTTATAAAATTCCTATATGGGCGGCGTGCGATCCGTCTCGATTCCCTATGCCCCACCTGCCACCTTCAGCGGCGAACCCCGCGGCCCGGACGCCCCGGGGGCAGCTGAAGGCACCTTGATGCTCGACATTCTGCTGGTGGCGCTGGTCGCCATCCTCGCCGCCGCGGCCATAGGCTATGCCTATGCCTGCGAACAGCTCTGACCCGCGTGCGGTCCCGACGCGTCGCACGAGCCGGAACCGGCTCCTGACCTGAACAGCGAAACGGCTGCCGGACGGACCGCCCCCCGCGATCCCCCGGGCCCTGCCTGAGGCCCACAGGCTCCCGCCCCGCACCCCGCGCGGCGGGCGCATGCCCATGGGTCGGGGAGACACATGATGACACTTGATTACGCCCTCGGCGGCCTGGTGGCGGCCGCGCTTCTTTTCTACCTCACCTTCGCGCTGCTGCGCCCCGAGCGGTTCTGAGGAGGAACGCTCCCATGACAGCCAACGGCTTCATCCAGATCGCGCTGTTCTGCGCCGTCGTCCTGGCCCTCGCGCGGCCGCTGGGCGGCTACATGACGCGCGTGTTCTCCGGCGAACGCACGCTCCTGTCCCCCGTCCTCGGTCCCGTGGAAGGGGGGCTCTACAAGCTCGCCGGCGTCGATCCGGCGCGCGAGCAGCATTGGCTCTCCTATGTGCTGGGCATGCTCCTGTTCAACGTGGCCGGCATCGCCCTGCTCTATGCGCTGCTGCGCTTCCAGGATGTGCTGCCCCTCAACCCGCAGGGCATGGCGGCGGTGCCGCCGGAGCTTGCCTTCAACACGGCGGTGAGCTTCGTCACCAACACCAACTGGCAGAATTACGGCGGCGAGGGGACCATGTCCTACCTCACGCAGATGCTGGGCCTCACCCACCAGAACTTCCTGTCGGCGGCCACCGGCATCGCCCTTGCGCTGGCGATGATCCGCGGCTTCTCCCGCCAGTCGGCGCGCACCGTGGGCAATTTCTGGGTGGACCTCACCCGCACCACGCTCTACGTGCTCCTGCCCATCTGCATCCTCTACACCCTGTTCCTGGTGTGGCAGGGCATGCCCCAGACCCTGGGCGCCACGGTGGACGCCACCACGCTGGAGGGCGCCAGGCAGTCCATCGCCCTCGGCCCGGTGGCCTCGCAGGTGGCCATCAAGATGCTGGGCACCAATGGCGGCGGCTTCTTCAACGCCAATGCCGCCCACCCGTTCGAGAATCCCACCGCCCTGTCCAACTTCGTGCAGATGGTGTCCATCTTCGCGCTGGGCGCGGCGCTGACCAACGTGTTCGGCCGCATGGTGGGGGACGAGCGGCAGGGCTGGGCCATCCTCGCCGCCATGGGCCTCCTGTTCCTTGCAGGCGTCGCGGTGGCCTATTGGGCGGAAGCCTCCGGCACGCCGGCGCTGAACGCGCTGGGGCTCACCGGCGGCAACATGGAAGGCAAGGAGGTGCGCTTCGGCATCGTCCTGTCCGCCTTGTTCGCCACCATCACCACCGCCGCCTCCTGCGGCGCGGTGAACGCCATGCACGACAGCTTCACGGCGCTCGGCGGCATGATCCCGCTCATCAACATGGAGCTGGGCGAGATCGTCGTGGGCGGCGTGGGCGCGGGCCTCTACGGCATGCTGCTGTTCGTGGTGCTGGCGGTGTTCGTCGCCGGCCTCATGGTGGGGCGCACGCCGGAATATGTGGGCAAGAAGATCGAGGCGAAGGAAGTGAAGATGGCCATGCTGGCCATTCTGGTGCTGCCCCTGGTGATGCTGGGCTTCACCGCCCTGGCGACGGTGCTGCCGAACGCGGTGGCCTCCATCGCCAATCCGGGGCCGCACGGCTTCTCGGAGATCCTCTACGCCTACACGTCCGCGGCGGCCAACAACGGCTCGGCGTTCGGCGGGCTCACCGGCAACACGCCCTTCTACAATGTCACCCTCGGCATCGCCATGTTCCTCGGCCGCTTCTTCATGATCGTGCCGGCGCTGGCGCTGGCCGGCGCGCTGGCACAGAAGAAGAAGGTGCCCGCCTCCGCCGGCACCTTCCCCACCGACGGCGGCCTGTTCGTGGGCCTGCTGGTGGGCGTGATCCTGATCGTGGGCGGCCTCACCTTCTTCCCGGCCCTGTCCCTCGGACCGATCGTGGAGCACCTCGCCGCCATCGCCGGCCAGACCTTCGGGGCGGGCGGCTGATCGCCGCCGCCCGCGACACCCCTTTGCAACATTTCGGGAGTTCCCCCCATGGCGAAGTCGCATACGACAAGCCTGCTTGATGCCTCCATCCTGGTGCCGGCCATCGGCGCCTCGTTCCGCAAGCTCGACCCGCGGACGATGGTGAAGAATCCGGTGATGTTCGTGGTGGAGGCGGTCGCGCTCCTCACCACCGTGCTGTTCCTGCGCGACCTCGCCACCGGCGGGAGCGGCCTTAGCTTTTCCTTCCAGATCATCCTGTGGCTCTGGTTCACCGTGCTGTTCGCCAATTTCGCCGAGGCGGTGGCGGAGGGGCGCGGCAAGGCGCAGGCGCAATCCCTGCGGCGCACCCGCACCGAGACATCGGCGAAGCTGCTCGCCAGCCCGGCGGGCACCGGCTTTCGCACCGTGCCCGGCACCAGCCTGAAGGTGGGTGACGTGGTGCTGGTGGAGGCCGGCGATATCATCCCCTCCGACGGCGAGGTGGTGGAGGGCGTGGCCTCGGTGAACGAGGCGGCCATCACCGGCGAGAGCGCGCCGGTGATCCGCGAGAGCGGCGGCGACCGTTCGGCCGTCACCGGCGGCACCACCGTGGTGTCCGACTGGCTGAAGGTGCGCATCACGGCGGCAGCCGGCGCCACCTTCCTCGACCGCATGATCGCTTTGGTGGAGGGCGCCGAGCGGCAGAAGACGCCGAACGAGATCGCCCTCAACATCCTGCTCGCGGGCATGACGCTCATCTTCCTGTTCGCCACGGCCAGCATTCCCAGCTTCGCCGCCTATGCCGGCGGCTCCATCTCCGTGGTGGTGCTGGTGGCGCTGTTCGTGACGCTCATCCCCACCACCATCGGCGCCCTGCTCTCCGCCATCGGCATCGCCGGCATGGACCGCCTGGTGCGCTTCAACGTGCTGGCCATGTCCGGCCGCGCGGTGGAGGCGGCCGGCGACGTGGACACGCTGCTTCTGGACAAGACCGGCACCATCACCCTGGGCAACCGGCAGGCGGCGGCGTTCCTGCCCCTGCGCGGGGTCGGCGAGGAGGAGCTGGCCGATGCGGCGCAGCTCGCGTCCCTCGCCGACGAGACGCCGGAAGGCCGCTCCATCGTGGTCCTGGCGAAGGAGAAGCACGGCCTGCGGGCCCGCGACATGGCCGGCCTCGACGCCCATTTCGTGCCCTTCACCGCCCAGACCCGCATGAGCGGGGTGGACGTGGGCGGCAGCTCGGTGCGCAAGGGCGCGGTGGACGCCATCGTCGCCTCGCTGCAGAACCGCGGGGTGTCCGAGGCGGTGCGCGAGCTGACCGCCATTGCCGACGACGTGGCCAAGGCCGGCGGCACCCCCCTCGCCGTCGCCCGGGACGGGCGCCTCCTGGGCATCATCCAGCTGAAGGACATCGTGAAGGGCGGCATCCGCGAGCGCTTCGCCGAGCTCCGGCGCATGGGCATCCGCACGGTGATGATCACCGGCGACAACCCGCTCACCGCCGCCGCCATCGCCGCCGAGGCGGGGGTGGACGACTTCCTCGCCCAGGCCACGCCGGAGGCCAAGCTGAAGCTGATCCGCGACGAGCAGGCCAAGGGCAAGCTGGTGGCCATGTGCGGCGACGGCACCAACGATGCCCCGGCGCTGGCCCAGGCGGATGTGGGCGTGGCCATGAACACCGGCACGATGGCCGCCCGCGAGGCCGGCAACATGGTGGATCTGGACAGCGACCCCACCAAGCTCATCGAGATCGTGGAGATCGGCAAGGCGCTGCTGATGACGCGCGGCTCGCTCACCACCTTCTCCATCGCCAACGACGTGGCGAAGTATTTCGCCATCATCCCGGCCATGTTCGTGGCCTTCTACCCGCAGCTCGGGGCCCTGAACGTGATGGGCCTCGCCTCGCCGCAGAGCGCCATCCTCTCGGCCATCATCTTCAACGCGCTGATCATCATCGCGCTGATCCCGCTCGCCCTGCGCGGCGTGCGGTTCCGTCCCATCGGGGCGGGCGCGCTGCTGAAGCGCAACCTGCTGGTCTACGGCCTCGGCGGCATCCTGGTGCCCTTCGCCGGCATCAAGGTGATCGACCTTGCCGTGACCGCCCTTCACCTCGTCTGAGGAGATGCTTCCATGCTGAACGAACTCCGCCCCGCCCTGGTGCTCGCCGTGCTGCTCGCGGCCATCACCGGCCTTGCCTACCCCCTCGCCATGACCGGCGCGGCGCAGGCGCTGTTTCCGGTCCAGGCCAATGGCAGCCTGGTGGAGAAGAACGGGACCGTGATCGGCTCGGCCCTGGTGGGCCAGGCCTTCACCGGGGAGGGCTATTTCCACCCCCGCCCCTCCGCCACCACCGGCGCCGATCCGGCCGACCCGGCCAAGAGCGTGCCGCAGCCCTACAATGCGTCCAACTCCATGGGCTCGAACCTTGGTCCCACCAACCCGGCCCTGGTGGAGCGGGTGAGCGCCGACCTCGACCGGCTCAAGGCGGAAAATCCCTCCGCGGCGGTGCCGGTGGATCTCGTGACCACCTCCGGCAGCGGCCTCGACCCGCACATCACGCCCGCGGCCGCCCTGTTCCAGGTGCCGCGCGTCGCCAGGGCCCGCGGCCTTGCGCCCGATGCGGTGAAGGCCCTGGTGGAGGCCCGGGTGGAAGACCGTACCCTCGGCGTGCTGGGCGAGCCGAGGGTGAACGTGCTGGCCCTCAACCTCGCCCTCGACGCCCTGCCCCGGCGCTGAGGCGTGCGCCGGCCACGTTGCGGGGACGCGGCCGGCGCGGTAATGCGACAAGGCGAGGGATCACCATGGCCGAAGACGGAAACGGCGGAAAGCGCCCGTCACCGGAGGCTCTGCTGGAAGCCGCCGAGCGGGAGACCCGCGGCCGGCTGAAGATCTTCCTCGGCGCCGCCCCGGGCGTCGGCAAGACCTACGAGATGCTGAGCGCCGCGCGCGCCCGCAAGGCGGACGGCACCGACGTGGTGATCGGCGTGGTGGAAACCCACGGCCGCAAGGAGACCGAAGCCCTCATCGAGGGGCTGGAGGTCGTCGCCCGCCGCCGCACCGCCCACCGCGGCCGCACCCTCGACGAGATGGACCTCGACGCCATCCTCGCGCGCCGGCCCGGCCTCGTCCTGGTGGACGAGCTGGCCCACACCAACGCCCCCGGCAGCCGCCACGCCAAGCGCTACATGGACGTGGAGGAACTGATCGCCGCCGGCATCAGCGTCTACACCACCCTCAACATCCAGCACCTGGAAAGCCTCAACGACGTCATCGCCCAGATCACCCGGGTGCGGGTGCGCGAGACGGTGCCCGACGCCATCCTCGACCGGGCCGACGACATCGAGCTCATCGACCTGACCCCCGACGACCTGATCCAGCGGCTGAAGGACGGCAAGGTCTACTTCCGCGAGACGGCGCGGCGGGCCATGGAGAATTACTTCTCCCCCGGCAATCTCACCGCCCTGCGCGAGCTGGCGCTGCGGCGCACCGCCCAGCGGGTGGACGAGCAATTGCTCTCCCACATGAAGGCCCACGCCATTTCCGGCCCATGGGCGGCGGGCGAACGGGTGGTGGTGTGCGTCAGCGAGGACCCGCGCAGCGCCGGCCTGGTGCGCTATGCCAAGCGCCTCGCCGACCGCCTGCGCGCGCCCTGGACCGCGCTCTACGTGGAGACCGCGCGCAGCCTGCGGCTCGGCGAGGCGCAGCGGGACCGCATCGCCGAAACCCTGCGCCTCGCCGAGCGCCTGGGCGGCGAGGCGGTGAACATTCCCGGCAGCCGGGTGGCGGACGACGTGATCGCCTATGCCCGCGCCAGCAATGTCACCCACGTGGTCATCGGCAAGTCGGACCGCTCCCGCTGGTTCGAGATCCTGCATGGCTCCGTGGTGCATGACCTGGTGCGGGCGGCGGGCAACATCTCGGTCCATGTCATTGCCGGCGAGGCGGCGGAGGGCGCGCCGGCGACCCCGGGCGGGCGCGCGGCTGCCGCCGATGTCCGCACGGCGCGGGCCTATGCGGCCACCCTCGGCATCGTCGCCCTGGCGACGCTGGTGGGCTTCGCCCTCCAACGCATCCTCGCGGTGCAGAACATCGCCCTGGTCTTCCTCACCGGGGTGCTGGTGGCCGCGGTGCAGTCCGGCCTGTGGCCGGCGCTCTTCGCCTCGGTGGCGGGGATGCTGGCGTTCAATTTCTTCTTCATCCCGCCGCTCTATACCTTCACCATCACCGACCCCGAGAATGTGGTCGCGCTGTTCTTCTTCCTCGTCGTCGCCGTCATCGCCAGCAACCTCACCGCGCGGGTGCGCGCCCAGGCCCTGGCCGCGCGGGCGCGGGCGAAGACCACCGAGGACCTCTACCTGTTCGCCAAGAAGCTCGCCGGCGTGGGCGCGCTGGACGACCTTCTGTGGGCCACCGTGTTCCAGATCGCATCCATGCTGAAGGTGCGGGTGGTGGCGCTGCTGCCGGAGGACGGCAGCATTTCGGTGCGGGCCGGCTACCCGCCGGAGGACGTGCTGGACGCCGCCGATGTCGCCGCCGCCAAATGGGCGTTCGAGAACAACCGCGCCGCCGGCCGCGACGCCGACACCCTGCCGGGTGCCCGGCGCCTGTTCCTGCCCATGCGCACGGGGCGCGGCGCCGTGGGGGTGATCGGCATCGACCGGGACAAGGAGGGCCCCCTCCTGTCGCCGGAGCAGCGCCGCCTGTTCGATGCTCTCTCGGACCAGGCGGCGCTGGCCATCGAGCGGGTGAACCTTGCCGGCGACATCGAGGCGGCCCGCCTTGCGGCGGAGACCGACCGGCTGCGCTCGGCGCTGCTCACCTCCATCTCGCACGATCTGAAGACCCCGCTCGCCTCCATCCTCGGTGCCGCCGGCACGCTGCGCAGCTTCTCCGGCGCGCTGGCGGAGCGGCAGCGCGCCGACCTGCTCGCCACCATCGAGGAGGAGGCCCAGCGGCTGAACCGCTTCATCGCCAACCTGCTCGACATGACGCGCCTGGAATCCGGCGCGGTGGCGCCCAATGCGAGCTTCCACGACGTGTCCGAGGTGGTGGGCAGCGCGCTGCGCCGGGCGGAGGCCATCCTGAAGGACCATCTGGTGACCATCGACATCGCCCCCGACCTGCCCATGCTGCGGCTCGACCCGGTGCTGTTCGAGCAGGTGCTGTTCAACCTCCTGGACAATGCCGCCAAATACGCTCCCATCGGCTCGGTGGTGGGCATCCGCGCGGTGCGGCAGCCGGATGCGGTGGTGATCGAGATTGACGACGAGGGCCCCGGCATCCCCGCGGACGAGCGCGAGCGGGTGTTCGATCCCTTCTACCGCGTGCGCAAGGCGGACCAGGTGCGGGCGGGCACCGGGCTCGGCCTTGCCATCTGCCGCGGCTTCGTGGAGGCCATGGGCGGCACCGTCACCGTGTCCGACCGCCCCGGCGGACCGGGCGCCCGCTTCCGCATCGAGATGCCGGTCACCGCCGATGCGGCCGAGCCGGTGCCGGAGACCCAGGCATGAGCCCCGCCCCCGTCCGCATCCTGGTGGTGGACGACGAGCCGCCCATCCGCCGGCTGCTCATCGCCGGCCTCGGCACCCAGGGCTACGAGGTGACCGGCGCGGCCACCGCCGCCGAAGCGCAGGCCGCCGCGGCGGCGCAGCGGCCCGACCTCGTGCTCCTCGACCTCGGCCTGCCGGACATGTCCGGCCAGGACCTGCTGCGGCACTGGCGCAGCAGCGGGCTGGATGCGCCGGTGGTGATCCTGTCCAGCCGGACCGACGAGCCCGGCATCGTCGAGGCGCTCGACATCGGCGCCGACGATTATGTGACGAAGCCGTTCGGCATGAACGAGCTCATCGCCCGCATCCGCGTCGCCCTGCGCCACCGGCTGCAGCAGCAGGGCGAGCGGCCGGCCTTCCGCACCGGCGACCTCAGCGTCGATCTGGTGCGCCGCATCGTCAGGGTGCGCGAGAGCGAGGTGAAGCTCTCGCCCAAGGAGTACGACATCCTGCGGGTGATGATCCAGCACGCGGGCAAGGTGCTCACCCACGCCTTCATCATGCAGAAGGTGTGGGGCAATGCGCAGGACGTGCAGCACCTGCGGGTCTATGTGCGCCAGCTGCGCCAGAAGCTGGAGGACGACCCCGAGCAGCCGCGCTACATCCGCACCGAGACCGGCGTCGGCTACCGGCTGCGGGCGCCGGACTGAACCTTGGCCCGGGTGCCGTCAGCGGCGGCGGTGCTGGCGCTGGTCCTCCAGCTTCGCCCGCACGTTGTCGAGGGCGCGGATGGTGTCCTCCAGCCGCTTGGCGATGGAGCGGCGCAGCTTGGCGGTGGCGTCCGGGAAGCTTTCCAGCATGCGCACGAAGGTGGAGCGGGCAATGCGCATCACCACGGTGGGTTCGCTCGCCACCGCCGAGGTGGGTCGCGGCGTGGCGACGATGAGGGCCGTCTCCCCGAGGAGCGCGCCCGGTCCCGCCACATGCAGCACGCGCGGGGCGTCGCTCTTGCGGTCGTCCACCAGATCGACCCGGCCCGACACCACCACATAGGCGCAGTCGGCGGTCTCGCCCCTGCGAAAGAGCACTTCCTCCGCCGCCAGATGGCGCTCCTCGGCGCTGATGGCGATGATGCGCAGGGCTTCAGCGCTGAGCATGTCGAAGGTGGCGACGCCCCGAAGCAGCGCGATGTCCTTCTCTATGCTCACCGAATGGGTTTCCTCGATGGTGGCGGCCGGGGGCGGCGCGCCTTCAGGTTCAGGGAACGAGCTTGTAGCCTCCGGCCTGAGTGGCAAGCAGCGTCGGATTGGAGGGGTCGGGCTCGATCTTCTGGCGGAGGCGGTAGATGTGGGTTTCCAGAGTATGCGTCGTCACGCCGGAATTGTAACCCCAGACCTCCTGCAGCAGCGTCTCGCGCGGCACCGGCGTCTTCCCGGCGCGGTAGAGGTAGCGCAGGATCGCCGTCTCCTTCTCCGTCAGGCGGATCTTGGAGCCGCGCTCGGTGAGCAGCAGCTTGGCGCCGGGGCGGAAGGAATAGGGGCCGATGGCGAACACCGCATCCTCGCTCGCTTCGTGGGAGCGCATCTGCGCCCGCAGGCGCGCCAGCAGCACGGCGAAGCGGAAGGGCTTGGCGATGTAATCGTTGGCGCCGGCCTCCAGGCCCATGATGGTGTCGCTGTCGGTGTCGTGCCCGGTCAGCATGAGGATGGGGGCCTTGAAGCCCGAGCGGCGCATCTGGCGCACCGCGTCGCGGCCGTCCATGTCCGGCAGGCCCACGTCCATGATGACGAGGTCGATCGCCCCGTTCTTCGCCAGTTCGAGGGCGGCGGCGGCGGTTTCGGCGGGCACCGGCTCGAATTCGTCCTGAAGGGCGAGTTGCTCGATCAGGGCGTCGCGCAGCTCCGGGTCGTCCTCGACCACCAGGATTTTCCACGCATTGGCCATCTAATCCTCCTGCACCCTTGCGGGTGCGCGAATCGCGCAAGTACAGCATGTCCATGCGTCCGCGCAAATTTCCACCTGCGGACAACGATGAATAGGTATTTTATTACGTCATGAGGGGTCGATATCCTGTGGGCATCTCGCGAATCGTCGTGCGCCGGCGTCCCGGCTGCCGCCATATGGGGCTGCTTCTCTGCGCCGGCCAAGGCCTGCCGGTGGCCATCGGACGATCGGGGACCGCCTTCGACAAGCGCGAAGGGGATGGGCGAACTCCGGCGGGAACATGGCGCATCCGCGAGCTGCGCTACCGCGCCGACCATGGCCCCCGCCCGATGACGCGCCTGCCCTGCCGGCGGACCCGGCCGGCGGACGGCTGGTGCGACGACCGCACGGACCGTCGCTACAACCGCCCGGTCACCCTGCCACTCGGCGGCGGGCGGCCGGTCTCCCACGAGCGCATGTGGCGCGCGGACGACCTCTATGATCTCGTCCTGGTGCTCGACCACAACAGCCGGCCCCGGGTGGCGGGGCGGGGCTCCGCCGTGTTCATCCATCTTGCCCGCCCCGGCTTTTCCGCCACCGAAGGCTGCGTGGCGCTGCGCCGCGCCGATCTCCTGCGCCTGCTCGCCCGGCTGCGCCCCGGCGCGCGGCTGGTGGTGGAGCCGGGATAGGCGCGGATGAGGGGAATGCGCAGGCGCGCCATTTCACCCGCCGGGCGGCGGTGCTATAGAACGTTTTAAAAGTGGCGCCGCCGTCCGCGGCAGGCGCACATTCTCCGCAACAACGCCCGGGTAGCCATGACCGTCCAGCCGTCGTTCGATGCGGTGCCCCACCCGCCGCGGGTGGGCCTGTTCTGCACCTGTCTCGTGGACACCATCCGCCCCTCCGTGGGCTTCGCCGCGGCGACCCTGCTGGAGCAGGCCGGCTGCGAGGTGGACGTTCCGCGCCAGACCTGCTGCGGCCAGCCCGCCTTCAATTCCGGCGACCGCGCCACCACCCGCGCCCTGGCGGAGCAGGTGATCACGGCGTTCGAGAATTTCGATTATGTGGTGGTGCCCTCCGGCTCCTGCGCCGGCATGATCAAGACCCATTATCCCGAGCTGTTCGCCGGCGAGCCGGATTTCACCCTGCGGGTCGCCCGCTTCTGCGCCAAGGTCTACGAGCTGGTCTCGTTCCTGGTGGACGTACGCGGCCTCTCGGGCGTGGACGCTGCCTATGCCGGCACCGCCACCTACCATGACAGCTGCTCCGGCCTGCGGGAGCTGGGGGTGAAGGCGCAGCCGCGCCGGCTGCTCGCCACGGTGGAGGGGCTGAACCTGGTGGAGATGCAGGACGCAGACACCTGCTGCGGCTTCGGCGGCACCTTCTGCGTGAAGTACCCGGACATCTCCAACGCCATCGTCGAGAAGAAGGCCGCGAACATCGTCGCCACCGGTGCCGACACCCTGCTGGCCGGCGACCTCGGCTGCCTCATGAACATGGCGGGCAAGCTGCAGCGCCAGGGCCACCGCGTGGCCGTGCGCCACGTGGCCGAGGTGCTGGCCGGCATGGGTGCCGACGCCGCCATCGGCGAAGCGCCCGCCGCAGCGACCGGACGCACCCGGGGGGACCGGACGTGAGCGTCGATATCACCTCCCCCCGCTTCAAGGACAATGCCCGGCACGCCCTCGCCGACGCGCCGCTGCAGGCCGCCCTCTCCAAGGTCGGCCCCGGCTTCATCGGCAAGCGCGCGGCGGCGGCGGCGAAGCTGCCGGAATTCGAAGCCCTGCGCGACTCGGCGCGGGACATCAAGAACCACACGCTGGCCCACCTCGACCTCTATCTGGAGCGCTACGAGGCCAGGGTGAAGGAGGCCGGCGGCCACGTGCATTTCGCCGTGGACGCCGCCGAGGCGCGCGACATCATCACCGCCATCTGCAAGCGCCTCGGCGCGCGCACGGTGACCAAGGGCAAGAGCATGATCTCCGAGGAGATCGGCCTCAACGACCACCTCGACGCCGCCGGCATCGTGCCGGTGGAAACCGACCTCGGCGAATATCTCATCCAGATCCGCGGCGAGGCGCCCTCCCACATCATCGCCCCCGCCATCCACCTCAACAAGGAGCAGGTGGAAGAGGATTTCCGCCGGGTGCACGCCCATCTGCCGCCGGAGCGCAACCTCTCCGAGCCCACGGCATTGCTGGCCGAGGCGCGGGGCGAGCTGCGCCAGAAGTTCCTGGCGGCGGACGTGGGCATCACCGGCGCCAATTTCCTGGTGGCGGAGACGGGAACCTCCATCATCGTCACCAACGAGGGCAATGGCGACCTCACCCAGACCCTGCCCAAGGCCCATATCGTGCTCGCATCGCTGGAAAAGCTGGTGCCGACGCTGGAGGATGTGAGCCAGCTGCTGCGCGTGCTCGCCCGCTCCGCCACCGGGCAGGAGATGAGCGTCTACACCACCTTCTCCACCGGCCCGCGCCGGGCGGACGACGTGGACGGGCCAGGCGAATATCACGTGGTGATCCTCGACAACGGCCGTTCGGGGATGCTCGGCGGCGAGCTGCGCGAGATGCTGCGCTGCATCCGCTGCGGCGCCTGCATGAACCATTGCCCGGTCTACCATGCGGTGGGCGGCCACGCTTACGGCTGGGTCTATCCCGGCCCCATGGGCGCGGTGCTCACGCCCTCGCTGATCGGCATCGAGAAGGGCGCGAACCTGCCCAACGCCTCCACCTTCTGCGGCCGCTGCGAGGAGGTGTGCCCGGTGCGCATTCCCCTGCCCAAGCTCATGCGGCACTGGCGGGAGAAGGAATTCGAGCGCCACCTGACCCCGGCGCCGCAGCGCTACGGCCTGGCGGTATGGGGCTTCTTCGCCCGGCGCGGCTGGCTCTACCGGCCGGCGACGCGCCTTGCCATGGCGGCGCTGGCCTTCGCCGGGCGGCGCAAGGGGCGCTTCGCGTCGCTGCCGCTGGCGGGCGGCTGGACGCGGCATCGCGCCTTCCCCGCCCCGCAGGGCGACACCTTCCAGGCCCAGTGGCGCGCCCGCAAGGCGGCGGAAGCGGAACGCCGCGCCGCCGCGGCCGGCAGCACGGGAGACGCCCGATGACCTCTTCCCGCGATGTGGTGTTTGCCTCGGTGCGCCGGGCGCTGGGCGTCTCCTCCACCGAAGCGCCGCGCCGCCAGGAGGTGTCCGACCGGCTCGCCGGCCACCCGCGCGGGCTGGTGCCCGCCCGCGCACAAATTCCGGCGGCCGCGCGCATCACCCTGTTCAAGGACATGGTGGCGGCGGCGGCGGCCAGCATCGACCATCTGCCCGCGGCCGCGTCCGTGCCCTCGGCCGTTGCCGCCTATCTGCGCGGGCGCAACCTGCCCATGACCATCCTGCGCGGCGCGGACCCGCGACTCGCCGCCTTGCCCTGGGAGCAGGAGCCCAATCTTGACGTGTGGATCGGCGCCTCGGACGGCCGCCAGCTTGCCGGCCTGTCCCACGCCTTCGCCGGCGTCGCCGAATCCGGCACGCTGGTGATGCTTTCCGGCCCCGACAATCCCAGCACCCTCAACCTGCTGCCCGACCACCATCTGGTGGTGGTGGACGCCGGCGACGTGGCGGCGGACTACGAAACCGTGTGGGGGCGCATCCGGGACGCCTATGGCGCGGGACTCATGCCGCGGACGGTGAACTGGATCACCGGCCCGTCGCGCTCGGCCGATATCGAGCAGACGCTGCTGCTAGGCGCCCATGGCCCGCGCAGCCTGCATGTGCTCCTCGTCGGCGGCACCCAGGCGGGCGAAACACAGGCGGGCGAAAGGCCTGCGGGCTGACCCTCAGTCCGGCTGGCCGCGCGCCCAGATGCCCACCGCGATTCCCACGGGGAGCGTGGCGAAGACGGTGGCGGCAACCGAGAGGTAGCCGCCCAGCAGCAGGCCCATGAGGGCGCCGGACAGCGCGGAGAGCGCCGCCACCATGAGCACTCCGCCCGGCGGCCGTGCGAGCGGCGCTTCAGGCGGCTTGCGCTGCCGGGGCGGGAGGTCGTCGTCCGATTTGAAGGTCAGGTTGCACAACGGCAAGAGCGCGGGCGCGATACTGTCTCGCAAGACCATGCGCTGAGCCCGGACCACGGATACCTCCTTTGCCACGGCCAAGAAGTACCACAAGCGCCCGGCATTGCAACCAGAGCGGGACCGCGGGTTACAGAACACCGTCCCATCGCACTGGATTATCCTGATACCGTGCCGCCGATGATGCAGAAGCGCAACGGGCCTGTGGAAAATGCGCCCCCGGCCCTGCGTTCCTGCGCCGGGAAACCAATCCGCAGTTGCCCGGGGCGCAATTTGACGGCAGAACTCGGCAAGGATCAGGGACGGTGAGACAATGAAGTCTGGCTTGCGCGTCATTGCGGTGCTGCTCGCAGCCCTCGTGGTAGTTTGTGCCGGGAAGCCGGCTGCGGCCCAGCAGTCCCGCGGCCATGTCTACCTCCTGCGCGGCCTTGCCAACGTGTTCTCCCTAGGCATGGACGACCTGGCGACCAAGCTGAGCTCGCGCGGCGTGGTGGCCACCGTGCACGAATACGGGCAGTGGCAGTCCCTCGCCGATGCCGCCGCCGCGGAAAGCCGCGCCAACGGCAATGCGCCCATCATCATCGTCGGCCATTCCCTCGGGGCCGACGCCGCCATCGAGATGGCCCAGCGCCTCACCGCCCTTGGAACCTCGGCGCGTCTGGTGGTGACCTTCGACCCGGTGGGTGTCACCTCGGTGGGGCCGGCGGCGGGCTATTTCATCAATTACTACCAGTCCAACAACGGCTACGGAAAGCGCCTCGCCAGCGGGCCCGGCTTCCGCGGCAACCTGGTGAACCGCAACCTCAACGCCATCGGCTCCATCGATCATTTCAACATCGAGAAGTCGCCGCGGCTGCATGAGGAAGTCATCGCCCAGGTGCGTTCCGTCACCGCGCCGAAGCCCAAGCCGAAGCCCAAGCCGGCCCCGGCCGCCCCCGCCGAGCCCGGAATGCCGGCCTCCGCGCCCGCGGCGCCCTCCGGCACCCAGGCCGCAGCCAAGCCCGGCGCGCCGGGCTGACCGCGCCCCCGCGCCACGGCTGAGACGCCCGCCAAGGTCCGTGCCAAGGTTCCCCTCCCTGGTTCCCCGCGAAGGTTCACCGCCAAGGTGGCCAGTCAGGATTGCCCGCAAGGGCGAACAGCGGGGCAGCACGGGTATGCGGACGCCAAGCTGAAGCGCCCCGGGCGGCTCTGGCTGTCTCCGGTTCCGCCTCTTGCGTCTGCCCCGCCCCGGCCGGCCGCGAGAGCGGTCCGCCTCAGAAGCCCAGCAGCCGCACCATTGCCGCCACCGCCATCGCCGCCACCACCGCCGCGAAATCGCTGCGGGTGAGCCGCGTCGCCACCAGCGCGGCCAGCAGGCCCAGCAGCATGGCGGCATCCCCGTGAACCACGCCCGGCGCCAGAAGCGCCACCAGCACCGCCCCCGGCAGGCAATCCAGCACGCGCCGCACCCGCGGGGTGACCGGAATGAGCCGCATCAGCAGGAAGCCGGCGGTGCGGTTGAATGCGGTGGCCCCCGCCATCACGCAGATGGCGGCGAGGGTGCCGGCGTCAACGTCCATCATCGGTGAACCCGCCTGCAAACGCGCCGGCCAGGGCGCCGATGACGATGAACCACCAGCCCGGCAGCACGAACGACACGGCGATGGACACCGCCGCGGCAACGCCCCAGCCCACCGCCTCCCGCCGCCCCTTCCAGTTGGGCAGCAGCATGGCGACGAAGAAGGCCGGCACCACCAGGTCGATGCCGATGGCTTTCGGATCGGGAATGCCGCCGCCGATGATGTGCCCGGCCATGGTGGCGAGCACCCACACCACCCAGGTGAGAAAGCCCGAGCCCACGAAATAGCCGGCATCATCGCCGCCCTCGGCGTGGTAGCGCAGGGAGGCCGCCCAATTGTTGTCGGCCAGCAGCAGCAGGGCACAATAGGATTGCCATGCGGGCAGCGGCCCCAGCCAGGGGCGCAAGGCGGCGGCCATCAGCACATGGCGCATGTTCACCGTGAAGGTGAGGAAGCCGAGGGCCACCAGCGTCGCCGCGCTCCAGTGCTGCGTCCAGCCCTCCAGCGCCACCATCTGGGCAAGGCCGGCAAACACCAGCGCGCTGGAAAGGCTGGCCTCGGCGAAGGAAAAGCCCTTCTGCACCGACGCCGCGCCGAACGCCATGCCGAAGGCGGCGATGCCCGGCATCAGCGGCAGCATGGCGCGGGCGCCCTGAAGGCAGCCGGAAAGGGTGAGGGGAACGGGGCGGAGCTTCGTCATGCGGGGCTGTGAAAAGGAGGCCGTGCGGCGAGGAGGGAACGTTCTGCCGGGTGCTTATGGCCGCTGCGGCGGCGCGCGCCAACCCGATTCCGGTCGTCTCATACCTCAGGCCGCCTGCTGCTGGTCGAACAGATGGGACAAGCCCTCGTCCCAGGGGGGCACCCCGCCGTGCCCCTGGCCATAGAGGGCGGCGAGGTGGTCGATGAACACCCGCACCTTCTGCGGCAGGAAGCGGCGGGAGGGGTAGACCGCGAACAGCCCCACGCGGTGGGAGGCGCGCCAGCGCGGCAGCACCACCTTCAGCGCGCCGGAGCGCAGTTCCGGCCCCACATCCCAGGTGGAGCGCAGGGCGATGCCAACGGAGGCGAGCACCGCCTCGCGCACCACCTCGTTGGAATTGGTGCGCAGCTGGGAATGCACCCGCAGCGTCACCGGCCCGTCCGGCCCCTCCAGCCGCCACGGGTCCTGCCCGTGGGTGGCGAGCAGCACATGGCCGGACAGTTCGGAAATGCGCTGGGGCTCCCCCGCCCGCGCCAGATAGTCGGGCGTGGCGCACAGCACCCGGTGAACCGTGGCGAGGCGGCGGGCCACCAGGCTCGAATCGTCAAGGTCGGCGATGCGCACCGCCACGTCGAACCCCTCGCCCACGATGTCCACGAAGGAATCGGAAAGCTCCAGGTCGATGGTAAGGTCGGGGTTGGCGGCCATCAGCGGCCGCAGGTGGGGCGCGATGTGCAGGCGCCCGAACGAGGTGGGGGCGGACACCCGCAGCAGCCCGCGGGCCTCGGTGGACTTGCGGGCCAGCTGGCTCTCGGCCTCCTCGATGGCGGCGAGGATGGCCACCACCCGCTCATAGAAGCCCTGCCCGGCCTCGGTGAGCGTCACCTTGCGGGTGGTGCGCTGGAACAGCCGGGCCCCGAGCCGCTCCTCCAGCCGCTGCACCCGCTTGGAGACCACCGGCGGCGAGAGCCCCAGCTCGCGCCCCGCCGCCGAAAGGCTGCCGGCGGTGACGATGCGCGCAAAGATTTCAAGATCGCCCAGATTGCCGATCATGCCCCGGGTTCCGACCCCTCGCCGGCCATTGGCAGCCGCTTGTTTTGGTTTCCAAACTCACTTTATCCGGCAGAGAAATAATCTGCGACGGTTTTTCCGGCTGAACCGATTATAGTCGCTCCAACAAGAATGGTCTCAAGGGACGCCACAATGACGGGAACAGCTCCGGGCCTCAGGCTGCCGGAAGCGGATGGGCGGGTTCTCGCCCGCAGGCAGGCGATCATCGCCGACCTCAAGGCCCTCGTGCCGGGAGAAGGCGTCATCTCCCATGAGCGGGAGATGCGGCCCTACGAGTCCGATGCCCTCACCGCCTACCGGCAGCTGCCCCTCGTCGTGGTGCTGCCGAGCACCACCGCCCAGGTGGCGGCGGTGCTGAAATATTGCCACGACAACGCCATCCGCGTGGTGCCCCGGGGCGCGGGAACCTCCCTCTCCGGCGGGGCGCTGCCCCTGTCGGATGCCGTGCTGCTCGGCATGGGCAAGTTCAGCCGCATCCTGGAGATCGACACCGCCAACCGCTGCGCCGTGGTGCAGCCGGGGGTCACCAATCTCGGCATCTCCCGGGCGGTGGAGCATCTGGGCTTTTATTATGCGCCCGATCCCTCCTCGCAGATCGCCTGCACCATCGGCGGCAATGTGGCGGAGAATTCCGGCGGCGTGCACTGCCTGAAATACGGGCTGACCACCAACAACGTGCTGGGGGTGGAGCTGGCGCTCATCACCGGCGAGATCGTCCGCCTCGGCGGCAAGCACCTGGATGCCGGCGGGCTCGACCTGCTCTCGGTCATCATCGGCTCGGAAGGGCTGCTGGGCGTCGTCACGGAAGTGACGGTCCGCCTCTTGAAGAAGCCGGACACGGCGCGGGCGGTGCTGGTGGGCTTTTCCACCTCCGAGGATGCCGGCGAATGCGTGAAGCGCATCATCGCCGCCGGCATCATTCCCGCCGCCATCGAGATGATGGACCGCGACGCCATCGCCGCGGCCGAGGCCTTCGTGAACGTGGGCTACCCGCTGGACGTGGAGGCCCTGCTCATCGTCGAGCTGGACGGGCCGCAGGCCGAATGCGCCCACCTCCTCGGCGAGGTGACCGCCATTGCCGACGCCTGCAACGCCGCCACCCGGCGCGTCTCCACCAGCGAGGCCGAGCGGCTCGGCTTCTGGGCCGGGCGCAAGGCGGCCTTCCCGGCGGTGGGGCGCCTCTCGCCCGACTATCTGTGCATGGACGGCACCATCCCGCGCAAAGAGCTACCCTTCGTACTGTCGCGCATGCGGGAGCTGTCGGCGCAATACGGCCTGCGCGTGGCCAACGTGTTCCATGCCGGCGACGGCAACCTGCACCCGCTCATCCTCTACGATGCCAACAAGCCGGGCGAGCTCGACGCCGCCGAGGCCTTCGGCGCCGACATCCTGCGCCTGTGCGTGGAGGTGGGCGGCGTGCTCACCGGCGAGCACGGGGTGGGCGTGGAGAAGCGCGACCTCATGCCCACCATGTTCAACGAGGTGGACCTGGCCCAGCAGCAGCGCCTGAAATGCGCCTTCGACGCGCAGAACCTCCTCAACCCCGGCAAGGTCTTCCCCACCCTCCATCGCTGCGCCGAGCTCGGCCGCATGCATGTGAGCGGGGGCGCCCTGCCCTTCCCGGATTTGCCGCGCTTCTGACGCGTGCGGTCCCAGGCCCCGAGCGAAAGCCATCCGATGAGCGACATCATCGCAGCACGCGACGAGGCGGATGTGGCGGACGCCGTCCGCACCGCCCTCGGCGCCGGCAAGACCCTGGACATCACCGGCCACGGCTCCATGCGCGCCCTCGGGCGGCCGAGCCAGACCGACACCACCCTCGACCTCTCGCGCCTTAGCGGCATCACCCTCTACGAGCCGGAAGAACTGGTGCTGTCGGCCCGGGCCGGCACGCCGCGCGCCGACATCGAGCAGATGCTGGCGAACTGCGGCCAGATGCTCGCCTTCGAGCCCATGGACCTTGGCCCCCTGCTGGGCCGGGGCCCGCAGGACGGCGCCGCCCGCGGCACCCTGGGCGGCCTGTTCGCCGTCAACCTCTCCGGCCCGCGCCGCATCAGCCACGGCGCGGCACGCGACCATGCGCTGGGCATCAAGGCCGTTTCGGGCCGCGGCGAGCCGTTCAAGTCCGGCGGGCGGGTGGTGAAGAACGTCACCGGCTACGACCTGCCGCGCCTCATGGCCGGGGCCTTCGGCACCCTTGCGGTGCTCACCGAGGTCACCCTGAAGGTGCTGCCGCGCCCACCCATGGAAGAAACCCTGTTCGTCCCCGTGGCCACGCCGGACGCCGCCGCGGCGGCGCTGTCCACCGCGATGGGCTCCTCCTGCGAGGTCTCCGGCGCGGCCTACCTGCCGGCCGGCGTGGCCGGGCGGCTGCCGGGCCTTTCCGGCGCGCCGTCCGGGGTGGCGCTGCGGCTGGAGGGGGTGGAGCCGTCGGTCCATGCCCGGCGCGCCATGCTCGGCGCGGTGCTGGCGCCGTTCGGCGCGGCGCAGGGCATGGAGACGGCGGCGTCCCGCGCCCTGTGGCAGGCGGTGCGCGATGTCATCCCCTTCTGCGGCGCGGGCGAGCAGGCGGTGTGGCGCATCTCCACCGCCCCCACCGCCGGCCCCGCCCTCGCGGCGCGGCTGTGCGCCGAACTGGGCGCACAGGCCTATTGCGACTGGGCCGGCGGGCTCGTCTGGCTCCGCCTGCCGGGCGAGGCCGCCCATGGGGAAGCCGTGCGCGCCGCGCTGGCGCCCCTCGGCGGCCATGCCACGCTGATCCGCGCCAGCGCCGCCGAGCGCGCCCGCACGGAGGTGTTCCAGCCTCTCGACGGGGCGCTGGCGGCGCTGATGAAGCGGGTGAAGGAGAGCTTCGACCCCGGCCTGGTGCTCAACCCCGGCCGCATGCATGCGGGGATGTGAGATGGCGCCCGCACCCCTCCCCCTTTCCGCTTTTCAGGGCTGAGCGACCATGCAGACCCATTTCTCCCTCGCCCAGCTCGCCGATCCGCACATCCAGGAGGCGGACAAGATCCTGCGGGCCTGCGTGCATTGCGGCTTCTGCACCGCCACCTGCCCCACCTATGTGCTGCTGGGGGACGAGCTGGACAGCCCGCGCGGGCGCATCTACCTCATCAAGGACATGCTGGAGAACGACCGCCCGGCCACCGCCGAGGAGGTCAAGCATATCGACCGCTGCCTCTCCTGCCTGTCGTGCATGTCCACCTGCCCGTCGGGGGTGAACTACATGCACCTGGTGGACCAGGCCCGTGTCCACATCGAGAAGACCTATGCGCGCCCCCTCCCCGACCGGGTGATCCGAACCCTGCTGGCAAAGGTGCTGCCCTATCCCGGCCGCTTCCGCCTCGCCCTCGCGGGGGCGCTGGCGGGCCGGCCGTTCGCCGGCCTTCTCGCCCGGGTGCCGGCCCTGAAGCCCCTTGCGGCCATGCTGCGCCTGGCCCCCGGCCTGCCGGGCGGGCGGGCGGAGGCGGAGGCGCCGGGGGTGCACCGGGCGCAGGGGCCGCGCCGGGCGCGGGTAGCCTTGCTGCGCGGCTGCGCCCAGCCGGTGCTGAACCCGGCCATCGACGCCGCCGCCATCCGCCTGCTCACCCGCCTGGGCGTGGAGGTGGTGCGGGTGGCGGGGGAGGGCTGCTGCGGCGCCCTGGTGCACCACATGGGGCGGGAAGAGGAGGCCCTCGCCTTCGCCCGCACCAATGTGGACGCCTGGACCCGGGAAATGGCGGGCGAGGGCCTCGACGCCATCCTCGTCACCACCTCGGGCTGCGGTACGCCCATCAAGGACTATGGCCACATGCTGCGGCTGGACCCGGCCTATGTGGACAAGGCGGCGCGGGTTTCCGCCATCACCCGCGACATCAGCGAGTTCCTCGCCACCCTCGGCCTGCCGGCCGCGCCCGCACCCATGGGCCGGCGGGTGGCCTACCACGCCGCCTGCTCGCTGCAGCATGGGCAGAAGGTGAAGGGGCCGCCGGTGGACCTGCTGCGCCGCGCCGGATTCGAGGTGGCGGAACCCTTCGACGCGCATCTGTGCTGCGGCTCCGCCGGCACCTACAACATGCTGCAGAGCGAGCTGGCGGACCAGCTGAAGGCCCGCAAGGTGGCGACGCTGGAGGCGCTGAAGCCGGACATCATCGCCGCCGGCAACATCGGCTGCATGACGCAGATCGGCTCGGGAACCGGCGTTCCCGTGGTGCATACGGTGGAATTGTTGGACTGGGCCACCGGCGGCCCGCCACCGGCCGGCCTTGCCGGGCCGGCGCAGGCGGCGTGACGATCCTTGCCCGCCCGGAAAAGGTGTTGGAGCGCGATCCGAGCAAATTGAATCCATCTGCTTGGTGAATCGCCCTCTAACTTAAGGATAGAGAACGCGTCATCCGATCAGCTTGCGATGCAAGCCGATCGGCGCGGGCTCTAAACTCAAGAAAAAGCGCGCGCCGGGGGCGGGCGTGTCGTTTCGGCGGGCGCCGCGGTAATTTCGTGCCGACTGCCCGTGACCGCGACCCATGGGCTCTGGTCAATTCCCCACGGCGCCTGAGCGGACCCGCCTGGCACCGGTCAGGCACCAAGATGGTATAAGGCGGCACGGACGACGCCGCGCTCAACGCTTCACCGCCGCCCGCGCGGCGATCACGCCACAGGATTCAGGACCCGCCATGCCCCTTCCCTTCGACCTCAGCCTCTATCTCGTCACCGATCCCCGGCTTGTCGCCGCCCGCGGGCTCCTGGCGACGGTGGAGGCGGCGGTGAAAGGCGGCGTCGGCGTGGTACAGCTGCGGGACCCGCAGGCCCACGGCCGGGTGCTGGTGGAGCAGGCGCGGGCGCTCAAGGCCCTGCTGGTGCCCCTCGGCATCGCCCTGATCATCAATGACCGGGTGGACGTGGCGGTGGCGGCCGATGCGGACGGCGTGCATCTCGGGCAGGACGACATGGCGCCGGCCGACGCGCGCGCGCTCCTCGGGCCGGGCCGCATCCTCGGCCTTTCCGTGGGCAGCCCGGCGGAATTCGCCGCATCGGACCTGTCGGGCGTGGATTATCTCGGCGTCGGCCCGGTGAAGGCCACCGGCACCAAGGCCGATGCGGGCTCGGCCATCGGCGCCGAAGGTGTCGCAGCCATCCGCGGCCTGACACGCCTGCCGCTGGTGGGCATCGGCGGCATCGACGCCGCTTTGGCGGGGGAGGTGATCCGCGCCGGCGCGGACGGGGTGGCGGTGGTTTCCGCCATCTGCGGCGCGCCCGACCCGCAGGCGGCCGCCCGCGCCCTGAAGGCAGCCATCGCGGCGGCCCGCGGCGCCGCCCCGCTTTAATCCCAACGGCTTGCGAGCATTGCGCAGGGTCCCTTGGTCAAGCCCGCGCGGCGCTTGAGCGAAGTCGTTCGACACCGCTCAAAGACCGGGGCCGATGGCGCAACACCCTGCCCCCACAGGGGGAATGGGCGCTCCGGCGCCGCTTTCGTCGAACGCAGGCGAAGCCCCGGCGCCGGGCCGGAGCCTCACACCGGCCGCCGGTCCTCGATGGTCTTGGCGTCGCCGGGCAGCGTGCCCGGCGCCAGCACAGCGAGGCGCCCGCGCAGCTTGGTGGCGGCGCGCAGGTCGTCCAGCAGCGCCTCCTGGGAGAGGGCCGCAGCGTCCGCCACCTCCACCTCCAGCAGCATGTCGTCCGCATCGCCCTGCCGGTCCACCACCAGGCGGGCCTTCGCCACGGCGGGATGCTTCTTCACCGCCGCCGTCACCTGCACCGGATGCACGAACATACCGCGGATCTTGGTTATCTGGTCGGCCCGGCCCATCCAGCCCTTGAGGCGGATGTTGGTGCGCCCGCAGGGGCTGAGGCCGGGCAGCACGGCGGAAAGGTCGCCCGTGGCGAAGCGCACGAGGGGATAATCCGCCTCGAACAGGGTGACCACCACCTCGCCCACCTCGCCTACCGTCTCCACCGGATCGCCGGTGCCCGGGCGCAGGATCTCCACAAGGCAGCCCTCGTCCACGATCATGCCGTCTTCCGCCTCGCTCTCATAGGCGACGAGGCCGAGGTCCGCCGTGCCGTAGCACTGGCGGGCGGTGATGCCGGCGGCCTTCAGCTCGGCCCGGTGGGCGGGAAGGAAGGCCTCCCCGGTCACCAGCGCCTTCTTCAGGGAGGAGATGTCGGCGCCGGTCTCGCGCGCCTTGTCCACCAGGATCTTCAGGAAGGAGGGGGTGCCGCCGTAGCCGTCCGGGCGGATGTCGGCGATGGCGCGCAGCTGCAGGTCGGTCTGGCCGACGCCGGCGGGCACCACCGCGCAGCCCAGGGCATGGGCGCCGCCCTCGATCATGGAGCCGGCCGGGGTCAGGTGGTAGGAAAACGAATTGTGCACCACCTCGCCGGCCCGGAAGCCGGCGGCGAACAGGGCGCGGGCGAAGCGCCAGTAGTCCGCGCCATGGCCCTCGGGATCGTAGATGGGGCCGGGCGACATGAAGATGCGGGACAGCTTGCCCGGCGGCGTCGCATTCAGCCCGCCGAACGGATAGCGCCGCGGCTGGATCTCCACGAGGTCCGACTTGCGGGTGACCGGCAGCTGCGCCAGCGCCGCCCGGCTGGTCACCGCCTGCGGGTCCACAGTCTTGAACACTTCGGCGAAGTAGGGCGACTTCGCCTTGGCGTGCCCCACCTGGGCGGCGAGCGCCGCCATCAGCGCGGCCTCGCGGGCCTCGGCGTCGCGGGTTTCGCTTGCATCATAATGGCGGTTCGGATCGGTCATGGTGTCTTCCTGTCCCGCGGCCCGTGAGCGTTGGCCATGGGCTGCTGGTCACGCCCGCGCGGCGTTTGAGCGAACCCGCCTGGCGCCGGTCAGCGACCGGAGCCGACGGTATCACGCAGCCTGTAACGGCCCGATCACAACCAGCGCTTGCGGCGCTTGAAGCTCTTGAGGTTCTTGAAGCTCTTGCGTTCCTCGCCGCCGCCCTGGCCGAGGTAGAATTCCTTCACGTCCTCGTTGGTCTGCAGCATCTCGGCAGTGCCGTCGAGCACGATCTTGCCCTGCTCCATGATGTAGCCGTAGTCGGCCACAGAAAGCGCCACCCGGGCATTCTGCTCCACCAGGAGAATGGTGACGCCCAGCTCCTGGTTGAGCTTCTTGATGATGCCGAACACTTCCTTCACCAGGAGCGGGGAGAGGCCCATGGACGGCTCGTCCATGAGGATGAGCTTGGGGCGGGCCATCATGGCACGGCCGATGGCCAGCATCTGCTGCTCGCCGCCGGAGAGATAGCCGGCCAGCCCGGTGCGCTCCCGCAGCCGCGGGAAGAAGGCATAGACGCGCTCGATGTCGCTCTTCACCTCATTGTCGCGCCGGGTGAAGGCGCCGAGGCGCAGGTTTTCCAATACCGTCATGTCGGAGACGATCCTGCGCCCCTCCATGACCTGGAAGATGCCCCGGCGCACGATCCTGTCCGGCTCGATGCCGTTGATCTTCTCGCCGAGGAAGGTGACGTCGCCGCGGGTGATTTCCCCGTCCTCGGTCTTCAGCAGGCCGGAAATGGCCTTGAGCGTGGTGGACTTGCCCGCGCCGTTGGAGCCGAGCAGCGCCACGATCTTGCCCTTCGGCACCTTCAGCGAGAGGCCGCGCAGCACCAGGATGACGTCGTTGTACACCACCTCGATATTGTCCACCGAAAGCAGCGGCGGGGCGGTCTCGGGGGCGGTTTCGAACTTCAGTGCGGCCTCTGCCATGGCGTTTTCATCCTCGTCACACCGTCATGCCCGGCCTTGTGCCGGACATCCCCGTCGCACCGCAGGCGCAGAACCCGCGCATCAGCCCACGGCCGGGACGTGCCCGGCCGTGATGCCTGACGAAAGGCTCACCAGCCCTGCAGCTCGGTCTTGCGCGGCAGGTCGATGGTGGCGACCTTCTCGAGCTTGATGGTGCCGGCCTTCACCAGATCGGCCATCGAGGCGTCGGTGGGCCCGCTCACCACCGAGCGGTAGAGGTCCACACGGGTGGTGGGGCGGTGGTCGGTAGCGGTCCAGGTGGAGGGGTTGCAGACGCCCTCGGCGCCCTTCGGCACCCAGTCCTTCTTCTGGTACATGCCGTCGCGGGTCTTCACGCCGGTCACGCCGCCGTTCTTGTCCGCCCACTCCATGGCTTCCTTCATGTAGAGGGCGGTGCAGACCGCGGCGAGATAATGCACCGGACGGTAGGCCGTGCCGGAGGCATCGGACATCTTGGAGATGTCCTTCAGGGTCGCCATGCCGGGGGCGCTGCCGGACCAGGTGACGGCCGTGCGCACCGGGAAGACGACGCCGTTCGCCGCCTCGCCGGCGGCCTTCATGGCGTTCTCGTCCATGCCCCAGACGTTGCCGAGGAACTGCACGTCAACACCGGCGGTCTTGCAGGCCTTCAGCACGGAGATGTTGGAGCCGGCGGTGTTGCCGAGATAGGCATAGTTGGCGCCGGACTGCTTCAGCGTCAGGCACTGGGGGGTGTAGTCGCCGGGGGTGAGGGCGAAGGTGATGGGGTCGAGCACCTCGAAGCCGAGCGACTTGGCGTATTCGGCGGCCGCCTCCTTGGGGGAGTTGGGATAGGGGTGGTTGGCGCCCATGTGCACCCATTTGGGCTTGCCGGGCTTGCCCTTGGCCTTCCAGTCATCGGCGGCCCACTGCACCATGGCGCGGGCGGCGTCGGAATAGGACGGGCCATAGAAGAAGTTGAACGGCGCGGCGCGCTCGCTCTTGGCGTTCACCTTGCCCTTGGGATCGGTCAGGGAGGCGGAATAGGAGGCGGAGAAATAAGGAATCTCCTCCTTCGTCACCATGCCGACGAGAGCTTCGGTATCGGCGGTGCCCCAGCCCTGGATGGCCACCACTTTCTCCGAGCCCACCCACTTCTTGAAGGCGGCCAGAGCGCGGGGCACCTGATAGCCATATTCATTGAAATCGGAATTGATCTTCTTGCCGTTCACGCCGCCGTTGGCGTTGATCCAGGCGATGGTGTCCTGGATGCCCTGACCATAGGGCTGGCCCACGTCCGAGGTGCCGCCGGAATAATCGGCCAGATGGCCGATGTTGATGGACTGGGCCATGGCCGGCGCAGCGGCGCACAGGGCCAGCGCCGAGACGAGGGAAAGGGTGGTCTTCTTCATCTGGGGTCTCCTCGGGTTTCCTCGGGGTGCCGGGCGGTTCTGCGTCGCCTCGGCGGTGGGTCGGCGTCAGTAGGAGAAGGGGTAGAGCTTCCAGTAGGCCTTGATGAGGCGCCAGCGGTGGGCGAGGCCGTCCGGCTCGAAGATGAGGAACAGGATGATGGTGGCACCGATCAGCATCTCGCGCATGTAGGTGATGCCGTCCTTCAGGTGCAGCGCCTGGTCGATGGCGCTGCCGGAAAGGGCGCTCGCCAGCCATCCGGTCGCCTCGGGCAACAGCACCATGAAGATGGTGCCCATGAGCGAGCCCATGATGGAGCCGAGCCCGCCGATGATGATCATACCGAGGAACTGGATGGAGAACAGGATGTCCAGTCCTTCCACCGACATGAAGCCCACATAATGGGCATAGAGCGCCCCGCCGATGCCGGCGTAGAAGGACGAGATGCCGAAGGCCATGGTGCGGTACTTGGTGAGGTTCACGCCCATCATCTCGGCGGAGAGATAATGGTCGCGCACCGCGATCAGCGCCCGCCCGTCCCGCGAGCGCATCAGGTTGGTGGCGCCGAGATACATGACCACCACGAAGAACAGCACGACGTAGAAGTATTTGTCGTCGCCCGACAGGTCGTAGCCGAACAGGGTGAAGGGCGCGGCCATGGCGCCGTGGGTGCCCCCCGTGAACCATTCCGCCCGCACGAAGAAATCCTGCAGGATGAACTGCGCCGCCAGGGTGGCGATGGCCAGGTAGAGCCCCTTCACCCGCGCCGCGGGCAGGCCGAACAGCAGGCCCACCGCGGTGGTCCACAGGCCCGCCAGGACGATGGCGATGGGCACCGGCACGCCCTTGTTGGCCAGATAGGCCGAGGCGAAGCCGCCGAAGCCGAAGAACACCGCGTGGCCGATGGAGATCTGCCCCGAGAAGCCCACCAGGATGTTCAGCCCCAGCGCCGCGATGCCCAAATAGCCGATCTGGATCATCAGGCTCAGCGCGTAGCGCGAGAAGAAGAACGGGGCGAAGCACAGCGCCACCACCGCGGCGACGCAGAACAGCATGGTGAGCCGCGTCGCAAAGACGGTCTGGTCGGCCCGGTAGCTTGAGCGATAGTCCCCGCAGGGGCGCATGCTGACGATGGCCATGTCCTCAGACCCTCTCGATGTCGCGGGTGCCGAACAGCCCGTAGGGCTTGATCATCAAAATGATGATGAGCGCGTAGAAGGGGATGATCTCGTAGAGATTGCCCCACTTCAGATACTGGCTGTCCACATACTGGCCCACATTCTCCAGGAGCCCCACGATGAGCCCGCCCACCACCGCGCCGAACACGCTGTCGAGGCCGCCCAGGATCACCGCCGGAAACACCTTGATGCCGAAGTAGGAGAGGGCCGAAGACACGCCGTTGACGATGCCCACCACCACGCCGGCGACCGCCGAGACCGCCGCCGAGATGCCCCAGGACAGCGCGAACACCTGCCGCACCGAAATGCCGAGCGACTGCGCCACCTGCTGGGAGAAGGCCGTGGCCCGCATGGCGAGGCCGAGGCGCGAATATTTGAAGAACCAGGCAAATCCCGCCATGATGGCAAGACTTACCCCCGTGGACATGAGATAGGCCGTCTGCACCTGCAGCCCGAGGACGTTCACCTGCGCCACCGGGAAGATGGGCGGGAACGGCTGGGCGAAGGTGCCGAACATCCACTTCATCAGCGCCTGGAAGAAGATGCTGAGGCCGATGGTGACCATGATCACCGAGATGATCGGTTCGCCGATGAGCGGGCGCAGCACCACCATCTGCACGGCGATGCCGAACACCATCATGAAGCACACGGCGATGAGGAAGCCCCAGAAGAAGGGGATGTTCCACGCCGTGAGCAGCCACCAGCAGGTCCAGGCGCCGATGAGCAGGAATTCGCCCTGGGCGAAGTTCACCACCTGCGAGGCCTTGTAGATGAGCACGAAGCACATGCCCACCACGCCATAGAGCGTGCCGATGATGAGCCCGTTGATGATGAGCTGGAGGAGGAGATGGGATTGCATCAGATGCTCCCGATAGAAGCCCTCTCCCGCTTGCGGGAGAGGGTTGGGAGGGGGAAGGGGTGGCAGCGGGCGGCGTTCGGGCGCGGGGCGGGCAGCCCCCTCCCCATCCCTCCCCCGCAAGCGGGAGAGGGAGCAGGCCGGCGATTGCGGAACGCACCCATCACGCCGCCCTCCTCTTGCCGTCGTCCTTCACCGGCGCCGGAGCGCCGAGGTCGATCACGTCGAGCTTGGTCTTGATGCGCTGGCGCGTGCCGTCCTGGAAGGTGATGGTGGTGTCCACGTCGATCACCTTCTCACCCGCATACATGGCGTCGATGATGGTGCCGTAGCGCTCGTTGATGACGCCGCGGCGCACCTTGCGGGTGCGGGTCAGTTCGCCGTCGTCGGCATCCAGTTCCTTGTAGAGGAGGAGGAAGCGGCCGATGCGCTGCTTTTCCGCCAGCGTCCGGTTCACCGCCTCCACCTCCTTGCGCAGAAGCGCGATGACCTCGGGCCGCGCCGAGAGGTCCGTATAGGTGGTGAACGAGATGCGGTTCTTCTCCGCCCATTTGGAGACAATGGAGAAGCGGATGCACAGCAAGGCGGCAAGGCTGTCCCGGGCGTCGCCCAGAACCACCGCCTCGGCCACATAAGGCGAGAACTTCAGCTTGTTCTCGATATATTGGGGCGAGAAGCGATCGCCGTGGGAGGTCCGCGCCATGTCGCGGATGCGGTCGATGACGACGAGATGGCCCTTGGGATTGAAGTAGCCGGCATCGCCCGTGCGCATCCAGCCCTCTTCCGCGAAGGACTTCTTCGTCTCCTCCTCGTTGCGGAAGTAGCCGGTGAACATGTTGGCATGGCGCGTCACCACCTCGCCCAGCCCGTTGGGGTCCGGGTCGTCGATGCGCAGCTCCACGCCCGCGAAGGGCACGCCGACCGTGTCGAAATCCACGTCGTCGCCCTTGTGCAGCGTGTAGGCGCCGAGCAGCTCGGTCTGGCCGTAGAGCTGGCGCATGGGCACGCCGAGGGCGAGGAAGAAGCGGAAGGTGTCCGGCCCCAGCGCCGCGCCGCCGGTGGCGGCGGACTTGAGGTTGGAAAAGCCGAGGCGGTCGCGCAGGGCGCGGAACAGGATGAAGTCCGCCAGAGGCGAGCGCCGGCCCTGGTCCAGCGCCTTGAGGCCGAGCTTCAGGCCCAGGTCGAACATACCCCGCTTGAAGGCGGAGGAATCCATCATGCGCGAGCGCACGTCGGCGGCGATCTGCTCCCACACCCGCGGGGCGAACAGGACGAAGGAGGGGCCGATCTCGCGCATGTCGGCCATGAGCGTCTCCTGCTCCTCCACGAAGTTCACCTTCATGCGGGAGATGAGCGCCTGGCCGAAGGCGTAGATCTGCTCCATGATCCAGGGCATCTGCAGCACGCTGACATATTCGTCGTCGGCGGTGCGCGGGTCCATGTCCAGATAGGCGCGGCAGTGGCGCAGCAGCGCACCGCCGGTGAGCATGGCGAGCTTGGGATGGGAGGTGGTGCCGGAGGTGGTGCACAGGATGGCGATGTCGTCGCCCCTGCCCTGCGCCACCAGGCGGTCGTAGGCGCCGGCATCGCGCGCCCACACCTCGGCGCCGCGCCTTTCCAGCTCCTTCAGGGAGATCAGGCGCGGGTCGTCATATTTGCGGATGCCGCGCGGGTCGGCATAGACGATGTGCCGGACGGTGGGGATCTTGTCCTCCAGCGACAGCAGCTTGTCCACCTGCTCCTCGTCCTCGGCGAAGACGACGGCCACGTCGGCATAGGTGACGAGATAGGCCACCTCGTCGGCCAGCGCGTCCCGGTAGATGCCCAGGGACAGGCCGCCCACCGCATGGGTGGCAATCTCCCCCATGAGCCATTCGGGACGGTTGTCGCCGAGCAGCCCCACCACGTCGCCCCGGGCGACCCCGAGCGCGGTGAGCCCGAGAGAGATGTTGCGCACCCGCTCGGCCACTTGGCCGAAGGTGTAGGAAATCCAGATGCCGAGGTCCTTCTCGCGCAGCCAGACCGTATCCGCGTGGTTGCGGGCGTGGAGCGCCAGGAGCTTCGGCAGGGTATCGTGGACGGTCACGTCCGGGTAGGCGAGGGAGGTTGCCATCATCAGCCTCACGCGCTCGCGGCGACGACAGCCGCCTCTTCTTCGAGGAGGGGGTCCTCCTCGCCCAGATAGGCCTTGCGCACATGGGGATCGGCCAGCACCTCGGCCGGCTCGCCCTCCACCAGCTTGCGGCCGAAGTCGAGCACCATCACCCGGTGGGAGATGTCCATCACCACCCCCATGTCGTGCTCGATCATGATGATGGTCATGCCCCACTCCTCGTTGAGATCGACGATGTAGCGGGCCATGTCCTCCTTCTCTTCAAGGTTCATGCCCGCCATGGGCTCGTCGAGGAGGATGAGTTTCGGCTCCAGCGCCACCGCGCGGGCCAGCTCCACGCGTTTGCGCAGGCCGTAGGAGAGGGTGCCGGCGGTGGCCTTGCGCACATGCTGGATGTCGAGGAAGTCGATCACCTCCTCCACCTTGCGGCGATGCTCCAGCTCTTCCTTCTGGGCGCCGCCGATCCAGTAGAGCGCGCCGGTTAGGAAGTTGTTCTTCAGGAGGTGGTGGCGGCCGACCATGATGTTGTCGAGCACGCTCATGTGGCTGAACAGGGCGAGGTTCTGGAAGGTCCGCCCGATGCCGATGGCCGCCCGCCGGTTGGGCTTCAGCTTCGTGACGTCCTGCCCGCCGAAGACGACCCGCCCTTCGCTGGGCGTATAGCGGCCCGAAATGCAGTTGAGCATCGAGGTCTTGCCGGCCCCGTTGGGGCCGATGATGGAGAAGAGTTCGCCGGGGCGCACATGAAAGCTCACGCTGGTGAGCGCTTTCAAGCCGCCGAACCGCAGCGAGATGTTCTCGACGCTCAATAGCGCACGGCCCGCATCGGCACGCGCGTCCGCAGCGGCCTGCGGAGCCACCTGAGTGGTGCTCAAGCCCATCCCTCCCTCTGTTCGGGAGGATCGGGATCGCTGCCCGCCCTCCCCTTCTCGGCGCCCCGCATGATGCGGCTGGCTCGGCGCCCTTGCCCGGTCGTTCCGCCGGGTTTCAGGAAACAATCAAGCGTTCTTTTTTATTCTGGTCAAGCGACATTTCGTATCGCGACAGGCAGCTCTTGCGCGGAGACATCGCCGCCCGCCCCCTGGATCGAGGGCGTTCCCAGCGCGGCCTGCCTGATCGACACAATGCCTTTTCTCTTTGCGCACATCCATTAATAATCGCGCACTTTCAATGTGCGCAAATCCTCATATGCCCAGGCGCGCCGCGGAGCGGAGCACCTTCACCGATTTAAAAACAATCAAGCGTTCTTTTTTATTCTGGCCAAGCAGCAGGCCTTGGCGCAGGATCGCCTTGCGTCGCGGGCAAGGCCGGCTCAAACTCTGGCCTCCTCCCCCGCCGGATCTGTGATCCGTCCCACACGGTTCCGGCCGGCCCCCGTGGCTGGCCCCAGCAACATTCCAGAAGGCCATGGCGCGCACCATCGGTTCCAACGGCGCCCGTACCGCCGAAGCCATCCGCCAGGCGGGCGTGAAGCTCATCTACAAGCATGGCTACGAGGCCATGAGCCTGCGCCAGCTGGCGGCCGAGGTGGGGCTGCAGTCCGGCTCGCTCTACAAATATTTCGAGAACAAGCAGAACCTGCTGTTCGACATTGTTCGCGACCACATGGAGGACCTGCTGGGCAAGGCGGAAGCCGACCTTGCGGGAATCAACGACCCCATGGCGCGCCTGAAGACCTTCTCGGCCTTCCATCTGCGCTACCACATGACCCGGATGGCGCACGTCTTCATCGCCAACATGGAGATTCGCAGCCTGGAGGACGAGCACCGCGCCGTGGTGGTGGGCCTGCGCCGCCGCTATGAGGGCCTGCTGGAGGACATCCTGCGCCAGGGCGCGCAGGAAGGGGTGTTCCAGGTGAGCGAGCCCAAGGTGGCCACCTATGCCATCATCTCCATGCTCACCGGCATCTGCATGTGGTACCGGCCCGGCGGCCGGCTGGACCAGGACGACCTGGTGGACATCTACACCGGCCTCGTGGTGGACGGCGTGACCGGGCCCGCCGCCGGGCGTGCGGCACCGCTCCTGCCCACCCTGACCGATGCCGAACCGCCGATGGCGGCGCACGAAACACCGCCCCGCAAGCCCCGGGCGGCTGCGGCGAAGGCCGGCGCGGGCAAGGCCCCGGCGGCCGGCGAGGCCCGCCGGCGCCGCTGAAGCCCGCCGCGCGCTGCCGGTGCCGCGCGCTGCGGCCGGGGACGGGAAGATCCGCCAAATGCCCCTTGCGCGTCGCAGAAAAAAACGTACGATCGTTTCCAAGCCGGCACCGACCGGCGCAGGAGGATGTCGCCCATTGGCCGCCCGCGCACCGCGCGCCGGGGTGTGTGCCATCTTCCGCCCCGTTGGCTGGCGTGCGTTCCGGTCCGATTGCATCGCATCGAGACCGGCAAACGCGCTCCGCGCCGACGCAGGAGCCACCAACACGAGTCCGATCGGGGGCCAGAGCGCACATGGCGATCATCGAGGACGCGGTAGACCGCCGCTCCGACGCATTCCGCCGCAACCGGCAAGCCCTGGAGGCCAGCGTCGCGGATCTGCGCACCACAGTGGAACGCATCTCGGAAGGCGGCGGGGAGGTCGCCCGGGAGCGCCACCTGAAGCGCGGCAAGCTCTTGCCGCGGGACCGCATCCGCACCCTGCTCGACACCGGCTCGCCGTTCCTGGAGCTGTCCCAGCTTGCCGCCTTCGGCATGTATGACGACGAGGTGCCCGCCGCCGGCATCATCACCGGCATCGGCCGCGTCTCCGGCCGCGAATGCGTCATCGTCGCCAACGACGCCACCGTGAAAGGCGGCACCTATTTTCCCATCACCGTGAAGAAGCACCTGCGCGCCCAGGCCATCGCCCGGGAAAACCACCTGCCCTGCATCTATCTCGTGGATTCCGGCGGCGCCAACCTGCCGAACCAGGACGAGGTGTTCCCCGACCGCGAGCATTTCGGCCGCATCTTCTTCAACCAGGCCAACATGTCGGCGGAAGGCATCCCCCAGGTGGCGGTGGTGATGGGCTCGTGCACCGCCGGCGGCGCCTATGTGCCGGCCATGGCCGACCAGTCCATCATGGTGAAGAACCAGGCCACCATCTTCCTCGGCGGCCCGCCTTTGGTGAAGGCGGCCACCGGCGAGGTGGTGACCGCTGAGGAACTGGGCGGGGCGGACGTGCACACCCGCACCTCCGGCGTCGCCGACCACATGGCCGAGAACGACGCCCATGCGCTGGGCATCGCCCGGTCCATCGTGGCGGACCTCAACCACACCAAGACCCACAGTCTCGACATGCGCGAGCCCCGCGCACCCCTCTACGAGGCGCAGGACATCTACGGCATCGTCTCCGCCGATCCCAAGCAGCCCTTCGATGTCCGGCAGATCATCGCCCGCATCGTGGACGGCTCGGAGTTCGACGAGTTCAAGCCGCTCTACGGACCCACCCTGGTCACGGGCTTCGCCCGCATCTTCGGCTATCCGGTGGGCATCGTCGCCAACAACGGCATCCTCTTCTCCGAAAGCGCGCTGAAGGGCGCGCATTTCGTGGAATTGTGCTGCCAGCGCAATATTCCCCTGGTGTTCCTGCAGAACATCACCGGCTTCATGGTCGGGCGAAAGTATGAATCCGGCGGCATCGCCAAGGATGGGGCGAAGTTCGTCACCGCCGTTTCCTGCGCCAGCGTTCCCAAGTTCACCGTGGTGATCGGCAATTCCTTCGGCGCCGGCAATTACGGCATGTGCGGGCGCGCCTTCGATCCGCGCTTCCTGTGGATGTGGCCCAATGCCCGCATCTCGGTGATGGGTGGCGAACAGGCCGCGGGCGTGCTCGCCCAAGTGAAGCGCGACGGCATCGAGGCCCGCGGCGGCACCTGGCCCGTCGAGGAGGAAGAGGCCTTCAAGGCGCCCATCCGCACCCAGTACGAGGTGCAGGGGCACCCTTATTACTCCTCCGCCCGGCTGTGGGACGACGGGGTGATCGACCCCGCCGACACCCGCATGGTGCTGGCCCTGGCCCTCTCCGCCGCCCTCAACGCACCGGAAAAGGAGACGCGCTTCGGCGTGTTCCGCATGTGATGGCGCGCCTCCGCCCCGCCTCGCTCGTGAGGACCAGATGAGCCTGACCACCACCGTCGAGGATGGCGTCGCCATCCTCACCATCGACCGGCCGCAGGTGCGCAACGCCTTCGACGAGGTGCTCATCGCCGCGATCACGCGCGCCTATGAACTGGCCATCGCCGACCCCGCCGTCGTCGCCATCCTGCTGCGGGCCAATGGCCCGATCTTCTGTTCCGGCGGCGACCTCAACTGGATGCGGCGCATGGCCGGCTACAGCCGGCAGGAGAACCTGGCCGACGCCATGGGTCTCGCAAAGCTCATGCGCACCATCGACCTCAGCCCCAAGCCGACCCTGGTGCGGGTGCACGGCTCCGCCTTCGCCGGGGCCACCGGGCTGATTGCCGCCAGCGACATTGCGGTGGCGGTGCCGGAGGCTGAGTTCGCCGTCACCGAGGTGCGCATCGGCCTCATCCCGGCGGTCATCAGCCCCTATCTGGTGCGCGCCATGGGGGCGCGGCAGGCGCGGCGCTACTTCCTCACCGCCGAGCGTTTCTCAGCGCAGACCGCCCTCGCCCTCGGCCTCGTTCACGAGGTGGTGCCGGCCGAGGAGCTCGACGACGCCATCGCTCGCCACCTCAAGGCGCTGAAGGCGGCCAGCCCCGCCGCCCTCGCCGCCACCAAGGCTTTGGTTGCCGCCGTGGACCGCCCCATCGATGCCCAGGTGGTGCAGGACACCGCGCGGCGCATCACCGATCAGCGCGCCGGCCGTGACGGGCGCGAGGGCGTATCCGCCTTCCTGGAAAAGAGAAAACCCAAATGGGAGGCCCTATGATCCGCCCGATCCGCACCCTGCTCGTCGCCAATCGCGGTGAAATCGCCGTCCGGGTGATGCGCACGGCGAAGGCCATGGGCATCCGCACCGTCGCCGTCTATTCGGAGGCGGATGCCGACGCCCTGCATGTGGCGAGCGCCGACGAGGCCTATCCCATCGGTCCGGCACCGGCCCGCGAAAGCTACCTTCGGATCGAGGCCATCCTCGATGCGGCCAGGCTGAGCGGCGCGGACGCCATCCATCCCGGCTACGGCTTCCTCTCCGAGAATGCCGGATTCGCCGATGCCTGCGCGGCTGCCGGCATCGTCTTCGTCGGCCCGCCCGCCTCGGCCATCCGCGCCATGGGCTCCAAGAGCGCAGCCAAGGCGCTGATGGAAAAAGCCGGGGTGCCGCTGGTGCCCGGCTATCACGGCGAGGACCAGGACGCGGGCCTGCTCGCCCGGGAAGCGGAGCGCATCGGCTTCCCGGTGCTCATCAAGGCCTCCGCCGGCGGCGGCGGCAAGGGCATGAAGGTGGTGCGGTCGGCGGACGACTTCCCCGAGGCCCTCGCCTCGGCCCAGCGTGAGGCCAAGAGCGCGTTCGGCGACGACAAGGTGCTGGTGGAGAAATATCTCGCCACGCCCCGCCACATCGAGGTGCAGGTGTTCGCCGACAGCCGCGGCAATGCGGTCTACCTCCACGAGCGCGACTGCTCCATCCAGCGCCGCCACCAGAAGGTGGTGGAGGAGGCCCCCGCCCCCGGCATGACAAGCGAGCGCCGCGCCGCCATGGGCAAGGCGGCCGTGGATGCGGCAAAAGCGGTGGGCTATGTGGGCGCCGGCACGGTGGAATTCATCGCCGAGGGCGAGCATTTCTACTTCATGGAGATGAACACCCGCCTGCAGGTGGAGCATCCGGTGACGGAGGCCATCACCGGGCAGGACCTGGTGGAATGGCAGATCCGCGTGGCGCAGGGAGAGGCGCTGCCGCTCAGACAGGCCGACATTCCCCTGAAGGGCCACGCCATGGAGGTGCGCCTCTATGCGGAAGACCCGGCGCGGGACTTCTTGCCGCAGGTGGGCCGGCTGGACCACCTGCTCCTGCCGGCCGGCCTGCCCGGCACGCGGGTGGACACGGGCGTGCGGGCCGGCGACACGGTTTCCATCCATTATGACCCCATGATCGCCAAGATCATCGTCGCCGGTGCCGATCGCCTGGAAGCCGTGCGACGCCTGGAGGCCGCGCTTGCCGCCACCGAGGTGGTGGGGCTCGCCACCAACCGGGTGTTCCTGAAGGCCATCGCCGCCCACCCCGCCTTCGCCGCAGCGGAGCTGGACACCAACTTCATTGCCCGCCACCAGGATCAGCTTCTGCCCCCGCCGGCACCGGCGGACGACATGGTGCTGGCGCTGGCCGCCCTCTCCATCCTGAAGGAGGAGGCCCGCCAGTCGGCGGAGGCGGTGGACCCGGCCGACCCCTGGTCGCCCTGGGGCCGCGCCCCGGGCTGGCGGCTCAACCGCGACGCCCATGTGGACCTCGCCTTCGCCGACGGCGAGCGCCGCATTTCGGTGCGCGCGCACTTCCGCCCGGGCGGCTTCATCCTCGCCTTGCCCGGCGGCGACGTGAGCGTGGAGGGCGAAGCCGCGCCCGACGGCTCCATCCGTGCCCGGCTCGGCGGCGTGGCGCTCACGGCCCGGGTGATCGCCAGCGGATCGCGCCTCACCGTGTTCGTGCGCGGCGGGGAATATGTGCTGGATTTCATCGACCCGCGCCTCGCCTCGCAGGCCGCCACGGGCACGGCGGGACGCCTTGTAGCCCCCATGCCGGGCACCATCA
The DNA here is from genome assembly GCF_047444035.1 of Xanthobacter sp. AM11. Lineage (NCBI taxonomy): Bacteria > Pseudomonadati > Pseudomonadota > Alphaproteobacteria > Hyphomicrobiales > Xanthobacteraceae > Xanthobacter > Xanthobacter sp. AM11. Next base: position 909,463 of record NZ_JBLAOA010000001.1, read on the forward strand.
TCCGCATTGTCGTGGAAGAGGGGCAGGAGGTGGCGAAGGGGGCCGCCCTGGTGGTGGTGGAAGCCATGAAGATGGAGCACACGGTGGCCGCCCCGCGCGACGGGCGGGTGAAGACCCTGAAGTTCGCCGTGGGCGACCTGGTGGACGAGGGCGCCGAGCTGCTGGTTCTGGAGGACGCCTGATGGCCCGCCCCGCATCCGTGCGCATCGTCGAGGTCGGCCCGCGCGACGGGCTGCAGAACGAGCCCGGCCTCGTGCCGGTAGCGGCCAAGGTGGCGCTCATCGACGCCCTCGCCGACGCCGGGCTGAAGGTGATCGAGAGCGGTTCCTTCGTGTCGCCCAAATGGGTGCCGCAGATGGCCGACACCGCCGAGGTGCTGGCCGCCATCACCCCCCGGCCGGGGGTGCGCTATCCGGTGCTCACCCCGAACCTGAAGGGCCTGGAGCTGGCGCTGGCCAGCGGGGTGGAGGAGGTGGCGGTGTTCGCCGCGGCGTCGGAAGCCTTCTCCGCCAGGAACATCAACTGCACCATCGCCGAAAGCCTGGAACGCTTCGCCCCCGTGCTCGACCTCGCCCGCGCGCGGGGCGTCGCCGTGCGCGGCTATGTGAGCTGCGTGCTCGGCTGCCCCTATCAGGGCGAGGTGCCGGTGGCCAAGGTGGTGGAGGTGGCCGAGCGCCTCATGGCCATGGGCTGCTACGAGGTGTCCCTGGGCGACACCATCGGCGTCGGCACGCCGGAACGGGCCAAGGCCATGGCCGCGGCGGTGGCGGAGCGGATCGGCACCGCGCACACGGCCCTTCACTTCCACGACACCTACGGGCAGGCCCTGGCCAATGTGCTCGCCTGCCTCGACCTCGGCATCGCCACCGTGGACGCGGCCGTGGCCGGCCTCGGCGGCTGCCCCTATGCCAAGGGCGCATCGGGCAACCTCGCCACCGAGGACCTGGTGTACATGCTGGACGGGCTGGGGGTGGAAACCGGCGTGGATCTCGGCCGGCTGGCCGCCGCCGGGCGCGCCATCACCGCCGCCCTCGGCCGCACGCCGGCATCCCGGGTGGCCCAGGCGCTGGCGGCCAAGGCGGCTGAGCCCCTCGGCCGCGGTCTTTGACCGGCGTGCGCTCACGGGCCGTTGGCGTTTGGGCGCAATTCAATCACATGGCGCGAAGCGGGGCCGGAGCCCGAGCCGGTGGCGGAATGGCGGGTGGCCGTCCCGCAACCATAATCCGGGTGGCGATCCGGCACGGTGTCCAGTAACCTTAACCGGAGATAGGGCCGCGCTCTCGTTGTCATGGCGGGATGCGCACCCTAACTGAAACGACGGTTTCGCGCGTTTCTCCTGCCAACGGTCAGTTCCCGGGGTCCCCGCTCATGCCCGCGCCCACCCGCATCGCACGTCGGATAGCCGGTTGCCTTGCCCTGCTGGCCCTCGTGGCGGCGCAGTCGGCCGCCGCGCAGGAGCTGACGCGGCTTTATGCGCCCAAGCCACCGGCGGGTTCCGCTTATGTGCGCGTCGTGGACCTTGCGGCGCGCGGCGCGCCCGTGGTCATCGGCAGCGGGGCTCCGGCACCGCTGGCCGCCGGGGACATCGCCACCATCTATCGCGTGGTGAAGGGCGGCGCGCCGCTGGCCGTCACCATCGGCGGCAAGCCGGCGGAAGGCACCATCGTGCCGGCGGCAGATGCCTTTTCCACCGTGGTCATTCCCGCCAGCGGGCCGGCGGTCACCATTGCCGACCCCACGGAAGGCCGCAACGACCTCAAGGCCCAGCTGCGCTTCTACAATCTCGTGCCCGGCTGCGCCGGTGCCGTGGCGGTGGCGGACGGCCCCACCGTATTCGAGGGCGTCGCCACCAACGACACCCGCCAGCGCGCCATCAACCCCATCGAGGCCCGCCTCGTGGCCACCTGCGGCACCGCGACGGCGGCGCCTTTGACCCTGCCGCCCCTGAAGGCCGGCGACCATTTCAGCCTGTTCCTCCTGCCCGGCACCTCCGGCCCGGTGCTGGCCGGCCAGCGCGACGCGACGGAACCCTATCGCGGCCCCGCGAACTGACGGGTCCCCATGGTCTTCGCCTCAGACAGCTTCCTGTTCCTGTTCCTGCCCGTCTTCCTCATCGTCTATGCCCTGACGCCCGGCATTGCGCGCAATCTTGCCATCCTCGCCTTCTCCTGGCTGTTCTATGCCTGGTGGCGGGTGGATTTCCTGCCCCTCATCGTCTCCATCGCCGTGTGGTCCTGGGCCACCGGCCTGTGGATCGCCCGCGCCGGCGGCGTTGAGCGGCGCCGGGCTCTGGTGGTGGGCATCGCCTGGCCGCTGGCCTCGCTGGTGTGGTTCAAATACGCCAACATGTTCGTCCATTCCGCCGGCGCGCTGGGCGCCTCGGTCTGGGGCTGGGAGGATGTGCTTCTGCCCATCGGCCTCAGCTTCTTCGTGTTCGGCGCCATCTCCTATTCCACCGACGTGTTCCGTGGCACGGTGCAGGCCGAGCCGTCCTTCGTGAATTATGCCACCTACCAGTCCATGTTCGGTCACCTCGTGGCCGGCCCGGTGGTGCGCTACGAATGGGTGGCGCAGCGGCTGAAGGCGCGTACCTTCCACCGCGCCGAATTCATGTTCGGCGTCGAGCGCTTCATGCTCGGCTTCGCCCAGAAGGTGCTGATCGCCGACACGCTGGCCCCCATGGTGGATGCCGGCTATGCCCTTGCCGAGCCCACCACCCTCGACGTGGTGCTGGCCGTCACCGGCTACACGCTGCAGCTCTATTTCGACTTCTCCGGCTACAGCGCCATGGCCATCGGGCTCGGCCTGATGGTGGGGCTGAAGTTTCCCGAGAATTTCGACAACCCGTACCTCGCCACGTCGCTCTCGGACTTCTGGCGGCGCTGGCACATCTCCCTGTCCAGCTGGCTGCGCGACTATCTCTACATCCCCCTCGGCGGCAACCGCGGGAGCACGGGGCGCGTCTCCATGAACCTCCTCGTCACCATGGGCCTCGGCGGCCTGTGGCACGGAGCGAGCTGGACCTTCCTCATCTGGGGCCTGTGGCACGGCTTCGGCCTCATGGTGGGGCGCGTGTGGACCAATGCCCAATTGCCGCGGGTGGGCCCCCTCGCCGGGCACGTCCTCACCCTCGCCTTCGTGATGCTGGGGTGGGCCCTGTTCCGCGCCCAGAGCTGGGAGGAGGCCGGGCTCATCTTCTCCGGCCTCGCCGGGCTGCATGGGGTGCCCCTCTCCCCCGCCATGGGTGCGGCGCTGCGGCCGATGGAATTCCTGGCCCTCGGGCTGGGCATCGGCCTCATCTACCTGCCGAAGCTGCTGCGCATCGATCCCTCCGCCCCCAATCCCGGCCATGCCCTCAGGGCCTGGAGCGCGCTGCCCCTGTTCCTGTTCGCGCTGTGGGTGCTGCAGGGACGCATCGTCGTGCCCTTCCTCTATTTCCAGTTCTGAGGAGCCATGAACCCCTTCACCGCCACCCTGGCCCGCACCCTCGCCACCCTCGCCTTCCTGGCGCTGATGCTGGCCGGGCTCGGCTTCGTGGCCACGCATCTGGCCGGTGCCGGCGGCGAGCGGGTGGCGGAGGCGGCCACCGGGCGGGGCATATTGAGCGGGCGCTTCACCGCGGCCCTCGACACCGCGGTGGTGGCCGCTCTGCCCAAGACCCCCGGGCTCGACGACCTGGCCGCCGGCCTGTCCTATCTCGCGCTGGGTGATGCGGGACCGCAGGTGCGCGGCGGCTGTCCCGGATGGCTGTTCCTCGCCGAGGAGATCCTGGAGGTAAAGGGAGGCGACGCCAACCTCGCCGCCCGCCTGCGCCTCGCCGGCAAGCTGCGTGATGCCTTCGCCGCCCGCGGCATCGCGCTCGTGGTGCTGCCGGTGCCGGACAAGGCGGAGCTCGACGCCGGAAACCTCTGCGGCCTGCCGGTGGCGCGGCAGGCGCGCCAGCGCCGGGCGGCATGGCAGGCGGCAAGCGCGCCCCTGGGCCTCGACCAGCTGGACCTTGCCGATGGCTGGCCGAAGGGTGCCTTCCTGCGCACCGACACCCATTGGAATGTCGCCGGCGCGCGCTTCGCCGCCGGCCGCCTGGCCGCGGCGATCGACCGGCGCCTTGGGCCCGGGACCACGCGGATCACCCTGGAGGAGAGCGCGCCGCGCCTGCGCGTGGGCGACCTCATGCGCCTTGCCGGCCTCTCCCGCTCCTGGCCCTGGTCCGGCCCCACGCCCGACGAGGAGCCGGAGGTGACGGCGCGGATCGCCCGCAGCGGTGGGCTGCTGGACGATGTGGCCGCCCCGGCGGTGCTGCTGGCGGGATCGTCCTATTCGCTGAACTCCGGCTTCGCCGATCAGCTCCAGGCGGCGCTGGGCCGAGAGGTGGCCCAGAAGAGCCGCGAGGGCTCGGGATTTGCCGGGGCGCTGCTGGACATCCTCGACCGCACGCCGCACATGCTCGACGGCGTGCGCCTCGTGGTCTGGGAATTCCCGCTGCGGTCCCTCACCCTGCCGCTGAGCACAGACGAACGCCGCCATCTGGCCGACCAGACACCGGGAGACGAGACATGATGCGCCCCTTCGCCCGCCTGCGCCACGCCGCCGCGGGCCTTGCCTTCGGGATCACCGCCTTTGCCGCGGCGGCGCCTGCCACGGCACAGACCAGCATCATCATGGGCAAGGACGGCTGGCTGTTCCCCGGCTGGGAGAGCATCACCACCCTCGACCGCTCCGGCATCGAGGCCGATGTGGGCCTGATCCGCGAGGCGAAGACGGCCCTTGCCGCGCGCGGCATCACGCTCCTGACCATGGTGGTGCCGCTGAAGGCCACCTTCTACCAGGACAAGCTGCCCGTCGGCACCGCCATATCGGCCGACATCGCGGGCCAGTACGACTTCATCCAGGACCAATTGAAGAAGGCCGGCATCGACACGGTGGACCTGCGCCCGGCGATGAAATCGGTGCAGACCGGGCGGCAGACCAGCTTCTATCGCGCCGATTATCACTGGACATCGTGGTCGTCGGAAGCCGCCGCCGACGCGGTGGCCAAGGCCATCAAGGCAAAGATCCCCAAGCTTGCCGGCGCCCCCGGCGGCGACAAGCTGGGCGAATGGGTCACCCAGCGCCATCTGGGCGACCTTGCCCAGCGCTTCCTCACCCCCGACCAGCAGAAGCAGGTGGGACCGGACCTTTATACCGTCCGCGCCCCGGCGCCGGCGAAATCGTCGCTGGTGGATGCGGGGCCCGCGCCGGTGCATGTGGTGGGCAACAGCTTCGTGCAGCCTTATCTCGGCTTTCCGCAGAAGCTGTCCAACGTGCTCGACCGCCCGGTGTCCCTCACCTGGAACCCGGGCAATGTGGGCCCCTGGCTCACCTTCCTGCAGTATGTGGGCTCGCCGGATTTCGCCAAGGCGCCGCCGCAGGTGATCGTCTGGCTGTTCAATGAAGGGCCGTTCCACAGCGGCCCCCAGGCGGCGGACCAGTGGGACGCCACCTCCCTCATGAGCCGGGAGACCTGGCGGGATCGGATGCTGGCCGCAGTCCGCAAATAGCTGATTTCAAATACAAAAGATTGGCTTGATCCACCCGCCGCGCCCCAGGGCCGGCGGGTGGAGCGCTTTCAGCGCACGGCCTCCTTAACGCTTCTTTAAAGTAAACAAATAGTTTACACGCGCATTTTCTTTACCCTGCCTGTTAAGGTTAACTGCGGATTAAGTAGTCGTGGCGATAGTAACGCCATGACGACCGCCATTCACTTCAGCACTCCTGAGACTCCCGCGCATCGTCGGGACCGGACAAGGCTCCTGAGGCGAATCGCCTTGGGCTTGACGCTGGCCGCGTCGGCAACGGCACTCACCCTGCCGGCGCTGGACCAGGCCCGCGCGGACCCGCCGGAGCTTACCGGCGCGGCGTGGAGCGCGGCCGACCGGGCCTATGCGGCGCAACGCGACAAGCAGTACGCACAGGCGGTGACCTACGTGCGCGAGGCGCTGAAGCTGCGGCCGGACGTGCCGCGGCTCTGGCTGCTGCTGATGGATGCCCTCGACGCCCAGGGCAAGACCGCGGAATCGGTGGCCGTCGCCAATGAGGCCATCGCCGCGGGCATCAAGGACCCGACCATCACCGCGCGCCTGCGGGCGCAGAGCAAGGTACTCGCGCAGGCCCCTTCCCTGGCCGCGAACAAGGCGCTGGAGGCCGCGAACCCGAAGGTGGCGGCGGACCTGGCGCGCAAGGCCATCGCTCTGGTGCCGGACGATCTCAGCTACCGCATGCTGCTGGTCTACGCCCTGATCGCCGACGGACAGATCGAAGCGGCGGAAAAGGCGGCGGGCGAGGCGGTGGATGTGGACCCGCGCTCCTTCCTGCCCCGGACCCTGCGGGGCTACCTGAGGGAGCGGCTCGGGCGCATTGCGGACGCCGAGCAGGATTTCGACACGGCGCTGCAGGACGAGGTGCTCACCGGCCCGACCGACCGCGACGTGCGCCTGGTCATGGCCGATGCCGCGATCGCCGCCGGCCACCCCCAGCGCGCCATCAAGCTGCTGGAGCCCCTCCAGCCCGGCGATCCGGCGGTGTCGGGGCGCCTGCGCGTGGCCCGCGCCCAGGAGAAGAACCCCAAGAGCGTGCCGGAGAACGCCCTCCAGACGCTGCCGGTGCCCTACCAGAAGTGCATCGACACGCCCTATGGCCCGGCCTGCAGCCTTGTGCCCGCCACCACCCCGCCCGGCGGCGGGGTGAGCGATACCCCCGGCTATGATGCCGCGCTGGAGGCCTTCAACGCCTATCGCGACGGCAATGATGCCCTTGCGGCCACCCGCATCCGCGAGGCCCTGAAGGACAATCCCGGCAACTCGTCCTGGCGGCGCCTGCTGGTGGACACGCTGGAGCGCGCCAAGAAGTTCAAGGAGCTGGACGAAGCCATCCGCGACGCCATCGCCCAGGGCGACAGCGACCCCACCCTTCTGGCCCTGCGCGCGGCCAACGAGAAGCGCCTCGCCGAGCCGCTGGCGGTGCAGGCCATCAAGGACATCGGACGCGGCAAGGCCGCCGCCGCCGTGACGCAAGCCCGGCAGGCGGTGGAGCGCGCCCCCGATGCCCTGGTGTTCCGCATCATCCTCATTCATGCCCTGATGGCCTCCGGCCAGATCAAGGAAGCCGAGGCCGCCGCCAGCGCCGCCGTGGCGGACAACGACAAGGAGCCGCTGCCGCACATGCTGCGCGGCTACCTGCTGCAGAAGCTGGGGCAGAGGGACGAGGCGGCAGCGGAGTTCGACCGCGCCCTCGCCAGCAACGTGCTGACCGATCTGGAAGATCTCAACTATCGCCTGATCGCGGCCAATGCGGCCATGGCCGCCGGCCAGGCCGATGCGGCGGTGAAGCTGCTGGAGCCCCTCGACGCCGAACGCAACAAGGAGGTCGCCGCGGTCCGCAAGCAGGCGGAAGCGCTGGTGAAGTCGCCCGCGGCGGCGCGGCCGGCCCTGATGGCCCCCGTGGTGCTGTGCCAGCCCACCAGCTACGGCATCATCTGCTCCATCTTCTCCGGCCAGGCCATGCAGGTGGCCGGCGCCGCGGGTCTCAACCCGGCGGCCCCCGGCTATGCGGCCGCCAGCGCCGCCTATGCCGCCTTCGCGCGGCGCGATTTTGCCACCGCCATCAGCCAGGCCCGGCGCGCGGTGGACATCGAGCCCGGCAACACCAACTACCAGGTGCTGCTGCTCAACGCCCTCACCTCGGCCGGCCGCTACCAGGAGGCGGAAGCCGTGGCCAACCGGCTGCTCGCCGGCAACCCGCGGGACGCCACGCTCCTCGTCCAGCGCGGCAACCTGCGCATGCGGGCCCGCGACTATGCCGGCGCCATCCAGGATTTCCGCACCGCCCTGTCGGCCCGCAACCTGCCTGCCGCGCAGGTGCGCATCGTGCGCTTCAGCCTCGCCGATGCCGCCCTGCAGGCCAAGCAGCCCGAGCTTGCCATCTGGGCGCTGGAGCCCCTGGCGGGGGAGGACAGCTACGAGGTGCAGGCGCGGCTCGGCTATGCCTACCTCACCCTCGGCGACAAGGAGGGCGCGCTCGACGCATTCACCCGCGCCGCCGCCCGGGCCCGCAACCGGGAAGAACGGCTCTCCATGCTTTCGGCCCGCCTTGGCGTGCTCTCCCAGCTCGGGCGCACCCAGGAGGCCCGGCAGATCTTCACCGAGGCCTACAATCGCGGCGAGCTGCGCGGCATGAGCAACGTGGATCTCGCCGTGCTCGCCAGCCAGGCGGGCGAAGACGAGCTGGCCTACCAGTATTTCTCGGAGGCCAACAGCCGCATGCAGCTGCGCGGCTCCAACCTGGTCAATGCCGGCTACAATGCCCGGCGCACCTATCACAACGCGGAAGCGGTGGAGTATTTCAAGGCCGCCATCGATGAGAACCGCGAAGGCAAGCTCCAGCTCGATCCGCAATATGCCTTCGGCCTGCGCCGCGAGGTGGCCGAACTGACACGCACCTGGGGCGCCTACGCCTCGGTGAGCTACGGCCCGGTGGGCGTCGCGCCCGGATCATACCTCGTCCCGGCCACCGGCGGCACCAACCGGACCGTCGGCGCCGGCGCCGAAATCTACTGGCGGCCCCCGGGCATCGGCTATCGGGATGGCTCCATCTTCGAGGTCTTCGTCCGCAGCTTCGGCACGGTCTATGACGAATCGGGCGGCGCCACCGGTGTGGACACCATCCAGGGATCGGTCGGCGCCCGCTGGAAGCCGCTGAAGACCGAAAACCTGGTGTTCGAGGCGTCCTACCTCTTCCCCGTCGGCCAGTATGCCCGCGACGACGTGCTCCTACGCGTGGCCTATTCCAAGGCGGAGGGCACGGACCTGCGGGTGGACGTGGACAATTGGCGGGCCTGGCAGATCTACGGCGACTACAATTATTTCGTGATGCAGCCGCAGACCATCGCCACCTTCGAGGCGCGCTACGGCCACGCCTTCCGCATGGATGCCCTCTCCGACCGGCTGGTGCTGTGGCCCTACCTCGCCCTCGGCGGCGGCTACGACACCGGGCTCGCCACCCCGTTCGCCCTGGGCGCCGGCCCGGGGGTGACCATGCGCTACTGGTTCAACGAGGACGAATACACCGCCCCGCGGTCCTATCTCGACCTCACCATGCAATATCGCTTCAAGCTCGCCGGAGACGACCGGGCGGAAGGCATCTTCGCCGGGGCGTTCCTCTCCTACTGAAGCGCGATCCGCCCGCAGGGCGCCGCGGCGCGGCCTCCTGCGGGTGGTGAACCGGCCTGCGGCCCGGCGAGAAAACACCGCTCCGGCGGCTGCGGCGCGGCGCCGCGGCCTTGCGCCACATCAAGGCAGGGCATGGGTCCACGCCGCATGGTTGCTGCCATGACCCGCCCCGATAGAGATACCCTGCTCGCCCGCTACGGGCAGCCGGTGCCGCGCTACACCAGCTACCCGACGGCGCCCCATTTCAGCACGGACGTCGATGCCGCCACCTATGCCGCATGGCTCGCCGCCGTGCCGCACGGCGCGAGCGTTTCGGCCTATGTCCATGTGCCGTTCTGCGCCGAGCTCTGCCTCTATTGCGGCTGCCAGACCGCTGTGGCCCGCTCCCGCACCCCGGTGAAGGCCTATGCCGATCGCCTGGTGGAGGAGATCGGCCGCGTGGCGGCGCAGCTTCCGGGCCGCCTCGCCCTCAGCCACCTGCATTTCGGTGGCGGCACCCCCACCATGCTGGCGGACGAGGACTTCGCCGCGGTGATGGGCGCCCTGCGGGCCGCCTTCGATTTTGCCGATGATGCCGAGATCGCCATCGAGATCGACCCGCGGGTGATGGACGCGGACAAGGTGGCCACCCTCGCCCGCGAGGGCTTCAACCGCGCCAGCCTCGGCGTGCAGGATTTCGACCCGGCGGTGCAGAAGGCCATCGGCCGGGTCCAGTCCTACGCCCAGACCCGCGACGTGGCCGACGCGTTGCGCGCGGCCGGCATCACCGCCCTCAACCTCGACCTCATGTATGGCCTGCCCCATCAGGACGTGGCCTCGGTGCGCCGTACGGTGGAGGAGGCCCTGGGCCTCGATCCCGATCGCATCGCCGTGTTCGGATATGCCCATGTGCCGTGGATGAAGAAGCATCAGGCCCTCATCCCCGAAGCCGCGCTTCCCGGCGCCGCCGCGCGCCTGGCGCAGGCGGAGGAGGTGGCGGCGCTGCTCGCCGAGCGCGGCTACCGGCAGGTGGGGCTGGACCATTTCGCCAAGGCCGCGGACCCCATGGCGCAGCGGGCGGCGGACGGCACCTTGAAGCGGAACTTCCAGGGCTACACCACGGACGACGCCCCGGTGCTCCTCGGCTTCGGCGCCTCCGCCATCGGCGCCCTGCCGCAGGGCTATGTGCAGAACATCGCCTCCACCCCCCAATGGCATGCCAGCGTCGCGGCGGGGCAGCTTCCCATCGCCCGTGGCATCGCAGTGTCTGCGGAGGACCGCCTGCGCCGCCATGTGATCGAACGGCTCATGTGCGACCTGGCGGTGGATCTCGACGCGTCCTGCGCCCTGTTCGGCTTTCCGCGCGGAACCTTCGCGCCGGAGCTGGAGCGGCTGGAGCCGCTGGTGGCGGACGGCATCGCCTTGCGTCACGGCGCGGTGGTGGAGGTGCCGGAGGCGGCGCGCCCCTTCACACGCGTGGTGTGCGCCGTGTTCGACGCCCGCCTTGCCGCGAGCCTGGCGCAGGCGCCGGAAAAGAAACGGCACGCCGCGGCGGTTTAAGCCGGACGTGCCGAGGAACAACCGCCGCGGACGTTGACCGCGGCGGGCCGGGAGGAAGCCGATCAGGAATTGAGGCGCCGCAGCGCCGAGCCGTCGCGCAGCACCACCCGGCGCGACGAGGGCAGCGCGATGGCGGCGGTCTCTTCCAGATGCGTGAGGGTGCGGGATACGGTTTCGATGGTGAGGCCGAGGAAGTCGGCAATGTCCTGGCGGGACATGGGCAGGGTCACCTCGACCCCGTTGGCGCCCTGGCAGTTGCCGGAGCGCTGCGCCATGTCGAGCAGGAAGGTCGCCACCCGCTCCTGCGCCGTCTTGCGGCCGAGGACGAGCAGATGGCTCTGCGCCCGGCTCAGCTCGGCCACGGTCAACGCCCACAAGGCATGGGACAGCTCGGCGTCATCGGTGGCGCGGGCGAACAGGATGGACCGCTTGATGCGGATCACCTTGCATTCGCTCACGGCCTCCGCGGAAAAGCGGTGGCGGGGCGCGGTCTCCCAGCCGAATACGTCGCCGGCGAGGCAGAAGGTCTCGATCTGCCGCCGGCCATCGCCAAGGAGCTTGCAAATGCGCACCGCACCCGAGAGAACAATGTAGATGTGCTCGGCAAGCTGGTCTTCACCGAAGATCTCGGCGTTCCGACCGTAGCTGGCAACAACGCCAAGGCGGCCCACCACGTCGCGGGGGGTGCGGGACTCGCTGTCTTCGCTCCACTTTCCGGCGGAAAGGGTCTGGGCGTAGGCAGTGTGGGCGGTCGCTGCGGCGGGGCTCGGCATCGGGGTGACCCTTCCATCTGTGTTGAAGAAGGGATAACCGGCAGAAGGCATGGGAAAAATTCGGATCGAATCCTTAAGTCGGTCCCCTTAGGTAGAATCACGGAGGTGGAACGCAGGTGCCGAACTACGGCATGGGGACCGGGACACAATTCTCGATTGCGGCCAGCGGAGCGCCGCGCCGGCGCATCCGCGCCATGGCGCTGGACCTGCTGCGCGGCACCGCGGCTGCTGCGATTGCGCTGGCGGCATGCCAGTTTGCGGGCATCGGCCCGCTGCGCGCGGAAGGCCTCCTGCTGGGGCTGGCCGCGGTCATCATCGTGAGCGGACGGGGCCTGGCGGCCGGAGCCGGCGCGCTGGCGGCCATGCTTGCGGGCGGGGCCGCCCTGGTCCTGGCCTTCGACGGCACTGGCGGACTGGACTACGGCGCCGCCGCGCTGTTTGTCGCAGTCGGCCTCGGCATCGCCATTCTCGGCGAACGGCTGCGGCAGACCCGGGTCGATGCCACCGCCCGCAACCGGGAGCTGCTCGCCCGCGAGGCGCACCTCTCCTCCATCCTCGACACCGTGCCCGACGCCATGGTGGTGATCGACGAGCGCGGCATCATGCGGTCCTTCTCCGCCACTGCCGAGCGCCTGTTCGGCTACACTGCGGCGGAGGCCATCGGGCAGAATGTCTCCGTCCTCATGCCGCAGCCCCACCGGCAAGCCCATGACGGCTATATATTGCGGTATCTGACAACCGGAGAACGCCGCATCATCGGCATCGGCCGCGTGGTGGTGGGCGAGCGCAAGGACGGCTCCACCTTCCCCATGGAGCTGGCTGTGGGCGAGATGCGGTCCGCCTCCGAGCGCTTCTTCACCGGCTTCATCCGCGATCTCACCGAGCGACAGGAGACGGAGGCGCGGCTGCAGGAGCTGCAGGCGGAGCTGGTGCACATCTCCCGCCTCACCGCCATGGGAGAGATGGCCTCCACCCTGGCCCACGAGCTGAACCAGCCGCTGTCCGCCATCGCCAATTACATCAAGGGTTCGCGCCGGCTGCTGGACGGCGGGGCGGTGAAGGTGGAAATGCTCCAGGGCGCCCTGGAAAAGGCCGGCGAGCAGGCCCTGCGCGCCGGGCAGATCATCCGCCGCCTGCGGGATTTCGTCTCCCGCGGGGAAAGCGAGCGGCGGGTGGAAACCCTCTCCAAGCTGGTGGAGGAGGCAAGCGCCTTGGCCCTGGTGGGCGCCAAGGAGCACGGCATTCAGGTCCGGTTCCAGTATGATCCCAGATGCGACCTGGTGCTGGCCGACAAGGTGCAGGTGCAGCAGGTGCTGCTGAACTTGATGCGCAACGCGCTGGAGGCAATGATGGAGGCACCGCGGCGACAGCTTCTGGTGCAGACCGAGCCGGCAGAGGACGAGATGGTGATGATCAGCGTCAAGGACACCGGACACGGCATTTCCGGGGAGGTCGGCGCCCAGCTCTTCACGCCCTTCGTCACCACCAAGCAGCACGGCATGGGGGTGGGCCTGTCCATCTCCCGCACCATCATCGAAGGGCATGGCGGGCGCATCTGGGCCGAGCCGAACCCGGAGGGCGGCGCCATTTTCCGCTTCACGTTGCGTGCGGTCGGCGAGGAGGTGGCGGTCCATGAGTGAGGCGACGGCATCCGACACTGCCGTGATCCACGTCATCGACGACGACGAAGCCGTGCGCCAGTCGCTCGCCTTCCTCCTGGCGACCGCCGGCCATGTGGTGCACGAGCACCCTTCGGCGCGCCATTTCGTGGAAGCCGGACTACCGGGCGCCGATCCGCACATCAGCTGCATCATCACCGACGTGCGCATGCCGGACATGACCGGCATCGACCTGCTGCAGCACCTGCTGGAAAAGGGCTGCACGGTGCCGGTGATCGTCGTCACCGGGCACGGCGACGTGCCCCTCGCGGTGGAGGCCATGAAGCTCGGCGCCGCCGACTTCCTGGAAAAGCCGTTCGACGACGTGGCCATCCTCGACACGGTGAAGGCCGCCCTCGCCCGGCGGGAGAAGTCCACCCGGCATGACGCCCTGCGCGAGCAGGTGGCCGACCGCATCGCCGCTTTGTCCCACCGGGAACGGCAGGTGCTGGAATGCCTTGTCGCCGGCCAGGCCAACAAGACCATCGCCTACGAACTGGGAATCAGCCCGCGGACGGTGGAAGTCTACCGGGCGAACGTGATGACCAAGATGAAGGCGCAAAGCCTCTCGGAACTGGTGCGCATGGCGCTGCTGGCGGGCATCACCCCCAAGGCGGCGTGACCGAATGGCAACAGTGCGGTGCATCCGCGCACCGCTTGATCTAACGCAAGGCCCGCCACCCCCTCCCAAAGTAGATTGCCGGTACCGACCACGTGGACCCACGAGCGGGTCGTGGGAGGATTGAGGGCCATGATCGCATCCGCCGAGACGCCGGGTTGGGTCGTCCACATCGTTGACGACGACCCGGCGGTGTGCAGCTCGCTGAAGTTCGCGCTGGAGATCGACGGCTTCAGCGTGTGCACCTATGCGTGCTCGGAAGATGTGCTTGCGGCGAACATCTCGCGCGGCGGCTGCATGATCGTCGATTACAATATGCCCGGCATCAACGGGCTGGACCTGCTGCGCGAGCTGGACCGGCGCGACGTCCACCTTCCCGCCTTCCTCATCACCTCCAACCCCGCCCTGCATGTCCGCCGCCGGGCCAATGCGCAGGGGGTCGCCATCATCGAGAAGCCATTGCTCGGCAACCAGCTGAGCGAGGCCGTGCGCGACAGCTTCGCGCGCTCCCACCCCTGCTGAGCGCGTCCCCACGGGACAAGCCAGGCCCAGCGGCCGTCTAAAGACTGTCGCGCTCCCGGGCCATCATCGGCAATTGGCATTCACCGACCTTTCCTTACGTCATTCGCGTGCGTACCTTCGCCCGGACCGGATCATCCGGCGCCGGGACACCGCAGGACCGAGGCCGCCATGACCACCCGCAATCTCGATGCCCTTTTCCATCCGCGCGCCATCGCCCTCATAGGGGCCAGCAACCGCTCCGGGTCCATCGGGGCCCTGGTGGCCCGCAACCTGTTTGAAGCCGGCTTCGAGGGACCGATTCTCACCGTCAACCCCAAGGAGCGGGCCATCCGCTCCTCCCTGAACTACAGCTCGGTGGCCGACCTGCCGATTCCGGTGGACCTTGCCGTGGTGGCGACCCTCCCGGAGGCGGCGCCGGAGGTGATCGCCCAGCTCGGCGCCCGCGGCTGCCGCGCCGCCGTGGTCCTGGCCGCCGGCTACGGCCCCGGCGAGCGCCACGAGGACCCGGACCTGCGGCAGAAGATGCTGGATGCGGCGCGGCCGCACCTGCTGCGCATCGTCGGCCCCAACGGCCTGGGCTTCCTTTCCACCCGCGCCCACGTCAATGCCAGCCTCGCCCACCTGATGCCGGCCAAGGGCGACGTGGCCTTCGTCAGCCAGTCGGACGGCATGACCGCGGCCGTGCTCGACTGGGCCCATGCCCGCGGCTTCGGCTTCTCCCACGTGATGGCGCTTGGCGAGGGCGCGGACGTGGATTTCGGCGACATGCTGGATCACCTCGCCCTCGACAACACCACGCGCGCCATCCTGCTCTACGTGGAAAACGTCACCGACGCGCGCAAGTTCATGTCCGCCGGGCGCATCGCGGCCCGCGCCAAGCCGGTCATCGTCATCAAGGCCGGCCGCAGCGCGGCCGGTGCCAGGGCGGCCCTGTCGCACACCGGCGTGCTGGCGGGCAGCGATCTCGTCTATGACGCCGCCTTCCGCCGCGCCGGCATGCTGCGGGTGCAGGAGCTGCGCGAGCTGTTCGAGGCGGTCACCACTTTGTCGTCGGGCGTCCGCCTCGCCGGCGACCGCCTCGCGGTGCTCACCAATGGCGGCGGGCCGGGGGTGATGGCGGTGGATGCCCTGGAAGGCACCGCCGGGCACCTGGGCAGCATCACGCCCGCGGGCATGGAGGTGCTCGACAAGGCCCTGCCGTCCTCCTGGTCCCACTCCAACCCGGTGAACATCCAGGGCGACGCCAATGGCGCACGCTACGCTGCCGCGCTGACCGCCCTCCTGGCCGACAAGGGTTCGGACGCCGTGCTGGTGCTGAACAGCCCCCATGCCGTCGCCGACAGCGCGCAGGCGGCCGAGGCCGTGGTCTCCGTGCTGGAAACCCGCCCGCGGGCGCCGGTGCTCACCTGCTGGCTGGGCGAGACGGCGGCCGCCAAGGCGCGGCAGCGGTTCGCCACCCGCCGGATTCCCACCTATGACACGCCCGAAGAGGCCGTGCGCGCCTTCGGCCACCTCGTCTCCTACCAGCGCAACCAGTCGCTGCTGATGGAAACGCCCCCCGCACGCTGCTTCGAGCAGCCGGACCGGGACCAGGCGCGCAAGCTGGTGGAGCAGGTGCTGGCGGCCGGGCGCAGCGCCCTCAGCGAGGCCGAGGCCAAGACGGTTCTGGCGGCCTATGACATTCCCGTGGTGGACACCCGGGTGGCCGCCTCCCCCGAGGAGGCCGGGCGCCTCGCCGAGGAGATCGGCGGTCCGGTGGTGGTCAAGGTGCTGTCTCACGACCTCACCCACAAGTCCGACGTGGGCGGGGTGCGGCTCGACCTGCGCGGCGCCACGGCGGTGGAGGATGCCTGCCGGGCCATCATCGCGTCGGTGGCGGAAAAGCGCCCCGGTGCCCGCGTCGAGGGCTTCACGGTGCAGGCCATGGTCCGCCGGCCCAATGCGCAGGAGCTGCATCGCCGGCATCGCCCACGACCCCACCTTCGGCCCGGTGGTGCTGTTCGGCCAGGGCGGCACGGCGGTGGAGGTCATCAGCGACCGCTCGGTCGCCCTGCCGCCGCTCAATGGCGTGCTGGCCCGGGACATGATCCAGCATACCCGCGTCGCCCGCCTGCTGGCCGGCTATCGCGACCATCCCCCCGCCGACATGGACGCCATCGCCGGGACCCTGATCAAGATCGCCGAGCTGCTGGCCGACCTGCCGCAGATCGCCGAGCTCGACATCAATCCGCTGCTGGCGGACGAGAACGGCGTCATCGCGCTGGATGCGCGCATCATCGTCCACCCCACCCGGGTGGAGGGCACCCACCGCTTCGCCATCAAGCCCTATCCGGCCGAGCAGGAGAAGGTGCTGGAGCTGACCGACGGCTCCTGCGTGGCCCTGCGCCCGATCCGGCCCGAGGACGAGCCCGGGCTGGTGGACGTGGTGCACCGCTCCGACCCGCAGGACGTGCGCATGCGCTTCCTCGGCTCCGTGAAGGACTTCCCCCACCTCATGGCCGCGCGCCTGTCGCAGATCGACTATGACCGCGAGATGGCCTTCGTGGCGGTGGAAGACAATGGCGACATCTGCGGCGTGGTGCGCATCATCGCCGACCCGGACAATGAGGAAGCCGAATACGCCATCATGGTGCGCTCCGACATGAAGGGCAAAGGCCTCGGCTTCCGTCTCATGTCGGAAATCCTCAGCCATGCCAGGAAGCGGGGCCTGTCCCGCGTGTTCGGCGACGTGCTGCGCGAGAACGGCCCGATGCTGCACCTCGCCGAGGACCTCGGCTTCAAGGTGGGTCCCAGCGCCGATGATCATTCGGTGATGCGGGTGGTGCTGGACCTGCCCCGCCAGGCCCGGCTCGCCGAGGCGCAGGCCGCCGGAGCGGAAACCTGAGCGTGCGGCACCGTGCCGTGACATGGCGCTTGCTCCCGCTCAAGCCTGCAGTCAACATGCCCGGGATTTCGGTTTGCGCCCAAACCGGTGTAAGCAGGTCCCGGGACGGGGAGGAAAACCTCGCCGGGGAGTTGCTGCATCTGCGGACCGCGCAACGCACCGGCGGAAAACAATCGGCTGAAGTAAATGGTGAGCGACGCCAACGATGTAGCGGGAGGCCCCTGGAAGTCGGAGTATCTTGCGCTGCACGACCCGGTGACCAGTCTGCCGAACCGCGTCCTGATGATGGAGTTTCTCGCGGGCGCGCTCAGCTCCCCGCGGGAAGGACAGCGCGCGCTTGCGGTCTTCGCCCTCGATATCGACAACTTCAAGCATATCAACGAGACCTTCGGCCTTACCGCGGGTGACCTCGTGCTCGCCGAGGCGGCCCGGCGCATCCGGCGCTGCATCCGCGACAACGACCTCGTGGCCCGGGTGGGCGCGGACGAATTCGTGGTGGTCGCCACCGGCCTCACCGGCGCGCGTTCCGTGGAGGGGCTGTTCCGCCGGCTGCAGACCGCCCTCGGCGTCCCCTTCACCCTGCCCGGCGGCGGCGTCGCCTACCCCACCGCCGACATCGGCATCACCCTTGCCCCGCAGGATGCCGAGGAGGCGGATGCCCTTCTGCACTGCGCCGAGCTGGCGCTGGCGCGGGCCAGGAGCGAGGGGCCCGGCGCCTGCTGCTTCTTCGCCGCCGACATGAATGACGAACTGGCCGGCCGGCGCACGCTGGAAGGCGACCTGCGCCGCGCCATCACCGCCAACGAGTTCGTGCTGTTGTTCCAGCCGCGCTGCGATGCCAAGACGTTGCAGTTGCTCGGCGTGGAGGCGCTCATCCGCTGGGACCATCCCCAGCTGGGCCGCCTGGTGCCGGACGAGTTCGTGCCGCTGGCGGAGAAGAGCGGGCTCGTGGTTCCACTCGGGGAATGGGTGCTGCGCAAGGCATGCGACACCATCTCCCGCCTGCCGGAGCTGAATGTCTCGGTGAATGTCTCGGTCGTGCAGTTCCGCGGCGGGGAGCTGGTGACCACCGTGGAATCGGTGCTCAAGGCCACCGATCTGCCGGCGCACCGGCTGGAGCTCGAGATCACCGAAAGCGTGCTGATCGAGAACACCGACAAGGCCCTCGACATCCTCGAACGCCTGAAGGGCCTCGGGGTGCGGCTGTCCATGGACGATTTCGGAACCGGCTATTCCTCCCTGGGATACCTGCGCACCTTCCCCTTCGACGCCCTGAAGATCGACCGCCGCTTCGTCGGCGATCTCGACCAGAGCAAGGGGGCGCTGGCCATCGTGCAGGCCATCCTCGGCCTCGGCCGGGCGCTCGGCATGCAGGTGGTGGCGGAGGGCGTGGAAACCGAGAGCCAGCTTCAGTGCCTCAAGGCCGATGCCTGCGACGAGGTGCAGGGCTTCTATCTCGGCCGCCCGATGACCGAGGAAGCGCTCCACGCTTATATCGCGGAGCGCCGCGTGGTCTGCTGAAGGCGGGCCGAACGGCCCCGGCTCAGTCCAGCCAGGGCGCCCGGCGGTCGAGCGCGATGATCTCCTCGGCGGTGAACCGCGGGCGCACCAGCGCCGCCGCCGCGCCCCGCACCAGCACTTCCGGCACAAGGGGGCGCGTGTTGTAGGTGCCGGACTGCACCGCGCCATAGGCGCCGGCGGTCATCACCGCCAGCAGGTCGCCGGCCTTCAGCGCCGGCAGCGGCCGGTCGAGGGCGAGGAAATCGCCGGTTTCGCATACCGGGCCCACCACGTCGGCAATCACCATTTGCGCATCGGCCGCCGGCTCGGCTACCGGGACGATGTCGTGGTGCGCCTCGTAGAGAGTGGGGCGGATGAGGTCGTTCATGGCGGCGTCCACCACCACGAAGGTCTTCCCCTCCCCCTGCTTCACATAGATCACCTGCGTGACCAGGATGCCGGCATTGGCCACCAGCATCCGCCCCATCTCGAACACCAGGGGCAGGCGCAGGTCGCCGAGCGCGCGGTTGACCACCGCGGCATAGGCCTCAGGGCTGGGCGGAACCGGGTCCGAGGCGGCATAGGGCACGCCCAGCCCGCCGCCGAGATCCATGTGATGCAAAGCGTGGCCGGCGGCGATCAGGTCCCGCGCCAGTTCCGCCAGCAGGGTCACCGCATTGTCGAACGGCGCCATGTCGGTGATCTGGCTGCCGATATGCATGTCCACGCCGCGCACCGCCAGGCCGGGCAGGCGGGCGGCGCGGTCATAGACCTCCCGCGCGCGGGATATGGGGATGCCGAACTTGGTGGCCGACTTGCCGGTGGAGATCTTCTTGTGGGTCTTCGCATCCACATCCGGATTGACGCGAACGGAGATGGGGGCCACGCGCCCCATGGCCTGCGCCACCTCGGAGAGGGCGGCAAGCTCGGGCTCGCTCTCCACGTTGAAGCACAGGATGCCGGCGGCCAGCGCCTCGGCCATCTCGTCGCGGGTCTTGCCCACCCCGGAAAAGACGATGCGTGCGGCAGGCACCCCGGCGGCGAGGGCGCGCCGCAGCTCGCCGGCCGAAACGATGTCCGCCCCCGCGCCCTGCCGGGCCAGGGTGGCGATCACCGACTGGTTGGAATTGGCCTTCAGCGCATAGCACAGGAGCACGTCGCGCCCCGCGAACGCCTCCATGAACACGCGATAGTGCCGCTCAAGGGTGGCCGAGGAATAGCAATAGAACGGCGTTCGCACGTCCGCGGCGAGGGAGGTGAGGTCCACATCCTCGGCGAAGAGGCGGCCGTTGCGGTAGCTGAAATGATGCATGGAGACGGGGCAGTCCGGGAACGCAGCGCGCGGGAGCCATGGCGGTGCGCCCGCGCGTCAGAGGTCGGCGGCCTGCGTCAGAGCAGGCCGTCGAGAATGAAGGGTTGCTGCGGCCGCTGCACGCCTTGCAGGAGCTGGGAGCCACTGGACGTGGGCTTCTTCTGCGTCTGCCAGTCGGCGTGGGGGGTGGCCGAGTTTTGGATGTCCGTGGAACTGCGGGGCGCCACATAGCTGCCCTCCGCCGTCGCAGCGGCGGCGGGTTTGGACGGGGGCGGCGCGGCCTGCGCGCCGGGCGGCGGCTCCAGCGGCCCCTTCACGCCGCACGCGGCGACGGCGAGGGTGCCGCAAAGGGCCAGAAGAATTCGAAGGCGAAGCATTTCGGGCCGAGCCCTTCCGGGAAAAGTCGCCGCCACTATAGCCGGCGATGCGGCAAAGGCGAGCCCCCGCCGCCGCAGGGCGCCGATGCGAGGCAAGTTCACGCCGCACTGTCTCCCAAACGCTTCAGCCAGCGCCGGGCCTGGGCGCGCACCCGCGACGGCGCCGTGCCGCCATAGGACGTGCGGCTGCGCACCGAGCGCACCACCGAAAGCACGGAGAACACATCCGCCGTGATGCGGCCGTCCACCTCCTGCATCTGCGCGAGGGGCACCTTGTGCAGGGGCACGCCCGCATCCGAGGCCAGTCCGACGATGCGGCCGGTGATGTGGTGCGCCTCGCGGAAGGGAATGTTCAGCGCCCGCACCAGCCAGTCGGCCAGGTCGGTGGCGGTGGAATAGCCCTGGCCCGCCGCCTTCTCCATGCGCTTCTCGTCGGGCACCAGGTCGCGCACCATGCCGGCGCTGGCGGCCACCACCAGGGACAGGGCGGAGAAGGCATCGAACGCGCCTTCCTTGTCCTCCTGCATGTCCTTGGCATAGGCCAGCGGCAGGCCCTTCATCACCACCAGGATGCCGGTGAGCGCGCCGATGATGCGCCCGGCCTTGGCGCGCACCAGCTCGGCGGCGTCCGGGTTGCGCTTCTGCGGCATGATGGACGAGCCGGTGGTGAAGGCGTCGGACAGCTTCACCAGCGCGAACGACGGCGAGGTCCAGATCACCACCTCCTCGGCGAAGCGCGAGAGGTGCACGGCGCAGATGGAGGCGGCGGCCAGGGTCTCCATTACGAAGTCGCGGTCGGAGACGGCATCCAGCGAATTGGCGGTGGGCCGGTCGAAGCCCAGCGCCTGCGCCGTCGCCTCGCGGTCGATGGGGAAGGAGGTGCCGGCCAGCGCCGCCGAGCCCAGCGGGCATTCGTTCAGCCGCTTGCGCGCATCGGCGAGGCGGCCGCGGTCGCGCGCCACCATCTCCACATAGGCCATCAGGTGGTGGCCGAAGGTGACCGGCTGGGCGGTCTGCAGATGGGTGAAGCCGGGCATGACGGTGGCGGCGTGGGCCAGCGCCTTTTCCGCCAGCGCGCGCTGGAGGTCGGCCAGCTGCGCGTCGAGGGCGTCCAGCGTGTCGCGCACATAAAGACGGAAGTCGGTGGCCACCTGGTCGTTGCGCGAGCGGGCGGTGTGCAGGCGCCCGGCCGGCGCGCCGATAAGTTCGGCGAGGCGCGATTCCACGTTCATGTGGATGTCCTCCAGCTCGCGCCGGAAGGAGAATTTGCCCGCCTCGATCTCTGACAGGATCGTGTCTAGACCCTTGGCGATCTTGTCGGCATCTTTCGCCGCCACGATGCCCTGGGCCGCGAGCATCTTCGCGTGGGCCTTGGAGCCGGCAATGTCCTGCGCATAAAGACGCTGGTCGAAGCCGATGGAGGCGTTGATCTCCTCCATGATGGCGTCGGGGGCGGAGCTGAACCGCCCGCCCCACATCTTGTTGCTCATGACGGACCCTCCGCTGATGACCGATGCCGACCCGCCCCACGCCACCGATGAACCAGAAACCCGCCCCGGCACGCCGGCCGGCGGACGCCGCTGGCGGTTCGGAACAATCGGCCTGATTACGCTGGCGACGCTGGCGGGCGCCGTGGCCGGCGCGCTCGCCCTATACGGGATGAACCGGCTCCCCGGCAATGCACCGGCGGCGCAAACCTCCGCCGGCGCCGCCCCCGAGCGTGCCGCGACCGCTGCCGACCCGGCCTGCGCCGGCACGGTGGAGCGCGCCCGTGCGCTGGCCCCGCTGGTGAAGGGAGACGTGGCCGGCCTCGCCCTCGCCACCGAGCCGCGGCGCCTGCCGCCCCTCGCCTTCACCGATGCGGCCGGCAAGCCCGTCAGCCTCTCCGATCTGAAGGGGCGGGTGCTGCTGGTGAATCTTTGGGCCACCTGGTGCGTGCCCTGCCGCAAGGAGATGCCGGCCCTCGACGCCCTGGAGGGGGCGGCCGGCGGGCCGGACTTCCAGGTGGTGGCCATCAATCTGGACACCCGCGACCCGGAGAAGCCGCGTACGTTCCTCTCCGACATCGGAGTGAAGCACCTCGCCTATTTCGCCGATCCCGCCACCCGGACCTTCCAGTCCCTGCGCACGGTCGGCCGCGGCTTCGGGCTGCCCACCACCCTTCTGGTGGACCGCGACGGCTGCGAGATGGCCTATCTGGCCGGCCCCGCGGAATGGGGCGGGGACGACGCCCGGGCCCTCATCCAGGCCGCGGTCGGCACCCGGCGGGCGGACGCTGCGCCCCCGGCCCGTTGAGGGCGAAGGTACGCCGCGGCAGCCATCGCGCCCGCGCTTAAGCCTCCTGCAACCTTCTGGCGGCAGACTGCGCCTGCATCACGGGGGCGTCGCCCGCACCTGTGATGCCGTCTGGCCGGACATCACATGCCTTCGCGACATCTCAGGTTGCGATTCACGTCCGGGGGATGGTAAAAATCATTATCTTGACAGCACGCGTCACATTTCCCCGAAATCGAATCACTGGTGACGATCCCTTGAAAATATTGTCGATTTTCGGAACGCGGCCGGAGGCCATCAAGATGGCACCGCTGGTTCAGGCCCTGGGCCGCGAGCCATCGGTGACATCCCTGGTGTGCGTCACCGGACAGCATCGCGAAATGCTGGACCAGGTGCTCGCCCTGTTCGAGATCCGCCCGGACTTCGATCTCGGCCTCATGGCCCACAATCAGGGGCTGAACGTGCTGGCCGGGGCGGCCCTCTCCAGCCTTGACGTCGTGCTCGCACAGGTTGCGCCGGACCGTGTACTCGTTCACGGCGACACGACCACCGCCATGGCGGCGACGCTGGCCGCCTTCCACCGCCGCATTCCGGTGGGCCATGTGGAGGCGGGGCTGCGCACCTATCACCTGGCGCAACCCTTCCCGGAGGAGATGAACCGCCGCGTGGTGGACATCGCCAGCGACCTGCTGTTCGCCCCCACCGCGCGGGCGAAGGCCAATTTGGAAGCCGAGCGGCTCGAAGGGGAGATCATCGTCACCGGCAACACCGTGATCGACGCGCTGCAGGCCACCCTGGCGCGCATCGACGCAGATGCCGCCCTGCGCGATAAGCTGGATGCCGCCCTTCCGGCGCTGGACCCCCGCAAGCGCATCCTCCTCGTCACCGGCCACCGCCGGGAGAATTTCGGCGACGGCTTCCGCAACATCTGCGACGCGCTGCGCGACCTGTCCGCCCGCGACGACGTGGAGATCGTCTATCCCGTCCACCTCAACCCCAATGTGAAGGGCCCCGTCGGCGAGGCGCTTTCCGGGCGTGCGAACGTGCACCTGATACCGCCGCAGGATTACCTGCCGTTCCTGCGGCTGATGCAGCGGGCCCACATGGTCCTCACCGATTCCGGCGGCGTGCAGGAGGAGGCCCCGGCCCTCGGCAAGCCGGTGCTGGTCCTGCGCGACGTGACCGAGCGCCCGGAGGCCGTGGACGCGGGAACCGTGCAACTGGTGGGCACCGCCCGCAGCGCCATCGTGCGCGCGGCCGCCCGCCTGCTCGACGACGCCGACGCCTATGCCGCCTACGCGGCCCGAATCAATCCCTATGGCGACGGACACGCCTGCCGCCGCATCGTGGACTGCATCTGCGGACGGCCCGTGCAGGAATTCTCGCCCACGGGCGGGAAGTCCGGCATGTCCGGCTCCGCTGCTCCATCGCCCCGGCAGACTGCCGCCCTCGACGCCATGCTCGTGAGAAACTGACATGAGACCTCATCACGCCTTCCGCACGTGGCGCGGCGCCGGCCCCGCCGGCTTCGCCCCGGGCCTCATGGCCGGCGCCCTTCTCGCCAGCGCCCTCCTCGCCGCCCCGGCTGCCGCGCAGACCTCCGACCCGGTGCTCGCCGCCGTGCAGGAGCGCGCCGCCGACACGCGGGTGACGCGCTCCTTCAGCCTCGGCGACCTCGGCATCGACGGGCCGGTGGTGCTCCAGGGCATGGACGCCCGGCGCGACATCTACCTGCCGGTGCCGGCGGGCGTGCCGATCCAGGACGCCAGCATCAACATCGACGGCGAATATCTGCGGGGCGACGGCGGCCGCGCCACCATGGTCCTTTCGGTGGACGGCGTGCCCGTCTTCTCCCGCCGCCTGGAAGGCGAGAGCGGCAGCGCATCCACGGTCCTGCCGGTGGACGGACGGCCGCGCGAGACCGGCTTCGTGCGCTTCGGCACCGCCTGGTCCTCGGTCATCGGCGAATATCTCTGCGCCGACGAGCGCGGCATCGGCAACGTGCTGAAACTCAGCCCCAAGAGCCGCTTCACCTACACCTACGACGCCTCCCAGGTGCGCGACCTCTCCACCGCCTGGAGCGCCATGCCCGGCTCCGGCTCCCTGCTGGTGGCCGGCGGCACCCTCTCCAAGGACGCCTACGACACCGCCTGGCGCCTGGGCCTCGCCCTTGAATCCGCCGGCAAGCGGCTGATCGTGAAGACCCTGCCCGCCATCGGCGACGAGGTGGACCTGTCCGGCCTCGACGTGCCGGCCTCCCTGCGCGTGGTGGCGCCGTTCTCGTCCTTCGTGGACGTGAAGTCCTACCGCATCCGGGATGCGGCCGAGCTCGGTGCGCTCCTGGTGCTGCCCGGCTCGCCCATCGGCGCCGACGTCGCCGTGGCGGACGGTGCGCTGCTCTCCGCGGTCCGCGGCGCCCTGGATGCGCTCGCCGCCCGCCTCGGCAACGCCTCCGCCGCCTTCACCGAATGGCGCGGCAAGGCCGCGAGCCTTGGTTCCGTCACCGTGGCGGCGGACGAGATGACCCTGCAGACCCTCGCCGGCCGGCCTGTCATCGCCGTGGGCGGGGGCGCGGGCGGCAAGGCCACCCAGCTGTTCGACGGCTTCTGGCGCACCTCCCTCGCGGCCGGCACGGTCACTGTGCGCGCCGTGGACTCGGTGCCGGAAAAGGCCTCCTCGGTGCCCCTGTCGCGCCTCGGGCCGGCCCAGGGCAATCTCGACGTGCTGGCGCGCGGCGACTGGGTGGTGAGCTTCGACCTCGCCGCGGCCACCGGCGGCTCCAGCCTGCCCAGCCGCCTCAACCTCGACGTGGCGGCCGCCCCCGGCGCCTCGGCCTCCGAGCCGGTGGTGGCGGTGTTCCTGAACGACGTGCTGCTGGCCGCCAAGCGGCTGGAGGCCAACGGCCAGCCCGAACACCTGTCGGCCGCGGTGCCGACCTATGCGCTCGCCGCCCGCAACGTGCTGCGCGTGACCTTCCAGCGCCAGCCGGTCAGCGACCGCTGCCGCGAGACGCCGCAGGCCTTCCCGGTCTCGGTTCTGCCCACCAGCCATTTCGAGCTGGGCGGCAGCGTGCCCGGCGGCGACTTCCTGGGCATCATCTCCGCCATGACCACGGGCGGGCGCCTGGTGGTGCCCGACACCTACCTCTCCACCGCCCGTTCCAGCCTGCCCCGCGTGGTGCGGGCGGCGGCCGCCGCCGGCCTGCCGACGGCCAGCAGCACCTTCGACGTGATCGCCACCGGCGCCCCCTTCCGGGCCACCAGCGGCGGCTTCGTCGCCCTCGACGTGCCGGTCCAGGGTGTCACCCAGAAGGCCCGCGTCGATGGCGACCGCCTCGTGGTCGGCACCGACGAGAAGGCCCGCCTGCTGGACATCACCGGCCTCAAGAACGTGGCCCTGGTGCAGGCCGTGCGCGGCGACGACACCCGCGGCATCCTCTGGCAGAGCATCGGCCCCGTGCCCATGACCCCCGCCAAGCCGGTCCGCCTCTCCCGCGGCGACGTGGCCCTGGTGGGGATGGACGGGACCCTGACGGAGCTCACCGCCTCCGGCGCCCCGCTGGGCACCATCCGTGTCGCCGACACGGATGGCCCGTCCGGCACCCTGCAGCGCCTGTGGCAGAATTCCGCCGACTGGGGCATCCCGCTGGGCATCGGCGTCGCCGCCTTGTTCTTCCTGCTGCTGATCCGCGCGTCGCACGTGCGTCGCCGCGGCAACTGATCGACCTGCAGGAGCCCCCGCCATGTCGCTCTACTGGCCCTATATGCTGGCCGACTACATCCGCTTCGTAGAATATGTGGCGGCGGTCGTGGCGGTGGTCATCCTCATCTCGTCCCTCGACGACCTGTTCGTGGACGCCTGGTACTGGGGGCGGCGGATCTACCGCCGCTTCGTCATCGAGCCGTTCATCCGGCCGCTGACCCCCAACGCCCTCTACCAGAGGGACGAGCAGCCGCTCGCGATCATGATTCCCGCCTGGCAGGAATCGGCGGTGATCGCCGCCATGATCGAGAACATGGTGAGCGTGCTGGACTACCGGCGATACATGATCTTCGTCGGCACCTATCCGAACGACCCGGAAACCATCGCCGAGGTCGAGCGCATGCGCCGGCGCTACAAGCAGCTGGTGCGGGTGGAAACGCGCGCGCCCGGCCCCACCAACAAGGCCGACTGCCTCAATGCCGTGGTCCGCGCCATCTTCCAGCACGAGCAGATGTCCGGCACCGAATTCGCCGGCCTGGTGCTGCACGACAGCGAGGACGTGCTCCATCCGCTGGAGCTGCGCTTCTTCAACTATCTTCTCCCGCGCAAGGACCTCATCCAGATCCCGGTGCTCTCGCTGGAGCGCCACTGGTCGGAACTGGTGGCCGGCATCTACATGGACGAGTTCGCCGAGTGGCACGCCAAGGACCTCGTGGTGCGCGAGAGCGTGGCCGGGTCCGTGCCGTCGGCGGGCGTGGGAACCTGCTTCTCGCGCAAGGCCATCCTCCACCTGCTCAGCCAGAATGACGGGGATGCCTTCAACACCTCCAGCCTCACCGAGGACTACGACATCAGCGCCCGGCTCCACGAGGCGCACATGCAGTCCATCATCGCCCGCCTGCCGGTGGAATACCGGGTGAAGCGCGAATCCTTCTTCGGCTTCGGGCCGGACCGGGAAGTGCACCTCACCATGCCCCTGTGCGTCCGCGAATTCTTCCCGGACACCTTCCGCACCTCCTACCGCCAGAAGGCGCGCTGGTCGCTGGGCATCTCCTTCCAGGGCTGGAGCCAGATCGGCTGGCGCGGGAGCCTTGCGGCCAAATACTTCCTGTTCCGCGACCGCAAGGGCATCATCACCTCCATCGTGGCGGTGCTGGCCTATGTGGTGGCGGCCCACTTCCTCATCATCTATGCCGCCTCGTCCCTCGGGGTCCTGCCGGCGCGCTTCCCCTCCATCTTCGCCACCGAATCCTGGCTGCTGGCGGTGCTGACCGCCAACGCCATCGCCTTCGCGCTGCGCCTCATCCAGCGCTTCTACTTCGTCACCCGAATCTATGGCTGGGAACAGGGCATCATGTCCGTTCCGCGGGTGGTGATGAGCAATTTCGTCAACTTTGCCGCCACCATGCGGGCCTGGTACCTTTATCTAGGCCATGTCTTCCTCGGCCGGCGCATCGTGTGGGACAAGACCGCGCACGACTTCCCCGACGCCGCCGAATTCCGCCAGCAGCGCCAGCGCCTGGGCGAGCTGCTGCTCACCTGGCAGGCGGTGCTGCCGGAGCAGGTGGAGGAGGCGCTGGCCATCCAGGACGAGCGCCAGCAGCCCCTCGGCCGCATCCTGGTCTCGCGCGGCTGGCTCGACGAGGAAACGCTGGCCGAGGCCATCGCCTACCAGTCGAACCTGCCCCGCACCCATGTGACCGAGCATTTGCTGCGGCAGTTCAACGACCTGTTGCCCATCGACCTGATGGTGCGCCGGCGCGTGCTGCCCATGGGCAAGGACGAGACCGGCCGGCTGGTGGTGGCCGTCGCCTCCCCCCTGAGCGATCGGGCGCTGGACGAGCTGCGAGTCGCCGTAGGCGACGCGCCGGTGCAGCACATTGCGCGCGAAGGCGAAATCAACGACGGATTGCGCCTGCTGCGCGGCGTGGCGACGGACATCGAGGGGCAGCGATCGGCGCCGCTCCTGGGCGACCTGCTGCTGGAGAAGGGCTTCATGCAGCGCGAGGCGTTCGAGGCGGCCATGGAGCATTACCGTCCCGACGTGGACGGGCGCATCGGTGAATATCTGGTGCGCTGCGGCATCGTGAAGGAAGATGCGCTGATGGCCACCGTCCGCGAGCAGGAACGCCGCCTCACAGTCGTCACGGCATGAGCCGCGCCGGGCGGACCGCGGTGGGGCCGGCGCGATGAAGCGCCGGGCCTTCCTCATCGCCGGCGCGGGTGCGGCCGCCCTGCTCGGGCTCGACCTCGCCCTCACCTTGCGGCGGCCGACCTCCCCCGCCCTCATGACCGGAGTGGTCTGGCAGCTCCATGCCGGCGCCCTCGACCCGCGCGGCGACTGGGATCTCCTCGGCGCGCGGAGCCTTCTGCTGCAATGGATGGTGGCGGACGGCACCGCCTTCGTCCCCGGCCTCGGCCTGCCGCTGATCGCCAATGCGCCCAACTGGCAGCGGATCGCCCGCGAGCCCTGGGCCCGCAGCATCATCGCCGGCCTTGCCGGCAGCTTCAATGAGCCCACCGCCCGCCGGAACGTGGCGGAACTGGCGGCGCTGTCCGCCCGCATCGCCGCCAAGCCCCTGCCCTTCGAGGCGGCGGGCTTCTATTTCCCGGTGGAGGCCGACCCCACATGGAGCGGGGTTGCCGACCTGGGCCGGCTTTTGGCGCCCATTGCGCGGCCGCTCTGGGTCAGTGCCTATGACAATTCCAATGTCGGTCCCGGCGCCATGGCGGACTGGGTTTCCAGCTGGCTGCCGGCCGATGTGGGGCTGTTCTTCCAGGATGGGGTGGGCATCCACACCCGCACGCCGGAGGCGGCCCGGGCCTATGCCACGGCCCTTTCGGAGCGGCTCGGGGCGCATCGCTTCAAGCTGATCGCCGAGGCGTTCCGTCCGGCCCCCGGCGGCAGCTTCCGCGCCGCCACCGCCGCCGAGCTGAGGCCGCAGCTCCAGATGTACGCGGGCTTCGACGTGTTCGTGTTCGACGGCCCCCATTATCTGGACCGGGTGATGGTGCAGGACCTGCTGGCGGGCTGATCTACTGGCCGGCTGAGCCCTCCGGCGGCACTCGGCACCGTCCCCCCCGCCTCAGTGGCGGAAGTGGCGCACCCCGGTGAACACCATGGCGAGGCCGGCCGCGTCCGCCGCCGCGATCACCTCGGCGTCGCGCATGGAGCCGCCCGGCTGGATCACCGCGGTGGCTCCCGCCTCCACCGCGGCCATCAGCCCGTCGGCGAAGGGGAAGAAGGCGTCGGAGGCCACCACCGAGCCCTTGGTGAGCGGCTCGGACAGGCCGGCCGCCTCGGCGGCGTCCAGCGCCTTGCGGGCGGCGATGCGGGCGCTGTCCACCCGGCTCATCTGCCCGGCGCCGATGCCCACGGTGGCGGCGTCCCGGGCGTAGATGATGGTGTTGGACTTCACATGCTTGGCCACGCGGAAGGCGAAGCGCAGGTCGGCCAGCTCCGCGTCGGTGGGCGCGCGCTTGGTGACGACGGTCAGCTCCAGGTCGTCGGCGCTCACATTGTCCCGGCCCTGAACCAGCAGGCCTCCGGCCACGGTCTTCACCACCAGGCCCGGAGCGCGGGGGTCGGGCAGGGCGCCGGTGAGGAGCAGGCGCAGGTTCTTCTTGGCGCCCACCAAAGCGATGGCCTCCTCGGTGGCGTCGGGGGCGACGATCACCTCGGTGAAGATCTCCACCATGGCGCGGGCCGCCTGAGCGTCCAGGGTGCGGTTGACGGCGATGATGCCGCCGAAGGCCGACACCGGGTCGCAGGCCAGCGCCTTGCGATAGGCCTCCTCCAGCGAGGCGCCCTCGGCCACGCCGCAGGGGTTGGCGTGCTTGACGATCACCACCGCCGCGGTGCGGCCGGGATGGAATTCGGACACCGCCTCGAAGGCGGCGTCGGTGTCGTTGATGTTGTTGTAGGAGAGCTGCTTGCCCTGCACCTGCCGGGCGGTGGCGACGCCGGGGCGGATCTCGTCCGAGGCATAGAAGGCCGCGGTCTGGTGCGGGTTCTCGCCATAGCGCAGGGCCTCGATGAGCCGGCCGCCCACGGCCCGGAAGGCCGGGGCCTCCTCCTTCAGCTCGCGGGCGAACCAGTTGGAGATGGCGGCGTCATAGGCGGCGGTGCGGGCATAGGCCTTCTGGGCGAGGCGCCGGCGCAGGGCCAAAGTGGTGCCGCCATGCTCGGTGATCTCGGCGATCACGGCGTCATAGTCGGCCGCCTCCACCACCACGCTCACGTCGTCATGGTTCTTGGCGGCGCCGCGGATGAGGGCCGGGCCGCCGATGTCGATATTCTCGATGGTCTCCTCGAAGCCGGCCTTGCGCGCCACGGTGGCCTCGAACGGATAGAGATTGACCACCACCAGGTCGATGGGGGCGATGGCGTGCTCGGCCAGGGAGGCCTGGTGCCCGGCATCAGCGCGAATGGCGAGGATGCCGCCGTGCACCTTGGGGTGCAGGGTCTTCACCCGCCCGTCCATCATCTCGGGAAAGCCGGTGAGCTCGCTCACGTCCTTCACCGCAAGTCCGGCATCGGCCAGCGCCCTGGCAGTGCCGCCGGTGGACACGAGCTCCACCCCATGGGCCACCAAGGCGGTGGCGAACGGCACGAGACCCGTCTTGTCGGACACCGAAAGGAGGGCGCGGGTCACGGGACGGATATGTGCGGTCATGGACGGCTCCAGGGGTCAAGTCGCCGCTCGCCTATCATTATTGCGCCCACATCGCCAGCACCCCGGCGCGCAGCCGCCATGCGGCAGGGCAGCACCGCCCCCGCCTCAGGCGCCGTATTTCTCCAGGAAGGCCTCGATGGGCAGGGCGCGGAAATCCGGCAGGGCGGCGCGCAGGGCGGCGTGGTCCCAGTCCCACCAGGCGAGACGCTGCAGGCGCTCGGCAATGTCCGGCGCAAACCGCCATTTCACCTGCCGCGCCGGCACGCCGGCAACGATGGCATAGGCCGGCACGTCCCTGGACACCACCGCGCCCGCCGCCACCACCGCCCCGGTGCCCACGCTGCGCCCGGCCAGCACCACCGCCCCGTGGCCGATCCACACGTCGTGGCCCAAGGTGAGCCGCTGCGCCCGGCGCCAGGCGAAGAACGCCGCCTCGTCCGCCTCGCCGGGGAAATAGGCCGAGGCGCGATAGGTGAAATGGGCCTGCGAGGCGCGCCAGGTGGGGTGGTTGCCGGGATTGAGCCGGGTCATGGCGGCGATGGAGCAGAACTTGCCGATGCCCGCATAGGCGATGTCGGCATCGTTCACCACATAGGAATAATCGCCCATCTCCACTTCCAGCAGCTTGGTGCGGGCCCCCACCTCGGTGTAGCGGCCGAGAGTGGAGGCCTGGACCCGCGCGGTGGGATCAATGAGGGGCGCTTCGCCGAGAACCTTCATGGACAGGGCCTTCCCAGGGGAATGCGGCGCACCAGGCGGAACCGCGCCTGCGGCGTCTCCTGCACAAAGTGGCCCACATGGTCGATGGTCACCGGCTTGTCGGCGCCGCTGCCGGCGAAGGCATCGCGCAGCGCATTGAGGGCATGGTCGCGCACGCCCTCCGGCAGGGGACCGGTGAGGGTCATGTGGAAACGGAACTCGTCCAGCACATAAGGGTAGCCATAGGCCTCCAGATAGCCGGACTGCCGGGCGGAGAGGCGGTCCGGCCGGCGCCGGGCGATCTCCGCCGGGCTGAGCGGCGCGCGCACCGGCTCCAGGTCCAGCACCAGGCAGCGGGCGAGGTCCTCCAGCACCGGCACCGGCGCCGGCGGAACGAGCGCCACGAACGGCCCCAGCGCCTGCGCCACCAGCGGCGGCAGCTCGAACGGGTGGTGCAGGGCGAGGCAGGCGGCAAGGGCGGCGTCGAAATCGGCCCCGGTGCAGTCCTCGGCGAGGCGGAACGGCGCCTTCAGGGTGCCGTGGAAGCCGTAGCGCCGCGGTTCGGCGGCAATCTCCCGCCAGCCCTGCGCGTCGAAGCCCGGCAGGTCCGGCGCCTCGGGCTCGGCACCGGTTTCGGCATCATAGCCGAGCACGGCCGAGCCGAAGCGCCACAGGGCGCTTTCCGCCGGCGGCGCGAGATAAAGGGCATGGCGCCTCGATGCGGTCACGGCGCAAGCTCCGCGTCAGCGGGGAAGGAAGGGATTGTGGGCCTTCTCGTCGGCGATGCTGGTGACCGGCCCGTGGCCGGGCAGGCACACCACGCCGTCGCCCAGCGGCAGCAGCTTTTCCACGATGCCGGAGATGAGCAGGTCGTGATCCCCATAGGGAAAGTCCGTGCGCCCCACCGAGCCGCGGAACAGGGTGTCGCCGACAATGGCGATGCCGGCGGGCGGATAGACGAACACCAGATGCCCCGGAGTGTGGCCGGGCACGTGCAGCACATCGAGGGACAATTCACCCACGGTGAGGCTGTCGCCTTCCGCGAGGTAGCGGTCGGGCGTCACCGCCCGGGCGCCTTCCATGCCGAACTTCGCCGCGGCGGCGGGAATGTCGTCCATGATGAACTGGTCGGCGGCGCCCGGCCCCACCACCTCCACCCCGAGGGCCTGCGCCAGCTCGGCCGCGCCGGCGGCGTGGTCCACATGGCCGTGGGTGAGCAGGATCTTCTCCACGCTCACGCCGGTTTCGGCCAGGGCGGCGCGGATCTTGTCGAGGTCGCCGCCGGGGTCGATCACTGCCCCCTTCATGGTCTTCGTGCACCACAGGATGGAGCAGTTCTGCGCGAAGGGGGTCACCGGGACGATGGCGATCTGGATGGGTTGCATGACGGCTCCGCTGGAGACGATGGGCCGCCGGAGGCGCCCGCGCGGGGCGGGCGGGGCCGGCCCCGGTTCAGGAGAAAAACGTGATGGCGCGCGGGGCCGCGGCTGGCCTCACCGCGCCACCGACTGCGCCATCTCCACCAGGCGGCGCACCATGTGGGAGGAGGGATCGGCCAGCGCATCCACCACGGTGAAATGGTTGGCGCCCGCCACCTCGTGGCAGGCGGTGCGCGCCCCCCGGGCAGCCCATGCGGCGGCAAGGTCGCGCCCCTGGCGCAGGAATTCCGCGCTTTCCGCGCCGCCGGCGAAGGTTTCGAACACGCGCCCCGGCGGCAGCGGCCAGAGCACCGGCGACAGGCGCCGCGCCTCCTCGGCGTCGAGGTGGAGGGCCTTGTTCATCTGCGTGGCGATCAGCGGCTCCAGGTCGTAGACGCCGGAAATGCCGATGCCGGCCGGCACGATGTCGTCGGGCGTGTCCACATCCAGCTCGCGCCAGGAGGTGGCGGCGAGGGCAGCGGCCAGATGCCCGCCGGCGGAATGCCCGCTCACCGCGATGGGGTGGCCCACCAGGCGATAGAGGGTGAGGGTCGCGGCCCGCACCTGGGCCAGGATGGTGCCCACCGGCACCAGCGGGGCAAGGTCGTAGCCCGCCAGCGCCAGCGCCACCCCATGGGCGAGGCAGCCGGCGGCGGCGAAGGAGAAGTCCCGCGGGTGCAGCGATTGCCAGTAGCCGCCATGGATGAACAGGGCCACCGGGGCCTGCCGGTCCGGCGCCGGCCAGAAGATGTCGAGGAACTGCCGCGGATCGGGGCCGTAGGGCACGCCGAGGTCGGCGGCCACCGCCGCGCCGCGGAAGGCGGCCGAGCTCTTGGCCCAGCGCTCGAAGATGGCCGGATGGTCGCTCACCCGGGCGCGATTGTTGTATTCGACCTCGTAATCCATCCCGCCTCCCGGAGCCGGCCGGGGCAACCCGCCGGCGCGTGCAATCCCTGAACCTGCGCCCGCCTCAATCGGCGTCGCCGTGCGCGCTGCGGATGCGCCGCACCACCGCCCACACGCCCAGCACCGCCAGCGGCACGGAGATGGCCGTCACCAGGCCCACGTCCAGATGCAGGCCCAGGGTCGCCACATCCGCCCCGCTCTCGTGGATGCCTTCCACGAGATGATGGATGAGGCTGACCACATAATAGGAAATCGCCGCCACCGACAGGCCCTCCACCGTGCGCTGGAGGCGCAGCTGGAGGCGGGTGCGCTCGTTCATGGAGGTGAGCAGGTCGCGGTTCTGCTGCTCCAGCTCCACGTCCACCCGGGTGCGCAGCAGGTCGGCGGCGTTGGAGAGCTTGCGGGCGATCTTCTCCTGCCGCTCCTCCACGGTGAAGCAGGTGCGCATGGCCGGCGCCATGCGGCGATCCAGGAACTGCTGCCAGGTGGGAAAGCCCGGCACCGCCATTTCCCGGATGGTGGCGAGGCGCAGGCGCACGATCTCCATGTAGGCGCGGCTGGCGCCGAAGCGGAACAGGGAGGCGGTGGCCCCCGCCTCCAGCTCCGCCGCCAGGGCCACCAGCTCGTCCAGCAGGGCGTTGTTGTCGGACAGGCCCTTGGTGCGGGTCATCTCGGTGGCGGCGGCGGCCAGCCGGCCCTCGATGCGCGCCACCGCGGGGGCGAGGCGCTGGGCCTCCGGCAGGCCCAGCAAAGCCAGGGTGCGGTAGGTCTCGATCTCCAAGAGCCGCTGCACCAGCGCGCCGGCCGCATCGCCGCCCAGGCCCCGGTCGCGCACCAGGATGCGCACATAGCCGGAGGGGTCGGCCATGAAGTCGCTGGCAATCTCGGCGAAGCCGTCGTTCACGTCGGCGCGGGCCAGGCTGGAACGGTCGAACACCTTGTCGAGGTAGAGGTCCTCGGCGGTGTCCTGCACCAGGTGCAGGTCCACCGCCACCAGCAGCGGGCCGGGCTGCGGCACCTCGCCGAACGGGCTGGCGAGGGTGGCGGCCGGCGGCTGGAACGGCAGCGCCCCCGGGCCGATGCCGCTGGAGGGCAGGTCCCAGGTATAGGTGCAGAATTCGGCGTGGCTCTCCCAGCGCAGCTCGGCACCGCCGAACGAGACATGGTGATATTTGGCGCCGGCGGCGGGTGCCGGCAGCCCGCGCGCGGTGCACAAAGCGGCGAGGGCGGCGCGGTCGGCCTGGGCCCCGGCCGGGTCCAGCAGGAAGGCCGCATGCAGCATCCGCCGCGGCGTCTCGGCCGGGGCGAAGGGGCGGGCGTGCAGCTCGCGCAGCACCGCCGCCCGCAGGGGATGGGCGGCAAGGGCGCGCCCTTCGCCGATGACGAGATCCGCCTCCCCGCTGGCCATGCCGCTCGCTCCCCTGCTGCTTTCGTATGGTGCTTGCATGGCAGCGGCACGCGATCAAGCCGCGCGTGACGGCGCGAGCGTCGCACCGGGCCCGCCGCACCGGGCGGCGACCCCCGGCGCGACGCCGGGACGCGGGGCTTCAGACGCTCAGCGGCAGACGCGCACCGGCCCCCACGGGCCGGGCCGCCACCAGCAATAGCGCGGGCCCCAATAGGGGGCGGGTCCCCAGTAATTGGGGCGGCAGCCGCCCCACGGGCCGCGGTGGAAGCCGATGCCGCAGCCCTGCGCCACCTGCTCCACCGGGGTTCCGTCCGGCGCGGCGATGCCCGACGCCACCAGCGCCTGCGGCACCGGCAGGGCGAGCGCGGCACCGGCGCCGAGGGCGGTGAAGCCGAGCGCGGCGGCAAGGACGATCATCTTGCGCATGTTGGTTCCTCCCTTTCCTGGCGACAGGCTCACTCTTCCTCTTCGAAGATCCACAGCTCGGAAGTCGCCGGCATCTGCCCGGTGTCGTGCACGCCGAGGAAGGTGGGGATGCGGTTGCGCTGGGCCGGGGTGAGGGAGGCGACGAAGGGCTTGGCCGCATCGACGAAGGCGCGCAGCGCCTTGGCGCGGGCCTCCTCGGCGTCGGCCACCTGGCCCAGTACGTCCAGCACGGTGGCCGGCGGCGGCGCCGCAAGGCGCTTCTCGCGGCGGGCGATGGCGTCCTTCACCGCATTGCGGATGGAGGCCTCCACCGGGGGCCACAGCTTGTCCTGGTCGGGGGTGAGGCGCAGCACCGTCTTCAGCGCGGCAAGGCGCGCATCCAGGATGGCGGCGGCATCTTCGGCGGTATAGGGCGCGGGCGGCGGGGGTGCCGGGGGGGTGACCGGCTGGGCGAGCGCCGGGCCGGCCAGAAGCGCAAGGCCGGCGGCGGAGACGAGGGCAAGGCGGCGGAACGGGGACATGACGGAAATCTCCCTTCTGCGATACTGCCATTCCGGCAGGTCCGATGAAGGACGGGGCCCTTGCGGGACAGGTCCTCGGCGGGACTGGCCTTTTGCGGGGCAGACCTTTTGCGCGGCAGCGACGCCGCTTCGGGCGCGACGCCGCGCGAATCGAAACTACCACCACGGCGCGGGCGGCGTCGCGGGGTATCGGTAAGCCGGCATCATTTTCAAAGATGCCGCAGCACCCGGGCCGGCGCCTCGCTCAGCGCCCGCAAGGTGCCCAGAAGGCCGAAGCCGAGGGTCACCACCAGCGCCCCGCCCACCGCGCCCAGCGCCGCCAGCGGGGAGAAGCTGAAGGGAACCTCCATCACCTGCGTCACCACCGCAAAGGCGGCAAGGGTGCCCGCCCCCACCGCCACCACGGCGGTGGCCAGGCCGAGGCCGGCATATTCCAGCCCATAAGCAAAAGCGAGGCGGCCGCGGGTGGCCCCCAGCGTCTTCAGGATCACCGCGTCATAGATGCGGCCCTCCCGCCCGGCGGCCAGCGCCCCCGCCAGCACCAGCACCGAGGTGACGAGGGTGACGAGGCTGGCCGCGCGGATGCCGAGGGAAAGGTTGTCCAGCATCCGCCGCGCATCCTCCAGCGTCTCCTTCACCCGCACCGTGGTGACGGCGGGAAAGCGTGCCGCCGCCGCCTTCAGCAGCGCCACCTCCCGTTCCAGGCTGCCACCATCGGGAAAGGTAAGGGTGGACAGCACCGTGTGCGGGGCGCCGGCGAAGGTGGCGGGGGAGAACACCATGACGAAATTGATGCCCAGGCGCTCCCATTTCACCTCGCGCAGATTGGCGATGCGCGCGGTGATGGAGCGGCCCAGCACGTTCACCGTCACCGTGTCTCCCAGCTTCAGGCCGAGGCCGGCGGCCAGCTCCGCATCGAAGGAGACGAGGGGCTCGGCATCGTCCGGCGTCCACCAGCGGCCCGCCACCAGCCGCGAGCCCTCGGGCACGGCATCGGCGGTGGAGATGCCGCGGTCGCTCTGCAGCACCCAGGCGGCATCGGCGCGGGGCTTTGCGCTCTCCGCCGGGGCGCCGTTGAGGGCGGTGATGCGCCCGCGCAGCATGGGCACCGATTTCACCACGGCGCCCGGCGCCTCGGCGGCAAGGAAGGCGTCGAACTGCGCCGCCTCGCCGCTGGGCACGTCCACGAAGAAGAAGCTGGGCGCGCTCTCCCGCATGGGGCCGGCCAGCTCGCGGTTCAGGCTGGTGTCGATGAGGGCGATGCCCACCATCAGCGACAGGCCGAGCCCCAAGGAGAGCACCACCGAAGGGGTGAGGGCCCCGGGCCGGTGGATGTTGCCGAGGGCCAGGCGCACCATGGCGTCACGCGGCCGGGGCGCCCGCCGCGCCAGGGCCATGAGGCCGAGGGCGACGGCGCGCAGCAGCACGAACACCGCCGCCGCCGCGGCCAGGAAGATGCCGGCGGCCCGCAGGTCGTCGGAGGTGGCGAGCGCCAGCCCGGCGAGCCCGGCGCCGGTGGCGCCTGCAACCATCCAGGCGGCCGGGCCGGCCCGGGCCGGCGCCTCGCCGATGCCGTCGCGGAACAGATGGGACACCCGCGCCGCCTGCGCCCGGGCCAGGGGCAGCACAGTGAACAGCCCCGCCACCAGCACCCCGTAGAGGGCGGCCCGCGCCAGCGCCGCGAGGTCGATGGCCGGCTCCAGCGGAAACGGCACCAGCGCGCCGATGGCCGCCGTGGCCGCGAACGGCAGCGCCGCCCCCAGGGCGAGGCCGAGGGCGATCCCCGCCAGCGCCATGAGGCCGATCTCCAGCCCGTAGACGCGGAAGATGTCGGCCCGGGTGGCGCCCACCGCCTTCAGGGTGGCGATCACCTCCTGCTTGGCGGCAAGATGGCTCGACACCGCATTGGCCACCCCCACCCCGCCCACCAGAAGGGCGGTGAGGGCCACCAGGGTGAGGAACTGGCTGATGCGGGTGACGTTGCGGGCCAGCTGGGGGGTGGCGCCATCGCGGGTGCGCACCTCGAACCCCTCGGCGCCGAACCGCTCGCGCACCCCGGCCATGAAGGCGGCAAGCCCCGCGGGGGATGCATCGTCCAGCCGCACGCGATAGCTCCAGCGCACCAGGCTCCCGGGCTGGATGAGGCCGGTGGCCTGAAGCGCCGCCTGCGAGATGAGCAGGCGCGCGCCCAGGCCGATGCCGGAGGAAAGCTTGTCCGGCTCGCCGTCCAGCCGGGCGCGGACCTGGAATTGGGTGTCGCCCAGCAGCAGGCGGTCGCCCACCTTCAGCCCCAGCCGGCCCAGCAGCACCGGGTCCGCCGCCGCGCCGAACACGCCGTCCACGGCGCCGAGCACGCCGGCGAGCGGCGCGGGGGGCGAAAGGGTCACCTCCCCCACCAGGGGATAGGGCCCGTCCACCGCCTTCACTTCGGCCAGCGCCACATCCCCGCCCGGGGTGCGGGCCATGGCGCGCAGCAGCGCCACGGTGGAGAGCGTGCCGCCCGCGGCAAGGGACTGGAACTCCTGCGCCGTCGCTTGCCGCTGCACCACCGCGAAGGCGGCATCCCCGCCGAGGATGGCGCGGCCCTCCCGCTCCAGCCCCCGGGTGAGGGCACCGGCGAACGAGCCGATGCCGGCAATGGCCATCACCCCCAAAGCCAGGCAGGCGAGGAACACGCCGAAGCCGCGCCGCGCGCCGCGCAGCTCGCGCAAGGCGAAGGCGAGGCTGCGCGGCAGCAGGCGTACCGGCAGCGGACGGGGATCGGCCCCGCGCAGGAGGGAACCGCTCATGCCTGCGCCGCCACGCGGTCGCCGGCGGCGTCGCGCTCCACCCGGCCGGACCGCAGGTGCAGCACCCGGCCGCAGCGCAGGGCGAGGCCGGCATCGTGGGTCACCAGCACCAGCGTGGCGCCGCGGGCGCGGTGGGCGGCGAACAGCAGGTCCATGATCTGCCGGCCGGTGGCCTCGTCCAGGTTTCCGGTGGGCTCGTCCGCCACCAGGATGGGCGGCCGGGGGGCCAGCGCCCGTGCCACCGCCACGCGCTGCTGCTCGCCGCCGGACAATTGCCCGGGATAATGGGCGGCACGGCCGGCAAGGCCCACCAGCTCCAGCTCCTCCGCCGCACGGGCGAAGGCATCCCCCTGGCCGGCCAGCTCCAGCGGCACCGCCACATTCTCCAGCGCTGTCATGGTGGGGATGAGGTGGAAGGACTGGAACACGATGCCGATGTGCCGGCCGCGGAACCGCGCCAGCGCATCTTCGGACAGGCCGCCGAGGGCGGTACCCGCCACCTCCACCTGCCCCTTGTCCACCCGCTCCAGACCGGCCATCACCATCAGCAGGGTGGACTTGCCCGAGCCGGATGGCCCCACCAGCCCCACCGTCTCCCCCGCCCCGATCTCGACAGAGATGTCCTTCAGGACATGGACGCGGGCCGCTCCGCTGCCGAGCGACAGGTCCACGTGTGAAAGCCGGATGGTGCGAACCGCAGAGGAAAGATCGTCCATGCCTGAATATGCCGCGCGCGTTGGGAGGACCGGAGGAAGCCGGAGGTATCGCTCATGGGAAACGGCATTTAAGGCGCTGGCAGGGCTGATGGCGCTTCTGGCCGGCTTCACGTTCGCGTCAGCGGCGTCCGCGCGCGCCGTGCGGATCGTGGCCTTCGGCGACAGCCTCACCGCCGGCTACGGCATCCCCGCCGCCGCCGCCTTCCCGGCCCAGCTGGAAGCGGCGCTCAAGGCGCGGGGCCTCGACGTGGTGGTGGTGAATGCCGGCGTCTCCGGCGAGACCGCGCCCCAGGGCCTCGCCCGGCTCGACTGGTCGGTGCCGCCGGGCACCGATGCGGTCATCGTGGAGCTGGGCGCGAACGACATGCTGCGCGGCCTCGATCCGGCCACCACGCGCAAGGCCCTTTCCAGCATCGTGGCGCGGCTGAAGGCGCGCGGGGTGGGGGTGCTGCTGGCCGGCATGCGCGCCGCCCCCAATCTCGGCCGGGCCTTCCAGGAGCAATACGACGCCATCTTCCCGGAGCTGGCGGCGGCGGAAGGGGTGCTGCTCTATCCCTTCTTCCTGGAGGGCGTCGCCGCCGACCGGAGCCTCAACCAGCCGGACGGGCTGCACCCCACCGCCGCCGGGGTGAAGCGCATCGTGGAAGGCATCCTGCCCAAGGCCGAGGAGCTGGTGGCGCGGGCGAAGGCGGCGCAGGGGCGCGAGTGACAGATTAATAATTAGGCATCATATGCCGAGGCTGCGCGGCACTTGACCATTCCATAGCCACCATTCTAAATTCCGCCGCTTTTACGCGGGCAAGCGCCCGGACTTTGTTGGTAGCGTTGCGTTTGTGTCTTTCATCACGTCAGCAGTGAGAATGAAAAATGGTTCGGGAATTTGAATATCAGGGAGAGACGTTCCGCGTCACCGCCCACGGCATCCACGGCCACGAAGAGATCTTCATCGTCCATATCGAGGAAGACGGCGTGGAAGGCGCGGAAATCTCCATCGACCGCATGACGGAAGAGAACGACACCAGCGCCCCCATCGAGGACATCCTGGTGATGCTTTGCGACAAGCTGATTCCGCAGAGCGAGATCAAGGTTCAAAATCCTGCCGCCCCGTTCGCCTGGCGCGCCGGCAACGTGGTGTTCGAGGTGCATGACGGGCTGCAGAACCGCGATCACGACTGATCCCGCCGCCCCGTTCCAGGACCAGAAGACCCAAACGGCCGCCCCTTGAGGCGGCCGTTTCACATGAAACATGGTTAGCGAAAGGTTGACGCTGCGGCGCCAACCCGCACCGGGACGCTGCGGCGCCCGGCCTATTTCCGGCCGGCCGGCACCGCCGCCGGAGCGGGGGGCGCGGGGGGCACGGCCTTGGCCGGCGCCTCCACCACCACCTTGCGCGGCGGCAGCAGCTGCAGGGTCTGCACCGCCTGGGCGGCGAAGCCGTTCAGCAGCGCGTTCTGCTCCGCCACCGAGGTGGCCGGCAGCGCCGCCACCACCCGGCAATAAGCAGCGATGAGCGCGTTGGCCACATCCGCCGGCCGCGCCTTCGGGTTCTGCTGGTAGAGCGTGGTGGCGAGGGTGGCGATGTCGGCCCCGGCCAGGGGCGGCTTCGGCGCGCCCAGAAGCTTCGCCCCGGCCGCAGCCAAGTCCGCCGGCACCGCCTTGCCGTCGTCCGCCGGGCAGGCGAGCTTCGCCGCAAGGCTCGCGGGCTCCTTCAGCACCAGCCCGGGACCCACCGGCAGCGCCCAGGCGATGGGCTGGGAATCCACCGGGCCGGACACCGTGCGGCGGGACACATCCATGGCCGCCTGCAGGGTGAAGCGCCGCAGTTCGGCATATTTCTGCCAGTCGGGCGCATCGCTCCTGGCCACCACCGGGCAGTAGGCGGCGGTCAGGGCATCCACCACCGTGCCCGGGCCGGCATTGCCGGAGGCGGCATTGTAGGCGTCCACCATCATGGGAATGGAGCGCTGGCCGCCGGCCATCATGGCCGAGAGCGCCGCCACCGCCTTCGGGTCCGGCCCATCGGCGCCCGGCGCGCCGCCCACATCGGGGCAGGTGAAGGCGGAGGCCGCCTGGGTGCCATAGTCCGGCACATGGGCGGTGGCGCGCCATGCGGCCACCATGGCCGCCGTCACGTTCGGCGCGGCCGCATTGCCCCAGGAGGTGCGCACGTAATTGGCGATGTCCGCCACCTGCCGGTCATCGAGCCGGCCGGCGAAGGAGGGCATGGCGCCATAGGTGCCGCCCGGCGGCAGGCCGCCGAGAATGGCCATGACCACATTGTAGGGCTCGGCCGCCACCACGGCGGGGTTGCCGGCCAGGGACGGGATGGCGTCGCCGCGTCCCGCGCCCTTGTCCATGTGGCAGGCGGCGCAATTGTCCACATAGAGCGCGGCGGCGCGGGCATGGACGTCCGCGGCCAAAGGCGAGGCCGCCTG
Organism: Xanthobacter sp. AM11; assembly: GCF_047444035.1. Taxonomy (NCBI): domain Bacteria; kingdom Pseudomonadati; phylum Pseudomonadota; class Alphaproteobacteria; order Hyphomicrobiales; family Xanthobacteraceae; genus Xanthobacter; species Xanthobacter sp. AM11. The sequence continues at coordinate 951,820 of NZ_JBLAOA010000001.1, forward strand.
CGGGGCCGGCTTGTCCTTCGGCGGGGGCGCGTCGAACAGATAGGTGACGATGGCGGCGCGGTCCTGCTCGGTGAGGAAGCCGAGGGAATCATGCACCACCTCGGCCATGGGGCCGAACACCGAGGTCTTGCCGGTGGCCGAGCCGCTCTTGAGGAAGGCGGCGAGACTGTCCGGCGTCCAGCCGTTCTTCTTCAGCGCGGCGGAGGCGATGTCGGGGGCCCAGAAGCCATCCACCTCGGCGCCGAGGAAATGCGCCTTCCCGCGGGTGGCGCCCATGATGTTGCGCGGCGTGTGGCAGTCCGAGCAATGGCCCAGCGCCTCCACCAGATAGGCCCCGCGGTTCCATTGCGCACTCTTGCCCGCGGTGGGGGTGAAGCGTGCCTCGGTGAAGAACAGCTCGCGCCACGCCAGCATGCCGAGGCGCACATTGAAGGGAAAGGCCAGCTGGTTGGCCGGCGGGGTGTTGGGAATGGGCGGAATGCGCCGCACATAGGCCCACAGGGCCTTCATGTCGTCGTCGGAAATGCCGGTGTAGGCGTCGAACGGCATGGCCGGGTAGAGATAGGCGCCGTCGGCGCGGATGCCGTTGCGCACCGCATCCACGAACTGCGCATAGGTCCAAAGGCCGATGCCGGTGGAGCGGTCGGAGGTGATGTTCGGCGAGAAGATGGCGCCGAAGGGGGTGTTGAGGCCGAGCCCGCCGGCAAAGGGCCGGGCCTTGTCGCCGGTGTGGCAGGGCATGCAGTCGGCAGCCTTGGCGAGATATTCGCCCCGCGCCACCAGCGCCGCGTCGTCCGCCGGCTGGGCGAGGGCGGGGCCCCCGGCGCAAAGGAAGGTGGCTGCCGCCAGCGCGGCGATCCTGCGGGAAAGTCCCTTGACCCTGACCATTCTGCCCCCCGGTCGCGTGTTGTTCTGATGCGCTACCTTATACATCTTACAAAAGCGCGACGATCCTCCCGCCCGGTCTTTCCCGGATGGCCCGGCGCGCGGGTGGGGCGAGTTGCCGGCGGGGGCCGGCTTTGCCAAAAAGGGCCGCAGGAGCGCGCGCGGCGGGGGGAGAGACGGCTTCACCCGTGCGGCTGGCTCCCGAGGGAAACCATGACCGCGCCCCAGATGCCCGCCGCCCTGCGCCATGTCCCGGTGGCCGACCTGTCCGCCGCCGATGCCGGCGCGGAGCATGCCGCCCTCGGCGCCGAGATCGCCGCGCATGACGCCGCTTATTACCGCGAGGATGCCCCGCTGGTCTCCGACGCGGAATACGACGCCCTGCGCCAGCGCTACGAGGCCATAGAGGCGCGCTTTCCCGAGCTGAAAAGCGAGGACAGCCTGTCGCAGAAGGTGGGGGCGGCGCCGTCCGAGAAGTTCGGCAAGGTGGTGCATGGCGTGCCCATGCTGTCCCTCGCCAACGCCTTTGCCGATGCGGAGGTGGAGGAGTTCGTGGCGCGGGTGAAGCGCTTCCTCAATCTGGCCGCCGAGGACGAGGTGGCCTTCACCAGCGAGCCCAAGATCGACGGACTGTCCTGCTCGCTGCGCTATGTGGACGGCCGCCTGACCGTGGCGGCGACGCGGGGCGACGGATCGCAGGGGGAGGATGTGACCGCCAATGTGCGCACCATCGCCGATATTCCCCATCAGCTCGCCGGCAGGGGCGTGCCGGACATCATCGACGTGCGCGGCGAGGTCTATATGGCCAAGGCCGATTTCGAGGCGCTGAACGCGCGCCAGGAGGCGGCGCAGGAGAAGGTGTTCGCCAATCCGCGCAATGCGGCGGCCGGCTCCCTGCGCCAGCTGGACCCTTCCATCACCGCCGCGCGGCCGCTGAAATTCTTCGCTTATGCCTGGGGCGAGGCCTCCTCCCATCCGGCCGAGACCCAGCTCGGCATGGTGGAGGCCTTCGCCGGCTGGGGCTTTGCCACCAATCCTTTGATGATCCGCGCCGCCAGCGCCGCCGAACTCCTCGCCCATTACCGCAAGATCGAGGCGCAGCGCGCCACCCTGCCCTATGACATCGACGGCGTGGTCTACAAGGTGGACCGCCTGGACCTGCAACGCCGCCTCGGCTTCGTCTCCCGCTCGCCGCGCTGGGCCATCGCCCACAAGTTCCCCGCCGAGCAGGCCACCACCGTGCTGGAGGATATCGAGATCCAGGTGGGCCGCACCGGCGCCCTCACCCCGGTGGCCCGGCTGCTGCCGGTCACCGTGGGCGGGGTGGTGGTGTCCTCCGCCACCCTGCACAATGAGGACGAGATCGCCCGCAAGGACGTGCGCATCGGCGACACGGTGGTGGTGCAGCGCGCCGGCGACGTGATCCCGCAGGTGGTGCGGGTGATCCTGGAGAAGCGGCCGGACGCCGCCGCGCCCTATGACTTTCCCCATCTGTGCCCCGCCTGCGGCTCCCATGCGGTGCGCGAAGCGGATATCAAGACCGGCAAGGTGGACGCGGTGCGCCGCTGCACCGGCGGCCTCATCTGCCCCGCCCAGATGGTGGAGCGCCTGCGCCATTTCGTTTCCCGCAACGCCTTCGACATCGAGGGGCTGGGGGAAAAGCAGGTGCGCGCCTTCTACGACTGGGGGCTCATCGCCTCCCCGGCCGACATCTTCACCCTGGAAGAACGCAACGCCCGCTCGCTGCAGCGGCTGGAGAACCGCGACGGCTGGGGCAAGACCTCCGCCGCCAACCTGTTCGCCGCCATCGCCGGGCGGCGCACGGTGGCGGTGGACCGCTTCGTCTTCGCCCTCGGCATCCGCCATGTGGGCGAGACCAACGCCAAGCGCCTGATGCGCCATTACGGCACGGTGGAGGCGCTGGAGGCGGGGGCGATGGCCGCCGTGATCCCCGGGGAGGACCACCCCAAGGGCAATGAGGCGTGGCAGGAGATGCTGGCCATCGACGGCATCGGCGACGTGGTGGCGGAAGCGGTCATCGAATTCTTCCACGAGCCGCGCAACCGCGAGGTGGTGGCCGCCCTGCTCGCGCAGGTGCGCCCCGCGCCCATGGAGCAGGTGGCCGCCGAGAGCCCGGTGGCGGGCCAGACCATCGTCTTCACCGGATCGCTGGAGAAGATGACCCGCGACGAGGCGAAAGCCATGGCCGAGCGGCTGGGGGCGAAGGTTGCCGGCTCGGTGTCGGCCAAGACCGGCCTGGTGGTGGCCGGCCCGGGCGCCGGCTCCAAGCTGGAGAAGGCGCAGGCGCTGGGGGTGAAGGTGATCACCGAGGACGAATGGTTCGAGCTGGTGGGGTGAGCGTCCCCGCCCCTTGACGTGCCGGCCGCGAGCGCCCATTGCTGCCGGGACCAGCCGGCCGGGCGGCCGCGGCATTTCGGTGTCGAGGAAAGTCCGGGCTCCACGGAGACACGGTGCCGGATAACGTCCGGCGGGGGCGACCCCAGGGAAAGTGCCACAGAAATCAAACCACCCGTGCATGCACGGGCCAGGGTGAAACGGTGGGGTAAGAGCCCACCGCGCGACCGGCAACGGAAGCGGCACGGCAAACCCCACCGGGAGCAAAGTCGAATAGGGACGACACGGGAAACCACCCCGTCTTCGGGGCGTCGTCCGGGTTGACTGCTAGAGGCGCCGGGCAACCGGCGTCCCAGAGGAATGGTCGCCACGCGGGCGCAAGCCCGCCGTACAGAACCCGGCTTACAGGCCGGCTGGTGCTTTCATCGTGAAGGATGACGACGGTCCCCGGCCGCGCTCATCGGCGCACGAGATAGCCGACAATGCTGTCGGCCGCGGCCGACAGCACGGACATGGCCCATTTCTTCTCCTCCGCCGTGGCGGCCGCAGACCCGACCAGGGTGTGGAAGCACAGCCCGGCGATGAGGATCACGAAGCCCACGGCCACAAGGAACAGCACCACGTCCTTGAACAGCCGGACGCGGCGCTCGCCTGCCGTCTCCTCTTTCTCCACCTTCACCGAAAACGTGTGGTTCGGTGGCGGGGAATTGAGGTCGATGGCACTCACAGGCCGATGATCTCGGTCTGCAGCTTTTCGGTCTTCGGCTCCACGAGGCCCAGCTTGAGCCCGCGCAGCTTGCCGTCCCGCGCGGCAAGATAGAGTTGCAGCGCCTTGCGCAGGATCTCGCTCTTGTTGGTTTCACTCTCGGCGGCGGCCTTGTCGATCTCGCGATTGAGGTCGTCGGAGAGGACGAGGTTGAGACGCACGCTCATGGCATCCTCCTTGATGCGCAGTTCATGCGCATAATATGCGCATCATCCGCTCATCGCGCCAGCCCGACCCGCCCTCTCACTTAAGGATAGAGAACGCGCGGCGGCTCCAGGCGGACGAAGCGGGCGCGGAACCAGTCCTCAAGCATCGCCTTCTCGAAGGAAAAGCGGTCGGACCCGCGCCCGGAGGGGTTCATCAGATAATTGATGTCGGTGACCGTCTCGGTGGCGGCGACGACCACCTTGCCCTTCTGGCACAGGGTGTAGCGCAGCTTGAAACGGGGCGGGGTGATGTCCCGCAGGATGCGCACGTCGCCCCAGCCGGAGCGGCGCCAGGGCTCGTATTCGCCGGCAAGCTCCATGTCGAGGACCTCCAGGCGCAGGTCCTGGCCCGGCTTGAGGTCGCGCGCGCCCAGGCGGGCGAAGAAGGCGGTGAAATCGGCGACGATGCCGGCGCGCACGGCGGGGCTGCGGAAATCCGTGTCGCTGTAATGCTCGGGATCGACGAAGCGCAGCTGGATGCCTGCCGCCGCCGGGCCGGCGAAAAGCATGGCCAGCACCAGCACGAGGGGAGGCAGCGGGACGGCGGCGCCCGGCCGGCGCAGGACGCCGGCATCACACGTCCACGCTCGCGCGCAGCGCATTCTCCTGGATGAACTCGCGCCGCGGCTCCACCGTGTCGCCCATGAGGCGGTTGAAGAGGTCGTCGGCGGCGTCCACCTCCTTCACCCGCACCTGCAGCAGGGAGCGGGCGTTGCGGTCCAGGGTGGTTTCCCACAATTGTTCCGGGTTCATCTCGCCGAGGCCTTTGTAGCGCTGCAGCGAGAGGCCCTTGCGGCCGGCGTCGGTGACGGCGTCGAACAGGTCCACCGCGCCGAACAGCTCCTGCTCGTCACTCTTGCGCTTCAGCGTGGCGGCGGTGGCGAACACGCCGTCGAGGTCGCGCGCCAGCGCATCCAGGCGGCGCGCCTCGGGGGCGGCGACGAAGGCGTGGTCGATCCGCGCCACCTCGGCAACGCCGCGCACGGTGCGCGAGAAAGTGTAGCCGGCCTCGTCATGCAGCCCCACCCAGCCGCGCTCGGTCTCGTCCGCCAGGGCATCGAGGCGCCGGGCGGTCTCGGCGGCGGCGGCAACGGCGGCGGCCGCGTTCTGCAGCGCTGGTGCGGCGAAGGCGCCGGCCAGGGCCGCCTGCTCGACCACGGCGCGGTTGTAGCGCGGATGCAGCGCGCCCAGCGCCGCCCGCAGCTGGCGCGAAACCTCCACCACATGGGCAAGGTCGGCGCCGGTGCGCACCTCGCCGGAGGTCAGCGTGAGGGCGGCCTCGTCGAGCCCGGCGGTGATGAGGTAATCCTCCAGCGCCTTCTCGTCCTTCAGGTAGGTCTCGGACTTGCCGCGCGTCACCTTGTAGAGCGGCGGCTGGGCGATGAAGAGGTGGCCGGCATCCACCAGCTCCGGCATCTGGCGGAAGAAGAAGGTGAGCAGCAGGGTGCGGATATGGGCGCCGTCCACGTCGGCGTCCGTCATGATGATGATCTTGTGGTAGCGCAGCTTGCCGAGGTCGAAATCGTCGCGGCCGATGCCGGTTCCCAGCGCGGTGATGAGGGTACCGATCTGCTCGGACGACAGCATCTTGTCGAAGCGGGCGCGCTCCACGTTCAGGATCTTGCCGCGCAGCGGCAGCACCGCCTGGAAGGCGCGGTCGCGGCCCTGCTTGGCGGAGCCGCCGGCCGAGTCACCCTCGACGATGAAGATTTCCGACTTGGCCGGGTCCTTCTCCTGGCAGTCGGCGAGCTTGCCGGGCAGGGAGGCCACATCCAGCGGGCTCTTGCGGCGGGTGAGGTCGCGGGCCTTGCGGGCGGCCTCGCGGGCGGCGGCGGCTTCCACCACCTTGCCGATCACCGCCCGGGCCTCGGCCGGGTTTTCCTCGAACCAGGTGGACAGCGCCTCGCCCACCAGGTTCTCCACCACCGGGCGGACCTCTGAGGACACCAGCTTGTCCTTGGTCTGGGAGGAGAATTTCGGGTCCGGCACCTTCACCGAGAGCACGCAGGTGAGCCCCTCGCGGCAATCCTCGCCGGTGGGGTCCACCTTCTCCTTCTTGGCGATGCCGGAGGCATTGGCATAGGCCAGCACCTGCCGCGTCAGCGCGGCGGCAAAGCCGGTGAAGTGGGTGCCGCGGTCCCGCTGCGGAATGTTGTTGGTGAAGCACAGGACATTTTCGTGGTAGCCGTCGTTCCAGGCGAGGGCGGCCTCCACGCTGATGCCGTCCTTCTCGGCGCGGATCACCACGGGCTTCTGCAGCAAGGCGCTCTTGGAGCGGTCGAGATATTTCACGAATGCCTCGACGCCGCCTTCATAGTGCAGCTCCTCGCGCTTCACCTCCGGGGTGCGCGCGTCGGTGAGCACGATGAGCACGCCGGAATTCAGGAAGGCCAGCTCGCGCAGCCGGTGCTCCAGCGTGGCATAGTCGAATGCGATGTGGGTGAAGGTCTCGGGGCTGGGGGTGAAGGTCACCTTGGTGCCGCGCTTGCCGGCCGGAGCGGGGCCCACCACCTTGAGGGGGGCTTCCGCGTCGCCGTGGCGGAAGCGCATGAAATGTTCCTTGCCGTCGCGCCAGACGGTGAGGTCGAGGGTGGTGGACAAAGCGTTCACCACCGAGACGCCGACCCCGTGCAGGCCGCCGGAGACCTTGTAGGAATTCTGGTTGAACTTACCGCCCGCATGCAGCTGGGTCATGATGACCTCGGCGGCGGAAACCCCCTCCTCCGTATGGATGTCGGTGGGGATGCCGCGGCCGTCGTCGGTCACCGTCACCGAGCCGTCGGCGTTGAGGGTTACGGTCACCTCCTTGGCCCAGCCCGCCAGGGCCTCGTCGATGGCATTGTCCACCACCTCATAGACCATGTGGTGGAGGCCCGAGCCGTCGTCCGTGTCGCCGATATACATTCCGGGGCGCTTGCGGACGGCATCGAGGCCCTTCAGCACCTGGATGGATTGGGCGCCGTAATCGTCGGGGGACGCGGCGGGCACGGGTTCGGCCATGGTTTTTCTCGAATCGTTGGACGTCTTAACGCAAATCTAGCGCAAAGCGGCGGTTATTTGGTGGCGGCGGCGCGCGGTGGTGCCGCGTGGTCCACACGGTAGCGGGCGAAGCCATCGGCGCGCAGGCGGCAGGCCGGGCACTGGCCGCAGCCATAGCCCCAGTCATGGCGCAGGCCGCGCTCGCCCAGGTAGCAGGTGTGGGTCTCCTCCACGATGAGATCCACCAGCGCCGGCCCGCCGAGCTGTTCCGCCAGGCGCCAGGTCTGCGCCTTGTCGATCCACATCAGCGGCGTGTGGAGGACGAAGCGCCGTTCCATGCCGAGGTTCAGCGCCACCTGCATGGCCTTGATGGTGTCGTCCCGGCAGTCGGGATAGCCGGAGAAGTCCGTCTCGCACATGCCGCCGACAATATGCCTCAGGCCCCGCCGGTAGGCCAGCGCCGCGGCGAAGGTGAGGAACACCAGATTTCGCCCGGGCACGAAGGTGTTGGGCAGGCCGTCCGCCGCCATCTCCACCGCCACCTCGCGGGTGAGGGCGGTGTCGGAGATCTGGCCCAGCACCGGCATCTGCAGCAGGTGGTCGTCGCCGAGCCGCGCGGCCCAGGCCGGATCGAGGCGGGCGAAGGCCTCCCGCAGCACCGGGCGCCGGTCCAGCTCCACCGCGTGGCGCTGGCCGTAATGGAAGCCCAGCGTCTCCACCCGGCCGAAGCGTTCCAGGGCATAAGCGAGGCAGGTGGCGGAATCCTGTCCGCCGGAGAACAGCACGAGCGCGCCCGCGCCGGCCATGGCGTCGGCCTCAGCCATGGCGGGAGCGCCCTCCGGCAAAGCGTGCGCCAGCCTTCATTCGCCGGGGGCCTTGGCCTCGATGGCGATGGCGTGCAGCCCCTTGGCGATCTCGCCTTCCAGCAGCGCATTGACGATGCGGTGGCGCTCGATGCGGCTCTTGCCGGCAAAGCCGGGGGCGATCACCCGCACCCGCAGATGGGTCACGCCGCCGTCGGCGCGGTGGTCGGCGCCCTTGTGGGCGTGGTGGGCGCCCATGTGGCCGGCATGCTTGTGGCTCTCGTCCTCCAGTTCGAGGGCGAGGGGCGCAAGGCCGGCCTCCAGGGTGTGGCGGATGCTGGAAAGGGAGGTCTGGGACATGATGAAACCGAAGCCTGAAATGGAATGGAACCGGAATGCGGCGCAAACGATGGCGCCCGCGTTGCCGGCGCATTATATGTGGGATGTCGCCGCACGCCTATCCTCGCGGCGGCAGCGGGGCTTGGCTCAGCCGATGCCCGATCGCCTTTCCGGGCCACCTCGTTTCTTGCCGCGCCGCAGTACGGCGCTCATAATCGTTGCGCCATGAAACTCGACTCCCCCTTCTTCGACCGCATCCGGGTGAAGCCCGGCGACGACCGGCAGCGCCGCCGGACGGCGCTGAACGGCTGCCAATGGCCCGGCTGCACGGCGGAAGGCACCCACAAGGCGCCCAAGGGGCGGCACCAGGAAGGCCAGTACTGGCAGTATTGCCTCGACCATGTGAAGGCCTACAACCAGTCCTACAATTATTTTGCAGGCATGAGCGACGATGCCGTCTACGCCTATCAGAAGGACGCGCTGACCGGCCATCGCCCCACCTGGCGCATGGGCACCAAGAGCGACCAGCCGGACGAGCGGCGCCAGGCCTTCGCCGAGACGGCGCGCGACCAGGGGATGCGGGACCCCTTCGGCTTCACCGCCGAGATGGGCGGCAGCTTCCGCGCCGACCGGCCGGAGCCGGACGGGCGCATCGTGCGCACCCTTGAGCGCCGGGCGCTGGAGGTGATGGGGCTCGAAATGTCCGCCGGCGCGGCCGAGATCAAGGCGCGCTACAAGGAGCTGGTGAAGCTGCACCACCCGGATGCGAACGGGGGGGACCGCTCCTCCGAGGACCGGTTGCGCAGCGTCATCCAGGCCTACAACAATCTGAAGCAGGCGGGTTTCTGCTGACCCGTCCGCAGGACGGTCGCATTCCAGCGGCTGCGGATGCCCCATGCGGGGGCCGCACCGGATCGCAGACAGGAGAGGGCGCGCGCGGCGTGCCGACGGAGGACAGATGAGCGTCACGGAGACCATTGCCCCGACCCCGGACATGAAGGTGTCGGTTCGCCAGACGTTCGGCATCGACATCGACATGGAGGTCCCGGCCTTCTCCGAGAGCGACCCGCACGTGCCCGAGCTGGACCCGGACTATCTGTTCGACCGGCCCACCACCCTGGCTATCCTTGCCGGCTTCGCCCGCAATCGCCGGGTGATGGTTACCGGATACCATGGAACCGGCAAGTCCACCCATATCGAGCAGGTGGCGGCGCGCCTCAACTGGCCGTGCGTGCGCATCAATCTCGACAGCCACATCTCCCGCATCGACCTCATCGGCAAGGATGCGATCGTGGTGAAGGACGGGCTGCAGGTGACCGAATTCCGCGACGGCATCCTGCCCTGGGCCTACCAGAACAACGTCGCCCTCGTGTTCGACGAATATGACGCCGGCCGGCCGGACGTGATGTTCGTGATCCAGCGCGTGCTGGAATCCTCCGGCCGCCTCACCCTTCTGGACCAGAGCCGGGTGATCCGCCCCCACCCCGCCTTCCGGCTGTTCGCCACCGCCAACACCATCGGCCTCGGCGACACCACCGGCCTTTATCACGGCACCCAGCAGATCAACCAGGCGCAGATGGACCGCTGGTCCATCGTCACCGCCCTCAACTATCTGGCCCACGACAAGGAAGTGGAGATCGTGCTGGCCAAGGCCAAGCACTTCCAGACCCCCGAGGGGCGCGACACGGTGAACCGCATGGTGCGCCTCGCCGATCTCACCCGCCAGGCCTTCATCAACGGCGACCTCTCCACCGTCATGAGCCCGCGCACGGTCATCACCTGGGCGGAGAATGCGGACATCTTCCGCGACATCGCCTTCGCCCTGCGGGTCACCTTCCTCAACAAGTGCGACGAGCTGGAACGGCCGCTGGTGGCCGAGTTCTACCAGCGCTGCTTCGGCCAGGAACTGACCGAGAGCACGGTGAACGTCGCCCTCTCGTGAGGCCGGGGCGGCCCCGGCCGCCCTGCCCCCGCCACGAGCCGCCGTCACCGCGAGCCGCCGCACGGTGAGACGCTGAACCCCGCGAGACGCTGACGAGACGCTGACATGGCCCCCACCAACCGCACCCCCGGAAAGACGCCGAAGGAGGCGCCGGCCGAGCCCTTCAAGCGTGCCGTGGCCGGCTGCTTCAAGGCCATTGCCGGCGTCGCCGACATGGAGGTGACCTTCGCCTCCGAGCGTCCCGCCCTCGCCCCCGACCGGGTGCGGCTGCCCGAGCCGCCGCGCCGCTTCACCCTGCAGGATGCCGCCATCGTGCGCGGCCACGCGGATTCGCTGGCCCTGCGCCGCGCCTGCCACGACCCCGCCGTGCACCGCAGGATGCTGCCCCAGGGCGAGACCGCGCGGGCGGTGTTCGAGGCGGTGGAGCAGGCGCGGGTGGAGGCCATCGGCGGCATGCGCATGCCCGGCACGCGGCGCAATCTCGCCGCCATGCTGCAGGACCGCTACCACCGCGGCAATTTCGCCGACATCACCGAGCGCTCCGACGCCCCCATCGCGGACGCCATCGCCCTCATGGTGCGCGAGCGCCTCACCGGCGACGCCCCGCCCGCGGACGCGCGCAAGATCGTGGACCTGTGGCGCTCCTATATCGAGGAGCGCGCGTCCGGCGACCTCGCCCGCCTCGCCGACAGCCTGGAGAACCAGAAGCGGTTCGGAGAGATCGCCCGCGACCTGCTCGCCTCCCTCGACATGGGCGAGGAAAGCGGCCTCGACAGCGAGAACGAGCCGGAGGATTCCGACAGCGAGGGCGGCGCCGAGGAGCAGGGCGGCGAGACCGGCGAAACCAAGGAGGACGAGAGCCAGGACGGCGCCACCGACGTGGAGGCGGAACTGTCCGAGGAGGACATGCCCGACAGCGCCGCGGACAGCCAGTCCGGCCCGCCCGCCGAGGTTCCCGACGGCACCGAGCTGGGCGACAGTGAGGAACCGGCCGAGCCGTGGCAGCCTCGCCCGCCGGTGACCCACGACAATCGCGGGCCGGAATATCACGCCTTCACCCTCAAGTTCGACGAGGAGGTGGCGGCCGAGGACCTCTGCGACCCCGAGGAGCTGACGCGCCTGCGCTCCTATCTCGACAAGCAGCTGGCCCATCTGCAGGGGGTGGTGGCGCGCCTCGCCAACCGGCTGCAGCGCCGGCTGATGGCGCAGCAGAACCGGGCCTGGGAATTCGACCTGGAGGAAGGCGTCCTCGACCCCGCCCGCCTTGCCCGCGTCATCATGGACCCCACCGCCGCCCTGTCCTTCAAGCGCGAGCGCGACACCGACTTCCGCGACACGGTGGTGACGCTGCTCATCGACAATTCCGGCTCCATGCGCGGCCGGCCCATCACGGTGGCAGCCACCTGCGCCGACATCCTCGCCCGCACGCTGGAGCGCTGCGGCGTCAAGGTGGAGGTGCTGGGCTTCACCACCAAGGCGTGGAAGGGCGGCCAGTCCCGCGAGGCATGGCTGGCCGCCGGCAAGCCGGCCGGCCCCGGCCGCCTCAACGATTTGCGCCACATCATCTACAAGTCGGCCGATGCGCCGTGGCGCCGCGCCCGGCGCAATCTCGGCCTGATGATGCGCGAGGGGCTCTTGAAGGAGAATATCGACGGCGAGGCGCTGGACTGGGCGCACAAGCGCCTGCTCGGCCGCACCGAAGCCCGCCGCATCCTGATGATGATCTCCGACGGCGCGCCGGTGGACGATTCCACCTTGTCGGTGAACGCCGGCAATTATCTGGAACGGCACCTGCGGCACATCATCTCCGAAATCGAGACCCGCTCGCCGGTGGAGCTGATCGCCATCGGCATCGGCCATGACGTGACCCGCTATTACCGCCGCGCCGTCACCATCGTGGACGCCGAGGAACTGGGCGGGGTGATGACGGAGAAGCTCGCCGAGCTGTTCGAGGAAAAGGCCCGCGGGCCGGCGGGCGGTGCTCCGGCCAAGGGCGGGGCAGGGGCGCGGGGCCGGCTCCATTGAGCTGGGCGTCGATCCTTCGCCTGCGGGTGGTGCGGGCCGGGCTGGGCCTCGCCTTCGCCGGCGTCGCCATAGTGGGCCTCGCCGCCGCGCTCCTCGCCAAGCCCCTGGCCCTGCCGCAGGCGCCGGAGGCCATCGCCGTTGCGGCGGCGCCCATCGCCACCTTCCGGCTGCGCGGCGAGGAGACCCGCTTCGGCGCCCTCGCCTTCCGCGGCGGGCTGGTGCTCACCTCCCCCTTCCCCGGCTTCGGCGGCATCTCCGGCTTCGCCCTTTCCGCCGACCAGCGCTTCCTGGCGGTCACCGATGCCGGGCTGCTGCTGTCCGGCCGCCTCGACCTCGACGGTGACCGCCCCACCGGCCTTTCGGACGTGCGGGCGGCGGCGCTGCTGGACACCGCGGGCCGCATCCAGGCCCGGCGCGGCCGCGACGATGCGGAGGCCGTCGCCCTCGCGCCGGACGCCACCTATGTGGCGCTGGAAGACGTGAACGAGATCTGGCGCTACCCCCGCGATCCCCTCGGCAAGACGGGAACGCAGGTGCCGGCCCCCGCCGTGCGCGACCTGCGCAACAATCTCGGCCTCGAAAGCCTCGCCTTCGTGCCCGCCGGCCCGCTGAAGGGGGCGCTCATCGGCATCGGCGAGGAGGGCGCGAGCAAGGAGGCCGACCTGCCGGGCTTCATCATCGGCGGGCGCTCGCCCGGCACCTTCACCATTGCCAGGAGCACGGTGTTCAACGCCACCGACCTCGCCATCGCCCCCTCCGGCCACATGTATCTGCTGGAGCGGCATTATGCCCCCATGAGCGGGGTGCGCCTGCAGATCCGCCGCTTCGCCCTCGCCGAGGTGAAGCCGGGCGCCCGCCTTGCGGGCGAGGTGCTGGGCACGTTCGACATGGCCTATGAGATCGACAATATGGAAGCCATCGCCGTGACCACCAATGCGGCGGGCGAAACCCTCCTCACCCTCGTCTCCGACGACAATTTCAACCCGCTCCAGCGCACCATCCTCCTGCGCTTCGCGGTGGTGGGGGAGTGAAGGCGAGCTTATCCACATTATTTTCTTTTTGTTTCTCTTTTGTTCAACATACAAATGCCGCAAATCGGGGCACATTAGCTACCCATAAACTAGGAGGCTATCCATGACTTATGATGCCCCTTGGTGGGATAAATAGAAAATGCTAACAAAGCCCCCCAGAATAAGCTGGGGGGCTTTTTTATGGAACCTACTGCCTTCAACCGAATTGGGGAGGTTTTTGGCCTTTCCGATATCACGGAAGTTGGAGAAGGGTACGCAATTTTATTAACTTCTATATTTGTAATTATTGGATGGCATATAAATAATTTAATATCAACAAGTACAGAAATGAATAAAAACACATACGCACTTGGCGAAATTACTTCTGGAACGAGCTTAAAGGAAAAGCTTGGCGTACTATCGAATTACATTAATAACAGATCCGCAATTCCACTCAGAAAAGACATGGACGAGACGACACGGAAGGCGGTTTCTGATGTACTTAACCATTTGGAATATGTGGCATCAGCGGTGAATGTTGGATATTTATCGGAGAGATACTTATTTGTTACAAGCGGATCAATGGTGTGTCTGATTTATATTGTATCTTTACGCTACATATTGGAGATGAGGTCCCTGAGAAAGGTCAAGACTTTCTATAGAAATTTTGAGATGCTTTATATTAGATACTTCTTCAACAGCAAAAGCTTATTTATCAAAATTCCAGAATTGATAATTGGTAAGAAGCTTTTTTTGGCGTCATATTTTGAGTTTAGGATACATTATATTTTTATAAGATTGATGCTTGACCTACCTCACAAGTATACTGACAATGATCAATACGTTCTCAAGCGAATATATTTCTATTATAAATGGGGAATGAGAGGATTCATAGTTTATATTATTATTTTATATTATCTCGCCTATTTCAGCTAGTATTGCAACCTTGCGGCCAGTCACAGTCCGCAAATTGTAATTATGAACTGCTAAAGTGATTTGCCATCTTCTCACCGCCGCCCCTTGCCGCACAACCGCCCCCGTGCCCATATGCGGCGCCGGCCGCAGGGGGCCGGAACACGGGGTGCGCAATGATCCAGATCGGCCCGAACCTGTTCGTTCTCGTCCTGCTCCTGCTTGCAGTGGCCATGGTCTTCGCCGGGGTGAAGACGGTGCCGCAGGGCTACCAGTTCACCGTGGAACGGTTCCGCCGCTACACCACGACCTTGCAGCCGGGCCTCAACCTCATCGTCCCGTTCATCGACCGCATCGGCCACAAGGTGAACGTGATGGAGCAGGTGCTGGACGTGCCCACCCAGGAGGTGATCACCAAGGACAACGCCACCGTCTCGGTGGACTGCGTCGCCTTCTTCCAGGTGTTCGACGCAGCCCGCGCCTCCTATGAGGTGGCCCGCCTCGACATGGCCATCCTCGCCCTCACCATGACCAACATCCGCACCGTCATGGGCGCCATGGACCTCGACCAGCTCCTGTCCCACCGCGACGAGATCAACGAGCGCCTGCTGCGGGTGGTGGATGCGGCGGCCTCCCCCTGGGGCATCAAGATCACCCGCATCGAGATCAAGGACATCGTGCCGCCCCAGGACCTGGTGCGGGCCATGGGGCGCCAGATGAAGGCCGAGCGCGAGAAGCGGGCCATCATCCTGGAGGCCGAGGGTCAGCGCCAGTCGGAGATCCTCAAGGCGGAAGGCCAGAAGCAGGGCCAGATCCTGCAGGCCGAAGGCCGCCGGGAAGCCGCCTTCCGCGATGCCGAAGCCCGCGAGCGCCTCGCCGAGGCCGATGCGAAGGCCACCCAGATGCTGTCCGCCGCCGTGGCCACCGGCGATCCCGCGGCACTCAATTATTATATCGCCGAGAAATATGTGAAGGCGTTCGAGACCATGGGCGCGGCGCCCAACCAGAAGGTGGTGCTGATGCCCTATGAGGGCACGGCGCTGCTCTCCTCGCTGGCCGGCATCGGCGAGATTGCCCGCAGCGCCTTCGGCGGCCCGGGTGCCGCCCCGCCCCCTCCCGCCGTCCGCCGCCCCACCGGCCCGGCCGCCATGCCGCCGCGGGAAGGCTGAGGCCATGCCGCTCCTGACTGATCTCGGCCCCTGGGCCTGGTTCGTCCTCGGCGGCCTGCTGCTGGTGGCGGAGATCGCCGCGCCCGGCGCCTTCCTGCTGTGGCTCGGCATCGCCGCCCTCGCCACCGGCGCCCTGGCCTATGGCGTCGATCTGTCGTGGCAGACGGAAGTGCTGGCCTTCGCCGCCTTGGCGGTGGCCGCGGTGCTGGTGGGCCGCAGGGTCAGCCCGGCGCCGGGCCGTGCCTCCGACCGCCCGTTTCTGAACCGCCGCGCGGAGGGCTTCGTCGGCCGCATCTTCACCCTGGATGCCCCCATCCAGGATGGTGTGGGCCGGGTGCGCATCGACGACACGGTATGGCGGATCGAGGGGCCGGACCTGGCCGCCGGACACGATGTGCGGGTGGTGGCCAGCGATGGCGCCACCCTCAAGGTGGCGCCGGCCGAGGCGCCTTCCGCCTGACCGGGGCCGGATGGCCCCGCGACGGGCTGGAGCCTTCCAGCAGCGCACCCCTCAGATCACCCCCCACCGCAGCGGCCGGTCCACGGTGCACGGCCCGGGGCGGCCGAACAGGTAGCCCTGGGCCTCGGTGTAGCCGCTGGCGATCACGGCGGAAAACTGCTCCTCGGTCTCCACCCCTTCCGCGGTCACATGCATGCTGAAGGCGCGGCACAATTCGTTGAGCGCCCGCAGCACCGGCGGATTGTCGCGCGAGAGGGAATGGATGAAGCTGCGATCCACCTTCACCTTGTCGAACGGGAAGCGGCGCAGATAATCCAGCGATGAGAAGCCGGTACCGAAATCGTCCATGACGATGCGCACCCCCCGCGCCTTCAGGGCGTGCAGGATGGAAATCACCGCGGAGGTGTCGCGCAGCAGGGTGGTTTCCGTGATTTCCAGCTCCAGCCGGTGCGGCGGCAGGCCGGTGCGCGCCAGGGTGCGGCCGATGACCTGGACGAGATCGGTGCGCCGGCTGGAGAATTGCATTGCGGACAGGTTCACCGCGATCCGCCCCTCCCCGTTCCAGCTCGCCGCCTCGCTGCAGGCGCGATGGAGCACCTGCTCGCTGATGGGCTCGATGACGCCGATCTCCTCGGCCAGGGGAATGAAGCGGTCCGGCGAGACCAGCCCATGCTCCGGGTGGCGCCAGCGCAGCAGCGCCTCATAGCCCAGCACCTCCCGCGTCGGCACGCTCACCACCGGCTGGTAGAACACCTCGAACTCGCCGGCGGTGGTGGCCCGGCGCAGCTCCACCTCCAGGTTGCGGCGGCGCAGCATGGCCGATTTCATCTCCGGCTCGAACAGCCGGTAGTGCCCGCGCCCTTCGTCCTTGCTGCGGTAGAGGGCAAGGTCGGCGCACTTGAACAGGTCGTCGGGGTCGCTGCAGTCCGCGCGCAGCATGGCGATGCCGATGGTGACGCCGACCACCACGTCCTGCCGGTCCACCTCCAGCGGCCGGTCCATGGCGGCGATGAGGCGCTGGGCCAGCGCCTCGGCATCCGCCGGCTGCTCGCCACCGGCCTGGAGGATGCCGAACTCGTCTCCCCCCACCCGGGCGATGACGTCGTCCGGTCCCAATGCGCCCTTGAGGCGACGCCCCACCCGCTGCAGCAGCCGGTCGCCGGCGGGGTGGCCCAGGGTGTCGTTGATGGTCTTGAAATGGTCGAGGTCGAGCAGCAGCAGCGCATGGGCCGGCCCGCTGCCCACCTGCAGCGCCGCCTGCTCCATGCGCTCGCGGAACAGGATGCGGTTCGGCAGGTCGGTCAGGGGATCGTGCAGCGCCAGATGGGCGAGCTGGGCGGCGGTGCGGCGCTGCTCGGTCACGTCCTCATGGGTGGCCACCCAGCCCCCGCCGGGCAGGTTCTGGTGCTTGATGACGAAGGTGCGGCCATCGGTGGTGTCCACGGTGGTCTCGCTGCGGCTGCTGCCGTCGGCGACGCGGACCCGCCAGTCCAGATAGTCCTCGGTGGACATCTCGGGGGAGACGCCGGCCGCCTCGCGCAGCGCCAGAATCTCCGCCAGGGTCATGCCGGGGCGGATGGCGTCGGGCGCGATACCGTAGAGCAGGGCATAACGGTCGTTGGAAACCACCAGCCGGCGGTCGCTGTCGAAGCAGCACAGCCCCTGCGGCATGGCGTGGATGGCCGCGGAGAAGCGCATCTGCTCCAGCGCGCGCTCGCCATTCAGCCGCTCCTGCTCCTCCGCCAGGGAGAGCCGGGCCTGAGCCAGCCGCTCCGCCTCCCGGGCGCGGCGCAGGGAATCCAGGCTCTGCACATAGCGCGCGGCCAGCGCCGCCAGCGCCAGCACCGCCGCCACCAGCAGCGCCGCGCCGCCGACGAACAGGCGCGCCTGGAAGCGCCACGTCGCGAGCGCGCGGTTCACATCGATGGTGACGGCCACATAGGCGGGCACCGATTGCAGCGGCCGCGCCGCGATCAGGCGGTCCACATCGTCCAGCCGGCCGAGCATGCGCACATAATCCTGGTTGGCCTGCGCCGTGAGGGAGTCGCGCGGCAGCACCCTGCCGATGGCGTCGGGCAGGTGGGGATAGCGCGTCAACACCACCCGCTCCCGGGTGATGAGGGCCACGGTCCCGGTCACGTCGAAGGCGAAGAGCGGATAGCTGCGCTCCAGGGCGTCCACGTCCACGAGGGTGACCACCGCGCCCAGGAGGGCGCCCTGCGCATTGCGCGCCGGCTGCACCAGGCCGAACTGCCAGCGGCCGTCGGCCTCATCCTGCCAGGGACGGGTGAACACCGGCTCGCTTCCGGCAAGGGCGAGCATGGAGTCCCGCAGGAGGCCGCCTTCGGGCAGGCGGGATGCGATGTCAGGCCCGGCGGCGGCCAGGATCTTGCCGTCGCGGTCGATGACAAGGATGCCGTTGGCCATCGCCAAGGCGGTGACGGCGCCGGCGAGATATTCGCCCTTCAGCGCCATGGCCCGGGCGTCGAAGGCCTCCGTCGTGGCGGCGTCGATCTCGCGGATCACCGCCGCCTGCAGGGTCTTGATGGGGGCGAAGATGCTGTCGGTGAAGCGGGCCAGCAGATTGGCCACCTGCCCGAGGTCCCGGCCGGTGCTGGCCAGCGCGTGGTCGTGCAGGCGACCGATGGCGAGGGCGGCAAAGGCGATGATGGCGAGACTGATGGCCACGGCGCCGACGAGCAGCCATTGCCGAACCCGCCCCATCTCGGACGACGGCGCTTCCTTCGATGTGGGCAAAGCGACGCCGCCCTCCGAAACAAGCACGTCTTCGGACATGTCGCCCCCAACCACATCCCGATCACAACAGCTTAACCTATGCCGTACGGTGAAGCGACGGCACAGTTCAAGCTTGGAGGTGCAATCCTGCCGCCGGCCATTGCAGGCGGCGGATCAGAGCCCCTTGAGAAGCCGCTCCAGATAATCGAGCTCCAGCTGGGGCCGGTCCGGCTGCTCCAGCCGCCGGCGCAGCTCTTCGAGCACGCGGCGGGCGCGCTGGGCGTCCACCTCGTCTGGAACCTTCACGGTGAAATCGTCGCCATAATCCTGGCTGCGCAGGGGGCGGCCGAGAGGATCGGTGCGCTGGGCGCTCTCCTCCCCGGGGCCCCCGGGGCCGGAGCCGTCGGAATTGCCGCGCTGCGCTTCGGCAAGGGACTGGGCGCCCTGGCGCATGGATTGCAGCGCCCGGCCTTCCGCGTCGAGAGCGCCCTGGCCGTCGCCGCGGCCCAGCGCCTCCTCGGCGTCGCGCATGGCCTGCTCAGCCCGCCCAAGGGCGTCGCCGGCGCGGCCCATGGCCTCGCCTTCCCCGCCTTCGCCCGGCTCGCCCTGCCCCTGACCTTGTCCTTGTCCCTGTCCTTGCCCGGGCTGGCCCTGCTGCATCCGGCGCATCTCGTCGAGCATACGGCCGAGGCGGCGGCGCAGCTCCTGCTGGCCCTGCTGCAGCTCACCGAAGCCGTTCTCGCCGGGCTGCTGTCCCTGGCCCTGCTGACCCTGCTGGCCCTGACCCTGCTGGCCCTGGCGGCCCTGGCGATAGGTGCGGTCGCGCAGGCGCTGCTGCTCCTGGATCATCTTTCCCAGCTCGCCCTGCTGCTGGCCCTGCTGGCGCCCGGCCTGCCGACCGCCGGGCCGCATGTTCTCCATCATGGCCTGAAGCTCGTCGAGCAGCTGGCGCGCGGCGTCGCGGTTGCCGGAGCGGGCGAGGTTCTCGATGCGGTCGAGCATCCGCTGCAGGTCCTGCGGGCGCACGATGCGGTCGGCCCGGTCGAGGGGGCGCGCATCGGTGCCGCTGTCGCGCCGCGCCTGCTCGGCCAGCTGGCGCATCATCTTCTCCATGGCGGCGCGCAGGTCCTGGGTGAGGCGCTTGATCTCCTCGTCGCTGGCACCGCGTTCCAGCGCCTCGCGCAGCGCCTCCTGGGCGGCGCGCAGCTCCCGCTCCGCCTCGCTGAGGGTGCCGTCCTCGATCAGGACCGCCACCTCCCATAGATAGTCCACCAGCGCCCGCAGGTCGTCGTCGGTGCGCGCGTTGCGGGCGCGGGCGAGGGCGGTGCGCAGCCCGAGATATTCCCCGGCGGAGGGGGAGAAACGGTCCGGCACGGCGCTCAGCGCATCCAGCACCAGGATCACGCGCTGCCGGCTGGCGCTGTCGAGGGCGAGGCGCCGGCGCTCGTCGATGAGCGCCCGGGCCAGGGGCTTGGTGAAGGCGCGGGCCGGCAGCCGCACGGTCTTGGTTTCGCTGGCGGCGGTGTTGCCGGCCTCGTCGCGGGCCTTGAGGGTGACGGCCACCCGCGCCCCGGCCCACGGATGGGTCACCAGGTCCTTGCTGGTCTGGGCCGCCCCCGTGCGCCCGCCCGGCGGCAGGGTGAGCTTGAAGTCGGGCGGCGGCACCAGGGGCTGCGCCGCCTTGGGCGCGGCGGCGCCGGGCCGCGGGAACAGAGGCGGCTCCGCCGGCACGGCGGCGAAGCTGGCCTCGGCTTCCTTCACCCCGTAATCATCCTCCATCCGGTAGGCGAGCACGAAGGCGTTGCGCAGCCCGGTCTGGGGCTCCTTGGCGAAGGCGATGCTGGGCTTCTGGTCCGGCAGCGCCTTGAAATGCCACATCAGCCGCCGCTGGTCGGGTCCGAGGAAGGACACGTCCGCATCCTCGCGGATCACATAGCGCCGCTCGCCGCCGGCGGGGGCCTCGCCTTCTGGCGCCTGCTCGGCAATGCCGCCCTCCAGCTTCAGGGCGGCGGCATCGAGCCCCGCCCCGCGCACCACCAGCACGCTGCCGGCGGGCACCTGCAACGCCGCCGCATTGAGGGAGGAAGGGTCGTCGGAGCGCAGCCCCGGCAGCACCACGGGTGGGCGCCCGGTATAGGCCGGCGGGTCCACCCAGGCGTCGAGCCGGTAGGGCACTGGAGGCGTCAGGGCGCGCCAGTCGAAGGCGGCGCGCACCCGGGCCAGATGCTCGCCCGGCGCCATGAAGAAGGCGGCGAACAGCGCCAGAAGCGCCAGCGCGCGCCAGGCGCGGGGATCGATCCGGGCGAGGCCGGGCTCGGGAGCGCCGGCCTTCAGGCCGCGGGCGCCGCCGAGGGCACGGACGAGATGGGCCCGCCACAGGGCCGCGCCGACGGGATCATCCGGGCGGGTGGCGAGGGTGTCGGACACCGCCGTGGCCGGCCGGTGCGCCTGCGCGCTGCGCCGGTCGAGCCGCGCCACCGCCGCCTCGCGGCTGGGCCAGCGCAGGGCCATGAGCGGCCGCGCCGCCAGCGCGAACAGCACGGCGAACACCGCCACGCCGGCCATGCGCGCAAAAACGGGCACCGCCAGCCAGAAGCCGGCGAAGGAAATGGCGAGAAAAGCGGCAGCCACCACCCCGGCGCGCACCAGGCCCGGCCAGGCCTGTTCCCAGAACAGGACCATGCGGGCGCGGCGGACCGCACGGGAAAGAAGAAGGCGCGCATCGTCTTCCGGCGGGCGCGGCGGCTTCCTGTCGTGAGATGCGCTCACACCGTCTCCCTCTCTCCTCGCCCGCAGGCAGCGGCACGCGCCGGACCTTCAGAGTAACACGCAGCAAGGAGCGGGCCAGACCCCATCCGCCCGATCGCTTCACATCAAGGTCAGGCCCTGCCTCAGCCCCGCCGCCCCGGGAGCGATGCGGGCTCCGGCAGGCCGCCGAATGCATCGGCCGCGCGGCCCACCGCCTCCGGCGAAAGCCCGAGGGAGGAAAGCGTCTCGCACATATGCGGCGGCAAAGGGGCGCTCACGTCCACCGGCGGCCCGCTCCGGGCCAGGGGCACCACGATGCGGCGGGAATGCAGGTGCAGCTTCGGCCCGCCCGGCAGGCGGGAGGCGCCGCCATAGATGGTGTCGCCGAGGATGGGATGGCCCAGATGGGCCAGGTGGGCGCGCAGCTGGTGGGTGCGCCCGGTGAGCGGCGACAGGGCCAGCACCGCCAGGCTGCCGCTGCGGGCGATCACCCGGTAGTCGGTGACCGCCTCCTGCGCGCCCGGGGTGCCCTTGGGCACCGCCTGCATCCACCAGCCGCGATGGGGCGAGCGCTTGGCCAGAGGCTGGTCGATGCGCCCTTCGTCCGCCGCCGGCGCCCCCAAAGCAAGCGCCACATAGGTCTTGCCCACGCCGCCGCCGGCAAACAGCTTTCCCAGCAACGCCAAAGCCTTGGCATGCCGGCCCAGCACCAGGCAGCCGGAGGTGTCCTTGTCCAGCCGGTGGGCCAGCTCCGGCGCCCGGGGCAGGCCGAAGCGCAAGGCGTCGAGATGGTCCGCCAGCGTCTCCCCACCCTTGGGACCGGCATGGACCGGCAGGCCGAAGGGCTTGTCGATGATCAGCATCATGCCGTCGCGGTGGAGAATGGGGAGCACCGGCGCCGCGGGCGCGGCGCTTGCGGGGAGCGTGCCGGGCCCCGGCATCAGGTGCTGCGTCATCCTGCTTCCTCCCTCCGCCCCTGGCGCGCCCGTCGCCGATCCGGCGCGCTGCACGCGCTGTCGTGGAACTTTAATCTGTGGCGTCGTACTCCCATCTTCACCCGAGACCAATGCGCAGAGGCGGATGCAATGGCCCACACCCGAAAGACCGAGCAGCGCCTGCTCACCGAATCCGAGATGGAGTTCGTCGCGAAGGCCCGTCATCCCGCCCTGGGGATGCTGGAGGACGCGGACCTTGCCGCCCTCGTCGCCCATCTGCGCGAGCGGCGCGACCGGGCCCAGACCATCGCCAACAACCAGCGCCGGGCCCTGCGCGGCAAGGGCGGGCGGGGCGAGGTGACGTTCGAGAAGGCCGATTCCGGCAATCGCCAGAAGGCCGCCGTGCTCACCGACGCCCTCACCCGCGCCCGCCGCGAGCTGACCCGCCGCAAGGCCGAGGCGGCCCGCGAGGCGCTGATGGCCAATGCCCATCGCGCTTTGGAGCTGAAGCGCGATTCCAAGCGGGCGACCCGCCCGGAAAACCTGCCGCGGGGCAATGACGGCATGCGCGCCAAGGCCCGCACGCGCCTCGACCGCATCGGCTCGGCGGCGGGCGAGGCCGGCCGCGTCACCAAATTCGTGGCGGTGGCGCAGGCGAAGAAGGATTCGCGCTGATCCGGCCGGCGGTGGGGTGGCGCACGCGCCGCCCCGCGGGCCTCAGTCGGCCAGCTCCAGCCTGAGATCCAAGGTGGAGCGCCGGCCCAGATCGTCGAAATGGGTTTCCAGGAACGCCTCCGCCGCCACCCGGCCGAGGTCGCGCAGGTGCTGGAGAAAGGTCCACTCCGCATTCATCTTGGAGGTGGCGTCCAGCGCCGTGAGCTGGTCCGCCCCGCCGATGCGATGCAGCCGCACCCGTCGGAAGCTGGAGCCGCCAAGGGTCCAGCGGGTCAGAAGCCCCTGGTCGATGAGCTTGGCCGCATGGTCGATGGCGCGCAGCTGCGCCAGGAGCGAGGCGTTGAAGGTGATCTCGTTGATGCGGTTCTGGATCTCGGAGGCGGTGCGCGGCGTGGTCTCGCGGATCACCGGGTTGATCTGCACCAGGATGATGTCGTCCGCTTCCGCCTTCTCATAGAGCGGAAACAAGGGCGGATTGCCCATATAGCCGCCATCCCAATAGGGCACCCCGTCGATCTCCACCGCCTGGAACAGGAACGGCAGGCAGGCGGAGGCCATCACCGCGTCGGCGCTCATCTCCTCATGGCCGAAGATGCGGGCGCGCCCGGTGTGCACATTGGTGGCAGAGATGAAGATCTTCACCTGCGACCGGCGCAGCTCCTCGAAATCCACGTGCGCTTCCAGAATCTCGCGCAGGGGATTGATGTTGAGCGGGTTGAAGTCGTAGGGCGAGAAGAAGCGCGAGGCCACCTCGAAGGCGAGATAGGCCGGGTTGCGCGCCAGCGACCAATTGCCCATCACCCGGTCGAAGGCGGTGCGCTGGAGGGGCGACATGCGCCCGTCCCGCGACACGTCCTTCCAGAACTGGGTGAGGGCGAGGCGCGCCTCCTCCGGGTCGCCCTTGGCGAGGCCGGAGGCCAGCACCACCGCGTTCATGGCGCCGGCGCTGGTGCCCGAGATGCCCGAGATGACCAGGCGGTCGTCCTGCAGCAGGCGGTCGAGCACACCCCAGGTGAAGGCGCCATGGGCGCCTCCCCCCTGCAGCGCAAGGCTGACCGGCTTCAGGCCTTCGCGCCGGGTCACGGCGCGCGCCTCGGGCCCGGCTGCCTCACTCGGCCACCCATCCGCCGTCGATCTGCTGCATGGAGCCGGTGATGGAGCGGGCGTTGTCGGACGCCAGGAACACCGCCAGAGCGGCCACTTCCTCCACCGTCACGAATTCCTTCGTGGGCTGGGCGGCGAGCAGCACGTTCTTCTTCACCTCTTCCTCGGTCATGCCGCGGGCCTTGGCGGTGTCCGGGATCTGCTTCTCCACCAGCGGGGTCCACACATAGCCGGGGCAGATGGCGTTCACGGTGATGCCGAAGGTGGCGGTCTCCAGCGCCGCGGTCTTGGTGAGGCCGGCGATGCCGTGCTTGGCCGAGACGTAGGCCGACTTGAAGGGCGAGGCCACCAGCGCATGGGCCGAGGCGGTGTTGATGATGCGGCCCCACTTCTTCGCCTTCATGCCGGGGATGGCCGCGCGCATGGCGAAGAAGGCCGCCGACAGGTTGATGGCGATGATCATGTTCCAGGTATCGACCGGGAACTCCTCGATGGGCGCCACATGCTGGATGCCGGCGTTGTTGACGAGGATGTCGCAGGCGCCCAGCTCGGTCTCGGCGAGCTTCACCATGCCCTCGATCTCGTCCGCCTTCAGCATGTTGGCGGCCGAATACAGGCACTTCACGCCGAAGTCGCTCTCGATGGCGGCGCGCTCCTTCTCGATGGCGGCGGCGTCCCCGAGGCCGTTGATCACGATGTTGGCACCTTCCTTGGCGAAGCCGCGGGCATAGGCAAGCCCGATTCCGCTGGTGGACCCGGTGACGACGGCGACCTTCCCCTTGAGCATGGCTGTTCCTCGACAAGGTGCGGGGTTTCCCGGCACAGGGCCGGAGATGACGGTTTAGCGGAGCGGTGTGACGGTGCTGTCACGCGTGCAGGGGCGAACCCTGCGTCGGCCACATTGCAACGCCCCAGGCAACGAAGCAACGCGGCCATGGGGCGAACCCCGCACCCGCGCGGATGGCAGGACGCATCCTTCTGTATTAAATAGGGGACGTGAGCACGCCCGAGCCCAGCCTTCTCGACCATGATCACGGCCAATGCGTGGCCGGGGCCATGGCGCGCGTGGAGCAATGCTGCGCCAGGAAGGGCCTGCGGCTGACCCCCCTGCGGCGCAGCGTGATGCGGGCGCTGGCCGAGAGCCACGTTCCCCTCGGCGCCTACGAGATCGTCGAGCGCCTCGCCGCGGCCGGGGAGCCGACGCCGCCCATGTCGGTCTACCGGGTGCTCGACTTCCTGGTGGCCGAGGGCCTCGCCCACCGCATCGAGAGCCGCAACGCCTTCCTCGCCTGCGCCCATCCCCACGAGGGGGACGAGGTGGTGGTTTTCCTCATCTGCGACCGGTGCGGGCTGACGCGGGAAGTGTCCTCCCATGCGGTGGGGCGCGACCTGGCGTGGGCGGCGCGGGCGGTGGGGTTCGAGCCGCGCCAGCGGGTGCTGGAGGTGGCCGGCACCTGCGGCCCGTGCCGGGAGGCCGAGCGGGGCCCGGAGCCCGCGCCCGCCCCGGCGGACGATTGACGCTCGCCCCGCGCCGGCCTACTCGAAGCCCGCGCGCACCTGAAATCTGATGGCGCCTGCCAAGGACGGACCCCAGATGACCACGCCCCTGCCCCAGCCCGTGGTACCCGCCGAACTGACCCAGGCCGGCCCCACCACGCGGCGCCCCACCGTGGGTGTCATGGTGGGCCGGGTGAGGGTGGGCGGCGGCGCGCCGGTGGTGGTCCAATCCATGACCAACACCGACACCGCGGACATCGCCGGCACGGTGCGCCAGGTGGCGGCGCTGGCGCGCGCCGGCTCAGAGATCGTGCGCATCACGGTGGACCGCGACGAGGCCGCCGCCGCCGTGCCGCACATCAAGGAGAAGCTGCTGGCGCAGGGCATCGACGCCCCGCTGGTAGGCGATTTCCATTATATCGGCCACAAGCTGCTGGCCGACCATCCGGCCTGCGCGCAGGCGTTGGACAAATACCGCATCAATCCCGGCAACGTGGGCTTCGGCGACAAGAAGGACCGGCAGTTCGCCGCCATCGTCGAAACCGCCATCCGCCACGACAAGCCGGTGCGCATCGGCGCCAACTGGGGCTCGCTGGACGGCGAGCTGCTCACCCGCCTGATGGACGAGAACGCCCTGCTGCCGAACCCGGCCGAGGCGCGGGTGGTGACGCGCGAGGCGCTGGTCCGCTCCGCCCTGCTCTCCGCCGCTCTGGCAGAGGAGATCGGCCTTGGGCGCGACCGCATCATCCTCTCGGCCAAGGTTTCGGCGGTGCAGGACCTCGTTGCGGTCTATTCCGAGCTGTCCCGCCGCGCCGATTACGCCCTGCATCTCGGCCTCACCGAGGCGGGCATGGGCTCCAAGGGCATCGTCGCCTCCACCGCCGCCATGGGGGTGGTGCTGCAGCAGGGCATCGGCGACACCATCCGCGTGTCGCTGACGCCCGAGCCCAACGGCGACCGCACCCGCGAGGTGCAGGTGGCGCAGGAGATCCTGCAGACCATGGGGCTCAGAACCTTCGTTCCGCTGGTGGCCGCCTGCCCCGGCTGCGGTCGCACCACCTCCACCGTGTTCCAGGAGCTGGCGCAGAGCGTGCAGGACATGATCCGCACCCGCATGCCGGTGTGGAAGGCGCAGTATCCCGGCGTCGAGACCCTCAACGTGGCGGTCATGGGCTGCATCGTGAACGGGCCGGGAGAGAGCAAGCATGCCGACATCGGCATCTCCCTGCCCGGCACCGGCGAAACCCCGTCCGCGCCCGTCTTCATCGACGGCAAGAAGGTGGCGACCCTGCGCGGCGCCAATATCCAGGACGAATTCCGCCAGATGGTGGAGGCCTATGTGGCCCGCCGCTTCGGCGTCGGCGCCCCGGCCGGCGATGCCGCCTCCCCCGCCAGCGCCGCCGAATAGCCGGCAAGGGATCTGCGACTTTACGCAACGTTACGAAAATTTCATCTGCCCCGCCCTTCCGGCGCCGTTCTCGCCTGCTCATATCCAGCCCGTCTAACCACCGGAGACGGAAATGACCCCCGAGGAACGTGCCCTGATCGACGGCTTGTTCGACCGCATGCGCGGTGTGGCGAGCCAGCCGCGCGACGCTGAAGCGGAGGCGTTGATCGCGCGCCGCGTCGCCGAGGCACCCTTTGCGACCTATGCCCTTGCCCAGAGCGTGATCGTGCAGGAGCACGCGCTCCAGCAGGCCTACGCCCGGGTCCAGGAGCTGGAATACCAGCTGCAGGATGCCGAGGCGCGCGCGGCGGACGCCCAGTCCCGCCAGGGTGGCGGCGGCTTCCTGGGTGGCCTCTTCGGCGGCTCGCGCCCCTCCGTGCCCTCGGCCGGAGCGCGGACGGCCGGTGCTCCCATGGGCGTGCCGCAGGGTTACGCTCAGCCCGGTTATGCCCAGCAGGGCTATGCCCAGCCCGGCGCGCCCCAGCAGGGCGGTTACCCCCAGCAGGGTGGCCCCTGGGGCCAGCAGCCGATGCAGCAGCGCGGCGGGTTCGGCGGCGGCGGCTTCCTGCAGGGCGCCCTTGCCACTGCGGCTGGCGTGGCCGGCGGCGCGCTGCTCTATGACGGCATCAAGAACATGATGGCCGGCGGCGACGGCGCCATCGCCCAGCAGGCGGCGGCGGATATCGGCAAGCCCGCGGGCGATGCCGGCTCCACTGGCGATCTCGGCAGCGACGCGCAGGCGGCGCTGGGCGGGAACGAGGCCCAGCCGGACAATTTCTGGAACGCCGACACCCAAGGCGAGACCCAGGAAGCCAGCTATGACGACGGCGGCGACTGGGGCGGCGGCGACGACAGCTCCTGGGCCTGATGCCATCGGCACCGGCCGGCGGCGCACCCGCGCCGCGGATGCCGGCTTCATGAATGCGAACGGCGGCGCCCTGCGCCGCCGTTCTTTTGCCTGCCCGGTCCCGGCCGCAACGCCTTCTCCAGCGTGAAAGGCGAGGGCGATTCACCGATCAAATTAATTCAATTTGACCGGATCGCGCTCTAGCCTCCGGCGGCAATCCCCATCGAGGAGCCGGCCGGACCCGCCATGACCCCCTTTGGACGCCGGGTGCGCGACCTGCGCGCCGCCCGCGGCGTGACCCTCAGCGAGATGGCGCGCGCCATCGGCGTCACCCCCACCTATCTCTCGGCGCTGGAGACAGGCAAGCGGGGCAAGCCCACCTGGGCGCTGGTGCAGCGGGTGATCGCCTATTTCAACGTGATCTGGGACGAGGCGGAAGATCTCCAGCGCCTCGCCGAAGTCTCGCGGCCGCGGGTGGTGGTGGATACCGCCGGCCTCAGCCCGCAGGCCACCGAGCTGGCCAACCTGCTGGCCCGGGAAATCGGCCACCTGCCCCCGGAGGCGGTGGCCGAACTGCTGGGGCGCCTCAAGATCCTGCGCAAGCGCGCCTGATCCCGGCGGCTCCGCGCCGGACCGGACCGGCTGGCACGAAGGCCCGTGAGCTCGGCTCACGGGCCTTCCGCGGGTCGCAAACGTCAGGGCTTCAGGCAGACCGCCACGATCTGCTTCACCGGATGCAGACACTCCACCTCGGTCTTGTCGGCGCGGGCCGAGATGACGGCGATGTGCTGCAGGCCCCGGTCCTGGTTCACGCAATAGCCGCCGATCAGGCTCTCGCCGGCTTCGCAGCTCGCAAGGCAGCCGGCCGCCGGGCAGGCGGCGGCGCGCACGGTGATGTTGGCGGAACCCGGCGCGCCGGCCACGCCCTGCGCCCCCTGCGGACCGGCCGGACCCACGGGACCCTGCGCACCGGTGGGGCCGGCGGGACCTGCCGGTCCAGCCACGCCGGCGGCACCGGCAGCCCCCTGCGGACCGGCCACGCCGGCCGGGCCCTGCGGACCCGCGGGGCCGGGCGCCCCCTCGAAACATGCGGCGAGAGACAGGGCCAGAATCAGCCCGATCACAACCTTGACGACTCGCATCCCGATACCCCCAGTAAAGAATGGCGCGGCATGGTGGAGTGTGCCGCAACGGGATGCAAGCGGGCCAGCCGGGCAATAGATGCGCCGGCTCATCATCTCCCGGAAAAGGCCCCGGGCGGGGCCCGCAGAGCCTGGCCCAGGCGCTCAGCCCCGCGCCTTCACCAGCGCCCGCGTGGTCTCCTGGAGCCGGAAGGCGAGGTCGCGCAGCACCGCGCGGGCGAGGGACGGCGTGCGGTCCAGAAGGGCGAGGAACAGGTCGGTCTCCATGCGCAGCACGCTCATGGGTTCGCCCGCCCGCACCGTGGCGCTGCGCGGCTCGCCGGTGAGCACCCCCATTTCCCCCACCACCGTATCGCGGCCCAGCCGCGCCACCTCGTGCGCCGCCCCGCCGGCCGTCACCTCGATGATGGCCACCCCCTCCAGCACCACATAGGCGGCGTCCGGCGCCTCCCCCTGCTGGAACAGGATGTCCCCCGCGGCCACGTCCAGCCGCGCGGCGGAAAAGGCCAGCAGGCGCAGCTGGCTGGGCTCCAGTTCGCGGAACATGGGAATGCGGGCCAGGGTGCGGGCCTCGTCGTCGATGCTCATGACATGTCGCTTTCGGAACTGGCGGGGTGGGCCTGCGCCACGTCGATGCGCTCGACCTGCCCATGGGCCATGACCACCACCTGGGAAAAGAGGTGCAGGGGCTCGCCCGCATCCAGCACCACGAGGCTGGTGCGCCCGGCGCGCTGGGCCAGCACCTGCTCCAGCAGCCGGCTCTGCTCGGCGGGGGAGAGCGGCACCAGCGCATCGTCGATGATGAGCACGCTGGGGTCGGCCACCAGGCACCGCGCGAGGGTGAGCTTGCCCCGCTCGGCGGCGGACAGGGGCAATCCCCCCTCACCCACCGCCACATCGAGGCACAGCCCTTCCACCGCGCCGATGAGCCCGTCCAGCACCAGGCAGTCGCGCACCAGCTCGTCCACCACCGCCGCCGCCCCCGCCCGATCGGCGGCGATGCGGCCGAACAGCAGGTTCTCGCGCACCGACAAGGCCGCGCAATAGGCCGCCGGTTGGTAGCGGGCGAGGGGAATTGCGGCAATCTCCTTCAGATGCGCCAGCTGCGCCCGGCCGTGCAGCGCCCGTTCCTGCCACGCCGCATCGATGAGGCCGAAGCGGTGGCGCGGCTCGCAATAGCGCCCGGCGATGCGCAGGAGCAGGGCGCGGTCCTCGCCCTCCGCCGCCGCCGCCGTCCCGCTTTCATGGGTGGCGAGGCGGCTCGCCTGCGCCACCTCCTCGGCCCGCAGCAGGCCCTTGGTGTCGATGCCCGCCAGTTCCTCCGGCCCGCCGGCAAGGTCGGCCAGCAGGCGCAGCACGCCATGGCCGAAAGCGGGCAGGTCGTCGGCCAGGCCCGCC
The DNA here is from genome assembly GCF_047444035.1 of Xanthobacter sp. AM11. Taxonomy (NCBI): domain Bacteria; kingdom Pseudomonadati; phylum Pseudomonadota; class Alphaproteobacteria; order Hyphomicrobiales; family Xanthobacteraceae; genus Xanthobacter; species Xanthobacter sp. AM11. The sequence goes on from NZ_JBLAOA010000001.1 coordinate 982,200, forward strand.
TTGCGCAGCAGCGGCGCCAGCGCCGGCTCGCCCAGCAGCGAGGCGGAGCCGCGCCGGTCATGGAGCGGGGTGGCGAACAGGATGTTCTCGGCCAGCGTCATCCAGCGGTTGAAGCTAGCGAAGCGGAACGGCTCCATCAGCACCCGGCCGGTGTCCGCCTCCCGCCGCGCCACCGCGTCGGTGACCGCGGCGCGCAGGGTGACGAGGCGCTCCGCCAGCGCCGGCGCCTGTTCCGGGTCGAGCCGGCGCTCCAGGCCGAGCCGCACCACCAGGTCACCGAGCCCGGCCTGCCCCAGCGCCGCCAGCACCCGCCGGTCGAGGGCGGCAGCATCGGCCAGGCCGTAGGCGGCAAGGTCGATGGCCTGCGACGGATCGCGCCCGGGCCGCCGCCGCAGGGCGCACACCAGGTTTTCCCGCAACGACCCGGTGAGCACGATGGGATCGCCCCCGGCATAGGCCACATGCCGGCCGAGCAGCGCTTCCGAAGCGCTGGCCAGATCGTGCCCGCCCATGCGCACCGAGCCGCTGTAGAGGGAGATGGCGCGCCCGCACACCCGGGCCACCGCGTGCTTGCCGCCGGCATCGGGGCCGGTGAGGGCGGTGGCGGTGCCGGCCTTCACCTCGAAGCTCACCTCCTCCAGCAGCACGCTGCCGGCGGGGTCCACCACGCCGAGGTCGGCGATCTTCACGCTGGCGTCGAACGCCGGCTGCGGCCCCTCCTGGTCGGCCTGGGAGCCGGCGGGCCACACCTCCCGCGTTTCCAGGTAATAGCGGGCGAAATCATAGCGCACCTGGGCGATCACCCGCTTCTCGTCCCAGTCGATCAGCTCCTTCAGCGGCTCGGGGATCTGGCCATAGGCCGCCACCACCGCCACCAGCTGGCCGATGTTGATGGCCCCCGACAGGGCCAGCCAGCCGCCGACGAAATAGAACACCAGGGTGGGCACGTCCGACATGAGCAGGTTCAGCACCCGGTCGGTGGCGTTCTGGCGCTTCATGTCCAGGTTCGCCTCGGAGACGGCGCCGAGGCGCTCGTCCACCTCCGCGCGCTCCCACGGGCTGGTGGCGAAGCCGTGCACCAGCGGCAGGCGCTCGATGCCGGACATCACCCGCTTGCCCAGCGCCACCGCCTCGCGCTGCAGCACCTTCAGCTTGCCCGCATTGTCCCGCCGCTGCACGCCCAGCAGCCCGTAGTTCAGCACCAGGATGCCCACGGCGCAGGAGCCGAGCAAGGCGTTCTGGGTGAAGATGAGCAGCACCGCCGAACCGATGAGGCCGGCCGATTTCAGCGGCTGCGCGAAGGCCATGCCGGCGAAGGGGGAGATGGGCCCCACCTCGAAGCGCAGCATGTTGCCCACTTCCAGCGCCTTGCTCTTCATCGGCGCTTCCGGCCGCAGGCGCTGGATCACGTCGAACAGCTCGCGGCGCAGGCCGACGATGATGCGCTCGCCCAGCCGCGCCTTGGCCATGTCGATGAGCCGGCCAATGTGCTGCTGGATGAGCTGGAGCGCGAACAGCACCGCCGCAAGGCCCGCCAGCAGGCCGAAGCCGGTCACCTCGAAGCCGGGAAACGACACCAGCACGGCGCCACCGAGGACCTCGGGCAGCGCCAGATCCACATCCAGCAGCCGGGGCACGGTGCCGCCGATGGCGTCGGTCACGCCGTTGACGATGAGGCGCGGCAGCTCCAGCGAGGCATAATTGAAGGGCAGCAGCAGCAGCACCAGCGCGAACAGGCGGATGTGGCTCATGGGCGAGGCCCGCCACAGGTAGCCCAGAACCGTGCGCGGCAGCGCATCGCCCGGTGCCGGCGCGCCCGGCGGCGGTCGCTCGGGTCCGGTGGGCAAAGGCGTGGGTCGTTCGCCGCTCATCGGTTCCTTCTTGCGTGTCCCGTCGTGGCTTGGCAAGAGTGCCCGGCGCCTCAGGTGCCGCCGGGCGCGGCCGGTGCCAGCGCCGCGCGGCAGCGCTCCCCGTAAAGGGCATAGAAGCGGTGCAGCCGGGCCGGCGCCGCCTCGGCCAGCCCCTCGGCGAAGGGGGCGGCGACGGCGAATTCCCCCGCCCCGTAGGCGGCCATCAGCGCCGCATGGCGCCGCGCCAGCACCTCGAAGCCGGACGAGGCGGCAAAGGCGGCATCGCCGGCCAGCAGATAGAGCTGGCTCGCCCGCGACTTGCCCTTCAGCATCAGAAGGTCGGCCTCCAGGAAGGCGAGGCCCGGCGCCGCCGCCCGCGTCACCTCCGAGACAAGGATGTCCACGCGCATGCCCTTGGTGGCCCCCTCGATGCGCGAGGCGAGGTTCACATCGTCGCCGAGGCAGGAATATTCGAGCCGCTGGTCGGACCCCAGGTTGCCCACGCAGCACGGCCCGGTGGCAAGGCCGATGCCGCAGCGCACGGGGGCGAAGGGCCGGCCCGCCGCCTGCGCCTCGCGCGCCCACACCTCGTTCAGGCCATCCAGCCGCCGCGACATGGCCAAAGCGCACAAGGCGGCGTTGCGGGCGTGGTGGGGGTCGTCCACCGGCGCGTTCCAGAAGGCCATGATGGCGTCGCCGATATATTTGTCGATGGTGCCGCCATGGGCCAGCACCACCTCGGTCATGGGGGTGAGGTAGGAATTCATGAAGCGGGTGAGGGCCTGCGCATCCATGGTTTCCGACAGCGAGGTGAAATCGCGCAGGTCGCAGAACAGGATGGTGATCTCCCGCGTCTCCCCGCCGAGGACCAGGCGCTCGGGATGGGCGGCGAGGCGGTCCACCACCTGGGGCGAGACGAAGCGGCCGAACACCGAGCGCACCCATTTCTTCTGCCGCTGCTCGTCGCGATACAGGGCGAGGACGCCGAGGATATAGACCCCCAGCACCGCCGCCCCCGGCCCCATGGGGTCCAGCAGCAGGTCCGCCCGGGTGAAGGCCAGCCACGCCCCCGCCCCCAGCATCGACAGCGCCGCCACGCCGGCAAGCCCCGCCGCCACCGCCGAAACCCGCGGCAGCACCAGGGCCAGCACCAGGCCGAGCAGCGCCGCCAGCACCATTTCCGCCCCGCGCGCCCAGTCCGGCCGCACCAGGTTCGCCCCGCTGGCCACATGCTCGATGAGCTGGGCCTGCACCTCCACGCCGGCCACCGCGGCATCGAGTGGCGTGGCGCGGGTGTCCTTCAGCCCGGCCGCGCTGGTGCCCACCAGCACGATGCGGCCGTCCACCTCCGCGGCCGGGACGGCGCCCTCCAGCACCGCTGCAGCGGAGAGGAAGCGGCGCGGATCGGTGGGGGTGAAGCGCACCCGCACTTCCCCCTGGGCATCGGTGGGCACGTCGAGGGCGCCGATCTTGATCGCGGTGATGCCGGATCGGGTGCCGAAGCCCTCGTCGCCGCTGGCGTTGGAGGCCCGCACCACATAGGTGCTCGCCCCCTGCGCCACCCGCAGCGCCTCGGCGCCGAGGCCGGGTACGAGGCGGCCGTCGAGGGCCAGCAGCAGCGGCACCCGGCGCACCACCTGGTCGCGATCCGGCAGCCAGTTGAGCGCGCCGATGCCCCTGGCCGCCTGCGCCAGCAGCGGCAACGGCGCCACCGCGCCGGAGAAGTGCGGGACGAAGCCGAGGGGATCGTCGCCGGCGCTGGCGAGGCCCCATTTGGCGGGATAGGCGGCCCCCGGCCGCTCCACGGTGAGCACCGCCCCCAGCACTGAGGGCGCGGCGGCGAGGGCGCGGGCGAGCTTTTCGTCATTGCCCTCGCGCCCGGCCAGCGCCGCCGCCACCGGCCCGCGCACATCCTCCGGCAGCAGGCCGGCCACCGCGGCGGGATCGAGCCGGTCGGGCTCGGCGAACACCATGTCGAAGGCGATGGCGGCCGCGCCCATGCCGGCGAGCCGCTCCACCAGCGCCGCCACGGTGGCGCGGGGCCACGGCCATTGGCCGAGACGGGCCAGGGAGGCCTCGTCCACATCCACGATGCGCACCGGCAGTTCGGGATCGTAGGGGCGCGGCGCGGCGCGCTGGTAGAGATCGAACAGGCCGTTGCGCAGGTCGGCCAGCGGCGCGGGATCGGCACCCATCAGGAGGAGGCCGGCGGCGAGCGGGCCGCCCACGGCGAGCCAGTAGAGGCGGGACCACATGCGGGACTTGGGCCTTCATGCCGGTGAACCGCGCGAGCCTAGCCCGGGCCGCCGCCGGGAGAAAGCCGGCCGGCCCACCTGCCGGGGGCGGCAACGGCGCCACCCCCGGCATCGGCGGGGCGGGGCGGGAATTGAGCGCGTCCTCCGGTCAAATGGACCCCGGACGCCCATGCCAATCCGTTGACGACCCATGCTCACCCATGTTAGCCCATTGTTACCCATGAACAGGATGGACGGCTTTCGCCGTCGGGCGGACGGCCTCCATCAGCCAGCCGCCGCAGGAAGGGGCACCCGGGCGCCATGGACCGCTTCGTGTCCACCTACACGATGCGCCTCGACGCCAAGGGCCGGGTTTCCATCCCCGCGCCCTACCGCACGGTGCTGGCCAAGGACGGCGCGGAGGGCCTCTATTGCCACCCGAGCCTTGCCGAACCCGCGCTGGATGCGGGCGGAAACCGGCTCATCGGCGAGATCGACGCCCTGATCGAGCGCTACCCGCCCTATTCCGAAGCGCGCGAGGAGCTGGCCGCCGCCCTCTACGGCACCAGCGAAACCCTGCGCATCGACCCGGAAGGCCGGGTGGTGCTGACCGAAAGCCTGAAGGCCCACGCCGCGATCACCGACCAGGTGTCGTTCGTGGGGCTGGGGCACAAATTCCGCATCTGGGAACCGGAGCGGCTGAAGGCGCATCTCGCGGAGGCCACCCAAAAGGTGCGCGAGCTGCGCCGGGCCATCGGCTCCCGAGCGCAGAACCCGGGGAGCGTCACACCATGACGACGGGCCACGGCGACGGCCCCGCCGACGCCGCTGGCGGACCGGCCCGTCATCTGCCCGTGATGCTCGCCGAGGTTCTCGCGCATCTCGCGCCGAAGGAGGCCGGCCGTTACGTGGACGGCACCTTCGGCGCGGGAGGCTACACGCGGGCCATCCTCGCCGCCGCCGACTGCCGCGTGCTGGCCATCGACCGCGACCCCACCGCCATCGCCGCCGGCCAGGCCCTTGTCGCGCAAAGCGCGGGCCGCCTGGTGCTGGTGCACGATCGCTTCTCCCGCCTGGACGAGGACGCCGCAGATCACGGCTTCGCCCCCCTCGACGGGGTGGTGCTGGACATCGGCGTCTCCTCCATGCAACTGGACGAGGCCGAGCGCGGCTTCTCCTTCCGCCGCGACGGGCCGCTGGACATGCGCATGGGCGACACCGGGCGCTCGGCGGCGGACCTCGTGGCCGAGCTGGATGAGACCACCCTCGCCCATGTCATCTGGTCGCTGGGGGAGGAACGCCAGTCGCGCGCCATCGCCAAGGCCATCGTCAAGGCCCGCGCCGAGGCGCCCATCACCCGCACCACACAGCTGGCCGAGATCGTCGCCCGGGTGGTGTGGGCCAAGCCCGGCGAGATCCACCCCGCCACCCGCACCTTCCAGGCCCTGCGCATCGCCGTGAACGAGGAGCTGGACGAGCTGGTGCGGGCGCTGGCCGCCGCCGAGCGGGCGCTGGCCCCGGGCGGGCGCCTGGTGGTGGTCACCTTCCATTCCCTTGAGGACAGGATCGTTAAGACTTTTCTGTCAAACCGGGCAAAGGCACCGTCCGCCTCGCGCCACCTGCCGCAAGCGGAAGGGCCGGAGCCCTCCTTCCGCCTGCTGGCGAAGGGTGTGGTGGAAGCCGGCCCCGAGGAAGTGGCAGGAAATCCGCGTGCAAGGTCCGCGAAACTTCGCGCGGCCGAGCGCACGGAGGCCCCGGCGCATCCGGGCGGTGACCTGATGGGGCTGCTTCCCGCCCCACCACCGCAACGCCACGGGCGGAGACGCTAGGACAGATGTTTCGTGTCGCCAACGTCGTGATGATCGTCGCGCTGCTGGTGACCGCAGCGGTGGTCTACCAGCTCAAATATGCCTCGACGGCCGAAGCCGAGCGCCTCGCCTCTTTGCGTGTCCAGATCCGCAAGGAGCGCGACGCCATCTCCCTGATGAAGGCGGAATGGGCGCGGCGCACCTCGCCCATCTACATCCAGGGCCTGGTGGAACGGCACCTGGACATGAAGCGGCTGGACGTGGAATCCATCTCCAGCCTCGACGACCTGCCGGAGAAGCCGGCGGGCTCCACCGACGGCATCGGCGACATTCTCGAAGCCCTGGTGGACGCGCCGCTCGTCACCGCCTCCACCGGCTCCGCCAGCACCAGATCCACCGGCGGCGGCGCCGCGCCTGCCGGCACGGGCGGGGCAAGCGTGCCCGCCACCTCGGCGCTGCGGCCCGCAAACCCGCCGCCCAAGCCGGCTGCCGCCCCGTCCCGTCCGCCCGCGCCGCGACCCGCCCCGGTGGCGCAGCAGGCCCCCGCCGAGCCGCCGCCCCCGGCCCCGGCATCCCCGCCCGCCCCGGAAAATCCGCTGGAACGCCTGCTGCCGCCCGGCTTCATGTCCGGCTGGCGCTGACGAGGTCGCCATGGTCGATTTCACCGCCCTCACCGCCCGCCTGTCCCGCATCGCGAGCGCCGCCGCGGCCGCCGCCGGCCCGGCCGTGAAGCGCGCCGACGACGCCTGCGCCGTGCTGCTCGACACCCTGTCCCGCCAGGCCGGCGCCGGCGGGCGCGCCGCCCTGCGCGGCCTGCGCCGCGGCGCCATCGCCAGCTGGGCGGTGCTGTGGCCGCTCTCCCTGCGCCTCGCCCATCTCGCCTACCGGGGCGGCCGCCACATGGTGCGGGGCCTGTTCGGCATCGGCCGCGGCGATGCGGAAACCGTCGCCCGCGGCCGCATCAAGCTGGTGATGGTGGCCTTCTGCGCGGTGTTCGCGGCCATCGCGGTGCAGCTTGCCCACCTTGCCGTCACCGCCGAGCCCGGCGCCAGCCGCGGCCGCGGCTCCGATGCGGTGGCCTCGGCCCGGCCCGACGTGATCGACCGCAACGGCGACATCGTCGCCATCGACGTGAAGTCCCCCTCCCTGTTCGCCGAGCCGCGCCGCCTCATCGACCCCGACGAGGCGCTGGAAGGCCTGCTCAAGGTGCTGCCCGACCTGGACGTGGAGGAAACCCGCAAGCGCCTGAATTCCGGCAAGGGCTTCGCCTGGCTGAAGCGGGAGATCACCCCGGCGCAGATGCGCGCCATCCACCGCCTCGGCCTGCCCGGCATCGGCTTCCTGAAGGAAAACCGCCGCATCTATCCCGATGGCCCCATCCTCTCCCACGTCATCGGCGGGGTGAATGTGGACAACCAGGGCATTTCCGGGCTGGAGAAATATATCGACGGCCGCGGCCTCGCCGAGCTGCACATGGCCGGCTTCGCCACCGACCTCCAGCAGGAGCCGGTGCAGCTCTCCATGGACATGCGGGTACAGCACGCGGTCCGCGACGAGCTGCTGAAGGCGAAGAACAAGTTTTCCGCCCTGCACGCCATGGCCGTGGTGACCGACGTCAATACCGGCGAGATCGTCTCCATGGTCTCGCTGCCGGACTTCGACCCCAACGCCCCGGGCAATCCGAAGGATGACGCCTATCTCAACCGCCTCACCACCGGCGTGTTCGAGATGGGCTCCACCTTCAAGGCCCTGTCGTTCGCCATGGCGCTCGATTCCGGCAGGATCGGCCTCAATTCGTCGTTCGACGCGCGCGGCGCCATGCATTTCGGCCGCTTCAAGATTTCCGACTACCACGCCGAAAACCGCGTGCTCAGCGTGCCGGAGATCTTCCTCGTCTCCTCCAACGTGGGCACGGCGAAGATGGTGCTCTCCCTCGGGGTGGAGGCGCACAAGGCGTTCCTGAAGAAGATGGGCCAGCTCGACCGGCTGCGCACCGAGCTGCCGGAAAGCGCCGAGCCCATCGTCCCGCGCCGCTGGGGCGAGCTGAACTCGGCCACCATCGCCTTCGGCCACGGCCTTTCGGTGGCGCCGCTGCAGGCGGTGATGGCGGTGAATTCCATGGTGAACGGCGGCTATCTCATCCCGCCCACCTTCCTCAAGCGCTCCGAGGCGGAGGCCCAGAAGGTGGCGGTGCGGGTGCTGAAGCCCGAGACCTCGGACAAGATGCGCTACCTCATGCGCCTGAATGCCGAGAAGGGCACCGCCGGCAAGGCCGAGGTTCCCGGCTACCTGGTGGGCGGCAAGACCGGCACCGCCGAGAAGGTGGTGAACGGGCGCTATGCCAAGAACAAGCTGCTCACCTCCTTCACTGCCGTGTTCCCCATGGATCGCCCGCGCTACCTGGTGCTGGTGATGCTGGACGAGCCCAAGGCCACCGCGGAAACCTACGGCTTCGCCACCTCGGGCTGGAACGCCGCGCCCACAGCGGGCAAGATCGTGGAGCGCGTCGCGCCCCTGCTGAACATCGCGCCGCGGCAGAACCTGCCCAATGCGGAACAGCTCCTGCGCGGGTCGCAGAAGGTCGCCGAGCGGCATTGAGGTGGCGCCGGCAGCCCCGGCCGGCGTTTCCCTTTACGGCAAGGTGACAACCCAGGGGCGCAAATGCCAGAAGGGGCGCAATGACCCACCTTACGCTCGGACAGCTGCTGGACGGCCACGCCCGCATCCTCTCCGCCTCCGGCGCGGCGCGGCCGGTGGGCGGCATCACCGCCGACAGCCGCAAGGTCAAGCCGGGCGACCTGTTCGTCGCCGTTCCCGGCACAAGGGACGACGGCGCGCGCTTCGTGCGCGACGCCCTCGCCCGGGGGGCGCAATCGGTGCTGATGGAGCCCACCGCCGGCCTGCACGAGGCCCCGCGGGACATCACCTTCGCCTTCTCCCTGGACGTGCGGCTCTCCCTCGCCATCGCGGCGTCGCGCTTCTATCCCCGCCAGCCGAAAACCATCGCCGCCGTCACCGGCACCGCGGGCAAGACCTCGGTGGCCTATTTCCTGCGGCAGATCTGGGCGCATCTGGGCCACCGCGCCGCCTATCTCGGCACCATCGGCCTGGTGGCGCCCGACGGCGCCACCTATGGCAGCCTGACCACGCCGGACCCGGTGGAGCTGCATGCCACCCTCGACCGGCTGGCGGGCAGCGGCGTCACCCACATGGCGCTGGAAGCCTCATCCCACGGGCTCGACCAGAAGCGCCTGGACGGCGTGCGCCTCACCGCCGGGGGCTTCACCAATCTCGGCCGCGACCATCTCGACTACCACCCGAGCATGGACGCCTATTTCAAGGCCAAGCTGCGCCTGTTCACCCAGGTGATGCCGGTCTCCGGCACCGCCGTGGGCGTCCTGTCCGCGCCCTATGCCGCCACCGCCCTCGCCTGGGCCCGCACCCGCGGCCTTACCACCGTGTCCATCGGCGCGGACCCCTTCGACGCCCCAACCATCGAGATCCTCGCCGTCACCGGCGCGCCGGGCGGGCAGAGGGTGCGGCTCGATGCGGCCACCGGCGCCGGGCTTGAAGTGACCGTGCCCCTGGTGGGGCGCTTCCAGCTGGACAATGCGCTGCTGGCGGCGGGCCTCGCCATCGCCTGCGGGGCGCCCCGACGCGAGGCGATCGAGGCCATGGGCATCCTGAAGGGCGTGCCCGGGCGCCTCGAACGCATCGGCGAGGACCCCGGCCGCCTGGTGTTCGTGGACTACGCCCACAAGCCGGAGGCGCTGGCCACCGTGCTCGACACCCTGCGGGCCGCCGTGCCCGGCCGGCTGCTGGTGGTGTTCGGCTGCGGCGGCGACCGCGACCGCGGCAAGCGCCCGCTGATGGGCGCCATCGCCGCCAACAAGGCGGACCTGGTGATCGTCACCGACGACAACCCCCGCAGCGAGGACCCTGCGACAATTCGCGCAGAGATCCTGGCCGGGGCGCATGGTGCGCAGGAGATCGGCGAGCGGGCGGACGCCATCCGCGCGGCCATCGCCCTGCTTCAGCCCGGGGATGCGCTGGTGATTGCCGGCAAGGGTCACGAAACCGGCCAAATCATCGGCGACCGGACATATCCGTTTTCGGACGCGGGGGAGGTCCTCGCGGCCCTCAGGGAGCTGTCGGCATGAGCATGAGCGGTCGCCTCCTCCACACCCTCGCTGAAATGGAACAGGCCATGGGCGCCGGCGTGCGCGGCGCGCCCGGCGCCGTCACCGGCGTGTCCATCGACAGCCGCACCCTCCAGCCTGGCGACGCCTTCTTCGCCATCACCGGCGAGAACAGCGACGGCCACGCGCATGTGGGCAAGGCGCTGGACGCCGGCGCGGCGGTGGCCGTGGTGGCGCGGGAGAAGGCGGACGCCTTCCCGCCCGATGCCCCGCTGCTGCTGGTGGACGACGTGCTCGGCGCCCTCGCCGACCTCGGCCGCGCCGCCCGCGCCCGCTCCACCGCGGGCATCGTGGCCGTCACCGGATCGGTGGGCAAGACCACCACCAAGGAGGCCCTGCGCATGGCGCTGGGCGCCGACGGGGAGACCCACGCCTCCGCCGCCTCCTACAACAATCACTGGGGCGTGCCCCTCTCCCTCGCCCGCTTCCCGCGGGAGGCGCGCTACGGCGTGTTCGAGATCGGCATGAACCATCCCGGCGAGATCACGCCGCTGGTGCGGATGGTGCGCCCGCAGGTGGCCATCATCACCACCGTGGAGCCGGTGCACATCGCCCAGTTCTCCGGCATCGCGGAGATCGCCGACGCCAAGGCGGAAATCTTCGACGGGCTGGAGCCGGGCGGCACGGCGGTGCTGAACCTGGACAATCCCATGTTCGGCCGGCTGAAGGCGGCCGCCGAGGCCCGCGGCGTGGCGCGCATCGTCACCTTCGGCGCCACCCCCGGCGCCGACGTGTGGCTGAAGGAGGCGGCGCTGCAATCCTATTGCTCGGTGGCTGTGGCGGACGTGATGGGCGTTCCGGTCACCTTCAAGGTGGGCATGCCCGGCCGCCACATCGTGCAGAATGTGCTGGCGGTGCTCGCCACGGCGCGGCTGCTGGGCGCCGACCTCGCGCTGGCCGCCCTGGCCCTGTCGCGGCTGAAGCCGCCGCCGGGGCGCGGCGTTCCGCTGCGGCTCGCCGTCAAGGGCGGGCCGGCGACCCTGCTGGACGAAAGCTACAACGCCAATCCCGCCTCCATGCGCGCCGCCCTCGACGTGCTGAGCCGCACCCCGGTGGGTCCGCGTGGCCGGCGCATCGCCGTGCTGGGCGACATGCTGGAGCTGGGACCGGACGGGGAGACGCACCATGCCGACCTCGCCCCCGCCATCGTCGCGGCCAAGATCGACCAGGTATTCTGCTGCGGCCCGCAGATGCACGCTTTGTGGCAGGCATTGCCTTCCGAGCGGCGCGGCGGCTATGCCATGCACGCAACCCATCTCGAACCCATGGTGGCCTCCGCCCTGCGGGGCGGCGACACGCTCATGGTGAAGGGGTCCAACGGCAGCCGCATGGGGCCGCTGGTGAAGGGCCTTGCCGAACGCTTCCGCACGGGCGAGGACGCGCTCCTCGAAGGATGAGGCCTCATGCTCCAGTGGCTTGCCGAGTTCCACCAGTCGTTTCCCGCCTTCAACGTGTTCCGCTACATCACCTTCCGCACCGGCGGGGCGGTGGTGACGGCGCTTTTGTTCGTGTTCCTGTTCGGCCCGGCCATGATTTCCATGCTGCGGCTGAAGCAGGGCAAGGGCCAGCCGATCCGCACCGACGGGCCGCAATCCCATCTGCTCACCAAGAAGGGCACGCCCACCATGGGCGGGCTGATGATCCTGTCCGGCATCGTGGTGGCCACCCTTTTGTGGGCCAACCTCTCCAACCCCTATGTCTGGGTGGTGCTGGGGGTGACGCTGGGCTTCGGCATGATCGGCTTCTACGACGACTTCCTGAAGGTGACGAAGCAGACCCATAATGGCCTGTCCGGCAAGGCGCGCCTTGGCATCGAGGCGGTGATGGCGGGCATCGCGGTGGCGGTCATCATGCAGGTGGGCAAGCCCGGCCTTGCCACCTCGGTGGCCTTCCCCTTCTTCAAGGACCTGCTGCTGGACCTCGGCCTGTTCTTCGCCGTGTTCGGCCTGTTCGTCATCGTGGCGGCGGGCAATGCGGTGAACCTCACCGACGGGCTCGACGGCCTGGCCATCGTGCCGGTGATGATCGCCGCCGGCTCGTTCGGCTTCATCGCCTATCTCGCCGGCAACGTGCTGTTCGCCGACTATCTGCAGATCCATTATGTGGCGGGCGCCGGCGAGCTGGCGGTGATCTGCGGCGCGGTGATGGGGGCGGGCCTCGGCTTCCTGTGGTTCAACGCGCCCCCGGCCCAGGTGTTCATGGGCGACACCGGCTCGCTGGCGCTGGGCGGGCTGCTCGGCACCGTGGCGGTGGCCACCAAGCACGAGATCGTGCTCGCCGTCATCGGCGGCCTGTTCGTGCTGGAGGCGGTGTCGGTGATCGTGCAGGTGGCCTCGTTCAAGCTCACCGGCAAGCGCGTGTTCAAGATGGCCCCCATCCACCACCATTTCGAACAGCTCGGCTGGACCGAGCCGCAGGTGGTGATCCGCTTCTGGATCATCGCCGTGGTGCTGGCGCTGGCGGGGCTGGCGACGCTGAAGCTCAGGTGAGCGGATCGCCATCGCCGGCAAACGAAAAAGGGCCCGCGAGGCATTCCCCGCGGGCCCTTTTTCGTACGTGGCCGCTTATTTCCGCCCGCAGGTGCTGATGCCCAGCAGCGGATAGGCCGGGCAGAAGCGGAAGGCGGCGGTGAGCAGCATCACCACGCCCACGGCACCGATCAGCCACGCCCAGTTGCCAAGCCCCGCCAGAGCCGAAACGGAAGGTGCGACGAACGGCACCAGGATCAGCACGATACCGACGACGAACCGCAGCACGCGGTCGATCCCACCCACATTGGCCATGCCCTGCTCCTTTTGAAGTCCTGAACATTCAATGTTCTTAATGTTGCCTTGGGTCAAGGGCGGAGTTTCCCGGAGGCAGGGGGTGCGACGCACCGGCACCGGAGGGCGGCGCACAAAAGCGGTTCGCACTTTGCGCGATCATGCACTAGAGCAGTAACGTCACGCGTTGCCCCTTGAGATTTTTGAGCTGCCGATGATCCCCGTCACCGTCTTCAAGGACCAGACCGTCGCCCTTTTCGGGCTCGGCGGCTCGGGTCTCGCCACCGCCGAGGCGCTCAAAGCCGGCGGCGCCCAAGTCGTCGCCTATGACGATTCCGAGACCTCCCGCCGCAAGGCCGGCGAGGCCGGCATCCTGGTGCAGGACCTCCATGACATCGACTGGACCATCGTCCAGGCCCTCATCCTCGCCCCCGGCGTGCCGCTGACCCACCCGGAGCCGCACTGGTCGGTGAAGCTGGCGCAGGCGGCGGGCGTCGAGATCATCGGCGACATCGAATTGTTCTGCCGCGAGCGGCACGCCATCGCCCGGCGCTCACCCTTCATCGCCATCACCGGCACCAACGGCAAGTCCACCACCACGGCGCTCATCACCCACATCCTGCGGGTGGCCGGGCGCGACGTGCAGATGGGCGGCAACATCGGCACCGCCATTCTCTCCCTGGCTCCGCCCAAGGCGGGGCGGGTGCATGTGGTGGAATGCTCCTCCTACCAGATCGACCTTGCCCCCTCCCTCGACCCCTCCGTGGGGGTGATGCTGAACATCACGCCCGACCACCTCGATCGCCACGGCAGCATCGGGAATTATGCGGCGGTGAAGGAGCGCCTGGTCACCGGCGTCGAGGGCACCGGCACGGCGGTGGTGGGGGTGGACGACGACTTCTCCGCCGCCATGGCCGATCGCGCCGAGCGCGCCGGCACCCATGTGGTGCGCATCTCGGTGAAGCGGCCCCTGCCGGACGGCATCTGGCGCGAGGGCGAGACGCTGGTGGCGTCCGAGGGCGGGGCCGAGCGCTTCCGCCTGCCCCTGGGCGGCATCGGCGCCCTGCGCGGCGCCCACAATGCCCAGAACGCCGCCGCCGCTTATGCCGCCTGCCGCGCCGTGGGGGTCGCCCCCGAGGTGATCGCGGTGGCCATGAAGCGCTTCCCCGGCCTCGCCCACCGCATGGAAGAGGTGGGCAACAAGGGGTCCGTGCTGTTCGTCAACGACAGCAAGGCCACCAATGCGGATGCCGCCGAGCGGGCCCTGTCCAGCTTCGAGGACATCTTCTGGATCGCCGGCGGCAAGCCGAAGGCGGGGGGCATCACCCCCCTCGCCCCGTGGTTCGCGCGGGTGCGCAAGGCCTATCTCATCGGCGAGGCGGCGCAGGATTTCGCCCGCACCCTGGGCGACGGCGTAGCCCACGAGCTGGTGGGAACCCTCGACAAGGCGGTGGCGGCGGCCACGCGCGATGCGGAAGCCTCCGGCCTGCCCGCACCGGTGGTGCTGCTCTCCCCGGCCTGCGCCAGCTTCGACCAGTATCCCAATTTCGAGGTGCGCGGCGACGCCTTCCGCGCTCTGGTGCGCGAGGTTCCCGGCGTGGAGGCGCGCACCCGCTCCACCGTGCCCCTGGCTCAGAAGGAGCCGCCGAGAAGCGGGCACCCGGGTGGGCACCCCCACGGCATGGGCAACCCCCATGGTGGCAACCCCCATGGCGGCGGACATCCCCATGGGGCGGGACATGCCCACGGTGGCGGGCACCCCGGCAAGGCGCATCCCTGACGCGCCGGTGCAGCTCCGCCCTGCACGCTGCACCCTTGTGGTTCGCCGCCCGCCGTGGCACCTGTGCGCCGCACAAGAGCCGGACCTGCCCCCCGGGCTGTGATGCCATGGGACCGGCCCGGGCTCGAACGCGCGGTCCGCTGCGGCGGGCGGCGCATCCCATGTGGCGCCGGAGACGATTTCATGGCCGAGGGCACCCCGCCGAACGGGCACGCAGAACACCCCCACCACGCACCGCCCGTGGTGCCCGGCCTCTCCGCCTTTGCCGGCGAATACGACCTGATCCTGTGCGACGTGTGGGGCGTGGTGCATAACGGCGTCGCCGCCTTCCCCGCCGCCTGCGCGGCGCTGGGCCGGGCGAGGGCCGGCGGGGCCAGCGTGATTCTCGTCTCCAACGCGCCGCGGCCCAACGGCTTCGTGCGCGACATGCTGGACCGCTTCGGCGTGCCGCGTTCCGCCTATGACGCCATCGTCACCTCCGGCGACGTGACGCGGGACGTGCTGGCGGCCCGCCCGGGCGCGCGCATGTTCCATCTCGGCCCGCCCCGCGACGTGGGCACCTTCGAGGGGCTCGACCTCACCCTCGCCCCCCTTGCCGAAGCGGACGTGGTGGTGTGCACTGGCCTTCTCGACGACGACACCGAGACGCCGGACGATTACCGCGGTCAATTGAATGAGATGAAGGCCCGCGCGGTGCCCCTCATCTGCGCCAATCCCGACCTGGTGGTGGAGAAGGGCGACAAGCTCATTTATTGCGCCGGCGCCATTGCCGAGGCTTATGAGAAGATCGGCGGCGAGGCCATCTGGTGCGGCAAGCCCTATCCGGCCATCTATGCCACCGCCCTGACGCGGGGCGAGGCCCTGCGCGGCGGCCCCATCGACCGCAGCAAGGTGCTCGGCATCGGCGATGCCCTGCGCACCGACATCGCCGGCGCCAACGATGCGGGCTTCGACAGCCTGTTCATCTCCAGCGGCATTCATGCCCACGAGCTGAAATCCATCGACGGCGCCGTGCCGGACACCGCCTCGCTGGCGGCGCTGTTCACCGGCCATGCCCACCCGCGCGGCGTCATGCCCCGCCTGGCCTGGTGAGAGGCGCCCCGGCGCGCCGCCCTTGACGCCCGGCGGCGCCAGAGCCTAGAGCCGGAGCACCTGTCCCGCCCGACCCTGAGGCAAGGCCCGCGCCCGTCGATGAACGCTCCGTCCTCCCCTGATTTCGTCCTGGTGCGCGGCGCCGAGCCCCTGCCGGCGGCTCTTGCGCGGCCGGTGGTGGCCATCGGCAATTTCGACGGCGTGCATCGCGGGCACCGGGCGGTGTTCGATACCGCCAGCGCCATGGCGCGCGATGCCGGCGTGCCCGCCGTGGCGCTCACCTTCGAGCCCCATCCGCGCACCTTCTTCAATCCCGCTGCCGCTCCCTACCGGCTCACCCCGGAGCCGCGCAAGCTGCGCCATATCGCCGAGAGCGGCCTTGCCGGGGCCATCGTGCTGCCGTTCGACGCCGCCCTGGCCGCCATGGAGGCGGAAGCCTTCGTGCGCGACATCCTGGTGGAGCGCTACCATGTCAGCGGGGTGGCGGTGGGTTTCGATTTCCATTTCGGCCGCGCCCGCGCCGGCTCCCCCGCCTTCCTGGAGGAAGCCGGCCGGCGCCACGGCTTCTCGGTGCGCGTGGTGGAGCCCATGCGCGACGAGGGGGACGCCATCTCCTCCACCGCCGTGCGCGAGGCGCTGGCGTCCGGTCAGGTGGGGCACGCCGCCCACATGCTGGGGCGCCCCTTCGCCGTCGCCGCGCAGGTGATCCACGGCGACAAGCGCGGCCGCACCCTGGGCTTTCCCACCGCCAACCTCGCCCTCGACGACGATCTGCGGCTTGCCTTCGGCATCTATGCGGTGCGCGTCCTCACCCCGGCCGGGTGCTTCGACGGCGTGGCCAATTATGGCCGCCGGCCCACCTTCGACAATGGCCGGGCGCTCCTGGAAGTGCATGTGTTCGACTTTTCCGGCGATCTCTACGGCGCCACCCTGGAGGTGGAGTTCCACGCCTATCTGCGGCCGGAGCTGAAGTTCGACGGCATCGACGCCCTCGTCGCCCAGATGCATGCCGACGCCCGCCAGGCCCGCGCCGTGCTCGCCGGGATGTGAGGCGCCGCCCGCGTTTTGAGTTAGCCGCACCTTAACCGGGCGGGTGCATGGTGGCGGGAACATGACCGCCAGAAAAGCTCCACGCACCGTGCCCGCGACCCCATCCACCGCCGAGGACCTGCGTTCGCCCTTCATCCGCCTGGCCGATCTGCTGGCCGGCCTGGAGCCCGGCCGCGCGCCGCTCAGCGCCGCGGTGGGCGAGCCCCAGCACGCCATGCCGGATTTCGTCGGCCCGGTGCTGGCCGGTGCCCTGCCCGGCTTCGGCCGCTATCCCCGCGCCGAGGGCACCCAGAGCTTCCGCGCCGCCGCCGCTCACTGGCTCGGCCGGCGCTATGCCCTCGCCCGGCCGCTCGACCCGGACCGGGAGGTGCTGGCGCTCAACGGCTCCCGCGAGGGCCTGTTCTCCGCCGCCATCGTGGCCCGCCGCCTCGCCGACCCGGCCAAGGCGGCGAACGGCCGCCCGGCCATGCTGCTGCCCAACCCCTTCTATGCCGCTTATGCGGCGGGGGCAGAGGCGGCCGGCTGCGAGCCGGTGGTGATGCCGACCACCAAGGCAAGCGGCTGGCTGCCCGACCTCGACGCCCTCGACCCCGCCCTGCTGGCGCGCACCGTGGCCATCTTCATCGCCTCTCCCGCCAACCCACAGGGGTCGGTGGCATCGGCGGCCTATCTCGCCCGCGCGCTGGAGATCGCCCGCCGCCACGGCGCCTTCCTGTTCTCGGACGAGTGCTATTCGGAAATCTATCTCGGCGCACAGAAGCCGCCGGGCATCCTTGAGGTGGCCGATGGCGACCTTAACCGGGTGGTGGCGTTCAATTCCCTGTCCAAGCGCTCTTCCCTGCCCGGCCTGCGCTGCGGCTTCTGCGCCGGCGATGCGGCTTTCCTGAAGGACTTCCTCGCCTTCCGCTGGGTCGCGGCGCCGCAGGTGCCCGAGCCGCTGCAGGCGGTGGCGGTGGCGGCGCTGGAGGACGAGGCCCATGTATCCGCCTCCCGCGATCTCTACCGTGCCAAGTTCGATCTGGCCGACCGCATCCTTGCCGGCCGCTTCGGCCATGTGCGGCCCGACGGCGGCTTCTTCCTGTGGCTGGACGCCTCCCACCTCGCCACCCCGGGCCAGTCCGGCGGCGAGGCGGCGGCGGTGAAGCTGTGGCGAGACCAGGGGCTGCGCACCGTGCCCGGCGGCTATCTCGCCCGGCGCGACCTTTCGGGCGCCAATCCCTGTGCCGACTACCTGCGCGTCGCGCTGGTCCAGGACCTTCCCACCTGCGAGGAGGTGCTCCACCGCCTCGTCGCCGCCCTCGCCTGAAGGAGAGCCGCGCCGATGCCCAAGGCCCGCCGTCGCCCCGCCGCCGATGCGGTGCTGCACACTGCGATGCCCGCCCCCGCTCCGCGCCTCGACCTCATCCCCGAGGGCATCAAGCTCGCGGTGCGGCGCCGCGGGCGGGAGATCGTGGGCGCGGCGCTCCTCGTCGCGTCGCTGACCGCCTTCCTGGCCCTCGGCTCGTGGTCGGCGAGCGACCCCAGCCTGTCCAACGCCACCCATGCCGAGGTGGCGAACCTCCTGGGTCGGCCGGGGGCGGTGGTGGCCGACCTTCTGGTGCAATTGTTCGGCCTCGCGGCGCTGGCGGTGGTGCTGCCGCCCTTCTATTGCGGCTGGCGGCTTTTGACCCATCGCCCGTTCAGCCGCGAGCGGATGCGCACCGTCATGTGGATCTTCGGCGTGCTGGGCGCCACCGCCTTCCTCGGCGCCATGCCCCCGCCGCAGGGCTGGCCCGGCCTGACCGGCCTCGGCGGGGCGCTGGGCGATCTCTTCCCGCGCGCGGCCGGCGCCCTGCGGGGGGCGGCGCCTTCCGCCCTCGACGCCATGGTGGTGGGTGCGCTCGGCCTCGTCATCGGTGCCGGCGGCCTGTTCCTCGCCTTGAGCGGCGGCCGCCGCACGCCCCTGAAGGCAGCCCTCTGCGATGCCCCCGGCGAGGTGGGCGACGAGGACGAGGACGACGACGGCACCTCCATTTCCCTCGGCGCCCTCACCCACACCTTCCTGTCGTGGAAGGCGCGGATCTTCGCCGGCGGGCGGCCCGGCCGGCACGACACGCCCCTGCGTGCGCCCGGCGCCGCCGCGGCGCGGGCCGCCGGAGCCATCGGCCCGGCCAGCCGCGTGGAACCCCGCATGGACGGCGCCGACCCGCACCCGGGCGACACCGCCGTGGCGGAGGAGGCCGAGGCCGCCCGCGGCGACGGGCGCAGGCCCCGCGGCACGGCCGGCAAGCGCGGCGGCGGCCGGCGCGCCGGCTACATGCATCCCTCCCTCGACCTTCTGACCCCGCCCGCGCCCGCCAAGGCGCCCGGCACCAACCCCGCCCTCACGCCCGAGATCCTGGCCCAGACCGCCAAGGAGCTGGAAGGCACGCTGCAGGATTTCGGCGTGCGCGGCGAAATCGTCCAGATGCGGCCCGGGCCGGTGGTGACCCTCTACGAGCTGGAGCCGGCGCCGGGCATCAAATCGTCCCGCGTCATCGGCCTTGCCGACGACATCGCCCGCTCCATGAGCGCGGTTTCCGCCCGCGTGGCCGTGGTGCCGGGGCGCAACGCCATCGGCATCGAGCTGCCCAACCAGAGGCGCGACAAGGTGCTGCTGCGCGAGCTGCTGGCCACCCGCGACTTCGGCGACAGCGGCCACAAGCTGGCCATCGCCCTCGGCAAGACCATTGGCGGCGACCCGGTGATCGTGGACCTTGCCCGCATGCCGCATCTTCTGGTCGCCGGCACCACCGGATCGGGCAAGTCGGTGGCCATCAACACCATGATCCTAAGCCTGCTCTACCGGCTGAAGCCGGAGCAGTGCCGGCTCATCATGGTGGACCCGAAGATGCTGGAGCTTTCCGTCTATGACGGCATCCCCCACCTCCTCGCCCCCGTCGTCACCGACCCCAAGAAGGCGGTGGTGGCCCTGAAATGGGCGGTGAAGGAGATGGAGGACCGCTACAAGAAGATGTCGAAGCTGGGCGTGCGCAATATCGACGGCTTCAATGCACGGGTAAAGGATTCCGCCGAGCGGGGCGAGACGCTGGCCCGCACCGTGCAGACCGGCTTCGACCACGAGACCGGCGACGCCATCTACGAGCGCGAGGAGATGAACCTCGAGCCCCTGCCCTACATCGTCGTCATCGTGGACGAGATGGCCGACCTCATGCTGGTGGCGGGCAAGGACATTGAAGGCGCCATCCAGCGCCTCGCCCAGATGGCGCGCGCCGCCGGCATCCATCTGGTGATGGCCACCCAGCGCCCGTCGGTGGATGTCATCACCGGCACCATCAAGGCCAATTTTCCCACCCGCATCTCGTTCCAGGTGACCTCGAAGATCGACAGCCGCACCATCCTCGGCGAAATGGGCGCCGAGCAGCTGCTGGGACAGGGCGACATGCTCTACATGGCCGGCGGCGGGCGCATCTCCCGCGTGCACGGGCCGTTCGTCTCCGACGAGGAGGTGGAGAGCGTGGTGAAGCACCTGAAGGCCCAGGGCGCCCCCTCCTATGTGGAGGCGGTGACCGCCGACGACGACAGCGAGGGCGAGGACGGCGCCGTGTTCGACAAGGGCGGCATGGGCGACGAGGGGCAGGACCTTTATTCCCAGGCCGTGGCCGTGGTGACGCGCGACCGCAAATGCTCCACCTCCTATATCCAGCGCCGGCTGCAGATCGGCTACAACCGCGCCGCCTCCCTGGTGGAGCGCATGGAGAAGGAGGGGCTGGTGGGCGCCCCCAACCATGCCGGCAAGAGGGAAATTCTGGTGACCGACGAAGCGGCCGAATAGCCGCCCGGTTCCCGCAGACCGGGCCCGCCAGGCGCTTGCGCCGGGATGCGCCGGGCCACAGGATCGCCATAGGGCAGCTGTAGCAAGCCCTGACTGCCCGCCCCTTTCGAACGCCTCGCGCCAGAGACCTTGATGATGCCGAGCCGCCTCCTCTCCCTTTCCGCCTTCTTCCGGGCCACGGCGCCCGTGCCGCGCGGCGGTGGGGCGACCGCTGCCCTCGCGGGCATGGGCCTTGCTTTGGCGCTGATACTGCCGGGCGGGAGCGCCGGCGCCCAGGCCCTCCAGCCCCCGGGCGACCTGATGCGGCCCCAAGGCAGCGCGCCGGGCGGCCAGACCGCCGCGCCCCAGACCGCCGCGCCACTGCCGCCGCAGAAACCGGGCGGCGCTTCCGCCCAGTCCGGCAGCCAGGCTGCCGGCAATCAGGCGGCCGCCAAGCCCGGTGCCCCCGCGGCGCCGACCGCGGACGGGCGCGCCACCCGCGCCACCATTGACCGCGTGACCGCTTATTACAATTCGGTGCAGGCGCTCTCCGGCACCTTCACCCAGACCGACCCGGACGGCACCCGCCGCGGCGGCAATTTCTACATGCAGAAGCCCGGCCGCGTGCGCTTCGAATATGATGCGCCCAGCCCGGTGGAGCTGATTTCCAACGGCCAGTCGGTGGCGGTGCGCGACCGCAAGCTGAACACCCAGGACATCACGCCCCTGTCGCAGACGCCGTTGCGCTTTCTGCTTGCCGAGCATGTGGACCTCGGCGCCGACCCGCATGTGAGCGGGGTGTTCCAGGACGACACCTTCGTGACCGTGGTGATGCAGGAGCAGGTGCCCATGATGGGCACCTACCGTCTGCTGATCCTGTTCGATACCAAGACCGCGGCGCTGAAGCAGTGGATCGTCACCGACCCGCAGGGCTACGACACCCAGGTCACCCTTTCCAACCTGCAGGTGAACAAGCGGCCCGACCCCAAGCTGTTCGTGATCAATTTCGACCGGATGCTGCAGTAGAGGCCCGGGATCGCGGCCGGATCACGCAATCGTGTTCCGGTTGATCCGGCGGCATCTTCCATCCTCGCATCTTTCCTTGCCGAGCGGGCCGCCTGTGATGCCCTACATGGGCGTGCGTGCGCGAATGGCGGCCGACAAGGTGCCCTCGTCGAGATAATCAAGCTCCCCGCCCACCGGCACACCCTGGGCCAGGCGGGAGACGCGCACATCGAGGCCCCGCAGGAGGTCGGTGATGTAATGGGCGGTGGTCTGCCCGTCCACGGTGGCGCCCAGGGCCAGGATCACCTCGGACACCGCATCCTCGTGCACCCGGGCCACCAGCTTTCCCAGGTTCAAATCGTCCGGCCCCACTCCGTCGAGGGGCGACAGCACCCCGCCGAGCACATGGTAGCGTGCATTGAGCGCCCCGGCCCGCTCCAGGGCCCACAGGTCGCCCACATCGGCCACCACCACCAGCGTGCGGCCATCGCGGGTGAGGTCGGAACACACCGTGCAGGGATCGCAGACATCGATATTCCCGCAGCGGCGGCATTCCACGATCTTGCCGAGGGCGTCCCCAAGGGCCGCGGACAAAGGCGCCATGAGCGCCTCCCGCTTGCGGATGAGATGCAGGGCCACCCGGCGGGCCGAGCGCGGGCCGAGCCCGGGCAGGCGCGCGAGCAGCTGGATGAGGCGCTCGATCTCTGGACCGGCGACGGCACGGGACATGAAGGCGGCGGCTCCCTCGGCCACGGGGCGGTGCCCCCGGCCCCGCCCCTGAAAGAAAAGCAAGAACAACCTTTTGACGCTGCAAACCAGAAGCGCCGCCCGGCCCGCGAAGACAGCTCCCGCCGCCGGCGGGCCGGTGAATCGCGCTTCTAAACTCAAGAAAGAGCGCGATCCGCTCAGATGGAGCCGCGCCGCGGCTTCATCTGAGCGGTGGATCGCCCTCTAAACTCAAGAAAGAGAACGCGGTGTCCGATCAGCTTGCGGTGCAAGCTGATCGGCGCGTGCTCTAAGTACTGCGCGTTCAGGGCCTGTACCAGCACATTCCCGCAGCACAGCGGCGGTGTCCTCATGTCACGGTACGTCTCCCGGGTATTGCCATTCATTTCTGAACAACAGCGGGCGATCGCGGGCGCAAGCACGACCTCAACCATGCGCCTGCGCACCTTTCGATGCAAAAGCCTCAAGCGCGACCGGCAGTTGAGCCGCCGCAGCCCTGTACTTCCGGGCCCGTGCACCAGAGAAATTCTTTCACAAACAGGGGCAGGTGCCGGGCGACCGCTGCGGCGCCAAAGCGCACCGGCATCGCGCCCGGGGAACACCTCGCCGCACCGATGACTTCAACTGTCACCGCGCCGAATCGCGGTTGTCGGAATGATCAAATCCCCCCTCAGCGCTTGCGTCCCGGCCGTGCTGAGCACTGCTCAAACCCGCATTATTGCTCACTTTCCAAGAGTTTTTAGAGAGCGGATTGTATTTGTCTTCACAGGTGCTATAGACTATTTGGGAAAGTTGAGATGCCGATTAGGCGTCGGCCGGCGGCAGTGATCGTGCTCCGGTCATTGAAGCCCATAAGCAGAAAGGGACTCCCGTGAGCGAAACTGCCTCCAATTCCCCGTCGCCGAGCCACATTGACTGCACCGCGGACATCGTCGCGGCCTATGTGAGCAACAACAGCGTCGCGGCGGCTGAGCTTCCGGCCCTGATCGAGGCCGTTTATCGCGCGCTCGGGCAACTTGGCACGCCCGCCGCCCCGCAGGTGGAAGAACAGAAGCCCGCAGTTCCGGTGAAGAAGTCGGTGACGCCCGAATACATCATCTGCCTGGAAGACGGGAAGAAGTTCAAGTCGCTGAAGCGTCACCTGCGCACCAGCTACGGCATGACCCCGGAAGTCTACCGCGAGAAGTGGGGCCTGCCGAAGGATTACCCCATGGTGGCCCCGGCCTATGCGGCCGCGCGCTCCGAGCTGGCCAAGAACATGGGCCTCGGCCAGACCCGCAAGAAGGCTCCGGCCGCCCCGGTCAAGAAGCCCACCCGCCGCAAGGCTGCGGCCTGAGGGCAGGACCACCGCGGACGCCCGTTTCCCGCGCACACCGCGCAGGCGCAAACGGGGTTTCCGCTGACGACGGATGCAGAAATGCCCGGCCTTGGCCGGGCATTTTGCTGTGCGTGGAAGCGATTTCGCGCCCGGGGGTAGCGGCTCAGTCCAGGCCGAGGCGCCGGCACACCTCGTCGAGCTGCTCCAGGCTCGCATAACGGATGCGCAGCTCGCCCGCCTCGCCCTTGCCTTCGATGCTCACCGCAAGCCCGAGAGCATCGCACAGGCGCTTTTCCAGTGCGCGGCTGTCGGCACTCTTGCGCTCCGGCGCGGGTGCAGGCCGGCTGCCCTTGCCGGGCTGCGTGCCGCGCGTCTGCGTCATGCCGGCAATGGCCATGCGCGCCTTGGAGAGGGCTTCCACGTCGCGAACGGTCAGCCCCTTCTCCACCACATCCTTCGCCATCCGCTCGGGATCGTCGCAGGCCAGCAGCGCCCGCGCATGCCCGGCGGAAAGCCGCCCGTCCGCCAGATAGGCCTTCACGCTCTGCGGCAGCTTGAGCAGGCGCAAGGTGTTGGCGATATGGCTGCGGCTCTTGCCGATGACCTTGGCGAGGTCATTCTGATTGTACGAGAATTCCGCCATGAGGGCTTCGTAGCCCTGCGCCTCCTCCACCGCGTTGAGGTCGGCGCGCTGCACGTTCTCGATGATGGCGATCTCAAGCGCCTCACGATCGGTGAGGTCGAGCACCACCACCGGCACGTCGTGCAGCGCCGCCCGCTGGGCCGCGCGCCAGCGGCGCTCGCCGGCCACGATCTCGAACGTATCGGGCGTGGTGAGCGGGCGCACCACGATGGGCTGGATGATGCCCTTCTCGCGGATGGAGGCGGTAAGGTCCTCCAGCCCCTCCTCCAGGAAGGCCCGCCGCGGATTGCGCGGATTGGGGCGCACATGCTCGATGGGCACGCGGCGCGGTCCGCCCCGGGCCGGCTGCGCCCGCGCGCCCGGCGCCGCCTGCGGCTCTCCCATTTCCCCGATCAGCGCGGCAAGGCCGCGGCCGAGCCGGGAGCGCTGTTCATCGGCCATCGTCTCGTCTTTCCGTTTCTCGTGTGCGCCGGTGCGGGAACGCTCAGGCGGCGGCCACGGCACGCGCCGCACGCTCGCGCGCGATCACTTCCGATGCGAGCCGCAGATAGGCCTGCGAGCCCACGCATTTCAGATCATAAAGCAGCACCGGCTTGCCATAGGACGGGGCCTCCGACACCCGCACATTGCGCGGGATCACGGTTTCATAGACCTTGTCGCCCATGAACTGGCGCACGTCCTGAACCACCTGCTCGGACAGGTTGTTGCGCCCGTCATACATGGTGAGGACGATGCCGTGGATGACGAGATCGGGGTTGAGGCCCACCCGCACCTGCTCCACCGTCTTCATCAGCTGCGACAGCCCCTCCAGGGCGAAGAACTCGCACTGCAGCGGCACCAGGATGGCATCCGCCGCCGCCATGGCATTCACCGTGAGCAGAGACAGGGACGGCGGGCAGTCCACCAGCACATAAGAGAAGCGCGGGCCGGTGGGGTCGGCCGCCAGGGCTTTCAGCGCACTGCGCAGGCGGAAGGCACGGTCGCGCTCGGCGGCGATCTCCAGCTCCAGGCCCGAAAGATCGAGGGTGGAGGGTGCCACATAGAGCTGCGGAACGCCGGTCTCCATCACCGTCTCGCGCAGGGAGGCCTCGCCGATCAGCACGTCATAGGTGGAAAGCTTGCGCGAGCGCCGGTCGATGCCGAGGCCTGTGGAGGCGTTGCCCTGGGGGTCGAGGTCCACCACCAGCACGGTCTCGCCGATGGCGGCAAGGGCGGTGCCGAGATTGATGGCGGTGGTGGTCTTGCCCACGCCGCCCTTCTGGTTGGCGAGGGCGAGCACGCGGGGGGCGGCCGGGCCACCGGCGGAAAGGGCAGGGGGATGCGTTTCGGTCATGGCGCTTTGGTCCTCGACGCGTCGGTTTCTGGCGGCCCGCCGGCGTTGCCCGGTTCCGCCGTAAGGGAAGGCCCGGCGGGCGGGGCTGCCTTCGCCACGCGCCTCGCGCCCTTGACCAGGAGCACCCGCCCGTGCGGATCGCTCACGCTGGGACGCAGGTCAAAGTCGAGTGTCCAGCCTTTGCGGGCATCGGTCAATTCTCGCTCCGCATCGCGCCCCTTGGGAAAGATGCCGAGGGCACCCGCCGCGAGGAACGGCTCGGCAAGATCCAGCAGTTTCGGCAGCGGCGCGAGGGCGCGGGCGGACACCACCTGCGTGCCCGGCGCCAGCGCTGCGGCCACCGCCTCGATGCGTTCCGCATGAACGGTTACGGGCAGGCCGGCGAGGCGCGCGGCCTCCCGCAGGAAGGCGGCCTTGCGGGTGTCGCTCTCCACCAGATGCACATTCGCCCCGGCACGCTCGGCCAGCGCCGCCGCCACCACCAGGCCGGGAAATCCGCCGCCGGAGCCCAGGTCCACCCAGCGGCGCACATCTTGCGGAACATGGTTAATCAATTGCAGCGAATCGGCCATGTGCCGCTCCCACAGCTGGGGCAGGCTGGCGGGGGCCACCAGGTTGATGGCCTTCTGCCATTTCACCAGCAGCTCGGCGATAATCATAAGCCGGCTGAGTGTTTCACGTGAAACGCTGCGGGCCACGCCTTCGCGCCCCGCGTCCGCCTCCACCTGCCTCATGCCGCGCCCCCTGCCGCAAACCAGCGGTCCGTCCCCATGTTCCACAGCCCCGGCATCAACCCTGGGCTCCCGCCCGCCGAGCGTGCGTGGCCAGAAGGGCCAGAGCCGCTGGGGTCATGCCCTCCATGCGCCCGGCCTGGCCTACCGTGCCCGGGCGCACCCGCGCGAGCTTCTGCTTCAGCTCGTTGGAAAGCCCCGGCAGGTCCCCATAGGAAAGGTCTTCCGGCAGGGCCAGCGCCTCGTCCCGGCGCAGCATGCGGATGTCCGCCGCCTGCCGCTCCAGATAGACCGCATATTTCGCGTCGATCTCCACCTGCTCGGCAATGGATGCCGGCAAGGCGGAAAGCTCGGGCCAGATGGCCGAGAGCCGCGCCATGTCCAGATCGGGATAGGCCAGAAGATCGAACGCACTGCGCCGCTGGCCATCCTGGTTCACGCAGAGCCCATGGCGCGCGCCCTCGGTGGGGGTCAGGGTGAGCCCCCGCGCCAGCGCCCGGGCACCGTCCAGCGCAGCTTGCCGGCCGGCGAAGTGGGCCGCACGCTCCGCCCCCACCAGGCCCAGCTCCGTGCCACGGGCGGTGAGCCGCTGGTCGGCATTGTCGGCGCGAAGGGTCAGCCGGTATTCCGCCCGCGAGGTGAACATGCGGTAGGGCTCGCTGACGCCGCGGGTCACGAGGTCGTCCACCATCACGCCCAGATAGGCCTCGGCCCGGTCGAACACCACGCCATCGCCGCCGCCGGCCCGCCGCGCGGCGTTCAGGCCGGCCAGAAGCCCCTGAGCCGCGGCCTCCTCATAGCCGGTGGTGCCGTTGATCTGCCCAGCGAGGAACAGGCCGCCCACCCGCCTTGCCTCCAGGGTGGAGGTCAATTCGCGCGGGTCCACATGGTCATATTCGATGGCATAGCCCGGCCGCAGCACCGCCACCCGCTCCAGCCCCGGAATGGTGCGCAGGAAAGCGTGCTGCACCTCCTCCGGCAAAGAGGTGGACAGGCCGTTGGGATAGACCGTGTGGTCGTCCAGCCCCTCGGGTTCCAGGAAGACCTGATGTCCGTCCCGGTCGCCGAAGCGGACGATCTTGTCCTCGATGGAGGGGCAATAGCGCGGCCCACTGCTCTCGATGCGGCCGGAATACATGGCCGAGCGTGAGAGGTTGGCCCGGATCAGCGCGTGCGTGGCCGGCAGGGTGCGGGAGATGCCGCATTCCACCTGCGGGTTGGGCAGCCGCGTGGTGAGGGCGGAAAACGGCTCGGGCGGGTCGTCGCCGGCCTGCATCTCCAGGCTCGCCCAATCAATGCTGCGGCCGTCGAGCCGCGCCGGGGTTCCGGTCTTCAGCCGGCCGAGGGAGAAACCGAGGCGAGAGAGGGCAGGGGAGAGGCCCAGGGCCGGCTTCTCGCCCATGCGCCCGGCGGGGAAGCTCACCTCGCCCATATGGATCAAGCCGTTGAGAAAGGTGCCGGTGGTGAGCACCACGGCGCCGCAGGACAAGACCCGCCCGTCGGCGAGAGCAACGCCGGTGATGTGGCCGGCGACCACGTGAAGATCGTCCGCCTCCCCTTCGATGATGGAGAGATTGTCCTGCGCCGCCAGCGCCTGCTGCATGGCCCGGGCATAGAGCTTGCGGTCCGCCTGGGCCCGGGGCCCGCGCACTGCCGGCCCCTTGCGCCGGTTGAGAAGGCGGAACTGGATTCCGCCGGCATCCGCCACCCGGCCCATGAGGCCGTCCAGGGCGTCGATCTCCCGCACCAGATGGCCCTTGCCGAGCCCGCCGATGGCGGGATTGCAGGACATGGCGCCGATGGTGGCGCGCGAATGGGTGAGAAGCGCCGTGCGCGCGCCGAGCCGTGCCGCAGCCGCGGCGGCTTCGCATCCGGCATGGCCGCCGCCCACAACGATCACGTCGAAGGCTGCGGGAGAGGGGGCTTGGGTCATGGCGTTCCGGGCAGAGATGGCGCGGCCGGCGCCGCCCCTTCTGGAAACGCCCACTTTCGGGCGGCGTCAAGGCCGCAGGGGGTATTGGGCGCACCCGCCACGCCATTGGCCACACCGGCGCGGTGTTTCACGTGAAACATCGGAGCGGCGGGCCACCCCGCGCCCCTTCACTTGCCGATGCAGAAGGTGCGGAACAGGGCGTCCAGCACATCCTCCACATCCACCCGGCCGATGGTCTGGTCCAGCGCACGCACGGCGAGGCGCACCTCCTCGGCGCGCAATTCCTCCCGGCCACCGAAATCCGCCAATGCCCGTTCCAGGTGAAGGGCCGCCGCCTCCAGCGCCAGCCGCTGGCGCTCGCGGGTGATGAGGGCCGGCTCGCCGCCACCCAGCGCTGCCACCCGTTCCTCCACATGGGCCATGAGCGCCTCAAGACCCGTGCCGTCCTGCGCGGAGATGGCGAACCAGCCGGGCGGGGCCGCGCCGCCGCCATCCCGCTTGGTGCGCACCATCACCGCCGCAGAAAGGCCGGGGGGCGGGGCGGCCCCATCCTCCGCCAGCCACAGCACCAGGTCCGCAGCCTCGGCCCGCGCCAGCGCCCGGCGCACCCCTTCCGCCTCCACCACATCGCTGGTTTCGCGCAGGCCGGCGGTGTCCAGCACCGTCACCGCCTGGCCCGCCAGTTCCAGATGCACCTCCAGCACGTCGCGCGTGGTGCCCGGAAGGGGCGAGACGATGGCCGCCTCCCGGCCGGCGAGGCGATTGAGCAAGGTGGATTTTCCCGCATTGGGCGGGCCGGCGATGGCCACCACCAGCCCGTCCCGCACCCGCTCGCCCCGTCCGGCATCGGCCAGTGCCGCCACCAGCTCCCCGCGCAGCCGGGAGATGACCGCCGCCGCTTCGCCGGAAAGATCCGCCGGCACATCCCCTTCGTCGGAGAAATCGATGGCGGCTTCCAGCAGCGCCAGGGCGGCAATGGCCCCCTCGCGCCAGCCCTCCACCCGGCGGGAGAGGGCGCCGGAGGCCAGCGCCAGGGCCTGCCGCCGTTGCGCCTCGCTCTCCGCCGCCACCAGGTCCGCAAGGCCTTCCACCTCCGCCAGATCGAGCTTGCCGCTGGCATGGGCGCGACGGGTGAATTCTCCCGCCTGCGCCGGCCGCAGCCCCGGCAGGCGGGACAGGGCCCCCAGCACCGCCGCCACCACCGCGCGCCCGCCGTGCAGATGCAGTTCCACCACATCCTCCCCCGTCGCGCTGGCAGGGCCGGGGAAGAACAGCAGCAGGGCGCGGTCCAGCACCTCCCCGCTGGCGGGGTCCTGCAGCGCGCCGAAGCGGGCATGCCGCGGCGGCGGCAGCACCCCGGCCAATGCCAAAGCGGCGGCGACGGCGGCGGGACCCGACACCCGCACCACGGCGACACCCGCCGGCAGCCGCCCGGAGGAGAGGGCGAAGATGGTGTCTGAAGACGACATGAGAGCACCTTCTCACAGGAGGGTTTGCGCCCGGCGCCGGAATGGCCGACCATGGCCCGTATTTTCCAGGAAGCATTAGCCCCGAACCGCATTGCCAGCAAAACCGGCCCTTCGCCGAAGGATTTGAAAGCCATGAGCGAGAACCGTCTCTCGTCCGAGACCAGCCCCTATCTGCTCCAGCACAAGGACAATCCGGTCCATTGGTGGCCCTGGGGCGAGGCCGCATTCGCCGAAGCGAAGACCAGCGGAAAGCCCATCCTGCTCTCAGTGGGCTATGCCGCCTGCCACTGGTGCCATGTGATGGCCCACGAAAGCTTCGAGGACCCGCAGGTGGCGGGGCTCATGAATGCGCTGTTCGTGAACATCAAGGTGGACCGCGAGGAACGGCCGGACGTGGACCAGATCTACATGTCCGCCCTCCAGCAGCTCGGCCAGAGCGGCGGCTGGCCCCTCACCATGTTCCTGGACCCGGACGGACGGCCGTTCTGGGGCGGCACCTATTTTCCCCCCGTGGCCAGCTATGGCCGGGCCGGCTTCAGCGATGTGCTGCAGCAGGTCTCCACGGTGTTTGCCGAGAACCCCGACAAGATCGAGAAGAACGCCAGCGCCATCCTCGCCCGGCTGGAGAAGGCCGGCCGCCCCGTGGATGCCGTCGCCATCGGGCGCCAGGAGCTCGCCGACGCCGCCGACCGCCTCGCCGAACGGTTTGATCCGGTGCAGGGCGGCCTGAAGGGCGCCCCCAAATTTCCCCAGTGCGGGCTTCTGGAACTCCTGTGGCGGCAGGGCACCCGGCGGAGCGACGGGCGGCTGAAGGCGCTGGTGGCCCTCACCCTCAACCGCATGAGCGAGGGCGGCATCTATGATCATCTCGGCGGCGGCTTCGCGCGCTATTCGGTGGATGAGATCTGGTTCGTCCCCCATTTCGAGAAGATGCTGTACGACAACGCCCAGCTCCTGGAACTGCTCGCCCTCGCTTATCACGACACCGGCGACAGCCTGTTCCTGCGCCGGGCACGGGAGACCGTGGGCTGGCTGGAACGCGAAATGCTGACCGCGGCGGGCGCCTTCGCCGCCAGCCTCGATGCCGACACCGAGGGCCATGAAGGCCGCTTCTATATCTGGACCACCCGCGAGGTGGAGGCGGTGCTCGGCGCCGAGGACGCCGCCTGGTTCAACCGCTTGTATGATGTGTCCCCGGCCGGAAATTGGGAGGCCGGCAACATCCTCAACCGCACCGATGCGGGCGTGGTGAGCGCCGAGGACGAGGCCCGGCTCGCACCCATGAGGGCGAAGCTGCTGGCCGCGCGGGCCACCCGTGTGCGCCCGGGCCGCGACGACAAGGTTCTGGCGGACTGGAACGGGCTGATGATCGCGGCCCTCGCCCGCGCCGGCGCCTTCCTGGACGAAGGCCAATGGGTGGCACTGGCGGAGCGCGCCTTCCACGCCATCTGCACCCACATGGTGACGGACGGGCGGCTCGCCCATTCCTGGTGCGGCGACAAGCTGGTGACCCCCGGCCTCGCCTCGGATCTTGCCGCCATGGCCCGCGCCGGCCTGGCGCTGCATGAAGCCACCGGCGCCCGCGCCCCGCTCGACCAGGCCGCCGCCTTCCTGGAGGCGCTGGAAACGCACCATCTGGATACCGCCACCGGCACCTATTTCTTCACGGCAGACGATGGCGGCGGCCTCATCCTGCGTCCGCTGGCCACCCATGACGAAGCCCTGCCCAATTACAATGCGGTGGCGGCGGACGCCCTGCTGCGCCTCGCCGCCCTTGCCGGCGACGACCGGCTGCGGGCGCGAGCGGACCGGATTCTGGCGGGACTTTCGGGGCCGGCGGCCAGGAATGTGCTCGCCCACGGTGCGGTCCTCAACGCCATCGACACCCGGCTCGGCCTTGCGGAGATCGTCGCCATGGGTCCGCGCGCGCCGGCCTTCACCGCTGCCGCGCTGGCCGTGCCCTTTCCCCTGCGGGTGGTGGTTCATGCCGGCGCCATCGCGCCCGGGGATGACGGCGGGCCGGACGTCATGGCCGCCCGCCTTGCCTCCGCGCCGGCCGATGGCGCCGCTTTTGTCTGCGTGGGGGAGCGCTGCTCCCTCCCGGTGACCGATCCGGCCATGATCGCCGCGACGGTCAGCGAAATGGCCGGATAGAGCCCCTCGGCCACCGGCGGCGTAAGGCCACCCCGCGTCAGATCGCGTCAGGCGTCCGCTGGCGCGGGGTTTTATCTGAACGATCTCTGGTTCGGACAAGCACAGGAAACGCCGCCAGCGGCTTTCCTATTCGATCAACTTTTAGTTGAACTCTGGTTGAAATACGGCTGATACCTGCAGCCCTGCCACAGGGCAGCCACGCTCAGGCCGGCGCCTTATCCGCGGGGGCGTCGTCCGCATATTTCAGCCAGATGGCCTTTTCCCCCAGCGCCGCGACGAAGGCCCCATGGGCCTGCGCCTCCGCATCGGAAACGCGGGAGGCCAGCGGAACTGGCCGGGGATGGGCCGCCTGCGCCGCGACCACGAGACGCGGCGCCTCGCTCGCATCCTCCACCAGGCCGATCAGGCTTGCCTGCCGCCCGCCGAGAAGTTCGCTATAGACCTCCGCCAGCAGTTCCGCGTCCAGCAGCGCCCCGTGCTTCACCCGGCGCGAGGAATCGATGCCGTACCGGTTCATCAGGTCGTCAAGGCGGTTGCCGCCGCCGGGATGCTTGCGGCGGGCCAGGGCCAGGGTGTCCACCACCCGGTCGCGGGCGATGGTGGGCCGCCCGGCCCGTTCCAGCTCCGCATTCAGGAAGCCGATGTCGAACGCCGCATTGTGGATGACGAGGGTGTCCTGCGCAATGAATTCCAGGAATTCATCGGCAACCTTCAGAAATACCGGCTTGTCCGAAAGAAATTCCGACGACAGTCCGTGAACATTGAAGGCCTCGAGCGGCATGTCTCGCTCGGGGTTGATATAGACGTGGAAGACGTTGCCGGTGAGGATGCGGTTGACCATCTCGACGCAGCCGATCTCCACCAGCCGGTCGCCGCCATGGGCCTCAAGGCCGGTGGTTTCGGTGTCGAGCACGATTTCGCGCATGTCTTTGCCTCAACCCTTCCTCACCGCGGGGCGCTGCGCCCCGGCCCCGCCAGCGCCCGCACGATGCCTTCCACCTGATGGCGGGCGGCGTCCAGCCCACGGGCAGTGTCGATGACGAAATGGGCGCGCCGGCGCTTCTCGGCATCCGGCATCTGCTTGGCCACAATGGCCTCGAATTTCTCTTCCGTCATGCCGGCCCGCCCCAGCACACGGGCACGCTGCACAGCTTTCGGCGCGCTGACCACAGCCACCGCATGGGTGCGGGCGCTGCCGCCGGTTTCGAACAGCAGCGGAATGTCCAGCACCACCAGCCGCGCCCCTGCCGCACGTGCCCGCGCCAGGAAAGCGTCCTCCTCGCCCCGCACCAGCGGATGCACTATGGCTTCGAGCCGGCGCATGGCCTGCGAATCATTCAGCACCCGGGCAGACAGGGCCGCGCGATCAATGGCGCCGTCCCGGACGACCCCGGGAAAGGCCGCCGCCACCGGCGCCACCGCGGCCCCACGATAAAGGGCATGCACGGCCGCATCGGCGTCATGCACCGGCACCCCCAGGGCGCGGAACATGGCGGCCGTGGCCGATTTACCCATGCCGATGGAGCCGGTGAGGCCGAGAATCCACATGGTGCGATCAGGCCTCCAGCTGGCCCTTGGCGGCAAGGTCGGCGATGAGATGCGCGCGCAGCTCCTCCGTCACCTGCGGCCGCACGCCGAACCAGCGCTCGAACCCCGGCACCCCCTGGTGCAGCAGCATGCCAAGCCCATCCACCGTGGGCAGCCCCAGCGCCGAAGCCGCCTTGAGGAAGGGGGTCTTGAGCGGCACATAGACGATATCGCTCACCACCGTACCCGGCCGGAGCCGCGACAGGTCCAGCTGCAGCGGTTCCGAGCCCTTCATGCCGGCGGACGTGCAATTCACCAGCACATCCGCATCCGCCATCATGCCGGCGGCCCGTTCAAGGGTGACAGGCACCACGGCAGGACCGAACAGCGCGGCCACCGCCTGCGCCCGCTCCAGCGTGCGATTGGCCAGCACCACCCGGCCGAAGCCCCGGGCAACCAGGGCATGAACGATGGCGCGGGACGCTCCACCGGCGCCGAGCACCAGGGCCAGGCGCCGCTCCCTGTCCCAGCCGGGCGCGCCGGCATCGAGATTGGCGATGAAGCCGTAGCCATCCGTGCTGGCGCCGAACAGCCGGCCGTCCTCCAGCCACAGCGTGTTCGCCGCGCCCAATGCCGCCGCGCTCTCATCCGCCTCATCGAGCACCGAAAAGGCGATTTCCTTGTTCGGGGCGGTGACGTTGCAGCCCACATAGCCGCGCCGGGCGAGGGAGCGATAGAAATCCGCAGCGCCCTCCGGCGGCACCTCCTCGCGCGCGTATGCGCCGTCGATGCCATAGGCCTTCAGCCAGAAGCCATGGAGCAAGGGCGAGCGTGAATAGATGACCGGCTGCCCGGTGATGCAGACGCGGATGGTCACGGCAGAAGACCCTGGGCGCGGAAGAAGGGCAGAAGCTGCAGCAAGGGCAGGCCCAGAATGGTGAAATGATCCCCGTCCACCCGCGTGAACAGATGCACCCCCACCGATTCGAGCTGATAGGCCCCCACCGAGGTGAGCACCCGCTGGCCGGCGGCGGCAAGGTAGGTCGCCAGCGCATCCTCGCTCAGGGGCCGCATGGTGAGGAAGGCGCTGACCACGGTGTCGAACATCACCGTTCCGTCCATCGCCACCGCCACCGCCGAATGCAGGGCATGGGTGTGCCCGGCCAGCTCCATCAGCTGCAGCCGTGCCGCCTCCACCGTCTCCGGCTTGTGGTAGATCTTCGGCCCCAGCGCCAGCGTCTGGTCGGCGCCGAGAACCAGCCGGCCGGGCGCCGCCCGCGAGCCGGCCAGCGCCTTCGCCCGCGCCAGCAACAAGGCGATATGGGCCGGGTCCACATCCTCGCCGGCCTGGGCCTGAAGGCTGCGCTCGTCCACCTCGGCCGCCACCGTTTCAACCGGCACCCCGGCATGGACCAGGAGGGTCAGGCGCGTGGCACTTTTCGATGCGAGCACGAGCGGCTGTTCACCACGCCACACGGTGGCTTCTCCTTCTCATGTTTCTGCGATGGCCCGCCGGCGGCGCTCGCTGTGGAGCGCATAGATGGTGGCCGCCGTCTCCTCAATGGACCTTCGGGTCACGTCGATGAGGGGCCATCCGTTGCGCGCGCAGAGGCGGCGGGAGAAGGCGATCTCCTCGGTCACCGCCTCGCGGTCCGTATAGGATGTGCCCGCCTCTCCGGCGTTCAGGCTGAGCAGGCGGTTCTGGCGGATTTCCACGATGCGCTCGGGGCTTGCCACCAGCCCCACCACCAGCGGCTTCTTCAGCCGCTCCAGCCCGCCGGGAAGGGGCACATTGGGCACCAGCGGAATGTTGGCGGTCTTGATGCCGCGATTGGCAAGATAGATGGAGGTGGGGGTCTTGGAGGTGCGCGAGACGCCCAGGAGCACCACGTCGGCGTTCTCCAGATCCTCGGTCATGTGCCCGTCATCGTGCATGACGGTGAAGTTCAGCGCGTCTATGCGCTTGAAATAGCTTGCATCCAGCGAATGCTGACCGCCGATCCGCGGGGTCGGCTCACCACCGAGATAAGATTGGAACAGCTGGATCACCGGCGCCAGCACCGACATGAAGGGCACGCCGAGTTCCCGGCAGCGCCCCTTCAGCCGCTCGCGGATCTCCTTGTCCACCAGGGTGTAGAGCACGATGCCGGGATTGCTCTCCACCTCGCTCAGCACCCGCTCCAGCTGCTTCATGGAGCGCACGAGGGGGTAGACGTGCTCGATGGGCAGCACGTTCGCATATTGCGCGCACGCCGCCCGCCCCACGTTGATGAGGGTTTCGCCGGTGGCATCCGAGACAAGGTGCAGGTGAAAGTAGCTCTCGGCCGGCGACTTCGAGGATGACACGATTATCCACCGCTCCTGTGGAACACTGTGGAGGAAGGCACGGCATCGGGCATCGCGCAAGAGCGGCCTTTGGACAGCGGTGACAGTCATCCACATTCCAACCCGACGGGACAGATTCCCTCCACCCCCTGTGCGTCCATGTGGACAGGCCCGCAGGCCCCCGGCATTAACCCTTCATTAACCTGCCTTTCGCCGGCTTCGCATCTGCGGCAAGTGCGCCGGTTTCGAAGAGCCAATCTGTGGATCGGTTGTCGAGCGCCCGGCGAATGGTTAATCAACTCCTAAGACTCCAAAGACTCTCTCTTTAAATAATATCTCTTTGATTGAAGGACCGGGATGGACCGCACCCAGGCGACGCGATCGCCCTTCCTCGCCGTGCTCGACGGAACCCCGCTTGATCCGCCGCCGTTCTGGATGATGCGGCAGGCAGGGCGCTATCTGCCCGAGTATCGGCAGGTTCGAGCCGAGGCCGGCGATTTCCTCACCCTGTGCTACACGCCGAAGCTCGCGGCTGAAGTGACGCTGCAGCCCATCCGCCGCTACGGCTTCGATGCGGCCATCATCTTTTCCGATATCCTGGTGGTGCCCCATGCGCTGGGGGTCGATCTGACCTTCGAGGCGGGGGAAGGCCCGCGCCTGGCGCCCCTCACCGATGCCGCCGGGCTGGCGATGCTGCGGGGCGAGCTCGATCCGGCACGCACCCATCCGGTCTACGAGGCCATCGCCAGCGTGCGGGCCAGCCTGCCCGCCGAGGTGGCGCTGATCGGCTTCTGCGGCGCGCCATGGACGGTGGCGACCTACATGGTGGCGGGCTGCGGCACCGACGATCAGGCCCCGGCCCGGCTTCTCGCCCTTCGGGAGGAAAAGCTGTTCCAGAGCCTGATCGACCGGCTGGTGGAGGCCTCCATCATCCATCTGTCGGGCCAGGTGGCGGCGGGTGCCGATGCGGTGCAGGTGTTCGACACATGGTCGGGCGTGCTCGATCCCCTGTCGTTCGAGCGCTGGTGCGCCGAGCCCCTGCGCCGGATCGTCTCGGGGCTGCGGGCGCTGCATCCCGGCGTGCCGGTCATCGCCTTTCCGAAAGGCGCCTCGCTGGAGGCGCTGGAGCGGCTGGCGGACACCGGCATCAATGCCATCGGCCTCGACTGGACGGCGGATCGCACGGCGGCGCGGGCCCGCCTTTCCGGCAAGGTGGCGCTGCAGGGCAATCTGGACCCCCTGCGGCTTATTGCCGGAGGGGACGCGCTGGAGGAGGAGGTGGCTCGCATCCGGGCGGATTTCGCCGGGGCACCGCATATCTTCAACCTTGGCCACGGCATCCGGCCGGAGACGCCCCTTGCGCATGTGGAGCGGCTGGTGGAAGCGGTGCGGCGGGCGCGCTGAGCGGCTCGCCCGGCAGGAGACGAACGCGCGATGCTCTACGACTGGATCAAGGCCCTGCACGTCCTCGCGGTGATCTCGTGGATGGCGGGAATGCTCTATCTGCCACGGCTGATGGTCTACCATGCCACTGCGCCGGCGGGCGGCGAGGCGTCCGAGACGTTCAAGGTCATGGAGCGGCGGCTTCTGAAGGCCATCATCAACCCGGCCATGATCGTCGCCTGGCTGGCGGGCCTGTGGATCGCCTATGAGGGCGGCTGGTATCTTGCGCCGTGGTTCCATGCCAAGCTGGCGTTGGTGCTCGCCATGTCGGGCATGCACGGATTTCTGGCTCGCTGGGTGCGCGACTTCGCGCAGGACAAAAATGTCCGGCCCGCCCGGTTCTACCGGGTGGCCAATGAAATCCCGACCCTGCTGATGATCGGTATTGTCATTCTTGTGGTGGTCAAACCGTTTTGATCCGGCCTTGACCGCAAGGAGGGCTTGCGCCGGGCCGCCAGCCTGCCTATCTTGCGGCTGCTTTCCTGAACGCAGGCGAACGCGCTTCATTAAGTCCGGATCCGTCATTGGACCGGCCGGCGCGTCAGGCGGGACCATTGTGCCCCGGCTCGTCCTGAAGACCTGCGGTTCCCGTCCCTCCCCCCATGCCCCGGCAGCGATCCTTCAGCGATCGGCACCGGTGCACTCAAGACCCATCGAGGCTTTCCCTTATGCGGGAAGTGAAACTTCAAGACCTTAAGTCCAAGACTCCAGTGGAGCTCCTCGCCTTTGCCGAGGAGAACGAGGTGGAGAACGCCAGTACCCTGCGCAAGCAGGAACTCATGTTCGCCATCCTCAAGCAGCTCGCCGCAACCGAGACGGAAATCATCGGCGAGGGCGTCGTCGAGGTGCTCCAGGACGGCTTCGGCTTCCTGCGTTCGCCGGAGGCGAATTATCTCCCGGGCCCGGACGACATCTATGTCTCGCCCTCCCAGATCCGTCGCTTCGGGCTTCGCACCGGCGACACGGTGGAAGGGCAGATCCGCTCCCCCAAGGAGGGCGAGCGCTATTTTGCGCTTCTCAAGGTCAACACCATCAATTTCGAAGATCCTGAGAAGACGCGGCACAAGATCAATTTCGACAACCTGACCCCGCTCTATCCCGATGAACGTCTCAAGCTTGAGCATGAAGAGACGCAGGGAAAGAAGGACTTCTCGGCGCGAATCATCGATATCGTCGCCCCCATCGGCAAGGGCCAGCGCGGTCTCATCGTCGCCCCGCCGCGCACCGGCAAGACGGTGCTGTTGCAGAACATCGCCAAGTCCATCACCGCCAACCACCCGGAATGCTTCCTTATCGTGCTGCTCATCGACGAGCGGCCGGAGGAAGTCACCGACATGCAGCGCTCGGTGAAGGGCGAGGTGGTTTCCTCCACCTTCGACGAGCCGGCCTCGCGCCATGTGCAGGTGGCCGAGATGGTGATCGAGAAGGCCAAGCGCCTGGTGGAGCACGGCCGCGACGTGGTGATCCTGCTGGATTCCATCACCCGCTTGGGCCGGGCCTACAACACGGTGGTGCCGTCCTCCGGCAAGGTGCTGACCGGCGGTGTGGACGCCAACGCCCTGCAGCGCCCCAAGCGCTTCTTCGGCGCGGCGCGCAACATCGAGGAAGGCGGCTCGCTGACCATCATCGCCACCGCGCTGATCGACACCGGCTCGCGCATGGACGAAGTGATCTTCGAGGAGTTCAAGGGCACCGGCAATTCGGAGATCATTCTCGACCGCAAGGTCTCTGACAAGCGGGTGTTCCCGGCCCTCGACATCACCCGCTCCGGCACCCGCAAGGAAGAGCTGCTGGTTCCCGCCGACACCCTGAAGAAGATGTATGTGCTTCGGCGCATCCTCAATCCCATGGGCACGGTGGACGCCATCGAGTTCCTGCTCGACAAGCTGCGCCAGACCAAGACCAACGGCGATTTCTTCGATTCCATGAACACCTGAGGCGTTTGCGCCGCGACGGAATGGAGATGGCCGGGCATGTCCCGGCCATCTGCGCATTGGGCGCCTTGCCAGGGGGACGGACAAAGCCGCAACCCGGTGCCGCCCGCGATTCGCGCACCTTCCGTTCGCCCAGTGTTCCGCAGAGGGGATGCGGGCCGTGTCAATTCAGGACATCTGCTTAGGCCGGCCTTCCCGTTTGGGGTCGAAGCTCCTATCTTCAGGAAAACGCGCGGCCGTGGGTCCCCATTACGGGATGCCGCCGCATGATTTCTTTTGAGGATTGGCCATGTTCATCCAGACCGAAGCCACGCCGAACCCGGCGACCCTGAAATTCCTGCCCGGCCGCTCCGTGCTGGGGGAAGGGACCCTTGATCTGCGCTCCGCCGAAGATGCGGATCTGTCTCCCCTCGCCCAGCGCCTGTTCGATGTCCGCGGCGTCTGCGGCGTGTTCCTGGGGTCGGATTTCGTCACCGTCACCAAGGCGGATTCGGAATGGCCGCAGCTCAAGCCCGCGATCCTCGGCGCCATCATGGAACATTTCATGTCCGGCGCGCCCATGCTCTCGGAGGGGGTGAAGCCGGATGCCTCCGATCTCGACGAATTCTTCGAGGAGAAGGACGCGGAAATCGTCTCCACCATCAAGGAACTGCTGGACACCCGCGTGCGCCCGGCGGTGGCCAATGACGGCGGCGACATCACCTTCCGCGGCTTCAAGGACGGCATTGTCTTCCTCAACATGAAGGGCTCGTGCTCGGGCTGCCCGTCCTCCACCGCCACGCTGAAGAACGGTATCGAAAACCTGCTGCGCCACTTCGTGCCCGAGGTCACCGAGGTCCAGGCGGTATAAGGGAACGGCAGCATTAACCTTTCTGTCAGGTGAGCGGGCCGGGTTGCTTCCCCTCGCCACGGTTTCGGTTGATCGTGGCGGCGATTGGGGCACCCGCGTTCATGTATGTACTGGCCATAGACACGGCGCTCGCCGCTTGTTCCGTCGCGGTGCTCGACACCGAGACGGACAGCATCGTCGCGGGCGATTCCCTGCTCATGGAGCGTGGGCACGCCGAGAGCCTGATTCCCCTGGTGGAGCAGGTGATGGGGGAGGCCGGGCTTGATTTCGAGCATCTGTCGCGCATCGCCGTCACCATCGGCCCGGGCAGCTTCACCGGCCTGCGGGTGGGCCTGTCCGCCGCCCGGGGCTTCGGCCTCACCGCCAATCGCCCGGTGCTGGGAGTGACGACCCTTGCCGCACTTGCCGCGCCCTACCTCGCCCATGACGATGCGGTGCCGGTGGTGAGCGCCATAGATGCCCGGCATGGCCATGTCTTCCTGCAGATGTTCGGGGTTGGCGCGCGAACCCTCATCGCCCCGCGGGTGACCAGCGTGCGGGAGGCGGCGCGCTCCGTGGCCATCGGCGCGGTGCGGCTCGTGGGTTCTGGCGCGACGCTGGTGGCGGAGGCCTGGCCGCCGGCCGAGCAGCCGCCGGTTTCGGTGGACGACGTGCCGGCGCCGGACGTGGCATGGGTGGCGCGGCTCGGTGCGGTGGCGGACCCCGATGCGGCGGAACCGCGCCCCCTCTACCTGCGCGCCCCGGACGCCAAGCCCCAGGACAAGGCCCGCGTCGCCCGCCGATGATCAGCCTCCTCGACCGCTTCTTCCCGGCCCGCCCGCCGCATCTGCGTGATGCGGCGGCACGGGACATCCCCCACCTTGCGGCCATCCATGCCCGTGCCTTTGCCCGCGGCTGGGGCGCCGACGAATTCGAGCGCCTCCTGTCCGAACGCCATGTGCGCGCCCATGTGGCCTGCGAAGGCCCGCGCCGTCCGCCTTCCGGCTTCATCCTCTCCCATGTGGTGGTGCCCGAAGCGGAGGTGCTGACCATCGCCGTGGTGACCGACCGGCGCCGCCGGGGCCTTGGCCGGGCGCTGCTGGCGCATCATCTCGCCCGGCTGGCGGCGGAGGGCGTTTCCACCTCCTTCCTGGAAGTGGAGGAGGGCAACGCGCCCGCTCTCAGCCTCTACCGCTCCCTCGGCTACCGCGAAAGCGGGCGCCGGCGGGGCTATTACGGGGCCGGCAGCACCGATGCCCTGATGCTGCGTCGTGACTTTTGAGCCCGGCCGCCCCCTTGCGGCGGATCGAACGGGGGGCGATAAGGCGTCGAGTTCCCCGCGCTCCGTCGGAGGTCCCGCTTGAGCGGAAAGATCAGCTTCATCGAGGAGGCCTGCCTCGCCAAGGGCATGAGGATGACCGAGCAGCGGCGCGTCATCGCCCGCGTGCTGTCGGGCGCGCAGGACCACCCGGATGTGGAGGAACTGCACCGCCGCGCCGTGGCCATCGACGACAACATCTCCATCTCCACCGTCTACCGCACCGTGAAGATGCTGGAGGATGCCGGCATCATCGAGCGGCACGATTTCGGCGATGGCCGCGCCCGCTACGAGCAGATGCCCGACGAGCATCACGACCACCTCATCGACCTGCGCTCGGGCCGGGTCATCGAGTTCCGCTCGGAGGAGATCGAGGCCCTGCAGGAGGCTGTCGCCCGCCGGCTCGGCTTCAAGCTGTGCGGCCACCGCCTTGAACTCTATGCCGTGCCCCTCGACGAGGACGACGCCCCGTGACATCCCCCGGCGGGGATGGCGCCAAGGTCCCGCCTGACGCCAAGGAACCGCTGCGCGCGCCCGGCGAAAGCGCCGGGGTGGGTCCCCTGGGGCCGGAGCGGCCGGGCCTGTCGCGTCTTCTCGACCGGCTGCGGCTGGCGGCCGTGCTCACCGCCGTGGCGGCGGTGACGCTCATCGGCATTCCTGCGCAATGGATCTGCCTGCGCCTGCGGCTTCCCGCCCGGCGCACCATTCCCGCTTTCTATCATCGCATCCTGTTGCGGCTCCTCGGCGTGCGGGTGCGGGTGCGCGGCGCCCCGGCGGCCGGCCGGCCGCTGCTGATTCTCTCCAACCACGTCTCCTGGCTGGACATTTCTGTGGTGGGCTCTCTCACCCCCTTGTTCTTCGTGGCCAAGAGCGAGGTGGAGGGCTGGCCGGTCATCGGCCTTCTGGCGAAGTTCCAGCGCACCGTGTTCGTGGACCGGCAGCGGCGCCATGCCACCGGCGCGGTGAACCGGGAGATTGCCGGCCGCCTGCAGGAGGGCGACCCGGTGGTGTTGTTCGCCGAGGGTACATCCAGCGA
This sequence comes from Xanthobacter sp. AM11, assembly GCF_047444035.1. Taxonomy (NCBI): domain Bacteria; kingdom Pseudomonadati; phylum Pseudomonadota; class Alphaproteobacteria; order Hyphomicrobiales; family Xanthobacteraceae; genus Xanthobacter; species Xanthobacter sp. AM11. Next base: position 1,024,492 of record NZ_JBLAOA010000001.1, read on the forward strand.
CGGCAACCGTGTCCTTCCCTTCCGCACGGCGCTGGTGGGGGCGGTGCGGGAGGCGTTCGCCACCGCCGGCGAAGTGGTGGTGCAGCCCCTCGCGGTGTCCTATGTGGGCCTGCAGGGCGTGCCCATGGGCCGGCGGCATCGGGCGCTGGCGGCCTGGTATGGCGACATGGACCTCGCCCCGCACCTGATGGAGGTGCTGCGCCACGGTGCCATCGACGTGGAGGTGGCCTTCGGCGCGCCCCTGCTGCTGGACGCGGCCCACGATCGCAAGAGCGTCACCCGCCAATGCGAAGAGGCCGTGCGGACCCTGAGCGCGCGCGCCCTCGCCGGCCGGGCGGAGTGAGACGCACGCGCCCCTTGCCTCCGGCGGCCGCCTCCGGCATCACCGCTCCATGACCACCCTTGCCGCTCTCGGCTTCGGCTATTGCGCCCGCCACCTTGTCGCGTCGCATCCGCAGGCCTTCACCCGAACCATCGGCACCGCCCGCACACCGGAGCGGCTGGGGGCGCTTTCCCCCGGCATCGAGCCGCACCTGTTCGATGGGGAAAGCCTTCCCGATGGGTTGGCCGTCGCCCTTGGCGATACCGACGTGCTGCTGGTGTCGGCCCCGCCGGACGGGCGGGGCGATCCGGTGTTGCGCTGCGCGGCGCCGGTGCTGGAGCGGGGCCGCCTGGCGCAGGTGGTCTATCTCACCACCCTTGGCGTCTATGGCGATCATGACGGCGCCTGGGTGGACGAGGCCACCACCCCGCGCGCCGGCTCCCCGCGCCTGGAACGGCGCCTTGCGGCGGAAGCCCAGTGGCGCGCCTTCGGCCAGCGGCGCGGCGTGGCCGTGAGCGTGCTGCGCCTTGCGGGCATCTACGGGCCGGGGCGCAATGCCCTGGTGCAACTGCGGGCCGGGGAGGCCCGGCGCATCGAAAAGCCGGAGCAGGTGTTTAACCGCATCCATGTGGACGACATTTCCAGCGCCATCCTGGCCGCAGTGGCGCGCCGGTTCGACGGCATCGTCAACGTGACCGACGATTTGCCGGCTTCCCCCGCCGACCCCATCGCCTTTGCGGCGGAGCTGCTGGGGCTGCCGGTGCCGCCGGCCATCGCCTTCGCCGACGCGGCGCGGGAGATGAGCCCCATGGCCCTCACCTTCTGGGCGGCCAACAAGCGCGTCGCCAATCGCCGCATGAAGGAGGAGCTGGGGGTTGCCCCGGCCTATCCCACCTATCGCGAAGGGCTGCGGGCACTGTTCGCGGCGGGGGATTAGAGCGCGATCCGCTCGAACGCGAGATAGGTGGGAACGCGCCCGTCCTCCAGGGCCTTGGCCTCGTAGCGCGTGCCGGGCCAGTGGGGATAGGGCCGGCGCCAGTCGTCGGCCCGTTCGGCGGTCCAGCGGAAGCTGCCGTGGGCGTGCACCGCGGCCAGCGTCCAGCCGACGTAATGGGGCACGTCGGACGCGAAGCGGAAGGTGCCGCCCGGGCGGATGGCGCGGGCGAGGCGGTCCAGATTGTCCGGCCGGACGAACCGGCGCTTCCAGTGGCGCCGCTTGGGCCAGGGGTCGGGATAGAACAGGTCGGCGCCTTCCAGGCACGCCGCCGGCAGGCGGTCGAGCAGCAGGGCGGCGTCCTGGTCGAACAGGCGGATGTTGCCGAGGCCGCTCTTTTCCAGGTCCACCAGCATGCGGGCCATGCCGTTGATGAAGGGCTCCACCCCGATGAAGCCGAAGTGCGGGCGCAAGGCGGCATGGGCGAGGAGATGCTCGCCGCCGCCGAAGCCGATTTCCAGCCACAGGCCGTCGCGCGGGGTGGGGAACAGGGCCTGCGGGTTTTCCGCCGCATCGAGGGCGAAGCGATGGACCGGCAGCAGGCGCGCCATGGCGTCCTGCTGGGTGCCGCGCAGGGATTTGCCGATGCGCCGCCCGTAGAAGGCGCCGCGCCGTTCGGGATCGTCGGTCATGGGTTCCAATGGACAAGCAAGCGCGCCGGCCGCCCACGCGATGGGGGCCGGCGGCGTGAATTCGGCCGCCGCGGCCTCAGGCCATCGCCGCCTTGAGGGCATCGACAAGGTCGGTGCGCTCCCAGGAGAAGCCACCGTCCGCTTCCGGCGCGCGGCCGAAATGGCCATAGGCGGCGGTGCGGGCGAAGATGGGGCGGGTAAGGCCGAGATGCTCGCGGATGCCGCGCGGGCGCAGGTTCATCACCTGGCGCAGCACGTCCTCCAGCTTGGCCTCGTCGACATTGCCGGTGCCATGCAGGTCCACATAGACCGCCAGCGGGTCGGACACGCCGATGGCATAGGCCAGCTGGATGGTGGCACGATCGGCGAGGCCGGCGGCCACCACGTTCTTCGCCAGGTAGCGCGCGGCATAGGCCGCCGAGCGATCCACCTTGGTGGGGTCCTTGCCGGAGAAGGCGCCGCCGCCGTGGGGCGCCGCGCCGCCGTAGGTGTCCACGATGATCTTGCGGCCGGTGAGGCCGCAATCGCCGTCCGGGCCGCCGATGACGAACTTGCCCGTGGGGTTCACGTGCCAGACCGTATCCTTGGAGATCCAGCCCTCGGGCAGGGTGCCGCGGATATAGGGCTCGACGATGGATTTCACGTCGTGGGACGAGAGGTTCTCGTCCAGGTGCTGGGTGGACAGCACGATCTGGGTGACGCCCACCGGCTTGCCGTCCTCGTAGCGGACGGTCACCTGGCTCTTGGCATCGGGGCCGAGGGCGTGGGTCTCGCCGGAATGGCGGGCCTCGGCCAGCGTCTTCAGGATCTTGTGAGCGTAGAAGATGGGCGCGGGCATCAGCTCCGGGGTCTCGCGCACGGCATAGCCGAACATGATGCCCTGGTCGCCCGCGCCCTCATCCTTGTTGCCGGCAATGTCCACGCCCTGGGCGATGTCGGCCGACTGGGCGTGCAGCAGCACGTCGATGTCGGCGGTTTCCCAGTGGAAGCCGTCCTGCTCGTATCCGATGTCCTTGATGGCCAGGCGGGCCACGTGGGACAAAAGGTCACGGGTGATGGAGGAAGGCCCCCGCGTCTCGCCGGCGATGACCACCTTGTTGGTGGTGGCCAGCGTCTCGCAGGCGCAGCGAATCTGGCTCGGGTCCCACCCTTCCACTTCGGCCGTGCGGAAGAAGGTGTCCACCACCTCGTCGGAGATGCGGTCGCACACCTTGTCCGGATGGCCTTCGGAAACGGATTCACTCGTGAACAAGTAGGACTGGCGGGCCATGTCTTCACCCTGATTGCGTCCGCACCGCGTTGCGGCTTGTCGCTCTTGTGGCAACGCGGCTGCGAACGGTCAAGGTCGCGGCAGGAAAAACGTTCGACAAAACGAACGCTTCAGGTTTCCGCTTCTCCGGCGATGGCGATGACGAGATCAACGATCTTCCGCCGGACCTTGGGGTCGGAAATGCGCATGAAATTGCGGGTGAGGGTCAACCCGTCGGACGTGGCAAGGAAATCCGACACGTAGGCGGGGGACTGCTCTTCCGAGAAGCCGACGCCTTCGGGTCCCACGGTGGGTGCGCCTTCGAAGAAGAAGGCCACGGGCACGCCCAGGACAGTAGAAATCTGCTGCAGGCGGCTCGCGCCGATGCGATTGGTTCCCTTCTCGTATTTCTGGATCTGTTGGAAGGTGATGCCAAGATGCTCTCCGAGCTTCTCCTGGCTCATGCCTACCATCATCCGGCGCATGCGCACCCGCGAACCAACGTGCTTATCAATAGGGTTCGGCGCCTTCTTGACCATGTTCTCTCCGGCGGTGTCGGAAAAGATTACTCGTTACTTCGCAATGCGAAGGCTGCCCTGAGTGCGGCGAACATAGGCATACAATCGGCGAGCGTCGATCAACTTCCACGTGTACTGCAACCGCAAATGGGTATCCGGGAAAGGGCAAGGGCGAGGACGAGCAGTGCCGTGAGGATGAAACCAGCATAACGCCCCGCTATGGGAACCGTTTCCAGCGAAAGGGGAAGCGGGCCATCCACGAGCGATTCCTCGCCCAGTGGGGAATATGCGACGATACGTCCCAGGGGGTCGATGATGGCGGAGATGCCGGAATTGGCGGCACGCACCAGCGGAAGGCCCTCCTCCACCGCGCGAATCCTTGCCTGCGCGAAGTGCTGGTAGGGGCCGGGGGTCGTTCCGAACCAGGCGTCGTTGGTCAGGTTGAGGAGGAAGGCCGGCCGCGGGCCATCGGGAATCACCTTTCCTGGAAAGATAATTTCATAACATACCAGGGGTGCCGCAGGGGGAAGGCCGGGGATGCGCAGGGGTGTCAGCACCGCCCCCGACGAGAAACCACCGCGTACGCGTGTAAGTTGTTCCAGGCCAAGGGCCTCCAGCGTCGCCTGGAACGGCAGATACTCGCCGAACGGCACGAGATGCACCTTGTCCGTATTCTGCAGCACCTGCCCGTTTGCGTCGATGACGCGCACGGAATTGAAGAAGGGCGAGACCTGCCCCTTGGGCGGACTGTCATAGCGCACCGCGCCGGTCACCAGGGTCACGTTGGCCGGCAGGGCGGCGGCGATGGCCTCCGCCGCCCAGGGCTCGCGCTCGTAGATGAAGGGGAAGGCCGATTCCGGCCACACCAGCACGCTCACGTCGGCAAGGCCGCGCGGATAGATCGCGCTCGGCCGCGCGCTGAGGGCGAGATAGCCGTCGAGAATGTCGCGCCGGCGGCCGTAGGCGAACTTCTTGTCCTGCGCCAGATTGGGCTGCATCACCCTGAGCGCCACGCCGGGCCGGGTCTTGATGGGCGTCGCGGCAAGGCGCAGGTGGCCCCACAGCGCGCTTGCGGCCAGGACCAGGGCGGCGGCGAGCACCGCCGCCGGCCCCATCCTTCCCGGCGCCAGCAGCAGCACCGGCGTGGACAGCAGGAGGAGCGCAAGGAAGGTGAGGCCGTACACCCCCACCACCGCGGCGCCCTGCATCAGCAGGATCTGCTCCGAGAAGGCATAGCCGAAGGTGTTCCACGGAAAGCCCGTGAGCACATGGCCCCGCAGCCATTCGCAAAGGGTGAAGGCGAAGGCGAAGGCGAACAGCCGCGCCGCCCCCCGCGACCACAGGAGCCGGGCCAGGGCGGCGCCCAGCGCCGTGAACAGGGCAAGCCCCGCCGGCATGATGAGCACGGCCACCGGCAGCAGCCAGCCGAACACATCGGCTTCCACCAGGAAGGCCGCGCCGATCCACCACAGGGTGGCGAGAAAATAGCCGAAGCCGAACCACCAGCCGGCACCGGCGGCGGCGGCAAGGCGGGTGCGTAGCGGCCCGCGGCAGCCGTCGATGAGCAGCACCAGGATGGGGAAGCTGACCGCCAGGGCCGGCCAAAGGCCCAGCGGCGGCATGGCGAGGCCGGCGAAGGCGCCCGCCGCCGCGGCCACCAGCCGGCGCCGCCAGCCGCTGAGGAAGCGCAGCATCAGCAGCCGTCCGCGCAGGGTGGGTAGGCGCGCGCCGATGGATGCCGGGCGCGGCGGAACAGGCTTGCGGGGAACGGGCTTGCGGGGAACGCTCACGCCCGGCCGCTAGCCTTCGGCGGCGAAGGAGGCGCCGGCCCGTGCCGGATCAAGCTCCCGCGGCGGGATGATGCGCACCTTCTTCACCCGGCGCGGGTCCGCCTCCAGAACCTCCACCTCGAAGCCGCCGGGCAGGGCGATCACCTCTCCGGCCTTCGGCACGCGGGAGGCCACCATCACCAAGAGCCCGCCGAGGCTGTCCACTTCCTCCACCGCCTCCTCGGATGCGAATTGCGGTCCGAGCACCTCCACCGCCGCTTCCAGCGGCGTGCGGGCATCGGCGAGGAAGGAACCGTCCGGCTGCTTGAACAGAAGGGTCTCGGGGGCCTCGTCGTGCTCGTCCTCGATCTCGCCGACGATCTCCTCCACCACGTCCTCGATGGAGACGAGCCCGTCGGTGCCGCCATATTCGTCGATGACCAGGGCGAGATGGGTGCGGGCGGCCTGCATGGAAACCAGAAGGTCCACCGCCGGCATGGAGGGCGGCACATAGAGCAGGCGGCGCACCAAGCCGGCATCTTCCAGGGTGCGGTCGAAATCCATGGCGGCGATGTCGAGCTTGCCGCCCGGCTGGTTGGCAAGGCCGCTCGCCATCACGGCGATGAGATCGCGGATATGGACCATGCCCACCGGATCGTCGAGGGTATCGTCATAGACCACCAGGCGCGAATGGGCGGCGCTCACGAACACCTTCAGCAGCTCGCCGAGGGTGACATCCTTGCGCACGGCCACGATCTCGGCCCGCGGCACCATGATGTCGCCGATACCCACATCCTTCAGGTGGAGGATGTTGCGGAGCATCTTGCGCTCGGAGGGCGTGAACTCGCCTTCCTCCTCGGGTGCGTCCGCAGCGTCCAGCACCTCCACCAGATCGGTGCGGAGGGAGCCATGCGGGCGGAACGTGCCGAGGAGGGCACGCAATCGATCGAGAAAACTCTGGGGCTCGGAAGAGCTGGTCTCGGTCGGCTGGTCGATGTTGGCCATGGTCATTCTTCGCTTCGGCCCGTCAGTCCTGCGGCAGGGCGTAGGGATCGTCGATCCCGAGCCCTGCGAGGATCCGGCGTTCCAGCGCCTCCATTTCCTCTGCTTCGTCGTCGTTCATGTGATCATAGCCCATCAGATGCAGCGTGCCGTGCACCACGAGATGGGAGAGATGATGCGCCGCCGCCTTGGCTTCGGCGGCGGCTTCCGCGCGCACCGTCTCCAGGGCGACGATGATGTCGCCGAGCGGCTGCGGCGCGTCGCTGTCGTCCGGCAGGTCCGGCAAGGGGAAGGACAGCACGTTGGTCGGCTTGTCCAGGCTGCGCCACTCGCGGTTGAGCACGCGGATGCGGGCGTCGTCGGTGAGGGTGACGCTGACCTCGCACGGCGCGGGCACATCCGCGCCCAGGGCGTCGAGGGCGGCGCGCACCGCGGTGATCGCGATCGCCTCGGCGCCGGGCAGCTCGGCCCAGCCGTCGGCCTCGATCAGTACATCGACCGCCACGGGCTCCGGCGTGTCGGGAAGGGCGGCGGGCTGGGGCACGGCTCAGGCCCCCGCCTTGCCGGCCCGGGCGGCGGCCTCGAGCTTCTCATAGGCGGCGACGATGCGCCCGACCAACTCATGGCGCACCACGTCTTCGGCCTTGAAATAGCACACGCCGACCCCCTCCACGCCCTCCAGCAGGCGCACCGCCTCGGCAAGGCCCGACACCTGCCCGTGCGGCAGGTCGGTCTGGCTCGGGTCGCCGGTGACGATCATGTGGGAATTCTCGCCAAGACGGGTGAGGAACATCTTCATCTGCATGGAGGTGGCGTTCTGCGCCTCGTCCAGGATCACCGCCGCATTGGTGAGGGTGCGCCCGCGCATGAAGGCGAGGGGCGCGATCTCGATCTCGCCGGACTGGATGGCCCGCTCCACGAACGGCCGGTCCATCAAATCGTACAAAGCGTCGTAGATGGGGCGCAGATAGGGGTCCACCTTGTCCTTCATGTCGCCGGGCAGGAAGCCGAGGCGCTCGCCCGCCTCCACCGCCGGGCGCGAGAGGATGATGCGGTCCACCATGCGCCGTTCCAGCATGTGCACCGCATAGGCCACCGCCAGCCAGGTCTTGCCGGTGCCGGCGGGGCCGTTGCCGAACACCAGGGTATGGCGCTTGAGGGCGCGGATATAGGCATCCTGCGCCGCCGTGCGGGCGCGCACCGGGCGGCGGCGCAAATGGATCTCGTCGAACGACTGGCGCTGCTCGGCGGGGTCGAAGTCGAACAGGGAGCCCTGCGAGGTGACCTCGCGGATGGCGCCATCCACGTCGCCCTGGCCGATGTCGCGGCCCTTGCGCAGGGCCTCGTAGAGGTGCTCCAGAACCGCACGCGCCTGCTCGCAGGCATCACGTGCACCTTCCAGCGTCACGTGGTTGCCACGTGAATCGGCCTTCACGCCGAGCTTGCGCTCGATCAGGGAAAGGTTGCGCCCATAATGGCCGAAGAGCTGGGTGGCAAGGCGGTTGTCGTCGAAGGCGAGCACCACATGGGTGGGCGCCTCCTCCTCGTCATGCGCCCAGGGCGCGGTGACCGCCGCGCGGGCGGGCCCCGGGGAGGGAACGACGGGACGGTCGCGGTCGCTGCCGGATCTGCGCAAGCTCAGGCCTCCATGGCCGCAAGCGGCCGGGATCGGGCGGGGGAAGCAGGGTCGCTCGCCACCGGGACGCCGGCGAGGCTGTTGGGCCCCACGTCCGTGATGGTGACCGTGAGAAGATCGCCGATGGCGGCGGGCGGATCGTTCACCACCACGCTCTGCAGGTAGGGCGAGCGGCCGATGAGCTGGCCGACCTGGCGGCCGGGCTTTTCCAGCAGGATGTCGAAGGTGCGGCCGCGGCAGCTGGCGTCGAAGGCGGCCTTGGAGGCTTCCAGCAGGCGCTGCAGCTCGGCGAGGCGCTCGGTCTTCACGGCCTCGGGCACCTGGTCGTCATGCTCCGCCGCCGGAGTGCCGGGGCGGGGGCTGTATTTGAAGGAATAGGCGCTGGCGAAGCCGGTGCGGCGCACCAGCTCCAGCGTGTCCTCGAAATCGGCGTCGGTCTCGCCCGGGAAGCCGACGATGAAATCGGAGGACAGGGCCATGTCGGGGCGCGCCGCGCGCATCCGCTCGATGATGGCGAAGAAATCCTCCCGCCGGTGCCGGCGGTTCATGGCGGCGAGGATGCGGTCGGAGCCCGACTGCACCGGCAGGTGCAGATAGGGCATGAGCTGGGGCAGGTCGCGGTGGGCGGCGATGAGGTCGTCGCCCATGTCGCGGGGGTGGGAGGTGGTGTAGCGCAGCCGCGCCAGCCCGTTCACCTGCGCCAGGCGCTGCATGAGGCGGGCGAGGCTCCAGTCCTGCCCGTCCGGCCCCTCGCCGTGGAAGGCGTTCACATTCTGGCCGATGAGGGTGATCTCGCGCACCCCCTGGTCCACCAGGCGCGTGGCTTCGTCCAGGATCTTGGCCACCGGCCGGGAGACTTCGGCGCCGCGGGTGTAGGGCACCACGCAGAAGGTGCAGAACTTGTCGCAGCCTTCCTGCACAGTGACGAAGGCCGCCGGCCCGCGGGCGCGGGTGGCCGCCCGGCTCGGGGCGGGCAGGTGGTCGAACTTGTCCTCGACGGGAAATTCAGTGTCCACCACCCTTTTGCCGGCGCGGGCCTGGGCCAGCAGCTCGGGCAGGCGGTGGTAGCTCTGGGGGCCCACCACCAGGTCCACCACGGGTGCGCGGCGCATGATCTCGGCGCCCTCGGCCTGGGCGACGCAGCCGGCCACCGCGATCATGGTGTCGCTCCCCGCCTCCTGCTTGGCCTTCCGCAGGCGGCCCAGCTCCGAATAGACCTTCTCGGCGGCCTTCTCGCGGATATGGCAGGTGTTGAGGATCACAAGGTCGGCCTGCGCCGGGTCCTGCGTTTCCACGAAGCCCTCGCGCGCCAAGGTATCCGCCATACGATGGGAATCGTAGACGTTCATCTGGCACCCGAAGGATTTCACATAAAGCTTGCGGGGCTCGTGCATGTCGCCGTTTCTGCCGTCCTGAATCATCGCGCGTGGGCGCGACGCGATCGTGACGCCAGCTCTGTCGCCCCCCTCATGGTTCGTGAGCTTTTGATCCTACCGGCAAATGCGCCGGTTGGAAACAGCGGGCGGGCTCGGGGAGAGGCAACGGCCGTGCTCCCGGCGAGCTCCCGCTGGGGCAGGGGGCGCCTGTCCGCCTCACGCCGGCCCCGGTGCTCCGGCTGCGGTTACATCGCCGCGCAGCGCCCGGACCCATTCCTCTTGGACTTGAGCGTCGGCTTCCGCTTCGATCCTGCCGGCGGCATGGGCGGCGAGGACCTCCGCTCCCGCCAGCCGCCCCAGCGCCCACACCGCCGCCCCGCGCACCAGCGGGGCTTCGTCGCCAAGCCGCGCCTCCACCAGGGGCAGGAACGCGGCATCTCCTGAATTGCCGATGGCGATCAGCACGTTGCGCACGAAGCGCGCGCGCCCCGCCCGTTTGATGGGGCTTTTGGGGAAGCGGGCGCGGAAGGCGGCATCGTCCAGCCCCGCCAGCTCGGCCAGCGGCGGCGCGTCGTTCTCCGCCCGGGCGGCAAGCCGGGCCTCGCGGCCGTCCTGGGCAAACTTGTTCCAGGGGCAGGCGGCAAGGCAGTCGTCGCAGCCATAGATGCGGTTGCCCATCAGCGGGCGCAGGTCCCGCGGGATCGGCCCGTTGTGCTCGATGGTGAGGTAGGAGATGCAGCGCCGCGCGTCGATGACATAAGGCGCGGGAAACGCCGCCGTGGGGCAGGCATCCAGGCAGGCCCGGCAGCTGCCGCAATGGTCCTCTTCCGGTGTGCCGGGCACAAGCTCCAGCGTGGTGGCGATGGCGCCGAGGAACAGCCAGGAGCCGAATTCGCGCGAAACAAGGTTGGTGTGCCGGCCCTGCCAGCCCAGCCCGGCCGCCGCCGCCAGCGGCTTCTCCATGAGCGGGGCGGTATCCACGAACACCTTCACGTCGCCAGCGAGGCCGCGCCGGCCCGCCTCGGCCAGGAGGGCGCGGGCCACGCGCTTGAGCCTGGGCTTGATGATGTCGTGATAATCCTCCGCCCGGGCATAGACGGAGATGGCGCCGGCCGCCGGGCGCGCCAGCGCCGCGCGGGGATCTTCAGCCGGGCCGTAGTTCAGCCCCAGCATGATGATGGAGCGGACGTCGGGCCACAGCACGGCCGGGTCGGCGCGGCGGTCCAGGGTCTGTTCCATCCATCCCATGTCGCCATGGGCGCCCTCGGCCACCCAGCGGCGCAGCCGCGCACCCGCCTCGGGAATGGCGCCGGGCCGCGCGATGGCCATGGCGTCGAAGCCTTCCGCCGCAACGATCCGGGCGAGGTGCGCCTCCAGGGCGGGGGCATCCCCCGCGCCGGCCGGCGTCAGAAGTCGAGGTCCGCGTAGGTCTTGGAGGGCGGCATCCCCGGGATGCTCTCGGTCAGCAGGGCGCGGAAGGTCGGGCGCGACTTGATCCGCGCATACCAGTCCCGTGCATGTTCGTCCTCGTCCCACGGCACATCGCCCAGATAGTCGGCCACCGAAAGATGGGCGGCAGCGGCAAGGTCGGCCTGGCTCAGGCGCTCGCCCGCAAGCCATTTGCGGGCCTTGGCCAGCCAGCCGATATATTTGAGATGATAGCGCAGATTGGCCCGCGCCATGCGCAGCGCGGTGGCATCCGGCGGGCCGCCGCCCTGCTCGCGGTTCATGTAGCGCTTGTGGATGCGCTCGCGCACCAGCGGTTCGGTGGACTCCACATACATCTTCTCGTTGAACCAGGCGGAGAGCCGGCGCACCTCCACCCGCCCCGCCGGGTCTTCCGGCAGAAGCCGGTGGTTGCCCAGGGCGAGGCCACGGGTTTCGTCGAGATATTCCGAGATGATGGCGGCGCCGGGCACCGACGCGGCCATCGCCTCGACGATCACCGGCGTCTCGCCGGCCGGGTTGAGCGCCAGGAAGCCGGGCCGGCGTTCCCAGACCCGCTCCTCCACGAGCTCCGGTTCGAGCCCGTACTCCGAGAGCAGCAGGCGGACAAAGCGCGAATGCGGGCAGAAGGGATGATGATGCAGGTACATGAGCCGATTTCGCCGGGGGTGAAGGAAGGGGGGCCAGTCACCCGGCGTGTCCATCATTAGAGCCGGATTCTTTCCGATTGGTTCTCCCGCAGTGCACCGCGGCGGATTGCGCGGCCGGGGGCAGGGGCAAGTCGGCAAATATCGTGAACGGATTGAAAAGGCGCGGAGGACCGGTCTTGCTTGAGTAATTCATGAGCATTTTCAAACCGTCGCGCCCTGTCCCTGCGGCAGTGCGTCCTGTGGCGATCCGGCCACAGGGCCGGCAGAAACCGCCATGTGCCGCGCCCGCGGCCACGCTGCTTTCGGGTCCTGTCATTGCACCTGCGAAGGCGAGGGAACAGGATGGCGCGCCCACACGACCCTCCCTTCGGATCCGCGCTCCATGACCCTCGGCGACATGCTCGAAGCCCTCGTCCTCGGCCTGCTGGAAGGACTGACGGAGTTCATTCCCGTCTCCTCCACCGCCCACATCCTGCTTGCCGGCCACTTCCTCGGCTTCGAGAGCACGGGCCACACCTTCGAGGTGCTGATCCAGCTGGGCGCGGTTCTGGCCATCCTCACCGTCTATTTCCAGCGCTTCCTGAACGTGGCGCAGCAGCTGCCCTCCAATCCGGGGGCGCGACGCTTTGTCCTCGGCATCATCATCGCCTTCCTGCCGGCGGCGGTCATCGGCGCGCTCGCCCACGGCTTCATCAAGAGCGTGCTGTTCGAGACGCCGGCGCTGATCTGCGGCACGCTGATCCTGGGCGGCATCGTGCTTCTGTTCATCGACAAGGTGGTGCCGGAGCCGCGCTACAACAATGCCATGGGCCTGCCGCTGCTGCTGGCGCTCAAGATCGGCTTCTTCCAGTGCCTTGCCATGATTCCCGGCATGTCGCGCTCGGGCTCCACCATCGTCGGCGCCATGCTCATGGGCGTGGACAAAAGGGCGGCGGCGGAATTCTCCTTCTTCCTCGCCTTGCCCACCATGTTCGGCGCCTTCGCCTACGATTTGTACAAGAACCGCAATGCGCTCTCGCTTGACGACGGAATCCTCATCCTCATCGGCTTCGTGGCGGCCTTCTGCGCGGCGGTGGTGGTGATCCGCACGCTTCTGGATTTCGTGGCCAAGCACGGCTATGCGCCGTTCGGCTGGTGGCGCATCGGCGTGGGCGTGGCCGGGCTGATCGGCCTCGCCCTGGTGGGCTGAGGCGCGCCGCGGCGTCTTCCGCCTCAGAAGTCGCTGGCGATCCCGCCCACTTCCCAATCGCCGTAGCGCACCGGTTCAGGACCGTCGCGGCCGTTGATCTCCCGCGGCCGGTCCCTGACCGCGGCGTCGATGGCGGCCCGGCGGGCCTCGGCCTCGGCGAGCGCGCGCTTGGCCGCCTCCGACAGGGGCTTGCGCGGTTGCTTTGCCGTCTCCTCTTCCATGTCTTCGCTCCTGATGGCCGCAAAGCGGTGCGACGGGTGCACCGCCAGCCGGTTGCGATCCTTGCACGGGCGCCGCAAAGCATGCTAGCTGCGCCGCGCCTTCAAAGGCTCGATACCGATCCGCGGCACGATCCGCCACCCTGAATATGGAGATGCGCATGGCCACGCAGAATGGCGGCCCCAACACGAATGCTGCGCCGTCGCTGAACGTGCTCGCGCAATACACCAAGGACTTCTCGTTCGAGAATCCCAACGCGCCCCGTTCCCTCGCCGCGCCGCAGGGCCAGCCGGACGTGAACATCCAGATCCACGTCAACGCCAAGCCCGGCGGCAATGGCGAGTTCGAGGTGGAGCTGAAGATCGACGGCGGCGCGACCGTCGGCGAGGACACCCTGTTTGCCTTCGAGCTCGTCTATGCGGGCATCTTCCGCATCCTCAACATCCCGGAGCAGAGCCTGCAGCCGGTGGTGCTCATCGAGTGCCCGCGCATCCTCTTCCCGTTCGCCCGGCAGATCATCGCCGATGCGGTGCGCAACGGCGGCTTCCCGCCCCTCATGATCGACCCGGTGGACTTCGCCGCGCTCTACCAGCAGCGCATGCAGGCCGAGGCCCAGCGGCTGCAGCCCGGTCTCGCCTGAGCCTTTTCCGGCTCCATCGCGCACACCACCCGCCGCCGGAGCGCCCGCCGCTTCCGGCGGCGCTCTTTTTTCGGCCCGGCGCCTGTGGCACCTTCCCGGACCCCTGCGGCGCGATCACCGCGCAGCGGGGCGGAACCTGCCGCCGGCGATGAGATCCATCCGCTTCAAGCTCGCCGCGCTCACGGGCGCCGCGGCCAGCTTCGCCATTCTCGCCGCCCTGGCCGTGCTGCTGGCGGTGGGCGCCGCGGAGCGTGCGCTTGAAGCCACGGTGACGGCGCAGCAGCGCCTGGACCTGCTCACCGAAATCTCCGCCCGGCTGGCCGATTTCGGCCTTGCGGCGGTGGCGGATTCCGAGCACCCGAACGCCGACCGCGCCCGCATGGAGGATGCCCGCTCCCGCGTCTCCGCTCTGCTGGAGGCCGCATCGGTGCGCGCTGCAGGCAGCGGGGCGGCGTCGGGCGGCGATGTGCGCGCCCAGGCCCGCGTGCGCATGTTTGCGCACCTGCGCGCTGATTTCATCGTGCTCGACCGGCAGATTTCCAGCTCCCGCGCCGACCGGGATGCGGCGCGCCGCGGCGACCGGGTGCGCGGGGCGCTCAACAGCTTCGCCGCCTCGGCCGGCCCCACCCTCTCCCTGCTGGTGGAGAGCGAGCGGCGGGCGGTGGTGAGCGCGCGGGAGGAGGCGGACGCCCTGTCGCGCCGGCTGCGGGTGGGGGCGGTGACGCTGGCCGGGCTGGTGCTGGCGGCGGCGCTGGTGCTCCACCGCGCCCTTGCCCGCCCGCTGCTCGGCCGCCTCGCCGAGATCGACCGCGCCGCCGCCGCCATCGGCCGGGGGGATCTGGCCGCCCGGCTCGCCATCGGCCCGCGCGACGAGCTGGGGGTCCTGATGGCGCGCTTCAACCGCATGGCCACCCGCCTTGCCCGGCGGGAGGCCCGCGTGGTGGAGGATCGCGCTCTGCTGGAGCGCACCGTGGCCGAGCGCACCGCCGACCTCACCGCCGCCAATGCCCGCCTCGCCGACATCGACGCCTCGCGCCGGCGCTTCTTTGCCGATGTGAGTCACGAGTTGCGCACCCCGCTCACCGTCATCATCGGCGAATGCGACGTGACCCAGCGGGCGGCGGCGATTCCCGAATCGCTGTCCCGTTCGGTGCTTGCCACCATCCGCAAGCGCGCCGGCGGGCTCCACCGGCGGGTGGAGGACCTTTTGCGCGTCGCCCGCTCCGAAAGCGGCGAGATCGAGCTGGTGTTCCAGGACGTTGTGCTGGCGCCCCTGCTGGCGGAGGCGCTTTCCGCCTTCGAAGGCGTGGCGCGTCGCAGCGGGGTACGCCTCGTGCTCGAAGCGTCGCCGCCGGGTGTGGTGGTGCATGCCGATCGCGAATGGCTGCGGCAGGTGATCGAGGGGCTCATCGACAACGCCCTGCGCCACGGTGGCCCGCCCGGGCGGATCGTGCTCGCTTATGCCACCGTCGTCATGGACGGCGCGCGCATGGAGCTGATCACCGTCACCGACGACGGCCGCGGCATTGCACCGGAGGCGCGCGCCGGCCTGTTCGCGCGGTTTGCCCGTGCTGCCGCGCCCGGCGCGGCGAGCGGCTTCGGCCTCGGCCTTGCGCTTGCCGAATGGGTGGTGACGCGGCACGGCGGACGTATCACACTGGAAGACGGGGAGGGCAGCGGGACCCGCGTCGTGATCGCGCTACCGTCCGCCCTCGATGAACCGGATGCGGCGCAGCCGCGCGATGATGCGCAAGAGGCGGCTGAACCGCCCGCGGCGGATGCCGGGATACCTCGGCAGGAGGAGACATGAACATCCTTGTGGTCGAAGACGACGCCGACATCGGCGCGATGCTGAGCCGCGGCCTTTCCGCCGAGGGGTTCGACGTGACGGTGGTGGGGCGGGCGGACGAGGCCCTCGATACGGCGCGCCAGTACAATCCCTGCGCCGTGCTGCTCGACATCATGCTGCCGGACGGCTCCGGCATCGAGGTCTGCCGCGCCCTGCGCGATGCGGGCCATTCCGGCCCCATCCTGTTCCTGTCGGCCAAGGACGACGTGCGCGACCGGGCCGAGGGGCTCGGCGCCGGCGCCGACGATTATGTGGTGAAGCCGTTCGCGTTCGGCGAGCTGGTGGCGCGCCTGCGCGCCCACCTGCTGCACCGGCTGGGGGATGCCCACGCCGGCCGCCTGCTCGCCGGCCGCCTGGTGCTGGACCTGCCCACGCGAACCGTGCTGTTCGGGGATATCCATGTGCGGCTCACCGAGCGCGAGGCAGAGCTGCTCGCCCTGCTGATGGCCAATCCCAACCGCCCCTTGCCGCGCGGCGAGATCTTCGACCGCCTGTGGGCGAGCCAGGGCGGCGCCTCGCTGAACGTGGTGGATGTCTATGTGGGCTACCTGCGCACCAAGCTCGCCCCGGTGGGACGGGCCGGCGGCCCGCAGGTGGCCACCGTGCGCGGGCGCGGCTTCATGCTGGACCTTGCCGGGGCCGGGCCGGCCCACTGAGGGGCCGCTTTGAGTCCCTCGCCGCACCCGCTCCCCGTCCGCACGCATTCTGAACCGATTCCGGCGGCAGGCGGTGTCGTCGGCGCGGTGCACCGCCCCTTATCCTGAGGAACAAGATCCGGCTCCGCGGGCGTCGGTGTCGCGCGCCCGCAGGCTGGCTTCGCCCCTGGGTGCACCGCAGCATCAGATTTCTCTTGCGGGATCGCTGATGAACGACAATATTTGAAACGACTGTAGTGATGAACAACATTACAGTCCGTTCTTATGATCTTCTTATAAAGATCAGGGACGCAAACCAGGAGGAAGCATCATGCGTTGGAACAAGCCTCAGGTCTGCGAAGTCTGCGTCGGCATGGAAGTCACCGCGTATCTGCCGGCCGATTTCTGATCCAGTGAGGTCGGCAACCGGGTGCGGGCCGGCAGGAGCGTCAGTCGCATCATGCAGGTGATTGTTCTCGGTTCAGCGGCCGGCGGCGGCGTTCCACAGTGGAACTGCCGCTGTCCGGTGTGCCGCCTCGCCTGGTCGGGAGATCCGCGCGTCGAACCGCGCACCCAGTCGAGCATCGCCGTCTCGGCCGGGGAGCACGCGTGGGTTCTCCTGAACGCCTCGCCCGACCTGCGGGCGCAGATTGCCGCCACGCCGGCGCTGCAGCCGAAATTCGGCGAGCGGGACAGCCCCATCCGGGCCGTGGTCCTCACCAACGGAGATGTGGACCATATCGCCGGGCTGCTTTCGCTTCGGGAAAGCCAGCCGTTCGACATCTACGGCACGCAGGACACCCTTGGCCTCATCCGCGAGAACCAGGTGTTCGACGTGGTGGCGCCCACGCTGGCGCCGCGCCGCCCGGCGGCGTTCGGGGTGCCGTTCCATCCGGCGCCGGGGCTTGAGATGGAATTCTTCACCGTGCCCGGCAAGGTGCCGCTGTGGCGCGAGGACGCCGGCCTCGTCATCGGCGAGGAAACCGGCTCCACGGTGGGGGTCACCATCACCGCCAACGGCCGGCGCCTGGTGTATGTGCCGGGCTGTGCCGCGGTGACGCCCGCGCTGCGCGAGCGCATCGCCGGGGCGGACCTCCTGTTCTTCGACGGCACGCTCTATCGCGACGACGAGATGATCGCGGCGGGGGTGGGCACCAAGACCGGAGCGCGCATGGGCCACCTTTCCATGTCCGGCATGGAGGGCACCATGGCCCTCTTGAAGGACGTGCCGGTGGCGCGGCGGGTCTTCATCCACATCAACAATACCAATCCCGCCCTCATCGACGGGTCCGACGAACGCCGCGCCGTCGAGGCGGCCGGCTGGGCCGTCGCCCGCGACGGAATGGAGTTTTCCCTGTGATCGCGCTTTCCGTCGTCGAAGCCGAGCCGCTGGCACCCGCCGTCTTCCCGCCCCTGCCCTGCCCGTCCGAGCCCCTTTCGCCGGAAGGGCTGGAGGCGGCGCTGCGCGAGGTGGGGGCCACCCGCTACCACAATCTGCACCCGTTCCATAAGCTGCTGCACGGTGGCAAGCTCGACCGCGACCAGGTGCGCGCCTGGGCGCTGAACCGCTATTGCTACCAGTCCGCCATTCCCCGCAAGGATGCGGCCCTCATGAGCCGCTGCGACGACCGCGAGCTGCGCCGCGAATGGCTTCACCGCATCACCGACCATGACGGCTTCGGCGCGGATGGCGGCGGCATCGAGCGCTGGCTCGTCCTCACCGACGGCCTCGGCCTCGACCGCGACTATGTGATCTCCAAGGAAGGCGCGCTGCCGGCGACGAAGTTCGCGGTGGAAGCCTATGTGCACTTCGTGAGCGAGTATTCTCTGCTTGAGGCGGTGGCGTCTTCTCTCACCGAATTGTTTGCGCCGGGCATCCATGCGGAACGTATTTCCGGCATGCTGGCCAATTATGACTTCATCACCGAAACCGTCGTCGCCTATTTCCGCCGCCGCCTCGACCAGGCGCCCCGGGATGCGGACTTCGCGCTCGAATATGTCAAGCGCCATGCCGTGAGCGTGGAGCAGCAGCGCGCCGTGATCCGCGCCCTCACCTTCAAGACGCAGGTGCTGTGGGCGCAGCTCGATGCGCTGCACTTCGCTTATGTGACGCCGGCTCTGCCAGCCCCCGGCGCATGGCGCGCGGGCATCGCCGTCACCGAGGCGGGCTGAGCCATGATGGCCGAGGAGAGCGATGTTCCGCGCCTGCCGCGCGGGGTGAAACTGAAGTATGATCAGGTGCGCGCACGCCACGTGCTGCTGGCCCCCGAGCGGGCGTTCGACATCGACGAGACCGCCGCTGCGGTGCTGGAGCTGATGGACGGCCAGCGCACCTGCGGCGAGATCGTGGATGCGCTGGCCGCCCGCTATGACGAGCAGCGCGAGGTGATCGCCGATGATGTGCGCGCCATGATCGGCGACCTGATCGCGCGCCGGGTGATCGAGCGATGAGCGACACCGCAACCCAATCGACTGCCGAATCGCGCGCCCTTGCCGCCCCGGTGGGCTACCCCATCGGCATCCTGGCGGAGCTGACCCACCGCTGCCCCCTGCGCTGCCCCTATTGCTCCAACCCCCTGGAGCTGGAGCGCCGCGAGGCGGAGCTGGACACCGCCACCTGGAAGCGGGTGCTGAGCGAGGCGGCGGCACTGGGCATTCTCCATGTGCACCTTTCCGGCGGCGAGCCCACCGCCCGGCCGGACCTGGTGCAGCTGACCGCCCATTGCGCCGCCGAGGGGCTCTACACCAACCTCATCACCTCCGGCATCGGCCGCGCCTCCGGCATGATCGGTGCCCTCGCCGAGGCGGGGCTGGACCATGTGCAGCTCTCGGTTCAGGGGGCGAGCGCGGAAACCGGCGACCTTATCGGCGGCTACCGGGGCGGGCACGAGGCCAAGCTCGCCTTCGCCCGGCAGGTCACGGACATCGGCCTGCCGCTCACCCTGAATGCCGTCATCCACCGCGGCAACATCCATGAGGTGGAGGCCATCATCGACCTTGCGCTGGCGCTGAAGGCGCGGCGGCTGGAGGTGGCGCACACCCAGTATTACGGCTGGGCCTATGCCAACCGCGCGGCGCTGATGCCCGCCCGGCCGGACGTGGACCGCTCCGTCGCTCTGGTGGAGGAGGCGCGCCGCCGGCTGGAGGGTGTCCTCGTCATCGACATGGTGATCCCGGATTATTACGCCCGCTTTCCCAAGCCCTGCTCCGGCGGCTGGGGCCGGCGCACGCTGAATGTGACGCCCACCGGGCGGGTGCTGCCCTGCCATGCGGCGGAAAGCATTCCGGGCCTCGATTTCTGGTCGGTGCGCGCGCATGCGCTCGGCGATATCTGGCGCGCATCGCCCGCCTTCAACGCCTTCCGCGGGACGGACTGGATGCCCGAGCCGTGCCGCAGCTGCGAGCGCAAGGAAATGGATTTCGGCGGCTGCCGCTGCCAGGCCATGGCGCTGCTGGGGGATGCCTCGGCCACGGACCCCGCCTGCTCGCGCTCGCCCTTCCATGCCCGCATCGAGGCGCTGGCCACGGCGGAAGCCGGCGCGCGCGCGCCAGATTATGTCTATCGCGCCATCGGCGGCCCGCCGCGGCCTGCCCCGGAAGGAACCGCGCCATGATCGTGCATCGCCTCGCGCTGGTGGCTGCCGCACTTCTCACCGCGGGCCTTCCTGCTGCGCCCGTGCTGGCGCAGGCAGAAAGCCCGACGGCTGCGAGCCCGGCGCCTGCCACGCCTGGTTCCGCGCCGTCCGCTCCCGCCCCCGCCAAGCCGGCTCCCGCCAGGCCGGTGGCGGCCGACCTCTTGTTCGAGGACCCGCACTTCGCCCATGCGGCGCCGGGCACCCCCCTGATCTATCGCTACAATCGCATGGTGAGCGATCCCGAGCTCGGCCCCACCTTCAGCGATCGCATCGGCCTTCTCGTGGAGGCGAGCGCCTCCGGCGACGCGGCGCGGGACGTGAAGGTGGATTTCTTCAGCGCCGAGCGCCACCGGGCGGCCGGCCCGTTCGAGGGGGTTTCCACCAATCCGGTGCTGATGATCTTCCTTGAGAACCATGTGGCTGACCTCGCCGGCCGGCTGAAGGGCAATCCGCGCTATTTCAAGAACGCCATCCGCGCCGCCCTGATGGATTCGACCACCGTCGCCGCGGCCGAGCTGACGGTGGACGGCCGGACCTATGCCGGCTGGCGCATCACCGCACGTCCCTTCATGAACGACGCCAATGCGAGCCGGATGCGCGGGCTCGACGCCCTCACCTACACCTTCGATCTGGCCCCCGACCTGCCGGGCGGCATCGCGCGGGTGGAGATCGCGGCGCAGGCCCCCGGCGGCCGCCTGTGGGAGGAGAGCATCGCCTATGATCCGAAAGGCATTTGAAGCGGCGCTCGCGCTGCTCCTGTCCGCGCCCGTCGCGCTGGCGGGGGCGGCCGAAAGCGATTATCCCACCACCGCCCGGGTCGATTACGTGATCGGCTGCATGGCGGCGAACGGGCAGTCGCGGGAGGCCATGTCGCGTTGCGCCTGCTCGGTGGACACCCTCGCCTCCGTCCTGCCCTACGATCGCTACGTGGCGGCGGAGACCATTCTTTCCATGCGCCAGGGGGTGGGGCAGGGGGCCAGCATCTTCCGCAACGTGCCCATGTATGAAGACGTGATCGCCGACCTGCGCCGGGCGCAGGCGGAAGCCGAGGTGCGGTGCTTCAAATAGGTGCCTGCCAAGTAGAATCGTTGCCGCGACGCACAATGAATAATCGCATATGCCGCATGAATGACGGGTTTTCTGTCCCGCCGGCCTATGTTAGCTTCACATTCAAGAACAGACGCATGGCGCACGGGATTTTCCCGAAGCGCACTGCAACGACAAGCGGGCAACCGCCGCGGCGTCTTGATCGGGCAGTTCAACCCCACCAAGGCTATGCCATGGCAAGTGACCGCTATTATTCCCCCCATTTGCACTCTCCCGGCATCGCCGGGGCCGGACCGTGCGCCGCACCGGCGCCGTGTCGGTCCCGTTCCTGCGCGCCTGCACGGCGGTGACGCGATGACATCGGGGGAAAAGACCACCAGCGATGCCCCGCGCATCGTCAGCGATGTGGTGTGCGCATTCTGCGGCCTCGGCTGCGACGATCTGGAGGTGGCCGTCGCCGGCCGCCGCGTCACGCCGCGCAAGGCCTGCGCCGAAGCCGCCCGGCTGCTGGCCCGCGGCGAGGCTGCGCCACCCGGGCCGCGCATCGGCGGTGCGCCGGCCGACCTGCCGCAGGCTGCGGCGGCTGCGGCCGGCCTGCTGTCGGCGGCGCGCGCCACCGCCATCACCGGCCTCGGGGCGGACCTGGAAGGGCTGCGGCGTCTCTACGACCTGGCCATGACCGGCGGCGCGAGCTTCGACCATGCGGCGTCGCCCGGCCTGTTCGCCAATCTGGAGCGGCTGGCGCGGCGCGGCTGGATCGCCGCCACCCTGGCCGAGGTGCGCAACCGCTGCGATGTGCTGGTGGTGCTGGGGGATGACCCAGCGCCCGCTTTCTCCCGCTTCTTCGAACGGGCGGTGCCGCATGCGGCCATGGGGGCCGGCGCCGATGCCGCGCCGCTGTTTGTCGCCCGCAGCCTGAAGCGGCGGATCGTCATCGTCGGCGGGGCGCTGGGGGAGGCCTCACGCCGGGCCCTGGCCGGCCATGAGGTGGCGCAAATTCCTGTACCGGCAGACGGAATCGCCACGGCGGCAGCGGCGCTGGCGGCCTTCCTCGCCGGCCGCGACGTGGACGGGCTTGCCGGCATGGACGGCGCCACCGCCGCCGCCTTGGCCGAGCTGGCGGGTCTGCTGAAGGCGGCTCGCTATGGCGTGCTGACCTGGAATGCGGCCAGCCTCCCGCCGGCCGATGCCGCCGCAGTTGCCGGGGCGGCGGCGGATGCGGTGGATCTGCTGAACGTCGCCACTCGTGCCGCGGTGTTCCCGCTGGGCGGGCGGGACAATGTGACCGGTGCGCACCAGCTGGCCTTGTGGCGCTTCGGCTATCCCCTGCGCACGGTGGTGGGTGCCGGCACCGCCCGCCATGTGCCCGACCTCTACGCCACGGAGGCGGCCCTGGCCGATGCCGACCTCGTGCTGCACGCCTGTGCCTTCCGTCCTGATCCGCCGCCGGATTTCGCCGGCGGGCCGGTGATCGCCCTTGCCCATCCCGACACGGTGTTCGTGCGGGAGCCCGACGTGTTCATCCCGGTGGGCACGCCGGGGGTGGACCATGCGGGGCATGTCTTCCGCATGGATTCGGTGGTGTGCCTGCCGCTTCAGGCGTTGCGGCCGCAGGATCTGCCGAGCATGGCGGATGCGGCCCGCGCCATCCTTGCGGCCATGGGGGGGAGGGCGGCATGAGAACGCGCATCACCGGCGGGCGCGTGTACGACCCCGCCAACGGCATTGTCGATGTGGTCCGCGACATCCTCGTCGAGGACGGGCGGATCGTTGCCGATGCGCCGCCGGCGCCGGGGGAGGAGCGCATCGACGCTTCCGGCTGCATCGTGCTGGCGGGGGGCATCGACCTGCACAGCCATATTGCCGGCGGCAAGGTCAATCTGGGCCGGCTCCTGATGAATGAGGACCGGGCCATGTTCCCGGAACCGTTCGGCGATTTCTGCGGCTGCGGGGGCGGGCGGGCGGCGCCCACCACCCATGCAACCGGTTGCCGCTACTCGCAAATGGGCTACACGGCGGTGTTCGAGCCGGCGGTGGTGGGGGCCAATGCCCGCCATGCCCATCTGGAGATGGCGGACATCCCCAACATCGACACCGGCGGTTTCCTGGTCCTGGGCAACGACGATTTCCTGTTGCGCCTCATCGCCGAAGGCGAGGGCCAGGGGGCGGTGAACGACTATGTGGCCTGGATGCTCAAGGCCACCCAGTGCTGCGCCATCAAGATCGTGAACCCCGGCGGCATCAACGCCTTCAAGTTCAACGGCCGGGCGCTGGATCTGGACGAGGCGGGGCCGTTTTACGGCCTCACCCCGCGGCGAATCCTCAACACCCTCCAGCGCGCGGTTTCAGAACTGGGGGTGCCGCACCCCATCCACCTGCATGGCTGCAACCTGGGCGTGCCGGGGAATGTGAAGACGACCCTTGCCACCATCGGCGCCACCGAGGGCTTCCCCCTCCACCTCACCCACATCCAGTTCCACTCCTACGGCACCGAGGGGGACCGGCGCTTCTCCTCCGGCGCGGCGGAGATCGCCGAGGCGGTGAACGCCAACCCGCACATCTCGGTGGACGTGGGGCAGATCATGTTCGGCCAGACGGTGACCGCCTCGGCCGACCTCATGTCGCAATACCGCAACCATGACATCGCCGACCCCAGGAAATGGATCGGCATGGACATCGAGATGGATGCGGCCTGCGGGGTGGTGCCGTTCAACTATCGCGACACCTCCTTCGTGAACGCGCTGCAATGGGCCATCGGGCTGGAGCTGTTCCTTTTGGTGGAGGACCCCTGGCGGGTCTACCTCACCACCGATCATCCCAACGGCGGGCCGTTCACCTCCTATCCCCACCTCATCCGCCTGCTGATGGACAAGCCGTTCCGCGACGAGCATCTCGGCCGCATCCACAAGGCGGCCCGTGCCCACACCCGGCTGGCGGAGATTTCCCGCGAATACACGCTGGAGGAAATTGCCGTCGTCACCCGCGCCGCCCCGGCCCGCACCCTGGGCCTGAAGGACCGCGGCCACCTCGGCCCCGGCGCCCGCGCCGACGTGGCGCTTTATGTGGAGGGGGCGGACCGGGAAGCCATGTTCCAGGTGCCCCGCATGGTGATGAAGGATGGCACGGTGGTGGTCACCAATGGCGCTGTGGTGGCGCTGGTGGAGGGGCGGACCTTCGCGGTCCATCCGCCTTCGGACCCGCTCATGGACAAGCGGCTGGACCGCTGGTTCGACCAGGCGGTGGGCCTGAAGGCCGCCCATTACCAGATCGCCGACGGCGAGATCCGCGGCGGGCAGGGCCCCGAGATCGTGGAGCTGGTGCCATGACCGCGGCCACTGCCCCGGTGGCCCCGGCCCTCGTCCTCAATGGGGTGGAGATCCGCGACAGCTTCGCGGAAGCCTTCCCCATGGCCGGCACCCGGCTTCTCATCACCGCCGATACCCCGCGCTGGGCCCATACGGCGGCGGCCAGCATGACCGGCTTTGCCACCTCGGTCATCGGCTGCGGCTGCGAAGCCGCCATCGAGCGGGAGCTGGCGCCGGAGGAGACGCCGGACGGGCGCCCCGGCTACAGCGTGCTCGTCTTCGCCATGTCGCTCAAGGACCTGAAGAAGGTGGTGCCGCTGCGGGTGGGCCAGTGCGTGCTCACCTCGCCCACCTCCGCCTGCTATGCGGGGCTGGAGGGGGGCGCGGCCATCGCCATCGGCAAGGCGCTGCGCTATTTCGGCGACGGCCACCAGATCGCCAAGACCATCGGCGGCCGGCGCTTCTGGCGGGTGCCGGTGATGGAGGGTGAATTCGTCTGCGACGAGGTGGCGGGCTCCACCACCGGTGCGGTGGGCGGCGGCAATTTCCTCATTCTCGCCCGCTCCCGCAGCGCCGCGCTGCAGGCGGCCGAGGTGGCGGTGGCGGCCATGGGGACAGTGCGCGGCGCCATCCTGCCGTTTCCCGGCGGGGTGGTGCGCTCCGGCTCCAAGGTGGGCGCCAAATATGCTGGCATGATCGCCTCCACCAACGATGCCTATTGCCCCACCCTGCGCGGGGTGGGGCGCAGCGCCCTGCCGCAGGAGGTGGAAAGCGTGCTGGAAATCGTCATCGACGGGCTCACCGAGGCCGATGTGGCGGCGAGCATGCAGGCGGGCATCGCCGCCATCTGCGCGCGCGGCGCCGCGGCCGGCGTGGTGGCCATCGACGCCGGCAATTATGGCGGCAATCTCGGGCCGTTCCATTTCAGGTTGCATGCGCTGATGGCAAGCGGCGCCACGGCGGCGAAGGAAACCGGCGCATGAGCGGATATCGCCTTTCCCTGCGGGCGCCCCTGCCGGTCCGGGTGGATTTTTCCGGCATCACGCCGACGGCTCTTGCCGCCCTTTCCGCCGGCGAGGCGGCGCGGCGCCGGGTGCCGTTCGGCGCCGGCACGGCCGCGCTGGGGGATTTGTTCCACATGGCGGCGGGGGAGGCCGGAACCCTCGTGGTGAGCGGCGATGCGCGGCTGGATTTCATCGGCGCCGGCCTCGATGCCGGGGAGATCCGGGTGGAGGGGCCGGCGGGCGCCTTCGCCGGCTCCGGCATGGCCGGCGGGCGGCTGGTGATCGCGGGCGATGCCGGCGACGGCCTCGCCGCCGGCCTTGTGGACGGGCATGTCCGGGTGGCCGGCTCCGCCGGGGCGCTTCTGGGCTGTGCGCTGCCCGGCGAACGGGCGGGCATGAAGGGTGGGCTGGTGGAGGTGGCGGGCGCGGTGGGGCCGCGCCTCGGCGCGCGGCTGCGCGGCGGCCTGGTGCTGGTGGGTGGCGACGCCGGACCGGGCGCGGCGGAGGGCCTGGTGGCCGGCACGCTGGCGGTGGCCGGGCGCGTGGCCGCCGGGGCCGGCCGTGGCATGAAGCGCGGCACCCTGCTTCTGGCCCATGCGGCCGAGGCCCCCGCCACGGGCTTCGTGGAGACCGGACCCCAGGATTTCGTGATGCTCCGTCTTCTTGCGCGCCGCGTGCCGGCCCTTGCCGCCTTGTTCGGCGGGTCGGTCTCCGGCCGGGCCGGGCGCTGGGTGGGCGATCGCCTCGCCGGCGGCGAGGGGGAGATGATTCTCCTCGCCTGACCGCCCGGCGGGGCCGCGGCGCCCAGGTTTCCGGCCCCATCTTCAATGGGCGCCGGGTTGCGGGGCCGGCAGAAATTTGAAACGGATGGAGGCCTCCCGCATCGTCTGCAGGAGGGCCGCCCGGAAACACGCCCGCTGGATCAACCAGCCTTTTGGAGAGGAATGCCTGATGCGCCTGCTGCTTGTCTCCGCCCTTCTTGTCGCCGCCACGGCACCGGCCCTGGCCGACCCGGACGTGGCCAAGGGTGAAGCGTCGTTCAAGAAATGCATGGCCTGCCATGCCATCGGCCCGGATGCGAAGGCCAAGGTGGGCCCGCCCCTGAACGGCATCGTGGGGGCCAAGTGGGCCCATTTCGAAGGCTATGCCTATTCCAACGACATCAAGGACGGCGCCGCCGCCGGCAAGGTGTGGGACGAAGCCACCCTGGACAATTACCTCACCAATCCCAAGGTGCTCGCGCCCAAGGGCAAGATGGCCTTTGCCGGCATCAAGACCGAGGACGAGCGCAAGGACCTGATTGCCTTCCTTGCCCAGTTCAAGGCTGACGGCAGCAAGAAATAAGCCGGCTATATTATTTCCATCCGGCCGAGACGCGCCACCGCCACCGCGGGGGCGCAGTCTGCGGCCTCTGCCGCCAGGCGGCGGGAGCCGGCGAGCAACAACCCCGCATCGCGATAGGGCCGGCCCACCCGCTCAGCCAGCCGCTGGACCATGAAGCGGCCGACGCCGGCCCCCAGCAGCGGCGCGTGGCGGGGCGCATTCCGCGCCGAAAGCACCTGTGCCAGAGACTGGTGGAGGCGGAAGAGCTGCGCTTCCGCGGCCGCGGCCGCCAGCGCCTCCGCCTCGGCCAGCGTGCCGGCTGCCCGGCAAGCCTCGCCGGCAAGGTCGCGCCCCACCATGCGCAGCAGCCGGCGGGCGCTGGCGTCCCGGGTCTTGGGGCCACCATCGGCCGCGGGGTGGAGGTCGGCCTCCTCCGGCAGATCCCCGGTGAGGCGATGGATGTCGGCGGTGGTGGCGAAATGCTCCGCCATGAGCGGCACCATCCGCCCGCGGAAGGGCAAGGCGGGGGCCAGCGCCATCACCGGCGTGCGCGCCGCGCCGCTATAGACCAGCTCGCCGCTCTCCAGCCGCTCGGCATCCGAATAGCCGGAGAAGGAAAGTTTATTGCCGGCAAAATAAATCATGTCGGTGGTGGTGGAGCCCATGTCCACCAGCACGCCGTCGCCGCACAAGGCGGCGAGGGCGGCAGCGGTGGCGTGCCAATTGGCGGATGCCACTGCGGCCGCATGGTCCGGGGCCTGGGCGGCGGAAACGAAGCCGGCCGGCCCGGCATAGACCCGCATTGCGGGGCCGAGCCGCTCCGCCAGCGCCCGCGACAGGCCGGCCACGCCGGAAGGGCGGTCCGGCCACAAATCCGTCAGTTCCCCGGTCATGGTCACGAAGGCGCGTGCGGCCCCGGCATCCGGCAGGGCGGCCAGGGCCGAATCCAGCCGGTCGAGGCCCTGCCACAGGGGGCAGGCCACCATATGGACGCTGGCGAGGGTGCCGTCCGCTTCCAGCACCGCCTGCTTCAGGTGGGCGCCGCCCACGTCCCAGCCGGTGATGCGCCCGCTCATGCCAGCCCCATCTCGACGGTGCGGGCGCGCGGCGCCGGGCCGCTGCCGGCGGCGCCGAACTCGGGCAGGAGGCCGGCGGGGTTGATGCCCAGCGCCGCCGCCAGCCCCGCATAGGCGGTGGTGAGGCGCGGATTGACCTCCACCACCACCGGCCCGGCCGCGGTGAGGATGACATCCATGCCGACGATGCCGGCAAGGCCGGGAATGGCATTGGCCACCTGCTGCGCCAGCCGGGCGAGGCGGCCGTCGTCATCGGCAATGGCGCCCACGCCGAGGCCGGCGAGAAACAGGCGCCCCTCCACCTCGCGGATGTGCTGGCGGTTGGCGCACAGAAGCTGCGCTTCGCCCCCGCGCATCAGCACGGTGAGGCTGGCGGCCTCGCCCGCCACATAAGGCTGGATGACATGGCCCGGTCCCGGCTCGGCCCGGCGCCCGGCCGGCCAGCGGCGGGTATCCTCGCAGCCGGCGCCGTCGTCGGGCTTGGTGATGCGGTCGGCGCCCAGCGCCTCCTCGGCCTCCCCGGGGGCAAAGGTGGGAATGTGCGGCACTCCGGCGGCGGCGAGGCGGGCGGCGGTGGCGTGCTTGCTGGCGGCGATCTCCACCGCGGCGGGGGTTGAGGCGGCCACCCGCGCGCCGCTGGCGGCGAGTTCGCGCACCAGGCGCGCGAGCACGCCGCCGGTTTCCGGCGCCACCGGCCACGCCACATGGGCGGTGCACGCCAGGGCGCTCCACAGGGCGAAGGGGTCGTCGCCGGGACCGATGGGCCGCGATCCGGGCGCGGGAGCGGCGAGCCGGTCGTCATGGGTCAGCAGCAGCTCCACCGGCTGCGGCAAAGCGGAAAGGTCGCGCACCATGGCATCGCGCATCAGCCGTGCCTCGGCGACGAGTGAGGCCGGCAGGTCCGCGCCGCGCAGGCCGCCGCCGGTGACATATTCGCAGACGAGGACGCGCAGGGGGGAGGGGCTCATGTTCGACGGATTCATGCCGCCACCGTTTCGGCCATGAGGTGGGCCGCCAGCGGATCGGCCATGTTGCGGCCGGTGGCGTCGAACAGGCCGCGCCAGGCGGGCATGGAATTCACCTCCAGCACCCGCAGCTGGCCGTCGGCGCCGGCAATGAGGTCCACCCCCGCATAGGCCGCCCCCACCGCCGCCGCCGCCCGCACCGCAAGGTCGGCCAGCGCCCCCACCGCCGCCGTGGCGATGCCGGTGGCGCCCTGGTGGATGTTGGTGATCCAGGACGAACCCCGCCGCACCATGGCGGCTTCGGCCCGGCCGCCCACCACGAACACGCGGAAATCCTCATGGCTGCCGTCCGCGGGGGCGCAGGGCGGGGCGGCGACGAAATCCTGCAGGTAATAGACGCCGCCCGTGTCCGCCTCGCCCGGCAGGGCGTCCTTCGGCGCCAGCCGGGCGAGGCCGCGGCCCTGGGCGCCGAACAGGGGCTTGAGCACGGTGTCGCCGGGGGCGGCATCCACCAGCATCTGGGCGGCGGCGCGGTCCTCCATCACCAGGGTGCGCGGAGTGGGCAGGCCGGCGCGGGCCAGCAGGAAGGTGGTGGCGCTCTTGTCCACGCAGCGCTCGATGGCGCGGGCGTCGTTCATCACCCGCACCCCCAGCGCGCTCAGGGCATGCAGCACGCCCAGCCGGGCGGTCACCTGCTCCAGCGTGCCGGCGGGCACCGAGCGTACGAAGCAGGCGGCGGGCAGGTCGTCGCCGAAGCCGGGCAGCAGCAGGCCGTGGGCGGTCTCCCCCACGGCGAAGCCGCAGGCGGTGAGGGAGATGACCCGGGCCTTGCCGCCATGGCGGGCCACGGCGGCGAGCAGCGAGCGCGTGTGCCAGTCCACCCGCTCGGCGAAGATGACGGGCCCGGCCACCCTCAGCCCCCGAACGAGCGGGCGATGAGCGCGCCGTCGAAGCCGCCGGCGGTGAAGCTGACGCCGTGGTCGAGGGCGCTCACGGTGACGCGGGCGGGGGAGAACAGCAGCGGGTCCACCTTGTAGAAGTCGCACTCATAGCCCGCGAAGATCTCCGCGAACGGCCGCCCATGGTCGCGCGAGGCGCCCGAGGGCAGGCGCCGGGCCAGGTCCTGCGCCGCCGCAGCCGTGCCGCGCACGAACAGGTGCACGTCGCCGCCATAGAGGGTGGCGTCGTTGGTGCGGCCCATGGCGGTGAGGAAATCCGGCGAGGGCGGGGGAATGGGCGCCGCGCCCACCCCGTCCACGATATGGGCCAGCGGAAAATGCAAGGCGTGGGCCTTGTGCAGCGCCACTTCCAGCACCCGGGCGACGATCTGCACCGTGCCGGCCAGCGAGCTGGTGGGGGTGAGGATGAGGGTGATGTCCCGGCCCGCCACGCCGCAGCGTGCGGCGATCTCCTCCACCACCGCGGCCGGCGGCACGGATGCGGTTTCCAGCACCAGGGCGACGCGCTCGCCCCGCTCCCGGTAGCCCAGGTCCTCGAACAGGGGTTCCACCGCCGCGGTGGCCCGGCCGGGGCCGGAGCCGAGGGCGAAGAAATCGCCGGCCGCCAGGCTCCAGCCGGCATATTGGCTGCCGAGGCAGGCCAGCACCGGATCGCAGGTGGAAACGCTCGCCAGCGTTCCCCAGGGCGCGAAGCGCTCGCTGGGCGCCAGCGCCACGCGGCCGAGCCCGCCGAGGCAGATCTCGGCGATGCGGCGGCCGGCCTCCAGCCCGCCCGGGGCGGTGATGCCGGCATCCACCATGCGGGCGCCGTTCGGGCCGGTGAACACCGTGAGGCGCAGGGCCTCGGCATCGGCCACCAGCGCCTCCACCAGCGGCGCGGCGGCACGCGCGAGGCTGGGCCGCCGGGGAAAGGCGCCGTCCGGCGGGGCCGTGTCCGGGTGTGGGGCGGGGGTGGGCCCGGCGTCGGCGGGCGCGGGGTCGGGCTGGGATGTTGGCAAGCTCATGGCCGTGCCTTTCAAAATGCGCTGCGGCCCGCCCGTGGAGCGCCGGGGGCGCAGCGGGCGGGGACCGGCGGCGAGGATGGCATCGCGGATGCCTTAGGCGTCCAGCTCGCGGGCGAGCGCGAACACCGCGGGCAGATCGATGAACAGGGCCGTGTCGGTCTCGCACATGCGCTTCAGCAGCGTGTGCTGGACCGCATATTTGAGGTTGCCGATGGCAAGGGCGCCGATGCCCACCCCGTGGGGCAGCGCCACCGCCTGGTCGTGGGCGCCGATGCCGGCGATGCCGGCGGGCGGCACGGCGTTCACGTCCGCCGCCACCAGAAGCTGCCCGGCGGCTTCCAGATGGGCCTTCGTGAGGATTTCCACCCCCGCCTTGCCGGCGGCGAGCAGCACCTGCGCCTGCGGCACCAATTGCGCCTTCTCCGCCTCGGTGACGGCGGCGGCGCAGGCGAGGTCGAGGCCGAAGCGGGCCTTGATGTCCTTCGCCTTCTCCTCCACCGCGGCGATCTCGCGATGGCTGACGAGGGTGACGTTCGCGCCCGCCTGCGCGGCGATGACGGCGGCGATGGAGCCCACCACGCCGGTGGCGCCATAGATCTGCACGGCGGCGCCCTGCAGCCCCTCGGGCCGGCTCTTCACGAGCACCCGCTCCACCTTGGCGATCATGGCGGCGGCGGTGGTGAAGGAGCCGGCGGGATCGGGGAAGATGGAAATCTCGAACGGCGGAAACAGGGCGGCTCTGGCCTGCGCCGCCATGTCGAGGGCGAGCGCGGCGTCCTTGCCGCCGATGAACAGGCCGGTGCGCGGGGCGGCCTGGGGCGGGCGGGAGAACATCATGTCCTGGGTAAGGTCGCGCATTTCGGCGAGGGAGACGCGCGAATAGGGGGCGATGGCCTGGTAGCCGGCATCCACCGCCATGTTCACGTCGAACGGGCTTACCTGGGCAAGCGGGGAAACCATGTGGAGAATGGGGGCGTAGACCGCCATGGGCTGACTCCGTGTCGAGGGAAACAATTAGCGGGTGGCCGCGCCCTTCCTTGGAAGATGGACGCGGCGGTTGTTTCCCCGCACGCAGCTGGTGCCGGGATTTTTTAGTCATCGCGCAGGCTTGCGCAAGTCCCGCGCAGGCGGCGGCCGGGCTTAATCGTCGCTGCGCTGCGAAATTGCGCACCGTCCGGCCGGCCGCGCGGGGCCGCAGCCGCAGGCCCGCGCGATACCGGGCGGCGACACGGCGTCGCGCCCGTCGCACCCTGTGTGTCGGGGCGGCTACAGTGTTCGTGAATTGCATCCAAGATATTGCACTAAAAGAATAATAAGAGCCCGTTGCGTTGACTGCCCCGAATCGGCCCGATAGCTTCGGGCAAAATGAATTCGGGGGGTTTCGTTCCATGTTCGCGCGCAACAGGCTGTTGATGGCATCGCTTCTGGCCGGCGCGGTGATGATGGGCGGAACGCTCGCCCGCGCGGACGACGATGACGACGACAAGGGGCCGGGCGGACTGCCGGAAATCGAGAGCATCGAGACCGAGAACATCTTCGGCTACACGCTGGGCACCGACACCGGCGAGAAGGGCGAGAAGGAGTTCAGCTTCACCCTTGACGGCCGCTTCGGGAAGTTCGCCGGCAATTACGCGGCCTATCTGGGCGAGGCGGAATTCGAATATGCGCTCACCGACAATCTGAAGGTGGCGGTGGGCGCGGCCCTGGCCGGCTTCGACATCTCCCGCGTCCCGGGCTTCGATGATGTGAGCGGCGGCGGCTTCGGCGGCGCTTTCTTCGAGGTGAAATACCGCTTCCTCGACCGGCGCACCGCCCCGTTCGGCCTCTCCTTGTCCATCGAGCCGGAATGGGCGCGCATCGATGAGGCCTCGGGGGAGACCGGCACCGCCTATGGGGTCGAGTTCCGGCTGGCGGCGGACATGGAGATCGCCAAGGACTTCATCTTCGGCGCCATCAACATCGTCTATGCCCCCGAATGGGAGCGCGAGCACGAGGACGGGCTGAGCTTCTGGTCCGCCGGCTCGGGCCTTGAAATCTCCGGCGCGGTGACGGCCCAGGTGGTCAAGGACATCTTCCTCGGCGGCGAGGTGCGCTATCTGGCGGCCTATGAGGGCGCCACCTTCGGCGACCGCTCCGGCTGGGGCGTGTTCATCGGGCCGAGCCTTTATGCCCAGGTGACGGAGAGCTTCTTCGTCAAGGCCGCATGGTCGGTGCAGATCGCCGGCGCCACCGAGGGCCTGTGGACCAATTCCGCCCTCAACCTGCTGGATTTCGAGCGCCAGCAGGGCCGCCTGCAGATGGGCTTCAGCTTCTAGTGGATCAAGGCGTTGTGGTTCGACCTAGAGCGCGATCCGGGCAAATGGACTCAATTTGATCGGTGAATCGCGCTCTCACTTAAGGATAGAGAACGCGTGATCCGACCAGCTTGCGTTGCAAGCTGGTCGGCGCGTGCTCTAGAGCGCGATCCGGGCAAATTGACTCAATCTGCTGGGTGAATCGCGCTCCGAACTCAGGAGCGAGCACGCGCCGAAGCGTGAGGGCGCGTCGCCGGAGCGACAGCCGCGGTCGTCCATGCGGGCGCCGGGGCGGAAGGGGGCCGGATGCGGGTGCGGGACTTCATGCGGCTGGTTGCCGCATTCCTGTGCGTCACCGGCGCCGCCGCCGCGGCTGAGGATGCTGCATCGCACGCGCCGGCCGCGCCCCTTCCCGTGGTGGAGGTGGCGCCGGGCATCTTCGTTCATCAGGCGCCCTATGCTCTTGCCCTGCCTGGCAATCTCGGCTTCGTGGGCAATGCCGGCTTCATCATCGGCGGCGATGGCGTGGCGGTGATCGACACCGGCGGCAGCGCTCTTGCCGGGGCGCGCCTTGCCGCCGCCATCCGTCAGCGCACGGCGCTGCCGGTGCGCTATGTGATCAACACCCACATGCACCCCGACCACGTGCTGGGCAACGCGGCCTTTGCCGCGCCGGGGGTGATCTTCGTCGGCCACCGCAATCTGCCGGAGGCGCTG
Source organism: Xanthobacter sp. AM11 (assembly GCF_047444035.1). Classification (NCBI taxonomy): domain Bacteria; kingdom Pseudomonadati; phylum Pseudomonadota; class Alphaproteobacteria; order Hyphomicrobiales; family Xanthobacteraceae; genus Xanthobacter; species Xanthobacter sp. AM11. The sequence continues at coordinate 1,057,947 of NZ_JBLAOA010000001.1, forward strand.
GCGGCGCGTGCCGAGGCCTATCTTTCCGCCACCCGCCGGCTGGTGGGCGAGGCTGCGGCCGGCACCCGGGTGGTGGTGCCCGACACGGTGGTAGCCGACACCCTGACCCTCGATCTGGGGGCACGGCCGCTGCTGCTGGAGGCCTGGCCCACCGCCCACACCGGCACCGACCTTACCGTGTACGACAGCGCCACCGGCACCTGGTTTCTGGGCGACCTGCTGTTCCTCGGCCATGTGCCGGCGCTGGACGGGAAGCTGGCGGGGTGGCTCGCCCTGCTGGATGTTCTGAAGGCCCGGCCGGCGGCGCGGGTGGTGCCCGGCCACGGCCCTGCCTCCGCCCCGTGGCCGGCCGCGGCCGAGCCCACAGAACGTTATCTGCGGCGGCTTTCGGCCGATGTGCGCGGCATGGTCGGCGCCGGCCGCACCATGGCCGAGGCGGCGCGGGACGCGGGACGCGCCGAGGCGCCCCACTGGCAGCTGTTCGACGACTTCAATGCCCGCAACGCCACCACGGCCTTCCACGAATTCGAGTGGGACTGAGGCCGGCGCCGGCGTGGCCGGTGCCGATTTTGCAGTGCAAAAACTATTTCCCATTACTTCGCACATGCGGAACTAAAACAGTTCTCGCCGGAGCCGAATGGCGTATTGCGTCGGGCGAGAACATTGCTTACGTTCCTCACAGCTTCGGCTTCAACAGCTCCGTGCGGGGAACGCGGGGCTGGTTCGCAGGCCTGCGGGACGCTGTGTCACCGCAAGGCTTCAGGGCATCACGCCGGTCGTGACACGCTGCCGAAGTAGATGGAGTCCCCCAAGGCGAAAATAGCGCTCAGTGCGTTACCCGCCCCACATGCGTGGGCGAGGACGCGCATCCATCGGAGGAAGCCCGGATGAGACGAATTTTGGTATGGACCGCGGCGGCGGCGGCGACTGCATTTCTCGGTGCGCCCGCCCACGCGAACGACAGCGTGATGAAGCTGACCCAGGACCCGAACCAGTGGGTTCTGCAGACCGGCGATTACGCCAACACGCGTTTTTCCAAGCTCAAGCAGATCACCGCCGACAATGTCGGCAAGCTCCAGGTGGCCTGGACGTTCTCCACCGGCGTCCTGCGCGGGCATGAGGGCTCGCCCCTCGTGGTGGGCGATGTGATGTATGTGCACACGCCCTTCCCCAACATCGTCTACGCCCTCGACCTGAAGGACGAAGGCCGGATCATCTGGAAGTACGAGCCCAAGCAGGATCCCAACGTGATCCCGGTGATGTGCTGCGACACGGTCAACCGCGGCCTCGCCTATGCGGATGGCAAGGTGTTCCTGCACCAGGCCGACACCAAGGTGGTGGCGCTCGACGCCAAGTCGGGCAAGGTCCTGTGGTCGGTGGTCAATGGCGATCCCAAGAAGGGCGAGACCAACACCGCCACTGTGATGCCGGTGAAGGACAAGCTCATCGTCGGCATCTCCGGCGGTGAATTCGGCGTGCGCTGCCACGTCACCGCTTATGATCTCAACACCGGAAAGCAGGCGTGGCGCGCCTATTCCATGGGGCCGGACAGCGAGATCCTGCTGGACCCGGAGAAGACCACGGACCTCGGCCGGCCGGTGGGCAAGGATTCGTCCCTGAAGACCTGGCAGGGCGACCAGTGGAAGATCGGCGGCGGCTGCACCTGGGGCTGGTATTCCTACGACCCGCAGACCAACCTGATCTATTACGGCTCGGGCAACCCTTCCACCTGGAACCCGAAGCAGCGCCCGGGCGACAACAAGTGGTCCATGACCATCTTCGCCCGCGACGCCGATACCGGCATGGCCAAGTGGGTCTACCAGATGACCCCCCACGACCAGTGGGACTATGACGGCATCAACGAGATGATCCTCGTCGATCAGGAGGTTGCCGGCCAGATGCGCCCGCTTCTCGTCCATTTCGACCGCAACGGCTTCGGCTACACGCTGGACCGCAAGACCGGCGAGCTGCTGGTGGCCGAAAAGTTCGATCCCGCGGTGAACTGGGCCACCAAGGTGGATATGGACCGCAACAGCAAGACCTTCGGGCGGCCGCTGGTGGTGGACAAGTATTCGACCGAGCATAACGGCGAGGATGTCAACACCACCGGCGTGTGCCCGGCGGCGCTCGGCACCAAGGACCAGCAGCCGGCCTCCTTCTCCCCCGAAACCGGCCTGTTCTACGTGCCCACCAACCATGTGTGCATGGATTACGAGCCGTTCCGGGTGAGCTACACCCCCGGCCAGCCCTATGTGGGCGCCACGCTTTCCATGTTCCCCGCGCCCGGCAGCCATGGCGGCATGGGCAACTTCATTGCGTGGGATGCTCGCAAGGGCAAGATCGTGTGGTCCAACAAGGAGCAGTTCTCGGTGTGGTCCGGCGCCCTCGCCACCGCTGGCGGCGTGGTGTTCTACGGCACGCTGGAAGGCTATCTGAAGGCGGTGGACGCCAAGACGGGCAAGGAACTCTACAAGTTCAAGACCCCGTCCGGCATCATCGGCAACGTGATGACCTATACCCACCAGGGCAAGCAGTATGTCGCGGTGCTGTCCGGCGTCGGCGGCTGGGCGGGCATCGGCCTTGCGGCCGGCCTGACCGACCCCAACGCCGGCCTCGGCGCCGTGGGCGGCTATGCGGCGCTCAGCAGCTACACCGCCCTTGGCGGCCAGCTCACGGTGTTCACCCTGCCGCAGTGATGCGGCCGGCGTGAGCCGCCGCGGCGGCGCTCGCGAGACGAAGCCGGCACGCCGCCTTTAAGCGGCGTGCCGGCCTCCCCCCGATCGACAGGTGCGCATGATGACCCGCCGGCCCTGGCCGGAATGCGGACGCGCGCCTCCCTTCGACTGCCCTTGTGGAGAGATGGTGTGGTTTCGACTTTCCCCCTGACGCGGGCCGGCGCGTTCTTCTTCGCCGCGCTCGCGCTTATGCTGTCCGGCGCGCTCGCCCCGGCCTTGGCCGAACCCGGCGCCCAGGGCGATCCCAAGCCGGTGAAGGAGGAGGACGGCAAGTATTTCGACGCCACCGGCGCCCCGACCTATTCCATCAAGCCCGACGGCACCGTGGATTGGTTCACCTATTCCGGCTACCGGCGCTACCACGCCGAATGCCATGTCTGCCACGGCCCGGACGGCATGGGCTCCACCTACGCCCCGGCCCTGATCGACTCCCTGAAGACCATGGACCACGACCAGTTCAATGAGGTGGTGGTGAGCGGCCGGCAGAACGTGGGCGGCGGCAACGACAAGGTGATGCCGTCGTTCGGCCTGAACAAGAATGTCATGTGCTACCTCGACGACATCTATGTCTATCTGCGTGCCCGTTCCGACGAGGCCCTGGGCCGCGTGCGCCCGGCCAAGCGGGAGAACAAGACTGCGGGGACCAATGAAGCGGAAAAGGCTTGCCTTGGAGAATGAGGGGCGGTTCGCGCCCCTGCTCGCCTCCCTTGCGACGGTGGCGCTGGCCGCCATCGTGCTGCTGAGCCCCAGCGGCGCGGGCGGGCAGCAGATTCCCGACCAGGTGTCGGCGCAGGCCCTGCGGGTCTGCGCCGATCCTGCCAACATGCCCTTTTCCAGCCAGTCCGGCGCCGGCTTCGAGCTGGAGATCGCCGGCATCGTCGCCGACGAACTGAAGCTGCCGGTGCGCACCTATTTCATGCCGCAGGGTCCCGGCTACGTGCGCAACACCCTGGGCAAGCGCCTGTGCGACGTGATCATCGGCTATGCCGCCGGGGCCGATCCGGTGCTGCATACCAATCCCTATTACCGCTCCGTCTATGCCCTGGTGGTGAAGAAGGGCGGGCCGCTGGATGGGGTGGACCGCCTCGCCGATCCGCGCCTGAAGGGCCGCCGCCTCGGCCTCATGGCCGCCACCCCGCCCGCCGACCACCTGCTGGAACTGGGCCTGCTGCCCAGCGCACGCACCTATTCGCTGCTGGTTGACCGCCGCTTCGATTCCCCCGCCGAGGAGATGCTGGCCGATCTGGCGGCGGGCGAGATCGACGGCGCCCTCCTGTGGGGTCCCACCGCCGGCTATTTCGCCGCCCGCGCCGGCACGCCGCTGAAGGTGGTGCCGCTCATCCACGAGGCGGAACGCCCGGCCCTCGCCTATCGCATCACCATGGGCGTGCGCCACACCGACCATGAGTGGAAGCAGGTGCTGAACCGCATCCTGCTGACGCGCGCCGCCGACATCGAAAAGGTGCTGCTCGCCTATGGGGTGCCGCTGCTGGACGAGGACGACCGGCTCGTCACCGCCGCCGCCGGGAGCAAGGCGCCGTGAGCCGGTGGCGCGCCGTCCGTCCGGCGGCGTCCGTGCTGCCTGCGCTGGCGCTGGCCGCCTGCGCGCTTCTTTGGCCCGTTGCCGGCCCCGCCGCAGCGGGCGAGCCGGCCATGACGGCGCTGCCGCCCGAGCCGGAGGACTATCGCTTCGAGCCCTACCGCACCCCCACCCCGGCCACGCTGGCCGGTGCCGAGGTGCTCGCCCCCGAAGCTGCGGCAGCTCTTTGGCGCGAAGGGGCGGCGGTGTTCATCGACGTGCTGCCGCGCCCGCCCCGGCCCGCCGGCCTGCCCGCCGGCACGGTATGGCGCGAGCTCCGGCACGAAAGCATTCCCGGCGCCCACTGGCTACCCAATGTGGGGTTCGGCGCGCTGGACGAAGCGACCGCGACCTATTTCGCCCACGGCCTCGCGGCGCTGACGAAGGGCAATCCCCAGGCACGAATTGTGATATTCTGCCTGAAAGATTGCTGGATGTCCTGGAATGCCGCCAAGCGGGCCCTGGCCTTGGGTTACGTCCGCGTCGCGTGGTTTCCCGAAGGCGTGGACGGCTGGACGGCGGCGGGGCTGCCGCTGGAGCCCGCCACGCCCTGGCGGTTGTGACCATGGTGACGATGGCGACGGGCAGGAACCAAACCGGCTGAAGCGCGCCTGAAGAGCGCGCCGCCCCGCGAAAGGGAGGACCACCATGCGGAAGACATTTCGGCCCCTTGATGGGCTGACCGGGGGTGCGGCACTGGCGCTGGCCGCGGTGCTGGCGCTGGCGGCGCCGGGCCGTGCCGCGGAAACCGCCGCGGCGCCGGCAGCGGCGGTGGACCCGCGCGACGCCACCTGGAATTCCATCTGGTTCGACATCTTCCCGCAGGGCCGCATCGGCGCCGCCGACGGCCTCGTGGAGCTGACCGCGCCCACGCGGGCGGAGGATGCGGCGCTGGTGCCCCTCACCGTGGCCCTGCGCCTGCCGGCCGGCGATCCGCGCAGCTTCCGCGCCGTGACCGTGGTGATCGACGAAAATCCCGCCCCCGTGGTGGGGCGCTTCACTTTCGGCGAGGGGCAGCGCGATTTCACCCTCTCGCTGCGGGCGCGGGTGAATGCGGATTCCTACGTCCGCGCCGTGGCGGAGACCAGCGACGGCGCGCGCCACATGGTGAAGTCGTTCGTGAAGGCGGCCGGCGGCTGCTCGGCCCCGGCGAGCCGGGACACCAGAGAATCCATCGCCCATCTGGGCGCCATCCGCTTCCGCGTGTTCGCCGAGACCGGGCACGAGGAAGCGCAGGTGCAGATCCGCCATCCCAATTTCTCCGGCCTGCAGATGGATGAGATCACCCGCGGCTACACCCCCGCCTGGTTCGTGCGCGCGGTGGAGATCCGCCAGGGCGGCAAGCTGCTTCTGGCGATGGAGGGGGGCATCTCCGTCAGCGAGGACCCCACCTTCCGCTTCAGCTACAAGCCGGCGCCCGAGCCGGTGACGGTGCGGGCGGAAGACACGGAGGGCAAGATCTTCACCCGCGCCTTCCCCGGCGGGGGAAGCTGAAGGGCGCAGCGCCCCCCGGCCGGGACGAAGAGCGCCCTCATCCCCCCTTCATCCGCCCGGCGATGCGCTGGCCGATCTCATAGGCCCGCTGTTCCAGCATCACCGGCGTCTCGCACACATAGGTCAGCGATCGGGCGCGCTCGTCGAAGATGCGGCTGTCCCAGGTGAGCTGCTCCTCCAGGGAGCGGGCCTCGGCGCTGTCGGTGCCCTCCGCCTTCGCCCGGCTCACCTGCTCGGCCTCCTGGCGGATGCGGTCGGCGAGCCGGCGCTGGCCGCGGGCGTAGCGCTCGATGCCGTGGACGAGGCGCGAGCGCTCGGTGTTGATGATCTCGTAGACCCCCGCCATCACCCGCAGCAGGCCGGTTTCCGCCGAGCTGCCGGCGGCCTTCATGTAGGCGTCCAGCAGCGGGTCCACCTCCTCCATCGGGGTGCGGCGGGAGGCGAGCTTCTGCGCCAGCGTCGCCGCGTCCTGGTCGTCGGTCCAGGGGCCGGCGGTGGAGGGGGCCGGGCCGTTCCACACCTGGGCGAGGTCGATTTCCGGCGTCTTGCGCTGCACGCAGGGCCAGTCCGGGTCCGCCTTCGGCTGGGCCAGGGCGGGGCCGGCCAAGGCGAGGAGGGCCACGCCGGCAAGGAAAAGGGGGCGCAGGGGCATCATGAAGCCTCTCCTTTGGGGCCGCCGCGCCGCCCCATCACCCCCCGCCCCGGATCGTAGGCGGTGACGGCGAGGGCGAAGAAGGCGAGCGTGGTGGCGCACACGACGGCGAAGGCGGTGGGCTCGAACGCGCCGTAAAGCGCGTGGCGCACCAGCTCCACCGCATGGGTGAAGGGGTTGAAGAGGCACACCAGATAGAGCGTCTCGCTCGCCTCGCGGATGCGCCACAGGGGGTAGAGTGCCGAGGAGGCGAAGAACATGGGGAAGATGACGAAGTTCATCACGCTGGCGAAATTCTCCAGCTGCCGCACCAGCGAGGAGATGACGAGCCCGATGGCCCCCAGCATCAGCCCCGTGAGCATGAAGGCCGGCAGCGCCGTGAGATAGCCCGCGGGCGGGATGTCCACCTCCCACAGCCGGGCGATGGCCAGGAACACGTAGACCTGCGCCAGCGACACCGCCACGCCCGCCACCAGCTTGGAGAACAGCAGGTACCAGCGCGGGAACGGGCTGGTCAGCAGCACCCGCATGGACCCCACCTCCCGGTCGTAGACCATGGAGAGGGACGATTGCATGCCGTTGAACAGCTGGATCATCACCGCCAGGCCGGGGGTGATGTAGACCTCGTAGAGCACATAGGTTTCGTAGGGCGGGATGATGGACACGCCCAGCACGCTGCGGAACCCCGCGGCGAAGATGAACAGCCACACCAGCGGCCGCACCAGCGCGGCGAGGAAGCGCTCCTGCTGCTGCACGAAGCGCAGCAGCTCGCGGGCGACGATGCCGCGCAGGCAGGTGGCGTAGCCGGCCGGGCCCAGATGGCGCACCGGTGCCGCTGCGCCGGAGGGGGCGCCCGGCAGCATGGCGTCGCTCATGCCGTGTCCTCCGCGCCGGCCGCGGTCATGGCGCGGAAGGCGGCTTCCAGGCCCGCCGTGCCGGCGTCCGGCGCCAGCTCCGCGGCGGGCACGAGGTGCGCGCCGGCCACCGCGCCGGCGGTGCCATGGGCGATGATGCGGCCCTTGTCCAGCACGTGGATGTCGTCCTGCGGGCGCACCTCGTCGAAGATGTGGGTGGCCCAGAGCACCGCCAGCCCCTCCTGTGCCACCAGCCGCCGCACCAGATCCACGATGGCGGCGCGGGCGGCGAGGTCGAGCCCCACGGTGGCCTCGTCCAGCAGCAGGAGCCGCGGGCGGTGGACGAGGGCGCGGGCGATCTCCACCCGCCGCGCCTGCCCGCCGGAGAGGGTGCGCACCTTCTCGTCCAGCCGGTCGGCGAGGCCCACCATCTCCATCAGTTCGGCGATGCGCGCCTTCAGCGCCCGCCCGGACAGGCCGTGCAGGGCGCCGTGGTAGGCGAGGTTCTGGCGCACGCTGAGATCAAGGTCGAGGGTGCGGCTCTGGAACACCACCCCCAGTTCCGCCAGGGCGAGGGAGGGCGCGCGGGCAAGGTCGTGGCCGAAGATGCGCACCCGCCCGGTCCGCGTGGTGTAGAGGCGGGTGGCGAGGGCGAACAGGGTGGTCTTGCCCGCGCCGTTGGGGCCGAGCAAAGCGACGAAGCGGCCCGGCGGCACCGTGAGCGACACGGTGTCGAGGGCGAGCCTCTGCCCGAAGGCGTGGCTCACCGCGTCGATGGCGAGGGCCGGAGCGTCCATCGGCTCACGATGCCATCTATTTCGGCGCCACCACAACGCCCCAGGGCGCGCCGCCCACCTTCAGCGACTTCACCACCTTGAGCTCGGGCACGTCGATGACCGACACGTCGTTGGAATTGCCGTTGGTGGTGAAGAGCAGCTTCTCGTCCGGGGTGAGGGCCAGCTGCCACACGCGCTGGCCCACCAGGAGATATTTCTCCACCTCGAAGGTTTCCGCATTCACCACCGCCACGCGGTTGGCCGGGCCCAGCGCCACGAACGCCTTCTTGCCGTCCTTGGTGATTCGCACGCCCACCGGCTGGATCGCCTCCTTGGAGACGCCGGGGATCTTGAAGCCGATCTTGTGGATGATCTTGCGGGTGGCGGGGTCGATCACCGCCACCGTGCCGCCCACCTCCGCCGACACCCACAGGCGCTGGCCGTCGGCGGTGAATTCGGCGAAGCGCGGGCGCGCGTCCACCAGCACGTTGGCGACGATCTTGTAGGTCTTGGTGTCGATGAAATGCGCCATGTTGGTGGTTTCGGAGGTGGCGACGAGGATCGCGCCGTCCGGGCTCACCGCCATGCCTTCCGGCTCGGTGCCCACCGGCACCTGGGCGATGATCTTGTTCTGCTCCACGTCGAGGACGGTGACCTGGTTGTCGTCCTCATTGGCCACGTAGAGCGGGTTGCCCGAGGGATGCAGGGCGAACAGCTCCGGGTCCGGCCCCGACTTCAGCTTGCGCAGGATCTTGAGGCTCGCGGGGTCGATCACCTGCACCGAATGGTCGTCGCTGGCGCACAGATAGATCACCTTGCCGTCGGGGCTGGTGGTGATGCCGCGCGGGCGGCGGCCCACCTTGGCGGTCTGGGTGACGGTGAGGGTCTCGCTGTCGATGACGCTGATGGAATTGCCGCGCTCGTTGGAGACATAGACCGTGTAGGCGCCCGCCGCATCGGCGGCGAGGAGGGCGGCGGCACCCGCAAGAAGCGGCGCGAGCCGGCGGTGGACGGCGAGGGGCATGGGGTTTCCTCCGGGGATTATGGCGCCTTGGGGCGCCTTTTCATTTGAAATGGCAGCCGGATTCCCGCTCGTCCGTACCGAGGGTGTCGAGCGGGGTGCGCTGGTGCAGGAAGCCGGCTTCCGGCGCCACCGAGACGATGCCGAGGGGCTGGGCGATGAGCAGCGGCTGGCGCACCTGCTGGTCCCAGGGGCGCACGCTCAGCGGCACGCCCTTGAAGGCGGCGAGGGAGAAGTCCGGCGTGCGCAGGAAGCCGGCGATGGCCTGCGCGTCCGCCTTTTTGGTGCGGGTTGCCGCCTCGCCCACCATGCGCACCGCCACCCAGGCCTGGTAGTCGGCCGGGCGCATGGTGCGGCCGGTGCCGCGCAGGAAGCGGCTCTGCAGCTGGGCCGATCCCCAGGCGTCCTGCGCCGGGTGCCAGGTGGCGGCGACCAGGCCCTGCGTGCCCACCACCAGCCGCGGCTCGAAGGTGCGGAACAAAATGTAATTGCCGAAATCATTGGCCTCGTCGGCCACCACCAGCACGTCCGCATCCACGCCGCGGCTGAACACCAGGGCGTCGGAGCGGGTGATGCTGTCGGCGCGCTCGCGGCCGAGGGGGCCGAAGGTCCAGGGCTTGTCGGCCACGATCTTCAGGCCGAACTTCTTCGCCGAGCGGCGCAGCGCGGCGGCATAGAGCTGGTCCGCCGGCTGCGGGCCTTCCACCAGGAACAGCCTGGTCCAGCGCTTGGCGGACAGGAACTGGGCCAGCGCGTCGGCGAGCATGGCGCGGCTCGGGGCCACGTGGAACACGTTGGCGCGGCACTGCTCCTGCCGCAGGGCATCGTCGGTGGCGCCGGCATTGAAGATGACCGCGCCGGCGTCCTTCACCCCATCGGCCACCGCCAGCAGCTGGTCGGCCGGCAGGTCCACCACCAGAAGCCGCGTGCCGCCGGCCACCAGGGTGCGGGCGGCGGCCACCGGGTCGTCGTCCTCTTCGAGGGTGGCGGCCTCGAAGGCGAAGGCCTGCCCGGTGAACTGGCCGGTGGTGGCATTGTCCTTCACCGCCAGCTCGGCGCCGGCCAGGGCCTCGTCCTCGGGCACGGCGAGAAGGTCGTAGAGCGGGGGCGGGGGCACGGCGCGCCGCAACAGGCCGATCTTCACCTCCACCGGCGGGGCGGCGGGGGCCTGCGCCGCGGCAGGCATCGCCAGCGCGCCCGCGGCACCGGCGGCAAGCAGCAGGATGCGGAAGGCGTCGATCAGCATGGCTCCGGGCGATCGCGATGCGAGTGTCATGATGCAGCTGTCTCGGTGCAGGAGACGGGAAGATCTAGACACCTCGGCGGCACCGAAGCAACAAAATAGATATAAGGAAACAATAAGATAATCTCATCTTGCCAGGCGCGGGGCGGCTGTGAGACTTTTTCCACTGCAAAAGGTTCCCGGTCATGCGGCTTGCGTGCGTCCTGTTGTGTTTCGCCCTGGTGGCGGGGGTGGCGTCTGCTGCCGCCGCGCCGGTTCCCACGGCCGTGTTCGGTTTCGAATTCTTCGACGACACGCTGGAAGGGCCACGGGCCGACCAGACCGCGCGGCTCGCCCTGGCCAATGCGGAGCTGGCACGTCTGGTTGCCGCCTCCGGCGAGATGGCGCCCGTGGATCTGTCATCCCAGGCCGCGCGCATGGCGGAACTGGCGCCCTTCTTCACCTGCAACGGCTGCGAGGCGCCGGTGGCCCGGGCCGCCGGCGCCCGGCTGGAGATGCTGGGCGTGGTGCGCAAGATCTCCAACCTCATCCTCACCTTCACGCTGGTGGTGCGGGAGGTGGACGGGCCCGAGCGCCTGTTGCGTGCCGGGCAGGTGGACATCCGCGGCAACACCGATGAATCCTGGCTGCGCGGCGTGCGCTACCTGATGCAGAATCGTATCCTCGCCCCGGGCCAGCCCGCCCTTTCCCATTGACGACAACCGGCGGCAGCGCCGGAGCCCATGGAGGAGCCCCCCGATGAAGATGTTTCTTGCCGCCATGGCCGCGGCGGCGCTGGCGTTGGCGCCGCTGGCCGCCGATGCCCATGGCCCCACCCGCAAGAAGGTGACGGAAAGCGTGGAGATCAACGCCCCGGCCGACAAGGTGTGGGCCGCCATGGGCGATTTCCAGAACATGGGCTGGCACCCGGCCGTCACCGCCACCGCCGGGCAGGGCGCGAACGCCATCGACGCCACCCGGCGCCTGACCCTTGCCGGCGGCGGCACCATCGACGAGGTGCTGTACAAATACGAGCCCGAGCAGAAGAGCTATTCCTACCGGATCACCGCGGTGGACGTAAAAGTGCTGCCGGTCACCAATTATTCGTCCACCCTCGCGGTGATTCCCGTGGACGACACCCATTCCAAGGTGGAGTGGCGCGGCGCTTTCTATCGCGGCTACCCCAACAATGATCCGCCGCCCGAGCTGAGCGACGAGGCCGCCGTGGCCGCGGTCAGCGCCGTCTATCGCGCCGGGCTCGATGCCCTGAAGGCGAAGGTGGAGAAGGGCGGCTCCTGATGGCGGGCCGGTGGGTGGCGCCAGGCGTCGCCGCGCTCGTCCTGCTGTCCGCCTGGCCGGGCGCGCGGGCCGAGGAGGCCTTCCTCACCTGCCAGCCGGCGGACGAGGTGGTGGTGGCGGCGGATGGGCGGCGCGCCTTCGTCACCAGCCCGGACGGCAAGGCCCTTTCGGTCATTGATACGCAGGCGCGGCGGGTGGTGGCGCGCCTGCCCCTGGCCGGCGGCCCGCTGGGCGTGGCCGTGGCGCCGGCGGGCGCCCCCGTCTATGTGGCGGACTGGTACGGGGCGCGCCTGTTCGTGGTGGACCCGGACCGCCCCGATGCCGTGCGCACAATTGCCGTGGGGGCCTCGCCCTCGGGGGTGGCGGTGACGCCCGACGGCGCCTTCGTGCTCACCGCCGACCGGGACGACGACGCGGTATCGGTCATCGACGCCGCGCGGCTTGAGCGGGTGGCGGTGATCGCCGTGGGCCGGCGGCCGTTCGGCATCACCGTCGATGGCGCCGGCCGGCGCGCCTACACGGCCAATGTGGGTTCCGACGACGTCACCGTCATCGACCTTGCCACGCGCACGGTGGCCGGCACGGTGAAGGTGGGCGCGCGGCCCTATGCGGTGGCCCTGGCCGGTGCCAGCGCCTTCGTGAGCAATCAGTATGGCGGCACGGTGAGCGTGTTCGACGTGGCCGGCCTTGCCGTGCGCGCCACCATAGGGGTGGGGGAATATCCCGAGGGCATCGCCGCCAGTTCAGACGGGGCGCGGGTGTTCGTGGCCAATTGGTTCGACAACAGCCTGTCGGTCATCGACACCGCCAGCCTGAAGGTGGTGGCAAGCCTTGCCGTGTGCGACGGCCCGCGCGCCTTCGGCGCCTTCATCCGCGCGGCCGGGGAGGGAGACGACCGGCGGTGAGGCCCGCCGGTGGTCAGGCCATGGGCCGCGGTCTTTGACCGGTAGAAATGACCGGAGGCCCGCGAGTGGAAACTCACGGGCCTCCGGTCTTCATTTGCAGGGGCTATCGGCCCAGGAAAATGGTGGCCAACCGCTGGAGCAGACCCTTCGGCATGGGCGCAGGGTCGCCGCTCTGTCCAGGGTGGTTTCCGCTCTAGGCCGCGAAGGGGTGCTTCACCAGATCGCGCTGGTCGGTGGCTTCCTTCGCGGTGGGCAGGCCCGCCACGGCGCGCTCGATGGAGAGCTTGGTCGCCTCGTAATTGTACTGCTGGATCTTGGCGTCGTCCGCCGCTTCCCAGTGGATGAACACGCCGACGCAGACATACACGTCGTCGGCTTCCTCCATGGGAATGGTGCCTTCGGCCACCGCATCCTGCACCGCCTTGGCGACGCCGCGCTGCGCGGGCCCGAACATCTGCACCGCCTGCCGCGCATCCTTGATGGTCACCTTGTTGAACATCATGGTGTTGGGCTTGCAGGGCATGTTGGGCGCGAGCACCGCGAGGAGCGACGTGAAGCCGTCCTTGTTGTTGGTGAGGCTGTTGCAGAACGCGGTCTCGGCAGCGCTGCCGCGCGGGCCGATGATAAGGTCGATGTGCGCCACTTCGTTGCCGTCGCCGACCAGCGCTTCACCGATCATGACCTTGTTGATTTTAGCCACCTTATGCCCTCCCTCGTAGATCGACTTGGGATGACCGCCCCGAAGACATTCCGGATAGCGGTCCTATGCCGCCTACCCTTGTTGTCAGCGCCCGGCATTTCCTGCCGAACCGGTTCACCAGATAGCGCGCGGAGCCTAGCCGAGCGCAGCCGCGCCAGCAAGCCGGGAGGCGCGCGAAATGCGCCGCGGGGGCCATGCGCGCGCCCGTGCCGCGGGGGCGCTGGACCTGTCCGCCGATGTGCACGAAAGTGGGATACGGCACCGTTGCGGTGCGTCCGGCGCGGGGGCGCCTGGACAAGCACTGGCACCAAAATTGCTTGGCGTAAGGCAAGATGGCGTGCGGTAGTTTACAATATTACCTCACCCTCAGGTGGGTCATCTGCAGGAACGGATGGCCCGGGGCAGGAAGCGGAGGATGGCAGACCTTGAAAGCGAGGATGCATTCGTCATGTTCATCGTGCTTTACGCCTGCCTGATCAGTGCGCCGGCCACCTGCCGGGAGGAGCACATCAATTTCTCCATGGAGGCGAGCGCCCCCTCCGCCTGCATGATGTCGTCGCAGGCCGCCATCGCCCAGTGGAGCGAAACGCATCCCCAGTGGCAGGTGGGCCGCTGGAAGTGCGTGCCCGGCAGCCGGCTCTACCGCGATACCTGAGTCCCGCCGAATTCCTGCCGAAGTCTGCGACTGTTCACCTTTCCACGAGGGGCCGGGCACCCGCCTCCCCTTGCGTCCGCAGGGGGGGCTTCCCATCCTGTAGGGGGCTGGCGTTGCTCCTGCGGGGCGCGCCACGCGCGGGGAGGGCAGGAATGAATCATCTGAAGACCGCCGTGCTGCTTGCCGGGCTCACCGCTTTGTTCATGGCGGTGGGGTTCCTCCTGGGCGGGCGCGGGGGAATGATGATCGCGTTCGTGGTGGCGTCGGGCATCAACCTGTTCAGCTACTGGAACGCCGACAAGATGGTGCTGCGCATGTACGGCGCGCGCGAGGTGGACGAGACCACCGCGCCGGATTTCGTGCACATGGTGCGCGATCTCGCCGCGCGGGCGGGCCTGCCCATGCCGCGGGTCTATATCGTGGACAATCCGCAACCCAATGCCTTCGCCACCGGCCGAAACCCCCAGAATGCCGCGGTGGCCGCCACCACCGGCCTGCTGCAGACCCTGACCGCCGACGAGGTGGCCGGGGTGATGGCGCACGAGCTGGCGCACATCAAGCATTACGACACCCTCACCATGACGCTGACCGCCTCCATCGCCGGTGCCATCTCCATGCTGGCGAATTTCGGCATGCTGTTCGGCGGCGGGCACCGGGAGAACGGCAGCCCGTTCGGTGCCATCGGCACCATCCTCATGGTCATTCTGGCGCCGCTGGCGGCCATGGTGGTGCAGATGGCCATCTCCCGCGCCCGCGAATACGAGGCGGACCGCGGCGGCGCCGAGATTCTCGGCCGGCCCATGGTGCTGGCCTCGGCGCTGGCGAAGATTTCCGGCACCGCCCATCACGTGCCCAATTATGAGGCAGAGGCCAACCCGGCCACGGCCCACATGTTCATCATCAATCCCCTGTCCGGCGCGCGGATGGACAATCTGTTCTCCACCCATCCCGCGGTGGAGAACCGGATCGCCGCCCTGCGCGAGCTGGCGACCCGCACCGGCAGCGGCACCTGGCCGCCGTCCGGCCCTCCGGCCGCCGGCAAGTGGCAGGATGCCGGCGCCGCCAGCCGCGGCCCCTGGGGCTGAGGTCTCGGGCTGAACCGACCGGCCGCAATTCCCCCGATTTCCAAGGGAGGAAGGGCCTCCTGCCGGCGGGAATCGTTCGGCAGGTCGCTGACAGGGCCGGCGTGGAACGGTAGCGTGCGGCCATGAGCGCACGCACCGCCGCCCCTCCCGCCGAACCCGCCCCGCCGCCGGCCTCCGCCCCCTCCGTCGCGCCCGCATCCGGGCGGGCGGACGACGGCCGCGTCACGCCCATGATGGCGCAGTACCAGGAGATCAAGGCTGCCAACCCGGACAGCCTGCTCTTCTACCGCATGGGCGATTTCTACGAATTGTTCTTCGCCGATGCCGAGGCGGCCTCGCAGGCGCTGGGCATCGTGCTGACCAAGCGCGGCAAGCACCTCGGCGAGGACATCCCCATGTGCGGCGTGCCCATCGAGCGGGCGGAGGAATATCTCCACAAGCTCATCGCCCTGGGCTTCCGGGTGGCGGTGTGCGAGCAGCTGGAGGACCCGGCCGAGGCCAAGAAGCGCGGCGGCAAGTCCGTGGTGCGGCGCGACGTCACCCGCCTCGTCACCCCCGGCACCCTCACCGAGGATGCGCTTCTGGATGCCCGGCGCGAGAATGTGCTCGCCGCCCTCGCCCGGGTGCGGGCCGGCTCCGGGTCGGAGGATTTCGCCTACGCCATCGCGCACACGGACGTGTCCACCGGCGCCTTCCGCGTCGCCACCAGCAGCCGCGAGGGGCTTTCCGGCGACCTCGCCCGCATTGATCCGGCGGAGATCCTGGTGTCCGATGCGCTGCTCGACGACGCGGAGCTGAAGGCGCTGCTGCGCGCCTGCCCCGCCGTCACGCCCCTGCCGCGCCAGTCGTTCGACGGGGCGGGGGCCGAGCGCCGGCTGGCGGAATTCTTCGGTGTCGCCGCCCTCGATGCCTTCGGCGCCTTCTCCCGCGCCGAGCTGATCGCCGCGGCCGCCGTGGTGGCCTATGTGGACCGCACCCAGCTCGGCGCCCGCCCGCTCCTGTCGCGTCCACTGAAGGAGGCGGAGGGTGGCATCATGGCCATCGACGCCGGCACCCGCGCCAATCTGGAGCTGGTGCGCACCACCTCCGGCGAGCGGCGCGGCTCCCTGCTTGCCGCCGTGGACCGCACCGTGACGGCGGCCGGCGCCCGGCTGCTGGCGCGGCGCATCGCCGAGCCCCTCACCGACCTTGCCGCCATCGGCCGCCGGCATGATGCGGTGGCGTTCCTGTGCGAGGAGGCGCCGCTGCGCCGCGAGCTGCGCGGCGCCCTCGCCCGCGCCCCGGACATGGCGCGGGCGGTGACGCGGCTGGCGCTGGGGCGGGCCGGCCCGCGCGATCTTGCCGCCGTGCGCGACGGCCTGGACGGCGCCCTGGCGCTGGCCGGCCGCTTCGGCCCCCAGGCGCCGGCGGACCTTGCCCGTGCGGCGGCGACGTTGGGGCAGGTTTCCGCCGCCCTCGCCCGCGACCTGAAGGGTGCGCTGGCCGAAGCCCTGCCCCCCGGCCGCCGCGACGGCGGCTTCGTGCGCGAAGGCTATGACGCCGAGCTCGACGCCACCCGCGCCCTGCGCGACGAAAGCCGCCGGGTGGTGGCGGCGCTGGAGCGGCGCTATGCGGAGGAGACCGGGGTCCGCTCCCTCAAGATCCGCCACAACGCCGTGCTCGGCTATTATGTGGAGGTGACCGCCCAGAATGCGGACCGGCTGCGCGAGCCGCCCCACGACGCCATCTTCGTGCATCGCCAGACCATGGCCGGCGCCATGCGCTTTTCCTCGGTGGAGCTGGGCGAGCTGGAAAGCCGCATCGCCAGCGCCGGCGAGCGGGCGCTGGGGCTGGAGCAGGCCATTTTCGAACGGCTGGCGGGCGCCGTGGTGGCGCAGGCGCAGGAGATCCGCGCCGCCGCCGAGGCGCTGGCGGAGCTGGACGTGGCCGCAGGCTTCGCCGAGCTGGCCGCCGCCGAAGCCCATGTGCGGCCGCACATGGAGCCGGGCGTGGCCTTCGCCATCTCCGGCGGGCGCCATCCGGTGGTGGAGCAGGCGCTGGCCAGGGACGGCGGCCCCTTCGTGCCCAACGATTGCGACCTCTCCCCGCCCGAGGGCGCGGCGGACGGGCGCATCGTGCTGGTCACCGGCCCGAACATGGCGGGCAAATCCACCTTCCTGCGGCAGAACGCGCTCATCGCCGTGCTGGCCCAGGCGGGGGCGTTCGTGCCCGCCCGCGCCGCGCGCATCGGCGTGGTGGACCGCCTGTTCTCCCGGGTGGGGGCGGCGGATGACCTCGCCCGCGGCCGCTCCACCTTCATGGTGGAGATGGTGGAGACCGCCGCCATCCTGAACCAGGCCACCGCGCGCTCCCTCGTCATCCTCGACGAGATCGGCCGCGGCACCGCCACCTTCGACGGCATGTCCATTGCCTGGGCGAGCCTGGAGCACCTGCACGAGGTGAACCGCTGCCGCGCCTTGTTCGCCACCCATTTCCACGAGCTGACCGCCCTGTCGCAGCGCTGCGCGCGGCTGTCCAACGCCACCGTTAAGGTCACCGAATGGCAGGGCGACGTGATCTTCCTGCACGAGGTGGTGCCCGGCGCCGCGGACCGCTCCTATGGCATCCAGGTGGCCAAGCTCGCCGGCCTGCCGGAGGCGGTGATCGCCCGCGCCCGGGCGGTGCTGGCGGAGCTGGAGGCGGCAGAGCGCGCCTCGCCGGCCCAGCGGCTGGTGGACGACCTGCCTTTGTTCGCCATCCGCCCGGCGCCGGTGCGGGCCGCCGCCGGGGCCGGGGCGGCGGACGCGCTGGCCGATGCCCTGGACGCCCTTGATCCCGATGCGCTGAGCCCGCGCGAGGCGCTGGACGCGCTGTACCGGCTGAAGGGGCTCCGGCGCGGCGGGTGAGGCGGTTCCATGCGGGTGCCGGGCGCTACGGGATATGGCGGGAAACGCGGCGGCAGTCCCGCCCGGCGCCGTGCGCGGCGTGACGGGTCCCCGGCCGGCTCAGGCCTGCGGCACGCGGGCCGCCGCCCGGCATCCGGCGTCTCGGCTCAGCCGCCGTTGGGCTGTCCCGGCTGGCCGGGCTGGGCCGGCGGGCGCTGGATCAGCTCGCCCCAGGCGGAAAAGGCATCGTTGAACGCCTGCTCGCCCACCGCGCCCTTCTCGAAGGTGAGCGCCGCCTTCTTGTTGTTGGAATAGATGAACAGCGTGTCGAGCCACGGATAGGCCTGCAGCAAGGCCACGTTGCGCTGGCGGTCGGCCGCCGCCTCGGAAAGGCCCACCAGGAAGAAGGTGGGGTTCACCCGCACCGGCAGGCCGGCAAGGGGGGTGCCCTGGGCCTGCTGGTTGGGCTTC
The DNA here is from genome assembly GCF_047444035.1 of Xanthobacter sp. AM11. Taxonomy (NCBI): domain Bacteria; kingdom Pseudomonadati; phylum Pseudomonadota; class Alphaproteobacteria; order Hyphomicrobiales; family Xanthobacteraceae; genus Xanthobacter; species Xanthobacter sp. AM11. The sequence continues at coordinate 1,076,259 of NZ_JBLAOA010000001.1, forward strand.
ATGCGCACGCCGGCGACGCTGGCGATGCCGCCGAAGGCGAAGTCCTGCGGCAGCTTGAACGACATCTCGATGGTGTGGGACGCCGGCAGGGTCTGGTCGGCGTTGCGCCGGAGCACGAAGCTCATGGCGATCTGCCGTTCGGGAATGACGATGTCGCCGCGCAGCGCGATATCCGGCGGCAGGCCGGGGCCGGCATTCACCGTCTCGGTCTTCCAGGTCACCGTGCCTTCGAAGGTCTGCGGCGTGCTGGTGCCCGGGCTCTCTTCCAGCAGGAACGCGCGGGCGGTGCCGGCAGCGCCGGTGCGGGAAGGCGCCGGAGCGCGGCGGGCGGCATCCCCGCCGGACGCGGCGGTCACGCGGTCCGCGCTCTTGGGCTGGTCGGGGGAGGGCGCCGCATTCTGGGCCACCGGGCGGCTCTCGCCGCCGAGGAACATGTCGCGGTTGATGACGGCGAAGGCGATGCCACCCAGCACCACCAGCACCAGCAGCGCCCAGAGGGCGAATTTCTGCCAGGAGACGCCGCCTTCCGGGCGGCCGTTGCGCCGGGCGCCGGCGGCTGCGCCGCGGCTGCGCACCTCGCCGCGCCGCAGGGGCGGGCGGCGATCGGCCGGGGCCTCGTCGGGCTCCGCCGGCTCGCGCGGGGGCAGGCCGCGGCGCTCCGTGCGGGCCAGCGGATCGGCGGGGGAAGGGGCGGCGGGGGGCACCGTGCCGGACGAGGCCGCCGCGGGCGGCGTCCGCGGGCCGGGCTCCGGCGGCGCCGGGCGTCCGGCGGGCGGGGCGGTCTCGACGGGCGGCGGCTCGGGCTCGAAGGCGTCCACCCCGGCGTTCTCGGGCTCCGCATTGTCCTGCTGGGCGTGCTCGGCCTCCAGGCGGCGGATCGCCTCTTCCAGCCCCATGCGCTCGCGGGTGATCTCGCCTTCCGGCAGGGGCGGATCGACGCTGCGCAGCTGCCGCATCAGGGCGGTTCTGGCCCGGTCATAGACCGCACGGCGGTTCTCCGCCGTCTTCTGGGGCAGGCTCGATATTGCGCGGACCAGGAGCGGATAATAGTCAGCCATCGCAGCCTAAGCTTCACCTTCGAGCCGGAACGGCTCTGTGTTACGCCTGAAACGGATTATGCACGAGAATCGTGTCGTCGCGCTCGGGGCTGGTGGAGAGCACCGCCACCGGGCAGCCGATGAGTTCCTCCACGCGCCGCACATATTTCACCGCCTCGGCGGGAAGGTCGGCCCAGGAGCGGGCGCCGGCGGTGGAATCCTGCCAGCCCTCCATGGTTTCGTAGATGGGCTCGGCACGCGCCTGCGCGCCGCTCTCGGCGGGGAGGTAGTCGATCTCCCGCCCGTCCACCCGGTAGCCCACGCACACCTTCAGCTCGGTGAAGCCGTCCAGCACGTCGAGCTTGGTCAAGGCGATGCCGTGGATGCCGCAGGTGCGCACGGTCTGGCGCACCAGCACCGCGTCGAACCAGCCGCAGCGCCGCGGACGGCCGGTCACCACGCCGAATTCCCGGCCCTTGGAGCCCAGGGTCTGGCCCACTTCGTCGGTGAGCTCGGTGGGGAAGGGGCCTTCGCCCACCCGGGTGGTGTAGGCCTTGGTGATACCCAGCACGTAGTCCAGCGCGCCCGGCCCGATGCCGGTTCCGCTCGCCGCCGCGCCCGCCACCGTGTTGGAGGAGGTGACGTAGGGATAGGTGCCGTGGTCGATGTCGAGCAGCGCGCCCTGCGCGCCCTCGAACAGAATTTTCCTGCCCTCGCGCCGGGCCTTGTCGAGCAGCTCCCACACCCGGTCCATGAAGGGCAGGACCTTGGGGGCGAGGGCCAGGAGCTCGTCCACCAAGGCGGCGCCGTCCACTTCCGCCATGCCGAGGCCGCGGCGGATGAGGTTGTGGTGGGTGAGCAGCCGGTCCACCTTGGCCGGCAGGCTCCGCGGCTCGGACAGGTCCACCAGGCGGATGGCGCGGCGGCCCACCTTGTCCTCGTAGGCGGGGCCGATGCCGCGCTTGGTGGTGCCGATGCGCGCGCCTTCCGCCGTCGCGCTCTCGCGCAGGGCGTCCAGCTCGCGGTGCAGCGGCAGGATGAGGGGGGTGGTCTCGGCGATGCGCAGCCGGTCGGGGCCGATCTCCACGCCCTGCGCGGCGAGGCGGGCCAATTCGTCCACCAGCGCCTGCGGGTCGAGCACCACGCCGTTGCCGATGACCGACAGCTTGCCGGGGCGCACCACGCCGGAGGGCAGCAGCGAGAGCTTGTAGGTGACGCCGGCCACCACCAGGGTATGGCCGGCATTGTGGCCGCCCTGGAAGCGGACCACGACGTCCGCCTGCTCGGAGAGCCAGTCTACGATCTTGCCCTTGCCTTCGTCGCCCCACTGGGAGCCGACCACGACCACATTGGCCACGCGGTGGTGCCTCCTCGACCTGCGCGCGGCCACGGTGGTTTTCCACCGGCGGCTCCTGCGCGAACAAAGCAAAGCCCCGGCTTTGGTCCGGGGCATCAGCCAAGCGTCTTACGGGATCGAGGCTGTGGTGGCAAGGCAAAGGCGTTGGCGCGGGGCAGCCGTTCGTGCTCTACCTTGCGCGATGAAACCGCCGAACCGTGCCTCACGCCCGCCCGGACGCCCGGGTTCCAGCCCGTCCCGGGCTACCGCAACCCCTGGATTCGCCGCCCGCGCCCTCGCCGTGGAGGGGCTGGAAGCGGTGCTGCGGCGCGGTGCCGCTCTGGAAGACGCGCTGGAAAGCGCCCCGGCGGGCCTCGACCCGCGCGACCGGGCGCTGGCCTACCGCATCCTCGCCACCAGCCTGCGCCGGCTGGGCACCCTGCGCGCGCTGCTGGGGCGGCTGATGGAAAAGGGCCTGCCCAAATCCGCGCCGCGCCTGGAATCCGTGCTGCTGGCCGGGGCCACGCAGATCCTGTTCATGGATGTGCCGAACCATGCGGCGGTGGGTCTCAGCGTGGATCTGGCGCGGGCGGACCGCAACACGGCGGGCTTCGCCGGCCTGGTGAACGCGGTGCTCCGCCGCCTCACCCGCGAGCACGAGGCGCTGGCCGCCGGCCTCGACCCCGATTTTGCCGATACGCCGGACTGGCTGCGCGCGCGCTGGGTGGCCGCCTACGGCCTCGACACCGCCCGCGCCATGGCGGCCATGCACCGGGTGGAACCGCCCCTCGACATCACCGTGAAGTCCGACCCGGCGCAGTGGGCGCAGACGCTGTCCGGCGAGGTGCTGCCCACCGGCTCGGTGCGCATTCTCCAGGCGGGGCCGGTGCGCCTGCTTCCCGGCTTCGCGGAGGGGGCATGGTGGGTGCAGGACGCCGCCGCCGCGCTTCCAGCCCGCCTTCTGGGCGAGGTGGCCGGCCGCGACGTGGTGGACCTGTGCGCCGCCCCCGGCGGCAAGACGGCGCAGCTGGCGCTGGCCGGCGCCCGGGTCACGGCGGTGGACCGTTCCGCCCACCGCCTCGCCCGCCTGCGGGAGAACCTGGCCCGGCTCGGCCTCGAAGCCCGGGTGGTGGAGGCCGACGCCGCCGAATTCTCCGGCGGCCCGTTCGATGCGGTGCTGCTGGATGCCCCCTGCTCGGCCACCGGCACCCTGCGCCGCCACCCGGACATCGCCGTGGCCAAGCGGCCGGCGGACATCTTGACCCTCGCCGCGCTGCAGTCCCGCCTCATCGACCATGCGGCGGACCTGACCAAGCCCGGCGGCACCCTCGTCTATTCCACCTGCTCGCTGGAGCGGGAGGAGGGCGAGGCCCAGGTGGAGCGCCTGCTGGCCACCCGCACCGACATGGTGCGCGTGCCGCTGGCGCCCGGCGAGCTGGAAGGTTTCGATCCGTTCATAACTCCTCAAGGGGATGTGCGCACTCTACCCAGTCACTGGACGCGGGGAGAGGCGGAGCGCTCGGGGCTCGACGGCTTCTTCGCCGCCCGCCTGCGCCGGGTCGCCTGACCCGGCCGGCGTCCGGGCGGCGGCTGGGCAACGGACGGTGCGGGCGAACCCATGGGATTGTGGAACGGATCTGCGGGGTCCCTGTCTGCCGAGGCGAAGGGGCGCCCGCCTAAACCGGGGAGATCGGTGAGCCGAGGCAGCCTGGCAGATCGCACCCGCCTTGCGGCCCTCCTTGCGGAGCTATGGTCGCAGACGGTGCTCTCGCGCCTCGGCGGCCGCGCCGGGTCCCTCGGCTATGTGCCGGTGCCGGTGCCCGAGCGCCTGCTCATCGCCCCGCAGGACCTGCGCACCGGCGACGCCACCTTGGCCAGCGAAATCTACGCCGGCCGCTTCGCCTTCGCCGGCAAGGTGATGACCCTGGAGGGGCGCACCCCGTTCGAGCTGGTGGCGCCCTCGGTAGAATGGGCGGAGGCCCTGCACGGCTTCGGCTGGCTGCGCCACCTGAAGGCGGCCGGAACCACCATCGCCCGCGCCAATGCCCGCGCCCTGGTGGGCGATTTCATGCGCGATCCCGGCCGCGGCCGGGCGGTTGCGGCGCGGCCGGACGTCACCGCCCGGCGCATCATCTCCTGGCTCACCCAGGCCACCTTCCTGCTGCAGGACGCCGACCACGATTTCTACCGCCGCTTCATGCGCTCCCTGGCCCGGCAGGTGCGCCAGCTGCGCCGCTCGGCGGCCGACGCGCCGGACGGCCACCCGCGGCTGCTGGCGGTGACGGCGCTGGTGTTCGCCGGCCTGTGCATGTCCGATCAGGCCCGGCTGCTGAAGGTGGCGCAGAAGCGCCTGACCGAGGAGCTGGACCGGCAGATCCTGCCGGACGGCGGCCCGCTCACCCGCAATCCGGGAATGCTCATCGAGCTGCTGCTGGACCTGCTGCCGCTGCGGCAGGCCTTCACCGCCCGCAACCAGCCGGCCCCGCCCGCCCTGATGAATGCGGTGGACCGGATGATGCCCATGCTGCGCTTCTTCCGCCATGGCGACGGCGCCTTCGCCCATTTCCACGGCATGGGCCATACCGCCGCCGACCAGCTGGCCACCATTCTCGCCTTCGACGACGCCCGCGGCGCGCCGGTGGCGAACGCCCCCTATTCCGGCTACCAGCGCCTTGACGCGCGCGGCGTGATGCTGATTGCCGACACCGGCCCGCCGCCGCCGCCGCGGGCGAGCTGGGAGGCCCATGCGAGCTGCCTCGCCTTCGAATTCTCCTCGGGGCGCCAGCGCATCGTGGTCAATTGCGGCGTGCCGGAGGTGCAGCGCGAGGTGTGGCGGCAGGTGGCCCGCTCCACCGCCGCCCATTCCACCGTGGTGATCGCCGATACCTCCTCCTGCCGCTTCCTGCAGAGCCCGCAGATGGCGCGGCTCCTCGGCGCGCCCATCATTTCCGGTCCGAAGGCGGTGGAGGTGCAGCGCGGCGCCCGCAACAACGCGGTGCTGCTGCGCGCCAGCCACGACGGCTATGCGGAGCCCTTCGGCCTCGTCCACCAGCGCTCCTGGCGCCTCGCCATGGAGGGCGGGCGGCTGGACGGGGAGGATGTGTTCCGCCCGGCGCAGGAGGGCGCGCCCATGCCGTCCGAGACCTTCGCCATCCGCTTCCACCTGCATCCGACGGTGAGCGTGGAGCGGCTCGACGATCCGCACACCGCGCTGCTGGCGCTGCCCAATGGCGAGGCCTGGGCCTTCGCCGCGCCCCATGTGCCGCTGGCGGTGGAGGAGAGCGTCTACCTCGCCGCCGCCGGCGGTCCGCGCCGCACCTCCCAGCTGGTGCTGTCCGGCGACGTGGCGCGCACGCCGCGGGTGGTGTGGACCTTCGTGCGCACCCGCGAGGCCCACGGGGCGCCGCCGGCCCGCAGCTTCGGGCGCGGCTGAGGCGGCTCCCCTTCGCCGGCGAACGGTGCTATCCAGTGCGGATGATGCGTTCCCCCGCGAACCCGGTTCCGGCTGACGACGTGCAGCACACTCACACCGCTTCGGTGGTCTCGGCCCTGGCCACCCTCGATGCCGAGAAGGCCGGCCTTGCCGCTTTGGCCGATGCCATGGCCGGCCCCCTGGGGGCCGCCTTCGACGTGGCGGTGGCCACCATCCAGAATTCCCACGGCCGGGTCATCGTCACCGGCATGGGCAAGAGCGGGCATGTGGGGCGCAAGATCGCCGCCACCCTCGCCTCCACCGGCACGCCCGCCCATTATGTGCACCCGGCCGAGGCCAGCCACGGCGACCTCGGCATGATCACCACGGACGACGTGATCGTCGCCCTCTCCTGGTCGGGGGAGACGGTGGAGCTGCGCGACCTGGTGGAATATTCCCGCCGCTTCGACGTGCCGCTCATCGCCTTCACCTCCAACGGGGAGAGCGCGCTGGCCTCGTCCGCCAGCGTGGTGCTGACCCTGCCGGTGGCGCAGGAGGCGTGCCCCCACGGGCTCGCGCCCACCACCTCCACGGTGATGCAGCTGGCGCTGGGCGATGCGCTGGCGGTAGCGCTGCTGCAGAGCCGGGGCTTCACCGCCCTGGACTTTCGCCAGCTCCATCCCGGCGGCAAGCTCGGGGCCAGCCTCAAGTTCGTGCGCGACGTCATGCGCCAGGGCGATGCGGTGCCGGTGGTGGCGTCCGGCACGCTCATGGGCGCTGCCCTGGTCGAGATGAGCGCCAAGGGCCTCGGCTGCGTGGGCGTGGTGGACGCGGGCGGCGCGCTGGCCGGCATCGTCACCGATGGCGACCTGCGCCGCCACATGGCCAACGACCTCACCGCCCGCACGGTGGACGAGATCATGACCCCCGCGCCGCGCACGGTGCGGCCGGACCAATTGGCCTCCGAGGCGCTGAACATCCTCAACAGCCGCAAGATCACCGCACTCATGGTGGTGGATGGCCGGGCGCCCGTGGGCGTGCTGCACATCCACGACCTGCTGCTCACCGGCCTCGCCTGATCCCCGGGCGGCGTCTTCAGGCGGTCGGCGGGGCGTCCTGCGGCCGGCTGGCGATGAGCGCGCGCAGGGTGAGGATGGTGGCGGCATCGGCCACGCCGTCCACCCGCGAGGGGCGGAAATGGCGCTGGAAGGCGGCCACCACCTGCTGCGTCTGCGCATCATAGGCATCGTGCAGCGCGATGTCGTAGCCGTAGAGCGCCAGCATCGCCTTCAGCGCGGCCACGGGCTGTCCCGCATCCCCCAGCATCAGGAAGCGCCCGCCCTCGCTCTGCGCCTCCGGCACCAGATGGCCGATGCCGGCGGCATGAAGCCGGGGCCAGGGGAATTTCTCCCCCGGGTCGCTCTTGCGGGCGGGGGCCACGTCCGAATGGGCCAGCACCCGGTCGGCCCGGATGGCGTGGCGGGCGATGATGTCGGCGCAAAGGGCGATCACCGCCGCGATCTGGGCATCGGGATAGTCCGGCAGGCCGAAATCGTGCCCGCCATTGGCAATCTCGATGCCGATGGACCGTGAATTGGTGTCCGTCACCCCCTCCCAGGCGGAGATGCCGGCATGCCAGGCGCGCGCCGCCTCGGCCACCATCTGCACCACCGTGCCGTCCTCCCGCACCAGATAGTGGCAGGACACCTGCGAGCCCGGCTCCTTCAGCAGCGCGATGGCGGCGTCGGCACCGGCCATGCCGGTGTAGTGCAGCACCAGCATGTCCACCGCGGCCTTGCGCGGGCCGAAATTGGGCGAGGGCGCCAGCACATCCACCTTCGGGCTGTCCGGTGCGGCGAGCAGGTCGGGCGCAGTCATCTCCGGCGTCATCATCTCGGGGTTGGTCATCTCGTGCGTCGTCATGGCAGGGCGCGGGCCTTGGCGATGCGGGCATAGGCGGCGTTGAGGGCCGCCACCCGGTCGTTGGCCAGCTTCATGGCGGCGGGCGGCAGGCCGCGGGCGGCGATGCGGTCGGGGTGGTGGCTGGAGACGAGGGCGCGCCAGCGGGCCTTCACCTCCGCGTCGGTGGCTTCCGGCCCGAGGTCGAGCACCGCATAAGGATCGTCCGGCCGGCGCACGTGGCGGGCCTCGATGCGCTCGTAGGCGGTGCCGGTGAAGCCGAGGATGCGCGCCACCTCGGTGAGGAAGGCCAGCTCCTTCTCGTGCAGGGCGTGGTCGGCCTTGGCCACGTGGAACAGGGCGTCGATGAGGTCCTCGCGGGTGTCGGGCGCGTCGGCGAACATCTCCGCCACCTGCCGGGCGTAGGATTGGAAGCCCGCGGTGTCCTGCTTGGCGAGGTCGAACAGGCGCGCCACGCCGTCGAGGTCCTCGGGCGGGATGTCGAACACCTCGCGGAAGGCCTTCACCTCCGCCGGCACCACCACGCCATCGGCCTTGGCCATCTTGGCGGAGAGGGCGATGAGCGCCACCGAAAAGGCCGCGGGCCGCGGCGCCGGGGCAAGCAGCAGCCGGTCGAGGGCATGGCCCGCCAGCGCCCCCAGCAGCGCGCCGAGCGGACCGCCCAGCGCAAAACCCACACCCGCACCGCCGATCAGACCGTAAGCCACCGTGTTCACTTTCCTCAGGTTGGAGGGGGCGCCACACGCCCCCTGGATCGCGTGCTCTAGCCCAGCTCGAAGCTGGTGATGCCGAAGATATCGGCCAGCGGCAGGGCGGGCGCGGGGCCGCGATACATGCGCACCGTCTCGAAGACGGGGGTAAGGCCGGCCGCCCGGGCCAGCGCCTGCGCCGGCCCGTTGGGCTGCGGCACGTCGAGGAAGACCGGCCCGCCATGGGCGGTGGCCGCAAGGGCCTGGAACAGGGCGCCCGCCACCGGCGCATCGGCGGCGAAGAGCGGGCCGATCTTGTGGCCCTCCCGGCAGCGGCGCACCACGCCATAGCCCTTCACCGCGCCCTCTTCCACGAAGGCGCAGGCGCGGGAGAACGGCAGGGTGAGCCAGGCCTTCAGGAAATCCGGGCGGGGAAAGCCGAAGGCGGCGCGGTCCACCGCCGCCACCGCCGCGGCGAGATCCGGGCCGATGTCGCGGATGCGCGGATCGCCCGCCCCCGCCGCCGGCGCCGGGCCGCCGAAGCGGATGTTGCGGTGGGCGAGGACGAAGCCGGATCGGGCATAATTCTCCTGCTGCGCCAGCACCCCGTCGAGGCCCACGGTGCCGCCGAGACGGTCGAGGGTGTCGCGCCACAATGCGAGGCCGAGGCCCTGCCCGCGCAGGTCGGGCCGGCAGATGTAGAAGCCCACGAAGGTGAAGTCCCCCGCATAAGCGGTGGCCGAGAGGGTGGCGGCGAGCGCGCCGTCGCGGAACAGGCCGCGGAAGGCGCCCGCATCCTGGGCGAGGAAGGCGCCGGCATCGCCGAGGCCGGGGTTCCAGCCCTCCCGGGCCGCCCATTCCACCGCCGTCTCCACCTCGGCCGGGGCCAGGGTGCGGATTTCGCTGGGGCCGCTCACAGCATGTCCACCACGCGGTTGGCGCCATCCACCGCCCGCACCCGGCAGCCGGGATGGCCGCGGGCCACCTGCTGCAGGGCGATGGCGATGTTGGGCGAAAGGTTCTGCACCACCATCACGGTGGTCCAGTTGCCGGTCCTGCTCAGATATTGCACCTGGACCTGGTCCATCCGCCCGCCCTCAGCCTGCATCCGCCGGGGGCGCGACCTGTTCCAGGAAGCCGGCGAGATCCTCGGTCACGTGGTCCACATAGGCCGCCTCGCGGCCTTCGAACTCCCAGCTTTCCCGGGCGGCAACGGTCTGCCCCGGCGGCACCACCAGCACGGTGACCATGCCGAGGCGGTGGGGCACTTCCAGATTGCGCGCGAGGTCCTCGAACATGGCGGCGCGGGCGGGATCGACCCCGTGCGCGTCGAGGAAGCGCTGATAGGCCTCCTGCGTCGGCTTGGGGTGGAACTCGGCGGCGACGATATCGTGCACGGCGGCGAAATGGGCATCCATGCCCAGCTTTTCCAGCACGTTGCGGGCGTGGCGCTCGGAGCCGTTGGTATAGACCAGCTTGGTGCCCGGCAGCGCCTCGATGGCCGCGGCAAGGCGGGGGGCGGCGTCCAGCCCGGTCAGGTCCACGTCGTGCACATGGGCCAGGAAGGCGGAGGGCTCCACCTTGTGCTCGATCATCAGCCCGCGCAGGGAGGTGCCGTAGCGCCGGTAATAATCCTTCTGGATCACGAAGGCCTCGTCCGGCGGCAGGCCCAGCAACTGGGAGATGTAGGCCTTCATCCGGGCGTCGATCTGCGCCCAGAGGTCGTGGTGGGCAGGATAAAGGGTGTTGTCGAGGTCGAACACCCAGGTGTCCACCTGGCCGAAGGCGCCCGTCCCCTCCAAGGGGGGCGGCGCCGGGAAGGAAGAAGCAGTCATCAGGAGCCGGAACCGGAAATGGCGGCGGCGGGGAGCCGCGGAAGGCGAGACAGCATGCCTCAGAAGGGGCCGCGGGAATAGATGTCGTCCAGCCCGGTCTCGATCTGCTTGATGCGGGTGTGGTAGGCGGTGGTGAGGCAGGAGGTGTCGCCCAGGCAGGCGGCGCGCAGGCGCAGGAAGGCGCGCTGGTCGTCCTGGATCTGGCCGCGGCGGCCCATGCCCACCAGCTTGGTGGCCACGCCATAGAGGGTCGCCAGCTTCACGTCGAGCTGGGCGATCTCGCAATGGGTGCAGATGGCCACCTCGTCCGGCGCCGTCACGTTGGCGCAGCTGAAGCTGGCCGCCTGCAGCGGGGCGGCGGGAAGGCAGGCCGCGAGAAGAAGCAGGGCGACGCGGGCGGCGCGGGTTCGAACCATGGGGGTCGTCCTCGGGTTGGGTGGGGGGCTGTCAGGCGGGCAGCACGGCAATGGGGTCGCCGATCGCGACACGGCCGGAGCGCACGACCTTGGCATAGATTCCGCAGTCCGTGTGGCCCAATGCCTTCACCAGCCCCTTCACCACATTGATATCGCGCACCGCCGTCGCGGGGTTCACGTTCACCGCGGCGCAGCGCTCCGTGCGTTTGAGGATATGGATGCGGGCCTCGCCCACCGCCAGGGTCCGGCCCGCCAGTTCCAGCTCGCTGCCCTCCGGCCAGCCGGACAGGTGCAGGTTCATGCGGAAGCGCAGCGGGTCCAGCTCCGCGCCCATACGCTGTCCGAGGGCGCGCACGCTCTCCAGGTTGAGGAGGGAGAGGAAGCCGGAACGCCGCGAATCGGTGAAGCGGAAGCCGTCCGGCGCCGCCAGCAGCTTCAACGGGCCGCGGGCCTCCTCGCCCATGTAGAAGGTGAGGAAGTCTTCCACCTGCGCCCGCCCCCCGGCGGTGGAAAGCTCCGCCTTGACCACCTCGTGCCCCTCCAGGGACAGGGTGAGGGTGGTGGAGGCCGCGTCATAGCGGGAGGCGAGGGCGGCAAGGCGCGCGTCGCGCATCAGCATCAGAAAGGCGGTCTTGGGGTGGTGGGCGGGCGCCTGCGGATCGAAGCCGCTCGGGCCGTTCTCCACCGCATAGAGGCGGTCGTTTGGGAAATAGGCGCCTTCCAGCAGTTCCACGGTTTCGAGGGGCTCGGGCGACAATCCCTTCACGGGATGGCGGTAGAGCGCGGCGACAGTGGCGGGGGGCAGGGACATGGCAGCTCGCTCGGGTTCGGGGCCGACCCGCCTTCGGCCTCCCATGGCCCGCCCGCCCGGTCAAGAGCCGGTGCCGCCCCCGTGCCGTTCCCCTGCTGCCGCCCGTGCCCCTGCCGCTGCCCCTGCCGCTGCCTTGGGCAAAATCCGCGCGCCGCCCCCTTCCGTCCCCGCTTGGCTGCACCCACATGAGGCACGGCGCAGGTTCGTTTTGCCTGCGCGACGGTAGCCGGGGATGCCGGGGCCGTGTCCCACCGCTCCCCGCATGCTTCCTTGAAGGTGCCGGGCGCGAGAAGGAGGAGAGACATGAATTTCGAGATCTATACCGAGCGCGCGCGCGGTTTCGTCCAGTCGGCGCAATCTCTGGCGGTCCGCGAGGGCAACCAGCAGTTCACGCCCGAGCATCTGCTCAAGGTGCTGATGGACGACCCCGAGGGCCTTTGCTCCGGCCTCATCCAGCGCGCGGGCGGCAATCCCACGCTGGTGCGGGCGGAGGTTGAGGCCGCGCTCGGCAAGCTGCCCAAGGTTTCGGGCGGCTCGGGCCAGGTGTATCTCAGCCAGCAATTGGCCAAGGTGTTCGAGACCGCCGAGCAGGCGGCCAAGAAGGCGGGCGACGGCTATGTCACCGTCGAGCGGCTGCTGTTGGCCCTCGCCATCGAGAAGGACACCGACGCCGGCAAGACGCTGGCCAAGGCCGGCGTGACGCCGCAGACCCTGAACGCGGCCATCGAGGCGCTGCGCAAGGGCCGCACCGCCGACAGCGCCACCGCCGAGAACGCCTATGACGCGCTGAAGAAATATGCCCGCGACCTGACCCAGGCCGTGCGGGACGGCAAGCTCGATCCCGTCATCGGCCGCGACGAGGAGATCCGCCGCACCATCCAGGTGCTGGCGCGCCGCACCAAGAACAATCCCGTGCTCATCGGCGAGCCCGGCGTCGGCAAGACCGCCATCGTGGAGGGCCTCGCCCGCCGCATCGTCGACGGCGACGTGCCGGAGAGCCTGAAGGACAAGAGCCTGCTTTCGCTGGACATGGGTTCCCTGATCGCCGGCGCGAAGTATCGCGGCGAGTTCGAGGAGCGCCTGAAGAGCGTGCTCTCCGAAGTCGAGAGCGCGGAGGGCGGCATCATCCTGTTCATCGACGAGATGCACACTTTGGTCGGCGCCGGCAAGACCGACGGCGCCATGGATGCCTCCAACCTTTTGAAGCCCGCCCTCGCCCGCGGCGAGCTGCATTGCGTCGGCGCCACCACGCTCGATGAATACCGCAAGCATGTGGAGAAGGACGCGGCGCTGGCCCGTCGCTTCCAGCCCGTCTTCGTGGCCGAGCCCACGGTGGAGGATACCGTCTCCATCCTGCGCGGGCTGAAGGAGAAGTACGAGCTGCACCACGGCGTGCGCATCACCGACTCGGCGCTGGTCTCGGCGGCGGTGCTCTCCAACCGCTACATCACCGACCGCTTCCTGCCCGACAAGGCCATCGACCTGGTGGACGAGGCGGCCTCGCGCCTGCGCATGCAGGTGGATTCCAAGCCCGAGGAGCTGGACAGCCTGGACCGCGAGATCATGCGCCGCAAGATCGAGCAGGAGGCCTTGAAGAAGGAGACCGACGCCGCCTCCCGCGACCGCCTGAAGCGCTCCGAGAAGGAATTGGCGGACCTGGAGGAGAAGGCCTCCGTCCTCACCTCCAAATGGAAGGCCGAGAAGGAGAAGCTGGGCGAGGCAACCACCGTGAAGGCCAAGCTGGACCAGGCGCGGGCGGACCTCGCCAGCGCGCAGCGGCAGGGCGAATACCAGAAGGCGGGCGAGCTCACCTATGCGGTGATCCCCGAGCTGGAGAAGAAGCTGGCCGAGATGGAGAAGGCGGGCGCGGCCGGCGGCATGGTGGAGGAGGCGGTGACGCCCAGCCACATCGCCGGCGTCGTCTCCCGCTGGACCGGCGTGCCGGTGGACAAGATGCTGGAAGGCGAGCGCGAGAAGCTGCTGCGCATGGAGCTGGAGCTGGCCAAGCGCGTGGTGGGCCAGGCGGAGGCCGTGGCCGCCGTCTCCACCGCCGTCCGCCGCGCCCGCGCCGGCCTGCAGGACCCGAACCGGCCCATCGGCTCGTTCCTGTTCCTCGGCCCCACGGGCGTCGGCAAGACCGAGCTGACCAAGGCTTTGGCCGAGTTCCTGTTCGACGACGAGACCGCCATGGTGCGCATCGACATGTCGGAATACATGGAGAAGCATTCCGTGAGCCGCCTCATCGGCGCCCCTCCCGGCTATGTGGGCTATGACGAGGGCGGCGCCCTCACGGAAGCCGTGCGGCGCCGGCCCTATCAGGTGGTGCTGTTCGACGAGGTGGAAAAGGCCCACCCGGACGTGTTCAACGTCCTCCTGCAGGTGCTCGACGACGGGCGGCTGACGGACGGGCAGGGCCGCACGGTGGATTTCCGCAACGTGCTCATCGTCATGACCTCGAACCTCGGCGCCGAATTCCTCGCCGACCCGCGCCAGCCCATGGGCTTCAAGGTGCCGGGCCATGAAGGCGAGCAGGTGGTGTCCGACGAGGAGGCCTACGACATGGTGATGGGGGCCGTGCGGCGTCACTTCCGCCCGGAATTCATCAACCGCATCGACGAGATCGTCATGTTCCACCGCCTGAAGCGGGAGCAGATGGACACCATCGTGGACATCCAGATGGGCCGGCTGCGCAAGCTCCTGGAGGATCGCAAGATCACCATCGAGATCTCGCCCGAGGCGCGGCACTTCCTCGGCGACAAAGGCTACGACCCGGCCTATGGCGCGCGCCCCCTGAAGCGCACCATCCAGAAGCTGGTGCAGGACCCCCTCGCCGAGAAGATCCTCGGCGGCGAGATCCTCGACGGGGCAACGGTGAAGGTGGGGCTGGCCGACGGCCACCTCACGTTTGCCAGCGAGGCGGCGAAGGTGGATCAGGCGGCCTGAGGGGATTGGGGTTTAGGGTGTGAGATGGACCCCGGCGTGGATGCGCCGGGGTTTTTTTGTGGGGGTGCGGGGCGAGGGCGGCAGGCTGAAGTAAAATGCGGAAGGACACCCGCCGTCGATTTTGCCGGTGGGGAAGGGAACGTGGAATCCGCCGGGGGTTGAGGTGGGGGCGAGGGGGCTAGGCCTGATCGCCTCGATCAGCAGACATCCGTTGCAATTCTGGGTCTGGTCTGCCTGAGACTAGCTCGGAGACACGATGCAGAGTCCAAGCTGCAGCCATTATTAGGTAAGCGCCTTGAAAAATCGTTGGGCGCGTACGGTCAATGCGAGCTAATTCAAAAGCATTTTCTATCTCGTTAGAGGGAAGGTGGGCATCCCCAAGTCTAAGTTCATATATTCCGACGAGCTGCGACAATATTTTTCTAGAATCCAGTTTTGGATTGATTTTAGACAGAAATTTTTCAAGAGACTTGAGAGAGCCCCATTTTTCTCCCTTGGGTGGAGAAACCATTTTATTGAGCTCGGATGTGTCAATGCTGTCGGCTGTGAGGCGTGCTATATCTTTAGCGAGACCCAAGAGGCCAGCGTCATCGGTTGCTCGGAATCGATGAACAGAGCGTAAAACTTCCTGAGTTGCACTATGCTCGCGGAAAAATGGCCTTCCGTACAAGCGGGTGAAAGAATCGTTCAAATCAGACAAGGAAATAGCGAATAATTTCTCCGGGGCGATCGTAGATGCAGGTTGCGCCCTCATCTGAGCCGCCAGAAGTTCTTCAGAGACGCCTCCTTCAGGTGTAACGTTATAGCCCGTCCAGATGTGCTGTTGCCAGTCGGGGAGTTTCGCAATATCATATGCGTAGACATTTATGAGACCAAGGCGGTTCATCCCAAAATGAACCGGGACATCCGCAGTAAGCCGAACGCTGCCTGTATCGGCCGTATGCCATACAAGGCTTGAGCCTCGGTGATGAAGAAGTTCGGATATTATTCCGCTTCGAAACCAAAGATATTTTCCAACATCCTCGTTTTTTAACGTGGTTCTTGATTCTTTGGTTCCAGATGCGTCCGTGATAAAAAATGCGCTCGGCGCAACAATGTCGCCGCGAATTCGCGGGCTGTGGGCGCCTGGTTCAAGCCACTCGGCGCGCCAGACTTCTCCTTGAATCATGAATACATTTTCATCACTATCTCGTGTGAACGAGTGGGACTCGTAGTCCGTATTATCGTCGCTCTCAGGTCCAAAAAACGGTACGTCGATTTCATCGTCTACATCTGTGCGCCAGACACGAAAAACTGCAACGCCCGAACCGATTTGCAATCCTCCCTCTCCAGCTTGCCAGCAGCGCCCCTCAAACCGTTCCTCAGCAGTTTCTTCGCTTATATTTCCCTCAGGCCAAGATATGAAGTTGGCTTCATGCGTGGTTGCTATTCTTTCACGATACCAAACTATACGAAGTGCCATGTGGCGCGCCGCAAGATAGTCCCGCAAAAATTCAGCGCGAACTTCTAAACTTGAGGGCCGTCCGTCTTGGTCTCTTTTCAATTTAGCAACTTCCAAAAAAGCCTCGCTAGGGCAGACCCAACTATCCCCTTCTCTGAGCAAGCCGAAGGCAATAACAAAATCTTGGTGGAGGTGCCATTCTGGACAAATATCAGCAACGAAATGCTGTGCTAATACAAGCTCAAGTCCTAAATCATGTCCATCTCTATACTGATAGATATCGGCAGGCTTGTAGCTTTCGGGAAAGGCATGCGGATGTTGATCGTGGATGAGCCCGATGTCGTGCCAACTAAGACGTTCGCCGTCGCCCCGCTGCGATATTGGGATTGCCAGCGAACCTGAGCCAAAAAATTCTCTGGAAAATCCAGGGTGCCCGTATTTGCCTTGTTCACTAATCGTCATTGACGATCGTAGGGGAAGCCATACCATTCCCGACACTGGGCGACGGCGTATGGCTCGCATTTCGAACCAGTCTTGATCCATATTCAAATTCCGCTACGGCCTTAACGTGAATCGTGGCTGATAGGCTCCGCAGAAGATAATTTAAGTCCTGTAACAATTGTAGCCCCTCCTTTGGCCCCTGCCGAGTTGAGGTGGTGAGATCTGCAATTCAAGCCGTCGAAATTCCCCCCCATGACCATCCCCCTCGACCTCCAGCACGCTACCGAACAGTTCGACCGCTTCCTCGCCGACGCACGCGACACGGCCGGCCTCGGCACGCGCAATCAGGCCTACACCATGGTGGAGGGGGTGCTGGTCGTGTTCCGGCGGCGGCTGCCGGTGGAGGAGGCGATCCGCTTTGCCGGGGTGCTGCCGCCGGTGCTGCGAGCCATCTTCGTGGCGGACTGGGACCCGGCCGCGCCGCGGCGGCCGTTCGGGGATCGGGCGGCGTTGACGGCCGAGGTGCAGGACCTGCGCCGGCACCACAATTTCGCGCCGGCCTCGGCCATCGCCGACGTGGCGGCGGCGCTCCGGCGGAACATGGACGCGGACAAGCTCGACCGCGTCCTCGCCACCCTGCCCGAAGGCGCCGCCGAATACTGGGCGGCGTAAGGCCGCCCCCCTCAATTCCCCCGTGCGGTCGCGAGCAGCGCTTCCGCCTTCTTCACCGCGGCGGCGAGGAAGGGCTGGCCCTGGGCTTGCCTGGCGAAGCAGGTGCGGAAGGCGTTGGAGGCGTCCACGTCGGCCGCGTTCGCCTGCTCCCAGCGCGGATCATCCTCTTTCTTCGACTTCTCCGCGGCGGTGCGCAGCGCCTCCGCCTTGGCGCTCGCCGCCTTCCAGGCCTTGTCGCATACGGGCAGCGACGTGATGCCCAGCTCTACCGCGGCGTTTCCAACGGTGACCCGGCCGTTCGCCACCCGGGTGACGACCACCGCTTCGGGCAGCGTGTTGGTGGGCAGGTCCTGGCTGAACAGGCCCAGCGCCGCCCGCACCGTCTCGCCCTCCGCCGCCGTCACCGGCAGATCGATATAGCGGGAGAAGGCCGCCTCGGCGCCGATGGCGAGGGTGTAGAACTCATCGCTCCCCACCGCCGCCGCGATCCCGCGGCCGAGGGCCGGGTCCGCGCCTTCCATCTTCGCCCGCGCCGCCAGCCAGTTGGCGAACACCGGCTCGGGTGACACCAGAAGGTAGGTGGTGGCGTCCGCGTCGGAGAAAAGCAGTCCGTCCGGCCCGCCCGACTCGATGCTGCCGTCCAGTAAGGTGGCGGGGGAGAAGCTGGCCGAAAATCCCTTGAAGCGGAGCGGGCCGATGAGCCCGCCCATCATCCGCTCCAGCGCCTTGCGCTCGGCAGCGTCGCGCTTCTCCAGACTTTCGGGGCTGGCGCCGGCCTTCTCCGCTTCGGCCAGCGCCGTCACGGCCCTGTCCCGGGCGGCGATATAATCGTCGGCCGGTCCCGCCCCGGCGACGCCGGCCGGGGCGATGGCGAGGCCCAGTGCAAGCACGAGGGCGGGTCCATTCGGCAGGCGTCGCGCAGGGCGGGTCATGTCAGGTCTCCGGGTTTGGGGGAGAGGAGGCGGGGCTCACTGCCCCCGGGCGGTGGCCAGGAACGCTTCCGCCTGCTTCACCGCATTGGCGAAGAACGGCTGGCCGGGCGCCTCCTTCTGAAAGCAGGCGCGGTAGGCGGCGGAGCCATCTTCATTCAGCTTGTTGATGGTGTCCCAGCGCGGGTCTTCGTCCTTGGCGTCCTTTTCCACCTGCTTCTGCAAAGCGTCGGCCTTGGCCTTGACCGGCTTCCACAGGGCCTCGCAGGCGGCGATGGGCTTGATGTCCAGCTTCACCTGCGTCAGCCCCACCATGGCCTTGCCGTCGGCGATGCGCACGATGGTGATGTCGCCGGGAGGGGTGTTGCCGGCCGGCTCGTCCACCTGCTGGCCGAGCATGGCCACGGCGGTCTCGCCCGGCGCAGCGGCCACGGGCAGCTCCACATAAGGCTGGTAGAAGCCGCCGTCGAACACCAAAGCATCGGTATAGAATTCCGGCGCCGCGGCGGCTGCCTTCACCCCGGCGCCAAGGGCCGCGGGCGCGTCCGCATCCTTGGCGCGGGCGGCCAGCCAGCTGTTGAACACGCTCTCCGGCGTCACCACCAGGCGGGTGGTGATATCCTTGTTGGCGAAGGAGAGGCCGTCGAGCTGCCGGCTCGGCGCGCTCTCGTCGTAGATGAGCACCTGCAGCGTATAGTCGGGGCCGCCAAGGCCCTTGAACTTGAGCGGGCCGAGCACCGCGGCAAGGCGCTTGCCGAGGTCCTTGATGGCGGCCTCCTCGCGCTTGATCACCGCATCGTCGGAGCTCTTGCCGGCCTTGGCGGCGGCAACGGATGCGGACATGGCGGCATCGCGGGCCGCGATATAGTCGCTCAGCGCGTCGGCGGATGCGGCAGCGGGCACGGCGGCGGAAAGCAGCAGGGCGCAGGCGAAGGAACGAACAAAGCCACTCATGGGGCTGTCCTCTGGCGGGTGACGGTGCGGGCGATCGCCCGGTTGCAGCGGTAGCGCAACCACCCCCAAGGTCAAGCTCAGACTGTGGCGTTTTGCGGCCGCATCGGCGGTGCCATTGCCGGAAACCGAAGGCCTTTTGGCGACGCCGGCCCGCCCCGCCTCAGTTGCTGGCGGCGCGGGTCTTGGCTCCGGCGGCGGTGGCCACCTTGGGGGGCACCGGCGCATGGTTCAGCAAGGCGTCGATGCGCTCGCGCTCGCGCCGGAACTCGGCCAGGAAGCGCCCGTCCAGCGCCCGCCCGCGTGGCAGCTTGATGCGCATGGGATCGACGAAATTGCCGTTGATCTTCACTTCATAATGCAGGTGCGGCCCGGTGGAGAGGCCGGTGGTGCCGATATAGCCGATGACCTGCCCCTGGCGCACCGTCACCCCCTCGCGGATGCCGCGGGCAAAGCCCGACTGGTGCGAATAGGTGGTGACATAGCCATTGGCGTGCTGGATTTCCGTGTGCTTGCCGTAGCCCGATTTCCAGGTGGCATAGATAACGGTGCCGTTGCCCGCGGCATAGATGGGCGTACCGATGGAATCGGACCAGTCCACGCCTGTGTGCAGCTTGGAATAACCAAGAATCGGGTGGCGGCGATAGCCGAAGGGCGAGCGCATGATGCCGCCGGCCAAGGGCTTTCTCACCAGGAACTTCTTCGCGCTCTTGCCGTCGTCGTCGTAATAATCGACCACGCCATCGTCGGAGGTCTGGAAGCGGTAGTAGCGCCGCGTTTCCTTGTTCACGGTGAGGGCGGCGTAGAGCACGTCGTTGGCGCTGCCCGGATCGTCCGAGAACAGTACCTCGAAGCTGTCGCCCGAGCGCACCCGGCGCTGGAAGTCCACGTCGAAGGAATAGACGCGGATGATGTCGGCGATGACCGGGCGCGGCACGTCGTTGCGCAGCGCGGTTTCGTAGATGCTCTCGTAAAGGCGGATGCCGGGCCCGCTGTCGTCCTCGGCATCCTCGGAGACGCCGGCGATCTCGGTTTCGGACGGCTCGGTCACCGCCACGAAATCCTCCCGGTCGGAGAGCGCCACGGTGCCGTCATGGCCGGCATCGGTGAACAGGGACACCTTGAGGGGGCGCACCTTGCCGGCCTGGTCCTGGAGCACCATGCGCATGCGCATGCCGTCCTTCACCGTGCCCTCGCGCCCGCGCCCGAAGGCGGCGGCCACCGCGCGGGCCTCTTCCTTGGAGATGCCGTTGTCCACCAGGATGGAGGCGATGGTATCGCCCTTCTTCACCACCACGGTGGTGTCGGTCCAGTCGTTGCCGCCGGAGGTTTCATCGGAGGTCTTGGGAATGAAGCTGATGTTGTCGGGGGCGGCGGGCAGGGGCACCGCCTGCACCGGGGCGCCGGGAACGATGTGGCCCGGCAGGCCGTTGCCCAGCGCATTGCCCACGCTGGCATAGGAGAGATAGGGCGCGCCCTGCGCCAGCCCCTGGGCCAGGCCCGGCGCGGCACCGGCGATGGGCGGGGCCACGGCCAGGCCGGGCTCGGCGCGGGTGAGCTCGGCCACCTCGCGCACCTTCACCAGCACGTTTTCCATGGCGGTGGAGGCGCCGAGCTTGGCGGATGCCGGAACGACGGCGAGATCGCGCATCACCACCGTGACCTCGCCGGTGGGCTCGGCCTGGGGGGCGGCCTCTTCCTTGTTCGCGGAATCGCTGACGATCTGGGCCGGATTGAACCGGGGGATGTTGGATGAGACCGAGGTGGCGCTCATGGCGAGGTTGGCGGAAACGCGGGTGAACGGGCGGACCTTGATGATCTCGCGGTCGCCCATCTTGGTGGCGGTGGACACCCGGAAGGTCTGCCGCGCCGTGGCCGCATCGCCCAGCAACGACATGCGATCGCCCTTGCGGGCGGCATTCACCGGCCGCTCGCCCAGGGCGAGGGCGCCACGGATGGCGTTGCGCACCTTTTCGGGCATGAGCGCGAAGCGATGCTCGCCATCGAGCGCGGCATAGACCGCGCCGCCCATCAGGAAGGAACCACAAAGGGCGGTAAGGAGCGTGGCCGCGAACCAGCGCATGGAGACGCGGCGGCGGTCGATATCCTCTTCATCTCCGTCCACCCCGAGCGGGGGATCGTCACCGAGCCCGGCTGCGCTCGCCGAGTCGCGCCAGGCTCCGGCAGATCGTCGATGATGCAACTTCCGTCCCTTCACGTTGAAGCGCCGCGCGCCATGCGCTGGCCGATCACACCTCGAAAGACGTAGCCGCGACCATGCCTTTCCCCCGGCGGCCCGTCAACGCCGGCGGCATGTGAGGGTCCCCTCGCGGCAAAAGGATGGCACACGGCGGCAGTCATCGCACGCGCGCGTGTACCTATACACGCGACGGGAAGAACCGCGGGGTC
>NZ_JBLAOA010000001.1:1105000-2922500 GCF_047444035.1 Xanthobacter sp. AM11
TTCGCCAGCATGCGGGTGGTGATGGCGTAAAGCGCGTAGGTCGCGGCCGCGCACAGGCACAGGATGGCCGCGGGGTGAATGCCCCCCGCGCCCGGCCGCACCACCAGCAGGATGCCGCTGAAGCCAACCAGGATGGCGATCCAGCGCCGCCGGCCCACCTGTTCCCCCAGGATCGGGCCGGCGAACAGGGCCACGAAGAAGGGGATGGAGAACATGATGGAGACGGTCTGGTCCAGCTGCAGGAACTGAAGCGCGGTGAAGTTCAAAGCCGTGGTGGCAAACAGCAGGGCGGAGCGGCCGATCTGCAGAAGCGGGCGGCTGGTGCGCAGCAGGCCCGGCACGCTCCAGGGGTTGAACACAAGCAGCGCCAGGGCGAAATGGCTCACATAGCGCGCCCACACCACCACGAAGACGTTGGTGTGGAAGGTGAGCCATTTCGCCGTGGTGTCGGTGATGGCGAAGCTCATGACCGCAAGGCACATGAGCGCGATCCCGAGGAAGGGGGCGTGCGCCGTTCCGGGCTTTGAACCTTCAGGCGCGCGCATGGCCAGCCTCAGTAGGTGGCGCGCCCGCCGGAAAGGTCGAAGACGGCGCCGGTGGTGAACGAGCAATCAGCGGAGGCCGCAAATGCGATGGTGGCCGCCACCTCCTCCACGGCGACGAATCGCCCGCGGGGAATCTTCGACAGCATGTAATCGATATGCTGCTGGCTCATCTGGTCAAAAATGGCCGTACGCGCGGCGGCGGGCGTCACGCAGTTCACTGCGATGTCGTATTCGGCCAGCTCCTTGCCCAGCGACTTGGTGAGAGCGATGACGCCGGCCTTGGAGGCCGAATAGGCGGACGCATTGGGGTTGCCCTCCTTGCCGGCGATGGAGGCCACATTGACGATGCGCCCGTAGCCCTGGGCGATCATGTGCGGCGCCACCGCGCGGCAGCAGAAGAAGGGGCCGTCCAGATTGATGGCCATCACCTGCCGCCAGGCATCCTCGGGATATTCCCAGAGCTTCATGTTGGGGCCTGAAATGCCCGCATTATTCACCAGAATGTCGAGGCGCCCGAAGGCCGAATGGGCCTCGGCGACGGCGCGCTCCACATCCGCGCGCAAGGTCACGTCCACTGTCACCGGCAGCACGCGCGCGCGGCCCAGCTCGTCGGCCGTACGGCGGGCCAGGGCCTCGTCGCGATCGAAGATGGCCACGGTGGCGCCGGAGGCGAGGAAGCGCTCCACCACGGCGCGGCCGATGCCCTGCGCGCCGCCGGTGACGATGGCGAAACGGTTCTGAAGGTCGATGGAGTTGGACATGTTTCCCCCGTGCGGGCCGGCGCGGCGACCGGCCTGTTTTTGGTGGCGTGGCGCGAAGCGGCGCCGACGCTGGCCGGACGCCTTTTTCGGTGCCGGACCTAATCGATTGAAATAGCCTTAACGCGCCCCCCGCTCAAGGAGAAGTGGCGCTCCTCGAATGCGTGGAGGCCGCTCCCATGCGCCGGGCGCATGCGGGTGGCCGAAAGGAGACCCTCAGGCCTCTTCTTCGTCGTCCCCCGCGTCCGGCTCGTCGTCGATGCCGCCGTCGGCGCCGAGGCGCAGGGCCAGGTTCTTCTCCACCTTGCGCAGCAGCTTGCGCAGGCGCTTGCGCTCCTTGTTGTCGAGCCCGGCCACCATCTCGCCTTCGAGCTGTTCCCACACCCCGTCGATGGCGGCGCCGCGCTCGCGCCCGGCATCGGAAAGGAACACCCGCACCAGCCGGCCGTCGCCGTCGGTGGCGCGCCGTTCCACCAGGCCCTGGGTGGTCAGGCGGGCAATGGTCTTGGAGGCCGTGGGGGGACGCACCCGCAGCGCGGCCGCAAGGTCGCCCATGGTGCGCCCGTCTTCCTCGCACAGCAGCTTCAGCACCGCCTCCTGCCCCGGGAACAGGCCGAGATTGTGCAGCAGCCGCGCCGAGAGCGCCTTTTGCAGGCGCGCCGTATGGGTCAGCCTGTAGCCGATGGTCTTTTGAACCGGATCTTTCATCTCATCCCCCGCCCCGGCCGGCCCGCGGCACTGGCGGTCCTGCTCTTGGCGAGCCTACTTATCCACGCGCCGGCTTACAATTTTGCGAAGGCCGGGCAAGGCTTGTGCGCGCAGGGCCGCCCGAAGCCCGATCGCGGCGCCGTGCCGGTGCTTGACAGCTGAGCCGGCGCGTCGCTTGGTTCGCCCATGACTTCTTCCGTCCCTTCGGACGTCGCCCCTGCGGCAGCCGCCGCAAGTTCATCTGCCGCACCAAAGCGGCGCGAGGCGGACGATCCGCATTCCCCCGTCGTGCGCTTCGGCGCCCATGCCCCGCTGAGGCTCGATGCCGGCGTCGCGCTGCCGCATCTGCAGATCGCCTATCAGACCTATGGCGAGCCCAACGCCGCGCGCACGAATGCCATTCTGGTGTGCCACGCGCTCACCGGCGACCAGCATGCGGCAAGCCTCAATCCCGTCACCGGCAAGCCCGGGTGGTGGGAAACCATGGTGGGGCCCGGCAAGCCCATAGACACGGAACGCTTCTACGTCATCTGCGCCAATGTCCTCGGCGGCTGCATGGGCACCACCGGCCCGTCGTCCGTCGATCCGGCCTCCGGCGAGCCCTACGGCCTCGACATGCCGGTGGTGACCATTCGCGACATGGTGAATGCGCAGGCCATGCTGCTCGACCATCTGGGCATCGAGAAGCTGTTGTGCGTGGCCGGCGGCTCCATGGGCGGCATGCAGGTGCTGCAATGGGCGGCGAGCTATCCCGAGCGGGTGTTCGCGGCCCTGCCCATCGCCACCGGCGCGCGCCATTCGGCGCAGAACATCGCCTTCCATGAAGTGGGCCGACAGGCGGTGATGGCCGATCCCGATTGGCGTGGCGGGCGCTATCTTGCGGAAGGGGTGACGCCCCACCGCGGCCTTGCGGTGGCGCGCATGGCCGCCCACATCACCTACATGTCGGATCAGGCGCTGCACCGAAAGTTCGGCCGCAGGCTGCAGAACCGGGAGATGCCCACCTTCGGCTTCGATGCCGATTTCCAGGTGGAAAGCTATCTGCGCCACCAGGGCGAAGCCTTCGTGCAGCGGTTCGATCCCAATTCCTATCTCTATGTCACGCGGGCCATGGATTATTTCGACCTTGCAGCCGAGCATGGTGGCGTGCTCGCCAATGCCTTTCGCGGCTCCAAGACGCGCTTCTGCGTGGTCTCCTTCACCTCCGACTGGCTGTTTCCCACGGAGGATTCCCGGGCCATCGTCCATGCCCTCAACGCATCGGGGGCCAGCGTGTCCTTTGCCGAGATCGAAAGCGACAAGGGCCACGACGCCTTCCTTCTGGACGAGCCGGAGCTGATCGCCATCGCCCGCGGCTTCCTCGACAGCGCGGCGCGGGCCATCGGCCTGCCGCCCGCCCGGACCTGACGCCATGGCCGTGCGCGAGCAGATCCTGGACGAAGGGGCGGTGCGCCAGCAGGGCGGGCGCGTCGATCTGGTGGTGGTGGCGGAGATGGTGGCGCCGGGCTCGCGGGTGCTCGACGTGGGCTCCGGCGGCGGCGAGTTCCTGGAGCTGCTTGCCACCACGCGCGGCTGCGATGCCCGCGGCATCGAGCTTTCCCGCGAGGGGGTGAATGCGGGGGTGGCGCGCGGCCTTGCGGTGGTGCAGGGCGATGCCGACGTGGACCTCGCCCATTACCCCGATGATTCGTTCGATTACGTCATCCTCTCCCAGACCCTGCAGGCGACGCGCCGGCCCCGCTGGGTGCTGGAGCAGATGCTGCGCATCGGCCGGCGCGCCATCGTCTCCTTCCCCAATTTCGGGCATTGGCGCTCGCGCCTCGACCTCATGGTCTACGGGCGGATGCCGGTGACCGACAATCTGCCCGCCGCCTGGTACGAGACGCCCAACATCCATTTCTGCACCATCCGCGACTTCGTGGCCCTGGCGGAGCTGCTGGATGCGCGGATCGAGAAGGCGGTGGCGCTGGATTCCTCCGGCCACCGGGTGCGGGTGAACATGCCCTGGTGGGTGTGGAACCTCTTGGGCGAGCAGGCGGTGTTCCTGCTCACCCGCAAGCGGTGAGGCTCACCCCGCCGGCGCCGCCCCGGGCACGAAGCCCGGCTCCAGCGCGGGTTCCAGCACTGGGGCGAGGCGGGTGCGGCGCACGGCGGCGGGGCGGTAGAGCTGCTTTGTCGCCTCCACCACCAGCACGCCGGAAAACGGCAGCGACAGCCGCGCGCCCACCCGTTCCCATGCCACCGCCGTGCGCAGGAACCAGCGGCTGGGCGGCGCATAGAGCGCCTCGCCCCAGCCCACGGGGGTGAACAGGGTTTCCCGCAGCAGCGTCACCACCTGCCCGCGGGAGAAGGGGCGGCCGTTGCCGAACGGCGTGGTGTCGAGCCGCGCCCACACCCCGCGCCGGTTCGGCACCACCGCCAGCAGCCGCCCACCCGGCGCCAGCACGCGCCACACCTCCCGCAGCATCTCCGCGGCATTGGGCGTCATCTCCAGCGCGTGGACGATCACCACCCGGTCCATGCTGGCGGTGGGAAAGGGCAGGAGAGTCTCGTCGGCGAGGGTGGCCAGCGTCGGTGCGGCGGAAGGCCAGCGCACCACCCCCTGCGCCGCCGGCATCACCGCCAGGCAGCGCTCGGCCTCCTCGCGGAACACGCCGAGATAGGGGGTGGCGTAGCCGAGGCCCAGCACCCGCAGGCCCGTCACGTCGTCGAACCGGGCCCGGATGGCGCGCCCCAGGAGGCGCCGCGTCATGATGCCGATGGGCTGGGCGTAGAAATTGCGCAGGTCCACCACGTCGAGAAACATGCATCCTCACTCATCCCGGCAGCGCCGGGTGCGCCCGATCCGCGCAGGCAGCCACGGCCTGCGCGCTGCTCTTCCGCTTCGGGCGCTAATAGACGATCATGTCGGCGGCTCCGCAACATGCGCGGTGTCCATAATGGCGTTCCAATCGGCGGCCGTCAGCCGGCGCTGTCTTCCTCGCCATCGGGCGCGGGAGCCTTGCCGCGGCGCAGGCCACGGTCAACGCTTCGAACAGAACGCTTCGCATTGCCCGTTCTCTCTGTCCGTCCCCTCTGCCCCCGCTTCGGAGAATGAGACCGTGCCGGCCGACATCCGCCTCGTTCCGTGCCTCAGCGACAATTACGCCGTGCTCCTGCACGACCCGGTGACGGACGCCACCGCCGTGGTGGACGTGCCCGAGCCCACGCCGGTGCTTGCGGCGCTGGAAAAGGAGGGGTGGACCCTCACCCACATCCTCGTCACCCATCATCATGCCGATCACGTGCAGGGCATTCCCGCGGTGAAGGCGCTCACCGGTGCCACCGTGGTGGGGCCGAAGGCGGAGGCGGCGGGCATTCCCGGCCTCGACGTGGCGGTGGTGGACGGCGACCCGGTGGCGGTGGGCTCCCTCATCGGCCGGGTGCTGGAGACGCCGGGCCACACCGCCGGCCATGTCTCCTACCTGTTCGAGGCAGAGGACCTGCTGTTCTCCGGCGATACGCTGTTCACCCTGGGCTGCGGCCGCCCGTTCGAGTGCGACCCGCCGGTGTTGTGGGCCTCGCTGCAGCGGCTGCGCGCGCTGCCGCAGCAGCTCAGCGTCTATAGCGGGCACGAATACACCCTTTCCAACGCCCGCTTTGCCCTTTCGGTGGACCCCGACAACGCCACGCTGATCCGCCTGCTGGCGGAAGCCGAGGCGAAGCGGGCCGCCGGGCAGCCCACCATTCCCTCGCGCCTTGCCGACGAATGCCTCGCCAATCCGTTCCTGCGCGCCGACGACCCGGCCATGGCCGAGCGCCTGGGCCTGACCGGCGCCGATTCCGCGGCGGTCTTCACCGAATTGCGGGCGCTGAAGAGCAGCTTCAAGGGATGAGCGCGGACCTCAGCGCCGAGGCGGTCATCGCGCTCCTCGGGCTCGTCCCGCACCCGGAAGGCGGGCATTTCCGCGAGACCTTCCGCGATGATGCTGGCGGCGGGCGCGGCGCCTCCACCGCCATCTATTTCCTGCTCCGCGCCGGCGAGCGCTCCCACTGGCACAAGGTGGATGCGGTGGAGGTCTGGCACTGGCATGCCGGCGCGCCGCTCGTCCTGTCCATCGCCGGGGATGGGAACAGGCGCGACCTGGTGCTGGGCGGCCGCCTGGCCTTGGGGGAACGGCCGCAGGGGGTGGTGCCGGCGGGCGCCTGGCAGGCGGCGGAATGCCGCGGCGCCTGGACGCTGGTGGGCTGCACCGTGGCCCCCGCCTTCGATTTCGCCGGGTTCGAACTGGCCCCGCCGGGCTGGGAGCCGGCCTGATTTCAGGGGCGCTGCCCCTCAGCTGCGTGTGGCGGACAGGGCCACCGCATCGCCTTCCACTACGTCGGCGGTTTCGTTGGCGCCCATCAGCACCAGCAGCTTGGCGCGGGCGCGGTTCACGCGGCTCTTGATGGTGCCGAGGGCGCAGCCGCAGACCTCGGCCGCCTCCTCATAGGAAAGGCCCGCCGCGCCCACCAGAACCAGCGCCTCGCGCTGGTCGTCGGGCAGCTTGGCGAGGGCGTCCTTGAGGGAGGAGAGGGTGGCGGACCATTCCTGGCTGGGGCCGATATTGGTGTCCTGCTGGGCCAGCGCCGACATACCGTCATTCTCGCGCCGCCGCCTGCGGATCTCGGTGTAATAAGTGTTGCGCAGAATGGTGAAGAGCCAGGCGCGCAGGTTCGTGCCCAGATCGAACTTCTCCATGTTGGACAAGGCCTTGAGAAGGGTCTCCTGAACCAGGTCGTCGGCTTCCGTCCGGTTGCGCGTCAAGGACCGGGCAAAGGCGCGCAGGGCCGGGAGGAATTCCAGCACCTGCGTGCGCAACACGGCGGCATCCGTTGCGGAGCGCTCTCCTTGGCTTTCCCGGGGAAGTTCCATCAAAGGCATCACTCTCGGGCGGGAGGTGGTCTCGGGCCGGACGCGCCGAGGCAACCGTCCGGCGGCACTGCTGCAGATCGCGGGGGCGCCCTGACGCGCAAAGCGGCGCCGGCAACCGGTCGGGAGAACATAGCCCCTGCCCGCGGTTACGCTCGGTAACGTTTCCGCGGGCAGAAGATTTCCCGTCTTGACCGGCGCCGGTCAGGAGTGTCCGTCGCTGCGCGCCCCGCCGGCGGGGCCGCTTTTCTGGCCCCCCTTCTGTCCGGCCTGCGAGGCCAGGGTCCGGTCGCGCGAAAAGCTGCGCTGCTCGTCGGCAACGCTCTGCCCGCCCTTGCGCCCCGCTTCCGCTGCAAGGGCCCGGTTCTGGAAGAAGCTCCTCTTCTCGGCGGGAACGCTTTCCCCTCCCTTGCGGGCGATGGCGCGCTGCTTTTCAGCATCCATCGCTGCAAACCCGCGCTGGGACGTGCCCTTGGATCGAGCCTTGTCCATCTGCTGTGCTCCTGCGAACTTCGGACGTCATTGCGTGTCGATACGCAGGGAGAACGAAGCAGGACGCCTCCGGTTCCGATCGAGATGACATTCGTTGTCCCGGCTCGGCGCGATCCGCTCACAGCGGGCCGCTGCGCGGCGCCCTGTGAGCGGTGGCTCGCCTGCTAAACGCGAGAAAGAGAACGCGTTGGCCAATCAGCCTGCGATGCAAGTCGATCGGCGCGTGCTCTAGGACACGGGGGTGGTCGGCCAGCTGGAACCGCCTGTGCGGCAAGGAAAATCGCCGGCGATCACAAAAGTCTCGGTGCCCGTCTGCCGGCGGGTGAGGGCGCCGCCCAGCTGGGCGGCGAAACCGGCGGCGAGGCTGGGCTCGGCGGCCGGATCGCTGCCGCCGGTGGCGGTGCTGCGCAGGGTGAGGCGCAGCCGGTCCGCGGCCACTTCGCCGGTCAGCGTCACCGGCGCCGCCGCGACCCCGGTCGGCAGGCCGAGGTTCAGCACCAGCTCCACCACCATCAGGGCGAGGGGCACCGCCATGTCGGTGGGCAGCCGCGTATCCTGCGCCTCGACGGTGATGCGCGCATTGCATTCGGCGCTGCCCTCCAGCAGCGAGGCCAGCTCGCGCAGCAACTCGCGCAGGCGGACCTGGGAGCCGTCGCTGGCCTCGTAGAGAATGCGGTGAACCAGGGCGAGGGTGTTCACCCGCATGCGCAGCTGGTCGAAGCGCCTGCGGTCCTCGCTGCGGTGGATGCCGGCGCCGTAGAGGCTGAGCAGGCTCACCACCACCTGCAGGCTGTTCTTGATGCGGTGGTGGATCTCGCGCACCAGCGCGGTCTTCTCCGCCAGGCTCTCGCGCAGCCGCGCATCGCGCAGGCGCACCGCCAGCGCCATGATCTCCACCGCATGGCCGAGGACGCGGAACTCGCTGGGCGCATTATCGAGGCGGCTGGGCCGGAAGCCGTAATGGCCCTGGGCATAGACCGCGGTAACGCGCCGCAGATACAGCAGCCAGCGCAGGATGATGCGGTCCACCGCCACCCACAGCACCCCGAGGCTCAGGATCATGATCAGGGCCGGCAGGGCGAAGGCGGCCGCCACCGTCAGGAAGGTCCAGCCGAACAGGGTGTCCGAGGGCATGGCGAAGGCCACCGAAAGGCCGTCGCGGTTCAGGTTGGCGGTGGCGAAGGTCCAGGCCACGCCGGAGGCGTCCTTGCTCTCGCGCAGCCGCGCGCCGCTGTGGATGTCCTGCGGATCGAACAGGGCGGCGCTCATGGGGCGGGAGTTGGACACCAGTTCCTCTCCCGAGGGGGAGAAGACGGCGGCGATGCCGATGGCGGGCGAGATCTGCCGCCGCAGGAGGGTATCGAGCCACCCCACCTCGATGCCGAGGGCAAAGGCGCCCTCAAGCTGTCCCGCGGCATTGCGCAGGGGCAGAACGCCCACCACCACCTGCGCGCCGGAGCCCTGGCCGGTGACGCGCCCGGACAGGCTGAAGCCCGCATGGGTCAGCGCGGCCTGCCACCAGGCCTCCTGCGAGACGTCGGGGTCCCGCACCGCCAGGGCGGCGCATACCACCTGTCCCGATGGGTCGATCACGCCGATATTGGCGGCGAAGGGCAGGCTGACGGTGGCGCCGCGCAGGGTGGCCGCGCAGGCGGGGCCGGCGGAGCGCACGTCCTCCACATTCTTCAAGGCGTGCAGCACGTTCTCTGCCGAGGCGAAGACGTTCTCCTGCGAGTTGGCGGCGGAAAGGGCGTGCTGGAGCAGTCGCTGGCGTGCCTCTTCCTCGGCGCCCTTCAGCTGCAGCAGGCCCTGCGCGAAATTGAGCGCGGCGATAGGCGCCATGGCAAGGACGACCACCAGGACAAGGCGACGGCGCACGCTGTCGAAGAGCGTGCGCGGCTGTCCCGCCGCAGAGGCCAGGATGGCGCTGCGCTCCCGGTTGCGCGCCCGCGCGGCCTCCGCCTGTCTTACATCCATGATCACTCCGCCCGATGGCCGACGCTCAACGCCCGACCCCGGCGCAAGGGCCCGCCGCCGCGGTCGCGCCCGCATGTCCCATGGAGGCGGGCTCCCCCTCTCCCCCTCTCCCACCGGCTCGCCGCCGGCGCTGCGGTGGGTATGGCGCCGGCCCGGGGCCCGTTTGCGTCGCGGGCTGCAGGTCCCTCTTGCCCGGCCGGCCGAAGGGATGGAAAGTCGCCGCTGCAGCCGGCCTCGGCAGCCACTATAATGCAAAGCACCGCGGCAGGTTCCCCGGTGGGGGGAACTTTCGGAAGATGCAGGCGTTACCGAGCTTTGGCTTAGCTCGGTGCGGTTTCGTTCGATCTGGCTTCGTTCGATCTGGCGTGGCCTGGTCGGCCTTCAGGGATTTTGGCATGGCTCCCAATGCGCTCGTCAAGCAGCTTCCGTTTCTGCGCCGCTACACGCGTGCGCTCGTGGGCTCGCAATCGGCGGGCGATCTCCTGGTGCAGGACACCCTTCGGGCGATCATCGACGGCAAGGTGGCGGTGGACGGGCAGGTTTCACCCCGCGTAGCGCTCTACAAGGCCTTCCATGAGGTCTGGAACCGCCGCCCCGTCGCCGGCGCGGCCGCCTCGCGCGCCGACGCCCGCCTGCAGGCCATGGACCCCGCCTCCCGCGTCGCCCTGCTGCTGACGGCGATGGAAGGCTTCTCCTATGCGGAGGCGGCCAGCATCCTCGGCGGCACCATCTCCGATATCGAAGGCCAGGTGGTGGCCGCCCAGCGCGAGATCGACCGGCAGATCGCCACCCGCGTGCTGATCATCGAGGATGAATGGGTCATCGCCCTCGACCTGAAGACCCTGGTAGCGGAGCTGGGGCACGAGGTGATCGGCGTGGCGCCCACCCATTCCAAGGCGGTGGAGCTGGCCAGCGCCGGCAATTTCGGCCTGGTGCTGGCGGACATCCAGCTCGCCGACGGATCGTCCGGCATCGAGGCGGTGACGGAGATCCTGTCGAGCTTCAATGTGCCGGTGGTCTTCATCACCGCCTTCCCGGACCGGCTGCTCACCGGCGAGCGGCCCGAGCCCACCTATCTCATCACCAAGCCGTTCCTGACGGAAACGGTGAAGGCGACCATCGCCCAGGCGCTGTTCTTCCACGAGGCCAAGGCCGCGCCGGAAGGTCTCGCGGCCCGCACCGCCTGATCCGCCGGACGGCGGCGCTCCCATTGCCCCGAGGCTTACCCACGGAGACTTTGTCATGGCCGAAAAGCCCGAACCGCTGAAGTCCGCCCCCGCCGAGCCCAGCCTTGCCGACGTGCGCGAGGATCTCGACCAGCTGCGCGCGGATTTCGCCCGCCTGCTGGACACGCTGGGCAAGACCGCCCGCCATGGGGTGAAGGGCGCGGCCGGGGAGGCGGAGACCGCCGCCGGCGATGTGCAGGACTGGGCGGAAGGCCAGTATCTCACCTTGCGCGAGACCATCCGCGAGCAGCCCGTCACCGCCTGCGCCATCGCGGCCGGGGTGGGGGTCATCCTCGGCCAGCTGCTGCTGCGCCGGTAGAACGCGATCCGCTCATATGGTGCCGCGCCGCGGCACCATATGAGCGGTGAAGCGCCCGCTAATTTATTGAAGAGAGCCGGATCTGCCCCTCGTTAAGAGGCTGGGGCGCAGCCGGGCGGCGCTCCGGCCGGTCACTCCTCCGCTATGTCGAAGCCGAGGCCCTGCAGGGCCCGGCGCAGGGTGGCGCCGTCATAGGGCTTGCCCATCAGGCGGATGCGCGCCGCGCCGCCGAACTCGCCTTCCAGCTCGGCGGTGCCGTAGCCGGTGGCGATGATCACCGGAAGCTGTGGCGCGATGCCGGCCAGCTCGCGCACCACGGCATCGCCGCTCATGTCGGGCAGGCCCACATCCACCACCGCCAGCGCCAGCGCGGCCGGACCGCGCTGGGCGAAGGCAGCGCGGGCGTGGGCCAGGGCCGCCGCGCCATGGGAGGCGACGGTGACATCGAAGCCGTGGTCTTCCAGGATCTGGCGCGCCACGAGGGCAACGAAGGGCTCGTCCTCCACCAGGAGGACAGTGCCACGGCTCGCCGGCTCCTCAAGGATGTCTTTCACCTTCTCGACGAGCTCCATCTGGCTGAAGGGCTTGGCGAGCAAACGGGCACGCGCGTCCAGCCATCCCGGGCGGACGGCGGCATTTTTCGCATATGCGGTGGTGAATAGCACCCGGATATTGGTACGGCGCCGCTTCACCTCTTCGGCAAGGGCCAGCCCGTCCATGCCCGTGCCGAGGATGATGTCGGTGAGCAGGAGGTCCGGGGCGGCGCCCGTGTCCAGCATGGCGAGGGCCGAGAGGGCGTCGCCGGCCTCCAGCACCTCGTGCCCGGCCTCGCGCAGGATGGCGGCGCCGAGGGCGCGCAGGTCGGCGTCCTCGTCCACCAGCAGCACGCGGGCGCGCCCGTCGCGGCCGCCGCGCTCGATGCCCGGCGCGCTCGCCTCCACGGTGGAGGGGTCATCCAGGCGGGGCAGGTAGAGCTTCACGGTGGTGCCCTGGTCCCGCTTGGAATGGATGATCACATGCCCGCCCGACTGCCGCACGAAGCCGTAGACCTGGCTGAGGCCCAGGCCGGTGCCGTCGCGCGGGCCCTTGGTGGTGAAGAAGGGCTCGAAGGCGCGGGCGCGCACCTCCTCGCTCATACCGGTGCCGGTGTCGCTCACGATCAGCGCCACATACTGGCCCGGCTCCAGGTCGTCGTGGCTGGCGCAATAGGCGGCGTCCAGATAGGCGTTTGCGGTCTCGATGGTGACCTTGCCGCCGCCGGGCATGGCGTCGCGGGCATTCACCGCGAGATTGAGGATGGCATTCTCCAGCTGGTTGTGGTCGATCTCGGTGTGCCACAGGCCGCCGGCCAGCACCGTCTCCACCGTCACCCGCTCGCCCAGGGCGCTCGCCAGCATGTGGGACATGGCGGAGACCAGGCGGTTCACGTCGGTGGGGCGCGGGTCCAGCGGCTGGCGGCGGGAGAAGGCGAGCAGGCGCTGGGTGAGGGTGGCGGCCCGCAGCGCGCCCTGCCGGCCATAGTCGAGGAAGCGGCGGATCTCGGTGGCCTCCGGCGCCACGCGCCGCTCGGCGGCTTCCAGATTGCCGATGATGATGGTGAGCAGATTGTTGAAATCGTGGGCGATGCCGCCGGTGAGCTGGCCCACAGCCTCCATCTTCTGCGCCTGCCGCAGCTGCGCCTCCGCCCGCAGCCGGTCCTCCATCTCCTGTTTCAGCAGGCTGTTGGCCCTGGCCAGCTCGGCGGTGCGCTCCACGGCAAGGCGTTCGAGGTGCTCGTTGGAATGCGCCAGCATCTCGCGGGCGGCGACGATTTCGGAAATGTCGGTGCAGCTCCCGTACCAGCGGTCGATGCGGCCGTCGTCGTCGCGCACCGGCACTGCACGGCACAGGAACCAGCGGAAGCCGCCGTCCGCCGCCCGCAGCCGGCATTCGCGGGAGAAGGGCGCGCCGCTGGCGAGGCAGGCGCGCCACGCATCCACCGCCGGCCGCTGGTCGTCGGGGTGCAGGAAGGTGTGCCATTCCAGCGTCTTGCCACCCTCGGGCCGGACCCCGGTGAACTCGCTCCAGCGGCGGTTGTAATAATCGCCGGTGCCGTCGCAGGTGCTGGTCCACACCATCTTGGGCAGCGCCTCCGCCAGCAGCCGGTAGCGCTGCTCGCTCGCGGCGACGGACTTTTCGGCTTTCTTGCGCTCGGTGATCTCCACCAGGATCATGCCCGCAAGGCCGATGGCGTCGCCATGGGTGCGCACCGGGAAATAGCTGACGAGGAAATGCCGCCATGCCCCCGGCAGGGCCGGGGTGGCGCCCTCCACCTCCACGTCGGCGATGACCGTCCCGGTGGCGAGCACCTGGGCGAGGCCGGGCGAGACCGCCTCGGCCAGCTGCGGCAGCATGTCCGCCAGCGAGCGGCCGGGGTGCTCGGCGGCGGGAATGCCCACCATGCGGGCGAGGGTGCCGTTGACGCGCACGAAGCGCATCCGGCGGTCGAAGAAGGCGAACCCCACCGGGGCGTGGTCCAGCAGCGCCTCCAGGGTGGCCACCACCGTCTGCTGCTCGTCCAGGGCTGCCACCATGCGCTCGCGAGCCGTGTCCTGCCGCCGCCAGGCGATGGAAAGGACGGCGCAGACGGCCCAGGCGACGGCGCCGTCGATGAGGACGGACAGGACGGCCGCGCGTGCCCCGCCGGGGTCCGCAACGCCCGGCTCGCTGCCGATGGCCGGGGCCAGGATGGCCGAGGCGGCGGCGAGGGCAGCCAGCCCCGCAAGGCCGATGGCCGGCCCGCAGGCCAGGGTGATGAGAACCACGGCGGGGACCCGGAAGATCATGGACGCATGGGCTGACCCGCCGGCAACCCGCGCCAGGACATGGCTGAGCGCGACCGCCGCCACCAGGACGGCCGCCGCAAAGGCCAGCCGCCAGGCGAGGGGCCGTTTCATGGAAATCATGCTGGCAAGGGGGCCGGCCGGTCCCCGGGGTGAAAAATCCATCCCTGCTCCTGCGACGCCGGGGCAAGACTCCCCCAAACGGGCGCAGGGTTCAACTTTCCGGCCAAGTCTCCGGTTCCCGGAAAAGTGAAGCGGGAGCTGCAGGGCCCCCGCTTACACGCTGTCGGCCCGGGGCGCGCCGGGTTACCTTGCGGTGGCGGGGGGCGTGGCCGGCCGCGCGCCCGAGCCCACGGAGCCGGTGGTGGCGGGCGCCGCCTCGTATTCGGCGAAGGTGGGCGCGGCCTTCAGCTCGTCCTTCGACTTGCGCAGCACAAGGCGCATCCCGTCGGCGTTGCGGACCTTCTCCACCAGCTGGAACGGGACGGCCACGTCCTTCTCCCCGACCCCGAGGAAGCCGCCCACGCCGATGACCGCGGCCATCACATTGCCGTTGGCGTCCACCAGCAGGTCATTGATTTCGCCGAGGGTCTCGTTGTTCGCCCCATGGACGCTCATGCCGATGAGGTCGGCGGCGAGGAACTGGTCCGCCCGCTGCTCGCCGATGAAGGTGGCAGGCGCGGCAGTGCTGCCGGCGGGCGGCGTCATCTGCGCGCCGGGGGTGGCCGGCGGCTGCTGGGCCATGGCGGTGGTGGAAAGAAGAGTGGCCAGGGTGACGGCGTAAATCGGCATAATTTTCATATCATCCTCCTGTTTGAAGCGTTTTCGTTCAGAGTTCCCATATTCATGACTGTCATAGTCAAGTCATGCATGGGAAAATAGATACGGAGCGACAGCGTATCAGGGTTAAATGCGTGCGCTGTGGCGCACATGTCGGCTTTCTTTCTGGAAAGCTCTGCGGGCTGCCTGAGGGTAAACTCGCCCGGCGGCGCACGGTTCCCAAAGTCCGGTGGTTCTGGTGGGCTTGCGCGCGGGGCGGACTTGCGCCCGGCAAGCCATCATGGCAACAGGCGATCAGCCCGAGCCCGAGAGTGCACAGCGCATGTTCCGCACCCTGTCCGATTTCATCTCCGACATCACCGGCGGCCATCGCGAGACCGAGGCCTTCGACGCGAATGACTATCGCCTCGCGGCGGCGGCGCTGCTGGTGCATGTGATCTCCATCGACGGGGCGGTGACCGACGACGAGCGCACCGTCCTGAAGCAGATCCTCGCCAGCCGGTTCGGCCTCGACGCCGCGGAAAGCGAGGCGCTGGTGGAGCTCGCCATCGCCCGGGATGCGGAGGCGGTGGACCTTTACGCCTTCACCAGCGTGCTGAACCGCGCCCTGGACGACGAGGGGCGCCGGCGTATCGTGGAGATGATGTTCGAGGTGGCCTATGCCGATGGCGGGCTGAGCGAGTTCGAGGACAATCTCGTGTGGCGCGCGGCCGAGCTTCTCAATGTGGGCTCGCGCGACCGCATCCGCATCCGCCGCGAGGTGCGCGACGAAACCGACGCCGGCGGCGACGGGCAGGACTGAGGGCGCCGCCGCGCCCGGCCCAGATCCAGATCCAGGCCCCCGGCCCGGGCGGAACGTGCCTCCCGCAACGCCCGCTGGCGTTCCTTCCGCGCTGCAAGAAAAATCCCGCAACGCGGCGCGGAAGTATTATCGTCACGGACATCAGGTAGAAGCCGTATCGGCCGCACCCCACCCGTGCGGCCGAAGACTCACAAGCGCGCCCATCGAACGCGCGTGCCAACCGCGTGCCACAACCGGGTCCTCCGGCCGCCGCGGCGGTCCCGCACTCCGGGTCGCGACGGTGCGGGGGCGTCACGGCGTCTGCTGCGCGCCGCCCGGGCCGGGCATCGCAGCCCCGAGGGAGGACCTTTCATGGACGCCCGCACGCCCGCACCGCTGATCCGCGGCATCGGCTATTCCATCCGCGCCACGTCGCCGGATTTCGACGACCTCGCCGGCAAGCTCGACGAGGCCGAGCGTCTCGGCGTCGATTTCGTGGAGCTGCCCATCTTCGCCTGGACCCTGGTGATGGACGGACGGGTGCTCGCCGATCGGCTGGAGCGCCTGGTGGCGGCCACCCGCGATCGCCCCTTCGGCTATACGGTGCATGGCCCCCTCGCCATCAACCTGATGGCCCCGAAGGCCGTGCTGCCCCGGCACGAGGCGGCGCTCGACGCAGCCATCACCGTCGCCGGCGCGGTCGGCGCGGCCAATCTGGTGATCCATGCCGGCTGCGTGCGCGGCGAGGACGACATCGCCGTGGCCTATTCCCGCCAGCGCGATGTGCTTTCCCGCGCCGGCGACAAGGCCGCGGCGGCGGACCTCACCTTGTGCGTGGAGAACATCTTCCGCTTCGAGCCCATGCGCGAGACGCCGCTGCCGTCGCGCCTCGCCGGCGAGCTGGATGCGGTGGACCACGCCCATGTGCGCGCCACCCTGGATGTGAGCCACGCCTTCCTGCGCTGCACCGACGCGCGGGCCGATTTCATGAGCGAGATCGCCGCCCTTGCCCCCTATGCCCGCCATGTGCATGTGCACGATAGCTTCGGCCGGCCGCAGGAGAGCTGGGCCATCGACGATGCGGAACGCGCCGCCCTCGGCGAAGGCGACCTGCATCTGCCCCTCGGCTGGGGCGGCATCGATTGGGACGGGGTGGCGCAGCGCTGCCGCTTCGATGCCGGCACGGTGGTGAACCTGGAGCTGCACCGGCGCTACTGGAGCGAGCTTTCCGCCCAGATCCCCGTGCTGCGGGCGCTGGCGGAAAAGTTCGCCGCCGCCTACGCCGCGCCCTGAAGGCAGTAGAGTGGCGCCGGGCTCCGTCCTGCCCCGGCGCCCGGTCGCCCTCCTGCCTGAAAACGCCCTAACTTATTGAATGGAGCACATGCCGATCAAATTGATTCAATTTGATCGGATCGCGCTCTAGCTTGGCTGCGGGAGGAAACCGCAATGCCAAGAGCCGATGCGCCAGGTGATCTTATGTCGCCCAGCACCCGCATGATGCTGCGCCGCTACAGCGTCTTCATCGCCATTGTCGTCGTCGCCGCCGCCAGCCTCGTCCTGTCGTTCACGGCGCACCAAGCGTGGCTGATCGTGTTCTGCGTGCTGTTCCCGCTGGTGCTGGTGGGGGTGTTCGACATCACCCAGCCGGACCACTCGCTGCTGCGCAACTATCCGGTCATCGGCTCGGTGCGCTGGCTGTTCGAGGCGGTGCGGCCCTATCTGCGCCAATACCTGATGGAGGACGACCTCTCCGAGCGCCCGTTCAACCGCGACGAGCGCTCCCTCGTCTATGCCCGGGCGAAGAACGAGGAGGACCGCCAGCCGTTCGGCACCGAGCTCGACACCTATGCCGCGGAATATGAGTGGATGACCCACTCCCTCGCCCCCGCCCCGGTGGCCGGCGAACCGTTCCGGGTGGAGGTGGGCGGACCGGCCTGCAGCAAGCCCTACAGCGCCTCGGTGCTCAACATCTCGGCCATGAGCTTCGGCTCGCTGGGGCGCAATGCCATCGAGGCGCTCAATCTCGGCGCCAGGACCGGTAGCTTCTATCATGACACGGGGGAGGGCGGCTTCTCGCCCTATCACCGCATCCATGGCGGCGACATCGTGTGGGAGCTGGGGTCGGGCTATTTCGGCTGCCGCAACCGCGACGGCACCTTCTCGCCGGAGCGGTTCGCCGAGCGCGCGGCCGACGCCCAGGTGAAGATGGTGGAGATCAAGCTGTCCCAGGGGGCCAAGCCCGGCCATGGCGGGGTGCTGCCCGCCGCCAAGGTGACGGCGGAGATTGCGCAGACCCGCGGCGTGCCCATGGGGGAGGACTGTATTTCCCCCGCCCGCCATTCCGCCTTTTCCACCCCGGCGCAGATGATGGAGTTCGTGGCGCAGCTGCGCGAGCTCAGCGGCGGCAAGCCGGTGGGCCTCAAGCTGTGCGTGGGCCATCCCAGCGAGGTGTTCGCCCTCGCCAAGGCCATGGTGAAGACCGGCATCTGCCCCGATTTCGTGGTGGTGGACGGGGCCGAGGGCGGCACCGGCGCGGCGCCCCACGAACTGGCCGACCATCTGGGCATGCCCCTGCGCGAAGGGCTGCTGCTGATGCGCAACGCGCTGGTGGGCACGGGACTGCGCCCGCAGGTGCGGCTTGCCGCCGCGGGCAAGGTCACCTCGGGCTTCTCCATGGCGGCCAACATGGCCATCGGCGCCGATTGGTGCAACGCCGCCCGGGCCTTCATGTTCTCCCTGGGCTGCGTCATGTCCATGCGCTGCCACACCGGCGCCTGCCCCACCGGGGTGACCACCAACGATCCCCACCTGCAGCGTGGCCTGGTGGTTTCGGAGAAGGCGGAGCGGGTGACGCGCTTTCACCACCACACCATCGCGGCCCTGGCCGAGCTGGTGGCGGCGGCCGGGCTTTACCACCCGAGCGAACTGCTGCCGCACCATGTGTGGCACCGCGTCAGCCCCATCGAGGTGAAGCCCCTGGACCGGCTCTATCCCTTCCTGCCCTCCGGCGCCCTCCTCGACGCGCCGGACGAGACGCCTTACGCCGCCGAGTGGCAGGCAGCGGATGCGGACAGCTTCGCCCCGCGGCAGGAGGTGGGCCCGCGCCGCGCGGCCTGACCGGGCTTTGCGCCCGCCGGCCCGTCATCGCCGGTCGAAGCTGCCCGGTGAAACCTTGCGGGGGAAAGCGCCCGCACCCATATGCCGTGATGTCGGGGTGCCGTAAGGGCCCCGGCGGGCGCGGCCGGATAGGTGCGCGCCCGGCAATGCAAAGTCGCTTGACGAGGGCTTTGACCGATGTCGCGGATGTCTTCGTTGTCGTCCCCCTTTCTCCTGGGGTTCGACGAGGTCGAGCGGGCGCTCGACCGGGTGGCCAAGAGCACGGACGGTTATCCTCCCTACAATGTGGAGAGGATCGAAGCCGCCGGAGAGCCGCTACGCCTCAGGATCACCCTGGCGGTGGCGGGCTTCACGGCGGACCAGCTCGAAGTCACCCTCGAAGAGAAGGAGCTGACCATCCGGGGCCGTCAGGCCGAGGATGGGCAGGGCCGCATCTTCCTGCACAGGGGCATCGCCGCACGGCAGTTCCAGCGCACCTTCGTTCTTGCTGAGGGCATGAACGTGATGGGCGCGGAGCTGACCAACGGCCTCCTGTCGGTGGATCTGGTTCGTCCCGAACCCGCTCGCCACGCCAAGCGCATCGACATCGTCTCGCGCCCGTAAGGGGCGGCGATGCCGGCGTTGCCAGGAGTGAGGAGTAGAAGCGAATGACACACGACACCGAACACACCATCAGCCCCGAAGCCCTCGCCATCCTGGGAGGCGGGCAGATCGCCTATGTGCGCTCGATCCGGTCCGAGGAGGTGCAGGCGCTCTTCCCGCAGGCGCCGGAAATCGCGCCGGGGATGACGCTGTTCACCCTGCACGCGGCCGATGGCACCCCCATCATGCTGACGGACAGCCGCGAGGCCGCGCTCGCCAACGCCATGGAACACCAGCTGGTGACGGTGAGCGTGCATTGAGCCAGGGCTGCGGGAGAGGGCGCAGGTCGGCGGCCGGTTTCGAATCGCCGCCGGCCCTGTGCGCACGCAGATCGGGGAGACGCGGCCGAATCAGGCCGCGTTGGAGGCGGAAGCTGCCGTGAGCAGTGAATGCATGGCGCCCGCATCCCGCGTCGCCCGCAGCTTTTCCACCACGTCGGGATCGCGCAGCATCCGCGCCACCCGGGCCAGGGCCTTCAGATGGTCCGCCCCGGCGGCTTCCGGCGCCAGCAGCAGGAACACGAGGTCCACCGGCGCCCCGTCGAGGGATTCGAAATCCACGGGCTTCTCCAGCCGCGCGAATAGCCCGAACAATTTGCCGAGGCCCGGCAGCTTGCCGTGGGGAATGGCAATGCCACTGCCCACGCCGGTGGAGCCCAGGCGCTCGCGCTGGAGCAGGGTTTCGAAGATTTCCCGCTGATCGCGGCACATCAGCAATCCGGCCTGTTGCGACAGTTCCTGGAGTGCCTGTTTCTTGCTGCTCGCCCGGAGCATGGGGAATACCGCGTTCGGGGCGAGAAGGTCGGCGAGAGGCATGGATCGGATCCCTGCGGCGAGCGGCCGAGGCTCGAAAAGCGGCGGACGCAAGAGCCGGATTCGTCGCGACGGGGCAGCCGGGCGGCCCCATCGCGACGTCGGATCCGTCTCCGTTCAACATACGGGAGGCATCCCCTGCCCGGAGGTCGAACACTCGGCCTCCATCTAAAGGGAATGCGCCCCAGTCTCAAGACGCGCCCGCGCGGGTGCTTCCACCCTTCAGTGGAGTTCTTCGGCCGCCGGGTCGATCCAGCCCACATGGCCGTCGGGCCGGCGGTACACGACGCTGACGCGGCCGTGCCCGGCATGGCGGAACACCACCACCGGCGCGCCGGTAATGTCCAGCTCCACCACGGCATCGGCGACCGAGAGCGAGCGCAGCCGCGTCACCTGCTCGGCGACGACGGTGGGGCTCCAGCCTTGGAGCTCTTCTTCCGTCTCGGTTTCCGGGGCGCTCAGCACATAGCTCTGGGCGGAGAAATCCGCGCCGTTGCCCATGTGGCCGTGGCGATCCTTCAGCCGCTGCTTGTAGCGTCGCAGGCGCTTCTCGATCTTCTCCACCGCCGAATCGGCGCATGAATTGGCATCCTGGGCACTGCCGTGCGCCTGGAGATTCACGCCCGAATCAAGATGGAGCATACATTCGGAG
The DNA here is from genome assembly GCF_047444035.1 of Xanthobacter sp. AM11. Classification (NCBI taxonomy): domain Bacteria; kingdom Pseudomonadati; phylum Pseudomonadota; class Alphaproteobacteria; order Hyphomicrobiales; family Xanthobacteraceae; genus Xanthobacter; species Xanthobacter sp. AM11. The sequence continues at coordinate 1,125,523 of NZ_JBLAOA010000001.1, forward strand.
CGGTAACCGGAGCCATCACGAGAGACGGTGACGTGTCCCGACCATCCGCCATCGAAGTATTTGGCGAGAACTTCGGAAACCCGCTCGGTGAGACGCAGGCGAAGGGCTTCGCCCACGTCGATATTCTTTCCGGACACGCGTAGGGCCATGCGATTTGATCCCCTTTGAACGGGCCCTTGTCTGAACCCGTTCTGCATTACAAACCGGCCGGCCATACAAGTGGTAGGAGTGCTTCGCCGGCATGTCAACGGAGACGCGGGCCCTGCGTCACCGCTCCGGGGACGGCGCCCGCCGGCCCGCCGGCGGTGCAAGCACGGGCGTGGCCGCGGCCGGCCCGGCTGCGGTGCGCGTCAACCCGCCTTGCGGGACAGGCCGGGCAGCATGCGCGACAGCACCCCGTCACGCTGCACGATGCCGTGCCAGAGGCCGGCGCCCATGTGCAGCAGCAGCAGTGCGGTCATCAGAATTCCCAGCCGCTGGTGCCAGTCGCCCAGGAGGTCCGAGAGGGCCTCGTCCTTGCCCACGAGGTTCGGCAGGCTGAACAGGCCGAACACATTCACCGTGGCGCCATAGGCGGAGGAGGTGAGCCAGCCGAGCACGGGCATCACCAGGATCAGCACGTAAAGGGCGTAGTGCACCGCCTCCGCCACGCGCCACTGGATCAGGGGCAGGCCGTCGGGCCGGCCGGGCGGCGGAACCAGGATGCGCACCGCCACCCGCACCACGGCCAGGCACAGGATGAGGAAGCCGATGGAGCGGTGCAGGTCGAAGAAGCGGTCCTGCGCCGGCCCGGAGGGCAGGTTCATCATGATGAAGCCGGCGGGAATCACGCAGATCACGAGCAGGGCCATGATCCAGTGGAGCCACCTAGCCGGTGGCGCGTAGGGGTGTATCTCGGGGCTGGCTGGGCTGGGCGTCATCGGGCGTGGTCTCCCTTTCCCCCTGGAGCGCCTCCCTTTGCCGCACACCGGCGCGGCGGAGGTCGCATTCGAACAGCACGTCGCCATCCGGGAAGACATGCACCCGGGTGGGCGGCCGCAGGGCGTCGGCCAGATTTTCGCATTCTTTGCGCTCCAGGCCGATCCGGCCCGCCCCGAGGATGACCGGGGACACGAAAACGTGAAGCACGTCCACGCAGCCGGCATCCAGGAACGCCGCCAGCGTGCGCGGGCCGCCCTCCACCAGGATGCGGGCAAAGCCCTGCCCGGCAAGGGCGGAAAGGATCATCGACGGGGCGAAGGCGCCATCCGGGCCGAGGGGCAGCTCCTCCACCCCCTCCGCCAGGGGGCTGCGCGTGCCCTGCCGCCGCACCACCACGCGCCGGGCGCCGTCGGGCCGGAAGCAGCGGGCGGCCGGGTCCACCCGCCCGGAAGGGTCCAGCACCACCCGTGCCGGGCTGCGCCCGGGCACCCGGCGGACGCTGAGCCAGGGGTCGTCCGCCGCCACCGTGCCCGCCCCCACCACCACCGCATCCACCTCCGCGCGCAGCGCATGGAGATGGTCCAGGGCGTGCGGGCCATTGATATATTTGGATTCTCCCGAGGTGGTGGCGATCCGTCCGTCGAGGGATTGACCAAGCTGGGCGATCACGAATGGCCCGGCATCCTTGCAAGGACGCGCCGGCCTCTCCACCTGCCGGGAAGCGGGGGAGGTGGGCGTCCTGCGTCCTGCGCTCGTGTCATCCATCGGTCGGTGCCCGCCGTAAAGCCTGATGCATATGGTGCAGGAACGCTCAATACCCGCAGTTTGTTACGCACCGGCCACGCGTGCGGATCGCTTGTCCCCCCGGGGCCGGTTGCCGTCGCGCGCCGTTCTCCCGGCTCATCGCCCCTGAGAGGACCCTCATGTCGCTTCTGGTTGACGGCCTCGGCCTTGGACGCCCCTCCGGTGAAGTCGCGGTGGAACGGGCGTTGTCGGAAGTGCGCGCGGGCCGTGGCGTGCTCGTGGAAGGGGATGATGCGGCGGTCCTGGTGCTGGCCGCCGAGACCTTCGACGCCGGCGCCGGCGCCGCCCTGCAGGCCCTGGGGGCCCGCGCGGCGCGGCTCGTGCTGCCGGCGCCGCGTCTCATGAAGCTGGGCGCGCCGCGGCCCCATGCGGGCGTGGTGGCGCTGCCGCAGCTCGATGCCGCGCGCATCGCGGCCCTCGCCCTGCGCATGGATGCCAGCGTGGATGCCCCGGTGGCGCCGGCCGGCGCCCTCGATCTGGCGGCACTGGAGCTTCTGGGCCTCGCTTTGGCCCTGCCGGCGGCGGTGGTGGCGGTGCTGCCGGACGAGGCGCTGGCGGGGGTGATGCGGGTGCGGCAGGCGCAGGTGATGGGCTATCGCGCCTCGCAGGTGGCGCGGCTGCGCATCGTCGGCCGCGCCCCGGTGCCGCTGGAAGGCGCGGTGGAGACCGAATTCGTGGTGTTCCGCGGTGGCGAGGGCCTGCGCGACCAGGTGGCCATCGTGGTGGGCCGGCCCGATCTTGCCGCCCCGGTGGCCGTGCGCCTGCACTCCGCCTGCCTGACCGGCGATCTGTTCGGCTCGCTGAAATGCGATTGCGGCGACCAGCTGCGCGACACGGTGCGCCACATGGCCCAGGGGGAGGGCGGCATCCTGCTCTATCTGGACCAGGAAGGCCGGGGCAACGGCATTTCCAACAAGATGCGCGCCTATGCCCTGCAGGCCCAGGGCTTCGACACCTATGACGCCGATGCGGCGCTGGGCTTCGACCTGGACCAGCGCCGGTTCGATTTCGCCGCGGTGATGCTGCGCCAGCTCGGCGTCGGCGCGGTCAAGGTGCTCACCAACAATCCGCAGAAGATCGCAGCCCTGCGCGCCGGCGGGCTCGACGTGGTGTCCGACCAGCGGGTGCTGGGCCGGCCCACCGCGGAGAATGCGCGCTACCTCGCCTCCAAGCGCGACCGGGCGGGGCATTACATCGACTTCGAGGCCCTCGTTGCCAGCGCCCCGGACTGAGGCGGGCCGGCGCGGCGCAAGACACCGGTTGTGTCGTTGCATCGAAACGATTTAATACCCCACCGGAAACGCGCAAGACAGGGAGCGGGGATGATGAAGGCTGGAAGGAAGATCGCCATCGTCACGGGGGCGGGAACGGGCGTGGGGCGCGCGGTGGCGGTGGCCCTGGCCGAGGCCGGCTATGGGGTGGCCCTTGCCGGGCGGCGCCCGGAGGCGCTGGAGGAGACCGCCGCCGCCATGCCGGCCGCCGACACCCTGTGCCACCCCACCGACGTGACCGACCCGGATTCGGTCCGCGCCCTGTTCACGGCGACGGTGGAAAAGTTCGGCCGGCTCGACCTCCTGTTCAACAATGCCGGCACCGGCGCGCCGGCCATTCCCATGGAGGACCTCACCTTCGCCCAGTGGAAGCAGGTGGTGGACACCAACCTCACCGGCCCCTTCCTGTGCACGCAGGAGGCGTTCCGGGTGATGAAGGCGCAGACCCCGAAGGGCGGGCGCATCATCAACAACGGTTCCATCTCCGCCACCTCGCCGCGGCCCTTCTCCGCCCCCTACACGGCCACGAAGCACGCCATCACCGGCCTCACCAAGTCCACCTCCCTGGACGGGCGGGCCTATGACATCGCCTGCGGCCAGATCGACATCGGCAATGCCGACACCCCCATGGCGCAGAAGATGAAGGCGGGCGTGCCGCAGGCCGACCTGTCCATCAAGGTGGAGCCGGTGATGGATGTGGCCCATGTGGCCAGCGCGGTGGTCTACATGGCCAGCCTGCCGCTGGATGCCAACGTGCAGTTCATGACGGTGATGGCCACCAAGATGCCCTTCATCGGCCGGGGCTGAAGGGCGGCGGGCGCCGGTGCGCCCGCCCGCCGTGGCGCGTCAGCGGATGAACTGGTCCACATAGTCCGCGCCCAGCCCGCAGGCGGCATAATGGGCGCGGCACTTGTCGATGCGGGTGAAGACGTCGTCGAAGCCGGTGACGGCGCCGTCCGGGTCCACGTAGATCATGGTGCCGTTCACCTGGAACAGGGTGATCATCTCCTCCACGTGGGGGTCCACCACCAGCGTGTGGGTTTCGCCCGGCGCCTCATAGACATAGCCGCCCTCGCGCGCCTCCCAGTCATGCTCCAGATAGCGCCAGGAGCCCTTGATGACATAGCCGTGCACCGGCTGCGGGTGGCGGTGGCGGGAGAGCACGCCGGCGCGGCGCACCCTGAGCACGCTCATCCAGTAGCCCGAGGAGGCGGAGAGCAGCAGCGGGCGGAACCACACATTTTCCTCTATGGGCACGAACACCCGCTCGTCCTGCGGCACCGCCGCGGCGATCACCAGCTCCGGGTGGGCCTCGGCCGGCTGCGGCCTGCGATAGGGCTGCCAGCGTTCGTCGATGGTCGTGGCTGCGCGCGGCTCTGCGTTCGTCATGGTCGTTCCTCCCGTTTTGTCCGCCTCCGCCGCCTGCGCCGCGAAGGCCATTGTTCGTCCGCTGCCGCCTCACGCTGCCGCACGCACGCCCATGGCGCCGCGGGCCACCTGGGCGATGCCTGCCGCGTCCAGCCGGTAATGGGCGTAAAGATGGGTGGGCGGGGCGATCAGGCTGTATTCATCATAGATGCCATGGCGCACCAGGCGCACCCCCACACCCTCCTCGGTGAGCACTTCCGCAATGGCGCTGCCGAGGCCGCCCAGCACGTTGTGTTCCTCCACGCTCATCAGCACCCGGGAGCGCCCGGCCGCGGCGAGGATGGCGGCGCGGTCGATGGGCTTGATGGTATGCATGTCCATGACGCCCACGCTGTGGCCCTGCGCGTTCAGCGCCCGCGCCGCCTCCAGCGCCGGATGCACGGTCATGCCGCAGGCGATGATGGTGAGCTCGTCGCCCTGGAAATGCGCGATGGCCCGGCCGAAGGCGAATGGCGCGTCGGCGCCGTACACATCCGGCTCGCGGCCGCGGCCGATGCGGAAATAGATGGGCTCGGGATAGGCGGCGGAGGCCTTGATGGCGGCGGCGAGCTGCGGGCCGTCGGCCGGGGAGACCACGGTGAGGTCGGCGATGGCCCGCATGGCGGCGATGTCTTCGGTGGCGTGGTGCGAGGTGCCGTAGAAGCCTAGCGAAATGCCGGTGTGATGGCCGATGAGCCGCACCGGCTGGGCGCAATAGGCCACGTCCATGCGGATCTGCTCGCAGCACAACAGGCCGAGGAAGGAGGCGAACGTGGCCACATAAGGCTTCAGCCCAGTGGTGGCGAGGCCGGCGGCGGCGGTCACCATGTTCTGTTCGGAGATGCCGAACTGGATGTAGCGGTCCGGGTAGCGGCTCGCGAACTTGCTGAGGCCGTTGGAATATTGCAGGTCGGCGGAGCCGGCGACGACGGGCTCGCCCGCCTCTGCCAGCGCGATCAGGGCGTCGGAGAGGTGGCTGAGGCCGGGGGTGCGGGCGTTCAGCTCGCGATACTGCCAGGAATTGGGGGAGAGGGGCCGGTTCATGGTTCAGATCTCCCGGGTCATGATTTCTTCCACCGCGCGGGCGGCGTCGGACGGGTCGAGATAGCCGAGGTGCCAGCCGGGCTCGGTCTCCATGTAGGAGACGCCCTTGCCCTTCAGGGTGCGGGCGATGATGCAGCAGGGCCGGGTGCGCGCCTCGTCCGCCTTCACCTGCCGCAGCAGGGTGGTGAGGGCGTCGAGGTCGTGGCCGTCCACATTGTGCACCTCCCAGCCGAAGGCGCGCCATTTCTCGTCCAGCGGCTCGATGCCCATCACGTCGTCCACCGCGCCGTCCAGCTGGAAGCCGTTGCGGTCGATGATGGCCACCAGCCGGGAGGCGCGGTGGTGGGCGGCGGAAAGCGCGGCCTCCCACACCTGCCCCTCCTGCATCTCGCCGTCGCCCAGCATGACGAAGACATGGAAGGGATGGTTCAGCATCCGCCCGCCCAGGGCCATGCCGAGGCCGGCGGAGAGGGCATGGCCGATGGAGCCGGAGGAGAAGTCGATGCCCGGCACCTTGCGCATGTCCGGGTGGTCGCCCAGCGGATTGCCCAGGCGGGTGTAGTTGTCCAGCGTCTCGCGGTCGATGTAGCCGTATTCGGCGAGGATGGGGAACAGCCCCACGGCGGCGTGGCCCTTGCCCATCAGGAAGCGGTCGCGGTCGGCCCGGCGCGGGTCGCCCCGGGTGATGTCCATCACGTCGTAATAGAGCGCGGCGAAGATTTCGGCGGCGGAGAAGACGGAGCTGTAATGCCCCACCTTCGCCACCTCGATCAGCCGGATGGTTTCCAGCCGCACGAAGCGGGCCTTCTCCCGCAGCATGGCGAGGGTTTCCGGCGTTGGCCGGAAATTAGAGGCCCGGTGCGCGGGTTGCGGCGGCAGGGTCGGTTCGCGTGCGCTCATGAAGGCTCTCAGGTTTTCCGGCGTGGGGCCGGACGGGCCGGGACATCAGGCGGCCGGGGGCCGCTCCCTCTTCTGTCTAATAAAATATGATATATCATTTGTCCATGGCGTCCGGCCGGGGGTCGGTGATTCATCTGCCGGGCTTTTCCACCGCAGCGCAGCGGTGGACGGGGGTGTCGCCCCGGGGACCTATCAGCGATACTGCCGGCGGGGTTCCAAGTGTGCCTTGCCTCCCATCAGTCATACACGATATATCATATTATAATTGGACGCCGCAGGGGAGGGGCCCGAGCGCCCGCCGCGCGGATCAGGGAGACGGGAATGAAGGTCTTCGGTGCGCCGCGGCGCTATGTGCAGGGCCAGGGCGCCCTCGACCTCCTCGGCACGGAACTCGCGCGCCTCGCCGGCGACGCCGTGCTGGTGGTCGATCCGGTCATCGACGATCTCTATGGCGCGGGCATGGACGCCAGTTGCGCCGCGGCCGGCGTCCGCCTGCGCCGCCTGCGGTTCGGCGGGGAAACCTCGCCGGCCGAGATTGACCGGCTCGCCGCAGCCTGCGCCGACGCGCCCGTGCCTCTGGTGGCCGCTGCCGGGGGCGGCAAGTGCATCGATGCCGGCAAGGCGCTCGCCAACCGCCTGAAGGCGAAGGTGGCCACCATTCCCACCATCGCCTCCACCGATGCCCCCACGAGCCACAATTACGTGCTCTATGACGATGCCCACCGGCTGCTTGCGGTGGAGAAGCTGCCCGCCAATCCCGATCTCGTGCTGGTGGATACCCAGGTGATCGCGCAGGCGCCCCGCCAGCTGTTCCTGGCCGGCATCGGCGATGCGGTGGTGAAGGTGTTCGAGGTGGAGCGCTGCGTGGCGGCGAAGGGGCGCAACGTGTTCGGCGCCGATCCCGCCTATTGCGCCCTCGTCCTGGCCCGCGGCTGCTACGACATCCTGCGCAGCCACGCCGCCGCCGCTCTCGCTGCGGTGGATCGCCGGCAGGCGGACGACGCCCTCGACCTGGTGGTGGAGGCCACCGTCCTCATGAGCGGCCTCAGCTTCGAGAGCGGCGGCCTCTCCATCGCCCATTCCATGACCCGCGGCATTTCCGCCGTGCCGCGCTACGCCCGGCTGCTGCACGGGCTGGAAGTGGCCTATGGCGTCCTGGTGCAATTGGTGCTGGAGGAACGCGACCCCGCCTTCCTCGCCGACCTTGCCGGCTTCTACGACAGCATCGGCCTGCCCACGAGCCTTGCCGCCCTGGCCGGCGCCTCGCCCGATGCGGAGGAGGCGCGCCTGATCGCCGAGCTGACCCTTGCGGCGCCCCATGCCCGGCATTTCCCCCGGCCGCTCGATGCGGCGGAGGTGGTGCGCGCCATCTTCGCGGTGGAGCGCGGCCTTGCCCCGGCGCCGCGGCGGGGCGTCGCCATACGTGATTGCGCCGTATGATATATGCTGGATCCATGTGCTGGTGAAATGTCGATGGGAGCCATGGCGGAGCTGCGGCAGGTCGAGAAGGAAAATCTTTCGGCGCGGGTCTACGGCCGCATCCGAAGGGCGTTGATCGACGGGCAGTTCGAGCCCGGAGAGCGGTTGCGCATCTCCGCCCTCGCCGCCGACCTCGGCACCTCCATCACCCCGGTGCGCGAGGCCATCTTCCGGCTGGTGAGCGAGCAGGCGCTGGAGATGAAGGCCGCCACCGCCATCCACGTGCCCATGCTGGACAGCGCGCGGCTGCGCGAGATCCAGCTCGTGCGCGCCATGCTGGAAGGCGCTGCCGCCGAACGTGCGGCCCAGCGCATCACCGACCGGCAATTGCGCAGGCTGGAGACGATCCAGGAAGAATTCATCGAGGCCGCAGCCTCAAATCCCAAGAAAGCGAGCCTGAAGAACCGCGACTTCCATTTCGCTCTGCTGGAGATCGCCGATCTTCCGCTGGTGGAATCCATCGTGGAGAACATGTGGACGCTGATGGGTCCGCTCCTCAGCGTGTTCCACGCCACCATGCCGCCGCGCCAGATCGCCGGCGAGGACCACCGGCACTATGACGTGCTGGCGGCGCTGAAGGCCCGCGATCCCGCCGCCGCCCGCCGGGCCATCCAGCAGGATATCGAATGGGGGCTGGTGATGGCCGATTGGCTGGACCGGCAGGCCCAGGCGCCCGCCGGCAAGGGCAAGCTCGCCTCCCTGGTGGCGGAATAGAGCGTTCAGTCGGGGCCTCAGGCGATGCCGTAGCCGCCGTCCACGGGGATGATGGCGCCGGTTACATAGGCCGCCGCGGGCGACAGGAGGAACCCCGCCACATTCGCCACGTCCGCCGGTTTTCCCCATCTTTGCAGGGGGATGCGGGACATGATGGCGCCCGCGCGCTCGGGGTTCTGCAAAGCGCCAGCGGACAGGCGCGTCTCGATCCATCCCGGCGCCACCGCATTCACGCGGATGCCCTCGGCGGCAAAGGCCACCGCATGGGAGCGGGTGAGCTGGAGGATGGCGCCCTTGCTCGCCGCATAGGCCGGGTTCCGCCCGGAGCCGAAATAGCTCCACATGGAGGCGGTGTTCACCACCGCCCCGCCGCCGGCCGCCAGCGCGGCGCGCAGCGACAGGGTCATGAGGTTCGAGGCGTTCAAATTGACGTCGATGACGCGGGCGAAACCTTCCGGCGTCAGTTCCTGGCCTTCATGCAGGATGATGCCGGCGCAGTTCACGAGGCCCGACAGCTTCGGCAGGTTCGCGCTCAAGGCGGCGACGGCGGCGGTGTCGGTCACGTCCAGCTGCGTGAACCGGACGGCTTCCGGCAGGTCGTCGTCCCGGTCGCGCCCCACCGCCAGCACCGCCCATCCCTCGCCCGCCAGATGCTCGGCCACGGCCCGGCCGATGCCGGTGCCCCCGCCGGTGATGACGGCGAGCCGTTCGCGCGTGTCCATGTCGTCTCCTCAGGTGCTGCTGCGGGCCCGTTGCCGGGCCTGTTGATGGATCGGGCGGATGGGACCCGCCCCGGGCTCACAGCCCGAGATAGCTCGCCCTCAGGTGGTCGTCGGCGAGCAGCTCCTGCCCGGTCCCGGAGAGGGTGACCACCCCATTTTCCAGAACATAGCCGTGATCCGCCATCTCCAGAACCTGGAACACGTTCTGCTCGATGATGAGGATCGTCAGGTCGCGCTCGCGGATGCGGGCGATGCTCTCGAACAGGCGGTCCACCATGATGGGGGCAAGGCCCAGGGAGGGCTCGTCCAGCGCCAGCACCCGTGGCAGGGCCATGAGGGCGCGCCCCACCGCCACCATCTGCTGCTGCCCGCCGGAGAGGGTGCAGGCATTCAGCGCCTGCCGCTCGCGCAGGATGGGAAAGAGGTCGAACACCTCGTCCAGGGTTTCCTCCCGCCGCTCCCGGGCGCGGCGGTTCTGGGCGCCCACCAGGAGGTTTTCGCGGATGGACATGTCCAGGAACAGCTGCTTGCCCTCCGGCGACTGCACGAAGCCGCGCGCCACGATGCGGTGGGGCGGCAGGCCCGCCACGTCCTCGCCGTAAAGGCGCACCGCGCCGCGGCGGGGGCGGATGAGGCCGGAGATGGTGCGCAGCAGGGTGGACTTGCCGGCCCCGTTGGCGCCGATGAGGGCGACGATGGAGCGCGGGGCCAGCTTCAGATCAATGCCGCGCAGCACGTCCTGTTCACCATAGCCGGCCCACAGGTCGGTGATCTCCAGGGCGGGGGGCGCTGCGTGCCCAGGCGCGTCATGGGCGGGGGCTTCGCGCACCGCCGCATCATGTATGGGCTTGGGCATAGCGCTCTCCGAAATAGGCCTTCAGGACATCCGGCTGGTTCACCACCTCCCGCGGCGGGCCATCGGCGATGAGCTTGCCGTAGTCCAGCACGATCACCCGGTCCGACAGGCCCATGATCACCTTCATCACGTGCTCCACGATGAGGATGGTGATGCCGAGGTCGCGTACCCGGCGCACCAGGGCCACCATCTCCTGGGCCTCGGTGGGGGTGGCGCCGGCCACCACCTCGTCCATCAGCAGCAGGCGCGGGCGGGTGGCCAGGGCGCGTCCCAACTCCAGCTTGCGCCGGTCGAAGGCGGTCAGGTCCTCCGCATCGGTGGCGGCGCGCGGCCCGAGGCCGAGGAAGTCCACCACCTTCTCCGCCTCGGCGCGGGCCTCGTGGCCGGAGGCGGTGCGCACGAAGGCGCCCACCATCACGTTTTCCACCACCGAGAGCCCGCCGAACGGCTTGGAGAGCTGGAAGGTGCGGGCGATGCCCATGCGGCAGATGTCCCACGGCCGCCGCCCGGCGATGTTCTCGCCCCGGAAGCGGATGGCGCCGGTGTCGGTGCGGATGGCGCCGGCGATCATGTTGAAGGCGGTGGTCTTGCCGGCGCCGTTGGGGCCGAGCAGGCCGAGGATCTCGCCCTCCTCCATGTGGAAGGAGAGGGTGGAGACCGCCTGGACGCCGCCGAAGCGCTTGGAGATGCCTTCCACCTCGAGGATGCGGGGGCGCGTCATTGTCCGCGGGCCTCCTTGGCCTTCAGCGCCCGGGCGCGGCGGGCGGGGTCGGGGGTCAGCCAGCGGGTGAGCGGGGCGATGATGCCCTTGGGGAAATAGAGCACCGCCAGCATCAGCACGATGCCGTAGATGACCAGGTGGAGCCCCAGCACCTGGCCGCCGAGGGAGGAACGCACCAGTTCCCCCACCGGGTGCAGCACCAGGGCGCCCAGCGTGGGGCCGAGGATGGTGCCCTGACCGCCCACGATGGTCATCACCGCCATGTCGATGGACAGGTCGATGCCCATGTTCCGCTCCGGGTTGATGTAGCGGAAGAGCTGCGCGTAATAGGCGCCGCCGATGCCGGTGAGGAAGGCGGAGAGCGCCAGCGCGGCGAGGCTGTAGCGGGTGGGGTCGATGCCCAGCGCCTCGGCACCGTCGCGGTTGCCGCGGATCGCTTTCAGGTAGAAGCCCAGCCGCGAGCGCTCCATGAGCGCGGTGGCGGCCATCACCACCAGCAGCAGGGCGAGGATGATGTAGTAATAGGGCAGTTTTCCGTCGAACTGGAACGCCGCGAAGCTGGTTCCCCCCACCGGCGGCACGGTGAGGCCCTGCGCCCCCTTCAGCGGAATGCCGAGGACGTCGTCCGTATTCTCCAGCCAGATGCGCAGGATCTCGGCGAAGGCGATGGTGGTGAGGGTGAAGTAGGGCCCCTTCAGCCGGAAGGTGGCATAGCCGACGGGCACCGACACCGCCGCCGCCAGCACGCCGCCGAGAATCATCCCGACCCAGGGCGAGAGGCCGGCCTGGGTGAACAGCAGCACCGTGGCGTAGCCGGCGATGCCGGAGAAGGCCGCATGCCCGAGGGAGACCTGCCCCACATAGCCGCACACGAAGTTCCAGGACGACGCCATGTAGGCGAAGTAGAGCACCATGGCGGCCGAATGCACGACATAGCTGTCGGCCACCACGAAGGGCAGCACAAGGGCGCCCGCCAGGAGCGGCAGGCCGAGGGTGAGGGTTGCGCGCATGGATGGACCCGTGCCCCCGCTGCTCACGCCCGGCCCATGAGGCCCGCGGGCCGCATGAGCAGGATCACGATGAAGAGGCCGAAGGAGAAGATGGCCGCCGAGGTGGCGGTGACGAACTGGGAGGCGACCGATTCGAACACGCCCAGAAGCAGCCCGCCGAGGATGGAGCCCGGGATGGAGCCGATGCCCCCCAGCACCACCACCAGGAACGACTTGATGCCGAACGACAGGCCGATGGTGGGGGTGATGGAGAAGAACGGCACCAGCAGCGCTCCGAACAGGCCGAGCACGGCACAGCCGAGGCCGAAGGTGATGTTGTAGACGCGGGGCACGTTGATGCCCGACATGGCCGCCGCATCGCGGTTCTGCGCCGTGGCGCGGATGGCCCGTCCCATGTCCGAATGATTGAGCCAGAAGGACAGGGCGACGGCGACGAGGATGGCGGCGGCAAAGCCGATGAGCCGGGCAAGGTTGATGGGCAGGCCGGCCACGAAGAGGGATTCGTAGGTGATGTCCGTGGTCACCGAGCGCACGTCGGGGCCGAAGGCCATCAGCACCGCGTTATCCACCACCAGATAGACGCCGGCGGTGAGCAGCAGCGCGCTCGTGGGTTCCACCACCAGCGCCCGTTCACGCCGGATGAGGGGCGAGATGACCACCTGCTGCACCATGTAGCCCACGGCGAACAGGAACGGCACGGTGACGAGGATGCTGGCATAGGGATGCACGCCGAAGCTCGCCCAAAGAAGATACGAGCAATACATGGCCAGCATCAGGAAGGAGCCGTGCGCGAAATTGATGACGCGCATGACGCCGAAGATGAGGCTGAGGCCAAGGGCGACGCCTCCGTAGATTCCGCCCAGCAAGAGGCCGTTGATGACGGCGAACGAGAGGGTCAACGGGTCCATGGGTCCACCTCTGGGGCTGTGCTGAGGGGTCGGGACGGGAGCGCGACGGCGCGGCGGGGATGGCCGGCGGCGGGGCCGGCCATCCCGGTTGGGGCTCGTGCGCCGCGGGGCCGCGGACGGCTTAGAGCGCGATCCGATCAAATGGACTCAATTTGATCGGTGAATCGCCCGCTCACTTAAGGATAGAGAACGCGTTATCCGACCAGCTTGCGGTGCAAGCTGATCGGATCGTGCTCTAGCGCGCCGACCAGTCCGGCACCGGCCACACCGGCTTGGTGTCGTCCGCCCGGTTGGCCGCCGGCCACACCGTGCGGCGCTCGCCGCCGAGGTTTTCCGAGATCACCCCATGGGCGAAGGTGTTCTGCCCCTGGTCGTCGAACTTGATGCGCTGGTAGCCGATGATGAGCGGCATGCCGGCGCTGATGTCGGTGGCGGCCAGCGCGTCGCGGATCTTCTCGCGGTCGGCGGAGGCGGCGCGCTCCAGCACGTCCTTGATGATGTAGACGTTGGAGACCCCCTGCGCCCCGTAGGAATTGAGGTCGTATCCGGCCTGGGCCTTGAACCGGGTGTTGGCGTCCAGCACCAGGGGGTTCTTGTCGGTCTTCAGCCGGTCGATCTGCCAGTCTTCCTGCACGAACAGGTAGTCCACCGCCTTCTGCGGCACGGCCTTGTAGAAGGACGGGTCTTCCGAGCCGCCGCCTACCGAATGGAGGCCGTAGGGAATATTGATCTTGTTCTCGAAGAACTGGCGCGTGAACAGGAGGTGGTCCGGCGTATAGGCCACCACGATGAGCGCCTCGGGGCGGCTGGAGCGGATCTTCAGCAGCTGGGCGGTGAAATCCACCTGGTTCGGCGGGAAGCTTTCGTCGAGGGTGATCTTGTAGCCGCGCTCGGCGGCGATCTTCTTGATGTTGGCGGCGTGGGAGCGGCCCCAGTCGGTGCCTTCATAGAACAGGCCGATATTGACCGGTCCCTTGCCGGTCTCCTTCTTCAGGAGATCCATGGCGTCGAGCTGCTCGCGCGCATCGTAGGTGGCCTTGTTGTTGGGCCGGAACACATATTTGAAGCCGCGCTCGGTAATCTCGTCCTTCACCGCGCCGGTGACGATCCATGGGGTCTTGTAGCGCTCGGCCACTTCCGAGGCGGGAAAGGTGACGGCGCTGTTGTAGGCCCCCACCAGCAGCGACACGTTCTCACGCTGGATCAGGCGCTCGGTCTCGGAGGCGCCGATATCGGGCTTGGACTGGCTGTCGGCGAAGATGAGCTTCAGCTTCGCCCCGCCGAGGGCGGAGATGCCGCCGGCGGCATTGATCTGCTCCGCCGCCACCTGGGCGCCGAGCTTGGTCTGGTTGCCGATGGTGGCCGAGCCGCCCGACAGGGGCAGGACAAAGCCCACCACCACGTCCTGCGGCTGGGCCGCCGCCGGTGCGATGCCGAAGGTTGCCGCCGCCGCGAGCGCGAGCGTCCCGCCCAGAATATGCCGGATCATCATCCCTCCCATGGGTCGTCTTATTAGTATGTATGATATATGATGTTTAGTGACGGCAGAGTCAAGCCGGCTTCGCCGCCGGATTCCGGGGGGCTGGTGACGGGGGCAGCCCGCCCGGTGCTCAGTCGCGGATGAGGGTTCCCGGCGTCACCTGGAAGCGCTCGGCCTCGATGAGGCCGGCGAAGGCTGAGGGGTCGGCGCCGGTCATGAACACCTGTGCCCCCAGCCGGTCGAGGGCTTCGAACAGGCCCTGGCGGCGGGCGGCGTCGAGATAGGCGGCCACGTCGTCCAGCAGCAGCACCGGAGACAGGCCCTGCATGGCCGCCACCAGCCGGGCATGGGACAAGGTGAGGCCGATGAGCAGGGATTTCTGCTCGCCGGTGGAACAGCGCGCCGCCGGCAGGTCCTTCTCTCCATGGCTCACCGACAAATCGGTGAGGTGCGGCCCCTCCAGGGTGCGGCCGGCCGCCCGGTCGCGGGGGCGGTTGTCGCGCAGCAGGGCGCGGTAGCGGTCTTCCACCTCCAGCGCCGGATGGGCGGCCAGAAGCCGCTCCACCGCCCCGTCCAGGGCCACCTGGGCGAAGGGGAAGGGGGAGGCCTCGTCGCGGTGGGCGGCGATCTCGGCCGCAAGCCGCGCCACCGTCTCCAGCCGCGCCGCGGCCACCGCCACCGCCAATTCCGCCACCTCGTGCTCCACTGCGTCGAGGAAGCGGGCGGACCCGTTCTCCTCCAACAGCCGGTTGCGCGCCCGCAGCGCCCGTTCCAGCCCGTTCACCCGGGTGCCGTGGGCGCCGTCCACCGCCAGAACCAGCCGGTCCAGGTAGCGCCGCCGGTCGCCGGGCGGGCCGAGGAACAGGCCGTCCATCTCCGGCGTCAGCCACAGCACCTTCAGATGGTCGAGGAAGGCATTGGCGGAGGCCACGCCCTCGCCGTCGATGCGGCAGCGCCGCTGGGGCTCCTGGGCGGCATCGAAGCCGGTGCCGAGGCGCACCTCGCCCAGCGCGCCGCACACGAGGGCCGACACCGCCCACGGCGCCGCCTCTCCGCCGCCGGAGCGATGGCCCGCCTCGCCGAGCTGGGCCCGGCGCAGGCCGCGGCCGGGGGAGAGGAAGGAGAGGGCTTCAAGGACATTGGTCTTGCCCGCGCCGTTGGGCCCGGTGAGCACCACCGGCCCCTGGCCCACGCGGATCTGCGCCGCCCGGTAGGAGCGGAAGCCGGTGAGGGTGAGCTTCAGGACGGCGGCGTGCAGCATGGTTCCTGCGGCGAAGGTGTGGCCGGCGTCCGCGCCGGCGCTTCGGCGGGGGCGGGCGGGCCGCGGTTCTCGACCGGCGCCCGTCGGTTGCGCCCCGTGGGGCCACCCCGGCGCTGCGCGGGCCGGAGCCGGGACCCGCACAAGGCCGGCCCCCGGCCGCCGGGCCTTACACCCGCATGGGCATCAGCACGTAGAGCGCATCGGTCTTGGTGGAATCGCGCACCAGGGTAGGCGAGCCGGGATCGGCCAGCTTCAGCTCCGCGGTGTCGCCTTCCAGCTGCGAGGTGATGTCCAGGAGGTAGCGGGAATTGAAGCCGATATCGAGGGGCTCGGCGGCATAGTCCACCTCCAGCTCCTCGGTGGCGCTGCCCGAATCGGGATTGGTGACGGAGAGCGTCATCTTGCCCTCGGCCAGCGACAGCTTCACCGCCCGCCCGCGTTCGCTGGACACGGTGGACACGCGGTCCACCGCTGCGGCGAATTCGTCCTTGTCCACGTTCAGAATCTTGTCGTTGCCCTGGGGGATCACCCGGCCATAGTCGGGGAAGGTGCCGTCGATGAGCTTGGAGGTGAGCACGATGGCCCCCACCTGCACCCGGATCTTGGTGGCGGACAGGGAGATGGTGACTTCCGCCTCCTTGTCCTCCAGCAGCTTCTGGATCTCGGCCACGGTCTTGCGCGGCACGATGACGCCGGGCAGGCCGGCGGCGCCGGCCGGCGCCTCCAGCTCGGCCTGGGCGAGGCGGTGGCCGTCGGTGGCCACCGCCCGCAGCATGGACTTGCCGCCGGCGCCCTCGGTGACATGCAGGTAGATGCCGTTGAGATAGTAGCGCGTCTCCTCGGTGGAGATGGCGAACTGGGTCTTGTCCACCAGGCGGCGGAACTCGGCACCCTTCAGCTTGAAGGTATGGGAGAAGTCGCCGGCGGCGAGGTCCGGGAAGTCGGCCTCGGGCAGGGTCTGGAGCTGGAACCGCGCGCGGGAGGCGCGCACCGTCAGCGTGCCGCGCTCGCCGCCGGCCTCCAGCTGCACCTGGGCGCCCTCGGGCAGCTTGCGCACGATGTCGTAGAGCACGTGGGCGGGCACGGTGGTGGCCCCCGCCTGCCCGGTCTCCGCCGGCACGCTCTCCACCACCTCGAGGTCGAGGTCCGTGGCCTTGAGTTCGAGCCCGCTCTTGCCGGCCTTGATCAGCACGTTGGCGAGAATCGGGATGGTGTTGCGCCGTTCGACGACGCGGTGCACGTGGCTGAGCGACTTGAGAAGCTCGGCGCGCTCGACGGTGACCTTCATGGTCCTGGCCCGTTCACTCTCGCTCTGAAGCGGCCCGGCCGGCGGAGAAGGGTCCGGCCGGCTGGTCCGCCTCGAATTCAGGAATGGAGAGCGTGGACCCGCTCGCCCGCCGCTGCGGTTGAACGGAACGCGCTCCAGGGTGGCAAGTCGCGCGGCGACGCGAGGATCACCGCGCGGGCGCCCGCCGACACGGGCACCGGGCCGCCGACATTGCCGCCCAACCCACCCCAAGGCAAGGGTTGGATGCGATTTTGCCGGCGGAACGCCGCCCGAAAACGCGTGATGCCGCCCCGTGGGTGGGGCGGCATCACGCGGCGGCGGTGTTGGGCGGGGAGTCAGGCTTCGAGCACGAGCCGCTTCAGCACTTCGATTTCCTCCGCCAGCGCGCGATCGGTGGCCACCAGCCCGTCGATCTTGCGCACCGCGTGGAGCACGGTGGTATGGTCGCGCCCGCCGAACCGCCGGCCGATTTCCGGCAGCGAGCGCAGGGTGAGGGTCTTGGCCAGATACATGGCGATCTGCCGCGGCTTCACCACCGTGGCGGTGCGGCGCTGGGACAGCAGATCCGCCCGCGTCACGTTGTAATGCTTGGAGACGATGCGCAGGATGTCGTCCACCCGCACCCGCTTGGGATCGGACGGGCGGATGAGGTCCTTCACCGCGTTCTCGGCCATGTCCAGGGTCACCGGCTCGCCGGTGAGCTGGTTGAAGGCCAGAAGCTTGTTCAGCGCGCCGTCCAGGTCGCGGCCGCTCTGGCCGACGCTGCGGGCCAAAAATTCCAGCACCGGGGCGGGCACGGCGAAGCCGCGATGCTGCTCCGCCAGGGTCTGGTAGCGCGACTTGAGGATTTCCAGCCGCAGGTCTTCCTCCAGCGGGCCGACCTCCACCACGAGGCCGCCGGCCAGGCGCGAGCGCACCCGCTCGTCGAGATGCTCAAGGTCGCCGGGCACGCAATCGGCCGCCACCACCACCTGCCGCCCGCCGTCGAGCAAGGCATTGAGGGTGTGGCAGAACTCCTGCTGCAAATTGTTGCCCTTCAGGAATTGCAGGTCGTCGATCACCAGGGTGTCGATGGTGCGCAGGGTGTCCTTGAAGGCGATGGCCGAATGGGCCTTCAGCGCGGCGACGAAGCCGTACATGAAGCGTTCCGCCGTCAGATAGGTGGTGCGCCGGCCATGCGCCGCGCCGGCCCGCGCCACCGCCTGCAAAAGGTGGGTCTTGCCGAGGCCCACGGCGGCATGGAGATAGAGCGGGTTGAACACCGGGTTCGCCTCGCTGGAGGCTTCCGCCACCTGCCGCGCCGCCGCGTGGGCGAGGGAATTGGACTTGCCCACCACAAAGGTTTCAAAGGCCAGGCGCGGATCGAGCGGGGAGCCGGTGGAGACGTCGCCGGCGGTGCCGAGGGCGGTGGCGGACTGAATCTCCCGCTCGGTGCGGGTCTCCTGGGAGCGGGTCTCCTGGGCGCGCGCCTCCTGGGAACGGGTCTCCTGGGAACGGCCCTCATGGCTCCGGCCGTCCTGCTGGCGCGCCGCGGCCGCCTTCGCCGGGCCGGCCTCGGTGCGCTCGCTCACCACCTCGCGCGGGGCGTTCGCCTTCAGCGGCACGGGGCGGGCAAAGGCATTGCGCAGGGCAAGGTCGATCCGCCGGCGGGAGCCGGTTTCCTCGGCGAAGATCTCGGTGATGCGCGGCAGGTAATTGTCCTGGATCCACGCCTTCAGGAAGCGCGTGGGCACCGAGAGGCGCACCACGTCGGCGGTGAGGGAATCAAGGTCCATGCGGGCGAACCAGCTGGTGAACTTCTCCTCGCCGATCTCTTCGCGCAGACGCTGCCGCACGCGCTCCCACGGGGTGGTGGCGCAATCCATGCCGTTCGCCTCCGCAAGAGCAGGCTGAAAGGAGGCCGTCCCGGAGCGCGGGGCATCCGAGGAAAGGGGTTTGAGCATAGCGGGTTCGACCGCCCCAAAGGCGGTTCCCTGGTTGTGCTGCCAAAGCCGTTCGCGCCCGCGAGGGCTGCGCGGCCTTGTTGCTGGATGTGGGTTCGGGTCGGGCAGGGGATGGTCGGCAACGGCGCCGACGGCGTCAGCGCATCTTCATGCGCGGTCCCTGATGCCTCGGATCGGCGGGGCGAAGGGCTCGACCCGGGAGCCAAAGCTCCGGGCGGCCCGGACAAGGCACGGATAGGCCGGGGTGAAGCTCAAGAGCGCTGCGTCCACTGCCACATAAGTGCCTGAAGTCATAGCCGCCCCATTTCCGCCGACGAATGTCATCGACGGCGCATAGAATTAAGCAGGTTCTTGTTTGTTCTCAAACGCGCTCAGAGTCGGACCTGATGTCCACTCTCAGCATAGCTGCGCCAAATGCCAGTTACGCGTGCGCAGGGTGCGGCCGATCAGGAGAGTGTCATGAACAAAAACGGTCACGATACGTCCTCTCCTCATCCACGAAGGCCGTGAAATCTTCATTGTTTCGGTGGACCCCGGTGTCGCTCCCGGAGTGAGGTTGAACATACACAGCGCCTTTGGGGGGTGCAACGCCTTTCCCCCGGGGCGTGGGATAGCGGGGGCAAGCCGGATTTCGGCGGGCCCCCGACAGGGGTTTAGTTCAGCCGGCAAACCTCTGTCTCCACAACGAGATTCAGGGTGTCAAGGGGGCTCAATTCCGCGCCATCGGCGGTTCCCGCAGCAATATCAAAATACCGCCAGGAAGAGGCCGCCGTGATGCCTTCTAAAGCCTTTGCCCATAACCTCTTCAGGCTGATGTGCTTTTTCTGAGCGGTCAGCACCCCTGCAAAAGCCACGCTTCAGGACATCCGGGAAGGTCGGGGCTTGACGGCGGAGAGGAATCGCACAAGCCACGCGCCCGGCGCGCAGCCGGGTAAAACGCACAACATGGCACAAGGCCATGTGCACAAGAAAAAGGCCCGGAAACTGCCGGGCCTTTACATTCAGACAGTGATTGTGACTGATCTAGATCAAGCCGAGAGCGTCTTGACCCGGGCGGCGAGGCGGGAAACCTTCCGCGAAGCCGTGTTCTTGTGCAGCACGCCCTTGGTGACGGCGCGCATGATCTCGGGCTCCGCCGCCTTGAAGGCCGCCGAAGCTGCCGTGGCGTCGCCGGAGGCCAGGGCGTCTTCCAGCTTGCGCAGGTAGGTGCGCACGCGAGAGCGGCGGGACCGGTTCACTTCGGTGCGACGCGCGATCTTGCGCACCGCCTTTTTGGCGGAAGGCGTATTGGCCATCGGCCATCCTTGCTTGGTTTGCGTACTGCGGATCACAGCCCTGCGGCCGGTCCCAGCTGCGCATGAATGGGTGAACAAGCCGGCGGCATAAGCTGCCAGCGAAGTGCCGGGCTTATAGTGGCGCAGCGCCGCCGCGTCAATACATCCCTTCGCGCGGGCTCCGCTCCGGGGCGCCGGGGGAGTGCCACTGGGCCGGTCGCAGCCCCCCGCCCGCGACGCTTGCGCGCCACGAGGACGCTTTACGGATCGGGGCGCCATCGCGTATGTGCAGGCCACACTCTATATAGGGTCGAGGGCCGGCGCGGGTACCGGCGAGGCGGGGGTTCGGCATGAGCGAAGTGACGGTGACCGATCGTCCGGTGAACGACAGCCTGGTAACGGTGTTCGGCGGCTCCGGCTTCGTCGGGCGCCATGTGGTGCGCGCGCTGGCCATGCGCGGCTATCGCGTCCGCGTGGCGGTGCGCCGGCCCGAGCTGGCCGGCTTCCTCCAGCCCCTGGGCTTCGTCGGCCAGATCCAGCTCAGCCAGGCCAATGTGCGCTATCCCGACAGCGTCGTCCGCGCGGTGGACGGCGCCGAGGCGGTGGTGAACCTCGTGGGCGTGCTCGCCGAGAGCGGGCGCCAGGGCTTCGATGCGGTCCATGTCTTCGGCGCCCGCACCATCGCCGCCGCCGCCGCCGCGGAAGGCGCGCCGCTGGTGCACCTGTCGGCCATCGGCGCCGACGTGAAGGCCGCGGCCGCCTATGCCCGCAGCAAGGGCGAGGGCGAAGCCGCGGTGCGTGCCGCCGTGCCGGATGCGGTCATCTTCCGCCCCTCCATCGTGTTCGGCCCCGAGGACGATTTCTTCAACCGCTTCGCCGCCATGGCGCGCCTGTCGCCGGTCCTGCCGCTGATCGGCGGCGGCGCCACCCGGTTCGAGCCGGTGTTCGTCGGCGACGTGGCCGCCGCCGTGCTCAAGGCGGTGGACGGCAAGGCGCGCGCGGGCACCACCTATGAGCTGGGCGGGCCGGAGGTGCGCACCTTCCGCGAGCTGATGGAACTGATGCTGCGCGAGATCTGCGCCCATCGCCTGCTGGTGGACCTGCCGTTCGGCCTCGCCGACCTCATGGCCCGCCTCACCCAGTGGGCGCCCGGCGCGCCGCTGACCCGCGACCAAGTGGCCATGCTGCGCACCGACAACGTGGTGTCGGACGCCGCCAAGGCGGAACGCCGCACCCTGGCGGGGCTCGATCTCACCCCCTCGTCCCTGTCGGCGGTGCTGCCCACCTATCTCTGGCGCTTCCGCAAGGCGGGCCAGTTCACCCGCGTGGAGACGTGAGCGGGGCCGGTTGCCCCGCCTTCCCGAATTCCGGCCGGCCGCGGGGCACGCGGCGGCCGCAGGGTGCGATGCCATGACCACCGACGCCGCGACCGCCAACGTCAGGACCGCCGCGGACAGGCGCATCGAGGTCAAGATCTGCGGCCTGAGGACCGCCGACGCCCTCGAAGCGGCCCTTGAGGCCGGGGCCGATCTGGTGGGCTTCGTGCATTTTCCCCGCAGCCCCCGCCACCTCGCCCTCGCCGACGCGCCGGCCCTGGTCGCCCGCGCCGCCGGCCGGGCGCAGAAGGTGGCCCTGCTGGTGGACCCGGACGACGCGCTCATCGCCGCCGTGATCGCCGCCTTCGCCCCCGACATCCTCCAGCTGCACGGCGCCGAGCCGCCGGACCGCATCGCCGCGGTGCGCGCGCGCTTCGGCCTGCCGGTGATGAAGGCCATTGCCGTGGCGCGGCGGGAGGACCTTGCCCCGCTGCCGGCCTATGCCGCGGTGGCGGACCGCATCCTGTTCGACGCCAAGCCGGACCCCGGCGCCCTGCTGCCCGGCGGCAACGGGCGGGCGTTCGACTGGAGCCTGGTGGCCGGCCTTGACGTGGGCCGCCCGGTCATGCTTTCCGGTGGCCTGGATGCCGGCAATGTGTCGCAGGCCCTCGCCGCGGTCCGGGTGGACGGGGTGGACGTATCCTCAGGGGTGGAGGATGCGCCGGGCGTGAAGTCGCCGGCGAAGATCCGCACCTTCATCGCGGCGGTCCGCGCCGCCGCCCCGCCTGCGGGCCCCGCCGCCCTCTCACCGAAAGTCCGCGTGCCGTGACCGTTCCCAATTCCTTCCGCACCGGCCCCGACGAGCGGGGCCATTTCGGCATCCATGGCGGGCGCTTCGTCGCCGAGACGCTGATGCCGCTGATCCTGGAGCTGGAGCGGGCCTATGAGGCGGCCAAGGCGGACCCTGCCTATCACGCCGAAATGGCCGGCTACCTCGCCCATTATGTGGGCCGCCCCTCGCCGCTCTATTTCGCCGAGCGCCTCACCGCGCACCTGGGCGGCGCCAAGGTGTATCTGAAGCGCGAGGAGCTGAACCACACCGGCTCCCACAAGGTGAACAACGTGCTCGGCCAGATCATGCTGGCCCGCCGCATGGGCAAGGAGCGCATCATCGCCGAGACCGGCGCCGGCCAGCATGGCGTGGCCACGGCCACCCTGTGCGCCCGCTTCGGCCTGAAGTGCGTGGTCTACATGGGCGCGGTGGATGTGGAGCGGCAGGCGCCCAACGTGTTCCGCATGAAGATGCTGGGCGCGGACGTGGTGCCGGTGCAGTCCGGCTCGCGCACCCTGAAGGACGCCATGAACGAGGCGCTGCGCGACTGGGTGACCAACGTTTCCGACACCTTCTACTGCATCGGCACGGTGGCGGGGCCGCACCCCTACCCGGCGATGGTGCGCGACTTCCAGTCCATCATCGGCCGCGAGACCCGCGAGCAGCTGATGGAGATGGAGGGCCGCCTGCCGGACAGCCTCATCGCCTGCGTCGGCGGCGGTTCCAACGCCATGGGCCTGTTCCATCCGTTCCTGGACGATGCCTCCGTCGCCATCTACGGCGTGGAGGCGGCGGGCCGCGGCCTCGACACGCACGAGCATGCCGCCTCCATCGCCGGCGGTCGCCCCGGCGTGCTGCACGGCAACCGCACCTATCTCCTGATGGACGACGACGGCCAGATCACCGAGGCCCATTCCATCTCCGCCGGGCTCGATTACCCCGGCATCGGGCCGGAGCATTCCTGGCTCAACGACATCGGCCGCGCCACCTACCTCTCCTGCACCGACCAGGAGGCCCTGGATGCCTTCCAGCTCCTGTCCAAGCTGGAAGGCATCATCCCGGCGCTGGAATCGGCCCATGCCATCGCCAAGGTGATCGAGCTTGCGCCCAGGCTTCCGGCCGATCATCTCATGGTGGTCAATCTTTCCGGCCGCGGGGACAAGGATGTCCCGCAGGTGGCCGAGATTCTGGGGACGAGACTATGAAGCCCATCGCCACCGTTCTCGCCGGCCTCCTCCTGCTCGCCGCCGTGCCCGCGGTTGCGGACCCGGCCACGCTGCAGCTGACCCCGGGCAAGATCTTCACCGATGCGGCCGGCGCCTATGTTTCGGTCGCGGTGAAGAACAGCGGCCCGGCGACAGTGGCGGAGGTCTATGTGAGCTGCGAATTCTTCGCCGGCAACCGCTCCCTGGGCAAGGCCTCCACCACGGTCTTCTCCATCGTGAGCGGGGTCACCGGCACCGATCAGGTGCGCCTGCTGGGCGGCACCGGCGCCACCCGCGCCAGCTGCGCCATCACCGGCCAGAAATAGGGCATTCCGGCCGCCACCGGCCGGCCCGCTTTTCCCTCCCATCCAGGCAGCCCCATGACCACCCGCATCGCCGACCGCTTCGCCGCGCTGAAACAGGAAGGCCGCCCGGGCCTCGTCACCTTCGTGACCGCGGGCGACCCGGACGGGGAAACCTCCCTCGCCATCCTGAAGGCGCTGCCCGGGGCCGGCGCGGACGTGATCGAGCTGGGCATCCCCTTCACCGATCCCATGGCCGACGGACCCGCCATCCAGGCGGCCGGCCTGCGCGCGCTGAAGGGCGGGCAGACCCTGGCCAAAACCCTCGCCATGGTGCGGATCTTCCGCGCCGAGGACGACGCCACCCCGGTGGTGCTCATGGGCTATTTCAACCCCATCTACGTCTATGGCGTGGAGCGCTTCCTGGCCGATGCCCGGGCGGCCGGGGTGGACGGCCTCATCGTGGTGGACCTGCCGCCCGAGGAGGACGAGGAACTGTGCCTGCCGGCGCTGGCGGCGGGCATTGATTTCATCCGCCTCGCCACCCCCACCACCGACGACCGGCGCCTGCCGGCGGTGCTGAAGCACACGGCGGGCTTCGTCTATTACGTCTCCATCACCGGCATCACCGGCTCGGCCACGCCGGATGCGGGCGCGGTGGCGGCGGCGGTGGCGCGCATCAAGGGGCACACCGACCTGCCGGTGGCCGTGGGCTTCGGGGTGAAGACCCCGGAGCAGGCCGCGGCCATCGCCGCCGGCGCCGATGCGGTGGTGGTGGGCTCCGCCCTGGTGGAGGTGGTGCGCCGGACCCTGGATGCGCAGGGCAACGCCACCGCCAACACCGTGGCCGGCGTCGAGGCGCTGGCAAGCGAGCTGGCGGAGGCGGTGCGCGCCGTGCGGCGCTGACGCCTGAAGGCCGCGCAGCGGCGCCCGGCGGATGCCCGCAACCCGTGAAACCGCGGCATTTGCGGCGCAATGGGCCGGGCAAATGGGCGCGCGGTGCCGATTGCCGCACTTTCGCCGCGACCTCCTTGGCATTACATGGAGGCGCGCCGGTGTGCGCTGCAGCGCCGCCGTCTGCCGTCCGGAGATGATCCCGTGAACTGGATTTCCAACGTCGTCCGCCCGAAGATCCGCGATTTCCTGGCGCGCCGCGAGGTTCCCGAAAATCTCTGGGTGAAGTGCCCGGAGACCGGGCAGATGGTGTTTCACAAGGATCTTGAGGCGAACCTCTACGTCATTCCCGCCTCCGGCTACCACATGCGCATGGACGCGGTGCAGCGGCTGAAGGCAACCTTCGACGACGGCGCCTATGAGGAGGTGCCCCTTCCCGAGGTCGCCACCGACCCGCTGAAGTTCCGCGACGAGCGCCGCTACATCGACCGCCTGAAGGACGCCCGCACCAAGACCGGCTACCAGGACGCGGTGAAGGTGGCCACCGGCCTGCTGGAAGAGCTGCCCGTCACCGTCGCGGTGCAGGATTTCGGCTTCATGGGCGGCTCGCTCGGCATGGCGGCCGGCGAGGCGGTGGTGAAGGGGCTGCAGACCGCGGCGGAGAAGGGCACGCCCTTCATCATGTTCGCCGCCTCCGGCGGGGCGCGCATGCAGGAGGGCATCCTCTCCCTCATGCAGATGCCGCGCACCACCGCCGCCATCCAGGAATTGCGCGAGGCGAAGAAGCCCTACATCGTGGTGCTCACCAATCCCACCACCGGCGGGGTGACGGCCTCCTACGCCATGCTGGGGGACGTGCAGATCTCCGAGCCCGGCGCCCTCATCGGCTTCGCCGGCCCGCGGGTGATCGAGCAGACCATCCGCGAGAAGCTGCCGGACGGCTTCCAGCGCGCCGAATATCTGCGCGAGCACGGCATGATCGACATGGTGGTGCACCGCCACCAGATGCGCGAGACGCTGGGCCGCCTGTGCCGCCTGCTGGTGAAGGCGCCCGCTCTGCCGCCCAAGGGGCGGCTGCCCCGCCCGCAGCCGGCCGAACCCGCCGCCGCCTGATACCTGCGCCGCCCCCGGGCGGCCCCGACCGGGCGCGGCCGTGGCCCGCGCGGCGCCCGCAGCCGAGATGACCATGGCCCTGCCCCAGCCCGCCCGCGCCCCCGACGAGGTTCTCGCCCGGCTCGCCGCGCTCCATCCGAAGAAGATCGACCTGTCCCTGTCGCGCATGGAGCGGCTGCTGGAGGCCCTCGGCCACCCGGAGCGGCACCTGCCGCCGGTGATCCATGTGGCCGGCACCAACGGCAAGGGCTCCACCGTGGCCTTCATGCGCGCCATGCTGGAGGCGGCGGGGCGCTCGGTGCATGTCTATACCTCCCCCCATCTGGTGCGCTTCAACGAGCGCATCCGCCTGGGGCGGCCGGGCGGCGGCGCCCTGGTGTCGGACCTCGCCCTTGCCGATGCGCTGGACCGGGTGGAGGCCGCCAATGCGGGCGCGCCCGTCACCTTCTTCGAGATCACCACGGCGGCGGCCTTCCTGCTGTTCCGCGAGCAGCCGGCCGACGTGCTGCTGCTGGAGGTGGGCCTGGGCGGCCGGCTCGACGCCACCAATGTGGTGGACCAGCCGCTGGCCAGCGTCATCACCCCCGTGTCCATCGACCATGTGGATTTCCTCGGCGCCACGGTGGAGGCCATCGCCGCGGAGAAGGCCGGCATCATCAAGCCGCGCGTGCCGGTGGTGGTGGGCGCGCAGCTGCCCGAGGTGCTCGGCGTGATCGAGCGGGCGGCGGCGCGCCGGCTGGCCCCGGTGTTCGCGCGCGGCCAGCACTGGAACGTGCAGGAGGAGGCGGGGCGCCTCGTCTATGCCGACGAGGACGGCCTTTTGGACCTGCCGCGGCCGCGCCTCGTGGGGCCGCACCAGATCGACAATGCCGGACTTGCGGTGGCGACCCTGCGCGCCCTGCGCCTTCCCGCCGCGTTCGAGGCGGGCATCCTGCGGGCGGACTGGCCGGCGCGGCTGCAGCGCCTGCCGGCGGGGCCTCTGCTCGCCCGTGCGCCCGCGGGCGCCGAGGTGTGGCTGGACGGCGGCCACAATGCCGCCGGCGGCGCGGCCCTCGCCCATGCCCTGTGCGAGCTGGAAGAGCGCTATTCGCGCCCGCTGGTGCTTATTCTCGGCATGCTCGGCACCAAGGACGTGGCGGGCTTCCTGTCGCCCTTCGCCGGTCTGGTGCGGGAGGCGGTGGCGGTGCCGGTGCCCGGCGCCCATGCCGGGCTGCGGCCCGAGGAGGTTGCGGCGGCGGCGGCCGGGCTCGGCATCACCGCCCGCCTCGCCCGCGACGTGGGCGAGGCGCTGCAGTCGATCGCCCGCACGGACGCATCCGGCAGCGTGGCGGCGCCGCCACGTGTGCTCATCGCCGGCTCGCTCTATCTGGCCGGCGCTGTGCTGGCGGCCAACGGCGCGGACCTGACCTGAGGGGCCTATTCCAGGCCCTTGATATGCCCGATGAACGGCAATTGCCGGCAGGCATGGGCCACGTCCATGCCATAGCCCACCACGAACAGGTCGGGGCAGGGGAAGCCGACGAAATCGGCGTCGATGTGCACGGCCCGCTTGCCCGGCTTCTCCAGCAGCACGCACACCAGCACCCGGCGGGCGCCGCGGGCCATCAGCAGGTCCTTGGCGAAGGCGAGGGTGCGGCCGGATTCCAGGATGTCGTCGATCAGCAGCACGTCGCGGTCGCGCACGTCGCTTTCCACATCCTTCAGGATCTCCACCTGCCCCGAGGAGATGGTGGCCTCCCGGTAGGACGACAGGTGCATGAACTCCACTTCCGGGGAGAGGTTCGACGCATGCATGGCCCGCAGCAGATCGGCGGCGAAGATGAAGGACCCCTTCAGCACGGCGACGGCAAGGAGGCGCTCGGGCGCCAGAGCGGCGATCTCGGCGGCCAGGGCGCGGTTGCGGGCGGCGATCTGGTTCTCGTCGAAGAGAACGGCAATGTTCGGCAGGGGCATGGTTCCTCGTCGCAAGGGCGCGAGCATGAACGTTCAGGCGGTGCGCGTCCATAGCGCCCTTGTGCGGTCCGCGATGTGACAGCCGCTCCCCCCCATTCCAAGCGTGTTCCCCGCGGCCCGCCCACCGCGCCTTCGCCGCCGCGCGGGGCGGTTACGGCCCGGCGCGCTTGGTTTATGTTGAAGCGGCGCGGCTTTGCGCGATTCGGGCGAGGGTGGGGCGTTGGTCCGGTTCGAAAATGTGGGCCTGAGGTACGGGATGGGTCCCGAAGTGCTGAAGGACGTGTCCTTCGGCATCGAGCCCAATTCGTTCCAGTTCCTCACCGGACCCTCCGGCGCCGGCAAGACCACCTTGATGCGCCTGCTCTTCTTGTCGCTGAAGCCGACCCGCGGGCTCATCACCCTGTTCGGGCGCGACGTGTCCTCCCTCGACCCCGACGAAGTGGCGGTGCTGCGCCGGCGCATCGGCATCGTGTTCCAGGATTTCCGCCTCCTGGACCACCTCACCACCTATGAGAACGTGGCGCTGCCCCTGCGGGTGCTGGGCAAGGAAGAAGCCAGCTACCGCGCGGAGGTGAGCGAGCTGCTGCAGTGGGTGGGGCTGGGCGAGCGCATGCATGTGCTGCCGCCGGTGCTCTCCGGCGGCGAGAAGCAGCGCGCCGCCATCGCCCGCGCCCTCATCGGCCGGCCGGAATTCCTTTTGGCGGACGAGCCCACCGGCAATGTGGACCCCACGCTGGCGCGGCGGCTGCTGCGCCTGTTCATCGAGCTCAACAAATCGGGCACGTCGGTGCTGCTGGCCACCCATGACATCGCGCTCATGGACCAGTACGACGCCCGCCGCCTCGTGATCGCGGACGGTCGCCTCTATGTCTACGACTGACCCCACCGGCCACATCCCCCCGTCCGCCCCCGTCCCCGGGGGCACGGCGCATGCCGCGAAGGAGGCCGCCGGCAAGGGCGCGGGGAAGGAGGCCGGCAAGACCTCCGGCAAGGGCGCGGCCAAGGGCGCGGGGAAGGCGGCCGGCAAGGCGCGGGCGCAGGGTTCCATCGTGCCGTCCGCCACCATCGCCGGGCGGGCGCTGGTGGCGGTGGTGGCCATCATGACCTTCCTTGCCGCCATCACCATCGGCACTGCCCTTGCCGTGCGCACCACCGCCAGCCAGTGGCGCAGCGACGTGACCCGGGAGGTCACCATCCAGATCCGCGCCGGCGACGCCCAGGCCACCGACGCCCAGGTGCAGGCCGCGGCCGACATCGCCCGCCGCACTCCCGGCATTGCCGACGCCCATGTGCTGACCCCCGAGGAGACGGCGCGGCTGCTGGAGCCCTGGCTCGGCTCGGGCCTCGACCTCGGCGACCTGCCGGTGCCGCGCGTGGTGGTGCTGCGCCTCGACGGCAGCGGCACCGCGGACCTCGCCCGGCTGAAGCGCACCCTGACCGACAAGATCCCCACCGCCACCCTGGACGACCACCGCAGCTGGTCGCGCCGGCTGGTGGCGGTGACCGATGCGGTGATGCTCATCGGCATCGTGCTGGTGGGGCTGGTGGGGCTCGCCACCATCCTCTCGGTGGTGTTCGCCACCCGCGCGGCGGTGGCCACCAACCGCTCCGTGGTGGAGGTGCTGCATTTCGTCGGTGCCCGGGACGGCTTCATCGCCGCCCAGTTCCAGCGGCATTTCCTCAAGATCGGCACCCAGGGCGGGCTGATCGGCGGGCTTGCGGCGACGGCGGTGTTCGGGGCGGTGGCGGCCCTGCCGCAGTTCGGCCTTGGCGGCGACCCGGAGCTTCCCACCGTGCTCGGCTGGCTCCATCCCGGCGTGTGGGGCTTCCTCGGCATCGCGCTGGCGGTGGTGGTGGTGGCGCTGGCCACCGCGCTCACCTCGCGCCTGACGGTTTACCGGACGTTGAGGACGATTCAATGAAAGCCGCGCCGGGCCGGTGCGGCCGGCGGCGTCCTCGCCCCTGCCGCATTCCGCCGCCAAAGTCGCCAGCATGACCATGTCGAACACCGGGCGAAGAGCGGTGCGGCACCAGGAGGCTGCGTCGGGGGGCAAGGGCACGGACGGGGGCGTCCGGCGCCGCGTCCTGCTGCGGCGGCTGCTCATCGCCGCCATTCTCCTGGCCGGCGGCGGGGCGGTGGCCGCGGCCGCCGGCTTCCTCGCCTTCACCACCCAGATCGCCGCCCGCGAGCCCGGAGCCGTGCGCCCGGCCGATGCCATCGTGGTGCTCACCGGCGGCCCCTCCCGCATCGAGGATGCGGTGGGCCTGCTGGCGGACGGGCGGGGCGGGCGCCTGCTCATCAGCGGCGTCAACCCGTCCACCACCACCGACGAATTCCGCCGCGCGCTGCCGGGAAGCCTCCACCTGCTGAGCTGCTGCATCGACCTCGGCCACAAGGCGCTCAACACCCGCGGCAATGCGCTGGAGGTGGCGGAATGGGCCCGCAGCCGGCGCTTCCGCTCCCTGGTGGTGGTGACATCCGCCTGGCACATGCCGCGGGCCATGATGGAGCTGGGCCGCGCCCTGCCGGAGGTGGAGCTCGTATCCTACCCGGTGGTGACCACGCAGATGCGGGCCGAGCGCTGGTGGCGCGATCCCGCCGCGGTGCGGCTGCTGCTGAAGGAATATTTGAAGTACATCATGGCCACGGTGAAATTCCGCCCGGCCCAGGCCGTGGCAGGGGCGGTGGCGGAATTGCCGGACCCGGCGCGCAAGGGCCCCGCCCATGCCCGCGCGCCCTGATCCGGCCCCGGCAGGCCGGCGCGGGCCATGGAGAGTGCGGTGACGGTGCTGCGTTCGATTGCGTTCCAGATCGCCTTCTACCTGGCGACAACCCTTTATCTTCTCGCCTTCCTGCCGCTGCTGCCGCTGCTGCCGCGGCGCACCTTGTGGCGGCTGGGGGTGTTGTCGTGGGTGCGCACGAATGTCTTTCTGCTGCGGGTGCTGGTGGGCACGCGGGCGGAATTCCGCGGCGTAGAGAACATCCCGGACGGTCCGCTGCTCATCGCCGCCAAGCACCAGTCCGCGTGGGAAACCTTCGCTTTGCTGCCGCTGTTCGCCGATCCCGCCTTCATCCTGAAGCGCGAGCTGATGCATATTCCTGTCTTCGGCTGGTTCGCCGCCAAGGCGCGGATGATCCCGGTGGACCGCAAGGGCGGCTCCTCCGCCATGCGGGCCATGACCCGCCGGGCCATTGCCGACATCGGCGAGGGCCGGCAGATCCTGATCTTTCCCGAGGGCACGCGGCGCCCCGCCGGGGCCGCGCCGGACTACAAGTTCGGCGTCGCCCACCTCTATTCCAGCCTGGGGGCGCCGTGCCTGCCCATCGCCCTCAATTCCGGCCTCTATTGGCCGCGCCGGTCGCTGCGGCGGCGGGCCGGGACCATCCTGGTGGAGATCCTGCCGCCGATCCCGCCCGGGCTCGGCCGCGCCGCCTTCATGGCCCGCCTGTCCGGCGACATCGAGACCGCCAGCGACCGGCTGCTGGAGGAGGGGCTCGCCAGCCTCGGCGACGATGCCCCGCCGGAGCTGCGGGGGCGGGCGGCCGCGCCGGTGCGGTCCCCGTTGTCCACACCTGTGGAAAACTCTTGATCGGGGCGCGGCTATCGTTCTAGTTTCGTTCTCATGAACGTGACTGATTCGCTCCTGATTCCTCTTTTCGATGCCGGCAGCCTCACCGGGCTCAGGCACGGCGGGCTGGGTGCGCGTTACCGCTTCTGGCGGGATGAAGACGGCGCGCGCCATGTGTTTTCGGTCTATCCGGCCGACGCGGCTCCCGAATATCCCGACGCCATCGCGGTGGTGACCCGCCGGACTCCGGCCGGCCCCATCGCCATGTGGGCCGGCCCCACGGGGGAGGCGGCCCGCGCCGCCGCCGCACGCCTCAACGGGGAAGATATCCACATCCATGTGCTCGGGGACGAGCCCGCCCCGGCCCTGCGCCGCCTGCTGGTGCGCAGCGCCACGCGGCGGGAGCCCCGGCCCGAGGAGGGGCGCGCCGCTGCCCCGTGCGAAATGCCCCGCGGCTTCGGCCGCCGCCACGCCGCGTGAGGGGGGCTCCGGGAAGACGATGGGGCCGGGGGATGGGTCAGATCGGCCCGCTTCCGTCATCCGGCGCCGTCTCCGGCACCGGATGGGCGGGCACGAGGTGGCGGGCGATGAAGGCGAGGGCCGGATCGCTGAGGCCGAGATGCTCCAGCGCCGCCACCGTGGCCAGCACATAGTCCGCATTCGGCCCCGATTTGCCGTGGGAGCGCCGCACCAGGTGCAGCTGGTCCTCCAGCGACAGGCCCCGGGCATATTGCGGGTGGGCGCGGTTCACCAGATAGGCCACCGCGGCGGTGTCGCGCCCCGACCCGTCCATCAGCCGGATGCGCCGGTCCACCTCGCGGTAGACGCCGGAAATCTGCTCCCGCGCGGTGAGGTAGGCGTGGGTTTCGGGCCAGTCGGCCGCCGCCACGCGATAGGCGATGCCGCGGCACGAGCCGCCCAGATCAAGCCCCAGCACCAGGCCCGGCGCCTCCGGCGTGCCGCGGTGATGGAAGGAATAGACGCACAGCGTCCGATGGGCCCCCACGAGCCGCGCCTCGCAGCGCTCGGCGAAGGCGAAGCCCGGATTCCACATGAGCGAGCCGTAGGCGAACACCCACACGTCGCCCGCCGCCTGCCGGCCCGGCGCCCCCGCGCCCCCGGCCTTCTCCTGCGTGGCGCCATCATCGACCATGGCCGGCGTAACGCTCCCCGGCGTTGACAGATACACGTTCCCGTCGCCTAACAGCAGCGAAGGACCGCCGCAAGCGGGCCGCACCGCCAAGGACGCGCATGACCGCCGAAGAGACCCCCGACAGCAGCCCCCGGCCCGCCGGCGCCGGCTCCACCCGCGCCAAGCCCTGGCTGGTGATCATTCCCCTCGCCATCGTGGTGGTCCTTGCGGCGGGCTGGACCGGGCTGTGGTTCTTCGCCGCCAATCGCGCCGAGCGCGAGATCGACGCCTGGATTGGCCGCGAGGCCGCGTTCGGCCGGGCCTGGAGCTGTGGCGAACGCCGCCTGGCCGGCTTCCCCTTCCGCTTCGAGCTGCGCTGCCG
The DNA here is from genome assembly GCF_047444035.1 of Xanthobacter sp. AM11. Classification (NCBI taxonomy): domain Bacteria; kingdom Pseudomonadati; phylum Pseudomonadota; class Alphaproteobacteria; order Hyphomicrobiales; family Xanthobacteraceae; genus Xanthobacter; species Xanthobacter sp. AM11. The sequence goes on from NZ_JBLAOA010000001.1 coordinate 1,158,225, forward strand.
GAAGCCGACGCTGGAAACCCGCGGCGGCGATCCCCTGCGCTTCACCGCCGTGACGGCGCAGGTGGTGGCGCAGGTGTGGGCGCCCAACCATATCGTGGCCGAATTCACCGGCCCCGCGCGGGTGGAGGACCTCGCCACCGGCGAGGCCTATGCGGCCAATTGGAAGCTGCTGCAGATGAGCGGCATCGGCGACCTGTCCGGGCGGCCGGAACGCTTCTCCCTTCATGTGAACGAGCCGCGCCTGGAATCGGCCGGGGCCGGCGGCCAGCCCCTGCTCTCGGCCCGCACCTTCGAGTTCCATGCGCGCCGCCGGCCCGCCACCCAGGCCGCGCCCGACGACGTGGACTACGCCTCCGGCCTCACCGCCGGCGAAAGCGCCCTGGCCACGGCGCTCGGCCTCAACGGCCCGGTGGACATGACCCTGCAGGGCACCATCACCGCTTCGGCAGACCTGCGGCCCATGCCGGTGCAGCAGCGGCTGAAGGCGTGGGCGGCGGCGGGCGGGGTGGCGCGGCTGGACCGCTTCGTCGTCTCCTCCCCGCGGGTGGTGATGACCGCGGCCGGCGCCGTCGCCCTGGACCCGCAGGCGCGGCTCAACGGCAAGCTCGACCTCGGCTTCTCCGGCCTCAACGAGCTGGTGAAGGGGCTGGACCGCAACGGGGTGATCCCGCGGGAGGTGGCCCCCATCGTCTCCGCCCTCGCCATGGTGGGCAAGCCGGGTGAGGTGGAGGGCCGCAAGGGCGTGACCTTCGCCCTGAGCTTCGATGCCGGCACCCTCAAGCTCGCCGGCTTTCCCGTGGGCCTCGTGCCGCCGGTGTTCTGAATGCACGGGCGGGGACCATTTCCCCGCCGGCGGTGCGCCGCTCCATTCGCGCAGGAACGCGCTGGCCACCGGGCAAATGGAATCAATTTGCTCGGATCGCGCTCCAGCAGCGCCCTCCCTCTTGCGTTCAGAACACCCGTTCGCCTTCAACCGCCACATGGCGCACCACCGGGGTGCCCTCCACCATGCGGAAGCGCAGCAGGTCCGCCCGCAGGCCCGGCGCCAGCCGGCCGCGATCCTCCAGCCCCGCCATGGCCGCCGGCCGGCGGGTGACAAGGGCCATGGCGTCCGGCAGCGTCAGCGCGCCGCTGGTGTGAAGCCGTGCGGCCGCCTGCAGCAGGCTGGCCGGCACATAATCGGAGGCGAGGGCATCCACCAGCCCCGCCGCGGCCAGCGCGCCCATGGCCACGCCGCCGGAATGGGAGCCGCCGCGCACCACGTTGGGGGCGCCGCCGATGGTGGCAAGCCCGGCCTGGCGCGCCGCCTGCGCCGCCTCGCGGGTGGTGGGAAACTCGCTCACCGTGCAGCCGGCGCCGCGGGCAAGCTCCACATGCTCGGGGGTGGTGTCGTCGTGGCTGGCGCGCACCAGCCCCGCCTGCGCCAGCATCTGCGCCAGCGGCGCGAAGTTGCGCTCCACATTGGCGCGTCCGCGCGCGGTGCGCTCCGCGATCTCCCGCTCGGCTTCCGCCGCCTCCTTGCCGATGCCGAGGAGGAAGGCGCGCAGCACCTCCACATTGCGCCACTGGCGGGCGCCCGGCGTGTGGTCCATGAGCGAGGCGAAGGCGAGGGTGGAGCGCGACAAAGCCGGCTCCACCAGGGTGAGGAGGTCCGGGTCGGTCATCTCGCAGCGCAGGTGGATGCGGTGGTCGGCGCGGAACAGGCCGGCGCCGGCCTCCACCGCATCCAGCATCACCTGGAACAGCTCGCGCCGCTCGGCCTTGGCCTGGTCGAAGCCGCCGGCGCAGATGGCGTCGAACACGGTGGTGATGCCGCTGGCCACCGTCTGGCCGTCATGGGCGAGGGCCGCGGCCCTTGCGTCCGGCCAGAACACCTTGGGGCGCGGCACGAAATGGCCTTCCAGCGCATCGGTATGCAGATCGACGATGCCGGGGGCGAGAAAGTCGCCCTCGCAGTCGATGGCGGACGGCGCATGGACCCGTCCCGGCTCCGCCGCGGCGATGCGCCCCTGCCGCACCACCAGCGTGCCGTCCGTTACGGTATCGTCAAGGACGAGGCGGGCATTGGTGAAGACGGTTTCCATCGAAGCTCCGGGGCAGAGGAAGGCGGGTTGCCTTGCACCGAACCGTGACGCGGTGGTGACACCCCGTCAGGATGGCGGCACCGGCGGCGGGATCACCCGGTAGAGCTGGAACCGCTCTCCCTCGAACACCAGCTTCAGGCGGTCGTCGTCGGGGTTGGGCGCGCCGCGCTCGGTGAACAGCACATAGACGTAATCGAAGTGCTTCGGCCAGAGGTCCCAATAGCGCGGGCCGTCGGGGGTGGGCTCCTCCTCGGTGAGGAGCAATTGCTCGATCTGCGGCGGGTTGCCGTCCTCGGTGTCCGCATGGTCGCGATAGGGCGCGTTCACCCGCAGGATCTGCTTGCCCTTCACGGTGAAGGCGGTGGTGACGAGGGAGGATTTCTCGATCATGGCGAGGCAGGCCGCGTGCATCAGGCCGAGGTCCTGCGGATCGGCGCCGCCCTGGATGTCCGCATAGGCCACCAGGATGCGCGAGCCGCGGCGGATGTCCCCCACCGACTGGCCGAAGGCCGCCGTCCATTGGGTGAGGCGGTTCCACACCACCTGCACTTCGCCCACCCGCACCGCCAGCATCACCAGCAGCACCACGGCGAAGCCGCGCCGGGCGAGGCGGTGGCGCAGGTCCACCCGCATGGCCGCCAGCACCATGAAGGCGATGGCCACCGGCAGGCGCTGGTCCGCCATATAGGTGGCGAACACCACCCGTGGCATGGCGAGATAGACCGCGCCCGCCACCAGCAGCAGCGGCAGCATCAGGGAATGCACCTGCAGCAGCCGGTGGCGCGCCGCCCATAGGCCGGCCCCCACCACCACCGCGGTAAGGGCGATGGCCACATGGTCGAAATAGACGTTGGCGACCATCTCCAGGCCGTCGATCTTGCCCTGCGGCTCCCAGATGTTCTGGCCCGACAGGCCCCAGGTGGGGCTCGCCATCAGCAGCGGCACCACGGGCAGGAACGGCAGCCCCGCCGCCATGAAGGCGGCAAGGCGCGGGCCGAGGGGCGCCCCGCGGGCGCGGCGCAGGCGGTCGATCTCGAAGGCGAGCAGCCCCACCCCATAGACCCCCGCGGCGAACAGGTGGCAGAAGAACAGGGCCACCACGAAGCCGGCCGAGACCAGGAAGCGCCAGGGCCACGCCGCCTCGCGCAGGAAGCTCCAGGCGGCGAGGGCGAACAGGGCAAGGCCGATCCCGAAATAATAATTCATCACCCCGATGAGGAAGATGCCGTTGTACAGCAGCGGGAACGCCAGCAGCGGCAGCGCCGACCACACGCCGAACAGGGCGCGGTTGAGGGTGAGGGTGCCGCCGGCGATGAGGGCGAAGCACAGGAGCGTGTAGATCTCCCCCGCCGTGTAGACGTCCGTCACCCGGTCGATGACCGGCACCACCAGGTCCATCATCAGGTTCGGCAGGATGGACCAGTCGAGGTGATAGAAGCGGGCGAGGTCCGCATCGTGGGGCAGTGCCGCGATCACCTGCATCCGCGCCAGGTGGTTCACATAATCGGACAGGGGCGGGATCGGGTGGCTGACGATGGGCACCGCCACCAGCGTGAAGCACAGAATGAACAGGAGGGCGATGGTCCCCGGCGGCAGGTCGTGGGGGCGGCGCGCGGGCGGGGGCGCATGGTGCGGGGAATGGAGCGTCATGGTCCGTGTGCTGTGTCTGGCGGGGAGCTGGAGGCGGCGGGGCGCGCCCGATCGCGGCGCTGATGGCACCTTGAATGTGGTGGCAGGACGCCGCGCGCGGCGGCTTTCGATCACCTTTCCGCGACCTTGAAAAGTGTGCCGCAGGGGAAGACACGCGCATCCGCACCCATCCGCCAGCCCTTTGCCGGAGCGCAGGAAACCGCTAGAACGGCGCCGCCCCCCGGCCGCGGCGGCCGCGGATGACGAGCGAGCGCTGCATGAACGAGCCCAATCCCACCCCCGTTTCGGAAGCCCGGCTGCAGGCGGAAGTGCTGGCGAAGGCGCTGCCCCACATGCAGCTTTATGACGACGCCATCGTGGTGGTGAAATATGGCGGCCACGCCATGGGCAGCGAGGACGTGGCGCGCAACTTCGCCCAGGACATCGTGCTGCTGGAGCAGGCCGGCGTGAACCCGGTGGTGGTGCACGGCGGCGGGCCGCAGATCGGCGCCATGCTGGCCAAGCTCGGCATCAAGTCCGAATTCGCCGCGGGCTTGCGCATCACCGACAAGGCGACGGTGGAAATCGTGGAGATGGTGCTGGCCGGCTCCATCAACAAGCAGATCGTCGGCTTCATCAACGAGGCCGGCGGCAAGGCCATCGGCCTGTGCGGCAAGGACGGGAACATGGTGCGCGCGCGGAAGGCCAACCGCGTGGTGGTGGACCCGGACAGCAAGATCGAGCAGGTGGTGGACCTCGGCTTCGTCGGCGAGCCCGACGAGGTGGACACCATGGTTTTGGACCAGATCCTCGGCCGCGAGCTTATTCCGGTGCTGGCGCCGGTGGCCGCGGCGGTGGATGGCGGCACCTACAATGTGAATGCGGATACCTTCGCCGGCGCCATCGCCGGGGCGCTGGGGGCCAAGCGCCTTTTGCTGCTCACCGACGTGCCGGGCGTGCTGGACAAGGACAAGGCGCTCATCCCCCGCCTCACCATCGCCGAGGCGCGGGCGCTGATTGCCGACGGCACCATTTCCGGCGGCATGATCCCCAAGGTGGAGACCTGCATCTATGCCCTTGAAAAAGGCGTGGAAGGCGTGGTCATCCTCGACGGCAAGGTGCCCCATGCGGTGCTGCTGGAGCTGCTCACCGACCATGGCGCGGGTACGCTGATCACCCGCTGAAGCTCAGGTCCGCCTCCTCGGGCACGCCATCGGCGCCCCGCCCGAGGGGGCGCTGCATGAGTACCGTGTCGATCCACCGGCCGAACTTCAGGCCAGTGGCTTCCAGCAGGCCCGCCGGCTGGAAGCCGCAGGCGCGGTGCAGGCCGATGGAGCCGGCATTGGCGCTGTCGCCGATCACCGCCACCATCTGGCGGAAGCCTGCCGCCTCGCATTGCACGAGCAGCGCTTCCAGCAGCGCCCGGCCCACGCCCCGCCCCTGCGCGGCGGGGGCCACATAGATGGAATTCTCCACCGTGTGGCGATAGGCGATGCGCGGGCGGAAGGCGCTGGCATAGGCATAGCCCAGCACCGCGCCATCCTCTTCCATGACCAGATAGGGGTAGCCGCCCTCGGTGATGGCGGCGTGGCGCCGCGCCATCTCCGCCGCGCCCGGCGGCGTCACCTCGAAGGAGGCGGTTCCGGTGCGCACCGCCTCGTCATAGATGGCGGCGATGGCGGGGATGTCGGCGGGGGTGGCGGGTCGGATCGGCATGAAGGCGTTCTACGGCAGGACGGCCCGGGCTGGAAAGGGCGGGTGATGCGTCCGGCCCCGCCACCGCGCCGGCCGGCGCCGCCGTCGGGAGGCGCCGGCCAAAAGGAAAGGCCCCGGCTTGCGCCGGGGCCCCGAATGCGTGTGCCCTGTGCGTGGGCCGATGAAGGCCGGCCGCGTCAGTCGTTGCTGCGGTTGCCGAACAGCTGGAGCAGCATCATGAACAGGTTGATGAAGTCCAGGTAGAGGGTCAGCGCGCCCATGATGGCCTTCTTGCCCATCACGGCCACGTCGTCGGCGGCGAAGTACATTTCCTTGATGCGCTGGGTGTCGTAGGCGGTGAGGCCCGCAAACACCAGGACGCCGACCACGGAGACGATGAACTGCAGCATCGTCGAGCCGAGGAAGATGTTCACCAGCGAGGCGATGACGATGCCGATCAGGCCCATCATCAGGAAGGTGCCCATGCCGCTGAGGTCCTTCTGCGTGGTGTAGCCGTAGAGGCTCAGCGCGCCGAAGGAAGCCGCGGTAATGAAGAACACCCGGACGATGCTCTCGTGGGTGTACACGAGGAAGATCGTGGAGAGCGACACGCCCATGATGGCCGCGAACACCCAGAACGTGGTCTGCGCCGCCGTGACGCTCATGCGCTCGACGCGGAAGCTCAGGAAGAACACGGCCGCCAGCGGGGCCAGCATCACCACCCACTTCAGCGGGCTCACGAACAGGGCATAGCCGAACTGGGTCAGCATGATGCCGCCGCGCACCTGGCCGGCCGCCTGGCTCGGGTCGGTGGTCACGGACAGAAGATACACACCGAGCGCGGCCGCGCCGGTGATGGCGAGACCAAGCGCCATGTAATTGTAGACGCTGAGCATATATGCCCGCAGTCCCTGGTCGATCGCGGCCTGCGAGCGTGCCACCGACGGATTAAAACGCCCGGCGACGTTGCGATCATAATCGGACATCGTCGATCCCCTTCGAGAAAATCGTGACCGCAGCCCCAGCGTTCGTCCGCCAAGCCTGCCGTCCGACGTCAATATGGTGGGTTCGCAGTAGCCGGGCAAGACGAAGCCGGATGAAATTTACGCAAGGTCACTTAACGTCAGGGGCGACCCGCCGCACGCTCCCGCGTATGATTGCAACCGGGCCGGGGCGGGATGAATGGGCACGGCAGGCAGGCACAAAGCGGGCGCGGTTCGCGCGCCCGGCAGGCACAGGCGTGGCGCGCATCGCGGGCCGGTCGCGGGGGTGGCGTTTGCCGCCGCGCTGGCCGGTGCGCCCGCCATGGCCCATGCCGGCGCCTGGACGCTGGAGAGCGGCGCCGGGCAGGTCATCCTGCAGGGCTCGGCCGCCCATTCCGACCGCGAGTTCGGCCCCTCCTCGACGCTCTATGACAGCCGGCCCTACGACAAGGTGGAAGTGACGCTGGTGTTCGAATACGGGGCGACCGATTGGCTCACCCTCATCGTGGCGCCGCAATTCCTGGCCGTGGACCTGGGCGCGCCGGGACCGGCCTCCTATGCGGGGCCGGGCTATACGGATGCCGGGGCGCGGGTGCGCCTGCTGGCCGCCGGCGATGCGGTGGTCTCGGCGCAAGTGGTGGGCCGTTTTCCGGGAACCGGAAGCTCCCAGAGCGCTGCCGCCGTGGGCTATGAGGATGCGGAGCTGGACCTGCGGCTTCTGGCCGGCTGCGCCTTCACCCTGTTCGGCAAGGCCGCTTTCCTAGACCTGCAGGCCGCCCAGCGGCTGCGCTTCGGCGATCCGCCCGACGAGTTCCACTTCGACGCCACCCTGGGCGTGCGCGTGGCCGAGCGCTGGCAGGTGCTGCTGCAATCCTTCAACGTGGTGTCGGAAGGGGCGGGGGAGGGGCCGTATTTCGGCGTCTCCTACGAATATTACAAGGCGCAGCTGGCCGCCGCCTACGACTGGAGCGCGGCCCTCACCGTCCAGCTCGCCGTGGTGGGCACCTGGTTCGCCCGCAACGCCCCGCAGGAAAACGGCGTGGTGCTGAGCGCCCAATACCGGTTCTGAGCGCGCAGGCCCCGCCCGCCTTCATTCAATAACGGGCGGGTGAAACCCTGCTCTAGAGCGCGATCCGCTCAAATTGACTCAATTTGATCGGTGAATCGCCCTCTCACTTAAGGATAGAGAACGTTTTGCCGATCAGCTTGCGGTGCAAGCTGATCGGCGCGCGCTCTAAACCTCGCGCAGCAGCCGGCGGCCGATCTCGCCGATGCCCACGAGGCCCGGGGTGGCGTGCGTCACCACATGGATGGGCACCAGCGACAGGCGGTCGTGATAGGGCGGGTGCTCCTCGAAGGCGGCGCGGAAGGGGCTGTCGGCGAACAGGTGCGCCATGGCCCGGCCGATGCCGCCGCCCACATAGACGCCGCCCTTGGCGTCGAAAGCGAGGGCGAGGTCGCCCAGCACCCGGCCGAGGATGCGCAGGAACACCAGGCAGCTTTCCTTTTCCTGCATCTGGCCGTTCAGCGCCGCCTTGATGATGGCGTGGGACGAAAGCTGTTCCCCCGAAAGGATGCGGTGCAGGCGCACCAGCCCCGGGCCGGAGAGCACATGTTCCACGCACACCGGCCCCAGGTCACGCACCAGATGGGCCACGATGCGGGCCTCGTCGGTGGTCACGGCGCCAAGCCGCATGTGCCCGGCCTCGCTCGCGATCACCTCGCAGCCGCCGTCCCGCGGCAGGATGAGGGCCGTGCCCAGCCCGGTGCCGGGGCCGCACAGCAGCATGGGCGCGCCGGCCACCGCCCGGCCGGTGCCCACCTCCATCAGGTCGTCGCGGGTGAGCAGGGGCAGGCCGTGGGCGAAGGCGGCGAAGTCGTTCAGCACCTCCAGCCGCCGCAGGCCGAGGTCGCCGGCCAGCTGCTGCACGGAGAAGCGCCAGTCGCGGTTGGTCAGCCGCACCACGTCACCGTCGATGGGGCCGGCGACGGCCAGCGCCGCGCAGCACGGCGCCTCGCCGGAGAGGGAGGCGAGGTAGGTGCGGAGCAGTTCTTCCAGCGAGCCATAGGAATCATTGGCTTCGAGCCGGGTATCGAAGGGGGTTCCGTCCGCGCCTGCGCGCGCCACCCGCGTCGTGGTGCCGCCGATGTCCGCAAGCAATACCGTAGGGGCCATGAGCAATCCGCATGGAAGGGAGCGCAAACTAGTGCGCCAAGTGGGGCACGGACGCAAGCGCCCGCCCCGGCTCAAGCCGCCGGGCGCCGGTCCGGTTCCCCCGCCTTATCCTGTCGCCGCCCGCCGGGCCCGCAGCGCCGTCCACAGGGGCAGGGCGAACACCAGGAGGGTGAGCACCCCGAGCCCCGCCGCGATGGGCCGCTCGAAGAAGGCGAGGAGGTTGCCGTCCGACTTGATCATGGAGGTGACGAAGCTCTCCTCCAGCATCTTGCCCAGCACGATGCCCAGCACGCACGGGGCGATGGGGATGTCGTGCTCCTCCATGAGGAAGCCCAGCACCCCGAACACCAGCATCAGCACCACGCCGTAGGTGGAATTGTTCACCGCATAGGCGCCGACGATGCAGAACAGGAGGATGAGCGGGATGAGGATGGCGCGGGGAAAGCGCAGCAGCACCGTGCCCGCCTTCAGCGCCGCAAGGCCGAGGGGGATCATGGCGATATTCGCCAGGATGAAGATGGTGAAGACGGCGTAGATGGATTCCGGGTTGTTGAGGAACAGGGTCGGCCCCGGATTGAGGCCCTTCAGATAGAGCACGCCGATGACGATGGCGGTGATGCTGTCGCCGGGAATGCCGAACACCAGCGCCGGCACCCAGGCCCCCGCCAGCGCCGCATTGTTGGAGGAGGTGCTCTCGATGATGCCTTCCACGTGGCCGGTGCCGAACTTCTCCGGGGTCTTGGAGAATTTCCGGCTCATGGCGTAGGACACCCAGGCGGCGATGTCCGCCCCCGCCCCCGGCAGGATGCCGATGGCGGTACCGGTGATGTTGCCGCGGATCTGCTGCGGCCAGTATTTCACCACGAGCCGGCCCCAGCCCTTCAGCGGGTTGCCCAGGGCGGTCTGCTTCACGTTCCAGTCGCGCGCGCCGGACGCCATGGTGCGCAGCACCTCCGACATGGCGAACAGGCCGATCATGGCGGGGATGAAGTCGATGCCGCCCAGAAGGTTGGAATTGCCGAAGGTGAAGCGCGGCACCCCGCCGGGATTGTCGATGCCGATCTGCGCCACGAACAGGCCGAGGAACAGGGACACCAGCCCCTTCACCGGCGAGCCGGCGCCGATGAAGATGGCGCAGGCCAGGCCCAGCAGCGCCAGCCAGAAATATTCGAACGAGGAGAAGCCCAGCGCCACCTCCGCCAGCAGCGGGGCGGCGATGATGAGAATGAGGGTGCCGAACAGCCCGCCCAGGGCCGAGAACAGCACGTTGGCGCCCAGCGCCACCTCCGCCTCGCCCTTGCGGGTCATGGCGTAGCATTCCTCGGAATAGGCGGCGGAAGCCGGCGTGCCCGGCATGCGCATGAGGGTGGCGGGGATGTCGCCGGCGAAGATGGCCATGGCCGAGCAGGCGATCATGGCACCCACCGCCGGGATGGGGTCCATGAAGAAGGTGACGGGCACCAGCAAGGCGATGGCCATGGTGGCGGTGAGGCCGGGAATGGCGCCCACCACTAGGCCGAAGGCGGCGGAGATGACGATGGTGATGATCACGTCCCAGCGCATCACCATCTCGATGCCGGTGGCGATGGCGTTCATGGCAGCAGGCTCTCCACGAGGCCGCGCGGCAGCGGCACGCGCAGCAGGAGGTTGAAGGAGAAGTAGATGATGAGTGCCGCGCCCACGGCCACCGGCACCGCCACGGCGGGCCGCACCCGCACCACGGAGAACAGGCCGAAAAGCACCAGCGTGGCGGTGGGCACGAAGCCGATCAGCGGGGCGAGCACCATGTAGGCGATCACCAGCGCGATGGTGGCGACGGCGCGAAAGGGGGCGCCGGGCTCGCGCACCCAGGTGGCCGCGGCCAGCGGGAACGGTCCGGCCCGGATGGCGCCGACGCTGAGGATGAAGCCGCAGGCGGCCAGCCCCGCCGCGGTGAGGACGGGGAAGACGTCGGCGCCGTACTTCTGGCCGGGGATCGGCGGCAGCGTGGAGGCGGCGGCGAACAGCAGGGCTGCCCCGGCGATGAGGACGAGGCCGAGGATAAGGTCGCTGAAGCGCATGATGCGGTTCCGGCGGTTCGGGAGAGGGGAGGGCGCCGCGGCCGGCGCCCGGCAGGGCCGTCCGCCGGCGCCCGCTCCGGCGTCCGGCGGGGGCAGCGGGCCGCGGCTACTTGGCGAGCCCGGTTTCCTTCATCACCTGCCCGAGGGCGGAATCCGCCGTGGCCATGAAGGCGGCGAAGCCGGGGCCGTCGGCATAGCGCCCGCCGAAGCCGCGGCTGGCAAGGAAGTCCTGGTATTCCTTGCTGTCATAGACCTTCTTCAGGGCCGCCTGCAGCTTGTCGGAGACCGCCTTGTCGATGCCCTTGGGGGCGGCGATGCCGCGCCAGGCGCCGATGGTCCAGGCGCTGCCCGCCGCCTCCTTCAGGGTGGGGATGTTGGGCATGAGCCTGGACCGCTCGGTGCTCATGATGGCGAGGCTCTTCACCCGGCCGGCGTCGATGAGCGAGCGGGCCTCGGGCAGGGAGCAGGTGACCAGCTGCACGCCGCCGGCCATGAGGTCCTGCAGGCCGGGGGCCGCGCCGTTGGAGGGCACCCACGGCACGCTGGCCGGGCTCACCTTCAGCGACGAGAGCATGCCGGCGAGGGCCAGATGCCAGATGCCGCCCTGGCCGGTGCCGGACGCCTTGAACTTGCCGGGGTTGGCCTTGATGTCGGCGATGAGGTCGTCGAGCGTCTTGTACGGGGCGTCGGCCCGCACCTGCACGCCGGCGGGGTCCTCGTTCATCAGGGCGAGGGGGGTGTAGGAGGTGCCGGAGAGCTGGGTCAGGCCCTGCCAGTGCATCATGGCGATCTCCACCGTGATGATGCCGATGGTGTAGCCGTCCGGCGTGGCGTCGGCGATGGCCTGGTGGCCGACGACCCCCTGTCCGCCGGTGCGGTTCACCACCGCCACCGGCTGGCCGAGATCCTTCTCCATGAGCGATGCGACGATGCGCGCCACCGCATCCGTGCCGCCACCGGCGCCCCACGGGACGATGAGGGTGATGGGCCGGTCGGGGTAGGCGGCTTTCGCCGCGGTGGCGGAAAGGGTGGGGGCAACGAGGATGGATGCAGCGAGGGCGAGCCCCGCAAGCATAAGCCGGCGCATTGTTTCACTCCCTGTCGTTCGAGCTTTTATCGCTGGAATCTAATCGTTTTGAATGACTGTATGGTACCGTCAGCGACGGGTCAATGCCGCCGGGCCGTGCTTGCGACGAGGTGGCGCCCGGGCGTCACCTGCCGTAAGGTGGCCGTGAAAATGCACGCGCCGGCATCCGAGGGGGGGGTGGCAGGCGGGCGGCTTCGACGTACATATTCGAGACGACCCGGAGCAGCGGGCCCCGGCCGGATGCGGCAGGCGCTGCGCCGGAACCGGAAGCGGCAACAGGGTGCGGCGGTGTGGCCGGGTGCATCCGAAAGGCATGGCGAAGCGCAGTGCTCGACATCTACACGATCATCTTCCTGGCCCTGGCGGTCTTCATCTTCGTGCGGCTGCGCAGCGTGCTGGGGCAGCGCACCGGGCGCGAGCGTCCGCCCTACGATCCCTATTCCCGCGATACGGCGCGGCCGCCGCAGCCGGCCTCGGACAAGGTGGTGAGCCTGCCGGAGCGCGCCGCCCCGGTGCCGGGCCCGGCGATCCCCGATGCGGACGAGGCGCCCCCTGCCTTCCGCTGGGAGAGCGTGACGCAGGAGGGCACCGCGGTCGCCGCCGCCCTCGACGAGATCGCGCGCATCGAGCCGGATTTCGACGCCGGGCACTTCCTCGCCGGCGCCCGTTCCGCCTACGAGGAGATCGTCAAGGCATTCGCGGCCGGCGACCGGCGGATGCTGAAGGACCTCCTGGCCAAGGATGTCTATGACAGCTTCGTCGCTGCCATCGCCGAGCGTGAGAGCCGGCGCGAGACCATGGAATCGAATTTCGTCGCCATCGAGCGGGCGGACCTGCAGGACGTGACCGTGCGCACCCGCACCGCGCAGATCACGGTGCGGTTCGTGTCCAAGCTGATCTCCGTCACCCGCGGCGCCGATGGCGCGGTGGTGGACGGCAGCCCCGACACGGTGGCCGACGTGACCGACGTGTGGACCTTCGCCCGCGAGCTCGGCACGCGCGACCCCAATTGGAAGCTGGTGGCCACCGAAGCCGCGCAGTGAGGCTGAAGGTGGTGGCGCGCGGGGCTGCGGCAGGATCACGGCACGGAGGGCGCCACCGTCGGCGGCATCCGTGGCCCGGTCTGTTGCGCGCCGCCGCGGCGGTGGTTCTGGCGGCGGCGCTGCCGTTCGCTCCGGCTTGTTCCGCCTCTGCCGGGGCCGCGACCCCGGCGCCTCCGGCGCCGGCGGTCACCACGGGGGGCGCGCCGGTGTCCATGCCTCAGGTGATGCCCGCCCCCGTCATTCCCGGCGCCCGCCTTCTTCCCCTCGCCTTCGGCGACCTCGATGGCTGGGCGGCGGACGACCACGCGGCCGCCTTCGCCGCCTTCCAGGCCAGCTGCGCCGCCTTGCGGACCCCGCCGCAGGAGATCTGCCCCGCCGCCGCCCCCACCCTGCGCGATGGGCTGGCCTTCGCCTGCGCGGCGGCGCGCCGGCTTGGCACGGGGCAGCCGGCCCCGGCGCTGGCGCGGCTGTTCTTCGAGGCCAACTTCCGGCCGTGGCAGGTGAGCCCCGAGGGCCGCGACGGCGGCTTCTTCACCGGCTATTACGAGCCGGAGGTGGAGGGGGCGCTGGTCCCCGGCGGTGGCTTCGACGTTCCCGTCTATGCCCGCCCGGCGGACCTGGTGATGGCCGGGCCGGGGCCGACGCCCAATGCGGGCGGCGCCCAGCGGCGGGAGGGGGACCGCCTGGTGCCCTATTTCGACCGCGCCGCCATCGAGGACGGGGCGCTGGCCGGGCGTGGGCTGGAAATCGCCTGGCTGCGCGACCCCATTGACCTGTTCTTCATGCAGATCCAGGGCTCCGCCCGCCTGCGCCTGCCCGACGGCCGGGTGCTGCGCCTGAATTATGACGGCTATAACGGCCATCCCTACCTGCCGGTGGGCCGGCTGCTGGTGGAACGCGGGGTGGTGCCGCGGGAAGAGATGTCCATGGCGCGCATCCGCGCCTTCATGGCGGCCGACCCCGCCGCCGGCCGGGCGCTGCGGCGCGAAAACCGTTCCTATGTCTTCTTCAAGGTGCTGGACCTCGGCGCCGGGGCCGGCGCCATGGGCGCGCAGGGCGTGCCGCTCACCGCCGGCCGTTCCCTTGCCGTGGACCGCAAGCTCCACACCTATGGCACGCCGGTCTTCGTGGCGGCGGACCTGCCCCTTTCCGCCCCCGGCGCGGCCGAGCCGTTCCGGCGGCTGATGATCGCGCAGGACACCGGCTCCGCCATCGTCGGCCCGGCTCGGGCCGACCTGTTCTTCGGCGCGGGCGAGGCGGCCGGCGCGGTGGCCGGGCGCATCCGCCATCCGGGCCGCTTCATCCTGCTGGTGCCGCGCCTTTCCGCTGCGGGGGCCGGCGCCCCGCGCGCGCCATGACGGCATGGGCCATGAGGGCGCGGGAAATGGGGAGCAGGGCATGAGCCGGCGTGGCCGGCGGCGCGTGCTGAATGCGGAGGAGCGCGCCCTGTGGGACCATGTGGTCCGCTCCGTCAAACCCCTGAAGCCGGCCGACATTCCTCCGCCTGCGCCTGCGCCCGCCGCCGAGCCGCCGGCGGCGGAGGCGGCGCCCGCCGGGGGAAGCGAGCCGCGTCCCGCTGCTGCGTCCCGGCGCGGGCCGGCGAAGGCGCCCCCCGCCCCCCCGCCCCCCCCGTTGGCGACCCTTGAGCCGAAGACCCGCCGCCGGCTGACCCGCGGGGCGGAGGTGGATGCGCGGCTCGACCTGCACGGCCTCACCCAGGCCGCCGCCCACCGCCGGCTGCGCCTGTTCCTTCTGGAGGCGCAGGCGAGCGGGCATAGCGTGGTGCTGGTCATCACCGGCAAGGGCGATCCCGAGCGGCTGATGAGCCTTGGCCCGGCCTTCGGCGAGGGGCGCGGCGTGCTGAAGCGCGCGGTGCCCTTGTGGCTGGCCGAGCCGGACTTGCGGGCGGTGGTGGTGGGCTTCGAATCCGCCGGGCGGCGCCATGGCGGCGACGGCGCGCTCTATGTGCGCATCCGCCGCCGGCGGGACTGAGCGGCGCCCGGTCGCGGGGCTGCGCCCGGGGCCGGCCCGGGGTGCCAGCCGGGGTGCCATGGGGCGGTTCGCCCGCCTCCAGGATCATGCCGGCGGCCCGTAAGCATGACTCCTGGGCCGATGGTCAGGCCCGCGCGCCCGCCTGGCGCCGGTCAAAGGCCGGAGCGGACGGTCTCAGTCGCCGAGACAGGCGGCGGCGGGCATCTCATAGGTCCGGCCGGTGCCCAGAAGGTGCGCGGTGAAGCCGCGGGGCGGGAACAGCCCGGCAATGGCCGGGTCGCGCACGCTCAGCCCTCCCGCATAGGCGCCGAACGCCGGCAGCACCATGCGCCGCCCATCGGTGACGAAGCAGCGCCGGCGCACCCCGCGCCCGCGGGTGGCGATGCGCGCGCAGGGGTGAAGATGCCCGCACACCTCGCCGGCCTCCGGCTCCGGCGGGTCCGAGGGTTCATGGCGGAACACGAGAGGGCCGATGGTGAGCGCGGCCATGCCCTCGCCGCCGAGATCGTGGGGCGCGGGGTCGTGGTTGCCGGCGATCCACACGAAGCTGCGGCCGGCCTGGAGGCGGCGGATTTCGTCCCGCACCGCATCGGCCATGCGCTCCGCCGCCCAGCGGTCGTGCAGGCTGTCGCCCAGGGCGATCACCGTGCGCGGGCGGTGGCGGGTGATGGCTTCGGCGAGCCGGGCCAGCGTGTCCAGCGTGTCGTAGGGCGGCAGCATCTGGCCGCGGCGGGCGAAGGCGGAGCCCTTTTCCAGGTGCAGGTCGGCCACCACCAGGACCCCTTCGCCGGGCCACACCAGCGCCCCGGACGGGTCCAGCAGCAGATCGGCGCCGGCAAGGGCGACGGGGGCGCAGGACGGGGCGGCTGATTCGGCGCGGGCGAGCATGGCGGGGATTGTGCGCAAAGCCGGGGCGGGAGCAAGGCGGGGCGGTGCTGTGCCTATATGCGCAGAGTCAAGGGCGAGAGACGGCCTGATCCGTGCTGATGGCCTCATCCAAGACTTGCGTTCCCTCGGCTGAATCATCCAGCGAGCCGACTTTCTCAAACAGGACATTGGCTATGTTTTCGCCAGAAATGGTAAGATAATTCCATATTTGAGAGCGATTGAATTGGTCTTTGAAAAGGGGAAGTTGGCTGTGGAGATCAAGTGCTCTAGAATTAAACTCCATTGAATATCTATAACAGTTCTGCAGGACGATGTATGTGAAGCGCCCCTCATTATCAAGGTAAAATTCTGATAAAATTCCTTCATACATAAGAACGTTATTATTGCACTCAATCTTGGTCATTATGTATGCTTTTATGATTCCATCATTTGTGTTTTGAAGTTCATTTATCCATGGGTACTTTGAAAACTGGGGCAGTCGTCCGGTCTTTATATAGTAAGATACTCGATATCCAATAATGAACGTGATAATCGGAGATACAATAAAATATATCGCTCCATAGAACGCAAATTGTTCGATGGCTTTAGGGTATTCATATGGTCACCTATAATCAAAGAATCCAGACTTTATAATATTTTGTGTAAAATCTCCAAGTAAATATACCAATATACTATATGCAAGAAAATGAAATATGATCGACAGGAACAGGGCTAGGGCGATTTCGCCTAGCGCGCTCGTTCGGATTATTTCTTGCGAAAAGCGGTCTCGAAGCGCCAGTCCAGACAGAAAGCCAGCCCCTGGAAGAAGGAGTGCGACGATGGTTATCGTTGCCCAGGCGAGGGACACGGAAATACCTATGCGACCTTCTTCGAGTCCGACGCATCCCTCTTGTCGCGGATATAAGCGATCACCTTCTGAAGGTCCGCGGGCTCCCCGGGCGCCTCTGTGTTCTGCCGAATTGCAGCTTCCACGAGATGCATGTCGCCCTTCGCCAGCACAAGGAGCTTCTCAAAAAGGTTTCGCTGTTTCGGGCTGGTTACGACCATCGCCGTTCCTCCTGCGCACGCGGGACGCTGCGGGCACAGCTGAATCATGTCATTTCCACGTTATGCCGGCAATGACCTTCTGACACCTTCTGTTCCCTGCGGTCCGCCCTCAAAAGAAGCTCTGCGGGTCCACGTCGATGGCCACCTTCACATTGCCCGTGGGCCGCGGCGCCACCTCCCGCCACGCCCGCAGATAGCGCGACAGGTCGAAGCCGCGGGGCGCGCGCACCAGCAGCCGCCAGCGGTGGCGGCCGCGCAGCACGGCCAGGGGCGCCTCCGCCGGGCCGAGGATGCGCACCCCCTCCACCAGCGGCGCGGAGACGGCAAGGCGCCGGGCATGGCCTTCCGCCGCATGGCCTTCGCTGGCCGAGACGACGAGGCTGGCCATGCGGCCGAAGGGGGGAAGCTGCGCCTCCTCCCGGGCGGCGATCTCGGTGTCGTAGAAGGCGTCCCGGTCGCCGGTCACCAGCGCCCGCATCACCGGATGCTCGGGCATGTGGGTCTGGATGAAGCCGCGGCCCTCGGCCTTGCCGCGCCCGGCCCGCCCGGCCACCTGATGCACCAGCTGGAAGGTGCGCTCGGCGGCGCGCGGGTCGCCATGGCCGAGGCCCACGTCCGCATCCACCACCCCCACCAAGGCGAGGCCGGGAAAATTGTGGCCCTTGGCCACCAATTGGGTGCCCACCACCACGTCCACCTCGCCCTTGGCCACCGCATCGAGCTCGGCGCGCATGCGCTCCACCCCGCCCAGCAGGTCGGAGGAGAGCACGAGGGAGCGGGCGGCGGGAAACAGGGTCTGCACCTCCTCCTGCAGCCGCTCCACCCCGGGTCCCACGGCAACCAGGCTGTCCTTGGCGTGGCAGGCGGGGCACGCCTCCGGCACCGGGGCCTGGTAGCCGCAATGGTGGCAGGTGAGGCGGCGGCGGAAGCGGTGCTCCACCAGCCATGCGGTGCAGGAGGGGCAGCGCATGCGGTGGCCGCAGGCATGGCACAAGGTGAGCGGGGCATAGCCCCGCCGGTTGAGGAACAAGAGCGCCTGCCCGCCCGCCGCCAGCGTGTCGGCCACCTCCGCCTCGAGCCGCGGGGAGATCCAGCGGCCCTTGGGCGGGCCGTCCCGGCGCAGGTCGATGGGCGAGAGGCCGGGCACCTTGGCGCCGCCGAAGCGCACCGGCAATGCGAGGCGGTGGTAGCGTCCGCGCCGGGCGTTCACCTCGGTTTCCAGCGACGGGGTGGCGGAGGCGAGCACGATGGGCGCCCCGGCAAGGCGGGCGCGCACCACCGCCATGTCGCGGGCATGGTAGGCGACGCCATCCTCCTGCTTGTAGGCCGGGTCATGCTCCTCATCCACGATGATGAGGCCGAGGTCGCGGAACGGCAGGAACAAAGCGGAGCGGGCCCCCGCCACCACCTTCACCTGCCCGGACGCCACCTCGTTCAGCACCCGCGCCCGGCGCCTGGAGGAGACGCCGGAATGCCATTCGGCCGGCTTCACCCCGAAGCGGGTGGTGAAGCGGTCCAGGAAGGCCTGGGTGAGGGCGATTTCCGGCAGCAGGATCAGCGCCTGGCGCCCGTCGCGGATGGCCCGCGCCACCGCCTCGAAATAGACTTCGGTCTTACCGGAGCCGGTCACGCCGTCCAGCAGGAACACGCCGAAGCCGTGCGCCGCCACCGCCGCCTGCAGCGCCTGCGCCGCGGCCGCCTGCGGCCCGGACAGGGCGGTGGCGGTGTGGTCCGGGTCCGGCGGATAGGCGGCGGGCTCGGGCGGCAGCACCACCGCTTCCAGGGTGCCGTCGTCGATGAGCCCGTCCACCACCGAGGGCGAGACGCCCGCCTCCCGCGCCGCCTCGCCCTTGCCGCGCACGAAGCCGTCGGCCAAGAGGTCGAGCAGGCGGGCGCGGGCGGCGGTCATGCGGGCCGGCGCGGCGTCGGTGCGGCGCACGCCCACCCGCTCGCGCGCCGTGCCGGGGCTCTCGCCATGCCGCAGCGCCATGCGCAGCACCATGCCGCGGGGCGCCAGCGTGTAGTCGGCCATCCAGTCGATCAGCTTCAGGAGGTCCGGCGGCAGCGGCGCATAGTCCAGCTTCGCCTTCACCGCCTTGAGCTTACCGGTCTCCACCGCCGTGCCGCCGGCCGCCTGCGCGCGCGGCCACACCACCCCGATGACGCTCTTGGTGCCGAGCGGCACATGCACGAGGTCGCCGGGCGACACCTCCATCCCCTCGGGCAGAAGGTAGGAATAGGCGGCGTCGAGGCCGAGGGGGAGCAGGACGTCGACCGTGCGCGGGCTCATGGTCGTCTTTTGGTCCGGCGGCGGCGAAAGGTCAAAGCCGGAACGGCCGCCTGGGTGGGAGCGAGGCGCCATCTTGAACCTGGCAGTATTCAGAAAGTCGACTATACCGAGACGGGTCCTCGGAGTCCGAGTAGGGGTACAGCGGCACCGGAGGTTCGGGTTCTTTCTGGGGGGAAACCATGTATCGGTCACTGGCGATCGCGGCCGGCCTCGGCTGTGCGATCACATGCGCGTCTTTTCAGCTGTCGGATGCGGCCGAGCTGCGGCCCGCTCACGCTCCGAAACTGTGCCTGGACGTCCGGGGCGGCATCAACCAGCCCGACGGGACACAATTGATCGTCTATGGCTGCCACGGTGGGCAAAATCAGAACTTCTCCGTCCTGCCGGACGGCACCATCCGGGTGGGCCGGCGCTGTGTCGATATCGCCGGCGGCGCGGCGCGCCCGGGGGACCGGGTGATCGTGTGGCCCTGCACCGGCGGCGACAACCAGCGCTGGTGGGTCGGCGGCAACGGACAGATCATCGGGAAGAACAACCTGTGCCTCGACGTCGCCCGCTTCGGCGGGTCTGAAACGGGCGTTGTGGCTTGGTCCTGCAAGGGCCCTCAGGAAGACGCCTCCAACCAGCAGTGGAGCATCCGTTGAAGTACAGTGACGGGGGCTTCAGCCCCCGTCGCTGCTCGGGCGACATGGGGCCAACCGGAAGCCGTAACGTCTCCCGGAGCAACGCCGCCCCTTGCTTTCCGGGGCTGCGGCGTCTACCTCGAACCCATGAAATTCCTCGATCAGGCCAAGGTCTATGTGCGTTCCGGCGACGGAGGGGCGGGTTGCGTCTCCTTCCGGCGCGAAAAATTCATTGAGTTCGGCGGTCCCGACGGCGGCGACGGCGGGCGCGGCGGCGATGTGTGGATCGAGTGCGTGGACGGCCTCAACACGCTCATCGACTATCGCTACCAGCAGCATTTCAAGGCCAAGAAGGGCGACCACGGCAAGGGCGCCAACCGCACCGGCGCCCGTGGCGCGGACGTGGTGCTGAAGGTGCCCGCCGGCACCCAGATTCTCGATGAGGAGGAAGAGACCGTCCTTGCCGACCTCACCGAGGTGGGCCAGCGCATCAAGCTCCTGGAAGGCGGCAACGGCGGCTTCGGCAACGCCCAGTTCAAGACTTCCACCAACCAGGCGCCGCGCCGCGCCAATCCCGGCCTCGAAGGCCAGGAGCGCTGGATCTGGCTGCGGCTGAAGCTGATCGCCGACGCCGGGCTGGTGGGCCTGCCCAATGCCGGCAAGTCCACCTTCCTCGCCGCCACCACGGCGGCCAAGCCGAAGATTGCCGACTATCCCTTCACCACCCTGCATCCCGGCCTCGGCGTGGTGCGGGTGGACGGGCGCGAGTTCGTTCTGGCCGATATCCCCGGCCTGATCGAGGGCGCGCACGAGGGAATAGGCATCGGCGACCGTTTTCTCGGCCATGTGGAGCGCTGCCGGGCGCTGCTGCATCTGGTGGACGGCACCAGCGAGCATGCGGGCAAGGCCTACAAGACCGTGCGCGCCGAGCTGGCCGCCTATGGCAACGGCCTCGACGAGAAGCCGGAGATCGTCGCCCTCTCCAAGGTGGATGCCCTTTCCCCCGAGCTGCTCAAGCAGCAGAAGGAGCGGCTGAAGCGCGCCGCCAAGCGCACGCCGCTGCTCGTCTCCGCCCAGTCGGGCCAGGGGGTGCAGGAGGCCCTGCGGGCGCTGCTCGCCATCGTCGAAGGCGCCCGGGGCGTGGAGACGGAAGAGGCCGCGCCGCGGGAGGGATGGCAGCCCTGAGGGGCGTTCGGGCGCGGGCCGGCGACAGGGCCGCAGGGCTGTGCTAGCATTCTCTTGGGGAGGTGCTAGCACCATGGCGAGGCAGCTCAACATCCGCAGCGACGAAGCCTTCGAGACGGCGCAGCGTATCGCCCAACGGCACGGATGGAGCACGACTGAAGTTGTCGTTCGTGCGCTCCGCCGCATGGATGCTGCGGGCGATGAGATTTTGCGCTACGGCGATCTGTCGCCCAAACAGAAGGCGCTGCATGATCGTCTCGCAGAACTGGGACGCAAGGCCCGCGCCGCGTCTCCTGACGCGACCTCCGATCACGGCGATTTCTATGGGGAAGACGGGTCCCCGCGATGATCGCGGTCGATACATCTGTGCTGATCGCCACGTTCACCAATGAACCGGATGCGGATGTCTACCGTCCGCTCCTCGTCGGCCAGCCCTGCATCATCGGTACGCTGACCTTGTTCGAGACCCATCTGGTGTTGAGAGGCAGGAATTACCCTTATACCCTGGAGGCCGTGGACCTCTGGCTCGCGGAAGCCGACGTGAAGGTCATTTCCTTCGATCACCGGCACATGGTGCTGACACGTGCGGCCTTCGACCGCTTCGGCAGGGGGCGCCACCCGGCGGGCTTGAACTTCGGCGACTGCATGGCCTATGCCGTGGCCAAGGCGCATGACGTGCCGCTCCTCTTCAAGGGGGATGACTTCTCCCGCACCGACGTGCGTCTCCCGCCCGTCTGAGTGCCTCTGCGGTTCACCGGTCCATGGCTTCCTTCGAGTCCTCCCCCCATGCGACGGCGCTGAAGACGCCCGCCTTCGCCGATTTCCGCCGCATCGTCATCAAGGTGGGCTCGGCCCTGCTGGTGGACCGCGACCATGGGCGGGTGAAGCTCGCCTGGCTCACCTCGCTGGTGGAGGACATCGCCACCCTGCACGGGCGCGGCTGCGAGGTGCTCGTCGTCTCCTCCGGCGCCATCGCGCTGGGGCGCACGGTGCTTGGCCTGCCGGCGGGAGCGCTGAAGCTGGAGGACAGCCAGGCCGCCGCCGCCGTGGGGCAGATCGCCCTGTCGAAGACCTGGGCGGAAATCCTCGGCCATTACGGCATGACCGCCGGGCAGGTGCTGCTGACGCTCGGCGACACCGAGGAGCGCCGCCGCTATCTCAACGCCCGCTCCACCCTCGGCCGGCTGATGGAGCTGAAGGCGGTGCCCATCATCAACGAGAACGACACGGTGGCCACCACCGAGATCCGCTACGGCGACAACGACCGCCTCGCCGCCCGTGTCGCCACCATGGCCAGCGCCGACCTCTTGGTGCTGCTCTCCGACATCGACGGGCTCTATACCGCCCCGCCAGCGCAGGACCCCACCGCCACCCTCATCCCGGTGGTGCCGCGCATCGGCGCCGAGATCGAGGCCATCGCCGGGGATGCGGGCTCGGAACTGTCGCGCGGCGGCATGCGCACCAAGATCGAGGCCGGCAAGATCGCCACCTCGGCCGGCACCCACATGGTGATCGCCTCCGGCCACGTGAAGAACCCGCTCAAGCGCATCATGGAGGGCGGGCGCTGCACCTGGTTCCTCACCTCCGCCAATCCCGTGCGCGCCCGCAAGAGCTGGATCGCCGGGGCGCTGGAGCCGCGCGGCACGCTGCATCTCGACGACGGCGCGGTGGCGGCCTTGCGGCGCGGCGCGAGCCTGCTGCCGGCCGGCGTGAAGCGCATCGACGGCCTGTTCGACCGCGGCGACGCCGTGGTGCTGCGCGGCCCCGACGGGGCAGAGGTGGGGCGCGGGCTCGTCGCCTACGATTCCACCCACGCCGCCCGCATCATGGGGCATTCCACCTCGGAGATCGAGACGCTGCTGGGCGTGAAGGGCCGCTCCGAGATGGTGCACCGGGACGATCTGGCGCTGGGGGTGGAGTGAGCAACCGGTTTTTACGCCATCATGGATTGGGGAAGGCCCAGGTGCCCGCCCAGGTGCTGCTGCGGTAGCGGTCAAGGTGACGCAGGCCGGTGCGCTCGACAGGTTGTGCCCGTGGAGGTAGCGGTTGCGTCAGGATGGCTGGGGGGCCGGTCGCCGCCCGCTCCTGCGCGAGGTGGACATGGCCGATCCCCAGATCACCCCCTTCAAGCTCCCCGTGCGTCGCTCCGTGGGGCTCGCCGTGCGCTGGACCGTTGCCATCGTGCTGAGGCACTGGATGGTGGTGGTGCTGTTTGCCGTTACGGTCGGCGTCGTCCAATGGGCGCTGACTCCCAGTCAGGTCGTCGGCCAGCCGGTCAATCCCGGCGGCTGGTTCCTGCTCGTTAATCTCCTCGTCTTAGTGGCCTATGCGGTCGCTTCCGTCGTCCTTGCCATGCTGACCCACAATGAGGTGCTGCGCGGGCCTTCCGGTCTCGATGCGGCCACGCTGGGCCGCGGTCCGGGGCGGGGTTTCGGCTATGTTCTCGACGCCATTCTGGTCAGCCTCATACCCGCGATCGGTTTGATGCTGCTGATCGCGGTGGTTTCGGCCGTTGCATGGATCGTTGCCGGCGGCGCGGGCACGCAGGGCGTGGCGGCGCTGACGACCGTCGGTATGCTCGTCGGTGTCCTTGGCTTCGCCGGTGTCGTCAACCGGCTGATGCTGCGCCTGCCGTCGCGTGCGCTGGGCCATCCCGACCGCTGGGGCGACATCTGGCGCATGGGGCGCGGCAACACCTGGCGCCTGCTGGGCGCCAATCTGCTGCTCTGGCTCCTTCTTGTGGTGCCGGTCCTTCTGGTGTCGCTGCCCTTCATCGCCACCTTGCTCACGTGGACGCCGAAGCTGGGCGAAGCCATGCCCGAGCCGCCTTTGCTCCTGACGCTGGTGGGAGGCGCGATCATTCCGGTCGAGATCATCCTGTTCTGCGCCTTCCTCTCCGTCGCGTATGGGCAGCTCCGGGCAGCTTCTGCGCCGGACATCACGCCGTCTGCCGGGCGCATCGAGCCCGGCTTCTGATCCCCGCGCCCACCTGTCGCATGCCCCGCATGACGTGCTAGGGAGGGCAGGGGCTCCTATCTTCAGGGGCTGAGCTGCATTTCCTGTCGCGAGAACCGCCATGCCCACCGCCTCCGCCGCCCGCACCGATGCCGCCGCCCCTGCGGGCCGGTCCGTGCCGCCGGCGGAGCTGGAGGCGGTGATGCTGGAGATGGGCCGGCGCGCCCGCGCCGCCGCCCGCAGCCTTGCCCTCGCCGCACCCGAGGTGAAGACGCAGGCGCTCAAGGCCGCAGCGGCCGCGATCCGCGCGGAGGCCGACGACATCCTGGCGGCGAACGCCATTGACGTCGCAAAGGCCGCGGCCGAGGGCATGACCGGCTCGTTCCTCGATCGCCTCACCCTCACCCCGGCCCGCATCGAGGCCATGGCCGAGGGCGTGGAGCAGGTGGCCGAGCTGGCCGACCCCATCGGCCTCGTCACCGAGCGCTGGACCCGCCCCAACGGCCTCGTCATCGAGCGCGTGCGCACGCCGCTGGGCGTCATCGGCGTCATCTATGAGAGCCGGCCGAACGTGACGGCGGATGCCGCGGCCCTGTGCCTGCGCGCGGGCAATGCGGTGATCCTGCGCGGCGGCTCGGACAGCCTGAATTCCTCCGGCGCCATCCATCGCGCCTTCGTGGCGGGGCTCGCGGCCGCCGGCCTGCCGCAGGATGCGGTGCAGTTCGTCACCGTGGCCGACCGGGCGGCGGTGGGGCACATGCTGGCCGGGCTGGGCAACACCGTGGATGTGATCGTGCCGCGCGGCGGCAAGAGCCTGGTGGCCCGGGTGCAGAGCGATGCGCGGGTGCCGGTGTTCGCCCATCTCGACGGCATCAACCACATCTATGTGGACCGGGCCGCGGACCTTTCCATGGCCAAGGCGGTGGTGCTGAATGCCAAGATGCGCCGCACCGGCGTGTGCGGTGCCGCCGAAACCCTGCTGGTGGACCGCGCCGTGGCGGGCACCCACCTGAAGCCGCTGGTGGAGATGCTGCTGGATGCCGGCTGCGCGGTGCGCGGCGATGCCGCCGTTGCGGCGGTGGATGCGCGCGTCACCCCGGCCGATGCGGCCGACTGGGACACGGAATATCTCGACGCCATCATCGCCGCCAGGGTGGTGGACGGGCTCGACGACGCCATCGCCCATATCGAGGCCCACGGTTCCCACCACACCGATTCCATCGTCACGGAGGACCCGGCGGCGGCCGAGCGCTTCCTGGCCGAGGTGGATTCGGCCATCGTGCTGCACAATGCCTCCACCCAGTTCGCCGATGGCGGTGAATTCGGCTTCGGCGCGGAGATCGGCATTGCCACCGGGCGCATGCACGCCCGCGGGCCGGTGGGGGCGGAACAGCTCACCTCTTTTAAATATCGCATCCACGGCTCCGGGCAGACGCGCCCGTGAGTGCGCCGGAGGCGCAGGTGGACGCAAAGGTGGACACGCGGGCGGCGGTGAGCCCGCGGGCGGCGCGGCAGATGCCGCGGGTCACCGACGGGCTGCGCGTCGGCCTGTTCGGCGGCAGCTTCAATCCCGCCCATGGGGCGCACCGCGCCGCCAGCCTTTTGGCCCTGCGCCGGCTGCAGCTGGACCGGGTGTGGTGGCTGGTGACCCCGGGCAACCCCTTGAAGGACAATCGCGCGCTACCGTCGCTGGAAGAGCGGGTGGCCATCGCCCGGCAGGTGGCGCGCCACCCGCGCATCGACGTGACCGGCTTCGAGGCCACGCTCGGCATGCGCTACAGCTACGAGACGCTGGCCTATCTGGTGCGGCGCCTGCCCACGGTGCGCTTCGTGTGGATCATGGGGGCGGACAATCTTGCCCGCTTCGATCGCTGGCAGCGCTGGCGCGCCATTGCCGATCTGGTGCCGCTGGCGGTGGTGGACCGCATGGGCGACAGCCTTCGTGCCAGCGCCTCCCCCGCCGCGCAGGCGCTGGCCCGCTACCGCATCGACGAGACCGACGCCGCGGTGCTGGCCGATCTTCCGCCCCCCGCCTGGGTGTTCCTGCACGGGCTGAAATCGCCGGTGTCCTCCAGCGGAATCCGGGCGGCGCGGGAGGGGGCCGGTGGGGTCGCCGGCGGGCCTGCCCGCCACTGTGCTTGAAAATTCGTTGATTTGCCTGCATTCTGTAGAAGTGCGCGCGGGTCATTGCCCGCCGCCTTACCACGAGAGGATCTGGACCCCTGTCCACGACGGCAACGGCCCAAGGGGCCATTCTGGCGGCTCAACCGACGACGGCGCCGACCACGGTCTCCGCAGCGCATCTCGACGCGACGGAGATTCTTGCCCTCGTCAACGCCCGGCTGGATGACGACAAGTCCGAGGACATCGTCTCCATCGACCTGCGCGGAAAGACGTCCATCGCCGATTTCATGGTGATCGCCTCCGGCCGCTCCCAGCGGCATGTGGGCGCCATTGCCGAGCACCTCATCGAGGCGCTGAAGGCGGCGGGCGTGAAGAACGTTCGGGTCGAGGGCCAGCCGGCCTGCGACTGGGTGCTCATCGATGCGAACGACGTGATCGTCCACGTCTTCCAGCCCGAGGTCCGCAGCTTCTACAATATCGAGAAGATGTGGTCCGGGACGCCGCGGCCCTGATGCGTAGCGCGCATTTTGGGGGCTGAGACGGCGTGCGCCTCGTCCTTGCCTGTGTCGGCCGGCTGAAAGCCGGGGCCGAGCGCGATCTTGTCACGCGCTATCTGGAGCGCATCCGCCCCGCCGGGCGCCCGCTGGGTTTCGGCGCATGCGACATGCTGGAGATTGCGGAATCCGCCGCCCGCCGCCCGGAAGACCGGATGGCGGAGGAAGGCGCCGCCTTGCTCGCCGCCGTGCCGCCGGGGGCGGGGCTGATCGCCCTCGATCCGCGCGGGCGTGATGTCTCCAGCGAGGATTTCGCCGCCCGGATGGCGTCCGACCGCGACGGCGGCCGCCCGGCCCTCGCCTTCGTCATCGGCGGAGCGGACGGGCTGGCGCCGGCCGTGCGCACCCGTGCCGACCTGCTCCTGTCCTACGGCCGCGCCACCTTTCCCCACCAGCTGGTGCGGGTGATGCTGGCCGAGCAGATCTACCGGGCCGTCACCATCCTCGCCGGGCATCCCTACCACCGGGCCTGACGGCGGCGGAACAGGCGCCCGGCCGCCCAGCCGGGCGCAGGCCGGGACACCGCAGGCCCGCCGCCTCCATTGACATCCCGGCCGGCCCCGCTTATCACCCCGGCTCGATCCAGCACACAGGTGTCGATGGGGCCGCGCGTGAGCGCGCCGCGGCGGCGCCGGACATTTGGCACCAAGCGAGTTTGTCATGAAGATCCGCAATTCCCTGAAGTCGCTGCTCGGGCGCCACCGGGACAACCGTCTCGTCCGCCGCAAGGGCCGCGTCTACATCATCAACAAGACCCAGAAGCGCTATAAGGCGCGCCAGGGCTGACGGGCGGCCGGGCCTCCCGGCCACCCCGGGTCCGGCTCGCATGTGCCCCCGTGGCGCCGGCGCAGCCTGCCTTCTTGTGCAACGTGATCATCCCTGCAACGTGATCACCTGCGCCCGGCCGCACCTGCGGCTGCGGTTGACGCGGCGCTCCCGCGGGCGGAAACTTCGCCCATGAGCGCCGAGACCACGCCCCCTATTCGTCCGCTTTCCGCCTTGCCTGCCCGGCGCGGAAGCCTTGGCCGGCCCGGCCGCCGGGCGATGGGCCTCGGCCTCGCCGTCCCGCTTCTTCTGGCCATGGCGGTGCCTGCACCGGCGCAATCCCTTCGCGGGGATGGGCCGCGCGCAAACGGTCCCTCGCGTTCGGCCCCCGAGGCCGCGCCCGCCCCCGATGCCGCCACCCCCCGCCCGCGCCTGCCGCGGGACAAGCGCACCCAGATCGAAGGCCTGTTCGCCGCCCTGAAGGTGGCGCCCGACGAGCGCAGCGCCAAGATGATCGCCGACCGGCTCGACCAGATTTTCGGCGACAGCGGCAGCCCCAGCGCAGACCTCCTGATGGCGCGGGCCGATGCGGCCGCGGAAGCCAAGGATTTCGACCTCGCCCTGCAGCTTATCGACCAGGTGATCCTGATCGAGCCCGATTATATCGGCGCCCTCAGCAAGCGGGCCACCATCTTCTATGTGCGCGACGACTATGGCGCGGCCCTCGCCGACATGCGCGAAGTGATCGCCCGTGAACCGCGCCACTATGCCATGCTCTACGGGCTGGCCCTGATCTTCCGCGATATCGGCGACGAGAAGCGCGCGCTGGACGCGGTGCGCCGCGCGCTGGCGGTCAATCCGCGGCTCGACGGGGCGTCCGAGATGGAAAAGCAGCTGAGCGTGACCGTCGAGGGCCGGGGCATCTGACACCGGCGCCGCGGGGCGGGTGTCCCCCCCTGGGGGAACGTCTTTCTCAGGGCGTCCGGCCGCGCGGCGGCGCCGGAGGCGGCAGGGGCGCGGCGGCCTGCGGGCGGCTCTGGCTGGCTTCGGTGAGCTGCACGGTCCAGGCCTTCTGCTCCCGGGTGTCCACCTCGAAGAAGCCGGTGCGGTCGAAGCCGCGGGCCAGGCAATTGTCGATCTCGCGGATGGTGAATTCCTTTTCCCGCGTGCACATGAAGGCCTTGCCGGCCCACTCGCCGCCCTGGTCGTAATCCACCGCATAAAGATAATAGAAGCGGGCGGAGAGGTCGCCGCGCAGCAGCGTCTCGCAGGTGTTGGCCGCCACGTTCCACCAGCCCTCGGTGGTCCAGATGTCGCCGTCCTTGTAACCGAGGGCGACGCCGATGCGGCTCTGGGTGCGGTTGCACAGGCGGAATTCCGCCAGGGCCGGCAGCGCGCCCGCCAGCACGCCCCCGAGGCAGACGGCCCCGAACAGGAGCGCGCGCCGGGGCGCACGTCTGCGGGCCGGCCGGAGGGGCGGCGGGGGAAAACCGGTCATGCCGTCGAAACTGCGGGCCATGGCAAGTGGGTGTGTGCCTTCTGGGCGGCGGTCCGTCAATGGCGGCGGTCCGCTGGGTGGCGGGCGCGCCCGGGTGGGGCCGGCGCACCGGGCTCTTCTGCTGGGGGATCGCGGCCGTATCGAGGCGGCGGCAGCGGTGCCCGCGGCCGTGCCACCACCAGCCCGGCGACGATGAGCGCGCCGCCGGCGACCTGCAGCGCGGACAGGGGCTCGCCCAGCAGCAGGGCGCCCAGGGCCGCGGCGGAAACCACCTCCAGGAAGAACACCAGCGCGCCGAAGGCCGGCGGCACTGCGGCAAGGCCCACCGCCATCAGGCCCTGTCCGCCCACCTGGCTCACCAGCGCGAGGGCCACCAGCGCCGCCGCGCCGCCAGGGCTCGCCGGCCACAAAATGGGCTCCACCGCCACGGCGACGCCCAGCAGCAGCACCGCCGTTGCGGCGGTGGAGACGAGGGTGACGGCCGCCGCCCCCCGCCGCCGCCGCGCCCGGCTCACCGCCAGGAAATAACCGGCGAAGAACAGGGCGGTGATAAGCCCCGCCGCATCGCCCGGCAGGTGATCGGGCCGGAACTGCCAGCTTTCCCCCACCAGCGCCGCTGCGCCCAGCATGCACAGCAGCAGGCCCGCCCAGCCGGTAGGAGCCACCTTGCGGCGCAGCACCAGCACGGTGAAGGCGGTGATCCAGACCGGCGCGGTGGTGGCGAGCGCCGTGGCATTGGCCACGGTGGTGCCGAGGATGGCCAGATGCCAGAAGATGAGGTCGCCGGCAAAGAAGCCCCCCGCCGCCAGCGTGGCGGCATCGGCGCGGAAGGCGCGCGGCCCTTCGGCCACGAGCGCCCAGGCGGCCAGCAGGGGAAGGGCGAGGGCGACGCGCCAGAAGGCGCTGGCGAACGGCCCCACATCCGCCTGCCGCACGAACAGCACGGATGCGCCCATGGCCAGCGCGCCAAGGGAGAGGGTGGCGATGCCGAAGGCGAGCCGGCGGGAGGCCGAGGCGGTGTCGGGAGCGGGGTCTTGAAAGGGCACGGGGCCACGCGGCAGGAAGCGGAAGCCCGCGACGCTCGCACGAAGCGCCCGCCGCCACCAGCCCCGGCACCGGCCGCCGGGGCGCGCGGAAAGAGCCCATGGGCGCCAATGGGAGGTGGAAAGCGGGGACGCGTCCTTGACGGGACGGCGCGCGGGCGCCTCTATCTTCCCCCGACCCGGGCGCCGGTCCGGCGGGCGCAGGCCAGACCGCCCGCGTCGCCGCCGGCCCCGAATGACCTAATGCGCGTTCCGTGGCGAAGATGGCCCGGGCGCGCCCGTGACGAGGAGACCGGCCAGGTGGCGGAAGACGAATCCGATGCCCCAGCGGGCTTTGCCAAGGAACAGCTGAAATCCTTCATCGAGCGCATCGAGCGCCTCGAAGAGGAAAAGAAGGCCATTGCCGACGACATCAAGGACGTGTTCGCGGAGGCCAAGGCCAACGGCTTCGATGTGAAGGCGCTGCGCGCGATCCTGAAGATCCGCAAGGAAGATGTGGACGAACGCAAGGAGCACGAGGCGATCGTCGATCTCTATCTCCAGGCGCTGGGCATCTTCGTCTGAGCGCCCACGCCCCTACATGCGCCGCGCGAAGGTCATCTGCACCGGGGCCGGCGCGGGGGCGTGCGGGGCACCGGCGAAGCGGATGCGGAAATTATCCTCGTTCGCTAGTGCCATGCGGGCGTGGGCCGGCTCCATGAAATCGGCGAGGCGGCGCACTTCCGGGCTGCTCATATAGGATTGCGCCGCCAGGTCCGGCGCCATCAGCAGCCGGCCGTAGGCTGGCTCCGCCGGGCGGGCGCGGGATCTTGCGGCGCCGGCCGCCGGGGGCGGGGCCGGCTCGGTGGCGGCCGCATGGGTCATCAGGCCGCCGGCCAGGAAGCGGGCATCGCCCTGCACGGCGGCGGCATAGCCGAGCGCCGGCCCCGCATCCGCCGCGCTGCCGCGGGTGATGAGGGCGGGCAGGGGCGCGGGGGTGCTGCCCGCCGTCAGGCTGGCCACCCGGCTGTTGCGTGCGCCATCGGCCTCGGGCGGGCGGCGCCCCGGCAGCGGCGCCGGGAACGAAGCGGTGGCGGCCTGGGCGATGAGGGCGCCGGCGGCGATCTCGGCCGGCCGGGCCGGGGGCAGCGGACGGTCGGCAAGGCCCGCCGTCTGCGTGCGCGGCGCATCCTGGGTGCGCCCGGCGGGAGCCTCTGCCGGCGCTGCAGCGGCGGCGGGCGCCGATTCGCCGCCCTCGTCGTCGTCCGCGTCCTTCTTTCCGAACAGCCCGGCGAAGATGGTCTTCACGCTCTTGCCGCCATTGGCGGAGGCCACCGCCACGCCGGGCCGCGATCCGCGCGCCTGAAGCTCGGCGAGGGCGGCGTTGTAATTGGCCAGCGGGCGCCCGTCGGACGGCACATGAACCGTCTTGCCGTCGGGGAACACGCGGGCGAGCTGGTCATGGGACATGCGCGGCCAGTGGCGCACATTGCCGGTGTCCATGTGCACGAAGGGCGAGCCGGAGGTGGGATAGAAGCCGACCCCGCCGCGCTGCAGCCGCAGGCCCGCCGCCCTCAGCTCGCTGAGATTGACGCCGGGAATGAAGAAATCCATGGCGTGGCCCAGCATGTGCTGGGAAAACTTCGCCACCCCGCTGCTGCGCGAGCGCAACATGGCGTTGGTCTCCGGCGAGCGGAAGGCGGAGACGATCTGCACCGGGGCGGTGGCGTTGGTCTCGCGGTAGACCTCCCACACGATGTCGAACAGCTGGGGGTCCATCTTGGTGGACTTCTGGTTGCGCCAGTCCCTCAGGAAATGATTGATCCGCTCCAACTCGTCGGGGTCGTACCGGCCGTTCTTCTTGAAGGTGAAGGTGCCGCTCTCGCCCGAATGGGTGTGGTGCATGGTGATGGTGCGGGTATCGCCATTGGCCACCGCATTCTGCAGCGAACTGGTGCCGGCCACGAGCAGGCTTGTCGCGATGGTCACCGCGCGCAGGGCCGGGGCGCCGCGCAGGCGCAGGGATCGGACGGTGTTCAGCGCGGTGGGGATGGCCAATGTCTTCGAACCCGAGGCTCAGATTTCAAGGATGCCGAGGCCGGAGCCGCGACGCTGGAGGCCGGACCTGCAAGCCTTTTGGGCAGGCGGACGGCACGGCCTCTTTCCTCACGCGGGAGGCGGATGCGCCGGCAAGGTCGCCCTTTCCGGTCCGTTTCCCGTGAACGGAGTCTTGTCGGGTTCGGTTAAGGGTGTGTTGACACCCCGCGCCCCCTTGCACCGGAGGTGGGAACACAGGCTCCCACACCGGTCACGGTGCCGTGATTATCGGCGGAGTATGGCGAAAACGTGCCTTTTACCCTGCGGAAGCTGTGCCATTACCGCATCAGGCAAGGTGTTGTGGTGATGCTGACAGGGGTTATCCACGCGGCATCTCGCCGCAATGTGGCCGAGGCGTAGGCACGCAAGTTATTGATTTTAAATAAACCTGGGGATGAGGGCCGGCCGCGGGGCAGGGGGAGGGTGCGGCAACGGCCCCGTCGCCCGCTTGGGGAAAACGCGCTCGCCGTTACCCCACTCCGGTCATGGCCCCGCGCAGCGCGGCGCCCCGGCCCGGATGCCGGGCTGGGACGGGGAGGGGGCTACGATCGCGCCGGTGTGGATCAGCGGGTTTTCGGCGCCTTGGGGCCGGTGCCGTCGGCGATGCGGCGCTTGCCGTCGAGGCCCAGCAGGGTCTTCACCTCGGCATTGATGCCGTAGAGGTCCTCGCGCACCATCATGCGCCCGGCATCGTCGAACACCAGGTTGAAATAGACGATGTGCACGGGAAAGCGCTGCTTCAGGTTGATGTAGCGCTCCGAGCTGCCGAACATCTTGGCGATGCGCCCCTCGGTCCAGCCGTCGCCGGGCAGGCCGAGATTGAAGATGACCTCGCCGAATTCGAGCGGCTGGTAAACCCGCACGCAGCCATGGCTGTAGGCCCGCCGGTCGTTCTGGAACAAGGCGCGCGAGGGCGTGTCGTGCAGGTAGACCGAATGGTCGTTGGGGAACATGAACTTGATGCGGCCCAGCGCGTTGCGCTCCCCCGGCGACTGGCGGAAGGAATAGCCGCCCGAGCCGTTGCGCACCACCTGGATGCCGCGGCGGCTGAGGGCCGAGGGATCGCTGCGCAACAGCGGCATCATCTCGTTGCGGGCGATGGACGGCGGGATGTTCCAGGCCGGGTTCACCACGATATATTTCATCTCGCGGGTCAAAAGCGGCGTCGGCGTCTCGGGCTTGCCCACCACGACGCGGGTCTCGTGGATCTTGTGCCCGTCATTCATCACCCGGACCATGAATTCCGGGATGTTGACCATCACATACATTTCGCCGAGGTCGCGCGGCAGCCAGCGCCAGCGCTCCATGTTGGCGATCACGTCCGCCTTCAGGCTGCCGCCCCCGGGGGTGGCGCCGGCGTTCAGTGCCTTGAGGGTGGAGGGGCCGATGATGCCGGTGGGCTTGATTCCAGCCGATTCCTGGAACGCCTTCACCGCTTCCACCAGCGCGGGGTCATAGGCCTGCTCGTCCTGCGCCGGGGCGGTGATGCCGAGGCGGGTGCGCAGCGCCGGCATGCGCGCATCGCGGGCGCCCGGGCGCACCTGCGGCCCGTCCGCAATGGTGGCGATGGCCGGCGTCGTGCGGCCCGCCGCCTTGGCCAGCTGGGCCTTGAGGGCCTTGTATCCGGCATGGGGCGGGTTGAAGCCGGCAAGGGCGGCGTTGGCGTCCGCGGCGTAGGCCACCTTGGTGAGGATCTCGACGGGGTCCGGTATGTCCCGCACCGGCGTCACCAGCGCAGAGATGCGGCCCGGATCGAACCGGCCGGACTGGGCGTGGCGCGCATAGGTGAGTACGGCCGCCGCCAGCTTCAGCTCGGTGCGGGCCAGCTGCGCCGCATCGGCGCCGGCCCGGGGGGCGGACACCGCATAATCGGCGGGGTCCAGCCCGTCCTCGGCCGCCGCCTCCAGCCGCGCGATCACCGCGGTTCCGCGGGGGACGAGCCCCTTCTCGTCCACGAACACCGGCATGTCCTGCCGGGCGCCGTAGAAGGTGACAAGGGCTTCCTGCTCCTTGCGGGAGGAGGTGATGGATTCGGGGGCCGCCAGCTGGGCGGCGATGGCCTGCGCCACCGGGGGGAGCGGCGTTGCCGGCGGGGCTTCCGCCGCCGCGGCGGGCGGGGCCGGGGCCTGGGCGGGGGATTGGACCTGGGCGGGGGATTGGACCGCGCTTTGGGCGGTGGCCGGGGCCGGGGCCGGGGATTGGGCTTGAGCCGGGTCCTGGGCGGGGGATTGGGTCTGGGCCGGCGTGGCGGCACTCAGCGGCGTGTCGCCGGCGGAATCCACCCCGCCCCGCACGGGGGCCGCGGCCTCCATGGCGCGGGGCGCCGGGGGCGCGGTGCGCGGCGGCAGGGGGGTGGTGAGGGGGACATGGGCGGCGGTCCCCGCCGTGCTGCCGGCGGCGTCCACGCCCCCGGACGCCCGGGGCGGCACCGGCTCGCTCGTTCCCATTCCCGCATTGCTGGTGAGGGGCACCGACGGCGGATCGGGCTGCTCCGCCCGCGCCGTGGCGGAAACGGACACGGCAATGCCGAGCGCACCGGCCCACATGACGCGACCCAGACGGCCCGTCGCGATCCCAACCCGTGGCCCGAACCCCATGGCTCTCTCCCTAGCGCCCCTCAGGCGGCCCGCACGGCCCCGGGGGGCTGCGGACGCCGGCACCTGCCCTGCCCCACGTTCCCGCCGGACCGGACGTTCCCGCCGGACCGGACGTTCCCGCCGGACCGGACGTTCCCGCCGGACCGGACCTGCAGCCGCTGCCCGAAGGGTGCGCTCAAGTGGCGCCCCAACGTGCGCCCTGGCTTGTCCCCGCCCATGCTTCGTGCCGCGCGGCGCGGGTCCGATCAACTCACAAGCTTGGGTAGGGCCAAGCTTTTCACCATCATGTCACTCAGCCGCAACAAATTGGATGCGCTCGGGTTCCATCGTGTGGTTGCCTTCTACCGCCTGCGCATGCGCCGCGCCGTCCGCCTCCATCTGGAGGTCCGCCAGCTTGCGGTAGAGCGTGGAGCGGCCGATGCCGAGACGGCGGGCCACCTCGGCGAGGCGTCCGCCATAGAGCGACAGGGCGAAGCGGATGGCTTCCGCCTCGATCTGCTCCAGCCGGCGGGCATGGCCGGCGGCGTCGAGCCGGGCATAAGCGGCGGCGGGCACCTCCGGCAGATCGGCCGGCTCCGGCTCCATCTGCGGTGCGGCGGCGCGCGGGGCGGGCGGCGTGAGCCGGATCACATTGTCCGGCGCCGGTGCCCCGTGCGGTTCGGGGCGCGCCGGTTCGGCACGGCCCAGAATGGCGGCATTGCGCAGGGCCACCTCAAGGCGCAGCGCCCCCGCCGGCTTCACCACGAAATCGCGCGCTCCGGCGCGGATGGCGCCGCCGGCGGCATCCATCCCGGCCGGCGTCACCTGCACCACCACCGGCACGGCATATGCCTTTTGCGCCATGGCCCGCAGCACGCCCATGCCGTCGAGCCCCGGCACCACCAGGTCGAGCAGCATCACGTCGAACGGCTCCGCCCCCAGAAGCGCCAAGGCGGCGTCGCCGTCGGGCGCAAGGGTCACGCGGTAGCCCATTGCGGACAAAGCTGATTCGAGGCGGCGGGCCTCGATGGGGTCGTCCTCGACCAGGAGCAGGGAAGGGAGCATCAGGGTCCGCGGCGGGAATCAGGCAGGGATATTGGCAGGGCAGAGTGGCCGGCGATGGTTAAGAAGCCCTGACCTTTATCCCGCGCGCCGCGCCTGGCACCCCTCCGGCCGGGCCGGCGCTTGCGGTGCGCGCCCAATGCGGCGATTCTGTCCGGCAATGAGGGGCGCAGTCCAACCGGCCGCAATCGCGCGCCGGGCATCGGGGCGCTGCGGCCTGGCGTTTCATGCGCCGGCGGGCTCTAAGGCCCGGCGGTGTCCTATGCCCCGTGTCCCGGAGGTCCCATGTTCCGTTTCCCGCACCGGTTCCAGCTTGGCCCGATTCGTTCCCCGGATTTCCTGACCGCCATTTCCGCCCCCAGCCACGCCGCTCCGGCCACCGCCGCCGCCACCGCGGGCGAGGCGCTGCCCGAGTGGAATCTCGCCGATCTCTATACGGCCATGGATTCGCCGAAGCTGGAGGCGGACCTCTTGAAGGCGGATGCCGAGTGCAAGGCGTTCGAGGCCGCCTACAAGGGCAAGCTCGCCGACATCCTCGCCGCCGCCGATGCGGGCACAGTGATGGCGCAGGCGGTGAAGCGCTATGAAGCCATCGACGACCTCATCGGCCGGATCGCCTCCTACGGCAGCCTGGTCTATGCCGGCGACACCTCCGACCCCGCCCGGGCCAAGTTCTACGGCGACATCCAGGAGCGGCTCACCGACGCCTCCACCCACCTCCTGTTCTTCACCCTGGAGCTGAACCGCATCGACGACGCGGTGCTGGAAACCGCCATGGCGGATGCGGCCCTGGGCCATTACCGGCCCTGGATCGAGGACCTGCGCAAGGACAAGCCGTACCAGCTCGACGACAAGATCGAGCAGCTCTTCCACGAGAAGTCGAACCCCTCCCGCAGCGCCTGGAGCCGGCTGTTCGACGAGACCATCTCGTCCCTGCGCTTCACCGTGGACGGCCAGGACCTGGCCATCGAGCCCACCCTCAACCTGATGCAGGACCCGCGGGAGGAGGTGCGCCGCAACGCCGGCCTCGCCCTCGCCGAGACCTTCGGCAAGAACCTGCGGCTGTTCACCCTCGTCACCAACACGCTGGCCAAGGACAAGGAAATCTCCGACCGCTGGCGCGGCTTCACCGACGTCGCCGCCTCCCGCCACCTGGCCAACCGGGTGGAGCAGGAGGTGGTGGACGCCATGGTGGCGGCCATCCGCGAGGCCTATCCCCGCCTGTCCCATCGCTATTACGCGCTGAAGGCCAAGTGGTTCGGCAAGGACCGTCTGGAGTTCTGGGATCGCAACGCCCCCCTTCCCAAGGTCGCCACCCGGGACATCGGCTGGGGTGAGGCGCGCGACACCGTGCTGTCCGCCTACGGCACCTTCTCGCCCAGGATGGCGGACATCGCCCGCACCTTCTTCGACAAGTCCTGGATCGACGCGCCGGTACGCCCCGGCAAGTCGCCGGGCGCCTTCGCCCATCCCACCGTGCCCTCGGCCCACCCCTACGTGCTGCTCAACTACCAGGGCAAGCCGCGGGACGTGATGACGCTGGCCCACGAGCTGGGCCACGGGGTGCACCAGGTGCTGGCCGCCCGCCAGGGCGCGCTGATGGCGCCCACCCCGCTGACGCTGGCCGAGACCGCTTCGGTGTTCGGCGAGATGCTCACTTTCCGCCGCCTGCTGGATGCCGCCGAGACGCCGGAGGCGCGCCGCATCATGCTGGCGCAGAAGGTGGAGGACATGATCAACACGGTGGTCCGCCAGACCGCCTTCTATACCTTCGAGCGCCACGTCCATACGGAGCGCCGCCAGGGCGAGCTGACCGCCGAGAAGATCGGCGAGATCTGGATGCAGGTGCAGGGCGAGAGCCTGGGCCCGGCCATCCATCTGGGTGCGGGCTACGAAAGCTTCTGGACCTATATCCCCCACTTCATCCACACGCCGTTCTACGTCTACGCCTATGCCTTCGGCGACTGCCTGGTGAACTCGCTCTATGCGGTCTACGAGAAGGCGGCGGACGGCTTTGCCGAGCGTTACCTGGAGATGCTGGCGGCGGGCGGCACCAAGCACCATGCCGAGCTGCTGGCCCCGTTCGGCCTCGATGCGCGGGACCCGGCCTTCTGGCAGACCGGCCTTTCCCTCATCGACCGCATGATCTCCGAGCTGGAGGGCATGGAGGGTTGAGGACCGGGCGTCGCGCCGATTTACCTCTCCTCAAGGTATTTCCTTAATGATCGGTTCATGATCGCGCGGATCGCCCTGCTCCTCGTCCTCACGCTGCTGGGCACCGTTCCGGCGGCGCGGGAGGGGCGCGCCCAGACCGCGGCCTCGCCGGCGCGGCCGGCGGCCGCCGTGCCGCTGCCCCCGCCCCGCCCGGGACTGGACACGGACGCGCTCAAGTCCAGCCTCGCGGGCACCGAAGAGGCCCAGAAGCGGCTGCGGGCCGAGCTCGACGCCGCCAAGGGAGACCGCGGCCGGCTCAACCAGCTGCTGGTGGAGACCGCCACCCGCACCCGGGGCGTGGAGCAGCAGCTCATCGAGGTGGAGGCGCGGATGACCGCGCTCGACCGCGCCGCCTCCGAGCTGACCCTCTCCCTCGCCCAGCGCCGCGGGGTTCTGGCCCAGGTGCTGGCGGCGCTGCTGCGCATGGGCCGGGAGCCGCCGCCCGCCCTGCTGATGCGGCCTGACGATGCCCTTGACGCGGTGCGCTCGGCCATCCTGCTCGGCGCCCTCCTGCCCGAGCTGCGGGTGGAGGCGGAGACGCTGGCCGCCGATTTGTCGGAGCTGGCCCGGGTACGGGGCGACCTCGCCGCCGCCCGCGAGGCCCTGACCCGCCTGCGCGCCGAGCTGGAGGACGACCGCAAGCGGCTCGCGGTGCTGGTGACCGAGCGTCAGCGCCGGCAGGCGGAGGACCACCCGGTGCCCCCGGCGGAAAAGGCGCAGGCGGACGCGCTGGCGAAATCCACCGGCGACGTGCACGATCTCGTGACGAGGCTGGAGACCGAGGTGGCCCCCGCGGCACGGGCCGCCGATGCCGCCCAAGCGGTGGCCCGCCCCGGCGAGGCGGCGAAGGCCGACCTCACCGCGCTGCGCGATCCCGCCCGCATCACCCCCGCCATCGCCTTCGGCCAGGCTAAGGGCTTGCTGCCGCTGCCGGTTGCCGGCGTGACGCTGCGCAATTTCGGCACCTCGGACGGCGTGGGCGGGACCGAGAAGGGCCTCACCATCGCCACCCGCGCCGGCGCCCCGGTGATGGCGCCGGCCGATGGCTGGGTGGTCTATGCCGGCCCGTTCCGCAGCTACGGGCAACTCTTGATCATCAATGCGGGCGGCGGATACCATGTGTTGATGGCAGGCATGGAGCGGATCACCGTGGAACTCGGCCAGTTCGTCCTCGCGGGCGAGCCGGTGGCGGTGATGGGCGGTGCGTCTGCGCGTCCGGCACCCGTCACAGGTCCACGCGGCGTGCCCGCCGGGCCGGGGGCTTCGCAGGCACCCGGTTCGCAGGCGCCGGGTTTACAGGCGCCAGCCTTGCAAGCCTTGGGACAGCCCCAATTGTATGTCGAATTCCGCAAGGATGGGACTTCGATCGACCCCACCCCCTGGTGGGCGGCAACAGACAGTCGGAAGGTGCGTGGATGATGCGTCGTACGTCTTTATTTCTCTTCGGCGTTGCGGCGGGCGCCCTCGTGGCTGTGGCCGCGGTTCAGCCGCGCATGCTGCTCGGCTCCGCCGCCGAGGCCGCGTCGTCGGATACGTATCAGCAGCTGAACCTCTTCGGCACCATCTTCGAGCGCGTGCGCTCGGACTATGTGGAGAAGCCTGAGGACGCCAAGCTGATCGAGGCGGCCATCAACGGCATGCTCCAGTCGCTGGACCCGCACTCCTCCTACATGGACGCGAAGAACCACCGCGACATGCAGGTGCAGACCCGCGGCGAGTTCGGCGGCCTCGGCATCGAGGTCATCATGGAGGACGGCCTGGTGAAGGTCGTGACCCCCATGGAGGGCACCCCGGCCAGCCGCGCCGGCGTCCAGGCCGGCGACCTCATCACCAAGCTGGACAACGAGCAGGTGCAGGGCCTCAGCCTCAACGAGGCCGTGGACAAGATGCGCGGCGCGGTGAACACGCCCATCACCCTCACCATCCTGCGCAAGGGCATGGACAAGCCCATCGAGATCAAGGTGGTGCGCGACACCATCAAGATCCAGACGGTGCGTTCGCGCGTCGAGCAGGACGACATCGCCTACATCCGCATCAACTCGTTCACCAACGAGCAGACCTACGAGAGCCTGAAGAAGGCCATCGACGAGCTGACCGCCAAGATCGGGCCGGACAAGATCAAGGGCTACATCATCGACCTGCGCAACAATCCCGGCGGATTGCTGGACCAGGCGGTGGCGGTGTCCGACGCGTTCCTGGAGCGCGGCGAGATCGTCTCCACCCGCGGCCGCAATGCGGACGAGACCCAGCGCTTCAACGCGCGCGGCGGCGACCTCACCAAGGGCAAGCCGGTGATCGTGATGGTGAACGGCGGCTCGGCCTCCGCATCGGAGATCGTGGCCGGCGCCCTGCAGGACCACAAGCGCGCCACGGTGCTCGGCTCGCGCACCTTCGGCAAGGCCTCGGTGCAGACCATCATCCCGCTCGGCCAGAGCGGGGCGCTGCGGCTCACCACTGCGCGCTACTACACGCCCTCCGGCCGCTCCATCCAGGCCAAGGGCATCGAGCCGGACATCGTTCTGGTGCAGGACGTGCCGGACGACATCAAGGCCAAGCTGGGCGGCTCCACGGACACCTCCCGCGGCGAGGCCTCGCTGAAGGGGCACCTGAAGAACGGCGAAGACGAGCAGACGGGCTCCCCGTCCTACGTTCCGCCGGAGCCCAAGGACGACACCCAGCTGAAGCTGGCGGTGGAGCTGATGAAGGGCACGGTGAAGAACGCCGCCTTCCCGGCGAGCCCCAACAAGGCCTCCCAGGCCAACTGACCGGCGGGCGGCGCTTTCTCGCCGCCCGGCCTGCCGATCGTGCCGATGCCCCGTCCGAGACATCGGGCGGGGCATCGGCGTTTTCAGGCCGGTGC
This sequence comes from Xanthobacter sp. AM11, assembly GCF_047444035.1. NCBI lineage: Bacteria > Pseudomonadati > Pseudomonadota > Alphaproteobacteria > Hyphomicrobiales > Xanthobacteraceae > Xanthobacter > Xanthobacter sp. AM11. The sequence continues at coordinate 1,198,734 of NZ_JBLAOA010000001.1, forward strand.
ACGGCGGGCGAATATGTCGCTATACGATAGGATTAGAAAGGGTTGAACGCGTCGAGCCGGTACCCGTGGGCGGGTGGCGCACCGGCACGCCATGACCCTGCTCATGGTGACCCGCGAGATGCGCTTTGCCCGCGCCGTGTGCGACCGAGTGGTGTTCATGCATCAGGGCCGGGTGCATGAGGTGGGGTCCCCGTCCGCCCTCTTCGCCGACCCGCGGACGCCGGAACTCAAGCAGTTTCTGGGGGTTGCGCCGGGGCCTCGGGTCGTCTCCGCGACGGTAGCCGGCGCCGTCGGTGCGGCAATGCGGCCTAGGTGCCATCCTTCGGTCATGTTGCCGCCCCGATCTGCCTGTGTTAGGCACACCGGGATTTCGAGGGGCGGGTTTGTCCCCCTTTCGGGGTCGCACAAGAATATTCCCAACAGATCAAGGGCTTGGGCTGTGGCGGTGCAAGGTGCACCGCGCTGCGCTGCAAGTTCGAGAGAGGTGCGGGGTGGCGGATACGATCGTGTCAGGCATGGCGGGGCGCTATGCGACCGCGCTTTTCGAACTGGCGACAGGGGCCGGCGCCGTCGATTCCGTGAAGGCGGATCTCGATCGCCTGTCGGCTCTCATTGATGAGAGTGCGGATCTGGCGCGGCTGGTGAAGAGCCCGGTCTTTTCGGCCGACGAGCAGCTGAAGGCCATTTCGGCGATACTTGATCAGGTGGGCATTTCCGGCCTGTCCGGGAATTTCGTGAAGCTGGTGGCGCAAAACCGCCGCCTGTTCGCGCTGCCCCGCATGATTTCCGATTATGCCGCCCTCGTGGCCGCCTCGCGCGGCGAAACGACGGCGCAGGTGACGGTTGCCGCTCCGCTCGGCGATGCGCACCTTGCCACGCTGAAGGAAGCGCTGGCGGCCCAGACCGGCAAGGACGTGAAGCTCGACGTCACCGTCGATCCGTCCATCCTCGGTGGTCTCATCGTGAAGCTCGGCTCCCGCATGGTCGATGCCTCGCTGAAGACCAAACTCAATTCTATCCGGCATGCGATGAAAGAGGTCCGCTGATGGACATTCGAGCCGCTGAAATCTCCGCCATCCTCAAGGAGCAGATCCAGAACTTCGGCCAGGAGGCCGAGGTTTCGGAGGTAGGCCAGGTCCTCTCCGTCGGCGACGGCATTGCCCGCGTCTATGGCCTCGACAACGTCCAGGCCGGCGAAATGGTCGAGTTCGAGAACGGCACGCGCGGCATGGCGCTGAACCTCGAAATCGACAATGTCGGCATCGTGATCTTCGGCTCGGACCGCGAGATCAAGGAAGGCCAGACGGTCAAGCGCACCGGCGCCATCGTGGACGCCCCCGTCGGCAAGGGCCTGCTCGGCCGCGTGGTGGATGCCCTCGGCAACCCGATCGACGGCAAGGGCCCGATCATGTTCACCGAGCGTCGCCGCGTCGACGTGAAGGCGCCGGGCATCATCCCGCGCAAGTCGGTGCATGAGCCCATGCAGACCGGCCTGAAGGCCATCGACGCGCTGATCCCCATCGGCCGCGGCCAGCGCGAGCTGATCATCGGCGACCGCCAGACCGGCAAGACCGCCGTGGCGCTGGACTCCATCCTCAACCAGAAGCCCATCAACCAGGGTACGGACGAGAAGGCCAAGCTCTACTGCGTCTATGTCGCGGTGGGTCAGAAGCGCTCCACCGTCGCCCAGTTCGTGAAGGTGCTGGAAGAGCAGGGCGCGCTGGAATATTCCATCGTCGTGGCCGCGACCGCTTCGGACGCCGCGCCCATGCAGTTCCTGGCGCCCTTCACCGGCACCGCCATGGGCGAGTATTTCCGTGACAACGGAATGCATGCGCTCATCATCCACGACGACCTTTCCAAGCAGGCCGTGGCCTACCGCCAGATGTCGCTGCTGCTGCGCCGCCCGCCGGGCCGCGAGGCTTACCCCGGAGACGTGTTCTACCTGCACTCCCGCCTGCTGGAGCGCGCCGCCAAGCTCAATGACGAGCACGGCGCCGGCTCGCTGACCGCGCTGCCGGTGATCGAGACCCAGGCCAACGACGTGTCGGCCTACATCCCCACCAACGTGATCTCCATCACGGACGGGCAGATCTTCCTGGAGTCCGACCTGTTCTACCAGGGCATCCGCCCGGCGGTGAACGTGGGCCTGTCGGTGTCGCGCGTGGGCTCCTCGGCCCAGATCAAGGCGATGAAGCAGGTGGCCGGCAAGATCAAGGGCGAGCTCGCCCAGTATCGCGAGCTGGCGGCTTTCGCCCAGTTCGGCTCGGACCTCGACGCCTCCACCCAGAAGCTGCTCAACCGTGGCGCCCGCCTCACCGAGCTTCTGAAGCAGAGCCAGTTCTCCCCCCTCAAGGTGGAAGAGCAGGTGGCGGTGATCTTCGCCGGCACCAACGGCTATCTCGACCCGCTGCCCGTCTCCAAGGTGCGTGAGTTCGAAACCGGCCTGCTTCTGGCGCTGCGCACGCAGCACCCGGAGATCCTGGATGCCATCCGCACGTCCAAGGAGCTCTCCAAGGACACCACAGAGAAGCTGACGAAGGCCATCGACGCCTTCGCCAAGAGCTTCGCCTGAACGGCGCCCTTCGTTCCTCGAACCTGACGGACGGGCGCGATGGCCAGCCTGAAAGACCTTAGAAACCGCATCGCCTCGGTCAAGGCGACGCAGAAGATCACCAAGGCGATGCAGATGGTCGCCGCGGCGAAGCTGCGTCGCGCCCAGATGGCGGCGGAAGCGGCCCGTCCCTATGCCGAGCGCATGGAGACGGTGCTGGGCAACCTGGCTGCCGGCATCATCGGCGGGGGCCAGGCGCCCGTGCTGATTGCCGGGACGGGGCAGAGCCAGAAGCACCTGCTTCTGGTGGCCACCGGCGAGCGGGGCCTGTGCGGGGCGTTCAACACCTCCATCGTCCGCCTCGCCCGCGAGAAGGCCCAGCAGCTGATCGGCGAAGGGAAGGACGTGAAGTTCTTCTGCGTCGGCCGCAAGGGCTACGACCAGCTGCGCCGGGTGTATCCGGACCGCATCATCGAGCTGGTGGACCTGCGCTCCGTGCGCAGCCTCGGCTTCAAGGACGCCACCGCGATCGCCGACAAGATCCTGGCGCTGCTCGACACCGGCGCGTTCGATGTGTGCACGCTCTTTTATGCCAACTTCAAGAGCGTGATCTCGCAGATCCCCACCGCCCAGCAGATCATCCCCGCCACGTTCCCCGAGCGGGACGCCGACGAGGCCGGTCCGGTCTATGAGTACGAGCCCGAGGAAGAGGAGATCCTGACCGATCTCCTGCCGCGCAACGTGGCCGTGCAGATCTTCCGCGCGCTGCTGGAGAACCAGGCGTCCTTCTACGGCGCGCAGATGAGCGCCATGGACAACGCCACCCGCAATGCGGGCGACATGATCAAGAAGCAGACGCTGATCTACAACCGGACGCGTCAGGCTCAGATCACCAAGGAACTCATCGAAATCATCTCCGGCGCCGAAGCGCTCTGACGGCAGCGCGGTCAAGGACAAAGGACGACGAAAATGGCGAACAAGCTCGGACGCATCACCCAGGTCATCGGCGCCGTCGTCGACGTGCAGTTCGACGGCCACCTGCCGGAAATCCTCAACGCGCTGGAAACCACCAACCAGGGCAACCGGCTGGTGCTGGAAGTGGCGCAGCATCTCGGTGAGAACACCGTTCGCTGCATCGCCATGGACGCCACCGAAGGTCTGGTGCGCGGCGGCGAAGTGGCCGACACCGGCGCGCCGATCCAGGTTCCGGTGGGCGCGGCCACCCTCGGCCGCATCATGAACGTCATCGGCGAGCCGGTGGACGAGCTGGGCCCCATCGTCGGCGAGAGCCTGCGCGGCATCCACCAGCCGGCCCCGTCCTATGCGGAACAGGCCACCGAGGCGGAAATCCTCGTCACCGGCATCAAGGTGGTGGACCTCCTCGCCCCCTACGCCAAGGGCGGCAAGATCGGCCTGTTCGGCGGTGCCGGCGTGGGCAAGACCGTGCTCATCATGGAGCTGATCAACAACGTGGCAAAGGCGCACGGCGGCTATTCCGTGTTCGCCGGCGTGGGCGAGCGCACCCGTGAGGGCAACGATCTCTACCACGAGATGATCGAGTCCAACGTGAACAAGGACCCCCACGAGAACAACGGCTCGACCGAGGGTTCCAAGTGCGCCCTGGTGTACGGCCAGATGAACGAGCCTCCGGGTGCCCGCGCCCGCGTGGCTCTCACCGGCCTCACCGTCGCCGAGCACTTCCGCGACCAGGGCCAGGACGTGCTGTTCTTCGTGGACAACATCTTCCGCTTCACCCAGGCCGGCTCGGAAGTGTCGGCTCTGCTCGGCCGCATTCCCTCGGCGGTGGGCTACCAGCCGACGCTGGCCACCGACATGGGCGCCCTGCAGGAGCGCATCACCACCACCACCAAGGGCTCCATCACCTCGGTGCAGGCCATCTACGTGCCGGCCGACGACCTGACCGACCCGGCGCCCGCCGCCTCCTTCGCCCATCTGGACGCCACCACCGTGCTGTCGCGCTCCATCGCGGAAAAGGGCATCTATCCGGCGGTGGACCCGCTGGACTCCACCTCCCGCATGCTCTCCCCCGCCATCCTCGGCGAGGAGCACTACAACACCGCCCGCCAGGTGCAGCAGACCCTGCAGCGCTACAAGGCGCTCCAGGACATCATCGCCATCCTCGGCATGGACGAGCTCTCCGAAGAGGACAAGCTCACGGTGGCCCGCGCCCGCAAGATCGAGCGCTTCCTCAGCCAGCCCTTCCATGTGGCGGAAGTGTTCACCGGCTCCCCCGGCAAGCTGGTGGACCTGAAGGACACCATCGCCGGCTTCAAGGGCCTGGTGGAAGGCAAGTACGACTACCTGCCGGAGCAGGCCTTCTACATGGTGGGCTCCATGGAGGAAGCCATCGAGAAGGGCAAGAAGCTGGCCGCTGAAGCGGCCTGAGACTTCGGCCGGATGCAGGCGTGAGGCGCCCTCATGAATGTGAAGGTCCTCCTCCTCGTCCTCGGTCTGCTGGCCGGCGGCATCGTCGGCTGGCTGACGCGCCCGCAGGTGGCGGAAATCCGCCTGCCGGGCATCGATATCAAGCTGCAGGGGGAGGGGCCGCATGGCGGCCTCACCTCGGAGCAGTCCCGCCACATCGGCCTTGCGGCCGTGGTGGGTGCGATCATCGGCCTGGGTCTCGGCTTCGTGGCCGAGCGACGGCGCTGACGGTCCCACGGCCGCACTGGTTCAGGGCCCGACCCGGAGACGAGAAAAATGGCGACCCTACCCTTTGAGCTGGTCTCCCCCGAGCGGCTCGTGTTTTCCGGTGCCGTGACCGAGGTGATCGTACCCGGCGCCGAAGGCGAATTCGGCGTGCTCGCCGGCCACGCCCCCTTCATCGGCATGCTGAAGGCCGGTATCCTCACCATCAAGGCCGACGGCGCCCCCCGCCGCTTCTTCGTGCGCGGCGGCTTCGCCGAGGTGAACCCGGCGGGGCTCACCATCCTCGCGGAAGAAGCCAAGCCGGTGGAGGAACTGGATCTCGGCGCCATCGAGCAGCAGATCCGCGACGCCAAGGAAGATGTGGCGGACGCCCGCTCCGACGATGCCCGCCAGCGTGCTGCCCGCCATCTGGGCGACCTCCAGCAGGTCTATGAGGCCCTGCAGCGCGGTCCTGCCGCCGCCCATTGATCGGCCGGCCCTTCATCTCTGGAACATGACGGCGGCGCGAGCCGCCGTTTTCGTTTGTGCCACCCGAGGCCCCGGCGCGGCTTGGCACGCCGCGCGGGCGCCGGGCCGGACGGTGAATTCAGCACCACCCGGCCCGTTGAAGGCCGGCGTGTCGTCGCCCGGCCGGAACGGTGGAGCGGGGGAAGCTGGCGGGGTGCGATCCACCACCCGCCGTGCGTTTCGGCGCTGCCTCCACCCGGCCGGGGGGCGATGCCGGTTCAAGTGGTTCGACCGCGACAGATGGAACCCATCTGTCGCCTGCGGGTCGAACCACAAGCCTTTGATCCACTAGCCCCGAAGGACGTCTCCCGTCTGACCGCGCTGCGTCCCGCGTGGAATGGACGCGCGGGACCGGCGGCAACCGCGGGGCGGCGCCTGTTGGTGGTTCTGGCCGGGGCCTGTGAGTCCCGGCCTGCCGCGAGGTGGGGGCCCTCCGATCACGGTCCGGGTCGCCCGCCGCTGCCATCACGGCCGCCGGGCTGTGGTCCTTGCGTGAAATTATGGATCTCTGTAGCGGGGCGGGTGCTCCGGTGGGGGTGGATTAAATAAAACTAATTCTATTGAAAAAATTGAATTAAGAATGGTACGCTTCTTGCGGTTTGGAACAGATCAAACCGGAGGCACCAGATGCAGCTCACCCCCGCCCAGGGCCAGCTTAACGCCGCCGGGTCGGCGCTCCTTTCGGGCGCCAATCCGGCGCAGGCGCTTCTCCTTGCCGAAAACGCCGCCTTGTCCAGCGGGCCGCCGCTTCTGTTCCAGCGCCTCTCGGCGCGCGAGCGGGAGGAGGTGCTGCGAGAAGGCCAGAAGCGGGTGGTCTACCGCGGCAAGATGCTGTTCTCCCAGGGCACGCCCCACGATGGCATCTTCCTCATCGAAAGCGGCCGCATCCGGGTTTTCTACATCGCCCCCTCCGGCCGCGAGATCACATTGGCCTATTGGCACTCCGGCAATTTCGTCGGCGGGCCGGAGCTTTTCGGCCAGGGACAGCATGTCTGGTCCGGCGTCGCCGCCACCAATTCGGTGGTGGTGCATCTCACCGGAAAAACGCTGCGCAGGCTCATCGCCCAGATTCCCGCCTTCGCCATCGGCCTCATCGAGGGGCTGACCTTCAAGGGAAAGTGCTATTCCGCCCTTGCCCAGATGCTGGGCACGCGCTCGGTCACCGAGCGCCTCGCCCACCTCCTTTTGCACCTCGCCGACACCTATGGCGTGCGGGAGGATGGCGCGGTGGTCATCGGCAGCGCCTTCACCCATGCGGACCTCGCCCACATGGTGGGGGCCACCCGCCAATGGGTCACCATCAGCCTCAAGCGCTTGCAGGAACAGGGGGTGCTGAAGGCGGAGAAGGCCAAGATCGTGGTGTTCGACCTTGATGCGCTGCACGCCATGCGCGGCGACAAGTGACGCTGCGGCGGAAGGTAGACCGGGCTCGCCCACGGGAAAATGGCCCGGAGCCGGCAATCCGGGCACCATCTGCACAAAGGGGCGGCACGACCCCAAAGGAGGCAACTAATCGACAGTGCCGGGGCATCTTCCTTTGAATGAATCGAAGCGCGCGGCCGAAGATCACCGTCGAAAGCCGCCCCTGCCCGGAAAGGTGGAACCGATGACCTTCCCAGTCTGCCCGCGAAATGCCTCCCTCGCCCTCGCCCTTGCCGCCTCCACGGCCCTCACGGCTCTACCCGCCATGGCGCAGACGGCGGTGAACATCGGCATCGGCACCCAGGACACCACCACCAACACGGTCACCACCGGCGTGGTCATCAAGGAGCTGAAGCTCCTGGAGAAGTACCTGCCCAAGGACGGCAAGTATGCCAACGTGACCTTCACCACGGACTGGCAGAACTTCACCTCCGGCCCGCCCGTCACCAACGGCATGATGGCGGACAAGCTGCAGTTCGGCGGCATGGGCGACTTTCCGCTGGTGGTGAACGGCTACACCTTCCAGACCAATCCGCAATCCAAGTCGCAGCTCATCGGCGTTGCGGCCTACAATATCTTCGGCTCCGGCAACGGCGTGGTGGTGCATAAGGACTCGCCTTATTTCGAGCTTCTCCGATCTCAAGGGCAAGGTGCTCAGCGTGCCGTTCGGCTCCGCGGCCCACGGCATGGTGCTCAAGGCCATGCAGGACAAGGGCTGGCCCAACGATTACTTCAAGCTGGTGAGCCAGTCGCCGGAAGTGGGCTCCACCAACCTGCAGGAAAAGAAGATCGACGCCCACGCCGACTTCGTTCCCTTCGCCGAGCTGCTCCCCTTCCGCGGCTTCGCCCGCAAGATCTTCGACGGCGTGGAAACCAAGGCCCCCACCTGGCACGGCGTGGTGGTGCGCACCGATTTTGCCGAGAAGTATCCCGAAGTCGTCGTCGCCTATCTGAAGGCCGTCATCGAGGCGAACGACTGGGTGCGCAAGGACCCGAAGGGTGCCGCCGAGAAGATCGCCAAGTGGACCGGCATCGACAAGGAAGTGGTCTACATCTTCCTCGGCCCCGGCGGCATCATGACCATGGACCCCACCATCAAGCCGCAGCTGGTGGCGGATGCGGCGGAGGATGCCGCGGTGCTGCAGAAGCTCGGACGCATGAAGGAGTTCGACGTCAAGGCGTGGGTGAACGACACCTATATCCGTCAGGCCTACAAGGAACTCGGCCTCGATTACGAAAAGCAGCTCGCCAGCCTCGAAAACTATGAGGTCACCGGCGAGGACACCTTCTGCAAGACCAAGATCACCGAGCCGCGCAAGGCCGGCGAAATCTGGATCGAGGGCGAGGGCATCAAGGCCTATTCCTCCCCGGCCTGCACCCTCGCAGCGCTGGCCGAGCTTTCCAGCCAGGGCAAGAAGGCGAGCATGACCTATCTGTTCGACACCGCCCGTGGCATCAAGCTGTTCGCCAGCGAGGCCTTCTTCGCGGTGGGAACCAAGGACGGCAAGACCGAGATCCTGCCCTTCCTCCTGAAGGCGGATGCGGAAGCTGCCGCCCGGAAGGCCGGCGGCAAGGTGATGGGCCTCGGCGATGCGCTGAAGGCCGCCACCGCCGGGCGCGGGTGAGGCCATGAAGCACGCCGCGGCCATCGTTCCCGCCCCCCTTCATCTTGCCGGCGCCGAGGCGGGCGCCGGCGTCGTGCCCGCAAGCCATATCGTGCTGCGGCCCGAGCGCGTGGAGCCAACGCCGACGCCACCCCCGTCGCGCTCCGTCGCCCGGGTGCGGCGCTGGCTGAAGTTGAACGCGCCGATGATCCGTGCCACCCTTCTCGGCGCCCTCTCCATCGGCCTGTTCATCCTGGCCTGGCACGTGCTCACCACCAACCGCATGGTGCTTTACGTGCGGTTCGTGAATGTGCCTTCGCCGGAACAGGTGCTGGAGAGCGCGGCCACCGCCTTCTCCACCGGCGCGTTCATGGAGCACATCATCATCTCCTGCCGGCGCATCTTCTTCGGCTTCGCCCTGGCCACGGCCGTCGCGGTGCCGCTGGGGCTGCTCATGGGGCGCTATGCGCTGCTGAAGGAGTTCATCTTCCCCGTTTCGGAGGTGCTGCGGCCCATCCCGGCCATCGCCTGGGTGCCCATGTCCATCATGCTATGGCCGACGAACGAGGAAAGCATCGTCTTCATCACCTTCCTCGGCTCGTTCTTCCCCATCCTCATCAACACGCTGCACGGCATGTCCAATGTGGACGAAGTGCTGGTGCGCGCCGCCCGCTGCCTGGGCGCAAGCGAGCGGGCCACCTTCCGCGAGGTCTATTTCCCGGCGGTGCTGCCGCAGATCTTCACCGGCCTCACGGTGGGCATGGGCGTGGCGTGGGTGTCGCTCATCGCCGCCGAGATGATCTCGGGCCAGTTCGGCATCGGCTATTTCACCTGGGAGGCCTATTCCCTGGTGCAATATCCGGACATCGCCCTGGGCATGATCACCATCGGCGTGCTCGGCCTCGGCTCGTCCTTCCTCATCCGCCTCGTGGGGCGGGCGGCGACGCCCTGGTCCCGGGCCAAGTGAACCCCTTCGAGCGAGGCGCACCATGGCGATTCCCGCGACCCCTCCCGTGAAGACCGGCCTCATCGAGGTCAGCGACTTCCACCTTGCCTACGATACGCTGGACGGCGCCATGGTGGCCGTGAGCGAAGCCGACCTGGTGGTGCGGCCCGGCGAGTTCGTGTCCATCATCGGCCCGTCCGGCTGCGGCAAGTCCACCTTGCTCAATGCGGTGGCGGGCTTCCTGAAGCCCACCGCCGGCCGCGTCAGCGTGGATGGGGAGCCGGTGAAGGGGCCGTGCGCCGACCGCGGCATGGTGTTCCAGCAATATTCGCTGTTTCCGTGGAAGACGGTGCGCGAGAATGTGGAATTCGGCCTCAAGATGCGCGGCATGGGGCGATCGGAGCGGGCCGTGGCGGCGCGCACGCTGCTGGGCCTCGCCGGCCTTTCCGCGTTCGAGGACCATTATCCCGACCGCCTTTCGGGCGGCATGAAGCAGCGCGTGGGCATCGTGCGGGCGCTGGCCACCGGGCCCAAGGTGCTGCTGCTGGACGAGCCGTTCGGCGCATTGGACGCGCAGACGCGCATCATCATGCAGCAGATCCTTACCAACCTGTGGCAGCGGCTCGGCATCTCGGTGCTGTTCGTCACCCATGACATCGACGAGGCCATCTTCCTCTCCGACCGCATCTATGTGATGACCGCCCGCCCCGGCACCATCAAGGCCGAGGTGACGGTCCCCCTCGCCCGCCCGCGCGACGCGGCGCTCCAGCTTTCCCCCGAGTTCATCCAGCTGCGGGCCGATCTTGGCGCGCTCATCCGCGAGGAGAGCCTGAAGGCCATGGGCGGCGAGCTGAACGAGGATGCGCTGAAGGGCCTCGCCGTGAACCTCAACGGCGCCAGCCTCGCGCAGGTGGTGTGAGGCCGGCTGCGCTGTCCTTCCTTCCGCCTGTTCCATCCGTCGTCGCCCTCCGGTCAGGCCGGGGGACGGCGGCGTGCGTGCGGACTTGCGAGCCGCCGAAGGCGCCAGAGAATTCTGCAATTAATTGACCTTGAAAGACCTTAGTCCTACAGGCGCCAGTCCCGGGCGAATAAAATAAAGAAGAACAAACAACCGGACCTGCCCCATGACCTACGTCGTCACCGACAAGTGCATCCGCTGCAAATTCATGGACTGTGTGTCCGTCTGCCCCGTCGACTGCTTCTACGAGGGGGAGAACATGCTGGTCATCAACCCGGACGCGTGCATCGACTGCGGCGTGTGCGAGCCGGAATGCCCGGCGGCGGCCATTGCGGCGGACAGCGCGCCGGAGGCGGCGCCGTGGATCGCCCTCAATGCCGAATATGCCGCCAGATGGCCGAACATCGCCGAGAAGAAGGAGCCACCGGCCGACGCCACCCAATGGATGGACGTGGACGGCAAGTTCGAAAGCGCCTTCTCGGCGGCTCCCGGCCAATCGGCTTCCGGCGTGGCGTGAGGCGGCGGGCATGAGCAATCTCAACACCGAAACCGTCCTCGACGTCCGCCACTGGACCGACCGGCTGTTTTCCTTCACCGCCACCCGCGACCCCGCGTTCCGCTTCAAGAGCGGCCAGTTCACCATGATCGGCCTCGACGTGGGGGAGCGCCCGCTGCTGCGGGCCTATTCGCTGGCCTGCGCGCCCCATGAGGAGCAGCTGGAATTCTTCTCCATCAAGGTGCCCGATGGGCCGCTCACCTCCCGCCTGCAGATGCTGCAGCCCGGCGACCCCATCCTGGTGGGCCGCCGCCCCACGGGAACGCTGCTGCTGGACAATCTGAAGCCCGGCAAGCGGCTGTACCTTCTGGCCACCGGCACCGGCCTTGCCCCCTTCGTCTCCATCGCCCGCGATCCCGAGGCGTATGAACGCTTCGAGCACATCATCCTGGTGCACGGCTGCCGCGAGGTGGCCGAGCTGGCCTATGGGGAGCAGGTGGTGGCGGAGCTGAAGGCCCACGACTTCCTCGGTGAATATGCCGCCGCCCAGCTGCTGCATTATCCCACCGTGACCCGCGAGCCGTTCCGCAACCGCGGCCGCGTCACCGACCTCATGGAGAGCGGGCGCCTGTTCGCCGATCTCGGCCTGCCGGATCTCGACCCGGCCCACGACCGGGTGATGCTGTGCGGCTCGCCGCAGATGCTGGCCGACACGCGCGACCTTCTGGAGCGCCGGGCGTTCGTGGAGGGGGCCGGATCGCGGCCGGAAACCTTCGTGGTGGAAAAGGCTTTCGCGGAGCGCTGACGCGCGTGGTTACAAAACGTCACGCACCGGGCCGATCCTGAAAAGCCGGCGCAAACGGGCGGTCCTAGCCTTCCCGGCATGTCATGGTGCAGGAGGCTGCTTTGGCCGGCATGTTCAGGATCGGATCTCACGCGGCGCGGGCCCTCGGCCTTGCCGGCCTGCTTCTCGGTGGCGGACTCGTCACCGGTGCCAGGGCAGCCACCCCGGCGGTGGCCCTCACCAACGTGAACCTGAGGGCGGGCCCCTCCGTCACCTTCCCGGTGGTCACCGTGGTGCCGGCGCGGGCTTCCATCGTCACCCATGGATGCCTTGCCGACTACAGCTGGTGCGACGTGGGCTTCGCCGGTGCGCGGGGCTGGATCGCGGCGAGCTATATCCAGGTGGTCTATGCGGGCGCGCCGGTGGTGCTGGCCGCTCCGGTGGCGCCGGCGGTGGGCGTGGCCGTGGTGAGCTTCAACCAGGCCTATTGGAACACCTATTATGCGGGCCGCCCGTGGTATGGCCAGTGGAACCGCTATTATGCCCCCTATGCCGGCGGTCCGGTGGGCCATGCGGGCGCCACGCGCTGCGCCAACGGCACCTGCACCCATGTGGGGGTGACGCGCGGACCTTATGGCAACACGGTGGTCCACCGCGGTTCCATCAGCCGGTAGAGCGCGATCCGATCAAATTGACTGAATTTGATCGGTGAATCACCCTTTAACTTAAGGATAGAGCACGCGCCGGGGTGGGTGTGCCGCCCCTATTCCAGACGGTGGAGGGCGCCTCACCGCTCACAGGGCACCGCGTGGGCGGTCCCGTGTCAGCGGATCGCTTTCAAAACAAAAATCGATCAATTGTAGAAATACAACTCGTTTGATAGATTGATCATGCGGCGCGATGCTCCGGCTCAGCCCCGGAGTATCGTGATGACCGAAAAGCACCTTTCCGACCCCGCCCTGGCGCCGGCCGTGGCCGCCCCCGGCCCCTTCATCACCGCCTTCGGCGGCATATTGCCGGGGCTCGCCCTCACCATTCTCATTGCGGCCGCCTCCTATGGCCTGCGGCAGGTTCCCGGCATGGGGCTGGTGAGCCCGCTGGTCTTGTCCATCGTCATCGGCATGGCGGTGCACAACATCTTCGGCACGCCTTTGGCGGCGAAGGCCGGGGTGAAGTTCGCCCTGCGGCGCATCCTGCGCTTCGCCATCGTGCTGCTGGGGCTCCAGCTCACGTTCGCGCAGGTGCGCTCGGTGGGGCTGGTGGGCTTCTCCATCGTCGCCGTCACCCTGTTCGCCACCTTCTTCGCCACCCGCTGGTTCGGCCGGCTGATGGGCGTGGACCGGCAGCTGTCCGAGCTGATCGCGGCGGGAACCGCCATTTGCGGCGCCTCGGCGGTGATCGCCACCAACACCGTCACCCGCGGTTCCGACGAGGACGTGGCCTATGCGGTGGCGTGCGTCACCGTGTTCGGCTCGCTCTCCATGCTGCTGATGCCGGCGCTGCTGCCTTATACCGGCTTCGACGCCCACGCCTTCGGCCTGTGGACCGGCGCCTCCATCCATGAGGTGGCGCAGGTGGTGGCGGCGGCGTTCCAGGGCGGCCAGCAGGCGGGCGAATTCGGCACCGTGGCGAAGCTGTCCCGGGTCATGCTGCTCGCCCCGCTGGTCATCGGCCTCGGCGCCGCCGCCATCTGGCGCGCCCGCGGCGACAAGGCGGCCGGCCATGCCAGCCCGCCCATGCCGTGGTTCGTGTTCGGCTTCATCGCCATGGTGATGCTGAATTCCACCGGGGCCGTGCCGGCGGACGTGAAGATGCCCATCGTCGCCACCACCACCTTCCTGCTGGCGGTGGCGCTGGGGGCCATGGGGCTGGAGACCGACATCGCCAAGCTGCGGCTGAAGGGGGTGCGGCCGCTCCTCCTCGGCGCTGCCGCCTGGCTTTTCATCTCGGTGCTGAGCTTCATCCTCATCACCACCCTGATGTGAGGCGCGGGCGGCGATGACGCTGGAGCAGCTGCGGGTCTTCGTCGCCGTCGCCGGGCAGCTGCACATGACCCGGGCCGCCGCCCAGCTGCACATGACGCAATCGGCGGTCAGCGCCTCGGTGGCGGCGCTGGAGGCCTCCTGCGGGGTGGCGCTGTTCCACCGGGTCGGCCGCAGCATCGCCCTCACCGAGGCGGGCCATGCCTTCGTGCCCGAGGCGGAAGGCGTGCTCGCCCGCGCCGCCGCGGCGGAAACGGTGCTGGCCGATCTCTCCGGCCTGCGCCGCGGCCGCCTCGCTTTGCAGGCGAGCCAGACCATCGCCAGTTACTGGCTCGGCCCGCTGCTCCACCGCTTCCACCAGCTCTACCCGGAAATCGCCCTGTCCGTGGTCATCGGCAACACCACCCAGGTGGCGGCGGCGGTGCGCGAGGGCGCGGCCGACCTCGGCTTCGTGGAAGGGGAGGTGGAGGAACCGCTGCTGGCCCGCACGGCGGTGCCCGGCGACCGGCTGGTGGCCGTGGTGGCCGCAGGCCATCCCTTCGCCGGGCGGCGGACGCTGACGCCGGCGGACCTGTTCGAGCTGCCGTTCGTGCTGCGCGAGCCGGGATCGGGGACGCGGCAGGTGTTCGAGGATGCCCTGCGCGCCGCCGGGCTCGACCCCGCGGCGCTGCGGGTGGCGCTGGAGCTGCCCTCCAACGAGGCGGTCATCAGCACCGTGGCGGCGGGGGCGGGGGCCACGGTGATCTCCGACCTCGTGGCTGCGGCGGGGCTGGCCATGGGCACCCTGCGCCAGCTGCCCCTCGGCTTTCCGGCGCGGCGCTTCACCGCCCTGCGCCATGCCGACCGCTACCATTCGCGTGCCGCGCAGGCGCTGATGGAGCTCATCCGCGCGCCGCAATCGGCCCCCGAGGCTCCGGCCGGAACGGTCAGCCGCCCGCGGCCTCGAGCTCGGCGCTGACGGCGAGCCATTCCTCCTCGGCCCGGGCCAGAAGGTCCGCCGCCGTCGCCCGCGCCTGGGCGAAGCGGGCGGCATCCAGGGGCTTTCTGGCATGGAGCCCGGGCTCGGCGAGCCGCGTGTCGATGCCGGCGATCTCCTTCTCCAGTTTCTCCACCGTGGCCTCCAGCTCGCGGATGCGCTTCTTCAGCGGGCCGGTGGCAATGCGGCGGCGGGGCTCGGCGGCGTCCTTCTGCAGCTCGGCGCGGTCCTTGCGGCCGGAATCGGTCATCCGGTCGCCGTCGGCGCGGGAGAGCACTTCACGGCGATACTGGTCGAGGTCGCCGTCATAGGCCTTCACCGTGCCGCCGGAGACGCGCCACAGCTGCTCGGCGCAGGATTCCAGCAGGTGGCGGTCGTGGGACACGAGGATGACGGCGCCGGGAAAGTCGTTCAGCGCCTCGATGAGGGCGGCGCGGGCCTCGATGTCCAGGTGGTTGGTGGGCTCGTCGAGGATCAGCAGGTGCGGGCCGTTGAAGGTGGCAAGGCCCAGCAGCAGGCGGGCCTTCTCCCCGCCCGAGAGGGATGCGACCTTGGTGTCGGCGGCACCGCCGGAAAAGCCCATTTCCGCAGCGCGCCCCCGCACCCGCGATTCCGGCGCATCGGGCATGAGCTTGCGCACATGCTGGGCCGGGCTGTCACCGGGGATCAGCTCGTCGATCTGGTGCTGGGCGAGATAGGCCACCTCCAGCTTGTCCGCGCGTACCAGGCTGCCGCTTTCCTCCTTCAGCCGCCCGGCGAGGAGCTTGGCGAAGGTGGACTTGCCGTTGCCGTTGGGGCCGAGCAGGGCGATGCGGTCGTCCTCGTCGATGCGCAGGTCGAGGTTCCGCAGAATGGGCTTGCCCGGTACATAGCCCACCGCCACATGGTCCATCACCACGATGGGCGGCGACAAAAGCCGCTCGGGGTGGCGGATGGAGATGGCCGCGCCGTCCTCGCTCACCTGCGCCGCCAGCGGCTCCATGCGCGCCAGCGCCTTGAGGCGGGATTGGGCCTGCTTGGCCTTGGTGGCCTTGGCGCGGAAGCGGGCGACGAAGGATTCCATGTGGGCGCGCTGCATCTCCTGCTTCTTGCGCGCCTTCTGGTCCAGCAGCAGCCGCTCGCGCCGCTGCCGGTCGAAGGAGGTGAAGCCGCCCTTGTAGAGGGTGAGCTTCTGCCCGGTGAGGTGGAGGATGTGGTCCACGCTGGTGTCCAGCAGGTCGCGGTCATGGCTGATGAGGATGACCGTGCGCGGATAGTGCGCCAGGTAGTCCTGCAGCCACAGGGTGCCTTCGAGGTCGAGATAATTGGTGGGCTCGTCCAGCAGCAGCAGGTCCGGCTCGGTGAAGAGGAGGGCCGCCAGCGCCACGCGCATGCGCCAGCCGCCGCTAAATTCCGAGCAGGGCCGCTTCTGCGCGCTCTCGTCGAAGCCGAGGCCGGCCAGGATGGTGGCGGCGCGGGCGGGGGCGGAATGGGCGTCGATGTCGATGAGCCGCATCTCGATCTCGCCCACCCGCATGGGGTCGGCGCCGGCCTCGCGCTCCTTCAGGAGGGCTGCGCGCTCGGTGTCGGCCGCCAGCACGCGCTCCAGCAGCGAATCCGGCCCGGCGGGGGCCTCCTGCGCCACGCGGCCGATGCGGGTGCGGTTGGGCAGGCGGATGGCGCCGCTCTCCAGCTCCAGCTCGCCCACAAGGGCCTTGAACAAAGTGGTCTTGCCCGAGCCGTTGCGGCCGACCACGCCAACCCGCGCATTTTCGGGAAGCGCGACGGAGGCATGGTCGATGAGCAGGCGCCCGGCGAGGCGCAGGGAAATATCGTCGAGAACGATCATGGTCGCGCCTTTTCGCAGGCGCGGGAGGCGGGGGCAAGGGGCGAGGCTTGAGGGGCCGGGTTCAAGGGCCGACCGGGGCAGGGGCAAGGCCGCGCTGGGATGGACCCCAACGCCGTCGCCCTCCGGCTTGACCGGAGGGCCCAGCTTTTCGCCAAACCACCGCGCGGGGACGGCTCCATGGGTGCTCCGCTCAAGCCGGAGCACGACGGCTATGCGGGATGACGGGTGCCGGGGCGGAGTATGTGGAGGCCGTCCGCCGGACCCCTCCTCCGCCGTGTCCACTTTCGCCACCGTCATGCCCCGGACGAGCCGGGGGATGACGATCGTTCGCGTGACCGACCCCGCCCCCCTTCACTCCGCCGCGTCGGGCAGCGCCTCCGGCTTCACCCAGCGCAGCACCGGCGCGCGGGCCGCCCGGGTCTCGTCCAGCCGGCGGCGCGGGGCGTAATAGGGCGCGCCGAGGAAGCGCGCCGTGTCCCCCGCCTTCGCCGCCATGGCGAGGTCCCGCAGGGCGGCGATGAACAGGTCCAGCGCGGCCTTGGATTCGCTCTCCGTGGGCTCGATCAGCATGGCCCCGTGCACCACCAGCGGGAAATAGACCGTCATGGGGTGGTAGCCCTCGTCGATCAGCGCCTTGGCCACGTCCAGCGTGGACAGGCCGGTGCCGGCGAGCCAGGCGTCGTCGAACAGGGCCTCGTGCATGGCCGGGCGCTCGGCGAAGGGGGCGCTCATCACATCCATCAGGCAGGCGCGGATATAATTGGCGGAGAGCACCGCGTCTTCCGAGGCCTGGCGCATGCCGTCGGCGCCGTGGGAGAGCATCCAGGCCAGCGCGCGCACGAACATGCCCATCTGGCCGTGGAAGGCGCTCATGCGGCCCAGCGCCTGCTGCGCGCCCGTGGCGCCCTCGTCCTCCACCAGGGCGAGGGCGTCCGCGGTGGCCACCAGCGCCGGAACGGGCGCGAAGGGGGCCAGCGCCGCCGACAGCACCACCGGCCCCGCCCCCGGACCGCCGCCGCCGTGCGGGGTGGAGAAGGTCTTGTGCAGGTTGATGTGCATGGCATCGACCCCGAGGTCGGCGATGCGCACCTTGCCGAGGATGGCGTTGAAATTGGCGCCGTCCGAATAGAAATAGGCGCCGGCCCCGTGCACCGCTTCGGCGATGGCCACCACGTCCCGTTCGAACAGGCCGCAGGTGTTGGGATTGGTGAGCATGAGGGCGGCCACCTCCGGCCCCAGGGCGGCCTTCACCGCCGCCGGGTCCACCGTGCCGTCGGCCCGCGCGGGGATGGAGCGCACCTCGTAGCCGATCAGGGCGGCGGTGGCGGGGTTGGTGCCGTGGGCGCTCTCGGGCACCAGCACCACGTGGCGCTTTTCCCCCGCAGCGGCATGCGCAGCCTTGATGGCCATCATGCCGCAGAGTTCGCCATGGGCACCGGCCTTGGGGCTGAGGGCCACGGCGGCCATGCCGGTGAGCTCCAGCAGATAGCGCGACAGCTCGGCCATGAGGCCCAGCGCGCCCTGCACGGTGGAGAGGGGCTGGAGCGGGTGCACGTCGGCAAAGCCCGGCAGCCGCGCCATCTTCTCGTTGAGGCGCGGATTGTGCTTCATGGTGCAGGAGCCGAGCGGAAACAGCCCGCTGTCGATGCCATAGTTCATGCGCGAGAGACGCACGTAATGGCGCATGGCCTCCGGCTCGGAGAGGCCGGGCAGGTCCAGGGGCGCGGTGCGGGCATGGGCCCCGAGGCGATCGGCGAAGGGGGCGGGCTCGGGAATGTCCACGCCCGTCACCTCGGTGCGGCCGATCTCGAAGATCAGCCCTTCCTCAAGGTCCAGCGCGCGGTTGCCGGTGAAGGTGACGGGGCCTGCGCTGGTGCCCCCGACGCTATGCGGCGTCGTCGCGCCACGGCCTTCGCGGTTCATCACAGCACCTCGTGAAAAGCAAGGAAGGGGGTCGCGGCCAGGCGCGGCTGGATTCCCTCTCCCGCTTGCGGGGGAGGGCTAGGGAGGGGGAATGGCGCTGCGATCAAGGTGCGCTGCGGGGCAATTCGCACGCGGGCGGATGCCCACGCCTCGGCCTGTCCCCGGTCGGCCCCCTCCCCAGCCCTCCCCCGCACGCGGGAGAGGGGGCGGAGCGTGCGGTCGACGAGGCTGTGCGGAAGATGCCGGTTCATCACAGCACCTCCTTGAGGGCCGCGGCATAAGCGGCGCGGTCGTCCTCGGTGGTCACCTCGGTGGCGGCCACCAGGATGAGGTCGTCGAGGCCGGCCTTCGGTGCGAGGCGGGAGTAGGGGACGCCGGCAAGGATGCCCTTGGCCGCGAGCTTCTCCACCACGTCCGAAGCCTTGCCCGGCACGCGCAGGGTGAATTCGTTGAAGAAATTGGTGTTGAGCACCTCCACCCCCTTCACCGCCGCCAGCCGGTCGGCGAGGTCGCAGGCGGCGGCGTGGTTGGCGCGGGCGAGGCGGACGAGCCCCGCCTTGCCGAGCAGGCTCATGTGGATGGTGAAGGCCAGCGCGCAGAGGCCCGAATTGGTGCAGATGTTGGAGGTGGCCTTCTCCCGGCGGATGTGCTGCTCGCGGGTGGAGAGGGTGAGCACGAAGCCGCGCCGGCCTTCCGCATCCACGGTCTCGCCGGCCAGGCGGCCGGGCATCTGCCGCACGAACTTCTGCCGCGTGGCGAACAGGCCCACATAGGGCCCGCCGAAATTCAGCGCATTGCCGATGGACTGGCCCTCGCCCACCACGATGTCGGCGCCCTGCGCCCCCGGGGGCTCCACGAGGCCGAGGCCGACCGCCTCGGTGAACACCGCCACCAGCAGCGCGCCGGCCTTGTGGGCCGCCTCGGCGATGGGCCTGAGGTCCACGAGGTTGCCGAACACGTCCGGCGACTGCACCACCACGCAGGAGACGCTGGCGTCGATGGCCGGGAGGATGTCCTCGCCCCCCGCCGGCACCGGCGCAAGGCTCACCACCTCGTCGGCGGCATAGCGCGAGACGGTTTCCACCGTGGCGCGGTAATGCGGGTGCAGATTGCCCGCCAGCAGCGCCTTGCGCCGGCGGGTGACGCGGTGGGCCATCAGCACCGCCTCGGCAGTGGCGGTGGAACCGTCATACATGGAGGCGTTGGCCACCTCCATGGCGGTGAGCATGGCCACCTGGGTCTGGAATTCGAACAGATATTGCAGCGTGCCCTGGGCGATTTCGGGCTGGTACGGCGTGTAGGAGGTGAGGAATTCCGAGCGCTGGATCAGGTGGTCCACGCTCGCCGGCACGTGGTGGCGATAGGCCCCCGCGCCGATGAAGAACGGCACCGAGCCCGCCGTCACATTCTGCGTGGCGAGGCGGGAGAGCGCGCGCTCCACCTCCAGCTCGCCCTTGGCCAGGGGCAGGCGCGGCAGGCCGATTTCCCTTTGTGCCTCGGGGATGTCGGCGAACAGGTGGTCCACGGACGGCACGCCGATGCGCGCCAGCATCTCGGCGCGGTCGGCGGGGGTGAGGGGAAGGTAGCGCATGGGGTGCGGGGTCTCGGCGGCTGTCTTCGGGATGCGGTCCCGGTGATCCGGGCCGTCAGGCCAGTGAGAAGCTCGGGGTGATCACCACCTCCGAGCGCAGGGAATTGGCCACGAAGCATTCGTCGTGGGCCTTCTCGTGCAGCGCGGCCACATCCTGCGCCGTCGGCACCTTGTCGCCGGAGAAGACGATGGCGGGGTTGAGGGCGACGCGGGAGATCCAGGTCTTGCCCCGCTCGGTCTTGCCGAACTCCGCCGTCACCTTGTCCTCGTAGAGGTCGATGCGGAAGCCGGCCTTGCGGGCGAAATCCAGCACGAACAGCATGTGGCAGGCGCAGAGGGAGGCGGCGAGCGCCTCCTCGGGATCGACCGCATCCGCCTGCGACAGGGGCAGGCGCACCACCGCCGGGGAGGACGAGCCGGCAACCGTCAGGCCGTCGAAGATCCAGTGGTGGGCCCGGGGATAGCGCCCGTCGGTGAAGACGGCCTCGCCACGCTCCCACCGGACGGTGGCAATGGGGGTGTCATCGCTCATGGTGTGCTCCTGGGCCAGCGGCTCACAGCGTGTCGAGGAAGGCCTTGTAGGCGTGCGCGTCCATCAGCGCGTCCAGCTCGGCGGGATCGGAGAGCCGGAGCTTGATGAACCAGCCCTTGCCTTCCGCCGCCTCGTTGACGAGGCCGGGGGCGCCTTCGAGCTCGGCATTCACCTCCACCACCTCGCCGGAGACGGGGGCATAGACCTCGCTGGCCGCCTTCACGCTCTCCACCACGGCGGCTTCCTTGCCCTTCTCCACGCTCTTGCCCACGTCGGGCAGCTCCACGAACACCACGTCGCCGAGCTGGCCCTGGGCGTAATCGGAAATGCCCACCACGGCCACGTCGCCCTCGACGCGCACATATTCGTGGTCCTTGGTGTAGCGCACGGTCGTCATGTCAGGCCCCCGGCTTTATGTTTGCGCGCATAGCGCGTGGGTACGAACGGAAACGGCGTGACCACGGCGGCGAGGGGCCGGCCGCGGACCAGGATTTCAAGGCGGGTGCCCGGTGCCGACAGGGCCGGCGGCACATAGCCCATGGCCACGGGGGCGCCGAGGGTGGGCGCGAAGCCGCCCGAGGTGACGCGCCCCACCACGGCGCCGTCCTGGGCGATCTCGGCGCCCTCGCGGGCCGGGGCCCGGCCGTCCAGCCTGAGCCCCACGCGCACGCGCGCCGGCCCCTGCGCCAGCTCGCGGCGGATGCGGTCCGCCCCGGGGAAGCCGCCTTCCTCGCGACGGCGCTTCTGCATGGACCAGACGAGGGCCGCCTCCACCGGCGAGGTGGAAAGGTCGATGTCATGGCCGTAGAGGCACAGCCCGGCCTCCAGCCGCAGGCTGTCGCGGGCACCAAGGCCGATGGGCTTCACCTCCGGCGCGGCGAGGAGGGCGGACCACAGATCCGGGGCCGCTTCCTCCCTCACCGAAATCTCAAAGCCGTCCTCGCCGGTATAGCCCGAGCGGGAAACCTCCACCGGGATGCCATCGAAGGTGGTGGCGACGGCGCCCATGAAATCCAGCGCCAGGGTTTCTGGTGCATGGCGCGCCATGACCTTTGCGGCCTGCGGCCCCTGCAGCGCCACCAGCGCCCGCGGCCGGTCCGCCACCAGCGTCACGTCCTGCGGCAGCCGCGCCGCGATGTGGGCGAAGTCGCCGGCCTTGCAGGCGGCGTTCACCACCAGCAGCAAGGTGCCTTCGGCGGCGCGGTCCAGCGGCCGGGTGACCATGAAATCGTCGATGATGCCGCCATCCGGCGCCAGCAGCTGGGAATAGCGCTGCCGGCCCGGGGCGAGGGAGACGAAATCCGCCGGGGCGAGGGCTTCCAGCGCCCGGGCGGTGGTCTCGTGGTCGGGACCCTGCAGCAGGGCCTGCCCCATGTGGGAGACATCGAAGGCGCCCGCATGGGTGCGGGTCCAGGCGTGCTCCGCCAGGATGCCTTCGGAATACTGGACCGGCATGAGATAGCCGGCGAACGGCACCAGGCGTGCGCCAAGGCGCGCATGAGCGCCGGTGAGCGCCGTTTCCAGCAGCGGTTTTGTTTCGTGCGAGGGCTCGGAGGATGCCACGATCAGGTTCCCGGACGACAGCGCCAGTTGACGGGTCCTTGCGGACCCGCGCGGCGCCCCCTCTGTCTTGCGAACCTGAGAGATTTCGCCACGCCTCGTGGAAGGGCGCAGCTTACTCCTTCGGTGAGCGATCGGCGTGCCCTGGGATGGACTTTGCCCTGCCACCCGATTGCTGCGCAATCCGGTTCAGAGCGAACGTCCGGGCCTCCCGCCGTCGCTGCTTTCCAGAGCCTCGTCCCCCTGCGGTCCTTTTGCCTGAGCGGTTCCGGGGCGGTTGCGCCTTCGGCGCCGGCCCACCGGTGACGGCGGCCGGTCTCTCCCGCAGGGATCGTCCGATGCACGTTCGGACCTGAAGCCCGAACGTTGCGCGCAGCATAGGGGAAGTTGCGGCCGCGTCAACGCGCGGAGGCATGTGCCTTGGCAGGGCGGCACCGGCCGCCCTCATCTCATTGCGGCTTGGGGCCGAACACCTCGGAATCGCTGCCGCCGGAGCTGGCGGGCGGCTTGCGCGGCTTGGCCGCGGCGCTGGCCTTCGGCTTCTCCTTGGCTTCGCTGCCCTGCGGGTCGAAGCCCACATAGACCACATAGCGTTCCATCTCGCCCGGCTTCAGCAGCGGGAACATCACCTGGTCCTCCACCACGGTGAATGCCGCCTGGCCAAGGTCCGTGGGGACATCCACCGGCACGAGGAAGAATTTGGTGGTGATGGTCTTCGGCGTCGGGCCTTCCTGCACCACGGCGATGCGGATGGGCACCTTCACCTGCCCGGGCGCGCCCTTCTCGCCGAGCAGGATGCGGCCTTCGATGCCGACCTTCACCTGCATGTTGCCGCCGACGATCATGCATTCGCGCGCCAGCCGGCCGATGCTGCCCTGCAGGCGCAAGGCGCCGGTGGACTTGTCCGTGACCTGCCAGGTGGCCGCGCCGGTGCGCACCGTCACCACCGGGCAGTCATAGGTCTGGGCGGAATTGCCGGTTCCCACGGTGAGCGCGCCGGTGGTGACGCTGTTGACCACCCCCGCCGAGGTGCCGCCGGCCGCCACACCCACATCCTGCGCGCCGAAGCTCCCGTCGAGGCCTTCGCCGGCCCCGCAGCCCGCCAGCGCGAGGGCCAGCGCCATGGCCGCCGCCCGCGCTGCGGCCGGTGCCGCGCCAGGCCCGCAGGTCCGCCGGGCCGCAGGGGAGCGTGCCGCCAAGGCGGGGACCGTGCATGCCGGCATCGGACCGGCCGGTTCTGGATGGGCCATTTCGGTCAACTCCCTGCTCCTGTGCCGTATGGCGCGCGTTTATAGCAAACCCCGCCGCGGACCCGGAAGCATGCGCAAGATCTGGTTAGCCTGCCAGGCGCTCCCGGCAACAACCCCTGTCGTCCATCCGCCGATGGCGGCGGGACGACCGGATGGAGAACGCTCCCGTCTCCATCCGGCAGGATCACGTTCTAGCCGCCGGACAGGCCGGCCGGCTTGCCCACCACCACCACGAGGGCGTCGCGGGCGGTGGCGAGCCGCCCGGCCACCCGCTTCAGGTCGTCGAGGGTGACGGCGGCGATGAGGGCGTTGCGGCGGTCCACATAATCGATGCCCAGGTCGTCGAGCTGGATCTGCAGCAGCTGCCCGGCCACCTTGGCGGAGGTATCGAAGCGCAGGGCATAGCTGCCCATCAGGTAGCTGCGCGCCTCCTCCAGCTCGGTGGCGGTGGGGCCGTCCTTGAGGATGCGGCGGAACTCGTCGGTGATGATGGCGATGGATTCGCCCGCCCGCTCGTTCTTGGTGGCGGTGCCGGCAAACCAGAGCCCCGTATGGGAAAGGGCCACCTGATAGGAATAGACCGAGTAGGCAAGCCCGCGGGCCTCGCGCACCTCCTTGAACAGGCGCGAGGAAAACGCGCTGCCGCCGAGGATGTGGTTGAGCACGAAGGCGGGGATGAAGTCCGGGTCGCGGCGCTCCAGCCCCCCCGTGCCCATCACCACCACGGACTGCGGCACGTCCAGGGAGATGACATCCACCGTGCCGATCTTCTGCGGCGACACGTTCGCCACGGGGGTGAGGGTGGCGGTGGCGGGCAGGGCGCCGAAGATGATGTCGAGCCGCCGGCCCAGCTCCGCCGCATCGATGTCGCCCACCACCGCAACCCGCAGGTTGGAGCGGGCGAAGGTGCGCCGGGCAAAGCCGGCCACGTCGTCGCGGGTGATGCGCGGCACGCTGTCCAGCGAGCCGTCCACGGGCCGGCCATAGGGATGGTCGGGGAAGGCGAGGGTGAACCAGCGGTCGTTGGCCAGGGCGTTGGGCTCGGTGGACCGCCGGCGCAGCATGGCCATCTGCGATGCGCGGATGCGCTCCAGCGCCTCGGTGTCGAAGCGCGGCTCGCTCACGGCGAGGCGCAGGAGCTCGAAGGCCTTTTCCCGGTTTTCCGAGAGGGTGCGCAGGGAGCCGCGAACCTCGTCCCGCCCGGCATCGAAATGCAATTCCACCGCATGGTCGGCCAGCGCATGCTGGAAGGCGGCGGCGTCGAGCGGGCCGGCGCCCTCGTCCAGCAGGGACGAGGCGAGGTTGGCCACGCCGGGCAGGTCCTTGGCGTCCTGGGAGGCGCCGCCGAGGAAAGCGAACTCCATGGCGATGAGCGGCAGGGTGGTGTCGTGCACCAGCCAGGCCTTGATGCCGCCGGGGCTCGTCACCTCGGTGATGCGGCTGGACTGGGACTGGGCCGCGGTACTGGACAGGAGCGAGAGAGCCATCGTCACCATCGCGAAGAAGAGAGGGCCGGCGCGCAGGGCGCTGCCGGCGGCATCAAGGAAACGCACGGCGGCCGCCTTCACGAGCGGCTGTCCTTGCGCGCCGGCTCGGGCTTCGTCGCACCCTTGGCGGCGTCCGGCGCGGCCTTGGCTTCCGACGCCATCAGGTATCCGGTCACGGCGCGCCCGGCCACCAGATAACGCTGCGCGGCGGCCTTCACCTGCTCCGCCGTCACCGCCTTGACGCGGTCCGGCCAGGCCTGAACATCCGCGGCGGAGAGGCCGGTGGCCCAGGCCGCGCCGTAGATGCGCGCCAGCGTCGCCTGGTTGTCCTGGGCGTAGATGGTGTCGGCGGTGAGTTGGGTCTTGGCGCGGGCCAGTTCCAAATCGTCCACGCCCTTGTCCTGCAGGTCGGCGATCACACCGTCCACCGCCGCTTCCAGCGCCTCCAGGCTCACGTCGGGCCGGGGCGAGGCATAGGCGACGAAGCGCGTCGTATCGTATGCGGTGCTTTGATACCAGGAACCGGCGCCGGCGGCGAGGCCTTTCTCCGCCACCAGGGTGCGATAGAGCCGGCTGGTCTGCCCGCCGCCGAGGATCTGGGCGAGCACTTCCAGCGCCTCCGCCTCGCCGGGCTGGGCGGTGCGGGAGGACGGCACCAGATAGCTGCGCTGCAGGCTGGGCTGGGCCACCCGCGGATCGGCCAGCGAGACGCGCCGGTGGGCGCGGGGCTCGGGCTCCTGCGGGCGGGCGCGGGGCGGGGTGTCGGCGCGGGCCACCTTGCCGTAGGTCTTCTGCGCCAGTTCCTTCACCGCCTCGGGATCGACGTCGCCCGCCACCACCAGCAAGGCGTTGTTGGGGGCATAGAAGCGGCGATAGAAGGCAAGGGCGTCCTCGCGGTTCAGCCCCTTGATCTCGTGCTCCCAGCCGATGATCGGGTGCTGGTAGGGGTGATTCACATAGGTCGTGGCCTGCAGCACCTCGGAGAGGCGCGCGCCGGGATCATTGTCGGTGCGCATGCGGCGCTCTTCCAGCACCACGTCGCGCTCGGGCAGCACCACTTCGTCGGAGAGCTTCAGGCCGGTCATGCGGTCGGCCTCGAAGCCCATCACCTTTTCCAGGTGCTCCTTGGCGACCCGCTGGAAATAGGCGGTGTAATCCTGCGAGGTGAAGGCGTTCTCCTGCCCCCCGAGACGCGCCACTTCGGCCGAGAACTGGCCCTGGGGGTGCGCGTCCGTGCCCTTGAACATCAGGTGCTCAAGGAAATGGGCAATGCCGGACTTGCCCGGCTGCTCGTCGGCCGATCCCACCTTGTACCACACCATGTGGGTGACCACCGGGGTGCGGTGATCGGGGATGACCATGACCTGAAGGCCGTTGTCGAGCTGGAACTGGGACACCTTGGGGCCGGCGGCTTCGGCAAGGCGGGACGGCAATGCGGCCGCGCTGGCGGCGAAAATGGCAATCATGGCGAGGCGGCTCATCTGCACGTGGCGATCTTCCGGTATTGCGCGCCCCGAACGGTGCGCACGTCAAGGATAGATAAGGCGCTTCGCCGCCGGTTTAAGGGCAGGCGCCCCGGCGGGGCCGCACCTCGGCCCCTTCCACCCCCGCCCGTGCCGTTGCGGGACGGCCTATTGCTGGCGATCGAACAGGGTGGGGAACTTGAACGGCTCCTTCTTGTCCTCCACCACCCCATAGGGGGCGTTGGGGGCCGGAGTCTGGTAGCCGGGCGGCGGCTGGAGCAGGTTTTCACGCTCGGGCTCGCCGTTGAAGGTGAGCTGGTCCTGCTTGCCGGTCACGCTGTTCATCCAGCCGGTGAAGCCGAGCTGGCTGGGCATGAGCACGTCGCGCTGCGAGCCGGCGCCCACCGGCTCCGTGGGCGCGTTGCTGGCGGTGCCCAGGGTGGTCCGCCGGCCCTTGTTCAGCTCCGAGGGCAGCAGCGGCCGGCCGGGATCGTCCCGCACCACCGGCTGCTTGGCGGCTTCCGCCTCGCGCTTGCGGCGGGCCACGTCCGGGTCCTTGGGCCAGTTGGGGTGGGCCTCGGCGGCGCTGGCCTGGGGCGGGGGCAGGGATTCGGGCGTCTTGGGCGGCACCACCAGGGGGGCGCGCTCGCGATAGTCGATCTCGGGCTTGGCTTCCTCTTCCTTCAGGCCGAGGAATTCCAGCGCATTGTCCATGAAATTGCCTTCGAAGCCCTGGGCGGCGGCAGGCGCGGACCCGGCGGCGGCGAGGCCCGTGCTCAAAATGCCGGCATACACAAGGGCGCGCAGCGCGGACGGGACGGGGGATTTCAGGCTCATGGGCATCAGGCTCACGCGCAAAGAGGCATCGACGCGCATGGGTTCTTTCCCTCAGGGCTCGCGCTCAGCTTCGGATTTGGCCGCCATTGGCGCGGCCGAGGGCGGCATTTTTGAGGCGCGGCTGAAGAAAGCATCATAAAGCAGCAGCCCGACCCCGACAACGACCGCGACATCGGCCACGTTGAAGACGTACCAGCGGTAGCCGAAAGCGTGCAGCGACACGAAATCGAACACCGCGCCATAGACCACCCGGTCCACCGCATTGCCGATGGCGCCGCCGATGAGCAGGCCGAGGCCGAAGGCCTCCAGCCGCCCACGGGCGCGGCTGAGCCAGACGGTGAACAGCAGCGCCGCCGCCACCTTGATGGCCACCAGCACCCAGCGCCCCGTCTCCCCCTGCGGAAACAGGCCATAGCTGATGCCGTAGTTCCACAAGGCGACGAAATCCAGGAACGGCGCCACCGGGTGCAGCGGCTGCGGCCACTGGCCGGCCCAGGCGATGACGAGGGTCTTCGTGGCCTGGTCCGCCACCAGGGTGACGAGGGCCACGAGCAGGCCGAACAGCACGTTGCCCATCGTCATCCTCCAGCTGGTTCGCGCGCGGTGCCGCCGCGCCTCACTGCGCCGCCGCGCGGGCGGCGGCAAGCTCGCGCAGGGCGGCCGCATCCCGCAGGGTCACGTCCGGATAGTCCGGGTCCGTGCCCACCTCGCGCGAGATCTTCCAGGAGCGGGCGCACTTCCTGCCCTCGGCGCGGACGGGCACCACGGCCACCCCCGGCACTTCGGCGAGGCGGAAGGCCTCCGCCGGCCCCTCGCCGCGGATGAGGGTGGCATCGGAGGTGATGGAGATTTCCGCAAGGTCGAGCCCGTCCAGCGCATCGGCCAGCGCCGCATCGGCCACATGAACCTCAGGCGCCGCCTCCAGCGACGAGCCCATGCGCTTGGCGGAGCGCTCCACTTCCAGCGCGCCCAGCACCACCCGGCGGATGAGGCGCACCTTGCGCCACTGCTCCGCCAGCGCCTCGTTCCGCCATTCAGCCGGGGTTTCGGGGAAGGTGAGCAAATGCACCGAGCCTTCTTCATCCCCGGTGCGGGCGATGTACGCCTCCTCGCAGGTGAAGGCGAGGATGGGCGCGAGCCAGGTGACGAGCCGGTTGAACACCTCGTCCAGCACGGTGAGGCAGGCACGCCGCGTTACCGAGGAGAGGGGATCGCAATAGAGCGCATCCTTGCGGATGTCGAAATAGAAGGCCGAGAGCTCGATGTTCATGAACTGGGCGAGCGCCGCATGCACCTTCTTGTAGTCGAAGGCGGCATAGGCGGCGCGGATCTCCCCGTCCAGCTCCGCCAGCCGGTGCAGGATGAAGCGCTCCAGCGACGGCATGTCGGCGAAGGCCACCTTCTCTTCGGGCCGGTAATGGTGGAGCGAGCCCAGCAGCCAGCGGATGGTGTTGCGCAGCTTGCGGTAGGTGTCGGCCGTGGACTTCAGGATTTCCGGGCCGATGCGCAAATCGTCCGCATAATCGGAGGCGCACACCCACAGGCGCAGGATGTCGGCGCCGGACTGCTTGATGACGTCCTGCGGCGAGGTGACGTTGCCCAGCGATTTCGACATCTTGCGCCCGTCCTCGTCGAGGACGAAGCCGTGGGTCAGCACCACGTCATAGGGCGGGCGGCCGCGGGTGCCGCAACTCTCCAGCAGCGAGGAATGGAACCAGCCGCGGTGCTGGTCCGAGCCTTCCAGATACATCACCTTGTCGCGGCCCTGCGGCGGACGCTCGGCCTTGAGGTCGGGGCGCACCTCCAGCGTGAAGGTGTGGGTGGAGCCACTGTCGAACCACACGTCGAGCACGTCGTCCACCTTGGCCCAGCCCTCGCCCGCCCGCTCGGCGAGGAAGCGGGCGCTGGCGCCCTCCTTGAACCAGGCGTCGGCGCCCTCGGCAGCAAACGCCTCGGCGATGCGGGCGTTGACCGCGGCGTCCTTGAGAATTTCCACCGTGCCGTCGCCCTTGTCCTTCACGAACACGGCGATGGGCACGCCCCAGGCGCGCTGGCGCGAGACCACCCAGTCGGGCCGGTTCTCGATCATGCCGGTGATGCGGTTCTCGCCCGCCGCCGGCACCCATTCCACCGTCTTGATGCCGGCGAGCGCGCGGGCGCGCAGGGTGTCGGGGGCGTTCCCACCCACACCGTCATGCTCCGGCTTGACCGGAGCATCCATGGCGCCGCCCGTGCCAGTGGGCCCTCCGGTCAAGCCGGAGGGCGACGGCAGAGCAAAATCCTGGTCCATCGCAATGAACCATTGCGGCGTGTTGCGGAAGATCACCGGCTTCTTGGAGCGCCAGGAATGGGGATACTGGTGCTTCACCCGCCCGCGCGCGAGCAGGTTGCCGGCCTTGATGAGGGCGTCGATGACGGCGCCGTTGGCATCGCCCTTCTCGCCCTTCTCGGTGATGACGCGCCTGCCGGCGAAGCCGGGCGCCTGGGCGGTGTAGAACGAGTCCTCGTCCACCGTGTAGGGGATGGCCGGGCTGATGCCGCGATCCATCAGCCACTGGCGGTGGTTCACCCACGCCTCGAAGTCCTCGCGGCCATGGCCGGGGGCGGTGTGGACGAAGCCGGTGCCGGCGTCATCGGTCACGTGGTCGGCTTCCAGCAGCGGCACCTTGAAGGTGTAGCCGCCGAGGCCGAGGTCGGCGAGCGGATGGGCGAGGATGAGGCTGCCGACCACATCGGCTGGAACATCGCCGCGCCGCTCATAAGCGGTGACGCGGGCGGCCTTGAACACGTCGTCGGCCAGCTTGTCGGCAAGGATCAGTCGGTCGCCGGCCTTGGCCCAGTTGTCGGCGGGCGCGTCGGTGACCTCATAGATGCCATAGGCGATCTTCGGCGAATAGGTGACGGCCCGGTTGCCGGGCATGGTCCACGGGGTGGTGGTCCAGATGACGACACATGCATCATGCAGAAGAGCCCAAAGCTCATTATCCTCGAGCACCTGCTCCTGACTTCCGCGCACCCCAAAAGTACCCGGATTGCCTTTGACCGGAAACTTCACCCACACCGTATCACTCGTAAAATCCTGATACTCCACCTCGGCCTCGGCCAGCGCGGTCTTCTCCACCACCGACCACATCACCGGCTTGGAGCCGCGGTACAACAGCCCGTTCTGCGCGAACTTCATGATCTCGCGGGCGATCTGCGCTTCCGCCATGAACGCCATGGTGGTGTAGGGGTGGTCCCAGTCCCCTTCCACGCCCAGGCGCTTGAACTCGTCCCGCTGCTTGCCAACCCACTCTTCGGCATAGGCGCGGCATTCCTGGCGGAAGGCGACCATGGCGGCGGCGTCGGAGAAGTCGGGCTTCTGCTTGCCCTTCTTGCGGTAGTTCTCCTCCTCGATCTTCCACTCGATGGGCAGGCCGTGGCAGTCCCAGCCGGGGACGTAGTTCGAGTCGTAGCCCAGCATCTGCTGGGAGCGCGTCACCACGTCCTTCAGGATCTTGTTGAGCGCGTGGCCGATGTGGATGTTGCCGTTGGCATAGGGCGGGCCGTCGTGCAGCACGAAGCGGTCGCGGCCGCGCCCGGTCTCGCGCAGGCGCTCGTAGAGCTTCAGGCGCGCCCAGCGCTCCAGCAGCTCGGGCTCCAGCTTCGGCAGGCCGGCGCGCATGGGGAAGGCCGTTTCCGGCAGGAACAGGGTCTTGGAATAGTCCGCAGCGGAGGCTTCGGCGGACGGCTTGGTCTCGGACTTCTCGGTCATGGAACGCTCGGGGGATGAAGGCAAGGATCGGGCGGAAAGATCCCGGCAGCCCCC
This sequence comes from Xanthobacter sp. AM11, assembly GCF_047444035.1. Taxonomy (NCBI): domain Bacteria; kingdom Pseudomonadati; phylum Pseudomonadota; class Alphaproteobacteria; order Hyphomicrobiales; family Xanthobacteraceae; genus Xanthobacter; species Xanthobacter sp. AM11. Next base: position 1,229,912 of record NZ_JBLAOA010000001.1, read on the forward strand.
GCGCGCTCAGCCGCGCCGGCGGGGGGCCGGGCCGATAATTCGCGCCGCGAGGGGGCGGGCACGGCAGGGCAGCGTGCCGCGAAGCTGGGGACATCCGCTCATGCTGCGGCTTCTAGCAGGCACGGGGGGCCGGGAAAAGCCCGCAGATCGGCGCGCGGCTCCGCCTGCCGGCGGCCGGACCCTGCGGCGGGACAAAAGAAAACCCCGGCACAAAGGTGCCGGGGCTCCTGGTTCCCCTCTTTTTAAAGAACCGCGGGGCGGCGGCGAGGCCGCCCCGTCCCTGTCACGAGTGGTAGGCGCGCTCGCCGTGCTCGTTGATGTCGAGGCCCTCGCGCTCCACATCGGTGGACGGACGCAGGCCCACCACCACGGAGAGCACGAACAGGATGACGGCGGTGCCGATACCCGACCACACGACGGTGACGAGCACGGCCTTGATCTGCGCCATGACCTGGGTGGCCATGTCGTAGGAGGCCACCGCGCCGGCGGCGTAGTCGAAGATGCCCGTGCCGCCCAGCGCCGGGCTCACCAGGATGCCGGTGGCGATGGCGCCCACGATGCCGCCCACGCCATGCACGCCGAACACGTCGAGCGCGTCGTCATAGCCGAGCGCGTTCTTGATGGCGGTGCAGAAGATGAAGCAGATCGGGGAGACGATGAGGCCCAGAACCAGCGAGCCCATGATGGACGAGAAGCCGGCGGCGGGCGTCACGGCCACGAGGCCGGCGACGATGCCGGAGGCGAGGCCCAGCATGGAGGGCTTGCCCTTCACCAGCCATTCCACGAGCATCCAGGAGACGGCCGCGGCGCAGGTGGCGATGAAGGTGTTCATCATGGCCAGGCCGGTCAGCGCATTGGCTTCGAGGTTCGAGCCCGCGTTGAAGCCGAACCAGCCGACCCACAGCAGGGAGGCGCCGACCATGGTGAGCGTCAGCGAGTGGGGCGAAAGCGCCTCCTTGCCGTAGCCGATGCGCTTGCCGACCATGATGCAGGCCACGAGGCCGGCGATGCCCGCGTTGATGTGCACCACGGTGCCGCCGGCGAAGTCGATGGCGCCCATGGAGAAGATGTAGCCGGCATCGGCCAGCACCGCATCCAGGGCTTCCTGGGCCGCGGTCTTGGCTGCGCCGTCAGCCGCGGCGGCGAGCGCCTTGGCGGCGGCGTCGATGGCGTCCGGGCCGGCCCAGTACCACACCATGTGGGCCATGGGGAAGTAGATGAAGGTGACCCAGAGCGGCACGAACAGGACCACCGCCGAAAACTTGGTGCGCTCTGCGAACGCGCCGAAGATCAGGGCGGGGGTGATCATGGCGAAGGTCATCTGGAAGATGATGTAGACGATCTCGGGAATCGCCACGCCCACCGAGAAGGTGGCCGCCAGGCTCTCCAGCGTCACGCCGCTGAGGAAGGCCTTGGAGAAGCCGCCGATGAAGGCGGAGCCGCCGGTGAAGGCGAGGGAGTAGCCGTACAGCACCCAGATGAGGCCGACGATGGCCACGCAATAGCCCACCTGCATCAGCACGGAGAGCATGTTCTTGGCACGCACGAGGCCGCCGTAGAACAGCGCGAGGCCGGGCAGCGACATCATGAGCACCAGGAGGCTGGAAACCAGCATCCAGGTCACGTCACCCTTGTTCACGGTGGGGGCGGCGGCTGCGGCTGCGGCGGTCGTGGTGGCGTCGGCCGCCGGTGCGGCCGTCTGGGCCAGCACCGGCGCGGCAAACGCCGCCGCCAGGAGAAGCGCGGGAAGCCCCACGCGGGACCACGTCTTGGACATCATGGATGAAAGCTCCGTCGAATGAGGAAGGCTCAAAGCGCGTCGGCGTCGGTCTCGCCGGTGCGGATGCGCACGGCGTGGTCGATCGGGAAAACGAAGATCTTTCCGTCGCCGATCTGGCCGGTCTTCGCGGAGGCGGTGATCGCTTCCACGACCTTGGACACCTGGTCGGCGGACACCGCCACCTCGATCTTCAGCTTCGGCAGGAAGCTCACGGCATATTCGGCGCCGCGGTAGATCTCGGTGTGGCCCTTCTGCCGCCCGTACCCCTTCACCTCGGTGACGGTCAGACCGTGGACACCGATACCGGTGAGGGCGTCGCGCACCTCCTCCAGCTTGAATGGCTTGATGATGGCCATGACGATCTTCATGGATCGGTCCCTGTCCCCTGATGCCCGCTGCGCCCCCAGCGGGTGCAGGCGGTGTTTCTCTCGCTGCGGCTTCGCCGAGCGGGTCGGGGAGATCCGCGCCGCGGCTGGCAAGCCTGACCGGTGGGAATCAAGTACCGTGCCAAGCGGCCCCGGGGGCCGACTCGCGTGCTTATTTTTACGCCACGCAGCGTGCGAGGGGGGCTGCGCCCTCGCGTTGCCGCTTTTTATGTCTGTTTTTCACTCACGATGCCCAAGAAGCGTTCATCACCCCGGCGGGGGCAGGGTTTTCACTCCCCCCGGGGTGTAACGCGCCGCATCAGGCCTTCCTGTGTCGCTGAAGCGACGAGAACGCCGTCCCGCGTAAAGAGCTGGCCCCGGCAGAAACCCCGGGAGCCATGCGCGGCGGGGCTCTCCTGGGCGAAAAGCACCCAGTCGTCGGCGCGGAAGGGGCGGTGGAACCACACGGCATGGTCCAGGCTCGCCACCTGCATGTCGCGGTCGAACACCGATTTGCCATGGCGCACGAGCGCCGCCTGAAGCAGCGAAAGATCCGAAGCATAGGCAAGCACCGCCTGATGCGTGGGCAGATCGTCCGGCAGTGGCCCGCGGGTCCGCACCCAGACGCTGGGCTGCAGGGTGGCGGTGGAGCCGAGATAGGTGGGGTCCGCCGTCGGCTTCACCTCCAGCGGGCGCAGCGCCATCCAGTCGCGCCGGGCCGCATCCGGGAAGCGGGCGAGCAGCCGCTCCCGCCAGGTGTGGTCCTCCGGCAGGTCCTCGGGCATGGGCACGTCCGGCATCGCGGACTGGTGCTCGTAGCCGTCCTCCGCCAGCTGGAACGACACCGACATGGAAAAGATGGCCTGCCCGTGCTGGATCGCCACCACGCGCCGGGTGGTGAAGGAGCGGCCGTCGCGAATGCGGTCCACCTCATAGATGATGGGCACGCGCGGATCGCCGCCCAGGAGGAAGTAGCCGTGCAGCGAATGGGCGACGCGCTCCGCCTCCACCGTGCGCCGCGCCGCCACCAGCGCCTGCGCCACCACCTGGCCGCCGAACACCCGGCCGCCGCCCGGCGAGCCGCTGCGACCCCGGAACAGGTTGATCTCCAACGGCTCCAGATCAAGGATGCCGAGAAGGGTTTCTACGTCGGACGTGGATCCGGTCATGGGGCTCGGCTCGCGCGGGGGCCTTCGCGCATGGTGCGCTGGGGCCTTGGGGGAAGGAGCGCGAGGACGCCATGGCGCGCTTGCCGGCGTCAAGCCCCTATGCGTCATCTGCCTGCCGTTTGGGTCTGTCCCGGCGGCGGGCGGGCCTTGACGAAAGCCGTCGCCGCGTGTCCGTCGTCCGGGCGCCCCTGAAGGAGAAAGTCATGGACCGCGTGAGCCCGTCGCCATCGGATGCCGCCAGTCACCTTGCCGCCGTGATGCATGGCGAGCTTGCCCCGGGCGCGGGGACGGCCGCCGACGTGGCCATTGCGGGCGGGGGCCTCGCCGGCCTCAGCCTTGCCCTCGCCTTGCGCGCCGGGCTCGGGCCGGATGCCGCCATCGTGCTGTTCGATCCGGCGCTGGCGAAGGCCACCATCGACGACGGACGGGCTTCGGCCATCGCCGCCGGCGCCCGCCGGCTCCTCACCACCCTGGGGGTCTGGCAGCGCATCACCGCGGCGGTGGAGCCCATTCGGACCATGGTGGTGACCGACAGCCGCACCCGCGACGTGGCGCGCCCCACCTTCCTCACCTTCGACGGCGACGTGGAGCCGGGCGAGGCTTTCGCCCACATGGTGCCCAACGCCGCCCTCCAGTACGCCCTCATCGACGCCGCCCGGGAAGCGGGCATCGACCTGCGGGCCGAGGCGGTGAGCGATTTCCGCGTGGAGGGGGCCGGCGTCGCCCTCGTCGCCGGCGCGCCGCTGCGGGCGCAGCTTCTCGTCGCCTGCGACGGGGCGCGCTCGCGCATCCGCACCATGGCGGGCATCACCAGCGTCTCCTGGGGCTACGGCCAGAGCGCCATCACCTTCACCGCCGAGCACGAGCGAGCGCACGAGGGCCGCGCCGAGGAGCACTTCCTGCCCGCCGGCCCCTTCGCCACCCTGCCCCTGCCGGGGAACCGCTGCTCCATCGTGTGGACCGAGCGCACGGCGGATGCCGAGCGCATGCTGGCGCTGCCCGCCCTCGCCTTCCAGGAGGAGTTCGAGCAGCGCTTCGGCCACCGCCTGGGATGGGTGAAGCCGGTTTCGACCCCGCGGGCCTACCCGCTGGGCTTCGCCATGGCGCGGTCCTTCATCGGCGAGCGCCTCGCTTTGGTGGGGGATGCGGCCCATCTCATCCACCCCATTGCCGGGCAGGGGCTGAACATGGGTCTGCGCGACGTGGCGGCGCTGGCCGAGGCGGTCACCGACGCGGCGCGGGTGGGGCTCGATTTCGCCGCCCCCGCAGTGCTGGAGCGCTACCAGCGCTGGCGGCGGTTCGACACTTTGGCCATGGGGGTGGCGACGGACGGCCTGAACCGCCTGTTCTCCAACCATTCCGACGCGCTGCGGGCGCTGCGCGACGTGGGCCTCGGCCTGGTGGACCGCATGCCGCGCCTGAAGGGCCTGTTCATCAAGGATGCCGCAGGCCTCACCGGCGCCGTGCCGAAGCTGTTGCGGGGCGAGCCGCTCTGAGGCCGGCTCAGGGCAGGGGTGCGAGGAAGCCGGGGATGGCCGCCACCAACGCCGGATCGAGCGGGGCGGCGCGGTCCCCATAAACCGCGATATTGCCGGCGCGATCCGTGGGGCCGGAGCCGGCAATCACCAGGACGGCGGGCGGGTCGCCGCCGGCCGGGCCAGGGAGCCGGCCAGTCCGCCCTGCCGCCAGTCCTGCTCGATCACGTCCGGCATGTGCGCGGCCGCCGGCGGGGCGAGGAGGCCGTCAGCAGCGAGGGCGAGGCATCCCCGGCGGCTGACGGCGCCCGTCACTTTGCCAGTTCGCTCTCGTCCATCTGGCGCGCTTCGTCCGCCAGCATGATCGGGATGCCGTCGCGGATGGGGTAGGCGAGGCGGGCGGGGCGCGAGATCAGTTCCTGGCGCTCGCGATCATAGTCCAGCCGCGCCTTGGTGACGGGGCAGACCAGGATTTCGAGCAGCTTCGGGTCCACGGCGTGGCCGGGGCGCGGGGATTGGGTCATTTCGTCTCTCGCTGCAATGCCTTGAGGGCGCGGCCGGGTCCCCCCGGCGCGGCGGGTGCCACCATAGGCGTGATCGTTGCGGACGAAAACGCTTCTGTCGCCAGCCAAGGCCCGCCGCAATCCATCACATCCGGTGATGCGGGCATCAGCGGGATTTGCTGTCCTGCCCGGCACGCGCCCCTTAAGACCACCTTCCGGCGCGCCTTCAGGCTGCCGGACCGCGATGCGCGGTGGTCCCGCGTTCCCGGTGTTTCGGGGACGGGGCGCGAAACCGGACAGATCGAGACCCGCCATGGATCGCCGCCTGCTGCTCGGCCTCGTTCTCGGCTTCGTCGGCGTCGTCATGTTCGGCGCCACCTTGCCGTTCACCCGGCTGGCCCTGGGCGAGATGAGCCCCTGGTTCATCTCCTTCGGCCGGGCGGCTCTGGCGGGGCTTGTGGCGCTGGTGATGGTGGTGGCGACGCGCCGGCCCTGGCCGTTGCGCGAGCCGGCGACCATGCGTGCCCTCGCCGTCGCCAGCCTCTGCCTCATCTTCGGCTTTCCGCTGCTGATGGCGGTGGCGACGCAGACCGTGCCGGCCGCCCATGGCGGCGTGGTGCTGGGCCTGCTGCCGCTGGGCACCGCCCTGGCCGCCATGCTGCTGGCGGGGGAGAAGCCCGGGGTGGGCCTGTTCGTGGCCTCTGCCGCCGGGGCCGGCCTCGTGGTCGCCTTCGCCCTGCGCAATGGCGGTGCGGGCGCCTTCGGCTATGGCGACATGCTGCTGTTTGCGGCGGTGGTGGTGTGCGCCGTGGGATATGCGGTGAGCGGACGGCTCGCGCGCCGGCTGATGGGGTGGGAGGTGATCGCCTTCATGCTCATATTGTGCCTGCCGGTGACGCTGCCGGCGGCGCTCATCACCTTCCCCTGGGGCGCTCCGGTGGGTGCGGCGTCGTGGGCCGCCTTCGCCTATCTGGGGCTGGTCAGCCAGTTTCTCGGCTTCTTCTTCTGGAATGCGGGCCTGGCCATGGGCGGCATCGCCCGGGTGGGGCAGGTGCAATTGCTGCAGACCTTCGTCACCGTGGGCCTCGCCTGGCCGGTGAACGGCGAGGTGCCGGACGTGGAGACGGCGCTGTTCGCCATCGCCGTGGTGGCCACGGTGGCGCTGGCGCAGCGGATGCGCACCCGGCCGCTGCCGCCGGCGGGGTGAGCCGAGGGCCGGGCCGAAACGAAAACGGCCCTCCGAGGAGGGCCGTTCCCGATAGCTTGCAGCGCCGCAAGGCCTTGCGCGCGCCGGGCGGGGCCCGATCAAGCCGCCCGGGAACGGGCGGTGATGAGCTTGCGGTTCACCAGCACCTCGGCGATCTGCACCGCGTTGAGTGCCGCGCCCTTGCGCAGATTGTCGGAGACGCACCAGAAGTTGATGCCGTTCTCCACCGTCGGATCGTCCCGCAGGCGGGAGATGTAGGTGGCGTCCTCGCCCGCCGCCTCGTGCGGGGTGGCGTAGCCGCCGGGCTCGCGGGTGTCGAGCATGAGGATGCCCGGCGCCTCGCGCAGGATCTTGCGGGCATCCTCCGCCGAGAGCTCCTTCTCGAACTCCACGTTCACCGATTCCGAGTGGGAGATGAACACCGGAACCCGCACGCAGGTGGCCGTGAGCTTGATCTTGGGATCGAGGATCTTCTTGGTCTCGACCACCATCTTCCATTCTTCCTTGGTCGAGCCGTCGTCGAGGAAGACGTCGATCTGGGGAATGAGGTTGAAGGCGATGCGCTTGGGAAACTTCTTCGGCTCCACCGGATCGGAGACGAAGATGGCGCGGGTCTGGGTGAACAGCTCGTCCATGGCGTCCTTGCCGGCGCCGGAGACGGACTGGTAGGTGGAAACCACCACCCGCTTGATGGTGGCGGCATCATGCAGCGGCTTCAGCGCCACCACCAGCTGCGCCGTGGAGCAATTGGGGTTGGCGATGATGTTCTTCTTGGTGAAGCCGACGATGGCGTCCGCATTCACCTCGGGGACGATGAGGGGAACGTCCGGGTCCATGCGCCACTGGGAGGAATTGTCGATGACGACGCAGCCCGCCGCGCCGATCTTCGGCGACCATTCCTTCGACACGGCGCCGCCGGCCGACATGAGGCAGATGTCGGTGTCGGAGAAGTCATAGGTCTCCAGCGCCTTCACCTTCAGGGTTTTCTCGCCGTAGGAGACTTCCACGCCCTGCGACCTGCGCGAGGCGAGCGCGACGACCTCGTCCGCGGGGAAGCCCCGCTCGTCGAGGATCGAGAGGATCTCCCGGCCCACGTTGCCCGTGGCGCCGACGACGGCGACCTTGTAACCCATGCTGTTCCTCGGAAATTGCCGGCCCCTTCGGCCGGAACCGCAGCTTTTAGGCTGAATGGGGCATCCTTGCAAATCCAGGATGCGTGAGCGCGGCGGTGTTGCGTCAGCGCAACGCGGACGCCCGGAGGATGTGGGAACCATCTTCCGATGGGTCCGTTTCCTTGCTAAGGGCGCCGGACTGCCGTAATCCAGTCAAGGTCGACCGCTGCGTCGTCTCGGGAGGTTGCCATGCGTGTCGCGCCCTACATCACCTTCGCCGCTGCGCTCAGGACAGCGCTGACGCTGGCGTCCGCGGTGGCGCTGGCCGGTGTGCTCTCCATCGCCGGGCCGGACACCGCCTCCGCCCAGCAGACCAAGAAGAAGAGCACGAACATCGAGCTGTCCAAGCGCTCCTATCTGGACGCCGGAACGGTGGTGAAGCCGGGCTCCAAATCCTATCTGGACTATGCCCTCCCGCCGGGCTGGTTCTATCCGGGCTATGGACAGGGTGGCGCCGCGGGACCGGGTCCCATCACCGGGCTGCGCCAGCCGCTGCCGGGTCCGTTCGACCTGCCCGGCTACTGAAGCGCCGCGCCGATGCTGAAGGGGCCGCGGGTGCGGCCCTTTTTTTGCGGCCTTTAATCACGTTACATATCAGTGATTATTTTAGCTTTCCGTAAAATGGATGACAATAAGAGGATCACACGGCATAACGGCCGCTTGTTCGCGGCGGCGCCGCATTCCGAGCCGATAGGGCCCCCCATGCCCCGCCTTTCCCTCGCCGTGCCAGTCTTCGGCCATGCACGGCGCAGCGTCATTCCCGGCTTTCGTCTGGCCCTTGGGCTGACGCTGCTCTATCTCGGCCTCATCGTGCTGCTGCCCATCGGCGCGCTGCTGCTGAAGGCGGCGGGGGTGGGCTTCGAGGGCTACATTGCCATCATCACCTCGCCCCGCACCCTGGCTTCGTTCCAGGTGACGCTGTCCACTGCCGCGCTGGCGGCGCTGTTCAATGCGGTGTACGGCCTTGGCCTCGCCTGGGTGCTGGTGCGCTACGATTTCCCCGGCCGGCGCCTGCTGGACGCTCTGGTGGACGTGCCGTTCGCGCTGCCCACCGCGGTGGCCGGGCTTGCCCTCACCACCTTGTTCGCCAGGAACGGCTGGTTCGGCGCGCCGCTGGCGCAATGGGGCATCGAGGTGGCCTATGCCCCGGCGGGCATCGTCTGCGCCATGGCCTTCACCTCCATTCCCTTCGTGGTGCGCACGGTGCAGCCGGTGCTGGAGGATTTGGAACCGGAGCTGGAGGAGGCGGCGGCGACGCTGGGCGCATCGGACCTCACCATCTTCCGCAAGGTCATTTTCCCGGCCCTGTTCCCCGCCTTTCTCTCCGGCACCTCGCTGGCGTTCGCGCGCTCGCTGGGCGAATTCGGGGCGGTGGTGTTCATCGCCGGCAACCAGCCGTTCCGCACCGAGGTGGTGGCGCTGCTCACCTTCATCCGGCTGGAGGAATATGATTATGCCGCGGCGGCCGCAGTGGCGGTGACCATGCTGGGCCTCGCCTTCCTCATGCTGCTCATCGTCAATGTGGTGCAGGCTTGGCACCAGCGCAGCGCCATGGGGGACGCCTGACATGGCGGCGCCAACCAACCGCAACCGGCTGCGGGTAGGCGACGGGCGCGCCACCCGCTGGGGGATCACCGGCCTGGTGCTGGCGGTGACGGCGGTGGCGCTCATTGCGCCGCTGGCCATCATCTTCACCGAGGCGCTGGGCCGCGGCGTCGGCCCCTATTTGGAGGCGCTGGCCCGGCCGGATACGCTCCATGCCATCGGCCTCACCATCTTCACCGCGCTCATCTGCGTGCCGGTGAACATCGCCTTCGGCATCGCCGCCGCCTGGACCGTCACCAAATTCACCTTCCCCGGCCGCAACCTGCTGCTGGCGGTGGTGGAGCTGCCCTTTTCCATCTCGCCCATCGTGGCGGGCGTGGCCTATCTCTTCGTCTATGGGGCGCAGGGGCTGCTGGGCCCCTACCTGCAGGCGCACGATATCAGGATCATGTTCGCGGTGCCGGCCATCGTACTGGCCAGCCTGTTCGTCACTGCCCCGTTCGTGGTGCGCGAGCTGGTGCCGCTGATGATGGCGCAGGGGCGGGAAGAGGAGGAGGCGGCCGTGAGCCTGGGCGCCTCCGGCTTCGACGTGCTGCGCCTCGTGACCCTGCCCAATGTGCGCTTCGCCCTGCTCTACGGGGCGGCGCTGTGCAATGCGCGGGTGATGGGGGAGTTCGGCGCGGTGTCCGTGGTGTCGGGCAACATCCGTGGCCAGACATCCACCCTGCCGCTGCAGATCGAGCTGCTCTACCAGGACAGCCACGTGCTCGCCGCGTTTGCGGCGGCCACGGTGCTGGCGGGGGTCGCCCTGTTCACGCTGGTGGCGAAATATCTCATCGAGCAGGCCGAAGTGCGCCGCGGCGAGCGCCTTGCGCCCCGCGCGCCGGGCCATTGAGCCTTGCGGCCGGGCGCGGCCGATTCCCCGTTCAGGCGGCGGGGGCCACCGTCCTGCGGGGCCGGATCAGGAGCGCGGCACGGGCAATCCCAGCACCGCGGGGGAGGCCGGCGACTGGGCCGGGCGGTGGGCGCGCTCCTTGCGGGCGAGCCGCGCTTCCCGGCGGAAGCGGCCCTGCCGCAGCCAGGTCACCGTGCCCCCGGCCACCACGCCCACGATGAGCGCGCCGAACACGAGGGCGAACAGGGGCAGCGTCACCGCAAGGGCGGGCGCATCGGGCGAGAAGGGATCGAGGGAGAGGGTCACCGGCTTGCGGTTCGCAACCGCAAGGGCGATGGCGAGGACCGACAGGGGCAGCCCGATGAGAATGGAGAGAAGGCGGTTCACGGCGCTACTTCCCGGCGTTGAGACGCTCGCGCATCTCCTTGCCGGTCTTGAAGTAGGGGACGGTCTTTTCGCTCACGTCCACCTGCTTGCCGGTGCGGGGATTGCGGCCCACGCGGGCGTCGCGCTTCTTCACGGAGAAGGCGCCGAAGCCGCGCAATTCCACCCGGTCGCCACGCTCCAGCGCCGAGGCGATCTGTTCGAGAATGGCGTTGACGATGTTCTCCACGTCCCTCTGGTAGAGGTGCGGGTTGGCCTCGGCGATCTTCTGGACGAGCTCGGACTTGATCATGGTGGCCGAAATTCCCCTCTTGATCGATCCGCCGGGTCCGGTGGATGCGCCTTTTCTTATGACGATTCCGTCATTTACGGCCCCTTGTCGAGCCCTTTTCACCCGCCGTCGCGAGGGTGCCAGAGGGCTAGAAGGCCGTCAAGCTGGGCCCGGTCCATCGCGCCCTTCGCCGCACCGGTGAGCACGGCGGCCGCCTGCGGGAAGCCCAGGGCGCTGACCGCGGCATGGACCGAGCCGAGCAGCCAGCCGAATTCGTCCCCGGGCTGGTCGGTCTTCCAGGCGCGCACCTTCAGGTCGGCCGGCACGCCCTTTTCGCGGGCGAGCCAGGCGCGGGCGGTGCGCTCGTCGCCAAGCTCGTCCACCAGTTGAAGTTCAAGCCCCAGATGGCCGGTGAACACCCGCCCGTCCGCCACGGCGGCGAGCTTGGCGTCGGAGAGCTTGCGCCGCTCGCCCACCAGCCCCTTGAACCAGGCGTAGCTGTCCACCACCAGCGCATCCACCGCGGCCCGGGCTTCCGGCGAGGTGGGGCTGTAGGGGTTGGGCGAGGCCTTCAGCGGCGAGGACTTGATGTCCTCCACGGTGACGCCGACGGTCTTCAGCAGTTCGGTGATGTTCGGGTATTGATAGATCACACCGATGGAGCCCACGAGGGCGTTGCGGCGGGCGATGATATGGTCGGCGCCCAGCGCCGCCACATAGGCGCCGGATGCGGCGACGCCTTCCACCACCGCCACCACCGGCTTCTTGGCGGCGAGGCGCCGCAGGGCGTCGTAGAGCTGCTCCGATCCGGTCACGGTGCCGCCGGGGCTGTCGATGGAGAGGATGACGGCACTGGCCCGCGAGCGGCCGATCTCCTCCAGCATCTCCACCCGCTCGCGATCGTTGCGGATGAGGCCGCCGATGGTGACGCGCGCCACATGGGGCATGGAGGCGGGAATGGAGCGGCCGATGACGGCCACCGCCCCCACGGCGAGGGCCGCGATCACGCCCAGCACGCCCAAGGTCCGCCAGAAGGTCACCTTCCGGCGCAGGCGGCGGCGTTCGACGATCTGGTCGGCGTCGAGCGACATGGGGCTTCTCCTCCTCGCGCCCGGCCCCGGGGGACGGGGCGGGCGAACCGCGGGACTTAAGCGGGCCGGAGGCCGCTTGGCAAGGCTGGGCGCTCCGGCACGGCGTCTGCGCCCGGCCGCATCACCAGTGGTGGCTGCGCGGCGCGCCCTCGCGCCATTCGCTCAGCCGGCGGCGGGTGGCGGGCGTCAGGTCTTCGGGCAAAGCGTCGAAGGTGAAGAACTCTGCAGCGACTATCTCCAGGTTGCGCTCCGGCCGCGGGCCGATCACGAGCGGTCCGGCCTGGAACAGCGCCACATGGTCGCGCCCACCCACCTGCGGATTGAAATAGAGCCCCACGAGGGACAATCCGCCCTCCGGCCCCCCCGCCACCTCCACGTTGGTCTCCTCGCGCAACTCCCGGTGGGCCGCCTCGATGGCGGTTTCGCCGAGGTCCACCCCGCCGCCGGGCAGGTGCCAGCCGGAAACATAGGTATGGCGCACCAGCAGCAGCCGCCCGGCGTCGTCGCAGGCGAGGACGCGGACGCCGAGGGTCATGCCGTGCCGGACACGGCGCACGATATTGAGCAGCGAAAGCATGGCGCAAGCATAGCGCAAGCCGAAGGCCTGCGCGCGCCGTCACGGTGTGGGGGCGGGTCCCCGATTGCAGGTGCGGCTGTGGCGGAACGCCTCTCCCGCAGGTGAGGGTCCTAACGGGGCCGGGCCGCACCCGGCGGTGTCACACCGGGGCCGGCGCCGGCGGGGCGCCTTCCCGCGCCTCGATGTCCTGCGCGCGGCGGAAGGCCGGGCGGGCGGTGCAGCGCTCCACATAGGCGGCCATGGCGGGCGTGGGCGTAACCACCTTGAGCAGGTGGATGCCGTACCAGATGTCGGTTCCCAGCATCACGTCGGCGGCGCTGAAGTCCGTGCCCAGCAGCCAGGGGCCGGTGGCAAGCGCCTGGTCCACCACCTCCATCACGCGGTCGTAACTGCCCCAGCCGGCGGAGGCGCGCGGCAAGGCGATACCGGTCATCTTCTGCACGAAGGCGGGCTCCATGCACGCCGCCGAGAAGAACAGCCAGTGCAGGTAACGGCCGCGGGCCGGGTCGTCGATGGCGGGCGCGAGGCGGGCGGCGGGGGCAAGGTCGGCCACATAGGTGCAAATGGCCGCACTCTCGGCAAGCTGCGCCGCGCCGTGGGTCAGGGCCGGCACCTTGCCCATGGGGTTGATGCGGCGGAAGGCGGGATCGTCCTGGGCGCCGGAGCGGATGTCGATGAAGACCCGCTCGTAGGTCAGGCCGGATTCCTCCAGCATCCACAGGGCTCGGAAGGCCCGTGACCGTGGCGCCCAGTAGAGTTTCATCGCCATTCTCCCGCGCATGATGCGGGGCAAGGCTCCGGCCAATCCGGTGGCTGCGTCGTCCCTCATTTGGGGGAGGCGCCGGGCCCGGGTGGATCGCATGCCGGCGAAGGGCCTTGCGATCCGGCGTGGGGCATGGATAATACCAAGACGGCCTGGGGTGCCACGCATCATGCGCGGCTGAGATCACACCCATCGAACCTGTCTGGGTCATGCCAGCGTAGGGAGATGCCGATGAGCGAGAGCTTGTCGAACGTTACATCATCGTCGGGTCCTTCCTCGTCAGCCGGCGCGCCGCCGGGCGGGTCGCGGCCACGCGTCGCCATCGTCGGCGGCGGGGTCATCGGGCTGGCGCTGGCCTGGCGTCTTGCCCGCGCCGGCTGCCCGGTGGACCTGTTCGACGCCGGCGAGACCGGCCAAGGCGCCAGCAGGGCCGCCGCCGGAATGCTGGCGGCCTGCGCGGAGGCGGAGCCGGGCGAGGAGGGGCTGATGGCCCTCAACCGCGCCAGCCAGGCCCTGTGGCCGCAATTCGCCGCCGAGATGGAGGCGCAGACCGGCCTTGCGGTGGACCTGCGCACCGAAGGCACGCTCACCATCGCGCTTACCGCCGACGATCTCGCCCGCCTGAAGCACCTGCACGCGCTGCAGACCAGCCTGGGCCTTCCGGTGGAGTGGCTCGGCGCCGCCGAGGTGCGCCGGCGCGAGCCTTACCTCTCGCCGCGCCTCGCCGGGGCGGTCCTCACCCCCGAGGATCACCAGGTGGACAACCGCAAGGTGGCGGTGGCGCTGAAGGCGGCGGCGCTCGCGGCCGGCGCGCGGCTGCACGAGCACTGCCCCGTCACCCGCGTGGAGACCCAGGGCGCCCGCGTGCGCGGCGTGGTGGCGGGCGGCGCCTTGCATGACGCCGACCAGGTGGTGCTTGCCGCCGGCGCCTGGAGCCGCGGCATCGACATTTCCCCCGCGGCGCCGCTGCCGGTGCGCCCCATCAAGGGGCAGATGCTGGCCCTGCGCATGGACCCTGCCGCGCCCATCCTCTCCCATGTCCTGTGGGCGCCGGGGGCCTATCTGGTGCCGCGCCGCGACGGGCGCCTCATCATCGGCGCCACGACCGAGGAGAAGGGCTTCGACACCGACCTCACCGCCGGCGGCCAGCTGGCGCTGCTCACCAATGCGTGGCGCGCCCTGCCGACGCTGGAGGAATTGTCCATCGTGGAGCAATGGGTGGGTTTCCGCCCGGGCAGCCGGGACGACGCCCCAATCCTTGGCCCCAGCGCGCAGGTGGAGGGGCTGGTCTATGCCACCGGCCACCACCGCAACGGCATTCTCCTGCTGCCGGTGACCACGCAGGTGATCGCCGATCTGGTGCTGGAGGGACGCATGGCGCCGGTGGCCGTGCCGTTCGGCGCGGCGCGCTTCCAGCCGCGTGCGGCGGCGGAGTGAGGCCGGTGGAGGCGACAGCCGGCAGCCCGGGCGGGGTCGATCTGAAGGTGAACGGCGCCGCCGAGCGACACGCCGTCGCCACGGTGGCCGATCTGCTGCGGGCCAAGGGGCTGGACCCCGGGCGCAAGGGCATGGCGGTGGCGGTCAACGGCGCGGTGGCCCCCCGCCGCACCTGGGCCGAGGCGCCGCTTTCCGCCGGCGACGCCGTGGAGATCATCGAGGCCAAGCAGGGCGGTTAGCGCCCTGCAATGCCGACAAAGCAGGGCGGTTAGCGTCCTGCAACTGCAACAGGCGAAGCGGGTCGGGCCTGCCTTCGCGAACCCCTGAGGGTGCCGCACCGGTGCCGGGAAGACAGTCCATGAACGCAAATGCCGATCCCCTCGTCATCGCCGGGCGGACGTTCCGCTCGCGCCTGTTCCTCGGCACGGCCGGCTACCCCAACCAGAAGGCCTTCCTCGACGCCCTTGAGGCGTCCGGCTCGGAAATGGCCACCGCCTCCATCCGCCGCATCAGCCTCGCCGGCTATGAGGAGAGCCTGACGGACCTGCTGGCCGGGCGCGTTCACATCCTGCCCAACACCGCCGGCTGCCAGACCGCCAAGGACGCAGTGCTCACCGCCGAGCTGGCCCGCGAGGCGCTGGAAACCAACTGGGTGAAGCTGGAGGTGATCGGCGACCGCGAATTGCTCTATCCCAATGTGGAGGAGCTGCTGAAGGCCACCGAGGAACTGGTGGGCCGGGGCTTCGTGGTGCTGCCCTATTGCAACGATGACCCGGTGACCTGCCAGAAGCTGGCCGATCTGGGCGCCGCCACGGTGATGCCGCTGGGCTCCATGATCGGCACCGGGCTTGGCATCGCCAATCCGCACATGATCGAGCTGATCTGCGCGCGCTCCCCGGTGCCGGTGGTGCTGGATGCGGGCATCGGCACGGCCTCGGACGCGGCGCTGGCCATGGAGCTGGGCTGCGCGGCGGTGCTGCTCAACACGGCGGTGTCGAAGGCGCATGATCCGGTGCGCATGGCGGCAGCCTTCCGCCATGCGGTGGAGGGCGGGCGCCTGGCCCGGCTGTCGGGGCGCATTCCGAAGAAGCTGCACGCCGAGGCGTCGAGCCCCGAATTCGGGCTGGTGGGGAGCTGACCCCCTGACCGCCCTGCCGGCGCCGCCGCTGCTGCTCATCACCGACCGCGCGCTGGCGGGCCGCGACCTCGCGGAGGTGGTGGCTTCCGCCTGCGCTGGCGGCTGCCGCTGGGTAAGCTTGCGGGAGAAGGACCTGTCCGCGGTGGACCAGATCGACCTCTTTGCCCGCTTGCGCGCCGTGACAACGCCCTTTGGCGTGCGCCTGACGCTGCATGGCCCCCCAGAGCTGGCGCTGGCGGCGAGTGCGGACGGCGTGCATCTCTCCGGCGGCGGGGACGCAGCGGCGGCGCGGGCGCTGTTGGGGCCGGAGGCGCTGGTGGGGCTCTCCACCCATACTCTGGCCGAGGCCGCCGCTGCCGATCCGGCGCTCCTCGACTACATCACGGCGAGCCCGGCCTTCCTCACCCGCTCCAAGCCGGGGCACGGCCCGGCTTTGGGGGTTGAAGGACTTTCGGCGTTTGCCCGTGCCTCAGCCGTGCCGGTGGTGGCCCTCGCCGGCATTGATGCCGAAAACGCGCCCGCCTGCCTTACGGCCGGGGCCAAGGGCGTCGCGATCATGGGCGCAATCATGTGCGCGGACGATCCGCGAGCAGCCTTTGCCGCGCTGACCGCGCGCGCATCATCCGCAAGCTGATCCATCGGGGAACAGTCTCGGCTTTTGCGTGTACCCCGGCGCTGGTAGGCTTGGCCGCAGCGGGGGAACCGCCAAACAAGGGGCATTCCAATGACGATCAATCGCCGCACGCTGCTCGCGGGCCTCGTCGCCTGCCCGGTCTGCGCCAGCGCCGCCCGCGCATCCGAGGGGGCGCACTGGACCTATGAAGGCCATGGCGGGCCGCAGGAATGGGGCGCGCTGGAACAGGGCTTCTCCGCCTGCTCCGTTGGCACCCAGCAATCGCCCATCAATCTCGAAGGCGCGGTCAAGGCGGAAAGTGCCGGACCGACCCTCGCCTGGAAGCCGTTCGCCTACAAGGTGGTGAACAACGGCCACACCATCCAGGCCGACGTGACCGGCGACGGCGGCACGGCTACCCTCGGCGGCAAGACCTATGCGCTCAAGCAGTTCCACTTCCACGCGCCGAGTGAGCACGCGATCGACGGCAAGCGCACGGCCATGGAGGCCCATTTCGTCCATGCGGCGCCGGAGGGCGGGCTTCTGGTGGCGGGCGTCTTCATGGTGCCGGGTGCGGCCAATGCCGCCTTCTCGTCGATCATGGCAGCCGCACCGCGCAAGACGGGAGACAAGACGCTTGATGCCCCGCTCGACCCCGCCGCGCTGCTGCCGTCGACGCGCGGCACCTACCGCTATGAGGGCTCGCTGACCACGCCGCCCTGCTCGGAAATCGTGGACTGGAACGTCTTCGCCGCCCCCATCGAGGTGGCACAGGCCGACATCGACGCCTTCCGTGCCATCTTCCCCATGAACGCCCGCCCGCTGCAGGCGGTGAACCGGCGCTTCCTGCTGCGCCTCAACTGAGGCGCGGGGATCACCTGTCGCGCCCCGCCGCCAGGCGGGGCCTATCCTTGCCTGCGCAGGGAGATGCCGCGCGGCTCCATAGGGGCGGATCGCGCCCTAACTTAAGGATAGAGAACGCGTTCTCTAACGCCGCAGAACAGAAAAAGGGCCGGTGCAGCGCACCGGCCCTTTCCGTTTCCGATGATCGCGGACGGGCGATCAGTCTTCCTTCTCGACCTCGCCGGCCGCGCGCTGCTTGAGCGCGGCGCCCAGGATGTCGCCCAGCGAGGCGCCCGAGTCCTGCGACCCGTAGGCGGCCACGGCCTCCTTCTCCTCGGCGATTTCCATCGCCTTGATGGAGACCTGCACCTTGCGCGCCTTGCGGTCGAACAGGGTGACGCGGGCATCCAGCTTGTCGCCCACCGAGAAGCGCTCGGGGCGCTGGTCGTTGCGGTCGCGAGCCAGTTCGGAACGCTTGATGAAGGCGCTAAGGTCGGTGCCGGAGAGCTTCACCTCGATGCCGCCGTCCTTCACGTCGGTGACTTCGCAGGTGACGATGGCGCCCTTCTTGACTTCGCCGGCCTCGGCGAAGGGATCGCCGGCCAGCTGCTTGATGCCGAGCGAGATGCGCTCCTTCTCGACGTCCACGTCGAGCACCACGGCCTTCACCATGTCGCCCTTGCGGTATTCGTCGATCACCTGCTCGCCGGGACGGTTCCAGTCGAGGTCGGAGAGGTGGACCATGCCGTCCACGTCGCCGTCGAGGCCGAGGAACAGGCCGAACTCGGTCTTGTTCTTGACCTCGCCTTCCACCACCGCGCCGGGCGCATACTTCTCGGCGAAGGCCTCCCAGGGGTTCTGGAGGGTCTGCTTGAGGCCGAGGGAGATGCGGCGCTTGGCGCTGTCCACTTCCAGCACCTGCACTTCCACTTCCTGGGAGGTGGAGACGATCTTGCCGGGGTGAACGTTCTTCTTGGTCCACGACATTTCGGAGACGTGGATGAGGCCTTCGATGCCCGGCTCCAGTTCCACGAACGCGCCGTAGTCGGTGATGTTGGTGACGCGACCCTTGAAGCGGGCCTCCACCGGATACTTGGCCTCGATGCCCTCCCACGGATCGCCGAGCAGCTGCTTCATGCCGAGCGAGATGCGGTGGGTTTCGTGGTTGATCTTGATGATCTTCACCTTCACCGTCTGGCCGATGTTCAGCACTTCGGTGGGGTGGTTCACGCGGCGCCAGGCGATGTCGGTGACGTGCAGCAGGCCGTCGATGCCGCCAAGGTCAACGAACGCGCCGTAATCGGTGATGTTCTTGACCACGCCGTCGATGGCCTGACCCTCTTCGAGGTTCTGCACCAGTTCGTGGCGCTGCTCGGCGCGGGTTTCTTCCAGCACGGTGCGGCGGGAGACCACGATGTTGCCGCGGCGGCGATCCATCTTGAGGATCTGGAACGGCTGCTGGTTGTGCATCAGCGGGCCGACGTCGCGGATCGGGCGGATGTCCACCTGGGAGCGCGGCAGGAACGCCACGGCGCCGTCGAGATCGACGGTGAAGCCGCCCTTCACCTGGTTGAAGATGACCCCGAACACCTTCTCGTTGGCGGTGAACGCCTTCTCGAGCTTGACCCAGCTTTCCTCGCGGCGCGCCTTGTCGCGCGAGAGGACGGCCTCGCCCATGGCGTTCTCGACGCGCTCGAGATAGACCTCGACCTCGTCGCCCACCTTGATGGCGCTCTCGCGGCCCGGGCCGGCGAACTCGCGCAGGGCCACGCGGCCTTCCGTCTTCAGGCCGATGTCGATGATCGCCAGATCCTTCTCGATGGCGACCACGATGCCCTTGACGACGGCACCTTCCTGCATGTCGGCGCGGCCGAAGCTCTCGTCGAGCAGCGCGGCAAAATCTTCACGGGTGGTTTCTACGGCGGACATTCACGCTCCAGACTTCGTTGCGCCGGCTTCTCGTGTTGCGAGGCCCGAACCGCTCGGGTGTCCCGGCCGTCGCTGACGGAAAGCCGGAACAGCCGCCGACACGACATCGGCGGGCCGGCGCATGAGCCGGGCGGTACGGGCGATGAATTGGATGTCCCGACGTGCGCTCAGCGAAAGCCAGGGCGGGCTGCCTCCGACGATCAGGGCCGCGTATCCCGCGAAACCCCTGCCCGCCCGGGCGGCTCCCTGCTTGTGGGAACGCGGCCTCGGACGGCGCTTACCTAGTGCAAAATGCCCCGGAGCGCAAGGGTTGCTTGTCGCCGAACGCCCCGGTGGCGGGCAGACCCGGCTCTATCCAGTAAGTTAGAGGGCGACAGATGGAACCCATCTGTCGCGACCAGGTCGAACCACAACGCCTTGATCTGGTGGATCAACTTTTCAAAACGGATGGGAACCATCCGTTTCGGCTGATCCACTAGGCTGCCGTGGCTTCGGCGGCGGCGCCCTCGGCCCGCACCACCAGCACCGGAATGCTGGAATGGGTGAGCACCTTGGTGGTCTGGCTGCCCAGCATCACGGCCGAAAGCCCGCGGCGCCCATGGGAGGCCATCACCAACAGGTCGCACAATTCGCGCTCGGCGGTGTCGATGATGGCGTCGTAGGCGTTGTTGCCCTCCGCATGCACCCGGGCCGCCTCCACACCGGACGCCGCGGCCTTCTGCGCGGCGGCTTCCAGGATGCGGTCGGCCCGCACCTGCATGTGCCGGCGATAGTCCTCCTCGGTGTCGGCGATCTGGTCGGCTTCCGTGGAGAGCAGGTGAAACGGCTCGGTCGCCGTCAGGATGACGAGGCGGGCACGAAGCGCCGCGGCGAGGGCGATGGCGTGGGAAACGGCGAGGTCCGACAGGGCCGAACCGTCGGTGGCGACGAGGATCTTCCTGTACATCTTGTCTCCTCCCCCATTCCGAGGAAGGCACATTATAGCGCGCGCGGCCCCGCCGGCCGATTGCGCGCGATCAACTCGCCGGCACCCGGCCGGCGGGGCTGCGCCCTCACTCGGCGATGATCTTCAGCTTCTCGCCGTACTTCAGCTTGGCGCCGGGTTCCAGGCCGTTGAGGATGAGGAAGCGCTCCATGGGCCGGTCGGGCACCTGCATGCGCTGCACCAGCTTGTCCACGGTGTCGCCCAGGCCGGCGGAGACGATGCGCAGCCGCAGGGGCTTCACCGTTTCCGCCTCGCCGGAGGAGACGCGGCGGAAGGTGTCGGCGGCGGCGCGGAACTGCTTGTCCAGCTCCGGCGTCAGCTCCCGCGCGGCGAAGATCAGCCGGTACACGTCCGAGCCGAAGCGGATGGCGAACATGCGGAACGACCACTGGTCGCCCCGGGCGATGGCGGTGGCGGCGGAAAAGCCGTTCACGGTGAGGGTTTCCACCGTGTTGATCTCCACCCCCTCGATCCAGCCGGAAGACAGGTATTGGGAGAGGGACTGGTCGGCGCCCACGCGCACGGCATCCAGGCGCAGGGCCTCGCGCCCGGTCTGGGTGGCGCCGAGCACCGCCTGGGAGGTGTTCTCCAGCGAGAAGCCTTCCGGCGCGGTGAAGGTGAAGCCGAGCTTGGGATGGAAGAACTTGCGCCCGCGCACGAAGCCTTCCTTCGGGTCGTCGCCATAGACCATGCCGTCGATGGCCGAAAGATAGGCCGCGCGGTCGCGCTCGCCGTCGCCGGACCTGGTGCCCTCCGCATACTGGCGGGCATTGGCGATGGCGATGGAGATGCGTTCCGGCGTCGCCGGGTGGGACGACAGGAAGTCCATGTCCGGGGAGGAGGAAGAGCTGGAAAAGGCGGTGCTCTTCAGGTCGCCGTAGCGGCCCATGTCGGTGAGGAAGCGGGAGGCGCCGAAGGGGTCGAAGCCGGCGCGCGCGGCGATGCCGACACCGATGGCGTCGGCTTCCAGCTCCTGCCCGCGGGAGAAGGAGGCGAGGGTCCGCCGGCTCTTCTGCATGGCCAGCGCCCCGAGGTCGGGGTCGTTCACCACGTCGGAGATGACCCGGCTCACCAGCACCGCCTGCTTCACCTGGTCCTCGCGGATGGTGGCGTGGCGCGCGATGACATGCGCCATCTCGTGGGCCAGCACCGAGGACAGCTCGGACGTGTCGTTGGCCAGCGCCAGCAGGCCGCGGGTGACATAGAGCGAGCCGTCCGGGAGGGCGAAGGCATTGATGGCCGGGGAATTGAGGACGGTGACGCGATATTTCAGGTCCGGCCGCTCGGATGCCGCCACCAGCCGCTCCACCACCTGCTGGATCAGCGCCTTGAGGGTGGGGTCGTAATAGGCGCCGCCATAGCTTGCCACCAGCCGCTCGTGCTCGCTGCGCTGGGTCGGCGTCATGTCCGCATATTCGGACGCCGATGCCGCCGCCGGCGAGGAGAGGGGCACGCTCACCCGGTCGAGGTCGAAGCCGGTGCAGGCGGAGACAAGGAGGGGAAGGAGCAGGCCGAGGGCGGCAAGGGCCGTGCGCACGGGTCCCGGCCGGGGGCTGGCGGCGTGCGGGTGCACGGCGGCGCGCGCGGTGTGTCCCGTGCCTGCCTCCTGCGTCGCATGGTCCTGCCGCATGGTCCCCACCTTATGCTCCCGCCGGCCCGATCATCTGGGCCTGTCCATGTTCCAGCTTGCGGCCTCGCCCGCCGCGGTCCTGGCCGAAGTCGCGGGGGCGAGAAGCGTGATCTCGCCCTGGCGTCGCACCGTGATGGCCGGCCCGCCATCTTCGTGCACCACGCCGCGCACCCTTATCAGCGTGCCGCGCAACATGGCCGGTTCGAGGCTATCGCCCAAGATTGTGGCGAAATCCTCCGTCGCGATCATGACGGTGAAATCTTGCCGCCACCTTGCACCGAAATTCAGGAACACCCGGTCGCGGGTGACGCCCACGTCGCGCACCCGCCCTTCGGTTACGGTGAAGAGGCCGGCCCGGATGGCCAGGGCGGCCTCGTCCGAGGCCGAAGGCCGGATGCCGGGATGCGACCAGATGCCCTGCGTCTCCCGCTGCGCCTGCGCTTCCGCCGCGAGGCGGGCGGCCCGGCAGGGGCCGTCGCCGGCCACCGGCCGGGCCGTGCCCGATCCGGCACGCAGCAAGGCGGTGGCGAGGTCCTCGGGCTCCGGCGATCCGGTGGCGGGGGTGATGAGTGCCGCAATCGCCGCAAGCCGGCCGTGCCGGTCGGGGCGCGTGGCGCTGGGGATGATGAAGCGTCCGTCGAGGACGGCGCCGGCTGCCGCCTCCGCCGCCCTCAGCGCCGCCGGCTCCGCCGAGAGCGGCGTCGGCAATGCGATGCCCTCGGGGACGAGGTGGCGGCCATCGGAGAGTGTGATGGACCCGTCCTGCCCCCATGCGCCGGTCAGGGGCTCGCCGGCCTCCACCGGCACGGCCGGGGCGCACTTTATGCCGACGGGCGGGGGCGCCGCGCCGCCGGACGGCGCTTCCGCCGCCTGCGCAGCGCCCGCAAGGAGCGTTGCGATGCAGGCGGCGCGCAGGCCCGTGCGCAGGGCGCGGATGCCCCACCGGCTTCCTTGCAGCGGCGCCCGTTCAGCGGGAGCCTCAGCCTGCCCTGACCAAAACCCCGTTGTGTCCTGCAACCGCGACCCTCGCCGAAACCCGAAGGGGGAACATCCCGCCCCGCCGCACCGGGGGCCGCGCCGGCCGGCGCGGCACGCATGCACCCGGCGGGGGCGGCGGGACAATGGCTTCAGGGCCACGATACGCCAGGCGGCCGCTGGCCAGAAGCGATGGCGGATCAACTGTGCTTACAGGACCTTTCCACCGCCCGCCCGCATCCGCGCGCCGACACCCTTTTCTCCCGCCGCCACCCGTTCTAGAAGAAGGGCGGCGTCCCGGTAGCTCAGCAGGATAGAGCAGCGGTTTCCTAAACCGCAGGTCAGGGGTTCGAATCCCTTCCGGGACACCAGTTCGCCGGCGCCGCCGGTCTCACCCGGGCATCAGGACGTTCTTTCCCTTTTGTACCACCCCGGCGATGAAGTCCGCCGCCACGCGGATGCGGGCGAGGTCGCGGGTGTCGGTGTGGGTTAGCAGCCAGAAGGTGCGGGTGAGGCCCACCTCGCCG
The DNA here is from genome assembly GCF_047444035.1 of Xanthobacter sp. AM11. Lineage (NCBI taxonomy): Bacteria > Pseudomonadati > Pseudomonadota > Alphaproteobacteria > Hyphomicrobiales > Xanthobacteraceae > Xanthobacter > Xanthobacter sp. AM11. The sequence continues at coordinate 1,253,186 of NZ_JBLAOA010000001.1, forward strand.
GGCAGGATGGGCACCAGCGCGTCCGGCGCCGCACCGGTGAACAGGTCGGCCATGAAGCAGGGCAGCACGCACACGCCTGCCCCGGCGCGGGTCGCGGTCATCTGGGCGATGAGGCTGGAACTCTTCAGCCGCACCCTCATGTCCTTGGCCACCAGGGGCACATAGTCCAGTTCCGGCGCGTAGATCAGGTCGTCCACATAGCCGATGAAGGGATGGCGGGCGAGGGCGGCCCGGCTGTCGATGCCGCCGTGTCGCTCCAGATAGGCGCGCGCCGCATAGAGCCCCAGCCGGTAGTCGGTGAGCTTGCGGGCGACGAGCCGCCCTTCCTTCGGCCGGGAGAGGGAGATGGCGATGTCCGCCTCCCGCTTCGACAGGGAGAACAGGCGCGGCATGGCGAGGAGCTGGATGTCCAGCTCCGGGTGCAGGTCGGCCAGCGCGCCGATGCGCGGGGCGAGGAAATAGCTGCCGAAGCCGTCCGGCGCGCCGATGCGCACGGTGCCGGCGACGCCCAGGTCCGCCCCGCCGATCTCCCCCTGCGCGGCGAGCGCCAGGCTCTCCATGCCCTCGGCCGCCGCCATCAGCCGCTCGCCCGCCGCGGTGAGGCCGTAGCCGTGGGGGCGGCGATCGAACAGCTTGGCGCCCAGCGCCGCCTCCAGCGCGGCCAGGCGGCGGCTCACCGTGGAATGCTCCACCTGGAGGCGCGCGGCCGCCACGGTGAGCCGGCCCGCGCGCGCCACGGCGAGGAAGAACCTCAGGTCCGACCATTCGAAATCGCTCGCGCGCACGGTTCGCCTTCATGTGATATTTCGCACATCAATGGTGCGGAGATTGCCGTAGATGTGCACAAAAGGATAGGGCAGTGTGCCGGCCAACGAACGCCGCCGGTTGCAACGACCGGCAAGGCGTCCATCGTTCGGAAACGCATTTCCCAAGAAGGACACGCATCATGCGCGAGATCGGCCATTTCATCGGTGGCAAGCATGTGGCCGGCACGTCCGGCCGCTATGCCGACGTGTGGCAGCCCATGACCGGCGAGGTGATCGCCCGCGTCGCGCTCGCCTCCAAGGACGAGCTCGACGCCGCGGTGGCCAATGCCAAGGCGGCCCAGCCCGCCTGGGCCGCCACCAACCCGCAGCGCCGCGCCCGCGTGCTCATGAAGTTCCTGGAGCTGGTGCAGCGCGACTATGACCAGCTCGCCGAGCTGCTTGCCCGCGAGCACGGCAAGACCATTCCCGATGCCCGCGGCGACATCCAGCGCGGGCTGGAGGTGGTGGAGTTCGCCGTCGGCATCCCCCACCTGCTGAAGGGGGACTATACGGACGGCGCCGGCCCGGGCATCGACATCTATTCCATGCGCCAGCCGCTGGGCGTGGTGGCGGGCATCACCCCGTTCAACTTCCCGGCCATGATCCCCATGTGGAAGTTCGGCCCGGCCATCGCCTGCGGCAACGCCTTCATCCTGAAGCCGTCGGAGCGTGATCCCGGCGTGCCCATGCACCTGGCCGAACTGATGCTGGAGGCGGGCCTTCCCCCCGGCATCCTCAATGTGGTGAACGGCGACAAGGAGGCGGTGGACGGCCTTCTGGATGCCCCGGACGTGCAGGCCATCGGTTTTGTCGGCTCGTCCTCCATCGCCCAGTACATCTATGCCCGCGGCACGGCCAACGGCAAGCGCGTGCAGGGCTTCGGCGGCGCCAAGAACCACATGATCATCATGCCCGACGCGGACATGGACCAGGCGGTGGATGCCCTCATCGGCGCCGGCTATGGCTCCGCCGGCGAGCGCTGCATGGCCATCTCGGTGGCGGTGCCGGTGGGCCAGGAGGCAGCCGACCGCCTGCTGGAAAAGCTGGTGCCCCGCGTCGAGAATCTGAAGATCGGCCCGTCCACCGACGGTACCGCCGATTTCGGCCCCCTCGTCACCCGCGAGGCGCTGGAGCGGGTGAAGGGCTATGTGGACCTCGGCATCAAGGAGGGCGCCAAGCTCTTGGTGGACGGCCGCAACTTCAAGCTCCAGGGCTATGAGAACGGCTTCTACATGGGCGGCTGCCTGTTCGACGAGGTGACCGCCGACATGCGCATCTACAAGGAGGAGATCTTCGGACCCGTCCTTTCCGTGGTGCGCGCGCCGGACTACAAGGAAGCCCTGCGCCTGCCCAACGAGCACGAATATGGCAATGGCGTCGCCATCTTCACCCGCGACGGCGATGCCGCCCGCGACTTCGCCTCCAAGGTGCAGGTGGGCATGGTGGGCATCAACGTGCCGATCCCGGTGCCGCTCGCCTACCACACCTTCGGCGGCTGGAAGCGCTCCGGCTTCGGCGATCTGAACCAGCACGGCCCGGACGGTGTGCGCTTCTACACCAAGACCAAGACCGTCACCTCCCGCTGGCCCTCGGGCATCAAGGACGGCGCGGACTTCGTCATCCCCACCATGGGGTGAGGGGCGCCTCTCCTTGCGAGGACACGATCGTGCTATCATTTTTGATAGCACGATCGATATCACGAGGAGGCTGTGATGGCCCAGGTTCTGGTGCGCAACATTCCCGACGAGACCCTCAACGTCTACCGGGAGCGGGCCAAGCGGAACGGGATTTCGCTGGAGCAGGAGATCCGCAACCTGCTTGAGAAGAACCGGCCCTACACGCCCGAGGAGCGGGTGGCGGTGTCCGAGTATTTTCTGGCCAGAACCAAGCCTTCTCCTGCCCTGACCCTCGATGAAATCCGCGAGGGTCTTGAATGAACCGCTTCGTGGTCGATGCGAGCATCGCTCTGAAATGGTTCTTCGACGCGGGCGATCGCGCCGAGGCTCGCGCCCTCCTTATATCCGGTGCGAGCCTTCTGGCGCCGACGCTCGTTCAGTCGGAAGTCGCCAATGCCCTTTGGAAGAAAAAGCGCGCAGGGGCCATGACGGTAGAAGACGCCATCGAGATCAACGCACAGCTGCCGCCATTCTTCCAGCGGCTGTTTCCGGTCGAGCCGCTGCTTGCGCCCGCGATCGAACTGTCCTTCCGGCTTGACCATCCCATCTACGATTGCGTCTACCTCAGTCTCGCGCGCGAAATGGACTGTCCTTTGCTGACCGCCGACGGCCGCCTCGCGCGCAAGACGGCGGGCCAGACGGACCTTCCCCCCATCCTCCCCCTCTCCGACTGGCGCCCCTGACATGTTCACGCTCTCCGAGGACCAGATCGTCATCCGCGACATGGCGCGCGACTTCGCCAACGAGCAGATCGCCCCCTACGCCGTGGGGTGGGACGAGACCAAGCATTTCCCGGTGGAAACCCTGCGCGCCGCCGCGGCGCTGGGCATGGGCGGCATCTATGTGCGCGACGACGTGGGCGGCTCCGGCCTGACCCGGCTCGACGCGGCGCTGATCTTCGAGGCGCTGGCCACCGGCTGCCCCGGCACCTCGGCCTACCTTTCCATCCACAACATGGCCACCTGGATGATCGACCGCTTCGGCGACGACGATCAGCGCAGGGCCTGGGTGCCGCGCCTCGCCAGCATGGAGCATTTCGCCTCCTACTGCCTCACCGAGCCCGGCGCCGGATCGGATGCTGCGGCACTGAAGACGAAGGCGGTGCGCAACGGCGACCATTATGTCGTGGACGGGCAGAAGCAGTTCATCTCCGGCGCCGGCAGCGCCGACGTCTATGTGGTGATGGTGCGCACCGGCGGCGAGGGGCCGAAGGGCATCTCCACCCTCGTCATTCCCGGCGACGCGCCGGGCCTCTGCTTCGGTGCCAACGAGAAGAAGATGGGCTGGAACGTGCAGCCCACCCGTGCCGTCACCTTCGAAGGCGTGCGCGTGCCGGTGGAAAACCGCCTGGGCGCCGAGGGCGACGGCTTCCGCATCGCCATGGCGGGGCTTGATGGCGGCCGGCTGAACATCGGCGCCTGCTCGCTGGGCGGAGCGCAGGCGGCGCTGGACAAGGCGCTGGCCTACATGCGCGAGCGCCGGGCCTTCGGCAAACGGCTCGACGAGTTCCAGGCGCTCCAGTTCCGCCTCGCCGACATGGCCACCCAGCTGGAGGTGGCGCGCACCTTCCTGTGGCGTGCGGCGGCGGCGCTGGATGCCAAGACGGCGGATGCCACCCAGCTGTGCGCCATGGCCAAGCGCTTCGCCACCGATGCCGGCTTCGACGTGGCCAACGACGCCCTCCAGCTGCACGGCGGCTACGGCTACCTTGCCGACTACGGCATCGAAAAGATCGTGCGGGACCTGCGCGTCCACCAGATCCTGGAAGGCAGCAACGAGATCATGCGGCTCATCATCTCCCGCGCGCTGATCGCGCAGGGGAACTGAGGCGCCGCCGGGCCGGACCGCCCGGCCCTCACGTCCGGTTCCGGCAACCCTTGGGGAATGCGCCACCCGCATTCCATTGCGGAAGGAAACACCAAAATGGCGACCATCGCAGTCATCGGCCTCGGCAACATGGGCGGGCCCATGGCCGGCAACCTGGTGAAGGCCGGCCACGATGTCGTGGGCTTCGACCTCTCCGTCGCCGCCATGGAGGCGGTGAAGGCGCGCTGGGTGCGCCTGGCCGAAACCGCCCACGCAGCGGTGGCCGATGCCGACGTGGTGGTCACCATGCTGCCTTCGGGCAAGCATGTGGTGGCGGCCACCGCCGGCCCCGACGGGCTGTTCGCGGCGGCCCGGCCCGGCACGCTGTTCATCGATTCCTCCACCATCGACGTGGCATCCGCCCGCGCCTTCCACGAGGCGGCGGTGGTCGCAGGCCATCAGAGCGTGGATGCCCCGGTCTCCGGCGGCGTGGGTGGGGCGGAGGGGGCGACGCTGACCTTCATGGTGGGCGGCACCGATGCGGCCTTTGCGGCGGCACGGCCGCTTCTGGAGGCCATGGGCAAGAAGATCGTCCATTGCGGCGGCGCGGGCGCGGGGCAGGCGGCGAAGATCTGCAACAACATGATCCTCGGCATCTCCATGATCGCCGTGTCCGAAGCCTTCGTGCTGGGCGAGAAGCTGGGCCTTTCCCACCAGGCGCTTTACGACGTCGCCTCCACCTCGTCCGGCCAGTGCTGGTCGCTCACCACCTATTGCCCGGTGCCGGGGCCGGTGCCCACCAGCCCGGCCAATCGCGACTACCAGCCCGGCTTTGCTGCCGCCCTCATGCTGAAGGACCTGAAGCTGTCGCAGGAGGCTGCGGGCGCCGCAGGCGCCGCCACCGCTTTGGGCGCGGCAGCCACCGCCCTCTACACGGCGTTCGCAGCGGAAGGCAACGAGGGCAAGGACTTCTCCGGCATCATCGAGTGGGTCCGCACCCGGGCGGACGAAACCTGAGGGCGCAGCCTTCGCCCCTCAGGCCGCGGGCAGGAGGGGCGGGGCGCCGTGGGCGTTCGCCTGCGGCGCGCTCGGCTGCACCCACCAGAAGAGCAGCACAAAGATTCCGAACGGAATGAAGGCGATCAGCAGCCACCAGCCGCTGTGCCCCACATCGTGCAGCCGGCGCACCGCCACCGCCAGCCATGGCAGGACCAGCGCCAGGTGAACGAGGCCGGACAGCCAATTGGGAACGGCGAGGACGTACCAGCCGTGCATGGAGTCCATTCCCGGGCCCATGCCGGAACTCATGCCCTGTTCCACCACCGCGCCGGTCAAAAGCATTCCGCCGATGTACAGGGCGGCCACCTCCGCCAGCACGGTGAACACCCAGAACCACCAGAATTCGCTGCGGGGCGCCCGGCCGCTGAAGACCGCATATTTCGACAGGCAGCTCCGCACTGCGGCTGTGAACGTCATGACCCCTCCTCACGCCCGCCGCCGGCAGCGTTTCCGTCGCGGTGCATGCCCCCGCCTATATCCGACACCCGGAGCCCGCGCCATGGCGCGGCCCGATGGCTGAGGAGAGACTTCGGGGGACGGCACCTGCGCCGGGCGGGGACCGGCGGCGATCGTATGGTATTCTGAAGCCGTTCGTCCGGCTCTCGTCCAAGGGAGGGAGCGCGCTCGAGCGGGCGCGTCGCAGGGTGCGGCACGGCCCCACTGGACGAGAGGCAAGCGCATGGCTTCGACCGGACCCCTCCTGCTCCTGGGCGCTGCGGTGCTGGCGGCGGCGGTGATCGGCTGGCGCTTCCGGGCGGTCCACGCCCGGGCGCTGCAATCCGTCGCGTCCGGCAGCCAAGTGGTGCAGCTGGCCGGCGGCCCGGTGGAATATGCGGACCGGGGGCAGGGGCTTGCCCTGCTGTCCATTCATGGCGCCGGCGGCGGCTTCGACCATGGCCTCGCCTTCGCGGACGACCTCATGGGGGACGGCTTCCGGGTCATCGCTCCCTCGCGCTTCGGCTATCTGCGAACCGGCATTCCCGCCGCCGCCGTGCATGCTCCCGACGGCGGCATCGCGGCGCAGGCGGATGCCCATGCGGCGCTGCTCGATCATCTCGGCCTTGACCAGGTGGTGGTCATGGGCCTGTCGGCGGGCGCGCGCTCGGCCGCCGCCCTTGCCATCCGCCATCCCCACAAGGTCCGGGCCCTGGTGCTGATGGTCCCCGCCCTTCACGCGCCGCACAGTCCGGTCGCTGTGGACCCGAGCGGCGGCAGCCGCCTGGTGTTCGCGGTGGTGAAGGCCGGGGGTGATTTCTTCTGGTGGGCCATCGCCGCGCTGGGACCCTCCATGCTGGTCCGCTTCGTCGGCGTGCGTCCGCCCCTGCTGGAGCAGGCCGGGGCGACGGAGCGGGAGCGGGTGCTGCGCATCGCCGCTTCCGTTGCGCCGGTGGTGTCCCGCGCGGCGGGCATCCGGCTGGACAGCGCCTGCCCGGCGCCGGATCTTCCGCTGGAGCGCATCGTGGCGCCGACCTTCATCGTCTCGGCGCGCGACGACCTGTTCAACACCCTGCCGGCGGCCCAGGTGGCGGCGGAGCGCATCGCCGGCGCGCAGTTCGTCGCCTACGACACGGGTGGGCATCTTCTGGTGGGGCGGGCCGGCCAGATCCGTGCGGCGGTGCGTGAATTTCTGGATCGCGTGGCGGCGGAAGAAGCCGTGCGGGGTGGTAGCAGCGGGCGGACTTGAACCGCCGACCTCCGGGTTATGAATCCGGCGCTCTCACCAACTGAGCTACGCTGCCACAACGAGAGACGCGCATATACGATCGCGGCCTCCCGGGTGTCAAGAAAACAGCGTGCGGCGCCGTGGCGAAGAAAACAGGGGGCCGCGCACGCCGGGGCCGCGGCCCGATTGGGCCGGGCCTGCGGCCGCTTCAGGCCGCGGCCTTCTTCATGCGCACCAGCTTGAAGAAGCCGATGGGGAAGACCGGGGAAATCTCGACCACCGCCATGTCGGGATATTTCGCCGCCCAGTTCCGCAGGCGGCTCGCCTTGAAGGCGATGCTCCAGCCCACTTTCTTCACCAGCGGCGCCAGCACCTGCTCGATCTGCATGGCCGGCCCCTCGTCCGCCCCGAGCTTGGAGGCGACGATGATCTCCCCGCCGGGCTTCAGCACGCGATACATCTCGTCCAGCGCCCCTTCCGGGTCCGGGACCAGGGTGATCACGAAGGGCACGGTGATGGCGTTGAAGCTGTGGTCGGCAAAGCCCAGGTTGCAGGCATCCATGGCGGCCAGAAGCCCCACCTGGGAGAGGCCGCGCTCCACCTTCTTCTCCACCGCTTTCTGCAGCATGTGGAAGGACAGATCAATGCCGGTCACCCGCGTGCCCGCCGGGTAATAGGGCAGCACCAGACCGGTGCCGACGCCTACCTCCAGAATGTCCGGCCCGCAGGCGGCGGCAGCAGCGGCGGCCTTGCGCTGGGCATCGGCCAGGAGCTTCACATAGACCTTGTCGTAGATCGGCGCCCACTTGGCGTAAGCGCGCTTCTGGCCTTCGAGATCGTATTGAACCGCCATCGTCGTCTCTCCCGGCCTGCGGCCTCCCGCGGCCGTGGTTGCCTGCGCGCCGTGTCGCAGTTGCCTATGCCACCTCGGCGACGTTCTTCGCCACCCGTTCCGCCTTCACGATGGTGCCGCCACCGAGGAGACGCGCGGGTCCGCCCGCCGCATCGTAGAGCACGCAGGCCTGCCCCGGCGCAACGCCTTCCTCGCCGTCATCCAGGAGCACGGCCGGCGTGCCGTCCGCCATGAAGGCGAGGTGCGCGGGCACGGGCGGCCGGGTGGAGCGCACCTTCACGAACACCTCGGTCCCCGCCGCGCAGGCGGCAGCGAAGGGAATGTCGCCCAGCCAGTTCACATCGGCCATGGAGATGGCGCGCACGCTCAGCGCCTCCCGCGGGCCCACCCGCACCTCGCGCCGGCCGGCGTCGATGGCGATCACATAAAGCGGCTCGGGGGTGGCGATGCCGAGGCCCTTGCGCTGCCCGATGGTGTAATGCATCACGCCCTTGTGGCGGCCAAGCACGCGGCCATCCAGATGCACGATGTCGCCGGCCTCGCCGGCCTCGGGCCGCAGGCGCTGCACCACTTCGGCATAGTCGCCGCCGGGAACGAAGCAGATGTCCTGGCTGTCCGGCTTGTCGGCCACCGGCAGGCCGAGTTCCGCCGCCAGCGCCCGCACGTCCGCCTTCATCATGCCGCCCAGGGGAAAACGCAGCCGGGCCAGCTGGTCCGCCGTGGTGGCATAGAGGAAATAGGACTGGTCGCGCGCCTCCTCCGCCGCCCGGTAGAGGGCGCGCCGGCCGTCCGGCAAAGCGTGGCTTGCCACATAATGGCCGGTGGCGAGCACCCGGGCGCCGAGGTCCTCGGCGGTGGCCAGCAGGTCGCGGAACTTCACCGTGCGGTTGCAATCCACGCAGGGAATGGGGGTGACACCGGCGGCGTAGCTGGCGGCGAAGCGGTCGATCACCTCTTCCTGGAAGCGGCTTTCGTAATCCAGCACGTAATGGGGAATGCCCAGCGTGCGGGCCACCTCGCTGGCATCGTAGATGTCCTGGCCGGCGCAGCAGGCCCCGCGGCGGTGGGCGGCCTCGCCGTGATCGTAGAGCTGCAGGGTGACGCCCACCACGTCGTAGCCGGCGCGGGCATAAAGCCCTGCCACTACCGAGGAATCCACCCCGCCGGACATGGCCACCACCACCCGCGTGGAGGCAGGGTCGCCATCGATGTCGAAGAGGGTCGGATGCTGGGTCATGGTCATCTTCAGGGCGCGGCGCCTTGCGGGCACCGCCCTAACTTAGGGATGCACGGGCCAAGGTGCAATTCGCTCGCATCTGTGGCGCGGGTGAGACGGTGGCCGGCTCCGGCCGGATCGCGCCCATCTTCTCCGGGTGAGAGGGCGTGTGACGGCCGCCCGGGAGCCATGCGGCGGTTCCCGGGGCCGGCTGGGTCCTTAAGCCCGCGCGCTGGACCGGCGCGGATGCTCCTCCTCCTCGGATGGCCCCTCGAACACCGCCACCAGCGCGCGGCGGATGGTGGACTGGCGTGCGGCCCCGGTGATCTTCGCGCCCATGAGGTCGGTCACGTAGAACACGTCCACCGCCCGCTCGCCGAAGGTGGCCACGTGGGCGGAGGCAATGTTGAGGTTGAGCCGCGACAGGGTGTTGGTGAGCTCGAACAGCAGGCCCGGCCGGTCGAGGCCGGAAACCTCGACCACGGTGTGGCGGTTGGACCAGGAATTGTTCACCGTCACCTCGGGCTCCACCGTGAAGGTGCGGCGGCCCTTGGCCAGCTTGCGGGCCATCACCTCCGGCAGGCGCACCTCGCCGGTAAGGGCCTGCTCCACCGCCTCCTGAATGCGGCCGGCCCGGCGCAGTTCGTCGTCGTCGCGGTCGAAGGCGCGGCGGATGGCGATGGTGTCCAGCGCCAGGCCGTCGGTGGTGGTGGAGATGTGGGCGTCCACGATGTTGGCTCCCGCCGCCGCGCACGACCCTGCGATGATGGCCAGCAGCTTGGGATGGTCGGGCGCCAGCACGGTCAGCGTGGTGATGCCGCGCCCCGGCTCCAGCGCCGCATGGGTGGCGATGGAGCGGCCGGCCTTCTCGGTCGAGTCGATGAAGCGGGCGTGGCGCAGCTTGGTTTCCAGGTCCACCCGCAGCCAGTAGGGCGGATAGTGGCGGCTCACATAGGTGGCCACCTTCTCGTCGGTCCAGTCGCCGAGCGCCGCGCGGAACTGGGCCTGGGCGGCGGTGACCCGCTTGCCCCGGTCCACCTCGGAGAAGCCGCCGGTGAGCACCGGCTCTGTTTCATAATAGAGGGTGCGCAGCAGCTGCGCCTTCCAGCCGTTCCATGTGCCCGGCCCCACCGCCTTGATGTCGGCGGTGGTGAGGATGGTGAGCAGCTTCATGCGCTCCAGGTTCTGCACCACGGATGCGAAGTTCTCGATGGTCTTGCGGTCGGACAGGTCGCGGGACTGGGCCACCTGCGACATGACGAGGTGCTGCTCCACCAGCCAGGCCACCGTCTCGGTCTCCACCGGGGTCAGGCCGAGCCGGGGGCACAGGCGCCGGGCGATGCGGGCGCCGGCCACGGAATGGTCCTCCGGCCGGCCCTTGGCGATGTCGTGCAGCAGCAGCGCCACATAGAGCAGGTTGCGGTTCTTCACCGTGCCCATGAGATCGTTGGCGAGCCCGTTCTCGGGGTTCACCTTGCGCTCGATCTCGGATAGCACGCCGATGCAGCGCAGCAGGTGCTCGTCCACCGTGTAGTGGTGGTACATGTTGAACTGCATCATGGCCACCACCTTGCCGAACTCCGGCAGGAAGCGGCCGAGCACGCCGGCTTCGTTCATGCGCCGCAGCACGGTTTCCGGCGCGTTCTTCGAGGTGACGATCTCCAGGAACAGGCGGTTGGCCTCGGCATTCTCGCGCACCGGAGCGTCGATCAGCGCCAGCGAGCGGGCGGCCAGCTGCATGGCGTCGGGATGGAGCGCCAGGTTGCGTTTGTCCGCCACCTGGAAGATGCGGATGAGGTTGACCGGGTCGCGCTTGAAGGCCTCCTCGTCCGCCACGTTCAGGCGGTCATGGTCGAGGATGAAGTCCGGGCAGTCCTTCAGCGTGATGCGGCGGGAACCGGCGCGGAAGCGCTCCACCATGCCCTTCAGGCCGGGAACCGGCTTGTCGTGGCGCTCCTCCAGCGCGGCGGAGAGGATGGCGGTGAGGTCGCCCACATCCTTCGCCACCAGGAAATAGTGCTTCATGAAGCGTTCCACGTCCCTCTGGCCGGGATGCTCCGTATAGCCGAGGCGCTGGGCCATCTCCCGCTGCACGTCGAAGGAGAGGCGGTCTTCGGGGCGGCCGGTGAGGAAGTGCAGGTGGCAGCGCACCGACCACAGGAAGTCCTCGCAGCGGGTGAAGAGCCGGGCTTCCTCGCGGGTGAACACGCCCTTGGCCACCAGCTGACCGGTGGAATGGACGCGGTAGACGTATTTGGCGATCCAGAACAGGGTGTGCAGGTCCCTGAGGCCGCCCTTGCTTTCCTTCACATTGGGCTCGACCAGATAGCGCGACTGGCCGGAGCGGCGCAGCCGCTCCTCCCGCTCGGCCATCTTGGCGGCCACGAACTCGGCCTCGGTGCCCTCCACCACATCCTTGTCGAAGCGCTTTTCCAGGTCGTCGAACAGGGCCTTGTCGCCCACCAGGAAGCGGGCCTCCAGAATGGAGGTGCGGATGGTGAAATCGGCCCGCGCCTGGCGCAGGCATTCCTCCACCGAGCGGGTGGCGTGGCCCACCTTCAGCCCCAGGTCCCACAGCATGTAGAGCATGGCCTCGGCCACGCTCTCGCCCCAGGCGGTCTGCTTGTAGGGCAGAAGGAAGAGGATGTCGGTGTCGGAGCCCGGCGCCATCATCCCGCGGCCGTAGCCGCCCACGGCGGCCACCGCCATGCGCTCGGAGCGCGAGGGGTTGTCCACCGGATAGAGCCGGGTGGTGGCCACCTCGTGGGCGCAGGAGATCACGGTGTCCTGGAGGGCGGACAGGCGCATGGCGCAGCAGCGCCCGCAGCCGTCTTCCCGCAGCAGACGCTCGGCTTCGGCGCGGCCGTCCTGCAGCGCCTTCTTCAGGCGCGCGACCACGGCGTTGCGCAAATCCAGCTCGCGGCCGGCATGGGCCTCTGCGATGCCGCGGATTTCGGTCCTGAGCAATACGCCTTCGAAGGGTTCGCCGATGACGCGATGGGCCTTGGTGCTACGAATGGTGCTCATGCTCGGCGTTTCTGGAGGGCGCGGGGAAGCTCAGCCTTCTTATGTACCGCAATCGGCGGCCTGCCGCGAGGGGCGAGCTGTGGCGGTGTGGCGCGCCGGGGCCCATCAATCCGCCACCTTGGCGTGCATCAGCTCACCCAGCGGAACCACATGGCCGGCGCCGGCTTCTCGCTTCATGAGGCGCATCGGCGGGCACAGGCGGGCGGAAGGCGATCATGACGTGGAAGCGGGAGCGGATGGCGGCGGTGGGAGGCACGGTCCTTGCCGCCGTCCTCGCCTTGTCCATCGGCAGGGTCGATGCGGCACAGCCCGGGGCGGCGCGGGTTTCCCCCGCGCCATCGGTGCGTCCCGCCGCGCGCCCCGCGGTGCGCCCGGCCCCGCGGCCCGTCGTGCGGCCGGCCTCGCGGCCGGTGGCGCCGAACCGGCCTGCGGTCACCCGTCCGCCGCCTTCGCCGCCCACCGCCACCACCCGGCCCGCTCGCCCGCCAGCCACGGCGCGACCCCCCGCGGTTTCCGACGAGGCGGTGCGGCGCCGTCCGCGTCCCCCGGTGGATACGGGCCCCCTGGTGCCGCCGCCCACTCCCCCGCCGGTGGTGCTGCAGCCGCCGCGCCAGACCTGGCCGGCCGGCGGGCCGGTGGCGGCCGGAGCGGCCCTCGGCTTCATGGCGGCGGGCCTGGCGGTGCCCATCGCCGGGCCGGCACCGGCCCCCAACATGTGCTGGTTCTACACCACCCCCGCCCGCAACGTGGGCTTCTGGGCCGAGTGTCCGTAAGCTCGGGCGCGCGCCTTATGGCAGGCGCAGGGAGAAGCCGGGGGCGGGCTGGGCGGCAAGCCGGGTGGCGCGTTCGGCGGCGACGGCCTTTGAGATGAACTCTCGGCGCCGCCGGAAACGATCCGGCGGCACCGAGCCCCAGAGGGCGGCGTCGGACAACAGGCGGGCGAAGCGTTCCAGATCGTTGGCCGCGATGGCCGGCTGGATGACGGTGCGCTGCGCCGGCCCGTAGTCGCCGCGGAACTTCAGGTCCACCACCATCTCGCGAATGGCCGGGTGCAGCTTGTCCCAGTCCGTCTTGCCATATTTTTTGGTGACGTCCGGCTTGGTGGCCAGGCGGCGGGCCTCGGTCTCCTCGGCCCTGTAGGCCCGCTCGAACAGGACTTTCTGCGCCTGCGGGGATATTTCCACCGCGTCGAGCTGGTTCTCGGCAATGAAATTGCGCGCGGCATCGCCGCTGATGCCGTGGCCCGCGGCGATCCTGCGCGCCAGGGCCATGTCCACCCCCGAGGCGACGAGATCGTTCACCACCTGCCCGGCGTTCCTGTGCTTCAGGTCGTAGCCCCGGCCGATGGTGAGCCCGGACGTGCTGCCGGGCACATGGGGCACGCGGCTGTGATAGCGGCCGCCCTCGGTGCCCTCCGAATCCCACGTCACCTGCCCGATGGCCGGGCGGGGCATGTCGGCCGGCGCGGGCGCGGCGGGCGCTGTGGGGCTGGTGTTGCGCGACATGGCTGGTTCCCTGCGGATCTTCACGAAGGTGACCCAACCCTGGGGCGATTTCCTGTCGCCTACAAGCCGCGCTGCGGCCTGCGGCCCCCCGCTCTTAACCTCGCCTTACGCAGCGGTGGCGATACTCGCCGGCATGCGCTGATCTTCCGCCCCATTTTGGTGGTGGAAGGAGGGAAGCCCGCGCGCTTGCGCGCAGGATGGGTGAACGCAGGCGACGGGAAGTTTCATGACGGCACGTGGACGCGGCGAGGGCACGAGGCGGGAGCCGGTTCTCGAGCGGCAGCAATCCCTGCTCGACATCCGCCTCGACCCGCGCGACCGCTCCGGCGGCGCCCCGCCGCCCGTTGACCCGCCGCGCCGGGCCAAGGCCAAGCCGGAGCACAAACCCGAACCGAAGCCGGAACCCGCGCCCCGCCGGGGCCGGGCCGTGCCGCCGCCCCGCGCCGGCCGCCGGCGCCGGCCGCTGCTGTTCGCGCTGGTGAAGTGGGGCTTCATCCTCGGCATCTGGGCCATGCTCGCCATCGCCGGCATCGTCGCCTACGAGGCGTCCAAGCTGCCGCCCATGCAGACGCTGATGATCCCCAAGCGGCCGCCCACCGTGACCGTGCAGGGTGCCGACGGCAAGACGCTGGCGACCCGCGGCGACATGGGCGGCGTGGCGGTGCCCATCCGCGATCTGCCGGCCTATCTGCCCCGCGCCTTCGTGGCCATCGAGGACCAGCGCTTCTACGGCCATTTCGGGCTCGACCCGGAAGGCCTGGCCCGCGCCCTTGTCACCAATGTCACGTCCCGGCGCCTGCGGCAGGGCGGTTCCACCCTGACCCAGCAGCTGGCCAAGAACCTGTTCCTCACCCAGGACCGCACCGCCTCGCGCAAGATCCAGGAACTGGTGCTGGCCCTGTGGCTGGAGCACAAGTTCACCAAGGACCAGATCCTCGATCTCTATCTCAACCGCGTCTATTTCGGCGCCGGCGCTTATGGGGTGGAGGCCGCGGCGCAGCGCTATTTCGGCAAGTCCGCCCGGCAGGTGACCCTGGCGGAGGCGGCCATGCTGGCGGGGCTCGTCAATTCGCCCTCGCGCCTTGCCCCCACCCGCAACCTGAAGGGTGCGCAGGCCCGGGCCGCCCTTGTCGTTGCCGCCATGCGCCAGCAGGGCATGATCTCCCCGGAGATGGCCGCCACCGCTTTGTCGCGTCCGGCCCAGCTGGCCCGCGCCGGTATGCCGGATTCGTCCGGCTATGTGGCCGACTGGGTGATGGAGCAGCTGGATTCGTACGTGGGCGACCTCAATGGGGACGTCGTTGTCCGCACCACCATCGAGCCGGCCCTGCAGCAGGCGGCGGAGCGGGCGCTGGAGGACCAGCTGGCGAAATCCGGCGCCAAATATGGCGTGGGCCAGGGGGCGATGGTGGCCCTCGACACGGACGGGGCGGTGAAGGCGCTGGTGGGCGGCCGCAATTATGCCGACAGCCAGTACAACCGCGCGGTCACGGCGCGCCGCCAGCCCGGCTCGGCCTTCAAGCCCTTCATCTATCTCACAGCGGTGGAGCACGGCCTGACCCCGGACAGCGTGCGCGAGGATGCGCCGGTGCAGCTCAAGGGCTGGCGGCCGGAGAATTCCACTCACGACTATCGCGGGCCGGTGACGCTGACCACGGCGCTGGCGCTCTCCCTCAACACGGTGTCCGTGCGCCTCGCGCTGGAATTCGGGCCGAAGGCGGTGGTGGCCACCGCGCACCGGCTGGGCATCGCCTCGCCGCTGGACCCCAACCCCTCCATCGCGCTCGGTACCTCGGAAGTGTCGGTGCTGGAGCTGGCCGCGGCCTATGCGCCATTTGCCAATGGCGGCATCGGCGTGATGCCCCATGTCATCGACACGGTGAAGGCGGCCGATGGCAAGGTCCTGTACCAGCGCGCGGTTTCCGGGCCCGGCCGGGTGGTGGCGCCGGAATATGTGGCCATGATGAACCGGATGATGACCGAGACGCTGGCCACCGGCACCGCCCGGCGGGCCGACCTGCCCGGCTGGGAGGCGGCGGGCAAGACCGGCACCTCGCAGGATTACCGCGACGCCTGGTTCGTGGGCTATACGGCGCGCATGGTGACGGCGGTGTGGCTGGGCAACGACGATTCCTCGCCCACGAAGAAGGCCTCCGGCGCCAACCTGCCGGTGGAGATCTGGAGCCGCTTCATGAAGACGGCGCACCAGGGCGTGCCGGTGGCGGAACTGCCCGGCGGGCTTCGCACGGCGGGCTTCGGCGGCATCGGATACGGCCAGCCCGGGGGCAGCTTCCTGCCGCCGGAGGGCCTGCCGGATGACCGCCCGCCGGCGGTGGTGGGGCAGATGCCGCCGGGGCCGCCGCCATCCCAGGAACCGCCCATGACCCTGGACCGCTGGTTCGTGGAAACCTTCCTTGGCGGCGGGCGGCGCTGAGGGGATGGCGGGCATCGGCGCGGGCGCGGCGTGACTACCCCCGTGGTGGAAGGCGCCTTGCGCCCGGGGCGCGCCTCTAGGATAAGGCGTCGATGACCCATTCCGTTCCCGAGGCCGCCCCCGGCGCGCCCGATCCGTTCCTTGAGGCCGGCCGCCTTCTGTTCGCCGGCGACTGGCAGTTCGTGACCGCCGCCCCCACGATCGAGGCGCTGCCGCCCATGCACGGCATGGAGATCGCCCTCGCCGGCCGGTCCAACGTGGGCAAGTCGTCGCTGGTGAATGCCCTGACCGGCCGCAAGGCGCTGGCGCGTACCTCGGTGACGCCCGGGCGCACGCAGGAGCTCATCTTCTTCCGGGTGGGGCCGGAGCTCTCGCTTGTGGATATGCCCGGCTACGGCTTCGCCAAGGCGCCCAAGGAGAAGGTGGAGGCGTGGACGCGCACCATCCGCGCCTATCTGCGCGGGCGGGTGAATCTGGCCCGGGTGTTCGTGCTCATCGATTCCCGCCATGGCATCAAGCCGGTGGACGAGGAGATCCTGGACCTCCTGGACACGGCGGCGGTGTCCTATGCCATCGTGCTCACCAAGACCGACCAGGTGAAGCCGAGCGCCCTTCCGGGTGTGATCGCGGGCGTGGAAGAGAAGATCCGTCGCCGACCGGCGGCCTTTCCCATGGTGTTTCCCACCTCCAGCGAGACCGGCGCGGGCTTCCCGGAGCTGCGCGCAGCGGTGGCGCGCCTGCTTGCGGAGCAGGGGTAGGGCCGGAGCGGTATCGCGAAGGGTCAAAGCCGGCGCGCATTTGGCGCGCATGTGAACGGGGGCAGCGCCGGGATCGCGCTCCAGATCCAAGATCGTGGATGCGTTCTCCGGCCAGCTTGCGATGCAAGCCGGTCGACCCATGCAAGCGGGCTGGCCCCGGATTCGGTTGCCGTGAAGCGCCCGGCGTGGTGCCGCGGCGATTTTCTCGGGCGGGACCGGGGCGCACCGCGGGCGCGTCCGCCGGCACGCCGGCGTGATCCGGGCCTATCTCCCTGGCGGGAGGGCAGGCTTTGGCGACGCAGCCCCTGGCGCGTCGAGCCTCGGCGCGGAAACGCCTGATGCGAAAACGCCCGGGGCGGCAGCCCTCGGACGCCGCCTCAGCGGCGGTGGCCTTCTTCCTGGATGAGAGCTTCGGCGGCGGCGATGGCGCCCTCCAGCTCGGAAATCTTGCGCAGCATACCGTCGGAGGGGAGGGCGGTGCTCTTCGCTGCGGTCAGCAGAAGCTCGCGCTGAGCCGCCTTGAGACGTTCGAGGAGGCTCGAAAGATCGGCCTCGGCCTGTTGCGCCATTTTTTATTGAACTCCAGAAATGCAGAAAACAGGCGGTGCGTGCAGCCCCGCCCGTTCGCTTGGTCTGTTGCAGTTGCCCAAGGGCAGCCTCCCACCGCCGCGCATGCGGGCGGTGGGAAACGCAGCCTCACGGGCGCAGGATGGGATGGATCAGTCGGCGAGCTCGATGCCGCGGGCTTCGGGACCCTTGGGGCCCTGACCCACCTGCACCACCACGCGCTGGCCTTCGGCGAGATCGCTAAGGCCGGAGCGGGAGATGACGGTGACGTGCACGAACACGTCCTTGCCGCCGCCTTCCACCGCGATGAAGCCGAACCCCTTGTCGGGGTTGTACCACTTCACGGTGCCGACACGCTCCTCGGTGGGACCGGTCGCGGCGCGGGGGCCGGCCGAGCGCGGAGCGCCGCCGAAACCACCGGCACCGGCGCCGCCGCCGGGGCGGTCACCGAAGCTGCTGCGACGGGGGGGCGCCGCCTCGGCCGTGGAGGTATCAACCTCCAGGACCTCGGTCACCTGGCGACCCTTCTGGCCCTGGCCGACGCGAACCGAGAGCTTGGAACCGGGAGGAACGCTCTCCTGGCCGGCCGCCTCAAGGGCGCGGGCATGCAGGAACACGTCGCCCGAACCATCGGAGAAGCTCGACAAAGCCGAAGCCCTTCTCGGGGTTGAACCACTTGACCGTCGCGTCGATGGGCGGGCCCGACGGCATGGGGGCACTGAAGCTGCTGCTGCTCGGCGAAGAAAACGGACGGTCCCCTCCGAAGCCGCGATCACGCGGCGGCGCAAAGTCGTCGTCAAAGCCACGGCGGCGCGGCTCTCGGAAGTCTCGGTTACGGCTCATGTGTATTTCCGTTGAGGTCAGTCGCCAATTTTGGCTTAGGGCCATCCACCACTGCCGGATAAAGATGCGTTTTACCGTGCCGCCTTTGAAGATGCACGCTCCGGGCGTATTGAGTTCCGCCTTCGCACAACGCTCGATCCAGCCACCCGCGTCTCGCCTCGTAGCCTAATGGACAAGGCCGGAATTCGTGCCCGAACGAAAGGGCACACTCCTCCGACCAACATCCAGACTAACACATCTCTTTCGCTTTGGTACATGAATGTTGGACGACATGGCCGCAACCTGCCCGGGCGTTGGCGCGCCGGCCTTCCGGGCGGGCCGGGCAACCGGCCGGAAAGGCGCCGCCCCGGGGGGGGGCGCCGGCCGGCGCACAAGCCGAACGGAAGGGCGGGGGCTGGTCTTTTCCGATGTTGGGGAAGGTGGCGCCCCGCGCTGCCGCTCAATTGAGAACAACTCGAATTCTATTGTACCTGCATCCATCTATTCATCCCGCGCCCGGGGCGCGTGCGAGGTCGCCATGAGCGAGACGCCTTCCCCCACCCATTCCCACGCCAGCACCGCCGCGCCCCTCGGCCCGGCGCCGCAGGCCGAGCCCTGCCCGCAGGCGCTGGCGCTGCTGGAAACGCGCCGCTCCCTGCCCCTGCGGGCGCTGGTGGAGCCCGGGCCGTCCCCGGCCGAGCTTGACCGCATGCTGGCCATCGCCGCGCGGGTGCCGGACCACGGCCGCCTTGTGCCCTGGCGCTTCATCGTGCTGGAGGGGCCGGCCCGGGCCGTGGCGGGCGATCGCCTCGATGCCCTCTATGCCGTCCAGTCGCCCGGCCTGCCGGAGGAGAAGGCCCATATGTGGCGCGACTATCTCCTGCGGGCGCCGGTGACGGTGGTGGTGGTGAGCCGGCCCGATCCGGCCGCCAAGGTGCCGCGGCTCAATCAGGTGCTGTCCGCCGGGGCGGCCTGCATGAATTTGGTGCTGGCGGCCGGTGCCATGGGCTTTGCCGCCCTGTGGCTGCTGAAATGGCCGGGCCGCGACCCGCAGGCGGCGGCGCTGCTGGGGGTGGGGCCGGGGGAGGAGGTGGCGGGCTTCATCCATCTGGGCCGCCCCGCCGCCCGCGCCGAGGACCGGCCGCGCCCCAGCCTCGACCAGGTGGTCACCCGCTGGCAGCCTTGACCGATGCTGCGCACCCCGCTTCAGCCGGCGGGAACCAGCCGGCCGGTGAGGAAGGATGAGAAGGTCGCCGGCGGCGGCAGCTGCCGGCCGCACACCGCCGCTGCCGGGAAGTCCTCGCCGCCGATGGTCCACCAGCAGGTGCCGTGGACGCGGTTCGCCTCGTCTTCCGCTGCGGAAAGATCCGCCAGCAGCGGGGCTCCGGGCTCCGGCCGCAGCGCCGCCATGCCGCCGGGCAGCACGGTCACCGCGGCCGCCGGCTCCGCCCGGGGCTGGTGCCGCGGGTCCGCCAGGCCGGCGAGGGCCGCGGTCACGTCGCCATAGGCGCGGGTTTCCAGGGTGGCGAGCAGGAAGGCTTCCAGCGCGTCGAACCAGGCGTCCTGCGGATCGACATCGGGGCGCGCGAACACGTGCCCCGCCGGGGCGCTGGCGAAGGCCACCAGCGGGAAGCTGCGGCCCACCCCGTCCACCGAGGGCATGAAGGCGCCCAGGATGGCGCGCCCGCAATATCCTTCCCCCAGCCAGAAGCGCCAGATGGGGGCGGCGAAATAGGTTTCCTGCCACCGCGCGCCCAGCTCCAGCCGGCTTGCGGCCAAAGCGCCGTGCAGCCACGGCTCGAACACGTCCAGGAAGCCGCGGCTGAGGTTCTCGGCGATGAAGTCCCGCTTGGCGAGGAGCTTGCCGTAAAGGGAGCAGGGCATCGGTTCTAGCGCAGCAGGCTGGTGGGGCAGGCGAAGTCCCTGAGCGCCGGCATGGCGAAGGGGTTCGCGGCCGACGACAAATTGATCTGGTAGCGAAACTCCCGGCCGCTGGCGGTCAGGGTCCAGATGATGGCATTGGCCTGGCGCGCCAGCTTGCCCTGGTCCATCAGGCGGAACAGCGCCCAGGTGCCGTTGCGCGGTTCCAGGATGTCCAGCTTGGCGGCGCCCGGATTGGCGGTGGAGGTGGCGAACAGGGCCACCCGGCCAACCCCGGCCGGGTCCGGCCACTGCACCAGCATCGGCACCGCCGGCCGCGGCGCCGGTGCCGCCGGTGCCGGGCCGAACAGGGAGGGCGGCGGCGGCGGGCCGGCGACCTGGGGCGAGTCGATGCGCACCCCGTTCACCTCCAGCGTCACCAGCGTATGCGCCGCGCTCGCCGTCAGCGAGAGGACGGCGAAGGAGAAGGCCGGCTGCCGCCCGCCGAGGACGAAGAAGGTGTCGCGAATCTGCGCCGCCCGCTGGAATTCGCGCAGGGCGGAATTGGAGAGCATGGCGCCCACCTTGCTGTCCTGGCGCCAGGTCCAGTCGGCGCGGCTGGTGTCCACCAGGGTGGCGAGCTCCTGGGTGAAGAAGCGCTCCATGATGCCGTCCGGCCCGAACAGGCGGCCGAAATCGGCGGGCTGCACCTCCAGGCCGGCGGAGCGGGAGAAGGGGTAGCGCTGGGAAACGATCTGCTGGCAGGCCTGGGTCACGTTCTCGGCCAGGCTCTTCTGCAGGTCGCCCACCACCACCGTGGCCACGTTGCCCTCCAGGTCGTCGGATGCGGCGCGCAGCATCTCCCGGAACGGGGAGGGGAACTGCCCGGTGGCCGCGCGCAGGCCGCGGATGCTGTCGCGGGTCGCCGCGGTCATCTGGTTGGAGCGCGCGGGGTCGCTCAGCGCGCCCACGAGGCCATTGTAGATGTCCGCGAACAGGCCCACCACGCGGTCCACGGGCCGCATGCCGCCGGTGGTTTCCACCGTGGCGTAGAACGGGCGGAAATAATCCTCGATGGCACGGCCCGCCGATGTGCCGGTGGAGAACACCACGGGCTTGGCCGCGGCCTTCTCGCCAGCCTCGGCCGGCGGCTTGCGCTCGCGGGAGAGCTGGGTCTGGGTGCGGATCTCCTCCAGGATCTGCTTCAATGGCGAGGCGGCCGAGGAGATGGCGGACAGTACCAGATATTGCGGCTTGTCCTGGGTCAGGGGCCGGATGCGCAGCAGGCCCAGCGCGTCCGACCAGGCCTTCACGAAGTCCTTTGAATAAAGGGCCAGGATGTCGTCGGAGAGGGTGTCGAACTGCGCGCCCACCACCGGCTGCTGGCCGATCTCCCCCAGGACCCAGCGGTCCCGCTCCAACTGGCCGGCAATGTCGGGCAAGGCGTCGATCAGCCCGGCATGAAAGCCGTCATAGGTGAAGAAGCCGGGCACGCGCACCCGGTCGAGGGGCGCGCCGTTGGTGGTGGTGAAGACGGTGGCCATGTCGGTGCCGACACGGGCGAGGTTCCATTCCTTGATCCTGCCGCTGTGGGCCCGCGACCTCAGGAGCTGGTAGGCGCGCTCGGCCACGTTCATGCGCACCAGCGTCTGGCGGATGTCCTGCACCATCGGGCCGTTGAGGGCGATGGCGGCGCCCGCGCCGGTGTCGAGGTCGAGCATGGCGGCCACATGCGCCTCCAGCGCCTCCCGCATGCCCGCCTTCTCGGGGCCGGGATAGAGCTGGGTGGCGAAATCCTGGTGCACCCAGTCGAGGATGATGCCCTTGTCCACCGGCCCCTGGCCGCCGAGCATCAGATAGACCTTGAACGTCTCGTAGAGGCTGGTGCGGTCGGCGGGGGCCGGCCGGGTGCGGGAGGGGTCCAGAAGCTCCTCCAGCCGGAACAGCAGCCGCGGGCGCAGGAAGCGCTCCAGCGCCGCGCGATAGGCCGCCTGGGCCGAGGAGGACAGCCGCTCGCGCTGGGACAGGCCGAAGCCCTCGGAGAGGGGGGGCGGCTCGTCCTTGAAGGCGTAGCCGGGCGGCAGGCGCCGCAGGTCCTCCAGCAGCGGCAGAACGCGCTCGAACTGGCGCTCGTCCACCACGGTGCGGGCGAGTTGGGGGGCTGCCTGTTCCCGGTATTTTCCCACCTCTTCGACGGTGGAGTCGATGAGGTCCTTGTTGCGGGTGAAGCTGGTGGTCCAGGCGGCGACGCCGCCCGCCGTGAGCACGGCGAGCAGCACATAGCCGCCGGTGGTGAGCAGGAAGCGGCGACGCACAGCGGCGCGGTCGGTGGACACCCAGCCGGCCTCGCCGATGATCACCTTGCGCACCAGGTCGTTGAGGAAATAGCTCTTGCCCGTGCCGGAGAGGTAGCCTTCCCCCACCGCCTGCGCGCCGAACGACTGGGACAGGGAGCCGATGATGCGGTCGATGGGCGTGCCCTGCTGGGTGCCGGAGGTGAAGTAGAAGCCGCGCAAGGTGGCGTTGGCATGGTAGCGGGTGGGCTCGAAGATGCGCCCCAGGAATTCCACCACAGGCCGCTTCAGGGTGGAGACCTGGGCGGGAAAGCCGAACACGCGCAGCCGCCCGGTGGGGTCGTTCTCCGCCTGGAGGCGGTCGGGCAGGAATTCGGTGAGGCGCTCCACCAGGGCGTCGAACTCCTCCGGCACCCGGCCCACCAGGTTCTCGTTCTTCTTCGGGTTCTGGAAGGTGGCGCCCCACACCATGCGGCGCTGCATCTCGCCGAGGTCGGCGAAGAATTCGCTGAAGCCGGCGATCAGGTCCATCTTGGTGAACAGCACATAGACCGGGAAGTCGATCTTCAGCCGCTCGTTGAGCTCCAGCAGGCGCGCGCGCACCGCTCCGGCATGGGCGGTGATCTCGGCATCGTCGAGGCAGACGAGGTCTTCCATGGAGATGGCGATGATGACGCCGTTGATGGGCTGGCGCGCCCGGTTCTTCTTCAGCAGGGCAAGGAAGGAGAACCAGCTCTTGCGGTCGGTGGCGGCGTTGGAATCCTGCGTGGTGTAGCGCCCGGCCGTGTCGATGAGCACGGCGTCTTCGGTGAACCACCAGTCGCAATAGCGCGTGCCCCCGACGCCGGCGATGGCGGCGGGGGAGCGGCCGCCGGCCAGGGGGAATTTGAGGCCGGAATTGATGAGCGCGGTGGTCTTGCCCGAGCCCGGCGGGCCGATGATGACATACCAGGGCAGGTCGTAGAGGAAATTGCCCTTGCCGCCGGCGGCGGTCTTCAGGGTGGTGAGCGCATCCTTCATCCGGTCCTTGAGGACGGCGCTGTCGTCCTCGTCCTGCGCCTCGGTGATGGCCTCGCCGAGGGCGCGCGTCGCCTTGATGCGGTCCAGCGCCGAATACGCGGCATAGCCGAGGCCGGAGAGACACACGGCGAGGATGGAGATGAGGCGCACCCATTCGCTTTCGAACGGGTGGAAGCCGGCAAAGGCCAGCAGCGGCGCCGCATACCAGATGACCGCCGCCAGAGCGGCGACGCCGGCTCCGATTGCCGCCAGATTCAGCCAAAGGTTGCGACCCATCGTAACTCCTGCCCTGACCCGGAGCCGGCCCCGCCCTGGCTTGCACAGCCGCGGCGGCGATGCCGTCTCACATCTCCATGAAGGCGCGCGCCGTCTCCGCCCCGCCGGCGAAAGCGAGGGCCGCCCTTAATCCACGCGGTCGATCAATATCTCCACGCGGCGGTTCTTCGCCATGTTCTGCTCGGTGGTGTTGGGCGCCACCGGCTCGTCTTCGCCGCGCCCCTCGGCGAGGAGGCGGGAGGGAGCGGAGAGCTTCGGCTTCAGGTCGGCGGCCACCGACCGGGCGCGCGCCACCGACAGTTCGAAGTTCGACTTGAAGCGCCCGCTGGAGATCGGCTCGTTGTCGGTGTGGCCGATGACCTTGATGGGTCCCGGCTCCTTTTCCAGCACCTCGGCGAGCCTGGCGGCGATGCCGGCGAACGCGCTGCGCACCTGCGTCTTGCCGGAATCGAACAGCAGCGCATTGCCCACGCGGATGACGATATGCGTACCCACCGCATCGGCAGAGACCTCGCCGGCGGCGATCTCCGGCGCCAGCTGGGCGCGGATGCGCTGCAATTGCGTCATCACCTGCGATGGCGACGGTGGCGGCGGGGGAGGCGGCGGCGGGGGTGGCGGCGCCGGCACGCGGCGGTAGAGCGTCATCTCCGCCGGTGGATGCAGCCCGGTCATCTCGCTGGCCGCCACCTGCGCGTCGCCGGCCAGCAGCGACCAATAAGTGACATAAAGGGCGACCAGGGCCGCCGAGGCGAGGGCGCCGACGACCCAGAACGGCACCCGCGCCTGGCCATGGCGCGACTTCAGGTCGAGCCCCACCCAGCGCGGGGACAATTCCTCTGGCGTGCGCCGGCGCACGCTCTTCATCACCTCATAGGTGCGGCGCTGCAGCCCCTGCAGGGTGGCCTGACCATTGGCGGTGGTGCGATGGATGCCCTGGAAGCCGAGGGCGAGGCAGGCGTGGAGCAGCTCCAGCAGGTCGGCATTGTGGGTGGGGTCGGCGATGGCCTTCTCCAGCTCCTGGAAGAAGCGCACGCCGCCGATGCGCTCGCCGAAGAAGCGGCTGAGCATGGAATATTGCGCCCAGACGTGCTGGTCCTCGTTGGGGATGTGCTGGACGATATCGTCGGCGGTGGCGCACAGGATGTATTTTGCCGCCATCGCCTGCGCCTCCGGCACGCCGGCGCGCCGCACCTCGGTGTCGAAGGCGGTGATGGTTTCGGCGGCATGCTGCATCAGCTCGGCGAAGGAGGCGCGCATGAGCGCGATGCGCAGCCGGCCGAGCAGCAGCAGCAGGGGGCCGGCGGCCCGCATGATGGGGTTCTGGTGCGGCAGCGTCATCTGCGCCCGCTCCAGCAAAGCGGGGCGGGGGAAGGCTTTGGGCTGCGGCGCGTCGGCGCCCGGCACGCCCCAGCTGTCGCGCGGGGCGGGGGAGAGCGGCGCCGCCACCTGCGGCGCCTGAGGGGGCACCGGCGCACC
Source organism: Xanthobacter sp. AM11 (assembly GCF_047444035.1). Classification (NCBI taxonomy): domain Bacteria; kingdom Pseudomonadati; phylum Pseudomonadota; class Alphaproteobacteria; order Hyphomicrobiales; family Xanthobacteraceae; genus Xanthobacter; species Xanthobacter sp. AM11. The sequence goes on from NZ_JBLAOA010000001.1 coordinate 1,278,304, forward strand.
GGAGCCGGGAGGAGGGAAGCCGCCGGGCGGCTGCGGCGGAGCCTGCGGCCGCCGCCCGCCCGGATTGGGGCGGAAGACGGTGCGGTCCTGCCGGTCGTCGAAAGGGTCGTCGCTCATCGCCGATCCTCGAGTACTGCCCACAGCTCAAGGGAGAGGCCGGGCCAGTCGCCGGAGAAATGCATCCCGATGGACGTGGCCGTGCTGAAGTCGCCCCACAGGGGGGAGGTCTTGTCGAGGTAGAAATAGACGTGATCGGTCAGCGCCCGGATCTGCGGCGGCGGGGTGGGCAGGTGCACCAGCGGCACGCCGGGCAGGTGGGCATTGACGATCTCGTTCATCTTCGAGTTGGGGCCGACCTTGAACAGGTGCGGGAACTGCAGCTGGATATCGCCCAGCGGCCGCTCGGCCCCCACTTCCAGCACGAAGGTGGCGGTGCGGAACAAGGAGCGGTCGCGGATGACGGAGATGAAGGCGTTGGCGGCCCGCTCGATGATCTCCAGCCGGATCGCCCGCCGTCCCAGCCGGGCGCTGAGATAATCCTGGATGTCGCGGATGACCGGGGCGAACACGCCCTCCAGGTCGTCGTGATCATAGGCGGGATAGGTGCGGGCCCGGCGGTCCGGCGCGGCGAAGGTGGCGAGCTCCCCGGCAAGGCGCAGCATCTCCTCGTAGAGCCGTTCCGGGTGGACATAAGCGGAGTTGCGCAGGTGGCGGAACACCGGGATGGTGCGGTTGAGGAGCTGCAGGATCAGATAGTCCACATTCTGCAGCCCGCCCCCTGCGGTGGGGTCGGCGGCGTAGCGGGCGAGTTCCTCCAGCTTGGTGTCGATCCAGCCCACCACCCGGTCCACCCATCCCAGCACCATCGGGCTGGCGGTGGTCACCAGCAGGGGCGGCACGTATTTTTCGTCCAGCACCACGGTGCGGTCGCGCACCTCCAGGATGCGGGCCACACCGAGATTGACATAGCCCGGTTTGGGCGTGCGGCGCAGGTCGAAGGCGAGGCGCAGGTGTGCCACGTCGATCTCCTCCTCCTGCCTCAGGTCCGCGGTGGAATCGATGAACACTTCCGGGGCGGAGAAGAAGCGTGCCGCGCTTTCCCGCTCGCGCCAGTCCACCTCGCGGGTGTTCACGGATTCCAGCGGCAAAGTGAGCCACACGATCTGCTTGGCGGCAGAGGCGGGGATGTCGATGGGCTCGGGGGCCGGGGTCTGGTCCGGCAGGTCGAAGGGGGTGCCGTCCGGCAGCACGCCGCTGGCACGCCGGAGCCCGAACCGCGACTGCTGGGCAAGGTCGCGGTCGATCTCCAGGGTGGAGAACCCCCAGGGATAGGGCGTGATCCGCCGCACCCGCGATTCCACCAGCCCTTCCAGGTAGCGGTCGGATTGCTGGAAGTGCTGCGGCTTCAGGAACAGTCCTTCGGACCACAAAACCTTGCTGTGCCAAGACATATCGAGTTCCCGTGGTCCATAGCCGCCCCGCAGGACCGCGCGGAGGGGAGATTTTCCCCGCGTTTCATCTGTCGTCCCGGCCGCGCTGGCCGAGCTTGTCGTAGCATTCGGCGAAATAGGAGAGGAACAGGCCGACCATTCCGTCTTCGTTGCGCTGCGTCTTGGCGCGCCATGTCGCGGCATAAAGCTCCCACAGCCGGCCCTTGCGGGAGGCGAGGAGGGCGGCCATCCCCTTGTCGGGTCCCAGCTCCGCCTCGATGGAGGCGGGGTCGAGGTCTTCCACCAGAAGCTTCAGAGCCTGCTGCATGGCGGTGAAGACGCGCAGCTGATGGTTCGCGATGTCGTCGAAGCCCCGTTCGAACGCCTTGCGCCCGTTGAGATAGCTGCGGGTGGGCGGGCCGAAGGCGATGCGCAGGCAATCCTCCGGCGTGGGGGAGAATTTGAACGGGTTGTTGTCCAGCGCGCCGATCATGGTGTGCTCGGAGGAGCGGATGCTCCGCTTGATGCTGGCGCGGGCCTGCAGGAGCTTCATCATGTGCTCGGCCGCGACCCTGAGCGTTGCGCCCACTTCCTCCAGCATTTCGATGCTGTCGCGCCGGCTGAAGGCCTCCACCGGCATCCCCGCGCCCCGCGCCAGCGCCGCGATGGCCTCTTGCGCGCTGGGGGGCTGGGCGCCGGTCGGCGCGGCGGCGGGGCCCGGTCCTGCGGCAGGGGTGGCCGCGCGCTCGTCCGCCCATCGGCCATCCGCCCCCGGTGCAGGGTCGCGCCGCGGCGGCTCGGGTGCGGCAACGCGCACGGATGGCGCGGGGGGCGGTTCGTGGGGCGGTTCGTGGGGCGGCTCGGGCTCGCGCGGCGGGGCCATCGGTGCCGGATCGGAGAGGGCCCAGGCGCCGGTGGGCGAGGAATCCACCCAGATGGCCCGACGGGACGGCTCGACCGCGGCGGGCCGGGGCTCGGGCGGGATTTGCGGCGGGGTCCGGTGCGACGGCACGCCCGCGGCGGGCTCGGCCCGGGGCAGCTCAGCGTGGGGCAGCTCCGCCGCCCAGTCCAGGAAATCGGGCTGCACCGGCGCATGGGCCGGGCGGACCACGATCTCGCTGCGGCTCGCCGGTGGGGCTGCGCCCTCCGCCTCCCAGATGTCGGCGCCGAACGGGGCGGGCGCCACCGGCGGCGGCGCATGCACCGAGCGGCGGGGGGCATCCACCTGGGCGACGACAATATAATTGCCGATGAGGATGCGGTCGCCGTTGCACAGCACATGGGGGCCGTGCATGCGCCGGTCGCTCCCGTTCAGGAACGTGCCGTTGGTGGAGACGTCGTAGAGGACGTAATCGCCGTCCTGGTAGCGCACCTCGCAATGCTTGCCGGAGATGTAGCGGGTGGGATCGGGCAGGGTCCAGTCGAGATGCATGTCGCGGCCGAGGTCGAATCCGCGCGCGCCGCTGACCGTATAGGAGAGCGGCCCCCCGTCCGGCAGGGACGTGAAATTCTCGATGGAGAGGGTGAGCGCCATACTATTCGCCTTCCTCGATCCTTGAAGGGCTCCTTTAAAAATGGAGGCTCCGATTTCCTGCTACTCGGTTCGTCCTATTCTGCCACATTCTCTTCTAGAGCACGCGCCGATGACCTTGCAACGCGGGCTTGGCAGATAAAGCAATCTCTTCCCGCAGCGCATGATGGTCGCGCCGTACGCCGTGGCTGAAGGCGCGGTCCCCGGGGGCCTGCCGGACGCAATAGATGGCCGCGGGCCGCCCTCCCGCCGGTCATGGCAGGGGACTGGGGCACCATCCAATCATCGTTTGATCTCACTGCGGTTACAGTGCACCTAGTGGTTCGACCGCAACAGATGGAACCCATCTGTCGCGGTCGAACCACAACGCCTTGATCCACTAGAGCACGCGCCGATCAGCTTACACCGCAAGCTGGTCGGATCACGCGTTCTCTATCCTTAAGTGAGAGGGCGATTGACCGATCAAATTGTTTCAATTTGATCGGATCGCGCTCTAATGTGCATCCTGGTGCCGCCGGGCTGCCGAAGATCTGTCGATGTCGCGGTTTGCCGGGGAGGCCGTCGCGTGCCCAAAGGTCCTGCAGCAAGATTGCTTGATCTCGTCGCCCATCCGGCTCCCGGGGTGCTCACGCCGGGGCCGGGCAGCCCCAACGTGCTCATTGGCGGCAAGCCCGCGTGGCGCGGTGTGCCGGCCGCGGCCGCCGCGGCCATCCAGTCGGCGAAGGCGGCCTCGGATGCCACCATCAAGGCCGCGGAGGCCGCCACCCTCGCCGCCGCCGGAACGCCCGGCGCCCCGGCCGCGAAGGCTGCGGAGGAGGCCACCAAGGCGGCGGCCGCCTCCAGCATGGCCTCCATGATCGCCGGAGTCGCCGGCGGCGCGGACATCCATGCCTGCATGACGCCTTTGCCCATCCCGCCCCACGGGCCGGGCGTGGTGGTGGACGGATCGACCACCGTTCTCATCAACGGGCTGGCTGCCTGCCGCCAGGGCGACACCATCGTCGAGCCGGTCGGTCCGCCGGACAAGATCGTGCTCGGCCTGCCGACGGTGATCATCGGCGGATAGGGCGCTTCCATTCCTTGCCGCCTATGGCGTCCCGGCGACGGCAAGCGCGATGCCGCGGGTGATGCACAAGCCCACCGCGCCCGGCACCTCGGCCTGGGGCATCTGCGCGATGGCGATCATCAATCCCGCCCGCACGCAGCGGGCCGTCTGCTCGGGCGGCGGCCGCACCGGGGCATAGTCGGGTGGCACGATGCTGCCCCCGGACCAGCCGGCGGCGAACGCCATCCAGGTGCCGGGCAGCCCCGCATCCGAGCGCGTGCCCAGATCGAGGGCGAGGCGCCGGCGCGCCTCGTCGGGCTGGCGCACCCATTCTTCGGCCGCCTCGAGGATGGCGTCCTCCTCCGGCTCCAGCCGGCGCGCTGCCCGCAGCGACTGGCACCCCCACCACACCGCCTCTCGGCGCGGCAGGATATAGGCGCATAGCGACACCGCCGGATGCCAGGCCTCCTGGGCCGTCAGCGCCTGCAGGAGCGCGATGCAGTCGTCGTCGCCGGCCGGCACGGCGATGTCGTCGGCGGCGGTGGGAAACGCCTCGAAAAGGCTGCGGATGGTGGGAAACCGAAGCATCGCCATGGCCGCCTCAGTTGATCTTCACCACGGAGCCTTGGATCGTGCAGAGGCCCGACGCATTCAGGGTGATGGTGGGCGCATCCAGCGTAATGCCCGACGGGTCGATGGTCAGCTTGCTGGTCCCCACCGTGCAGCTCGATCCTGATCTTCGCGCTTTCCTCGATGGCGCCGCTCACCACCTCCAGCTTGACGTCGCCATTCTTGACGGTAGTGCTGTCGGAGGCGCTGCCGGTGGGCGTCTTGAACTTTTCGCCGATGGTCACCGTGCTGCTGTTGAGGATGGTGGAATCATAGTCCTTCTCCGCATGCATGCGGATCAGCTCGGACCCCTTCTTGTCCTCGAAGATCAGTTCGTTGTATCCGCCGCCGCCCTTGGAGGACTGGGTTTTCCAGCCGCTGATGGTCTTGTTGCCGGGCAGATCGTACGGCACCTTGTTGTCGCCGTTATAGACCACGCCCACCACCAGCGGGCGGTCCGGGTCGCCCTCCAGGAAGTCCACCACCACCTCCTGGCCGATACGCGGGTGGAAGACCCCGCCCCAGGACTTTCCGGCGAAGACCTCGGCCACGCGGATCCAGCAGGATTGCTTCTTGTCCCGGTCCCAGTGGAACTGGACCTTGATGCGCCCGTATTTGTCCACCGTGATCTCTTCGCCCTTCTCCCCCACCACCTTGGCGGTCTGGATGCCGTGGATCACCGGCTTGGGCGTCACCAGCGGCGCGCGATAGGGGCGGGAGGTGGCCACCAGCACATAGGTGCCCTGATAGGCGGCCCGATCCGTGCCGCCGCCGCCGGTGGCGCGGTAGAACTGCTCGGTGATGGAATGGGTGGCGCGCACCGCCAGATATTCCACGTTCTCCGAATCGCGGTGGTGGTCCTTCAGGGTGAATTTGAAGCCGGCTGCGAGGTTGGGCGCATCGCCGGCCGCCAGCCGGCGGTGGTCGAAGGCCTGCTCGGCCTCAAGGCGCACCTTGGCGAAGGTCTCGCCCTGGTCCGCCTCCTTGTAGCGGCCGGGATAGTCATAGACCTCCATCTTGGCCTTCTCATAGGATTCCGATCCCTGGCGCTCGGCCTTGAGGGCCGCGCTCGGCTTCTCGAAATCATAGTCATTGACCACGAACTTGCCGGAGCGGAACCGGCGCTCGCTGGTCCATTGCTGGATGTGCTCGCGGTCGCGCGCATAGGCGCCGGTCAGCGGGATGAACGGCAGGCTTGCGTCGGGCACCGGGTCATGGCCGCTCATGGCATCGGCGATGACCAGGATGTGCTTGTCTTCACTATGCTTGTAGAAATAATATAGCCCATGTTCTTCCATGAGGCGGGAGACGAAGGAGAAGTCCGTCTCGCGATACTGCACGCAATATTCCATCTTGGGGTAGTTCTGCGTGGTCTTGAACTGAAAGTCGGAAAATCCGGCTTCATTGAACACTTTTCGGATGATGTCCGGGGCGGTCATCTCCTGGAAGAAGCGGCAATCGGCCGTATGGGAGAGCAGCCAGAGCCAGGGCCTCAATACAAGCCGGTAGCTGTAGAGCCCCTCGCGGATTCCGGTCCATTGCGCCGCCACGAGGATGCCGTTGAAATATCTCTTGGCGTCCTTGTGGGTGTTCAGCGTCACGAGGCAGGCGCGGCCGATGGCCGTATCGAAATTGACGTCCTCCTCCTCGCTCAGGGCGTCGATCGTCACCTCGAAATTCTCGCTTATGGCCTCCTGGGCGTGAAAGCGGCTGAGGACGAGGGTGTTTTCACCGAGGGGAGTCCGCAGCTGCGCCATGCGGTTCTTCTGGTCGAGGCTCACGGCCATGCTCTCCTCGGATCGGTACGGCGGGAGAGGGCGGGCCACGACAAAACGCCGGGTCAAAGGCTTGCGCCCCTGATCCGCCGCACATCCTTGAACCTGGCACCCGCCCCGCCGCGATCTTCCCGTAAAGATCGGACACCCCGGACCCGGACCGGCCAGACGGAAGCCGCCTGGCTGGAAAATCCGTCTCCGGACATGAAGAAATGGAACACTTCGACCCGATGAGCCTGCGATGCCCGCTCACGAGGATCTTCCGCAGTATTGACCTTGGGCGGTAATCAAAGCAAGCCTCCCCACACCGATGCAGCACTTCGGGGGGCGCTGATGGCATTGCTGGACGCAGGGGCTTTTTGCGAGCCCATATCGGCGCAGGAGCCTTGCGGCCCGGACCTGGACGCCACGTTCGACCTCGATTTCTCGGGCTTCCTGGCCCGCATCGAGGGTGTGCTGCCCAGGTCCTTCTTTACCTTCAAGCGCGGCGACATCGACTTCCGCCAGGAACTGGACACGGTCCGCTCCCTGTCGCTCCGCACCAGGGACCTGCGCCTGCTGGTGGTCTATGCCAAGCTCGCGGTGCTGAACCGGGACATTGCGGAATTTGCCAACGCCCTCAATGTCATCGCCGCCATCCTCGCCGCCCGGTGGGAGCAGGTGCATCCCCAGGCCGAAGGCGGCCGGCTGGACCTGCGGATCGCCACCCTGATGACCCTGGACGACCTGCCCCAGGTGATCCTGCCCCTGCAGCATCTTCCCATTGCCGAAGGCCGGCGCTTCGGCACCATCACCTACCGTATGGTCCAGATCGCCACGGGCAGCATCGCCCCCCGCGAGGGCGAGCCGGTGATGGAAGCCGACAGCATCGAGCGGGCGTTCCTGGACATGGACGTGAACGATCTGCGCGCCCGCCGTGCGGTGTTCGCCGCTGTGGTGGATGCGGTGGAACGCATCGACGCGGCGAGCCTCGGCGGCGGCGGTCACGACAATCGTGTTCATCTGCAATGGCTTAAGGGAGCGGGTGCGGAAATCGCGCGGTTTCTCGATGTGCAGATCGCCCGCATCGAGCCCGCCGTGGTGACCTCCGCCGAGGATGACGCGACACCGGAGGGAGAGGGCGGCGAGGCCACCCGCGCGCCTGCCGCCGCGGCGGCGGTGGCCAGCCGGGCCCAGGCCGTTGTCGCGCTGCGGGCGGTGGAGGCCTATTTCGAGCAGCGCGAACCCTCCAGCCCGGCCCTGGTGGTGGTGCGGTTTGCGCGCCAGCTCATGGGCAAGCCGTTCCACGAGGTGTTGCGGCTGGTGGTGCCCGACCATGCGGGGCGCGCAGAAATCGGCTTTGCATCCAATACGTTCCGTCTCCCCCTCGACCATCTCGCCACGAGCTTGGGGGACCGGGGCTGGGACGCGGAGGAACCGGGGGAGGATGTGGCCGAGGTGCCCGCGGTGGAGGGCCGGGCGGAGGCGCTGCGCCTGCTCGACCAGGTGGCGGCCTTCCTGCGCGCGGCCGAGCCGTCAAACCCGGTGCCGCTGCTGGTGACCCGGGCACGGGACCTGGCCGGACGGGATTTCTCCGCCCTTCTCAAGGACATGTTCACGGAATCGGCGTTGCGGGCGATGCGCGGCGACGCGTGATGCGCAAGGCCCAGGCTGCGGGCCGCGCCGCGGCAGCCACGTGTGTCATAAGCTCCATCGGCATACTACAAATATGTTGTAGGCATACAATCACATTGCAATATAGCTAACTCAATTGGATTATATCTTCCGCAACTGCGTCGGCTGGGGCTGATTTGTGGTGCAGCGCCCTTGCAATACTCGGTTTCTGGATTACGATCCGCCCCGCACGTGTTGATGGGGGCTCGACGGTGTCCGACAGCGGTCAGAAATTCATCTCGAGGAACCGCAAGCCGCGCGTCCATATCACCTACGAGGATCCCTACGACGCCAACCGGCTCGTCGAGATTCCCTTCGTGATGGGCGTGATGGCGGACCTCTCGGGCAATGCGTCGGCGGTCGAGAAGCCGGACGTGGCCGAGCGCGCGTTCCTCGATATCGACATGGACAATTTCGAGCGCCGTATGGCGGCCGTCGAGCCGGCGGTGACCTTCCGCGTGGACAACAAGCTCACGGATGCGCCGGGCGACCAGCTTCCGGTGAAGCTCACGTTCAAGAGCATGGACGATTTCGGGCCGGCCCAAGTGGCGCGCCAGGTTCCCGCCCTCGCCCGCCTGCTCGAGGCGCGCACCCAGCTGGCCAATCTCCTGCGCTACATGGATGGCAAGGTGCCGGCGGAGGATGCGCTGAAGAAGCTGCTGGCCGACAAGGACCTGATGCGCGCCCTCAGCGCGCGCCCCGCCTCGTCCGGCGACGCGGCCGAAGAACCGCCGAAGGAGCAGGGCTGATGAGCGTGGAGCTGAGCCGCGAGCAGGCCGCGCCTGCCACGGAAGCCGGTGTGGGCGAGTTCGAGGCGCTGCTGAAACAGAGCTTCAAGCCGCGCACCGAGCGCGATGCGACCGAGGTGGAGAACGCCGTTTCCACCCTGGTCAGCGAGGCGTTGCAGGATACCAGCGTCATCAAGGAAGATGTCCTCGACACCATCGAGGAAATCATTGCCCGGATCGATCGCAAGCTCACCGAGCAGGTCAATGAGATCCTGCACGCGCCGGAGTTTCAGCAGATCGAGAGCGCGTGGCGGGGGCTGCATTACCTGGTCTACAATTCGGAGACCGACGCGAACCTGAAGATCCGCGTCATGAATGTCTCCAAGATGGAGCTCTACCGCAACCTGCGCACCTACCCGGGCGCGAAGTGGGACCAGAGCCCGTTGTTCAAGCGGGTGTACGAGCATGAGTTCGGCCAGCTGGGCGGCGAGCCCTATGGCTGTCTTATCTGCGACTATACTTTCAATCACCTGCCGGTGGACGTGCAGCTCATGCGGGACCTGAGCCGCATCGCCTCTGCCGCCCATGCCCCGCTGTTCGCCGCCGCCGAGCCGACCCTGCTGGGTCTCGACAGCTGGACCGAGCTGACCAATCCGCGCGACCTTTCCAAGGTGTTCGACACGCCGGCCTATGCGGCCTGGAAGAGCCTGCGGGATTCGCACGACGCGCGCTATCTCGGCCTGTGCATGCCCCGCGTGCTCTCCCGCGTGCCCTATGGCTCCAAGACCGAGCCGGTAGAGGAATTCGCCTTCGAGGAGGAGACGGACGGCCACTCGGGGCAGAATTATGCCTGGATGAACGCGGCCTATGCCATGGGCGTGAACATCAACCGCGCTTTCAAGGAGTATGGCTGGTGCACGCGCATTCGCGGCGTGGAATCGGGCGGTGCGGTGGTGAACCTGCCGACCCACACCTTCCCCACCGATGACGGCGGCGTGGACCTGAAGTGCCCCACCGAGATCGCCATCAGCGACCGGCGCGAGGCGGAACTGGCGAAGTCGGGCCTCATTCCCATCATCCACCGCAAGAATACGGACAAGGCCGCCTTCATCGGCGCGCAATCGGTCTACCGGCCGCACAAATTCGACGATGTGGAGCAGACCGCTTCGGACAACATGTCCTCGCGCCTGCCCTATATGTTCGCGGTTTCGCGGTTTGCCCATTATCTGAAGTGCATGGTGCGGGACAAGATCGGCTCGACCATGGAGCGCGAGCAGCTGGAGCGGTGGCTTCAGGAATGGATCACGCTCTATGTGGACCCCAATCCCGAAATCTCCACGGAGCTGCAGAAGGCGCGAAAGCCTCTCTCGGCGGCGCGGGTGACGGTTCGCGCGGATGAGGAGAACCCGGGCTATTACAGCGCGAGCTTCCACTTGCGCCCGCACTTCCAGCTTGAAGGCATGGATGTGAGCCTCAGCCTCGTGTCCCGCCTGCGCCCGCCCACCTCCTGATGCGGCGGGCGGGCGGGCGGGCGGCCGGTCCGTCCGGGGCGTGGAACGCGCCATGACCGCACCGCGGTGTCAGCGGAGCGACCCCTTCAGGGGAAGGATTGGCCCGCCGTCGTGCGCCCGGGCAGGGTGCACGCCGCGGGCATGGACGGATTTCTGAGCTTGCCCCGGGCCGGGCGCCCTTTGCCGAAGGTTGCGATTGCGGGGTCGCGACCGGTCTGGTGCCCGCTCAGGCAAGGCCTGCGGCCCGAAACCCGGGCCGAGCGGGCAGATCGCGGTTCTGGTACCGCAGGTTGGGGCGATGGAGGCGGTCGATGGCAGGCAATGGCGTCGGGTTTCTGAAGATCGAGGGCGTGAAGGGCGAATGCCAGGATTCCGAGCACAAGGACTGGATTGACGTCCTGTCCTGGAGCTGGGGCATGGACAACCCGAGCAACCCGCACGCGGGAACGGGCTCCGGCGCCACCCGCGGGCATGTGAACAACTTCACCATCACCAAGCAGGTAGACCTTTCCAGCACGCCCATTGCGCAATTCCTGCTGAAGGGCAAGCATTTCGCCAAGGGCATCTTCGAGCTGCCGAAGACCGGTGGCGATGGCAAGGCGATGATCTATTACAAGATCGAGTTCAAGGAGATCTTTGTCACCAACATGAGCTTCGGCGGTGGGGGCAGCGGCGGTGTCTTCACCGAGAATATCTCTTTCAGCTTTGCCGAGTACAAGGCCCACTACAAGTCGCAGACGGAGAGCGGCTCCAAGGGTGAAGGCAACGAATACGGCTGGAACCTGAAGGAAAGCAAGGAAGTCTGACGCTGCCAGCCGGTGCCCGGTTGCACCGGGGAGGCGGGCAGGCGCTGGATTCGACTTCGGTTTTCCTTGCCTGAGTCAACTTGCGCGGCCCGGCTTTGCCGTTGATGCGCAATTCGGCGAAAGCCTTCGCGCCGGGGCTGGCCTCAGCCCGAGGGCTCGCTCACCCGGAGGAATACGCCGGGGTGCTTTCCGAAACATCGCTCTGCCGCAGGTCTGTCTTCGGGGCGGGAATGCGGCGGGGCAGAGCGGGGTCACGTGTCGCTGCGGGGAAACGACAGGGGAATCTTGCAACGTTTCAGTCGCCCGTCAAGAACCTTGGCAGGGCCTGCACCGTGCCGCCCGCGCTATGGCCCAGCCGCATGTGCGGCCTGTGCCGCGCAAGACATTCCAGGGAGAAAGGCGCAATGAGGCAGCCCCGCGACCAGCTCCGCCTCGGCATGCCGTTCATGCACGCCTTCCGCACCGCATTTTCCGCACGGGATGCGCGCACGGCGCTGGACGAGCGCGACGCCTCCGGCATGCGCGTCATCACCGGCCGCCGCGCCGCCGCCCGCGCCGCCATCAACGAGACGGTGCTGCGTGCGGAAATCGTGCGCGACGTGGAGACGCTCCTCAACACCGTGAACCTCGCCTCCGCCGAGGATCTGGAGGGGGTCGAGGAGGTGGCGCGCTCCATCCTCAATTTCGGCATACCGGACGTGGTCCATCGCACCATCGACGAGGAGGGGGTTGCCGACGTGGTGGGCGAGATCGAAACCGCCCTGCGCTGCTTCGAGCCCCGAATCCTCGCCCACTCCCTGGATGTGCGGCAGGACACCAGCGTGGAGAAGAACGAGCTGAAGGTCCGCTTCCTCATCAGCGCGGACATGATCCTCAACGAGCAGACGGCCGAGGTGGAATTCCTCGCCGACATCGCTCTCGACAGCGGAAAAATCCTCGTCAGCCCGGTGTAACCGCCCCCATGGATCGCGAATTCCTCGAGCATTACGACCAGGAACTCCGGCTGCTCAAGGAGCACGCCCGGGAGTTTGCGGAGGAATATCCCGGCATCGCCGATCGCCTGGGCGGCCTCGTCAACGAGCCGTCCGACCCGGCCATCCTCGGCCTGCTCCAGGGCGCCGCCTTTCTCGCCGCGCGGGTCCAGCTCAAGCTGCGGCACGAGTTCCCGGAATTCACCTCGAACCTGCTGGAGCAGCTGGTTCCCGGCTTCCTCGCCCCGCACGCCTCGGCCATGATCGTGGCGGTGGACCCGCTCTATGGCGATCCCGCCCTCATGGAGGGCCGGCGCATCCCTGCCGGGGCCTATCTGGACGCCACCTTTGTGGAGCGGGACCGCCGCATCGCCTGCCGCTACGCGCTGCGCAGCGCCATCACGCTGTGGCCGCTCGACCTTCTGGCCGCGGAATATTTCCCGGCCACCGGCCCCCTGCACGCTTTGGGCCTGCCGGCCGAAGCCCGCGACCGTGCTGGCCTGCGCCTCAGCTTCACCACCCGGATGGCGCCCCGGCGCGAGGACGAGATCAGCGACGCGGACGCCCGCCAGAAGCCCGAATTCTTCGCCGATGCCTGCCGCCTGCGCGAGCTTGACATCTACCTCACCGGCGCCGAGGCGGACGGCGCCGCCATCTATGAGCAGATGTTCGGCCATCGGCGCCGCGTGTTCGTGCGCCATCTGGATGCCTTCGGCGATCCGGTGGTGTTCGAGGTGGACGCGAGCGCCGTCAGCCAGCCGGGCCTGGGCGAGGACGATGCGCTGGCGCCGCCCGACACCCGCATCTTCCACGGCTTCACCCTGCTGAAGGACTATTTCCTTTTCCCGCGCAAGTATCTCGGCTTCCGGCTGGAGCGCCTGGACAAGGTGCTGCCCCGCATCCATGCCAAGTCCTTCGAGATCATCATCACCTTTTCGGAGAGCAGCCCGCGCCTCGCGCCGGCGGTGACGCGCGAGGCCTTCAGCCTTTATGCCGCGCCCGCGGTGAACTTGTTCGAGAAGACCACCGACCGCATTCCGGTGAAGTCCAGCCAGCACGAATATCAGGTGGTGCCGGACCGCAGCCGGCCGCTGGACCTGGAGCCCCACCGCGTGCTGGACGTGTTCGCTTATTATCCCGGCAGCAGCGACAAGGTGCCGGTGCTGCCGCTCTATTCCGCGCCGAGGGACCCCAACGCTCCGCCGGCCAAGCTGTTCTACACCGTCCGCCGCCTGCCGCGCCGACGCTCGGCACAGGAGCGCCGCCACGGCCGCGCGTCCGATTATACCGGTACGGAGATGTACCTCAGCCTCATCGACACCGGCAATCTGGACACCGACCCCGGGGTGTTCGAGCTCGGCCTGAAGACCCTGTGCTCCAACCGCCACCTCACGGAGCAGCTGCCCGTGGGCGCCGGCGGCGCGGATTTCCAACTGCTCGACGACACGCGCCTCACCCTGCGCTGCGTCGCCGGCCCCACCCGCCCCAGCGAGCCGGTGGCGAGCTACATGCGGCTGCGCTCGGAAACCGCCTCCACCGGCTCGGTCACCTGGCGGCTCATCAACATGCTGAGCCTCAACCATCTCGGCCTGCTTGGCCGTGGTGCGGGCCGCAACGCCCAGTCCTTAAGGGAAATTCTCACGCTCTTCGCCAACCTGCGGGACGCCACCGCCGAACGGCGCATCGACGGGGTGCGCGCCCTGGACAGCCGCCCCGTGGTGCGCCGGGTGCGCCGGGACACCGGGGTGGGTGTCGCCCGCGGGCTCGAAATCACCGTCACCATCGATGAAAAGGCGTTCGAAGGGTCCGGTGCCTTCCTGCTCGGCGCGGTGCTGGACCGCTTCTTTGCCGAATATGTGGGCATCAACACTTTCACCCAGACGGTGATCGTCTCGGTCGAGCGCGGGGAAATCATGCGCTGGCCGGTGCGGCTCGGCCACAGGAGGCCCCTGTGAGCTGGTCGCAGGAACTGGCCGCCGAGCCCTGGCGCTTCGATTTCTTCACCGTGCTGCGCCGCCTGGAGCGGGTGCATGCCAGCCAGCCCCGCATCGGCCAGAGCGCGGCCCTGCGGGAAGAATTCCTGCGGCTGGGACAGAACCCCTATCTGGCCTTCCCCGCCTCGAACCTGGAGGCGGTGACGCGCGACGAGGCCGGCCGTTTCCACATCCTGGTGCGCTTCCTCGGCCTGCTCGGGCCGCAGGGCGCCCTGCCGCTCTCCACCACGGCCGAGGCTCTGGGCTGGGTGGAGATGCGCGACGACGCCTATCCGCGCTTCCTCGACATCTTCAACCACCGTTTCCTTGCCCTGTTCTTCCGCGCCTGGGCGGATGCGCGGCCCATCGCCCAGCACGAGCGCCCGGAGGAGGACCGCTTCGGCGACTATGTGGGCTGCGTCATCGGCATCGGCCGCCCGTTCTACCGCGGGCTCGACACCGTGCCGGACGCCCAGAAGCTGGCCTATGCGGGCCTGATGGGCCCTGCAGCGAAATCGGCGGTGCGGCTTGAATTCCTGCTGGCGGGTGTGCTCGGGCTTGCGGCGCGGGTGGAGGAGTTCGTCGGCTCGCGCCTCACCATGGAGGAGGCCGACCGCACCCGGCTGGGGCGCGCCAACGCCACCCTCGGCACGGATGCCATGATCGGCTCCGGCGTGTTCACCGTCAGCGACAAGATCCGCATCCGCGTGAGCACCCGCAACCTTGCCGAATACGAGCGCCTGCTGCCGCGCGGCGACCTTGCCGTGCCGCTGGCGGATCTCGTGCTGTTCTATCTCGGCGAGACGACGGACTGGGACCTGGAGCTGGCCCTTCCTGAACGGGAGGTGCCGGCGGCGCGTCTCGGCCGGTCGGGCCTTCTGGGCTGGACCTCCTGGCTTGCCCCGCGTGCGGCGGCGCCCGAAGGGGCGGAGCGCGCGGACGCCCATTTCAATCTGGCGGAAAGGGTGCGTGCGGGCCGGGGGCACCCGTCCGGCGCGCCTGCTGCCTGACACCATCATCAGGGGACGAACATGGCGGATATCAGCCTCGAAGCCATTGCCGGAAAACTCAATCGCGTGGGCTACGAGGCGTTCTTCCAGTCCCTGCGGCACGCCAAGAGCGCGGGCAACCGGAAGGTGGAGCTGGCGCACTGGCTGCTGCACCTGCTGCAGAAGGACAATGTGGACCTGACCCTCACCCTGGACCGCAGCAAGGTGGAGCGCGCGCGCCTTCTTGCCGACATCGCCCGGGTGGTGGACGGCTTCCGCCGCAACGAGACGGAGATGCCGGGCATTTCGGACGCCGTCACCGACGCCCTCGATCGCGGCTGGCACTATGCGACGCTGGCGTTCGGCGAGACCCAGATCCGCACCGGCCATCTCCTGGTGGGGGCGCTGAAGTCCAAGGAGCTGCGGCGCGAGCTGGTGGCGCTCTCGCCGGAATTCGCCAAGCTCAACCCGGACACCGTGGCGGCCGAGCACCGCGCTTTGTGGTCGGGTTCGGAGGAGGAGACCCTGCGGCCCATGGACGGCTCGGGGCTGGTCGCCGCCGGCACGCCCGGGGCCGGGGGCGCCGGCGCGCCTGCCCAGCGCGGCCAGACCGCGCTCGACCGCTTCTCCCAGGACCTGACCGCCAAGGCGGCGGAGGGCGGCATGGACCCGGTGCTGGGCCGCGACGAGGAGATCCGCCAGCTCATCGACGTGCTGCTGCGCCGCCGGCAGAACAACCCCATCCTCACCGGCGAGGCGGGGGTGGGCAAGACCGCGGTGGTGGAAGGCCTCGCCCAGCGCATCGCCGCGGGCGACGTGCCGCCGCCCCTGAAGGGGGTGCGGCTGCTGGCCCTCGATATCGGCCTGATGCAGGCGGGCGCCTCCATGAAGGGCGAGTTCGAGCAGCGCCTGCGCTCGGTGATCGACGAGGTGCAGGCCTCGCCCACGCCCATCATCCTGTTCATCGACGAGGCCCACACCCTCATCGGCGCCGGCGGCGCGGCGGGCACGGGGGATGCCGCCAACCTGCTGAAGCCGCCGCTGGCGCGCGGCACCCTGCGCACCGTGGCCGCCACCACCTGGTCGGAATACCGCCAATATATCGAGAAGGACCCGGCCCTCACCCGCCGCTTCCAGCCGGTGCAGGTGGACGAGCCGGACCTCGTGCGCTGCGCGCGGATGCTGCGCGGGGTCATCGGCCCCATGGAGACGCACCACAAGGTGCGCATTTCCGATGCCGCGGTGATGGCGGCGGTGGAGCTGTCGCAGCGCTATGTGCCCGCCCGCCAGCTGCCCGACAAGGCGGTGAGCCTTCTGGACACCGCCTGCGCCCGCGTCGCCATCAGCCAGAGCACCATCCCCGCCGCCATCGCCGATGCGCGGGCGGCGCTGGAGGCCCTGGACAAGGAGAAGGCGGCGCTCCTCGCCGATCGCGACCTCGGCATCGACAGCGCCGCGCGCCTGGCGGAGATCGCGGCCGAGCATGGGCGCCTGGCGGCCGACCTTGCCGCGCTGGAGGCCGAATGGGCGAGCGAAAAGGCGCTGGTGGAGGAGGTGGCGCAGCTGCGCGCCACCCTTGCGGCCGCACCTGCACCGGCAGAGGGGGCGGCGGAAGCGCCGGACGCCGCGTTGGCCGAAGCCCAAGACGCGCTGGCGCAGAAGGCCGGCGCGCTCGAGGCCATCCCCGCTGAAAAGCGCATGATCTACGCTTATGTGGACGCCCAGGCGGTGGCTTCCGTCATCTCCGACTGGACCGGCATTCCCGTGGGCCGGATGGTGCGCAACGAGATCGAGAACGTCATCCGGCTGCCTCAGATTCTGAACCGGCGGGTGATCGGCCAGAGCCATGGCCTCGCGATGATTTCCAAGCGCATCGAGACCAGCCGCGCCAAGCTGGACAACCCCAACAAGCCCATCGGCGTGTTCCTTTTGTGCGGCCCGTCCGGCGTGGGCAAGACCGAGACCGCGCTGGCGCTGGCGGAGGCGCTCTATGGCGGTGAGCAGAACATCATCACCATCAACATGAGCGAGTTCCAGGAGGCGCACACGGTGTCCTCCCTGAAGGGCGCGCCCCCCGGCTATGTGGGCTATGGGGAGGGCGGGCGCCTCACCGAAGCGGTGCGCCGCAAGCCCTATTCGGTGGTGCTGCTGGACGAGGTGGAAAAGGCCCACCCGGACGTGCATGAACTGTTCTTCCAGGTGTTCGACAAGGGCATCATGGAAGACGGCAACGGCCGGCGCATCGACTTCAAGAACACCCTCATCATCCTCACTTCCAACGTGGGGACCGACCTCATCATGGACCTCGCCCGCAACCCGGACCACCTGCCGGATGCGGAGGGCCTGGCGGCGGCCCTGCGGCCCGAGCTTCTGAAGGTGTTCCCGCCCGCCCTCATCGGCCGGCTGGTGCCCATTCCCTATTACCCGCTCTCGCCCGCCATGCTGGACGGCATCGTGCGCCTGCAGCTCAATCGCATCGGCAAGCGCATCCGCGACAACCACAAGGCCGCCTTCACCTTTGACGACGCGGTGGTGGCCCACATCGTGGCCCAGTGCAACGACCCGGATTCCGGCGGGCGGATGATCGACAACATCATCACCAACACGCTTTTGCCGGCGCTGTCGCGGGAATTCCTGAAGGTGGCGATGGAAGGGGGCGAGGTGAAGGAAGCGCGGGTAGGGATGGGCGAGGGCGGGTTTGTGTATGGGGTGGGGTGAATAGATATCTCTACAACGCGAGGGTAAACCGCCATGTCAGTTATTGAAAGCACGATAAAAGGTGCGGCAAAAGCGCTCGGGATTCCAATTTTTGCCACCGTTGTTACTGTTACAAGTCTCGCTAATAAGGGATTGGAGGTGGCAAGTAACGCCGCTATGTCGGCGTCAGCTGATATTCAGATGATGCCAGAGGAGAATCATCTAACAAAAAAGCTATCAACGCACCTACTCCTGACGGAAAAAATGAAATATGGAGAAGATTATGCATATTTTACATTAAATTCATACGATGGTGCATTAAAGAAATTGGACTCAAGCGGATCTGGTGATCTGTATATGATTGATAGTGATGGGTTTATATATTTCGTATTTGCAAAAAATGGGTTAGTAGGTATTCAGGAACTAAAAACAATAAAAATAATATCATCTCTTTCAAAAAGGGGTGGGCCGATAGATGTAGATCGTGTCGAGGCGTTTTTGAAACCAATGGTTAATGAGTTAATCGAGCAGGAAAAACGCATTAATAAACTAAAAGCATCAGGTATGATGCCGTAATATAAAACATGTATGCTATTTGTCTATCGACAATTGCATGTAATATTTAAACTACCGGCGATGTTATTTCTAGCGTGGCCTCGCAAGTGGTGCCTCAATTCTCCGATTGGTAGCGTTGTGTAGAATGAATCCCACCTCCCCCACCTCCCCCACCTCCCCCACCCCCGCCACCCCCGCCGAAGCCATCGCCCTCGGCGTCGCCTTCCTGCGTGCCGGCAATCTTGACGGCGCGCAGAATGTGTTCGCCCAGGTGCTGGAGCATTTTCCCGATCATCCCGATGCGCTGCATTTCGCCGGCATCCTCAAGGCGCGGCAGGGGGATGGGGCGGGCGGCATCGCCATGGTGCGGCGCGCGGTGGCGCTGCGGCCGGAGAATGCGGGGGCCTGGAACAATCTCGGCAACCTGCTGATGCGGGAGGACCGCGCGGAGGAGGCCGCGGTGGCCTATGGGGAATGCCTCGCCCGTGCCCCGGCCTATCCCGAGGCGCTGGCCAATATGGGCCTTCTCATGCGGGTGGCCGGCGACATCGACGCCGCCGAGGAGCATTACCGCCGCGCGCTGGCGGTGCGCCCGGACTTTCCCGAAGCCCTCAACAATCTGGGCGCCATCGCTTTGGCCCGGGGCGACTATGCCGCGGCGGAGGTGAGCCTGCGCCGTGCCGTGGAGCTGGAGCCCACCTTCTCCGGCGCCCGCCTCAATCTGGGCGATCTGCTCACCCGCCAGGGCCGGATGAAGGAGGCGGTGGCCAATTTCTGGGAACAGGTGGTGGCCGGCAACGGCAGCGGCGTGGCCTATAAGCTGCTGGTCTACGCTCTGGTGGAAACCGGCCGGCACGCCGACGCCCTCGATGTGGCGCGGCGCTGGATCGCCGAGGCGCCGGACGATCCCGCCGCGCGCCATCATTTCGCCGCCCTCACCGGCGCGGCGGTGCCGGCGCGCGCCGCCGACGCTTATGTGGAAGGCGTGTTCGATGCCTTCGCCGAAACCTTCGAGGCCTCCCTCGGCCGGCTGGCGTATCGCGCCCCCGCTCTGGTCGCCGCCGAGGTGGCGCGCCACCTGCCGCCGCCCGACGGCACCCGCACCGTGCTGGATGCCGGCTGCGGCACCGGCCTTGCCGCGCCTTTGCTGAAGCCCTATGCCGCAAGGCTCGACGGCATGGATCTGTCCGCCGGCATGCTGGAACGGGCGGCGGCCCGCGGCCTCTATGATCACCTTGAGAAGGCGGAGATCACCGCGGCCATAGCGGCGCGGCCCGGCGCCTATGACCTCATCGTCTGCGCCGACACTTTGTGTTACTTCGGCGACCTTGTCGCGGTGCTGGCCGCCGCCGCCTGCGCGCTGCGCAAGGGCGGCCTCTTCGTCTTCACCGTGGAGGCGCTGGAGGGGGCCGACGCGCCGGCCTTTCGCCTCCATCCCGGCCACGGCCGCTATGCCCATGCCCCGTCCCATGTGCACGCCGCCGCCATCGCCGCAGGTCTCGACGTCGCGGCGCTGCGCCCCGAGGACCTGCGGATGGAGGGGGCGGAGCCGGTGCGCGGCCTCGTGGTCGCCTGCCGGGCGCGCACCTGAGGACCCGGCTGCGCCAAAAATGTTGAACCCTCCCCGCTGGGGGGCGCCCGTGGTAGGGATGAAGCCGATACGCCTTGCGCGTCGGTGGGCCATGGTTCCTTTCTAGAGCCCCCGCCGATCAGCTTGCACCGCAAGCGGATCGGATCGCGCTCTGGCGGGGCCGGGGCCATGCCCGAAGCTGTCTGGCGCCTCGCGGCCTCTCCGCAAGCCGGGGGGATGCCGCAAACCAAGCCCGGAGACGGCCGTGTGCCCGCTTCGCCCAACCGTTCCGCGTGTTTCAGGCCTCGCCGGCTGGCGGCGCGGCATCTTCGGCGCCGCCGCGGCGCTGCTCGCCGGCCTGGCCTGCGGGGCGGCTCCGGCGCGGGCCAATGACAGCACCGCCGTGCTGGGCGCCGGAGGGCTCCAGCTCACCGTGAATTCCGGCATCGCCATGAAGTCGGAAGACCTGAAGATCTCGGTCGGCGCCGTCGAAATCACCTATCTGTTCGAAAATGGGGGGGACGCACCCGTCACCACCCTCGTCGCCTTCCCGCTGCCGGTGCTGCGCGCCGGCGATCCCGACATCGCCGATGCGCTGCCGCGGGAGAACGACCCCTTGAACTTCGTCGGCTTCACCGTGAGCGTGGACGGCAAGCCCGTGACGCCGCAGGTGGAGCAGCGCGCCTCCATCCTGGGGGTGGACATCACCGACCGGCTGAAGGCCGACGCTATCCCCCTCAACCCCTATGTGCGGCAGCAGGCGCGCGCCGCCCTCGCCCGGCTGCCGAAGGAGAAGCGGGAGTTCTATGTCCGCAACGGCCTCGCCGTCTGGTCCGGCGACGAGCCTTTGTCGGTGCAGTGGGACGTGGCCACCACCTTCTTCTGGCAGCAGACCTTTCCGGCGAAATCGGTGGTGAAGGTGCAGCACCGTTATGTGCCGGTCTCGGGCTCCGGCCTCCTTTCGGCGGCGCAGCTGGCCGCGCCGGGCGCCATGGAGGCGCTGGGGCGGCGCTATTGCCTGGATGCCGCCGCCGCCGAGCGCATCCGCGCCGGGCTCGCCGCGCCGCGCGCGGGCGCAGAGGGGCGGCGGATGAAGACCTCCACCCTCGAATATGTGCTGCGCACCGGCGCCAACTGGGCGGGACCCATCGGCCGCTTCCGCCTCACCATCGAGAAGCCGGCCGCCGATGCGGTGCCGGCCCTGTGCGCGCCGGGGCGCCTGGTGCCCGCGTCGCCCACCGCCCTGGTGTTCGAGGCGACGGACTTCACCCCCGTTGCCGATCTCGACATCCTGTTCCTCCAGCCGGAGGCGGCGGCCCCCGGGGCGTCCATCGCCGGTCCGGGGCGCTGAAGGGTGCGGCGGGCGGGCCACGGGAGGTGTGAGGGCAGGGCGCTGTCGTGCTATTCTGGGTTGTTTTCCCGCCCTGCGGCAGGCGCCCGCGCGCGAAGGGGAGATCAGGGGAGTGGCGTGCGGATGAGTGCGACACAGGCCGGCTACCGGTCCCGGGGCGTGGGTTCGGCGAAGGTGCGCGCCGCGGCCCTCCTCGCGCTCGCCGCATGCCTTGCCGCTACGGCACCGGCCTTTGCGCAGAGCGGCAAGGTGCTGCGGCAGCTGCCCGGCGGCACGGGCGCGGCGATGGTCGGCATGGTGCCCGGCGCGCCGGACGCCGAGCCCACCGGCCCGTCGGCCATCTATGCCGACGGCGCCGGCAAGCTCTATCTCCTGGACCAGATCAACGGCCGCATCCTCGCCCTGGAGCCGGACGCCCCCGACCGGGCGCCGGAGGAACTGCGCCTGCCGGAAAACCTCATGCCGAGCGATCTCGTCGCCCTGCGCGACAAGCTCTATGTCTGGGACGGCCGGCCCTATGCGCTGGAGCCTGCTCCGGCATCCGGCGCGGGCCGGATGGAGGCCGGCGCGCCGGCGCTGGAGGCGCGCGCGGTGGGGGACGCCGACGACGTGGCCCGCTCCGCCTTCGCCCAGATGGGATCGCAGACCCCGTCCAGCGATGCCGAGGTGCTGGGCGCCGCCGGCCGCAGCTTTTCCCTGCAGAGCCTCGATATTCCCGTGCGCCAGGCGCTGGTGGCCCGGGGCGCCGGGGCCGTGAATGCGGATATCGTGCCGCAGAAGGACGGCAAGAGCGCCCTTGTGGAGATCCGGCCGGTGGCTGACCCGCTCAAGCTCACGCGGCTGAGGGTCCGCGTCGCCGACCGGCTCGGGCTGGTCGAGGTGCTGGAGGTGGACCGCGCGGGCAATGTCTATGTGTTCACCGAGAACGTGCCGGCCAAGGCGGGCGGGCGGGTCGCCATCTTCGTGGCGCGCTATTCGCCCAAGGGGCGGCTGGAGGCGGTCTACGACCCCCCCATCGCCCCCGACCAGACCAGCACCCGCCGCTTCATCACCATCGCCCCGGAAGGCAAGGTGCTGTTCCTGAAATCGGACGCGAGCGGTGTCGCCATCCTCGATCTGGCGGCGCGCCGGCCGAAGGGGCAGGTGCTGGAGCCGGCCCCCGTGGTGGCCGGCCCCGGGGGGGTGGGAGCGGGCCTTGGCGACCCGGGCTTCATCACCGCGGTGCGGCCCAATTCGCGCCAGGGCGTCATCCAGATCGGGCTGGCCTTCGAGGGGCTGAAGTGGCAGCTGACGCCCGCCAATTACGGGCCGGAGCAGGACAGATCCTGCGTCGGCTTCGATGGCCGGGTGCGGCGGCCGGCCTATCTGCAGGGCAAGGTGGGGCAGGAGGTGCGGGGCGTGCCCTATTGCTGGGGCTGCTTCGGCAGCCTCGTGCAGTTCAAGCGCCGGGTGGATTCCGGCACCCTTGCCGGCAATTGGTGCACCCGCGAGACTCCGCGGCGGGACACGGCGGGGGTGGATTGCTCCGCCTTCGTCAGCGCCACCTGGGGCCTGGCGCGGCACTACACCACCGCGGACATCCCCAGCATCACCAGGCCCCTGGCCAATCCCTGGGACCTGAAGCCGGGAGATGCCCTGAACAAGCCCGGCTCGCACGTGATGCTGTTCGTCCAGTTCACGCCGGACCGGAAGGTGGAGGTGCTGGAAGCAGCTACCGGAGGTTGCAACGGGCGGGTGTGCCGCAACATCTATCCCTTGTCGGTCCTGCTGGCACGGGGCTACACGCCTGTGCGATACCCGCTCTTGACCGACTGAACCCGCGGCGCCGGCGCTTCGCGCGCCGCTGGCGATTGTGAAAGGCCTGACATCGCATGCGCGGCTTGAGGACATGGGTGATCACGCTGCTGGGGGCCCTCGCGCTCCTGGCGGGATCGCTCGCGTCCGCTCAGGCGGAGCGCAGGGTGGCGCTGGTGATCGGCAATTCGTCCTACCGTTACATGACCGCCCTGAAGAACCCGCGCAACGACGCCAACGACGTCGCCACGGCGCTGCGCGACCTCGGCTTCGAGGTGATCCCGCGCAACGACGTGACGCGGGCGGACATTTCCAACGTGCTGAAGGACTTCTCACGCCTTGCGGCCGGGGCGGATACGGCGCTGTTTTATTATGCCGGCCATGCCCTCGAATTCCGCGGGCGGTATTTCCTGGTGCCCACGGATGCCGAGCTGGAGGCGGGCGACCTCCTACAATACGACACCCTTTCCGCCGAAGATGTGCGCGAGGTGCTGGCAAAGGCCACCGGCGTGCGCCTGATGATCTTCGACGCCTGCCGCAACGATCCGCTGGGCGGTCCGGGCAGCCTCTCGCCGGAAGCGGCGCGGGGCGTGCGGGAGGAGGCCCTGTCGCGCTTCATCGCCGGCGCCTCGCAGGGGCAGGGGATGGTGATGGCCTACGCCACCGCGCCCTTCTCGGAGGCGGAGGACGGCGCGACCCGCAACAGCCCGTTCACCCATGCCCTGCTGAAATGGCTGCGCGAAGCCGAGATGGAGGTGAGGCCCCTGTTCCAGCGGGTCTCGCGCGATGTCTTCGACCAGACCGGGGGCCGGCAAGTGCCGGAGATCAGCCTCGCCCTCAACAGCCCCTTCGTCCTGAACCGGACCGAATCCCACCACTCGGCGTGGCTGCGCATCCGCATGTCGTCGGACCCGCTGGATTTCCGCGACTTTCTCGCCCGCTTCCCCCATTCGGAGCACGCCGCGCGGGCGGCGCGGCGGCTGGAGGTGCTGGAACGGGCGCAGCGCCTCGCCGAGCAGCGCCAGCGTGAAGAGGAGGCCCGGCGCCGGGCCGAGGAGGAACGCAGGCGCCGGGAGGAAGCCGAGCAGCGCGCCGCCGCCGCGCGGGCAGAGCAGGCGCGCCTTGCGGAGGAGCGGCGGCGGACCCGATGCGCCGAGGAAGCGGTTCGGATCGAAGGGCTGCACGCTGCCGGCCTGCGGGTCGATCTCGACCGCCTGAAGGCCGGCCTGGCCTGTCCTGAGGAAAGCGGGCCGCGGCTGGAGGCGGCGCTGACCGACCTTGCCGAGCAGGAGGCCCGCGCGCAGCGGGCACGGGCCGAAGCCCTCTGCCGGCAAGAGGCGGAACGGGTGGAGCGTTATGCGCAGGCGGACCGGAAGGACGACCTCGTCGCCCTGGAGGCCGCCACGCGCTGTGCCGAAACCCGCAGCCTCGCCCGCCGGGCCATCGCCGTCATCGAGCGGCATGAGGAAGAGGAGCGCAGTCGGCAGCGGGCGGCGGCGGCACGGCGGGAGGAAGCCGAGCGGCAGGCGGAGGAGCGCCGGCGCCGCGAGGCGGCATGTGCCGAAGAGGCCCGCCGCATCCGCGACGCCGCGGGCGGGCCGGATGCGCGCGCCGGGCTGGAGGCGATCCGCGGGCGCGTGCAATGCGAGGAGAATGTGGCGGCCCTGGAGGCGGGCCTCAGCGTCGCCCTTGCAAAGGAAGCCGCCGCCAGAGAGGCTGCAGCGAGCGAGGCCGCCGCACGCGAGGCTGCCGCAAAGGATGTCGCGGCCAGGCAGGCGGCTCTCCGGGAGGCTGCAGTCAGGGAAGCTGCAGCCAGGGAAGTTGCCGCGAAGGAGGCTGCCGCGAAGGAGGCAGCGGCCAGGGAATCTTCCGCCAAGGAAGCTGCCGCCAGGGAGGTCGCGTCGCGTGAGGCGGCGCTGAAGGAACAGCAGGCCGCGGCGCGGGCGGCGTGCAGCGCGGAGGCTGCCGCCTATGCCGCGCTTGATGCGGCCGATCCGGTGGCGCTGACCGCCTTTGTGCGCACCGCGCGCTGCCCGGATGTGGCGGCGGCGGCGCGGGCGCAGATCCAGCGGCTTGCCGCCGATCGCGACCGCATCGAGCAGGCCTGCGCCCGCGACCGCGGCGAGTTCGAACGCTTGCGCCAGCTGGGCGTGGAGGGGCGCGACCGGCTGGAGCACCTCGCCACCGCCACCACCTGCGAAGGGCTGAAGCCCCTCGTGGTCGCGGCCCTGGGCCCCGGCGCCATGTCCGGCCTGTCCCCCGCCCCGGCGGTCAATGCGCCCGAGCATGTGCGCCGGGCGGCGCGCGCCCTGCGGCAGATCGGCTGCTTCGACGGCGCGGATGACGACGGCAGCCTGGACAGCGTCCGCGCCGCCCTGCGGAAATATTACGGGGTGCGCGACGTGAAGCCCGCGTCGCTGGACGTGGACGAGGCCGTGGCCAAGCGGCTTGAGGCGGAAGGGCGACGGCGGGTGTGTCCGCTCGAATGTCCGAAGGGGCAGGAGGCACAGGGCGAGCGGTGCGTTCCGGTGGTCGCCTCACGGCCCCCGGAGGCGGAGCGGCCGGCGTCGAAGCCTGCGGCGAAGCCGGCGCCCAAGCCCGCTGCTAAGCCGGCAGCGAAGCCGGCGCCGGCGGCCGCCAAGCCCGCCCCGGCGCCGAAGCCGTCTCCGCCGGTCGCCGCCGCCCCGCCGGCGCGGCGCGCGCCCACCATCATCCTCGGCAACTGAGCATGCGTCGCATGGGGACAATCCAGCATGGCGGAGGGCGCCCGCCGCGGGCCGGCCCCGTCGGGATCGGGAACGGACAGGGCCGGGGCGGCGCGCGCCGCCTCCCGGGTTCGCAAACGGGGAAACGCGGTCGGCAGGTGCCTCATGGATAAGATGAACATGGTGTTCGAGACGTCGGTTGCGACGCATCAGGGCTGTGTGCGCGCCGCCAACGAGGACAGCTACCTCATGCGGCCGGGGACCGGCCTGTGGGCGGTCTCCGACGGCATGGGGGGCCATCAGGCGGGCAGCATCGCCAGCGCGCTGGTGGTGGAGGAACTGGGCCACGTGAACGATTTCGGCACGGCCAGCGGCTTCCTTGCGGAATGCACGCGCGGTCTGGTGGCGGCCAATGCGCGGCTGCGGGACCGCGCGCACGCCATGCACCTCGACATGATCGGCGCCACCGTGGTGCTGCTGCTGATCCGCGCCAATGCCTATGCCTGCATCTGGTCCGGCGACAGCCGCGTGTACCGGGTGCGCGGCGGCGAGATCGCCCAGCTGACCCGCGACCATTCGGAAGTCGAGGAACTGGTGAGCCGCGGCGTCATCACCCGTGAGGAGGCCAAGAGCTGGCCGCGCCGCAATGTGGTGACGAGGGCCATCGGCGTATCCGACGAACCGGAGCTGGAGATCGTGGACGGGCTTGCCGAGCTCGGTGACACCTTCGTCCTGTGCAGCGACGGCCTCACCCTCCATGTGGCCGACGAGGAAATCCGCGACCTCGTGGTGCGCACCGAGGCGCGGGAGGTCTCGGACGCCCTGGTGAAGCTGGCCCTGGAGCGCGGCGGGCGCGACAATGTGACGGTGGTGGCGGTGCGCTGCGTGCCGCGCGAGCCGACCGTCACGGATCATGTCCGGGTGGTGGCGCCGAACTGGACCGCGGGCGCGTGATGGTGACACGTCCCGGCGAGACCACCGGCACCTGGCTTCCGCGCGGCACCCGCCTCAACGATCTGTTCGAGATCGACGAGGGCATCGCTGCCGGCGGCATGGGCGAGATCTACCGGGGCCACGCCATCGAGACGGGCGATCTTGTCGCCATCAAGACCATCCGCTCGGATGTGGCCGAGACCGATGCGGCGCTCACCATGTTCCGCAAGGAGGCCAAGGCCCTCCACAATCTCTACCACGAGGCCATCGTCCGCTATTACGTCTTCTCGGTCGATCCGACCCTGAAGCGCCCCTACCTCGCCATGGAGTATGTCTCCGGGCCCTCGCTCTCGGCCATGGTGCGCAACGGGGCCCTCGACTACGACAGCGTGCGCGTGCTCGGCGCCCGGGTGGCCGCCGGCCTGCAGGCGGCGCATGAACGCGGGATCATCCATCGCGACATCTCGCCGGACAATGTGATCATTCCCGATGCCGACGTGGCGCAGGCGAAGATCATCGATTTCGGCATCGCCCGCCAGACCCGCGCCGCCGAGGGCACCATCGTGGGCGACGGCTTCGCCGGCAAATATAACTATGTCTCCCCCGAGCAACTCGGCCTTTTCGGTGCCGACGTGACCGGCGCGTCGGACATCTACAGCCTCGGACTGGTGCTGGTGGAGGCCATCACCGGAGAGCCCCTCGACATGCGGGGCTCCCCGGTGGAGGTCATCGAGAAGCGCCGCCGCGTGCCGGACCTCTCCCGCGTGGACAAGCGGCTGCGCCCCCTGCTGGAGCGGATGCTGCAGCCCGATCCGCGCGACCGGCCCGGCTCCATGACGGAGGTGGCCGCCTGGCTGCGGCGCGGCGGCACTGCGCCGCCGGCGACCGGCCGGCACCCTTTCGCGGCGAGCGCCGAAGGCACCGTGGTTTCCGCCCGCCCCCATGTGCGCATGCCGGACCGGCGGGGGCGGGACATGCGGCCCTGGCTGCGCGCCGCAATCGGCTCGGGGCTGGTGGTGGCGGTGCTCGCCGGCCTCGGTGGCGGGGCCTATTGGCTGTTGTCGGGACCCGGCAGCCCCTCTTCGCCCGCGCCTCGGCCGGAAGCCGCCCGGCCGGCGGCGCCCGCCGATGGGCGCCTGCCGGAGGCGGGAGCCGTGCCCGGCACGCCCGCGCGCCCGGCCGGGACCGGGGGATTGACGCTGACCCGCATCCTGCCGGACAGCATCGCCCCCGCACGCCCCGCCGACATGACCCGTTTCCTGGATCGCTACGCCCTTGCCGAATGCGCCTTCCTCGATCCCGTGGTGATGGCGGATGCCCGCGCGGCGGGCGACGGCTTCGGCCGGGCGCGCAGCGATTTCGGCGCCATCGCCGCCGATTTCGAGCGCGCCCACGGTTTCAGCCTCGACGTGCGGCTGCGGCAGGTGACGACGGCACAATGCCCGGTGATCGACCTGTTGGCGCAGGGCCGCGAGGAGCGGGCACAGGCGCCGCAGTTGGAGGTCGTCAGCCATGCGGTGCACCCCGGCGGGGTGGTGGAGGGCGAGGCCATGCCGGCGCGCGGCCGCTATGTGAGCGTGGCCGCCGTGTTCGCCAGCGGTGCGGTGCGGGTGGTGGCCGGCGCCGCCCGGCCGGCGGAGGGGGAGGCGGTGTCCTTCCGCTTCACCGTCGATCCGCAGGTGGCGCCGGCGGGCACGCCGCTGCTGCTGGTGGCTGTCTCCAGCGCCCAGGCCCTGGCGCCGCTGCGCACCGATGCGGCCATGGGGGCGGACGTCTTCGTGGCCCAGCTGAAGGCCCGTGCCGGAGGCAGTGGCGACCGCCTCGCCTTCGCCACCCGGTATGTCACCGTGGAGTGAAGTTGTTTTGAGGCCTTCAATTGCTTTGGACCTCGTTGACACCTGCATAGCCCCCCAAGACAACTTCCGTTGCTGCTGACCGGGCAGCGCGCGCCGCAGGGCCGGCGCCGGGCGTGGCGTTGGCGGGGCTTGGGCGGGGCTTTCATGGGCAGAGCTTTCGTTGGCGGCGCTTTCGGCGGCCATGCTTTTGCAGGCTGCGCCTTTCCGGGCCGGGTTCTCGGGCGGGGCCGTCCCGCAGTGGCGCGCGGCGCCGTGCGGCAGGGGCAGCTCCGGTTGAGCGGGCCCTCATGAGCGCCGTGGACGCCGTCGTCTTTCGCGGCTTCATGCAGACCATCCTCATCACCCGCGGCGTTCCGCCGAAAGGGGGGCATTTCCGGCCGGCCGGTGGCGGCGAGGTGCGCGCGGCGCTGACCTCCCACCTCGCCGAGGATGCCGGGGCGGTGATGGATCTGGCCACCTTCTGGGTGGACAGCGGCGGACGCCCGGTGAGCGTGCTGCTGCAGGCCGAACTGATCGCCGAGGTGGCGGCGGCGGTGGCGGCCGGCCGCCTGTGGGCCTTCGTGTTCCGCGAGCCGGCCTATGTGAGCGCGGCCGACCATCAGGCTCTGATCAAGGCGGCGGAGCTGGCGGCGCGCGCCGGGCCGGGGCTTCGGAGCGGCAACGCTTATGGGCTTCTTCCGCCGGAGATGGGGGTTGCCGACAAGTTTTCATCCGTCTTCCACCGCGCCGTGCCGCTGGTGGGGCCGGAATTGCGCGCCCAGCTTCTGGCGGTGGTGGAGGACCCCGCCAATCTTGCCATCGCCTTGGCCACGCTGGTGATCCTCGCCCAATTGCACGCGGTGGCGGCGGGCGAGGCGATCGACGCGGTGGTGCTCTCCGCCATCGTCGCCTGCGCCGTGCTGCGAGGGGTGGGCCTGTTTCAGGCCATCTCCGCCGCCCTCGACGCGGTGATCCACCTTGTGGCCTTCATCATCCAGACCGCCGCGGCCAAGGAGGAGAAGGATCTCGACGCGGCGGCCGCACGGCTGGCCGCGGGGCTTTCCTCCATCGGCGTGAGCGCCCTCATGCTCGCCCTCTCCTGGATTTCTGGGCGGTTTTCGGATTCCCTGAAGAAGACCGGGGGGAAGAAGGGGGTCGGGAAGGTTTCGAAGGAGGAAATGGCGGGGAAGAATAAGAAGGAGCCCCCACCGGCGCTTTTGCCACCGAAGACACCCTCCAACCCGGTTTCTTCGGCGGCCGAAGACCGCCGGAGGATCACAGAGCTCGCGAACAATGGAGATTTGGAGGGTGCCCGCGCCATTCTACGCCCGCATCTTGAGCGGGGAGATATCGACGGCATCATTGAGCGCCTCGATGTCTCTGTAGGCAAGAATCAAGGTGTCCTTTGGTCTGGAAACAAGCAGGGCGCAGCGATGGCCGCTGGAATGCAAGGCAAGACGACACTGGAGATGACGCCTGGCGGGAAGGTCGTGGACGAGTGGCCTGAACTCAGTAGGGTGCTTAACTGGGAAAGCCAGAGCGGCACCGTCTCGAAGGGCGAGAAATTCTGGGGCGGCCTGTCAAGCAAGTACGCGTCCGGCCTTGAGGGGGATGTGGATGTGCTTCTCACTTCGGATCGGCCCAAAGGCGGATTTATCTTCAACAAGTATGAAATTCCGGCGATCAAATCGGGCGGCATGGATGTCAACATAAACATGAAAAACAATGCTCTGCAGATTCCTCTGCAACTGGAGGCGCCGAAAGTCAAGCCATGACATCCGCATTCACTGCATTCATGACGCAGCTCAACGCAGAAGGCCGCGAAAAGGCCGACGGCATTGCGGAGGGCCTGTTCCGGCAGATGACGCCGGAGGAGTTGCGGCGGGCGGCCGAGCTACTTTCGGCGAGAGCCGCCCGTGATACGACTGCGATCGAGGCCTTGGGACACATAAACCTTCCCGAGGCGGCCGACGCGTTGGAGAAGATCTTCTTCCCCAATGAATTTGACAACCGGATGCTGCTTGTGACCGCCGAGGCCATGCTGAGGCATGAGCAGACAAAGGCAAAGGGTACTTCTGCTCTCCTTGAATTCCTCGGTGCGGCGCGTGGCGATGCGGGGGAGCAGATTCTGGCGGTGACCAGTCTGTTTACCGCATTGGGGCGCCAGGATGCCCTGAATGTCCTCGAACGCCTCATCCGCATCGCCGACGTGGGCGAACTGCGGCGAGGGGCCTTGAAGGAAATCGCTCGCGGTTGTCTTTATTTGGCACGCAAAATCGCCGATATGAACGATCTGGGGTCGGAGTTTAACCGCGAAATCAATAAATTTGCGGATGGGGATCGACAGGCATTGACGGCAATCATCCAAGATGAAGATGTTGGATCTCGCCTGAGCCGGTCCAATCGTAACAGCGAGCATGGGCTCGCCTGATTGTCCAAAGGGTGGGCTTTCATGTCTGTCAACCAAACCTCCCTCGACCACCGCCTCGTCGATGCGCTCTTCGAGGTCGTGCCCGAGGATTGGCGGGCCTTCCGCCTCACCGTGACGCCGCCGGCCGAGGCGGGTGCGGCGCCGGGGGTGGCGCTGGTGAATCCGGATGTGGCGGGGGCGGAAGGTGTGCCGGGGGATGCGGTGCGGGCCATTGTCGGCGAGATCGTCGCGCTGCTGGCGCAGGCGGGGCGTCCGTGGCCGCAGCTTTCCTATTCCGGCAGCCTCGGCGAGGACGGGGAATGGCGCCTGCGCATCGTCGCGCCGCTGCCGGAACAGGCCGCGCAGCAAAAATAGCGAAGCGTGGCCGGCGCGCGCGCTGGCGTCGGCTGGTGAAGCCGCGCTAGTATCAGCACCTTACTTTTCCACGGCGCGGGCGCGGGGGCGCCGCGCTCCGCAGGATGGAATGCGAGACAGCCGCGCACATCGCCCGGCCGGGGGCGTTGGCCACGGTGCCAGCCTTCGGGTCTGTCGGCGAAAATCCCTCTCGCGCACGCACGCTCATCATTCGCAACTGACTTCCGAAATAATTGCAGCACTTCATTTTTCTGGCATGCAAACAATCTTGTGGGCGCTAATCGGGCTGGCCCTTGCCGCCATCCTGGCCGCGCCGTCTTCGCCGGCCCGCGCGCAAGCTGCAGACGCCGGACGCGGGCTCACCCGCGTGGTGGGCGGCGTCAAGGCGCAGGAGGGCGCCTGGCCCTCGCAGGTGAAGATCTATGCGCCCGATCCCGCCGGGCGCGGGCGCCTGAGGTCCCATTGCGGCGGCACGGTGGTGGGGGCCAACTGGGTGCTCACCGCCGCCCATTGCTTCGTCGCGGCCACGGCCGGCGGCGGGCGCCGGCAGCAACTGGCGGCGCAGGACGTGCTGGTGGTGGCCGGTGCCGCGCGCCTGCCGGCGGTGATCACGCTGGGCGATGCGGTGGCGCGGCGGGGCATTCGCGCGCGCGCCCTGCTCTATCATCCCGATTTCCAGCCGGGCACCTATGAGAACGACGTGGCACTGGTGGAGCTGGAGGCGCCCGCCCAGGCACCGGCCATCGCCGTGATGTCCCCCGCGGCCCGGGACGAGGACCTCGCCGGCCTTGCCGGCATGGTGGTGGGCTGGGGCTTCACCCAGGAAGCGGCAAGCGCGGACGCGGACCTGCTGCCCGCCGACCTGCAGGAAGTGGAACTTCCCCTTGTGCCCATCGGCGATTGCCGGCAGGCCTATGGGGACAGCGCGCTGAAGGGCAATACCATTGGCGCCACCAACCTGTGTGCCGGCTTCGCCGCCGGCGGGCGCGATGCCTGCCGTGGCGACAGCGGCGGGCCCTTGATGCTGCGCGGCGCCGCCGGCGGCTGGGTGCAGGCCGGAATCGTGAGCTGGGGCGAGGGCTGCGGCCGGCGGGAGCGCTACGGCGTCTATACCCGCGTCGCGGCCTATGAGGGCTGGCTGCGGCTGGTGAGCCGGGACCAGCTGGCGCTGGCCGCGCTGCCCTCCACCCGGTTCCGGCTTTCACCCGGGGACCTGTCCGCCGCCCCGGCATCGGCCGGCGCTGCCGCACTGGCGGGCGACACCGAGATCGCGCCGCTGGCGCTCCTGACCCCGGAGGACGTGGCGCGCGCCGCCGCCCATGTGGCGCCGGGCGACCGTGCTCTCGTCATCGGCATCGACCATTATGCCGAGCCCCTCACCCTTGCCGGCTCGGGCAACGATGCGGCGGCGGTGGCGGCGCTTCTGGTGGAGGTGCTGGGCTTCCGCCGCGAGCAGGTGATGACCCTGACCCACGAGAAGGCCACCCGCGCCAACATTCTCGCCGCCCTCGACGCCTTCCTGGTCCAGGGCTCGCGAGCGGGGGCGCGCGTGCATCTTTATTATAGTGGCCATGGCTTCCAGAGCCGCGTTTTCCCCGCCCTGCGTGCCGCCCGCTCCGGCGTCGCCCTGGCCCCCGTGGATCTCGATCTTGTCCGCAGCGCCGACGGCAGGGTGCGCGATGTGGCCAATGCCATCACACCCGCAGAGCTCGATCGGGTCATGGAGCGGCTCGCCGACCGGCAGGTGACGGCGGTGTTCGACACCACCCAGATTTCCCGCCGCACCCTGCAGCGGCCGGTGCGGGCGCGGGCCGGGGAGGAGGGCTCGGTCCGCGCCGTGGAGGCGGTGGCGGACCTCGCGCCGGAGCTTGGCGAAATTCAGGTGCGCGCCGAAGAGGAGCCGCCTGCGCCTGCGCCGTCCACGGTGCTCTGGTTCGCAGCGGCGGCGGATCAGTGGGCGCTGGTGGACAAGGGCCCAGATGCCGCCTCGGCCGAGGCCATGGGCGCCTTCACCCGGCGCTGGATCAACGCCATGCGGGCCGCGGTCCTCGTGTCCGGCGGTCGCGGCGGCGATGTGCAGGACCTTCTCGGCAGCGTGCGCTCGAGCCTGGCCCAGTTCTGCGAAGGCGAGGTGAGCCTCTGCCGCCTGGGGGCCTCCCCCCAGCTGGTGGCCGGCGCCGCGGCAGGAAAGGCCCCGCTGGCCAGTGCCGTGCGTGCCGGTGTCGCCGCCGCGCGCAGCATGCCCGCCATCGCGAATACGGCGGGCCTGGCGGTGGATTTCGTGCCGGGAAACGGGCGCACCCTGCGCGTCAGCACCCGGCGCGCCGGCTATCTTATCGTCCTTGCCGTCTCGGCCGATGGACGGGTGCAGCAGGTGTATCCCGACATGGCGAGCCTGGAGCGCCTGCGGCGCCCGGCGCGCGAGCTGAACCTCCTTTCACCGGCCGGCGGCCTGGACCTGCCCCTGCCGGCGGGAACGGGTGGCGCCCTGGTGGTCGCCGTGCTCGCCGACCGGCCGGTGCAGGCCCTTGACCTGCCGGAGCGAGCCGGTGATGGAACCGACGCCCTTGGCGCCCTCGTTCATCTGCACGACGACATCCGCGCCCTCGCCGTGCCGGACCCCGCCACGGGGCGGCCGGCGGAGGTGGTCTGGTCGTTCGCCACGCGGCTTGAGGGGCAGCAGGCGGGCGCGGCGGGCCCCGAAGATCGGCGCTGGCCGTGACAATCCCTGCAACCAATGGTATTTTTTTCCTAAGTATCGAGGGACTTCCCATGACACGTTCTGCAACTCTGGCCGTCGCGGCGCTGGGCCTCCTGCTCTCGGGTGCCGTCGCAAGCGCCGCGTCGCTCGGCTGCGAGCCGGGTGGCCGCGGAATGCAGGCGGCCGGCGGGTTGGAGCCGTGCTCAGAGGGGGCGCCGGCCCAGTCCCGAACGGTGGCCGATAGCGGCGACGGCCGCGGGGGCGCGATCGCCCCGGAGCCAGGCATGGCGGTGGCATCGTCGGCCCCGCTGCCGTCGCCCCGCCCCCGCCGGGTGGCCGTCCCCCTTCCCGCCCGCGCGCCGTTCGCAGTGCCGCGCCGCACGGTCGTCGTGGCTGCGCCGGCCAGCTTCATTCCGGTGGCGGAACGCCCGTTGCCCGCATCGCCCCGCGGATGCGGCAACCTGCTGTGCCCGCAATATATGGTGATCGGCTACTAGAGCGCGCGCCGATCAGCTTGCACCGCAAGCTGATCGGATAACGCGTTCTCTATCCTTAAGTGAGAGCGCGATCCGCGCAGCCAGGGCGCGCGCCGCGGGTTTTCAGGGGCAGCTCTGGATCGGCTCGTGCCGGGATTTTGAACGGCCCCTGCGCTTTCGCCCGGGTCCTCCACCCCCGCCCCGTGGAGCGGTGCCGCGGGCGGGGATGCCGGCTGGCCGCGGCGTGATGGGAAGCATGGGCTGATGGCGTTTCGCCCGCTTGGTGCGCCGCTCTTCCCTGCCTCCCCGGATAAACGATCGCGCAGGTTGCAATGCCCGGCGCTTGAACAGACCCCGCCTGTGCCAGCCGGCCCGAATCGAGGCTGCCGCCCGCCCCCGATCGTGCACGATTCGGGAGCAGTTCGCCGCCTCTCCGGGCAGATCCTCAATTGCCGTTGCGGAACTGCATCAGTTACATTGTGAAATCTACCTTTTTTGGGATGTGGCATTTGCGTCACGTTATCTGGATAACGGCGCCAACGGTACCTGCGAGGGGATCTGGACGGCCGTAGGAGCGCTGCTCCCGGCGTGCTGCCGTTCGAGTTTGGAGGGGAGCCGCAAATATCTGTAAAATCATGCACTATTCGCAATGATGAAGTGGAGGTGACAGCACAGTTCCTCCCGCGACCGTCTATTTGTATGGCTACAATCAAATTGTAATTAAGAGTCACTCCCCTTGTCGGTTGCAACCTGCGCGGCTACGGTCCCACGAAGATTATGTTGTCGGCGAGAGCTGACGCTTCGCTTTCAGGGGGACGGGGGATGACGTTCGAGTTCAGCGGCTTCGTGCTGCGCGTCGAGGGTTGTGTTGAGGGGCACGCCGCCAAAGCGGACCGCCCGGCACGCACCCGCCTCCTCAGCCGCCGCCGCAAACTTCTCGCCAGCACCGCAATTCTGGCCGCGTCCCTGGGTGGCTCCCTGGTTTCGACGGTTCCGAGCCCGGCCGCCGCCACGGCGCTGGTGATCGGCGGCGCGGAGCAATCCTTCGAATTTGGTGCTGTCGGCTCGTCCTGGGACCAGACCTTCACCTTTACGGCGGTCAATCCTGCCGCCGTCATTGTTTCGGACGGCTTTCTCGTCGGCGATCAGTTCGAGGTCTTCAACAACGGCGTTTCCCTCGGGCAGACGTCGGTTCCGCCGCCGATGAGCACGGGAACCTTCGTCGTCGGGACCGGCGCCGCAGATATTTCCGGCACCGTGGTGCTGTCACCGTACGGTACTGGCGGCGGTTACATCCGTGCGGTTTCGCTTTACATCGACACCACGCAGACGAGCTTCACGCAGAACGACCTCGCCGCCCAGCAGGACCCGATGACGTTCGATGGGGGCGTCCTTGCGCCCACGGGCGGCGGCGTCGTCTCGTTCGCGCAGCCGGTCACCGTGCTTGCCACCGGCGGGACGGTGGACACCACGTCCGCCAGTGTGGCCTTCAACGGCGCGGTGACCGCTTCCGGCACCTTCACCACGCAGGGGTCCGGGATCTTCATGGCTGCCGGCGGCGGCACCTTTCAGGATGTGAACCACCTCGGCGGCACCTTCGCCGTGTCGAGCGCCGTCACCGCCACGGGCCTCACCACCGCCGCCGGCTCCGCGTTTGATGTGAATGCGGGTGGTTCGTTCACGTCCAGCGGGGCCGTATCGAACTCTGGTGTCATCGGCGTCAAAGACACCGGCGTGTTCAGCGCCGGGGGCCTGCTGACGAATTCGGGTACCGTAATTGTCTACAAAGGCGGCGCACTCAATTCCAGCCTCGCCAACAGCGGTGTATATTATAATTATGGTACTTCAAACGTCGATGTAGTGTCGAATACTTCCGGGATCAGCAACGAGACCGCCACCGGTATCTGGACTGGCAAAGTCGCCACCAATGCGGGCACTATCAATAATCTGGGCGGTGCCCAGTGGACCGGCGCTGTCGAAGCCAATTCCGGCACGATCAAAAACACGCAGACGTCCACCTGGACCGGCGTCGTCGGTGTCGCCGGCGTCAGCGGAAATACCGGCTTCATCTACAATAACGCGTCCACCTGGACCGGAAATGTGGAAAACAATGCGTCCGGGGGCTTCATCTTCAATGAGGTGGGCGCGACCTGGACCGGCACGGTGAAGAATGACGGTATCGTCGTCAACCAGAGCGGTGCCACCTGGACCGGCGAGGTTCTCAGCAATACCAAGCAGATCACCAATTCCGGCGCCACCTGGAGCGGCGCCGTTACCAATGCGGGTACGCTTCAGAACCAGGATGGCGGCGACTGGACCGGCGCGGTGAAGGACAATTCCGGCACCATCGTCAACAGCGGCGCGGGTACTGTGTGGAGCGGGGCTGTCGTCAATAACACCGGCGCCATCTACAACTATGCGACCTGGCAGAATGGCACGATCGGCATCGCGCCCGGAGATCCGGCCGATCCTCAGTTCGGCAACGCCGGCACCATCGAGAATTCCGCTGGGGGCTCCTGGTCCGGCGACGTGGCCAACAACATGGCCAATGGCAAGATCTACAATAGCGGCGCGACCACCATTTGGACCGGCGCGGTGAAGTATAATGCCGGCCAGATCGCCAACAGCGACGGGGCCACCTGGACCGGCGACGTCACCAACAGCGCCGTTGGCGTCATCACCAATGCCGGGGCTACCTGGAATGGGGACGTGACCAATGACGGCACGATCCGCAACCAGTCCCAGGCGACCTGGAATGGCGACGTGAAGACCAACACGTCGAATAATTCCATCGTCAACGACAATTCCATCTGGAATGGTGACGTCGTTACCAATACGGGCACCATCTCGAACCAGAACACCGCCACCTGGAACGGCGATGTGCTGAGCAATGCCGGGTCCATCAACAACATCACCGGCTCGGCCTGGAACGGCACGCTCGACAATGCCGGCACCGTCACCAATTCGACGGGCTCCACCTGGACCGGTGCGGTGACCGGCAATGCCACGGCCGGCATCATCACCAATGCTGATACCGGCACCAAGTGGATCGGTGCGGTCACCAACTCCGGCAATGTCTATAATCAGGCAGGGGCGTCGTGGAGCGGTGACGTCACCAGCAATACGGCCACCGGCACGATCGTGAATGACGGGCTCGGCACCAGCTGGACCGGTGCGGTGACCAGCAACGCCGGCACCATCAACAACCAGAACAAGGCGACCTGGGACGGTGCGGTCACCAGCAACGGCGGCACGATCGTCAATCTTTCCGGCGGCACCTGGACCAACGGAACGGTGGCATCGAACCTCGCCACGGGCGTGATCGTCAACGACGGCACTGGCACCAGCTGGACCGGTGCGGTGACCAGCAATGCCGGAACCATCAACAACCAGAACAAGGCGACCTGGACCGGCGCCGTCACCGCCAACGCGACGGGGGCTAAGATCACCAACGACGGGGCCGGCACCAAATGGACCGGCACCGCGGTGAGCAATTCCGGGGAGATCACCAACCAGAACCAGGCGACCTGGGATGGGGCGGTCACCAGCAACGGCGGCAAGATCGTCAATCTCTCCGGCGGCACCTGGACCAACGGCACGGTGGGTTCGAACCTCGCCGGGGGCGTGATCGTCAATGACGGCACCGGCACCAGCTGGACCGGTGCGGTGACCAGCAATGCCGGAACCATCAACAACCAGAACAAGGCGACCTGGACCGGCGCCGTCACCGCCAACGCGACGGGGGCTAAGATCACCAACGACGGGGCCGGCACCAAATGGACCGGCACCGTGGTGAGCAATTCCGGGGAGATCACCAACCAGAACCAGGCGACCTGGGATGGGGCGGTCACCAGCAACGGCGGCAAGATCGTCAATCTCTCCGGCGGCACCTGGACCAACGGCACGGTGGGTTCGAACCTCGCCGGGGGCGTGATCGTCAATGACGGCACCGGCACCAGCTGGACCGGTGCGGTGACCAGCAATGCCGGAACCATCAACAACCAGAACAAGGCGACCTGGACCGGCGAGGTGCTTTCCAACGCGGTGGGCGCCAACATCGTGAATGATGACGCCATCTGGAACGGCGCCGTCTCCAACCACGGGACGATCAGCAACCAGAACCAGGCCACCTGGACCGGCGACGTGAAGACCAACACGTCCAGCAACAGCATCATCAACGACAATTCGACGTGGAACGGCGATGTGCTCGCCAATACGGGCGCCATCTGGAACCAGAACACCGCTACGTGGAACGGCAATGTGGTGACCAATGCGGGCACCATCGGCAATATCACGGGTTCCGTCTGGAACGGTGCCGTGACGGACAATCTTGCCGCCGGCAAGATCACCAATGACGGGGCCGGCACCAAATGGACCGGCACCGTGGTGAGCAATTCCGGGGAGATCACCAACCAGAACCAGGCGACCTGGGATGGGGCGGTCACCAGCAACGGCGGCAAGATCGTCAATCTCTCCGGCGGCACCTGGACCAACGGCACGGTGGGTTCGAACCTCGCCACGGGCGTGATCGTCAACGATGGCACCGGCACCAGCTGGACCGGTGCGGTGACCAGCAATGCCGGCACCATCAACAACCAGAACAAGGCGACCTGGACCGGCGAGGTGCTTTCCAACGCGGTGGGCGCCAACATCGTGAATGATGACGCCATCTGGAACGGCGCCGTCTCCAACCACGGGACGATCAGCAACCAGAACCAGGCCACCTGGACCGGCGACGTGAAGACCAACACGTCCAGCAACAGCATCATCAACGACAATTCGACGTGGAACGGCGATGTGCTCGCCAATACGGGCGCCATCTGGAACCAGAACACCGCTACGTGGAACGGCAATGTGGTGACCAATGCGGGCACCATCGGCAATATCACGGGTTCCGTCTGGAACGGTGCCGTGACGGACAATCTTGCCGCCGGCAAGATCACCAATGACGGGGCCGGCACCAAATGGACCGGCACCGTGGTGAGCAATTCCGGGGAGATCACCAACCAGAACCAGGCGACCTGGGATGGGGCGGTCACCAGCAACGGCGGCAAGATCGTCAATCTCTCCGGCGGCACCTGGACCAACGGCACGGTGGGTTCGAACCTCGCCACGGGCGTGATCGTCAACGATGGCACCGGCACCAGCTGGACCGGTGCGGTGACCAGCAATGCCGGCACCATCAACAACCAGAACAAGGCGACCTGGACCGGCGCCGTCACGGCCAACGCGACGGGGGCTAAGATCACCAATGACGGGGCCGGCACCAAATGGACCGGCACCGTGGTGAGCAATTCCGGGGAGATCACCAACCAGAACCAGGCGACCTGGGATGGGGCGGTCACCAGCAACGGCGGCAAGATCGTCAATCTCTCTGGCGGCACCTGGACCAACGGCACGGTGGGTTCGAACCTCGCCGGGGGCGTGATCGTCAACGATGGCACCGGCACCAGCTGGACCGGTGCGGTGACCAGCAATGCCGGCACCATCTACAACCAGAACAACGCCATCTGGATCGGTGATGTTGCCAGCAATACCGGGGTGATCTGGACAACCTCCACCTGGGATGGGTCGATCAACAACTCGAATGCGCTTTACGCATCCGGCACCATCACCGGAACGGTCACCAACAATGTGGGCGCGACCACGACGCTGGTGGGTGACCTGGCCATCGGCCAGAACCTGGTCAATGCCGGGCGCGTGGACATGACCACGCCGTCGAACCTGACCGTGTCGGGCAACATGTCCAATTCCAGCGTCGTCGACATGCGGCAGGGAACGACGACCTACAACACCATCAGCGTGGCCGGGACCTATTCCGGCAGCGCGGATGCCACCATCCCTGCCACCATCCATATGGATATCGACCTCTCCTCAGGAGACACAGGGACGACACGCTCCGACCAGATCCATGCGGGAACGGTGACGGGCACCACGGACCTGGATCTGTCCGCCACGGGCGCAAAGGGGCTCTTCTCGGACGAGATCGTCGTCGCCACCGGCGTCGGTTCCGCCGACGCCTTCACCACCAACGATCTTTCTGCCAGCGGGCTCGTGAACTACGACCTGCGCTACAAGAACAATACCTGGTATGTTCAGGCGACGCTGAACCCGTCAGCGGGTTCGGTGGCGGCCACCATCGCCGCATCGCTCATGTCGCTCACCACCGGCTTCCTGGAATCCACCAGCGCTCTTGTCTCGGGTCCTTTGGACCCGGTGCAGGACCAGATCTCCACCGGCGCCTGGGTGCGGGTGAAGGCCGGTAGCTATAACGTCGATAGTGTCGCCACCACGCAGGTTGTCGGGGCCAGCACCTCGGTTGCGGAGGCTGCCACCTTCCAGTCGGTGTTCAGCGGCTTCCAGGTTGGCATCGACGTGAGCCGCTCCGATATCGGCGGTTCCGGCTGGACCGGCCATATCG
Organism: Xanthobacter sp. AM11; assembly: GCF_047444035.1. Classification (NCBI taxonomy): domain Bacteria; kingdom Pseudomonadati; phylum Pseudomonadota; class Alphaproteobacteria; order Hyphomicrobiales; family Xanthobacteraceae; genus Xanthobacter; species Xanthobacter sp. AM11. Next base: position 1,319,148 of record NZ_JBLAOA010000001.1, read on the forward strand.
GCATCACCGCCGGTGACGTCTGGTTCGACAATACCTTGCAGAACTACGGCGGCGTGTCGTCGGCGGTGGAAGCGCCCTTCTTCGGGGCCTATGCGGCCCTTCTTGGACACGGGCTGTTCGCCGACATCCAGGTCCAGCGCAATTACTACAATGTGGATCTCACCAACACCCAGGCCGGCTTGCAGGACAGCGGCAGCGAGGCCAACGGCTGGACGGTGGTGGCCAGCGCCGGCGGGGTGATCCCCTTCGCCAGCACCTGGTTTGTGGAGCCTTCGGTCGGCCTCAACTATGCGACGGCTTCGGTGGACGATGTCCTGCTTCCGAAAGCCACCGGCGTCATTCACACCGACGATCTGGAGAGTCTCATCGGCAGCCTTCGCCTGCGGGTCGGCACCAGCTTCGCGGCCAGCGAGAACCTTGTCCTGCGCCCGTCGATCACGGCAAGCGTGTGGCATGAATTCTCCGGTGACGGCGCGGGCCTGTATGATGATGGCCAGGGTGGCGCAGCTTTCATCAATGTGTCGGATGTGGGCACGTTCGGTCAGGTGGGCGTCGGCCTGTCGGCGCAGGCCCTCGATACCGGGGTGCTTGGCTTCGTCCGTGCCGATTATCGCTTCGGGCAGAATATCGACGGTGGATCCTTCACCGGTGGCATGCGCGCCCAGTTCTGACGCGCACCGCCATCGGTCCTGACGGGCCGGCAGTGCTTGAGCATTGCCGGTTCGGATGTGGTGACCGGACCGGCAATGTGCCGGCACCGCGTCGCCGGCGGGAATGGTGCCGGCGGGAATGCCGGGAGGTCCAGGGTCCCCCTGGGCGTGACGCCCAGGGGAAAGATGAACGAAGCGGCGCGATTGTCCTGAGCGGGAATTTTCACCCCAGTGGGGTGGCTCTAGAGCCGGATCTGCCCATATTGAAACGCATCGGCGATTCAATATGGGCAGATAATCCGTCTCTATCCAGTAAGTTAGAGTACGATCCGCTCATATGGACGCCCGGAATTCCACCCCCGCAACGGCAAAGCAGAGCGGGGACACTTTGCGACCATTGCCGACGGCAATTTTCAATCGAATGAAGAGCCGATCGCGCCCGGAAGAAGGCAGCGGGGCAGAGACAATCCGCTCACAGCACGCGGGGTGCGGCGCACATATCGGATTTTGGTAAGATGAATGTCGAACGCGGGCCAACGGATTTCAGTCGGTGCCGGGACCTCAAGGTCCTGGATTGCCTTCAAGCATCGCGCGTCCAATTCTTCGATCTCCTTGCACGCAGAAGCGTCCGCCGGGATGAGGAGCTCCTCGCCGCCCTCAATGCTGAAGCCATTTATGTCATCGCCGAATTCTATTATCGCCTTGATGCCCTGAAGATCGAGACGGCGGATGATGTCGAGCGCTTCGCCATGGAGCACAACCAGCGCCTCAGTCGTCTTGATGCCATGCAGCCTGCAGCCGGCCGGCCGATCCCCAAGCCCGAGCGAATCCAGCGCGCGCAGTTCAGCACCGATGTGATGCTGCGCCTTGTCCAGAACTGGCGCGACCACAAGGGGGCCATCGACCAGTCCAACCTTGCGCGCTTCCTGGTGCTGGAGATGTCCACGGAGACCTGCCGCAAGGCAGTGGTGGCGCTGGCAAAGGCAGGTTGCCTGGATCGGATGCATACGCCCTATGGGACCACCCTGGTCCTTTCCAATGGCTGCCTCGAAGAGGTGTTCGGCACCGCCTTGCGCACCCTCTACACCTGCATGGATGTCGCCCGAAGCTGAGACCCCACCTCAGGCAACCGGGCGGGGATGCCCGGTGACGCGTGATCAGGCGCGGGCGGCCTTGGCGAACGGGGCCCGTCCGACGCGCCTGCACCCCGCGCTTCTGCCCCAAGGCAAAAGCGCTGCGCCGGACCGCGCCGCGCCCCGGGCCGACAAGGCCAGCTCCAACCGCATGACGACCGCGCCGCCGGATAAAAGTCGGGGGCAACGCCGCCGGGTCTGCCTTCCTGTTGGCCCTTCAGGAGTGGGGCTGCTCACCCCGTCAGGCCCGAGCTTATGCTTGCGGCCGGCCCCGGCGGGACTCCCGCCCCTGTAGCGGAACCGGCAGGTGCGCGTGCCACAGGCGCCCGCGCGAGCCCGCCTGGAACAGGGGAGGTGCCCATTCCGGCCGATCCGACACGCGGCCCTGATGCCGCAAGGCCCGGAAAATTCTGCGAGCAGCCGCCCCCGGCCCTGCCGGTCCGAGGCCGATCCCTGGAACGGGCAAGGCACAATGTCTGCGCCGCCCGGCAGGCGGTAAACGCGCGCACCGAAACCGGAAAGCACCGGCCAAGCCGCCCTGTCGAGGGAGCCGGCCGCGCGCCTCAATTCCGGCTGCCCACCTCCACATGGTAGGCCTTGCGGAAGTAGGCCACGGTCGCATAAAGCGCCGCCGCACCGAACAGCAGGGAAAGTCCGTACTCACCCACAGTTCCCAGGTTGGTGAGGCCCGCCAGCGCCCACGCAGCGGCCACGGCGGTGGCGAGGGCTTCGGTGGCGACAAGGGCCGTCGCGCTCAACACCGTGAGCATGCCGTTTCCCGACTTGCGCCCCGCATCCGCCGAACCTGCCATCTTCCACTCCTTCGGGCCGCATGCACCCTGCTCTGAAACCCGGTTGTGCCCGCGTTGGGCCGGGCCATCGCGCCAAGGTTATCGCCTTCCGCGAAAGCGGCCCTATGGTGGGCCGGAAACTGCGCCGGGCGCAGCGCCGGGTCAAGCCCGGCGCGCGGACCGCCGACCCGAGGACGCCCATGCCGCTCGAAAATCCAGCCCTTCACCTGCCCGCTCACGCCTTCGAGAGCACCCGCGCTGGACGTGGCATGGTGGCAGCGCCCCATGCCCTGGCTGCAGCTGCGGGACGCGAGGTGCTTGCGGAAGGCGGGAACGCGCTGGAGGCCATGGTGGCAACGGCGGCCGCCATCGCCGTTGCCTATCCGCACATGAACCATCTGGGGGGCGACGGCTTCTGGCTCATCCGGGACCCCCGTGGCCGGGTGCGCTACATCGAAGCCTGCGGGCCGGCGGCGGTGCGCGCCGGCATTGCCCGCTACCACGACATGGGCTTTGACGAGATCCCCACCCGCGGCCCCCACGCGGCGCTCACCGTTCCCGGCGCGGTGGACGGATGGCGTCTTGCGCTGGAGGCCGCGCGGGCCCTCGGCGGGCGCATGTCGGTGGCGCGGCTCCTGGAGCCTGCCATGCGCATGGCGCGGGAGGGCGTGCCGGTTTCCGCCTCCCAGGCGCGCCTCGCGGCGGAGAAGAAAGGCGAACTCGAAGGGGTACCCGGCTTTGCCGCCGCCTTCCTTCCCGGCGGCAGCGTGCCCGCGGCCGGCACCCTCCAGCGTCAATCCCGGCTCGCGGATACGTTCGATCATCTGTCCCGGGCCGGGCTTGCGGATTTCTACAAGGGCGACGTGGGGCGGGAGATCGCCGCGGACCTCGACGCCATGGGCAGCCCGGTGGCGCGGGCCGATCTTGCGGGCTACCAGGCCCTGGAGCGTCCGCCGCTCAGCGTGCGCCTGCCCGAGGCACAGCTGTTCAATGCGCCGCCGCCCACGCAGGGCCTGGCCTCGCTCCTCATCCTGGCGGCGTTCCGGCGGCTGGAGCCGGCCCGGGCGGAGAGCTTCGCTCATGTGCATGGGCTGGTGGAGGCCACCAAACAGGCGTTCCGCGTGCGCGATTCGGCGGTGTGCGATTTCGACCATGTGACGCAGGACATGGGGGCCCTCCTCGCGCCCGAGGCGGTGGACCGGCTGGCCGCGGCCATCGACATGCGCCGCGCGGCGCCCTTCGGGCCGGGGCGCCCCGGCGGGGATACGGTGTGGCTGGGCGCCGCGGACGCCTCGGGGCTGGTGGTGTCCTACATCCAGTCCATCTTTTTCGAGTTCGGTTCCGGCTGTGTGCTGCCGGGCACCGGCGTCCTGATGCAGAACCGCGGGGCCAGCTTCTCCCTCGATCCGCGCGCCCTCAATGCCCTTCACCCCGGGCGCCGGCCATTCCACACCCTGAACCCGGCCCTCGCGGTGCTGCGCGACGGACGGGTGATGGCCTATGGCACCATGGGCGGCGAGGGCCAGCCGCAGACGCAGGCGGCCCTCTTCAGCCGGCATGTCCTCTACAAGGTGCCCCTGGCCGAAGCCATCGCCCGGCCGCGCTGGCTGCTGGGCCGCACCTGGGGGCAGATGGAAACCAGGCTGCGCCTGGAGCGGCGGTTCGACGAGGAACTGGTGGAGCGCCTGGCCCGCGCGGGGCATGATCCGCTGGTGCTGGACGACGACTATAGCGACATCATGGGCCACGCTGGCGCCGTCATCCTGCATGCACGCGGGGAGCTGGAAGGCGCGCACGACCCGCGGGCGGACGGGGGCGCCGCGGGTGTCTGACCTCGGATGCCCGGGAGGGACCGCCGCTGGGCGCAATGGAAAGGCGCGCTGGCCGACCCTCGTGGAGGGTCGGCCGGATGTTCACTTGCCCTGCCGCTGTGCCATTGCGCAGACCGGCCGGAGCGGGGGCCATCGGTGCCCGCCGGCCGGCCTTTCAGGCTGCCCGGCGCGGGCCCGCCCGCACAAATGCGCGGCCTGCGGGGTTCAGCCGCCAACGGCCGGCTTCAGCGCTGGTCGCGCCGCGGGTCCTTCTGGCCTTCCGGGCGCTGGCCGCCCTGCTGCTGCTGCCCCTTGCCCTGGCCGGGCATCTGGGCCTGCTGTTGGCCCTTGCCTGGGCCGGGCTTGGCCTTTTCATTCGGGTTTTGCTGGGGATTGCGCTGATCCTGGTCACGGGTGGACATGATCGCTTCTCCACATCAGCCCCGGATGGCACAACGTCGCGCGCTGCGGTTTGTTCCGGCTTCGCCCGCGCGCGGCGGAGCGGCTCGGGGGCAAAGAAAAAGCCCGGCCTGGGCCGGGCTCTTCCCTGAACTGCAACCTGAGAAGGCGCCGCCGGAGCGGCGCGGCCGGGATCAGGCGGCTTCGTCGGCTTCCATATCCGCGTCGATGTCCACTTCCTCGGCGGCCTTGGCGGTGCCCCGGCGGGGTCCCTTCAGAAGGTTCTGCTCGATGAGCTTTACCGCCTCGGTCTCGGTAATGTTCTGCACGGCGGAGAGTTCGCGCGCCATGCGGTCGAGGGCGGCTTCATAGAGCTGGCGTTCGGAATAGGACTGCTCCGGCTGCGCATCGGACCGGTAGAGGTCGCGCACCACTTCGGAGATGGCGACCAGGTCGCCGGAATTGATCTTGGCTTCGTATTCCTGCGCGCGGCGGCTCCACATGGTGCGCTTGATGCGGGCGCGCCCCTGGAGGGTTTCGAGCGACTTCTCGACGATATTGGTCTCGGAGAGCTTGCGCATTCCGACGCTGGCGATCTTGGGCACGGGGACCCGCAGCGTCATCTTGTCCTTTTCAAAGGAGATCACGAACAGTTCGAGCTTGAAACCGGCGACTTCCTGCTCCTCGATGGCCATGATGCGGCCCACACCGTGGGAAGGGTAAACAATGTGCTCACCCGTCTTGAAACCGAGACGGGTCTGCGCGTTCTTCTTTGCCGACATGCTCTTGACCACTCCTGATCCGGCCCAGGGATGCGAAACCCGGGGCCGAACCTGTTGGTGCTGCGGCCGGCCGGTCCGGTCACCGGGACGACGCACACCTTCAGCTGCGAACTTGGGTCTCGGCCGGAACGCCCGACGACCCGCTCTGCCAGTCGATGACGATGATCAGCCCTCGCCCCGAGCCGGAAGAACCGGCTGGCACGCGAATTCTCGCCCCCTCTGTTCCCGAGAATGCGCCTGACCCTACGCATTGAATACAATGCGGGCGCGATGCGGCTGTGGCTGGAAAGCAATCGACTGTAAAGTCACGTATATCACAATTTTTGTCGGAATCAAAGCGCGTGTGTCGCCAACCTTACTTCCCCCGGACTTGTCCCGCACTTGGCCGCCGAGGCCGCCAACTTGCGGCACCAGCGGCGGCCGAGCTTTGCGATCCGCGCCGGATGCATATAAACATTTCTTTATATCCTTATTGCTCCACTGCGGGGCCTGTGCTACATGCCCCGGGACTTCAAGCAAGGCCGCCCGGAGCAACAGGCTTCCCCCGGCGGCGCGGCTGACCTCGAGCGGAGCGATCCATGAGCAACGATTATGTGGTGAAGGACATCAACCTTGCCGACTGGGGTCGCAAGGAACTGGACATCGCCGAGATCGAAATGCCCGGCCTCATGGCCACCCGCGCCGAATACGGCCCGTCGCAGCCGCTCAAGGGCGCGCGCATCGCCGGTTCGCTGCACATGACCATCCAGACCGGCGTGCTCATCGAGACGCTGAAGGCGCTGGGCGCCGACGTGCGCTGGGCCTCCTGCAACATCTACTCCACCCAGGACCATGCCGCCGCCGCCATCGCCGCCGCCGGCACCCCGGTGTTCGCCGTGAAGGGCGAAACCCTTGAGGAGTATTGGGAATACACCCACCGCATCTTCGAGTGGGCCGATGGCGGCACGCCGAACATGATTCTGGATGATGGCGGCGACGCCACGCTCCTCGTCCACCTCGGCCTGCGTGCGGAGAGCGGCGACACCGCCTTCCTCGACGGCGCCACCAACGAGGAGGAGGAAGTCCTCTTCGCCGCCATCAAGCGCCGCCTGAAGCACAAGCCCGGCTGGTACACCCTGCTTGCCAAGACCATCCAGGGCGTGACCGAGGAGACCACCACGGGCGTGCATCGCCTCTATGAGATGCAGAAGAAGGGCACGCTGCTGTGGCCCGCCATCAACGTGAACGACAGTGTCACCAAGTCCAAGTTCGACAATCTCTACGGCTGCCGTGAATCGCTGGTGGACGGCATCCGCCGCGGTACCGACGTGATGATGGCCGGCAAGGTGGCCATGGTCGCCGGCTTCGGCGACGTGGGCAAGGGCTCGGCCGCCTCGCTGCGCAATGCCGGGTGCCGTGTCATGGTTTCCGAAGTTGATCCCATCTGCGCCCTGCAGGCGGCCATGGAAGGCTATGAAGTCACCACCATGGAGGACGCCGCCTCGCGCGCCGACATCTTCGTGACCGCCACCGGCAACCTCGACGTGATCACCGTGGATCACATGCGGCACATGAAGGACCGCGCCATCGTCTGCAACATCGGCCATTTCGACAGCGAGATCCAGGTTGCGGCGCTGAAGAACTTCAAGTGGCACAATGTGAAGCCGCAGGTGGACGAGGTGGAGTTCCCCGACGGCAAGCGCATCATCCTGCTGTCGGAAGGCCGCCTGGTGAATCTCGGAAACGCCACCGGCCACCCGAGCTTCGTGATGAGCGCCTCCTTCACCAACCAGACGCTGGCGCAGATCGAGCTGTTCACCAAGCCAGGCCATTACGAGAAGAAGGTGTACACCCTGCCGAAGGCGCTGGACGAGAAGGTGGCGGCGCTGCATCTCGACAAGATCGGCGTGAAGCTCACCCGGCTTTCCGACCAGCAGTCGGCCTATATCGGCGTGCCGCAGACCGGCCCCTTCAAGCCCGAGCACTATCGCTACTGATCGCAGCACGGGTATTACCGCACAGTCAGGAGCGCCGGTCCGGGGGGCCGGCGTTCCGCGTAGCGGAGGGTTTGCGGCAGCGCATTGTCTTCCCCGCCGATCGGAGCTAGGTGTTGGACATACCCGCGCAAAGCGGGGTGAGCCGGAGGGGGTCCGGACGCGGCACGCAGCCGCCGCGGCGGGTTCGTCCGGCTCTCTTCGAAGGCCGATCCAGCCGTGCCGGGTGTGCATGCCCCGGGGGTTGCGGCATGGAGGTCGCGCTTGTGGCGGGGGCTTGCCTTGAACAGTTTCGTGCAACGGTCGCGAGGCTTACGACTGCGCGGTGCCGGGTGGCAGATGCTGCAGCGGGTGCCGGGGCACCCCTGCTGCGGCCAAGCCCCATGCTGAGAGGCGGCCGGCCTTCATGTCCATGAGCTTCTCCCGCGATCGTTCGCGCACCCTGCCGTTCGCGGCCGAGATCGGCGCCCTGGGCGTCGTGTTCGGGGACATCGGCACCAGCCCCCTTTATGCCCTCAAGCAGGGCGTGCTTGCCGTGGGGGGCACCAATTTCCTCGGCGCCGACGTGCTCGGCCTCCTCTCCCTCATCACCTGGAGCATCATCCTCTCCGTCACGGTGAAATACGTGATGCTGGTGCTGCGTGCGGACAATGACGGGGAAGGCGGCATCCTCGCCCTGGTCACCTTGCTGGACCTGCACCGCAGCGCCCTCGGCCTGCGCTGGTACCTGCTGGCGGCGGGCCTTCTGGGCGCGGCCATGCTCATCGGCGACGGCGTTCTCACGCCGGCCATCTCCGTGCTTTCGGCCATCGAGGGCCTGCAGGTCATCTCGCCGGAGCTGGAGCACTGGGTGGTGGCCCTCACCTGCCTGGTGCTGCTCGCCATCTTCCTGTCGCAGCGGCTGGGCACCGAGCGGATCGCCGCCTTCTTCGGGCCGATCATGCTGGTGTGGTTCGGCTCGCTGGCCGCCCTCGGCGTCTATGGCATCGTGCAGGCGCCGCAGGTGCTGGCGGGGCTCGATCCGCGCCACGGCGTCATGCTGATGGTGGAGCATCCAGGGCTGGCCGGCGTCATCCTCGGCGCCTGCTTCCTGGCGGTCACCGGCGGCGAGGCGCTCTATGCGGACCTCGGCCATTTCGGCCGTCCGGTCATCGCCCGGGCCTGGCTGTTCGTGGCCATGCCGGCGCTGCTGCTCAACTATTTCGGCCAGGGCGCGATCCTGCTGGTGGACCCCAACGCGGTGCGCAACCCGTTCTACGATCTTTGCCCCGACATGTTCGACGTGCCGCTGCTGTTCCTGGCGACGGCAGCCACGGTCATCGCCTCCCAGTCCATCATCACCGGCGTGTTCTCCCTCGCCAAGCAGGCCATCGAGCTGGGCTACCTGCCGCCCATGCGCATCCGCTACACCTCCGAGCACAACGAGCAGCATATCTATGTGGGCCGGCTCAACTGGCTCCTGATGATCGCCTGCATCGCCGTGGTGCTCGGCTTCGAGGCGTCGGAGAAGCTGGCCTCGGCCTACGGCATCGCCGTGGCCTTCGCCATGGTCACCACCTCCATCCTGTTCATCGCCCAGGTGCACCGGGCATGGGGCTGGCCGCCGGTGGCGGTCTGGAGCATGGCGAGCGGCCTGCTGCTGGTGGATTTCGCCTTCGCGTCCGCCAACATGACCAAGATCCATGACGGCGGCTGGCTGCCGCTGAGCATCGCCGCGGCCATCATCTTCGTGATGGTGAGCTGGCGCCGCGGGCTGGAGGGGGTGGTTGCCCAGCAGGTGCGCTTCACCGAGCCGCTGGACAATTTCGTCGCCCGCAAGGACCGGGTGAACGACGTGGAAAGCCCGCGCACCGCCATCTTTCTGTCCCGTGCGGGTGCGATGACGCCGGTGGCGCTCTCGCGCATGGCGGATCTGCTGAAGGTCCGCTTCGAGAAGGCGGTGATCGTGTCGGTTTGGATTGCCGCGCGGCCCCGCGTCTCGGTGGAGGACCGGGTGAAAGTGACGACCCTCAACGAGGGTTTCGTACGGGTGGACCTGCGCTTCGGCTACATGCAGCAGATCGACGTGCCCTCTGTGCTCGGCCCGGCGCTCAGCGCCCGGGGCATCGACCCGGACGCGGCCATCTATGTAATTGGCCACGAGCGGATCATCCCGCCCGACGAGGTGACGCGGGTGCGGGACGTGGTGGCCCACGTGTTCGCATTCCTGGCCCGCAATGCGGAGCGGTCGGTGGACCGGTTCGGCCTGCCGCGGGCGCGCACGGTGGAGATCGGCTATCCGGTGAAGCTCTGAGCCGTCCACCTGCCGGCTTTTGCGGAACCGGCTGGCCGCAAAGTGGAAATTAAGCAGGACACGGGTACCAAGGGCGCGTCTAAGATGCGCGTATATGTGGATGCGGGCCGGCGTCGTCGCGGGCGGGGGAAACGGTGACGCAATGGGTGTTCAAAATTCCAGGGTCTGGGTGTTCCTGAGGGATCGCGTCGGATTGCATGGGCTGGGCTTCATCGCCAGCCTCGTGGTCATCGGCTTCGCGTCGCTCGTGCTCTACCGGATGCTTCACAACCTGAAGTTCTCCGACGTGGTGGACGCCCTGGCGCAGAAGGACCCGCGCCATGTGGCAACGGCCTTCTTCCTGGTGGCCGGCGCCTACCTGACGCTGACCTTCTATGACTGGTTCGCCCTGCGGACCATCGGCAAGCACCATGTGCCCTACCGGGTGGCGGCGCTGTCGGGCTTCTGCTCCTATTCCATCGGCCACAATGTGGGCTTCACGGTCTTTACCGGCGGTTCGGTGCGCTACCGCATCTATTCCGCATGGGGCCTGGGCGCCATCGACGTGGCCAAGATCTGCTTCGTGGCGGGCCTCACCTTCTGGCTCGGCAACATTGCGGTGCTGGGCCTCGGCATCACGCTGCATCCCGAGGCGGCAACGGCGGTGGACCAGCTTCCGCCGGCGGTGAACCGCATCATCGGCATTCTCGCCCTGTGCGTTCTGGCCGGCTATATCGCCTGGGTTTCGGCGGCGCCGCGGACCATCGGGCGGTCGTCCTGGTTCGTCCATCTGCCGCGGGGGCGCTCCACCCTGGTACAGGTGGGCATCGGCATTCTCGATCTCAGCCTGTGCGCCGCAGCCATGTACATGCTGATGCCGGCCTCGCCTTATATCGATCCGGTTTCGCTGGCGGTGATCTTCGTCACCGCCACCCTGCTCGGCTTCGCCAGCCATGCGCCCGGCGGGCTCGGCGTGTTCGACGCGGCGCTCCTGGTGGCGCTGCCGCAGTTCGATACCGGCGAGATGGTGGGCGCGCTGCTGCTGTTCCGGCTGTTCTATTACATCATCCCCTTTGCCCTCTCGCTCACCCTCCTGGGCGCGCGGGAACTGGGCCTGCGCGCGGGGCGCTTCAAGGGCGTGCCGCCGCCGGCAGGGGCGGATGCCGCGGAGCCGCCGGTGTCCGGCGTGAGTGCCGGCCGCCATGCCGCCGGCATGCACCCGGCGGCCAAGCATTCCGCCGCGGCCTCCGCCGCCAAGCCGGGCACTGGCCAGGGCGCCAAGCTGTCCGCCAAACCGGCGGCCAAGCCGGCGGCAAAGCGGGCGGCGGAATAGCCGGCGCCGCCCGCGCATCCTTCCAGCCCTTGAGCTGAGCTGAGCGCCGCTGACGGTGTGTCCCGGTTCGTGACCGTGCGCCGGGCGCGGGCCCGATCGGGTGCGCCTTGATGCCTGCTGCCGGATCATATAAAAAGCGAGCGCTCGCTCGTATCATCCCTCCCAGCCGCGAGGCCGCCATGGATTTCACCATCTCCCCCCAATTGGAGAACCTGCGGCGCCGCATTGCGGATTTCGTCGCCCGCGAGGTGATCCCCCACGAATCCGACCCCGCCGCCTATGACGCCCATGAGAATATCGCCGCCCCCCTCCTCGCCCGGCTGCGTGAGAAGGCGCGGGCGGAAGGGCTCTGGTGCCTGCAGCTCAAGCCGGAGAATGGCGGCCTCGGGGTCGGCCGGGTCGGCATGGCGGTCTGCTACGGCGAGATGAACCGCTCGATCTTCGGCCCGGCGGTGTTCAATTCCGCTGCGCCGGACGACGGCAACATGATGGTGCTGGAAGCCGTGGGCACGGCGGACCAGAAGGCCCGCTGGCTCGCCCCGGTGGCGCGCGGCGATGTGCGCTCCGCCTTCGTCATGACCGAGCCGCACCCCGGCGGCGGTTCCGATCCCGCAATGATGCTGACCCGGGCGGAGAAGCAGCCCAGCGGCAGCTATCGCATCTACGGCCGCAAATGGTTCATCACCGGCGCGGAGGAGGCGGCCCATTTCATCCTCATCGCCCGCACCTCGGATGATCCGCGCACCGGCCTGTCGGCCTTCGCCTTCCACCACGATGCCCCCGGCTGGCGCATCGTGCGGCGCATCCCCATCATGGGGCCGGAGGAGCATGGCGGGCATTGCGAGCTGGAGTTCGACGGGCTGGAAATCCCGCCCCAGGACGTGCTGCTGGCGGAAGGCGCGGGCCTGAAGGTCACCCAGATCCGCCTTGGCCCGGCGCGCCTGACCCATTGCATGCGCTGGCTGGGCCTTGCCATGCGGTGCGTGTCCATCGCCCGCGACTATGCCGCCGTGCGCGAGGGCTTCGGTGTGCGCCTGGCCGACCGCGAAAGCGTGCAGACCATGCTCGGGCGCATCGCCATGGAGATCGAGATCGGCCGCCTTCTCACCATGAAGGCGGCATGGGAGCTTGATCGCGGCGGGCTTGCCCGCAAGGAGGTGTCCATGGCGAAGGTGAAGGCCGCCAACACGCTGCACCTCGCCGCCGACACTGCCATCCAGATCAACGGCGCCCGCGGCTATTCCAAGGACACGGTGCTGGAATGGATCTACCGCTATGCCCGTCAGGCCCGCATCGTGGACGGGGCCGACGCGGTGCATGAAATGGTGCTGAACCGTTTCCTGGAGAAGGAGGCCGACGGCTTCTGGTCCTGGCCGGTGGCCGACGGAGCGGCCGGGGAGCCGCGCGCGTGAACGGCCGGGAGGACACGGCGCTCCCGTTCGATGCCGCCCGGCTCGATGCCTGGCTGAAGGCGCGGATGGACGGCCTTGCCGGGGCGCCGCACATCGTCCCCATCTCGGGCGGGCAGTCCAACCCCACCTTCTTCGTCACCTATGACGCGCGCGCCCTGGTGCTGCGCAAGCAGCCGCCGGGCGATCTCCTGCCCTCGGCCCATGCGGTGGACCGCGAATACCGCATCCTGCGGGCCCTGGCCGGCAGCGGCGTGCCGGTGCCCCCGGCGCTGCTCCTGTGCGAGGACCGCTCGGTCATCGGCACGCTCTTTTATGTCATGGAGCGGGTGGAAGGGCGCGTGTTCCACGACTGCACCCTGCCGGGCGTTCCCCCCGCGGAGCGCCGGCAGATGTACGCCGCCATGGCGACGACCCTGGCGGCTCTGCACAATGTGGACGTGACGGCGGCGGGGCTCTCGGATTTCGGGCGGCCCGGCAATTTCTACGGGCGGCAGATCGCCCGCTGGACGCGCCAGTGGGAGCTTTCCCGGACACGGGCGGACGCGAACATCGACCACCTCGTGCGCTGGCTGCCGGCGCACATTCCCGATGACGACACCACCGGCATCGTCCATGGCGACTATCGCATCGGCAATCTCATGTTCCACCCCACCCGGCCGCAGGTGGTGGCGGTGCTGGACTGGGAATTGTCCACCCTGGGCCACCCGCTGGCGGACCTCGCCCATTGCGCCATGGCGTGGGTGTCGCGACCGCAGGAATATGGCGGCATCGACGGGCTGGACCTCGACGCCATGGGCATTCCGGCCCGCGAGACCTTCGTTGCGGACTATGCGGCGGCGGCGCACCACGGCCTGGCCCTGGCCGATTTCCACATGGCCTTCGCCCTGTTCCGCTGGGCGGTGATCTTCGAGGGCATCGCCGCGCGCGCCCTCGCGGGCAATGCGGCGGCGGAAGGGGCGGCGCAGACCGGGCAGCTTGCCGAGGCCTTCGCCCGCCGCGCGGCCGCCTTCACGGCATGAGGCGGGGGCGGGGCGGATCGCGCATCAGCGCCGCCTCCACGAAAGCGGTGACGCCGGCGGCATAGGCGGCGGCATCCAGCCCGCGCTTGCGGTGCTTGCCGCGCTTCACATACCAGTCCTGGAGCAGGGGCTTGATGAGGCTGGCGACGAATGCGGGGTCCGGCGTGGAGAAGCAGCCGCGCGCCACGCCCTGCGCCAGCACCTCGGCGAAGATGCGCTCGGTGGCGAGCTCGCTTTCCACCGCCCGCCGCCGGCCGTCCGCCGGGAAGGCCTTGGCCTCCATATAGGCGAACACGAACCAGGGCTGCATGGCCTCCGACAGCGCCACATGGCGGGCGATGAGCCAGCGCAGATGGCGCGCCGGGTCCGCCCGCACGTCGGCAGGGGCGCAGCCGAGCGCTTCCTCCACGGCGGCGGAAACCTCCTCCAGGATCATCAGGAGCAGGGTGTCCTTGCCGTCGAAATAGGAATAGAGCCCGCCCATGCTGAGGCCGGAGGCCTGCGCCAGCTGGCGCAGGGTCATGGCATGGAAGCCGTGGCGGTTGGACAAGGTGAGGGCCGCCTCCACGATGCGGGCGAGGTTGGCCACCGCCACGTGGGGCTTCTGGACCCGGATGGTGTCACGGTGGCGGGCATGGATGCGCGCGCACAGGGCGGGCAGGGAATAATCCGCAGTCGTGCCGTCCTGCGGAACTGGTGCTTGCGCGCTCCCGCCCGATGGTGTCTTCACCCGTTTCCGCCTTCAGCCCGCGCCCGGCGCGTTCGCTTGTGCCAAATGTGGCGGCCCGCCGATCCGATGGAGTCCCGCGGCTCGGCGCCCGCTCTGCTGAAGCACAACGACCGAAGGGCGGAAAGTCAAGCGAGCGCTCGTTTGGGTCGCGTCGTCCTGAAGGCCGGGTGCAAGGTGAAATGTGCAGGGCGAAGTGTGCGTGCACGCATGCGCAACTCCCGGGGCGGGCACCCCGTTTTCACCGCGTCCTGCTGCGCTACACCATGGCGCAAAGGGCTTCCATGCGGGCGCAGAAGTCTCCGAGGGATGGCTGCTGCTCCCCCGGCGGCAGGGTGAGCAGCAGGTCGGCGAGGTCGCCGGCCTCTTGGCTCCGCAGGAAGCGGACCACGTCGTCGATGCTGGAGGCGCGAGTCTCCGCTTCGCCGATGACGATGCGCAGGCTGAACGGGTCGTCCGGGGGAAGGCTTCGGCCCATGTTGCTCTCCAATCCTGTCGCGCCGCGGCGCGACATCATGACCGGAAAATCAACGCGGGCGCGGCCGCCGGGTTCCCCCGCGGGCCTCAGGCGCCGTGCTGGATGAGGTCCGGCAGGCGGCGGGTGAGGGTGCGCAGCACGCTCTGCGACCCCTTGGTCATCACGTCGAACACGCCGTCGGAGGCCGCGTCGGTGCTGAAGCCGTCGTGCTGGAAGCGCAGGCGGGTGCCGCCGCCGGGCAGCTCGGTCAGGGTCCAGGTCACCACCGTGTCGATATAATGGCCGAAGCCCTTCAGCTCCTCGTGCCCGCCCTTCCAGCTGAAGGACAGCTCGCGCGGGGCGATGGCGGTCTTCACCTGGCACTGGAATTCGCCGTCCCAGCGCTCGATGGGCCGGCCCCAGATGGTGAAGCGGTGTCCCTCCAGCGGTTGGATGTCGTTGGGGAAGAACCACACGGCCAGCCATTCGGAATCGGTCATGGCGCGCCAGACGATATCCACGGGATGCTCGAAATCGGCTTCGCTGACAATGGAGCGGGTCTCGGTAACCTCGGTCATGGGGCAACTCCTGAAGGGACGATCCAAGAAAAAACCAACGATGGCGCCGGCGCGGCCGGGGCGCAATCCCGCCTCATGCGGGGGGCTGCCCGGCCAGCAGCGTCTGGAAATGCAAGCCGAAGGCCGCGCGGGCGCCGGCGTCGGGAAACAGGATGTCGGCGCTCCATTCGGTGCTGCGGGTGCCGTCCGCCCAGTCGCGGCCGCACTGGTGCCAGGCCAGCCGGGGCCAATGGGGATTGCGGATGGCCGGCGCCGCGCCCGCGCGGGTGCCGGGGCGGCCGAGGCGGGCGGCGAGCCAGTCCATGACCTGCGGCCGGAAGGCGAGGGCGAAGGCGAGGCCGTGGCGGATCTGCCGCGGCGGCGGGCGCAGCAGTGCCTGGTCGATCACCGCGAAGGCGCTCGGCCCGTCGCCCGATGCCAGTTCGCGCATCACCAGCACGCGGAAGCCGGCGGCAAGCTGCAGCGCCGGTACCGTGTGGACTGCCGTCGGCTCGGCATGCCCGCAGGGGCTGTCCCCCTCGGCGCTCACCGCCGCAGGCCCGCTGGCCCGCTTCCTGCTTTTCCCGCCGCGGACGGACGACGGGGAGGCGAGGGCGGACGGTGGTGGACTATATTCCCGAGTTGAGCGAAGTGCGCATGGTGCGACGGGCGCCGGAGGGGCCGTTCGTGCTGGAGGGCGAGGACCGGGCCTATGTGGAGGCAAGCCTGCGCGCCGTGGAGGCGGCGTTCGGGCTTACGGCCTTTCCCGGTGTCCCGTTCGGCCGCATTCCGGGGCGCGCGCTGATCGCACGCTTCATCGCGTGGTGGCGCAGCCTTGTGCCGGCTGACGCGGCGCAGCGCGACGCCCATGGCCAGCTGCCGGGCGCCATCCGGCTGCTGGATACCGTGTCCGCCTTCATGGAGGAGCGGGCCGGGCGCGACGGGGCGCCTCTGCGCTGAGCCGCGCACCGCGCTCACCCCTTGGCCGAGCCGGGCTCGGGCGGCACGCGATCGGACGCCTTCAGCGCGTCGATGCACGCGAACAGGGCCTGAAGCCCGTCGGCGCGGGCTTCCTCCTCGCTCGCGCCCACGCCGAGGCAGCCGGGGATATCGGAAAAGCGCGCCACATAGCCGCCCCCGTCCTCCGGCGGCAGCGGCGCGACGGTGCAGGGATAGGCGGCAAGGTCGATGGGGGTGGGGGCGTTCATCGGTCGAGCGCGTCCATGCGGTCCACCATGGCGACGAACGCCTTCACGTGGACGGGAAGGATCTTCTTCTTCAGCGGCACCGCCACGCAATCCGGCACGGAGGGGTGGGTGAACACCACATGGGTGCCGGTGACCTTACGGAATTTCATGGCGTATTGGGACGCGGTGATTTCGAGATCCGCTGGGATCCAGCCCTTGCCGGGATCGGCGCGCAAGGCTTCGAGCCGCTTATTGTGCATCAGAGTATCCGCAGAATGAAAACGTGAGCCTGGAAAGCCTTCAGTGTAGGAGCCGCGCGCCACGCATCAAGCGGAAATGCTGGGCAGATTGGGTGGAGGTATAAAACGGAGTGCTCGACTCAGGGTTGAGGATATCGGTAAATGGGGGGACAAGAAAACTGGGGGGCAGGAAATGGACGCGGGGCTACTTCCGGAATTTCGCGCCAGGTTTGTCGAGTTCGCCAAGCGCGCGGTGAACGCTGCGCCGCGCTGCGCGAATGAAGAGTCAACAAAGATGTTTCTTGTGGTTCCCATGATTTCGTTTCTGGGATACGACCACCTGGACCCCTCGGAAGTGTTTCCAGAGCACCATTGCGATTTTTCGGAGAAGTATAAAAATCGAGTCGATTTTGCGATATTCAAGGCCAATGAGCCGGTGATTGCGATCGAGTCCAAACCGGTGGGCGCCGCCAACCTGCGCGATGATCGAGGACAATTGCGCAGCTATTTCAATGCGGCGAAGACGGTCAAGATGGGCATTCTCACGGATGGCCTGATCTGGGAATTCTATGCGGATTCCGACGAGCCCAACATGATGGATGCCAACCCCTTCCTTCGCTTCGACCTGCGGGATGTCGCCAAGGGCAAGGTGGACGATTCGGCGCTGGAAGGTCTGCACAGTCTCGGCAAGAGCGTATTTGATCCCGAAAACATCGGCGCCGAAGCGAAGCGCAAGCACATCTACAATTCCGTGTTGGCGCAGGTGGCGACCATATTTTCGGACCCGCCGGAGGAGTTCGCTCGCCCGTTGCTGAAGCGCGCCGGGATCGGGCACCTTTCCCAGAAGGCCCTTGAAGAATATCGGCCAGTGATTCAGGGGGCGTTCCGTGAATTCATCAACCGCCAGATTCTTCACCGTCTCGACCTGCCAAAGCCGGAGCCGGTGATACCGGGCGGCGCGGGTGTGGCGGAACCCGCGCCGCCCCCAGGTCCTGATCCCATCGTGACGACCGAACGCGAGATCGAGGTGTTCAACTGGACATTGAAGCGCCTCGCCTTCCTGGTGCGGGACGATAGCCTGTTCTCTGAAATTTCGTCCATTGATTACAAGGACTACCAGGGAAAGTTCGTGGTCTTCTACAAGATGGAGCGCAAGGGCCGGCTGTTCGAATTCATGGAGGGCAAGGCCGGCAACGGCTACCGCTTCATCTTCCCTGAGGAAAGCGGTCTCACCCCAGCGGATGTGACCGTCAAGACCCTCGCGGACATTGACGCGCCCCTTTTGGCGACATTCCGGGCGCGGGTTGCGGCCATTGTCCGGTCGCCCGTGCCGCCAGATCCCGCCTGACACGACGGGTGGGGCAAGGGCACCCCCGCCGCTTGCCTGCGGCCCCTGCGGGGGTGTAAGGCTTGAGAAGTCTTTCCTTTTCAGCCTGCCATTGCCTTGCCCCTCACCATCTGCACCTGGAACATCAATTCCGTCCGCATCCGTCTCGACATCGTCCGTGCGGCGGTGGAGCGGCTGCGGCCCGACATCCTGTGCCTCCAGGAAACCAAGTGCCAGGACGACAAGTTTCCGCTCAACGCCATCCGCGACATGGGCTTTCCCCACATCGCCCTCAACGGGCAGAAGGGCTGGCACGGGGTGGCCACCTTCTCGCGCCATCCGTTCGTGCAGGTGCAGCGCGGCGAGTTCTGCGGCAAGGGCGACGCGCGCCATGTGGCGGTGACCCTCGCGCCCGAGGTGGCGCTGGGCAAGCCGCTGACGGTGCATAATTTCTATGTTCCCGCCGGCGGCGACGTGCCGGATGTGGAGCTGAACCCCAAGTTCGCCCACAAGCTCGCCTTCCTGGATGAGATGACGGCCTGGGAGCCCCTCTGCGCCGCCGGGGCCGATCCCGATCGCCATGCGGTGGTGGTGGGCGACCTCAACATCGCCCCGCTGGAGGCCGATGTCTGGAACCACAAGCAACTCCTCGGCGTGGTCAGCCACACTCCGGTGGAGGTGGAGCGGCTGAACCGGCTGCAGGCGGCCGGCCCCTGGGTGGATGTGATGCGCGCCTTCGTGCCGCCGCAGGAAAAGCTGTTCACCTGGTGGAGCTACCGCTCGCCCGACTACACCGTGAATGATCGCGGCCGCCGGCTCGACCATGTGTGGGCCAGCCGCAGCCTTGCCCCCGCGGCGCGGGCGATGACGGTGCTGAAGGAAGCGCGCGGCTGGGAAAAGCCCTCGGACCACGTGCCGGTGGCCCTCACCTTCGGGTGATCTTTGCGGGTGACGCTTTCGGGCGCGTCAGGGCTTGGGTGCGGGAGATGGCGGGGCGCCGGCGGGGGGCGGCCCCTCGGCGGGTGCGCCGCCGAAGCCCTGCAGGCCCAGCGCGGCGCCGATCTTGCCCTTGGGCACCTTCACCACCTGAACCCCGGGCGGCAGCTGGAACAGTTTGGGGTCCTGCGGCCCGCGGGTGAGCTGGGATGCCTCGAACAGCACCTGCTTCTTGCCCTTGATGTCCACCTCGGTGCGCAGGGCGATGCCGTCCGGCGTGATGCAGGCCACCGTGGCGCCCATGGCGATGCTGGCCTGGGCGGGGGTGGGGCCGTCCATCTTCCACAGGTCGCAGGCCTCGCCGGCAACCTGCGATTCCCCCACGCGCAGCCCGTTGCCGGAGAGCGCCCCGAGGGCGTATTCCGGCGGAAGCTCGATCTCTACCGCCATGTTGGGCAGGTTCGGCGTGCGCACCACCATGCGGCGCGCCTTCAGGTCGATGATGCCGATCATGCTGCCGGGCACGTTCGGCCGCGTCATCTCCACCCGCATCTTGCCCTGGCTGTGGGCGAGGTCCAGGGAGCCGCCGCGGCGCAGGCCGGCCTTCAGCGCGAAGTCCACCGACGGCAGCGGAATGGGGTCCGCCCTGGCCGCCTGGGGTGCGAGCGCCTGACAGGCGAGTGCCGCCACGAACAGGGGGCAGGCGCCAATGGTCACGCGCCTGTGGGACTGTCGCATGGTCACCTCCTCCTCGCCTCACTCTTAGCAGATGTGGCGGCCGGGCTGGCAAGGGTGCCGCGGGCCCGGGCTTGGAAACGCCGAACGCAGGCGCGCGCGGCGCACTTTTTGCGTTGCGATGTCGTAAAGTCTTCGTGCTGGCACGCCAGCATCGACAGAATGCGGGGGCAACCCGCGATTCGCGAAGAGCGGGAGGGAGGGACGGCGGATGGCGATGCCCGGGTTGGACCAGGGGTCGATCGCGCGGCCGCGCGAACTCCGCTCGCCGGAGGCCGGGACACCCGGAACGCCCGCGCAGCCGGCACCCGGCCTTCCGGCCGTAGCCGCCGCGGACGCCCGCCCCGGCGCCGCCCCGGCGGACGTGCCGCGCGCGCCCGTCGCCGCTGCGCTTCCCGCCGGCGGGCGCCGGCGGCTCATTCTCTGCCTGTGCGCCCTCGCCCTGGCCTGCGGCGTCGGCATGGCCTTCGAGGCGCTGCATCCGGTGCTCGGGGGGGTGATGCTGGCGTTGCTCCTGGCTGCCTATCTGGGCGTGCCGGCGGACCGCGCGGTGGAAGCCCTGCCCTCGGCGGCCCCGCCGGAGCCGGCCCTGGCCCCGCGGCCGGACCGCCGCGACGCCCAGGCGGCTGCCGTGGTGGCGGCGCTGCCCGAGCCGGCGCTGCTGCTGTCGCCCTCGGGCGAAATCGTGACCGCCAACGAGCGCGTCGCCCTCGCCATCGGCCCGACGCGGGTGGGCGACCCCCTGTCCTTCGTGGTGCGGGTGCCCGAGGTGCTGGATGCGGTGCGGGCCGCCGCCGCCGACGGCATTCCCCGCCGGGTGGAGTTTGCCGAGCGCGTGCCCCTGGACCGCTGGCTCGAAGCCCATGTGGTGCCGCTGCGGCTCGATGCCCCCGCCGGCGGGGGCCGCATGGCCGGCGAGGCGGCGCCCGATGCCGTGCTGCTGACGTTTCGCGATCTCACCCAGCAGCGCCGGGTGGAGCAGATGCGGGCCGACTTCGTGGCCAATGCCAGCCACGAGCTGCGCACACCTCTGGCCTCGCTTTCCGGCTTCATCGAGACCCTGCAGGGGCCGGCGCGCAACGATGCCCCGGCCCGCGAGCGCTTCCTGTCCATCATGGCGTCGCAGGCCAAGCGCATGTCGCGGCTGATCGACGACCTGCTCTCCCTGTCGCGCATCGAGCTCAACGCCCATGTCCGGCCGCAGACCAAGGTGGACCTGGGGGCCATCGTCGCCCATGTGTGCGACACCCTCTCGCCGCTGGCCCGCGATCGCGGCGTCACCATCGAGCAGGTGCGGGAGGCGGGGCGGCTGGAGGTGCTCGGCGACCGCGACGAGCTCATCCGCCTGTTCGAGAATTTGGTGGAGAATGCGCTGAAATATGCCGCCGTGGGCAA
Source organism: Xanthobacter sp. AM11 (assembly GCF_047444035.1). Classification (NCBI taxonomy): domain Bacteria; kingdom Pseudomonadati; phylum Pseudomonadota; class Alphaproteobacteria; order Hyphomicrobiales; family Xanthobacteraceae; genus Xanthobacter; species Xanthobacter sp. AM11. The sequence continues at coordinate 1,340,283 of NZ_JBLAOA010000001.1, forward strand.
GACCATACGGGTCAGCGTGGTGCGCGAGGCGGGCAATGTGGACAGCGCGGTGGTGACGGTGCGCGACTTTGGCCCGGGGATCGCGCCGGAGCACCTGCCGCGCCTCACCGAGCGCTTCTACCGGGTGGACGTGGCGGCGAGCCGCGACCAGGGCGGTACGGGACTGGGCCTCGCCATTGTGAAGCACATCGTGGCCCGCCATCGCGGCCGGATGGCCATCGACAGCGTGCTGGGCGAGGGCGCGACCTTCGCCGTGCGCCTTGATGCCGTCCTGGAAGACAAAAAAAGCTGAATAAGCCAGCGGCCTGCGAAGTCATCTCAGTGTCATGTCCGCGTCATAGAACCTTGGCGCGCGGAGGCTATGAGTCCCGGGCCCAATGTCGTTCCGGCCCCAGGCTGTGGAGCGGCTCCGAAATTGGCAAGGAGAGATACCGTGAAGCTCACCACCGCACTCGGCGCAATCGCCGTGGCCGGCTCGCTGTTCGCTGGCAGCGCTCAAGCCGTTGATTTCACTGGTGCCGGGGCGTCTTTCCCCGCCCCCGTCTACCAGGCCTGGGGTGCGAAGTTCAAAGAAAAGACCGGCTCGACCCTGAACTACCAGTCCATCGGTTCGGGCGGCGGTCAGAACCAGATCATCAACCGCACGGTTGATTTCGGCGCCTCCGACGCCACCGTTCCCGGCGAGAAGCTCGCCGCCAACAAGCTGCTCCAGTTCCCGACCGTGATCGGCTCGGTGGTCGCCACCGTGAACCTGGAAGGCATCGCCACCAACCAGCTCAAGCTGACCGGCCCGGTGCTCGCCGACATCTATCTCGGCAAGATCACGAAGTGGGACGACAAGGCCATTGCCGAGCTGAACCCCGGCGTGAAGCTGCCGTCGCAGGCGATCGTTCCCGTGTATCGCTCGGACTCCTCGGGCACGACCTCCATCTTCACCTCCTACCTCAGCGCCGTGAGCCCTGAGTGGAAGTCCAAGGTCGGCTCCGCCACCTCGGTCCAGTGGCCGGCTGGCGCCGGCGCCAAGGGCAACGAGGGTGTCACCGGCACCGTGAAGAACACCAAGGGTGGCCTCGGCTACGTGGAGTTCATCTACGCCGCCGCCAACAATCTGGTGGTGACCCAGCTGAAGAACAAGGCCGGCCACTTCGTGAGCCCCGAGGTCAAGGGCTTCCAGGCTGCCGCCGCCTCCGCCGACTGGGCGGGCGCCAAGGACTTCGCCGCGTCCATGATCGACGCCCCCGCCGCCGAGGCGTGGCCGATCGTGAGCCCCACCTACATCCTTCTCCCGAAGGACCCGAAGAACATCGAGGCTTCTCGCGAGACCATGAAGTTCTTCTCCTGGGCCTACACCAAGGAAGGCGCCGAGATCGCCGAGAAGATGCACTACATCCCGCTTCCCGCGTCGGTCGTGAAGCAGGTTGAGGAAGCCTTCAAGAAGGAAGTTCTGGGTCCGGACGGCAAGCCCGTCCTCTGATCCTGGATTGCTACGCATCGCCCTCCCTACGGAGGGCGATGCTCTTCCGGGTGGAGCCGCCTCATTCCTGGAGGGGGTTGCGGCTCCAGCCGAAAGGGTGAACATCTCGCGCGGCGTCGATCCGCTGTGCGCAACGTCTTGCAGATCACGCCGCCTGTGCGGCTCGCGGGGGACAAGCATCCGATGGACGCTACGGTGGAGAGCATGCGGTCTGGCACGGTCCAGCCCATCAGCAAGGCGAAGGGAACCGGCGCGGTTTCCGACCCCATCTTCGTGGGCCTGCTCTGGGCCAGCGGCATCTTCGTTCTCGTGCTTCTCGGCCTCATCATCGCCGAGCTGTTCCAGGGCGGCCTGCCGGCCCTGCAGCATTTCGGCCTCGATTTCATCTGGACCGCCACGTGGAACCCGGTGACCGAGAATTTCGGCGCCCTCGTGATGATCTACGGCACGCTGTTCAGCGCCATCATCGCGGTGGTGGTGGCCCTGCCCTTGTCCTTCGGCATCGCCTTCTTCCTCACCGAGATCGCTCCGCCGCCGCTGAAGCGGCCCATCGGCGTGGCCATCCAGCTTCTCGCCGCCGTGCCGTCCATCATCTACGGCATGTGGGGCTTCTTCGTCATCGTCCCGCTCATGGCGGCCTATGTGCAGCCCCCGCTGATCGACACGCTGGGCAACCTGCCGATCATCGGCCTGCTCTTCGCCGGTCCGCCCCTGGGCTCGGGCATGCTCACCGCCGGCCTCATCCTGGCGGTGATGATCCTGCCCTTCATCACGGCCATGTTCGTGGAGACGCTGGAATCGGTGCCTCCCATGCTCAAGGAATCCGCCTACGGCGTCGGCGGCACCACCTATGAGGTCTACAAGAACGTCTCCATCCCCTACGGCCGCACGGCCATGGTGGGTGCGGTGATGCTGGGCCTCGGCCGCGCGCTGGGCGAGACCATGGCGGTGACCTTCGTGATCGGCAATGCCACGCGCCTTTCGGCCTCTTTGTTCGCGCCGGGCGCCACCATCGCCTCCACCATCGCCAACGAATTCCCCGAGGCGCCCATCGGCTCGCTGAAGCTGACCTCGCTGCTGCAGCTCGGCTTCATTCTCTTCGTCATCTCGTTCATCGTGCTGGCCCTGTCCCGGGCGCTCGTGCGCTCGCGCCTCGACTGATCCGGGGGGAAGGAAACCATGGCTTCTCTCGCTGCCCGCCGCGCCAAGGACACCACCATCAAGGCGGTTTCCGTCGGCTTCGCCGTCCTGGCCATCTTCCTGCTCGGCTGGATCCTGTGGACGCTCCTGTCCCGCGGGCTTCCGGCCCTGGGGCTCAATGTCTTCACCGAGGTCACCAAGCCGCCGGGCCAGAATGGCGGCCTGTTGAACGCCATCGTCGGCTCGCTGATCCAGATCGCCATCGCCATGGCCATCGGCGGTCCCATCGGCATCTTCTGCGGCACCTTCCTGGCCGAGAACGGCAAGGGTACGAAGATCGGCGCGGCCGCGCGCTTCGTGAACGACATCCTCTTGTCGGCGCCGTCCATCCTGGTGGGCCTGTTCATCTACACCCTGCTGGTGGTGCCGCTGGGCGGCTTCTCCGGCTGGGCGGGCTCCCTGGCGCTGGCGATCCTGGTGATCCCGGTGGTGGTGCGCACCACCGAGGACATGCTGAACCTGGTGCCGGTGGGCCTGCGCGAGGCGGCTTTCGCCCTCGGCGCCCCCCAGTGGAAGGTGGTGATGTTCATCACCTGGCGCGCCGCCCGGGCCGGCATCGTCACCGGCATCCTCTTGGCCATCGCCCGCGCGGCCGGCGAGACGGCGCCCCTGCTGTTCACCTCGCTCGGCAACAACGCCTTCTCGGTTGACCTGTCGAAGCCGATGGCGAGCCTGCCCATCGCCATCTACCAGTTCGCCGGAAGCCCGTTCGACGACTGGGTTTCCCTTGCCTGGGCCGGCGCGCTGCTCATCACCGTGGGCGTGCTTGTGCTCAACGTCGCCTCCCGCCTCTTCCTGGCGCGTAGCAACTAGGCGTTCCGACTGAATAAACCGCCGCCGGCGCGCCCGGCGGCCAACGCCCCGGAACTCAACCTCCCAAGTGAGGCTCAGATGACTTCAGCCGTCGATCCCACCTTCAACATCGCCTCGTCCGTGGCCGCGAAGCCGGATGCGGTGCAGGCTCCGTCCAAGATCAAGGTGGACAACCTCCAGTTCTATTACGGCACCAACCACGCGCTCCGGAACATCAATTTCGATATTCCGGAGAAGCGGGTCACCGCCATGATCGGCCCGTCGGGCTGCGGCAAGTCCACGCTGCTGCGCGTGTTCAACCGCATGTACGACCTCTACCCGGGCCAGCGCGCGGAAGGCGCGGTGCTGTTCGACGGCGTGAACATCGTCGGCAAGGAGCTGGACCCCACCATCGTGCGCACGCGCATCGGCATGGTGTTTCAGAAGCCCACCCCCTTCCCCATGACCATCTATGACAACATCGCCTTCGGCGTGAAGCTGCACGAGCGGCTTTCCAAGGCGCAGATGGACGAGCGGGTGGAATGGTGCCTGCGCAAGGCCGCCATCTGGGACGAGACCAAGGACCGCCTGCACACCTCCGCCCTCGGCATGTCCGGCGGCCAGCAGCAGCGCCTGTGCATCGCCCGCACCATCGCGGTGAAGCCGGAAGTGATCCTGCTGGACGAGCCCACCTCGGCCCTCGATCCCATCTCCACCTCGAAGATCGAAGACCTGATCGACGAGCTGAAGCAGGAATTCACCATCGTCATCGTGACCCACAACATGCAGCAGGCAGCACGCTGCGCCGACATCACCGCCTTCTTCTATCTGGGCGAGCTGATCGAAGTGGCCCCCTCGGACGTGATCTTCACCAATCCGAAGGAGATCAAGACCCGCGATTACATCACCGGCCGCTTCGGCTGAGCCCTGGAAGGATCCTGAGATGCCGGAGCATACCGTATCGTCCTTCGATGTGGAGCTGAAGGAAATCGGCCGCAAGGTGGTCGAAATGGGCGGCCAGGCCGAGCGCCTGGTCAGCGACTCGGTGACCGCCCTCATCCGCCGCGACGGCGCCCTTGCCCAGAAGGTGGTCCTTCTGGACGCCACCGTGGACCAGGCGCAGCGCGACATCGAGGAGCGCGCCATCCTCGTCATCGCCAAGCGCCAGCCGGTGGCCAACGACCTGCGCGAGATCGTGGCCGCCATCCGCGTGGCCAACGATTTGGAGCGCATCGGCGACCTCGCCAAGAATGTCGGCAAGCGGGTCATCGCCATCGAGGGCGAATACCACCCCCACAAGCTGGTGCGCGGCGTGGAGCATATCGCCGAGCTGGTGCTCGAGCAGATGAAGGAAGTGCTGGACGCCTATGCCGCCCGCAACGAGGCGAAGGCGCTGGAAGTGTGGGGGCGCGACGGCGCCATCGACACCATGTACACGTCCCTGTTCCGCGAGCTCCTCACCTACATGATGGAGGACCCGCGCAACATCTCCGTGTGCACGCACCTGCTGTTCTGTGCCAAGAACATCGAACGCATCGGCGACCACGCGACCAACATTGCGGAGATCGTCTATTACATGGTCACGGGTCAGGTGTTGCCGGAGAGCCGCCCCAAGGCGGATGCCTCCAGCGAGACCACCCTGGCATTTCCTGGGCGTACCGTTCAGGGCTGAGGCCCTGGCGGACAGCAGGCGAAAGCGGGTGAGGGACTGTGCCGGCGCGTATTCTGATCGTCGAGGATGAGGAGCCGCTCACCCTTCTGCTCCGTTACAATCTGGAGTCGGAAGGCTACGGCGTCGAAAGCGTCGGCCGCGGGGACGAGGCCGAGACCCGGTTGCGCGAAAGCGTGCCGGATCTCGTGATCCTCGACTGGATGCTGCCGGGCCTTTCAGGCATCGAGCTGTGCCGGCGCCTGCGCACACGCCCGGAGACCGAGCGCCTGCCGGTCATCATGCTCACCGCCCGTGGCGAGGAGACGGAGCGGGTGCGCGGTCTCGCCACCGGCGCGGACGATTATGTGGTGAAGCCCTTCTCCGTGCCCGAGCTGCTCGCCCGGGTGCGGGCCCTGCTGCGTCGGGCCAAGCCGGAGCATGTGGCCACCCTGCTGCGGGCCGGCGACATCGAGCTGGACCGCGAGACCCACCGCGTGCACCGCGCCGGCCGCGAGGTGCATCTGGGTCCCACCGAATTCCGCCTCCTGGAATTCCTCATGCAGAGCCCTGGCCGCGTCTTCTCCCGGGAACAGCTGCTGGACGGCGTGTGGGGCCAGGACGTCTATATCGACGAGCGCACCGTGGATGTGCATGTGGGCCGCCTGCGCAAGGCCATCAATCGCGGCCGCCAGTCCGATCCCATCCGCACCGTGCGCGGTGCCGGCTATTCCTTCAACGAGATGTTCGCCCGCGCCCATTGAGCGGGCGCGCCCGGGCGGCGTCGCCCGGTGGCGGGCTCCGGCGCGGCCGATCAGCCCGAGCGGCCGGCGAGGATGCCCAGCGCCTGCCGCGCCGCCCGCTCTCCGGCCACCCAGGCGCCGCCCACTGTTCCCCAGAGGGTTTCGTGGGCATGTTCGCCGGCGAACAGAAGCCGGCCACTCACCACCTCCGTGAACGCCCGGCGCATGTTGCCGAACCCCGGCAAAGCGCAGGAGAAGGCGCCCAGCGCGAACGGCTCCCGGGTCCAGCGAGTGGCGTGCACCCGGCCGATCCGGGCCGCCATGTCCGCCCCGAACTCGCGGGTCAGCGCTTCCTTGAGGAAGGCGGTTGCCGCCTCGGCCGGCGCTTCGGCAAGGCCTGCCGCCGTGTCGCCTGCCACTTCGAGCATATGCAGGTCGCCGCCGCCGATGCGCGCCCGCAGGGCATAGGCGTTGGTTCCCTCCAGCTTGAAATAGATCATTTCGTCCGGCGAAAGCCCGAGCGGGTTGCGCGGCAGCTGGAAGGCGATGTGATCATAGGCGCCGAGGGTGATCTTCTCGATGGCCGTGCGGTAGCGCTGGGGCAGGCCGGGGAGCACGCGCAGCTTGCCGGCCGCCAGCAGGCTCGGCGGCACGGCGAGGATGACCACCCGGCCCAGCACGGTGCCCCGGTTGGTCTGCACCGCCACCAGCCGTCCGCCCAGATCCACCGAGCGGGCCACCGTCTCCAGCCGGACGGTGAGGGGCCGGGCCAGCCGGGTCACCAGCGTTCCCACGCCCTGCCGGCACACCTCCTCGCCGTCGCGCTCCTCCGCCCGGGAGGCATCCACAGTGGACACCTGGCCGAGCCCCTTGGCGCAGGCGAGCGGACCCACCACGAAGCGCGCGCTCGCCGACCATGGTCCAAGATCCGGCAGCACCCGGGAGGCGGGCAGGTCCCGTCCCGCATCCCCGGCGGCGCCGATGGCCCGCTCCGCCCGGCGGACGGTGGCGATGAAGTCCTCATAGTCGCTGTCGCTGGCCTCTCGCCCGCTTTGATAGAGCCTGCCGCCCTGGGGCGCCCGATGAATGTCGAGCCCATCGGCCCGCCCGAACGCCGCCATGGGCCGCGCCGCCGGCAGGTAAAGGCGCGTGGCGCCCATGTCGAATGGAACGCCAAACACCGCGGTGTCGGTGACCGTGCGCCCGCCCACATGGGCGGAGGCTTCAAGCAGGGCATAGCTGCGCCCGGCCTCCGCCACCCGCCGCGCCGCGGAGATGCCCGCCGTTCCGGCGCCGATGATGATGACGTCGGCCTCGCTCTGCTGCCCCAGCGCAGCGGCGGCGCCGAAGGGCAGGGTGGCGAGGGCCGCGCCGCGCGCGAGCAGGCGGCGGCGGGTGAGGGGGGTATGGCGCGGGTCGGTCACGGGGGAACGGTAGTGCGGGATCGGCTCCGGCTCAATCGTCCGGGCCATGAATCCGCCCGTGCTGCACCGGGCCTGCGCCGCCGGCCGCCGTTCAGCTTCGCCGGTCCGCCACGAACCGGGCCGCCTGCGCCAGCAGGGCGCCGCGCGTGCCGAAGGGGGTGAGGGCGGCGGCGGCATCGTCCACCAGGCTCGCCAGGAGGGCCCGCGCGGCGTCGAGGCCCAGGCGGGACACCAGGGTCGCCTTGCCCGCCGCGGCGTCCTTCCCCACCTTCTTGCCCACCTCCTCGGCGGTGCCCTCCACGTCGAGGATGTCGTCGGCGATCTGGAAAGCGGCACCCAGCGCCCGGCCATAGGCGAAAAGCGCGGCCCGCGCCTGCGCGTCCGCGCCGCCGAGGATGGCGCCGGCCTCCACCGAAACGCTGAGCAGGGCGCCGGTCTTCATGGCCTGCAGGTCGCGGATGGCGGCCTCCCCCAGGGCCAGCGGGGCGCCGCCCGAAAACCGCCCTTCGGCGGCGAGGTCCAGCATCTGCCCGCCCACCATGCCGCCGATGCCCGCCGCGCGGGCCAGGGCCCGCACCAGGGCGATGCGCGCCGCCGGGTCCGCATGGGCATCGCTGCCGGCCAGGAGATCGAAGGCGAGGGTCAATAGCCCGTCCCCGGCCAGGATGGCGGTGGCCTCGTCGAACGCCTTGTGCACGGTGGGCCGGCCGCGGCGCAGGTCGTCATCGTCCATGGCCGGCAGGTCGTCATGGATCAGCGAATAGCAATGGATGCATTCAACGGCGGCGGCGGCCGTCACCGCGGCCTCGGGGGCGACGGCAAACAGCGCCGCGCTCTCCAGTACCAGGAAGGGCCGCAGCCGCTTGCCGCCGCCCAGGGCGCCGTGGCGCATGGCGGCCATGAGCCGTTCCGGCCGCAGCCGCTCGCCGGGGAGGGGGGCATCGGCGAGGGCGAGGGCGAGGCGGGCCTCAGTGGCGGTCGCTGCGGCGTCGAGACGGGCAGCCAGGGAAAGCGTCACCTTCGCACCTCGGGCGGCAGGAGAAGAGAACGCAACGGCGCGGGCGCGCTGCCGTTGACGGGGCCATTGCGGTGCCTCAACCAGGGTGGAAGGTCAAGCCGCCGGGTGCCGGGCTCGTGCGGCTGCAGGGGAGGGCAGGGGATGGTTCGTGTGGTGCTGCGCATCGTGCTCGTGCTGGCGGTGATCCCGCTGCTCCTGTCCCTTGCCTATAATGTGGTGAACCCCGTCTCCACCCTGATGCTGGCCCGCTGGATCACCGGCGCGCGGGTGGAGCGCGTGTGGACCCCCATCGAGGCCATGTCGCCGGCGCTGGTGCGCACCGTCATCGCCTCCGAGGATGCACGCTTCTGCTTTCATCCCGGCGTGGACATTGCGGAGATGCGCGCCGCCATCGAGACGGCGGACGACATCGAGGAAACCCGCGGCGCCTCCACCATTCCCATGCAGATCGCCAAGAATCTCTTCCTGTGGCCGGGCCGGGAGCTGATCCGCAAGGCCATCGAGATCCCGCTGGCGCTGTGGCTCGACCTGGTGGTCAGCAAGCGGCGGCTCATCGAGATCTATCTCAACATCGCCGAATGGGGCCCGGACGGCGAGTTCGGGGTGGCGGCCGGGGCCCGCCGCGCCTTCGACCTCCCGCCGTCGCGGGTGGATGCGCGGCAGGCGGCGCTGCTGGCGGTGATGCTGCCCAATCCGCACCGGCGCGACGCGGGCAACCCGTCCGTGGGGGTGCAGCGGCTCGCCTCCCGGCTCCAGGCGCGGGTGCCGCGGGAGGGGCCGGAGCTCACCTCCTGCCTCGGTCCGCTGCGGGGAGACGGAGCAAGGCCTTGATTGTGCCGCGGAACGGCGCCACATGAACGAAAGCCCCCTTGCCCGCGCGGCCGGGACCCGATCCTTCCTCCCACCGGCCCGAGAGATGAGCGACACCACTGTTCCCGCCCGCCCGAAGATGAGCCCCTGGCTGAAGATCGGCCTTGAGCTCGGCCCGCTGGTGCTGTTCTTCGCCGCCAATGCCTATGGCGGCATCTATGTGGCCACCGGGGCGTTCATGGTGGCCACCCTCGCCTCCCTCGCGGCCATGTGGGTGCTGGCCCGGCGCATTGCGGTGATGCCGCTGGTTTCGGCGCTGGTGGTGATGGTGTTCGGCTCCCTCACCTTGTGGCTGCAGGATGATCATTTCATCAAGCTGAAGCCCACCATGGTGAATGCCCTGTTCGGCGCGCTGCTGCTGGGCGGGCTCGTCTTCCGCAAGCCGCTGCTGCCCTATGTCTTTGACGGAATGGTGCAACTCACCGACGAAGGATGGCGGGTGCTGACCATCCGCTGGGGGGTGTTCTTCCTGGTGATGGCGGTGGTGAACGAACTGGTGTGGCGCTCCTTCTCCACCGACACCTGGGTGGCCTTCAAGACCTTCGGCTACCTTCCGCTCACCTTCGCCTTCGCCATGCTTCAGGCGCCCCTCATGGCGCGCCACGAGCTGAAGGGCGAAGACAGTTGACGCCGACCCGGGCGATCCGCATAAGCCGGTCAGAGGGTGCGGAATGCTGACGAAAAAGGGAAAGTACGGCCTCAAGGCGGCGGTCCATCTGGCGCGCCTGCCGCCGGGCGGCTCCACGCAGGTGGCGGATATCGCCGAGGCCGAGCAGATCCCGAAGAAGTTCCTGGACGTCATCCTGGGCGAGCTGCGCAACGCCGGCTTCCTCTCGTCCAAGAAGGGCAAGCTCGGCGGCTACCGCCTCGCCAAGGCGCCGGAAGACATCGTGGTGGGCGAGATGATCCGCGCCCTGGACGGCCCCCTCGCCCCCTTCCCCTGCGCCAGCCGCAACGCCTATGAGCCGTGCGAGGATTGCGACGTGGCCACCTGCGAGGTGCGCCTGCTGATGGTGCAGGTGCGCGACGCCATCGGCACCGTGCTCGACACCTACACCCTCGCCCAGATGCGGGACCTCTCCCGCGAGGCCCTGTCCTCCTTCGTGGACTATATCTGATCCCCGCGCCCGGCCCGCCCTATTGCTGGGCGGCGAGGAAGGTGCGGAAGCGCGCCAGCGCCACGGCGAAGAACAGCATTCCCATGCCGAAGGTGGCGGCAAAGCGCGGCCAGACCGTCTCGATCCCCGCCCCGCGATACAGGATGGCCTGGGCGAAGGCCACGAACTGGGTGGAGGGCGAGGCCTGCATCGCCGTCTGCAGCCAGCGCGGCATGCTCTCCAGGGGCGTGAAGCCGCCGGACAGCATGTTCATGGGCAGCACCACCAGGAAGAACAGCAGCCCGAACTGGGGCATGGAGCCGGACAGGGTGCCGAGGAAGATGCCGAGCGAGGCGGTGAAGAACAGGTAGAGCGCGGTGCCGGCCAGGAACAGGGGCACCGAGCCGGCGATTCCCATTCCCATCCCCCATTTCAGCACCACCACGATGCTGAAGGCCGCGCCCACCAGGATCACCGCGCCATTGGCCAGGATCTTGGCCAGCATGATCTCGGACGGGCGCACCGGCAGCACCAGCAGGTGTTCCAGCGTGCCGTGCTCCCGCTCGCGGATGAGGGCGGCACCGGCCAGCAGCACCGAAAGCATGGTGATGTTGGTGATGAGCCCCATGGTGCCGGTGAACCAGGAGGATTCGAGCCCCTGATTGAAGGCGATCCGCACCTGCAGTTCCACCGGCGTGGCCACGCCCTCCCCGTGCCGCAGCACGAAGCGGTTCACCTCCTGCTGGAAGATGGCGGCGATGTCGTTGGCGCCGACGCCGGCCTGCATCAAAGCGGTGGCGTCGATGAGCAACTGCACCGAGGGGTCGCGCCCGGCCAGCACGTCCGCCTGGAAGTTGGGCGGAATATCGAGCACGAAGGTGTAGCGGGCCGCGTCCATGGCCGGGTCCACCTCCTGCGGGGCGAGGGGCACCGGCTCTTGGAAGCGCGGCGGCAGCAGGGCGTCCAGGAGGGCGTTGGAAAGGGCGGAATTGTCCTCGTCCACCACGCCCACCGTGGCGCGGTTGAGGTCGTGCTTGATGCCCGTCGCCTGCAGCACGATGGCGATGGTGAAGGCGTAGACCACCAGCACCAGAAGGGACCGGTCGCGCCACAGGCTGATGAGCTCCTTGCCCATGAGGTGGCGCACATTGGCGAACCTGGAGCGTCGCCGGGGCGGGGAGGGGGGCGCCGTCACCGGTGGCGGGTCGATGGCCATCTCAGCGCTCCTGCTTGCCCAGCATGAGCCAGGCGATGGCGAGCAGCGCCGGCCAGAAGGCGGCGGTGGCGAGGATGAAGGGCGCCAGTTCGGAGAAGTCCAGCCCCTTGGTGAAGGCGCCCACGCTGATGCGCATGAAATAGGTGGTGGGAAAGAAGGTGCCCAACATCCAGGCCCCGCCTTCCAGCGTCGCCACCGGCTGGAGCATGCCGGAAAACTGGGTGGCCGGCATCATGGTGCCGATGGCGGTTCCGAACAGGGCGGCCACCTGGGTGTTGGTGAGGGTGGAGGAGACGAGGCCGATGGCAGTGGAGGCGAGCACATAAGCGAAGGCGCCCAGCGCCAGGCCGGCGAAGGAGCCCTTCAGCGGCACCCCGAACAGGAACAGCGCCATCAGCACCAGGACGAAGAAATTGAAGAAGGCCACCGCCACATAGGGCGCCTGCTTGCCCAGCAGGAACTCCAGCTTGGTGACGGGGGTGACATAGAGATTGGTGATGGAGCCCAGTTCCTTCTCCGTCACCACGCCCAAAGCGGTGAGGATGGCGGGAATGAAGATGAGCATGAGCGCGATATTGGCCGGCACCATGGCATCGACGCTGCGGAACGACTGGTTGTAGCGGTAGCGCATTTCCAGGCTGGCGAGGGTGGTGATGGCCTGCCCGGCGGCCTGCGCCGCATCCTCCAGGAACAACAGGTGCACCGCCTGCACATAGCCCTTGATGGTTTCGGCGCGGAACGGCATGGCGCCGTCGATGGTCACCAGCACCTCGGTGGCCTTGCCCTCCCGCAGGTCCGCGCCGAATTTCGGCGGCAGCTCGATGGCGAAGGCGATGGCGTTGGATTTCAGCCGCCGGTCGAGGTCGGCCGGATCGGAGAGGGCGGGCTCCACGACGAAATAGGGGGAGTGGGCGAAGCCGTCCACATAGGCGCGGCTCTCCGGCGACTGGTCGCGGTCGAGCACGGCAAAGCGCAGGTTGTCCACGTCGAGGGTGATGCCGTAGCCGAAGATCACCATGAGCAGCGCCGTGCCCAGCAAGGCGAAGGCGAGGCGTACCGGATCGCGCCGCAGCTCCAGCGCCTCGCGCCAGGCATAGGCGCCGAGGCGGCGGGGGGAGAAGGCGGCCGGCCGCACCGGCGCCGCCGCGGCCGGGGGCACGTGGGCGTCGGTCTCGGCGGCGCGCCCGCCCATCTCCATATAGGCGATGAAGGCTTCTTCGAGGGAGGGCGCCCCCTTGGCCGCCTGCAGCTGCGCCGGCGTGCCGGTGGCGATGACGCGCCCGGCGTGCATGAAGGAGATGCGATCGCAGCGCTCCGCCTCGCCCATGAAATGGGTGGAGACGAAGATGGTGACGCCCTCCTCCCGCGAGAGGCGCTGCAGGTGGTCCCAGAAGCCGTCCCGCGCCACCGGGTCCACCCCCGAGGTGGGCTCGTCGAGGATCAGCAGCTCCGGCTCGTGCAGGATGGCCACCGCCAGCGACAGGCGCTGGCGAACGCCCAGCGGCAGGCCCTCGGACAGATCGTCGAGGTGGGGTGAAAGGTCGAACTGCGCCACCAGCATTGCGATGCGCGCCGCCGCCGCCGCGGGCTCCAGGGAGAACAGGCGGGCGTGCAGCTCCAGATTCTGCCGCACGGTCAGTTCACCGTAGAGGGAGAAGGCCTGGCTCATATAGCCGACGCGCCGGCGGGTCTCGATGTCGGCGGGGTCCACCGGCACGCCGAACAGCAGCGCCTCCCCCGAGCTGGCCGGCAGCAGGCCGGTGAGCATCTTCATGGTGGTGGACTTGCCGCAGCCGTTGGAGCCGAGGAAGCCGAAGATCTCGCCGCGGCGGATTTCGAAGCTCACCTGGTCCACCGCCACGAAATCGCCGAAGCGCCGGGTGAGGGCGCGGGCGGCGATGGCCACCGGCGCGTCCGCCGCCAGCGGGGCGGGCGCCGCGCTGCCGTCGCCGTCGCCCCGCCGGTCCGCGGGCAGAAGCGAGATGAAGGCGCGCTCCAGGTTCGGCTGGCCGGTACGCGCCAGAAGCTCCGCCGGGCTGCCGTCGGCGAGGATGCGCCCCTCGTCCATCATCACCACGCGGCCGAAGCGCGCGGCCTCCTCCATGTCGGCGGTGGCCACCAGTAGGGTCAGGCGCGGCCGCTCGGCGCGGATGGATTCGACAAAATCCCAGAACTGGCGGCGGGACAGGGGATCGACGCCGGTGGTGGGCTCGTCCAGCAGCAGCAGGTCGGGGTCGTGCACCAGGGCGCAGCACAGCCCCAGCTTCTGCTTCATGCCGCCGGAGAGCTTGCGCATGAGCCGGTCGGCGAAGGGGTCGAGCCCCGTGGCGGCGAGCAGCGGGGCGACGCGGGCGCCCTTGGCCGCGGCATCCTCCCCGAACAGCCGGGCGAAGAAGGCGATGTTCTCGGCCACCGAGAGGTTGGGATAGAGGTTGCGGCCCAGCCCCTGGGGCATGAAGGCGATGCGCGGCTGCACCGCTTCGCGGGCGCGGCGGTTGGACAGGTCCGCGCCCAGCACCTCCACGGTGCCGGCCTGGATGCGCTTGGCGCCGGAGATGAGGCCGAGCAGGGTGGACTTGCCCACCCCGTCCGGCCCCACCAGCGCCACCGAGGCGCCTTCCGCAATGGCGAGGTCGAGACCCTCCACCGCGGCCACGCGGCCGTAGCGGTGGCGGATGCCGGCAAGGCGGATGGCGTCCGGGCGCGCGTCCTTGGCCGGCGCCATGGTCACTGCGCCGCCTCGCGCACCAGGTCGGACTGGAGCCAGGACGGCCATTGCGCCTGGGGATCAAGCCGCACATAGCCCACGCCGGTGACGCCGGTCTTCACCTGCTCCAGGTATTTTTCCACCAGCGGGCGGGCGACGCGCAGCTTCACGCGGAACATCATGCGGTCGCGCTCGCGCTGGGTCTCCACCTGCTTGGGGGTGAATTGCGCCCGGGCCGAGACGAAGGAGACCGCGGCCGGCACGGCGCGGTCGGGCAAGGGCTCCAGCAGCAGCCGGGCCTCGGCCCCCAGCGCCAGGGCGCCGGCCTCCGATGCCGGCAGGAAGATGGTCATGTACACGTCGGACAGGTCGATGAGGGTGAGCACCTTGCCGCCCGCGCCCAGCACTTCGCCCGGCTCGGCGAGGCGGTAGATGACGCGGCCGGACTTGGGCGCCACCAGCGTGCCGTCGGCCACCATGCGGGTCAGCCGGTCCACCTCCGCCTCGGCGGCGCGGATGGCGGATTCGCTGGCGGCGAGGCTGCTTTCCGCCGCCGCCAGCGCGGCCTGGGCGGTGAGCTTGGTGGTGCGGTATTGATCCACCTTCTGCTCGGTGGCGAAGCCCTTGGCGACCAGGGTCTCCTGCCGTTCCAGCTCCTTGGCGGCGAGGTCCAGCTCGCCCTTGCGCTGCTCCACCACATGGGTGGCGGTATCGCGCGACTGGCGGGCCTGGCTGGCCTGCGCCTGCGCCGTGCGCAGGGCGGCGGCGGTCTCCTCCACGTCCATATGGGCCACCACCTGGCCCTGGCGGACGAAATCGCCTTCCTCCGCCAGTACGTCGAGCACGCGGCCGGCGGCCTTGGTGGCCACATCCACCTCGGTGGCCTCGATGCGGCCGTTGCCGGAGGCGAAGCCCGGCGGCAGGGCGCGGCTGCGGGAGGCGAGATACCAGGCGCCCGCCCCGCCCGCCGCCGCCACGGCCACGATGAGGGCGATGATGACCAGCGTGCGCTTCATGGGCAGGACCCCTTTCGAGGGCAGGGCATGCCCGCGCGGCAGCCGGCCATGGCCGCTCTCCCGCGGGGCGTCGGGAACACTCCCGTTGGTCGCATAGCTAGGTGCGGTGCCGCAATAGGGCGTTGATCGAGGTCAAGGGCGGAGGCAGAGGCCGGGCCGGACCCTACGGCAGGGGCAGGACGTGGGAATATTTCACCTGCTCCAGGGCGAACGAGCTTTCGATGGAGGCGATGCCGTCGAGGCGCGTCAGCTTCTGCTTCAGGAAGCGCTCATAGGCATCGAGGTCGGCCGCCACCACCCGCAGCAGATAATCCCGCGGGCCGGTCATGAGATAGCATTCCAGCACTTCCGGCCAGTTGCGGATGGCGGCGGAAAAGCCGTCCAGCGCTTCCTCCCGCTGGCGCTCCAGCTTGATGGAGACGAACACGCTCACCGGCAGGCCCGCCCTGCGCTGGTCCAGCACCGCCACATAGCGGGAGATGAGGCCGGCGTCCTCCAGCGCCCGCACCCGCCGCAGGCAGGGGGAGGGGGAAAGCCCCACCTCCTGCGCCAGATCGGCGATGCTCATGCGCCCGTCGCGCTGCAGGGCGGCGAGGATCTTCCGGTCTATGGTGTCGAGGCGCATGTTTCCACTCTTTCCTGCCGCTCCTCTGGCAGAATAAGCCCCAAACGCTCCGACGGTAAGGTCGAATTGAGCGAACCTGCCCCGGCAGCGACGCTATGCTGATGCCGCAAGCCCCTGCGGGCTGAGCGCAAGCCCCTGCGGGCCGCGCCGAAAGCCCCTGCGGGCGATGGCCGGCCTGCGGCCCGGACGGGCGGTGAACGCCCGCAGATGCCCCGTGGACACGCCGAGGAAACCGCCATGCCCCCCGTTGCCCCGCCCTCCTCCCCGCGTGCCGCCTCCCCCGGCGCGGCGGATCTCGCCCTGCTCGCGGAGCTGGAGCGCAAGGTGTTGTGGCTCGCCAGCTGGACCATCCACAACGCCAACCATGTCCGCCCCAATTCCGACGGGCTGAAGGTGGGCGGCCACCAGGCCTCCTGCGCCTCTCTCGCCACCATCATGTGCGCGCTCTATTTCCATGTGCTGCGGCCGCAGGACCGGGTGGCGGTGAAGCCCCATGCCAGCCCGGTGTTCCATGCCATCCAGTATCTGCTCGGCCGGCAGACGCGGCAGCGCCTGGAGGATTTTCGCGGCTTCGACGGCGCCCAGTCCTACCCCTCCCGCACCAAGGATGTGGACGATGTGGACTTCTCCACCGGCTCCGTGGGCCTGGGCGTGGCGCAGACCCTGTTCGCCAGCCTGGCGCAGGATTATGTGCACGCCCACGGCCTCGCCGGGGACCGGCCCAAGGGGCGCATGATCGCCCTGGTGGGCGATGCGGAGCTGGACGAGGGCAATGTCTTCGAGGCCCTGCTGGAGGGCTGGAAGCACGAGGTGCGCAACACCTGGTGGATCATCGACTACAACCGCCAGAGCCTCGACGGGGTGGTGCGCGAGGGGCTCTACGAGCGCTTCACCGGCATTTTCGAGGCCATGGGCTGGCAGGTGGTGGTGCTGAAATACGGCGCCCTCCAGCAGGCCGCCTTCGCCGAGCCCGGCGGCGCCGCGCTGAAGCGCTGGATCGACACCTGCCCCAATGCCGAATATTCCGCCCTCGCCTTCCAGGGCGGCGCCTCCAGCGGCGGGGCGGCCTGGCGCAAGCGCCTGATGGACGACCTGGGCGACCAGGGGGAGGTTTGCGCCCTCATCGCCCGGCGCACCGACGCCGAGCTTTCAGCGCTCATGACCAACCTGGGCGGCCACGATTTGGGCGCCCTCATTGCCGCCTTCGACGCCATCGACCACGACCGGCCGGTGGCCTTCCTCTGCTACACGGTGAAGGGCTTCGGCCTGCCGCTCGCCGGCCACAAGGACAACCACGCCGGCCTGATGACCCCGGGGCAGATGGAGACGCTGCGCGCCGCCATGAAGGTGGGCGAGGGGCGCGAGTGGGAGCCCTTCGAGGGCCTGGCGCGCCCGGCCGCGGAGCTTGAGGCCTTTCTGGCCCGCGTGCCGTTCGCGCAGGGCGGAGCGCGCCGTTTCGCCGCGCCGGCGCTGGGGGTGCCGGCGCTGGCGCCCCCGCCCAATCCGGCCTTGTCCACCCAGGCCGGCTTCGGCCTCATCCTGCAGGACCTGGCCAAGGGCGACAGCGCCCTGGCCGACCGCATCGTCACCACCTCGCCGGATGTCACCGTCTCCACCAATCTCGGGCCGTGGGTGAACCGGCGCGGGCTGTTCGCCCATGAGGCGCTGGCCGACGTGTTCCGGCGCGAGCGCATTCCCTCCACCTTCACGTGGGAGTTCTCGCCCAAGGGCCAGCATGTGGAGCTGGGCATCGCCGAGATGAACCTGTTCCTCACCCTTTCCGCCTTCGGGCTCAGCCATTCTTTGTTCGGCGCGCGCCTCGTGCCGGTGGGCACGCTCTACGACCCCTTCATCTGCCGCGGGCTCGATGCCCTGAACTATGCCTGCTACCAGGACGCCCGCTTCATTCTGGTGGCCACCCCGTCCGGCATCACCCTGGCGCCGGAGGGCGGGGCGCACCAGTCCATCTCCACCCCGCTCATCGGCATGGCGCAGGATGGGCTGGCCGCCTTCGAGCCGGCCTTCGTGGACGAACTGGCGGTGCTGATGGAATTCGCCTTCGATTATGTGCAGCGGGACGAGGAGGGCGCCGCCAACGAGCGCAACTGGCTGCGGGACGAGACCGGCGGCTCGGTCTATTTCCGCCTGTCCACCCGGCCACTGGAGCAGCCGCGGCGCAGCTTTTCCGCGGCCCAGCGCAGCGCCATGGTGGATGGCGCCTATTGGCTGCGCTCCCCTGGGCCCAATTGCGAGGTGGTGGTGGCGGTGCAGGGCGCGGTGACGCCGGAAGCCATTGCCGCCGTGGCCCTCATTGCCGAGGACCGGCGCGACGTGGGCCTTCTGGCGGTGACTTCCGCCGACCGGCTGAATGCCGGCTGGACCGCCGCCGCCCGCGCCCGCGAGCGCGGCATCACCGGCGCGCGCAGCCTTGTGGAGCGGCTTCTGGAGCCGCTGCCGCGCCACTGCGGGCTGGTGACCGTGATCGACGCTCACCCGGCGACCCTGGGCTGGCTCGGCTCGGTGGCGGGCCACCGGGTGCGGGCCCTGGGGGTGGAGCATTTCGGCCGCACCGGCACGCTGGCGGAGCTTTACGCTTATTACGGGCTGGACACCGCGGCCATCGTCGCCGCGGCGCAGGCGATTTCGCCCGGCCGGCCGCTGCGGCACCTGAAGGCGGTGTAGGGGACGGGCGCAAGCCGGCCGATGGGCTGCAGCCACGGCTTGTGGCCCGGGCTTGCGGCTCGGACTTGCGGCTCGGGCTTGCGGCTCGGGCTTGCAGTCTGCGGCCCGGTCTCGCTCGACCGTCCCGGCCGGCAGCCTGCGGTGGGCCGCCGGGGCAGAAGGGCCGCGGCGCATCACGTGACGTCTTGTCGTCGGCCCTGCTCTCCGCTAGAAGCGCAAAACCACACGCCCCGGCGCCCCGCGCCGTGCTCTGCGGAGAGGTGGCAGAGTGGTCGAATGCACCGCACTCGAAATGCGGCATAGGCGCAAGTCTATCGGGGGTTCGAATCCCTCCCTCTCCGCCATAACTAGTTGATTTTGAAAGATTTTCAAGATTTTTCGCACCCGTCCGAATAGTGCGGGAGGTTCAAAGGCATGTGCCGAGGCCCGTCCCGCAGCAAAGTGGAGAGACGCTGCCGGTACCGGAACCGGCTTGCATCACCCACCAATATCTCCCGAGGCCATTTTGGTGGTACGGTTTGCCCCGCGATGCTCTTCGCAATTCGTCGCCGACCGCCGGACCAGGAACGAAGAGCCCCGCTGGATGGCGGGGCGTGAGCCGATCGGATTCGGGTTGGTCGACGGGATCACCTGAAGCCGAGCGAGCGGCGTTGCTCCGACCAGTCCATCGGCAGGCGGGCCAGTGACAATTGCAGGGCGGAGAGTTCAATGGGCTGGTCCCCATCGAGGATCGCCTTGGTGATTTCAGGTGCGAGGAACCCCAGGCGGACGATGCGCGTGAAGTAGGATGGCGTGACGGCGCTCGCCGCGGCGAGTTCGGTGATGGACGTGCCATCGCCCTCAAGGATCAGATCCCGGAATCTTTGGGCACGGGCGAGGAGCCGCAGGAGGCTGTGATCGGGCTTGCGGTTCTGGTGGGCCTGCGGCGCATCGACGAGATGCCGCATCTCCATCCCCACCCGCTTCAGCGTCGCCGGGACCAATAAATTGAAGGTTTCACCGTCGTCGTGCGGATGGGGATCGGCATCACCACGGGCCAAGGCGAGGATGGCATCGCTGCGGATGGTGATGCTCACCGCGTCCGATATGACCACGATTTCCTTCACCAGCTGATGCAGACTGGCGATCTTCTCCGCCGGAGAAAGGCTCGGCCAGCGATGGGCAAGGTCGATGCTCCGGGCTACGAGCGCTCGACGCTCCTCCACATCCCGCGCCCGTGGCGCGATGAGGGTGTCCATGGCCGACGCATCCCCGAGGAGTTGAGTGATGCGCCTCTCGACGATGGCTTCGAGGTCGGTCGCCGGGATGCGCCGTGCCGAGCTGCGGCGACGCTTCGGTCCGCTGTCCCCATTACCGCCGACATCCTTCCGCCCGGCGATCAGGTCGTGGCTGACATAGTAGCGGTAGCGCCGCCCCTTCTTATTGGCATGGCTGGGAGTGAGCGGGATCCCGTCCTCGTCCCGGACGAGACCTGCGAGCAGGCTGGGAGCAGCAGCATCGGAGCGAACCGCCCGCTCCACCCGGTTCTCTGCGAGCAGCTCCTGCACCTTGTCCCAGAGGTCCTCGTCGATGATGGCTGCGTGCTGGCCGGGATAGATGATGCCCTTATGGCTGATCTCGCCGCGATAGAGCCGATTCTGCAGCAGATGGTAGAGCGCGCCGCGACCCAGCACTCCCCCACCGGTGACATTTCCCGTGGCGGACACATGGCGTTTGGCGGTGATCCCGGCGGCCGCCAGTTCCTCTCCCACCTCTAGGACCGATCCGAGCTGAACGTAGCGCTCGAAGATGTGTTGCACCGTCTGCGCTTCGGCTTCCACGATCTCAAGCTTGCGATCCCGGACCTCGTAGCCCAGCGGTGGTCGCCCACCCATCCACATGCCCTTGGCCTTGGAGGCCGCGATCTTGTCGCGGATGCGCTCACTGGTGACCTCCCGCTCGAACTGGGCGAAGGACAGCAGCATGTTGAGGGTGAGCCGGCCCATGGACGTCGTAGTGTTGAAGGACTGCGTCACCGACACGAAGGAGGCACCGACCGTATCGAACACCTCGACGATCTTGGCGAAGTCCCCGAGTGCACGCGTGAGGCGGTCGACCTTGTAGACGACCACCGTGTCGATGAGCTTGGCCTCCACATCAGCGAGGAGCTGCCGCAGCGCCGGACGCTCCATGGTGCCGCCGGAGAAGCCGCCGTCGTCGTACATCCGGGGCAGAACGATCCAGCCCTCCGCCTTCTGGCTGGCGACATAAGCCTCGCAGGCCTCGCGCTGGGCGTCGAGGGAGTTGAAGCTCTGCTCCAGCCCCTCCTCGGAGGATTTGCGGGTGTAGATGGCGCAGCGGACCAAGGAGGGCTTGGTGGTCGGCGCTCGGACGCCAGATCGCGAATTCCTACGCATCCCCAGTATCCTGCTCACCAGTCATGCGCGGCTTCGCCTTGTTGTGCCCTGTCGCCTTGCCTCCAGCGGCAAGCCCGAAGAAGCGTGGTCCCGACCAGTGGGCTCCAGTGATCCTCCCGGCAATGGCGGAGAGGGAGGTCCAAGTTCTGCCCTTCCAGAGGAACCCTCCATCGGTGACGGTGACCTCATGGGTGACGCCGCCCCATTCCCGCACCAGCCGGGCACCCGGCTTCAGGCGGGGCGCCTTGGCCCGGCGGATGTCGCCTGTGGTGGCGAGCGCTTCGGCCAGATCCCGCAGCTCTGCGGTGATGGCCTTCTTCAGGCCGCCGATGGCTTTCTCCTGAAGCTTCCAGGCGATGCCCAGCTCCAGCAGATCCCGCCGGACGCGGTCCGGCGGGGCCGCCCGGAACTGGCGTCGCCACTCTGCGGCAAGGCCATCGCGCTCCATGGTGCTGAGGGCTGCGAGGCGGGTGGGGAGGTCCGCGCAAAGGTCGACGTGAGCCGGAGACGTTGAGGCGCCTCCGGTCGGCCCTATAGAGAGGCCATCATCAAGGATGGTCAAGGATCAGCCCTCCTTCGCTTCGAGCCGGTAGGCCTTGCGGCCATCAGTGTCAGTGACGAGGGCGATCGGGAAGCCGCGCTGGCGGAGGCGACTGAAGGCGGCGCGGATGGTGTGTGCCTGCCAGCCGGTCGCATCCGCGAGTTCGTCGATGCCGGCGCCAGCAGGGTTGCCGATCCGGCCGAGCAGGGTGCCCAGCTTGCCGGAAGGCACCTTGGGCGTGGTCGGCGACGGGAGTGGCGCGGGCTCAGGCATGGGCCGAGAGGTGGTCTTCGCTTTCGCCTTCACCTTCACTTGGGCCTTGCGGGCAACGGCGACGGTGTTCTGCTGTTCAATCTTGGGTTGGGCAGGAGTGGTGCGGGTCCGGCGAGTCATGTTGGGTCCTCGGTGGGCGAGACGCAGCATGCGTCCGCTTGCACCACCCCGAGCCCCGGACCGCTTAGGTTCCAGGGCTCATCCGCGACCGGGCTCCCCGCCGTCGCAACCCACTACTGCTTCCTTGCGCAGGGAAGTCCAGCCGAAACCGAAGGAAAAGCTGGTTGTCTCCGCGTCGGGCGGAAGAGCGACAAGAATCCCTAACGGGAAGGTCTGACCGATTCCGTTGAAAAAGTCTGTGTTGCTGCGGGCTCGAAGTCCTGATTCAGTTGTCCTCATGGATGGAGGGCAGGCCGATGATGGGCGAGCGAACGGGGGCGCAGGAGGCGCTGTTCTACGAGTTCAGCCTCGAACGCCACGTTCCTGCCGGCCACCTCGTGCGCGCCATCGACGGGTTCGTTGACCTCTCCGGCATCCGGGCGCACCTTAAGCCCTTCTACAGCGAGACCGGCCGGCCCTCGATCGACCCCGAGCTGATGATCCGGATGCTGCTTGTCGGCTATTGCTTCGGCATCCGCTCGGAGCGGCGGCTGTGCGAGGAGGTCCACCTCAACCTGGCCTATCGCTGGTTCTGTCGGCTCGGCCTCGACGGCCGCGTGCCGGACCACTCCACCTTCTCCAAGAACCGGCACGGCCGCTTCCGTGACAGCGACCTGCTGCGGCACCTGTTCGAGACGGTGCTGCAGCGTTGCCTCGCTGAGGGGCTGGTCGGCGGGGAAGGCTTCGCCGTCGATGCCAGCCTGATCAAGGCCGAGGCCAGCCGGCAGAAGGGTGTCGATGGCAAAGCCGGGCTGTCGCCCGAGGCGGCCGGCCGCGCGGTTGAGGAATATCTCGCCGTCCTTGACGATGCGGCCTTCGGCGCGGCCACCGAGGTCACCCCGAAGTTCCTCTCGCCGGCCGATCCGGCCGCCCGCTGGACCGGAGCGCACGGCGGCCAAGCCTTCTTCGCCTATTCCACCAATTATCTGATCGACGTGGACAACGCGATCATCGTCGACGTCGAGGCCACCACCGCGATCCGACAGGCCGAGGTCCTGGCGGCGAAACGCATGATCGAACGGTCGATGGAGCGCTTCGATCTTTATCCGGCACGGCTGATGGGCGACAGCGCCTATGGCTCCGCCGAGATGCTGGCCTGGCTCGTGCACGAGCACGGCATCGAGCCGCACGTCCCGGTGTTCGATAAGTCGGCGCGCCGCGACGGCACATTCAGCCGCGCCGACTTCGCCTACGATCATGTTCGGGATCTCTACACCTGTCCGGGCGGCAAGGAGCTGCGCCGGTATCGCCGCCGCTTCAGCGTGACCCGCGACAGCGTCGATCCACACGGCTTCATGCGCTACCGCGCGGCCAAGTCCGACTGCGGCGTCTGCGTGTTGAAATCGCAGTGTTGCCCAGCCGAACCCCCACGCAAGGTGTTGCGGTCGATCCATGAAGGGGCCCGCGACATGGCGAGGGACATCGCCGCTACCGAGGCCTATGTGACATCACGGCGGCAGAGGAAGAAGGTGGAGATGCTGTTCGCCCACCTCAAACGCATCCTGAAGCTCGACCGGCTCCGCCTGCGGGGCCCGAATGGCGCCCGGGACGAGTTCCACCTTGCCGCAACTGCCCAGAACCTCAGGAAGCTCGCCAAGCTCATGCCGCGTGGAGAACGAGCGGCTGCGGCCTGAGGAGAGAGGCTCGTCTGCGTGCAAAAAAGACTGATCTCGCCACGCCGCCGGCACAGGGTTTTTCAACGGAATCGACCCCATACCGGACGCTCAGGCACGCACTGCTTCTGGCGCTGGGCTGAAATTCCTCGATGCGGCCCATGTGAAGGACCTTCTGGCGGCCCGCACGCGCTTCATCCCGAAGTCTGTTCTTCCGAATTTCGAGCATGTGTCCTGGCCGAAGGCCTGTCCAGAGGATGTAAGGACCGGCGCGGTCCCGAATGTGAGGATCGACGTTGGGGCCCGTTTGCGCGGCATGTGGCAATAGCGGCGGAAGATCCCGCATTCCTGCACAGGGCATCGGATATTGTCGCATCGGGTGACCGCGAAAGTGTGCTCCTGGTGAGCCCGAACTCTCCCTAGGGACTGGGCGCAATGCGTCCGCACCTCGCCGCCGCGCTTGGAAAAGTTCAGGACTGATCATCGTATCGCGCTGAAGTACAACCGGAGGTGTGGGGCGACGCCCCACACCTCCGGATGATCGTCTTAGGCCGTTTGGATGGTGTCATTTAGTGTCGTCATTGACTTGAATATGTTTGACCAGGAACTCAGTTACCCTGCCATCTGCATGAATGCTTTTAGACATTAAGGGAAGCTTCAAGTCTGGACTGAAAATCATAGTCGTAACATTTGTGTGGACGTCCCACATGGTTTTGTTGGCTCGCCTAATCTGAACCGTCGGATATGTACAGCCGTCGACTTGAGTGCTAGATCGCCCCATTATTTCTTGAATAGATGTAAAGATATTCACTAGCGCTCCATCAGACAGTATTGATACCACAAATTGGCCGGAGCTGAGTCCGACATGGTTGCCTGGTTCGTAGGTATAATTAAATACTTTCAAACCTGATTGTGCCTCTTGAATACGCAATCCATTGTCCGCGTAAACGACATCGCCCGTCACGTTTCCGCTTGCGTCATAGCTGATCAGGTGCACCGTGCCATCGGCATTATATGTTGCAGCTTGGTAACGGCCACCCGCCAGATCCAGCCTCAGAGTCGTGCCAGGTCGAGGACCCGCGATGCAGGGCGCTGCCGCCAATTTTTCGCAGCTCAGCGCAATGAGAAAAAAGGCTATTGCCAAAATCGGGGTTGCTATGACCCATTTAGGCCTCGTTTCTTTTATCTCACACATGACAGAAACGCTCCGTTCGGTGTCTGCGGGCATTCTAACCGATTTCGGTCTGTGGAACACGGAAAGCAGACGACGTCCAGGTAATGCCTCGGCAAGACGCGATGATTGTGATTGCTGAATGGACTTGATAAAATTCTCACCTACTCGCTTGATTGCGAGGAGCTTTAAATGATCGATGCGCGCTCCACATGGCCGCATATATCTCGAAATTCAAAATGTCTGAGACGCGCGGCGATGCGAGTGAAATCAATCGCTTGCGTGTCTCGAATTATAATCTCATAATGCATACATGATCATCGGCTATGCGCGCGTATCTACTGACGGACAGACGCTAGACAGCCAGATCGAACACCTCAGGACAGCAAACTGCCAGAAAGTCTTTTCTGAGACAGCGAGCGGCGCGAAGACAGATCGGCGCGAGTTGCGGCGCTGCATCGCCTCGCTCAAGGCCGGCGACGTACTGATTGTCGTGCGCCTCGACCGATTGGCGCGCTCCACGCGCGATCTGCTCAATGTGCTGGCTGAAGTGAGCGAGCGGGGCGCCGCCTTCCGCTCCCTGTCCGATGCATGGGCTGACACCACCACGCCCCACGGAAGGCTCATGCTGACGGTGCTCGGCGGCTTGGCGGAGTTCGAGCGCGAACTGATCAAGACCCGAACCGGAGAAGGCCGTATTCGCGCCAAGGCGCGGGGTGTCAAGTGAGGTGGTCCCCGAAAATCGGACAGGGAGTTAAGCTTGGTTCGGCCTGACGGAAGGACGAGCCCGATGACCGGGAAGAGGAAGCGATATTCAGCTGAGTTCAAGGCGAAGGTGGCCCTGGAGGCGCTTCGCGGGGAGCAGACGGTGGCGCAGCTGGCGGCGAAGCATGGCCTCCACCAGACCATGATCAACGCCTGGAAGAAGCAGGCCGTCGAGGGGATGGCCACGGTGTTCTCCGGCAAGGCGGAAGCCGCCGACGCCGCCCGCGAGGGCGAGATCGACCAGCTCCATGCCAAGATCGGCCAACTGGTGGTGGAACGGGATTTTTTGCGTCGGGCCTCCGGTCGCTGAGCGTGGGGGCGAGACGCGACATGATCGAACCGGATCACCCTCAGTTGCCGATCACGCGCCAGTGCGCCCTGGTCGGCATCAGCCGGTCGGCCTTCTACGGCGGCCCGCGGACCGAAGGCCCCGAGACCCTCGCCGTCATGCGAGAGATCGACGGCCAGTTCCTCGAGACGCCCTGGTACGGCTCGCGGCAGATGGTCCGCCATCTGCGCCGGCAGGGACATGAGGTCGGGCGCAAGCGCGTGCGGCGCCTCATGGCCCGCATGGGGCTGGCCGCCATCTACCAGCGGCCGAAGACCACAGTGCGGCACCCGCAGCACCGCGTGTTCCCCTATCTCCTGCGGAACATGGCGATCGACAGGCCTGACCAGGTCTGGTGCGCCGACATCACCTACATCCCGATGCGGCGTGGCTTCCTGTACCTGGTCGCCATCATGGACTGGCACAGCCGGAGGGTTCTGTCCTGGCGGCTGTCCAACACCATGGAGGCCGACTTCTGCATCGAGGCATTGGAGGAGGCCTTGTCCCGGTTCGGGCGGCCGGGCATCTTCAACACCGACCAGGGCAGTCAGTTCACCAGCCCGCGGTTCACCCAGGTGCTGCTGGACGCCGGCGTGCGGATCTCCATGGATGGCCGCGGCCGGTGGATGGACAACGTGTTCATCGAGCGCCTCTGGCGGTCGCTGAAATACGAGTGCATCTACCTCAACGCCTTCGAGACCGGCTCCGAGGCCCGGGCCGGCATCGGCAGGTGGGTCAGTTACTATAACCGCGCGAGGCCCCACTCGGCCCTCGGCGGCAGAACGCCGGAGGAGGTCCACACGGCCTGCGACGGCATCAACAAGGCGGCGTGACACACACCAGAACCAAGCTTAGCGAAGCCGCCAATCTGTCCGCCAAACCGGGACCACCTCATCTCCAACCCGCGCTACAGCCTGACGGGCAGACCACAATCCCCGATCCCGATCCTCCGACAGCCGCCTCTCGGCTACGTTGAGGTGTCCGTCCGCCTTGTCCAGGCGTTCGATGAGGTCTTCGAGGGGCGGAAGGTCTTGGTCCATGATGCAATAGCGTGAGCGGTCGGGGCACATAGAAAGGCGTGGCCCGCGAGGTAAGTCCAGTCCTTCTTCCTATGCGCGCAACGCGTCTCCGGACGGCGGTAGCGCATCCGAGAGAGCAGATCGGCAATTGTAAGTTCCTGCCATGGAAGCTCGATCTTCAGACCAGATCTACGCGCGGGGCGTACAGGTCCATGTCCTTAGACCACCACCCAATCATACTTCGGAAATATGCATCGGTATCCCGGAAAGGAGTGCTCATGTTGCGACAAACGGTAACTAATTCCCACAAAACGATCGGTCACAATCGGAATACGTCAATCTTGTCCCATTAAACCACAACCGCATCCCGTATGACGACAATCGGATCCCGGTTAATGACAATGCATTTTCCCTGCTATTGAGGCGAGTTCTCCGAGCGGCGCGAGCCAGGATGAACTGGAACATAAGCATATGGCTTTGAAATCAGGCGATATTATCGGAGCATCAGCTCTCGGCTGTTGGCCTGCACCGTTTGCGGTGATTGTTGGTATCAGGGAATTTTGGCGGAGACGGGTTCGTAGCGGACTGCGTCCACCGCCAGTTTATCTAGCTAAACATTTGAAAATGAAACGATATTTTATGTGGCGCTAAATCGTGCCCTAGCATCTGCCCCAGCGCATGCGTCGGCTCGCGGTGGTCCTTGGTGGACACAAGCGGGATTTGCCGGGATCACGCGGGAAGGGGCGGGACGGCAGATTGTGTCGGCCAGCGAGTTAGGGACGGTTGGAGTGGATAGCCAAGTTTGGTGACCTCGTTGCAGCGATTCGAATTTCCTGCATGGCAGTGAAAAGTGTTTCAAACTCGGCTAGTTCCATTGGGTCGTAGCTATGATAGTTTCCGGCGTTTCGCACGAGAACGACGTATAAATCTCCGTCACGTTCTTGTTTGAGGCGGAGCGAAATTGTTACAGCTCCATCACCGATTGTGGTGTCAATTTTTTTGACTATACGACCTGTGAAAACTCGCCTTAAGCCGCGGAAAAAGTTCCACAACATTATTTCTCCTGCTAAGGCTGGTTGCCAAAACAGCATCACACTATCCTGAATGTCGCTTATCTTGCCAGATGGCTTTGGCTGCGAGGTGTCGAGTTACACCAACGGCCCGTATGAATGACCGATGCGCGCCCATTGGCGCCTGCCGATGGATGTGATGGTTTCCGGGTTTTCGGTGAGACTGCGCCAAGCCTCGCAGGCGGCACCGACGCCGCGCGCCGGGCAGATCGCCCCGAACAGCCAGGCATTGTCGTAGCGCTGGTCGGCCGGTTGGCGGGGCCGCGTTCCCCGCCGCGCCCACTGCCGGACGATGCCGTTCTTCTGGCCGATCCGGGCCTCATCCTGAAACCAGACCTCGATGCGGCGCCCCTTCGGCAGGTGCCCGACGTGAGCGTTCAGGGTGCGGGGGAAGTTTTTGTGAAGTCCTCCATGACCTCGGGGTCCTGCCCGGGATGCCGGGGGCGGGCGCTGATGTGCGAGAAGCCGATCTGCTTCAGGATCTTGCCGATGGTTCGCTCGTGGTATGCGACACCGAAGCGGTCCGCGACGACCTTCCTCAGGTCGAGGCGCCGCCACCGGACGACGCGGTGGACCCTGCGATCCGGGCCGGTCTCGACGATCTCGGCGAGTTCGGCCAGCTGCGCCTTCGACAGCCGGGGCGGGCGGCCCTTGGGGCGGATGTCGCGCAGCCCGTCGGGGCCGAGCGCGTTGAAGCGGTGAACCCAATCGCGCAGGGTCTGACGATCCATGCCGCCGATCCGAGCCGCCTCGGCGCGATCCATCCCATCACGGACCGCTGCCAGCGACAGCAGCCGCCGGCTCTGGTTGGCGTGTTTCGAAGCAGCGGCCAACCGCCGCAAATCCGAAGCCGAGTAGTCCGTCCGAAGCTTCACCGCACAGGCCATGGCGCGAATCCTCCCCGCACCATGGAATCAGCGATCGCACTCCACCCAAAGCCCCAGAGAGTCACCCTCAATGGCCGTTGGTATGAGCGCCGATTGCCGCCGGTTTCCCTCCAGGCTTCGCTGCAGCTCACGGCTGATGGGCGTGCTGAAGCTGCCGGTTTCAATCATCGCGCCCTTGACCAACAGCCATGCTCTGGTCGCGGTCCTTGTCGGCGCCGTGGCTTTTGTTGATTGGCGCAACCTCAATCTCCCGCTCGTCGCTCTGCGGGGTGGCGGCGGCGTTGGGGTCGCCGGGCGCGGTTTCCCAGGCCAGTCCGGGAATGGCGACGATGCGGCGGCCGCGGGCGTCCAGCCGGCACACGATCACCTGCCGCTCCTCCATATAGGCCAGGAGCCGCCGCGCCCGGCCGGGGGAACGGCTGCCATAGGCGCGGGCCACGTCCGCGTCGGAGGGGCAGGGGCGCTGGTCGAAGGCGGCGCGGGCCAGGGAAAGGAACACGCCCTGCATGTCCTCCGGCAGCGCGCCGGCCATGGCCAGAACCTCGCCCCAGGGGGAATCCTCCGCCTCCGCCTCGGACAGGTCGATGCCCGCATGGGCCACCGCCAGCCGGCGGCGGAATGCCGAGAGGCTGAGCGCCTCACCGCCGATCCGGCGGATTCGGCAGCGCACCAGAAAATCCTGGTAGAGCACGGAGATGGTGCGGAAGCCGGCGTCGCTCTCGCGCAGGATCTCGCGCAGCGCGGCGTCGATGGCGGCCTGGCGCTCCTCGGGCGAGAGGCTGGGCGGCGGCGGCACGGCGGGCGGCGGCGGGGCCGGCGGCACGCTGCGGGCAAGCTGGGCCAGCACATCCGCCGTGGGCGCCACCGCCGGCGGACGGCGCGGCACCAGCGGGCGCACCTCGTCGGCGCCGGGGGTGAAGATCAGGTCGTGGGCATCCTCGGCCGCGCCGGGCTGCGGCAGGGGCACCAGCTTGGGGCTGGTGGAGCGCGCCGATGTTTCCACCGGGCCGATGCGCACCGGCAGCGGGCGCCGCGCGAGGGCCGGGCCGAGGGCGACGAAATTGCCGCTCTCCAGGTCGCGGAACATCTCGGCCTGCCGCCGCTCCATGCCCAGGAGATCGGCGGCGCGCGCCATGTCGATGTCGAGGAAGGTGCGGCCCATGAGGAAGTTGGAGGCTTCCGCCGCCACGTTCTTGGCGAGCTTGGCCAGGCGCTGGGTGGCGATGACGCCGGCGAGGCCGCGCTTGCGGCCGCGGGACATGAGGTTGGTCATGGCCCCCAGCGACACCTTGCGGGCCTCGTCGGAAACCTCGCCGGCCATGGTGGGGGCGAACAACTGGGCCTCGTCCACCACCACCAGCAGCGGATACCAGACCTCCCGGTCGGCATCGAACAGGCCGCCCAGAAATGCGGCGGCGGCGCGCATCTGCTGCTCGGCGTCGAGCCCCTCCAGGTTGAGCACCACCGACACGCGATGCTGGCGTACCCGGGCGGCGATGCGCTGCAGGTCGGCCTCGCCGCGCTCGGCATCCACCACCACATGGCCGTAGCGATCGGCGAGGGTGACGAAATCCCCCTCCGGGTCGATCACCGCCTGCTGCACCCAGGGCGCGCTCTGCTCCAGCAGGCGCCGCAGCAGGTGCGACTTGCCGGAGCCGGAATTGCCCTGCACCAGCAGGCGGGTGGCCAGCAGTTCCTCCAGGTCCAGCACGGCCGTGCCGCCGCCTGCGCGGGTGCCGAGGTCGATGGACACCTTCATGGCGGCGGTCATCGGGCATTCCCCGTCATTGCGGCGAACGCCCGAGGCTGCGGGGGCGACAGGTCATGGGGCAAGGGATCATGGGCCTGTCATACCAATTCGCGGCGCAGGTTCAACCACGCCGAACCGCGCGCCCCGGTCCGCTCGTCCCTTGAACGCGATCCGATCACGTTGACTCAATTTGCGCGGTGAATCGCCCTCAAAATTTGAGAAAGAGAATGCGTTGTCCCATCAGCTTGCGATGCAAGCTGATGGGCGCGCGCTCTACCCCCGGCGTGCCGGGGCGGCGGCCGGCCGGTCCGGCCGGCGGGGCTGGTCCTCCATCAGCTCGAACCACATGGCGTTGAGCACGGCGAAGGCGGCGGCGAGCGGAAGCCCGAGCATCCAGGCGAAGTACCACATGGCAGGTCTCCCTCAGTAGGCGTGGCCGCCCTCGTTGCGGATCATCTCTTCATCCACCTTGCCCCACAGCACCTTGTAGACCCAGGAGGTGTAGGCAAGGATGAGCGGCAGGAAAATGGCCGTCACCACCAGCATGATGAACAGCGTGAGGTGGCTGGACGAGGCATCCCACACCGTCAGGCTCGATCGCGGGTCCAGCGAGGAGGGCAGGATGAAGGGGAAGAGGGACACCCCCACCGTGGCGATGATGCCGAAGACGGAGGCGGACGAGGCGAGGAAGGCCAGCGCCGCCGAGCGGACCCGCAGCCCCGCCAGCGCCCCCAGCGCGCCGAGGAAGCCCAGGGCCGGGGCGATCAGCATCCAGGGATAAGCGGCATAGTTGGCGAACCATGCGCCGTGCTCCACCGCCACGCTCTTCAGCAGCGGGTTCGACGGACCCACGGGGTCCACCACGCTGGTGATGCGAAAGCCGCTCACGAACAGGAACAGCGCCACCCCGCCGAGGGCGAACAGGGCGATGGAGGCCAGCGCCGCCACGCTGCCGATGGCCCGGGCCCGGGCGGCGATGGCGCCGTCGGTCTTCACCAGCAGCCAGGCGGCGCCGTGGGTGACCAGCATCGCCACCGACATGAGGCCGCACAGGAGGGCGAAGGGGTTGAGCAGGCCGAAGAAGGTGCCCTCGTAGAACACCCGCAGGTCGGCGTCGAAGCGGAACGGCACGCCCTGCAGCACGTTGCCCACCGCCACGCCGAAGATCAGCGACGGCACGAAGCCGCCGATGAACAGCGCCCAGTCCCAGGCGCTGCGCCACACGGCGCTGTCCCGCTTGGAGCGATACTTGAAGCCCACCGGCCGCAGGATGAGGGCGGCGAGGGTGGCGAACATGGCGAGGTAGAAGCCGGAGAAGGACACCGCATAGAGCGGCGGCCAGGCGGCGAAGATGGCGCCGCCGCCGAGGATCAGCCACACCTGGTTGCCTTCCCACACCGGGCCGATGGTGTTGATGACCACCCGGCGCTCGATGTCGGTGCGGCCCACGAACGGCAGCAGCGTCGCCACGCCCAGGTCGAACCCGTCCATGATGGCGAAGGCGATGAGGAGGACGCCCAGGAGCAGCCACCAGATGAGGCGCAGGACGTCGTAGGTGATGAGGTCGCTCAGGATCATGCGAGGTCACTCCGCGGGCGCGAGGCGGGGCGTGGTCAGCCCGGCTTCGGGTTCGGTGTCGGGGGCTGGGCCCTTGGAGATGGCGCGCAGCATCAGCCCCATCTCGATGAGGAACAGCACGGTGTAGATGAGAGCAAAGCCGGCGATGGTGCCGAGCACCGTTCCCGCGCCGAGATCGGAGACCGCCGCCGCCGTGGGCAGCACGCCCTCGATGATCCAGGGCTGGCGGCCGAACTCCGCCACGAACCAGCCGAGCTCCGCCGCGATCCACGGCAGGGGGATGGAGAGGACCGCGAGGCGCAGCAGCACCCGATAGCGATCCAGCATCCGCCGGGCCGACAGCACGAAGAAGGTGGCGGTCAGGGCGATGAAGTAGAAGCCGAGGCCCACCATGATGCGGAACGACCAGAACATGGGCAGCACCTGGGGCACCGTATCCCACGCCGCCTTTTCGATCTGGGCGGGGGAGGCCTTGCGGGGGTCGTCCACATAGCGCTTCAGCAGCAGCGCATAGCCCAGCATCCGGCCGTTCTCCTCGAACGCCTGGCGCACCGGTTCGGCCACCGGCGCGGTGCCGGCGGCGCGCATGGCCTGGAGCGCATCATAGGCAAGGATGCCCTGGGCGATGCGGGTCTTGGCATGGCCCACCAGCTCCTCGATGCCGGGGATGGGCGTGGTGAGCGAGCGGGTGCCGATGAGGCCCATGACCCAGGGGATGCGCACGGCGAAATGGGTCTCGCGCGCCTCCTGGTCGGGAATGCCGAACACGGTGAAGGCGGCGGGGGCGGGCTCGGTCTCCCACATGGCCTCGATGGCCGCGAGCTTCATCTTCTGGTGCTCGGTGTCGAGGTAGCCGCTTTCATCGCCCAGCACCACCACCGAGAGGGCGGAGGCGAGGCCGAAGGAGGCGGCCACGGTCATGGAGCGCCGGGCAAGGTCCAGGTGGCGGCCCTTCAGCATGTACCAGGCGGAGACGCCCAGCACGAACACCGAGGCGGTGACGTAGCCGGCGGACACCGTGTGCACGAACTTCGCCTGCGCCACGGGGTTGAACAGCACGTCGTAGAAGCTCGTCACCTCCATGCGCATGGTCTGCACGTTGAAGGCCGAGCCCACCGGGTTCTGCATCCAGCCGTTGGCGATCAGAATCCACAGGGCGGAGAGGTTGGAGCCCAGCGCCACGGCCCAGGTTGCGGCCAGGTGACCCACCTTGGACATTCTGTCCCAGCCGAAGAAGAACAGGCCGACGAAGGTGGCTTCCAGGAAGAAGGCCATGAGGCCTTCGATGGCGAGCGGCGCGCCGAAGATGTCGCCCACATAGTGGCTGTAATAGCTCCAGTTCATGCCGAACTGGAATTCCATCACGATGCCGGTGGCGACGCCGAGCACGAAGTTGATGCCGAACAGCGTGCCCCAGAACTTGGTCATCTGGCGCCAGATGATCCGCCCGGTCATGACGTAGACGGTTTCCATGATGGCGAGCAGCACGGAAAGGCCAAGGGTCAGCGGCACGAAGAGAAAGTGGTAGAGCGCCGTCATTGCGAACTGAAGGCGCGACAAGGCGACGATATCGAACTCCATGTCCTCTCCCCGCCGGCTGGCCGGCGTCCTCTGCGCGAGGCCGCCGCCGGAAGCCCGGGACGGCGGTCAGATGGGAATGCGGCGCCCCGGCGGGGCGGGCTGTGCGGTGGCGAAACGTGCTATGTCTCGTCCTTGGTGCGCCGGCTGCGGGGCCGGGCCAGGGCGACCACCTTGTCGCCCGCCTCCAGAAGCCGCGTGACCTTCGCCCCCATGGAAAGCAGGGTGGCGAGGCGGGCCGTTTCGAGGCCCTTCACGTCGTCATACCAATTGGTCAACTGCTCGATGAGCCCGTGCATTTCGGCGAGGCGGGCCTGGGCGTGGCGTTCCTGCTCGGTGGCCGGCTTCTGCATGAGAAGCTCGCGCAGCACCGAAAGGGTGGGGTCCACCTCCCGTTTCTTGCGCTCCTCCGCCAGGGTCCGCAGAATCTGCCAGATGTCGCCCGGCGTGGTGAAGAAGTCGCGGCGGTCGTCGGGCCGGTGCTTCAGGATCACCAGGTTCCAGGCCTGCAGTTCGCGCAGGCTGATGGAGACGTTGGAGCGGGAAATGCCCAGCGCCTCGACGATCTCGTCGGCGCACAGGGGCCGCTCGCAGACATAGAGCAGCGCATAGATCTGGCCGACGGTGCGGTTGATGCCCCAGCGGCTGCCCATCTCTCCGAAATGGAGCACGAAGGCCTGGACCATCGACGGGAGATTCATGCGCGTTTCCGTGTTATCGGTCATTTCAGAAAATTCAGAAAATTGAATATAGTCATTTCGCGTCGCACGCAAGGCGCGCCTTGCGCCAGCGCGGCAGCCATGCAGCGGGCGCAGGGGCGTCGGCCGCCGCCCGCCGCGGCGGCACATCCACGGCGCCCGTCGTTCCGCCAAGTGTCGCCCGCCTACACGCGCCGCCCATGGGGAAGAGCGCGAGTTAAACCGCGGCACGCGCTCCGGCAGGAAGGTCAAATGGCGCGCCGGCATGGATGAGCGCCCGGAAATAACATGCCATCACACCGAAGCTCAGGATTTCGCGCGCCAGGCGATCGCGTAAGCGTCACATCTGCGTCGCACCCGGCAGCTTAGAAGGGCCTGCTGGACCTTCCACCGCCGTCCGTAGGCCATTCGGGCGCGCGGCCGCAGGCTTCCATGCGTGACTGGGGGGTGATGATGAAGTCCATGATGCGCCTTGCCGGCGCCGCGGCCCTGTGCCTGCTGGCCGGCACCGTCCTTGCCGACGAACTCACGGTCTACACCGCGCTCGAGGCGGACCTCCTGCCCATCTACAAGAAGAGCTTCGAGGAGAAGAACCCGGGGACGACCATCCGCTGGGTGCGCGATTCCACCGGCATCATCACTGCCAAGCTGCTGGCTGAAAAAGACAACCCCCAGGCGGACGTGGTTCTCGGCACCGCCGCCACCTCGCTGCAGCTGCTCGACACGGAAGGGCTTCTGGCGCCCTACGCGCCGAAGGGCATCGAGAAGATCGACGTGCGCTTCCTCGACAATGAGAAGCCGCCGGCGTGGGTGGGCACCAATGCCTGGGCCGCCGCCCTGTGCGTGAACACCACCGAGATGAAGAAGCGCAACCTGCCCGTTCCGGCGAGCTGGGCCGACCTCACCAAGCCCGAATACAAGGGCCTCATCGTGATGCCGAACCCCGCCTCCTCGGGCACCGGCTTCCTCGACGTCTCCAGCTGGCTGCAGATGTTCGGCGAGGAGAAGGGCTGGGCCTTCATGAACGCCCTGCACCAGAACATCGCCACCTACACCCATTCGGGCTCCAAGCCCTGCACCCTTGCCGCCTCGGGCGAGTATCCCATCGGCATCTCGTTCGAGTTCCGCGCCGCCCGCCTCATCAACCAGGGTGCGCCGCTGGTGGCGGTGATCCCCGCCGAGGGCATCGGCTGGGACATGGAAGCCTCGGGCATCATCAAGGGCACGGGCAATGAGGCCGGCGCCAAGGCGCTGCTCGACTGGGCCGTTTCCGACGACGCCATGAAGATCTACGCCAAGTATTACGCGATCCTGGCCAACCCGGCCATGGAAGAGAAGATTCCGAATATTCCGGCCGATCTCAAGGACAAGCTCATCAAGAACGACTTCGCCTGGGCCGCCAGCCACCGCGCGGCGATCCTTGAGGAGTGGCAGCGCCGGTTCGACAGCAAGTCCGAAGCCAAGAAGTGATCCCGGCCGTCCGCCGGGATCTGTGATGGCTGGCTCCAGCCGGGTCGCGGGGGCGACCCGGCTGCTGCGGGCTGGCGACGCGCGCCACGCCGGGAGGCGCGGCGGTGCCGGAATGGCGCGTGCCGCGGCCGCGGCTGCCCCCCGGGGATGATGTTCGGGCCAGAGACGTTCCGTCGACAGGCTGAGGAGCCGAGCCATGAGCCAGCACACGACCGAGCTTCCGGGCGTCGCGCCCGCGGAGGCGGTGCAGGCCGCGCAGAGCGCGCGGGCGCAGCGCCCGCCCTATCTCGTGGTGAGCAACGTCACCAAGAATTTCAAGGACTTCACCGCGCTCAAGGGAGTGTCCCTGGAGGTGCGTGAGGGGGAGTTCGTCTGCTTCCTCGGCCCGTCGGGCTGCGGCAAGACCACCCTCTTGCGGGCCATTGCCGGCCTCGACATCCAGACCACCGGCACCATCCACCAGGGCGGACGGGACATTTCCGCCCTGCCACCGGAGGCGCGCGACTTCGGCATCGTGTTCCAGTCCTACGCCCTCTTCCCCAACCTCACGGTGCGCCAGAACATCGCCTTCGGCCTTGAAAACCGCGGCATGAAGCGGGCGGACGTGAAGGCGCGGGTGGAAGAACTGCTGACCCTGGTGGACCTGCCCACCCACGGCCACAAATATCCCTCCCAGATCTCGGGCGGCCAGCAGCAGCGCGTGGCCCTCGCCCGCGCCCTCGCCCCGAGCCCGGGGCTGATCCTGCTCGACGAGCCCTTGAGCGCGCTCGACGCGAAGGTGCGCATCCATCTGCGCCAGGAGCTGAAGCAGTTGCAGGAGCGCCTGGGCGTCACCACGGTGATGGTGACCCACGACCAGGAGGAGGCGCTCTCCATCGCCGACCGCATCGTCGTCATGAATGTGGGCGTGGTGGAGCAGGTGGGCACGCCCCAGGAGATCTACGACAATCCGGCGAGCCAGTTCGTGGCCGACTTCATCGGCGCCATGAACTTCTTCGAAGGCGTGGTGGAAAATGCCGAGGACGTGCGCGTCGGCGCCGTCGCCCTCGGCCTGCGCCGGCCGGGGCTCGTCAATGCCAGCCCCATCGTGGTGGCCATCCGCCCCGAGGACGTGCACGTCATCGGCGCCGATCCGCAGGCCGACTGGCACCAGGCGAACCGCATCTCGGCGGAGGTGCAGCACGTGGAATTCCTCGGCTCCCACATCCGCATGACCCTCCACAATCCCGCCTTCTCCGAGCGGCCCATCGTGGCCCAGCTGTCGCAGATGGTGGCCCGGGCGCTGCATGTGGTGCCGGGCAAGCGGCTTGAGGTGAGCCTGCCGCCGGAGCGGCTGCGGGTGTTCCCCCATCTGAAGCTCAAGGCCGTGGCCGGCAGCGCGAGCGGGGCCGCCCATGGCTGATGCCACCGTCGGCGCCCTCGCGGCGCCCGTCATTCGCCCCAAATCGGGCCGCGACGACCGGCTGATGCTCGCCTTCGTGGTGATGATCGGCCTTTATCTCGTGGTCAGCCTGGCGCTGCCCATCCTGTTCATGATCATGAAGTCCACCGAGGTGCGGGCCTTCGCCTACCAGGCGGTGGCCATCGAGGTGGATACGGGGCAGGGGATGAAGCCGCTCGGCACCCTGGCCGAGGCGGCGGGCCGGCTGGGGCTTGATGCGCCGGTGGGCCAGGCCCGCCGCTCCGCCTCGCTCACCGGGGCTCAATTGTTCCCCGGCCGCCAGTTCGAGGGCGCTCAGGTCAAGTCCATCCGGGTCCGCTTCTCCGGCGGCGCCGGCAACGGCACATTGGAGTTCGCCGGCGCCCCGGTGGCCGCCGGCCAGTGGGTGGATGTGGGCGGGCAGGACCTGCGCCGGCTGGTGCTGCGCGCCGGCAGCGAGCGTTCGCTGGACAATTACCTCGCCTATTTCAGCAATCCGGCCCTCACCAATTCCATCACCAACAGCTTCGTGGTGTCGCTCGTCACCACGGCCATCACCGTGCTGCTGGCGTTCGGCTTCGCTTATGCGCTGCACCGCACCTGCATGCCGCTGAAGGGGGTTTTTCGCACCCTGGCGGTGGTGCCCATCCTGGTGCCCTCGCTGCTGGCGGGCCTCTCGCTGGTCTATCTGTTCGGCAACCAGGGCCTGCTGAAGGGGCTCATGTTCGGCGCCAGCATCTATGGCGCGCCGGGCATCGTGGCGGGCTGCGTGTTCTTCACCTTCCCCCACGCCTTCCTCATCATCGCCACGGCCCTGTCCATCTCGGACGCGCGGCTGTTCGAGGCGGCGCGGGTGCTGCGCACCTCGCCCACCCGCACCTTCTTCAACGTTACGCTCCCCGGCGCGCGCTACGGCATCATCTCGGCGGCCTTCGTGGTGTTCACCCTCACCATCACCGAATTCGGCGTGCCGAAGGTGGTGGGCGGCGACTTCAACGTGCTCGCGGTGGACATCTACAAGCAGGTGGTGGGGCAGCAGAATTTCGCCATGGGCGCGGTGGTGTCGGTGATCCTGCTGATCCCGGCCGTGCTCGCCTTCGTGGTGGACCGCATGGTCACCGCGCGGCAGGTGGCGCTGCTCACCGCCCGGGCGGTGCCCTATGTGCCGCAGGTCAACCGGGGGCTCGATGCCCTCGCCTTCCTCTTCTGCTGCGTCGTCGCCGGGCTGCTGCTGGTCATCCTCGGGGTGGCGCAATATGCCTCCCTGGTGAAGTTCTGGCCCTACAACCTCTCTCTCACCTTCACCCATTTCGCCTTCGAGGGCGTGGACGGCGGCGGCTGGGGCTCCTATTTCAACTCCCTGCGCCTGTCCTTCTACACCGCGGTCATCGGCACGGGGGTGGTGTTCGTGGGCGCCTATCTGGTGGAGAAGGGGCGGGGCTTTGCAGCGGCGCGCGGCATGCTGCATTTTCTCGCCATGATGCCTATGGCCATTCCCGGCTTGGTGCTGGGCCTCGCCTACATCTTCTTCTTCAACGACCGGGCCAACCCGCTCAACGTCGTCTACGGCACCATGGCGATCCTGGTGATCTCCACCGTCACCCATTTCTACACGGTGTCGCACCTGACGGCGCTGACCGCGCTGAAGGCCATGGACCGGGAGTTCGAGGCGGTGGCCGCCTCCCTCAAGCAGCCGGTGACGCGCATGTTCACCCGCGTGACCATGCCGGTGTGCCTGCCCACCGGGCTCGACATCGCCGCTTATTACTTCGTGAATGCCATGACCACGGTCTCGGCCGTGGTGTTCCTCTATGCGCCGACGACCACCCTCGCCGCCGTCGCCGCCCTGAACATGGACGATGCCGGGCAGATCCAGTCCGCCGCGGCCATGTGCATGCTCATCTTCTACACCAACCTCGCCGCACGGGGTGTCCACGCCGTGCTGTCCCGCATCCTTGCTCGCACGCAGGCCTGGCGCATCCGATGACCTCCCGTTTCGATCTGGTGGTGGTGGGGGCCGGCATCGTCGGCCTCGCCCATGCGCTCATCGCGGTGCGCCGCGGCCTCTCCGTGGCGGTGGTGGACCGCGAGGCCGAGGCGGTCGGCGCGTCGGTGCGCAATTTCGGCTTCGTCACCGTCACCGGCCAGCAGGCCGGGGCGTGCTGGCGCCGCGCCCGCCGCTCCCAAGAGATCTGGCTGGAGGTGGCGCCCGCGGCCGGCATCCGCGTGGAGCACGAGGGCCTGCTCGTGGTCGCCCAGCGGCCCGAGGCCATGGCCGTGCTGGAGGCCTTCCGCTCCACCCCCATGGGGGAGGACTGCGCCCTGCTCACCGCCGAGGAGACGCGGCGCAGCTACGGCGCCATCCTCAGCGGCCAGCCCATCATGGGGGCGCTCCACAGCCCCCACGAGCGCCGGGTGGAAAGCCGCGAGGCGGTGCCCCGGCTGGCCCGCTGGCTGGAGGCGGCCAAGGGCGTGGTGTTCCACCGCCGCTGCCTGGTGAAGGCGGTGGAGCCGGGCCGGGTCGTCACCACCGGCGGCGACCTTCTGGCCGATCGGGTGGTGGTGTGCCCCGGCGACGACCTGCTCACCTTGTATCCGGAGCGCATCGCCGCCCTCGGCATCACCCGCTGCCGCCTGCAGATGCTGAAGGTGATGCCCGGCGAGGACAGCTTCCGCCTGCCCGCCGCCATCATGTCCGACCTCTCCCTGGTGCGCTACCTCGGCTACAGCGAGCTGCCCGAGGCGCAGGCTTTGAACCGCCGGCTGGAGGCCGAGCAGCCCGAGGCCCTGGCCAACGGCATCCACCTCATCGCCGTGCAGGGCGCCGACGGCGGGCTGGTGGTGGGCGACAGCCACCACAACGCCTTCAGCCCCTCGCCCTTCTCCCCCGAGGCGGTGGACGAGCTGATGCTCGCCGAGCTCCACGCCGTGCTGCGCCTGCCCGGCGCCCGGGTGGTGGAGCGCTGGGTGGGCACCTATGCCACCTTGCCCGACGCCCTCATGGTGCGCGAAGCCCCGGCGCCGGAGATCCGCCTCGTCATCGTCACCAGCGGCACGGGGGCGAGCACCGCCTTCGCCATTGCCGAGGAAACCCTCACCGAACTCTTTGGAGAGCCGGCATGACCTACGCCCACCTGCGCGCAGTCGTTTTCGACTGGGCCGGCACCATGGTCGATCACGGCAGCAAGGCGCCCATGGGCGTGTTCCAGCGCGCCTTCGCCACCTTCGGCGTGGACCTCACCATCGCCGAGGCCCGCGGCCCCATGGGCATGGCCAAGCGCGACCACATCGCCGCCGTCATGGCGCTGCCGCGCATCGCCGCCCAGTGGCAGGAGGCCCACGGCGCCGCCCCCGGGGAAGCGGACATTGACCGCGTCTACGAGGTGTTCGTCCCCATGAACATCGAGGTGGCGGGGGCCCATGCCGACCTCATCGCCGGTGCCGGGGAAACCGCGGCGCGGCTGCGGGCGCGGGGGCTGAAGATCGGCTCCACCACCGGCTATACCCGCGAGATCATGGCGCCGGTGCTCGCCCGCGCGGCGGAGCAGGGCTATGCCCCCGACAATCTGGTGTGCGCCGGCGACCTGCCCGCCGGGCGGCCCACGCCGCTGATGCTCTACAAGACCTTCCTGGACCTCGGCGTTTGGCCGGCCTGGCAGGTGGTGAAGGTGGACGACACCGAGGTCGGGGTGGCCGAGGGGCTGAATGCCGGCTGCTGGAGCATTGGCGTGGCGCTCACCGGCAATGTCTTCGGCCTGGATGCGGACGAGACTGACGCCCTCCCGGCCGACGAATTCGAGGCCCGGCGCAATGCGGCCTACGGCAAGCTCGCCCGGGCTGGCGCCCATTTCGTCATCGACAGCGTGGCCGACCTCGAGGAGGTGCTGGACGAGATCGAAGGCGCCCTGGTGCGGGGAGAACGGCCTTGAGCGCAGGTCAGCCCATGGCCGTCGCGGGTGGCGGCGGGGCGAGCGAGGGCGATGTCAATACCTCGCCCGAGCGCGCCCGCTGGATCGCCGGCCTCGATTCCGGCACCCGCGCCTTGCTGGACGCGGATGCGGACGTGTTCCTGCACCAGTCCCTGTCCACCCCCTGCCTTGATGCGGTGACCGGGGCGGAGGGTGCCTTCCTCATCACCCAGAGCGGGCGGCGCATCTTCGATTTCCACGGCAACAGCGTGCACCAGCTGGGCCATGGCCACCCCGCCGTGGTGGCTGCGCTGAAGGCGCAGCTGGACCGCCTGCCGTTCTGCCCGCGCCGCTTCACCTGCGAGGAGGCGGTGGCCTTCGCCCGCCGGCTGGGCGATCTGGCCCAAGATCCCCTCGGCAAGGTGCTGCTGGTGCCCTCCGGCGCGGCGGCCATCGGCGTCGCACTGAAGCTGGCGCGCTACGCCACCGGTCGCCACAAGACCATCTCCATGTGGGACGCCTTCCACGGCGCCAATCTCGATGCCGTGTCGGTGGGCGGGGAAGCGCTGTTCCGCAAGGATGTGGGCCCGCTCCTTCCGGGCACGGAGCATGTGCCCCCGCCCGGCCTCGCCCGCCGCTTCTTCGGCGATGACGACAAGGCCACCGACCGCCTCGCCGATTACATCGACTATGTGATGGAGGTGCAGGGCGACGTCGCCGCCGTGGTGGCCGAGCCGGTGCGCTGGACCACGGTGGAGCCGCCGCCCCCCGGCTTCTGGGCCAAGGTGAAGGCCAGCTGCGAGCGGCACGGCGCCCTGCTGGTGTTCGACGAGATCCCCTCGGCGCTGGCCCGCTGCGGCAGCTTCTATGTGCATGAGCAGATGGGCTGCGTGCCGGACATGGTGGCGCTGGGCAAGGGCCTGGGCGGGGGCATCGTGCCCCAGGCGGCGCTGGTGGTGCGGCGCGACCTGGACATCGCCCCCCATGTGGCCCTCGGCCACTATACCCACGAGAAAAGCCCCCTCGGCAGC
Organism: Xanthobacter sp. AM11; assembly: GCF_047444035.1. Lineage (NCBI taxonomy): Bacteria > Pseudomonadati > Pseudomonadota > Alphaproteobacteria > Hyphomicrobiales > Xanthobacteraceae > Xanthobacter > Xanthobacter sp. AM11. The sequence goes on from NZ_JBLAOA010000001.1 coordinate 1,382,450, forward strand.
GCCGCCGGGCTCGCGGTCATCGCCGTCATCGAGCGCGAGGGGCTCAATGCCCGGGCGCTGGAGCTGGGCCGGGTGGGGCGGGCGCGGCTGGACGCGCTGGCGGCGGCGCGGCCGGAGATCGCCGCCGTGCGGCACATCGGCGCCTTCTTCGGGGTGGAATTGCGCGACCATGGCGGCCAGCCGGCGGCGGTGCGGGCCGACCGGGTGCTCTATGCGGCCCTCGCCCGCGGCCTCAGCTTCAAGGTGGGGGGCGGGCGGGTGCTCACCCTGTGCCCGCCCCTGACCATCACCGACGCCCAGTTCTCCGACGCCCTCGACATATTGGAGGCGGCGCTGGCGGCGGCGGATGAGGGACGTCCCGGCCCCGCCTGACGGCGCTGGGCCGATGGCCCTGTCCCACCGGCCCCGATCCTCGACCGGTGCCGGCGGGCTCGCGCCAACGCCGCGCGGGTCCGCCCGAGCGCTGCGCGGCTTCGCCCCAGCGTCGCGCGGGCTTGACCGTCGGCCCATGGGCAACGCTCCCGGGCCGGTGGTCTCAGCCGAAGATGTCGGCGGTGATGCCGGCATACCAGCCCAGATTCTCCTCCTGGGTCTTGCGCCGCAGCTCGGCGGTTTCCCCGGTCTGGGAGATGAAGCCCTCCACTTCCTTGATCTTGCCGTCGGCCGGCGCATAGCGCCCGCCCACCTTCACCGCATCGTCGGTGTCGATGAGGCTCCAGCAGGTGTTGGCATAGCGGGCGGGGAAGGCGCGGGCGCCCAGCAGGGCGGCGCGTACCGCCATGGCCGCCACCTTGGCCTGGCTGTTGGCGGCGAAGGCGGATTTGGGCATGTCGCCGGGAATGGCCGCATCGCCCACCACGAAGATGGCGGAATCCATCTGCGAGGCCATGTTGTCGGGGTTTACCGGGCAGTAGCCGCTGGCATTGGCAAGGCCGGCATTGCGGGCGATGGCCCCGGCCATCTGGGCGGGGATGACGTTCACCAGCGCGGCGTTGCGATAGGTCTCGAAGCCGGTCACCACGGTTCCGGTGTTCGGGTCCACCGATTTCAGCCCCTCGCTGATGGAGGGGGCCATCCATTCCACCATGCCGGGATAGTGGCGCTCCCATCCCTCCTGGAATAGGCCCTGCTTGGAGAACTTTTCCTTGGGGTCGAGGATGATGATCTTCGCCTTGCCGCGCCCCGTGGTCTTCAGCACATGCGCCATCATGGAGGCGCGCTCATAGGGGCCGGGCGGGCAGCGGAAGGGATTGGGGGGCGCGATCATCACGACCAGGCCGCCGTCCGGCACCGCGTCCAGCCGGGCCTTGAGCAGGCGGGTCTGCGGCCCGGCCTTCCAGGCGTGGGGCATGATCTCCTCGGCCTCCTTCCCCCAGCCGGGCACGCTGTCATATTTCAGGTCGATGCCGGGGGAGAGGACGAGGCGGTCATAGGGCAGGCGGGAGCCGTCGGCGAGGATCACCTCCTTCTTGTCCCGGTCGATGGCGGTGGCCGCCTGGTGGTTCAGCGTCACCCCGGCGCGGGCGAGGCCGTCATAGGACTGCACCAGGCTTTCGAACGACTTGAAGCCGCCGAGAAAGAGGTTGGAGTGGAAGCAGGTGACATAGGTGCGCGCCGGCTCCACCAGCGTCACGTCGATGGCGCCGGCACTGTCCTTCGCCACATAGCGGGCGACGGTGGCGCCGCCGGCGCCGCCGCCCACCACCACGAGGCGCGGCTTGCCCTGCCCGAGCACCGGCGGCGCGGCGAGCACCGTGGCGACGGCGAGCGCCCCCGCCCCGCCCACGAATTGTCTGCGCGAGATGGTCATCCTGGTTCCCTCCTCATGTCGGCCCGTTGTTGGTTCAGCCGATCTTGATGTAGGCGAAGCCCTTGTTCTGCAGCGCCCCGACGGTGGCGACCCCCGAGGGGACGAAGGCGATGTACGGCACCTGGCGCACCGCGGCCCTGTCCAGCTTCAGCCGCTCGAAGGTGATGGAGCACAGGTAGATCTTCAGGCCGTTCCTGGCCACCGCTGCCACCTTCTCGAAGATGGCCGGCACCATCACTTCGTCGCGCCAAGTGGTGCCCTCCAGCGTCTCCAGGAAGAACTTCACCCCCGGGCCATGGGCGACGATGGCCAGTTGCAGGGCGAAGGGATCGGCGCCATAGGCCGCATAATGGTTGGAGATGTTGGTGAGCATCTGCACGAAGCGCGGCGGATCGCCGAAGTCGCAGTGATAGAGGCAGGCATTGTCCGCCTCCTTGGAGATGTCCTTCAGTTCGAGGCTCTGCGCCGCATGCGCCGCCACCGGCAGCGTGCCGGCGAGGGCGAGGGTGCCGAGGAATGCGCGGCGATCGAAATTCGGCATGATGTCCTCCCGTCATCCGGGCGCTTTTGCGCCTCGTTCCCGCTCCCGCGCCCTCTCGTGTTGAACAGAGACGGATTGGCCGCCCCTAATGCGCGGGCTTCAGATCTGCGAAATAGGCGGCGAGCGCCGCGATCTCCTCATCGGTCAGGCCGGCGGCCAGGGTGCGCATCACCTCGCTGTCGCGCTCGTGGCGCCGGTAGGACATCATCACCGCGATGAACTGGTCTTGCGGCCAGCCGGTGATGACCGGCACGCCGCCGGCGGCCTTGCCCGACGGCTGGTGGCAGGTGACGCAGGGCGCCGAAAGATAGGCGCCGAACTCCCGGTCGCCGGAGGCCTGCGCCGGCGCGCAGGCCAGCACCGCCACCGCCGCCGCAAGGCGGGCGCCAAAGGCCGTGACCTGCTGCGCCGGACGGTATTTCATTCCAGGTTGCCTTTCGGCGCCTCGCCATCGGGGGTGACGTCGAGAATGCGGGCGCGGCTGATCACCTTCACCTCCCCCGAGCAGTTCTTCATGCAGGGGTTGGTGTTCCAGAAGGCTTTCTCGGCGGTCTCGCGGTCATCGTCGAAGAAGTTGGGATTGTTGGGCAGCTCCACCTTCGGAAAATTCTCCCGCGAGAGAACGTAAGTCTCCGGCACCAGGTCGTTGAGGTTGAGCAGGTAGGCGACGATGGCATAGGTGTCGTTCGCGCTCAGCGACTGGCCGTTGCCGAAGGGCATGGCCCGGTGGACATAATCATAGGCGGTGGAGGCATAGGGCCAGAACGAGCCGATGGTCTTCTCCGGCCGGTCGGACTTCAGCGTTCCCCGCCCGCCGGCCAGCACCGGCCAGCGCCCGGCACCCTCGCCGAACTCCCCGTGGCACACCGCGCAATTCTGGAGGAACACCTCCTCCCCCTCCTTCACCGAGCCCTTGCCGTCCGGCAGGCCCTGCCCGTCGGGACGCACGTCGATATCCCAGGCGGCGATCTCCTCCGCCAGAGCGGGGCGGCCGAGCGCGATGACCGCCACCCGCGCCGCGGGGCCGGCGGGTGCCGCGGCGGGGGCGTTGGCCGCCTCCTGCCGCGCCGGCTTCTCGACCTTTGCCGATGCGGCGAGCACCGGAGCGGCACCGGCGCCGAGCGCCGCGGCGAGGAGGAGCGCCTCAGCCGACTTCCACATTTTCCGTCTCCCCGTTGCCGCGCACCAGCCAGGTCTGGATGCCATTGTTGTGATAGATGGAGTTCTCACCGCGGATCTTCCGCAGCTCGGCCTTGGTGGGCTGCAGGTAGCCGCTCTCGTCCATGGCGCGGGACTGCACCATGAGTTCCTGTCCGGCCCAGTCGAAATCCAGGTAGAAGCGCGTCATGGCCTTGGGCGTGGCCGGCCCCTCGATGCGCGCGGTGGTCCAGTTGCGCCCGCCGTCGAGGGAGACGTCCACGCGCTTGATGCTGCCGCGCCCGGACCAGGCGATGCCGGACACCACGTTGGGGCCCTTGTGGCGCAGCGGCGCCTGCGGGGAGGGGCTGGTCACCACCGATTTCGCATCCATCACGAAGGTGAAGCGGCGGGAGCGCCCGTCGGCGAGGAGGTCGGTGTATTTCGACGTTTCCTCGCGCTGCTGCCACGGCTGGTCGCCCACTTCGAGCCGGCGCAGCCATTTGATCCACATGTTGCCTTCCCATCCCGGCACCACCAGGCGCACGGGATAGCCCTGCTCGGGGCGCAGCGCCTCCCCGTTCATGGCGAAGGCCACCAAACAGTCGTCCAGGGCCTTTTCCATGGGGATGGAGCGGGACATCACCGAGGCGTCGGCGCCCTCCGCCAGCAGCCACTTGCCCTTGGGCTTCACCCCGGCCATGTCCAAGAGCGTCTTCAGCGGCACGCCGGTGTAGAAGACGTTATGGATCATGCCATGGGTGAACTGGCAGCCGTTGAGCTGGGCGCCGCGCCATTCCATGCCGGAATTGGCGGCGCATTCCAGGAAATAGGCGCGGTTCACCCGGCCCGGCATGCGCCGGATATCGTCCAGGGTGAACACCAGGGGCTTGTCGACCATGCCGTGGATCATCAGCCGGTAGGCGTCGGGGGCGATCTCCGCCTCGCCGCCATGGTGGCGCACGAAGCACAGGCCGTTGGGGGTGATCACCCCATCGAGGGCATAGAGCGGGGTGAAGCTCACCGAGCTTTCGCGGCTGGCGGTGAGCCATTCCACCTCGCGGCGCACCACGTCCTTCTCGAATTTCGAGGGCTTGCCGTAGGGGTTGGCGTTCACGCCGGCGCCCAGGTGCCGGGTCCAGTCGGGCACGGGCACGATGTTGGGGTCGGGTTCGGCCGCCGCCGCGGGGGCGGCGAGGAGCGGGCCGGCGCCCGCCGCGGCCGCGCCGGCGCCCAGGCCCGCCGCGGCCAGGAAGCGGCGGCGGGAGAGGGGCGACGGCGTGGACCCTTTGGCGCGGGCCTCGTTCCGGGGCTGGTTGGTGTCGGACATGGCGTCCTCCCTGATATTCTCTAATTCGTAGATTTGAATATATTTACCGGCATGGCGCGCGCCGGGGCGCCGCCTCAGACCCCGGTGACCTTCACCGAGGCGTTGGGTGCCACCTTCACGGTCTTGGCCGCCGCCACATAGCGCTCCACCAGCTCCCAGATGGGCGGGCCTTCCACATTCTGGTTGACGCTGGCCCAGCCGGCCACCGCATAGCCCTTGTCGGCGTCCAGCGGCTTGCCGGTCTTCAGGAAGGTGAGGCCGGAGATGCGTTCGCCGACGCCCTTGGACACGTCGATGGAATAGCCGACGCCGCCCACCCGCACCATGTCGCCGCCGCCCTGGAAATAGGGATCGGGATGGAAGATGTTGTCGGCCACGTCCTCCAGCACCTCCTTCAGCTGCCGGCCGGTCATGGTCATGCGGTAGCAGGCGGGGTAGGTGATGGCGGTGGCGTTGGCGATGGCGTCGAAGGTGATGGCATCGCCCGGCAGCAGCGTGCCGCCCCAGCGGAAGCCGGGCGACAGGGCGATCTCGGCGTCGCGCTCCTGCATCATGGCATCGCAGATCATGTCGTCGAACGTGCCGTTGAAGTTGCCGCGCCGGTAGAGCAGGCTCTCGGTGCGGCCGACTTCGCGTGCGAGCTCGGCGGCATGGGGTGCGCGGATGTCGGCCACCAGCTTCGCCATGTCCGGGTCGGGCGTGATGGCGTCCGAGAACACCGGGATGAGCTGGAAGCGATAGCCGGTCACCTTCTTGCCCGCCACGTCGAGATCGAGGCGGGAGAGGAACTTGCCGTGGGAGCCGGTGGCCACGAGCAGGGTGGGGCCCACCCGTACCACCGCCGGCATTGCGTCGTGGGTGTGGGCGGTGAACACCACGTCGATGCCCTTGACCCGCGAGGCCATCTTGCGGTCCACGTCGAAGCCGTTGTGGGACAGCACCACCACCACGTCGGCGCCGCCGGCGCGGGCGGCATCCACCTGCTTCTGCATGTCCTCCTCGCGGATGCCGAACTCCCAGTCCGGGATCATCCAGCGCGGGTTGGAAATGGGGGTGCGGGGGAAGGCCTGGCCGATGACGGCGACCTTCGCCCCGCCCTTCTCGAAGGTCTTCACCGCATCGAACACCGGCTCCTGCCACTCGATGGAGCGTATGTTCTGGGCGAGGAAGGCGAACGGCGCCTTCTCCTTGATCTCCATCATCCGCTCGGCGCCATAGGTGAATTCCCAATGGCCCACCATGGCGTCGAGCTTGAGGGCGGAGAGCACCTTCACCATGTCCTCGCCCCGGGTCTTCAGCGAGGTCCACGAGCCCTGCAGGCCGTCGCCGCCGTCGAGCAGCAGAACCTTGTCGTCGCCCCGGCTGGCGCGGATGGCCTTGATGAGGGTGGCCATGCGGTCCATGCCGCCCATCCGGCCATAGGCGCGGGCAAGGGCGGTGAAGTCCTCGGCGGTGAGGGAATAGGCGTCGCGCCCGCCGGGCTTGAGGCCGAAATAGGAGAGGAAGGCCGCGTCGGTGAGGTGGGGCGGCACGCCGCGCGCCTCGCCCACGCCGAGATTGACCGACGGCTCGCGGAAATAGAGCGGCACCAGCTGCGCATGCAGATCGGTGACGTGCAGCAGGGTCACCGTGCCGGGGGTGCCGAACCTGAGAAGGTCGGCCTCGGTGAGCTTCTGCCCCTGCACGGCCTGCGCCAGGGCGCCGCCGGAGGCGGCGAGGAGCCCGGCGAGGGCGGTGCCGGCAGAAAGGAAATCGCGCCTGGAGATCATGTGCGTCGAGCGTCCTGCTGGAGCCCGCGCCGGTCAGCCTGCATCGCGAGCTGAACACGGAACGCGGTTTCTGTCTTGGAGTTGAGAGGGCGATGCACCGATCCATCCGATCGGCTCGCGCTCCAGGATTTCGGCGGCCGGACACGACGCACCCGCCCGCCTCCCGCGTGGGGAGGCGGTGCCGTACGACGGCGGAGCGGAACGTGTTCCGACGAAGAGGGATCAGGCGACGGTGAGCTTGGCCGTGGCCTTCTGCTCGGCGCCCTGGTCGTCCTTCCACACGAAGGTGAATTCGCCGCTTTCCTTCGCCTTGAAGAAGAAGGACTGGAACGGATTGGCCGAGATCGACGGAAACCAGTCCGCTTTGAAGAATGGCTTGCCGTTGAACGACGCCTCGAAGGTATTGATGATGTCGCGCGGCACCGTCTTGCCGGACGAATCCTTGCGCTGCCCGCTTTCCATCTCGTGGGAGATCAGGGTCTTGATCTCGATGACCTCACCCGCCTTGGCCTGGGCGGGCACGCGCACGCGGGGCGTGGACTTGATGGCCATGGGTCTTTCCTCCGGTTTCTTGTTGCGGCGCAATAAAGCGTCGCGATTATTGTGCAGGCGAGAATATCATGCCGGAAAAGATCAGCCGCCGCAGCCGCCGATGGTCACTTTCACTTGAGCCTTGGCGGTGAAAAGGGCGCCGTTCGACATCTCCGCCACCGCGATGACGTTCTGCGTCTGGGCGAGGCGCATGCGGGCGGAGGCCGAGGCTTTCCCCGATTCGGGGGTGAAGTGGTAGGTCACCACTTGCGGCAGCGGATTGCCGTCGGCGAAGACATGGACAGACTTCACGTAGTCCGCCTCAGTCATGGGGCTGTCCACGTCAAGATTGATGGGCACCACAAGGCCGTTTTCGGCAATCTCGGGCAGGTCGAGCTTGATCTTGCCCTCGCCCATGGCCTTGCCGCCGAAGAGCTTCTTGATCTCGTCCGCCACCTGCGCCTCGGTGGCGAAGGACATCCGCGGCGCGATGATCGCGGCGAAGGCGGCCGCGGCAGCGAGCGTCATGGCGCGGCGGCGGTTGGGCGCAAAGGGGACCATAGCGTCGGTCGTCATTCGTTTCCTCCTCAGCGGCCCGCACCGGAGGCGGGCCTAGAAACTTCTGTTTTTGCTTGATTTATCGGCTTCGTGCAGCGGCTGCCGGCCGAACAATTTCATATATTGTGATATCAATTTTTTTGAATGTAAAGTATCTCTATCCCATGATCGCTCCCGCCTATGACGGGGGAATCAGGGGATGCCGCTACGCGCCGACAGGGCTTCAAAGAAGGCCTTGCGCAGCGGCCCACCAACACCGGGGAGGATATATGCGACCCAAAGCCACATTCCTCACATGTCTGTGCGCGTTCGCCCTCGCGCTCGTCCCGCTTTTGCCTGCGTCCGCGCAGGAGGATGCGAGCGAGAAGGAGATCGAGCGCTACCGGGCGATGATCAACGACCCCATGGCCAATCCCGGCTATCTCGCGGTGGACCGCGGCGAGGCGCTGTGGGCGGAGCCCAGGGGCAGCAGGAACGCCTCGCTGGAAACCTGCGACCTCGGCCAGGGGCCGGGCAGGCTGGAGGGCGCCTATGCCCAGCTGCCGCGCTATTTCGCCGACGCCGACATGGTGATGGACCTGGAGCAGCGCCTGCTGTGGTGCATGGAGAAGATCCAGGGCCTCGACACCAAGCCCTTTATGGCCAAGCCCTTTTCCGGCCCCGGCCGGGGCTCCGACATGGAGGACCTGGTGGCCTTCATCGCCAACAAGTCCAACGGCATGAAGATCGCCGTGCCGCTCGCCCACCCCAAGGAGAAGGAAGCCTACGGCCTCGGCGAGGCGCTGTTCTTCCGCCGCTCGTCCATCAATGACTTCTCCTGCTCCACCTGCCATGCAGACGTGGGCAAGCGCATCCGCCTCCAGGGGCTGCCGCAGCTGGACAAGCCCGGCAAGGATGCCCAGCTCACCATGGCCTCCTGGCCCACCTACCGCGTCTCCCAGAGCGCGCTGCGGACCATGCAGCACCGCCTGTGGGACTGCTACCGCCAGATGCGGATGCCGGCGCCGGACTACGGCTCGCAGGTGGTGACCGCGCTCACCGTCTTCCTGAACGCGCAGGCCGCCGGTGGCGAGCTGAACGTTCCGTCCATCAAGCGCTGAGGGGAGGCAAACATGAAGACCATTCTCATCGCCGCGGCCCTCTTCGTGCCCGGGCTGGCGTTCGCCCAGCAGATCCCCCCCGCGGCCCCGGCCGTGGTGGACCTGGTGGTGAAGCAGAGCTTCACCCGGCTGCCCGAGGGCTGGGCCGCCCGTCTCGTTCCCGACGAGACCATGCAATTGTGCTCGGTGACCCGGAACCAGCCTTCCGCCAAGCAGGCCGAGGCCATCATGGCGCGCGAGACGGCGACGCTGAAATTTCCCGAAGGCAGCGTCATCGGCAATTGGAAGGACGGCGAGAAGGTGGCCCAGAACGGCCGCGGCGGGCAGTTTTCCGATCCGCCGGGAACCGTGAGCGGCGGCAATTGCTATGCCTGCCACCAGATGGACCCGCGGGAGGTGAGCTACGGCACGCTGGGGCCGAGCCTCGCCAATTACGGGGCCGACCGCAAGTTCGCGCCGGAGGACGCCAAGGCCACCTATGCCAAGGTGTACAACGCGCAGGCGGCGTTCGCCTGTTCCTCCATGCCGCGCTTCGGGCACAATGGCGTTCTCAGCGAGCAGCAGATGAAGGACGTGGTGGCCTATCTGTTCGATCCCGCCTCGCCGGTGAACAAGCCGGTGAAGTAAGCGGGGACAATCAACAAGGAGCGAATGGAAAAATATTGCCCGCCCAGGGCAAAGCGTGCTCCCTGAAGTCCCCTCCCGGGTGGCCCCGCCGTTGCGCGGGGCCTTTTTTTGGCCACCGCCTCAAGCCGGGCCTCAGCTCTTGCGGCCGTCCTGCCGGGCCAGCCAGGCGTCGAACGGGCCGTCGCGGTAGGCCCCGGCGGCCACATAGCGGAACATGGCGGCAAATTCCGCCTGCGGCAGCAGGCCCGGCATGCGGGCCACCTCCTTGGCCGTGCCGCCCTCCAGGGCGAAGAACTGGAAGGTGGGCGTGGCGCGGATGCGCTCGCGCTGGCCCAGCGCCTTCTCAAACAGGCGGGTGCCGTCGAACCAGGTGACCTCCCGGGCCCCGAACAGGTCGAGATGCACGATGTCGAACGCCGCCTTGATGGGCGCCTCGATGGCCGGATCGGCGAAATAGACCGTGTGCAGCGACTTGCAATAGATGCAGCCGCGCTGGCTCCATTGCAGGGCGAAGTGCCGGCCCTTCGCGGTTGCGGCGGCAAGGTCCTCGGCCAGGTCGAGGAAGCTGTCGGCGTACCAGTCCTGGGTATAGAGGCCGTCGTCGCCGAGCCGGGTGGCGGCGTCGGCCGGGCCTGCCGGAAGGCCGGCGAGGAGCCCGGCGGCGCCGGCCAGAAGGGTGCGGCGGTGGAGCGGTGCGCGGCCGGTGCGCGCGGGGGCTTTCGTCATGGTGCGTCCTTTCCGGTTCAGCCGATGGTGCCGAGGGCGGGCACCGCATCCAGCAGCCATTGCGCGACCTGCGGCATCAGCCCGGTGATGAAGGCGATGCCGGTGGCGATGAGCAGGCCGCCCGCCACCTTCTCGATGAGCCCCAGCCGCCGCCGGGCGGAGGCCGCCCAGGCCAGGAACGGGCCGGTGAAGGCCGCCGCCAGCAGGAAGGGAATGCCGATGCCGGCCGCATAGACCGCCAGCAGCGCCATGCCCTTCAGGACCGACGCCTCCGCCCCGGCCACCAGGAGAATGGCGGCCAGCACCGGGCCGACGCAGGGCGACCAGCCGAAGCCGAAGGCAAGGCCGATGAGATAGGGGCCGAACACGCCGCCCCGGGCCGGCGCGGCGTCCACCTTCAGCTGCCGGTAGAGCAGGGGAATGCGCACGAGTCCGGCAAGGTGCAGCCCGAACAGGATCAGCACCGCCCCGGACAGCCAGGTGAGCGCCTCCAGGTGGCGCAGCAGCGCCTGCCCCAAGGTGGAGGCGGTGGCCCCCAGAAGGACGAAGACGGTGGAGAAGCCGAGAACGAACAGCGCCGCCGCCCCCACCACCCGCCGCCGGTGCCGTCCGTCCCCGTCCGCCTGCGCGCCCGCCGTTCCGGTGAGAAAGCCGAGATAGGCCGGCACCAGGGGCAGCACGCAGGGCGACGCAAACGAGAGGAGCCCCGCCAGAAAGGCGCCGGGCAGGCTGATATCCAGCAATATGACCTCCCCCTTCCGCGACCTCTTGCCGGGTGCGGAAACTGGTTCTTGCGTAATGTTATATTCGAATGCGATAATATAAAGAACAAAATCCTGTCCCCGCGCGGAAACGGAGCCATGCGCCGCACTGCCTTCAGCCCCCCTGCCTTGCTCCGCCTTGCCTTGGCACGCCTTGCCTTGGCCCGCCTGGCTGCGGCCGCGCTGGTGGCGGTGATGTTGGCGGGCTTGGCGAGCGCCGGTGCCGTTTCGCCGGCGCGGGCGGGGGAATTGGTGATGTTCGAGCGCAAGGGCTGCGGCTGGTGCCGCAAGTTCGATGCGGACGTGGCGCCGGTCTATGAGCGCACCGAGGAGGGCCGCCGCGCGCCGCTGCGCCGGGTGGACCTGTCGCAGGCGCTGCCGGCGGACATCACCCTGGCGTCGCCGGTGCGTTTCGCGCCCACTTTCGTCCTGGTGGACGAGGGGCGCGAAATCGGCCGCATTACGGGTTATGCTTCGGATGAAGCATTCTGGGGTCTGCTCGGTGCGCTGACGGAGAAGCTCGCGCCCGACCGGCCGTAAGGTCGGTGCCATCCGTCGAGACTTAGAGGTTCGAGATCATGTCGCCCATCGTTTCCACGCGGATCGAGGACGAGCTGCGGGAAGGCCCCGAAATTTCGCCGGAGCTGGACCAGCTCATGCGCAACGCGCGCAAGGCGAGCGATTTCCTCAAAGCCCTGTCCCACGAAAACCGGCTGCTCCTGCTGTGTCTTCTGGCGGAGCGCGAGCGCTCCGTGACGGAGCTGGAAAACATCCTGTCGCTGCGCCAGCCCACCGTTTCCCAGCAGCTGGCGCGCCTGCGCCTCGACGATCTCGTCACCACCCGGCGTGACGGGAAGACCATTTATTACAGCCTCGCCAACGAGCATGTGCGGCGGGTGATCTCGGTGATCTACGACATCTATTGCGAGCCGGCACAGACCGGCAAGACCTGAAGACCAAGCAGCGCCGGGCCGGCGACGGGGCGACCACAAGCCCCGCTCCGGCCGACATGGGAGGAGGCGCATGGACATATGGAGCCCCTGGTGGGCCGCGCTGGCGGGCCTCCTGGTAGGGGGCGTTGCGGGCTTTTCGGTGTTCCGCGCCCGGCTGTGCACCTTCGGCGCCCTGGAAGACGCCATGGTGGGCGCCGACTGGCGCCGCATGAAGGTGTTCGGCCTGGCGCTGGGCCTCGCCATCCTCGGCACCCAGGCCCTGGCCTATGCCGGCATCCTCGCCCCGGAGCGCACCAATTACGTGCCGGCGGCCCTGCCCTGGTTCGGCATTCTGTTCGGCGGCCTGCTGTTTGGCCTCGGCATGGCGCTGGTGGGCACCTGCGCCTTCGGATCGCTGGTGCGGCTGGGCTCGGGCGATCTGCGCAGCCTGGTGGTGCTGATGGTGTTCGGCGCGGTGGCCTATGCCACCTTGCGGGGCATCTTTGCCTTTGTGCGGGTGGATGTGCTGGAGCGGGTGATCGTGCGCATGCCCGCGGGGGTGCAGGCGGACCTGCCCTCGGTGCTCGGCTGGCTCGGCGGCCATGACGTGCGCGCGCCGCTGGCGGTGGCGGCGGGCCTTGCCCTCGTCGCCGTGGCGCTGCGCGATCGGCGGCTGCAGCGGGCGCCCCGGCTGATGACGGCCGGCGTGCTGCTGGGCGCGGGCATCGTCGCGGGGTGGCTGGCGACCCTCTTCCTGGTGGACGAATTCGCCCATCCCACGGCGCCGCAGAGCCTCACCTTCGTCTCGCCGGTGGCACGCGCCCTGTTCGGCGTGCTGTTCGACCAGGCGAGCCTTGCCGAATTCGGCGCCGGCAGCGTGCTCGGGGTGGTGCTGGGCGCCATGCTGGCGGCGCGCCGCGCCGATGAATTCCGCTTCGAGGCGTTCGACGATCCGCGGGAGATGAAGCGCCACCTTCTGGGTGCGGTGCTGATGGGCATGGGCGGCATCCTGTGCGGAGGCTGCACCATCGGGCAGGGGCTCACGGCCGGCTCGCTCATGTCCCTGTCGTGGCCCCTGGCCATGGCCGGCATGGCCACCGGCGCGCGGCTCGGCATCGCTTTGCTGATGGAAGGCTCCCTCACCGATTTCCTGCGCGGCCGCATGAGCGCCGGCTTCGCGCGCCGTCGGCGGCCGTAACGCCGCCGCCCGCCTTCAGCGCCCCACCGGCGAGCCGGCGACGAACTGGATGGCGCGGTGGATCAGCTCGGCGAGATTGGTGGCGCCCAGCTTGCTTTTCAGCTGCGAGCAGGTGTTGGCCACCGTCTTGTAGCTCACCCCCAGCTCGTCGGCGATCTGGCCATAGGCCTTGCCCTCCGCCAGCAAAGCGAGGGCCTGCAGCTCGCGGGGGGTGAGGTCGGCCATGGAGCCGGGGCGGCCCCGGGTGCCCAGCAGCGCCACCTGCAGGGCAAGGTCGTGGCTGATGTAAGGCTGGCCGCGGCGCACCTTGTCGAAGGCGTCCAGAAGCTCGGCGGCCGAGGTGTCCTTCAGCAGATATCCCGTCGCCCCCGCCTCCAGCGCGCGGCTGGCAATGACCGGGTCGCCATGCATGGAGAACACCAGGATGGGCATGCGCGTGGCCTGCGCCCGCAGCCGCCGCACCAGAGCGAGGCCGGCAAGGCCGCTGCCGTTGAGGGCGAGGTCCACGATCACCACGTCCGGCCGGCGGCGGCGGAACAGGCGATAGCCGGCGAGGGCGCTCTGCGCCTCCATCAGGTCGCACACGCCGGCATCCTCCAGGAGGTGGCGGCAGCCCTGGAGCACGATGGGGTGGTCGTCGATAAGCAAGACGCTGGTCATGTGCGCAAACGCTCCATCGCCTGGGTCCGGGGCGGCGGGGGCGGGTCCCCGCCGGCCGGCGTCGGCGCGGGGGCGGCCCCGGCGACGGGAATGTCCACCACCAGCGTGGCACCGCCGCCTTCGCGGGGGGCCAGCCGGCAGGCGCCGCCCAGCGCCCGCACCCGCTCGCGCATGCCGGTGAGGCCGAGCCCCTCGGCAAGGCCGGGCTTCAGGCCGCTGCCGTCATCGGCGACGGTGAGGCGCAGGTGGCGCTGTGGCCCGCTGCCGGCCTCCTCCGCCAGCCCCACCTCGACAGTGCGGGCATCGCCGTGGCGCAGGGCATTGGTGACGCCCTCCTGCACGCAGCGATAGAGGGTGGCGTCCTGCGCCGGCCCGTAATGGGCGGCGAGGGGGCCGGCGGCAAAGCGGAAGTCGCGCTCGGGATCGTGCTGGCGGAAGTCCGCCACCAGGCTGGCCAGCACGTCGGCCAGGGCCACGTGGTCGAGGGCGGCGGGGCGGATCTTGCGCAACAGGCGCCGGTTGGCGGTCTGCATGCGCTCGACGATGCCGACCATGCCCTGGGTGCGCTCGGCGATGCGCCCGCCCAGGGGCGGGGGCAATTCGGCGGCGGCACGGCGCAGGGAATCGGCGCTGGCCTTCAGGCCGAACATGAGCGGGCCCAGCTCGTCATGCAGCTCGCGGGCGATCTGGCGCCGCTCGTCCTCCTGCAGGCTGACGAGGCGGGCATTGAGCCGCCCGTTGTCCGCCCGCGCCGCATCGAGGGCGGCGGCCAAAGCGTTGAAGCGCTCGGCCACCTCCGCCAGCTCGCGGGTGCGTGGCGGTGCCACGCGGCAGGAAAAGTGGCTGTGCTCCAGCTGCGCCAGCGCGCCGCGGAAGCGGCCGAGATCGGCCCGCACCCGCCCCAGCGCAAGATAGAGGGCGGCGAGGATGGCGGCGTTGACGGCCACCGCCACTGCGGCGAAATCCACCACGTCGTCCCAGACCTCGGCAATCTCGTCATCGGGCACGCCGGAAACCTTCACGCGGCCCAGCGGCACGCCATTGGCGGCCACCTCCACCTCCCGGCTCACCTCGGCCGCATCCACCAGCCGGGCGAACCAGGCCGGCGCGCCGTCCTCCCCGTCGCGTACCGGGGTGCCCGGCAGGGGCAGCGCGCGGCCGGCGGCATCCTCCACGGTGAAGCGCACATGGCGCAGGTGGCGCAGGGGCAGGGGCAGCGTCGCCATGGAGGCGGCGGCGGGATCGCCGGAGAAGCGGTCGGCCATCTCCCGCACCATGTTTTCCGCCATGGCGACCGATGCGGTCATTTCCCGCTGCGTCGCCACCCGCGCATTGAGCACCACCACGGTGCCGGCGACGAGCGCGGCAAACGCATTGATGGCAAGCACGGTGCCCAGCACCTGGGCGCGCAGGGAGGTGCGGGCGCGGGCCGGGGCGACGGGGAGGCCGGCGGCTGCGGCGGGCCGGGCCGGGGGCAGGGTCATGGCGTCTCCCGGGGAGCGCGTGGCGCCGCCGTGGCAAGGGCCTTGAGCGCGGCGGCGCGGTCGAGGCCGGAGGCCCGGAGGTTGAAATAATGATGGCACAGATCGCTGTAGCCGGCGCGCCCGCCGGCGCGGCCCAGCGGGATGAAGCCTTCGAGGATGTCCTGGGGCGGCTCGGCAATGGCGATGCCGGCAAGCATGTTCTGGAGCTGGGCGGTGCGGTTCGCCAGCATGCGCGGGGTTTCGTCGAACACCGTGTCGGCCTCGCGCAGCAACCGGGCCAGCCGGGCATCGAGGGCCGGCGATGCGGGGACCCCGGCCCGCGCCGCGAGCCAGGCCTCGGGCGGGGTCTTGTCGCTCAGTTCGAGCCAGTCGCGCGCGGCGACCGGCGCTGCCGCCGGGGTGGTCGCCGGCGCGGCGTCGCGCGGCACCGTGGTGCTGGTGGCCACGGGCCGGCGCGCGGGCGCCTCGTCCTCGCCGCAGCCGGCGAGCAGCAGGCCGGGGCCGAGCAGCAGCGCCATGCAGATCCGCCCGCCGGCACCGCCGCGCGGCGATGTTGCGAAGGGATGTCTTCGGCTCCCCTCTGATTTTTCCCTTATTATGTTCCGCATAGACATCATCTACAGTGGCGAAGCACTGAATATACGTCACGAATGCTGGTGGGCCAGCGCCAATCTCATGTTTCGCCCGCAGCGGCGGCGCGGGTGGGTGCCGAGCCGGAAAATCGAGACGTGGCAATACATTGCGAAAACACGCCAGCATCCATTGCCAAATGTTCCCGGCATTAATTGCACAATCACCGCGAGACAAAAGCCTCGGCGCGCTTTCAACTCATGCGGCAAAGACATGAAGACTAATAAAACAATAAGAAAAATAGAACGTGCAGGTCGCAATCGGAGGACGACCGTCACCGCCATGCTCACGACACGCCATACCCAAGCATCGGTCCGCGGGTGATCTCGACGGGTGCGCCATGCGCCCGTCCGGACCTGCCTGCGGCAGGCCCCGGCATGCCGGGGCGCGATGCCCGCTGGCTCCGCAACCGTCGGACCGGCGCGGCTGGCACCGGGATCTACAACGAGACGGAAGGCTCTTCCGGGGCGCGCAGCCGCGCGCCGACGGGAGCGGCCGACAAAAATCACCCCCGAGTGAGGAAACCTCAAGGAAGCGCCAAATGACGAGACTGTTTTCTTCCGTTTCCCTGTGTGCCGTGACCCTCGCCCTTGCGGCGGGCGCCGTCGCGGCACCCGGCCTTGCCGTCGCCAACGACAAGCTCGTCGAGCTCGCCAAGAGCGACGAGAACTGGCCGATGACGGGCAAGAACTACAACGCCAACAACTTCAGCCCGCAGAAGCAGGTCAACAAGCAGAACGTGAAGCAGCTGCGGCCCGCCTGGTCCTTCTCCACCGGCGTGCTCAGCGGCCACGAGGGCACGCCCCTGGTGGTGAACAACGTGATGTATGTTCACTCGCCCTTCCCCAACACCACCTTCGCCCTCGGCCTCGACGATCCCGGCCACATCCTGTGGCAGCACAAGCCGAAGCAGAACCCCACCGCCCGCGCGGTCGCCTGCTGCGACGTGGTGAACCGCGGCCTCGCCTACTGGCCGGGCGACGGCAAGACCCCGCCGCTGATCCTGAAGACCCAGCTGGACGGCCACATCGTGGCGCTGAAGGCTGACACCGGCGAGGAATTCTGGAAGCTGGAGAATTCCGACATCAAGGTCGGCTCCACCCTCACCATCGCGCCTTATGTGGTGAAGGACACGGTGCTGGTGGGCTCCTCGGGCGCCGAACTGGGCGTGCGCGGCTACGTCACCGCCTATGACGTGAAGACCGGCGCCCAGAAGTGGCGCGCCTATGCCACCGGCCCCGACAACGAGGTGATGCTGGCCGACGATTTCAACAAGGCCAACCCCCACTACGGCCAGAAGGGCCTGGGCACCGGCACCTGGGAAGGCGACGCCTGGAAGATCGGCGGCGGCACCAACTGGGGCTGGTATGCCTTCGATCCCTCCACCAACATGGTCTATTACGGCTCCGGCAACCCCGCGCCGTGGAACGAGACCATGCGTCCCGGCGACAACAAGTGGACCATGACCATCTGGGGCCGGGACATCGACACCGGCGAGGCCAAGTTCGGCTACCAGAAGACGCCCCATGACGAATGGGACTATGCCGGCGTCAACGTGATGATGCTGTCCGAGCAGAAGGACAAGACGGGCAAGACGCGCAAGCTGCTGACCCATCCCGACCGCAACGGCATCGTCTACACCCTCGACCGCACCGACGGTTCGCTCGTCTCCGCCGACAAGATCGACGACACGGTGAACTGGGTGAAGCAGGTGGACCTGAAGACCGGCCTGCCGCAGCGCGACCCGGAATATGCCACCCGCATGGACCACAAGGGCCGCGACATCTGTCCGTCCGCCATGGGCTATCACAACCAGGGCCACGACAGCTACGACCCGGACCGCCAGTCCTTCTTCATGGGCATCAACCACATCTGCATGGACTGGGAGCCCTTCATGCTCCCGTATCGCGCCGGGCAGTTCTTCGTGGGCGCCACCTTGTGGATGTATCCCGGCCCGAAGGGCGACCGCCAGAAGTATGAGGGCCTGGGCCAGGTGAAGGCCTATGACGCCATCAACAACAAGTACAAGTGGGAAGTGATGGAGCGCTTCGCGGCCTGGGGCGGCACGCTTGCCACCGCCGGCGGCGTGATGTTCTACGGCACGCTGGACGGCTTCATCAAGGCCCGCGACAGCGACACCGGCGAGCTGCTGTGGAAGTTCAAGCTTCCCTCGGGCGTCATCGGCCACCCCATGACCTATACCCACAAGGGCGTGCAGTACGTCGCCATCTATTACGGCGTCGGCGGCTGGCCGGGCGTGGGCCTGGTGTTCGACCTGAACGATCCCACCGCCGGCCTCGGCTCCGTGGGCGCGTTCAAGCAGCTGCAGCACTACACCCAGATGGGCGGCGGCGTGATGGTCTTCTCCCTCGACGGGAAGGGCCCCTACGACGATCCGAACGTGGGCGAATACGCCTCCGGCGGCTGATCCGCGATGCCGATCGGGCGGCGGACCTCCGAGCGCCGCCCTCGTGCCGGCCGCAGTCCCTGGTGGACGGCGGCCGGCACCTCCCCCATCGCCCGGCGCCGCCGGGGCAACCCATCGGGAGCCACACCATGACCTCAACCGGCCCTTCCGCCCGCCGCCTGCTTCTTGCCGGCCTCCTCCTGTCCGCCGCCGCCCTGCCCGCATGGGCGCAGGCGCCGAAGCCGGACGCCGCTGCCGCCGCCCCCGCCGATCCCTCCGTGCTGCGGGTGTGCGCCTCCGAGGCCGAGGCCCCGTTCTCGCAGAAGGACGGCAAGGGATTCGAGAACCGCATGGCGGAAGTGCTGGCCGGCGCCATGGGCCGCAGGGCGGTGCTGGTGTGGAGCGCCAAGCCGGCCATCTACCAGGTGCGCGACCAGCTCGACCCCAAGCTCTGCGACGTGGTGATGGGCGTCGATACCGGTGACCCGCGCCTGCTCACCTCCAGGCCCTATTACCGCACGTCCTACGTGCTGGTGACCCGGGCCGACCGCAACATCACCGCCGCCGACTGGCAGGACCCGCAGGTGCAGGCCCTCGGCCGCTTCGCCATCCGCTTCTATTCGCCCGGCGAGACCATGCTGAAGCGGCTCGGCAAATATGAGGACAATGCCGCCTATCTCTTCGGGCTGGTGAACTTCAGGTCGCCGCGCAACCAATATGTGCAGGTGCCGGGCGACCGCATCGTCTCCGAGGTGGCCGGCGGCGAGGCGGACATCGCCTTCGCGTTCGCGCCCGAGGTGGCCCGCTATGTGAAGTCCTCCTCCGTGCCGCTGCGCATGTCGCTGGCGGGCACCTCCATCACCCGCTTCGACGGCACCGAAGTGCCGCTGCACTACGACCAGTCCGTGGGCGTGCGGCGCGATGATGCCGCGCTCCTGGCCGAGATCGACAAGGCGCTCGTGAAGGCCCGCCCGCAGATCGAGGAGATCCTGGTG
Source organism: Xanthobacter sp. AM11 (assembly GCF_047444035.1). Classification (NCBI taxonomy): domain Bacteria; kingdom Pseudomonadati; phylum Pseudomonadota; class Alphaproteobacteria; order Hyphomicrobiales; family Xanthobacteraceae; genus Xanthobacter; species Xanthobacter sp. AM11. Next base: position 1,401,646 of record NZ_JBLAOA010000001.1, read on the forward strand.
GAGGAGGGCATTCCGCTCCTCAAGCCCAATACCTGAGCCGCGGTGTCCCCGCGCGAATTTCCTTCGAACATTGTGGTAGGTCCGATGCACAAGAGTTACCGGGTGCGCGCCCTGAAAGGCCTCGTCGCCGTCGCCATCGTCTCCGGCTTCACCCTCGCGGCCCACGCGACGCTGAGCTTCACCAACACGGTCACCGGCCAGCCCCTGGACCTGTCGGAGGCGCCCGAGGAGGGCCGCAACACCGAGGCGGTGAAGAAGTTCCTCGCCACCGGAACCAACCTCTACAACGAGAACCAATCCTGCCTGCCCAAGGGCAAGGACCTGTTCCTGTCCATGTGCTCGGGCTGCCACGGCCATTATGGCGAGGGCAAGATCGGCCCCGGGCTGAACGATTCCTATTGGACCTACCCCAAGAACATGACCGACCAGGGCCTGTTCGAAACCATCTTCGGCGGGGCGCAGGGGCAGATGGGGCCCATGTACGGCGCCCTCAACCTCGACGAGATGCTGCTGGTGATGGCCTGGGTGCGCCACATGTACAAGGACGACCCCAAGGAGGCTGTGTGGTTCGCGCCGGCCCAGCGGGCCTCCTTCACGCCCTTCAACGAGAAAGAGGATCACACGCCGCCTTTGGATCAGGCGCCGGTGTGCAAGGTGTCGGCCGCAGGTGCGGCCGGCCTCAGATGAAAAGGGGAGGAAATCAGGCATGACCAGGACCGATCACCGCCGCCGTTTCGCATCCACCCTCGTGGCCGCCACGCTCGCCGTTTCCGGCGGGCTGGTCGCCGCATCCGGCGCTTTGGCCTATGACGGCACCAAGTGCAAGGCGCCCGGCAATTGCTGGGAGCCGAAGCCGGGCTACCCCGACAAGGTTGCGGGCTCGAAGTACGATCCCAAGCACAATCCGGCGGAACTGAGCAAGCAGTCCCAGTCCATCACCGCCATGGAAGAGCGCAACAAGAAGCGGGTGGAGTATTTTCAGAAGACCGGCCAGTTCGTCTACGACGTGAGCAAGATTCCGTCCAACTGACGACGCCGCAACCGATCCCACCAGCTAGGCAAGGCCACTTATGCTTCGCCGGGCAATCCTCCGATGGATGGTGGGCCAACTGGCGCGGCCTGCCGGGATACCCGTGCGGGGCCTGTCTCCGCCCCCGGCGGCTGCGCCCTTTTCACCTCACCTGCGACTGCAAGGCCGGAACCCCCATGCACGCCTTCGCCGGCACGGACGAGATGATCGCGGACTGGCGCGGCCGCGCCCTCGCCCTGGAGGCGGAGGTGGCCAAGGTGGTGCTGGGCCAGGAACGGGTGGTGCGGCTGCTGCTCATCGCCGTGTTCGCCCGCGGCCACGTGCTGCTGGAAGGCGACGTGGGCGTGGGCAAGACCACCTTGCTGCGGGCCATCGCGCGCGCCATCGGCGGCGCCTACGAGCGGGTGGAAGGCACCATCGACCTGATGCCGTCCGACCTCGTCTATGATGCGCGCATCGGCGACGACGGCCGGCCGCGGGTGGACCCCGGGCCGCTGCTGAAGCGTGGCGCGGACCTCTCCATCTTCTTCTTCAACGAGATCAACCGCGCCCGCCCGCAGGTGCATTCCCTGCTGCTGCGCCTGATGGCGGAGGGCACCGTCTCCGCCTTCGGCCGCGAGCATGTGTTCCCCCATCTCCAGGTGTTCGCCGACCGCAACCGGGTGGAGCGGGAAGAAACCTTCGAGCTGCCCGCCGCCGCCCGCGACCGCTTCTTCATGGAAGTGCAGGTGGCGGTGCCGGAGGGGCGTGAGGCGCGCCGCGCCCTCATCTTCGATCCGCGCTTCCACGACACCGACCGGCTGGTGGCCTCGGTGCGCGAAGGCATCATCGACCATACCCGCCTTTGCGCCGTCGCCCGCGCCATCCAGGAGCGGGTGAAGGCAAGCGCGGCCATCGAGACCTACACCGCCGCGTTGTGGGACGCGGTGCGCACCCCGGCGCAGGTGGGCATCGCCTTGCCCGGCATCGACATGGACCGGCTGGTGCGGGGCGGCGCGAGCCCGCGCGGCATGTCCTTCCTGGTGCGGGCCGCGCGGGTGCGGGCGTGGCTGGAGGGGCGCGACATGATCGTGCCGGAGGACCTGCGCGCGGTCTTCCCCGAGGTGATGGCCCACCGCATCTTCTTCGATCCGGTTTATGAGATGCGGCGCGAGCCGATCGCCGCCGCCCTGTGCGCCACCGCCTTCGAGCGGGTGCCGGCGCCATGAGGGGCGCCGGCTTCGGCGCCACGCCCGGGCGCGCGCCCCCGCCAGCGGATGCCGCCGAAGGCGCGCCGGGGCTCGACGCGGCGGTGGTGGCCGACATGGCGGCGCTGGCCTATCGCCTGCGCTGGCGCGTCGGCGGGCTGCGCCCGGGCGTCCATGGTGCCGCCGGGGAGGGCGGGGAAGGGGCGTTCCGCCGCCTGGTCTCGCTCATCGACCGGCCCGACCCGCGGCGCATCGACGTGCGGGCGCTGGCGCGCGACCCGTTCGAGGCGGTGCGGGTGCGCGCCTTCGCGCCGCGCCGCGCCGTCACCGTGGGGGTGCTGGTGGATGTTTCCGCCTCCATGGGGTTCGACGGCGCCAACATGGCGGTGGCCACCTTCTGCGCCGCCATCGCCGCGGCGGCGGAAGCCGCGGGCGACAGCTTCACCCTGGCCGCCGCCGATGCCCAGGTGCGCGCCGACCTAGCCTTTCCCCCGGTGCGCCGCCGCGGGGTGGCGCAGCAGGTGTTCGGCGCCGTCATCGCCTGCGGCCGCGCGGCCGGCGTCCAGGCACGCAGCGCCCGCGGGCTGGCCGCCGCCGTCGAGCGCCTGCCCCGGCGCCGCGGCATGGTGTTCCTCGTCTCCGATTTCCTCATGCCCCCCGCCGACATCGCCCTCGTCCTCGATGCGCTGGTGGCGCACGACGTGGTGCCGGTGGTGGTGCGCGACAGCCGGGCGGAAGGGGACGTGCCGGCCTTCGGCCTGATGGACGCGCGCGATGCGGAAACCGGCGCCCGCCGGCTGGTGGTGCTGCGCCCGTCCCTGCGCGCCCGCTGGCGTCGGGAGGCGGAGCAGCGCCTGGCGGGGCTGGAGGCGCTGTTCGCCGCGCGCGGGCTGCCCGCCTTCCATCTGCTGGACCGCTTCGACGGCGAAGCCCTCGTCCATTTCCTCGGCGGCCGGTGAGGCGGCGATGGCGCGGCGGGCGGCCTTCCTTCTCCTCTGCGCGGTGCTTTCCGCCGCCACGGCGGCGCGCGCGGCCACGGTGGAGCTGTTCGCCCCGCGGGCGTTCGGCTATCTCATCGGCGACACCATCGAGCATGAGGCGGTGATCACCCTCGATCCCGGCTTCGTGCTGGATGCCGCCTCCCTGCCGCGGGTGCGCCCCGTCACCTACTGGCTCGACCTCACGCGGGTGAGGCTGGAGCCGCGCCCGGCGGTGGATGGCGGCCTCTCCTACGGGCTGAAGCTGACCTACCAGACCTTCTATGCGCCGCTGGAGCCCCGCGCGCTCACCGTGCCGGCCATCGCCCTCGTGGCGCGCAAGGACGCGGAGCGGCTGGCGCTCAGCGTGCCGGAATGGACCTTCGTGTCCTCGCCGCTGCGGGAGATCGCCGCCAGCCGGGCGGCCAACCCCATGGCGCTGCAGCCGGATCTTCCGCCGCCGCCGTTCGCGGTCGGCGCCGATGCCGGCCTTGCGGCGCTCTGGGGCGGGCTTGCGGGCCTGTGCCTCCTCGGCCTCGCGCTGCTGCGGGGATGGGGGCCGTTCGCGCGGCGCCGGCTGCCCTTCGTGGTCGCCGCGCGGCGCATCGTCCGGCTTGCGGCGGCCGCCCAAGGCGGGGCGGCCGACGCTTATTCCGCCGCCCTTTTGGAGCTGCACCGGGCGTTCGATGCGGCCGCCGGGCGGCGGCTGCTGGCCGACGACGTGCCGGCCTTCCTCGCCGCCCGGCCGGACCTTGCGCGGGAGGGGGAGGGCGTCGCCCGCTTCTTCGCCGCCTCGCGCATCGCCTTCTTCGGCGACGGCGCGGCGGCCGCTTGCGCCGCCTTTGCGCCGGCGGACCTTGCCGCCCTGGCCCGGGGGCTGGCGGCGGCGGAGCGCGGCGCGGTGATGCCGCGGCGGACGCCGGCGGCGGGCACGGTGGCCGGGAGCGCTGCGCCATGACGGACTTGGTGAACCTCGCCGAAAGCCTGCCCGCCGGCCTCGCGGTGGATCATCCGCTGGTGCTCCTCGCCCTCGCGCTGGCGCTGCTGCCGCTGGTGGCGACGCCCTTGCGGGGGCAACCGGTGCCGGCCCTGGCGCCGCTGCCGCGCGATTCGCTTTCCGCTGCGGTGTCCCTTGCCCTGCGCGGCCTCGGCGCCCTCGCCCTCGCCGCCCTGGTGCTGGGGCTCGCCGGCCTGCATCTGCGGGCGCAGATGGTGACGCGGCAGGGCAGCGGCGCCCACCTGGTGCTGCTCATCGACCGCTCGGCCAGCATGGACAACACCTTTGCCGATCGCCAGCCGGGGCAGGGGGAGGAATCCAAATCCACCGCGGCCAAGCGCCTGCTGATGGATTTCCTGGCCCGCCGCCCGCGCGACCGCATGGGCGTGGCGGCCTTTTCCACCTCGCCCATGCCGGTGCTGCCCCTCACCGACCATCACGACGCAGTGGCGGCGGCGGTGGCGGCCATCGACCGGCCGGGGCTCGCCCTCACCGATGTGGGGCGCGGGCTGGCGCTGGCCCTGTCCCAGTTCGAGGGCGACCGCAGCGGGGCCTCCCGCGCGGTGCTGCTGGTGTCCGACGGGGCGGCGGTCATCGACCCGCGGGTGCAGGCGGCGCTGCGCGATGCGGTGAAGCGCCAGCCGCTGCGCCTCTACTGGCTGTTCCTGCGCACCCGGGGCGCGCGCGGCATCTTCGAGGCGCCGCGCACCCCGGGCGAGGACACGCCCCAGGCCATGCCCGAGCGGCACCTGAACCTGTTCCTCGCCAGCCTCGGCGTGCCTTACCGCGCGTTCGAGGCGGAGAGCGCGGCGGCGGTGGGCGACGCCTTCGCCGAGATCGACCGGCAGGAGACCGCGCCGCTGGCCTATGAGGAGCGCATTCCCCGCCGCGACCTTGCCCGCTGGTGCTGGGCGCTGGCCACCGGCGCCAGCCTTCTTCTGCTGCTGGCCAAGCTGGCCGAGCGCGGGCTCGGCACGGCACGGGTTTCCGCCACGATGGATGGGCGCGCTGGGGCGGTGGCCGTGCCGCCGGCCCGGCAGGACGCAGGGAGGGCGGCATGAGCCTGAGCCCGGGCCTCGACCCGGCGCGGCTGCGCCGGCCGCTCACCCTGCTTCTGGCGGCACTGCTGCTTTCGGCCGCCGGCCTGTTCGCCGTCACCGTGGCGCGGCTGGCCTTCCATGCGGGCTGGAACCGCACCATCGCCGGCCTTGCCGCCGGCCGCGACCTGCCGGTGGTGGATACGGCGCCGGCCCGGGTGCTGCTGGCGCGGGCCCATTTCCTGATGATCCGCGACCGGCTGGACGAGGCGCAGCCGCTGGTGGACCGCATCGCCCGCACGGGCGAGCCGGCGATTGCCGTGGCGGCGCTGTACGACCTGGCCAATGCGCGGCTTGCCCTCGCCATTTCCCATCTGGAGCGGATGCAGATCGACCCCGCCGTGCCGCAGGTGCGCCTGGCCAAGGCGGCCTATCGCGCGGCGCTCACCCGCGATCCCGGCTTCTATGACGGCAAGTACAATCTGGACGTGGCCATGCGGCTGGTGCGCGACTTTCCTCAGATCGAGGGCAGCGCGCAGGACGAGACGCAGGAGGCGCCGAAGCGGCTGTGGACCGACCTGCCCGGCCTGCCCCGGGGGCTGCCATGACTGCCCGCGGCCGCGCCGGCCGCACCGTGTGGCGGGACCCGCGCGCCCTGTGCCTTCTCGCCGCCACCCTCCTGGCCGCGGTGGCGCTGTTCGCCCCCCGCGTGGCCACCCGCGCCACCGCCTATGACCTCCTGGCGGTGGTGGATGTCACCGGCTCCATGAATGTGCGGGACTATGCCCGCGGGGGGCGCCCCGTCTCCCGCCTCGATGAGGTGAAGGCGCAGTTGCGGGCGCTGGCGGCCCGGCTGCCGTGCGGCTCGCGGCTGGGGCTTGCCATCTTCACCGAGCGGCGCAGCTTCCTTTTGTTCGAGCCGGTGTCCACCTGCGCCGATTTCGAGCCGCTGGACCGCGCCATCGCGGCGCTGGACTGGCGCATGGCGTGGGAGGGCGACAGCTATGTGGCCTCGGGCCTTTACTCCGCCCTCGCCCTGGCGGCGCCGCTGCAGGCCGACCTTGCCTTCTTCACCGACGGGCAGGAGGCGCCGCCCCTGCCGGCTTCCGGCCGGCCGCCCTTTCCCGGCGAGCTGGGCGCGGTGCGCGGCCTCATCGTGGGCGTGGGCGGGCCGACGCCGGCCCCCATCCCCAAATTCGACCGGGACGGGCGGGAGATCGGTTTTTATTCCGCCGCCGACGTGCCCCACGAGAACCGCCACGGCCTGCCGCCGGAGGGCGCCGCCGGCCGCGAGGGCTGGCATCCGCGCAATGCGCCCTGGGGTGCCGACGCGGCGGCGGGCGAGGAGCATCTGAGCGCGGTGCGCACCGCTTATCTTTCCGACCTCGCCGCCGTCACCGGCCTTGCCTACGCGCCGCTGGGCGATGCCGGCACCCTGCTGGCGGCCCTGGAGACCGCGGCGCGGCCGCGGCCGGTGCCCGCGCAGCGCGAGACCGCGCCGCTGCCGGCGGCCCTCGCCCTGCTTCTGCTCGCCAGCCTCTATGCGGCGCCGCTGCTGGCCCCGCTGCGCCGCGCTCCGCGCCATTCGTGACGAACGAAGGAACACCGCTTCATGATCTCGCCCGCCTTGCCATCGCGCCCCGTGCCGTCGCGCCCTTTGCCCACCCGCCGCGCCCTGTGCCGTGGCCTGTGCCTCGCCTTCGCCCTGCTGCTGGCCGGCGCGCCCGCTCTTGCCCACGGCCCCACCCCCCAGAAGGCCGAGGTCGAGGTGACCATCGCCGCCAGCTCGGATGCGGTGTGGAAGCTGGCCGGCGACTTTGCCGGCATCGGCGGCTGGCATCCCCTGGTGAAGGCGGTGAAGGCCAAGGGCGGCAACGCCCCCGGCGCCGAACGCGTGCTGGTGCTGGAGAAGGGCGAGATCATCGACAGCCTGGATGAATATGACGCGGGCGGCCGCAGCCTGGGCTACCGGTTGGGAACGGAGAATGTGGAGGCCCTTCCCGTGAGCTTCTACACCGCCACCCTCACCGTGGCCGATGCCGGCGGCGGCAAGAGCCGGGTGACATGGGCGGCGCGCTTCTACCGCGGAGACACCGGCAATTTTCCGCCCGACGAGCTCAATGACGAGGCTGCCATCGCCGCCATGACCGCCTTCTTCGAGGCCGGGCTGAACGGGCTGAAGGCGAAGGCGGAAGGCAAGTGAAGCCAATGGCCCCGGTCTGCGACCGACACCCGTTGGGCGATGGCCGGGCGGGGGACGCTGAAGTGCTGCGCGGGTCGATGGCGGCGCCCCGTGGTTCACGGTCGTGGGGAAGCGGGCTGCGGCGGCGCCGGACGCGCCTCGTCGCACTGGTGTGCGCGCTCCTCGGCGTCGCGGGGATCGCGCCGGCCGGCGCCGGCAGCCTGTTCGTGGTCTGCCAGTCGGGCGCCGAGGTGACCGTGATCGACACCGGGACCCGCGCTGTGGCCGCGCGCATCGCCGTGGCGCCGGCCCCAGCCGGCATCGGCCTGTCGCCCGACGGCCGGAGCGCCTATGTCACCCATCCCGATGCCGGCCTCCTCTCCCGCATCGACACCGCAACGCGGCAGGTGATGCAGGTGGCGCGCCTGGGCGGCCAGCCCTTCGGCGTGGTGGCCGATGCCGACGGCGGATCGCTTTATGTGAGCGACTGGGCAGGGGATGCAGTGCACCGGCTGGACGCGCACACCCTCGCACCCACCGGCAGCCTCGCGGTGGGGCGGGCGCCGGCCGGCCTCGCCCTCGATCCGGCGCGCCGCCGCCTCTACAGCGCCGATCGGGAATCCGACGCGGTGAGCGTCATCGACCTTGCAACCTTCACCCGCATCGCCGTGGTGCCGGTGGGCCGCGCGCCCTATGCCTTCGATGGCGGCGGGGATGGGCCGGTGCTCGCCGTGGCCAATGTGCAAAGCTCCGACGTGTCGCTCATCGACAAGGCGCGCCATGGCGTCGTCCGCACGCCGGTGGGCCGCATGCCCTATGGCCTCGCCCTGCTGCCGGGCGGGGCGCGCCTGCTGGTGGCGAACCAGCAGTCGGGCACGGTGAGCCTCGTGGACCTTGCCGATGCGGCCGCCCCCCGCGAGATCGCCACCGGCCGCATCGGCGGTGCGCCGGAAAGCGTGGCGGTGGAGGCGGGCGGCACCGTCGCTTATGTCACCGAATGGTTTGCGGACCTGGTGGCGGTGATCGACCCGCAGACGCTGGCGGTGATCGCCCGCATCCGCGTCGGCGGCGGCCCGCGCACCCTGGCGCTGGTGCCGTAACGGCCGGGCGCCGGCTCAGGCCGGCACCGCCTCCCACACCGGGAAGGGGTCCGGCAGGTGCTTCAGCTTCTCCGGGTCGAACCGCTTGGGATCGGCCGGGCCGATGGACACCAGCTCCTGCCGGCGGTCGCCATAGCCCGGCACCCAGTGGGACCGGAGCCAGGAGCGACAGTCCGGCTGGGTCGGCCCGTGGGTCCTTGGACACGCTCGCCCACCAGCGGCCGATGGTGCCGGTCTGGCAGATGGCGCCGGCAAGGCTCATCTCGCCCACCCGGGCGGGACGCGTCGCCAGCCAGAACAGGCCCTTGGCGCGCACCAGGCCGGGCCAGGTGCGCGCCAACACCTTCCCCGCACGACCGTGCCCGGCCCGCCGGTGCGCGGGCAAGGTCCGGCTCAGCCGAGGATGCCGGCGGTGAGGTCGTCGGGCGCGGAGGAGGCGTCGGGTGTGGCGGCGGGCAGGCGGATGGTGAAGACCGCGCCTTCGGCATCATTGGCCACGCAAAGGGACCCCTGGTGGTCGCGCACGATGCCGAAGCTCACCGAAAGGCCGAGGCCGGTGCCCTTGCCCGGGGGCTTGGTGGTGAAGAAGGGCTGGAACACCCGGCCCATCAGGTCCGCAGGGATGCCGCCGCCATTGTCCGCCACGTCGATGCGCACCATCGGCGTCAGCCCGGGCCGGGTCTCGAACGACGTGCGCACGAGGATGCGGCCCGGGACGTCGGCGCCGGATCGCGCACGGCGCGCGTTGACCGCGTCGCGGGCATTCTGCAGCAGATTGATCAGCACCTGCTCCAATTGGTCCTGGCGGCAGAGCACCTGGGGCAGTGCGCCCTCATGGTGCTGGCGCAGCTCGATATTCTCCAGGCGGAAGTGGGCCCCGACAATCTGCAGCGCGCCATTGATCGCATCCAGCGGGTGGGATGGCTGGAACTGTTCCTCGCTCTTGCGGCCGAAGATGCGCATGTGGTCGATGATGCGGCTCATGCGCGCCGTCTGCTGGATGATCCGTTCGAGCTTGGCGGCGAGGTGCTCCTTGGGCAGTCCCGCCTTCATGCCGTTCAGTGCATTGGAGGCGGCGAGGCGGATCACGCCGAGGGGCTGGTTGATCTCGTGGGCGAGGCCGGTCGCCACTTCCCCCAGTGAGGCGAGCTTGGACATCTGGTAGAGCTTGTTCTCCTCCAGGCGCCGCTCGGTCTGGTCCATGGCGAACACCACGAGGTCCTTGCGGGTCATCCCCGCGGGCTCGTCGTCGATGCCGGCGAGCGGCGCCACCACCATTTCCACTTCCAGCTCCCGCGTCCCGTCGGAGAGGTGCTCGTTGCGCAGCCGCGGCTCCTCAAGGCCCGCCGCGAGGGTGCGGAAGCGGCTGCTGCGCAGGAATGACCGCAGGATGGGGCCCAGCGGCCCGGAGGAGGCGCCGCCCACCGCCGTGGCGCCGTCTGCGGTGACATGCATCACCGCAATGCCCGGCACGCGGCTGATGGCATCGAGGACATCGGCCTCGCGCTGGCGGGCCAGGGCCTGCACCTCCCGCGCCTTCAGCCGCCGCTGCAGCTTGAGGTAGCGGCCGCCGAGCATGACGACGATGAGCAAAGCGGCGGAGAGGCCGAGCGCGGTGCCCCAGATGGCGGTGCGGAAGTCGGCCGACTGCTGGCGGACATAGGCCAGGGAGTAGGCCACCAGCACGATGATGGGATAGCGGCTGGAGCGGATCATGTAGCCGACGCGCTCCACCCCGTCGAAGGGGCTCGTGAAGGCATACTGGATCTGCTTGTGCTCCATCACGGCACGGAACGCCGGGCTTTTCGACGCATCGTCGCCGAAGCTGGTCTGGCCGGCGGCGCGGGCACGCACGATGCCGTCGAGGCCCACCAGGGCGATCACCATATGGTCCTCGATGCGCAGCTGCTTATAGAAGTCGATGAAGTCGCTGATGGCATAGGAGGCGACCACCACTCCGGCGAAGTGGCCATGCGCATCGCCCAGCGGCCGCGTGAGCTGAATGGTCCACTCGTTGGAGACGCGGCCAAGCACCGGCTTGCTGATGAACAGGTCTGCCTTTGCCGGCGCCCGGCCCATCTGCACGCGGATGTGCTCGCGATCGGAGAGGTCCACCGCCGGTGGTCCTGGCGGTGCAAGGCTTGAAGCGACCAGCAGCCCGGCGGCGTCGGTGACCCCCAGTTGCACGACGGCCGCCGGCAGGGTGAAGCTGCGCAGCGCCTCATAGGTCTCCTGCGGCGTCCACCGGCTGTCGTAGCCTTTTGCGAAGTTCTGCAGCAGGGCGTCGATGGGTTCCACCACCTGCTCGAAGCTACGCATCAGCAAGGTTGCGGTCTTGTGTGCGCTGGCCTCGGCCTCCGCCAGTTCGGCACGGCTTTGGATCTGGTAAAGCACCAGCGCCGCACCGAAGGGAATGACGCCCACGAGGAAGATGAGCGAGGCCAGCATGAGGGTCACCGGGTCGAGGAGGCGCCGGACCTCGCCGGCGATGGGCTCATCCAGGCGCATCTTGCCCGTCCTGCAGGGCGATCAGGGTGTCGCGAAGGTCATCGAAGGCGAGGGGCTTGGGAAAACAGCGCCGCACCCCGGCCGCCATCGCCCGCGCCATGTCCGTCTCGGCGGCATGTCCGGTCATGACGAGGAAGTCGAGGCGACGGGCGGCAAAGGCCTTCCGTAGGCTGTGGATCATGGCGATGCCGTCCATGTCCGGCATGCGCATGTCGGTGAGCACGATGGTGATCTGCGGATCGCGCGCAAGCGCCTCCAGCGCCGCTGCCGCACTCGGCACCGCAACCGCCGACATGCCTTCGAAGCCGAGCGCTTCCAAAAGCTCGTCCAGATACTCCGGCTCGTCGTCGACGATCAGAACGCAGCTCATGCCAGCACCGTCGATCTGCGGCAGGCCCTGCCGTTGGCTTCAGGCTGGAATGGACAGGCGCTGCACGGTTGCGTCAATACCGATGGCTCCCGCTGGCGAGGCATCGGCGGCGTGGCACGGCCACGGAACGATCGGAAGGGGCTGGATGCGGGCTGCGAACCGTCGCATCCAGCCCCTTCCTCTCCCCTCCCCCCCGCGGGAAGATTGAACGGGCCGGAGGTTGCCATCTCTGGCGTCCACCCGACCCGCCCTCCCGTGCCGGTCAGGGCTAGGCACGGGATCCGGGATTGTGAACATGCCCCTCGCTTCGCGGATGGCGTCGAGCAATGGGGCCTTGCCGGCGGTGACCTCAATGCGAGGTCGCCAGCACTTAATTGTTGGAAGCTATCACACTTAAGTTGCATACGTTAGCGAAACTGCATCCAAATTGGATATATTTTCCTTTCGAATGAAATCAATGAAGCATTGTTGAAATATATGATGAAAATAATTGTGTATTTACATGAGATTTACGCACTGTTTCCATGCAAATTGGTTGAAATTGATAAATAAATTTCCATTCAAATTATTTAAACATGGATATCGTGAAGTCTTGTATCCGAAGATCAGGGCCTCGGCCGATCTTCGGTGCGGCGGTCTTGACCCCCATCAGCCCCGGCCGCCATCGTGCCCGGGACGATGCGGGCCCGTCCGCGACGATCCGGGCGAGGGACGGCGCGGGCGGCTGCAACTTTCCCGGCCGCTTGTGCGCGAGATCAAGATCGATGCGCCATTCATCCGCCATGCTCCCAAATAGGATATGTCACGGTAGATTGCGCCGCGCCCTCCTGTCCCTTTCGGCACGGCCTGGTCCGGGTTGGTGGTGGAAGGGGTTGAAACGATTGAGGGTCTGCGGATGATCGCAAGCCGCCATAATGTGGCCATCCAGGGCTTCCTGTTTCGCCTGGAGCCGGACCTGCCCACAGGGAATCGCATCGGCGTTTCCCTGTGGGCAGGTCATCCGTCTCTATCCAATAAGTTGGAGCGCGTCGGGCAGCCGGATGCGGCTTGCGCCTGCAGGCGCGTTGAAGCTCGCCGATGACCGAAGGACCGTTGTTGCTGGGACGGGAAACGCAGATGGAACGCGCGTCCACCCTGATCGTGGATGATGATCGCGACCTGCTCGTGGAGGTGCGTGAGGGACTTGCCGCAGCCGGCATTCCCGTGCTGTGCACCAGCACATCCGCCAGCGCCATCGACATTGTCGAGAACAATGCGGACATCGGCGTGGTGGTCACCGATCTCGGCCTGCCCAATATCGATGGTATCGAGCTTCTGCAGCGCCTGCAGCAGGTGCGGCTGCACACGCCGGTGGCCGGGGTCGTCATCACCGGCGCCGCCACCCTGGACAAGGCGGTGGCCGCGCTGCGGCTGAACGTGGTGGACTTCCTGCAGAAGCCCTTCGACATCGCCGACCTCGCCGCGGCGATCCGCCGGGCCCGGGCGATCTTCGCCGAGCGCGCCGGCACCGCCGCGCAGGCGGGCAGTCCGGTGGGCCATCTCAAGGCGCTGCTGGGCATGCGCATTGACCGAAAGCGGCTGTTTCCCGAGAAGAAGGTGGGAGACACGGCCTGGGACATGATGCTCGACCTTGCCCTGGCGCAGGAATCCGGCCAGCGGCTGTCGGTGACCTCCCTGTGCGCGGCGGCCGGAACTTCCGTCACCACGGCGCTGCGGCGGCTGGAGGCGCTGGAGGCGCAGGCGCTGGTGCAGCGCCTGCCCGATGAGACCGACCGGCGGCGGACCTGGGTTCACCTCACGCCCGTCGGCAGCGATGCCGTGCGCGAACTGACCCGGCGCTACAGCGCACGCATCGCCGGGCTGGAGTGACGCCGGGGGCGGCGCCCGCCCGGCCCCGGTCTTCCACCGAGGCCCGCCGGTCTTCGTGGGAGGCTGTCAAAACGAGACACGCCGGCGGGAGGACCGCCGGCGTGCGCAGGGATGGGGTGAGACGAAGCGCACCCGCGGGCACGCCGCCTCAGGCAGCGTCGTAAAGCCGGCGCTCGAACAGGGGGGTGCCCTTCAGCCCGTTGAGGGCCTTGGCCGCCGCCAGCACGGCGAGGTCCACCAGCGGCTCCACCACGATCACCAGCAGGTAGGCGCCGCCGAACGCGGTGACCGAGGCGAGGTTTTCCGCGCCGAAGCCCTGGCCGTAGAGCGCCCAGAACGCCACCCAGGCGACGATGCCGGCCTGGTAGGTGGTGGAGAGCGCCAGCGCCTGGCGATACTTCAGCTCCACATAGGGCGTGTGCGGGGCGATGATGCGCCGCGCCACCGCCGTGAGGGCGAACAGCGGCACCAGCAAGGTGGTCACGTTCATGCCGAACTGGGGCAGGTCGAACGGGGCGAAGAACAGGCCCTGGACCAGCAGGCCGAGCGCCAGCCCGATGGCAGCCGGCGCCACGCCGAAGATGAGGAACAAGGTGGAGCCGAGGATGAGGTGGACCTCGGAAACCCCCACCGGATAGTGCGGCAGCACCTCGAAGAAAGAGAAGACGAGGGCGGTGGCCGCCGCGCTGCGCGTCGCCAGCGACAGCACCCCGCGTTCACGCGCCGCGTCGAGCGCGAGCTTCAGGCTATAGCCGACGGCGCCCGCCGCTGTGACGTAGCTGAGCCAGATTTTCCCGCCGTCCACGAGACCGGGTTCGATATGCATTGCCTTGTCCTCCGCCGTCTCACCCGACGGCCGCCAGATTGACACCCTGCGTCCGGCCGGTCTCCTGACTCGCGGGTCACAGCAGGCCTTCCGTCTTCCCGGCGCGGGCAAAAGCCCGTGCCAGTGACGCCTTGGAAGGCCGCTCGCCGCTCACAGTCGCGGGGGCGGTCGGGGCTTAAGGCGCAGATGCGCCCTTTCCCCGTTCCCGTTTCAGTGCGGATGCGCTGCATCCGCACCACCGTTCGCATGGGCAACAGGGCGCCGGAACCATGCCCCCTGTCAAGCCGTCCGCCGCGGTGCCGATCGGAGAGCAGATCGCGCCAAGTCCGCCAGGAGGCGACCCCGCAGTTTTCGGATGACAAGCGTCAAGGGCTTAAGCGCCCGCGGCCGCCGATGCGGTGGGCAGGATGATTTCGGCCCGCAGCCCTCCCTCCGGCCGGTTCGCCAGGGTCAGTTCGCCGCCATGGGCCTTGATGATGCTGCGCGCGATGGCGAGGCCGAGGCCCATGCCGCCGGTTTCCGGGCTGCGCGAGGGCTCCAGGCGCACGAAGGGCGCGAAGGCCTGTTCCAGCTGGTCCTCCTGCAGGCCCGGCCCGCCGTCCTCCACCCGGATCGCGACCATGCCCGGGGCGGGCTGCAGGATGGAAACCTCTGCGCGCCGGCCGTAGCGGACGGCATTGTCCACGAGGTTGCGCAGCGCGCGCCGCAGGGCGACGGGGCGGCAGGCCAAGCGGGCATGCATGCCCTCGTTCATCTGCGCATCGGCGCCGACGCTGGCGAATTCCTCCACCACGTCCGCACACAGGGCGTCGAGGTCCACGGTCTGGGTGGCCTCGCTGGTGGCCTCGGCCCGGGTGAAGGCCAGCGTCGCCTCGCAGATGGCGACGAGCTCGTCGATGGTGGCGACGATGTCGGCGCGCACCTCCGGGTCGTCCACGAATTCCGCCTTGAGCCGGAGCGTCGTCAACGGGGTGCGCAGATCGTGGCTGATGGCGGCCAGCAGGCGCATGCGGTCGCGCATGAACTGGCTGAGCCGTTCCTGCATGGTGTTGAAGGCGAGGGTCGCCGCCGCCACCTCGGAGGGGCCATGCACATCGAGGGCCGCCACCTTCTCCCCGCGGCCGAACCGCTCCGAGGCGTCCGCGAGGGAGCGCAGGGAGCGGGTCTGCAGCCGCACGCAGGCGATGGTGACGCAGGAGACCGCGAGGGAGGAGATCAGGAAGGAGAGCAGGGCCGGGCGGCTCCAGATGCCGGGCAGGCTCACCAGCGTGGTCATGTGGAGCCAGCGCTTGTCGGAGAGGGGCACGCTCAGGGCCACCACGCCGAGGCCGCTGCGCAGCCCGTCCGAGGGGGGCGCATTGCCGTCGCCCCCCCTGCGGACCCAGGGCAGTGCCTCCGCGCGCTGCCGCGGGCAGCGCCGCTCCCAGGTCCCGGCGGTGTCGATATGCACTTCCGGCCGTCCCTTGCCGACGCCATGCAGGCGCCGCTGCAACAGGTGAGCGAGGCTTTCCTCGGCCCGGGTCGGGGTGCGGGTCTCGGGCGGCTGCGTGGAGACCCAGGCGCAGGCGCTCCGCGAAACGAAGGCGCTGGCGAGCCGGTCGGCATCCTGCGGCGCCATCTCGATCAGGCGGGTGAGCGTCACCGTCTGGCCGAGGGCCTGGCCGCGGACGATGCCGACCACAATGCTGTCGTGCTCGGTCTGCAGCACCAGCACCAGCACCATCTGCGCGACGGCGAGGGTCGCCACCAGCAGCAGCACGAGGCGTGCGGCGAGGCTGCGCGGCCAGACCAGGCGGGCAAGGCGGTTCACGCCTCCACCTCCACCGGCGCGGCGAAGACATAGCCGTCGCCCCACACGGTCTTGATGAGCGCGGGCTGCTGGGGGTCCCGCTCGATCCGGCGCCTCAGGCGGCTGACCAGGTTGTCGATGCTGCGGTCGAACACCTGCGCCGGCCGGCCGGCGGTGATGTCGAGCAGCTGGTCGCGCGAGAGCACCACCGACGGGCGGGTGACGAGGGCGAGGAGCAGGCGGAATTCCGCGCTGCCGAGGCGGACCTCGCTGCCGCTCTCGTCGAGCAGGAGGCGGCGGCCGGCGTCGAGCTGCCAGCGGTCGAAGCGATAGCGGCTCGGCCCCTCCTGCGACGTGCGCGCCGGCCCCTGGGCCCGGCGCAGGATGGCGCGGATGCGCGCGAGCAGCTCGCGCGGGTTGAAGGGCTTGGTGACATAATCATCGGCCCCGAGCTCCAGGCCCACGATCCGGTCGGTCTCCTCCGCCACTGCCGTGAGCAGGACCACCGGAATGTCGCTGGCCTGGCGAAGCTGGCGGCACAACGTGAGCCCGTCCTCCCCCGGCATCATGATGTCGAGCACCACGAGGTCGAAGGTGCCGGCGCGCATCTGCTGGCGCATGTCCACCCCGCCGGCCGCCACGCTCACCCGCAGCCCGTTGCGCGACAGGTATTTGGCGAGCAGCTCGCGGATCTCGCGGTGATCGTCCACGACGAGAATGTGCGGCGTGCGTTCCATGCGTTCCTGTTGTTCAGCCGGCGAAGACGGGTGGGCGCCGCAAGCGTCCGGGGCCGAATTGACCGGAGTGCCCCCAGGCTTGCCAGCAGGACTTTGTAACCAACTATGTCACTTCCGCCACACGGGATGAAAGATTACGAAGCGGCTGCGCCGGGACAAATTTCCGGGACGCGCATGGTCCATTCATAGCGCGAACGAAGCTGTCGCCAGACCGGCCCCCGTGCCGTCCAGCCCGCACGTGCGGTTCTGCCATCGGAGTTCGTCATGTCGTTCGCGCCTTTGCGGTCCGCGCTGATCTTTCTGCATCGCTGGATCGCCCTCATCCTCGCCCCGATCTTCCTGGTGATCATTCTCACCGGCGCGGTCCTGTCGTTCCGTCCCATCGTGAACAGCGGACCGACCGCCCCGCGCGCCGGCGCCGGGATCGACGTGGCGGCCGTCGCCGCCCTCCTCGGCAAGGTGGAAGCGGAAGGCCAGATCGGGGCGGTGAGCCTCGTGGCGGGCGGGACCTCCCTCGACGTGATGTCCCGAGACCCGAAGGTGGCCGGCAGATGGGACGTGGCCACCGGCCGGCACACGCCGGCGCCGGCGGGCGGCCTCGACATCTTTCGCACGGCGGAGGGCCTGCACAAGTCGCTTCTGCTTGGCCTCGGCCTCGTGGTGGAGGTGGCGAGCTTCCTCATGCTGGGCATCATGGTGGCGGGGCCGTTTCTGGCCTGGCTGCGGTTCCGCAACACCCTCATGGGCTGGCATATGGCGGTGGGCTGGTGCCTGCTGCCGCTCACCCTGATCTCGCCCGTCACCGCCGTGATGCTGACCCTCGGCATCGGCGTGGGCCCGCGCCCGGAGCTGCCGCGCACCCAGCGGCCGGTGGGCATCGGCGAGGCGCTGACCATCGCCGCGCGCGACCTCGACGCGACCCGGTTCGCGGGGGCGCGCCGGTTCCGGGGCGGCACGGTGATGGTGCAGATCGCCCCCGATGCCGCCGGCAAGGCAGGCGGCGCCTTCATCGTCACCGATTCCGGGGTGTCGGCGTTCAGCGGCGGGCCCAACCTCGTCAAGCAGATCCATGAGGGCACCTGGGGCGGGGCCTGGTCCGGCACCTTGAACGTCCTCATCTCCCTGGCGCTCCTGGGCCTTACCGTCACCGGCTTTGTGTCCTGGTTCCGCCGCTGGCGGGCCAATCGCGCCCGGCCGCTGGCGGCGGGGGCCGAGATCCTTGTGGCCCATGCGAGCCAGACCGGAACCGCGGCGCGCCTCGCCGCCGCCACCTGCGACGGCCTCGTGGCCGCGGGCGAGAAGGCCACGCTTTCCCCCCTCGGGGCGCTGAAGCCGGCCGAGATCGCCCGCTTCCGCCTCGTGCTGCTCATCGCCGCCACTACCGGCGAGGGCGAGGTCCCCGACAGTGCCCGCCGCGTGGCGCAGGTGTTGAAGCCGGGCGCCCTGCAAGGGGTTCGCTTCGCCATGCTGGCGCTGGGAGATCGCACCTACACCCATTTCTGCGCCGGCGGCCGCCGGCTGCGCGCGGCGCTCCTGGCGGCCGGTGCGGCGGAGGCGGTGCCCCTGTGGGAGGTCGATGGCGATCCGTCCGCCGCCTGGGTGTCGTGGATGGATACGTTGCGGGCCGAGCTTGAGCTGAAATGCACGCTGCCCCAGCTTGCCCCCGTCAGCGCCCCGGTCGCGCTCACGGTGGCCGAACGCCAGCGGCTGGACCGTCCGGCGGGGGGCGACACGCTGGAGACGTGGCGCATCCTGCTGCAGGGCCCGGACGACCTGGCCTTCCGGCCCGGCGACCTGGTGCGCCTTGCCCCCGGCGCGGGCGAACGGCACCGCTCCTATTCCGTGGGCAGTTCCAGCCGGGTCGATCCCGGGCGCATCGCCCTCACCGTCCGCCTCCATGCCTGGAAGGGCGCCGACGGGGCGCCGCAGCTGGGCCGGGTCTCCGGCTTCCTGGTGCACGAGGCGGCCGAGGGCGACGTCATCGAGGCACGGCTCGATCCCCATCCCGGCTTCAACCCGCCGGCGGACCCCCAATGGCCCATCATCATGATCGGCGCCGGCTCGGGCATCGCGCCCTTTCCCGGCTTCATCACCGAGCGCCGCGCCTCGGGGCGGCCCGGGCCGGCCTGGCTGATCTTCGGCAACCGCCACCGCGACGGTGACTTTCTGTGGCGCGACCTGTTCGAGGGTGCGCTGCGCGACGGCACGCTCACCCGCCTGGACACGGCCTTCTCCCGCGACCCGGGGGATGGCGCCTATGTCCAGGCGCGGGTGAGGGAGAATGCCGCGGCGATGTTCGCGTGGCTCGTGGAGAAGAAAGCTGTGGTATTCATCTGCGGTCGGCGTGCCATGGCGCAGGCTGTGGAGGACGCCCTTGCGGACATCCTGGTCGGCGAGGGCGGGCTGAAGCCCGAAGCAGCGCGGGACGAGGTCGGCCGCTGGCTCGCCGAGGGACGCATCCGCGTGGACACGTTCGACTGATGTCGCATCGCACCGAGACACTCTCCCCGCGTCCCGTCGCCGGGCGGCAGGACATGAGGCCGCTGAAGCTCGCCGCCGCGGCCCTGCTCGCCACAAGCCTCGCAGCCTGTGCGGTCGGGCCGGAATACGAGACACCCGCGCTGCCTTTGCCGGCGCACTGGGGCACGAACGCACCCCCACACCCCCAGGCGGCCCCCGACCTCAAGGCCTGGTGGCGGCGCATGGGCGATCCCGTGCTTGACGCGCTCATCGCCGAGTCCGTCGCCGGCAATCTCGATGTCGCCACGGCCAAGGCGCAGGTGCGCGCCGCCCGGGCCACCTACCGCCAGCAGGTGGGCGGGCTGTTTCCGCAGGTCACCGGCAACGCCTCCGGCACCCGGGGGGATTCCGGCGGCGGTGTTGGTTCCGGCGGCGATGTCACGGTGGACAACAGCTATGGCGAGTATCAGGCCGGGCTCGACGCCAGCTGGGAAATCGACCTGTTCGGCGCCAACCGCCGCGGGGTGGAGGCGGCAGCATTCGGCGTCGATGCGTCGGTGGACGACCTCGATGCCGTGCTGCTGACGCTGGTGGGCGACGTGGCGTCCAATTATGCCGACGCCCGCGGCTACCAGGCGCAGATCGCCCTTGCCCGCCGGACCGCCGCCTCGCAACGGGAGACGGAGGCGCTCACCCGCCGCAAGCTCGATGCCGGCGGCGCCTCGGCCCTGGATGTGGCCAATGCCACCGGCCAGGTGGCAACCACGGAAGCAAACATTCCCGAACTGGAGGCGGCGCTGGCGGCCAGCGTGCACCGCCTTTCCGTTCTCACCGGCCAGCCGCCGTCCGCCCTGGCGCGCCGCATGGCGGCGGTGCGGGCGGTCCCCACGCCGCGCCTGCCGTTACGGCAGGGCATTCCCGCCGACATGCTGGCCCGCCGGCCGGACGTGCGCGCCACCGAGCGCCGGCTGGGGCAGTCCACCGCCCTCATCGGACAGGCGGAGGCGAACCGCTACCCGGCCATCAGTCTCACCGGCAACATCGACGTGAGCGGCTCCCAGCTGGGCGACCTCGCCCGCGCCTCCTCCATCAGCTGGGCGTTCGGACCCTCCCTGACCGTGCCGATCTTCACCGGCGGGCAGCTGAAGGCGGCGGTGGAGGTGGCGCAGGCCGAGCGCGACGCCGCCTTCGTCGCCTACAAGGCCGCTGTGCTGACCGCCCTGGAGGAGGTGGAGAACGCATCTGTCTCCTTGTCCCAGCAGCGCCTGAAGACCGGCAAGCTCTCCATCTCCTCCGGCGCCTATCGCGAGGCGGCGCGGCTGTCCCGCTCCCTGTACCAGAGCGGGGCTTCGAGCTTCCTCGACGTGCTCACGGCGGAGCGCTCGCTTTATTCCGCCGAGACCCAGCTCATCCAGAGCCGGGTTGCGACAGCCAAATATTATATCGCCCTCAACAAGGCGCTCGGCGGCGGCTGGGACGGGATGATCGACAGTTCCGCCCCCGAGGTGGTCGATGGATATACCGGCCCGCATTTCGTGCGCCTTGCGCCGCCGGCGAGCCAATGACGGGACGCGCCCAGCCATGAATGCCCTGCCACCCTTCGATGAAACCCGCACGGTTCCCCCCGCCACAGCCGCCCGCCCGCGCCGGCGGCTGTGGCGGTGGCTGCTGCTGGCGATCCTCATCGCCGCCGGCGCCTATGCCTATTCCCGCTACACCGCCCCCGCCCCCGGCGCCGGGCTGATGACCGCCCCGGTGGTCCGCGGCGATGTGGAGGAGACGGTTCTGGCGAGCGGAACGCTCAAGCCGGTGCGGCTCGTGGCGGTGGGCTCGCAGGCTTCCGGCCGCATCGTCTCGCTCAAGGTCCGGCTGGGGCAGAAGGTGCAGCAGGGCGAGCTGATCGCGCAGATCGATTCCGTCACCCAGGAAAATGCGCTGCGCACGGCGGAGGCCTCCCTCGCCAACACGCGGGCCCAGAAGGCGGAGAAGGAGGCGACGCTGGTGCTCAACGAGCAGACTCTCGCCCGCCAGAAGACCATGGTGGCGCAGAAGGCCGTCTCCCAGGCGGATTTCGAGGCTGCCGACGCCGAGGTCAAGGTCACGCGGGCGCAACTCGCCGCCCTGGACGCCCAGATCGTCTCGGCGCAGGTGGCGGTGGACACGGCCCGGGCCAATCTCGGCTACACCCGGATCACCGCGCCGGCCGACGGCACGGTGCTCGCCATCGTGGCCCAGGAGGGCCAGACGGTGAACGCCTCCCAGTCGGCGCCCACCATCGTCATCCTCGGCGAGCTGGGCGTGATGACGGTGCGCGCCGACATCTCCGAGGCGGACATCGTGAAGGTCGCGCCCGGCATGCCGCTGTGGTTCACCGTGGTCGGCTCGCCCGACGAGCGCCACACGGGAAAGCTGGAATTCATCGAGCCGGCGCCGGAATCCATCAAGAGCGACAGCAGCTTCTCGACCACGACGAGCAGTTCCTCTTCGTCTTCCTCCTCCTCTTCCACTTCATCCGCCATCTATTATGTCGGCGTGTTCGACGTGCCCAACCCCAAGGGGCGACTGCGGACCTACATGACGGCGGAAGTCCACATCATCCTCGGCCGCGCCGAGGGCGTGCTCACCGTGCCCGCCACGGCGCTGGAGCGGTCGGGGCGCGGCTATCGCGTGCGGGTGGTCCATGCGGATGGGACGGTGGAGCGCCGGCAGGTGGAGGTGGGCCTCAACGACAAGGTGACGGCCGAGATCCGCTCGGGCCTTGCGGAAGGCGAACGGGTGCTGACGGGCGAGGCCACGGGCGCTGCGGGCGGCGGGCAGCAGCGCCGGCCGGGTGGCCCGCCGCCGCCCATGGGGGGGCTGTGAGCATGGATGCGCCCCTCGTTCAGCTGAAGCAGGTGTGGCGCGAATATCCGTCCGGCGAGGGCACCATCGCGGCGCTCAAGGGCATCAATCTTGAGATCGCGCGCGGCGAGATGGTGGCCATTGTCGGCGCGTCCGGCTCGGGCAAGTCCACCCTCATGAACATTCTGGGCTGCCTGGACCGGCCCACGGCCGGCAGCTACTGCGTGAGCGGCAAGGAAACCTCGGCGCTGGAGCCCGACGAGCTGGCGGCGCTGCGCCGCGAGCATTTCGGCTTCATCTTCCAGCGCTATCACCTTCTGGGCGAGCTGACCGCCTTGGGCAATGTGGAGATCCCGGCCATCTATGCCGGCGCCACGGCGACGGCGCGGCACGCCCGGGCCGAGGCGATCCTTGCCCGCCTCGGCATGGCCGACCGCACCGGGCACCGCCCGGGCCAGCTCTCCGGCGGCCAGCAGCAGCGCGTCTCCATCGCCCGGGCGCTGATGAACGGCGCCGACGTGATCCTTGCCGACGAGCCCACGGGGGCGCTGGATTCCCGCAGCGGGGCGGAGGTGCTGCGCATCCTCGACGAGCTCAATGCGGAAGGGCGCACCATCATCATCGTCACCCACGACATGAAGGTGGCCGAGCGGGCCCAGCGCATCATCGAGATCCGCGACGGCGAGATCGTCGCCGATCGCCCCGGGGGGGCCGCGCGGGCGCGCATGGCCGTTTCGGCGGCGGCCGGGGCGGCCCCGCACCGCGGGCGGCTCGCCCGATGGCGGGCGTTCGCGGACCGGCTGGGCGAGGCCTTCATCATGGCGCTGCTCGCCATGAACGCCCACCGGCTGCGCACCTTCCTGACCATGCTCGGCATCATCATCGGCATCGCCTCGGTGGTGTGCGTGGTGGCGCTGGGGGAGGGGTCGCGGCAGAAGGTGCTCGCCAACATTTCGAGCCTGGGCACCAACACGCTGGAGATCTTCGCCGGCCGCAACTTCGGCGACACGCGCTCGGGCCGCATCACCACTTTGGTGGTGGCCGACGCGGACGCCCTTGCGCGGCAGCATTATGTGGCGGCGGTGACACCCACGGTGTCCAAGTCGAGCACGGTGCGCTTCGGTGCCATCGAGGCGAGCGCCCTCGTCAACGGGGTGGGCGAGGGGTATTTCGCGGCGAAGGGGGCACGGCTGGCCCAGGGCCGCTTCTTCGACGCCGACAGCGTGCGCAGCCGCGCCCTCGATGCGGTCATCGACGAGAACACGCGCCGCACCCTGTTCAACGACCATCCCGGCAGCCCCCTTGGCCAGGTGATCCTGGTGGGGGACGTGTTCGTGCGGGTCGTCGGGGTGGTCGCGCCACAGCAGAGCGGATTCGGCTCCAGCCAGAATCTCGCCATCTACCTGCCCTTCACCACGGTGCAGACACGCTTCCTGGGCTCGACCTCGCTGCGCTCCATCACCGTGAAGGTGGCCGACGATGCGCCAATGGACGTGGCCGAGCAGCAGGTGACGCGCTTCCTCACCCAGCGGCACGGCACGAAGGACTTCTTCATCATCAACACCGACGACATCCGCAACACCATCACCGCCACCACCGAGACCATGACGGTGCTGATCGCCGCCATTGCGGTGATTTCGCTGATCGTCGGCGGAATCGGGGTGATGAACATCATGCTGGTGTCGGTGTCGGAGCGGGTGGGCGAGATCGGCGTACGCATGGCGGTGGGGGCGCGGCGCAGCGACATTCTCGGGCAGTTCCTGATCGAGGCGGTGCTGGTGTGCCTTGTGGGGGGCGTCGCCGGCATCGGCCTTGCGCTCGGGTTCGGCGTGATCTTCGCCTATAGCGGCTCGAACTTTACGCTGATTTATTCCACCACATCCATCGTCGCCGCGGTGCTCTGCTCCAGCCTCATCGGCATCGGCTTCGGCTACCTGCCGGCGCGCAACGCCTCGCGGCTCGATCCGGTGGCGGCGTTGGCGCGGGATTGACCCCTGCCCGCCGGGCAGGTCCGGCTCTATCCAGTACGTGAGAGGGCGATTCACCGCCCATCTGGAACCGCGGCGCGGCTCCAGATGGGCGGATCGCACCCTAAAGGCCATGGCGGCGCAGCCAGGCGGCGGCCGGGTGCCGGCGGGCGCGTGGCTTGGGTGCGGCTGCGGTTGCCTGGGCGGCGGCGCGGGCCTCCTCGGCCTGCCGCACCCTTTCGAGGGCGCGGTCCGCCAACGCATCGAGGGCAGGATGGCCGGCCTCCCGCAGGCCGGCCGCAGCCAGGCGGCAGAAATCGGGCACTGCGGCTTCGATGGAGCGGGCGAACCAGGTGATGGCCTCCTGCGCGCATCCGTCCTCCCATCGGGTGCGGGCGAAATCGAACTGCCCGCGATAATCCCCGCCCATCGCCGCGCGGCGATACCAGCGGCGCGCCGCCGCCGGGCGCGCATGCCGGCCCCAGCCATGTTCGAGAAAGCGCCCCACCATGGCCATGGCCTTCGGATTCCCGCCGCGGGCGGAGCGCACAAACCATTGAAGGGCCGGGGTGGGGTTGGCGGCGAAGTCTTCGGCATCGAGCAGGAGCGAGGCCAGGTTGAACTGCGCCCAGGCATGGCCGCGCGCGGCCGCATCGCGATAGTGGCGCGCCGCCTCTGCGCGGTCCGGTGGCACGCCCCAGCCGAATTCATGGCACCGCCCCACCATGTTGAGCCCATCGAGGCTGCCCGCATCGGCGGCGATGCGGAACCATCGCAGGGCGGCCTGGGAATCGCGCGCGACGCCGTTTCCGTCGAGCAGCATCTGGCCCCAGGCGACCTGCGCGCTTTTGATGCCGTTGAGGGCGGCGGCGCGAACCCACGGCGCGGCGTCTGCCGGCGAGGGCGCCATCCGCGCACGCAGGGCCTCTGCATCCATGCCCTTGAGAGTTCTATAGGAAATCCGCTCGTCACCCATGCCCGACCCTGAGCGCAGAAGCCCGCGGAAGGCTGCGCGGCATGTTCGCCGCCGTGCGTTCTCTGCGGGGTGTCGCAGCTCCAAAGGCCCCGACAGCCGCGCCTTCTGTCAATGGGCGATGCCGCTGCGGGCAAAGATCATAATTATAATTATTTGAAGCAAAGCACATTTTTGTATCATTTGGCATAATAGTGTAACCAGAAGCCAGAATCCGGCCGATATTAGATCTAATAAAAAACATAATTGTTGCGCTGCGGCGGGATCGCTCCGTATATCTCCCAGCATGACAGAGCATGTTCCATCTGCACTTGCCTTCATGAGGCGATGAGTTGGTTGCATGTGGGCAGATTTATACTTCAAAGTTTGCCGTGATGTCGATGTATAAATACGAATAGTTCGTGTTGTATTCGATAATGACGGGCGTATGACATTGCCTAGGGCGAATTTTATACCTTTTTGGTCGGTCTGCATGATGCGGATTTGCATCAGCTTCAGCGGCAAAGCCTGAGCGCACGGGGAAAAGTTATGGGAGCCTTGAGGACACTTCGGCCCGCGATGTCGCATTCTTCGGTCACGGTCGGACTCGCGATGACCATGTCGGCCGTGCCCCTTTTTGACGCGCTCGCGCAGCAGGCGCAGGGCGGCGACCCCGGGGCCGGCGATGTGGAACTGCCCACCGTCGTCGTCACCGGCGAGGGTGGCGAACCGGCCAATTCCCTGGAGGCCGGCACCGGCCTGTCCCGCCTGCCCGGGACCCTCCAGGACACGCCGCAGACGGTCACCGTCATCTCGCAGGAAACCATGCAGCAGCAGGGCGTGACGACCCTGGAGCAGGCCCTGCGCAACGTGCCCGGCGTCACCGTCTCCATCGGCGAGGGCGGCGGCGGCATGAATGGCGACCAGTTCCGCATCCGCGGCTTCCAGGCCAAGGGCGACATCTACATCAACGGCCTGCGCGACTTCGGCGTGTATGTGCGCGACAGCTTCGCGTATCAGAACGTGGAGGTGTTCAAGGGTCCCACGTCCGAAAGCTTCGGCGCGGGAACCACCGGCGGCGCCATCAATACGCAGCTCAAGCAGGCACATCTGGGCGACGTCTATGATGTGGAAGGCCAGTTCGGCTCCGGCCCGCTCTATCGCGGGGTCTTCGACATCAACCGGCAACTGAGCGACACCACGGCGGCGCGCATCGTCGGCATGATCAACGAGCAGGACATCGTCGATCGCGACCACGTGACGTCCGATCGCTGGGGCCTGATGGGATCGCTCGGCTTCGGCCTCGGCACCAACCAGACCTGGTTTCTCAACTATCTCTACCAGCATGGCGAGCGCACGCCGGACTATGGCGTGCCGATCGTGACGCCCCTTTACGGTGACGTGAAGAAGTTCGGCGCCCTCGGCCAGCCGGTGACCGAATGGGGCGTGCCGCGCAATACCTTCTACGGCAAGGAAACCGACCGCGACATCGCCGACGCCAACATCTTCACCTCCAATTACAAGAACGAGATCAACGACTGGCTCACCTTCACCAACGACAGCCGCATCGCCTACTACACCCGCGATTTCGCCACCACCGTGCCCGGCTGCAGCCAGGGAACGACGCCGATCACGGAACCCAAATATTACGCCAGCTGCACCGGCCAGTTCTTTGCGGGCAACAACCCGGCCATCGCCTTCGGCGGCGGCAATCCGGGCTTCGAGCAGGAAAGCTGGGCGGCGCAGAATGTGGCCACCCTGGTTGCCAAGTTCAACACCGGCTGGCTGCGCCACGAACTGGTGACGGGTATCGACTATTATGTCGTCAATGACGAGCGGGTCCTGATCTCCGTCAAGGGCACAAAGGGTGTCTCCACCATCTGGAACCCGGTCTATGCCAACACGACGGGCTATTCCCTTTATCTAAACCCGTGGGGCAACAACGGGCAGAAGGTAAGCGACACCTCCGATTTCGGCGCCTTCGCCAGCGACCGCATCTGGTTCAACGACCAGCTTTCCCTCCTCGCCGGCGCGCGTTGGGACAGCTATTCGACGGACTACAAATATTGGTGCGTTGATGCCACCGGCACCTCCACCGTGCCCGGCTGCAAGGACAGCCCCGGAACCTGGATCAACACGCAGGCCTCCACCCAGTTCTGGAGCCCCAAGGCCTCGCTGATCTGGGAGCCGACCAAGACCCAGACCTATTATGCGTCCTACGCCAAGTCCTTCACGCCCCAGGGCGCCTTCCCCACCAATGACACCACGGTGGTCAGCCCCACGCAGCCGAACCTTGATCCCGAGGACAACGAGACCTGGGAGGTGGGCGCCAAGGTCTCGGTGCTGGACGGCAAGCTCGGCCTGACCGCAGCGCTGTTCCGCGTGAACAAGAGCAACGTGTCCTATATTGACCCGGTGAGCCTGAATTCGGTGCCCACCGGCGAGACCCAGCGGGTGCAGGGCCTGGAACTGGGCATGACCGGCAACATCACCGACGCCTGGACCATTCAGGCCGGCTATGCCTATTACGACAGCACGGTCCTCACCTCGCCCACGGATGCCTATGTGGGCAACGAGGTTCCCTTCGTCTCGCCGAACAACTTCACCCTCTGGACCACCTATGACCTGATCAAGGGCGGGCTCATCAAGGCCTTGCCCGGCCAGTTCCTCGTCGGCGGCGGCATCACCTATGCGGATGCCTATTTCACCAACAGCGCAAACACGGCGATCGTCCCGGAAACCTTTTCGCTCGATGCGCTGGTGTCCTACAAGTACGACAAGTACCGGGTTGCGCTCAACGGCTACAATCTGACCAACGAGCTCAACTATTCCAGCGGCTTCGGCAGCCGCGCCGTGCCGGCGCCGGGACGCAGCTTCACGCTGACGGTGGGCGCCACCTTCTGATCGCCGGGAGGCGGAGCCGGCGCCACGCGGCGCCGAAGGAGCGGGCTGCGGCCCCTTCCCGGCGCCGCATGCGTCATTGTCGCCGGAACGGATGCCACATGCTGGTCGAGATCGTGAACCTTCTGAGCGAGGCGGAGGTCGCCCAATGCCGCGGCGTGCTCCAGTCCTCATCCTGGGTGGATGGGCGCGCGACGGCGGGCCAGCAGGCGGCGCAATCCAAGTTCAATCTCCAGCTTCCCGTGGGGTCGCCGCAGGCACTGGAACTGGGCGACATCATCCTGCGGGCCCTGGGCCGCAACCCCACCTTCAATTCGGCCGCCATGCCCCTGCATGTGCTGCCGCCCATGTTCAACCGCTACGACGTGGGGATGAAGTTCGGCGCCCATGTGGACGGCGCCATCCGCGCCATTCCCGGCGCCGGGCGGCGCATGCGCTGCGATGTGTCCACCACGGTCTTCCTGAGCCCGCCGGAAGAATATGACGGTGGCGAGCTGGTGATCGAGGACACCTACGGCCTGCACGAGGTGAAGCTGGCGGCGGGCTGCGCCGTGGTCTATCCCTCCAGCAGCCTGCACAGGGTCAATGAGATCACCCGCGGCAGCCGGTGGGGCGCGTTCTTCTGGACGCAATCCATGGTCAAGGAGGATGAGCGGCGCGCGCTGCTCTACGATCTCGACCTCGCCATCATGGCCATCCGCACGAAGCTGCCGGACGACGACCCCTCGGTGCTGGCGCTCACCGGCGTCTATCACAACCTGCTGCGGCAGTGGGTGGAGATGTGAGCGCGCGGCGCCATTTCCGTGCGCCGCAGGACAAGGCACAGGCGCCGGCGGATGCGCCAGCCGCAGGGGCTCGGGGCCGGCGAAATGCCGGCCTCTACAGCAGGATCTCATCCATCGAGATGACGCTGATGCGCGATTCCGGGGCAAATGAGTCGAAATGGTCCTTTTCGATCTCGCGGAATTCGCTGACGAGAACATACTCGCCATCATTCAACCGGGTCGGCGTCCAGTATGACACGCAGTGCCGCACCTGCGTGCCGCAGGCCGGGCGCCAGTAGTTCACCACCTTCACGCTGGCGACATCGCCCGCAAAGAAGCCGCTCTGGCAGGCGGTGCCCCACTGCGATTCCAGAAGGTCGGTGAAATACTGGCGATAATTGCACTGCGCCAGATCGGTCAGGCGGACGCCATGCAGCTGCGCGGCCTGCGCGGACGCCGCCATGTTGACCGCGGACCGGTTCGCCACCTTCACGGCGGAGAGCGCGCATTGAATGCGATGGAAGAAGGCGAGGTCGGAGCGGCTGGAAGGGTCCCGCATCAGGTCGCGCAGCCGGCGCTGCATGCCCAGTTCCGGCACATGGGTGCCGCGCTCCCAGCGGGAAACCGTGGCCTGCTCCACGTTCAGTTGCTCCCCGAGCGCAGCCTGCGTCAATCCGTGGACACGTCGGTAACGCCGGATCTGATCGCGCCAACACTGGCTCATGTCGATCGCCTCATACGCATATATGCCGCCTCATCACCCCCGAGGGAATTAAGCACTATTTCCCGATGCTTTGGCAACCGCTCCAGCGGAGCCGAACGACGCAACCGGAATTGCTTCCTTTACCTTCGAGGTTCACGTGACAGCAGCGGGCGAGGCAAACAATAGTCATCATCCTGCCTATATTTTCGGCATCGACCGCGGCGGCACATTCACCGATGTCGTTGCATGGACACCGGACGGGACTATTCAAACCGCCAAGGTCCTCTCCGCTCAGCCGGGCGTCGAAGACGATGCGGCGGTGATCGGCATCCGCAGCATTCTGGAGCGCGCGGGCGACGACGGCACCCTGTCCGGGACGATCGAAGTCATCCGAATGGGCACGACGGTGGGCACCAACGCCCTGCTGGAGCGCAAGGGCGAGCCGGTGGCGCTGTTGGTCACCCGCGGCTTTCGCGATGCGCTGCGCATCGGCTACCAGAACCGCCCGCGCCTGTTCGACCTGCACATCGTCCTGCCGGAAAGCCTGCATGCGACCGCCGTGGAGATCGACGAGCGGATGGCGGCGGACGGCTCGGTGGTCGCCGGGCTCGACACCGATCAGCTGCGCGCGCAGCTCGGCGCGCTGCGCGCGCAGGGCTATGCCTCGCTGGCCATCGCCTTCATGCACAGCTATCGCAATCCCGCCCACGAGATCGCGGCGGCGCAGATCGCGCAGGAGGCCGGCTTCGCGTTCGTGGCCATGTCCCACGCGTGCAGCCGCCTGATCAAATACATCAGCCGCGCCGATACGGCGGTGGTCGATGCGAACCTGACGCCGGTCCTGCGCCGCTACATCGCCCAGCTCAAGGACCAATTGTCAGGCACGCCGCTGCTCTTCATGCAGTCGAACGGCGGGCTGATCGCCGCGGACGCCTTCCGCGGCAAGGATTGCGTGCTGTCGGGGCCGGCGGGTGGGATCGTCGGTGCGGTGGAGGCGGCGCGTGCGTCGGGCTTCGACCGCATCATCGGCTTCGACATGGGCGGCACGTCCACGGATGTCACCCATTATGCCGGCGAGCTTGAGCGCACGGCGGAAAGCGAGATTGCCGGTGTGCGCATCCGCGTGCCCACGCTGGCCATCCACACCGTCGCCGCCGGTGGCGGTTCGCTTTTGTCCCTCGACGGGCAGCGCTTCCGCGTCGGCCCGGGGTCGGCGGGCGCCAATCCGGGGCCGGCCTGCTATCGCAACGGCGGGCCGCTCACGGTGACCGACTGCAATCTCCTGCTCGGCCGGCTGGCCCCGGAGCATTTCCCCCGCATCTTCGGGCCCGGCCGGGACCAGGGGCTGGATGCGGACGCCACCCGGGCCGGCTTCGAGGCCCTCGCCGCGGAACTGGCGCTGCGGACCGGCCGCGGTAAGTCCATCCACGATTGCGCGGAGGGCTTCCGGCGGATCGCCGTGGAGAACATGGCGAACGCCATCAAGAAGATCTCCATCGAAAAAGGATACGACCTCGCCAGATATGTGCTGTGCAGCTTCGGCGGCGCCGGCGGGCAGCATGCCTGCGATGTGGCCGACGCGCTCGGCATGTCCCGCGTGCTGGTGCATCCCCTGGCCGGGGTCCTGTCCGCTTATGGCATGGGGGTCGCCAGCCTGCGGGTGATCGAGGAGGAGAGCGTCGAGGCCCGGCTTGACCCGGCCTCCTGCCCGCAGTTCGAGGCCAGAAGCGAGGCTCTGCTGCACCAGGCGGCCGCAGGGCTCGCCGCCCAGGGCATCCGCGCCGGGGACATCACCTTCGAGCGGCGGGCGACGCTGCGCTACGAGGGCTCGAATGTGGGCCTGCAGGTCGCGTTCGCACGGATGGAGGAGGCGGCCGCCGCCTTCGTCGCCGCCTATGCGGCGCGCTACGGCTTCACGCTGCCGGGCAAGGCCGTCATCGTCGAGGCCCTGTCCGTGGAGGCGATCGGCCGCTCCCGGGTGGAGGATGTCACGCTGCGCCCGCAGGCGGAGGGGGAGCCCGCCGCGCCCATCGCCGCCAGCCGGCTCTATGTGGATGGCGCCTTCCATCCGCTTCCCGTCTTTCACGGCGAGAGCCTGGCTGCGGGCCAGCGCCTGCCCGGCCCGGCGATGATCATCGACCGGAACGCGACCACGGTGGTGGACCCGGGATGGGGCGCGCAGGTAATGGCGGATGGCGCCATTCTGCTGACCCGCTCCGGCCGGAAGGAGAACCCGCTCCTGACGCCGGATGTGGCCGATCCGGTCTATCTCGAAGTCTTCAACAACCGCTTCATGGCCATCGCCGACCAGATGGGCCAGGCGCTCATCAACACCGCGCACTCGGTCAACATCAAGGAACGGCTCGACTTTTCCTGCGCCATCTTCGACCGCGCGGCGAACCTCGTATCCAATGCGCCCCACATTCCCATCCATCTGGGCGCCATGTCCGAGAGCGTGGAGGTGGTGCTGCATGCCTTCGGGGAGAGCTTCAAGCCGGGCGATGTGTTCGTTCTCAACTCGCCCTATCGCGGCGGCGCCCACCTGCCGGACATCACCGTCATCGCCCCGGTGTTCGACCCGCAGGGCCGGGAGCTGATGTTCTTCACCGCATCGCGCGGCCACCATGCCGACGTGGGTGGATCGACCCCGGGGTCCATGCCCCCCGACAGCACCTCGATCCTCGATGAGGGCGTGCTCATCGAACCCACCCTGCTGGTGGAGGCGGGGGTGTTCCTTGAGGAGAAGATGCGCGCGCTGCTCGGCTCGGGCCGGTATCCGGCGCGCAACCCGGAGCAGAACCTGGCGGACCTCAGGGCGCAGGTGGCGGCCTGCATGCGGGGCGCGGCGGAACTGCGGGGCCTGTGCGCGGAGTTCGGGCCGGCGGTGCCGCTCGCCTATGCCGGGCATATCCAGGATGCGGCGGAAGAGGAGGTGCGGCAGGTCATCTCCACCTTGGATGACGGGGCCTTCACCTACGAGCACGATCTCGGCTTCCAGGTCTCGGTGCGCATCTTTATCGAGCGGGCATCGCGCAGCGCGACCATCGACTTCACCGGAACGAGCGCCGAGGTGCCGCTCAATTTCAATGCCCCGCCCTGCATCACCCGGTCGGCGGTGCTCTACGTGTTCCGCACCCTGGTGCAGCGGGACATTCCTTTGAATGCGGGCTGCCTGCGGCCCATCACCATCATCATCCCGGAGGGCTCGCTGCTCAATCCGCGCTATCCGGCGGCGGTGGCCGCAGGCAATCCGGAAACCTCGGTGCTGGTCACCGATGCCCTGTTCGGCGCCCTCCAGATCCACGCCGCGTGCCAGGGCACCATGAACAACGTGACCTTCGGTGACGCGCAATACCAGTATTACGAGACGATCTGCGGCGGCGCCGGCGCGGTGGATGGCTTCGACGGCACCTCGGCCGTCCATACCCACATGACCAACTCGCTGATGACCGACCCGGAAGTGCTGGAACTGCGCTTTCCGGTGCGGCTCGAAGACTTCAGCATCCGCGCCGGATCGGGCGGGGCGGGGCGGTTCCGCGGCGGGGACGGCACCGTGCGGCGGCTGCGCTTCCTGCGGCCGATGGAACTTGCCGTGGTCACCAACCGCCGGCGCATCCCGCCTTATGGCGTGAAGGGCGGCGCGCCGGGTGCGCCCGGCCTGAATGCCCTGCTGCGCGCCGACGGCACCATCGAGCCCCTGGGCAGCTGCAGCCGCGCCATGGTGGCTGCGGGCGACGGCGTGGAGATCCAGACCCCCGGCGGCGGCGGCTTCGGCGCGCCGGGCGATCGCAGCTGAGGGGGGGGGCCGCATGAAACCGTTCCTTTATATCGACAATTGGAACCGCGCCCAGCCCAGGAACCGGCTGGAGCAGCTGCTCGAAGAGCGCGCCTGGCCGGTGGAGCGCATCCGCGCCCAGTCGTCCGCCCTGCCGGCATCCCTCGAATATTGCGGCGTCTTCGTCGGCCCGAGCGATTCATCGGCCTATGACCTCGACCCCTGGATCGTCGAGGAGCGGGGCACCCTGCGGCGCCTGGCACGGTCGGGCGTGCCGGTGCTCGGCCTGTGCTTCGGCTCGCAGATGCTCGGCGCCGCGCTGTTCGGGGTGGACGTGGTGCAGCGCCGCCGCGCGCGGGAGAGCGGCTTCGGCGAAATCGTGCGTGCGCCCGCAGCCACCAATGATCCGCTGCTGGCGAACCTGCCGGACCGCCTGGACGTGTTCCACTGGCATGGCGACGAGGTGGTGCCGGGCCATCCCGACATGGAGGTGCTGGCGGCGAGCGCGGCCTGCAGCAACCAGATCTGGCGCTGGCGCGGCGGCCCGGCCTGGGGCGTGCAGCCCCATCCCGAATACGACCGGGCCGGGCTGTGCGCCTGGTTCTCGCAGGACGAGGAGCGCTTCCGCGCCGCCGGCTACGACACCGGGCAGGCGGCCGCGGCGGCGGTGGATTGCGGGCCGGCCGCGGCGGTGTTCGAGAATTTCCTCGCCATCGTGGCGGCGCAGGCGGCGGCCGCCGCCGCGGGGAGGCGCCGATGAGCGCGCCCTCCTTCGTTCCCGCCGGGGCCTCGCCGCACGCGATCCGCCTGGCCTGCCGCAGCGGGGCGTTTGCCGGCCTCACCTCCGGCCTCGCCGCGGGCTATGTGCAGGGCAACATCGTGATCCTGCCGCGGGACTGGGCCGATGACTTCCTGCGCTTCTGCCAGCGCAATCCCAAGCCCTGTCCGCTCATCGCCGTCGGCGATCCCGGCGATCCCGCCTTCGGGGAGCTGGGCCTCGACCTCGACATCCGCACCGATCTGCCCGCCTACCGGGTCTATGAGCACGGAAAGCTGGTGGCCGAGGTGTCCGACATCATCGCCCACTGGCGGAAGGACTTCGTGGCCTTCGTCATCGGCTGCTCCTACTCGTTCGAGGAGGCGCTGGGCGCGGCCGGCCTGGGCATCCGCCATGTGGAGTGCGGCTCCATCGTGCCCATGTACCGCACCAACCTGGCCTGCCGCCCCGCCGGCCGCCTGTCCGGGCAGATGGTGGTGTCCATGCGCCCGTTCACGCCGGCGGATGCCATCCGGGCCATCGAGATCACCTCGCGCTTTGCCGCGGTCCACGGAGCGCCCGTGCATCTGGGGGCGCCGGAAGCCATCGGCATCGCCGACCTTTCGGCCCCCGCGTTCGGCGACCCGGTGCCGCTGCGGCCCGGCGAGATTCCGGTGTTCTGGGCGTGCGGATACACGCCGCAGACGGTGATCGAACAAGCCGCGCCGCCGCTGGCCATCACCCACGCGCCCGGGCGCCTGCTGGTGACCGATCTTCTCAACGCGCGTCTCGGCGCGGCTTGAGCCTTTCAGCAAACAACAAGGAAACCTTCCATGAACCGCAGGGAACTCATTGCCGGCATGGCCGGCCTCTCGCTCGCCGCCGCCGGCCGCGCCCAGGCGCAAGCCGTGCCGGAGGTCACCATCGGCGCCATCTATCCCCTCACCGGCGCAAGCGCGCAGGTGGGGTTCGATGCGAAGCTGGCGGTGGAGACCGCGCTCGACGTGGTCAACACAGTGCACGACCTGGACCTGCCCACCGCCCGCAACGCCGGCCTTTCGGGCCTTGGCGGCGCCAAGGTGCGGGTGGTGTTCGCCGATCACCAGGGCGATCCGCAGAAGGGGCGGGCGGAAGCCGAGCGCCTGATTACACAGGAGAAGGTTTCCGCCATCTTCGGCACCTACCACAGCTCGGTCGCCACCACCGTGAGCGCCACCGCCGACCGCTACCAGGTGCCCTTCCTGGCGGCGGATTCCTCCTCGCCGACGCTCCAGCGGCGCAAGCTGCGCTACTTCTTCCGCGCCATGGCGGACGACGAGCAGTTCTCGAAGGTGATGTTCGATTTCCTCGATGCCGAGCGCAAGGGCGGCCGGGCGGTGGAGAAGATCGCCCTGTTCCACGAGGACACCATCTTCGGGACCGATTCCTCCAACATCCAGCACCAGCTGGCGGAGAGCCGCGGCTACCGGATCGTGGCCGACATCAAGTACCGGGCCAACTCGCCCTCGCTCACCTCCGAGGTGCAGCAGCTGAAGGCGGCGCAGCCGGACGTGCTGCTGCCTTCGAGCTACACCACCGACGCCATCCTGCTCATCAAGACCATGAACGATCTGGGCTTCCAGCCTCCGGCACTGATCGCCCAGGCGGCCGGCTTCGTGGACAAGGCGCTTTATGATGCGGTGGGCGACAAGGTGGACGGCCTGATCACCCGCGCCGAATTCTCCCTCGACCTGGCCCAGCGGCGGCCGATGATCGCCAGGGTCAACGACCTGTATCGCGCCCGCTCCGGCAAGGACATGAACGAGAACACCTCGCGGGAATTCATGGCGGTGATCCTCCTCGCCGATGCCATCGACCGCGCGCGCTCCACCTCCGGCCCCGCGGTCCGCGACGCTCTCGCCGCCACCGATCTTCCCGGCGACCGCACCATCATGCCCTGGAAGTATGTGAAGTTCGGGCCGGACGGCCAGAATACCGG
This sequence comes from Xanthobacter sp. AM11, assembly GCF_047444035.1. Classification (NCBI taxonomy): domain Bacteria; kingdom Pseudomonadati; phylum Pseudomonadota; class Alphaproteobacteria; order Hyphomicrobiales; family Xanthobacteraceae; genus Xanthobacter; species Xanthobacter sp. AM11. The sequence goes on from NZ_JBLAOA010000001.1 coordinate 1,437,353, forward strand.
CCTCAACCCGGTGCTCCTCCAGTATATCGACGGCCGCTTCGCCACCATCTTCCCGCCCGACGTCGCCGTGCGCCCCGTCAAGTGGCCGATGCGCTGACGGGGGCCCGCATGACAAGCGATACACTGATCCAGGTGCTGCTGAGCGGGCTGCTGATGGGGCTGATCTACGGCCTCGTCGCAGTGGGGCTCTCGCTCATCTTCGGCCTGATGGACGTGGTCAACTTCGCCCATGGTGAATTCCTGATGATCGCCATGTATGTGATGTTCGGCCTTGTGGTCTTCTCCGGCATCGACCCGCTGGTGATGACGCCGCTGGCGGTGGGGGCGCTGTTCGTGCTCGGGGCCCTCACCTATGTGGGGGTCATCCGCCACGCCATGCGGGCCAAGGCCAATGTCGGCATGGTGCAGATCTTCGCCACCTTCGGCCTGGCCATCACCATGCGGGGCGTGGCGCAATATTTCCTGACGCCGAACTACCGCTCCCTGCCGGAGAGCCTGCTCGGCGGCAAGACGGTGGCGCTGGCGGGAATCGTGCTGCCGCTGCCCCAGCTGGCGGGCGGGCTGATCTCGCTGGCGGCCTTCGGCGCCCTGTTCGCCCTCATGACGCGGACGGATCTCGGCCGCGCCCTTGAGGCGACGCGCGAGGATGCGGGCGCGGTGGCCCTCGTGGGCATCGACAAGGATCGCGAGTTCATGATCGGCTGGGGCATCGGCGCGGCCCTCATCGGCCTCGCCGGCTCCGTGCTGGCGATCTTCTACTACATCTATCCAGATGTGGGCGCGCCGTTCGCCGTGATCGCCTACATCACGGTGGTTCTCGGCGGCTTCGGCAGCATCTTCGGCGCCCTGCTGGCCGGTGTCGTCGTCGGGCTGGCGGAGGCGGCGATGACCCTGGTTGCGCCGCCGGCGATGAAATCCATCGGCATCTACATTCTTTTCCTGGCCGTCGTCATCTTCCGCCCGCGCGGTCTATTCGGGAAATTCTGATGTTTGGGACAAGCAAGACACCACAATCGCGCGGGCAGGTCGCCATCGCCCTTGCGGCCACGGCCGGGGTGCTGGTGTTCACCCGCTGGGTGAGCGACCCCTATGTGCAGAACGTGCTGGTGCTGACACTGATGTATGCGGCGCTGGCCCAGAGCTGGAACATCCTGGGCGGATACTGCGGCCAGATCTCCCTGGGGCACGGCCTCTACTTCGGCATCGGCGCCTATGCCTCCACGCTGCTGTTCGTGCGCGCGGATGTGTCGCCCTGGCTCGGAATGCTCGCTGGCGGTGCGCTGGCCGGCGGGCTGGCGGCGGCGCTGGGCTATTTCCTGTTCCGGCTGAGCGGCCATTACTTCACCATCGCGACCTTCGTGGTGGCGGAGGTCGGGTTTCTCCTGATGCTGAACTGGGAATGGGCGGGCGGCGCGCTGGGCATCCAGATTCCGTTCGAGGCGGACAGCTGGGCGACGCTCCAGTTCGCGCGGGACAAGGTGCCCTATATTCTCACGGCCCTTGCCCTCGCGCTCATCGCCTGGGTCGCCACGCTGGTGCTGGAGCGGTCGAAATGGGGGTTCTGGTGGCGCGCCATCAAGGATAACCCGGAGGCGGCCGAAAGCCTCGGGGTCGAAGTCTTCGGCTCGAAGGTCGCCGCGGCCGCCATATCCGCCTTCTTCACGGCGGTCTGCGGCTCCTTCTACGCGCAGTTCGTGTCCTATATCGACCCGGAAAGCGTGATGAGCTTCCATTTCTCCCTGCTCATCGCCCTGCCGGCGGTGCTGGGGGGCATCGGCACCCTGTGGGGGCCGGTCCTCGGCGCGGTGGTGCTCATTCCCATGTCGGAACTGACGCGGAGCTATCTCGGCGGCTCCGGCAACGGCACCGACCTCATCATCTACGGCGCGCTCATCCTCCTGGTCTCGCTGCTGCGGCCGCAGGGCCTCGTGAGCCTCTTCGCCTTGCCCCGAACGAAACAGGTGCATCCCTCATGAGTGCCACCATTCTGGATGTGGGTCACATCACCTGCCGCTTCGGCGGGCTGCTGGCGAACGACGACGTTTCCCTCTGCGTGCGGCAGGGGGAGATCCTCGGCCTGATCGGCCCCAACGGGGCGGGAAAATCCACCCTGTTCAACATCATCGCCGGCGCGGTTCTGCCAACCTCCGGCACGGTCTCCTTCCTGGGGCGGGACATCACCGCCCTGCGGCCGAGCACGCGGTGTCGCCTGGGCATCGCCCGCACCTTCCAGGTGATGCGCAGCTTCAACTCCATGAATACGCTGGAGAACGTCATCGTCGGGGCGCTGGCCTGCGGCGTCGGTGCGCGGGCGGCGCGCCGGCAGGCCCATGAGGTGCTCGACTTCGTGGGCCTCGCCCACCGCGTGGATGTCCCGGCCATCGATCTGACGCCCCCCGAGAAGCGGCGGCTGGAGGTGGCCCGGGCCCTGGCCACGCGCCCGAAGCTGCTGCTGCTCGACGAGGTGATGTCCGGCCTGACGCCCAACGAGGCGCGCGCCGGCATGGACCTGATCCTGCGGATGCGGGAGACGGGAATCGCCATCCTGATGGTGGAGCACGTGATGGAGATCGTGGCGCCCCTCGTGGATCGCACCGTCGTGCTCAATCTGGGGCGCATTCTCACGCAGGGGGCACCGGCGGACGTGCTGAAGGACGAACGCGTGGTCTCCGCTTACCTGGGAGAGGAATATCATGCTTGAGGTCCGCGCTCTCACCACCGCCTACCAGGGGCTCACGGCCATCTCGGATGTGTCCCTCGACGTGCGCGAGGGCGAGATCGTCCTCGTGGCCGGGGCCAACGGGGCGGGAAAATCCACGCTGCTCAAGTCCATCACCGGCATGGAGCGTGCCCAGGCGGGCACGGTGTCGTTCCTCGGCGCACGGATCGAGCGCATGCCGGCGCACCGCATCACCGCGGCGGGCATCGCCTTCGTGCCCGAGAACCGGCGGCTGTTCCCGCGCCTCTCGGTGCGCGACACCCTGCGGCTCGGCAGCTATCTCCACCGCCGCGACCCGCAGCGCGATGCACCGCTGGGCGTGGTGTTCGACATCTTTCCCCGCCTGGCCGAGCGCCTGGACCAGCGGGCGGAAACCCTGTCGGGCGGCGAACAGCAGATGCTGGCCATCGGCCGCGCCCTGATGACGCGGCCGCGCCTGCTGCTGCTGGACGAGCCGTCGCAGGGCATCATGCCCAAGCTGGTGAGCGAGATCCTCGGAGCGGTTGAGAAAATCCGTGCGGGAGGCGTCAGCATCATCCTTGTCGAACAGCGCATAAAGCAGAGCATCAAGGTTTCGGATCGCTACTACCTGTTGAAGAACGGGGCCGTCGTGTCGTCCGGGAGCGCCGACAATATGGAGGGGTCCGGAGATCTGGAAGCCGCATATCTGTCCTAGAGCGCGATCCGCCCATATGGAGCCGCGCCGCGACTCCATATGGGCGGTAAATCGCCCTCTGACTTACTGAATGGCGCCGGCCGGTCCGGGCCATTCGGCTACGGCAGAGCGAGGCCTGGATGATATAAGGGGTCTGTCCGCTGTCCCCCTGCCATAGTGAATCGCTGCGATGAACCTCACGCCTGCTCACGAAATACCGCTGGAGATCAGGCGAAAGGCTGTCGCTATTCACGAGGCCGGGCATGCTCTGGTGGCAACCTTCCTCAATCGGACGGTGGCGGAGGTGGTGCTGCGCCCACCGGACGGGCTCAGCGGCGAAACGCGGTTCGCGCGTGAAGCCGCGGTGCTGGCGGATCTGAACATCAAGGCCGACCGCCACTTCGTCGAGGATGCGGTCGTCATCCTCCTGGCGGGTCAGGTGGCCGAAGCGGAATACTGGACGCGGCTGACGCCGCTCTATGTCCCGCGCGTGGATTCCCACCGCACCGACGACAGCGAGATCAACAAGCTGCGGGCGCAGTTCGGCCTCAGCGCCGAACAGGATGCCATGTTCGTGGGGTATTGCACGGACAAGGCCCGGCGGATCGTGCTGCACGCGCAGTCGCAAGCCGCCATCGAGGAGATCGCCAGGGACCTTGCCGACAGCCGGTCCGTCGGCGGCGGCGCATTGAGCGCGATCCTGGCGCGCCACGAGGTGGTCCAAGGGAAACTGCGGTTCGCCTCCCACCCCTGGCAGCGCCGCTTTTAGAGCGCGATCCGCTCACATGGAGCCGCGCCGCGGCTCCATGTGCGGTGAAACGCTCTCTAGCACTACTTTGGCAGTTGCCGATCCAGGCTTCTGGAGGACCTCACTTTGGCCAGTTGCAGAAGGTCCGAGAGCTTTTCAAGTGGTATCATGATGAGCTAGCCGGAGCGACATTTGTTGGCATTTTGCTGCCATTCCTGAGACTGCCAAAGTAGTGCTAAAGCCGGCTCCAGGCAGCACGGCAGGGAGGCTGCAACAGGCGCTCGACCGTACAGGACGCCGGGCCCCCCGGCCCTGCGGCTGCTGCGTCAGGCCGCATCCGGGGCCGTGCTGGCCGATGATGGGGCGCCAGGGGTCATCGCCGATTATGACTCGTGCGCAGGCCGCAATTCCCTTGCGCCCATGGCTGCGCGCTTGCGACCCTGGTTCTGCGCCGCGACTGACGGCCGCGCGGGCCATTGCGCGGCGGATGCAAGCCCGCACTTGCCAGGGGAGGCGTGTGCCGGCAATGTCCCGCCCGCAAGATGTTCAGCGGGCGCCCGCCGGTGTATTTTCCCGTCGGGCATTCGATATGGGAAGCTGCCAGATCATGATCATGGACGGTGGGAAGGGCGCGGCTGGCGCAATGGATGAGGTGGCATTGCCTGGGCTCGGGTCGAGCGCGCTCAGCCGCCGGTCGTTTCTGTTCGGCTCCGCCATCGGCATCGGCACGCTTGGGCTGGCCGGCTGCGCGACGCCCGACGGCATGAGCCTCGCCGAGGCGGAGAAGCTCTACGGGCCGGTGCCCACCGAGAAGTTCCCCATCCCGGCGGCGGATGTCAGCAAGGTCAATCCCAAATATTACCGCCGCACCGTCCGCTACGAAAGCAAGGAAGCGCCGGGGACGATTATTGTCGATCCCAGCAATTACTATGTCTACCGCGTCGAGGACGAAGGTTCCGCAACCCGTTACGGGGCCAATGTCGGCCGCGCCGGGTTCCTGTGGAGCGGGGATGCCTATGTGGGGCGCAAGGCCGAATGGGCCACCTGGACGCCGCCCAAGGAGATGATCCAGCGCCAGCCCGAGGCCGCCAAATACGCCCGCGGCATGCCGGGCGGGCTGGACAACCCCCTCGGCGCCCGCACGCTCTACCTGTATCAGAACGGCGCTTACACGCTGTACACCATCTACGCCAGCAGCGATCCCGAATCCATCGGCACCGGCGTCACCAGCGGTTGCGTGGGCCTCCTCAGCCAGGACATGATCGACCTTTACGCGCGAACGCCGGTCAAGACGAAGGTGGTCGTCCTGCCGGCGTAGCACCAGTCCGTTCCGGTGCGGGGCGGGTGCGGTCCCGCTCCATCAGGCGCCCGGCACGTGCTCTCTTTCTTGAGCCTGGAGCGCGATTCACCGCTCGCAGGGAGCCCCGGCGCGGCGGCACAGGATTGGTCCGCGTCTCTTCAATAAGCCAGAGCGCAATTCCGGCGCGATCCACGTCTCCCGGCGCCGATGCCGCCGGAACCGCTGCAAGTGCCGCAGCCGGTTCGTTTTTGCATGTTCCGCTTGCAGATGCCGAACCGGCCCGGTGCAGAAAAACACCGCCGGCGGGATGTGATTACACGTTTGGCGTGCAGGCGTAACCCGCCATTAACTATGTTGGACCACCTTCATCCCGAATTCGGCGGTTTGATCCTGTCGTCCCAGCCCTGCGTCCGTTCGCGATGCACCGGGCGCGGCAACGATTTGACGCTGCTGCCTTGGCGCGGGACCTGAGGGGGGCTCCGATGATTCATATCCGAAATACTATTGTTCAGCTTGATGGAGCGGGCGGAGCGTCGCCCGGGAGGCACCGGCGCCGGCTCCTCATGAGCTCGGCTTTGGCGACCGCCCTGGCCGGCGTGCTCACGGCGGGCACCGCGAATGCGGGCTGCATCCAGGACCCCGCCGCCAACCCCACCCTCCTCGTGTGCTCGGGGGCGAGCGCCACCACCACCGCGGTCACCACCAACACCATCGCGGTGATCACCGCTGACGACACGGTCATCTCCGATGTGGTGCCGCTGTCGGTGATCTCGGACCAGACCATCAACCTGAACAATATCGGCGGCACCTTCACCGCCACCGCGGACGGCATGGTCATGGTGGCCGGCGCGGACATCCTGCAGGCGCAGAACACGTCCATCGGCGCCACCATCGACGCCACCGCCAGCGCCACCGGCACCGCCATGTCGCTGCTGGCCGCGAACGGCAACATCAGCGTCGTCCTGGGCAGCACCGCCAATCTGCAGGGCGGCGCCACGGGCCTGCTGGCCCAGGCCGGCGGCACGCTGGACCTCACCGCCACCGGCGGCGTCTTCCAGGGCACCAGCGGGGACGGGCTGACCCTTCTGGCCGGAACCGGCATTACCGTGAACACCTTCGGCGCCAGCGCCACCGGCGGGCAGAACGGCCTGTTCGCGCAATCGGCGGCCGGCGACGTCACCATCGACGGCTTCACCGGCAGCGCGGCGGGCACCGCCGCCAACGGCATCTTCGCCGGGGTCACCGGCACCGGCAACGTCAGCATCCAGAACCTCACCGGCGACGTCAGCGGCGGCCAGTACGGCATCTTCGCCCAGACCGGCACCAGCGGGAACATCACCCTGTCGGGCTTTTCCGGCACCGCGCAGGGCACCAGCGCCGACGGCATCTTCGCCCAGACCACCGCCGGCAACATCGTGGCCGACAATTTCGCCGCCCCCGCGGGCGGCACCACCCCCGCCATCACCGGCGGCAACAACGGCATGTTCCTGCAGGCCGGCACCGGCGATATCAGCGTCCAGAGCTTCTCCAGCAGCGTTTCCGGCGGGCAGTACGGCATCTTCGCCCAGACCACCACCAGCGGGAACATCACCCTGTCCGGCTTCGCCGGCACGGCGCAGGGCACGGCGAGTTCCGGCATCTTCGCCCAGACCGCCACCGGCAACATCGTGGCCGACAATTTCGCCGCCCCCGCGGGCGGCACCGCCCCGGCCATCAGCGGCGGCGTCAACGGCCTGTTCCTGCGGGCCGACACCGGCGACGTGAGCGCGCAGAACTTCGCCAGCAGCGCCAGCGGCGGCCAGTACGGTATCTTCGCCCAGACCACCACCAGCGGGAACATCACCCTGTCCGGCTTTTCCGGCACCGCGCAGGGCACCAGCGCCGACGGCATCTTCGCCCAGACGGTCAGCGGCAATGTGGTGGCCGACAATTTCACCGCCCCCGCGGACGGCACCACCCCGGCCATCAGCGGCGGCGTCAACGGCCTGTTCCTGCGGGCCGACACCGGCGACGTGAGCGCGCAGAACTTCGCCAGCAGCGCGGCCGGCGGCCAGTACGGCATCTTCGCCCAGACCACCACCAGCGGCAGCATCAACCTGTCCGGCTTCTCCGGCACCGCGCAGGGCACGGGCAGTTCCGGCATCTTCGCCCAGGCCGCCACCGGCAACGTGGTGGCCGACAATTTCACCGCCCCCGCGGGCGGCACCAGCCCGGCCATCAGCGGCGGCGTCAACGGCCTGTTCCTGCGGGCCGACACCGGCGATGTGAGCGCGAAGGCCTTCGCCAGCAGCGCCAGCGGCGGGCAGTATGGCATCTTCGCCCAGACCGTCACCTCCGGCAGCATCGACCTTTCGGACTTCTCCGGCGGTGCCACGGGCACCGACGGCACCGGCATCTTCGCCCAGGCCACCGGCGGCAACCTCACCATCACCGGCTTCTCCGGCACGGCGGAAGGCACCGGCGCATCGGGCGTCGGCCTGTCCGGCTCCGCCACCGGCACCCTCACCCTCGCCACCACCGGCGCCGCCGTCATCTCCGGCACGGGCGAAGGCATCTCCCTGAGCCAGATGGGCGGCGACCTTTCGGTGACGCTGGGCGGCACCACGAAGGTCACCGGCACCAATTCCTACGGCCTGCGGGTGACGAGCGACGCCGCCAGCACCGGCAACGTCACCATCGAGACGGGGGCGGATACGGCGGTGACTGCGGGCACGACCGGCATCCTCGTGAACAAGTCGGCCAGCGCCGGCGGCAATGTGAGCATCACCACCAACGGCACCGTTACCAGCACCGGCGGCACCGGCATTCAGGCGATCCTCGAAGGCGACAACCGGAGCCTCGAAATCACCACCGTCGGCAAGGTGACCTCGGGCGGCGCCTCCGCCGCCATCGTCGCCGACCTCATGGGGACGGGCGGTACCTTGATCATCACCAGCAAGGGCGAGATCGAGGCCACCGGCACCGGCTCCGGCATCGTCGCCAGCAACACCGGCGGCGGCGCCACGGTGACGGTGGACGGGACGATCACCCTCAACACCGGCGCCCTCTTCGGCGCCAGCGTGACCGCCGGCGGCGACGCCACCTTGAACGTGAATGCCGCCATTTCCGGCGCCTATTACGGGGCCACGGCCTCGTCCGACGGCACCGGCACGGCGCTGGTGAACGTGAACGCCGAGGTCCAGGCCTCCGGCGTCGGCGTGCGCGGTCTGAACAGCGGCACCGGCGCCATCGCCGTGAACGTGCTGTCCGGCGGCGTGGTGCGCTCCGACGGAATCGGCATCGCCACCTCCCAGAGCGGCACCGGCGCCGCAACCATCACCACCCAGACCGGCGCAAGGGTCTATGGCGATCGGGACAAGGACGGCGCGGGCAACGCCATGTACGTCTTCGCCGGGGGCACCGCCTCTGTGGCCATTGGCACCGACAATGTGGTCTCCGGCTCGGGCAAGTCGGCGGACGAGGCGGTCCTGCGGGTGAACAGCGGGGCCGGCAGCGCCATTTCCATCGGCTCCGGCTCCCTGGTGAGCTCTTGGAGCTATGCCGTCGATGGCGATCTCGTCACCGCGGCGGGGGATACGGTCATCCGTGTGGATGGCGGCGCGACCGCCGTGGTCAACGAGGGCACCCTGGTCGGGCTCGTCACCCTCACGGCCAATGACGATACCTTCCTCAACGCCAGCTCGAACACCTGGGTCACGGTCGGCACCAATGATTTCGGCGCCGGCACCGATGCCCTGACCAACACCGGCCGCACGGTGACCGCCCTTGTGGGCACGGCGGCCGAGACCACCTCGTTCAACAACCTCGAAACCTTCACCAACGGCGATCCGGCCCTCACCGGGGCGGGCCTGCTCGACCTGCGCGACGAGGTTCCCGGCGAGGTCGCCTTCAACGGCCCGCGCGACGTCACCTATGTGAGCGGCGTGTTCGTCGGCCAGGGCAACAGCCAGGTGGGGGTCGATGCCTATCTCGGCGGGACCGGCTCCACCTCCGACGTGCTGCGGATCGGCGGCCTCGATGCCAATGGCGACCTTCTGGCCGCCGGCACCGTCGCGACCGGCGGGCAGACCGCCCTTCTGATCAACGACGTGAACAGCGGGCCGGGCGCCTACAATCCCACCGGCATCCTGGTGGTGGAGGTGGTCAATCCCGATGCCGTCAGCTACGGCAAGGGCGACACGTCCAACCCGGCGAGCTTCGTCATCTCCTCGGAATCGGCGGGCTACGACAGCCGCTACGGCGGCGTCATCGACAAGGGCCTGTTCTTCTACGACGTGGCCGTGAAGGGCAACGACACCTATCTCGTCGGCGTTCCCGACCAGGAGGTGATGGAACTGCCCAAGCTGGTCACCGCCGCGCAGAGCATCTGGCACGAGACCACCGGTCTCTGGCGCGACCGCCAGGCCGACCTCCGAGTCTATCTGGGCGGGCAGGCGACGCAGCCCCTCGTCACCAAGGAAGGTGTCGTCAAGGCGGTGGGGCAGCAGCAGGCCTCGGTCACCCCGGGCGTCTGGGTCAAGGCGGTGGGCAGCTGGGGCTCGCGCGATGCCAGCGACACCTACACGGTGGCCGGGAAGACCTACGGCTACGACACAGGCTACAGCCAGAACACCTACGGCATCCTCGCCGGCGTGGATGCCGGCCGGGAGGGGGTCGCCTCCCCCACCGACGCCCTTCTGCTCGGCGTGCTGGGTGGCTACCTCACCTCGGACGTGTCCTTCAACTCGCCCACATCGGCCAGCTATTCGGGCGGCAGCGTCGGCGCCTATGCCACCTACATGAACCAGAACTGGTTCGTGGACGGGCTGTTCAAGGCCGACTTCCTCTCCATGAGCTACGATGCGCCGACCCTGGCCGGCGCCGGCTATGTGGGGCAGAGCACGAACGTGACCAACCTCGGCTTCACGCTGGACACCGGCTACCGCGTCAAGGGCAGCGGGCGCACCTTCTTCGAGCCGCTGGCCACCCTGAGCTATGTCTCGACCAAGATCGACAGCCTGCCGGTGCTCGCCGCCACGGTGGTGGACTTCGGCAGCAACGACAGCTTGCGGGGCGGTCTCGGGGCGCGGGTCGGCGGGCCGATCCACGACACCGCCGCCTTCTGGGTCGAGGGCAGCCTCACCGGCCGCCTCTGGTACGAGTTCCTGGGCGACAACACGGTGGCCGTGCTCAATCCCGGCGTGCCGCTGGTGGTGGCCGACACTTTCGACGGGGCGTTCGGGGAGATCGGCGCCGACGTCAACTTCTTCGCGAAGACCAGCGGCTGGAACGGCTTCACCAATGCCAGCCTGCAGTTCGGCGAAGGCTACATCGCCGGCAATGCCCGGGGCGGTGTGCGCTACCAGTGGTGAGCCGACGCAGGGGGACCCGTCCGCCGCCGGGCGGGCGGGTTGCTCCATGCCGATGCGGCCGCACGGGCCATGACATCCTGTCCGGTAACGATCCGCCGCCCTGAGGGGCGGCGATGCCTGCGGAGCGCCAGGCGCTCCGATGGTGACCAGCCTGTGCAGTCATGCGCCCAGGCTTGCGGTTTCATTCAATCCGGTTGCCGTCGACATTCGGCGCAGATCAGGACATGTCCGTCTGGTCGAACACAGCCGGAAATCCTCGCCATGGCGCGCAAGCCAGCCCTTTCCATAGAGACATTGACGGCCCTGGGAGCCGAAAAGCTGGCGCGGCTGGTGCTGGACGAAGCGGAGCGCAGCGCTCCGTTCCGCAAGGTGGTCTCGGCGGCGCTGGCGGGGCAGAAGGGCCCGGACGCCATCGCCAGGATCGTCGATCGGTGTCTTGGTGCGCTGGAGACGGCGCGCGGCTTCATCGACTGGGACAAGGCGCGGGCCTTTCGCGATGATCTCGCCGCGACGGTCACGGTGATTGCGAATGAGCTGGCAGACGCCTCGCCCGCCATGGCCTTCGATCGCCTGCTGCGCTTCATCGCGACCCATGAGAGCGTGTTCGAGCGGGTCGACGATTCCTCCAGCCGCATCCAGGATGTCTATCATCAGGCCATCGACGCCGCTGGCGCTCTGACACCCAAGCTCGCGCAGGCCGATGCCGCTGAGCTGCCGGCACGGGTCATGGCCGTGTTGGGAAACAGCTCCCATGGCTATCTGGTGGATGTCGCGCAGGTGGTGGCGGAACATCTGCCGAAGGAGGCGCTTCGCACCTGGGATGCCGATCTCGCCGCGCGCCAGCGCGGTGAGGAGGCGAAGGACGCCAAGGCGGCGCATCGCCACTTTCGCTCGAACGCCTCGCGATTTCGCGCGACCCGGCAGATCATCGCCGACAGCCTCGGCGACCTCGATGGGCTGATCGCCCTGGAGGCGAAGAAGCATCCGAACCTGCAGGACACCATCGGCATGGCCACGCGCCTGCTTGAAGCCAGCCGCGCGCAGGAGGCGCTCGACTGGATCCGGCGTCCCACATCCCGTGGCCTCACCTATCTGTCGGCCGAGGATCTCGCCGATGGCCTGTCCCCGGACACCGACCCGTTGTCGCAGCGCTCCAGCCTCGAGGCGAAGATATTGGAGGCGCTCGGACGGAAGAACGAGGCGCAGGCGCTGCGCTGGTCAGCCTTCGAAGCCACGCTTCATGCCGGCATCCTGCGCGAATACCTCGCCGCCTTGCCGGACTTCGAAGACTTTGCCACACTCGACCGGGCTTTCGCCCACGTGCTGGCCTCTGAACACATCTACAACGCGCTCGCATTTCTGGTGGAATGGCCGCGGCTCGATCTCGCAGCCAGGTTGGTGGTCGAGCGCCGGGGCAAATGGGACGGCCGCCAGTATGACATGTTGCCGCCGGTCGCCGACGCTCTGGCGGCAGATCATCCGCTGGCCGCCACCATCCTGTACCGGGCGCTGCTCGACGACATCCTCGCCCGTGCCCGCTCCAAGGCCTATCCGCATGCGGCGCGCTACCTCGGCAAGCTCGACGAACTGGCCGCCGGCACCGACACGGAGGCTGGCGTCCTCAAGGATTGGGGGGCCCATGACGACTACCGTGCCGGTCTGGAAAAGGCCCATGGCCGAAAATCCGGCTTCTGGTCGCTGGTGCAGTCACGTTGACGCACGCCTCTGTTTCCAGGCGGATGCCGATCGACCGAGAAGGCCATTTTGTGATGGCGCACGGCGCTCGCTATCAGGAACGCGAATCTGAGATGTCCTCGGTGATTTCCTGTCCGAGCCTCGGCCGCTTACCTGCTCATCGACCCGGCCGATTTGGGCTGCAGCTACGAAGCGGTGAAGCGTCCTGTCTGGGGTCGTCCGCGCTTCTCCACATCAAGTGATCGAGGGCGGTCTTCAGCCGGGGCGCCGCAAAATCGACGAAGGCACGAATCTTGGGCGCGACGAGCCGGGCGTGCGGATAGACCATGTGCACCGGCTGGGCTGGCGGCTTGAAGGCGTCGAGGACGGGAACCAACGTTCCGGCGCGGATCTGGTCGCTGACCATGTAGGACAGGGCAATGGCGATGCCGTGCCCCTTCTCGGCGATCTGGATGGCGGCCACCGCGTCGTTGATTTCGAAGGCCGGGTTGAGGTTCAGGCTGCCCTGCTTCTGCCCGTTCAGGAAGCGCCATTCGCGGTTCGGCATGAGGCCTGTGAAGGCGATCATGGAATGGAGCCGCAGGTCGGTGGGTGCGACCGGCGTCCCGCGCCCGGCGAGGTAATCCGGGCTTGCGACCAGGACCCGATGGACCGCGCCGATCCTTTTGGCCATCAGGCTCGAATCCGGCAGGTGGCCGATGCGCACGGCGATATCCATGCCTTCCTCGACGAGGTTCACGACCCGATCGAGCAGCAGAACGGATGCCGACACGCGCGGGTGCTGAGCAAGGAAGGCGCAGACCACCGGTGGAAGCGCGGATCGCCCGAACGTCACCGAAGCCGTGATGGTGAGGTGGCCTTGCGGCATGGCCGTTTCGCCGACCGCTTCCTTCTCGGCCGTGTCGAGATCGGCGAGGATGCGCCGTGCGCTTTCCAGGAAGCTTCGGCCGACATCGGTGATGGTCACGCTGCGGGTCGTCCGATTGAAGACACGCGCGCCGAGGCGGTCCTCGAGCGCAGAAATGGCGCGCGTCACTGCCGGCGGCGACAGGCGCAGCCGTGCGCCGGCCTTGGCGAAGCTGCCGGCGTCTGCCACCGCGATGAACACCTCGATTTCATGCAGCCGGTCCACGCATTATTCCTCCATGCGAAATAAATCGTTCCACATCTCGGGCATTCTTTCAAACGGCGCGGTGAGCCAGATTGCACGGGAGCGGCGCCGCAGCGCACCGCACCATCAGATACGGAAAGACCATCCCATGGCTCGTGTTGCCGTCATCGACCCCCAGACCGCCACTGGCGAGGCCAAGCAGCTGCTTGACGCCGTCCAGTCCGGCCTCGGCATGGTGCCGAACTTCATCCGTGTGCTGGCGAATTCTCCGGCCGCGCTCGGCGCCTTCCTGGGCCTCTACGGGATCGCCGGCGCCGGCGTGCTCGACCCGCGGACGCGCGAGCGCATCGCCCTGACGGTCGCCGAGCAGAATGCCTGCCAGTATTGCGTCTCGGCGCACACGGCGATCGGCCGCAAGGCCGGTCTCGACACTCAGGAGATGCTCGCCAACCGCGCGGGCCGGTCCTCGGACGCCAAAGCGGAGGCTGCCCTGGGCTTTGCCCGCGCGCTGGTTGCGCATACGGGCCAGGTGAGCAAGGCCGAGTTCGACGCGGTCCGCGCGGCGGGTCACTCCGATGCCGAGGTGATCGAGATCATCACGCATGTGGCCATGAACATCTTCACCAACCTTTTGGGCAAGGCCACCCAGGTGGACATCGATTTCCCGACGATCGAGCTGAACACGGCCGCTTGACCCGGCGATGGCGGCATGGCGCGGCTTCGGCCGCGCCATCCGTCTCTGGGGCGGATGGAGGAGGATATCATGCCACACCACTTCGCGGAGATCGCCTTCACACCCATGGTGAAGAAGGTGCAGGAGGACCTGGGCAGCCGTGCCTCCTATGCCCGGATGGAGCACCTGCCACATGCGGTGAATTGCCGGCTTACGGATGCCGAGGCCGGGTTCATCGCGGCCCGAAACTCGCTTTACATGGCCACCGTCAGCGAGACGGGCTGGCCGTATATCCAGCATCGCGGCGGGCCGACAGGGTTCGTGCGCGTGCTCGACGCGGGCACCATCGGCTTTGCCGATTACCGCGGCAACCGCCAGTATGTCAGCGTCGGGAACCTGATGACGGACGACCGCGTGTCCCTGTTCTTCATGGATTACCCGAACAAGACCCGTCTCAAGCTGTTCGGCCGCGTCAAGATCGTCGGGTCCGACGATGAGGTGGTGCTGTCGCGCCTTGAAATGCCGGACTACCGGGCGCGGATCGAGCGGGGCTTCGTCATCACGGTCGCGGGCTTCGACTGGAACTGCCCCCAGCACATTACCGAGCGCTTCACGCCCGATGAGGTGCGCGCGGCGGCCCTGCTCCGCAACAGGCGGCATTTGCGGGGAGCAAGGGGAGGTCTGGGCTTTTCCGAACGGACCATTGCCGCGCTGCTGGGCCACGCAGCTCGTGGCGTAACGCAGCGCTATATCCACATAGACGAGGCGCTCAGGTTTGCGGCCGACATGGTTGCCGGCGAGATTGCTGCGATCCTGGATCAAATCGAGCGCACCGGTCGTCCATCGCGATCCGAGCATGAAGTCGGGCTCGTGAGAGCAGATCGAGGCCCCTAGCAAAGCCGCCGCTATCTGTCCGCCAATGCAGGGCCGCCTCACAGATCAAGGGCAAGCGCCCTCCGGGCTTTCAGGTGGTCGGCCGGACGATTGATTGAGTCCACCGCGAGCAGTCGACCGTCCTTCCGGTAATTTATAGAAAATGAACCACATTGTGGATCGCCGACGACTTCCGCATCGTCATAGCCGTGGTAGAGGCCGGCCATCTGCAACTTCGTCTCAAACTGCTCCGTCCAGAACCAGGGAACGGCCTTGAACGGTGCTTTGTGATGGCCTACCAGCCGTCCGGCGAGGTATTTTGCCTGATCGACGGCATTCTGGACGGACTCGAGCCTGATACCGGGCTCTGTCATACTCACCTTCAGGCGAGCGCAGTCACCGATCGCGTAGACATTCGGATCGGACGTACGGAGATTCGCATCAACAACGATCCCGTCGTCAACGTTGATGCCGGCTGCCTCGGCGAGTTCCGCATTGGGGAGGACGCCGATTCCGACGACAACGAGATCCGCCGGGATCTGCGAACCACTCCGAAGGCTTAGCCCGCATACGCCATGCTCGTCGCCATTGATAGTCGCCAGCCCTTCGCCGAGCCGCAGATCGACGCCGCGGTCGTAGTGCAACTGTTCGAAAAACCGAGAGATCAGAGGAGAAGTCGCACGTCCCATCACCCTGGACGCCATCTCGATCACTGTGATGGCGCTCCCTTTTTCAGCGACAACCGAGGCGAACTCCAGGCCGACGAAACCGGCACCAATTACGGCGATCTTTCGGCTGCGCGGCAATGCGGAAGCGATGGCGGTCGCGTCGTCGATAGTCCGCAAATAGACAACATTGCGAAGGGATGCGCCATTGCAGACCAGTTGCCGCGCCCTGGTGCCGGTCGCGAGAATGAGTGTTTCATACTCCAAGGTACGTCCGTCGCTCAGGATTACTATTTTAGATGACCCGTCGAATGCGGTCGCCCTGTAACCGAGAAGGATGTCGATACCCGCTTCCGTGAAGAACTCGGAGCGTCGAAAAATCAGGTCAGCCGCATCTGTTAGCCCCTTTAGGAACCCCTTGGACAGCGGCGGGCGCATATAGGGTAGATGCGCCTCCTCGCCGACAAGTGCGATCGAGCCTGGATACCCAAGGTTCCGCAGGCTCGTAGCGACCTGCATACCGGCTTGCCCGCCGCCGATGATCACGACATCACGTTTCATGAAGTCCTCGCGCTGAGGCGACTGGAGAGATCATCTGGCCGCTCAATACAGTCAATGCACAGCGACTTCGAGCTTCGAGAAGCCTCGGAGCGTGTTGATGAGGGCACGCTGTGTTTCGCCGAGCTCAAATCGTCGCACGCGCTTGGCCAACGCTGTCAGCACAGCCGTGATTTCAAGACGCGCGAGATTCATTCCGACGCAGGCGTGATCTCCGTAGCCGAAACCGACATGGTCGCCCGCGTTCGCACGCCGGACATTGAAGGTCTCCGGATCGCCCCATTTGCGTTCATCGCGATTAGCCGAGCCATATAACGTGATCACGCGCGAAAGGGCCGGTATGGTTGTTCCACTGAGTGTGTATTCCGCAAGGCTGTATCGGGAAAACCCTTGAATTGGAGACTCGATTCGCACGATCTCGTTGATCGCATTTGGAATAATTGATGGATTGTTGCGTACGATGTCCCACTGATCTGGATTGTTGGCAAACAACCATATCGCGCTTGAGGTTGCAAATATTGTTGTGTCTAGGGCCGGGCCCATGTAGTCGAGGGCCATCAGGCTCGCTTTTTCCATGGCTATCTCGCCGCGATCTGCGGCGTCATGGAGCATTTCGGCCCACCCACCTGGTTTCAGTTTTCCGCGTACACACTCGTTCATTGCGTAGCCGACCATTTCCTTGATCGTGCCGAACGACTCTATGGTCCGCTGGTTCATCGGACCTATGCAGTTGAAGCTGGCCGCTGCCCACTCGAGCATCTTCTCGCGACCTTCATCAGGAAGACCCACCGCGTGGGAAACGATGGTAAGCGGCAGATACTGGGCGAGTTCGGTCGCAGCGTCGAATGACGCCTGGGCAACCAGCCGATCGGCCAACGCTTCTGCGTGCGCAGTCACTGTCTCTCGCAAGTTATCGCGCAGCGCACTTGGCATCACCGGCTTCATGAGGACGCGTCGCATGGCGCTATGCTCCTCGCCGTCTGTGCAAAGGAGCACCCCCTTGACGGCCTGATTCATTGGCTCGTTCATCATGACGCCGTGACCAGATGAAAAAACAGACGGGCACCCCAACACTTCCTTGACTTCCGCATATCGTCCAACGGCATACATATTGATCTTATCAAGAAATACAACAGATCCAATATCACGTATATCTCGATAAATGCGCCATGGGTCGCGAAGTGTCTCATCGCTATACAAGTCAGCATCGGAAGTCGGAATGTTTTTTGATGTCGTTATCATCTTTTATCCCCTCAGCGATTGTCGGCTATGCGCACTACAAGCCCATCGAGCTCGTGGTTTATGCGAATCTGACATGAGAGCCGGCTGTTCGGCTGGCGCGGCGCAGCGCTTTCACTGAGCATTACATCCTCGTCTCCCGACAGCGGCGGCAGGGGCAAGTCGGGCGTTTCGATGTAGACGTGGCAGGTGGCACACATGCAGGCGCCGCCGCACTCGGCGAGAACCCCTGCAATCCCGTTGTGTGTAGCCCCCTCCATGACGCTCTGACCGAGCCTCAGCTCGTGCGTTCGCTTGCTTCCGTCTTGCAGGATGTACGTAACCTTCGGCATCTTACTACCTCGAAGCATCGTTTTGCGCGGAGGGTGTTGTTGTTGGTGATAGTTGCCGCAGGCATGTGTCGACCTACGCGTCCGGTTATTGCTGCAAGACAACTCTATGTTTCGGTTATTCGCTGACCGACACCGCACCTCTATGCTGCTGGAAAACGGTCAATCTGCCCTTCCCAAAACCGATTCCTCACTTCTCGTGGGTGTGCGTGTGAGCGTTGCCGTCAGCATGCGTGTGGCCATGTCCGCCGCGCGTGTAGTGAAGCTTGAGCAGATCCGCACCATAGTCGCCACCGTTCGGCGTCCGCACGATTGTGTGGACATGAAACCGGGCCGGATCCTTGTTTGCGAGAAATATCCCGCTGTGATGATCGAACTCGATCATCACTACCGGACTGTGAATCCGAAAATAAAACGGGTTCACATCGTCGGCTTCACCAATCCAAGCGAAGTGTGTGGCATGCAGGTGCGACTCGATCTCCGCCATACGCGCGACTGCAGCCTCAGCAGGCATTGTTTCGATGAACAACGCCGCGAGGTCCAGCAATTGTCGCCGCTGCTGCACCCCGAGAGCGGCAAGCGGAACCCCCTCATAAGGAACAATGCGATTGTCCTGGAAGGCTCCCCCAACTTGCCGCCCATCATCTGGATGGTAGCGCCCGGGCGGCTGGTCGTCCGTCAACATCGACTTGTAGAGGGTCGCCCGCTCACGCTCAGGTTCGCTCAGGCTCCGCATCATCCCAAGCGCCGCTCTCTCGTGCGGCTCGAAAATACGGCGCCGAAGTCCGTTGTTGTCATGATCCGGCTCGGCTCCCATGAACACGGGAGACAAAACCATCTTTTCTCCAACGAATAGGCAGTTCAGTGCGAGGTGGTGCCCGAACAGCTGCCAACCCCAAGGCTCGCACGTCGACGGTGCGCCAAAAATGGAGAGCGTAAAACTCCATTCATTCATCACATCGGTCATGTTGAGAAGTTCGCCAAGAAACGCATTGTTGGCCATCACTTCTTGCGTCAGTTCGTATCCCCGCGCCGAAAGAGTTGCGGCGACCACATCGAGTGCGAGCCGACGCTGATGAGGGTCGAGTTCCTCGAGTTCGAGCTGTGGATCGCGCAGAACGAGCGGGGTATTCTGCCAGTGGCGCCATGCATCCGCGTCCACGGCGAAGCATGCCCGCTTGCGCATGGGGGGTGAAAGAGAGGCAAGCCAGGCAGATGCGGCCTGTGCGGCCCGCTGGACCGGAGCAGCCGATGGAGCCAGTGAACTCAAACCCTCGATTATCCGACCATCAGTCGTAATGCCGCTGAACGGCTCACGGGAGAGCGGGCCCCACATGCCGAGCAAGCGCTCAAGCATTGGGGGATAGTCGAACAATGTAAGGCGACACGCTTCCTTGGTGAAGCGTGGCACTGCGGTCGGATCGATGAAGGTCCGGAAATCATGTCCGCTCATGCCCTTCCTTTCAGATCTGGGAGTTGTCCGCCAAATACGGCCATGATTCCAGTGACCGGCGGACTTTGGCGCCGGTCACCGTCGTTTCTCTCTGCGCTGTGGCAGGCGGCGGGGGCTCGAAGTGCCCTCGAGAGAAGTCTCTCACCGCAGTCGGCGGCTACGCTTGCATTCGCATGGGGACGGGCTGTGAGGAACGTGTTGCCTCGCATGGCACGGCATCACGTGTGATGCGTTCCGTCAAAGCGGGCTCTTCGACCCCGTCTATGCCAGCGCTTGGGCAAGGTGTTTGGAGCTGACCGCTCCGCACAGCTTGACGACACTGTTCGACAAGGCGTTGAGTGACTGGGCACCCGCACCATCAACATGAGCCAGCACATGGCCATCCGGCCGTACCATCAGGCACGCCGGCCGATCCAACCCCGTCAGAGCCAGCCACGAGCCGGGTAAGCCGAGTTCACGATCCACTTCCACAACCTTCACCGGCACCGAGCCAAAGCATTCGCGAACTTGGTCCGCGAATTGCGGGCCACTGCCCGTGGCAAAGATCGTAAATTTGTCGGTCGCAAGCAGGTCCAGAACTGAGCGACCATTTTCCGCCGCTCCCAACCATGCGTGCGGAAGGCGATCTCCCGCCGCAGCGCGTGGCTCGTAGACATTTGGAGCAGGCGGGAGCGGCCGATCAGGATCATACGAAAAGCCGAGATGCAAGCCGAGGCAATCGAAGGTCACGGAATTCGAGATGATCGCCTGTTCAAGCTCTTGAGCGATGTGATCGGGTAGCGCCTCATTCTCATAGGGCGCAGCTGCGGCCATCGCCAGCGCCAGACGCGGAGCGGTCAGCATGTTCGAGAGGCTCTGCGCGGAATTGGCTTGGGCGACAAAGCGGCGTTCGGCCTCGTAGGTATCGAGCAACTCCGGGGACGCCCAGCCCTGGTCCACCGCCGCGAGCTTCCAGGTCAGGTTGTGTGCGTCCTGAATACCCGTATTTAGTCCGAGGCCTCCTGCCGGAGGAAAGCGGTGCGCCGCATCACCGACAAGAAAGACGTTGCCGTTCCTATAGCTGGTCGCAACCTCGGCGGTCATGGTCCAGGGGACGATGCGCTTGATTTCAAACTCCGCGTCGGCGCCGATTGCCGCGCGGATAATCCGGTGCGCCTCCTCCGCCGTTGTCGGCTGATTGTCGCGCGGATTGAGTCCGTCGAACCGCAGGAACACCCAATTGCTGTCAATATCGTGCGCGATGAGGGCGCCGGCGACGTCCGCATTGATGACCCAGTAGATCATTGCAGTGCCATCGCCAACAACGTGACGTAGATTCGCATGGAAATGAATCGTGAGGCAAGATTGAACGTGCGCAACCCCTTCCATGGGAATGCCGAGTCCGCTGCGGACGCTGCTGCCCGCGCCGTCGCAGCCCAATAAGTAGCGCGTCTCCACAACGCTCGAATCGTTGTCCTGCTCCACGACCGAGCGGCAGGCACCGTTCTCCTGCACGACACTGCGCCATGAGCAGCGTCGGCGAAGCTGGATCCGTCCTTCCCGCACAACTTCATCTTCCAGCAGCTTCTCGAGCACAGGCTGGGGAATGTTGGCCAGCGGCTCCGGCGTGAGTTCGCGGACGGCCTCGTCCTGTCGCTCATATGGGATCACACTGTATTCTCGACCCTTGAGCGATGCACGGAAGCGGATAACTCTGCTGTCCTCCGGGCGCGTTCCGCTCCGGCGCATCAAGTCGACGTCCAGCCCTTCGGCGCGGAAGATTTCGAGTGTCCGAGGGCTGTTTACGTGTGCCTTCGGCGCTTGAAGGGGGGAGGCATGGCGCTCGACAATTATGGAACGGAGACCGCGTCTTGCCAACAACAGCGCGGAAAACAATCCGATAGGTCCTGCCCCGACGATCAGCACATCTGCATCGATGCCCTTGCCCATTAACTCATCCTCCCAAATTTCTGGCCGCATCTGAACCCTGCCTCCCATTTCGGGAAAGGGCCCTCGCAGCCACTTTGTCGATTTTTTGACGCGAACGCCGTTGGCCGCCCGACGAGGGTGACAGCTAAAGCTACAAACGTTTGCCGATGCCTGTCCAGCGAAAATTCGAACAAGACACCATGCGAAAGGGGGGGCTCGCTCAGCGATTACCGCTGCGTGAAGAATATCCTTTCGTTACAGGCGACGTTGTTTGCCAATGAGCTCCCGCGAGAAGCGGTCCCGCGGCGATTGCGCTCGCCGGCGGAACGATTCCGGGAAGGGGATTGACGGCGCTCGCGAGGGGTGCTTCAAACGTTTGTGGAAGAGCGCGGCGAACAGTAGAGCTTTCTGCACAGCGGATTGCACGCTGGGCCGTTGTTCAAGCGACAAGCATAATGGCGGGAACCGGTCGTCCGATCGCTGCCGAATCGGACGCGTCTAAAAGGGAGGACTCAGAGTCACTGCCATTGCGTACGTGGCTAGAAATGGCTCAAGGCGCCGTGCGCGGCGGGGGGTCCGTCGATAATCGTCTAAAATCGAAAGAAAAACGTTGGGGGCGTGGGATGAGACTGTGTAGTTACTCCGAGAATATGACGCAATTGATTGCTCAGCGGCACAACGACGGGACCGTCACGCCCTTGGCGGAGATTTCGGAATTTTACCACGATCCGTCTCGCTTCATCGAACGTCCCCGCGAGTCGCTTCCGGCCGTCTCACCGGTCACTTTTCGCCCCCCGGTGCCGCCATCGGCCCGTGTCCCGTCGATAGGTCTGAACTACCGCGCCCATGCCGAGGAAGGGGGCCTTCCCGTGCCTCCCGTTCCGGTCGTGTTTGCGCGGTATGCCGCGTCTTTGGCCGTGGATGGTGACGAGATTCCAATCCTCGATCCGCAGACCGATTGGGAAGGTGAACTGGCCGTTGTTCTCGGTCGACCACTGTTTCGTGCCAGCAGGCAGGCGGCGGCTGAAGCCATCTTGGGCTATGCCGTCTTCAACGACGTGAGCGCCCGCACGTTCCAGTTCGAATCCGGCCAATATACGATGGGTAAGAATGGTGATCGAAGCGGCATCCTCGGCGACATCGTCACGGCGGACGAGGCGGGTGATCCGGCCGCCGGCTGGCGGCTCACGACGCGCGTCAACGAGGCGGTCACTCAGGACGCTGATACATCCGATATGATCTTCGACGTCCCGAGCATTCTCGTTTACCTCAGCAAGGCGATGACGCTTCTTCCTGGGGACGTGATCGCGACGGGCACCCCTTCCGGGGTTGGATTTGCATGCTCGCCGCAGCGTTTCCTCAATGTGGGGGACCGGGTTGAAGTCTCGATCTCGGGCTTGGGAGCGATCCGTAATCGTATTATCGCCCCTGGCGACTGGGGTGGACTCGCCTGAATGGAACGTCGTGCGTCCCGGTGAAGGGGGCCGGGAAATGCTGAACGTCCGTCAAACAGTAAGTGGCGGCGAGGGCAACCGGCGCTTCAACTATGGAGCCAACCAAGATGAACGGTTCCGCATGAATGGATGGCGCCATGCCGTTTGCAATCGTTGCTTGAAGGAAAACGCGAGCCATGACCTTTGACGATCTCATCGCGCATCTGGACCAGCCAGGAATCGACAGCGATCCCGCACGAGATATTATTCACTGTAAGCCAGATCTCAGCCTTGATGAAGCGTTGGCGCTACAGCTTGCCGTAAAGCGCCGACGCGTAGCAGCCGGCGACAGGATCGTGGGCCACCAGGCCTCGTTCACGTCAAAGGGCGCCCAGGCGCTCTTTCCCAGTGCGCCGGTCCCTATGGTCGGGACGCTTCTGGCTTCGCTCATCCGCGACAACGGCGCGGCTGTGACACTCGGCAGTGACGAATACTTTATCGAAACCGAGATCGCCGTTCTGCTGAACCGTGATCTGGAAGGGCCGGACCTATCGCAGGCGGAAGTGCTCGCTGGGGTCGGTGGCTTCCTACCCGCCATCGAGGTCGCCCCGCTTCGGTCGGGGGTTCGCGAGGGACGCTATAGCTGGCCCCACATGGTTGCTGTTCAGAAAGCCGAGGGAGGATATGTCGTCTTGGGGTCGCGCCTCACCTCGCCGCACACGCTCGATATAAGCTTGGAAGGATGCCAGGTTAGTATCGATGGAGAAACGCGGGCGGGGGCGACAGGATTCGAAGCCCTCGGCAACCCCCTGGCGGTTGTCGCAGGTGTCGCCCGAAGGCTCCATGCCATCGGCGAAAAGCTCCACGCCGGACAGATCATCATCACAGGATCGCTGCCTCCTCCGCAGGTCATAACCCGTTCGATGCGTGTGGCCACTGCCCACTTCGCGACCCTCGGGACCGTCACCGTGCGGTTCAACTGAGCCATCTGCTGCTATTTTGGAATGCCGGCGAGCCGCCATGGAGAATAGACGTGAGCACAACGGATGAGGGTTCGGTGAAGGGTCGGGCGCGCCAACGGGCGGTGACGATCAAGGATGTCGCTGCCCATGTCGGAGTGTCCTACTCGGCCGTTTCTCGTGCGCTCAGCAATCACCGGCATACGAGCGCGGAGCTGAAGGAGCGCGTTCTCAAAGCCGTCGGCGAACTTGGCTATGAACCGCATGCCGGCGCAAGAATGATGCACCAGCCGAGCAGCCGCATGATCGGCCTCCTCATTCCCGACATCACCAACCAGCTCTTCGCAGCGGCCGCAGCTGCCCTATCAGAGGCTTGCCGTAAGGAAGGTTTTCAACTGATATTGTCGGTTTCCGAAAATGATCCCAACGTTGAATACGAACAGCTTCGGCTCCTAAGGCAGAGCCGCGTTGCAGGTATCATTATTGCGCCTTGTGGCAACAGCCTCGTAGAGACCCACCGTCTGCTTTCCACATTGCCCGTGGTGCAGCTTGGACGAAGAAGCGCGGACCTGTCTGCGCCGACCGTAACTGCAGCGGATTGGCAGGGCGCATATGCAGCCATTCACCACCTCGCACAGCTAGGCCACCAGCGGATCGCCGTTATTGGCGGCGATCCTAATATCCTGACCAGCAAGGCACGCCTCGATGGCGCCTATGCTGCTCTTGCGGAACTTGGGCTGGAACGCGATCGCTCCTTGATATGGACCGGCCCTCCGACGGGCGAGTTTGGCCGCGCCACGATGATCCGCATTTGGAGCCAGCTGAACACCCCGACGGCAGCCTTTGCACTTAACGGCGCAGCGACGCTGGGGATGCTCGATGCCATTCACCAGCTGCGCATTTCCGTCCCTGCCCAATTGTCTGTCGTGGGCTTCGGCGATCTGGAATGGTTTCGTCTGTGGGGCCCGGGCCTGACAACGGTCGACCTTCCGATCAAAGGATTGGCGGAAGCAGCGGCTTCGTTGCTGATGGGCCAGATTATGCAAGAGGACCCGAGCGCGGATCCATCTATGGAGTTGTCTCTCGACGCCAATCTGATCGTTCGTGGCAGCACCGCTGCACCCTCGCATTAGCAACTTCGAGCCAGGACAGCAAAACACATGCCGCCGACAGGCAATATACGTCTTGTCTTTATGCGTGACGGTCACGCCGACGCGCTGGACACGGACGCTCTCGTCGGTCGGAGTGCAGTAGAAGTATTCAAAATGGAGTACATTATGCCGAATGACATATCAAAAGCCGACATTGCTCTCGATATACAGAACTTCATGGCGAGGTTTTGGAACGATGTTGAGAAGAACGAGGGCCGCCGGTCTGGAGAATATTTCGCGAAGGATGCGATATTTGATGCCAAGCTCGTCTGTTTTAATGGACGAGATCAGATTTGCGATTGGTACCGCTGGAGAGAGCGTGCGGAACGTGTATCGCGTCATCTCATCACGAATTGCCTGTTTGATTTCGCAGCCTTCGAGGGGAGCGGTGAGGTGGAAGTGCGGGCGGTTATGACGCATTTTGGAGCGGATGGAAAAGGTGTTCACCCGACGGCCCCGCCGATCGCCATCTACGACTATGTCATGCGACTGCAGCGCGGAGGGGGGCATGGCTGGACAATCGTTCATCTTGAGACTGATCCGGTTTTTCTATCTCCTGACCACGTGGCGCTGCGGTATCCCGCGGAGAAAGGGCATAAGTAATTGATCGTGCCATATTCATCCATCGAGCCGAAAGTGTAGCCGCGTCCGTGTATTAAGGCTTTTTTGGTGTCCGACGCAGGCAATTATGCGATACAAATGACGTATTCCGGTTTGTATCGGATGTTCAAAGGCGAAATAATATCTATCTGAGCGGCGTTCTATACAAGGTTTTGATATCGCCGCGCGTCGAGATTCAAACGTTTGCAGATTTGAAGCGCTCAGCGGTTCGGAGTGTGACGTGTCGCGGGTCTTACGAAGCGGCCTGAAATCGGAAGAGGTGAGGAAGTTCTGGTTGTTGGGGCTGCTTTCTCAATCGCTAGTACCAGGAAAAATACGAACAATCAGGGGAGGAATGAATGCCTGTAAAGAAGATGATCGGCACATTTGGTGCTCTGTTGGCTTCGGCGTTGTACCTTGGCCACGCGCCTGCATTCGCTGGAGAAGGCGTAAGGCCGGCAGGCCCCATCGGCGGCACCGACATTAACCAGGCACTACTTCCGCCGCCAGGTCTCTACGGAGCAGTGGTGGATGTAACGACAGCGCTCACGGGATTTTTCAATCATGATGCATCCATCACTACGTCTTCCGGGTTGGATTTAGTCGGCGGCGCTGGGCTGCTGTATGTTTATGATACGACGCTTTTTGGAGGCGCTCTCGCGTCGTCCGTATTCCTTGGTGCGGATCGGTTGTGCTTCAAGGTCAATAATGTCTTTGACCGCTGCTCAGTTGGACAGCAGGATATTTACAGCGATGTATTAATGTGGTCACGTTTTTTTCCTATCGTTGACGCCTCCGCGCAACCCTCCGGACTGCCACCGATCCCTTACGGACTGGCGGTGATGGCGGGAATGAGCGTCGTTGCACCGACCGGAGTATACGATCGCGAAAACAATATTAATGTTGGTTCAAATGTCTGGGATATAGCGCCAAATCTCGCTCTTACGTACACCGTCCCGAGCATTTTTGGCCCAACGTTCGGTCAGGCGACTCAATTCAGTGTTCGTGCTTGGCTAAACAATTATACCGAGAATCCCGCAACAAAGTATCAGTCTGGAACGGTTCTTAGTATAGATTTCGCAATGTCGCAAGTATATAACGATTATCAGTTCGGAATTGCAGGAACGACGTTCTTTCAACTAAATGCAGATGAGATAAATGGGCTAGAGGTCGGAAATTACGGCAATCGAGCTCGTCTATTTTCGCTAGGCCCGATCGTATCTCGTAAGTTTGTATTCATAGATCGTCCTTACGAATTCGCGATCAAAGGTCTCATCAGCACGTGGGGAACAAATACCATAAGGGCGGACGCATTAATTGTTCGGCTATCAACAAAACTGTTCTGAAAATGTGGAACATAAAGCCGTGTAACGGAAAATCGGTATGTATCGAATTGGATGTGGCCGGTTCAATATAGTGCGAATGGCGGGTGCTTGTTAGGCCCGCTGCGTTCCGCACCTCGATCACTGTCGCTCGAAAGGTGGCTATTATGAAGCGATGTCTGCTACCGGCCGCACTCGGTGCCGCCCTTGTGATGTCCCCATCGTTAGTGTACGCCCATGTGGGCGTCGGTTCCACCCACGGCTTTACGAGCGGCTGCCTGCACCCGCTCTTGGGTCTCGACCATGTGCTTGCCATGGTCAGCGTTGGCATAATTGCCTATCAACTTGGGGGCCGGGCCGTCTGGGTCGCACCTGCAACTTTCCTCGCTCTGATGGCGGCCGGCGGCGCGCTTGGCATTCGCGGCGGCGGAATTCCGGTTGAGGAGTTGGGCATCGCACTGTCTGTGGTGGTGCTAGGGGCGGCGGTGGCCTTCAACATGAGGGTGCCGCTGGCGCTTGTCCTTGCCTCGGTTGGCTTATTTGCGATCTTTCATGGCTACGCCCATGGCCGCGAGATGCCGGATGGGACCTCGGGTCTCGCGTATGGCGTCGGCTTTCTTATTGCGGCCGGGGCCCTCCATCTTGCGGGGATCAGTCTCGGCTTGCTTATTGGTCGGCTTGGCGAGACTGGTCGCGCGCTTTGGGTGCGCCGCGTGGGGGGTGCAATCGCGCTTACGGGCATTGTGTTGGTCGCTGGTGCGCTTTGAGAACGGTGGAGCGGCGGCGCCGTCAGCGTTGATCCATCGTGAAGTTCCCCATCGCTTCAGCGATCCGGGGCGGAATCTCAGATGCCAGTTCCGTCACACAGGCAGCCATAGATCTGGCCCATCCGTCTACAATAAAACGGAAGCAGGAAGTCTTCGGAAAAGAGGAGGAGATAATAATGAAGTCGCTGGAGCCGACGACCGAGCTGCGATACTTTAAGGGCGACGCATTTGAGGTTCACCTGAAGGCACTTCACGCCCCAGCTCAAAGCCATGGTGCCTTTCCGCAAGTCGAACCAGGCTCGGCTGTCCATGGCGGCATCCGCGTCGATCGGGATGTCGCGGTGGCGATGCGCGACGGCGCCACGATCTATGTCGACATTTATCGGCCGGACGGGGTTCAGGACATCCCGGCGATCGTCGCTTGGAGTCCCTACGGCAAGCGCATCGGCTATGCGGCGCCCTTGACTGTGCCAGGGGTTCCTGCTGGCACACTCTCTTCCGGAACCAAACTTGAGGGACCAGATCCCGACTACTGGTGCAGGCGGGGCTATGCTGTCGTCAACCCCGATGCCCGCGGCGCGGGCTATTCCCAAGGTGTATTGCAGATTTTGTCCAACCAGGAAGGACGGGATGCTGCCGACTTGGTCGAATGGCTCGCCGCACAGAGCTGGTGCAACGGCCGGATCGGAATGGCGGGGAATTCCTGGCTGGCGATGTCGCAATGGATGACTGCGGCGGAGCGGCCAAAACACCTCGCCTGCATTGCTCCCTGGGAAGGCGCGACCGACCTTTACCGTCAGCTGTTCTACCAGGGCGGCATACAGGAGATCGGCTTCTCCCGGTTCCTTGCATCGTTCCTTGTGGGCGCGGGCATGGGCGAGGATATTGCCGCCAATTTTGACGCACATCCTTTCTACGACGCCTATTGGCGCGAAAAGGTCGCGGACCTGAAGCAAATCGAGGTTCCGGCCTACATCACGGCGGGCTGGAGCCACTTTCACCTGTTGGGCTCGATCGATGCATTCCGCCGGATTGGCTCTGATGCAAAGTGGTTGCGCATTCACCGTGAATTCGAATGGCCAGACTTCTATGCACCGGAAAACCTAAATGATCTTTGCCGGTTCTTTGATCGATATCTGAAAGGCCACCATAATGGCTGGGAATTGACGCCACGTGTTCGCATCGACGTTATGGACCGCGGTGACCGTGATCACGCGCTCCGGCGTGCGGAGTTGGACTTTCCGCTTCCGGACACTCGGTATCGGAAGTTGTTTCTTGATGCCTCGAACGCAACCCTGACGGAAGTCGCGCCGACCTCGCCCACGAAAATGATGTATGACGCTGTGGCGGGCCAGGCGAATTTTGACTTCGTGTTCGACTGCGACACTGAGTTGACCGGATATTTTAAAATCCGCCTTTGGGTTGAGGCGCTTGAGGCGGACGATCTTGACCTGTTTGTCGCCGTCCAGAAGGCAGATGCTGCGGGCAACGTGGTCCCGACCTTTGTCATCGGCCAGCCGCATCCAGGAGCGCCGGGCCTGCTCCGCGCCTCGCATCGGAAGCTCGACGAACAGCGCAGCACGGATATTGAGCCCGTGCACCTCCACGTGGAGCAGCAAATGCTTTTGCCTGGAGAAATCGTACCGGTTGAGATCGCGATCTGGCCCACCAGCCGTTTGTGGCGCGCCGGCGAACGGCTGCGCATCGCCATCTCGGGCCATTACCTGAGAGAACCGGGCTGGTTCGAGCCATTCGCCTGGGATCTGCGAAACACGGGCAACCATGTAATCCATACGGGTGGGGAATACGACTCATATCTGCTCATTCCGGAGATAAAGCACCCGAGATCAGTCGTTCCAGGAAGATCCATTACGTCCGATACGCTACACGCGCTTCACCCGCACGACTAGAGCACGCGCCGATCAGCTTGCATCACAAACTGATCGGATCACGCGTTCTCTATACTTAAGTGAGAGGGCGATTCATCGATCAAATTGATTCAATTTTATCAGATCGAACCGCAAACCCGGTTCCATCTGTTCGGTGAATCGCCCTCTCACTTATTGAATAGAGGCGGATCCGGCTCTAATGGCTAGCGAGCCTTGCACAGGTCTGTTGATTTCGGCTGGATCGCAGCCGAGCTGATTGCTCATTTCAATAAGCTCCGAAGGGCAGCGTCCAGGTGATGCCCGCGAACAAAAATGAAGGAGGAAACATGAAAGACGAAATCGTAGACTCACATGAAAGCATTGACATCGCATTTCGGCAAAGCGCATCTCTGTCTGAACCACGTGTGCGCTATCAGGGATTTAACCCTCACGAGAAAGTGCTAAAAGCCGGGACCGTCATGCGCGAGGGCGCTCGGGCGCTCACCTGCGACATTCTTTTTCAACGCGATGTGCCCGTTCAGCTTCGCGATGGTGTGACGATCTATACGGACGTATTGCGCCCGGTCGATGCTCACAACATTCCGGCGATTATCGCGTGGAGTCCTTACGGCAAGAACGTCGGAAATCAGCATCTCGACGACTTCCCCTTCCGCATGGGGGTGGCGCTCGGGGCGGTCAGTGAGCTCAATAAATGGGAAGCACCGGATCCGGCAGTGTGGTGCGCGCGTGGATACGCCGTCATCAATCCGGATGCGCGCGGCACCTACACGTCCGATGGAGATGCGCATTGCTGGAGTGCGCAAGAAGGGCGTGACGGGGCGGACCTGGTGGATTGGGCGGGGACGCAGTCCTGGTGCAACGGAAAGGTGGGGTGTGCCGGGAATTCTTGGCTGGCGGCGGCGCAATGGTTTATTGCAGCTGAACGCCCACGCCATCTGGCAGCTATCGCGCCGTGGGAAGGATTGGACGACGTCTATCGAAACGTCGTTTGCATGGGCGGCATCCCCGATCCCGGGTTCATGGACTGGTTGATCGAATTGACGGCCGGTCGCAACCAGATCGAAGACATCGTCGAGATGCTAGCGCGCTACCCGCTCTTCAACGCCTATTGGGAAGAGCACGCCGCGAAGATCGAGGAGATCGCGGTTCCGGCTTATGTGGTCGGAAGTTGGTCGAATTTGCTGCATTGCCAAGGTACGTTCGACGCATACGACCGGTTGCGCTCGCCGAAATGGCTGCGGGTTCACGATCTGCAGGAATGGCCGGACTTCTATGATCCGCAGAACGACGCCGATCTCGCCCGCTTCTTCGATTATTACCTGAAGGGCACGGACAACGGCTGGGATGCGACGCCGAGGGTGCGCATGCCGATCTATACAGTTGGCCCTGACAATATTACGTTGCTCAATCGGGCCGAAGCGGCATTTCCATTGGCGCGAACCCGGAATCTAAAATTGCATCTCGACGCGGCGTCGCGCGGACTGCAGGCCACCCACCCGGCTGCTTCGTCGCAAGTAGAATATTCCGCGGTCGAGGGCGAGCGCGTCGTATTCGCCTATCACGTAGAGGAAACGCTGGAGTGGGTCGGCTTCTCTGAGTTGGTGCTTTGGGTTGAGGCGAAGGACGCCGACGATCTCGACATCTATGTCAGGATCAAGAAACTCGGGGCTGATGGCGAACCGTTCTGCGCGCCCAATTTACCTCTCGATGCCCCCCATTTGCGTCAGAACCGCGGCGAGATCGAGATGCTCACGCATACGCCGTTCCGAAATATCATTTTTTACGAGGGGCCTTGGGGTCGACTGAGGGCGTCGCATCGCGCACTCGACGAGGCGAGGTCGACCGTGGGCCGGCCGGTGCATCACCATCGCAGTCGCGCACCGCTCGCTCCCGGCGAAGTTGTCCAGGTGCGCATTCCCCTTACACCGACGGGCATGCAACTGCAGCGCGGTGAGACACTTGAAGTCATTGTCGAAACCGAAAACACTCTGCGGTTGCCCCTTGGCAACTTGTCGACGCAGAGCATCCGAGCTGGGGCCAATGTGATTCATACCGGCGGGCCATATGAAAGTTATTTACTTATCCCCCGCGTGGATCAGTCGTCCCGGCCTGATCGTATGGGGTGAAGTGGTCGAAGACTACTCTGAATCTTGTAAGAGCCGCCCTTGTGCCCGTTTTGCGCAAGTATATGAGAGCACAATCGAGAAGGAAATCGGTTCATTACATAGGCGCGGCAGGCGTTCATAAGCAGCGATGGAGTTGAGCGTTGTTGATCCGCCGCCTATGTGCCCGCCTCCTAATATGGCGAGCATCTGCCGCTGTATCGGCAGCCCCAGATTTATGGACGCCAGGGCATCGCGCTCGACTGCTCGACCCTGGCGGACTGGGTTCGGCGTGCGGCCTTCCTGTTGCGGCCTATGCACGAGCGGATGCTGGCGGTGCTGAGTAAGCGTAAGCATCTGGCGAAGCTTGCGATTACCCACAAGTCCGACCTTGGTGGAGTTCGACTCCGGTTTGAATGTCGATGAGCCTTCTCCAGCCGCGCCAAAGGACCGTGTTGAGGTGGTCCCCGAAAATCGGACAGGGAGTTAAGCTTGGTTCGGCCTGACGGAAGGACGAGCCCGATGACCGGGAAGAGGAAGCGATATTCAGCTGAGTTCAAGGCGAAGGTGGCCCTGGAGGCGCTTCGCGGGGAGCAGACGGTGGCGCAGCTGGCGGCGAAGCATGGCCTCCACCAGACCATGATCAACGCCTGGAAGAAGCAGGCCGTCGAGGGGATGGCCACGGTGTTCTCCGGCAAGGCGGAAGCCGCCGACGCCGCCCGCGAGGGCGAGATCGACCAGCTCCATGCCAAGATCGGCCAACTGGTGGTGGAACGGGATTTTTTGCGTCGGGCCTCCGGTCGCTGAGCGTGGGGGCGAGACGCGACATGATCGAACCGGATCACCCTCAGTTGCCGATCACGCGCCAGTGCGCCCTGGTCGGCATCAGCCGGTCGGCCTTCTACGGCGGCCCGCGGACCGAAGGCCCCGAGACCCTCGCCGTCATGCGAGAGATCGACGGCCAGTTCCTCGAGACGCCCTGGTACGGCTCGCGGCAGATGGTCCGCCATCTGCGCCGGCAGGGACATGAGGTCGGGCGCAAGCGCGTGCGGCGCCTCATGGCCCGCATGGGGCTGGCCGCCATCTACCAGCGGCCGAAGACCACAGTGCGGCACCCGCAGCACCGCGTGTTCCCCTATCTCCTGCGGAACATGGCGATCGACAGGCCTGACCAGGTCTGGTGCGCCGACATCACCTACATCCCGATGCGGCGTGGCTTCCTGTACCTGGTCGCCATCATGGACTGGCACAGCCGGAGGGTTCTGTCCTGGCGGCTGTCCAACACCATGGAGGCCGACTTCTGCATCGAGGCATTGGAGGAGGCCTTGTCCCGGTTCGGGCGGCCGGGCATCTTCAACACCGACCAGGGCAGTCAGTTCACCAGCCCGCGGTTCACCCAGGTGCTGCTGGACGCCGGCGTGCGGATCTCCATGGATGGCCGCGGCCGGTGGATGGACAACGTGTTCATCGAGCGCCTCTGGCGGTCGCTGAAATACGAGTGCATCTACCTCAACGCCTTCGAGACCGGCTCCGAGGCCCGGGCCGGCATCGGCAGGTGGGTCAGTTACTATAACCGCGCGAGGCCCCACTCGGCCCTCGGCGGCAGAACGCCGGAGGAGGTCCACACGGCCTGCGACGGCATCAACAAGGCGGCGTGACACACACCAGAACCAAGCTTAGCGAAGCCGCCAATCTGTCCGCCAAACCGGGACCACCTCAGTGTTGCCCGGCGGGGGATAGGAGTTTCTGGCAAGGTAGCCGCCGAGGCGAGCAAGTTTTGTGATGTAGAACTGAAGTGTATGCGGCCCTGTGCCTCGGTTGCCCGCGTCGGGAACGAGGCGATCGAGAATGGCGGTTTCCGATGGCGTCAGAGCCGTCGAAGGATCGGCGTCGGGCTCCGCGCGGGCGATCATGGTCATCCACAGCACCCGCCAGCTGACGATGCAGAAGAGCGCCAGAAGGTTGGCGAGGCGATCGGCGGTGCGCAGCTTGGCGTCCTCGGCACGGCAACCCGATTTGAGAACCTTGTGGAAGACCTCTATCTTCCAGCGCATGGTGTACCAGCGGAGCTTCTCGACGGCATCATCGAGAGACGCGACCTCGATGTCCGTGACTAGCTTCCAGAGAATGGGCTTGCGGCCCTTCGGGCGTGCCGATCTCGGCCGCCTGGATCAGCGTCAGGTCAAGGCGTGGATAGCGCTTCTGCTTGCCGATGGGCGGACGGACCCGGATCCGCTTCGTGCGGATGTCGAACCTGATGCGTTCGACCGTGTCGCCATCGGTGCGCACATCGATCGCGTGCTCGCCTGCGCTGGCGGCGTCGAGCATCTCGGCCGCCACCGTGTGGTCGCCGGCGCCGGCAAGCCGGTCGACGACGGTGCGCACGACGAAGTGCGTGCCGAGTTCATGAACAAGACAATAGAGTCCGCTACAAGGCACTGGCCGGACGTAACGCGGGCAGCCTGGCGTTCTGCTGGGCGCATGTGCGGCGGCGCTTCTACGAGATCGCCCTGGCCGGTCCCGCGCCGATCGCCAGTGAGGCCCCCAAGCGCATCCGAGCTCTATCACGTCGAAATCTCGATCCGTGGCCGGACCCCGGATGAGCGTCGGGCCGCCCGCCAGGAGAAGAGCAAGCCGATCATCGAGGCCCTCGAGCCGTGGCTGCGGGCGAAGCCGGCGCTGATCAGCCAGAAGGCCAAGCTCGCCAAAGCGATCTGCTACGCGCTCTCGCGCTGGGAGGGGCTGATCCTGTTCCTCGACGACGGCCGCGTCGAGCTGGACAACAACATTGTCGAGCACTCGATCCGGCCCCGGGCCCTGACCCGGAAGAATGCCCTCTTCGCTGGCTCCGACGGAGGTGCCGAACACTGGGCAGCCATCGCCTCGCTCGTCGAGACCTGCAAGCTCAACGGAATCGATCCTCAGGCCTACCTCGCGGACGTGATCACCCGCATCGTCAACGGTCACCTCAACAGCCGCATCGACGACCACATGCCATGGGCAGACCCGGCACAACTCGCACTCAGCAACGTGGCCTGAAGACAACGTTTGCCGAAGCTCAGGCGGGCGGGCCCCCAGGAAGGCCGCATCGCGCGAACTGGCATGGCATGGGGGCTGCTGCCTCATGACCCGCCGCCATCGCAGACGGTATACTATTATCTGCGCCGCTGGCAGCGCGAGGGCGTCTGAGAGCGCTTCCATCACACTCTCGCCATGGCCGATCGCGAGCGCAGCGGCAGGGTCAGTTCAACCTCGTCGACTCAGCCATATTTACTTTACAAAAATATAATTATGAAAGTTTTTCTGTGCTGATTGATGGAGGTGCGGCAAAAATACTTTTCACCGCAAATTTTCGTCGTCATGATCGATGTATTTGCAACTTCTATCGCGGTCGGAGTGTATACCCCTCGCCGGTCGCGACTTGAAGCTCACGCAGCCATTCGCGGATGGAGCGAGGTTGCAGGCCGAATATCCGGCGGATTGACCTGCTGAAATGGCTTGAATCGGGATAGCCTAAATCCAGGGCCACATGGGTGAGGCTGCCGGGGCGGTTCGCATAGTCTAGAAAGCGGCGCGCTTGTTTCCAGCTCCGGCACGCGCGGAATGAGATGCCTGCATTTTCTTTGAAAATGTGAAGAAAGCGGGAAGTGGAGAGCCCCGACATCTGCGCGCACTCGTCCGCAGTCAGCATCTCGCTTCTGACATTCTCGCACATGATGTCGAATACCTGCTGCAGACGTGTGTCGACGGGGCGCATGGGAAAGCTGCGCCTGAAAAAATGCCTGTCGAAGTCCTCCGCCGAGAACCCATTGAAGCCGGAGACCCTCTTAATCTCGCGGTGGGCATCCCGCAAATACGCGGCGAGCCGCGCGCCGCGGACGGGATCGCTGATCTCCTCGAACAGAAATTGCATGTCTGCGGGGGCAATGGTCTCGGTTTCGATGCAGATTTTGATGATCCGCCCAGAGCGGGCATGGATGTGGTGTTCGGTGAACGGCTTGAGGGCAAAAATATTGCGTTCAGTCCAAGATTGACCGTTGGCCGCAATATCAAAATCCGCGTAGGGCGCAACGTAGACAACAAAAGCACCCATGCTCCGCGGTTTCTTTGGGGTTGCGTAAATTCCACTGTAACATAGGCGCTGGCGCCCGATGAGCATCGCATTGTCATGATTGTTGATATGCATGGGCATCTTCCTCTCCGCAGGCGGTCCCGTGCTCCCTCTCGGAGGCCGATAGTCATTTTATGTTGATCTTGTACTTGGCGCTCGTTGCTTCCCGGATGTGTTCGTGGATCGCGATCTCCGCCGCCGCTCCATTTCCCGCGGGAATGGCTTCGGCGATCCGCCGGTAGTTGGCGAAACGCTTGGCATTGGCGAGGGCATAGACGCGGCGGATTAGGTGGGCCTGAAGCCCTGGTATGATCCTGCGAAGCTCCTTGTTCTCCGAAAGCACCGTGATTGCGTGGTAGAACTTGTTGCGCGCCTTGATCCCCTCGAAGTCATTGAGCGCGTCTTTGTGCTCTTCTAGCTTCTCCCATGATGCGCGCAATTTTGTCCGGTTGTCGCTGTGCCCGATCCGCTCGGCGCAGAGCCGAGCGGCGAGCCCTACGGACATTTCCAGTACCGCGATCACATCATCGCTCTCCGCCTCCGTCAGCTTGCGAATCTGCGCGCCACGATAGGGCAGGACCTCAATGATGCCGACCGCCTCCAGCCGCCGGATCGCCTCCCGGACCGTGCTCCGGCCTACCGCGAATTCAGCCACGAGATCGGCCTCAACCAAGCGCTGCCCCGGCACGTACCGACCCTCGTAAAGGCCGCGCACCACCGCGTGGACCAGCTTCTCCGATGCATTGAAGGCCTTCCCGCCCTCGGTTTCCATGCGGGAAGAGGCCATCTGCCGTGAGTCCTTCATCGACTTTGGATCACAAATTTCCTCAGCTTGGGGCCGACGATGGTGTCTTCATGCAATGCTGGCAAGCGAAATCATCAGACGAAATCAATTGCAAGCTGGATGCGGTGCATCATCCGATGCAGCTAGTCAGCGCAAGATGATGGACGGGATCACTCCTATTGAGCGTCCTCGTGAGAAACGAGGACCCTATGATGCTCGACCGCGCCACGCTGGTCCGGGATGGAGAGATCGCCGTCCTGCGGATCGACAATCCGCCGGTGAACGCCCTGTCCATCGACACTATCAGCCATATGGTCCGTGCGTTCGATGCCTTCGAGGCGGATGCCTCGTTCACCGCGCTGGTCATCGCTTGCGCGGGGCGCACCTTCGTCTCCGGCGGCGACATCGGCGCCTTCGCGGATGAGGCGTTCACCGCAAAGTCCTTCAATGCGCTGCTCGATCGCATCGAGGCGAGCTCCCGCCCGGTCGTTGCCGCTCTGTTCGGCACGGTGCTGGGCGGCGGGCTCGAGCTGGCGCTGGCGTGCCATCTGCGCGTGGCGGCGCCCACCACCCGGCTCGGCTTTCCGGAAGTTTCGCTCGGTCTTGTCCCCGGGTCGCTTGGCACGCAGCGCCTGCCCCGGCTCGCGGGATTGAAGGCGGCCTACCGGCTGATCTCGTCCGGGGTGCCGATATCCGCCGGCGAGGCGGGGGCCATTGGTCTTGTTGATCAGATCGCGGACGAGGTCTCGGCGGCCAGCCGGGAGGCTGCGCTGGCGCTGGTTGCGGAGGCCGGCGCCCTGCGCAGGGCCAGCACCCTCGCAGTGCCTGACGCGCAGGATCTGGCTGCGGTGCTGAAGATGGCGGGGGAGGAGGCGGCGCTGCGCCCTCACCTTCCGGCGCTCGCGGGCATCGCCCGTTGCCTGGAAGCCGCCGTACGCCTCCCTTTCGCCGAAGGGGAGAAAGTGGAAGCTGAGACCTTCAGCGCGCTGCTGAAGAGCCCTCAGTCGCGCGCGCTGCGCCACCTCTTCTTTGCCGAGCGTGCGGCACAGCGCATTCCAGACCTGCCATCCGACACCGCGCTCCGCCCAGTCAGGAAAGTCGGCATTGTTGGCGTCGGCACAATGGGCGGCGGCATCGCCATGGCCTTTGCCGATGCGGGCGTCCCCGTCACCCTGGTCGAGACGTCGCAGGAAGCGCTCGACCGCGGCGCCGGCCTCATCGCAAAGAATTATGCCGCTTCGGTGAAGCGCGGAAAGCTCACGGACGCAGAGGCCGAACGCCGCCGCGCCCGCATGACCGGCAGCACCGATTTCGCCGCGCTTGCGGACGTGGACGTGGTGGTGGAAGCCGTCTTCGAGGACATGCAGCTGAAGCTCGACGTGGCCGAAAAGCTCGGGCGCGTGTGCAAGTCGGGCGCCATCATCGCCACCAACACGTCCACTTTGGACGTGGATCTGATCGCGGCGGCGAGCGGCCGGCCGGCCGACGTTGTCGGCACCCACTTCTTCAGCCCCGCCCACATCATGCGGCTCCTGGAGATCGTGCGCGGCGCGCAGACGGCGGCGGACACGCTCGCTACCGTCATGAAGCTCGCCCGCACCATCGGGAAGACCGCGGTGGTGAGCGGGGTGTGCTACGGCTTCATCGGCAACCGCATGGCTGAGGTCTACGGCCGCGAGAGCGAGGTCCTGCAGCTTGAGGGGGCCACGCCGGCGCAGATCGACGGCGTGGCCGAATCGCCCCGATGGCTCGGCATGGCCATGGGGCCGAGCCGGATGCTGGACATGGCGGGCGTGGATGTGGGCGCCCGCACCGTGATCGAATGGATCGCCTCCGGAGCGGGTCCCAAAGATCCGGCTTACCGCGCCATGTGCCGCACGCTCTTCGCCAGCGGCGACTACGGGCAGAAGACTGGCAAGGGCTACTATCAATATGACGGCCGGCGGGCGGTTCCGTGCGACGACACGGTCGCCCTCGCTACGCAACTCGCCCAGACGCACGGGATCGCACGGCGCGACACCATCGGCGAGCGGGAGATCTTCGAGCGCCTGCTCTACCCGATGGTGAATGAGGCGGCGCAGATTCTGGACGAAGGCATCGCCTACCGGCCAGGTGACATCGACGTGGTATGGACCGCCGGCTACGGCTTCCCCAACTGGCGGGGTGGCCCGGTCTTCATGGCCGACGAGATCGGCCTTCCAGCCATCGTCGAGCGCCTCGACCATTATGCGCAGACGCTGGGCAATGCGCACGGCTACTGGAGCGTGGCGCCGCTGCTGCGCCAGCTCGCCGCCGAGGGGCGCCGCCTGACGGATTGGCAGCGCAGCTGAGCGCTGCCCAAGGTTTTCCCCTTCATCGTGTCGGCAGTCTGCCGGCAAAAGTCTCTTCAGACAGGAGCTTCCATGAAAGAAGCCGTCATCGTCAGCACCGCCCGGACCGGCATCGGCAAGGCCTATCGCGGCAGCTTGAACGCCACCAAGTCGCCCAGCATGGGCGGGCACGCGCTGAAGCACGCGGTGCTGCGCGCCGGCGTCGCGCCGGAGGAGATTGAGGATGTGGTGTTCGGCACAGTCCTGTCGGCGGGAACGGCGGGCATGAATGTGGCGCGCAACATCGTGCTCGCCGCCGGTCTTCCGGTGAAGGTACCGGCGCAGACCATGGACCGCCAGTGCGCCTCGGGCCTCATGGCCATCGCCACTGCAGCCAAGCAGATCGTGGTGGACGGCATGGCGGTGGTCGGCGCCGGCGGGCAGGACAATGTCTCCGCCGTCCAGGATCGGTATTTCGCGTGGGTGCAGGAGGAGACGGACCCGGGGGTGGTGGCTCACGCGCCGCATGCCTACATGCCCATGCTCAAGACAGCGGAGTTCGTCGCGCAGAAGTACGGGATCAGCCGCGCGCAGCAGGACGCCTATGCGCTGGAGAGCCAGAAGCGCACCGCCGCGGCCCAGGCGGCCGGTCTGTTCAGCAACGAGATCGTGCCCTTTGAGACGGTGATGCACGTGACGGACAAGGCCACCGGCGCCGTCTCCGCCGTTGCGGTGACCCTCGACCGCGACGAGGGCAACCGGCCCGGCACGACCCTTCAGGGCCTGGGAGAACTCTCCGCGGTCATCGCGGGGGGCTCTGTCACGGCGGGCAATGCCTCGCAGCTTTCCGACGGCGCCTCGGCCTGCATCCTGATGGAAGCCGGGCTCGCCGAGCGGCGCGGGCTTCAGCCGCTGGGGATCTATCGCGGAATGGCGGTGGCGGGCTGCGCCCCGGAGGAGATGGGCATCGGCCCGGTCTTTGCCATCCCTAAGCTGCTGAAACAGCACGGCCTCAAGGTCGATGACATCGGCCTGTGGGAGCTGAACGAGGCGTTCGCCGTGCAAGCGCTCTATTGCCGCGACCGTCTCGGCATCGATCCCGCGCGCTACAATGTGAACGGTGGCGGCATTTCCATCGGCCATCCCTACGGCATGAGCGGGGCACGCCTGGTCGGCCATGCCTTGCTGGAAGGACGGCGGAGGGGGGAACGCTTCGCGGTGGTGACCATGTGCACCGGCGGCGGCATGGGCGCCGCGGCCCTCTTCGAGATTCACCACTGAGCCCGCTTGAGGCACGGCGGCTCCTTCCTCGGACCTGATCGTGTCGGAATGGCACTTCCCGCCTGGACCTCCCTTCAGGTGTGGATGCTGGGCCGGGCGTTTTGGCGCGCCCGGCCCCTTTTGTCGACAGGTCCCTCGCCGGTCTCGGGTCGCGCAGCACATGGGCGCAAGACCGTTGCGCTGCCGCCCTCTACTGAGGACCGGCTGACGGATACCCAAGCATAAGGGAAACCGAGGACACACTATGGAAGTCATCGCCCGCGGCGATCTCGATTTTCTGCTCTATCACTGGCTGCGCGCCGATGAGCTCGGCGCGCTCGGCAAGTTCAGGGGACAAGGCAAGGCGGACTGGACCGCCTTCCTCGATCTCGCGGAGAAGCTCGCGATCCAGGAGTTTCTGCCCTGCTACAAGATCGCCGACCGCGACGAGCCGCGACTGCAGCAGGACGCCAGCGTGAAGGTGCAGAAGGATCTCGCCGAAGCCGTGCGGGCCTATCTTTCCGCCGGGCTGCACCTTGCCTCGGTGGATGAGGCGCACGGCGGCATGCAACTGCCCTTCCTCATGACCACGGCGGCGATGGCGCAGATCATGGCGGCCAACATCGCCGGCTCTGGCTTCCTGATGCTGTCCATCGCCAATGCGCGGGTGATCTGCGATTTCGGCACGCCGCGCCAGGTGGAACTGTTCGCGGGCCCGCAGCACGCGGGCCGTAGCCTCGGCACCATGTGTCTGTCGGAGCCCGATGTCGGCTCCTCCCTCGGCGACATCACAACGCGCGCGGTTGCTGACGGCACGGACGCCATCGGGGAGCGCTACCGCATCTTCGGCCGGAAGATGTGGATCTCTGCCGGCGACCAGGACGTCACCGAGACCACCATGCACCTTGTCCTCGCCAAGGTGGCCGACGCCGAGGGACGGCTGCCGGCGGGGACCAAGGGCATCTCCCTCTTCATCGTGCCGAAGCACCTGCCGGACGAGTTGCCGGGGAACAACCGTCGCAACGACGTGGAGGTGGCCGGGCTGAATCACAAGATGGGCTATCGCGGCACGCCCAACTGCATGCTGAACTTCGGCGAAGGCGCACGGCATCGTCCTCTGGGGGAGGCGGGCGCTATCGGCTATCTCATCGGTGCGGCGGGGCAGGGACTGCCCATCATGTTCCAGATGATGAACGAGGCGCGCATCAATGTCGGCCTGGGCGCGGCGGCGCTGGCTTATCGCGGCTACCTCCTCGCCTGCGCCTACGCCGCCGAGCGCGTTCAGGGCCGTGCGCTGGAGGACAAGAAGGCGCCGCGCCCCGTCCCCATCCTGCGCCACCCCGACGTCAAGCGGATGCTGCTGGCGCAGAAGGTGATCGCGGAGGGCAGCCTCGCGCTTTGCCTTTACTCGGCGCGCCTCTGCGATCTTGCTGGGGCGGCAGAAGACCCGGAACGGCGCGTGTGGGCGCAATCCCTGCTCGACATCCTCACCCCGGTCACCAAGTCCTGGCCGTCGGAGCAGGGCCTCCTGGCCAACCATCTCGCCATCCAGATCCACGGCGGTTACGGCTATACGCGCGACTTCGACGTGGAGCAGATCTACCGGGACAACCGGCTCAATCCCATCCATGAGGGCACCACCGGCATCCAGGCTATCGACCTCCTCGGCCGCAAAATCCTGAACGACGGGCTGAAATCCTTTGGCCTGCTGATGGGGGAGATGCGCGCCGCGGCCAACGCGGCCCGCGCGCTGCCTGAGCTTGCCGGGATGTGTGATGAGCTCGATGCCGCGCGCTTGGCCGTCGAAGGGACGGTGCAAGGCTTTGCCACGGAGGCAGATGCCCCTTCCGCCCTCGCCGAGGCCACGCCGTTTCTGGATGCCTTCGGCCATCTGGTCATCGCCTGGCTGTGGCTGGACATGGCGCGTGTGGCGCTCTCATTCGCCCATGCGCCGGCGACCCCCGGCGTTGATCCGGATCTCGTCGCAGGAAAGCTCTGGGCCTGCCGCTACTTCTACGCAGTGGAGGTGCCGAAGATCCGCGCGTTCCTGGCTCCCATCGCGAGCCGCGCGGGGATCTTCCGGGCGGTTCCCGAAGCGGTCTTCCGGCATGCGTGAACGGACTTAAGCAATCGCCCGGCCCCGCGCGCAGCAGGTCCGCGCAAGTTTAAGCGGACCCTGGATGCCAAAATGGAGCTGTCGACTGAGCCGCCGACGCAGTCCGCCAAGATCCAGAAGAGCGGCGACGAAGAGGACACTCGGTCTTCTTCCAGAACAAGAATAAGCAGCCAGGAGGAAGCTCATGATCAAAAGAGGTTCGATCCACGGTCCCGCGGCTCTGGCCGCAGCCCTGTTGCTGGCGACGGCGGCGCAGGCCCAGATCAGCGACAACATGGTGAAGATCGGCGTGCTCAACGACATGTCGGGCCTTTATGCCGACGTGACGGGCATGTCCACGGTCGAGGCCGTGCGCATGGCCATCGAGGACTTCGGCGGCAAGGTCAAGGGCGTGCCGATCGAGCTGATCTATGCCGACCACCAGAACAAGCCCGATGTCGGCGTTTCCATCGCCCGCAAGTGGATCGACGTCGACAAGGTGGACGTGATCGTGGATGTTCCCGGCTCTTCCATCGCCCTTGGCGTGCAGGAGATCACCCGTGAGGCCAACCGGGTGTTCATCAACACCGGGTCCGGCTCAACGGCCTTGTCTGGCGCCAAGTGCTCGCCCACCGCCGTGCAATGGACCTACGATACTTATGCGCTGGCGCAGGGCATCGGTGCCGCCGGTGTACAGAAGCTCGGCGACACCTGGTTTTTCCTGACGGTCGACTATTCGTTCGGTCAGGCGATGGAGAAGGACATTGCGGCAGTCGTCACGGCAAACGGCGGCAAAGTCCTCGGCAGCGCGCGCCATCCGCTGAACGCGGGGGATTTCTCGTCTTTCCTGCTGAAGGCGCAGTCCTCGGGTGCCAAGGTGGTGGCGTTCGCCAATGCGAGCACCGACGCGGTCAATGCGGTCAAGCAGGCCCAGGAGTTCGGCTTGCCCCAGTCCGGACAGGTCATCGCCGCGCCGCTGATGCTCATCACCGACGTGCATGCCTTGGGTCTCAAGAGCGCCCAGGGGCTGATGGTCGTCGATGCCTTCAATCCGGAGCGCGACGAGGACAGCCGCGCCTTCGCCAAACGGTACATGGAGCGGACGAAACGGATGCCGTCGATGGTGCAGGCCGCCGCCTATTCCGCAGTCAGCCACTATCTGAAGGCGATCCAGACCACCGGCACCGACGAGGCCAAGACGGTGATCGCACGCATGCGGGAGGTGCCCGTGAACGACGCCTTCGCCAAGGGCGCGCGCCTTCGTCCCGACGGCCGGCTGGAACACGACATGTACCTCATGCGCGTGAAGGCGCCCGCCGAATCCAAGCACGAATGGGATCTGACGACGGTGGTGGCCACGATCCCCGCATCGCAGGCCACCCGGCCGTTGGCGGAAAGCGACTGCCCGCTGCTGAAAGACAAGTAACAATCTGGATCGAAGGCATATCGTGATGGCGCAGCCTTCCATTCCCACACCCAGGTCAATTCCGCCCGCGGATCTCGCGGCTCCTGCTGCAGGAGGACACTCATGATCGAGAAGGGAGGGATGGCTCCCAGGGCGAATTCTCGTCTGTCTGCCGAAACGCCATGGCTCGCGTTCTACGAGAACCATGTGCCGGCTCGAATCGAGCCGAAGAATCGCGACATGCTCTCGGTGTTCAAGGACGCCGTCGCCCGCAACCCGGAAGGGGCGGCTCTCATCTATTTCGACCAGACGGTGAGCTATTCCCGGCTCGACGCCGACAGCGATGCGCTTGCGGTCTGGTTGCGGCACCGCGGTATCGGCCGGGGCGATCGTGTACAGGTAGTGGCCCAGAACATTCCGGCGTTCCCGCTCGTCTGCATCGCGGCCTGGAAGGTCGGTGCGGTCCCGGTGCCCGGCAATCCCATGTACCGTGCGCCCGAGCTCGCGCGGATCTTCAAGGATGCCGATCCCGCGGCCGTCCTGTGCCAGGACGCCGAGGCGGCGGAGGTGGCCGCCGGGCTCGCCGCCGCCGGGCTGGCCGGCGTCCCCTTGATCGTCGCCTCGCCGCGTGACGGAGTTGACGCCTCCGACACGCTCCTGCCGCCTTCGCCTCTGGAGACACCGGGCGAGAAGCTGGCCGATATCGTTCTGCGACATCGCGGCGCCGCGCCCGAGCCCATTGCCATCGCGCCTGACGATCTGGGCCTCATCCTTTACACGTCCGGAACCACCGGCGTGCCCAAGGGCGCGATGCTGACGCATTCAAATTTGGCGTTCAGCGCCGAGGTGGCGCGCCTGTGGTTCTCGCTCGGCGAGGGCGA
Organism: Xanthobacter sp. AM11; assembly: GCF_047444035.1. Taxonomy (NCBI): domain Bacteria; kingdom Pseudomonadati; phylum Pseudomonadota; class Alphaproteobacteria; order Hyphomicrobiales; family Xanthobacteraceae; genus Xanthobacter; species Xanthobacter sp. AM11. The sequence continues at coordinate 1,481,698 of NZ_JBLAOA010000001.1, forward strand.
CCGCATTCTGGGGATCGCCCCCTTCTTCCACATCACCGGACTGATCTGCCATATCGCGGTCGCAATGCGCGCGGGCTGCACGGTCGTGATGAACTATCGGTTCGAGCCGAAAGCCGCGCTGGCAATCATCCGGGCTCAGCGGCCGACATTCACGATCGGCGCGATCACCGCCTTCAACGCCTTGATGAACCTGCCTGAGGCAGGCAGCGCGGACATGGCGAGCCTCACCAAGGTCTGGTCGGGCGGCGCGCCAATTCCCCCCTCGCTCCGGGATGCCATTCGAGAGCGGCTCGGCTTCACCGTCCACAATGCCTATGGCATGAGCGAATTGACCTCGCCCGCGGTTCTGACCCCATACGGTGCGGAAGCTCCTGTGCGCGAGGGTGTCTTGTCGCTCGGTGTTCCGGTCCCCTCGACCGATATCCGGATCGTCGACGAGGCCGGCGCGGAGCAGCCCGTCGGGGTTGCCGGTGAACTCCTGTTCCGGGGCCCCCAGACGATGGCGGGCTATTGGCGCAAGCCTGAGGAAAACGCCATCGTGCTGGCAGGCGGCTGGATGCATACGGGCGACATCGGCTTCCGCGACGAGAGGGGATGGATCTACCTCGTCGACCGGAAGAAGGACGTCATCATCGCGAGCGGCTTCAAGGTGTGGCCGCGCGAAGTGGAGGACGTGCTCTACGCCCACCCCGCCGTGCGCGAGGCCGCCGTGGTGGGCGTTCCCGATGCCTATCGCGGCGAGACGGTAAAGGCCTGCGTGTCGCTGGTGACGGGGGGCAAGATCACTGAGCAGGAGATCTCCACCTTCTGCCGCGAGCGGCTTGCCGCATACAAGGTCCCGCGCCTGATCTCGATCATGGACGATCTGCCCAAGACCATCACCGGCAAGATCCGGCGCGTAGCTTTACGCGAGAGTGGGGAGAGCTGACGACATTATCGTTGTCTAGGGCTTGTGGGGATTCATCGTGAGTTGATGACGGCGGCGGCGAGATAGATCATCGCCTCGAAGCTCTGATCGGTTTTGTCGGCGCGCATGGCGATGCGCTTGAACTCTTTGCGTTTGCAGAAGAAGTTTTCGATCAGGTGGCGATTTGTACATCTCCAGATCGATGGCGATCGGCTGAACGCGACGCGGATGCTGGGAGATGGCCGCCACGCGCCGGATCACGGATCAACCATCGCCACCTCACCGCAGCGCTGATCGACAGCCGGGATTTCCTCGCCGCCAGGAGGCGCGCCGATACCGAGGTGCTCGTGCCCGCCGGGCCGAAGATCGCCTTCTCGGGCGGCGACAGCGCCGATCACAGGCAGATCTGGGCCAAGCTCGATCAGATCCACGCCAAGCACCCCGACATGGTGCTGCTGCATGGCGGTTTGGTGGCGCGTAAGCGCCGCCAAACCGCCATCTTGAAAATGATGGCAATTCCTATATTTTGATATCAACGCTATCAGATGTGCTGGGAGGCCATCATGCCCGCAGTCACAATCCGCAACCTCTCCGAGGCGACGCACCGCGCCTTGAAGATGCGCGCGGCTCAGCACGGCCGCAGCACCGAAGCCGAGATGCGCGACATCCTTGAGACCGCCGTTCGCCCTGACACGCGCCTTCGGCTTGGCACGGCGCTCGCGGAGCGCAGCCGCCGCCTCGGCCTGACCAATGAGGATATCGACGCCCTCAGCCCGGCGCGCGACAGGACGCCTGCCGAGCCGATGAGCTTCGAATGATCCTTCTCGACACCAATGTCATCTCGGAGGCGATGAAACCCGCGCCCGACGACACAGTGCTGGCGTGGCTCGACGAGCAGGCGGCCGAGACGCTCTATCTCTCCAGCGTCACCATCGCCGAACTGCTGTATGGCATCGGTGCGCTGCCCGCGGGCAAGCGCAAGGACCGGCTCACCGAGGCCCTGGACGGGGTGATGGAGCTGTTCGCCGACCGTGTCCTTCCGTTCGATATCGCTGCCGCACGACGCTATGCCGACCTCGCCGTGAAAGCGCGCACGGCCGGGAAGGGCTTTCCGACGCCCGACGGCTATATCGCGGCGATCGCAGCCTCCCGGGACTTCGCTGTGGCCACGCGCGATACCAGCGCGTTCGACGCCGCCGGTGTCGGGGTGATCAATCCGTGGAACGTGGAACGCTGACGACCTGCCACGGGCAGCACGTGTTGCACCTCGCAGCCCGGCGGAAGCGACCTGCGCGGCAACCCGCCATCACGGTCTCCTGACCGGACGACCATCCCCGCTTCACGACGCTGATCCTTGGGTCCAGCCGATGGCCTGACGCCATCAACCCATGAAGGGTCGGACTACGCTGCGCGTGCCGCCGCTCCGGCTGCGCCTCACGTGGTGATTGCGGCCACCGGCCGGCCTCTTCGGGCGCCTGTCAGCGGGGGATGGACCTCCGCTCGCGCAGGAGCCAGGTCGATGTCCGCCCAGATCGCTCAAGCCTTCGCCTTCAGCCATCCCCAACGACAAGCCGGTAAAGGTGGCGCTGTCGCTGCCGGGCGCGCTGCACCGCGATCTTGTTGCCTATGCCGAGGTGCTCGCGCGGGAAACCGGCCACCCGGATCGAGGATCCCGTGAAGCTCGTCGTGCCCATGCTGGAGCGCTTCATCGCCACCGATCGCGAGTTCGCCAAGGCGCGCCGCGAGGCTGGCGGCGCTGCGAGCATCAGCGCGTCGCTGCCCGCTCCTGGGCCATCTTCCGTGTGAGGCTGAGCAAGGTGCGCACCGCCGGGTTGTCGTTCTTCGGTGAATAGATCACCGAGAATGGGGTCACCTCGCCGGCGAGCGGCCGGTACACCACTTCCGGCAGGCTGATCACAGCCTCGGATTCCAGCACAGGGACGATCCCACGCCCCGTGGCGACGAGACCAAGAAGGCTGTAGCGGGCGACTTGCTGCGTGCTGATGCGCGGTGAGATGCCGAGTTCCCGGAATTTGCGCTCAAGGAAGCCGCGCACCTCATTGCCGGAGCCCTCGGTTCGGACCAGAAAGGTTTCATCTGCGAGATCTCGCCAGGACAGCACCTCTCTCTGGACCAGAGGATGCAGCCGTGGCAGCGCAAACAGAAGTGGTTCGCTCCACGAGGACATCGCATCACAGTCCGGCCAGCTTTGCCGGCCCAGCATGAATGCGGCGTCGAGATCGAACCGCCGTATTTCGGCCGCGTGACTTTCCGCAGGCGCTTCGACAGAGTCGATGTCACCACCCGCATAGCGGCTGTCATAGGTCTGGAACAGGTCGCGCAGAAAGCCGGAGGACAGGTTCGAGAACAGGCCAATTTTCAGGTGGCCTTCCTCGGCCCGCCCGAGCGCAGCCGCTTCCGCCGTTGCCTCGCGGATTTGATCGAGCGCCTGGCGCGTGCGGTTCAGAAAGCGCAGCCCCGCCAGAGTGAGGTTCACGCCGCTTGAGTGACGGATGAACAGCGACACACCGATCTCGTCTTCGAGGTCACGCACGCTCCGGCTGATGGACGATTCCTTGACCTCAAGTGCCCCCCCGCCTTGCGGAAGCTTCCGTGCTCGGCGGCCGCCACGAAATAGCGCAGGTGGCGTAGTTCGATCGAGGTGGAAAACGGCGCAGCCATCCTGGCTCCGGCGTGTTGAGTAGTTTCTGGATATTGATACTCAAAGTTGCGGCTACGTCGAGAGTTGCAGACGGGCTTTGCATCGCGGCCGTTCCGGGCGCCGCCACGCGCAGCGCATCGGTGCAGCGCAGCCGCTTAGAAAGCTGCCGAACGCACGCCATGGCATCCGGGAATTTTCTTCCGGGAGCATAGATTCTGCTCAGAATGTTGTGTCGAGGGCGAATCTAAGCAGAAAACGCCCCGCAGGGCGTTTGCCAACCATCTGATTGTCTTGAGAGAAACTGGAGCGGGCGAAGGGATTCGAACCCTCGACCCCAACCTTGGCAAGGTGCCCCAGGCGCTTGCGCCACACTGCGAGGAATTGCGCTGGAGTCGTATAAACTACCGTAATAACGTTATATTTTTCCTCAGCTCCGTCACCGAACCTCCCCGATGGCGCGCCTGAATGCGCCCTGAAAAGCTGACTTTCTGCTTACTCCGGCGGGCCGCCCGTGATAAAGTAAGCAAAATTCCGCTAACACGCTGATATATCATGGCAAAGCTCACGAAACAGACGGTCGATGCTCTGAAACCTTCGAAGGTTGGGGTCAAAGGTTCGTATTTGATCGAGTGGGATCAGGAGCTCCGGGGCTTCGGCGTCAAGGTCGTCGCCTCGGGCTTGAAGACCTTCGTCGTCCAATATCGCAACGCCCAAGGCCGCAGCCGTCGCATCATGATCGGCCGCTACGGCGTCATGACCTTGGAGGAGGCGCGGCGCGAGGCGAAGACCGTCCTCGGCCGGATCGCCAGGGGCGTCGACCCTCTCGAGGAAAAGCAAGCGGCGGCCAGTGACGCCATCACCGTTGCTGAGGTGTGCGACTGGTATCTGGCCGAGGCGGAGGCCGGCCGGATCCTCGGTAAGAGACGCCGGCCCATCAAAGTGTCAACGCTTGCCATGGATCGCAGCCGCATCGACGTGCATATCCGGCCGCTCCTCGGGAAGCGCGCGGTCAGCGCGCTTAAGCTCGGCGATATCGAGGGGGCACAGGCCGACATCGCGGCGGGCAAGACGTCCAAGCCCCGCGCCGGCAGTCGCGGCGGTGCCGCGACGGGCGGCGAGGGCGTCGCTGCGCGGACCATGTCGACTCTGCACGCCATCTTCGAGCACGGTGTCCGGCTGGGAAAGATCGAGAGCAACCCGGCGCGGGGCGTGCGTCGCCTCGCCAGCACGCCGCGCGACCGCCGGCTGAGTCGCGCCGAGATCGAAAAGCTCGGCCAAGCGATCCGGGCCGCGGAGCAGGAGGGGGAGCACCCGACCGGCCTCGCGGCGATCCGCTTCTTTCTGATGACGGGGCTACGCCGTATGGAGGGGCTCGCTTTGCAGCGTGCCTGGCTCCATGACGAGGAGGGTTCGATCCGATTTCCTGACACGAAGAGCGGCGCGCAGACGCGGGTCATCGGCCGCGCCGCCGTCGACTTGCTGCTGTCTCAGCCACAGGCTGAATCGCGCTTCTTCTTCCCGGCCGATTGGGGTGAAGGGCATTTCGTCGGGATCGTACGCGTGCTCGATCGTGTCTGCGCGATGGCGCGACTGGAGGACGTCACCCCGCACACCCTGCGCCACACCTTCGCCAGCGTCGCCGGTGACCTCGGCTTTTCCGAACTGACGATCGCGGCGCTGCTCGGCCACGCGTCGCGCGGCGTGACGCAACGCTATATCCATATCGACGAGGCGTTGCGGCTCGCGGCCGACCGCGTCGCGGATGAGATGGCCGATATCCTCGACGGCAAGGCGGCGGCTGCGCGTCCTCCTCGGCGTGGGGCGCGCCGGTCGCAGGAATTCCAGGAGACGGATCAGGGAGTGCTGCAGTCAGAATCGTGACACGGCGGAGCGGAATCAGGCTCTATCAGCCATCGAACTGAAGCGGTTGGCGGACGGTGAAGATTGGCGGCGACCTGCCGGGTCCGTGCGTCAGATGCGGAGATTGCGCTTGGCATTCTCCGCAGCGGATGCGGATATGGACTCTTGCGTTTGCGGAGATTGACCCTCATATTCTCCGCATGGAGCGCGGAGAATGACGACCTATATCCATGAGCTGCCCGACTGGCCCCGGTTTCGCTGGGATCACGCGGCCCTGGCCGCGCCGCTGGCGGCAGTGAGACATCATCAGGGGCGATTGGTCGGCCGCATGGAGGGGCTCGGCTTCGAGTTCCGAGGCGAAGCCGTCCTGCAATCCCTGACCGAAGAGGTCCTCAAATCCAGCGATATCGAGGGCGAGCGGCTCGACCGCGCGCAGGTGCGCTCCTCGATCGCGCGGCGCCTCGGCATGGACATCGGGGCGCTCGCCCCGGTGGATCGCCACGTCGAAGGGGTCGTGGAGATGATGCTGGACGCGACCCAGAACTATCGTGCCTCCCTCACCGAGGAGAGACTGTTCGGCTGGCATTCCGCGCTGTTTCCCACCGGTCGCAGCGGCATAGCCAAGATCACCGTCGGCGCGTGGCGGACGGAACAATCCGGGCCAATGCAGGTCGTTTCCGGGCCGATTGGGCGCGAGCGTGTCCATTTCGAAGCGCCGATGGCGGAGCGCCTCTCGGCCGAGATGCAGGCCTTCCTCGCGTGGTTCAATGCGCCCAGTTGCATCGACCCGGTCCTGTTCGCTGCCGTGGCCCATCTGTGGTTTGTCACCATCCACCCGTTCGAGGACGGCAACGGCCGCATCGCCCGCGCCATCGCCGACATGGCGCTGGCCCGCTCGGAGGGCTCTCCACAGCGGTTCTACAGCATGTCCGCGCAGATCCGGATCGAACGGAAAACCTATTACGAGATGCTGGAGCGGACCCAGAAGGGTGACCTCGACATCACGGCGTGGCTCGCCTGGTTCCTGGAATGCCTGGACCGAGCCTTCAATGGAGCGGATGTGATCCTCGCCACGGTTCTGCGCAAGGCGCGGTTCTGGGAGGCCCATGCTGGGAGCGCCCTCAACACGCGCCAGCACCTCGTGGTCAACCGCCTGCTCAATGGCTTCGAAGGCAAGCTGACCTCGTCCAAATACGCCACCCTCGCCAAGTGCTCGCAGGACACCGCTTCCCGCGACATCGAGGATCTGTGCGGCAGGGGCATTCTAGTCCGGGAGCCGGCCGGCGGGCGGAGCACCAGCTACAGCCTTATCGCCAGCGCCGCCGATGCCCTGGAAGCGGTGGCGCGCTGGGTCCTGGCACACGCCGACAAGGCAGCTCGGGACGGGCCGGGATGGCCCAGCCCGGAGGAGGACCGGACTCGGATGGAGCGCATTCAGGCCATCGGCCGTGAGCTGCAAACGCTTGCGCGCGAGCCCGACGCGACGCCGAGCTATGCCGACTTTGAAACAAGGCTGCGCGCGGTCCACGACCTGGGGATTTTCCCGGATGATCGGCTGGTTTTCGCGGTCGCACAGGCCATCCAGCGCGGCATTTAGCTGAAATGAAAGTCCAGTAACGACAATAATATCGCAGGCCGCCGCGCTCTCGCGCCAGCACTTGCGGGCCGCGTGCCGCGTCACCGGACGTTCGGCGGTGCCCTTTTCGCCACGCGGTCGATGGCATTCGCGACCGTGCGATGCAGCGCGGCCGGCAGGTGGTGCCCCATGCCGTCGATCCGCATGAATTCGGCGCCCGGGATCGCGGTGGCGGTATAGGGCCTCGCTTGGTGCCTCGTAGTAGGCCGCGACCGTCACCTGCCCGGAGGCGCCGGCGTAGGTGAACGGCGCGCAGCCATGTCGTTCGAAGGCGCCACGACTGACCTCGTCGGCCTTGAGATAGAGGACGCCCTTCATGACGAAGCCGAACTGAACGCCATCGGCCCGCAGGCCTGCGCCGCCGAAATACCGGTGCACGGAAACCGGGCCGAGACCTTCGATCCGGGCGGCGTACTCCTCCGCCAGCGCCCGCTGCGACATCATGTGGAGGCTACGCCGCGGGGTCTGACGACGTCAGCGGGAAGAACCCGTTGATCTCCTTCAGGCGCCCCTCGCCATCATGATGGGCAAAGCTCGCACCGAGCTGCAGCACGGCACCATCCGCATTCTGCAGCGCCCATCGGGCAAGAGACCGGCCGTTGTGCGCGATCACCTGGATGATCCGGAAGCGGCCACCCGGCACGCTCTGCTGGAAGCCGGCCATGTAGTCGGACAGCGCGGCCCGGCCCCTCAGCGGACCGTTCGGATCGCAGTAGCTGGCGTCGTCGGCGAGGCATTCCTTCAATTCGCTCTCCCGCCGCGCCGGGTCGGACGACCAGATCGCGGCGTATCGGGGCCAGAGCGCTTCAGCATCCATGGTGCTTCTCCAATGTCTCGAAATGCTGCGTGATCATCGCTTCGAGCGCGGCCTTGTCGTAGCCGGCCCGGATCAGAACGAGGATGCCCTGGTAAAGCGCGAGCAAGGCGACGGCCTCCGTGTCGTTGCCGTCGAGATGATCGGCGAAGCAATCGCGGAGGACGGCGAACCCCTCGGTGACGAAACCAGGCTGTTCCTGGCGGCCGAATTCGACCGCGCTGTTGGTGATCAGGCAGCCGGAGGCGCCTCCGTCCGGCTCGCGCAGGAGGGACAGGAACAGCCGCCGAAGGCCCGTGATCCCCGCGCCCTCGGGCGCATGATCCGCGATACGGCGGGCGAGGATCGTCCGGTTGTAATGGGCGGATGCGGCCTCGAAGAGGCCCTGCTTGTCGCGGTAGCTGTTGTAGAGGCTTCCGGAGGTCATGCCGGTCGCCTCCTCCAGATCGCGCACCGAACTTGCGGCAAAGCCCTGACGGCGGAACACGTGCATCGCCCCGGTCAAGAGGCGGTCTTCGTCGAAGGTCCGTGGGCGGGCCATTTCCGGAGGCTCCATTTCATGATGCTTATTATATAATATGCGTTATGAAATGAGATCAAGCCCCTTCGCGCGACGAACAGGCGATGTCCGCCACGGCCGCGCGAACCGATACGGTTGTCCACGTAGAAGCGAGCTTTGCGGACCCGTGGTGCTGACGCGCGGTGCCCTTGGCCCCGCCCCATTCGCAGCCTGGAGCGTCAGCCCTTCCTGACGATCGCCAAAGCCGCTGAACGAACCGCTTCCGCGATGGCCTCCCCCGCAGCCCCGTCGTTCACCGATCGCGCGAGGGTAACGCCGCCGGATAGAATGGAAAGCAGGGCCCATGCCCGGCGCAGCCGCACGTCATCCGCCCTGCCGGGCAATCCGTCCGCAATGACGTGCGCGACCCGATCTGCCTCCGCCTCGAACGCGCCCTTGACCTCGCTGTCGCTGCGCTGGACGTCGGGCGCCAAACTTTGCACGGCGCAGCTTGAACCCAGCTCGCAGGTTCTCTTTTGGCCCAGATAGAAGTCGATGAAGACCTCGATCCATTTTGTCCCGTGTTCGGCCCGGAGCGTTTCGACAGCGGCACGCAATTCATTGACGCCGGCCACGACGGCTTCCTTGAACGCCGCATCCTTCGAAGGGAAGTGGCCGTAGAAGGCCCCCGAGGTCACGTCCGCCTCTTTTGCCAGGCCATCGACGCCGATGCCGCCGGGATGGCCCGTGCCCCAGCACTTGATGAGATCCAGCGCCTCGCTGCCGCGCACCTCGCCGATGGGAACGCGGTCGGGGCGCAGCCGCAGGGATGAGCGCACGAGCTCGGACAAGGTGGCGACGCCATCCTTGGTGCGTAGCGCGACCAGGTTGGGCGTCAGGCATTGCAGCTCGCGGGTGTCTTCGATCAGCACGACGCGGTCAGAGGTCTTGGCGACCTCGGCGAGGAGCGCATTGGTCAGCGTGGTCTTGCCCGTGCTCGTCCCGCCGGCGACAAGGATGTTGCGGCGCTCGGCGACGGCGAGGCACAGGGCTGCCGCTTGATCGGCCGACATGATCCCGGCGGCGACGTAGTCGTCGAGGCTGAACACGCTGGAGGCGGGTTTGCGGATGGCGAAGGCGGGGCCGGTCGTGATGGGTGGGAGGAGGCCCTCGAACCGTTCCCCGGTCTCCGGCAACTCGGCGGAGACGCGCGGTGCGCCCGGATGGACCTCAGCACCCACATGGTGGGCGACGAGGCGGATGATGCGCTCGCCATCGGCGAACGACAGCCGTTCCCCGGTATCGGTGAGGCCTTCCGCCAGCCGGTCGACCCAGAGCCGCCCATCGGGATTGAGCATCACCTCGACGACGGAGGCGGCTTCCAGGAATCGCGCAATAGCCGGCCCGAGCGCGGTGCGCAGCATGCGTGCGCCGCGCTGCGTCGCCTCGGAAGTGCGCTGTGTGGCCCCCATCCCGTCCCCCGCATCGAGAGGGGACGCCACCTGCGATCCCCGGATCGGGGATGATTAAGAGAGCCTGGAATCAGGTCGGATCAACAGGTTTCGTGCTTCGTAGGGACGTAGCGTGCAACGACAGGAGAACGGCGGGGTCGTGGCAATGGAGATGCAGCCGATCAGCGAAGAGGCCGGCCAGCGCGGAGCCGACGATGCTGCTCGGAGGGGTGGGTGCCAGTCAGCACCAGCCCGCGGGAGCGCGAGAACCATCCAGCGGTGCTTCCGGGCTCATTTGAATTTGGCGGTGATTGCAAATCCAAAATAGCGTCGGAGCTGGCAAAGCATCTTGCAGCCTGGTGAAAAGTGAGGTTCAACCAACACTGCTTGTTGCTTGCGAGGCGCGCCGTGACCGAGATTTCGACCGAGAACAACGACACCGATCATCTTGATCTTGTCGCGGATATCGTGGCTGCCTTCGTCGGGCACAACACTATCGCGATCGCCGAGCTCCCGACCCTGATCAAGAGTGTGCATGCTGCCCTGGGCAAGCTCGCCGCGCCTGCCGCGGAACTGATCGAAGAACTGAAGCCGGCGGTTCCCGTCAGGCGATCGGTGACGGCCGACTTCATCGTCTGTCTCGAGGACGGCAGGAAGTTCAAGTCGCTGAAGCGCCATCTGCGCACCGCCTACGACCTGACCCCCGAGGCGTATCGCGAGAAGTGGGGCCTGCCGCGAGACTACCCCATGGTTGCCCCGGGCTATGCCGCTGCCCGCTCGGAACTGGCAAAGGCCTCGGGCCTCGGCCAAGTTCGAAAGAAGGCGGCGGCACCAGTTAAGAAGGCTCCGGGACGGCGCAAGGCTCCTGCGGTCTGATCGCCAGCGGAAGACGTCAGACGGCTTCCCAGGGCGCACATGTAGGCGCGGGGCTCAACACGAAAATTGCGCCAGCAGCAGACATTGCCCGGTGCGCGTCTGAACGCCCGGTATGGGGCCGGAAGCAGACTGGCCGGTGTTGGCTGCCGCTGTGCAGATAGCTGCCGTTCTGCAGCCGACCCCATTGTCGCCGTTAGGGCTGCATCCGCCGCTACTCGAAACCGGCCAGTCGTTTAGGTTCGCAAGACGGCTCATCGCTAGTTCAATCAAACGAGCCTAGCACTGGGTCTAGTCCTCCCGCTCAACATCGAAATGGATTTGACCTCGGATTGGGTCGATCGGCTCCCTTGCTGTGATTTCGTACTCGGCGTCAAAGGACCCGATGTCTTCTGATGCAGCGAATGAAATCATGAATGAGTCGAAAGGCGCGCTGTGATTGTGCTTCAGCTCAGTTAGCGAGAAGTGTACTCTGCGTTCTGCTGGATAGACGTAGGTGGATCGAGGAAGATAGCGCGTCGGATCCAGACCGGCGATATCAGGCGCAACTTGCGTTACGAACGCTTCCCCCCTCCCCATCGGGCGCAAAGGGGGCGCCTCAGGCGGCTTCGGTCGAGCAGCGAAAGCGTCATCCTCACCGTATAGGACGATCCCAGCCGGAAACGTTACATACACATCGATGTCCGTAGCCGCCAGAGTTCCTGCGTTCTGTAGTACCAGCGTGACTTCGAGGCTACGCTGACACAGCCGGATGAAATCTTCCGTCTCCACCAGATATTTCTCATATTCCAAGTAGTAGTGTTTCACGAACTGGTTGTACCCTTCAGTTTCGTCTCGCGACCACTGCGAGACCGGCTTCGTCCCGCCAATGCCAAATAACATGGAAGACGAGGCGGAGGAGTAGGGTCGAACCTCTGTTAGAAACCGTTCGTAACGCTCCTCTGGCAGTGGGAGTAGCGGCGTATCATTCTTGATCTCATCGAGCGTCTTCACCCCGAGCGAACCTACGGTTTGCGACATGCGATCAGGACGCGCGTTGTCAGGCCTAAGCGTGACCGACAGTTCGGGCGCTCGATGTGTCCGCCGCTTGTCTTCGCGACGCCTTGCCTCAGCGATCTTGAGTCCTGGGACAACTCGTTTCCTCAGTTCCGCCTTCAACTCTTTCGCAACCTCGACACGCTGCTCTTCAGTTGAATCCCTGCTCAGCTTGAAGAGGATGGGAACGCGGCGATGCCGTAGGTCGAACGGCAGGTACTTTAGAGCTGCGCCTTCCGCACCGTTCATTACCAAGACGATTTGCTGGTCATCTAGGACTTGCATTGCGCAGCCGAGCTCAATCATGACGTTGGGGTTCGGCACGCGTTTTCCGGCCGCCGTCGTAGCTATAGGGGTAACGTCAGCGACAAAAATCGCCGCATCTCTGATCTTCCCTAGGATGGTCTCAGCTATCAGAGGTGATCCACCGACTCCGTGGGTGTCGTGGTCTACCTCAACGCGTCCGTCGTCCGCGAGGACCTCTTCATATTCATCCGACGCGTCTGGGCGCTCGGCATCCTCGGTGCCATCAAGACCATTTAGGTCTCGCGCTAGCTCGGCGAGAACCAATCGGACGAAGTGCCGACCGCTGGGTTGGTGGGTGTCACTCTGCCACGACCAAAAAATTTTCATGCTACGCTCATAGGTGTCGCCAAGCTTCGGCGAAAGTTGGAGGGTGTGCGATCACGTTAAATCAGCGACAAGCGATCACAGCGCACGTCCAAAGGCTCGCTGCAGCAAAGCTGGCGTGGCAAGAAAGCGACGCTTGGAACCATAGCTAAGCCCTCCGCTATGGGGCGACAATTGCAGCACAAATGGCTTTGTTACTGCCGCCATCGACGATCGATTTCTTACCTTACAGCAGAGCGGAGCAGTCCAACAGTGCGACTGATTTGACGAGGCGTATCCGGACCGCAGTACGCGGTCGTCGGTGATCGATGAGCGTCGGGGTGATCTCGAAAATTCCCCGGTCGTGAATCCTATCCCCTCAAGCCCAGCATCAGAGGCGCATGCTGTTGACCGCGTAAACGGCGGCTTCCCCAACTAAGTCGATCCAAACCTGCCATTCCGCTTCCCACCCCCAGACCGACAAGCAAACATCATTCCCCGCGCATCGAAGCGGTCATCCGCGATTAGACGGATGACCGCTTGAATTCAGATTTCGGTCCGCTCCGCCAGGAGCAGCGCATCCTCCACGTCGACACCGAGGTATCGCACCGTGTTCTCGATCTTGGAATGACCGAGCAATATCTGGATCGCACGGATGTTACCTGTCGCCCTGTAGATCATCGATGCCTTCGTGCGGCGAAGCGAGTGAGTTCCATATTCCTCAGGGCGCAGGCTGATCCCGGTCACCCACTCATCAACGAGGCGTGCATACTGCCTCGTGCTCATGTGTTTTGCGTGATCGACTCGGCTCGGGAATACATAGTCCTCGACCGAACCGCCTCGCCGTTCCAGCCAGGCTAGAAGGCTGGCTCTCACGTCGCTCGGGTTCTGACTTCCGGTCCTGCGACGACATCACGGATCCTGATCTTGACCAGGTCGCAGCCGCGAAGCTTGCTGTCTATCGCGAGGTCGAACAGAGCGCGGTCACGAATGCGGCGCTCACGATCGAGAAAGAAGCGAACGGCCCAGATCTGCTTCTGCGTTAGCGGACGTTTCGCTCCCACTTTCTTGCCGGTGTTCCAAGCAGCGCGCTCGCGGCTGGCATCATCATACTGAGAATGGCCCATGTGAGTTCTCCTCGGCCTTTTTTGGCAGAGTATGAAACGCGCAAGCCACAACCATTTCCGGGGCCAGTTGCAGCGTGGCAGCTTTAAGAGGGTTGGCGTGAAAAGTGAACCTTCAGGAAGCCTATAGAGCCGGTAAGACCCACAATCGCTCATCCCGAACCGTTCCCGCTCCGCCAACTTCGAACGCTCATTCATGAGGCGGCAGCGGTGTCATGGGTTGCCGCCCATCACCGCCTACTACGGCGTAAATCGTAACGCTGCGCGGAAGGGCAAATGAATGAATTCCAGCGGTGAGAGGCAAATTCGGCTGAAAGCGACTTCACAACATCTATCAGAATCTTGCGGCTCCCTCGCTTCCTCTATAAGATAAAGCGCTGGCTGTCGCAGCGACGCGGCCGGAGGGGGGCTGATTGTCTAACATGCGTGCGGTAGCTCACGCCACAGCCATAGTGCCGCAATGGCGAGCACTAGCGACTGCGGGAGTGCGCGTCGTTGGCTGATGCCTTGCTTGCCCAAGATGTAGTTGACGGTGCGGCTGTTCGCGACCGGCCGAATCTGTTCGTGATCGGCAGTTTCGACCGGCGCATCACGTTCTATTCCCAACAGGTCCGGGCGCTGTCGCTGGTCCATGCCCTCAAGGAACTCGGCTATCTCCATGCCAATCCGAGAATTGCGGTCGTCGGCGGTGGGGCGGCCGGTGTCACCGCGGCCGCAGCTGCCGCGCTCGTTACGGGGTCGCAGGTTGTCTTATTCGAATCCGCCGATTCGCTCCTGCCCCTTCAATCGACGTCCAATCTTCGGCGGCTCGATCCGCATATCTACGACTGGCCGGCGCACTACACGACCGATCCCATCGCCGATCTGCCTATCCTCGATTGGGAATCCGGGCCATGCCGAGCCGTCCGCGACGATGTCCTGCTCGGCTTCGAAGACATCGTCGTCAGGCTCGCTCCGCGGCTAGAGCGACGGCTGCGCCAGCAGGTTACTGCGCTAACTCGAACGGCGGATGGTTATCAGCTCGACATCACTGATCTGAATGCTCCGCCGCCACCGCTCGGCGCGGAGCTGCGCGAGCAATTCCACATGGTGTTCCTCGCTGTCGGGTTCGGTCTCGAGCCGGTCGAGCCAGTGCCAGCGATACAGAGCGCGAGCTATTGGACCGATGCCGGCGTTCCGGTTGCCGAGTTCGCGGGCCGACCGACACCGCGCTTTTTCGTGAGCGGCGCAGGCGATGGCGGGCTGATTGATTTCGTTGCCGCTGGAGCTCGCGACTTCGACCACGCCGGCATGATCCGGCTGATCTCGCAGTATCCAGGGATCGCGGCGCTGAAGCCCGTCCTCGCGGACATCGACGTCCGCGCCCGCGCCGAGGATGCCAATGGTGCCCGGTTCGATTTCATGGGGGCCTATGATGCCGAGCTTCTGCCGGCGCTCAACGATACCGGCCTTGTCGCCGCGGTCGCACAGCAACTCCGGCCGGGCGTCCAGCTGACGTTCCAGACCCAGCATGCCGAGCTGTTCGACGTGTCGACCGCGACGCTCAACCGGCTCGCCGCCTATTTGACCATCAAGGCCTGTGCGGGCGACGCGCAGCGCTCGTTCCGTCATCTGCATTGCGGTGTCGTTGCGCGGATCGACGCGCCCGATCCGGCGCCGGTTGCAGCGCCTTTCTGGCTCGACTGCGCCGGCGAGGTCGTGCCGGCGGACGCGGTCATCGTCCGGCGCGGTCCCCAGCGCAATATGGTACGGGCGCCCTTCGAGGACCATCTCACCAGCTTCGATGCGACGCACAAGGAGTGGCTTGTCCGGCACGGCGACGCGACACTGGTGCCGAAATTGTCGGGACCGGCCCGATCGCTGTTCAAGGAGGCGGCACGGAGCGCGGGTATCCTGGCGCCGCGCTTGCAGCGACTGGCCGCCACCCAGCTTCCCATCCCGGTGCAACTTTTGCGCGAGGGAGCGAACATACGCTGGTCCGGCGCAATACCGGCCGAACAGCTCCTGCGGTCCTGGAGCGAAAAGCAGCCCTTCGAGATCATCCTGTCCGACGCGCCCGATGCGCTTGGCGCGGTTGCGGGCGCGGTGCTGCGGGTCGCCTGCCACAGCGGCAATTGCCGGCTTCATGCGGCGCCCGGCCTGTGGAGCCAGCATGTCCGGGCGCTGAGCCTCGACTCGCCGCATGCCGAAGGGATGGCGATGCCGGCGATCCTCGCCGGTAACCCCGGGGGTGCGGCGCAGGATCCTGTCTCACTGCCGCCCGATATTCTGGCGCGCCGGATCCACCGGTCGCTCGACGGCTGGTTGCTGGCGCGGCTCGACGAACACCTCCAGCCCTTTTTCGCCAGCAATGCCGACCCTGGCCGCCCGATCAACCTCAAGGCAGCGAATGACGTGCGCGCTGCGATGGCAGCAACCTGGGCAGCCTGGCACGCGTCGTTCACCGACGATGCGGCGCTGCTGAACCATTTTCTGCGCCTGATGATTTGTGCGGTCGACGACGACGATCATCGCGATGCGGCACAGATCCTCGTCGGCCCCAGCAAATGGCCCGTGATCCTACGCGGCACCGCGGTCGCGCTTGCCATCGCGGCCGCGTGGGACGCAACCTCCCCGAAGAGCGCGAGACCGGGCAATCTGGTGCGCCTTCGCGACGGCGACAGCGCATGGGCCGGGCATGGCTGCGCGGCCGATATGATCAACGGCGACGAGATGTCATTGTGCGCCGCGTCGTTCATGTGGCAGACCCAGTTCGTCATTCTCGTGGTCAAAAGCGCGATCGAGGTCAGCCAGATAGCCGAACGGCCCTTCGCCCAGATCGACACCGACCAGCCAGGTCTTAGCGATACCGATGGCTCGGGTCCGGTGATCATGTCGATCAGTCGCGATTTCATCGATGCGACCGCGGCGGGCCTGGCCGAGCTACGGACATTGCTGGCAGCGGTTGAGGCGCGGCATTTCGAGGCGCTCGAGAAGACGATCATGAAAGGCGCGGCATGACGGATAGTGCGACTCTGTCTCCCGGACTCGCGGAATTCGCCACGCGGTTGCGGACCGCGGCGCTAGCACTCGACCTGAAGGTCGAGAACCGGCCCGAACTGGCAAGCGCCACCTTCAACGGCGGGTCGACCAAGGTGACGACGCTCAGCCCGACCGACCTTCCGGCAGAAAGCCATGCGATCCGGATCGATCGCTTCAATATCGTGCTGGGCATCCTGCCAGACGTCCCGGCCATGGAAGCGGTGCTTGAGACGCTGCGGCGCTGCCGCAACCAATGCGTCGTCGCGCGATCGTTTCTCGGGACCAACGAGACACTCGACCTGCAGTTGATGCTGATGGGGCCACGCTCGAGCGAGCGGCAGGAAGCCTGGCGTGCGATGGCCTTGATGGTCGAACGAGACGACCGGGTCGCCCGCAAGCTCGCCTGGCTGCGACCGGAGGATCCGCTCAACGACGAAGAGAGCTTCGCCGATTTCCTCAAGCGCACCTTCCTCGCACGGCCGTGGGTGCATGCCGAAGGCCAGTTCGAGGACGTCGCGCTCGATCAGTTGAGCGCGGCCGGCGCGACCGCGCCCGGATTGCCGCGGACGACGGCGGATGAATGGGAGCGCATCGCGCTCGACGAGAAGAAATCGCCGGACGATATTGTCGCGGCACTGGTCAAATCCTGGGAGCGGAGAGGACAGGCGTGAGCGATATCTTCCTCTCCCGCATCGCGATCCGTGATTTCCGGACCTTCGGCGACTTCGCGATCGATATCCCTGCGGCACCCGGACTTCTCCTGCTCACCGGGACCAACGGCCTCGGGAAAAGCAGCTTCTTCGACGCGATCGAATGGGGTCTGACCAACAAGATCCGGCGCTTCGAGCCCTATATCAACAAGGGCCGCAAGAAACTGGTTGAAAAGGATTATCTTACCCGCCGCGGCGCGGAGCCGGGGTCGCACAGCGTTGCGCTGACCTTTTCCGACGGGGATGCCATTGAGCGCAACGCGGCCGGCGGCACGGCGATGGCGGAAATCGTCGCGCAGCTCGCACGTCCCGACCGCCGCACGATCAACGATCTGGGGACCTATCTCGCCCTCACGCACTTCCTCGGGCAAGCAGCGCAGCAGCGCTTCACCAGCCGTGATCCCCAGGACCAGTGGCAGGCGCTCAAGGGTCCGAGCGGGATCGACCGACTCGAGCGGATTCGCGTCGGATTGCGCGGCCGACCCACGATCACGGCGTTCACGCGCCGGCTCGACGCCGAACAGGGCGTGGTGGCGACGCTCGATCGCCAGATCGCCGACTGGCAGGGATGGATGACGCGCCTCGAGCGGCTCCGCGCGGCGGCACGGGCCACCGGCGTTTTGACCACCGACGAGGTCATGGCGCGGATCGACCAGCTCGAGACCGATCTGCAACAGCTTGTGACGGGCCAGCCGCTGGGCGTGACCGGCGAAGGCGTCGGGCAGCGCCTCGCCGCACTCGGCGATCGGATCGGCGATGCGCTTCGCACGACCGGCGAGCGCAAGACAGCCCTGGAAGCGCTCTCGGACATGCCCGCGCAATTCGCGGTCAGCCAGGCGGAGGGACGGCTCGACCATCCGAGCCTCGTCCGGCTACGCAGCGTGGTGAGCGACGCCCAGGCGAGCCTCGATCGGGCGGCCCCGCTGGTGGGATCGGCGAACGACGCGGTGACTGCGCAGACTGCGGCGATCGCCACCATCGACCAGAACATTGCCGTGCTCGACGCCGGGCGCACCGATCTTGCCCGCCGTGCCCAGCTCGCCGGGCTAGTGTCGACCGAACAGCAGGATCGTTCGGCGCTGGTCGAGGCGATTGCTGCGCACCGCACAACGATTGCGGACGCTGACGCGACGATCAGTCAGCATGGCGAGGCCAGTGCCGAAGTCGCGCGGTTGCGCAGCCTTGCCGCGTCGGCGCGCGCGCTCAACGAGGCGATGGCGGATTGTCTCGATCTCGAAGCTGCGTCCGGCGCCGCCGATGCCGCGCTGGCCCAGGGCCGCGAGGCCGCCGCCCGCGCTGCCGCGGAACTGGTTCCACTCGAAACGCGATTAGCCGATCTCGATGGCAGGATTGCCGACGCCGAGCGGGAACGGGCGGAAGCTGATCGCCATGCGTCAGCGATCAGCGCGGCCTTGTCGCAGCTGGCGAGCCATCTGCACGAGGACGATACCGACTGTCCCGTCTGCCGGACACCGTTCGAACCAGGCGTGCTCAAGACGCTCGCCGGTGCGGCGGCGTCCGGGAGCGACAAACGCCTCGCGCAGGCGGATGATGCCCTGGAGGCATTGCGGAGTGCCCGTCCCGCGCTCAACGACGATATTCGTCGCCTGCGGGGCGTGGTAGCTGCGGTCGACGGGCTCGAGCGGGCGGCGGCCGCGGCGGCCGGTGCGGTGACCAATGCGCGTGCCAGCATCGCGAAGACGCTCGCGACCGCCCCCGATAGCGATCTCACCACGCTTGCGGCGGCACGCGCCCGAGATGCGGACGCGGCCGTTGCCGCAGCCGAGGGGGCCGCTCGAAGCGCTGGCGGCGAGCGCGGCGGCGGCGACCGAGCAGCGATCGACCGTTGCCGCCGATCTCGACGAGCTGATCGCGCGTGAGAGCCAGCTGGGAGCCCGGCTGGCCCGGTTTCAGGCGGAAGACAAGGCGTGTGCCGACCGGATCGCGGCGCGCAATCTGTCGAACGCCACGATCGGCGAAATTGAGTGGCGTCTGACGGCGGAACGCGAGCGCGGTGAAGATGCGCGTGGCCGTCTCGCCCAACTGACCGAGGCGGCGAGCAACGCGGCGGCGGACGTTCAGCGGGAGCAGACGGCGCTCGACATCGCTCAGCGCGACCTTGCGGCGGCCGAGGTCGCTCGCGGAACCTCCGAACAGGCGGCGCGGCGGATGCAGCAGCGCTGGACGCGGGCGGGTCTCGCCGACATCCCGAGCCAGGCGGAATTTGACCGCGGCCTTGCTGGCATCGAGGCGGTGCTGACGGGTCTGCGATTGCTGGCCGAAAGCCAGCTCGTGCTTGCCCGCGACAATGAGGATGCGCTGCTCCAGGGTGAGATCGACGAGATTGTCGCGTCGATGCGCAAGACCGGGGGCGACGATGCCGTCGGGGATCCGGCAGCCTATCTTGCCGGTCTCAAGGCCAAACACGAGGCGGCGCGGGCGGCGGTGAAGCTCACCATGGCGGCGCGCAGTGCGGTGAAGCGCTATTCGGAAGATCTTCAGGCGCAGGCCGACGATTTCTCGGCGCGTGTCCTCGATCCGCTGAATACGGTGATCGACGATTTCAACGAAGCGATGCTGAGCACGCCGGGCGAGAGCATTCAGTTCAAGGCGGATACGCGGGTCGACGCGACCAGCTTCGGCATGGCGCTGCGTTACCGTGAGAAGGTGGCGAATGCCATCGAGACGAAGAAGGACCTGCCGCCACAGGTCGTGCTGAGCGAAGGCCAGCTCGCCGCGAACGGTTTCAGCATCCTGTGCGCGGCCAGCACCGCCTATCCCTGGTCGCGCTGGCGCGCGCTGCTGCTCGACGATCCGCTCCAGCACAACGACATCATCCACACCGCCGCCTTTGTCGACGTGATGCGCAACATGGTCGAACTCAACGGCTATCAGCTGATCATGTCGAGCCATGACCGTGGCGAAAGCGAGTTCATCGCGCGAAAATTCGATGCGGCCAGTCTGCCCTGCTCCACGGTCCTGTTAACGGCGCCATCGGACAAGGGCGTGGTCTGGAACTCACCGGAACATAACCAGGCAGCGACACGGATATTGCGCAAGGATGCACAATCCCCGAGCGTCAGCAGCGCCTGACGCAATTTAAACAAAGGTGACTACGGCTCTGGGTTAAGTGCGGTCAGCTTGTCGAATAGGACCTGCATTCGGCCTGATGCATGTCTGCGTCAATTCGGCGACAATGCCGGTCGAACGCTCGCGGTTGCGCTGCGCATTGATGAGCAGAATATCTCGGATGATCGCGCAGCGGCCCATGTTTTAACTAGATGCGAGAATATTGTCCACTTTTGGGGCAACTCCGAAAGTGCTTAAACGTCCGACTTGGGGCGCTTTGCTGACAGACAGCTCCGGGGCCGGTGGCAGACAGTCCGCTATTGGGAACTTCGAACGAGAAGCGGACATATCGCCGACGAATGTCCGGGGCCGAGATTGACCCCTAGCCGACGTCGCGGACGTCCGCTTCTAGGCCCACGACGAAACTGCGGCGGAATGGCTGAGATGCGCCCGCTGCGCCGTTTGCAATGCCTAAGTTCGGATCTCCCGTGAGCGTGCCCGCACGATTTCGGCGCCCATCGATGTCGTTCGGCTGATCAACTGCTACTTCGTCCGAGAATGCCGGGTGGCCTGCTGATCGAGTTCCACGATCGGGCGTATCATCAGTCGCCTCGACCGGTGAGGTGCAGTGATGTGCAGCACGTGCTCACTGCACCTTCGCAAGCTCCCGCCGAATATTCGGCAGGATCACGTCCATGCGTATGGCGATCAGGCGACGTTGCTTGAGCTCGATCGTCATGCCGGCGAGCATCGGCGTCGGGGCGAGAGGCCGCGGAGACAGAAAAACCTGAGAAGGCCGACCGCAATCAACTACCAGCCCGCCGCTCAATCCGCGCGGGTAGAAGGCGTTGTCGATTACACCGCTCTCTCGACGGACCCGCTTATCGTACATCAGCTGTAGGTGATACTCGCCGGCACCCGTGAGCTTCTTTGACAGCCACGGCACCTCCTTGTGCACGGAGGTGAAGGAATAATCCTGGGCTCGCACGGCAAGCTTCTTGCTGTCGAAATCCTTGTTCTTCGAGTTGGGAAATCCGATAGCCGTAAAGAGACGTCCGGGCTCCCGGCCTACCGTATCGCAAAGCGCGCGCTCCGGCACGAATACGTCCCCGAACGCCTCGATCAGTTCCGAGGACAGTTTCGTGAAGGCGACATCGAAGTGGTCGAGTGCCCGCCCGCGTAGCTTCTGGGAAACAAAGAAGTCCCCCGTCAGCGGCATGAGTTTTCCGCCCGCCGCCACATACAAGTTTGTCTTCACATGCTCGTCGATAATGTGCGCGGCGGTCAGAAGGATGCGGTGGCCATCGATCTCCAGCAGCGCCGAAGAGCCGAGATGCGTCGGCTTGAGATTCTCTTTGACGGCGTAGATCGAGGCGACGCTACGACGGAAATGGTTGCCGCCTGCATCACCCAGCGTCTTCGAGATCATTCTCAGCCTCAGGAGATCGGCTTCGGTTAGTACAGCCGGCGTCGTCATGAGCGCTTCGCGTCCACTAGGGCTCGCACCCGACCCTGCCTGGCCATCGCTTCAAGTGCGAGGAACTCGCGACCATTTGCGATCTGCGCCTCGCTGACATCCAGACGCTGGCTTTGGATCGCTCGCATCTTCACGATCAGATCGGTCATCTTGCGGGAGATCTCGGCGTCCTTGACGTTCGGCTCCATCCTTTTCCGAACCGCGATCAAGTCGGGCGTCGGCTTGGTGCGCTGGACGAGCCACAGGAGCAGGTCCGTCGCTTGGAGACCGAAAGAGGTCGACGACGACGGCATAGTGAATTCGGCCAAGTCGTACTTCGCGATCTCCATCTCAGGGATCGCGCCCATCTTATCCTCCTTGTAGGTCATCTTTCCGAAGGTCTCGTATGCCTTTCGCATCGACTTCTTGAATTCCTGCTGCTGGTCGTGCACGAACGCGATCGGCGGACTGTTGTGCTCGGCCGCGAACTCATGGATCGCGCCGAAAACAGACGTGAACGCGATCATGTTCGGCGTGTGGCCGTGATAGCCCTCCCGCCTCTCCGCCGCCAACAACGTGAACTGCTCGGGGTGTTTGAGCACGAAATCGAAGGCCTCGCGCATCACCTCGCGGATGCGCCAGTCCGTCACCTTTCGCGGGACGTAATTCCGGATCGTCCGAACGCAGGCCTGGATTCCGGCGATGTCGTCCTTGAGGTAGGCCTCCCAGAAATCGGCCCTCGTCTTTTCCCTCATGCAGTCGTCGACGGCTTGGCAGATGGCGTGACGGAATAGCTCCAGGTTGTACCACATGGCCGGAACGGCGAGGTTCTCGCCGCTGTCGAAGACAGTATCGACGAACTTCGTCGTGGGCAGATAGGGCTTGTGGATACCGTACGTCCAAAAGGTCCATGGACCCGCGGCGTCCAGCGCGTCGCAGATCGCATTCGCGGCCTCGGCTACCTCGACCGGCTGCATGTCCTTCGCGTGCAGTCGGTTCTTCTGGAGCTTCGTGAGGATCGGCGTCATCGCCGCCGAAAGGTTCGGCTCGACGTCTGCGGCCGACATGATCGCACCCAGGCGATACCACTCCTGCGCGTCATCGATTTTCTTGCCGGAATTGCCCGTCTCGTCGGCGTAGATGAACATCTTCCCCCCGAATCCGCGGCTTCTTTGCGCCGCGTCTGGCCCATTCGTTTCTCAGATTCGCCGCCGAGACAATCACCGGGATCGCAACCGTCACGGGAGATCCCTGTGCACCTTGCTCTGCTGGCGGGATTGCTCAAGCATGTCCGGTGTAGGTCGATTTTGGCCGTGAGGCGTGTGGCAACGTAGGTCCGCTTTCGGGCGAAGCACCAACTTCCGCTTATGTGAAGGGTTTCGGATGCCGGCCCGATCACGATGGTGGGGCTGATCGCGCGGGCCGGCGTCGGAAAGCCTCCAGGGGAGGAAACCGCGGTCCGACGTGGGCGACGGTCGAGGTCGTCGCGGGGCTATGGGGATTTTGGGTCTGGGCTGGGGGCTGTGTGGTCTTGCTGGTGACGGTTGCCAGAACACCTGACAGTCCGGAACAGTGCCGTGGGGCTGCCAGCGCCCGTTGATGAGTGCGCGGCCGGGTTCCATGACGAGACTGAGCGCGGGATGGTCGGCGCGAGGACGAAGCTATCCTTTGCGCCTACGACGCGGCCTGCCGGATGCAGTTGGAGTTCGAGAGAGGTGGCGCCGCTCATGAGGTGTCGATCCTGATGGAGGCACTGGCGGGCCAGGTCTTCGGCGCCGAGCCCCGGGCGAATGTCTCGATGATGGTCATGATGCCGGCGCAGCACGGGCAGCGCAGCGTGGCCTCTGGTCGTATCGTTTCGGCAGGCGTGGCTCCCTCCGGCGAGGCGCGCACCTGCTGGTCTACGAGCAGCGCGCGGACCCTCTCGATGTTGGCGGCGCGCACCGCGCTCGCAAACAGGCCGTAGTGCCGGATGCGGTGGAAGCCATCGGGCAGGACATGGAGCAGGAAGCGGCGGATGAACTCATCCGCCGGCAGGGTCATCGTCTTGATCCAGCCGTTGCCCGTGGCCTTGGCCCGGGCGCGATAGTCCTTCCAGCGGAAGGTGACCCCGCGCTCATCCATGGCGAGGAGCCGGCTGTTTGAGATCGCCACGCGGTGCGTGTAGCGCGATAGATAGGCGAGCACTGCCGCAGGTCCCGCGAAGGGGCGTTTGGCGTAGACCATCCACTCGGCCCGGCGTAGGGGCGCAAGCATCGCCTCGAACTCACGCGCATCCACCAGCGGAGCGATGTCCCCAAAGAGGGTGAGCCGGCCGGCGGCATGGAGCGCCCGGAGCCCCTCGAGGAAGAGCCGCCGGAACAGGCGGGACAGCACCCGCACCGGCAGGAAGAAGCGGGCCCGGCCGGCGATCCAGCGGGAGCCATCGGTCGAGAGCCCGCCGCCGGGCACCACCGCATGAATGTGGGGGTGGTGGGTGAGCTCCGAGCGCCAGGTGTGAAGCACGGCGGTAAGGCCGATGCGGGCGCCGAGATGCCGCGGATCGGCGGCGATGGTGGCCAGCGTCTCGGCCGAGGACTTGAACAGCAGGTCGTAGACCGCCGCCTTGTTCTGGTAGGCGACGGCGCCAAGGATCGCAGGCAGGGTGAAGACGAGATGATAATAGGGGACCGGCAGAAGCTCGGCCTGCCGGGCCGCGAGCCATTCCCGTGCCGTGGCTCCCTGGCACTTGGGACAATGCCGATTGCGGCAGGAGTTGTAGGCGATCTCCAGATGAGCGCAGTGGGCGCAGCGCGACACATGCCCGCCGAGCACCACCGTGCGGCAGGACCTGATCGCCGACATCACCTTCATCTGGCCGCGGCTGAGATGCCCGGCATGGGCCCTCTCATAGGCATCGCCATGGGCGTTCAGGATATCCGCGACCTCCAGCGCAGGCCGCGCCATGGACCGGTACGGACTACAGAGGTGGTGGCGTCAGCAGGGAGAGCGGGCTCTCCACCTCGCGTAGGGTCTTCAGCGCGACGCGGGTATAGACGGCCGTGGTGTCGAGCTTCCTGTGGCCGAGCAATACCTGGATGACGCGGATATCGGTCTTGCGCTCGAGCAGGTGGGTGGCGAAGCTGTGCCGCAGGGTGTGCATGGAGACGCGCTTGTCGAGCCGGGCGGCGGAGGCTGCCGTCCTGCAGGCCCGGTCGAGCTGGCGGGTGGTGATGGGCTGGCCGGGATCGCGGCCGGGGAACAGCCAACCCTGCGGCCGGCGCTCCTTCCACCAGCGGCGCAGCAGGTCGAGCAGATCAGGCGCGAGCATCACGTAGCGGTCCTTGCGGCCTTTGCCCTGCTCGACGCGGATCAGCATCCGCGCGCTGTCGATATCGGCGACCTTGAGGTGGGCCACCTCCGACACCCGCAGGCCGCAGCCATAGGCGATGCTGAGAGCGGCGCGGTACTTGAGGTTCGGCGCATGGGCGAGCAGCAGCGCCACCTCCTCGGTGCTCAGCACCACCGGCAGGCGTTCGGGCGTCGGGATGCGGGCCATGCGATCACCGAAGCCGGCCCGCCCCAGCGTGATGTGGAAGAAGAAGCGCAAGGCCGTGCAGGCAAGGTTCATGCGGGCATAGCTGGCACTGAAGCTCGCCAGATGAAGCTGGTAGCGCCGCAGATCCTCGGGCTCCGCCTGGTCCGGCGCCCGGCCGAGGAAGGCGGTGAACTCGGCGACCTGGCGGACATAATCGCGCTGGGTGTGCTCGCCGAACCGACGGATCGTCATGTCCTCGATCATCCGCTGCCGCAGCGGGCTGACGGCCGGCCGTGTGCTGGTGGGGTGCTCCTGATGGTCCATGGGGCTCTCCTGTCCGAAGAAACCCCGTGATGGTCCGCCCGCCTATGCCGGGCGCCACATGGAAAGTACCCAACCGCCCGTCATGCAGGGCGCCTACCGCGGCAGCGGTTTAGTCCTATGTGAAGGGTTTCGGATGCCGGCCCGATCACGATGGTGGGGCTGATCGCGCGGGCCGGCGTCGGAAAGCCTCCAGGGGAGGAAACCGCGGTCCGACGTGGGCGACGGTCGAGGTCGTCGCGGTGCTATGGGGATTTTGGGTCTGGGCTGGGGGCTGTGTGGTCTTGCTGGTGACGGTTGCCAGAACACCTGACAGTCCGGAACAGTGCCGTGGGGCTGCCAGCGCCCGTTGATGAGTGCGCGGCCGGGTTCCATGACGAGACTGAGCGCGGGATGGTCGGCGCGAGGACGAAGCTATCCTTTGCGCCTACGACGCGGCCTGCCGGATGCAGTTGGAGTTCGAGAGAGGTGGCGCCGCTCATGAGGTGTCGATCCTGATGGAGGCACTGGCGGGCCAGGTCTTCGGCGCCGAGCCCCGGGCGAATGTCTCGATGATGGTCATGATGCCGGCGCAGCACGGGCAGCGCAGCGTGGCCTCTGGTCGTATCGTTTCGGCAGGCGTGGCTCCCTCCGGCGAGGCGCGCACCTGCTGGTCTACGAGCAGCGCGCGGACCCTCTCGATGTTGGCGGCGCGCACCGCGCTCGCAAACAGGCCGTAGTGCCGGATGCGGTGGAAGCCGTCGGGCAGGACATGGAGCAGGAAGCGGCGGATGAACTCGTCCGCCGGCAGGGTCATGGTCTTGATCCAGCCGTTGCCCGAAGTCTTGGCTCGGGCGCGATAGTCCTTCCAGCGGAAGGTGACCCCGCGCTCATCCATGGCGAGGAGCCGGCTGTTTGAGATCGCCACGCGGTGCGTGTAGCGCGATAGATAGGCGAGCACTGCCGCAGGTCCCGCGAAGGGGCGTTTGGCGTAGACCATCCACTCGGCCCGGCGTAGGGGCGCAAGCATCGCCTCGAACTCACGCGCATCCACCAGCGGAGCGATGTCCCCAAAGAGGGTGAGCCGGCCGGCGGCATGGAGCGCCCGGAGCCCGTCGAGGAAGAGCCGCCGGAACAGGCGGGACAGCACCCGCACCGGCAGGAAGAACCGGACCCGGCCGGCGATCCAGCGGGAGCCGTCGGCAGACAGTCCCCCGCCGGGCACCACGGCATGGATATGGGGATGGTGGGTGAGCGCCGAGCCCCAGGTGTGAAGCACGGCGGTGATGCCGATGCGGGCGCCGAGATGCCGGGGGTCGGCGGCGATGGTGGTGAGCGTCTCGGCCGAAGCCCTGAACAGCAGGTCGTAGACCGCCGCCTTGTTCTGATAGGCGATGGTGCCGATCGCGGCCGGCAGGGTGAAGACCAGATGATAATAGGGCACCGGCAAAAGCTCGGCCTGGCGGGCGGCGAGCCAGTCCCGCGCCATTGCTCCCTGGCACTTGGGGCAGTGCCGGTTGCGACAGGAGTTGTAGGCGACCTCCACATGAGCGCAGTCGGCGCAGCGCGACACGTGCCCGCCGAGCACCACCGTGCGGCAGGACCTGATCGCCGACATGACCTTCATCTGGCCGCGACTGAGACGTCCGGCGTGCGCCCTCTCATAGGCATCGCCATGGGCGTTCAGGATATCCGCGACCTCCAGCGCAGGCCGCGCCATGGACCGGTACGGACTACAGAGGTGGTGGCGTCAGCAGGGAGAGCGGGCTCTCCACCTCGCGTAGGGTCTTCAGCGCGACGCGGGTATAGACGGCCGTGGTGTCGAGCTTCCTGTGGCCGAGCAATACCTGGATGACGCGGATATCGGTCTTGCGCTCGAGCAGGTGGGTGGCGAAGCTGTGCCGCAGGGTGTGCATGGAGACGCGCTTGTCGAGCCGGGCGGCGGAGGCTGCCGTCCTGCAGGCCCGGTCGAGCTGGCGGGTGGTGATGGGCTGGCCGGGATCGCGGCCGGGGAACAGCCAACCCTGCGGCCGGCGCTCCTTCCACCAGCGGCGCAGCAGGTCGAGCAGATCAGGCGCGAGCATCACGTAGCGGTCCTTGCGGCCTTTGCCCTGCTCGACGCGGATCAGCATCCGCGCGCTGTCGATATCGGCGACCTTGAGGTGGGCCACCTCCGACACCCGCAGGCCGCAGCCATAGGCGATGCTGAGAGCGGCGCGGTACTTGAGGTTCGGCGCATGGGCGAGCAGCAGCGCCACCTCCTCGGTGCTCAGCACCACCGGCAGGCGTTCGGGCGTCGGGATGCGGGCCATGCGATCACCGAAGCCGGCCCGCCCCAGCGTGATGTGGAAGAAGAAGCGCAAGGCCGTGCAGGCAAGGTTCATGCGGGCATAGCTGGCACTGAAGCTCGCCAGATGAAGCTGGTAGCGCCGCAGATCCTCGGGCTCCGCCTGGTCCGGCGCCCGGCCGAGGAAGGCGGTGAACTCGGCGACCTGGCGGACATAATCGCGCTGGGTGTGCTCGCCGAACCGACGGATCGTCATGTCCTCGATCATCCGCTGCCGCAGCGGGCTGACGGCCGGCCGTGTGCTGGTGGGGTGCTCCTGATGGTCCATGGGGCTCTCCTGTCCGAAGAAACCCCGTGATGGTCCGCCCGCCTATGCCGGGCGCCACATGGAAAGTACCCAACCGCCCGTCATGCAGGGCGCCTACCGCGGCAGCGGTTTAGTCCCCTGGCGCAACCAGGACCTCCGGAACTGTAAGGCGCAAGTCTGCTTTCAGGAAATAGCCAGTCTGATCTCTACGACCGAGATGGGGGCGCAAAGCGGACGTCGCTGTAAGGCAGTCGGAGGTCGGTAAAGGGTCACGACTGCCCGTCGCTCGCCGTTCGTGCTCAGCCGACGGGGAACAGACACTGCTGATGTGTTAACGACTCCTGCCGGATCTGGCTACCTTGAAGGAGTGGGGTTGGGTTCCTCCGCCACCGGTTGTCCTGAGACGTCGTCCGGGATCTCATGCAGAAAGTTCTGTCCCTTCTGAAGTCGCTTGCCGAGCGTTTCGACGAATCCCTCGTAGCGTTCCCGCCCCTTGATCTGCGCGGCGGCCTGGGCATCGCTCGGCAGCGGCGGGGTGATGGTGAGCCAGAAGCGCACGAAGAGCGCCAGCGTGTCGGCGGTGACCCGTAGATCGCGTTCGATGCGAGACGTTTGGCGGGAGAGCCGATCAAGGCGGCGGGCGAGGGCAGCCTCGCGTTTGTCGGCGCCCTCTGGCGAGAGAAAAGAGGCAACCGCCGCCTCGACGATGGCCGAGCGGGACAGCTTCCTCCGTTCTGCGAGTTCCGAGATCTCCTTGAGCATCTGCGGCGGGAAATACACATTCATCCGGTCACGCATGGCCATCCTCACAGATTGATGCCGTCATGGGGGTCAAGCGCCGCCTGCCTTGCGACGCCGCGCATTTGCTGCCGCAGGACACGTGCTTGCTGGACTATGTCGTCCGGCTCGTCGTCGAGGACGATCGCGAATTCGTCGGCCGGGCCCTGCGGTGTCGTCTCCTTGGCGATGGCGACGTGGTCCGGGAAGCTCCGGCTCTCGGCGCAAGCCGCTGTTGGCTGTGTCCGCCTCGGCCTTGGCCAGTTCGGTGACGAGACCGGCATCCGGCTTCTGTGGCACCAGGGTCGACCAGCCATCTTCCCGGCTGGTCCTGGCGGTCCGGGAGGGGGCGGGCGGCGACAGGACCCGCTCGGTGAAACGGTGATCCTCGTAGTACCGGGCTTTCTTTGCCTTGATCGGAGGTGTGCCGGCCACCATGACGATCTCGTCGGCAGGGGGAAGCTGCATGACCTCGCCGGGGGTGAGGAGCGGCCGTGCGGTCTCCTGCCGCGACACCATGAGGTGCCCGAGCCAGGGGCTGAGGCGGTGGCCAGCGTAGTTGCGCATGGCGCGCATCTCGGTAGCGGTGCCCAGGGAATCGGAGATGCGTTTGGCTGTGCGCTCGTCGTTGGCAGCAAAGCTCACGCGGACGTGGCAGTTATCCAGGATCGAATTGTTGGCACCATAGGCCTTCTCGATCTGGTTGAGCGACTGGGCGATCAGGAAGGCCTTGATCTTGTACCCGGCCATGAAGGCCAGGGCGCTCTCGAAGAAGTCGAGCCTGCCCAGGGCCGGGAATTCGTCGAGCATCATCAGCACGCGATGGCGTCGGTCCCTGGCGTGGAGGTCCTCGGTCAGGCGGCGCCCGATCTGGTTCAGCACGAGGCGGATCAGAGGTTTCGTCCGACTGATGTCCGACGGCGGCACGACGAGATAGAGCGAGACCGGCCGCTCGTCGGCAATGAGGTCGGCGATGCGCCAGTCGCAGCGGCGGGTGACTGCGGCCACCACGGGGTCCCTGTAGAGCCCGAGGAACGACATGGCGGTGCTCAGCACACCGGAGCGCTCGTTGTCCGACTTGTTGAGCAGCTCCCGCGCTGTCGAAGCGACGACAGGATGCGGTCCCGCCTCTCCGAGGTGGCGGGTGGTCATCATCGCCCGCAAGGTCGCCTCGATGGGCCGGCGCGGATCGGAGAGGAAGGCCGCGACGCCGGACAGGGTCTTGTCGTCCCCGGCATAAAGGACGTGCAGGATGGCGCCCACCAACAAGGAATGGCTCGTCTTCTCCCAGTGGTTCCTCCGATCGAGCGAGCCTTCCGGGTCCACGAGCACGTCGGCCACGTTCTGGACGTCCCTCACCTCCCAGTCACCACGGCGGATTTCCAGTAGGGGGTTATAGGGGGAGGACACGGGGTTCGTCGGGTCGAACAGGACCACCTTGCCGTGCTGGGCGCGGAAGCCGGCGGTCAGCTGCCAGTTCTCCCCCTTGATGTCGTGGATGATGGCCGAGCCCGGCCAGGTGAGGAGCGTCGGCACTACGAGGCCCACGCCCTTGCCGCTTCGGGTCGGGGCGAAGCACAGCACGTGCTCGGGGCCGTCATGCCGCAGATAGTCCCGTCCGAGCCTGCCGAGCACGACGCCGTCCGGCCCGAGGAGGCCGGCGGCCTTGATGTCGGGCGGCTCGGCCCAGCGGGCCGATCCATAGGTCGAGACGGCCTTGGCTTCGCGCGCCCGCCAGACCGACATGGCGATGGCGACCGCGATGGCGAGGAAACCTCCCGAGGCCGCGATGACCCCGCCCCGGTTGAAGATGTCGGGGGCATAAGCGTCGTATGAGAACCACCAGGCGAAGAAGGCCGCCGGAAAATAGACCGGAATACCAGCGAGGCTGAACCAGGGCGGCCCGAGCTGCGCCTGGAAGCCGAGCCGCCAGGCGACATATTGCGTCGCCGCCCAGGTGGTGGTGAGCACGATCAGGAAGACGACGAGGATCTGGCCCCAGAGGATCTTGGTGGCGGACATGGGCGCTCCTTGTCTGCGGTTCGCGGGTGCCTAGAGGCCGAGGTCGCGCTTGCGGCCGAGGCTCCACTCGATGTCGCCGCCGTCCTTCACTGTGCCGGTGACGTGCTGACCGAGCTTCTTCTCGAGCTCGCGTGACCACGGGACGAGCTGGAACCCGAGGCCGCTGTCGATCATGGCGTAGCGGCCCGAGGCCAAGGTCAGGCGCTGGCGGTAGATGCCGGCGACATGCTCGCTTGCCGCGACCTTCTGCATCGGCAACCCGGTCTCGGCGGAGAGCCTCGCCCCGACCGCATCGAGCTCGCGCCGGCGGAGCGTCGCGAGGAGATCGCGCTGGAGGATGATGCGCTGACCCTGGCGGCGGGCGAGGCCTTCCTCGACGAGATGCTCGGCTCGGGCCTGCATGGCCTCGCGCGCCTCGTGGCCGAAGCCGCCCATGGCCATCGCAACGGGCTCACGCTCGACGAGGCGGTGATCGAGCCAGGTCGCCCCTTGTGCCGTGATCTGGCGGGCGAGATCGAAGTCGGACCGGGTGGCGAGCACCAGGGTCGGCTGGGCGTCGTCCGCGCCTCCGAAGCGGCGGACCTCGACGATGCCGCCGAGGGGAGGGGCGTGCGCGAAGGCCTCGATGCCGCGGAAGCGGACATGGTGGGCGCGGCCGTCGATGCCGTCGATCACGGCATAGGCCTCGCCCGTCAGCTCGTTGTGCAGGCCTCGGTCGACCAGCCGGCCCAGAATGGGGGACGGGCTCGCCGCGCCATCGATGACATAATCGGCGACGCCGCGCTCCTGGCCGCGTTCGGTGAAGGCGCGGTGCATGGTCTTGATGATGTCGCCGCGCATGCCGAGGTCGCGCAGCGCCCGCTCCGCCTCGAGCCCGACCATCCACTCACCCGGTCCGGCGGGAGCGGCGAGGCCCATCTTCTCCAGATGCTGGAGCCGACCGATCATCAGCCGGCGGATCTCGGGATCGGAGGCGCCGGAGGTCTCGGGACGCAGGTCGATGTGGCCGGTGTCATCCGCGGCAATGCGGATCTGGGCGTCGAGGCGGGTCCAGCGCTCGGCGGCGACCTCCTTCTCGAGCGCGTGCCGGACCTCATGCTCGGGCTTTGGGCCGAGCTCGATCTCGACCAGCTCCTGGGCGCGGGCGCGCAGCCCCTGGCTGATATAGTCGCGGGAGATGACGAGATCGGCGCCGGTCTCGTCCACGCCGCGCACCAGCAGATGGACGTGAGGGTTGTCGGTGTTCCAGTGGTCGACGGCGACCCAGTCGAGACGTGTCCCCAGATCGGCTTCCATCTGGCGGACGAGGTCGCGGGTGAACGCCTTGAAGTCGGTGAGGTCGGCCGCGTCCTCCGGCGAGACGATGAACCGGAAATGGTGCCGGTCGTCCTGGCACCGCTCGGCGAAGGCGCGATCGTCCGCACGATCCGAGCCCGCGTCGAACAGGATGCCCTTGTCTCCCTCTCGGCTGACCCCGTCCCGCTTCAGGTAGGAGAGGTGCGCGGCGAGCGGCGCCGAGCGGAAGGCCTTGCCGGAGTGCCGGGCGATGCGGGCCGCTACCACCACGCGCCGGCCCGGCGAGAACAGCCGGCTGCGACTGAAGCCAAGGCGGCCGCGGCCGAAGGTGGAGTGCCCGGGCGTGCCGGCGCCCCCACGCCGGCCGGATGCGCCCGGCGCTCCGCCACCCACATGGCCGGCCTTCTTCGCGGCCCGCAGCACCTGGTTGATGAAGCTCTTCGGGCGCGGCGTCCGGGTCGAGCGGATGCGGCCGGGCCGGATGCGGAGGTCGCTGTCGCCCTCGCTCATGCCGGCCCCCTCGTGGAGGTCAACCGCCGAGCAGTGCCGGAAAAGCCCTTGAAATCGCTGCTGAAAGTGAAGGGCGCGGCACGCGCCCCGACCGACCGGCACGCCGGAACCCAAGCCATGTCAATGGCTTGCGGTTCGGCCGGCGAGCCGCTTTTATCTTGCACTCCTAATCGGTCGAGTAAGCGTCCGGCCCCTGCACAGTATTGGCGTGGTGCAAAATCGAGGCATGTCGGATTCCTTCGTAGCATGGAGGATCTCCGATGAATTTGAGACATTTCGAGAACACGGCGCGGCAGTCCTTTTGGGTTGTTCACATCGAGGCGTGGCGGCAGAGCGGGCTGGACCGGACGAACTATTGCCGCCAGCACGGACTCTGGAAGTGCACGTTCGATCGCTGGCTGAAGTATCTGGCCGGCAAGGAAGCGGCCCGTAAGCATGTGGAATATCAGGCGGAACTGCGCCGGTCGAAGCGCCGTGAAGCCGAGGAAAAGCGCCAGAAGAGACGCGCCCGGCTGCGCTTCAGCGTGAGCACGGATGAGCGCAACCGTGCGCTTCAGGCGTTCTGGGCGATGCATGTCGAGGCGATGAACTGGAGCGGGATGGGCATGCGGGAGTACGCCGCTGCGCTCAATCTGTCGCCGACGAGCCTGCGCAAATGGCGCGACCGGCTGGACGAGGGCGAGGTGGAGATCGACTGGCGCGCGCATCTTCACCCCTCCGCCCGTCCGGTCGTTGGCACTAGTGCCAGCAAAAAGCCGGCGGACGGCCTCTTGACGGCTCCATCGAAAGGTGAATCGGAGGCGCCGCGGCAGCCGATCCGGCGTGTCTTCAGCGACGAGGAAAAACGCGCCATCGCACTCGAGAGCGACCAGGCGGGCGTCAGCGTGTCGAGCGTGGCGCGCAAGCACGGCATCGTCACGGGACTGCTGTTCCGCTTGCGGGTGCAGTTCGGCGTGGCGCAGAAGAAGCGCGCGAAGCTGGCGCCCGTCGCGCTGGACGAAGGTACGCCGGCGGCACGTGTGCTGCAGGATCTGAT
The DNA here is from genome assembly GCF_047444035.1 of Xanthobacter sp. AM11. Classification (NCBI taxonomy): domain Bacteria; kingdom Pseudomonadati; phylum Pseudomonadota; class Alphaproteobacteria; order Hyphomicrobiales; family Xanthobacteraceae; genus Xanthobacter; species Xanthobacter sp. AM11. Next base: position 1,515,476 of record NZ_JBLAOA010000001.1, read on the forward strand.
GCAGCGGCCCGACGGCATGATAGCCGTCGAATTGGCCGACGGGCGGCGGGTCTTCGCGCCGGTCGGCAGCGATCCCGATGCTGTGCGGGCGCATGTCGAGCGCGGGGAGATCGCACCATGATGATCGTTCCCGCCGGCGTGAAGGTGCATCTGGCGCTGGGCTACACCGACATGCGCAAAGGCCTGGACGGGCTCGCCATGCTGGTGCAGCAGACGCTGAAGCAGGACCCGTTCTCGGGCCACCTGTTCGCCTTCCGGGGAAGGAAGGCGTCGATGCTGAAGATCCTGTTCTGGGACGGCAACGGGCTCTGCCTGTTCACCAAGCGGCTCGACCAGGGCAGCTTCGTGTGGCCGGTGATGGCGGGCTATGACGGCGCGATCACGTTGACGCCGGCGCAGCTGGCCATGCTGATCGAAGGCATCGACTGGCGTGCGCCGGAACGTGTCTGGAAACCGGCACTGGCGGGATGAAAAGGCAGGCAAATGCTGACAGATGAAGGCTTCTAAGCTTGGGCGCGACGCGGTTTTGCAGTAGAATCGCGCATGCGGCTCGATCTGGATAACCTGCCCTCCGATGTCGACCTCCTGCACCAGCTGGTGCGCGAGATTGTGGGCGTCGTCGAGAGCCGCGACGGCGAGATCGAGCGCCTTCAGTCGATCATCAAGAAGCTGCAGCGGGCGCAGTTCGGCCGCCGTTCCGAGCGCCTCGATCCCGACCAGCTGGCGCTCGCCCTGGACGATCTCGATGCCGATATCGCTCGCATCAGGGAGAGCCGTCCGGACGTCGCGAAGCTGCCGTCGGAACGCACGTCTCATCGCAAACCGCTGCCCGATCACCTGCCGCGCCAGGAGGTTCGGCTCGACATCGAGAGTGAGGTTTGCGCGTGCTGCGGCGGCGCGCTCCATGCGATTGGCGAGAGCCAGGCCGAAATGCTCGACTGGGTGCCGGCGCAGCTGCGGGTGATCCGCATCACCCGCCCGAAATATGCCTGTCGCCTCTGCGAGAGCGTGGTTCAGGCGCCGGCGCCGGAACGGCTGATCGCCGGTGGAGTGGCCACGCCGGCGCTGCTCACGCAGGTTCTCATCAGCAAATATTGTGACCATACGCCTCTCTATCGGCAGTCGGAGATCTTCGCGCGGCACGGCATCGATCTGGCGCGCTCGACGCTCGCCGGCTGGGTCGGTGGCGCATGCTGGTGGCTGGAGGCGCTTCACGACAGGCTGGCGAGGAATATCCTGGCTTCCGACTATCTCTTCGCCGATGACACGCCAGTTCCGGTGCTCGATCCCGGCCGGGGACGCACCAAGACCGGAAGGCTGTGGGTCTATGCCCGTGAACAGCGCGGGTGGAGCGGACCGGAACCTCCAGCCGCTATCTACATGTTCGCACCCGACCGGAAGGCCGAGCGCCCGGCCAGACATCTGGCGTCCTATAGAGGCGTACTGCATGTCGATGGCTATGCCGGCTTCGAGACGCTCGCGAAGGCCGGGACCATCAAACTTGCCGCCTGCTGGGCGCATACGAGGCGCAAGTTCTACGATGTCGCGCAGGCCACCGGCTCGCCCATCGCCGAAGAGGCCATGCGCAGGATCGGCGATATTTACGTGATCGAAGCAGAGCTTCGCGGGCAGTCGCCGCCGCACAGGCTGGCGGCACGACGAAGCCGCTCGAAGCCACTGGTGGCAGCACTGGAGGCCTGGCTGAAGGCACAGCTGGCGCTCATCCCGGCTGCCGGGGAACTGGCGAAAGCCATACGCTATGCGCTCTCCAGATGGGACGGCCTCACCCGGTTCCTGACCGATGGCCATGTCGAGATGGACACCAATCCTGTCGAGCGGGCGATCCGCCCCGTCAGCCTTGGGCGGAAGAACCACCTCTTCGCCGGCAGCGACGGCGGAGGGGCGAGATGGGCGATCCTTTGTTCGCTCATCGAAACCGCCAAGCTCAACGGAGTCGAACCCTACGCCTATCTCGCCGACGTTCTCCAGCGCATGGTCGACGGCCATCCCGTCAACCGGCTCGATGAACTCCTGCCATGGGCATGGAAAGCAGCGAATCTTGCCAAGAGCTGACATCATGTGCAGCCCCCGGACGCATACTCGGTCGAGTTTCCATTGCTCTTGCCATCCCGCCCTTCCTATCCAGGGGAGCGCATCAGGCCGCAAGGGTACGAGCGCAACCATAGGGGCTCTCCTGCCGCCGTTCGGCGAGTCGGATTGCGCCGGGTAGCATCCGTGGCGCCTTCCTACAGGAGGAACTTCTGTAGGAAGAAGCGTGCGGGGGCGACGGTTGGCAACGACATGAGCGTGCACGATCACGGCCGTCCTCCCGCACCCGGAAGCGCAACGAAGAGATCCATGGGCTGCGGTCCGAGCCTGGGTGCCGCGGCCGGTGCCGGAGCGTTCGGCGCGCTGCCGATTGGTCTGGTGGTCGCCGCCGCATCAGCTGAAAGAGCGTGCTCCGGCCGAGAGACGAACAGCGGTGCGCCACGCCAGGATTGCGGGTCGGCGCCAGGTGTGGCGGCCGTTGGGGCCTGTAGCTCACCGCCGCCGAAGGCCGGCGCGAGCATGGCGACATAGGCGCGGGTCTCGGCCGGCAACTGGCGGCCGGCGAGATACGCCTCGTAGCGCGCCGGCCCCGCATGGTAGGCCGCGAGCAGGCCCGGAGCGCCGTAGCGGTCGTTGAGTTCGCGCAGATTGGCGGCGCCGGCGAGGATGTTGTCGCGCGGATCAAAAGGATCATCGCCAAGTCGGTGGCGCCGACGCAGCTCCGCCCAGGTCTCGGGCATGATCTGCATCAGGCCCATCGCACCCTTCGGGGAGACGGCGGTCGCATCCACGGCGCTTTCGGCCCGCATGACGGCCCGGACCCAGGCCGCCGGAATGCCGAAGCGTTGTGCGGCCTCGGCAATCGGAGCGTCAAAGGAATCGCTCACCTCAAGCCGACCGACCGGCGCGTTCTGCGCGCGCAAGCCGACCGGTGCGGTCGTGGTGGCGAGCAGGCCGGAAAGGAAAAGGAGGCTCAGGCTGCGGGCGGCGGAGGACCGCTCGGCGAGGGGCCGCCGGTGCGGGACAGTCATGGGTTCAGTCCCGCTCGCCGCGCTTGGAAGGCCGGGTCCAGTGCAGGCCCCATGCGGTTCGGTCGATGAGGGACTGGAAAAGATGGGCACGGATGGGCTGGAGAAAAACGGGATCGTCGATCACCAGGGAGACGTAGTCCCCGGCCTTTTCCCCGATGCGCTTCCAGCCCGCGCCGATCTCCGGCCCATCGTCGTCCAGGAGATGAATGCGATAGTCCGGCGCATGCTCGGCGTCGGACTGCTCGGCCGGCACCAGGACGATCTCCGCGTCGATGGAGAGGGTGCGGATACGCCCGGCATAGCCGTTGCGGGTGCGGCTGAACTGACCGATGAGGGACATGGGGGGCTCCTTGCGGTTGGAGGCGAAGCGGGTTGCGGGTGCGGCGTCACCGTGTCGGCGCGCGCCAGACGAAATGGCCGTCGCCGGCTTCGTCGGTGTAGAGCGGCATGGCCTTGCCGATGACGGCGCGCGCCGGAAGTGGGCCGAAGTAACGGCCGTCGAGGCTGTCGGCGGACTGCCAGTTCATGAGGAAGAGCTCGCCGTCAGCGACGACGTGGCAGCCGCTCCAGGTGGGGAGGTCCCGGCCTTGGCGATCGCGGCCCAGGGCCCGTCCCACGGCGATGCCGTCGACGGTGATCTCGCCGCGCAGCCGGCAGACGCGCTGTCCAGGCAGCGCGGCGATCCGCTTCATCAGCGGCACGCCCTCGGCCAGATAGCCGCGGGCGACGAGGAAGCGGCCGAGCCAGTCGGGCGCTGCGACGGCGACGAGGTCGGTGACCTCCAGGCGTTCCGCAGGCCCGATGGTGTAGAGACCGATCGGGACGCTCGGCGAGGCATTCCACACCAGCTTCAGCGAGGTCGGGACGAACGCCGCGCCGGCGACGCCCATGGTCACAAAGTACGTCGCCATCACATAGCCGAAGCGCGTCATGGCTGCGCCCTCCGGCGCAGCAGGAAGGCACGGTGCTGCTCGATGGTGTAGGCGCGGGGCTCCTGGCCGGCGGCAAGCCGGTTGTGGACATGGCGCCAGTGATCCGGCGAGACATCAGCGGGATCGATGCCGCGTGCATCGACGGCGTCGATCATCTGCAGCATCCGCTCGACCTTCGGCCAGCCGGCGATCTTCAGCAGGATGTCGCCGCCCGGCCGGACGAAGGGCACGGTCTGGCAGGGTTCGCCGGCGCCGACCGCGCGGACGATGTCGAGCCGCGAGACGATGGTGCCGAAGTCGTTGGACGCCCAGCGCACGAACGCGAAGGCAGCACCGGCCGGGAAGCCGAGGATACGCCGGTGACGGTCGATGATCTTTTCCGAGGTGTGGTGGCCGAAGCGGATCCAGGTCTCGATCCGTCGCTCGAGCCAGGTCAGCTCGACGAACGTGCTTGCTGGCGCAGGGACGTCATTGGACAAGCGGTCCCTGCGCGCGGTGGAAGCCCCAGTGTCGGTCATGGAGCGTCTCCTTCAGTGGCGGAGGGGAATTCGCGTGCGAGGAGATCGCGCAGCATGTCGGCGACGGTGACGCCACGCCGGAAGGCGGCGACCTTGATGCGCCCGCGCAGCTCGGGCGTGACGTCGATGGTGAGCCTGGCGCTATAGGCATTGGCGACATCACCGCGCGCCGGCGGCGTGTCGGCGGCCTTGATCCAGCGCTCCGGGTCGTTCGGTCGGGCGACGAAGCCGCGCCGGCTCATGCCGCGATCCTCCCGATGCGCAGGCGGTCGATCTCGGCGGCCAGCGCTGCGATCTCCCGCGCGGCCGGGCTCGTCTCGTCGATCTCGAAGGCAAGTCGGCCGGTTTGCGCGGCGTCGGCGAAGACGACACGCTGGCCGACGGTGGTGGTGAGCACCGGCGGGTCGTGATCGGCCAGCGTCTCGGCGGTCTCGCGGGCGATGACGGTGCGGGTGGCGCACCGGTTCAGGATGAACCGTGCGGCGAGCTGCGGCCGGTAGATGCGCGCTTCCCGCAGCAGGGCGAGCATCTCGGCCGAGGCCCAGCCGTCGAGGGGAGACGGCTGGACCGGCAGCAGCACCAGGTCGGCCGCCAGCAAGGCGGAGCGCATGAGGCTGGCGATGCGAGGTGGTCCGTCGATGACGACATGGTCGGCATCGCGGGCGATTTCCGGGGCCTCGCGGTGCAGCGTGTCGCGCGCAAGGCCCACGACGCCGAACAGACGCGGCACCCCCTCACGGGCGCGCTGCTGCGACCAGTCGAGCGCCGAGCCCTGGGGATCGGCATCGATCAGGGTGACGCGCTGGCCTTGGCGCGCCCACGCCCCGGCGAGATGCAAAGCGAGCGTCGTCTTGCCGACGCCGCCTTTCTGGTTGGCCAGCATGACGATTATCGCTGGCCTCCCGGCGTGCGTCCGGAAGGAGACCTCCCAAGGACGTAAGCATCTTGTGCCGTAGAATCGTCTTTACGGAAAGACGTATCGGAACTATACTTTGAAACAGTCGGTATAGAGGCGTCTTGAGGATCGCTGTCCACATCGCGCACACGCGTCTTAAAGTTAGAGTCTACGTTAGCCGGGGTACTGACCAGTGCCCCTTCGCCGGCGATCTGGCGGTGGCGATGATGCCCTCCTGCGATCCAGGACTGCGGGGCGTGGTGCTCCGTCCGGATTGGCGACGGAGGCGAACCATGGACGTCTATGCGGGACTGGATGTGTCGCTGGAATCGACCAGCGTGTGCGTGGTGAATGCCGAGGGCAAGGTCATCCGGGAGGGGAAATTGCCCTCCGATCCGGATGCCATCGAGCTGTTCCTGGCCGAATGGGGTGTCCACCTGAAACGCGTCGGGCTGGAAGCCTTCTCGTTCAGCGCCTGGCTGTTCTCCGCCCTCGACGACAAGGGTCTGCCGGTGTTCTGCATCGAGACCCGCCACACCAAGGCGGCGCTGAACGCCATGCTCAACAAGACCGACAAGAACGATGCGCGCGGCATCGCCCAACTGATGCGCACCGGCTGGTTCCGGGCGGTCCACGTCAAGTCGCGCGAGGCGCAGGCGTTGCGCGTCCTGCTTGCCGGCCGCAAGGCGCTGCTCGGCAAGGTGATCGACATGGAGAACATGATCCGCGGCGTGATCCGCCCGTTCGGACTGAAGGTCGGCGAAGTGTCGACGGGCAAGTTCGAGGCGCGGGTGCGCGAACTGGTCGCCGGCCTCGGCGAGCTCGAACAGATCATCGCGCCGCTGCTCGCGGCCCGTTCGGCGATGCGGTTCGAGTTCGCCCGCATGCATCGCATGGCGCTGGCGGCGGCCCGCAACGACAAGGCGGTGCGGCGGATGATGACGGTGCCCGGCGTCGGCGCCATCGTGGCGCTGACCTTCCGCGCCACCGTCGATGATCCCACGCGGTTCAAGAAATCCACGACCGTCGGCGCCCACTTCGGGCTGACGCCACGCCGCTACCAGTCGGGCGAGACCGATTGGTCGGGCCGCATCTCCAAATGCGGCGACGAGGCGACGCGGGCGATGCTTTACGAGGCGGCGATCGCCATCCTCACGCGCATCCCCAAGAGCTTCAAGCTGCGGCTCTGGGGGCTCCGGCTGATGAAGAAGAAGGGGCTGAAGAAGGCGGCGACCGCGGTGGCGCGGGCGCTCAGCGTTCTCCTGCACAAGATCTGGGTCGACGGCTCGACCTTCCGATACGGCGCCGGCCTGAAGGGCGGCCGGCTCGCTCGCGCATGATGAGAGGCTGAGCGATCCGGCCGCCCCCACCAGCGGCGTCACCAGGTTCCGCCACGGCGGAGCGGCGTCTCCCGGGGAGACGGGGATTTGGGCGAGATCGAAACTTGACGTGCCGGCGTCCGCCTTCGGGCGAAACCGTACGGCGCTTGTTAGCCTGACCGCCTGGTCTCCAGATCCCGGAATGTGGCGGACACCATGCCGACCACGGACGTTAGCGAGTGCTCCTCGGAGAGACATGCGCCGCACCTCAGCGTGACGAAGTTGGACGGGACCGGCCGCAGCGCGGGCAGACGGCGGCGCCCGCGCGCTCCGGCGCGCGGCTGCGTGCGTCATCGCAAGTAAAAGCGGCTTTACGGATCAGTCTGTCAGTGGCAGACTGAAATGGAGAGGCATCGTCTCCACAGCTTGTTGCTGAACAACAACAAGTTAGAGTCAGTACGTTAGACTCTAAGTTAAGGGTGCGATTTCGCTTTTTCTCCCCGCGATTTAACCCCGATTCTGGTTCCCGATAGCACGATCGTGCGGTTCCCGATGGCACGATATCGGGGGTTCCCGATAGCACGAGGGGATCCACAGCTTGTCCACAGGGCGCTGACGGCTCGAAGGCGAGCAGCAGGCGCCCGCCGATCTCCACTTCGAGGAACAGCAGGTAGCCCGGCAGCGGCTGGCGGCGGATGACGTCCCGAAGCTCGAAGGCGAAGCGCTTGAAGGGGGAGAGGCTCCCGGATTTCTGGTGAAGGTGGCGGAGTTCAAAGCGCCAGCCGTCGCGCTGCCGCCCGCCATGCTTGCGCACCAGGCGGTAGAGCCAGCGGTCGAGGCCGCCAGTGAGATCGAAATAGGCCCGGTCGATGGTGAGCACGAGGGCATCGTCGAGCACGGCGCGATAGAACCAGTCGGGAACGATCAGCTCGATGCCCATGGGCCGGCCGGCGCCGTCCGTGCGCTCCTGCCATTCGTTGATCCAGGAGAAGCGGTGGCGGCGCCCTTCCGCGGTCTGGCGGATCGAGGTCGAGACGGTGGTGGACTGCAGGCGGTCGAGGGCTGCCTTGAGGCGCTGGTAGTCCCGCAAAGACACTCCACGGCGGACGAACGTCAGGATCTCGTAGGGGGTCGCTGCCATCAGGCGCGAGGTGCGCAGGCCGGCGTCGCGCGCCTCGACGATCTGGCTCGCCGCCCAGATCAGGATGTCGGCATCCCAGATGGTGGCCATGCCATGGTCGGGCACGGCCTCGACCCGGATGGCGACGTCACCGGCCGAGAAGTCGATGGGCGCGATGCGGTGCGACTTGGCGAGGGAGAAGAAGGGATAGGCCATGAGATCCTGCGCATCGCGGGGCGCGAAGTCGCCGGGACGGGCGTGGAACAGGTCGAGCTGCTCACGCTCCGGGGAGGGACGGTGGTGCGCCGGCATCGGGAAGCCGCCTCTGGATCAGCGGGCGTAGCGGCCGGCAGAAGCCGGCGGGGCAGGGGCGTGGCGCTTGGCAGGCAGGACGGTGCCGCGGGGATCGGAGGTGGAGGTGACGGCGCCGCGCTCGGCCCAGGCCTTCAGATCGTCCACCGCATATACGACGCGCCCGCCCAGCTTGCGGTAGGCGGGGCCGGTTCCATAGGTCCGGTGCTTCTCCAGGGTGCGGGCGGACAGGGAGAGGAATTCCGCGGCTTCCTTGGTACGCAGGTAGCGCGGAGGAAGAATGGCGAGATCGGGTCGCATGGATCGGGTCTCCGTGAGGGTCGCTCAGACCGCTGGGGGAGGGCGGTCGGTGACGGTCACGATGGCGAAGCGCGACTGGCGAGTTGCAGTGGGATTTTGGGGGGACCTGAATTCCCACACCGGGGACGGCGCCCAGCTGGTCTAGGATCGCCGACGATGACGAAGCAGCTTGCGATAGCCGCCGGCGATCATGGCGCGGGCACCGCGCAGCAAGCCCATGACGGCGTGGCGGGCCGAAGAGGCCTGCCATTCGTCGCGGCTGAGACTGCCGCTGTCGAGGACGACCTCGGCGATCTCCTTCTGGGTCGCGCCAGTGCGGTGGCCATCGGCGGCCTGCAGCATGCGGCGAGCCCGTGCCAATTGCTGCGGCGTCAGACGCGTATCGCGCGGAACCTCGCGACCGTGCAACGAGGCGAGGAGCCGGGCGACGGCTTCGAGGCGATCGAAGCCGTCGAGGCTGAGCGGCACGACGGCCGCAAGCGGCCGACCCGGCGCGGCGTCGGGTGGAAGGGCGAGGTGGAGGCGCTGGCCGTTGGCCAGGTCGCGCAGATGGTGAAGCCCGTCATCGGCACGGACAAGATCCGAGCCCTTCAGCAGCGAGAGCACGTCGCTGGAGGAACGGAAGGCCGGCGGCGCGAAGGTGAGGATGACGCTGCTGGTATCTTCCTCTGGCAGCCAGAAGATGTCCGCGTCGGTTGCCCTATGCGCCGGATCGACGGGGAAATCGCAGTCCCCACTTTCGCGCTGCACCTTCCGTCAGCGCTGGAGCAGGATGTTCGGCCTGGCTGAACGCGGCATAGCTGCTCTGGTAGTCTTCGTTGCGCCTCAGCCATTCCCATCCGATGTCGGGGGCGGTCAGCGTGTCGACATAGTCGTAGGTGGATTGTGATCGCCAGCGGGACGTGTCCAGGGACATTGCATTCTCCGACCGTCAGTCTGGGGCAGACTCAGCCGACTACAATTCTCGCGTGTGCGACGATGCGGAAGCCCCGGATTGTGCAACAGGTGTTGCCGTCGGCGCATCACGAGGGCGGGTCGCGATGGCCTTCGTGAACGAGCAGGCGGTAGCCGTCCGTGGTCATCCAACGGGCGCGGGCGAGATGGCTGTCATGGACGCGGCGGGCCCGCTCGGGCTCACGATCCGGGTCGAGCCCGAACAACACCGAGACCACCTCGCGCCAGTCCGCCCCGTCTGTCGCGGCGTCCAGGAGGCGCAGATAGAGCTTCATGTGCGTGCGGTCGTAGTCGGTGAGCGTCGAGCTTCTCCGGTGGCTCGTCGAGGAAGGTTGGGTCGCTCATCCCTTTTGTCCCAAGGCTTCATTGAGCTCCGGTGCAGGTTGGGACCCAACACCCACCGTCTCGATCTGGTCGTTGAGGGACCGGCCAATGCGGTGCCCCTGGCATGAAACCGCGGTCGTTCGTTTTGTCATGTAACCAGGGTCCCCATTCCCTGATTGATGGCGGGACACGCTTGGCTTATTCCCGCCGATCATCGCCCATGGACCATACGCTGATCCTCTTTCAATGGCGAGATTACATATTAAAGTTGATAAACCCAAAGTATGTAAATTGCCATCCGTCTGCGCATGGACATGCGCAAACTGGTCGGACGGAACTTCGCCCGCCTGCGTCGGGAGAAAGGCCTGACTCAGGAGGAGGTCGAGGCGCGTTCCGGCTTCAGTCAGCAATATCTCAGCGGTCTCGAGCGTGGCAGGCGGAATCCGACCGTCATCACGCTCTACGAACTGGCGCAGGCGCTCAATGTCAGTCACGTCGAGCTGGTCAAGCCGGACGACGAGACCTGACAGGCGACTCCCGTCGGCGAGGGTGGATTGAGGCGGCGGCCTCTACCGTCCAGGCGAACACTCCTATATTATTCTCTACGAGGAGAATGATTATGGCTACCGACCGCATCTACACCCCGACTGAAGCCGCTGCCGTGAGCGGCATGGCGGTGAAGGCGGTCCACAATGCCATCGACAAGAAGATCGTCGAGACGAAGCCAGATCTTCGGCCGAGCGGCGCGGCCCGACGCGCGCTGACCCAGGAGGGACTGCTGCGCCTCAAGCTCTGGCATGGCGTCGGATCGGCCTTGAGCGCGGAGCGGCGCGAGAAGCTGTTCGAGGCGATCGCGGCCATGCCGAACGCCAAGACGGTGAGGGCCGACGAATTGCTGATTGTCGATGTGGGAGCCGCGCGCAAGCAGCTCGACGCGCAGATCCGGACGCTCGATGAGGCGGAAGCCGCGGTTCATCGTAGGAAGGATACGTTGGGTGGCGAGCCGGTGTTCAAGGGCACGCGTATTCCCGTGCGCATGGTCGCCGCCATGCTGGAGCAGGGGGCGAGTGCCGAGGAGATCCTCGAAGGCTATCCGGCACTGGCGCCGCGCATGCTGGAGCTGGCGGCGATCTGGGTTGCTGCCCACCCGGCGCGCGGACGGCCGAAGACGCTGGACGAGCAGGGAGTGCGGCTGAAGTCCTCGCAGCGTTTGACGCTCAAGGGCGATCCCAGGTCGCGCCGGTCCGGCACGGCTGCATGAAGTTTCTGATCGACGAGTGCCTACACACGTCCCTCGTGGCCGTGGCGCAGGCGCGAGGACATGACGCCACCCATGTGACCTGGCTGGCCCTTGGCGGCGAGACCGACTGGAACCTTATGCCTCGGATCGTCGCCGAGGACTTTACCTTCGTGACCAACAATGCCCGCGACTTCCGCAAGCTCTATGCGAAGCAGGAGCTGCATGCGGGTCTCGTCATCATCGTCCCCCAGGTGGTGCCGGCCCGCCAGCGCGAGCTGTTCGACGCGCTGCTGGAGGCGCTCGCGGCCGAGGAGGAGCTCGTCAACGAGGTCCTGGAGATCCTGGAGGAGGCCGGCGCGGTGATCCTCAGACGATATGCGCTTCCGGGCTGACATCCCCAGGTGCCACGGCGCGGGGTGTTGGAAGCCCCGCCCGGACCGTCCGGGCGGGGCATGTCGCGGGGGCCTCAGTCCGTGCTGCGCCGGCCGTTGGGGCGGGACCAGATGAGGCTGTAGCCCTCGGCATCCTCGTCCTCGAAGAGGTTGGCGTAGATGGGGGCGTTGAAGCTCGGGTCGTCTAGCTTGAGGCCCAGATAGTCACGGCCCTCGTTGGAGCGCTTGGCCCAGGCCGCCCCGATCTCGGCGCGGCCGACGAAGACCCGGTGGCTGGGGGCGTTCTCGCCGGTGGCCCGGACCTCGGGGACGATGCGCACGCCCCGCGCCTGGACCGAAAGGGTGACGATCTCGCCGCTGAACTCGTTCGCGCCGGTCTTCTTGAAGGTGCCGATGGTCGCCATGTTACGTCTCCTGATGTCTGTCCCGAGCCCGCACCATGCGGCCTCGATGGGGATCAAAGGGCCGGAGGCGATCGACGCCGCACCCCGCCGGGGTCCCCGCTGCGCTTGCGCAACGGGGTGGCTCTGGGGCCGCAGCGCCAGCGAAGGATGGCAGCCAGGCGACTTTCTTGGTTCGCGCGAGGAATGGGGGATCCGGGGTCCCCGCACGGCGTGCCGTGTGGGGTGGTCGCCCAGGGGAAGAAAGTCGATCGGCGCCATTGCGGCACAGGCGATCGAGGCGCAGCCGTCGTCTGGCCAGATCCACCCATCGCAGAGGCCGCTTCGGTGCGCTCGGACCGACGGGAATCGATCAAGGAGACGTGGCGAGGCTCGCTGTACCGCCCCAAGATCGGCGTGAAGCTCACCGGATCGGCCGCCCACCCAGGTCCGGGCATGGCTTGCATCGTCCCCGATGTCCCCGCCGGCCCGGGGGTTCGACCCCTCCCGAGGTCACCGGACGGTGGGACGGAACGGCTTCCGGGCAACGCATCGACGGGCCGGTTTCGGGGCGGAGCCGGCTTCGAGCTGAGCTTGAACACCTCGTCGTTGCCTGACACCGTGGCGATGACCGCAGAGTCGAAGCTGCCTTATGCCCGCCGATCCAGCCGAGAAAGAGGGTCAGGCCCCGGTGATGCCCCGCCCGGGCGGTTCGGACGGGATCAATGCCGTCAACCGCACGAATGCCACGATGCCCACGGCGACCGCGCCGACACCTGAGAAGACCAACTGCCAGGTCTCCGACGGCGTGGTGTGCTTCACGATGCCATGGGTGGCGGCGTAGCCGGCGACGACAGCAGGGGCGACGAACGCCAGCAAGACGACGAGCTTCAGCCAGAGTGGTCGCACGAGGGCGAGCAGCAACTGACCGGTAGTGAATGTCGCACCGGCGGCGACCAGGCCGACGATGACGGCGCCGAGCCAGCCTGCGCCGGAGCCGTAGGCCAAGGTGCCGGCGGTCAGCCCTAAGAAGAACGGCAGGGCAAAGACGGCGAGCGTGAACAGCAGCCAGCACAGAACGCCGATGGCCGCGAGCGACCCGAGGATGGAGAGGACGATCATGGTGGTGGTCTCCCGTGCAAAAAAGCTGACGGTTGCGCCTTCCACCACCACCGCCTCGCAGCCAGAATGATAGCCGAAATCGCACCGTTCCGGGAGCGGAGATCGTCGCGATTCCCGCTCATCGAAGTGGCCGCCCCGATCAAGGGGCGAAGGGATCGATCTCGCACAGGATCGCGGTGGCATCGCCATCGAACTCGTTGGCCGGCGTGACCGAGAGGCTGCCGTCGCCGGCTTCGAAGATGACGATGGCGACCATGAGCGTGGTGGCGAGGCTGAAGGCGAAGGCGTGAGCGTCTTTGAGGGACATGGTCCGGCTCCTGTTCCGAGCGGAGGGCCATCCCCCGCTGACAGGCGCCCGACGTGTCGGGCCGAGAGCCGCAGTCACCGCGAAGGCGTCAGCCGATGCGGCGGCACGCATCGCGTTGCCGACCCCTTGTGGGTTGATGGCCCGAGGCGATCGGTCCGACCAAGGATCAGCGCCCGAAATGCGGGGTGGACCTGCGCGGACAGCGAGGCGTATCCGGACGACGCGGTTCAAAGCCTGGGCTTTGCTCGCTACAAGAGGGGGCTCGGGGCCGATGCGGCGAAGGGGCCCTCGGCCGACCACATGGTGACGAGAGGCATGACCTACGAAGAGTTCAACGCCTTCTGCGCGAGGTTGCCGGCCACGACCCATGTGGTGCAGTGGGGCGGATCACACGTCTGGAAGGTCGGCGGCAAGGTCTTCGCCATCGGCGGATGGCAGGACGACGAGGCGAGCTTCACCTTCAAGGTCAGCGACATCTCCTATGAAGTGCTCAAGGCGCAGCCGGGCCTGCGCCCGGCCCCCTATCTCGCCTCACGTGGCCTGAAGTGGATCCAGCACCACGCGAAGCCAGGCCTGACGGATGCGGAGCTATGCGACTACATCCGGCAGTCGCACGCCATCGTCTCGCAGGGCCTCTCGAAGAAGATGCGCGCCGAGCTGGGGCTTCCATCGGCATAGAGGTGACGTCGCAGCGCGCAGCGGCGTGCGCAGACATTGGCGGAAGGTTGGAGAACGGTGGCGCTCACGCGCCACCGAACCGCCAGAGCGGGATGCCGAGCGTCTTTGCCTTGTCGGCGAGGTTCTGCTGGATGCCGGTGCCTGGGAACACCATGACGCCGATGGGCAGCACCGCGAGCATCTGGTCATTGCGCTTGAAGGGCGCGGCGCGGCCGTGCCTGGTCCAATCGGGCGCGAAGCCGATCTGCGGCACCTTGCGATGGTCGGCCCAGCGAGCGGCGATCTTCTCGGCGCCCTTCGGCGACTTGCCGTGCATCAGCACCATGTCCGGGTGCTTGGAGTGGACCTTGTCGAGGGCGTCCCAGATCAGCTGATGGTCGTTGAAGTCCAGCCCGCCGGTGAACGCAACCTTCGGCCCCCGCGGCAGGAGCACCTCTTGCTCGGCGCGCTTCCTCGCCATCATGAAGTCGCGGCTGTCGATCATCGCCGCCGTCATGGCCTTGTGATTGACCATCGACCCGGTGCGCGGACGCCACGGTGCGCCGCTGTGCTGCTCGTAATGCTCGGCGGCCTGATCGCGCATCAGTTCGAAGGCGTCGCGGCGCTCGATCAGCGTCTGCCCTTCGGCGGTGAGGTGTTCCAGCTCGACGGATCGGACCTCGCTGCCGTCCTGTTCCTGCTGCGAGCGGCGCTGGGCCTGCTCATTGTCGTCGAGGGCGCGTTCGATCCGGCCGGTGGCGCGGTGGAAGAGGTTGACCGTCGACCAGAGGAGGTCGTCGAGGTCGGGCTCGAGGCGGGTGTCACTGAACGTGGCGATCAGGGCGTCGAAGATGTCGGCGACGGCGCCGGCGAGATGGTTGTCTTCGGGCAGGGGCCGGGGGTCGGGCTCGTCCATAGAGGGCCGGTAGCCGTAGAGCTGGAGCTCGGTCAGGACTTGGTCGGTCGGGCAGGAGGCGTGGTGCGGTTCGTCGTGCTCGCTCATGGGAGGTTCCATCGGTTGGACCGCGCCCGTCGCGGCCTTCATGGCGCCGGAAGCCCACGGGCGGGACGGACTGGCAGTCCGAGCGAAGCGAGGGCCTTGATGGCCAAGGCCGGCGATTTTGTTTCGCGATGGAACGGCACGCAGTGCCAACGGAAAATCGTTGGCCGCCGCCATTGCCGGGCCGGCCCGTTTGTGGGCTCGATCGCCCTCTGGAAGGCCGAGGCGCGGTCCTCTCCGGCGGTGGCCGCATCCGAGCGATGCCGGTGACGGCGGGCCGCCTCCCGCGTTCCTGTTCCGGCTATGCCGCGAGAGCCAGGAAGCGACCGACATCCTGTGGGGCGAGCTGGACCCGCGTTTCTGCCCGCAGCGCATCCATGCCGAGCATACGGAGATCCTCGTTGAAGTCCCCGAGCCGAGGTGACAGCACGATCGCCTCGATCCCGGCCGCATTCGCTCGTTCAATGAGACTGTCCCGTGCCGCGTCGCCGGCCGGATCGTTGTCGCGCACGATGTAAAGCCGTCGCAGGGTGTCGGGGAACCGGATGGTGACGAGATGGGCCGCGGAGAGTGCTGCCGCCATCGCCATGTCGGGCAGGACGGTTCGCAGCGAGAGCACGGTCTCGATGCCTTCGCCGGCCGCCATCACCTCGCCCGGCGCACCGAAGCGCACGGTATTGCCGAGCAGGTCGCCCATGGCACGTCGGGGGGTGTCGATCGGCGCCTTGCCGAGGGTAGCCTCGCTGAAGCCGCGGGGATCGAGCCAGGTCCGATGCACGCCGGTGAGGGTGCCGTCGAGGTCGGTGACGGCGGCGATCATCGCTGGCCAGGTCTCGGTGGGCGAAGAGTCGTCGGGCCGGTAGTAGCAGCGCGGGTGAAACCGCAGGGAACCGGTTCCGTGCAGAAGCGTAATGCCGCGGTTGTGTAGATACGTCTCTACGAGCGTGCCCGAAATCGGCTGCGCCATGGCGAAGAGACGCCGCGATGCCTCGGGTGATCTGCTTGGTATGGGAGCGACGCCCCGTGTCAGTGTGGTTGCGTCCGGATGCGGCAAGGCGAGGAAGCGCCGGGCCTCCTCGGCGACGTCCTTGAAGTCGACGAAGCCGAGCGCCTCGCGGATGACATCGAGCAGGTCGCCATGCTCAGCGGTGGCGCCGTCGGTCCATTTGCCGGCCGGGCCTTTCGGAGTTTCCCGCAACCGCACGAACATGGAGCGGCCGGGCGTATTGCGGACATCGCCCACCTGCCAATAGCTCCCATGTCGTCGGCCATTGGAGAGATAGTGGCGGCACACCGCTTCCGCGCGCTCGGCGAGACGGCGCGCCAGATCATGGGGCGATTGCGCCATGATGGCCCTCCATAAGAAAAGGCCCACCGTCGCCGGTGGGCCAGTCGTGCAGGTCGCAGGCGCTATTCCGCGGCAGAGGGGACGGGAGCGTCCGAGGCTTCGTCAGTGTCGTCGAAGTCCTCGCCTTCGACCACGGCCGTTTCGCCGTCGTTTTCCGCCGTTTTCTCGACGACGGAGTCCAGCGCCGTCGTCTCCCCGGTTTCGGGGCTTTTCATGCCGGCCGTGCGCAGCGGCTCGGGCAGCCACCCGGTGTCCGCGAGCAGGGTCTCCGCCTCGGTGGCCATGTCGCCCTTCTTGAGGTGGGCGATCCGCTCGGCGGCGTGCTGGCCCTTCGCCTCCGTGACCGCCTGAAGAATGCGGGCCTTGGTGACGCGGCCGAGAAACGTGTCCACGGTCGGTCGCCAGCCGGCCGCCGCCATGTCGAGGCCGACAGCCTGGGCCAGCCGGTCGGCATGGGCGAGCGCGCGCGGCCGGCGGTTCCAGGCCTCTTGCACGGCATTGACCGAAAGGCTCACGACATGCGCGAAGAGGGCGGACCGACTATCGGCGTCCCAGCCTTCCAGGATGTCCCACAGCTCTGCGGACTCCTTCGGCAAGGCCTTGGCCCAGCTTTCATGCCGCACCCGGATCGCCTCGGCGGCCGCACTGTCGTTCAGGCCCGGCGCCTGCGTGCCGAAGCTGACGCTCTTGAGATCCAGCTCCAGGCAGCTGTCCAGGCCGTAGGGATAGAAGGCCTTGAGGGTCAAAGCGTGGAGCGCCGCGAGGAAGGCCACGTCCGGCTGCTCGCCGAGCGCCTGGCGCAGGCCGAGGGTGTGATGGGCGGTGAGCTCCGCCAGCAGCCGGTCCGAGATCGACGACAGGCCGTCATCCTCCTCGGGTTCCGGCGCCAGGGCATGGGCGGAGACCGTCTCGTCGATGTCGTGGGCCGCCGCCGCCGCGGAGACCTCGCCGATGTCCTCCGCGTCGGGGTCCGCCTCGACCGGCAGTTCGTCCTCCGGCCGGACGTAGCCGCGCTCGATCCGCAGGCGGCCCTCAGGACCGATGCTCACGAACGCGCCGGCACGGGCGACCCCGGCAGGATCAAAGGCCAGCGGCCGCGCGTCCATCGCCTCCAGAGCCGCCTCAAGCTCGCCCAGGCGCGCGTCGACCTCGTCGGGCAGCTCGTCGGCGTCCTGATACGCCTCGGACAGGCGGTTGACTTCCGCCTGTACCGCAATGCGCTCCACCTGCTCCTCGGCGGTCATGGGCACCGGATCGCCGCGCAGCTGGCGCAGGCCGAAGGTGTGGCCGTAGGCGAAGTCGGGAGCAGCCTCGATCCACTTCCAGCCCTCGGCGGCGACCGCTCCAGCTTCCACCTTCAACTTGTCGGCCACCATCCGGTCCACGAGGGTGACATCCTGCAGCCAGCCGCCGTCATCCCCCTGGAACAGGTCGCGCAGCACCGTGCCGCCGGCCTCGACATAGGCGTCGACGCCTATGAACCGCGCCCGCTTGTCACAGGCGCGCACGGCGCCCTCGGTAAGCATCCGCCGGATGACATAGGGCTGCTTGTCGTAGGCCTGCTGCAGCCGATCGAACACCTGCTCCTGGCGCTCATGATCGCCCGACACGGTGAAGGCCATGAGCTGGTCCAGCGACATGCCGTCCTCGGCATAGGTGTCGAGCAGCCTCTGTGAGACCGAGGCGAGCTTCAGCCGCTGCTTCACCACGCCGACGGAGACGAAGAAGGCGGCGGCAATCTCCTCCTCGGACTGGCCCTTCTCGCGGAGTGCCAGAAAGGCGCGGAACTGGTCGAGGGGGTGCAGCGGCGCGCGCTGGACGTTCTCGGCGAGCGAATCCTCCTCGGCGATACCGCCCTCCCGGATGACGCAGGGCACCGGCGCGGTCTTGGCGAGGCGCTTGCGCTTCACCAGCAGTTCCAGCGCCCGGTAGCGCCGGCCGCCGGCTGGGATCTCGAACATGCCGGTCTCGACGCCGTCGGCATCGACGACGGCGCGGACGCTGAGGCCCTGCAGGAGGCCGCGCCGGGCGATGTCTTCGGCCAGTTCCTCGATCGAGACGCCGGCCTTCACGTGCCGGACGTTCGCCTGGCTGAGCATCAGCTTGTTGAAGGGGATGTCGCGCGAGGGCGACAGGGTGATCTTGGCGACGATAGCCATCGGGATGGTCTCCGCGACGGGCGGCCGAAAGCCTCTCTCTCAGCATCGCGTCCGTCACGAAGCGCAGCGCCGCCCTCTGCCTCTGAGGACGGCGCCGCAAAACCGGCGATCCGGAAAGCCGGGACCACACGGAGCCGGAGACACGGCAATCCGCATCTCCGGCTTTCCGGAACTCAGGCAGCCCGGTCGAGCAGCTTCTTCGCCCGCGCCTCCAGATCGAGCCGGGCGTCCTGGTGGGGCTTGTCCCGCGCGACGGCGGTGATGCCCTGCACGAAGTCGAAGACGCTCTCGGGTGGACGGCCCTCCTCCATCAGCACCGTCTCGATGATCCTGGCCGTCTCGGCCTTGGAGAAGCCGCGCTTGCGCAGGAACGCGCTGCGGTCCTCATCCGAGCGGGCCACGATCTTCTGGTGAGCCGCCTTGATGCCATTGACGAAGGGGAGGGGGGAGGAATTGGCGAAGCGGGCGAGAGCAGGCGCTGCCTCATGGGCGAAGCGCGAGGCAGCGTATTTGGAGTGGCGGATGGTGATCTCCTCGAAATCCTCGACGCCCCACAGATTGCGGTTCTGGCACACGGCACGCAGATAGAAGCTCGCCATGCCCAGCGTCTTCGCCCCGACCTCGGAATTCCAGCAATAGAAGCCGCGGAAATAGAGGTCGGGTGAGCCGTTCGGCAGCCGGCCGGCCTCGATGGGGTTGAGGTCGTCCACCAGGAACAGGAAGACATCCCGATCCGAGGCGTAGAGGGTCGTCGTATCCCTGGTGATGTCGACCCGGGGATTGTAGATGCCGGTGGACCAGTCGAGCACCCCCGGCACCTTCCAGCGGGTGTCGCCGGTGCCATCGCCGGCGATCCGCTGCACGGCGGCGACCAACTCGTGGTCGAAGATGCGGCCATAGTCGGGACCGGTGACGGCGCGCAGTTCCACCCGTCCGTCGTCGATCTCCAGCGTCTTGACCTGCTCGGCACGATGGGACGTGAGGCCATATTGCAGGTTGATGCCGGCGAGCGGCGCCGGGAGCTGGCGCAGATAGGCCGCGGGTGCCCCGACCAGGCTCGCGAGCTGGCCAAAGCTCCAATGGGTGGGCGCAACCGGCGCGTCCGACCCCGGAAGCATCAGCGTCAGGCGCTCGGCGTCCTCTCGGCTCGCTTCGACGCGGATCGCCGCGCTCTCCACCGTCCGCGTCCGGCTGCGCTCGGTCCGGCCGCGGACGGACGCGAACAGGTCCGACAGGGACAGGTAGCGCTCGTCGTCGGGCCGGGAGAACCACTCCGAGGACACGCGGCCGATCCGCTCGCCGCGCCTCACATCCACCTTGTAGCCGCCAGCACCATCGCGCGCGGCGTCCAGAATCTCCACCTGGGTCATGGCTCGTCTCCACGACGGGCGCCGGGAACCTCTCTCCCAGCCCGCAACCCGTCATGGCCGAACCGGCCAACCTCTCACTCTCGACTCGTTGCAGGACAACCCCGCTGACGGGTCGCGCGGGAGAGAGGGCTAAGACCATCTTTCCCCGGTCGGGGCTATGGAATTGGAGAGGTCGGACGAATCGCGTGCTCCGAGGAGGTCAACGAGGTCCTTTTGGAGCCTCGGCGATCTCGGCTGTTTCTCTGAACCATCTCCAAGGCTCCCTGAGCGAGACAATTGAAAGAATCCCCTTGAATGTCGGAAATTCCAACATTAGGATACATGCAAGTAGCGGAAAGCCACTCGGATGACAGTCTCGACGATCGCGCCGTCAGCCACGCCGGCAAGTCCGGCTACAGTCATTTCGTTCCCGAAGATGGCAGTCGAGGCATGTCTGCGCGACGAATTGATCGAGACGGTCAAAGCGGAAGCCGGCATCAGGGGGATCACGCTTCCGAGCACGGAAACGGGTATAGGCAAGACGCCTTTCCAAGTGGATTCTCTCGTGGTGGTATCGATTCTGTGCACCATCGAGCCAATCGTGGGATTTGAACTCCCAGACAGTGTTGTTCGGGCAGGTGGATATACCTCAGTTGATAGCGCCCTTCAGCACCTCGTTCCGCGCATTGAGGCACAGTGGGTTAAGAAGACTGGAGGCAAGCCATGACGCAACTCACGGCACGCCAGGAGAATGATGACGAGGAGCGGCGCCGGCTGGGAGATAGACTCCGCGAGGCCCGAAAATATCTTGGGCTGAAGCAGGAGGAAGTCGCGACATATCTCAAAATTCCGCGCACGGCGCTCACGGACATCGAGAACGGCCAACGCCGGGTGGAGGCTATCGAACTCACACGGCTGGCTAGGCTGTATCGGCAACCGGTAGCCTATTTCACTGGTGAGGACGACGCGGCGGCTGCCTTGCCGATCGATGTGGCGCACCTCGCCCGCAGGGCAGCGAAGCTATCCCAGCAAGACCGGGATGAGTTGAGTCGCTTTGCCGAGTATCTACGCGAACGATCGCGCGTAGCCCGGGGGTGATGCATGGCGGCGAGCAGCTACGCGGGTGCGGTACGAGCAGGCACGATGGCCGCCGCCCGACTCCATCAGCAACTCGGCTTCCGCGGGGATATCGAAGCACGGGGTGGGAACGTCGATGTGTTCCGGGCGATCAACATGCTGGATCTGCCGCTCCTGTTGCGACCCTTGCATGGTCTGCTTGGTGCCTACCTCAGCGAGCCTGCGCCTGGTGTGCTTGTGACGACGCAGCGACCCATGAGCATCCAGCGTTTCACCGCGGCCCACGAGCTCGGCCATTTCGCGATGCGTCATCTGCCGAGCCTGGATGACGAGAGCATTCTCCGGCGTATGCCGATGGCAGGCGAACCAACCGCGGATTTTCAGGAGATTGAGGCGGATGCCTTTGCGGTTGAGTTCATGATGCCGCGCTGGCTGATCCTTTGGCACTCGGCTCGACAGGGCTGGATGGCTGATGAGTTCCGCAAGCCCAATCGTGTCTATCAACTCTCGCTCCGGATCGGGGCGAGCTATGAGGCGACGTGCTGGACGCTGGTTAGGCATCGCCTGATTACGTTGCCGGTTGCGCGCGATCTGTTGGAAACGCAGCCGCGCGAGCTCAAGGTCGCGCTGCTCGAAGCCCATAAGCCGAAGGACTATCGCGGGGACGTTTGGCTGCTGACCCAGCGGGACGCTGGCACGCGGATTGATGGCAGCCGCAATGATCTGTTTGTGCTCCGGCTCGAAGAGCACAGCGGCGGCGGGTATCTCTGGGATATTGATCAACTCAGGGCGAGCGGGTTTGGTATTGTCCGCGACGAGGTTGAGGCTCTCGATAGAGAAGGCATCGGCGGACCGGTGATGCGGCGGGTGACGGCGCAGCCAACCGAACTCTATCGAGGTCGGATCGCGATCGACGAGCGACGCCCGTGGGAACCGGATGAACCGATCGCCAGTCTAAATGTCGATATCGATCTGACTGGGCCCGAGGAGGAAGGTCTGTCGCGTGCAGAACGTCGGAGCCTGCTCGAGGCCGCATGAGCGATATTGTTGCCCACGTCGATCTGAGGCCGTCTTTCGGTCCGGTCCGCAACCAGGGGCCGCGTCCTACATGCATGGCGTTTGCTGTCAGTGACGCACATGCTGGCCTCCGCGCAGGTTGGACGCCTCTTTCCTGTGAATTTGCATTCTATCATGCTCAGCGTCGGGCAGCGAGGTTACCAAGCCAGGGGGCACTCCTCTCGGCGATGCTGGATGCACTGCGGGAAGATGGTCAGCCCCAGGAAATGGGTTGGCCGTATTTGCTGGCGACGCCAACGGACCCGGCTTCGTGGACGCCGCCGGCTTCCGTTGGCACGCTGTTCGGCCGCGACGGCGAGAAAACCGTCGCCTCTGTTGATGATGTGATTAGAGAACTCGATACCGGGCGGCCGGTGATTATCCTGCTCATGCTCTCCGCCGCCTTCTATCAGCCAGGGCCTGGGGGAGTGGTCCATTCCGGGCCAGGTGAAAGCCCGGAGCCGCAACGCCGACATGCCGTGATCGCCGTAGGCCATGGCAAGGCCAATGCGCACCGTGTCATCCTTGTGCGCAATAGCTGGGGTGAGCGCTGGGGTGACAGAGGTTACGGCTGGCTCACCGAACCTTTCTTGGAACCGCGTCTGTTTGCTGCGGCTAAGCTGACGGAGGACGTTGATGTATTTGCCGGTTCCGTCGCAGCCTGACTGCGTCAGTGCTTGGCGTGAAGCAGTGCGGCTGGTGGACGCTGAGCCGCACCACGAAGCCTATAATGTCGTCATCGATGTCCAAGACCCGGTGTCGAACGCTAATCGTCAGGACTCGCGCGTTGCAGTGGTCGACGACTTCCTATCTGGCTGCGACAAGTCGGTCGAGACAGTGGCAAATACAATTTTTCCAGCGAGCCTATACTACCGTCATGGCGCACCGGCATTTTTCGACGTGTTTCGCGATCGCGTGCTGAACAAGGTTCGGCGCAACGAGCGGTGGTCCGGCTACTATTTCGAGCGGATGATTGACTATCCCGTGCCATTGGGAGAGCCGCCGAACCAACTTTGGGACATTGTCACGCGGATGAAAAGTGAAAAGGTCAGTGCACTCAATAAATATGAACTCTCACTTTTTGATCCCGTGCGTGACGTCGATAATTCCCCCTATGGTGGGCAGTGCCTGAGTTTCATGAGCTTCAAGATTATCCCAGATACGAAACGGACATTGACGCTCACCGCCATGTACCGGAACCATTTCTACGTTGAGAAGCTGCTCGGTAACCTGATTGGTCTCGGCCGACTGATGACGTTCGTGGGCCGGGAGGCCGGCTTGCGCGTCGGCGCACTTACCGTGATCTCAACACATGCCGAGATTGACCTTCCGAATCGCGGACGCCGTTCTGACCTCGCAGCCATGCTCGCCCAGTTCGATCAGGCGGCAGCGTCGCTCGCGGCATGTACGCCGCCAAGCGCCAGCAGCCCCGACTCCGTCGCTGCCGTGTCCTCTGTAATTCCATAGAGCGAGTAAATGCCCGCAGTGAATTCCGCCTGTCCGCCGTAACTCGGGTGGCGCACAATGTGGACCGGAATATCGAACGACGAGAGCGCCAATCCCGCATCCCGACCGATCGCTACGATCTGTTTGGGCCGGATCATGTCGATTAACGCAGTCAACAACGGCCATGTGGCGTCACGCTCAGCCCGGGTATGACAGCGGTTTGAGAAAGGATCCCCCGCTTCGTGGGGGTGAAAAGGAAAGATGTTCCATAGGGCTACGGGTTGCCGAATGTGGGAGAGCACTCGCCAGACGACCGCCGCGGTGCGTTCCGCAATGGCCGGGCCGCGCGTCGCGCGTTCAAGCTCGATTCCGCCCATGAGGCCTCCAGCGCACGCCAAGTGGACCTCATCGGTAAGCGGCACACCGGTGCGGCGGCCACCGCGATAGCCGAGGTCACGCGCAATCCAGATCGTATCCACGCGCGCATCGAGGGCCGCCTCCAAATAGCGCTGTAGGTTGCGCCGACGCACGGTTGCCGCGTTGGGGCGGTCATGGAGGGAGCAGGTTTCCCAATAAGGATTGAAGACGGATGGCAAGCGGGTTTCGGCAAGGGAAATAGTAAATGTCTTAGGGGTTTTCATGATAGCGCCTCAACAGAAAGCCGGCGGTTGTTCATATCAATATGCAGTTGTCCGCGGCGGTGTTCGCGGAGGAAGCGAAAGGCGGCGTACCCTTGGAGGATGGCTTCTTCCCAGAGCCAGAGAGGGCATTGGTCGGCCTCGTATCCGGTGACGAACTGGCGAACATGCTTCAAAAGGTCGAACGGGAGGTCCCCAGGTTTCATATCCGCAAACAAGTCAAGATCGACTGCTTGCCCGAATATCCAGGTGGTTATGCCTTCTTCGATCAGGATCGCGCGGGCCCCATCCTGCGCCTCGTCGATTTTCGGCGCACTCTTGCGCTTCAGCCGAAAAAGCGCGCGGATAACGGGCGACCAGCTCAGAACTGCGACATAGGCGAAATGAAAAACATCATGGAAGCGATAGTCGTCGGCGCGCATCGCATTGTCGGTGAGACGATCACCGATGTTGATGCTGTTACAACGTTGGAAAACGTACGTCCGGTCTCGGACCTGACGCTCGAAAATCTCGACGTGAAAGTCGCGGGGAAACCGTTCCTCTGGTTCTGCGTCAGCATCGAGCGGCTTTGGATAGATGCGCTCGCGAGGCCAACGGTCGAGGATTTTGGCAAGGTTTTTGACAGCTGCGGCTTCGAGGGTCACGCCAGCTTCGTTGGCGGCCTGAATCAGGGTTCGGGTGATCGTGACCAGTCTGTCCGCGAGAACCGTGGGTTCGGCCAAGTGGCCGGCTTCGTGATGGGCGACGAGTAGTCCGACATCCCCTGCGAGTTTCAGCAAGGTATGCTCAAAGGCTGCCGTTGGCTCCGAGGATCTACGCATGATGGCCGGCTGAAGGCTGGCCAGGGTGCGGGGTGTTTGGCCGGCGTCTGCACCGCCAGAGGCCGCGCTTGCCATGATCGTCTCCAGGCTAAGGTCACCCCGAGCTGCGACTACAGTGAGGTACCATAGCACGTCTCCGAGTTCCTCGACGACCGCTTCGGCGTACCCGATGTAGGATGCCCGATCGCGTTGCTTCTTCTTGACTTCGCTGAGCAGGCTTCCCGTCTCGCCGAAAAGTCCAAGAAGCGGAAACGTCAGTGAGGCTTGATCGCTGCGCTGGTCCGTGCTCAGGGCCTGCGCGGCGTAGGCCGCGATCGTGAGCGGTGAAAAATCGCCAGGTTCTGTCGACATCATGGGGCCATACTGAGACGGAGAGGTCCCTGTTGGGCCTGCCCTGATTGGTGTGAAACGCTTCAGCACGGAGCTTTAAGCCGGCTTCATCGCCTCGGCAACTATTGCCTTCGTTGGTGCTGCATCCGTGCCCAGCGATGCGGGGGAGAGGATGGTAGGCGGCATAGCCGTTGCAGAAGCCGGTAAGGTGCCGGGCGGGATGGTCACTCGCACGACAGTCCTCAAAATGGTAGGCGACTACAGGTGGGCCAACGCTGCCGAAGGGGTGGTCGTCGCGGGCGCGGGTCGCTACACCAAGGAGGCCGACTTCTGCATCGAGGCCCCGGTGGAGGCCTTGTCCCGGTTCGGGCGGCCGGGCATCTTCAACATCGATCAGGGTAGCCAGTTCACCATTCCGCGGTTTACCCAAGTGCTACTGGACGCCGGCGTGCGGATCCGGATGGATGGCTGCGGCCGGTGGATGGACAACGTGTTCATCGGGCGCCTCTGGCGGTCGCCGAAATACGAGTGCATCTACCTCAACGCCTTCGAAGCTGGCTTCGAGGCCCGGGCCCGGATCGGCCGATGGATCACCTCCTACAATCGCGCGAGTCTCCACTCGGCTCTCGGCGGCAGAACGCCGGAGGAGGTCCACATGGCCTGCGACGGCATCAACATGGCGGCGTAAGAGCCCGACTCGAAACTGCTTTAAGGATAGCAATACCTTGCCAGACGCCGCGTCATGAGGCGGAGGTTTGCGACGAAGATCCATGCCTCGGCGCTTTCGATGGTTCTCTCGAGATCCTTCGCCAGCCTGCGGCAGCGGTTCAGCCAAGCGAAGGTGCGCTCGACGACCCATCTGCGGGGCAAGACCTCAAAGCCCTCGGCGTGATCCGGGCGCTTGACGATCTGGCAGGGTCCAGGACCCCATCCTGACGAGGCGTCCCCTCAGCTTGTCTCCGCCGTAGCCGCCATCGGCGAAGACGTGACGCAGCCAGGGATAGCGATGGCGCACGCTGTCCAGGACGGCGACTGCGCCGTCGCGATCCTGGATATCCGCGCCGTGGACGACGAGGGCGACCAGGTGACCCAGCGTGTCGGTGACGATGTGGCGCTTGCGGCCCTTGATCCTCTTGCCGGCGTCGAAGCCGCGCACGCCGCCGCTTTCGGTGGTCTTGACGCTTTGGCTGTCGATGACCCCGGCAGTCGGGCTCGCCTCCCGGCCCTCCATTTCGCGCGCCGCCGCCACCAGATGGAAGCTGATGGTTTTCAGAAGGCCACGGTCGCGCCAATCGTAGAAATAGCGCTGGACGGTGGTGAAGGGGGGAAAGTCCCGCGGCAGCAGCGACCATGCGCACCCGCTCGACGCCAGATACAGGATCGCGTTCACCACCTCCCGCAACTGCGTCGTCCGGGGCCGGCCCAAGGGCTTGGCTTCAGGCAGGAATGGAGAGATCAGCGCCCATTCCCGATCGGTCAGGTCACTTGAATAGCGCAACCCTTGGCGCGCATGATCGCGCCGGGCGGTTTCAGTCCAGGCCATCGTGCCCTCCATCACGTCTCGCAATCGAGATGGAATCACAACCTGCTGAAACCGCTCAACTCTTTTCGGGTTGGGCTCTAAGGCACACCAGAACCAAGCTTGGAAATGCTGCCAATCTGTCCGCCGAACGGGGACCTCCTCATCATTTCTGTCCTTGCGCCGCAGCGCACCTGTGTTAGTTTCTTGCCGCTATACCGTTTGGGAAGTCCGTTATGGACAAAGAGTCCTTCAATACTGATGGTTTTCTGATCGCTCGCGACATGCTGTCGGACGAGGCGATCGAGGCGATCGACGAACATCTCAGTCGTGCTCAGCTGAAGACGAAAAAGGAATTTGGCGTTCGATTTGCAACGCAATGTATTTGTGGCGACGAGGATGTTTCTAATCTGATTATGGATTCTGTACGGGCGATATTTAACTGTGAAGAGGCGGTCCTTCACGACGAGGTGGTTGAAGTGATCAACACCTATTCGGGAGCATACCCGATTCATCAAGATTCTGCATATTTTTCGGATGCTTCGTTGAGCATTGTCGTGGCACTTTCGCAATTGGGGGATGAGCGGGGCGGGCTGTGGGCGGCCTCGGGTTCGCATCAGAAGGGCTTGTTGAAGCATGATGAGGGCGAATTCGGTCCTGAACTGGCTGGTGATCAGTCGAGTTGGGGCTTGAAGCCATTGCGTCTCGAAAGGGGTGACGTGGTGCTGATCCATCCGCATCTCGTTCATACGATGGTTGGTAATCCCACGACCCAGCTTGCCCGGTTTTTCAGCGTGACGATCAAATGAAGAGCGGGCAATCAATCGAGGCGATCGGAATGACGATGAAAGTGGAGCCGAACCCGTCGCCGGAAGCCCCTTCGAGTGGGAGGGCGAATTTGGAAGCGATCGGTGAGGTTGAGGAAACTGCTCTTTCGAGGTACTCGGATGCTGAGCTCGACCAGCTGTTCGAAGACATCCGCAGATTGGACGAAGACGGATATGCAGGCGTCGCACACAGCGCGGCGGTCAAGGACTGATCGCAGATGACGCTCGCCTCGTTGGAGGAAATGCGTTCGGGCGATTGGAGTACGAAGACGTCTCTGCGCTCAGCTCCGCTCGAACATACCTTGTCCCTTCTCCAATCGAGCATGTCGGCTTTCGGCGCGACACGCGTCACCGACACGACTAGGCTTGACGTCATTGGGTTGCCGGTCTTCGCTGCCATCAGGCCTCGAGCAGGTGCTGGCTCCATTTCAGTTTCGTCGGGCAAGTCGCTGGATGTGGCGGCTGCTCGTGTCGGTGCGCTCGCCGAGGCATTCGAATTGCATTCCGCTGGCTATGTGCCTGGGCAGAGCAATCTAATCCGCCTTAGATATGAGGATTATCGAGAAGGTTGTGGCTATTCGCCCTGGCGTCTGCCGTTCAGAGCTTCTCAACTGAGTTTGGTGCGTAAAGGATCACCTTTGGGTGAATTCACTTTCGTGCCATGTGAGTTGTTGGACGATCCTGCCCCATCGCTACTGCCTGCGGTCCTGGTCTATTTCCCTTATCATCCGGATCTCGGCGTCGATCTGCACGGAATGTCCACCAACGGTCTCGCTTCCGGGAACTGCCCCGATGAAGCTGTATTGCACGCGCTGCTTGAAGTGATCGAGCGCGATGTGATCAGCTTCGTCACCCTCGGCGCCGAAACTCGTAAGGTCGACGCAGTTGAGTGCCCGGATGTTCAGATGGTAATCGAGGCGGTCGAGCGCGGCGGCTGCCGTCTCGAACTACTCTTCGCTCCCAATCAGTTCGGTTTGCCTACATTTGCGGCCTATCTGTTCGACGGTGGAGCCGACGTGCCCATATTTGTCGGCCACGGCACGCATGTATCTGCGAGCATCGCTGCCTTGCGAGCCTGCACTGAAGCTGTTCAATCGCGCTTGACCCACATTCACGGTGCGCGCGACGATGTGATCGAATATCATCGCCGCTGGCGTGGAATGAGCTGCGAGGGCCGGCAACAGGTTGCCGAGGGCCTCAATGCGCGGATTCGGCGAGCTGAGCCCATACGGTACGGAGAAATCATCGACGCCGATCCTTCTTCTAGTATCACCGCAGCACTGGAGGTGACCAAAGGGGCGCTACGAAGGAACGGCTTCAAACACATTTGTGTGTTCCGCTACCCCGAAATCGTGAAGGGGATGCATGCCGTCCGAGTTGTGGTTCCGGGTCTGGAATTTTACACTTCCAACCGAATGCGGGTTGGCGAACGGCTGCTGGCTTATGTCCGCTCGCGCGCCTGACATAGCTGTTTTTGTCGGACCAACGGGTTCTGGTGTCGACGAGATCGAAATTGCGATGCGCGATCCGCGCATTCTACGCAAACCACCGATAGCGCGTGGTGATTTGATGAGCTTGCCGGAGACGGCGAGCACAGTGTTGATCGTCGATGGCTATTTCGGCGAGGTTCCTTCGGTCGGGCATCTTGAACTGTTAGATACCCTTCGCCGTAAAAGGATTTTCGGCTGCTCGTCCATGGGCGCAATTCGTGCGTTCGAGCTGCGAAACGACGGCATGATCGGATTGGGAAGGGTGTACGAAAAGTTTGCCTCGGAGACTGACTTCATGGACGACGAGGTCGCGCTGCTCCATGCTCCAGAGCCTTATTTTTGGAAGCTGAGCATCCCGCTCGTGAACGTGAGATTCGCATTGGCTGCACTCCAGGATGCCGGCAAATGCGACGATGATTTTGCCAGATCGATAATTAATGAGCTGAAACGTAAATATTTCGGCGAGCGCACACTCGATGCGGTGCTCGGACTGGCGGAACTATCAGGCGGACCTTCATCGAGCACAGCCCTCGAAGCTGCTCTTCGCCAGAGCGACGTAAAGTGTTCGGACTTTGCTGATGCACTTCGTCACGTGCTCGCTCTTGCACCTCACAATAACCAAGAGGTGGCAGTTTGACCACCACTCCAGCCTCCAGTGTGCCAAGAGTACCGCTTGAGTCCTTGGCCGAGCAGATCCCGGCCTTTTGTCGGATGGATATGAGTGAAGGGTGTCTGTTTGTCGGAGCTGGCCGCAAATGGCTAGACGCCATTACCCTGAACGACATTGAACGTGCCATTTCCGTTCAGGGCGTTGAACACCATCAATTTTCGCTACTCGCCGAGGATGCAGGGCTGAAAACGATCAATGCCTATCAATATGTGGAGCGGTTCAACCGGCTGGCCTCTCCGGCGCTGCTTCTGGAAGAGCTGATCAAGCAGAAGCGAACATTGCTTTTCCGCCACTTTCATAGACGCTGCCCGGCAGCTGCTGCAGTCTTTACCTCGCTGGTCAACGCCGGATTTCTGCTCGATGATGTTGTGGCGATCCTATCTCCGCCAAATTCGATCGCCACAACCCCTCACGCCGATGGTCATGCCATTCTCCAACTCCAGCTCAGCGGCGAAAAGGTGTGGAGATACTGGGGCATTGTCGAAGATGAGCGTATTGAAGGGGCCAAAGTGGTCGAAGAGTTAAGGCACATATTTGACGAGAAAGCCGCCAACCAGCCTGCCACGCAATTAACTCTGAGGCCCGGCGACATGCTCTTTCTGCCAAAAAGGATGCTGCATCACGCGAAGAACGGGGATGCGTTTTCCCTCAGTCTAAGTTTTCAGTTCGCATCGCGCTGGTCCAATTCCCGTCCGTCAAAATCGACCTACGGTCCGTCCGACGTGTTTGGTGGAGCAATTAGGCGATGATCTCAGTTCGCGCCGTCGAGTTGTTCGCGAATGCACCTCGTTATGAAGGGACTTACGTGCGCCGCGCCGAGGCGTGCCTGCTTCCGTGGTCTTTAGGGATCGAGGAGATCGAACGATTACTCTGCATCGTCGGTGTGCGAGAACCATTCTTCTCTCTCAGTAATCCTGACGCGGGCATCGACCCCTTCAACTCTTGGCGTTTTCACGACCCACACGGATTTTACGCCGATCCTCGCGCCGTGATGCGAGAAGCGCTCAGAGGTACCAGCACCCTGATTGTACGACACGCCCATCTCCTGATCCCAGAGGTTCGAGCGTGGGCATTAGCACTGCAGAACGAAAACTTATCTGTTCACGCGAACTGCTACCTCACTCCCCCCAACTCGTCGGGAATGCCCATGCATTCCGACCCACGAGACACGCTCCTTCTTCAGCAGCATGGCTCGAAACATTGGCAAGTGCGCTCGCTGAACGACGGTGCAGGCCTCGCGTCACCCGTCCAACAGACTGTGAATCCCGCGCCGCTTCTGGACGTGACCTTGAACCCGGGTGATGTTCTTTTCATCCCAGCCGGATGCTACCATCAATCAACGACTGGAGATGCGCATTCAATGCACCTCACATTAGGTCTACGCAGCCTATCGGTGATCGCCGGCGAAAAACCCAGTCAGAGCTGGCCCTGCGAACTTCGACGGATAGTCTGAAAATGCTTTGCTTCACCCGTGCTGATCTTAATAATGTTCTCAATTTCAATGATCTGCGGGCGAGCGAGGTGACGCTGTGCCTAAATGGACGAACTATCCCTGCTCGTGAGCTTTCTTCCCGCTTTATCTCTAATATCGATGTCGTTCTCGATCGCATCGATCCAGCCAAGCTTGCTGCGAAGATTTGCGATCAGTCCAATTTTACAATTGAGTTTGAGCGGGCCTATCCTTTTCATGAGGTCTTCATCGGGCCTTGCTTGGAATTAAGTCTCCGCCATCGCCACGCCTATTCGCCAGTGCTGTGGGCCGGCCGGGAGGCAAATCTCTCGTTAGCTGGAAGACATGTGGCATCGCTTCCGATCTACGGAGTGGTGTTTGAAGGACATGCGGATCGCATACCCCGGCTCGAGCTCGCGCTGATCGAAGGGGAGGCGGTCGAGTTAGGCGAACTGACGATAGGAGCTCTGTTCGTTCCCAACCCGGATATTCAGGCAGAGGCCATTCGACGTGAACAGCTGACGTTTAAGGCTGCGGCGGCATCAGGTAGAGGCCCCTCAACTCCCGAAGCTGGAAGTGATTGGCCGATTGATTTCTTCGAAAGGGCGCTGAAATCGCTATGGCCCGCCGAAGCCATGGGGCGTCTTGCGACGTATGTGAACTTGCGAGAGAACCGTGCGGACATTCGAGCTTTCGGTGTAGAAATCTCCCGTAAGGGAGTGCCGATCGAGGGGCGTTTGGGCGAGCTCTACGAAGAGGTCGAGCTCACTTCCAACATCGTCGCGAGCAAGGCCCCGGGCGCGTCCTTGCCAAGAAGCTCGGAAGTGGACTCTCTGGCATTACGCGGGGTGTTGTCATATCGGCGTGGCGATTGGCCCACGGTCGCGGGCTGGCCCCTTTTTGTGTCTTCAAAGGACCCGGCCGTGATGGTTAGGTCGAATGGCGTGGTTCGCTGGCTAAGGCTGGCGCATGGTGACTTTGAGTCAATCGAACGCATCAAGGACCAACGAAATCTCGCGCTCGGAGCGCGAACGGCGTGGGATCTTTATGGCCATCTCGCGCCGGACCGGCGCGTCCTGTTTGCCGGTCTTGGGCTGGGTGTTGTCCAGCGTGCGAACGTGCTCGATTCCACATCCGTTACCTGCGAGATCAATGAGGGTGTCATTGATGCATTCGCGTACATTTACCCAGACGTCGCACACCGACTCGAGATCCAATGCGTTGACTTTTACGATTATGTAGAGAGGGTGCGAGGCAAGCAAGCATTCTCAATGGCGTTCTTGGATTTCTATGATCCAGATGATAGGTTTTTCCGCCTAGATGTACTTGAAGGAATTCTTCGCATTGCTCCACTTGCTGTCATAAATCGCCTAATTCGAGACGCAAGCGACTTAAACGATTGCCGCGGTGCGATCGCAAGACTGCCCTTCCCGGTGGAGGAGCATTTCGTCGAGGGCAAGCAGCTCGTAATCGCAATTGGCGACACAAGCAAAAATGGACGAAGGACGTCGGCCGTGTCCCTTTCGGCGCCATGAGACTAGAATGTATATTCTTGGCTTAAACTCGAGTGTCCGCGTGCCTAGTCAGGATTCGCTTCCCGGCTGGTCCAATCACGATGCTGCCGCGGCGCTGCTCCACGACGACGTTATCATCGCCGCAGTAGAGGAGGAGCGGCTGGACCGAATAAAGCATTCCAGTCATTTCCCGTACCAAGCGATAAATGCATGCTTGGATATTGCGGACATAACGCCAGGCCAGCTCGATGTGATTGCGGTCAATTTTGAAGGACGCGGACCAGTCCAAGCGGATGGTGGTGAGGCTGCCGCACTTTCAGCGTATTTTCAGAAATACGTCGGGAACGTCAGTAACGCCAAGCTGAAGTTCGTTCATCACCAGCTAGCTCACCTGTTCAGTGCTTACATCCCGTCCGGCTTTGATGAATGCATTGCACTTTCGCTGGACGGTGTGGGTGACAAAGCGGCAGGCGCAATCGGCTTGGCGCGAGATGGCGAGATTGAAATTCTTGATGTCGTCGCGGCCGAACATTCACTCGGAGAGTTCTACCGCGATACTATTCGTGTTCTGGCATACAATCGATTTGACGAATATAAGGTGATGGCGCTGGCCGCGCTTGGTGATGACAGGGCTTACGCAGACCTTTTCTCTTCCTTTTTCGAATTGAGAGAGGGGGGGCGTTTCACTCTCGCTCATGCAGATTTGCGACGGCTCGCAATTTCCGAATGCATACAGGCGCGTCGGTCGCCGAAGGATCAGTTCACTCAGTCTCACTACGATTTTGCTGCATCATTGCAGACCATGATCACTCGCGTCGTGATGCATCACGTCGATCACTTTCGCGGGTCGACTGGTATCGATCGAATCGCCATGGCCGGCGGAGTGATGCACAATTGCGCCATAAATGGCAGCTTGCTGGCGAGCGGACTTTTCAGCGAAGTTTTTGTCCAGCCGGCTGCTCATGATGCCGGTGGTGCTTTGGGTGCGGCGTACGCCTCGTTGCCTGGATCGCAAAGACAGGCAGGTCTGCGCGCTGCCCGCGGAAGTCTTTCGTTCCATTTGTCCCTGGGCAAGCCCTTGCCCGCTCCAATGCATGTTCAATCAGCCCTTTCGAAATGGTCCGATCTCGTCGAGATCGAGAAGCTCGAGGATCCTTTCGATGTAGCCGCCCACGCTCTAGACCGCGGCGAGGTGATAGGATGGATGCAAGGTCGGTCGGAATTCGGTCCGCGTGCACTTGGATATCGTAGCATACTGGCCGACCCGCGTCGCACAGCTCTGCGGGATCGAATTAACAGCGAGATCAAGCAAAGGGAGCCATTCCAGCCTTTTGCTCCTGCCGTGCTCGAGGAGCAGGTCTGGTCAATCTTTTCAAAGCCAGCAGCGTGTGCGCGGCTGGATTACATGACATTCCTGCTGAAACTGTTGCCCAACATGGAAGAGCTATATCCGGCCATCACGCATGCCGACGGTACGGCTCGGGTTCAATCGGTTGGCAAGGACTCCAACCCGCGCTTGCACGCGCTCATCTCGAGGTTCTATGATTTGACAGGTGCGCCGTTGCTGTTGAACACCTCATTCAATGCTCGAGGGGAGCCTATCGTAGATTCCGTCGACGATGCCGTGAGCTGCCTGTTGCTGACCGGGATCGACCTTCTCGTGATTGACGACTTCGCCGTTCGCGCGATCCCAGGCAAGTTGGAGGGGCCGAGCCTTGGACGGCTCTCGCCGGCTCTGCCGCTGTCACGAAAGATCGTTTTCAGATCCATTCCGGGAGAAATCGACGGGACGCGCAGCTATTTTCTCGAAACGACTTTCAGCCGTCATTTTGGAGGAGGAAATGTTCGAATTCCTGAAGCCGTCGCGCGAATGCTTATGATTGCGGATGGAAGGAAAACAATCTCATCTTTGCGTGATCACGTCAGTCTACTCGACGACGCGGCGAGCGATTTCAACCAGACTATAATAGAGTTGTGGCGTGACGGGCACGTACGGTTGCGGCCTATTTCAACGACGTAAGAGTGCGTTTGAGAAGGGCATTGGTTCATTGCCATCTGCGCAGCAGCGTCGCTGAAGCGGCGATGGTGATGAGGGTTTCAGCAACGGCGGTGATCTGCTCATAGTCGCGGACGAGGCGGCGGTTCTTGAAGATCCAGGCGAAGGAGCGTTCCACTACCCATCGGCGCGGCAGGACCTCGAAGCCTTTGGCCCTGGTACCACGGCGGATGATTTCGAGGGTGATGTGGGCCTTGTCCGCCGCCCATGTGACAAGCCGCGCGGCATAGCCGCCATCGGCGAAGACGCGGGCGACGAACGGGTAGCGCCGGCGCGAGGCCTTCAGCGGCAGCTTGCCGCCGTCGCGGTCCTGGATATCGGCGCCATGGACACACACGCAGAGCAGGCGCCCGTCTGTGTCGGTCAGGATGTGCCGTTTGCGGCCGGTGATTTTCTTTCCGGCGTCGTAGCCCTTGGCGCCCCCTTTTGATCGGCGGTGCGCACCGACGTACGCCTCCGCCGAAGGCCGCCTTGCGGGCTGTGGCGGAGGGATGAAGGTATGACCTTAAGTTCAAACTTAAGGTGATCAGGTCGATGAAGGTCGAGGTGCTCGGGGCCGAACGGCGACGGCGTTGGCGGGACGACGAGAAGGCGCGGATTGTCGCGGAGACGCTGGACGGCACCGCGACGGTCAGTGAGGTCGCGCGCCGACACGATGTCTGCCCGAGCCTCGTGTTCACGTGGCGCCGTCAGGCGCGCCAAGGGCGGCTCGGAGGCGTCACCGAGGTCTCCTCGCTGCTGCCGGTGATGATCCAGGCCGAGACGCCGCCCGTGGTGAACGAGACTGAGAGCGAGCCGACGCGATCTCGGCGCGCGACAGGGGTGATCGAGATCGATCTCGGCCGCGGCAGGCGGGTTCGGGTCGATCGGGACGTTGATGCCGCTGCCCTGCGTCTCGTCCTTGATCTGCTGAGCGCTCGATGATCCCGGTTCCGGGCGGCGTGAAGGTCTAGCTCGCGACGGGCCACACAGACATGCGCAAGGGCTTCAACGGCTTGGCGCTGATCGCGCAAGAGACGTTGAAGCGCGATCCGCACGCGGGCCACCTGATCGTGTTCCGGGGCCGCCGTGGCGACCTGGTGAAGATTCTCTGGCACGACGGACAGGGCATGTGCCTGTTCGCCAAGAGGCTGGAGCGGGGGCGGTTCCTGTGGCCGTCGACGGTCGACGGCACGGTGACGATCACGGCCGCGCAGCTCGGCTACCTGCTCGAAGGGATCGACTGGCGGATGCCGCAGCAGACCTGGCGGCCGACCGCGGCGGGATAAGATAAACCATTGCTTCGGCACTGCTTTGTGGCAGAATCATCGGCGTGATCGAAGCTCCCGATTTGCCCCAGGCTTTGGCCGCCGCCCACGCGATGATCCTCGCGGAGCGGGAGGCGCGGCTGGCCGTGGAGCGGGTGCAGGCGGGCGAGCGCCTGCTCATCGAGAAGCTCCGCTTGGAGATCGCCCGCCTTCGTCGACAGGCCTTCGGCACCTCCTCCGAACGGGGCCGCAAGCTCGAGCAACTGGAGCTGATGCTTGAGGACGCCGAGGAGACCCTGGCGGCGGCAGAGATCGCGGCACAGGTGGCGGTGGCCGCCGTAGAGCCCTCCGGAAAGGACGCCCGCGAGCGGCGCCGGCCGATGCGCGGTCCGCTGCCGGAGCATCTGCCGCGCGAGCGTGTGGTCGTCCCGGGACCATCCGTCTGCCCGTGCTGCGGCGGGGATCGGCTGTCAAAGCTCGGAGAGGACGTCACCGAAACGCTCGAGCGGATCCCAGCGCGTTGGTTCGTCGTCCAGCACGTGCGCGAGAGGTTCTCCTGCCGCGCCTGCGAGGCGATTGCCCAGGCGCCAGCCCCGTTCCATCCGATCGCCCGTGGACGGGCCGGGCCGAACCTGCTGGCCGAGATCATCACCGCGAAGTACGCCATGCACCTGCCGCTCCACCGGCAGGGCGAACGCTACGCCCGCGAGGGTGTGGCCCTGACCGACAGCACGCTGGCCGACTGGGTCGGCGCCGTCACCGTCTCGCTCGCACCCCTGGTGGAGCGGATCGAGGCGCATGTGCGTGCCGCCGAACGCATCCACATCGACGACACGCCGGTCCCGGTCCTGGCGAAAAGCAAGACCCGCACCGGACATCTGTGGGCCGTGGTGCGCGACGACCGCCCCTTCGCCGGTGCCGCGGCCCCGGCCGCCGCCTACTTCTACTCGGCCACGCGCTCGGGCGAGCACGTCGAGGCCTGGCTCAACGGCTATGCCGGCCCGATGCAGTGCGATGCCTTCGCTGGCTACAACCGGCTCTACGACGCCAACCGCAAGCCCGGCCCGATCCTCGAAGTGGGGTGTTGGGCTCATGCGAGGCGCAAGTTCTTCGAACTCGCGGATCTCAAGCGAGCCACCATGGCGGCGGCGATCGTGAAGGCGATCGACACCATCTTCGAGATCGAGCGCGAGATCAACGGCAGGCCTCCCGATGAGCGGCTCCGCGTCAGGCAGGATCGCAGCCGCCCTCTGGTCGCCGACCTGGAGGCCCGGCTTCGCGCCGACCGCGCCAGGCTGTCCTCCAAAAGCGATACCGCCAGGGCGATCGACTACATGCTGAAGCGCTGGCAGGCCTTCGCCCGGTTCCTGGACGACGGACGCCTCTGCCTCTCGAACAATGCGGCCGAGCGCGCCGTGCGCGGCATCGCCCTCGGTCGCAAAAACTGGACCTTCGCCGGATCCGACGCCGGCGGGTGCCGTGCTGCTGCCATGTACACCCTGATCGAGACCGCGAAGCTCAACGACGTCGACCCGAGGGCCTGGCTCGCCGATGTCCTCGCCCGCCTGCCCGGCCATCCCGCCCGGGCCATCGACGAACTGCTACCCTGGAACTGGAGAGCCGCAGATCACCTGAAGAATGCCGCCTGAGCCACGCCCGCGCGACACCTCATCCCGCGGCCTCCGCCGGATGCGTACTGAAGCCCTCCCACCGCAGCAGCACGTGCAGACGCCGATAGCCGAAGCGCCGCCGCTCATGGGTGATGGCCTTCATGCGCTCGCGTAGGGCGGTGTCATCGATCCGCTTCGCCTAGTATCTCATGGGCTTGCGGCAGAAGCCGGTGGCTTTACACGCCCGTCGTTCGCTCATCCCGTGGTGTCCCATGAGATGGGCGATGGCTTTGCGCTCGGCAGCGGGTGTCCCACTTCTTTCCCAGGAGGTCCATCAGCGCCCCATTGTCGAGTATGGCATCGGCCAGCATGCGCTTCGGCTTAGCCAGGAGGGTCACAGTCAAGCGGCTTAATCTCGTCGACTTTTTCGGAGGAAGATCAGAGCTGCCACCTCCAGGTAGGCGGTGATGAACTGATGGGGTGGATAGCCTATCACTATAAGTCCCATCTCCCCGAGCTGGCCGCTTTGGCAGCCTGGATCTGACGTGCTTCCCTCCTTGGGGCCGGACCTACACTAGGTGATTTCCGTGGCAGACCGTCTCACCCCCGCCGAGCGAAGCGCCCAGATGCGGCTCATCCGCAAGCGCGACACAAGTCCCGAGCTGGTGGTTCGCCGCATGGTCCATGCTCTCGGCTTCAGGTTTCGGCTGCATCGGCGGAACCTGCCGGGCACGCCGGACATCATCCTTCCACGCCATCGGAAGGCGATCCTTGTCCACGGCTGCTTCTGGCACCAGCACGAAGGCTGCAAGCTGGCCCGACAGCCGAAAAGCCGCTTGGACTATTGGCTACCTAAGCTCGCTCGCAACGTCGCGCGGGATCGAGAGGCGCGCGCAGCGCTCGATCGAGCCGGCTGGAGCTGCCTTGTGGTCTGGGAATGCGAGACGAAGGACCCTGAGAAGCTGCGGTTGATCCTGCGCGGCTTCCTATTCGGCAGCGAGCCGGGATGACGCCGGGCGCCCGGACGCTCGATATCCCTTGCCGGTGCCTGGGTGAGCGTCATGCTCGCCGCGCAAGCCGAGGTAGGCGGAAGGCACCTTGGCAACGCGCTCTGGTGGAGGCGCGGGCGGGGCGGCACGAAGAGCCAGCGCGAGCAGGTCCGGATCAACCCGCGCGCCAAGCAACTGCGATGCGATGGCGCGCGCGAGAACCTCCCCCAGGAGCGAGGGCACGGCGTTGCCAAGCTGCCGCTGCGCGTCAGCCACCGTTCCAGTCACAACGAAATCGTCGGGGAAGGTCTGAAGCCGCGCCATCTCGCGCATGCTTAGCCGTCGGCTGCTCCAATGGAATGGACCGGTCGCAGGTCCGGGCTGCGCCTGGAGGGTCCAGGCGGGCTGCGCCTTGGCGAGCTTTAGCAGGAATGACCAGTAGCGGCGGCGCCAGCCGAAGAGCGGCAAGCCGCCTCCCCGATCTGTGTGCCACAGATAATTCTGGCCCTCGGGGATGGAGGGCAGCAGGCACGCCCATTTGCCTGTCAGTGCTAAGGATGGCTCATCGACGACAACATCGTGCAATGCGTCCCAGGCGGTCCGATAGGGTGGACGGTTGTCCACCGGATCGCCGAGATTCGGATCGACGTGGCTAGCAGCCGGAAATTCAAAGGGCCTGCCGTCCCGCGCGCCAATCACGAACAGTCGGCGGCGCAGCTGCGGCACGCCATAATCCGCCGCGTTCAGCACTGCGATGGAGGCTGAATAGCGGGTGCCATGCGCCGCATTTATCCGCGCCAGCTCAGACGTGATGAGCCTCAACCCCTCATCCTTGCCGCGGAAGCCGAGCCCCTCGACATTCTCGATCAGGAAGGCGCGCGGCCTCGCCTCCTCGAGCACGCGCATGTAGGCGCCAAGGGTGCCGGCACGCGGATCGTCCAGGCGCTTCGCCTCGCCGCTCGCCCAGAAGCCCGACTTGGAGAATGGTTGGCAGGGGGGGCCGCCGATCAGAACATCGGCAGCACCGGCGCGAAGGCCGCCGACAGAAAGCAGATCCGCCGTCGCCACGCCAAGGATGTCGCGGTCGATCACGGGCCAAGGGCGGTTCGCGCGCAGCGTGGTCACGCAGCGCGCATCCAGCTCCAGCGCGACAGCGGTCTCGAACCCCGCGGCCTCAAAGCCGAGGTCGAGGCCGCCCGCTCCTGTGAAAAGGCTGATCGCGCGAAGCTTGCTCATGCGCGCGATTCTACCTGAGCCGCAGCGGCCTCGAAAGCGAGCGCGGGCTCGCTCACCCATCTTTTGTCGACCAGCACATTGCTCGCGAGCTTGCCCGGGCATTTCTGATGCGGGTCAAGGCTCGTCGGGATGGCATAGCGAAACTCCCACCGCTCGGTCACCGCATGCAGGCAGCCTGCGACGACATCGAAGTCGCTTGGGGCATAGTAGCGCGAGCAGGGGTCGCCCTTGGCAGCGCGCGTCCGCTGGAAGTCGATGCGCGGCAGGCTGAACGTCTTGTTGAGCACGCGGAGCACGTTCTTGCATTCCACCGTCAGCTGGGGGCCGTCCTTGTAGCGAATGAGGAGGTCGGGCGCACCTTCGACGTCAAGGCGCTCGCAATGCGTGATCCCGTCAAGCTTGGCGAGCGTCGCCCGCAGATGCTCCTCGGCCACCCAGCCCCGGACCGCCATCTTTAGCCGACGGGCGCCGGCAATCAGCTCGAGCACATCCTCGGCTCCGAGGCTGAGCTCGCGCAGAAGCGGGTGGACCACCTCAACCCCTGTAGCCTCGGCCGGGAAATCCTCGATGGGACGGGCGCCGCGGATCAGCTCGCGCTTGTCTGCGAGCAGTTGGCGATCGCCGGGCGCTAGCCCATACGCGGCCCGCTCGAACCGCACGAGGTCAAGGAAGGTGTCCCGGGTGCCCCCGACGAGCACCTCCACCGGCTCCGCCATTGGACCGGCCCGACGTGTCCGCTCCCAGGCATGCCATCCCTGCCGCAGGACCTCCTCCGCATGCTCATCCTTGAACTCAACGCGGATGAAGAACTTGGTGGGATTGTGCGCCTCAGGGTCGACGGCGACAAAAAAGCCCTCCTTCGGATCGATGCCGATCAGCAGCGTCGTGAACAGGCCCAGCGGGTCCTGCCAAAGGACATGCGCGTTGTCGTCGGCGTAATCCGCCTTGCTGCCGTACTTGATCTGAAAGGAGCGCTCGTCAGCCGGCCTGTTCCGCGTGGGCGTCCGGGTCGCGAGGAACGCGTATGCGACAATGCCCATCCGCTCGCCGTCACGAGTCTCGAGGGTGATCACGAAGGGAGCGCGATCCGGGGGCGATGCGAAGAGCACCCGGCAGCCGGCCGCTCGAAGGCCGTCCAGCATGAAGCGCAGCAGCGGCTCTCGCGCGGAGGCCTTGGTGGCGTAGTGCCGTAGCCCTAGAATCATTGTTCCCTCTTCGTCTCAAGGGTGGATTCCGCTGGACAGGATGGCAAGGTTCGAGGCACGGCGGGCCGACCGTCCCAGCAAATACCTATGCATCGAACGGCCATCGAGCCTGCAACAAGTGACGCGCGCCGCTTTCCGCCTCCAGGAGCCCCCGCCGATCTCGACGAGGAACGGGCGGGGCGATTCAGCCTTCTTCGGGAACGGGCGATTGTGATGCCGAGAGAGGGCGGGACGACAGCCGCTGCCGGGCGGGCGTCCAGGTCCGCCATCGCGGCGGAAGTTGCGGCACAGGAAACCCGCGGGAAATGCGGTCCAATCGCGCGCGGCAGCGGAAGTCCACGAAAATCGATCAAGTATTTGATTTTGAATTCGCATTTTTCAAAATTCGATCTCCCTCCCCCAAAATCGTAAGTGGTGGGCTTCTCGCGCACGAGCTGTGTTGCAAGATGGGCGGCCAGAGCCGCGCGAACCGGAATTGAGCATCGATCACGCAGCGTGCGATCCGGCACGTGAGCTTCTTGTCGCCTTTGCGTTCAACCAAGTGTGAAGCGGGATGGATATGGCGGATATACCGGTGTCAATCGGCACGGAAACCTGACCCCTTATCGGCGCCGAATATTGACCCCGGCCCTGGGGCATTGACCCCACTGCCGCGGAGCGTTGGTTTGGCGCAGCGGCAGTGGGGTCAATGGTGGCGGAGGTCAGGCGCGGTTTTTGAAGCGCCAGCTCTCGTTTCCGGTCTCGACGATGTCGCAGTGGTGGGTGAGGCGATCGAGGAGCGCGGTGGTCATCTTGGGGTCGTTGAAGACGCTCGGCCACTCGCCGAAGGCGAGGTTCGTGGTGACGATGACCGAGGTCTGCTCGTAGAGCCGGCTGACGAGGTGGAACAGGAGCTGGCCGCCGGACTGGGCGAAGGGCAGGTAGCCGAGCTCGTCGAGGACGATGAAGTCCTTGCGGGAGAGATAATCGGCCATGCGACCCTGGCGGCCGGATCGGGCCTCGGCCTCCAGCTTGTTGACGAGGTCGACGACGTTAAAGAAGCGGCCTCTGGCGCCGCCTCGGATGGCGGACCGCGCGATGGCGATGGCCAGATGGGTCTTGCCGGTTCCGGTGCCCCCGATCAGCACCACGTTGCGCTGGTGGGCGAGGAAGTTGCCGCCGGCGAGGTCGCGCACCAGGGTCTCGTTGATGGGGGTGTCGTCGAACACGAAGTCGTCGATGTCCTTGGCCAGGGGCAGCTTGGCGATGGTGATCTGGTACTTGATGGAGCGGGCCTGCTTCTCGGATATCTCCGCCGACAAAAGGTCGCCGACGATGCGCTGCGGCTCATGCTGGCGTTTGACGGCGGTGGCGATGATCTCGTCGTAGGCGGCCTTCATGCCATAGAGCTTGAGCTCGCCCATGGCCTCGAGGATCTGGGAACGCTCCATCATGGGGATCTCCTCAGCAGGTCGTATCGTGAGCAGTCGGCGCTCGGGGCGTGGCGGAGGCGCAAGGCGTCG
Organism: Xanthobacter sp. AM11; assembly: GCF_047444035.1. NCBI lineage: Bacteria > Pseudomonadati > Pseudomonadota > Alphaproteobacteria > Hyphomicrobiales > Xanthobacteraceae > Xanthobacter > Xanthobacter sp. AM11. Next base: position 1,557,867 of record NZ_JBLAOA010000001.1, read on the forward strand.
GGCGTGATGATGGTGACGGGGGCTGCAGGCTCACGGCGCCGGGCGAGGATGTTGAGGATCACGTCGGCCGAGTGGACACCCTGGTGCAGGGCTTCGGCGCACGCTGCATCGACCGCGGGCAACCCATCGCTCAGCACGCTGGTGAGGATGTCCACCATCTGCCGGTCGCCGTCGGCGGCACCGGCGAGCTTGCGCCGGACGCGATCGAGGCTCGTGGGCAGAACCCAGTCCTTGAACGGAGCGCCGTTCCTGAGGGCGCCGGGCTTGCGCGCCAGGACCGGCACATAGTGCCAGGGATCGAAGATGGTTTGGTCCCGGCCGAAGCAGCGCGGGTGGGAGCCGACCGGCCGGCCGTCCTGGCGCAGCTCGATCCGCTCCGCATAGGCCCGGACCTCGACCGGGCGTCCCACGGGGCTGGCGGAGACTGAATACCGGTTGTTATCGAAGCGGACCAGACAGGTCTTGGACACGGAGGCGGGCACGGAATGGAAGCCGTCGAACCGGCCGGCATAAGGCACCAGGGCTGGACGCTCCGCTTCGAAGGTCTGCCAGATGGTCTCCTCCCGCCGCTCGGGATGCGGGTGCCCCTTGGCGTAGGCGATGCACTGGTCCAGCAGCCAAGCGTTCAGCTCGTCATAGCTCTTCACCCGAAGCCGGGGGGTGAAGAAGCGCTCCCGCACCAGGCCGACCTGGTTCTCCACCTGCCCCTTCTCCCAGCCTGAGGCCGGCGTGCAGGCCACGGGATCGACGAGAAAGTGGCTGCACATCTGGAGGAAGCGGCGATTATAGGCCCGCTCCTTGCCCACGAAGATCGCGTCGACCGCGGTCTTCATGTTGTCGTAGATGCCGCGCGTGCAGCAGCCCTTGAAGAAGGCGAAGGCCCGATCGTGGGCGTCGAACACCATCTCCTGCGTCTCGCGCGGATAGGCCCGCACGAACAGCATCCGCGAATGGCACAGCCGCACATGGGCGACGCGCACCGACACCGTGGTGCCGTTGATCAGGACGATCTCGTGGCTCCAGTCGAACTGGTAGGCCTCGCCGGGCGCGAAGCTCAGGGGCACGTAGGCCGCAGCCGTCATCGTCGCCTGCGCCCGCCGCCAGCCCTTGGCATAGCGGCGCAGCGCATCGTAGCTGCCCTCATACCCCTGGCTGCGCAGCTCCTCGAAGATGCGGATCAGCGTCAGCCGCTCCCGCGCCGGCTTCCCTTCATTGCTGGCGAGCAGCCCATCCAGGGCCTCCCGCCAGGGCCCGATCCGCGGCAGCGGCTGCACCTCCCGCTCGTAGCTGAAGGCCGTCGCTCCGGTCCGCAGCACCTTGCGCACCGTGTTCCGTGAGACGTGCAGCTCCCGCACAATCTCCTTGATGGACTTGCCGCGCACGAAATGCTCGCGCCGGATCCGCGCAATCGTATCCACGCCCTTCATCCCCAGCCCGCCCGTCGCAACAAAACGACGGACCATGAGCCAAGAGGGGGGTCAAAATTACACGCCGATCCCCCTCAAAACGGGGTCAATCTTCCATGCCGAAACACAAAAAGGGGCTCCAAAATCCGTGAGCTGGGAAGGCAGCGGTGTTCCCTCCGCTATCTGGCGAAGGGATCGATCTCGCGGACGATCTGCGAGGCGTCACCCTCGAACTCGTCGGCGGGGACCACCGAGAGGCTGCCGTCGCCGGCGCGGAAGATCACGATGATTGTCGTCGCGCCCTAGTCGATGGCAAAGCCCCAAGCACTACCGCAGAAAATCAGGTCTGGCTCGTGCAGGAAAGGGAGAATCATCCGCTGACAGACACCTAGCGGCGCAGGCCCATGGGTCGCAATCACCGGGGAGGGGGCGGGCTTGCGAAGTTGATGGCGTGGCGGACCAACTATCTCACGGGTGGGCCGCCCCCTGATGATGGCCCAGATAGGCGCTCACCAGCTTCTCGTCGGCCATGAAGCGGGGCCAATCGCCTTCGCCGATCTCGTGGGCGACCCGCCCGGTCGCCATCACATAGGCCCGGCTGGTTGCACTCGACGCGATGGCGATGTTCTGCTCTACCAGAATGATGCTCATGCCGTCGGCGCGTAGCCGGCCGAGAACATCCAGGATGTCCTTGACCACCTTCGGGGCAAGGCCGGTGGAGGGCTCGTCCATCAACATGATGTCCGGCTGGAGGAGAAGCGCGCGGCCGATGGCGACCTGCTGTTGCTGGCCTCCGCTGAGGAGGTCGCATCGTGCGCCCAGCTTTTCGCCCACCGCAGGGAAGAGATCGACGATCCGCTCCAGGGTGAACACGCGCCGGCGTCCCCGGCCTGCCCGCTCGGCCAGGGCCAGATTTTCCCGCACCGTCAGCTCGCCGAAGAGGTTCCGGTTCTCAAGCACCACGGCGAGACCGAACCCGCTGCGCAGATGCGGCGGGATACGGGTGATGTCCTTGCCGCCCAGGCGGATCTCGCCGCCCCGCGCGGGCAGGAGACCCGCCAGCGTGCGCACCAGTGTTGTCTTCCCGGCACCGTTGGCCCCCACCAGACCGACCACTTCTCCCTTGCCGATGCCGAGATCGATCCCCTTGAGGATTGTCAGCGCGCCGTAGCCGGCGCAGAGGCCCTTCACGCTCAACATCTCACACCCCCAGATAGGCTTCGCGCACGGCCGTATCCTCCTGGACCTCCGCCATGGTGCCCGAGGCGATGATCCGCCCGAAATTCAGCACGTGGATGGCTTGCGCCACGCCCATCAGTTCCATGTCGTGCGAGACGAGCAGGATGGCGATCCCCTCATCCGCAAGGAGCCTCAGCTTCGCGATGAGCACCTCGATCTCGGTGGTGGTGAGGCCCGAGGAGGGCTCGTCCAGCATCAGGAGGCGCGGCCGGCCCTGATAGGCCCGCGCCAGTTCCAGCAGGCGGCGCTGGCCGGCGGTCAGCAGCGGCGAGGGCCGGTCGAAGACGGCGCCAAGATCGAAACGCTGCGCGGTCTCGTAAGCCCGCGCGCGCATGTCCGACATCTCGCGCCGCACCGAGGGGAGGCCGGCAAGGCCGGCGAAGAAGCCCGAACGGCCGGACTTGAAGGCCCCCACCATCACGTTCTCCGCGACGGTCAGGCGCTCGAATATCTTCGGCGTCTGGAAGGTGCGCACCAGTCCGTCGAGGCTCCGCCGGCGCACGCTCTCGGCGCGGATGTCCCGACCGTCGAACAGCACCGCGCCCGAGGTGGGCGTGAGGAAGCCGGAGATGATGTTGAACAAGGTCGTCTTGCCGGAGCCGTTAGGGCCCATCAGCCCGGTGATGCCCACCGCAGGAGCCGCGAAGCTCACGTCGTGAAGCACCTGGAAGCCGCCGAAGCGGTGGGCGATGGCCTTCAGTTCCAGCAGCGGAGCATCAGGCGCGCTGGTGGCGCTGCGGGGGGCAAGGGTCATGGCGTGGCCTCCCCGCTGGCGGTGGCACCGGACCTGCGCCTCACCAGATCGACCAGGCCGCGGCCGAGGCCCCATAGGCCATCCGGGAAGAACACCACGGACGCGACAAGCGCGAGCCCGAAGAGGACGCGATGGATGTCGCCGAGCGCGCTGAGCAGTTCCGGCACGAGGCCGATGAAAAGCGCGCCGACGATGACGCCGGCCGGGACCGACGCGCCCCCAATGACGGGGACCAGCAGGAACATGATGGACTTGTCCACGCCGAAGCTGTCCACGTTCACGAACCCCACATAATGGGCGAACAGGCTGCCCGACAGCGCGCCGAGCCCGCTCGACAGCATGAAGATCCAGAGCTTCAGCCGGGCGTTGTCGATGGCCATCACCATGGCTGCGTCCGGAGCGTCGCGCATGGCCTGCAGGGCAAGGCCGATGCGGCTGCCCATGAGATTGTGCATGGCGAAGATGATGGCGAAGGCGATGGGCCAGACGAGGTAGTAGAACTTCTCCGGCGTATCGAAGACGAAGCCGCCGATCGCCAGCTTCGGCACCCCCGGCACGCCGAGCGTGCCGCCGGTGATGAAGTCCGCCTCGAAATAGATGTTGGTGCAGATGATGCCGAGTGCGAGGGTCGCCAGCGCCAGGAAGTAACCCGACAGCCGCAGGATCGGCCGGCCGATGAGGGCGGCGATGGCCACCGAAAGCACGATGCCGATGGCGATTCCCGCCGCCGCCGGCCAGCCCAGCCGCGCCGAGCAATAGGCGCTGGCGTAGCCGCCGATGCCATAGAAGGCCGCCTGGCCGAGATTGACGATCCCGCCCTGACCGAGGAGGAGCCCGACTCCGGCGCCCGCAATGGCATAGAGCCCGCAGAACACCAGGAGGTCCACGGCGTGGCGTTCCAGGACCATCGGCAGGATGAGGTACAGGCCGGCTGCGAACGCGAGGACGGACATGGCAGCCGCCGACGGGCGAGAGGTCCGCAGCCGTTGCGCAGTCAGCTCGCCGCCAACGCCGGGCGGGGCCAGAGAGGTCTTGTTCGGCAGCATGGCTCAGCCTCCCTTGCGGCCGGCGCGGCCGAGGATTCCATTCGGAACGAAGATCATGATGACGATGAGCAAGGTGAGGGCGACCGCATCCTTCATCCCGGATGAGACGAAGACGATGGACATCGCCTCGAGGATGCCGATGACGAGGCCGCCCACCAGCGCCCCGAGCGGATTGGAAAGGCCGCCCAGGATGGCCGCCGCAAAGCCCTTCAGCGTGAGCAGCGGCCCCATCTGGTAGCCGACGCCGATGAGCGGGGCGACGAGGAGGCCCGCAAGCGCCGCCAGCAGGCCGCCCAGCGCGAAGGTGGCGGTGCGCATGGCGCGGACATTGATGCCCGTGGTCGCGGCGCCATCGGGATCGATGGAAGCCGCCATCATTGAAAGGCCTATGTGGGTGTGCCGGTAGAACAGGCGCAGCGCCAGGATCAGCGCGGCGGAGATGGCGATCACCCAGAGGGCATGCTCCCGGATGATGGCGCCGAAGACCTCGTACACCTCGTCTCCCAGCGGCGGCAGAAGGTGCTCCTCCCGTCCGAACAGATAGAGCACCCCGGCCGAGAAGGTGAAGCCGAGACCCACCGTGAGCAGCAGGAAGGATTCCTCCTGCGCGCGCCGCCCAAACAGCGCGCGGATCGGTCCGAGTTCCACGAGGATGGCGATGGCCATCCCCGTGAGCGCGCCGACCGCCACGGCCAGCCAGAGCGGAAGGCCCCACACGGCGGCGGCGAACACCGCCGTCGCCGCGCCGACCACCGCGAGCTCGCCCTGCATGGCGTTGATGACGTGGCTACCCTTGAAGATGACGGCGATGCCGAGCCCGACGAGGGCATAGACGAAGCCGTTGGTGACGCCGGCGAGCAGCGCCTGGGTGAAGAGCATCAAGGCCAAGGGTTGTCCCCCTCTTTGGGTTCAGGAGCCGGCTTTGAAAGGCAGGCGGACAAACTTGCCCTTGTCGAGCTTCGAGAAGACGTAGCTCTTCAGCGTGAGGCCGGTCATGTCCTCCTGGGAGAAGTCAAACCGGGCCATGGCGCCGTCGAAGGGCCCGCGGATCGCCTCGCACAGGGCGCCGGGCTGGGCGTCCGGCCCGACCTTGGCGAGCCCGGCCGCCACCGCGTTGAAGGCGTCCCAGGCGCTCGCCTCCATGGTCTTGGGCAGCACCCCGTATTCCTTGCGGAAGGCGTCCACAAACGCGGTCTGGCCGGGCAGAGGATCCTCCGCAACAAGGAATTCGGCGAAGACGATGTTGTCCGCCGCGTCGCCCATGGCCTTCACATACTCGTAAGTCGCGGTGCCGAGGGCTGAGAGGAGCGGCACGGTCATGCGGATCTGGCGGGCATTGCGGAAGGGCGTCGCCGAATTGCCGATGACGGCGACGGCGTCGGGGGCCGCGGCCTTCACCTTGGCGGCCTGTGTGGTCGCATCGGTCGCGCCGACCTCCCATTTCTCCACCGCCACGATCTCCACGGGGTAATCGGGGCTCACCTCGCGAATCTTCGTCATCACGATGTTGCCGTAGGCGGAATCGTGCAGCACGCCGAGCTTCTTCGCGCCCAGCGCCTTGGTCGCGACCTCGAGCAGCGCGCGGGCGTTGAGGTCCTGGGACGGGAGCATGTGGAACACGCAGCGCCGGGTCTTCTCCATGGGAACGCCAAGGCCGGTGAAGGCCATGACGGGAATCTTCGCCGGGTCGGCCACGCCGCCCACGGCGAGGGTGGAGGCTGTCAACGTCGGGCCGATGATGGCCTGCACCTTCTGCGAGAAGATCAGGTTGTTCGCTTTGGTGACCGCCACATCCGGGCTAGACCCGTCGTCCTCCATGACAAGCTGGACTTGGCGGCCGTCGATGCCGCCTTTCTCGTTCACCAGCTTTACGGCCAGCTGCAGCCCGTTGCGCTGCGGGATGCCGGCGCCTGCGCCGGGTCCGGTGGTCGACAGGATGGCGCCGATGCGGATCGGCTCCGCGGCATCAACTGGCTTGCCCGTTCCAGAAAGCGCGAAGACGAGCGCGGGCACGGCCAGGACCGCCCGGCGCGACACTGATTGCTTCATGTTCTTCCTCCCAGATTTCATGATTGTTCGACACTTCAGAAACCGACGCGGTCACCTCCCTTGAGGGCGAGCATCGACCGCGCGTCGCTTGGCGTTGCGATCTCGTGGCCGAGCTCTTCCAGGATCTGGCGGACCTTCCTCACTTGCTCGGCATTGTTCGCAGCGAGCCGTCCGCGACCGATGAAGAGGCTGTCCTCCAGCCCCACCCGCACATTCCCGCCCAACATGGCCGCTTGAGTTGCGACGGGAATCTGGTGGCGGCCGGCGGCCAGCACCGACCAGACATAGTCCGCACCGAACAGCCGGTCTGCGGTGCGCTTCATGAAGAGGACGTTGTCCATCTCGGGACCGATGCCGCCCAGGATGCCGAAAATGGTCTGGACGAAGAACGGCGGCTTTACGAGGCCGCGGTCCACGAAGTGGGCGAGGTTGTAGAGGTGACCGATATCGTAGCACTCGTGCTCGAAGCGCGTGCCATGCTCCTCGCCCAGAAGCTTCAGGATCCGTTCGATGTCGCGGAACGTGTTGCGGAAGATGAAGTCATCGGTGCTCCGCAGGTAGGGCTCTTCCCAATCGAACCGCCAGTCCTTGTAGCGGTCCGCCAGCGGGTAGATGCCGAAGTTCATGGAGCCCATGTTGAGCGAGCACATTTCCGGCCGTGCCGCCAGCGGGGCGGCGAGGCGGTCCTCCACGCTCATGTTCAGGCTGCCGCCGGTGGTGATGTTCAGCACCGCATCGGTCGCCTGCTTGATGACCGGCAGGAACTGCATGAAGACTTTCGGATCCGGCGTCGGGCGGCCGTCTCGCGGATCGCGGGCGTGCAGGTGGAGGATGGCCGCGCCGGCCTCCGCGGCGGCGATGGACTGGGCCGCGATATCCTCGGGCGTGAACGGCAGGGCGGGCGACATGGTGGGGGTGTGGATGCCCCCGGTGATAGCGCAGGTGATGATGACCTTGTTGGGCCGCTTCATGCGTCTTCTCCTTGGCCGATCTTGCGCACCGCGTCCTTCAGATGGTGCACGAGGGTGGCGCGCAGCTGGTCGGCATCCCCCGCCTCCCAGCGGCGAAAACCTTCTCCGGACTTCATGCCGAGCCGGCCCTGCGCGACGAGACCGCGCAGATGGGCCGAGGGCGCGGGGTCGCGATTGAGCGCGGGGAGGATCGTCTCATGGATGGCGAGGGTCAGGTCGGTGCCTACAAGATCCGCATTCTCCAGCGGCCCGAGGACGGCAAGGCGCAGCCCGAAGCTGGACTTGACCACCGTATCCACCGTCTCGGCGTCGCAGACCCCCTCTTCAACGAGGGCGATGGCCTCCCGCCATAGCGCGTGCTGCAGCCGGTTCCCGACGAAGCCCGCCACGTCCCGACGCACATGGACCGGCTTCTTTCCTGCTGCCGCGAGGATGTCCATCGTGCGCGCGACAATGTCCGGCGCGGTGCGCTCCGTCCCGATCACCTCGACCAGCGGGACCAGGTAGGGTGGGTTCCACCAATGGGTGCCGAGCGCCCGCTCCGGCCGGGCGAGGCCGGCCATGATGTTGCCGATGGGGATGACGGAGGTGTTGGTGGCGAGAATGGCACCGACCGGGGCGTCGGCCTCGATTTCGGCGAACAGGGCGCGCTTGGCGTCGAGGTTTTCGGTCGCCGCCTCGATGACGAGGTCCGCGCCGGCAACGGCATCCGCGAGCTTCTGGCAAGGCAGAACCCGCTGTGCGGCGGCGGGGTCCTGGCCGAGCGCGGAAAGGTTGGCACCGATGCGCGAGCCCAGGGACGCCAGCGCATTGGGCATCGGATCGAACACCCGGACCTCGTGCCCCCGTGCCGCGAACACCTGGGCAATGCCATGGCCCATGAGGCCGGCGCCGACAATGGCTGTGATTGGTTTTCCGGTCATGCCCTTCTCCTCCCGCGTCCCCCGCAGGGTGCGACCCGTCCCGGCTGGATGCCGGAACGGGTCAGGTCGGGTGCTGCTCAGAGGGGGGTGCCCGCCTCGATGCGGTACGCCTGCTGGGGATCCTCGATGGCGACGAGGCGGATGATGCAACCGTCGCCCCGATCCCAGTTCCAGGGGAAGAAGGCGAAGGTCACGCGCTTGCCGGTAACGGCGTCGAGGTCGCCACCCACATTCTCGATGCCGAGAATGCCGTTGGTGAAAAGCTTGCGGTGGACCGGCTCCCACTCGGGGTGATCCTCCTTCCAGTCCCGGCCGCCGGACCATACCTTGTATTCCTCGGCGAGGTGGGGATGCAGGGGGCCGTTGCGGTGAGGGCCGATGGCTGTCGCCAGCGGGTGGTCGTTGGCCTGAGTATCGTGGCCAACCACCTTCACCCGCTTCTCGACGAACCAGTCGCCGGCCGAGGCGACGAAGCCGGGCGCGTAGCAGAAATACTCGGCATTGTCGTCGTAGAGCTTGTGCCACCCAGTGTTCACGATGACCACGTCACCCGGACGCACATGCGCCCCCGCGGCCTTTTCGAGGTCCTCATACGTGATGGGCTCCCACCTCTTCTTCGGGATCGAGACGACGATCCCGGTGCCGAAGAAATGCGGCAGGGGAACTTCATCGATGAAGGGGGTGCCTTCCACTACGTGGGCCGGCGCGTCGATATGGGTCGTGTTGTGCATCGTGGTCGTGATGCGCTGGGTCAAGACGCCCGATTTCGCCATGTAATGAATGCGATCGATCTGCACATCCTGGAAATATGGCCAGTTTGGAGACTGGAACCCAAATCGGTGGGAAAGATTATAGAATTTCAATCCCATGTCATTGTGAAGATTAGACTGGAACTCGATGCCACGGATCGTGACAGTCATTTAACGCCTCCCAGCGTCTTACCCTCGGCGAGGGCGGATCTTTTTCGTTGCTTCCGGAATATGGCGCAGGAAGGGAGTGGTCAAACAGAATGATACATGTGTATTGTAATGCGATACACGTCCATGGAGCGGGCGATGACGGAGGATGGAGCGGCCATCCGCGAGGGTGGCGGGATCCAGGTGATAGCGCGAGCGGCGGCCATCCTCCGGTCGCTGAAGAACGTGCGTTCCGGGCTAAGCCTTGCGCAGATCGCAGGCCGGGTGGGACTTCCGCGCTCGACCGTGCAGAGGATCGTCAATGCCCTGCTGGAGGAGGACCTGGTGATTTCCGCAGGTCCGGAAGGCGGCTACCGCCTCGGGCCGGAGATCCACGCGCTCTCGCGCTCGGGAAAGCTCGACATCGTCGAGCAGGTGCGTCCACATATCGTCGCGCTCTCCCAGGCGACGGGTGAGACGGTGGACTTCTCCGTGCTGCGCGGGAGCGAGGTGCTCTTCCTCGACCAGGTGACGGGAACGCACAGGCTGCGGGCGGTCTCGGCGGTCGGGGACATTTTTCCGCTGACCAATACGGCCAACGGCAAATGCTGCCTCGCCCTGCTCGAACCCGAGCGAGCGCGGGCTCTGGTTCGCAAGGAACTTCCCGGCACGAAGCGACTGGACGCCGTGCTCGCGGAAATCGCCGAGGTGCGACGGATGGGCATCGGCTTCAATCACGAGGAGCACACCGTCGGGATCAGTGCCGTGGGCATCGGCTTTCGCGATGCCGCAGGCGGAATCTATTCGATCTCCATCCCCGTTCCCACCTCACGCTTCGAACTCGTGAGAGATGATGCAATCCGTCATCTGCAGTCGCATAAGAGCCAGATCATCGAAGAGTTGGGCGCCGGTAACAAAAATTTCCGTGTGGCGTGACTTATCTTGGATCCGAATATTTGAACAATATTCGGCTGCCAAGCAGCGCTTACGCGCCGCCACCCCCGAAGCGATAGACCGGGATGCCGAGCTTGCGGGCCTTGTCGGCGAGATTGTCCTGGATGCCCGTGCCGGGGAAGATGATGACCCCGATGGGCATGACCGAGAGCATCTGGTCGTTGCGCTTGAAGGGCGCGGCCTTGGCGTGCCGTGTCCAGTCCGGCTTGAAGGCCACCTGGGGCACCTTGCGCGCATCGGCCCAGCAGGCGGCGATCCTCTCGGCACCCTTGGGTGAGCCGCCATGCAGCAGCACCATGTCGGGGTGCTTGGCGTGCACCTGGTCGAGCTTGGCCCAGATGAGCTTGTGATCGACCGCGTCACCACCGGAGAAGGCGATCTTCGGACCTGCGGGCATCAGCACCTCGGTCTCCGAGCGCCTGCGGGCGGCGAGGAAGTCCCGGCTGTCGATGAGGGCGGCGGTGAGGTGCCGATGGTTCACCAGGGATCCGGTGCGCGGGCGCCAGGCTGAGCCGGTGTGGCGCTCGAAGGCGTCGGCGGCTTCGTCGCGCATCAGCTCGAAGGCGTCGCGGCGCTCCACGAGGCTCTGCCCCTCGGCGATGAGGCGTTCCAGTTCCACCGAGCGCACCTCGCTGCCGTCCTGCTCCTGTTGGCTGCGGCGCTGGCCCTGCTCGTTGTCGTCAAGGGTGCCCGAGAGTCGGCCGGCGGCACGGTGGAAGAGATGGACGGTCGACCACAGGAGGTCGGGGAGATCCGAATCGAGGCGGGTGTCCTGGAGCGTCGCGATGAGGGCGTCGAAGATGTCGGCGATGGCACCGGTGATGCGGTCGGTCTCGGGAAGCGGCCGGGGATCAGTTTCGTCAGCTGCGGGACGGTAGCCGTAGAGTTGCAGCTCCTGCAGCAGGTGATCAGTCGGTGAGGAAGCGTGACGGGGTTCGTCGTGCTCGGTGCTCATGGGAGGCTCCGTCGGTTGGACCGCAGCCCTGCGGCCTTCATGGCGACGAAGCCGGCGGGCGGGACGGGCCTGCACCCCGCGGGAAGCGCGGGGCCGGAGCGTGAGCGGAGGATGGCGAAGGCCGGCGATTTTGTTTCGCGATGGAAAGCCGCGCAGCGGCTCCAGAAAATCGTTGGTCGCAGCCATTGCCGGGACGGCGCGACTGCTGGCCGATCGCCCTCTGGAAGGCCTGGCTGCGGGTCCTCTGTCGGCGGTGAGCTTCAGAGCGTGGCGCGAGGGGATCCCTGCTTCGTGCCACTCCAGATTACGAGCTCCGCAGCATGAAGCGGGCGACGTCTTCGGGAGCAAGCTGGCATCTGATTTCAGCTCGCATAGTGTCGACGCCAAAGGCGCGCAGATCCTCGTTGAAGTCGCCGAGCGTGGGCGAGAGCACGATGGCCTCGACTCCGGTGGAGTTCGCTCGTGCGGTGAGGCTGTCTCGCGCTTTGTTGCCGGCCGGATCGGTGTCGCGGACGACGTAGAGCCGTCGCAATCCAGATGGGAAGGCGATGGCGGCAAGGTGCGCAGCCGAGAGCGCCGCTGCCATGGGGAGGTTGGGCAGCGCCGTGCGCACGGAAAGGATGGTTTCGATGCCCTCGCCGGCGGCCATCACGTCGTCAGCGACGCCGAAGCGAACGGCGTGCTCCAGCAGGTGACCCATGGCGCGCCGGGGTGTAGCGATGGCGGCCTTGTCCGATCCATCCGGAGCGAGCCATGTCCGGTGGACGCCCATGGTCCGTCCCCTGAGATCAGTGACACCCGCGATCATGGCCGGCAGGGGTTGAGTGGGCCCCTGTGCATCGGCGCGATAATAGCAGCGGGGATGAAAGCGCAGGCTTCCGGTTTCGTGCAAAGCCGTGATGCCGCGGTTCCGCAGATACGTCTCTACGATTGTGCCCGGAATCGGCTGTGCGGCGGCGAACAGCCGCCGTGCCGAGATGACCGGATCACGCGACGAGCATGGCCGTGTGCGAGGGGGAGCTTCCTCATCTCGTGAGGTGGGTGGAAGGCGCAGAAACGCTTGAGCCTCTGCGACCACATCGCTGAGGTGGGACAGGCCCTGGCTTTCGCGGATCACGTCGAGCAGGTCGCCGTGCTCCCCCGTCGCCGCATCGGTCCACTTGCCGGCTGGGCCTTTCACGCTGTCCGACAGCCGCACGAACATGGAGCGCCCGGGCGTGTTGCGAACGTCGCCCACCTGCCAATATTGCCCCTGCCGCCGGCCTGCGGAGAGATAGTGGCGACAGACCGCCTCCGCCTGTCGGCCGAGCTGGCGACTGAGCTCATGAGCCGCATCCGCCATGGGGACGCTCCAACAGAAAGGCCCGCCGTCCGGGCCATGCGACAGGGGATCGCTGGGCTGCGGACGGCGGGCCAGGTTGCCCGGGAGGATTATTCGGCAGCGATCGGGGGAGAGATCGCTTCGGGCTCCTCACTATCGGCGAGGTCCTCCTCTTCGCCCACGGCCGTTGCGCCGTCGATCTGCGTCGTTTCTTCGCCGAGGGTGTCGCAGGGCTGGGTCCGCAGGGCTTCCGGGAGCCAGCCGCTGTCGGCAAGAAGGGTTTCGGCCTCCCGCGCCATGTCGCCCTTCTTGAGGTGGGCGATCCGCTCGGCCGCGCGTTCCCCCTTGGCCTCGGTCACGGCCAGAAGGATGCGGGCCTTGGTGACCCGGCCGAGGAAGGTGTCCACGGTCGGCTTCCACCCGGCCGCCGCCATGTCGAGCGACACCGCCTGCGCCAGCCGGTCGGCATGGGCAAAGGCGCGCGGACGGCGGTTCCAGGCCTCGTGCACGGCATTGACCGAGAGGCTCACCACATGGGCGAACAGGGCGGCTCGGCTATCGTGATCCCAGCCACCCAGGGTGTCCCAGAGCGCGACGGGCTCCTTGGGCAGCGCCTTGGCCCAGCTCTCGTGACGGACGCGGATGGCCTCGGCCGAGACGCTGTCGTTGAGGCCCGGTGCCTGGGCGTTGAAGGACACGCACTTGAGATCGAGCTCAAGGCAGCTGTCCGAGCCGTAGGCATAGAAGGCCTTCAGCGTTAGGGCGTGGACCGCTGCAAGGAAGGCGACGTCGGGTTGCTCGCCGAGCGCATGGCGCAAGCCGAGCGTCCGATGGGTGGTCAGCTCCGTGAGCAGCCGGTCGGAGATCGGCGTGAGGCCGTCTTCTTCTTCGGGATCGGCAACAGCATCGGGCGCGACGACCTCCTGTCGCGGTGCCGACGGCGCGCCGGTGGCATTCTCGGTCTCGGAAGCGTCATGCTCTTCTTCGACCAGCACTTCATCCTCCGAGCGGACATAGCCCCGCTCCACCCGGAGCTTTCCATCCTGTGCGATGCTGATGAATGCGCCGGCACTACCGACCTCGGCCGGATCGAACACGACGGGAGGCGTCTCGAAGGCCTCCAGCATCGCCTCGAGTTCGCCAAGGCGGGCGTCGATCTCTTCGGGAAGCTCGTCGGCATCGGCATATTCTTCGGAGAGGCGATCGTATTCCGCCTGAGCGGTCGCCCGCGCAGCCTCCTCCTCCTCGGTCAGCGGCGTGGGCTCGCCACGCAGCTGGCGCAGGCCGTAGTTGTGGCCATAAGCGAAGTCCGGCGCCACCTCGATCCACTTCCAGCCTTCGCTCCGGATCGCGTCGGCCTCGGCGGCGAGCTTCTCCGCCACCATCCGGTCGACGAGAGTCACGTCCTGCAGCCAGCCGCCGTCGTCGCCCTGGAACAGGTCGCGCAGCACCATGCCGCCGGCCGTCTCATAGGCCTCGATGCCGATGAACCGGGCCCGCTTGTCAGATGCCCGGACCGCGCCTTCCGTCAGCATGCGCCGGATGGCGTAGGGCTGCTTATCGTAGGCCTGGGCGAGACGCTCCAGCACCTGCTCCTGCCGCTCATGGTCACCAGAGACGGTGAAGGCCATGAGCTGGTCGAGGGTGAGGCCATCCTCGGCGTAGGTGTCGAGGAGCTTCGACGAAAGGGACGCAAGCTTCAGCCGCTGCTTCACCACCGCGACCGAGACAAAGAAGACGGCGGCGATCTCTTCCTCCGACTGGCCCTTCTCCCGCAGGGCGAGGAAGGCGCGGAACTGGTCAAGGGGGTGCAGCGGCGCGCGCTGAACATTCTCGGCGAGGGAATCTTCCTCGGCGATGCCGCCCTCGCGCACGATGCAGGGCACGGGCGCGGTCCTGGCGAGGCGCTTGCGCTTCACCAGCAGCTCCAGCGCCCGGAAGCGCCGGCCGCCGGCCGGGATCTCATACATGCCGGTCTCGACGCCACCGGCATCGACCACGGCGCGGACATTGAGGCTCTGGAGAAGCCCGCGTCGGGCGATGTCCTCGGCGAGCTCCTCGATGGAGACGCCGGCCTTCACCCGACGGACGTTGGACTGGCTGAGCAGCAGTTTATTGAAGGGGATGTCCCGCGAGGACGAAAGGGTGATCTTCTGAACAGCCGTGGCCATGGGATGCGTCTCCGCGACGGGCGGCCGGAGAATTTTTCTCTGACCTCCAACCCGTCACGAAGCACGGCGCCGCCCTCTTCCTCTAAGGGCAGCGCCGCAGAACCGACGATCCGGAAAGCCGGAACAACGTGGAGCCGGAGACGCTACAATGCGCATTTCCGGCATTGCGAATCTCAGGCGGCGTGGTCGAGGAGCTTCTTCGCCCTCGCCTCCAGATCGAGGCGCGCGTCCTGGTGCGGCTTGTCCCGCGCCACCGCTGTGATCCCCTGCACGAAGTCGAAGATGCTCTCCGGTTTGCGGCCTTCCTCGGCGAGCACTGTGTCGATCACCTTCTGCGTCTCGGCCTTGGAAAATCCCTTGCGGCGGAGGAACTCAGCGCGGTCCTCGTCGGTGCGCGCCACGATGCGCTCTCGCGCCGCCCTGATGCCGTTGACGAAGGGCATGGGCGAGGAATTGGTAAATCGTTCCAAAGCGGGTGCCGCCTGATGGGCGAAGCGGGAGGCGGCATACTTCGAGTGGCGGATGGTGATCTCCTCGAATTCCTCGACACCCCACAGGTTGCGGTTCTGGCAGACCGCCCGAAGATAGAAGCTGGCAATGCCGAGCGTCTTGGCGCCCACCTCGGAGTTCCAGCAATAGAAGCCGCGGAAGAACAGGTCAGGGGAGCCATCCGGGAGGCGGCCGACCTCGATGGGATTTAGGTCGTCCACCAGGAACAGGAAGACGTCCCGGTCCGAGGCATAGAGCGTCGTCGTGTCCTTGGTGATGTCGACGTTGGGATTGTAGATGCCGGTCGACCAGTCGAGCACGCCCGGCACCTTCCAGCGGGTGTCCCCGGTGCCGTTGCCGGCGATGCGACGCACGGCGTCGACCAGTTCGTGGTCGTAGATGCGGCCGTAGTCGGGACCGGTGACAGCCCGGAGCTCGACGCGGCCGTCCTCCACCTCCAGTGTCTTCACCTGCTCTGCACGGTGCGTCAGTAACCCGTGCTGCAGATTGATGCCGGCCAGCGGCGCCGAGAGCTGGCGCAGATAGGAAGCCGGCGCCCCTATGAGGCTCGCAAGCTGGCCGAAGCTCCAGTGGGTGGGGGCAACAGGAGCCGCAGCCCCCGGCAACGCGAGTGTCAGCCGGTCCGGCATGTCGCGGCTCGCCTCGACGCGGATGGCCGCACTCTCCACGGTCCGCGTCCGGCTCCGGTCGGACCGACCGCGCACCGCGCCGTACAGCTCAGACAGGGACAGATAGCGCTCGTCCGCTGGACGCGAGAACCACTCAGACGACACGCGGCCGATCACTCCGCCGCGGCTCGCATCCACCCTGTACCCGCCCGCCGCATCGCGGTGTCCTTCAATAACCTGAACCTCGGTCATGGGGCCAAACTCCATGACGGGCGCCGGAAGTCTCTCTCCCGGTCTTCAACCCGTCGCGGACATCCGGTCCAACCTCTCACTCTCGGTGGGCGACAGGACCTCCCGCATGCGGGAGAGATGGTCTGCCGAACAGCCGCACCGCCTTTCCGTGCTTTCGCTTTGCCCGTCGGGCAGGGAGATCGCCTACTCTGGAGCGCGCCACCGCTTTCCCTGCCGCGCTTACCGCCTGCTTACCGAAATGGCAGATCTGTTGCCGGTAAGCAGAAAGCGCCCCGAAGGGCACTTGCTAACTATCAGATTTTATTGAGAAAATTTGGAGCGGGCGAAGGGATTCGAACCCTCGACCCCAACCTTGGCAAGGTTGTGCTCTACCCCTGAGCTACACCCGCATCCATTTGCCGGCGGCGCAGTGCGTCGCGGCAGGTGCGTGTCTATGCCAAAAGCCGGTGGGGATTGCAACTGCCTTTGCAAAAATCCCTGCGCGGCGCGGTGCGGGAGCGGTGGAAAAGGCCCGGCGGGGTGGCGGTGGTGGAGCTGTCAGGCCGCATGGATGCAGGAAAAAGGCGCCGTCGTGCGCCGCCTGGGCAGCTGTGGACATCTGTCCGCTGCGGCGGCGGGCGCAGAAGGCCTGGCCCCGGCAGAAAGCCGTCCCTCAGGCAGACCCTGGCCTGCCGGGGGGAGAAGCGGCCCCGCACGGGGGCCGCAGGCGCCGTGACGGTGCGGATTACTTCTTCAGGGCGGCGAGCACCTTGTCGGTGCCCGAGAGGGGCAGCTTCACCGTCACGTCGCGCCCGTCGCGGGTGGTGAAGGTGACGGCGGCTTCCTTGCTGGCGGCCAGCTCGGTGGCGAAGGCGGCATCATAGGGCATGGAGGCCTCGCAGGAGCGCGCATCGCACGCCACATAGGGCGCGCGGCGGGTCTTGCCGCCCAGGGTGATGGCCAGTCCGTCCTTCAGAAGCAGGCCCGTGGGGGTCTGCAGCGACAGGGTGGGCACGCCCTTGGCATCCTTGCCGAGGATCCACACCAGCAGCACCTGGTTCCGTTCCTTGTCGGTCACCCGCATGGTGGCCCAGCAGGTCTTGGCCGGGGTCTTGGCGCCGGCGGGCGTGGTTTCCTGGCAGGTCAGCACCCAATTGTCGAACGGGGTGGTTTCCGTGCGCACCGGGCCGGCGGGCGCCTGCGCGGCCGGCTGGCCGGCGGCCGGGGCGGGCGCCTGTGCGACGGCCGGGGCGGCGGCAAGGCCGAGGATGAGCCCGGCGGCAAGGCCGGCGACAAGAAGACGGCACTGGAACATTGCAATTCCCCCATGGCTCTCGGGGCCGGACATGCGGCGCCCTGCGGCGGCCTTCGGCGCATCCCGGCCGCAACCGGACGGCCCGGGTTGAAACAACCTGAGCGATCCGGCTCTAGAGGGGCTTTCCCCTGCGCGCAAGGGTTCTGCGCACCTTGGGCGCTGCGCGGGTTCAGCCCGCCCGGCTCAGGCGGTGTGGATGGGGTCGATCCACTTCACCGCTTCCGGCTTCTCCACCGGCGCGATGTCGAGGTTCACCACCACCGGGTCCTGGCCGGAGCGCACCAGCACGCATTCCAGCGTCTCGTCGGCCGAGGCGTTGATCTCCTGGTGGGGCACGAAGGGCGGCACGAAGATGAAGTCGCCGGGCCCGGCCTCCGCCACAAATTCGAGGCTCTCGCCCCAGCGCATGCGCGCCCGGCCCTTCACCACATAGATGATGCTTTCCAGGTCGCCGTGGTGGTGGGCGCCGGTCTTGGCATCGGGGTGGATGTGCACCGTGCCGGCCCAGATCTTCTGCGCGCCGGCGCGGGCGGCGGTGATGGCGGCGGCGCGGTTCATGCCCGGGGTCTGGGCGGTGTTGGGATCGAGGCTGTCGCCGGGGATCACCTTCACGCCGTGGGTGCGCCAGTCCGGCGCCGGGTGGGGGTGGTGCGAGCGGTCATCGTCCATGGCGCGCCTCCTGGTGCGGTGCGGCTCTGCTTGCCGCGCTTCGCCCGCAACGCTAGAACGGCGCCAACTCAAGCGCACCCCTTTTCAGGAGACGGCGGCCCATGGCCCCCTATCAGTACGCCTACCACATGCACGGCATGACCAAGACCTATGCCGGCGGCAAGAAGGTGCTCGACAACGTGCACCTCTCCTTCTACCCGGACGCCAAGATCGGCGTGCTCGGCAACAACGGCGCCGGCAAGTCCACCTTGCTGCGCATCATGGCCGGCATCGACAAGGACTTCACCGGCGAGGCCCGCCCGGCCGATGGCGTGCGCGTGGGCTACCTGCCCCAGGAGCCGGCGCTCGACCCCACCAAGAATGTGCGCCAGAACGTGGAGGACGGGGTGGCCAAGCAGAAGGCCATCCTGGAGCGGTACAACGAACTCGCCATGAACTACTCGGACGAGACCGCGGACGAGATGACCCAGCTCCAGGACGAGATCGAGGCCCAGGGCCTGTGGGATCTCGACAGCAAGGTGGAGCAGGCGATGAATGCCCTCGGCTGCCCGCCCGACGACTGGGAGGTGACCCGCCTCTCCGGCGGCGAGCGCCGCCGCGTGGCCCTGTGCCGCCTGCTCTTGGAGCAGCCGGAACTGCTGCTGCTGGACGAGCCCACCAACCATCTGGACGCCGAGACGGTGAACTGGCTGGAAGGGCACCTGCGCACCTATCCCGGCGCCATCCTCATCGTCACCCACGACCGCTACTTCCTGGACAATGTGACCGGCTGGATCCTGGAGCTGGATCGCGGCCGGGGCATTCCCTATGAGGGCAATTATTCCTCCTGGCTCGGCCAGAAGCAGAAGCGCCTGCAGCAGGAAGGCCGCGAGGACGAGGCCCGCCAGCGCGCGCTCGCCCGCGAGCAGGAATGGATCGGCGCCTCCCCGAAGGCCCGCCAGGCCAAGAACAAGGCCCGCATCCAGCGCTATGAGGACCTGCTGCAGCGGGCCTCGGAGCGCCAGCCCTCCGCCACCCAGATCGTCATTCCCGTGGCCGAGCGGCTGGGGCAGAACGTCATCGCCTTCGACCATCTGAGCAAGTCGTTCGGCGACAAGATGCTCATCGACGACCTCTCCTTCAAGCTGCCGCCCGGCGGCATCGTGGGCGTCATCGGGCCGAACGGCGCGGGCAAGACCACCTTGTTCCGCATGATCACGGGCCAGGAGAAGCCGGACGGCGGCACCATCTCCGTGGGCGATTCGGTCAAGCTCGGCTATGTGGACCAGAGCCGCGACGCGCTGGACGACAAGAAGACCGTGTGGGAGGAAATCTCCGACGGCAACGAGGTGATCTACGTCGGCAAGAAGGAAATCCCCTCGCGCGCCTATTGCGCGGCCTTCAACTTCAAGGGCGGCGACCAGCAGAAGAAGGTGGGCATGCTCTCCGGCGGCGAGCGCAACCGCGTCCACCTCGCCAAGGTGCTGCAGCGCGGCGGCAACGTGCTGCTGCTGGACGAGCCCACCAACGACCTCGACGTGGACACCCTGCGCGCGCTTGAAGAGGCGCTGGAGGACTACGCCGGCTGCGCCGTCATCATCTCCCACGACCGCTTCTTCCTGGACCGCATCGCCACCCACATGCTGGCCTTCGAGGGCGACAGCCACGTGGAATGGTTCGAGGGCAACTTCGCGGACTATGAGGAAGACAAGAAGCGCCGGCTGGGGACGGATTCGGTGATCCCGAAGCGGATTCAGTACAAGAAGTTTTCGCGGTAGGTCACAGGTGGGAGGGGAAGGTGTTCAGCTTTGGCTGCACACCTTCCGAATACCTGGGGTCAGCTGCGCGTCGTCTGCGCCGTATTCCCGATGGGCGGCCTGAATATGCATGTGGCTTGCCGGGGCTCACGGGCTGCGGCGATCATCGCCTTGCGGTCCTGATCGCGCAGCACGGCGTCAGCGAAAGACAGCCCCACTGCGGCGCCGTGAGGCGGCCTTCGGTTCGCGCTGAGCGTCCAGGTCCACGCGTCCAGGTCCACGCGTCCAGGTCCACGCGTCCAGGTCCATCCGGCACTCGGTATCGGCCGGCATTCCAGGCTCTGTGCGGGACGTTGCGGTGGCGGGCTCCGCGCCCGCTCACAGTTCGATATAGATGAACCGGTCGCCCTTGCGGGCCGGGTAGTTGGCGCGCAGGGCGCCGGCGATCTTGCCTACCAGGGTCTTGTCGCCCGCCGCCGAGGGGCCGACGAAGTCGGTGCCGGCCATCCAGGTTTCGAAGAAGCAGTGCAGGCCTTCGTCATAGTCGGCGCCGGTGGGGTTGGCGGACTTGTCGGCGAGGGAGGCGATGCCGTCCGCGCTCACTTCCAGCCGCCAGTCGCGGTCGTCCACCACCGAGCCGATGAGCATCGCGAGGTCCGCATCGGTCCACGCACCCTTGAGATCCAGCGCCATTGTCGCGTTTCCTACCCGCTGTTCCATCCGGGAAGGACGTAGCAAGAAGCGGTCCATGGCGGGGCCGGCCCGCGGGCGCGGCGCCTTGCGCAGCACACCCGCGGGAAGGGCGATGGCGCGATCAGCTGCGGACGGGGCGGTCGCCGCGCTTCACGGCTTCCTCGTGATACCAGCTCGATCCCATCTCGGCCCGGGCGGCACCCATGGCCGCCAGTTCGGCCGCGAATTTCGCCTCGTTGCTGAGCATGGCGCTATTCGCGCCACCCTTCACCGGGAACGTATAGATTTTCGCTGTCTCGCGCTTCAGCTGCTGCGTCATTGCTCAGACTCCGTCCGATGAGCCTCCAAGGCACCATCCATTGCAACGTTCATAGCAGAAAATAGATAAGCACAATACATCTAATGCCTAAAAAATTAGTTGTATGCTCAATTTTTATGCACTTATAAATTTGCACCAGAGCGCAGCTTTATTTACGCGCTGGGTGCATAGCGTCATCGCGTCTTTCGCAACGCAGCGAGCGCCTGCGAATCCATCGCTCCTGCTGCCGATTTGTTCCATCCGGGCCGCCAAAGCCGCGCGCGGCGGGGCGCAAGCCGATGGGGCTGCTCATGAACTAGTCGCGCCGCCCAAGCTGAGGGCCGAAAGGTGCCGCCAAGCTGGGCAGAAGGGCCGGCGGCGCGGCGCGCGGCCCATGGTGGCGCGGGGGCTTGGGGTTTGGCACGCAAAATGCAAAGCCACCTACGGTCCAAGCGGGGCCGGGGGGTTCTTTGCGGCCGGGCGCTCAATCACGAGTACCAAAACCTCACGTCATCGGCTTATGAGAGAGAGCAATGCCAAAGTTCAAACTCGAGTATATCTGGCTTGACGGCTATACGCCGGTTCCCAACCTGCGTGGCAAGACGCAGATCAAGGAATATGACGTGTTCCCGAGCCTTGAGGAGCTGCCGCTGTGGGGCTTCGACGGGTCTTCGACCATGCAGGCCGAGGGCCGCAGCTCGGATTGCGTGCTGAAGCCGGTCGCCATCTATCCCGACCCGGCCCGCGCCAACGGCGCCCTGGTGATGTGCGAAGTGATGATGCCCGATGGCGTCACCCCGCACCCCACCAACAAGCGCGCCACCATCCTGGATGACGCCGGCGCCTGGTTCGGCTTCGAGCAGGAATACTTCTTCTACAAGAACGGCCGCCCCCTCGGCTTCCCCGAGGCCGGCTATCCCGCGCCGCAGGGCCCGTATTACACCGGCGTCGGCTTCAAGAACGTGGGCGATGTCGCCCGCCAGATCGTCGAGGAACACCTCGACCTGTGCCTCGCCGCCGGCATCAACCACGAGGGCATCAACGCGGAAGTCGCGAAGGGCCAGTGGGAATTCCAGGTGTTCGGCAAGGGCTCCAAGAAGGCCGCCGACGAAGTGTGGATGGCCCGCTACCTGCTTCTGCGCCTGACCGAGAAGTATGGCGTGGACATCGAGTTCCACTGCAAGCCGCTGGGCGACACCGACTGGAACGGCTCCGGCATGCACGCCAATTTCTCCACCTCCTACATGCGCGAAGTGGGCGGCAAGGCCTATTTCGAGGCGCTGATGGCGGCGTTCGAGGCCAACCTCGACGACCACATCGCCGTCTATGGCCCCGACAACCACATGCGCCTCACCGGCAAGCATGAAACCGCGCCGTGGAACAAGTTCTCCTATGGCGTGGCGGATCGTGGCGCGTCCATCCGCGTGCCCCACTCCTTCGTCAAGAACGATTACAAGGGCTATCTTGAGGATCGCCGCCCCAATTCCATGGGCGACCCCTACCAGATCGCCTCCCAGATCCTGAAGACCATCGCCTCCGTGCCGACCGACGTCTCGGCCGCCGCCTGACCAGACGACGCCACGGCGCACCGCTGCGCGCCGTGGCGTCTGCCCTTGCAGCCCGCCTGCCTGTTTGCCTGCCCTGGCCCCGTGCCGGTCGTGCCGGTCGTGCCGCCTGCCGTCCGCCCCGCGCCTCCCGTCTCGCCCCCCGCCATGCCTGGACGATCCCGCCGTCCGCCCGCGTGCCGCCCCCCGCGGCCGGTGCGCCGCGCCTGCGGCTGGTATAGGATTCGCCCATCGCCGCCCCGGGGACCGTTGCCGATGCCCGCCGACTGGAATGCCCGCCAATATCTGAAGTTCGAGGACGAGCGGACCCGCCCCGCGCGGGATCTCCTGGCCCAGGTGCCGCTGGCCGATGCCGCCTTCGTGGTGGATCTCGGCTGCGGCCCCGGCAACTCCACCCAGCTTCTGGCGGAACGCTTTCCCGGCGCCCGGCTCATGGGGCTGGACACCTCCCCCGCCATGCTGGAGGCCGCCCGCGCCCGCCTGCCGAACGCGCGCTTCGCCCTGGCGGATGCCGGCACCCTTGCCCTGGACGCGCCGGCCGACCTCATCTTCGCCAATGCCGTGCTGCAATGGGTGCCCGACCACGCGGCGCTGCTGCCGCGCCTCATGGGCCTGCTGGCCCCCGGCGGCGTGCTGGCGGTGCAGATGCCCGACAATCTGGAGGAGCCTTCCCACACCGCCATGCGCGAAACCGCCATGGCCGGCCCCTGGGCCGACCGGCTGGACGAGGCCTCCCGCGCCCGCACCGTGCTGCCGCCCCCGGGGGTCTATTACGACATGCTGGTGCCTTATGCGACGCGGGTGGACATCTGGCACACCATCTACAACCACCCGCTCGATGGGGTCGGCGCCATCGTGGAATGGCTGAAGGGCACCGGCCTGCGCCCCTTCATCGAGCCGCTGGAAGGGGACGAGCGGGTGGCCTTCCTGGAAGACTATGCGGCGCGGCTCGCCCCCTCCTATCCCGAGCGGGCAGGGGGCAAGGTGCTGCTGGCCTTTCCCCGCCTGTTCATGGTGGCGGTGAAGAAGTGAGGCGCGCGCAGCCTCACCAGCCGGGCAGCACCGCCCCCTTGAAGGTGTCGAGGATGAAGGCCTTCACCTGCGGGGAATTGTAGGTTTCCACCAGCGTCTTCACCCAGGGCTTGTCCACGTCTGCAGTGCGAATGGCGATGACGTTCACATAAGGCCCCTTGGGGTCCTCGCGCAAAATGGGGTCCTTCACCGGGTCGAGGCCGGCTTCCTTGGCATAATTGGTGTTGATGCCCGCCGCCGCCACGTCCGGCAGGGAGCGGGGCAACTGGGCGGCGTCGATCTCCACGAACTTGAGCTTCTTCGGGTTGGCCACCACGTCCACCACCGAGGCCTTCACCCCCACCCCGTCGCGCAGCTTGATGATGCCCTTGTCGGCGAGCAGGAGCAGCACGCGTCCGCCATTGGTGGGATCGTTCGGTATAGCGATCGTCGCGCCGGCGGGAATTTCGGCGAAGCTCTTGAACGTCTTCGAATAGATGCCGATGGGAAAATTCACGGTGTAGGCCACGGCCGAGAGCTTGTAGCCCCGGTCCGCCACCTGGTTGTCCAGATAGGGCCGGTGCTGGAACGAATTGGCCTCGATCTCGCCGGAGGCGAGGGCGGCGTTGGGCACCACATAATCGGAAAACTCGATCACCTTGATATCAAGGCCGTTTTTTGCCGCCAGCGCCTTCACCTCCTCCATGATCTGGGCGTGCGGGCCGGGGGTGACGGCGACCTTGATGGTCTCGGCGGCCAAAGCGCCCGGCAGGGCGGCGGCAAGGGCGGCGGCGAGGGCGGCGGCGAGCGCCAGCCTCAAGGCGTGGGTCTTCATGGCAGGTCTCCTTGAAGCGGAAGGGGTGGAGGGTGTTGAAGGTCAGCCGCGGCTGCGCTTGTCGAGACGCCGGGCCAGGAGGTCGCCGAGGCTCTGCACCGCCTGCACCAAAAGGATCAGCACCAGCACCACGGCCGCCATCACTTCCGGCATGAAGCGTTGATATCCAAAGCGGATTCCGAGGTCGCCCAGGCCCCCGCCGCCCACCGCCCCCACCATGGCCGAGTAGCCGATGAGCGATACCGCCGCCAGGGTCAGCGCAAGGGTGATGGCCGGCAGCGCCTCGGGCAGCAGCACCTTGGCGACGATCTGCAGCGGGCTTGCCCCCATGGCCCGGGCAGCCTCAACAAGTCCTTGATCTACCTCACGGATCGCCGCCTCTATGAGGCGCGCGATGAACGGCGCGGCGGCCACCGTCAGCGGCACGATGGCCGCCTGGGTGCCGATGGAGGTCCCCGCCACCAGCCGGGTGAAGGGGATGATGGCCACCACCAGGATGATGAAGGGGGTGGAGCGGGCGGCGTTCACCAGCAGGCCGAGAACGGCGTTAAGCCATGGAGCGGACAGGAGTTCTCCCGTCCGGCTGGTGGCCAGGAAAACCCCCAGCGGCAGGCCGACGAGGGTGCCGATCACCCCCGCCACCGCCACCATGAACAGGGTCTGCCGGGTGGCCTCGACGATGAGGTCCACGATGGCGGGGGAGAGCAGGCCGAAGGAGGGATCAAACATAGCCGAGCACCTCTGCCGAGAGGCCCAGCCGCGCCACGGCACTGGTCACGGCGGCCAGGGTCGGGGCATCGCCCGGGGCGGAAACGACAATGACGCCAAAGGGTTTCCCGGAGATGTCGTCCACCTGGGCCTGCAGGATGTTGAGATCCACCGACAGCAGCCGCGACACCCGCGAGAGCACGGGATCGGTGGCGTGGGCGCCGGTGAAGACGATGCGGATCACCGCCGCGCACCCTGGTTCCGGCTCCGGCCGCAGCCGGTCGGCCACCTGCGGCGGCAGGCTCTGGCCGGTGAGGGCGGAGAGGAAGGAGCGGGTGGTGGCATGCTGCGGGCGGGCGAAGACGGTGTAGGTCGCCCCCTCCTCCACGATGCGCCCGCCCTCGATCACCGCCACCCGGTCCGCCACCGCCTTGATCACCGCCATTTCATGAGTGATCAGCAGCACCGTGAGGTTGAGCTCGGCATTCACCTTGCGCAGCAGGGCGAGGATCTGGTTGGTGGTTTCCGGGTCGAGGGCCGAGGTGGCCTCGTCGGAAAGCAGCACGCGCGGGCGGGTGGCCAGCGCCCGCGCAATGCCCACGCGCTGCTTCTGCCCGCCGGAGAGTTCGGCGGGATAGCGGTCGCGCTTGTCGGCGAGGCCCACCAGCTCCAGAAGCGGCTCCACCCGGGTCTTGATCTCGCGGGCGGGAAGGCCGGCGATCTCCAGCGGCAGGGCCACATTCTGGAATGCGGTGCGGCGGGCCAGCAGGTTGAAATGCTGGAAGATCATGCCGATGGAGCGGCGGGCGTCCCGCAGGTCGGCGGCGCCGAGGGCGCCGATGTCCACCCCGTCCACCATCACCTGCCCGGAGGTCGGCTTCTCCAGCCCGTTGACGAGGCGGATCAGCGTGGACTTGCCGGCGCCGGACCGGCCGATGACGCCGAGGATGGCGCCTTCCGGCACATCGAGGGAGATGTCGGCCAAAGCCGGCACCGGCGCCTGCCCCCGCCGTGCCGGATAGCTTTTCGCCACGGCCTCGAAGCGGATGATGGCGGGGCGGGCGGCGGGTCCCTGGGCGGGCTCGGCCGGGAGGGGGAGGGGGGTGTTCACCGTTGGCTCCATCGGCTGCGATCGTTCGCTATGCCAGAACATGGATGGTCTATGAAACGGATGAGATGCGCGGGGCCGGTGGCCGGCAGCGCCTCGATCAAGCTGGATTCAGCGACACATCGTCATGGTGAAGACCGGAAGTCAGGAGGGGTGGTGCGCAAACGTATCGTTCTTTTTATAGAACAAGTCAAGGGGGCGGGAATGTCCCTTGCCCGAAGGCCCGCGGGTGCGCCGCCGCGGCCTTTTTCAGTCCAGAAGGCGGCGTTCCAGGCGAGCGAGGGTGCGGGTGAAGACGGCGCCGTCGTCCAGGGCCCGGGCGAGGACCAGGGCGCCCTGGATGGCGAGAACCGCGTCCTCCGCTTTCTCCTGCGCTACGGGCGCAGCACATCCCGCCTCTCGCAGCGCGGCCGCCAGGGCATCGCGCCAGCGGGCGAAATAGCCCTGCACCTGCCGGGCGAACCGGTCCCGCACATCGCCCAGCGCAAAGGCGCCGACGAGGCAGACGCGCCGGCCGGACCGGAAATAGGCGTCCACCTGCGCCAGCATGTCCCGCACTGCGGCGCCCGGGTCGGCGCTGCTGCGCAACGGGGTGAAGACGTGCAGTTCGAACCAGCCGTCGATCTCGGCCAGCACGGCCTGCGCCATCTCCTCCTTCCCGCCGGGGAAGAAGTGATAGAGGCTGCCCTTGCCGAGGCCCGTGCGGGCCGTGATGTGGGCCAGGCTCGCCCCCTCGAACCCGTGCTCGCGGAACACTTCGCCGAGAGCGGGCAGAATGTCTGCCCGCTCCGTCACCGTTCTTGCCATCACATCCCCAGTTCTTCGAGGCCCGGATGATCGGCCGGGCGGGGGCCCAGGGGCCAGAAGAATTTGCGGTCCGCCTCGGCGATCGCCACGTCATTGATGGAGGCTTCCCGCCGGCGCATCAGGCCGTTCTCGTCGAACTCCCACTGCTCGTTGCCGTAGGAGCGGAACCAGGCGCCATCCGCATCGTGCCATTCATACTGGAAGCGGACGGCGATGCGGTTGGCATTGAGGCCCCAGAGCTCCTTGATGAGACGATAATCGCGCTCCTTCTGCCACTTGGCGGCGAGAAAGGCGACGATGGCCGGGCGTCCTACAAGAAAATCCGAGCGGTTCCGCCAGCGGCTTTCCGGCGTGTAGGCCAGCGAGACCCGCTCGGGGTCGCGGGTGTTCCAGCCATCTTCGGCCAAGCGGACCTTCTGCATGGCGGTCTCCACCGTGAAGGGCGGAAGCGGGGGGCGTTGCGACATGGGTCTCTCCTGTACCAATCAGTAAACATTGTACTGATTGGTACATAAAGGGGCGCAAGTCAAGCCGCCACCGCCGCGGGAGGGCGCCGGCCGCTATGGGCGCGCAGCCTATTCGGCAGCGCGGGGCAGGGAGGACGCGGGGCCGGAGGGCGTGCTGTGGCCATGTCCGGTGTGCTCGTCCCGGCTGCCGATGAAGCGGCCGAAGATGCGCACCAGCAGGTGGCTCAGGTCGTCCATCACCGTGAAAACGGCCGGCACGAACACCAGCGACAGAACGGTGGAGGTGACCAGCCCGCCGATGACGGCAATGGCCATGGGCGCGCGGAAGGAGCCGCCGTCGCCCAGCGCCATCGCCGAGGGCACCATGCCCGCCACCATGGCGATGGTGGTCATCACGATGGGCTGCGCCCGCTTGCGCCCGGCCTCGATGAGGGCGGTGGTGCGGTCCGTCCCCTGCTTGATGGCCTCGATGGCGAAGTCCACCAGCAGGATGGCGTTCTTGGTGACGATGCCCATGAGCATGAGGAAGCCGATGATCACCGGCATGGAAACCGAGTTGCCGGTGATGAGCAGAGCGATGAAGGCGCCGCCCACGCTCAGCGGCAGCGACACGAGGATGGTGATGGGCTGCAGCAGGTCGTGGAACAGCAGCACCAGCACCGCCAGCACCAGCATGAGGCCGGCGCCCATGGCCATGGCGAAGCCGGTGTTCACCTCCTCCATGATCTCCGCGTCGCCCGCCTCCTTCAGCGTCACGCCCGCGGGCAGGTTCTGCGCCACCGGCAGGGCCTTCACATGGGCCAGGGCATCGCCCAGCGGCGTGGTGCCCACAAGGTCGGCCTCCACCGCGATACGCCGGGCCCGGTCGTAGCGGTCGAGGGCGGTGGGGCCCTTGCCGAAGCGCACGTCCGCCACCGCCGAGAGCGGCACCGCCGTGCCGCCGGCGGTGGGCACCTTCAGCGCATCGAAGGTGGACAGATCGGTCCGCGCCTTCTCGTCCAGCTGAACGCGGATGTCGATCTGCCGGTCCTTGGCGGAGAATTTGGCGAGGTTGGCGGAAATGTCGCCGATGGTGGCGATGCGCACCGTCTCGGCGATGGTGTCCACCGAGACGCCCAGCTCCGCCGCCTCGTCCAGCTTCGGGACGATGCGGATTTCCGGCCGGTCGAGGGCGGCCGAGGACACCACGTTGGACAATTCGCCGGGAAGCTCGGCGCGGATCTGCTTTTCCAGCGCCACCGCCGCCTTCTCCACCGCCGCCCCATCGTTGCCCGAGAGCACCACCTGGAAGCCGCGCTGTGCGTTGCGCCCGTCGCCGCTCCAGGTGAAACGGATGTCCGGCATCTGCGACAGCGTTTTCGAGATGTCGGTTTCGATGGTCTTCTGGTCCATCTCCCGTTCCGAGCGCGGCGCCAGGTTCAGGACGATCTGCGCTTTGCGGATCTCGCCCGCGGCCAGCGCCAGCCCGCCCGATCCGCCGGAGCCTGCCGTGGCGTAGACGCTGCGCACGTCCGGGCGCTGCAGCACCATGCGGGTGATCTCGTCCGCCACCTTCTGTGTTTCCGCAAGGGTCGATCCCGGCGGCAGCTCCACGGAGAGCAGGGAGCGGGAGATGTCGTTCACCGGCAGGAAGCCGGAGGGAAGCAGGGTGGACAGGAAGATGGTGCCGGCAAAAATGCCGATGCCCATGGCGATGGTGGCGAGGCGGTGACGCACCGACCAGCCGAGCAACTGCACATAGGTGCGCATCACCCGCCCGTCGCCGCTTTCCCGGTGGCCGGTGTCGCGCAGGAAATAGGCGGCAACCAGCGGCGTGATCAGCCGTGCGACCGCCAGCGAGAACAGCACGGCAATGGCCACCGTGAGCCCGAACTGCTTGAAATACTGGCCGGCAATGCCGCCCATGAAGGACACCGGCGCAAACACCGCGGCAATGGTGAGGGTGGTGGCCACCACCGCCAGGCCGATCTCGTCCGCCGCCTCGATGGCCGCGCGATAGGGCGACTTACCCATGCGCATGTGGCGCACGATGTTTTCGATCTCGACGATGGCATCATCCACCAGGATGCCGGTGACGAGGGTGATGGCGAGAAGGCTCACCGCATTGAGCGAGAATCCCAGCATGTCCATCACCCAGAAGGTGGGCAGGATGGAGAGCGGGATGGCAAGGGCGGTGATAAGGGTCGCCCGCAGGTCGCGCAGGAACAGGAACACCACGATGACGGCGAGGATGGCGCCCTCGATCAGGGTGTGCATGGCCGACTGATAGTCCGACTTGGTGTATCGGACCGTGGTGTCGATCTCGGTGATGGACACGTCGGGATGGGCGGCGGCCAGGGTCTTCAGTGCCTCGCCTACCCGGTCGTAGACGGTGACGTCCGAAAAGCCCTTGGCGCGGTACACGCCGAAGGCCACCACGCTCTTGCCGTCGAGGCGGGCGAACACGCGCTGCTCGGCCGCGCCGTCGATCACCCGGCCGAGGTCGCCCAGGCGCACGGAGCGACCGTTGGAAAGGGCGATGCGGGTTTCCGCCAGGGCTTCCACGGTCGGCGCGCCGGCCAGGGTGCGAATGGACTGCTCCTGCGTGCCCACCTCGCCGCGCCCGCCGGACACATCCATGTTGGTGGCCCTGAGCTGCCGGCTCACCTCCGCGGCGGTGATGCCCAGCGCCATCAGCCGGTCGGGATCGAGGGCGATGCGGATCTCGCGGTCCACGCCGCCTTCCCGCTTCACCTGCGCCACGCCGCGCACGCCCTGGAGGGCGCGGGCGAGGGTGTCGTCCACGAACCAGGACAGCTCCTCGGTGCTCATGCCCGGCGCCGACACCGCATAGGTGACGATGGGCAGGCCTTCGATGTCCACGCGCTGGATCTGCGGCTCGTCGATGGAGCGGGGCAGGTCGGTGCGGATCTTGGTCACCGCGTCGCGGGTGTCGTTCACCGCGCGGTCCACCAGGGTCTCCAGGTGGAATTCCACGGTGGTGATGCTGGCGCCCTCGGAGATGGAGGAGGTGATGTGCTTCACGCCGGAAATGCCGGCGATGGCGTTCTCCACCTTCTTCGTCACCTGCGTTTCCAGCTCGCTCGGCGCCGCCCCGGTCTGCGTCACGGTGACCATGACGATGGGCACGTCGATGTTCGGCATCTGCGTCACCGGCAGCGAGCGGAAATGCACGACGCCGAGCGCCACCAGGATGAAGAAGAAGACGAGGGAGGGGACGGGCGAGCGGATGGCCCAGGCGGAAACATTGAGAGCCATCAGCGCGCCTCGCCAACGGAGAGGGGGGTGGACACGGGGGTGACCCGGTCGCCGTCGCGCAGGAAGCTGCCGGCGCGCGCCACCACGGCATCGTCCGCGGCGAGCCCTTCCGCCACCAGCACCCGGCCGTTCTTCTTCAGCGACGGCACGACGCGGCGCTCGGCCACCACGCCGTCCCGCACCACCAGCACGAGGGCGCCGTCCTGGTCGAACATCACCGCGGATTGCGGCACGCTCAGCCCCTTCACCGTGCCGAGGCTGACGACGGCGCGGCCGTAGGTACCGGGCTTCAGGCGGGCATCGTCGGCAAGGGCGATCTTCACCTTGCCGAGGCGGGTGGCGGCATCCACCTCCGCCGAGACAAGGCGGACCCGGCCGTCCACCGGCGCATCGAAGCCGGCGGGCTGCACCTGCGCGACAAGGCCCTCCCGCATGCGGGGCATGGCATTTTCCGGTACCTCGGCCTCAAGGTCCACGGCCCCGCCCTCGGCGATGCGGAACAGCGGCGCGGCGCGGGTGGACAAGGCGATGGCGCCAAGCCGTGCGTCGCGGGACAGGATGAGGCCGGCAGCGGGGGCGCGCACGTCGGTGCGCTTCAGCCTCACGTCGATCTCGTCGCGCTGGGCCTTCACGAACACGGATTCCGCCTCTGCGGCCACCAGCGTCTCGCGGGCGGCGGCCACCTGGGCGCTGGCCACCTTCACGGCGCGCTCGCGCTCGTCCAGCTGCTCCTGGGAGGAGGTTCCGGTCTTGCGCAGCTGGCGGGTGCGCTCCACGGCGGCCGTGGCCTCGATTTCCTGGGCGATGGCCTGGTCGAGGGCCGCGCGCTGCTGGGCGATGGCGGCCCGCGCCTTGGCCGCCGACGCGGTATTCTGGGCAAGCTGCGTCTCCAGCACCTCGCGGGAGAGGCGGGCCAGAATCTGCCCCTTCTCCACCCGGTCGCCGGCCTCCACCAGGATCTCGATGAGGCGGTAGCCCTCGATTTCCGGCCCCACCTCGATCTCCTCCCGCGGCTTCAGCGATCCGGTGACGAGCAGGGTGTCGGCGAGGGTCTCCGGCTTCGGCTGCACCACGCTGACGGCCAGCGCCGGCGGCGCCTGAGCCGGCTCCGCGGCGGATGCCACGCCGGCAGGGACAGTGACCGCAACCGCCGCAGCGAGGAGGGCGGCAAGAGCGGAACGGGGCGCGAGGCGGGCGGGGGCGGGCATCTGGGCGGAAACCTCAAGGCGGATTGGCGCGCGAAAGTGGTTGACGACCACGGCATTCCCGTGACGCAACATGCGCAGGACGCAGACGGGCAGGAAGCGTTGCATGGATGTCACGCCTGTGGTTCGGGGCGCGGCGCCAGCATGCGGACCACCAGGGCCTGGAGGGCCGGCAGGTGCTCTGCCACCTTCCATTCGGGATGCAGCTGGTGGTGCAGCAGGAGGCCGTCGCCGATCATCTGGAGCATCATCGCCACGGTGTCGAGGTCGAGAGCCGGGTCGATCTCCCTTTTGGACACGGCGTTCTCCAGCGCCGCGCGCAGGTCGATGCGGCATTCGTCCTCGGACGGTTCGATGGCGGCGCGCAAGCCGGCATTGCGGATGGCCTCGGCCATGATCTCGGGGCCGAGCTGCGCTGTCTGCGGTGCGTTCTCTCCCAGCATCAGCTTCAGGCAGTCCATCAGGGCGGTCAGCACCGAAGGGGCATTGGCGATGGTGTCGAAGAGCTCGAGCCGCAGCGCCCGCTCGCCCTCGACGATGGCGGCGATGAGGGATTCCTTGGAGGGGAAATAACGGTAGAGGGCGCCGGGGCTCATGCCCGCTTCGGCGCAGATCTTCTGCATGGAGGCGCCGTGGAAGCCATCCCGGGCAAAACAGGCCATGGCGGCGGACAGGATGCGCTCGCGCGCGGCGGAAGCGGGCCTCGTGCCGGGGTCCGGCGTGGCGTGCGCTGTCTTCATGGGGTCGGGCTGCCGATGTGCGAGCGAATGTTCGTTCGCGTCTAGCATGGGTCCTGCCGTCGGACAAGAACGAACGTTCATTCGCGTCGCCGCGCCGCACGGCGCGCAGCGTCCCCGGGGGCGGCGGGGGGCCGGGGCCTTGAGCCCGGCGGGCGGACGTCCTACCTCTCGCCCACGCCCCAAACCGGACGGTGCCATGTTCGCCGCTGCCATCGACGCCCTTCGCCAGACCTTTTCGCCGCTGCTGCGCGGCGTGCTCCTGAAATCCATGGCCCTCGGGCTGCTGCTGCTGCTGGCGCTGGCGGTCGCCCTGGAGGCGGCGCTCGCCCATTATGTGGACGTGCCCTCCTATCCCTGGGTCGAGACCACGCTGGCCGTGGTGACCGGGCTGGGGCTCGTCTTCGGCATCTTCTACCTGATGCCGGCGGTGTCCTCCCTGGTGGCCGGCCTGTTCCTCGACGACGTGGCGGAGCGGGTCGAGGCGGCAAGCTACCCGGACGATCCGCGGGGCCAGCCCCAGCCGGTGGTGCGCGCGGTGTTCTATTCGCTGCGCTTCTTCGGCGTGGTGCTGCTGGTGAACCTGACGGCTCTGCTTCTGCTGCTGGTGCCGGGGGTCAACCTCATCATCTTCTACGTGGCCAATGCCTATCTGATCAGCCGGGAATATTTCGAGCTGGCGGCCATGCGCTATCGCACCCCGCAGGAGGCGCGGCAGCTGCGGCAGACCCATGCGGTCAGCATCTTCCTTGCCGGGCTGCTCATCTCGCCGGTGCTGCTGGTGCCGATCCTCAATCTCATCATGCCGGTGTTCGGCACCGCCTTCATGGTGCATTTCCATCGTCGGCTCGCCCCCCTGCCGGACCGCCCGGCCGGCGACGGGGCAGCGATGATCGAGGGCCGGGCGGTCTGAGCGTCCCGGGCCCGGCGAATGCGCCGATCCGGCTTTAAAGGCCCGCGCGGGCCAGCGCCCCGGACTGGCGCTCGGCCACGAGGTGCGCGTCGAAATCGGCGATGGCATCCTCGAACAGGCGGTTGAAGTTCAGCTCCGCCTTGAGGTGCAGGAACACGGCGCCGAGGCCGATGGCGGCCCGGTCCATGAAGACGAACTCGCGCGGCACCGTCACCGGCCCCAGTTCCTTCAGGGCGGTGTGGACCTGGAAGGCCTCCTTGCGCCCATACTGGCCGGGCGCCACCCCGTCGGCGATGGTGCGCACCCGGTCATCCATCAGCGGGCCGTAGATGAAGCCCGCCCAGATGTTCAGAACGTCGATCAGCTCGCGCTTCAGCCCCTTGAAGCCCCAGGTCTCGTAAGCATGGACCACCCGGGCGTCGTCGCCGGACATCAGGCCGCGATAAAGATCCACCACCCCGGCCACGAAACGCGGCGGGAAGATGCGGATGCAGCCGTAGTCCAGGAGGTTGATGCCGGCGGGGCGGCCGTCGTCGGCGGTGAAGACCGTGTAGTTGCCGAGGTGGGGATCGCCATGGATCACCCCGAAATGGCTGAAGGGCAGCCACCAGGCGGCGAACATGGCCTGCGCGATGGCGTTGCGCTCGTCGAGCCCGTGCTCGGTGAAGCGCAAAAGCCGCTCGCCCTCCAGCCATTGCATCGTCAGCAGCCGGCCGGTGGAGAGGTCGGCGCGCACGCTCGGCACCCGCACCCGGGGTTCCTGCCCCAGCATGTGCGCATAGAGGGCGGCATGGCAGGCCTCCCGGCGATAATCCAGCTCCTCGCGCACCCGCTCGCCGATCTCGCGGGCGATCTCCCGGGTGTCGATGGCGCCATCCATGCGGCGATGGAGGGAGAAGAGGATGTCGAGCTGGGCAAGGTCGGCCTCCACGGCCGCCTGCATGTCGGGATATTGCAGCTTGCAGGCCACCGTCTCCCCGTCGAGGGTCACGGCCTTGTGCACCTGCCCGAGGGAGGCCGCGGCCGAGGGCTTGTGCTCGAAGCTGGCGAAGCGCGCCTCCCAGTCGCGGCCGAGCTCGGCCATCATGCGGCGGCGCACGAAGGCCCAGCCCATGGGCGGCGCATCGCACTGGAGCTTCTGGAGTTCCGCCGCATATTCGGGGGGCAGCACGTCGGGAATGGTGGCCATCAGCTGGGCCACCTTCATCAGCGGCCCCTTGAGCCCGCCCAGGGCCGAGGCGAGGGCGGCCGCGTTGCCGGCGCCCCGGTCGATGCCCATCAGCCGGCTGCCGGCGATGCGCGCGGCCACCCCGCCCACATTGGCGCCCACACGGGCATAGCGCGCGGCACGGGCGGAAAAGCGGTTTCTCTCGTCGTCGGCCATGGTGATCCCGGGCGCAGGTCCGTCCTGGATGCTACGTGCGGGCGCCCCGGTCGGATCGGAAGGTCAAGGCAAGCAGGATGACGAGCAAAAGCGGCGTCAGCACGTCTGTATAGAGGATGGGGCCGGCATTGCCTGCGGCATGGTTGCCGGTTTGCGCAATCTGGAACACATGGGTGAGGGCCGCGCCGCCCAGGAAGCCCGCGGTCATCACCGCCACCGCCGCCCGGAAGCCCCAGCTGGCATAAAAGGCGGCGAGTGTGCCGGCGAGGCCGAGGCCGAGATTGGCGGCGCCCACCTCGGTCTGGAACGGGCTGGGCGCCCAGCCGATGGCCGCGGCCGACTGGGCCGGGAAGGCGATGTGCCCGAGGGCCGCCCACAGGCCCATGAGGCCCACGGGGAAGAGGTTCACATAGCGCAGCAGCAGATGGGCGGCGTGCCGCGGCGGGCCCGGCGCGCGGTGGATGAGAAGACCGGCCGCGGTGCCGACGAGGACGGCGGCATAAGCAAGGATCGGGACCCAGAAGACCATCCACCGCCCCCCATCGTGGCTGGCTGACCTGCGAGCGGGGCACGATGACAGATGCGTCGCGGCGGCGGAAGGCCGCTCCCGCAGCGGGTGGGCGGTCCGGTTCGCCTCTTGCCCTGTGCGTCCGCGCGCCTTAAGCGGGGGGCATGGTTCCTCGCCGTTTCCTGTCGGCGGTTCTTGTCCGCCTCGCTTTGGCTTACCTGCTCGTCGCCCAGGCGGTGCTGGGGGGAGCGGTGGCGGGCCTCAATGCCGCGCCGCATGTCGCCGCGCAGGCCGGCACCCTGTGTGCCGGCGGCACCGGGAGCGCGCCGGCGGGCGCCGGCCATGACGGGCTGTGCTGCATCCTCGGCTGCGGGGCGGGAACGGCGCAGCCGCTGCTGGCGGCCGGCCGCGCCGTGTTCGTGCCGCCGCAGGCTCCCGCCCTTGTCGCGCGGTTCGAATGCCCTGCCGCCGCGGCGTCCGGCGGGCTGTGTGCTTCCCCCTTCGACGCCACCGGGCCTCCCCGCCGCGCTTGACCCGCCTGTTCCATCGGATCAACGCATCTGGAGAAGTCCCATGTCACGTTTCCTGTTCACAGGCGCGGCGCTCGCCGCTGCCGTCTGCATCTCGCCGGCCCAGGCCCATGTCACCCTCGAAAAGGCCGATGCCCAGGCCGGCGCCTTCTACAAGGCGGTCCTGAAGGTCGGCCACGGCTGCGAGGGCTCGCCCACCACCGCGCTCACGGTCACCATCCCCGAGGGGCTGGTGTCGGTGAAGCCCATGCCGAAGCCCGGCTGGACCGTGGCCACCCAGACCGGCCCCTATGCCCGCGCCTATGCTTTCCATGGCAGGGAGGTGAAGGACGGCGTCACCTCCATCGCCTGGACCGGCGGCCCGCTGCCGGACGCCATGTATGACGAGTTCGTCTTCGTCGCCTACCTGCCCGCCGAAGCCGGCGCGCGCGCCGTGCCGCTGCCGGTGGTGCAGGGCTGCGAGACGGGCGAACATCGCTGGGTGGAGGTGGCGACGGCCCCGGGCGAAAAGCTCGCCGCGCCGGCCCCTGTCCTGAAGGTGGCCGCAGCGGCTCCCGCCCCCGCCGGCGACGTGGTGACGGCAGGTGACCTGCGCATCGAGGGGCCCTGGAGCCGGGCCACACCCGGCGGGGCCAAGGTGGCCGGCGGCTTCATGCGCATCACCAACACCGGCGCCACGGCCGACCGGCTCCTCGGCGGCACCTTCTCCCGTTCCGGCTCGGTGCAGGTGCACGAGATGGCGGTGACCAACGGCGTCATGACCATGCGCGAGCTGGAGAAGGGGCTGGAAATTCCGCCCGGCAAGAGCGTGGACCTCGCCCCCGGCGGCTACCACGTGATGTTCATGGGCCTGAAGGAACCCCTGAAGGAGGGGGACAAGGTGTCCGGCACGCTGCGCTTCGAGAAGGCCGGCACGGTGGATGTGGTGTTCACCGTCCGCGGCATCGGCGCCAAGCCGGGCGATGCGGCTCCGGCTGCCAGCGGGCACCACCAGCATTGAGGCGCCGGGGCGCCGGCCCCTGTGCCGGCGCCCCGCGCGGGGTCACGCCACCGCATAGAGCGGGTGTTCGCGGCGCAACTCCTCCACCAGGATCTCCTCGGCCTTCTGCAGGGCCGGGGGGCGGGCGCCGGGGCGGCCGTAGAGCACGAATTCCAGGTCCGGCAAGCCGGCGCTTTCGAGGTCGGCCACCACGGCAAGGTCGGGCCGCAGCGCCCGCGGCGAGCGCACGGTGACGCCGATGCCCGCGCCCACCGCCGCCATGAGCCCCGGCAGGCTGGGGCTGGTGAAGGCGATGCGATAGGCCCGGCCCGCAAGGTTGAGAGCGGACATGGCCGCGGTGCTGCACACGCAGGGATTTTCGAACAGCACCAGCGGCACCGGCGCATCCCGGTCGAGGCGCAGCTGGCGCGCGGCGATCCAGACCATGGATTCGCGCAACAGCAGGGTGGCCGGCAGATCGGTGTCGGCACGGAAGCCCACCGCAAGGTCGAGATCTTCCGCCCGCAGCTTGTCCAGCATGGTCACGGTGCTGCAGATGCGCACGGTGATGGGTGCCTGCGGGAAGCTGGCCGCGAAGCGGTAGAGGATGCGCTGCATCACCGGCTCGCCCACGTCCTGCACGAAGCCGAGGCGGAGCGGCTGGACGAAGGCGCCGTGCACGTGCTGCGTCAGCACCTGGTCGTTGAGGTCCAGGAGGCGGCGGGCATCCTCCAGGAAGGCGCCGCCGCGCACGGTGGGCGCCACGCCCCGGCCGCGGCGCTCCAGCACCGCAAAGCCGAGGGCTTCCGCCAGGCGGTCCATCTGCAGGCTCACGGCAGACTGGCTGCGCCCCACCTTGCGCGCCGCCGCGGAAATAGAGCCGAGATCGGCCACCGCGGCGAAGCTGCGCAGAAGGTCGAGGTCGAGATTGCGGATCATTTTATGAGATTAGCAAATTTCTGGAATTTTAGAATTCAAATTTTCTCATGAAATTTCGCGGCGTAAGGTCCCTCCCGTCACCCATGAAACGGGAGGTTGTCATGCCCCTTCTCGATGTGAAATTGTCCGGGGCGCCCGATGCGGCGCTGGCCGAAACCGTCGCCGCCACCCTCAGCGAACTCACCGCCCGCATCCTGCGCAAGGACCCGAAGGTGACCGCGGTGGCGGTGTCCTTCATTCCCGCCGCGCAATGGTTCGTGGGCGGCACCGCGCTGGCGTCCGGGGCGCGCGCGTCCTTCTCCCTCGATATCCAGGTGGTGGATGGCACCAACACCAAGGACGAGAAGGCCGCCTATCTGGAGGCGGTGTTCAGCGCCATGAGCGGGCTGCTGCCGAACCTCGACCCGGAGAGCTACATCCTGGTGCGGGAGGTGAAGGCCGATGCCTATGGCTATGGCGGGCGCACCCAGGAAAGCCGCTATGTGGAGCGCAAGCTGAAGGCGGCCTGACCATGGCGGCCATGCGCAGGGCAGGGCGAAAAGCGGAAAAGCAAGACGAGGGGACCGCCGGGCCCCCTCATCCGCGGATCATTTGTCCGATCACTTGCCGGCGAGCAGCGGCTCCAGCTCCTTGTCCCATTCGGCGATGCCGAGGGCGCCCGAGAGCTTCTTGCCGTTGATGAAGAAGGACGGCGTTGCGTTCACGCCCAGCTCCTTGTTGGCGTAGAGCGCGCTTTCCTGCACCTTCTCGGCCAGCGCCTTGTCGGTGAGGCACTTTTCGAAATCGGCCTGGCTCATGCCCGCCTGCTTGGCCACCGCCAGCAGCCCGGCGGCCGGATCGTTGCTGTAGGCCCAGGTCTTCTGCGTCTCGAACAGGGTCGAGACCATGGGGAAATACTTGTCGTCGGGCATGCAGCGCGCGAGCATGAAGGCGGCGGTGGCCACCGGCTCGAACGGGAATTCCCGGAAGATGAATCGCACCTTGCCCGTGTCGATGTATTTCTTCTTCAGCTCGGGGAAGGTGGTGGTGTGGAAGGTGGCGCAGTGGCTGCACGTCATGGAGGCGTATTCCACCACCGTGACGGGCGCCGTCGCGCTGCCGACGGAGCGCTCCGGCAGCGGGCTTGCGGCCGGTGCCATCAGCTTGGCCTGCTCCACGCTCTGCGCGGCAGCCGGCGCGGACATGAAGGGCATTCCCAGCCCGGCGGCGAGGGCGACACAGGCTGCTCCGGCCAGGAAGCGGCGGCGATCGAGAATCATGTCCGTCTCCGAAAGGTCCGGCGGACCGCGCGCGGGCGTCTGCCTGTTGCGCCGCATTGCCGGAACCGTTGAACATCCGATGCGGTGAGGCGTGCGAGAATCCGCGGCGCACGCTCTCTCGCCGCGGCAATCCATGGCGCTCTAACATGTCGTCGGCATGGCGGCAAACCAAGGCCGCATCACAGTCCGGTCAGGTGCGCCCCGGCCCCCGCTCGCGCCGCACCAGCGCGCCGAGCCGGGCCAGGGAGGCGGCGAGGGCCTCGTCCTCGAACCCGCCGATCTCGGCCCGGATGCGGGCGATGCTGGCGTCGTCCGGCGGCGGGGATACCGGCGGGCGGGCATGGCGCTGCGGCACCGGCCCCTGCCGCAGGGCGAGGCGGCCGACGCAGCGCCAGCCGAAATAGGAATTCACCCGCTCCACCACCACCGGCGCCGCATATTGCAGCTCGATGGCATAGGCCCCCTCCACCCGCACCACCAGGGTGGCGGCGGCGCCGTCCTCCCGCGGCCATTGCAGCCGGAGGGGCTGCGAACGCGGCGCCAGGTCCGGCCCGACGATTTCGTCCCAATGGGTCACCACCTCCACCACCGAGAAGCCGGCCTTGCCGCACAGGTCGGCAATGCCCGGCGCGACAAAATCGGCGAGGGGGCGGGGGCCGGCGGGGCGGCCGCGGGACCTGAGGGGACGCGGATTGCTGCTCACGGTCGGGTCGGCCTCAGGACGGGACGCTGGGGAGAGGCGGGGCGGGCATCTTGTCCTTGTGCGCGTGTGCAGCCACCTTGGCCGCATGACATCCTCTCCCGCCCAACGGCCGGCCGCAAGGGGCGCCCATGCGGGCGCGCCGGCCGGCGCCCGGAGCGCCGCGCTCCTCGCCTGGTACGACGCCCATCGCCGCCACCTGCCCTGGCGGGCGCCGCCCGGCCGGCGCGCCGACCCCTATCATGTGTTCCTGTCGGAGATCATGCTCCAGCAGACCACGGTGAAGGCGGTGGGCCCCTATTTCGCGGCCTTTCTCGCCCGCTGGCCCACGGTGGCGCAGCTTGCGGCGGCGCCGCTGGAAGAGGTGCTCTCGGCCTGGGCGGGGCTCGGCTATTATGCCCGCGCGCGTAATCTCCACGCCTGCGCCCTGGCGGTGGTGGCGCGTCATGGCGGGCGGTTCCCGGACGAGGAGGCGGCGCTTTTGGACCTGCCCGGCATCGGCCCCTATACGGCGGCGGCCATTGCCGCCATCGCCTTCGACCGCAAGGCGAGCCCGGTGGACGGCAACATCGAGCGCGTCGTCGCCCGCCTGCATGCGGTGGACGCGCCGCTGCCGAAGGCGAAGCCGGCCATCAAGGCGCTTGCCGCGGCCCTCACGCCGGAGCGGCGCCCGGGGGATTTCGCCCAGGCCATGATGGATCTGGGCGCCACCATCTGCACCCCCAGGTCTCCCGCCTGCGCCCTGTGTCCGTGGATGGAGCCGTGCGTGGCGCGCGCGCAGGGCGATCCGGCGCGCTACCCGGTGAAGGCGCCGAAGGCGGAGAAGCCGCACCGGGCGGGGGTGGCCTTCCTCGCGGTGCGGGCGGATGGGGCGGTGCTGCTGCGCACCCGGCCGGACAAGGGGCTGCTGGCGAAGATGACGGAGGTTCCCTCCACCCCCTGGGGCCCGCCCCCCTCGGCGCCCGAGGCGCATGCGCCGCTCAAGGCCCGCTGGCGCCGCCTGCCGGGGGCGGTGGAGCATGTGTTCACCCATTTTGCGCTGACGCTGGAGGTGCTGCGCGCCGATCTGGCGCAGGCGACCCCGGCGCCGGAGGGGCACCGCTGGGTGCTGCCCGGGCGCTTCGACGCGGAGGCGCTGCCTTCGGTCATGCGCAAGGTGCTGGCGCACGGCCGGGCGCAATAGGGACGGACCTATTCGGCCGCTATGCCCATCTCGGCGCGCAGGCGGGCACGCAGGGTGTCGATGGGGTGGCGGCGGCCTTCTTCTTCCACGTGCCAGAAGGTCCAGCCGTTGCAGGCCTCCGCCCCCTGGGCGAGGGCGCCGACGCGGTGGATGGAGCCCACATTCTGTCCGCCCGCAAGGGCGATGGTGCCATCCGCCCGCACCACGGCGCGGAAGCGGCCCTTGGCGTCGGTCAGCTCGACGCCGGGGGAGACGAGGCCGCGTTCCACCAGCGCGGAGAAGGCCACCCGCGGCGCCTCGCGGGCGCTGGGCGGAGCAATGAGCGCGGCTTCCGGCAGCGGCTCCACGGCGTCGATGCGGGCACGGGCGGCTTGCGCATAGGCCTCTTCCCGCTCGATGCCGATGAAGGAGCGGCGCAGGCGCTTGGCCACCGCACCCGTCGTGCCGGAGCCGAAGAAGGGGTCGAGCACCACATCTCCGGGCTTGGTCGCCGACAGCAGGATGCGGGCGATGAGCGCCTCGGGCTTCTGGGTGGGGTGCAGCTTGCGCCCGGCGGCGTCCTTCAGCCGCTCCTGACCGGTGCACAGGGGGAACAGCCAGTCCGAGCGCATCTGCACGTCTTCGTTGCCGGCCTTCAGCGCCTCGTAATTGAAGGTGTATTTGGCCTGCGGGCTGCGCGCGGCCCAGATCAGCGTCTCGTGCGCATTGGTGAAGCGCCGGCCGCGGAAATTGGGCATGGGGTTGGCCTTGCGCCAGATGATGTCGTTGAGGATCCAGAAGCCCAGATCCTGCATCATGGCGCCGACGCGGAAGATGTTGTGGTAGGAGCCGATGACGAACAGCGTGCCGTTGGGCTTCAGCGCCTGGCGCGCGGCCAAAAGCCAGGCCCGGGTGAAGGCATCATAGGCGGCAAAGCTCTCGAACTGATCCCAGGCGTCGTCCACCGCATCCACGCGGCTTTCGTCCGGCCGCTTCAGCTCGCCGCCCAGCTGGAGGTTGTAGGGCGGATCGGCGAACACGAGATCGGCGCAGCCGGCGGGTAAGGCCGCCATGGCGCGGATGCTGTCGCCACAGATCACCTGATCGAGGGGAATGGCCGCGGGCACCTCCCGCCGGCCGGAAATCGCCGCCAAGGGGGCGGGCTGGGAACACTGCGGACGTTCGCCGAACCGGCTCACCGCCCGCCCCGCCGCCCCCTTGGCCACACTACGCATGACGCAACCCTACGCAACGCTTACGCATGAGACGCAGAATGGCGGCAAGGGGTTAAGGGCGGGTGAAGGGGGCGGGCGGAGAAGGTCGGCCTGGGCGGCCGGCAAAGGCTGACGGATTTGATTTCTTCCGCGTCCGGCCCGTCAGTCTGCCATCAGCTCTTAAAGATGCCGCTCACCCGCCGGATGGCGGGTTGCGCCGTGCCATCACTCCGCCGCCTTGCGCTCCGCCACCGTGGCCACCCCGTTCATCTGCGCCACCACGTCGGTCACCTGCGGCACGTTCTTGCCGCCGTTGCCCAGCCCTTCAGCGGCGGCATAAAGGTTCTTCACCGTGGCGCTGAGGAAGGCCGCGGCCCCGGTGTTGGTGGCGAGGTTGGTGACGTAGCGCATGTCCTTGTGGGCATTGGCGATGGTGAAGCGGTGGGCGTTCACGTTGCCGTCCAGCACATAGCCCATGAAGGTCTGGTAGAAGCCGCAATCCATGCGCGAGCCGCGGATGACGCTGTCGAACACCTGCGGCGTCACCCCCACCTTGGCCGCCAGGGCCAGCGCCTCGGCATAGATGGCGCCGTAGCCCAGGGACAGGAAGTTGTTGAGCAGCTTCATGGTGTGCCCCGCCCCCGGCGCCCCCACCCGCACGATGCGGCTGGCAAAGGCGGCGATGGCCGGCTCGATCACCGCGAAGGCGGCATCCTCGGCACCCACCATGGCCGACAGCGCCCCTTCCTCCGCCTGCACCGGCGTGCCGCCCAGCGGCGCATCGCAGAAGGCGATGCCGCGCGCCGCCAGCTCCGCCGCCAGCGCCATGGTCAGGGTCGGCTCGGAGGTGGAGGTATCGACGATGTGCAGCCCCGCCTTCGCCGCCGAAAGGATGCCGGAAGGACCGCGCAGCACCTCTTCCACCTGCGGCGCCCCGGTGACGCACAGGAAGATGATGTCGCATTGGGCCGCCAGCTGCGCCGGTGTCGTCGCCTCACTGGCCCCGCGGGCGAGCAGATCCTCCACCGGGCCGCGGTTCCGGTGGCCCAGGACCATCAGCGGGAAGCCCTTGGCAAGGATGCACTTCGCCATGCCGTGCCCCATCAGCCCCACCCCGATGAAGCCCACACGCGCCTTGGTCATGACCGTCCTCCAGGAATCAATGTCATTGGTTGTATTCGCTAAATCGTTTAGCATGA
Organism: Xanthobacter sp. AM11; assembly: GCF_047444035.1. Taxonomy (NCBI): domain Bacteria; kingdom Pseudomonadati; phylum Pseudomonadota; class Alphaproteobacteria; order Hyphomicrobiales; family Xanthobacteraceae; genus Xanthobacter; species Xanthobacter sp. AM11. The sequence goes on from NZ_JBLAOA010000001.1 coordinate 1,601,100, forward strand.
AGAAAAGGACGGCGCGAGGCGCGACAGATCCGTTTATAGGGATGCCCATGGACGAGACGACCCCCGCCCAGCCCGCAGCGCCTCTCGGCAAGGTGACGCTCCAGGGCCTTGCCCGCGAGCTCGGGCTTTCCACGGCGACCATATCGCTGGCCCTGCGCGACAGCCCCATGGTGGCCGAGGCCACCCGGCTGAAGGTGCAGGAGGCGGCGCGCGCCCGCGGCTATGTGGCCAACCGCGGCGCCGCGGCCCTGCGCACCGCGCGCACCAACATCGTGGCCCTCGGGCTGCACGACATCGTCAACCCCTCCTTCACCGAGCTGCTCGCAGCGGTTGAGGACGCGCTTTCCGATGCCGGCAAGACCGTGCTCCTCGGTGTGAGCCAGGAGGATGTGGAGCGCCAGACGCGGACCCTCGGCACCCTTGCCGAATACCGCCCCGACGCCTTCCTCGTCTCTCCGGCCGCGCACACCACGGTGGACGACCTGAAGGCGCTGGCCTCCACCGGCATTGCCGTGGTGCAGGTGACGCGCGAGATCGAGGGCTCCGGCTTCGACTTCGCCGGCTCCGACGATACCGCCGGCGTGGCGCTGGGGGTTGCCCATCTGGTGGGCCTCGGCCACCGCCGCATCGGCATGATCGGTGGCTATGATGCCATCTCCACCGGCCGCAAGCGCCACGCCGGCTATCGCAGCGGGCTGGCTGCGGCGGGCATTGCCTACGATCCCGCGCTGGTGATGGAGGGGCCCGGCCTGCGGGAGGAGGGGCGCCACGCCATGGCCCGCCTGCTGGCGCTGGAGGAGCCGCCCACCGCCGCCGTGTGCTTCAACGACCTGTCCGCCTTCGGCGCGCTCATGGGCCTGCAGGCGGCCGGGCTGACCGCGGGCGTGGACTTCTCGCTGGTGGGCTATGACGACATCGCCGAAGCCCGGCTCTGGCATCCGGCGCTCACCACGGTGCACACCTTCATTCCCGAATATGGCCGGGCCGCCGCCGACCTCGCCCTGAAGCGCATCGCCGACCCCGCCCGGCCGGTGGAGCGGGTGGAGATGGCGCCGGAACTGGTGGTGCGGGCCTCCACCGCCCCGCCCGTGCCGGTGAAGCGCCGGCCCCTATGATCGTGCCCGTCGCCGGTGCCGACGATCCTCGGATCGCGGACTATCGCGCCGTGCGCGAACGCGACCTCGTGGGCCGCGACGGCCGCTTCATGGCGGAAGGGGAGGTGGTGCTCCGCCTGCTGGCGGGGCGCCTCGGCCCGGGGGGCCATCGCCTGGTCTCCGTGCTGCTCTCGCAGGCCCAGGCCGGGCGGCTGGCGGACGTGATCGCGGCGCTGCCGCCGGATGTGCCGGTCCATGTGGCGGAGCAGGCGGTGATGGACCAACTGGTGGGCTTTCCCATCCATCGCGGCATCCTGGCGCTGGGCGAGGCGCGCCCCCTGCCGGACGCCGGGGCGCTCCTGGACACGCTGGGGCCGCGGGCGCTGGTGGTGGCGGCGCTGGGCCTGACCAACCACGACAATATGGGCGGCATCTTCCGCAATGCCGCCGCCTTCGGCGCCGATGCGGTGCTGCTGGATGCGGCGTCGTGCGATCCGCTCTATCGCAAGGCCATCCGCGTCTCGGTCGGGGCGAGCCTGGTGGTGCCCTTCGCCCGGGTGCCCCATGGGCGGGCGATGCTGGAGCTGCTGGCGGGGCGTGGCTTCGAGGTGGTGGCGCTTTCCCCCGCCGGCCGCGAGGTGCTGGCGCGGCTGGCGCGGCCGGAGCGGGTCGCCGCATTGTTCGGCACCGAGGGGCCGGGCCTGCCCGGGGAGGTGCTGCAGGCGGTGCGCACGGTGGCCATTCCCATGGCGGGGGGCTTCGACAGCCTCAACGTGGCCACCACCAGCGGCATCGTGCTGCACCATCTGGCCCAGGGATAGGGGGACCGATCGGGGCGACCGGCGGGGTGCCGGACGCGCGTCCCGCCCCGCCTGGCCGGGTGCCGCGGCCTATTCCTCGGTCGTGCTTTCCCAGGTGGCGTGGCGCACGCCCGGCAGGGCGGCGAGCCGCTCGACCACCGCATCGAGCTCCTTCGGCTCCACTGCCGTGCTCACCAGCTTGGCCACAAGGGTGCTCGTGGCGCCGGAGCCGGGGCCGTCCTCCACGTCGCCCACCGGGTATTTCGCCGCTTCCAACTCGTCGATCAGCAGGTCGCGCAGGTCGGCGAGGGCGGCGGTATCCACCGTCAGGCGCACCTCGTAGCTCACCTCGGAGGTGCGCGCGTCCAGCGGCGCGCGGTCGATGGCGCTGGCGATGGGGCGAAGCAGGGTGTTGCCGACGATGATGATGAAGGTGATGAGCACGCCCTCCGCCAGCATGTCCGCGCCGGTGCAGGAGCCCACCGCCGCCGAGCACCACAGCGTTGCCGCCGTGTTCAGCCCGCGCACGTTGAGCCCCTCCTTCATGATGACGCCGGCCCCCAGGAAGCCGACGCCGGTGACCACGTTCGCCACCACGCGCATGGCGTCGGTGGGGCCGCCGATGCGCGAGGCAAGGTCGGTGAAGGCGGCCGCCCCGACGGCGACAAGAACATTGGTGCGCAGCCCGGCGGTGCGCTGGCGATATTGCCGCTCGGCGCCGATGAGCGCGCCCAGCACGAAGGCGGCGGAGAGGCTCAGCACCGAATCCAGGAAGGAAATCGCATCGAAGGTCGCGATGAACTGCACGCCGGTCCCCTGCCATGCCCGAGATCCGCCCTTCCTCGCCTTCCGCGCGCTTCAAGGCAAGGGGGAAGGGCGGGTCGGGCGAAAGCCGCGCGTTCTCTATCCTTAAGTGAGAGGGCGATTGACCGATCAAATTGATTCAATTTGATCGGATCGCGCGCTAGGCGCCCGCGCACATGTGAAACGGCCATGTGGCCGCGGATGATTGTCGCGCCTTCATGGAACTGCTAAAAACCGCCCATGCCTTATGCGTGCGCGCCCTTTCCGATCCTGAGCCGGGTGGCCTTCTGTGCCGCCGGGCCGTTCGCGCGCACCACGATGGAGTTCGCGGCGGTGCCCGATCACGTGCGCCTGCCCGGGCGCTTCTTCGGCCGCTTCACCACTGCGGCATCGGCCCAGCTCCGCGGCTGACGCGCCCCCACCGGACCCCTTTCGAGACACCGGCCCGGCCGCCCCTGCGCGCCGGCACTTCCTCAGGACAGGACATCATGAACGCACCCACGGGCGGTCCCCGCACCCTCTACGACAAGATCTTCGACGACCACGTGGTGGACCGCCAGGAGGACGGCACCTGCCTCCTCTATATCGACCGCCACCTGGTGCATGAGGTGACGAGCCCCCAGGCCTTCGAGGGCCTGCGCATGACCGGCCGCACCGTGCGCGCCCCGCAGAAGACGCTGGCGGTGGTGGACCACAATGTTCCCACCACCGATCGCACCCTGCCCAACCCGGACCCGGAGAGCGTGGCGCAGATCGCGGCGCTGGCGGAGAACACGCGGGAATTCGGCGTCGAATATTATGACGGCTTCGACAAGCGGCAGGGCATCGTCCATGTGGTGGGGCCCGAGCAGGGCTTCACTTTGCCCGGCACCACCATTGTCTGCGGCGACAGCCACACCTCCACCCATGGCGCCTTCGGCGCGCTCGCCCATGGCATCGGCACGTCCGAGGTGGAGCATGTGCTCGCCACTCAGACGCTGATCCAGAAGAAAGCGAAGAACATGCGCGTCACCGTCTCCGGGCCGCTGCCCGAGGGCGTCGGCGCCAAGGACGTGGTGCTCGCCATCATCGGCACCATCGGCACCGCCGGCGGCACTGGCTACGTCATCGAATATGCGGGCGAGGGCATCACCTCCCTCTCCATGGAAGGGCGGATGACGGTCTGCAACATGTCCATCGAGGGCGGGGCCCGCGCCGGCATGGTGGCGCCGGACGAGAAGGCGTTCGCCTATCTGAAGGACCGGCCCAAGGCGCCGAAGGGCGCGGCCTGGGACGAGGCGGTGCGGTTCTGGCAGACCCTGCGTTCCGACGAGGGGGCGCACTTCGACAGCGAGATCCATCTCGACGGCGCCAACCTGCCGCCCATCGTCTCCTGGGGCACGAGCCCGGAGGATGTGGTGTCGATCGAAGGCGTGGTGCCCGACCCGGCGCTGATTGCCGACGAGGTGAAGCGCGGCGCCAAGGTCCGCGCCCTGGCCTATATGGGCCTTGCCGCCGGAACCCGGATCACCGACATCACCCTCGACCGGGTGTTCATCGGCTCGTGCACCAACGGGCGCATCGAGGATCTGCGGCAGGCGGCGGCCATCGTCGCCGGGCACACGGTCAACCCCAATGTGTCCGCCATGGTGGTGCCCGGCTCCGGCCTGGTGAAGGAGCAGGCGGAGGCGGAAGGGCTGGACAAGATCTTCCGCGCGGCGGGCTTTGAATGGCGCGAGCCGGGCTGCTCCATGTGCCTGGCCATGAATGCCGATCGCCTGGCGCCGGAGGAGCGCTGCGCCTCCACCTCGAACCGCAATTTCGAGGGGCGCCAGGGCTTCAAGGGCCGCACCCATCTCGTATCGCCCATCATGGCGGCGGCGGCGGCCATCGCCGGCCGGTTCGTGGATGTGCGCGACTGGCCGGCGCGGGCCTGACGGGCGGTGAGGGGCGGCACGAAAAGGCCGCCCGTCACGGGGCGGCCGCAGGTGCCGGAGGCCGGAGTGTGAACGTCATGCAAGGCCGCGCCGCTTCCGGTGCCGCCTTGCCTTCGCACGTGCGAACGAGCAAATCGACCTGTTGCACAATGGAAACGGGCCAGTCCAAAGGTGCTCCGCTTCCTTCACAATCGCGTGATCGACGGGCGCGCAAAACGCGCGTCGATCATCCCTCAGGTCAGAACACCACGCCCATGATCATCCCCACGGTCGCGGCATTCGCTTCGTGCGGGGCGAAAAACGCAGCAATTCCAAGTATCGTCACCAGCGCGCCGGTGACCGCAAGCTTCCGCGTCATGGCCACTCTCCCAAATCGTCGTCTGCAGGGTTAACGATGCAGGCCGATTAACTGTTCCTTAACCAAGTCCTTCTGAACCCCACTTGATGCTTGTGTTCACCAATCATTAAGGAAAGTCACGGCTGCGTGACGACTTCCGCCGCCGGGGGACGCCGGCATCCATTCCGTCGCCCGCGTGTGTTGCGACGCAGCATGGGGCGGGCCGCCAATCCAGGGGGAATTGCGCATGGGCGAAGGCCGTTCGTCACATCCGGGGACGCCCCGCAGGAGTTCCTGGCACGATGTCGAGGCGCCGGGCATCGCCGAGTTCGAGCAGCTGGCGCGGGAGGCCTACGAGCGCCTGCCGCGCAGCTTCCGCGACCTGTGCCGGGACCTCCTGATCCGCATCGAGGACTTTCCCACCGACGAGGTGCTCGACGCCATGGATGCGGAAGGACCGTTCGACCTTCTGGGCCTGTTCCAGGGCATCGGCCACGCGCAGGGCGGGGCGGTGCCGCAGACCGGGCAGATGCCCAACATGGTCTTTCTCTACCGCCGGCCCATCCTGGATTACTGGGCCGAGAACGAGGAAACCCTCGGCGACGTGGTGACCCACGTGCTGGTCCACGAGATCGGCCACCATTTCGGCCTGTCCGACGCGGACATGGACGATATCGAGGACCGGGCGGATTGAGCGCGCTGGGCGGCTGCGCCCGCCGGTTCCCGGTTGGGAACTGGGCAAGTTGTGGCGCGCCTGTTATGGAAGGGTAACGGACGTATGCCGCGGCTCCGGCCGCCAGCGTCCCACGGCTCACAAGATGACCGAAGGCCGAAGGGTTCCATGGAGAAGTTCACTGTTCTCGAAGGCGTTGCGGCGCCCATGAAGCTGGTCAATGTCGATACCGACATGATCATCCCCAAGCAGTATCTGAAGACCATCAAGCGCACCGGCCTCGGCACCGGCCTGTTCTCCGAAATGCGCTACAAGGACGACGGCTCGGAGAACCCGGACTTCGTCCTGAACCAGAGCGCCTATCGCAACGCGCGCATCCTGGTGGCCGGCGACAATTTCGGCTGCGGCTCGTCGCGCGAGCATGCGCCCTGGGCGCTGCTGGACTTCGGCATCCGCTGCGTCATCTCGACCTCGTTTGCCGACATTTTCTACAACAACTGCTTCAAGAACGGCATCCTGCCGGTGGTCGTCTCCCAGGAGGACCTCGACAAGCTGTTCGACGACGCCGAGCGCGGCGCCAATGCCACCCTGACGGTGGACCTCGGCGCCCAGGAGATCCGCGGCCCCGACGGCGGTGTGGTGCGCTTCGAGATCGACCCCTTCCGCAAGCGCTGCCTGATGGAGGGGCTGGACGACATCGGCCTCACCCTGGAAAAGGCGGCCTCCATCGCCACCTACGAAACCGCAAAGGGGGTCGAGCGCCCCTGGCTGTGATCCCGGCTGTCGGCTCGCCATGACGCCGCGCTCCGCCACTGCCGAAACGCGCCGCGCCGCGGCCGCCCTGTGCGGACCTGCGCGGCGCGCGGTGGTGATCGGCGCGTCGGCCGGCGGCCCCAGCGCCCTGCAGCGGCTGCTGCCCGACCTCGACCCGGACCTCGATGCCGCGGTGGTGGTGGTGGTGCACCTGGGGCCGGACGGGCCGGACCTCCTGCCCTCGATCCTGGATGCATCCTCCGCCCTGCCCGTGGTGCTTGCGGAGGAGCGCCGGCCGGTCGTCTCCGGTCTGGTGCAGGTCGCGCCGAGCGGCTACCACCTTCTGGTTGACCGTGAGTGGCATTTTAACCTCACAACCGACGAGAGGGTGTGCTACTCGCGTCCCTCCATCGACGTGCTGTTCAAGAGTGCAGGTGAAGCGTATCAGGATCTGGTGGCAGGGGTCGTGCTCACCGGCGCCAGCAGCGACGGGGCGGACGGACTGAGGCGGATCCGGGAACTGGGAGGCGTTGCGCTGATTCAGGAGCCAGCCGAAGCCGAGGTGGACACCATGCCGCGCGCCGCCCTGGAGCGCGCCGGCGCGGATTTCTGCGGCCCCCTGGCGTTGATTGCCGCGCGCATCAACAGGTACGGACGGCGATGACGACGGAGGATCTCCCGAAAATCCTCGTGGTGGACGACGTGAAGGCGAATCTCGCCAGCATGCGCCGCCTGCTGACTCCGGTGCGGGCCGAAATCTTCGAGGCGCGCTCGGGCAACGAGGCGCTGGCCCTGTGCCTCGACCACCGCTTCGCTCTGATCCTGCTGGACGTGCAGATGCCGGACATGGACGGCTTCGAGGTGGCCTCGCTGCTCAACAACGATCCCAATACCTGCGATGTGCCCATCGTCTTCGTCACCGCAGCCTATCTGGACGATATCAACCGCCTGAAGGGCTATACGTTCGGCGCTGTGGACTACATCGCCAAGCCGATCAACGATGCGGTGCTGCTTTCCAAGGTCACGGTCTTTCTCGACCTGCACATCTCCAAGTTGCGCCTCAAGGTGGCGCTGGAGGAGCTGGAGAAGCGCAATCGCCAGCTGGAGGTGGAGATCGAGGAGCGGCGGCGGGTGGAAAAGCAGGTCCGCCACATGGCCACCCACGACGCCCTGACCGGGCTCGGCAACCGCATTCTCTTCGTGGAATATCTCTCGCGCGTGCGCTCGCACGCGGAACGGCACGGCAAGTCGTTCGCGCTGCTCTATATCGACATCGACGGATTCAAGCAGGTCAACGACAAGCACGGCCACGGCATGGGCGACAAGCTGCTGTGCGCCATCGCCCAGCGGCTGCGGGCCAACCTGCGCCATGAGGATTTCGCCGTGCGCCTGTCCGGCGACGAGTTCGCCGTCATCATGGTGGAACTGGCGGATGCCGACGTGGCCCTGCAGCAGGGCGAGCGGCTGTGCGCCACCCTGCGGGAGCCCTATGTCCTCTCCCATGGGTCGCGCAATGCGACGGTCTCGGTCGGTGCCAGCATCGGCGTCGCGATCTATCCCGACCATGGGACGGAGGAGGCCGAGCTCATCCGGCTGGCCGATACCGCCATGTACCAGGTGAAGCAGCAGGGCAAGGACGGGGTGCGGCTCGCCTCGCCGCGCCTGCTCATCCCCGGCAGCTGAGGCCGGCTGCCGCGCTTTCATCGCGTCGCGTCGTCGTGCTATCGGGGAGCGTGCCGGCATCCCCGGCTGTCCTTCCGGGAGCTTCATGACGGGCCTCCAGCGCTCCAGTCGATCCGTTGCGGTGGACCTTATCGCGGTGCTCGCGGCGGTCACGGCCGGCGAGCCGCGCGTCATGACGGTGCAGCAGGGCGGCGCCCTGCCGTCCGGGCCGTTCGAGCTGGCCCATCGCTCGCTCCAGCACGGCCTGCGGGCCTGGGTGGAGGCGCAGACCCACCATCCCCTCGGCTATCTGGAGCAGCTCTATACCTTCGCCGACAAGGACCGGGGGGGAGCCGAAAGCGGCCCGCGCACCATCTCCATCAGCTATCTGGGGCTCACCCGCGAGGAGGGCGCCACCGAAGCGGGCTGGCACGGCTGGTACCTTTACTTCCCCTGGGAGGATCACCGCGCGGGCCCGCCCCCGGTGGTGGCCCGCACCCTTGCCCCGGCCCTCGAAGCCTGGGCCGGGGAGGGGCTGAGCGCGGCGGAGCGGGCGCGGCGGCGCCAGCGGGCGGCCGTCACCTTCGGGCTCGGCGGGGAGGCCTGGAACGAGGAGCTGACGCTGCAGCGCTACGAGCTCCTCTACGAGGCCGGCATCGTTGCCGAGCGGCTGCGGCGGGAGGGGCGGGACGATGCAGGGGGCGCCGGCCGGCCGATGATCGCGGACCACCGCCGCATCCTCGCCACCGCCATCGCCCGGCTGCGGGCCAAGATCAAGTATCGGCCCGTCGTGTTCGAGCTGATGCCGCCCACCTTCACCCTGCTCCAGCTGCAGCGCTGCGTGGAGGCCATCGCCGGACGCACCCTGCACAAGCAGAATTTTCGCCGCCTCATGGAACAGCAGGAACTGGTGGAGGAAGCCGGCGGCGCCACCACGGAAACCCTTGGCCGGCCGGCAAAACTCTTCCGCTTCCGCCATGCGGTGCTGGAGGAGCGCGCCCTTTCGGGAACCAAGCTGCCCCTCGCCCGCTCTTGACAGAACTTATGCTCAGGATAAGCATATGGCCGACATATGCTCAAACTGAGTATAGACAATGGTCGCAGCCGCTGAAACCCTCGCCCGCACCGCCCCCCTCTATGAGCGGGTGCGCCGTGTCGTTCCGCCCGCCGACTGGGCCTTCTTCGCCGACGATGCCGAGGCCATCCTGCGCCTGAAGCGCGAGCGCAACGCGGTGATCCTGGCGCACAATTACCAGACGCCGGAGATTTTCCACTGCGTGGCCGACATCGTTGGCGACAGCCTGGCGCTGGCCCGCGAGGCCATGCGGGTGGATGCCGATGTCATCGTGCTGGCCGGGGTCTACTTCATGGCCGAGACGGCGAAGCTGCTCAACCCGGGCAAGACCGTCCTCATTCCCGATGCGGGCGCCGGCTGCTCCCTGGCGGATTCCATCACGCCGCAGGATGTGCGGCTCATGCGCGCCGCCCATCCCGGCCTGCCAGTCATCGCTTATGTGAACACCTCGGCGGCGGTGAAGGCGGAGGTGGACGTGTGCTGCACCTCGGGCAATGCTGCGCGGGTGGTGAAGTCCTTCGGCGTGCCCAAGGTCATCATGCTGCCGGACCAGTATCTGGCCAAGAACGTGGCGGCCGAGACCGGGGTGGAGATCATCTCCTGGGCCGGCCAGTGCGAGGTGCACGAGCGCTTCACCGCCGCCGACGTGCGCGAGCTGCGCGAAGCCAATCCCGGCGTGACCGTGCTGGTGCACCCCGAATGCCCGCCGGAGGTGGTGGCCGAAGCCGACTTCGCCGGTTCCACCGCCGCCATGAGCGATTATGTGGGCCGCCGCCGCCCGCCCCGGGTGGTGCTGCTCACCGAATGCTCCATGAGCGACAATGTGGCCGTGCATTACCCGGACATCGACTTCGTGCGGCCGTGCAACCTGTGCCCGCACATGAAGAAGATCACCCTGGCCAACATCCGCGCGGCGCTGGAGCAGAACCGCCATGAAGTGACCATCGCGGATGCCGTGGCGGCCCGTGCCCGCGGCTCGGTGGAACGGATGCTGGCGCTGTGACCGCCCTTGAGCAACTGGCGGGGCGTCCCGTCGTCGTCGGCGGCGGCATCGCCGGGCTCACCGCCGCCCTGTTCCTGGCGCCCGAACCGGTGGTGCTGGTGACGCGGGCGCCGCTCGGAACCGACGGCTCCAGCCCGCTGGCCCAGGGCGGCATGGCGGCGAGCGTGGGGGCGGACGACGATGCCGACCTCCATCTCGCCGACACGCTGGCGGCGGGGGATGGCCTGTGCGATCCGCAGGTGGCCCGCCGCATCCTCGCCGCCGGGCCCGAGGCGGTGGCGGAGCTGGAGCGCCTCGGCGTCGCCTTCGACCGGGCGGCCGACGGCGGCCTGATGCTGGGCCTGGAAGCCGCCCACAGCCGGCGCCGCATCGTCCATGCGGATGGCGACGCCACCGGCCGCGCGCTGGTGCGCGCGCTTTCGGCGGCGGCAGCGGCCTGCCCGTCCATCACCGTGGTGGAGGCGGAGGCGCGGCGCATCCTGATAGACGACGGCGGCGTGGCGGGGGTGATGATCGCCGGTGCCGCCGGCGGCGCCATCCTGCCCACGCGGCGCCTGGTGCTGGCCACCGGCGGCATCGGCGCGCTCTATGAGCACACCACCAATCCCGCCGCCTCCTTCGGCATCGGCCTGGCGCTGGCGGCTGAGGCGGGGGCGGAGCTTTCCGACCTCGAATTCGTGCAGTTCCACCCCACGGCGCTGGCGACGCCCGCGCGGCCGCTGGCGCTGATTTCGGAAGCGGTGCGCGGGGAGGGGGCGATCCTGGTGGACGGCGCCGGCCGCCGCTTCCTCGCCGGCGTGCCCGGGGCGGAGCTGGCCCCCCGCGACGTGGTGGCTCGCGCGGTCTGGCGCGAGCTTTCCGCCGGGCGCGAGGTGTATCTGGATGCCCGCGTGAGCCTCGGGGCGCGCTTCTCGGCGCGCTTCCCCTCGGTGGCGGCCGGCTGTCTGGCCGCCGGCATCGACCCCGCCACCGATCTCGTACCCATCCGGCCGGCCGCGCATTATCACATGGGGGGCATCGCCGTGGATGGGGACGGGCGCAGCACCGTTCCCGGCCTGTGGGCCTGCGGCGAGGTGGCGGCCACCGGGCTGCACGGCGCCAACCGGCTCGCCAGCAATTCCCTGCTGGAGGCGGTGGTGTGCGGCCGGGAGGTGGCGCGCAGCATCGCCGGAACCCGCGCCGGCCCGCCCGCCCGCCGCGCACCGGCGGTGATGCCGCCGCAGCCGGACGCGGCTGCCGTGCGGCCCATCGTCTCCCGCCTCATCGGCGTCACCCGCGATGCGGCAGGGCTGGCGGCGGCGGTCTGCGCTCTGCTGCCGCTGGCCGAAGCCGGCGGAGCCGCGCGCGCGCCGGCCCTGGTGGGCCTGATGATGGCGGTGGCGGCCCACGCCCGCACCGAGAGCCGCGGCGCCCATGCCCGCACGGACCATCCCGCCCCGGCCGCGGTGGCGCGGCGCTCGCGCTCCACCCTCGACACGACACTGGCCGCCGCCCGGCGCATCGCCGCGCCCGGCCCCGCCCGCGCCGCCTTCAACTGACGGAGCCCCCATGGCATTCGATGCACCGGTTCACGCCCCGCTGCCGGACCTGATGGTGGAGCCCATCATCCGGGCGGCCCTGCTGGAGGACCTCGGCCGCGCCGGCGACATCACCACCGAGGCGCTGGTTCCGGCCGACCACCGCAGCCGCCTCGTGCTCGCGGCCCGCCAGGCGGGCGTGGCGGCGGGGCTGGATTGCGCCCGCATCGCCTTCGGCCTGCTGTCGCCGGACGTACGCTTCACCCGTCGTGTGGCGGATGGGCAGGCGGTGGCGCCGGGTACCGTGCTGGCGCAGGTGGAGGGGCCTTCCCGCGCGCTGCTGACCGGCGAGCGCACCGGGCTCAACCTCGCCTGCCGCCTCTCCGGCATCGCCACCGCGACCGCCGGGCTGGTGCAGGCGGTGGCCGGCCACAAGGCGCAGATCGTCTGCACCCGCAAGACCACGCCGGGGCTCAGGGCGCTGGAGAAGTACGCGGTGCGGGCCGGCGGCGGCGCCAACCACCGCTTCGGCCTCGATGATGCGGTGCTGGTGAAGGACAATCACGTGGCCATCGCCGGCTCGGTGGCCGAGGCGGTGAAGCGGGTGCGCGAGCGCGCCGGCCATATGGTGAAGATCGAGGTGGAGGTGGATACCCTCGCCCAGCTGGAGGAGCTTTTGCCCCTCGGCGCGGATGCCGTGCTGCTGGACAACATGTCGCCGCCGATGCTGGCGGAGGCGGTAAAGATGGTGGGCGGGCGCATGCTCACCGAGGCGTCGGGCCGGGTCAGCCGGGAAACGGCGCCGGCCATCGCGGCGTCGGGGGTGGATCTCATCTCCGTCGGCTGGCTCACCCACAGCGCGCCCATCCTCGATATCGGGCTGGACTGGGCGGGATAGGGGCGCCTTAACCCATGGCGGTGCGCACCAGCTCTTCCGCCACCTCCGCCAACAGCGCGTCGCTGGCCTCGCCGCCGACGCTCTCCTGCCCGATCTCCAGCAGCACCGGCACCGCCAGCGGCGAAACGCGGTCCAGCGGCTGGTGGACGATGCGGCCGCGGATGCGCGCCAGCATCTCGCCCAGCCGCTTCACGTCGAGCAGGCCGCTCGCCGCGTCCGCCCGTGCGGCCCGCAGCAGCAGGTGGTCGCTCTGGTGCCGGCGCAGCACGTCATAGATGAGGTCGGTGGAGACGGTGACCTGCCGCGAGGTCTTCTCCTTGCCGGGAAAGCGCCGCTCGATGAGCCCGGCGATGATCGCGCAATGGCGGAACGTGCGCTTCATGAGGGCGCTCTCGGCCAGCCAGGCCTCCAGATCGTCCCCCAGCATGTCCTCGTCGAACAGGTCGGCGAGGGATAGCCGCCCCTGCCGGACCGCAAGGCCCATGTCGCCGGCGGCATAGACCGCAAGGGCATAATCATTGGCGACGAAACCCAGGGGCTTCAGCCGCGCCCGCTCCAGCCGCCGGGTCAGGAGCATGCCCAGCGTCTGGTGGGCAAGCCGGCCCTCGAACGGGTAGGTGACCAGATAGTGCCGCCCCGACTGCTCGAAGCTCTCCACCAGGAGATCGTCGCGTCCCGGCAGGCGGGAGCGCAGGCGCTGCAGTTCCAGCCATTCGCGCACCTGCGCCGGCAGCGCCGCCCAGCGCTCGGGTGAGGCCAGGAGGGCGCGCACCCCGGCGGCGAGGAAGGTGGAGAGGGGGAATTTTCCGCCGGCATAGGCCGGCACCCGCGGTTCCTTGGCGGTGGTGCGGGAGACATAGACCTCGTCCTCCACCAGCGCCTCGTAGCGCAGGATCTCGCCGGCGAACACGAAGGTGTCGCCCGGTACCATGGTCTCGACGAAATATTCCTCCACCTCCCCCAGCGTCCGCCCGCCGAAGCGCACGCGCCCCGCCACTCCCGTGCGCGGCGCGCCGCGGGCGGAGACGAGGCGCACCTTGAGCATGGAGGCTTCCACGATGGTGCCGACATTGAGCCGGTAGGCCTGCGCCACCATGGGGTTGGCCACCCGCCACAGGCCCTCTCTGGTGCGGCGGATCCGGGCATAGCGCTCATAGGCGCGCAGCGCGTAGCCGCCGGTGGCCACGAAGTCCACCGCCGCATCGAACTCCGCCCGGGGCAGGGCGCGGTAGGGAGCGGCGGAGCGCACTTCCCGGAACAGCGCGTCCGCATCGAAGGGGGCAGCGCAGGCCATGCCGAGGATATGCTGGGCCAGCACGTCCAGGGCGCCCTGCCGTTCCGGCGGGGTATCCTGCGCCCCCGCCTTCACCGCCTCCAGCGCCGCGCGGCATTCCAGCACCTCGAACCGGTTGGCGGGCACCAGCACGGCGCGGGAGGGCTCGTCGAGCCGGTGGTTGGCGCGGCCGATGCGTTGCATGAGCCGCGAGGCGCCCTTGGGCGCCCCCACATTGACCACCAGGTCCACGTCGCCCCAGTCGATGCCGAGGTCCAGGGACGAGGTGGCCACCACAGCCTTCAGCTTCCCCGCCGCCATGGCCGCTTCCACCCTGCGCCGCTGCTCCACGGCCAGCGAGCCGTGATGCAGGGCGATGGGCAGGTCGAGGTCGTTGATGCGCCACAGCTCCTGGAAGATGAACTCGGCCTGCCGGCGGGTGTTGACGAAGATAAGGGACAGCCGGTTCGCCGCCAGCAGCCCGTAGATGTCGCGCACGGCGTGGAGCGCCATGTGGCTGGCCCAGGGCATGGGGGCGGCGGTTTCCATCATGCGCACGTCGGGCGGGGCGCCGCCCTGCGCCATCACCAGCTCCGCGAGGTCGCCGGCCTCGTCCTGCGGCACCAGGTAGCGGCGCAGGTCGTCGGGGGCCGCCACGGTCGCGGACAGGCCGACGCATTGCAGGCCGGGCGCGATGGCTCGCAGCCGCGCCAGCGCCAGCGCCAGCAGGTCGCCGCGCTTGGAGGTGACGAGGGCGTGCAACTCGTCCAGCACCACGCGCCTGAGGCCGGAAAAGAGGTGCTCGGCATCCTTCGAGGCCAGAAGCAGGGAGATCTGCTCGGGGGTGGTGAGCAGGATGTCCGGCGGGTCGCGGCGCTGCCGCTGGCGCCGGGCGGCGGGGGTGTCGCCGGTGCGGGTCTCCACCCGGATGGGAAGGCCCATCTCGGCGATGGGTGTTTCCAGATTGCGGGCAATGTCCACCGCCAGCGCCTTCAGCGGGGAGATATAGAGCGTGTGCAGCGGCGAGGCCTGGCGTTCCGCCTGCCAGCGGGCGAAGGCGCGGGCGGGCCCGCTGGCGTCGGCAGCCGGGGGAATGAGGAGGGGCGGGGCGGGGTGTTCCGGCCACTTCGCCCGCCCGCCGGCGAGTTCCAGCAATGTGGGCAGGAAGCCGGCCAGGGTCTTGCCGGCGCCGGTGGGGGCGATGAGCAGCGCCGAGCGCCCGGCCTGGGCGGCTGCAAGCAGGTGGAGCTGGTGCGCCCGCGGCGTCCATCCCCGCGCGCGGAACCAGCTCTCGAACGGTTCGGGGAGGGCATCCGCCCCCTTGCGCTTCGCCTTGGCCACCGCCCCAAGATAGGCAGCGGCGGGCGATTGTGCGATGGGTGGGCTTGGCGGTCTTAATCGCCCGTCAACCCTCCCGGACGCATGGTGCGGGCCATGTCTCGTCCCGGAGTTGCCCGCCCATGATGTCGCGCGCCGACCGCACCGTCCTCAGCGAATGGTGGTGGACGGTGGACCGCGCCCTGCTCGCTGCCCTGGTGGGGCTGATGGTGATCGGCATCATCCTGTGCCTCGCCGCCAGCCCGGCCGTGGCCGCCCGCCTGAACATCGCGGACCCGTTCCATTTCGTGAACCGGCAGGTGCTGTTCCTGGTGCCCGCCGTCGTGGTCATGGTGGCCACCTCCTTCCTGTCGCCGCGCGCCATCCGCCGCATAGCGGTGGTGGTGTTCGCGGTCTTCTTCGTGCTGCTGCTGGCCACATTGGTGGCGGGGCCGGAGGTGAAGGGCGCGCGGCGCTGGCTCACCCTTGCCGGCATTACCGTGCAGCCGTCCGAATTCATCAAGCCGGCCTTCGTCATCCTCGCGGCCTGGCTGTTCGCCGAGAGCACCCGGCGGCCGGAGATGCCGGCGCAGCTGTTCGCCTTCGCCCTGCTGGCGAGCGTGCTCGGGCCGCTGGTGAAGCAGCCGGACTTCGGCCAGAGCCTGCTCATCTGCCTGGTGTGGGCCTCGCTCTTCTTCCTCGCCGGCCTCCGCTGGATCTGGATGGTGGGGCTGGTGGGCGTCGGCGCCGGCGGCGGCTTCATCGCCTACATGACCGTGTCCCACGTGCAGAAGCGCATCAACCGCTTCCTCAATCCCGATTCGGGCGACACCTACCAGATCGACGCGGCGCTCAATTCCTTCCGCAATGGCGGCTGGTTCGGCCAGGGGCCGGGCGAAGGCACCATGAAGCGGATGCTGCCCGACGGGCATACGGACTTCGTGTTCGCCGTGGCGGGGGAGGAGTTCGGCATCATCTTGTGCCTCATCATCCTTGCGCTGTTCGCCTTCATCATCCTGCGCGCGCTGTCGCGTGCCACCCGGGAGAGCGACCCCTTCACCCGCTTCGCCATCACCGGCCTGGCGCTGCTGTTCGGGCTGCAGGCGGCCATCAACATGGCGGTGAACGTGCATATCGCCCCGGCCAAGGGCATGACGCTGCCGTTCATTTCCTATGGCGGCTCCTCGCTCATCTCCATCGCCTTCGGCATGGGCATGCTGCTGGCCCTGTCGCGCAAGCGGCCGGGTGCGGCGGCGCTGGCGGCGCTCACCGACACGCGGCCGGCCGCCGAGCCGCTGGCGCGCCCGCGCGTTGTCGCGCCGCCTTCGGATGCGCTGGCCGGCCCGGCCTGATCCCGTCCCCGGAAAGGCCGCATTGGCAGGGCAGCAAGGCCGCGCCCGCACAAGGCTGCCGAACCGGCAATTCCCGCGCGGCCATCGAGGGTGGAAGTGACCAAGCTCGTTCTCCTCGCCGCCGGCGGCACCGGCGGCCATCTGTTTCCGGCCGAGGCCCTCGCCGGCGCCCTCACCGCGCGCGGGGTCAGCGTGGACCTTGCCACCGATGCCCGGGCCGCGCGCTATGCCGGCCACTTTCCCGCCCGTGAACTGCACGTGCTGCCGGCCGATACGGTGCGCGGCCGCTCGCCGGTGGCGCTGGCCCGCACCGGCTTGGCGCTGGCCACCGGCCTCGTGTCCTCCCTCGCCCTGCTGCGCCGGCTGAAGCCGGCGGTGGTGGTGGGGTTCGGCGGCTACCCCACCGTGCCGCCGCTGCTGGCGGCCTCCCTGCTGGGGGTGCCGTGCCTGATCCATGAGGCGAACGGGGTGATGGGCCGGGCGAACCGCATGCTGGCGCGGCGAGTGTCGGCCATCGCCACCGGCTTTCCGGGCCTGGTGAAGGGCGATCCCGCCCTTGCGCCCAAGGCGGTGTGGACCGGCAATCCCCTGCGCCCGGCGGTGATCGCCGCCGCAGCGGCGCCTTATGACCCGCCCGTTCCCGGCGGCGCCCTGCATCTTCTGGTGTTCGGCGGCAGCCAGGGGGCAAGGGTGATGTCGGACGTGGTGCCGCAGGCGGTGGAGCGGCTCGGCGCCGACCTGCGGGCGCGCCTGGTGGTGACCCAGCAGGCCCGCGAGGAGGACCTGGAGCGGGTCACCGCCACCTATGCCCGGCTCGGGGTGCAGGCCCACGTGGCCGCCTTCTTCGACGACCTGCCGGCGCGCATGGCCAGGGCCCATCTCGTCATTGCGCGCTCGGGCGCGGGAACCGTGGCGGAGCTGGCGGCCATGGGCCGGCCCTCCATCCTGGTGCCGCTGCCCCACGCCCTCGACCAGGACCAGGCCGCCAACGCCCGCACCCTTGCCGATGTGGGCGCGGCCCTGGTGCTGCGGCAGGTGGAGTTCGATCCCGATCGGCTCGCCCTGGAACTCAACACTTTTGCCGGCGAGCCCGCGTCATTGACGCGGATGGCCGACAAGGCCAGAAGCCAGAGCGTGCTCGACGCCGCCGGGCGGCTGGCCGATCTGGTCCAGCACCTTTCGGCAGGCGAAACGGTGGAAACCTTCAGGGGAAGCAAGGCATGAAGCTGCCGTCCGGTCTCGGCTCCATCCATTTCGTCGGCATCGGCGGCATCGGCATGAGCGGCATTGCCGAGGTGCTGCACAATCTCGGCTACGAGGTGCAGGGCTCGGACGTGGCGGAGAGCGCCAACGTGAAGCGCCTGCGCGACCGCGGCATCACGGTGGTGGTGGGTCACCAGGCCTCGAATGTGGACGATGCCGACGTGCTGGTGGTGTCCTCCGCCATCAAGCGCGACAATCCCGAGCTGGTCGCCGCCCGCGCCCGCCGCCTGCCGGTGGTGCGCCGGGCCGAGATGCTGGCCGAGCTGATGCGGCTGAAGAGCTGCGTGTCCATTGCCGGCACCCACGGCAAGACCACCACCACGTCGCTGGTGGCGGCGCTGCTGGATGCGGGGGCGTTCGACCCCACCGTCATCAATGGCGGCATCATCAATGCCTATGGCACCAATGCCCGCCTCGGCGAGGGCAACTGGATGGTGGTGGAGGCGGACGAGAGCGACGGCACCTTCCTGAAGCTGCCGACGGAAGTGGCCATCGTCACCAATATCGACCCCGAGCACCTCGACCACTTCAAGACCTTCGACAAGGTTCAGGAGGCCTTCAAGACCTTCGTGGAGAATGTGCCCTTCTACGGCTTCGCGGTCATGTGCATTGACCATCCGGTGGTGCAGGCCCTGGTGGGCCGCATCGAGGACCGGCGCGTCATCACCTATGGCGAGAACCCGCAGGCGGACGTGCGGCTGGTGGACGTGGACCTGAAGGGCGGCATCACCAAGTTCGGTGTGGTGTTCCGCAACCGGGCGGGGGAGACCGTGCACGAAATCCGCGGCCTCAAGCTGCCCATGCCCGGCAAGCACAATGCGCTGAATGCCACCGCCGCCATCGCCGTGGCCCATGAACTGAAGGTGCCGGACGCGAAGATCATCGAGGCCATTTCCCAGTTCGGCGGCGTGAAGCGGCGCTTCACCCGCACGGGCGAGTGGAATGGCGTCGCCGTGTTCGACGATTACGGCCATCATCCGGTGGAGATCGCCGCCGTGCTCAAGGCGGCGCGGGCGGCCAGCGAGGGGCAGGTGATCGCGGTGGTGCAGCCGCACCGCTATACCCGCCTTGCGTCCCTGTTCGACGATTTCTGCACCTGCTTCAACGATGCCGACCATGTGGTGGTGGCGCCGGTCTACACGGCGGGGGAAGCGCCTATCGAGGGGGCGGACCGGGACCATCTGGTCCGCGGCCTCATCGCCCACGGTCACCGCTCGGTGACGGCGCTGGAGGGGCCGGAGCAGCTGGCGGGCGTGGTGGCCGGGCTGGCCAAGCCGGGGGATTATGTGATCTGCCTCGGCGCCGGCTCCATCTCGGGCTGGGCCTATGCCCTGCCGGGGGAACTTCAGGCGCTCAAGCCGGCGGCGTGAGGCAGGAGCCGGAGCGGCCTTTTCAACAAGGGTCAGTCACGGCCGTCATGCTCCGGCTTGACCGGAGCATTCATCTCGCGGCTGGACACGGTGCCCCGGCCCGGCATGGACCCCCGGTCAAGTCGGAGGGCGACGGGGGGAGCGAGGGGCCTCGGGAGGGGAGTGATGCTCTCTCCCCTCCCTCTCCCCTGGCGGTGGCGAAGACCGCCCCTCTCACGTCTTCGCGCAGGCTTCGATCACGTCCTCGAAGGTCCGAAGCCCGGTGCGGGGTGCATTCACCAGCACGGCCATGTTGCCGGGGGCGTGCTGGTTCTTCCACATCTTGGTGTGCGCCTCGGGAATGCGGTCCCAGGGGAACACTTCCGACATGCAGGGGTCCACGCGCCGGTCGATGATGAACTGGTTGGCGGCGGAGGCCTGCTTCAGGTGGGCGAAGTGGGAGCCCTGGATGCGCTTCTGCCGCATCCACACATAGCGGGCGTCGAAGGTGATGTTGAAGCCGGTGGTGCCGGCGCAGAACACGATCATGCCGCCGCGCTTGCCCACCAGGGTGGAGACCGGGAAGGTCTGCTCGCCGGGATGCTCGAACACGATGTCCACGTCGCGCTTGCCGGTGATGTCCCAGATGGCCTTGCCGAACTTGCGCGCTTCCTTGGTCCACTCGGTGTATTCGGGCGAGTTGACCTTGGGCAGCTGGCCCCAGCACTTGAAGTCCTTGCGGTTGATCACGCCCTTGGCGCCGAGGCCGAGCACGTAGTCCCGCTTGGTCTCGTCGGAGATGACGCCGATCACATGCGCGCCGGAGGCGGCGGCAAGCTGCACGCCGAACACGCCGAGCCCGCCCGAGGCGCCCCACACCAGCACATAGTCGCCCGGCTTCACCGTGTGCGGCGGGTGGCCGAACAGCATGCGGTAGGCGGTGGCCATGGTCAGAGTGTAGCAGGCGCTCTCCTCCCAGGTCAGGTGCATGGGGCGCGGCATCAGCTGGCGCGCCTGCACCCGGCAGAACTGGGCGAAGGAGCCGTCCGGCGTCTCATAGCCCCAGATGCGCTGGGAGGGGGAGAACATCGGGTCGCCGCCGTTGCACTCCTCGTCGTCCCCGTCGTCCTGGTTGCAGTGAACGACCACCTCGTCGCCCACCTTCCAGCGCTTCACCTTGGAGCCCACCGCCCAGACGATGCCCGAGGCATCGGAGCCGGCGATGTGATAGGGCACCTTGTGCACGTCGAACACGGAGATGGGCTCGCCCAGGCCGGCCCAGATGCCGTTGTAGTTCACGCCCGCCGCCATCACGAGCACCAGAACGTCCTGCTCGCCCAGCTCCCAGGTGGGCACCACCTCCAGCTGGAACGACTGCTCGGGCGGGCCATGGCGGTCGCGCCGGATGGCCCAGGCATACATTTTCGAGGGGACATGGCCGAGCGGCGGGATCTCGCCCAGCTCGTAGAGGTCCTTAAGGGTGCCGTCGTTTTCGTTAACGGTAGCCGTCTGGCCCATAGCGTCCTGTCCTCTCCTTGTTTGCGGACCGTTCGGTCACGTCGTTCGGGCTTGCTCGCGGGTCTTTCGCGGGTTTTTCTCGCAGTGCAGCGTAGCAGAGAAAAATTCCAATGCGATAGCCCCCCTTCGGAGCATGTGGCCCGGCGGGCACGCAGGCGTGAACCGTTGCGGCCGCGCTCGCGTTGTTGTTCCCGTGCGGCGTGCGCCCGGTTAGATTGAACGTGCCATGGACGGGCGCGGCGGTTCGGCTCGGACAGGAGCGGGAGACGGACATGGGTATCTTGTGGATGGTCATCGTCGGCGCCATCGCCGGCTTTCTCGCCGGCCAGCTCTTCCAGGGCTATGGTTTCGGCATCGTGGGCAACATCGCCGTGGGCATCGTCGGTGCGCTCATCGGCGGCTTTCTCTTCGGCAATGTCTTCCTGGTGGGCGGCGTGCTCGGCCAGATCATCTCCGCCACCATCGGCGCGGTGATCCTGCTGTTCGTGATCTCGCTGGTGAAAAGGTAGAGGCAGCCACAGCCTTTGCGGCCGCCGCCCGGCGCGTCAGGACGCCTTCTGGGCGTCCTCGCGCTGGAAGGAAATGCCGCATTTCTTCTGGATGGACACCTGCTCGATGGCGTCCATCTCCCCCTTCAGCCGGGCCAGCTCCGCGGTCTGGGCATCGTCGCCGCCCACAAGGAAGGCGGCGGGCCAGAAGATGACCACCGCCACGGTGGTGGCCACCGCATCGCTGGTGGCGCGGTTGTTCTGGGCGCCGGTGAGGGCGATGGCGCGGGCCGAAATGCGTTCGGCCTCCTGCGCGAGCTGCTGGCAGCTGTAGCCCTGGAACTGGATGGGAGACACGTAGGCGGCCGACACCCTGTCGGCCGTCTTTGCGCAGGCGCCCAATGCGAGCGCCGCCACGAGAGCCACCATGTACCGCACGTTCAACCCCCGGATGTGAAGCCGGAGGGACGCTAGCACCGATACAATCAAAAAGAGATAGTGCTTAATAATACAATTATGGATGGCGCCGGCGGCGCCGGCCGGCAGGCCCCAAACGGGGCCGCTGCCACGAAAACAAGCCGGCGTCGCCCGAGAAAAATTTCCCATCGACTGGGCGCACATTGCGACGCACAATCACGCCAAACACCCAAAATCGACTGATGGGGATGAGGAAATGGTGGTCCGCGACAAACCCTGGCTTTTCCGCACCTATGCGGGGCACTCGACGGCCACGGAATCCAACAAGCTCTATCGCTCCAACCTCGCCAAGGGCCAGACCGGCCTCTCCGTCGCCTTCGACCTGCCGACCCAGACCGGCTACGATTCGGACCACCCCCTCGCCCGCGGCGAAGTGGGCAAGGTGGGCGTTCCCATCTCCCACCTCGGCGACATGCGCACCCTGTTCGACGGCATCCCGCTGGCCGAGATGAACACGTCCATGACCATCAACGCCTGCGCGGCATGGCTGCTGGCGCTCTACATCGCCGCCGCCGACGAGCAGGGCGCGGACCGGTCCAGGCTGCAGGGCACGACGCAGAACGACATCATCAAGGAATATCTCTCGCGCGGCACCTATGTGTTCCCGCCCGCGCCCTCCATGCGGCTCACCAAGGACACCATCATCTACACCACCGAGCACCTGCCCCGGTGGAACCCCATGAACGTGTGCTCCTACCACCTGCAGGAGGCCGGGGCGACGCCGGTGCAGGAACTGGCCTTCGCGCTCGCCAACGCCATCGCCATCCTCGACACGGTGAAGAAGTCGGGCGAGGCGGAAGGCCCGGTGTTCGGCGAGGTGGTGGGGCGCATCTCCTTCTTCGTGAATGCGGGCATGCGGTTCATCACCGAGATGTGCAAGATGCGCGCGTTCGTGGACCTGTGGGACGAGATCTGCGTCAACCGCTACGGCATCACCGACGCCAAGCAGAAGCTGTTCCGCTACGGCGTGCAGGTGAACTCGCTGGGCCTCACCGAGCAGCAGCCGGAGAACAACGTCTACCGCATCCTGCTTGAGATGCTGGCCGTCACCCTCTCCAAGAAGGCCCGTGCCCGCGCCGTGCAGCTGCCGGCGTGGAACGAGGCGCTCGGCCTGCCGCGTTCGTTCGACCAGCAATGGTCCCTGCGCATGCAGCAGGTGGTGGCCTATGAGACCGACCTGCTCGAATATGGCGACATCTTCGACGGCTCCACCGAGATCGCCAAGAAGGTGGAGGAACTGAAGGAGCAGGCCCGCGCCGAGCTGGCCCGGATCGACGCCATGGGCGGCGCGGTGGCGGCCATCGAGAATTCCTACATGAAGCAGCAGCTGGTGGAATCCAACACCCGCCGGCTGGAGGCCATCGAGCGCGGCGAGCAGGTGGTGGTGGGCGTCAACCGCTGGACCGAGACCGAGCCCTCGCCGCTGACCACGGGGGAGGGCGCCATCCTCACCGTGCCGGAAGGGGTGGAGGCGGAGCAGATCGCCCGGCTCCAGGCCTGGCGCGCGGCGCGTGACCCCAAGGCGGTGGAGGCGGCGCTGGCGGCGCTGAAAAGCGCGGCGCAGGAAGGCCGCAACATCATGGAGCCCTCCATCGTCTGCGCCAAGGCGGGCATCACCACCGGCGAATGGGGCACCTGCCTGCGCGAGGTGTTCGGCGAATACCGCGCCCCCACCGGCGTCGGCCGCGCCGCCCGGGTGGACACCCAGGGCCTCGACGAAGTGCGCAGGAATGTGGATGCGGTGTCCGAGAAGATCGGCCGGCGCATCAAGTTCCTGGTGGGCAAGCCGGGCCTCGACGGCCATTCCAACGGCGCCGAGCAGATCGCCGTGCGCGCCCGCGACTGCGGCATGGAGGTGGTCTATGAGGGCATCCGCCTGACCCCCGCCGAGATCGTCAATGCCGCCCTGGAAGAGAGCGTGCACGTCATCGGCCTGTCCATCCTCTCCGGCTCCCACGTGCCGCTGGTGCGCGACGTGATGGAGCGGCTGCGGGCCGAGGGGCTTTCCGACATTCCCGTGGTGGTGGGCGGCATCATCCCGCCGGAAGACGAGGTGCAGCTGAAGGGCTTCGGCGTCGCCGCGGTCTATACGCCGAAGAATTTCGAGCTGAACCGCATCATGGCCGACATCGTCGCCATCGTGGACCGGGAGAGCCAGAAGGCGGCGTGAGTCCCCGGCCGGAGGGCGGTCAACGCCCTCCGGCCGCGCCATGGACGCGGGACGGCCGAAGGGCACGCCCGCGCCCGTTTGCATTCGTGCAATGGCAAAGGCGGAGGCCGGCGCTCATATTGGGGTCAGCGCCCCGGTGCCCGAGCGATCCCTGCCGGGCGGTGCGAGGGCGAAGATCCCGTCCGGTGATCGCCCGAGTGACCTCCATGACCGTCTCCCCCTTCGGCTTGCCGCGGGCAGATGCGCCGGCTTCCCCCGCCGGGCCTGCCGCGGCGCTGCCCCGCCTCGCGCCCGGCGCCGTGACCCTCGCCAGCGCGAACCCCGACCGCCTCATCCCCTTCTATCGCGACGCCCTCGGGCTCGACCTCATGGCTTCCGGCGACACGACCGTCCTTGGTGCCGGCGGCCGCGCCCTGGTGGAGATCGTCCGCCAGGGCGATGCCGCGCCCTCGCCGCGCCGCGCGCCGGGCCTGTTCCACATGGCCATCCGCGTGCCGGACCGCGCCAGCCTCGGCACCCGCCTGCGGGCGCTGGCCGGCCGCGGCTTGCGCCCCGGGGCCTCCGACCATCTGGTCAGCGAGGCGCTCTATGTGGACGACCCGGACGGCAACGGCGTCGAGATCTACCGCGACCGGCCGCCAGCCGAATGGCCGCGCAATGCCGACGGCTCCATCGCCATGGCCACCCTGCCCCTGGACCTTGCCGCCCTCGCCCGGGAGGCCCCCGCCGATGCCGGTCCTGCCCCAGCCGCCACCGACATGGGCCATGTGCACCTGAAGGTGTCGGACCTCGATGCGGCGCGGCGCTTCTGGGTGGATACGGTGGGGCTCGCCATCATGGCGCGCTATCCCGGCGCCCTGTTCGTCAGCGCCGGCGGCTACCATCACCATCTGGGGCTGAACATCTGGCAGTCGGCCGGCGCGGCCGCCCCGCCCGCCGGCACGGCCGGGCTGCGCCATTTCACCCTGCATGTGCCGGCGGCGGCGCTTGACGGCCTCGGCGAACGGCTGTCGGCGGCGGGCGTGCCGTTCGCCCGCCGTGCCGACGGGGCCATCGCCGCCGCGGACCCGTCCGGCAATCACGCCCTCTTCGCCGCCCTCTGACCGCGGCGGCCGGGGTGCCTTTGCCGCAGCGCAAGGATGACGCCCGGCCCCCCTTCGGCTACGCTTGCGCCAGGTGAGCCGGCGCCGGCGCGGGCGGGTTTCCACCGGCGCGCGGCGTGCCGGCGGGCGTGCCGCGCAAAGGCCCGGGAGGGAGGCGCCGCCATGATGTCCCTGCCGTTCTTCGGGGTCTTCCTTGCCCTTCTCGCCACGCTGACGGGCGAGCGGGTGATCGCGCTCATCCTGTGGGCGGTGTCCATGGCCGCCATGCTGGCCCTGTTCCGCATGCATGCGAGCGATCCGCTCCACATCGTTCTCTGATTCGATCGAGCGCCGGGCCGGTTCAACACGTCAAAAGGCGAGGCAGGAAACCCATGAGCACCCCCATGCCGGCGGCCGAACGCTTCCGCCTCCTCAACGCCCTTGGCCTTCTGGCGGTGGGGGCGGTGCTGGTGGCGGCCTTCGTGGACCAGATCGCCTTCAATGATCTTCCCTGCCCGCTCTGCATCCTGCAGCGGGCGGGCTTCCTCGGGGTGGCGGCGGGCCTCGCCCTCAATGTGAAGTTCGGGCCGCGGCCGTCCCATTATGGGGTGATGCTGCTCTCGGCCCTGGCCGGCGGCGCGGTCTCCATGCGCCAGACGCTGCTGCACATCATTCCCGGCGAGGGGGCCTATGGCGATGCCTTCTTCGGCCTGCATTTCTATGCCTGGGCGCTGATCTTGTTCATCGTCTGCATCGCCGGCACCGCCGTGCTGCTGTTGTTCGACCGGCAGTTCGAGCCGCCGGGGACGGCGCCGGTGCGGCGCCGGGGGCTGCTGCCGTTCGGCGCCGTCACCATCGTTCTGGCCCTGCTGCTGGCCCTCGCCAACGGCGGCTCCACGGTGATCGAATGCGGCGGCGGCCTGTGCCCGGACAATCCCACGAGCTACAGGCTCATCGACGACGGCACCATCGACGCCCTGTTTGGCCCGGTGCTCGGCCCCCTGCGGGACCTTGTGGGGCGGTGATCGCGCCCCGATCCATCACCGGGCGTGATGGATGGACGACGAAATTCGATTTCCCACCTGCGCCCGAACCCGCTACAGGCGTGATCGCCCGTATCTGCGGCGCCGCGGGGCGTGCGGCGGCCCGGATTGCGCGGCACCCTGACCTGAGCCGGCTGCGCTCACGCTGGACCGGCCCGAGGGGGCGCCTGCGGATCGCAGGCGGGACCTCCTTTCCGGTCGGATCGGCAGGCCGTCCGGCCGCCGCCGTCTCCAGAACGAGCCGGGCGCCGCCGACGGGCGCGCGGCGGGAGGAATCATGTCGGCTGCCCCGTCTCGCCCCGCCTACCTGTCCTTCCTCGATGCGCCCTATCTCCTGCTCACGCTCACGGCGCTGTTGTGGGCCATCAACATCGTCATCGGGCGCTACATCGCCGGCCATGTGCCGCCGGTGAGCCTGGCGCTGGTGCGCTGGGTGGGGGCGACCCTCATTCTGCTGCCGTTCGCGCTGAAGCAGATTGTGCGCGACCTGCCCATCATCCGCCGCCACTTCTGGCTGCTGGTGCTGCTGGCGGCCACCGGCATCGCCTCCTACAACGCCATGAGCTATTACGGGCTGCAATATACCGAGGCGGTGAACGGCCTTCTGGTGCAGTCCACGGCGCCCCTGCTGGTGGCGGTGTGGAGCTTCGTGCTGTTCCGCGACAGGTTGAGCATGGGCCAGCTGGCGGGGGTGACGACCTCGTTGGCCGGGGTGGTGGTGATCATCAGCCGGGGCGACCTCGACACGCTGCTGCACCTCAAGCCCAATGTGGGCGACGTGATCATCATCGTGGCGCTGGTGATCTATGCCTTCTACGCGGCGATCCTGCGCAAGCGCCCGCCGCTGGGGCCGCTGTCCTTCCTTGCCGTCATCATGGCGCTGGGGGCGGTGCTGCTGGTGCCCTTCGCCTTGGTGGAACTGGCCCTGGGCCGGGTGCTGCACTTCGACCGGGTGACACTTTCGGTGCTGGCCTATGTGATGATCGGGCCGTCGCTGGTGGCCTATCTCTTCTTCAACCGGGCGGTGGAGCTGGTGGGCGCCAACGCCGCCGCGCCCTTCCTGCACCTGATGCCGGTGTTCGGCACGGCGCTGGCCATCTTGTTCCTTGGCGAGCATATCGCCTGGTACCATTTCGCCGGCTATGCCCTCGTCATCGCCGGCATCGCGCTGGCCACCCTCTCGGCCCGGGCGGCGGCCCGCCGGCGCGGGTGAAAGCGGGGCCGCGTCGGCCCCGCCCCCGGCGTGCCTTCAGAAGGCGAGGGCTTTTGCCGCCTTCACCTGTTCCAGTTCCTGCACCTTGCCGAGCACGCCGGCGGGCACGGCGCCATCCACGGCCACCAGGGCGATGGCGTCGCCGCCCGCATGGTCGCGCCCCAGGGCGAAGGTGGCGATGTTCACCCCCGCATCGCCCAGCAGTCCGGCGAAGCGGCCGATGAAGCCCGGCTTGTCCTTGTTGGTGACATAGATCATGGAGGGTGCGAATTCCGCGTCCACCTTGATGCCCTTGATGGCGACGATGCGTGGCCGGCCATCGGCGAACACCGTGCCGGAGATGGAGCGCTCGTAGGCGTCGGTGACGACGGTGACGGTGATGAGGCTCTCATAGTCGCCGGTGGCGGCGCGGGTGGTCTCCTCGATCACCACGCCGCGTTCCTTGGCGACGGAGGGGGCCGACACCACGTTCACGTCGGCCAGCACCGGGCGCAGCAGGCCGGCCACGGCGGCGCAGGTCAGCGCCTTCACCTTCAGCTCGGCCACCGCGCCCTCATAGACGATGCGGCAGGTCTTAATGTCCGTGTCGGTCAGCTGGCCGGCGAACGAGCCGAGCTTTTCCGCCAGCTCGATGAAGGGCTTCAGCTTCGGCGCTTCCTCGGCGGTGATGGAGGGGAAGTTCACCGCATTGGAGATGGCGCCGGTGTTGAGATAATCGCTCATCTGCTCGGCCACCTGCAGGGCCACATTCTCCTGTGCCTCGGTGGTGGCGGCGCCCAGATGCGGGGTGCACACCACGTTGGCGCGGCCGAACAGCGGGCTGGCTTCGGCCGGCTCCTCCAGGAACACGTCGAGGGCGGCGCCGGCCACATGGCCGGAATCGAGGGCTGCGGCGAGCGCCGCCTCGTCCAAAAGGCCGCCGCGGGCGCAATTGATGATGCGCACGCCCTTCTTCGTGCGGGCGATGTTCTGCGCCGAGAGGATGTTGCGGGTCTTGTCGGTGAGCGGGGTATGCAGGGTGATGAAATCGGCGCGGGCGAGAAGCTCGTCCAGCTCCACCTTCTCCACCCCGAGGTCGAGGGCCCGTTCCACCGAGAGGAAGGGATCGAAGGCGATCACCTTCATCTTCAGCCCCAGGCCGCGCTCGGCGACGATGGAGCCGATGTTGCCGCAGCCGATGATGCCGAGGGTCTTTGCCGTCAGCTCCACGCCCATGAAGCGGTTCTTCTCCCACTTGCCGGCCTGGGTGGAGGCATCCGCCGCAGGGATCTCCCGGGCGAGGGCGAACATCAAGGCGATGGCATGCTCGGCGGTGGTGATGGAATTACCGAACGGCGTGTTCATCACGATCACGCCGCGGGCGGTGGCGGCGGGCAGGTCCACATTGTCCACGCCGATGCCGGCGCGGCCGATGACCTTCAGGCGGGTGGCCTTTTCCAGGATCTTCGGGGTGACCTTGGTGGCCGAGCGGATGGCGAGGCCGTCATAAGTGCCGATGATCTCGGCGAGCTTGTCCTTGTCCTTGCCGAGGTCGGGCTGGAAATCCACCTCGATGCCGCGATCCTTGAAGATCTGGACGGCAGCGGGCGAGAGCTTGTCGGAGATGAGGACGCGGGGTGCCATGGCGGGCTCCGTTTCGCGAATGGGATGGGCCGGGCATGCGCGCTCCATCGCGGCTTCACCGGCGTGAACCCTCTCCCGCCGCTTGCGGGGGAGGGCAGGGAGGGGGACGGCGGTTGGGGCCGGGAGCCGCGGGTTCTTCCGGGGAGGGCGAAGGCCCCCTCCCCACCCCTCCCCCGCAGGCGGGAGAGGGAGCCGGCGGCTCAGGCGCTCACGCGGCCAGACCTCACGCGGGCAACTTTACGCAGCTTGGGGCAGCGCCGCCTTGGCTTCGGTGAAGGCCCAGTCCAACCAGTGGGTCAGGGCTTCCACGTCGGCGCGCTCCACGGTGGCGCCGCACCAGATGCGCAGGCCGGGAGGGGCGTCGCGATACGCACCGATGTCATAGGCGATGCCGCCCTTCTCCAGGCCGGAGGCGATGGCCTTGGCGAAGGCCGCCTGGGCGTCGGCGGGAAGGGTGGTCACGTCCGGGTCCACCACCTTCAGGCACACGGAGGTGTTGGAGCGCGTCACCGGATCGCTGGCCAGGAAGTCCACCCACGCCGTCCGATGCACCCATTGGGCGATGGTCTCGAAATTGCGGTTGGAGCGCTCCTGCAAGGCGGGAAGACCGCCGATGTTCTTCGCCCACTTCAGCGCATCGAGATAGTCTTCCACGCACAGCATGGACGGGGTGTTGATGGTCTCGCCCTCGAAGATGCCTTCAATGAGCTTGCCGCCCTTGGTCATGCGGAAGATCTTGGGCAGCGGCCACGCCGGCTTGTAGCTCTCCAGCCGCTCCACCGCGCGGGGGGAGAGGATGAGCATGCCGTGGGCCGCCTCGCCGCCGAGCACCTTCTGCCAGGAGAAGGTGACCACATCGAGCTTGGCGAAATCGAGCTTCTGCGCGAACGCCGCCGAGGTGGCGTCGCAGATGGTCAGGCCCTCGCGGTCGGCCGGGATCCAGTCCGCGTCCGGCACCATGACGCCGGAGGTGGTGCCGTTCCAGGTGAAGACCACGTCGTGGCTGAAATCGACGCTCTTCAGGTCCGGCAGCGCGCCATAGGGGGCGGTCAGCGTGCGGGCGTCGGCCAGCTTGAGCTGCTTGACGACATCCGTCACCCAGCCCTCGCCGAAGCTTTCCCAGGCCAGCATGTCCACCGGGCGCGCGCCGAGCACGGACCACAGCACCATTTCCACGGCGCCGGTATCGGAAGCGGGGACGATGCCGATGCGGTAGCCGGCGGGAACTTCCAGCACCTCACGGGTGAGGTCGATGGCCTCCTTCAGCTTCACCTTGCCCACCTTGGCGCGGTGCGAACGGCCGAGAGGGGCGTCGGAAAGCCCTTCCAGCGTCCATCCGGGACGCTTGGCGCAGGGGCCGGAGGAAAAATTGGGGTTCTCCGGGCGCATGGCCGGAGCGGGATTCGTCGTCATGTGGTCCATCCTTACAGATGGGCGCCTCCCGTTGGGGGGAGGTGTCCCACGGATGGGGTTACGACTTTCGGCGAGGGGGCGTCAAGGGTGATGCTTGGCTTAGCTCAATATCGCTTCAGGTCGGACGTTTCACCTGTTTCAATAACCAGCTTCGAAATATCTCAAATAATTCCCAACATTCTGAGTCGAAATTCTTGTCTTTTCTGTACCAAGTTGCAATGTCTTTTGGATTGCCTCCAGCTTCGCGATGTCTTGGATTATACACGCGTCCAATCAGAATTACATCTGGAGCATCCAGCCATCTATCAATTTGTCCGTAACACCATAATTGGATTTTTAGATTTGGCCATTTACGCGGAATAGCTGTTGAGCATTTATTTTCGACTATAATAATTTTTCTACTTTCTATATGCTTATAAACAATATCTGGGCCTCCGCGGAGGGGAGAATTGCCAATTTTAAGGCGCGACATCGCAAATGCATCGCCAGTTCCATCTAAGGGGTCGCGATATTCAAGCGTTGCGAATTGATCTGAAATGTCCGCCGCGCGTTCGCGGGCTATTTGTAGCAATCCTTTCTCAAATTCCTCACCCTGCCGCCTTTCATATAAAAACATATCTCGTTTAGATGAAGGTATATATTCATGAGATAAATCAAATATCCAACTTGTAAACGCGGAAACGGTTGGCTCAAGTATGGCAGGCCGATACCTGCTAGCTAGCTCGCAAATTTTGTGATGATCTAGTATCATGCGCCAATAATTTCAGGTTATATTTCAATAGTATGGCTACTCATCCGCACCCCCACGAACGACGCGATGAACACGCCAGTCATCAGCAGCACGATGGTCGGGGCAGGCGCGCTGTCGAGGAAGAAGGAGAGGTAGACGCCGGCGAGCGCGCACCCAACCGCCACCGCCACCGCCGTCACCAGCATCCAGCCGAAGCGCTTCGTCACCAGGAAGGCGATGGCCCCCGGCGCGATCAGCAGGGCCACGGCGAGGATGATGCCCACGGCTTTGAGCGCCGCGACGATGGTCAGCGACAGCATAATCAGCAGCGCATAGTGCAGCAGCTTCACCGGCAGCCCCACGGCCCGCGCCTGGGCGGGATCGAACGCATTCAGCAGCAGGTCGCGCCATTTGGCGAGGATGAAGAGGGTGACGAGGCCGCAGATCGCCGCGCTCTCGGCGATGTCGTCCCAGCCCACCCCCAGAATGTCGCCGAACAAGATGTGGTCGAGGTGCACGTCCGACTGGATCTTGGTGTAGAGCACGAGGCCCAGCCCGAACATGCCGGAGAACACCACGCCCATCACCGTGTCTTCCTTGATACGGCTGTTGTCCTTCAGATATCCGGTGCCCAGCGCGCAGATCATGCCGGCCACGAAGGCGCCGAAGGCCAGCGGCAGGCCGGCCATATAGGCCAGCACCACCCCCGGCAGCACCGCGTGGGAGACGGCATCGCCCATGAGCGACCAGCCCTTCAGCACCAGGAAGCAGGAGAGCAGCGCCATGGGCACCGCCACCAGAGCGGCGATGACGAGGGCGCTCACCATGAAATCGAACTGGAAGGGTGCCAGCAGGCTCATGCCGCGCCCCCTTCCCTCAAGGCCGCCGCCGCCTGCCGCCGCGCCGCCAGCAAGCCATGCTTGGGAGCGAAGACGAAGGCGCACAGGAAGATGAGCGTCTGCAGCACCACGATGATGCCGCCGGTGGCGCCATCGAGGAAATAGGAGAGATAGGCCCCCACGAAGCTCGTTCCCGCGCCGATCATCACGGCAAGGGCGATGAGCCGGGGGAAGCGGTCCGTCAGCAGGTAGGCGGTGGCCCCCGGCGTCACCACCATGGCGATGACCAGGAAGGCCCCCACCGTCTGCAGCGCCGCCACCGTGCAGGCGGACAGCAAGGTGAAGAACATGATCTTCAGGAAGGTGGGGTTGAGGCCGATGGACCGGGCGTGGCTCTCGTCGAAGAAGGTCACCATCAGGTCCTTCCAGAACACCAGCAGCAGCGCCAGCGAGACAAAGCCGATGAGCGCCAGTTGCAGCGTGTCCTCCGGCGAGATGGCGAGGATGTTGCCGAGCACGATGGTCTGCACGTTCACCGAGGTGGGCGAGAGCGAGACCATGAACAGGCCGAGCCCGAAGAAGGAGGTGAAGATGAGGCCGATGACGGCATCTTCCTTCAGCTTGGTGCGCTCCTGCAGAAACAGCATGGCCCCCGCCGCCAGCGCGCCGGAGAAGAAGGCGCCGATGGAGAAGGGCAGGCCCAGCATGTAGGCCCCCGCCACTCCTGGAACGATGGCATGGGACAACGCATCGCCGATGAGCGACCAGCCCTTCAGCATGAGAAAGGCGGAGAGGAAGGCGCACACCGCCCCCACCAGCGCCGACACCCACATGGCGTTGACCATGTAGCCGTAGGAAAAGGGCTCCAGCAGCACAGCGCCCATCAGCCGATTCCTTCGGAGGACCCGGCCGTGCCGCTGGAGGCCGGCCGGTCCTTGTAGAGCACGAGGGGGCGCTCGTCGTCGGTGAGCACGCCGAGCATGCCGGGGGTGGCGGCGTGGGTCTCGTCCAGCACGAAGTGGCGCAGCACGCCGCCGAAGGCCTTTTCCAGATTGGCCTGGGTGAAGATCTCCGAGGTCAGCCCATAGGCCAGCACGGTGCCCTTCAGCAGCACGGTGCGGTCGCAGAATTCCGGCACCGAGCCCAGGTTGTGGGTGGACACCAGCATCACCCGCCCCTCGTCGCGCAGGGCCTTGAGCAGGGTGATGATGGCGTCCTCGGTCTTCACGTCCACGCCGGTGAAGGGCTCGTCCAGAAGGATCACCCGGGCGTCCTGGGCCAGCGCCCGGGCCAGGAACACGCGCTTCCTCTGGCCGCCGGAGAGCTCGCCGATCTGCCGCTTGCGGAAGTCCAGCATGTTGACGCGCGCGAGCGCCGCCGTCACTGCCGCCTGGTCGGCGGCGGCGGGAATGCGCAGCATGTTCATGTGGCCGTAGCGGCCCATCATCACCACGTCTTCCACCAGCACGGGGAAGTTCCAGTCCACCTCCTCGGCCTGGGGCACATAGGCCACCACATTGCGCTTCAGCGCCTGCGGCACGGTGAGGCCGAGGATGGTGACGGCGCCCCGCGCCGCCTTCAGGAAGCCCATGATGGTCTTGAACAGGGTGGACTTGCCGGAGCCGTTCACCCCCACCAGGGCGGTGATGGTGCCGGTGGGGATCTCGAAGCTGGCGTCGCGCAGGGCGGTGTGGCCGTTGCGGTAGGTCACGGTCACATGGGAAACGCAGATGCCGGCGCCGGCAAGGGCGGCCGCGGGGGAGACGGGCGCGTTCATTTTCCCCGTGCCTCCGCCGCCTTGGTGCCTTCGGCGAGGCCCCGGGCGATGGTCCCGGAGGTGACGCGCAGGAGGTCGAGATAGGTGGGCACGGGACCCGTGGCGTCGCTCAGGGAATCCACATAGAGCACGCCGCCATATAGCGCCCCGGTTTCCCGCGCCACCTGCCTGGCCGGCTCGGCGGAGATGGTGCTTTCGGAGAAGATGACGGGGATCTTGTCGGCCCGCATGCGGTCGATCACCCGGCGTACCTGCTGGGGGGTGCCCTGCTGGTCCGCATTGATGGGCCACAGGTAGAGCGGCTTCAGGTCGAAATCCCGCGCCAGATAGGAAAAGGCCCCCTCGCTGGTGACGAGCCAGCGCTTTTCCGGCGGCACGGACTTCAGCTCGTCGCGGATGGGGGCGATGGCGGCGGTGATCTTCTGCTTGTAGGCGTCGGCATTGGCCTTGTAGATCGCGGCATTGGCCGGATCATACTTCACCAAAGCATCGCGGATGTTGTCCACATAGATGAGGGCGGCGGTGGGCGACATCCAGGCATGGGGATTGGGCTTGCCGGAATAGGGCCCCTCGGTGATGCCCATGGGCTCCACGCCGGCCGACACCACCACGCTCGGCACCCCTTTGAGGCGGCGGAAGAACTTCTCGAACCACAATTCCAGATTGAGCCCGTTCCACAAGATGAGGTTGGCGTCCTGGGCCTTGATCAGGTCGCCGGGGGTGGGCTGGTAATTGTGGATCTCCGCCCCGGGCTTGGTGATGGATTCCACCAATGCCGCATCACCCGCCACGTTCTTCGCCATGTCGGCGATGACGGTGAAGGTGGTGACCACCTTGAACTTGGCCCCGGCGGGCGGCGTGGCTGCCGGCGCGGGCGCCGCAAAGAGCGCGGCGAAAACCGCGGCGCCGGCAAGGGTGGCCGCCGCCGAAAACAGGCGGCCGGGGAGACGAATAAAGCAGCGCATGCAGGCGCTCCCATCGGGCTATGCCGTCGTGTTGCGAGACATTCGCAAAATAGGTCGGCCTAACTGCAATTGCAACTTATTTGCATTTAGGTGGATCTACCCAATCTCCTTTTGCGGCGCACCGGCGGTTTCCGCAAGGGCTTCCGGTGCCGCCGCAGGGGCTTCGGACCCCTCGGCGTGCGGCTGCGAAACCGGGGCCTCGCCCGCAGACGGCGCGGGCATTGCCGGCGCCGCTGCGACCGGCGTCGCATGTGCGGCGGGGATGGCGGCGTTGCGGCCCAGCACATGCACCAGCATGCCGCGGGCCACCTCGCGCTCGCCCATGATGATGAAATTGGCCCCGCTCTGCCGCAGGTGCTCCACCTCCGCATCGGAATGGGCGCGGGCGACGATCTCGATGGCGGGATTGGCCTGGCGCGCCTTGCGCAGCAGCCGGCTGGCCTCGAACCCGTCGGGAATGGCGAGGATGAGGCGCCGCGCGCCGGCAAGGTTCGCGGCCTCGATGGTCTGGGCGGCGGCCGCATTGGCGTCGATGGTCTCGATGCCCAGGCCGCGCAGCTCCTCCACCCGGTCGTCCTGGTCCTCGATGACGAGGAAGGGCCATCCGGCCGCTTTCAGCCCTTCCGCCACCAGCCGGCCCACGCGGCCGTAGCCCACCAGAACCGTGTGCGCCTTCAGCGTGGTGAGGGGCAGGCTGGGCGCGGGCGGCGCCGGCTCCGGCTTGCCGGCGGGCGCCGCGGCCATGGCCACCGCGGCCCGCGTGCGGTAGCGGTCGAGGATGAGGAAGAAGAAAGGGTTGATGAGGATCGAGAGGATGGCGGCCGCCAGGATAAGGTCGCGCCCCTCCTGCGGCAGCAGCCGCAGCTCCAGGCCCAGCGCCACCAGGATGAAGGAGAACTCGCCGATCTGCGCCAACGATGCCGAGATGGTCAGCGCCGTGAGGTTGCCGAAGCCGAACGCCCGCACGATCAGGAACGCCGCCAGCGACTTGCCGATGAGTACGATGAGCACGGTGGCGAGGAGCGGCAGCGGGCTCTTGATGACGATGGACGGGTCCACCAGCATGCCCACCGAGACGAAGAACAGCACCGCGAAGGCGTCGCGCAGCGGCAGCGTTTCCTCGGCCGCGCGGTGGGAGAGGGGGGATTCGCTCAGCACCATGCCGGCGAAGAAGGCGCCCAGGGCGAAGGAGACGCCGAACAGCTTGGCCGAGCCGTAGGCGACCCCGAGGGCGATGGCGAGCACGGCGAGGCGGAACAGCTCGCGCGAGCCGATATGCGCCACCCAGTGCATCACCCCGGGGATCACCCGCCGGCCCACCACCAGCATCAGCACCACGAAGCCGGCCACCTTGGCGAGGGTGAAGGCGAGGGTGAGCCACACGTCGTCGCCGCCGAGCCATTCGGCGGTGGGCGTGGTCACCGCCTGTCCGCCCAGCGCCCCGGAGAAGGCGGGCAGCAGCACCAGCGCCAGCACCATGGCGAGGTCTTCCACGATGAGCCAGCCCACCGCGATGCGGCCCTGCTCGCTCTCGATCATGCGGCGCTCCTGCAGGGCGCGCAGCAGCACCACCGTGCTCGCCACCGACAGCGCGATGCCGAACACCAGCCCGGCGCCGACCCCCCAGCCCATCGCCCACGCCAGCCCCATGCCCATGAGGGTGGCCACCGCGATCTGCGCCATGGCGCCGGGAATGGCGATGGCGCGCACGGAAAGCAGGTCGCTTAAGGAGAAGTGCAGGCCCACGCCGAACATCAGCAGGATGACGCCGATCTCCGCCAGCTCCAGCGCCATGTGCGGGTCGGCGACGAAGCCGGGGGTGAAGGGACCCACCATCACGCCGGCCAGCAGGTAGCCCACCAGCGGCGAAAGGCGCAGGCGCTGGGCCAGGGCGCCGAATACGAAGGCCAGGACAAAGGCACCGACGAGTGTCGCGATCAGCGGCGTTTCATGCGGCACCTTCACGTCTCCTTCACGGCAAAAGGGCCCCGTTCTGCGCAGCGCGGCGCAGGCAGGCCCGGGAAAATGGCAGGGCATCAGTCTAGAGCGCGATCCGATCAAATTGAATCAATTTGATCGGTGAATCGCCCTCTCACTTAAGGATAGAGAACGCGTGATCCGACCAGCTTGCGATGCAAGCTGGTCGGCGCGTGCTCTAGGCGCGATCCGATCAAATTGAATCAATTTGATCGGTGAATCGCCCTCTCACTTAAGGATAGAGAACGCGTGATCCGACCAGCTTGCGATGCAAGCTGGTCGGCGCGTGCTCTAGGCGCGATCCGATCAAATTGAATCAATTTGATCGGTGAATCGCCCTCTCACTTAAGGATAGAGAACGCGTGATCCGACCAGCTTGCGATGCAAGCTGGTCGGCGCGTGCTCTAGGCGCGATCCGATCAAATTGAATCAATTTGATCGGTGGGGTCTGTCCCGGCGTGGAAGCGAACGGGGCCACCGGGCGACCTGACGCGCCCCTCTCCCGCTGGCGGGGAAGGGCGTTTCGGCGCCGCCAAATTTTCAAAGTGAGACAGGGCCGGTCGGTGGGGCGCCGTCTTGCTCCGAGAGGGAGCACGCCCCCATCCGTTCCGGCGGAACGCCGCCGCCGCGGCCTTGGCAGCGGTGAAGCGGACCCATGCGGCGGCGCCCGCGCCGCGCGGTCAGGAATCCGTGTGGCCGCCGAGCACGTCCTCGGCCGCGAAGCCATAGACCCGGCCGCAGAATTCGCAGGTGACGGTGATCCGGCCATCGTCCTGGATCATGTCGCGGCGCTCGTCCGCCGAGAAGGCGGCGAGCACGCCGGACACCCGCTCGCGCGAGCAGGAGCAGTGCGCCTCCATCGCCAGCGGATCGAACACGCGCACCCCGCGTTCGTGGAACAGGCGGTAGAGCAGCCGCTCGCTGGACAGCTCGCGGTCGATCAGCTCCACGTCCTCCAGGGTGCCCACGAGGGAACGCGCCTCCACCCAGGCGTCGTCCTCGTCCATCTCGTGCGCGGCGGTGCCTTCGGGCGCGTCCCCCGGCGCAAGGTCGGTCATGCGCGCGCGGGCGGCATCCTGCGGCAGGAACTGGGCGAGCAGGCCGCCGGCCCGCCAGGAGGAGGCCGCCCCGCCGGGGCGCAACTCCTCGCCCACGGCGAGGCGCACCCGGGTGGGGATCTGCTCCGACTGCTGGAAATACTCGTGCGCCGCCGCCTCCAGCCCCGAGCCGTCGAGGGCGACGACGCCCTGGTAGCGGTTGGCCGAGAGACCCTGGTCGATGGTCATGGCGAGGTGCCCGCGCCCGAGCAGGGCCGCCGGCGAGGTGGCGTTGCGGGTTTCCGCTTCCGCCAGCGCATCCTTGTCGAAGCGGGCATAGGCGCGGATCTTGTCGGGGCTGACGAAATCCGCCACCACCATGTCCACCGGCCCGTCGGTCTGGGTCTGCAGGATGAAGCGGCCCTCGAACTTCAGCGAGGAGCCCAGCAGCACGGCGAGCGTCACCGCTTCCCCCACCACGCGCTTCACCGCGGGCGGGTAGTCGTGGTGGGCCAGCACCGCGTCCAGGGTCGCGCCGAGGCGCACGGTGCGGCCGCGCAGGTCGAGCGCATCCACCTGGAAGGCGGTGACGATATCGTCCCGCGCGCCCGCCTCACCCTTCGCCGCGCCCGACCGCCTCGCGCTCATGACGTCTCCTCACTCTCCGGCCGCGTTGAAGCACCAGGCCAGGATGCCCTTCTGGGCATGGAGCCGGTTCTCCGCCTCATCGAACACCACCGACTGCGGGCCGTCCATCACCTCGTCGGTCACTTCCTCGCCGCGATGGGCGGGCAGGCAGTGCATGAAGATGGCGTCCTTGTCGGCGCGGGCCATGAGGGCGGAATTGACCTGGTAGGGCTTGAGCAGATTGTGGCGCCGCTCCGCCTCCTTGTCGCCCATGGAGACCCAGGTGTCGGTGAGCACGCAGTCGGCGCCCTCCACCGCGTCCTCCGGGTCGCGCATGAACTTCACCTTGGCCTTGGTGCGCTTCACGAAATCCTTCAGCGCCTGGCGCGGGCCGAGCTCCTTGGGGGTGGCGACCTTCATGGAGAAGTCGAACCGCTCCGCCGCATGCACCCAGGAGGCGAGCACATTGTTGGCGTCGCCGGTCCAGGCCACCGAGCGGCCGGTGATAGGGCCGCGATGCTCCTCGAAGGTGAGCACGTCCGCCATCACCTGGCAGGGGTGGGAGATGCGGGTAAGGCCGTTGATCACCGGCACGGTGGCATATTCGGCCAGCTCCAGCAGGTCCTCATGGTCGAGGATGCGGATCATGATGGCATCCACGAAGCGCGAGAGCACCCGGGCGGTGTCGGCGATGGTCTCGCCGCGCCCCAGCTGCATCTCCTGCCCCGTGAGCATGATCGTCTCGCCGCCCAGCTGGCGCATGGCGAGGTCGAACGACACGCGGGTGCGCGTCGAGGGCTTGTCGAACACCATGGCCAGGGTCTTGCCGGCGAGCGGCCGGTTTTCCTCCCCGGCCTTGCGCCGCGCCTTGAGGTCCTTGGACAGGTCGATGACCCGGCGCAGCTCGCCGGCCGGGATCTCCGAAAGGTCGAGAAAGTGCCGCACCCCGTTCCCCATCATTCCGCGGCTCCCATCACCGGAGCGGCCGGAAGGCGCTCCTCGATGCGCCGGCAGGCGGCCGCGATCTTTTCGGCCGCGATGCCGATCTCGTCCGCGCTCACGATGAGCGGCGGCAGGAGCCGCACCACATTGTCGCTTGCGCCTGGCGCCAGAAGGCCTTCCTCGCGCAGCGCCACCACCAGGTCCGCCGCCGGCACCTGCGCCTTGATGCCCATCAGCAGGCCCTGTCCGCGCACCTCGGCGATGACCGCCGGGTGGCGGTCGCGGATCTCGGCGAGGCGCTGGACCAGCAGCGTGGACATGGCGTTCACATGGTCGAGGAAGCCCTCGGCCAGCACCAGGTCGAGCACCGCATTGCCCACCGCCATGGCCAGGGGATTGCCGCCATAGGTGGAGCCGTGGGTTCCCAGGGTCATGCCCTTGGCGGCCTCTTCGGTGGCGAGGCACGCGCCCATGGGGAAGCCGCCGCCGATGCCCTTGGCCACCGCCATGATGTCTGGGGTGATGCCGGCCCATTCATGGGCGAACAGCCGGCCGGTGCGCGCCACGCCGCTCTGCACCTCGTCGAGCACGAGGAGGATGCCCTTCTCGTCGGCAAGCGCGCGCAGGCCCTTCAGGAAGGCCGGCGGGGGCACGCGCACCCCGCCTTCGCCCTGCACCGGCTCCACCAGGATGGCGGCGGTCTGCGGCGTCACGGCGGCGCGGGCGGCTTCGAGGTCGCCGAACGGCACCTGGTCGAAGCCCGGCATGGCCGGCTCGAAGCCCTCCAGATACTTGGCGTTGCCGCCGGCGGCGATGGTGGCGAGGGTGCGCCCGTGGAAGGCGCCCTCGAAGGTGATGATGCGGTTCTTCTCCGGGTGGCCGCTCGCATACTGGTATTTGCGGGCCATCTTGATGGCGCATTCCAGCGCTTCCGCGCCGGAATTGGTGAAGAACATGGTGTCCGCGAAGGTGACCGCCTTCAGGCGCGCGGCCAGCGCCTCGCCGCCGGGGATGCGGAACAGGTTGGAGGTGTGCCAGAGCTTGTGCGCCTGCTCGGAGAGCTTTTCGGCGAGGTAGGGGTGGGCGTGGCCCAGCACGTTCACGGCGATGCCGGCGGTGAAATCGAGGAAACGTCGCCCGTCCGTCGTGACGAGCCAGCAGCCCTCTCCCCGCTCGAATTCGAGGTCGATGCGCGCATAGGTCGGCAGAACGGCGGTGATCACGGAACCCTCCTTGCAGGGTACTTCTTCCCCTCGGGCCGAGGCGCGCCACATGGCCGCCTCTTCGACGCACAAACTAAAAAAGGCCGCCCAAGCGGGGGCGGCCCGACGGCGACGGATTCTAATGATCACGCGCGCGAGGTCAACTCATGCGCAACCGCCGCCCGCACCGGGGCCGGATGCGCCGGGGCGCGGAGGCGCGGCCGGTTAACGGAGCCTTAAGGAGCTGGGGAAAACAGGCTTGACGACGCCCCCGACTCTATATTGAGCACCAGCCATATTGTAGGTTCATTCCCGTCAGCCACGAGATGTCGTGCGCCAGAGACGCCAGGACCGAATTTCCAGGACCTTGGACGAGGGTCTTCCCGCACGTGTGCATGTGCGGGATCGGGGAAGGAGTCCGGCGGCCTGTGCAGCCTGGCAGTGTCGCGACGGCGGGCTGGCTTCGGCGTCGTGCATTTCCGGCGCCCCCGAGATGCGGCAAATGGAGAAGAGCGATGAGCTGGAATGACGAGCGCGTCGAACTCTTGAAAAAGCTCTGGAGCGAAGGCCTCTCCGCGAGCCAGATCGCAAGTGAGCTTGGCGAGGTTACCCGCAATGCGGTGATCGGCAAGGTGCACCGGCTGGGCTTGTCCGGGCGCGCCAAGTCGGCCACCCCGGCGGCCGGTGCGGCGCGTGCGCGCAAGGCGCGGCCGGAGGGGCAGGGCCAGCGCCCGCAACGCCCGGCAACCCTTGGCAATACAGCGCTTGCGGCCGATCCCGACGAGATGCCGGAGGAGGCTCCGGCCCCTGCGCCCGCGCCGGCGGCGGCGGACAATGTGGTGACCATGGGCCAGCGCTGCACCATCATGAACCTGACGGAATCCACCTGCCGCTGGCCCCAGGGCGAGCCGGGAACCGACAGCTTCCATTTCTGCGGCGCCAAGAGCAATCCGGGCATGCCCTATTGCGCGCACCATGCCCGCATCGCCTACCAGCCGGTGCAGGACCGGCGCCGCGACCGGCGCATCGCCTATCTCTGAGGCGGTCGTCAACATATTGAGTTTGAACGTGTTTCCGCCATCCCTCCCCTGGGCGGCCCGGGGGAGGGAAGGGGCCGGGGCGCGGGTTCAGTCGGCGAGGCCGAGGGTCGGGGCGGCGCGGCGTTCCAGCACATCGCGGATGGCGCTCACCAGATCCTCCTCCTTCACCGCAAACTGTGCGGGCCGGGCGGCGCGGTATTCGGCATTGTCGGCGATGGATGCGGCAATCTTCGCGCCCTCCACCAGATCCTTGATCTGCACCTCTCCAGCGGCCTTTTCATTGGAGCCCTGGATGATGACTGCGGGCGCGTGGCGCCGGTCGGCATATTTCATCTGCGCCTTCATGCCGGCGCCGCCCAGATACATCTCGGCGCGGATGCCGTTGGCGCGCAGGTCCGCCACCATCTTCATATAATCGGCGATGCGCGCCGGCTCCTTGTCCATGGCAAGCACCACGACCGGGCCAACCTCTTGCGCCGCATCCATTTTTCCAAGGAAGGCGAGGGCGGCCAGCAGCCGCGACACGCCGATGGAGAAGCCGGTGGCCGGCACCTTCTCGCCACGGAAACGGGCCACCAGCCCGTCATAGCGCCCGCCCCCGGCGACCGAGCCGAAGCGCACCGGGCGGCCGTCTTCATCCTTGATTTCAAAGGTTAATTCGGCCTCGTAGACGGGGCCGGTGTAATATTCCAGGCCGCGCACCACGGAGGGGTCGATCTTCACCCGGTCCTCATAGCCGGCGGCGGCCACCAAAGCGGCGATGTCGCGCAGTTCCGCCATGCCTTCCAGGAAGGCGGAATTGGCGGCGAGGGCGGCGGCGAGTTCAACATCACCGCCGAGTTCCACTTCAACGCCCACGTCCGTTGCGCGCAGGCCGGCGCCGGTGAGCATGGCGACCACCACCGCGCTCTGTCGCTCGGTCAGCCCCGCCCCCTTGGTGAAGTCGCCGCTCTCGTCGCGGCGGCCGGGGCCGAGCAGCAGTTCCACGCCTTCGATGCCGAACTTGTCGAACTTGTCGATGGCCCGCAGCACGGTGAGGCGGCGGCCGGAATTTTCATCCCCGCCGAGGCCGATGGCCTCCATCACCCCGTCGAGCACCTTGCGGTTGTTCACCCGGATCAGGAACGAGCCGCGGGGCACCCCCACCGCCTCCAGGGTGTCGGCGGCCATCATGCAGATCTCCGCGTCCGCCGCCACGGAAGGGGCGCCCACCGTGTCGGCGTCGAACTGCATGAACTGGCGGAAGCGGCCGGGGCCGGGCTTTTCGTTGCGGAAGACGTAGCCGGCCCGGTAGGAGCGGTAGGGCTTGGGCAGCGCCTCGAAATGCTCGGCCACGTAGCGGGCCAAAGGCGCGGTGAGGTCGTAGCGCAGGGAGAGCCACTGCTCGTCGTCGTCCTGGAAGGAGAAGACGCCCGCATTGGGCCGGTCCTGGTCGGGCAGGAACTTGCCCAGCGCGTCGGTATATTCGAAGGCCGGGGTTTCCAGCGCCTCGAAGCCGTACAGCTCATAGACGGCGCGGATCTTCTCCAGCATGGCGCGGGTGGCGGAAAGCTCCGCGCCGGTGCGGTCGGCAAGGCCGCGGGGAAGCCGCGCCTTCGGCTTGAAGTCTTTCGCCATGGTACGATAAAACCGCTCTGGAGTGTCGCAAACGTGGCCGCGTCTTAGAGGACGGGGCGCCCCCCCGCAAGGCGCGCCGCCCCTCTCCGCTCTCAGCCCTTCACGAATACCCGGGTGCCCAGGGGCACGCGCTCGTAGAGGTCGATGATGTCCTGGTTGAGCAGGCGGATGCAGCCGGACGACACCTGCTGGCCGATGCTCCACGGCTCGATGGTGCCATGGATGCGGAACAGGGTGTCGCGGTCGCCGTCATAGAGATAGAGCGCGCGCGGGCCGAGCGGGTTCTCCTCCCCGCCCGGCAGGCCGGCGGCATAGGGGCCGTA
Organism: Xanthobacter sp. AM11; assembly: GCF_047444035.1. Taxonomy (NCBI): domain Bacteria; kingdom Pseudomonadati; phylum Pseudomonadota; class Alphaproteobacteria; order Hyphomicrobiales; family Xanthobacteraceae; genus Xanthobacter; species Xanthobacter sp. AM11. The sequence goes on from NZ_JBLAOA010000001.1 coordinate 1,644,289, forward strand.
GCGGGCCGGCTGCAGGCGCACCATGTTGGCGGTGGGCGTCCAGTGGGGCCACTTCTCCTTGCGCTTGATGGTGGCCCAGCCCTTGAAGGAATAGCCCTGCTTGCCCACCCCCACGCCATAGCGGATGGCGCGGCCGTCCTTGCCGATGAGGTAGAGGAAGCGGTCGCCCACATCCACCACGATGGTGCCGGGCGCATAGCCGGCAGGCGCGCTCACCTCCTGCCGCAGGTAGACGGGGTCCACCTCGGAGATGTCCACCCCGTCCACCGGGTGCGGCTCGCCGTCCACCGGCCCATACATCATCGCCGCGCGGCTGGCGGGGGCCGGCGGCGGATTGGTGACGCAGGCGGCCAGCGCCAGCGGCGCGCCGAGCACGAACAGCCGGCGGGACAGCCGTTGCGGCCCGCAGCCCGGGGCGGCCGGCGCCGGGAAGGGGCCGCCCGGCTGGCCGGAAGCGACAGGCTGGTCTGAGACTTGGGGCGTGTCTGAGACTTGGGGCGTGTTCGTCATGGGGGGCTGACTTGCCATGATCTGTCCACTCGGGAACGAAACGGATGTGGTCGTGCATCAACGCACGGCGCAGGCGCGGGGTTTCGCCTGCGGTCCGATGCATTGAAACGGGATGTGGTGGCGTTAAGGTTAACGCCGCCCTTCCGAGGCACCGGAAGGGCGGCTTCACCAGCCATGTACCACCCTTGTTGCGCTGCGGGGTGGCCTTTGCGCCACACTGCGCCCCGGAAAAACATCGCGCGAACGTGATGTCGCGCCGCCATGCAAGATCAGGCGTCCGCCCCTGCGCTCACCGCACGGCGCCGAGGGCGAGCCGCGCTTCCAGCGCTTCCGCCGCTTCCCTGCGCTCGCTGTAGCGTGCGGTCAGCTCGCCGGCCGCGTCGCGGGTGAGCAGGGTGAATTTGACGAGCTCCTCCATCACGTCCACCACGCGGTCGTAATAAGCGGAGGGCTTCATGCGCCCGGCGGGGTCGAACTCGTCATAGGCCCGCGCCACCGACGACTGGTTGGGAATGGTGAACATGCGCATCCACCGCCCCAATATCCGCATCTGGTTGACAGCATTGAAGGATTGCGAGCCGCCGCACACCTGCATCAGCGCCAGCGTGCGCCCCTGGGTGGGGCGGATGGCCCCCAGCGCCAGGGGAATCCAGTCGATCTGCGCCTTGAGCACCGCGCTCATGGCGCCGTGCCGCTCCGGGCTGCACCACACCTGCCCCTCCGACCACGAGGCCAGGTCGCGCAATTCCTGGACCTTGGGGTGCTCCGCCGTCGCGCCGTCGGGCAACGGCAGGTCGTGCGGGTCGAACACCCGGGTCTGCGCGCCCATGTGCTGCAGCAGCCGCTCGGCCTCCAGCACCAGGAGGCGGCTGTAGGAGCGCTCCCGCAGGGAGCCGTAGAGCAGCAGGATGCGCGGGGGATGCCGGGAGGGCGCGGCCGGCAGCAGCCGGTCGAGGGCGGGCAGGGGGAGGAGCTTCTCCTCCAGGTTGGGCAGGGTGGGGTTCATCGCACCGCCTCCGGGGGCTGGGCCGGCGCCGCGCGGCCGGCGGCGCCGCGCTCGTACCACCCCTTGGAGCGGTTCACGATCCACACCACCGAGAGCATCACCGGGACCTCGATGAGCACGCCCACCACCGTGGCCAGCGCCGCGCCCGAGTGGAAGCCGAACAGGCTGATGGCCGCGGCCACCGCCAGCTCGAAGAAATTGGATGCGCCGATGAGGGCCGAGGGGCCGGCGACGCAATGCTGCTCCCCGGCCATGCGGTTCAGGAGATAGGCGAGGCCGGAGTTGAAATAGACCTGGATCAGGATCGGCACCGCCAGCAGGACGATGACCAGGGGCTGGGCGATGATCTGCTCCCCCTGGAAGCCGAACAGCAGCACCAGGGTGGCCAGCAGCGCCACCAGCGAGAGCGGGCCGAGCCGCGCCAGCAGCCGCTCCAGCGCCGCCGGGCCGCCGGTGGCCAGCAGGCGGCGGCGCACCAGCTGCGCCACGATCACCGGGATGATGATGTAGAGCGCCACCGACAGCACCAGCGTGCCCCACGGCACGGTGATGGCGGACAGACCCAGCAGCAGGCCGACGATGGGCGCGAACGCCACCACCATGATGGCATCGTTGAGCGCCACCTGGCTGAGGGTGAAGTGGGGCTCGCCGCGGGTCAGGTTCGACCACACGAACACCATGGCGGTGCACGGCGCGGCGGCCAGGATGATGAGGCCGGCGATGTAGCTGTCGATCTGATCGGCCGGAAGATAGGGCCGGAACAGCCAGCCGATGAACAGCCAGCCCAGCAGTGCCATGGAGAACGGCTTCACCGCCCAGTTCACCAGCAATGTCACGCCGATGCCGCGCCAGTGCCGGCCCACCTCGCCCAAAGCGGCGAAATCGATGCGCAGCAGCATGGGCACCACCATGAGCCAGATGAGCACCGCCACCGGCAGGTTCACCTGCGCGATCTCGGCGGCGCCGATGGCCTGGAACACGGAGGGAAAGACATGGCCGAGGGCGACGCCGGCGACGATGCACAGGGCGACCCAGACGGTGAGGTAGCGCTCGAAGGTGGACATGGTTCTGGCTTTCTGCGGGCAGGATTTCGCGGGGTTTCAGCCGGAGGTGATGCGGTGGCCGGCGGCGTCCATCACGTGCTCGCCATCCTCCTTGGTGAAGGGGCCCAGCTGCGGCGGCAGCAGGTCCGGCACCTTTTCGCAGGGGCGGCACATAGGCGCGCCCAGAGGGGAGACCACGATGGGCCGGTTGATGAGGATGGGGTGGGCCATCATGGCATCCAGCAGCGCATCGTCGCCCAGGGCGGGGCCGGCGCGCCCCGGCTCGGCATAGGGCGTGCCCTTCTGCCGGATCACGTCGCGCACGGTGAGGCCGGCCTTGGCGATCAGCTCCATCAGTCGCGCGCGGGTGGGCGGCGTCTTCAGATATTCGATCACCTGCGGCTCGATGCCCGCATTGCGGATCATGGCCAAAGTGTTGCGCGCGGTGCCGCAGGCCGGGGTGTGATCGACGGTCACGTCCATGGCCGCTCCCTCACGCCACGTCCGGACGCCGGGTGCTGGCGCCGTCGAGGCGGCCGATCTCGTTGAGCTTGGCCCCCAGGGTGAGGTGATCGAGCTTGGCGATGGGCAAAGCGGCGAACACGGAAATCCGGTTCTTCAGATAGCGGAAGGCGGAGACGAAGGCCGCTTCCTTCTCGATGTCGGTGCCCGCCACCGCTGCGGGGTCCTCGATGCCCCAGTGCGCCGTCATGGGCTGGCCCGGCCACAGCGGGCAGGCCTCGCCGGCGGCGTTGTCGCAGACCGTGAACACGAAATCCATCACCGGCGCGTCCGGCGCGGCGAACTCCCCCCAGCTCTTGGAGCGCAGGCCGGCGGTGGGATAGCCGTAGGCCTCCAGCACCTTCAGCGTGAAGGGGTTGACCGCTCCCCTGGGCTGGCTGCCGGCGGAAAAGGCGCGAAAGCGCCCGCCGCCGTCCCGGGTGAGGATGCTCTCGGCCAGCAGGGAGCGGGCCGAATTGCCGGTGCACAGGAACAGCACGTTGTAGACGTGGCCGTGAACGCTCTCAGGCATGGGGGGTCCCTTCTTCGGCACAACAGGTTGAAAGGGCGGCCATGGCCGGGGCGCACACCTCGGGATGGCCGTTGCAGCAGTCCTTCATCAGGAAGGCGACGAGATCGGACAGGGCCGGATAGGCGGCGCTGTAGATGATGGAGCGGCCTTCGCGGCGGGAGCTGACCAGCCCCGCCTGCTCCAGCTGGCTCAGGTGGAAGGACATGCGGGAGGACGACGCCCCCTCCATGGCCTCCCCGATGGCGCCGGCGGCCATGCCCTGCGGCCCGGCCTTCACCAGCAGGCGCACCACGCACAGTCGCGTTTCCTGCGCGAGGGCGGCAAAGGCGGCGAGGGCGAGGGAGTCTTCCATATCTCAATATCTCAACAGATGTTGAAATATAGGTAGCACGCCCCTCCGTGCGCCGCAAGGCCGATGTCGCCCCCCGTGCCTTGGCGGGGGCGTTTCGACGCAGGCCCCCATCCCGCCGCCCAAGCCGCGGCCGCCCGCTCCCCGCCCCCTGTGCAGGGAGCTGCGCCGGCGTGATTTTTCGCTTCAGGTCGGCGCCATTCCCGGGCATTCATGGCGGCGCCGTGCATGCGGGGGGAGGGGAAGCGCCGATGTCCGACCAGCGTTCGAAGGGGCCGGAGCGTTCGTGGTTCGCGGACCTGTCCCTGCAATGGAAGGCGGGGCTCCTCGTCTGCACCCTCATCGGCCTGTTCGTGTTTCTGTTGTCCGTCAACAGCCTCGCCACCCTGGCCGGCGACACGCACCAGCGGCGCGCCGACGAGATGACCCGCGTGATCGATCTTGGGCACGACGTGGCGCGGCTGGCGGGCCACCGGCAGACCGAGCTGGTGAACGCCGCCGTGCTGGACCCGGCCGGCCTTTCCACCCGCCTCGCCGCGGGGGATGCCGCCATCGGCGCCGCCTTCGCCCGCCTCAGGGAGGCGGTGAGCACCGAGCCGGCCCTGCGGGCGGCGGTGGAACGCGCGGTGCGCATCGACACCCGCTGGGACGAGGCGGTGGCCGCCCCGTTCCTGGCCCTGATGGATCGCGGCACCGCCGGCACCACCGACGCCCTCAAGACGCTGCTGGCGGCGGAGGCCGGGCCCGACGGCACCCGCGCCATCGTCGCCGCCCTCGATGACCTCGCCGCCGCCGCCCATGCCGATCTCGCCGCGGCCCGCGCCACGCTCTCGGGCTTCGAGGCGGGCATCTGGATCATCGACATCGTGGCGCTGCTGGCCACCGTCGGTGCTGGCCTTGCCGGCGTGCTTCTCAGCGTGCGCTTCGTCACCGGCCCGCTGCAGCGCCTCTCCGGGCTGATGGAGCAACTGGCGAACCGCGACCTCACCATCGAGGTGCCCTATGCCGAGCGCCGCGACGAGGTGGGCACCATCGCCCGCGCGCTGGCCGTGTTCAAGGCCATGGCGGTGGAAACCCACGACAATGCCTGGGTGAAGGCCGGCGTCGGCGAGGTTTCCGCCCGGCTGCAGGCCTGCACCGATTTGCGCGGCTACGCCGACGCCCTGCTGCGCGAGCTGGCCCCGCGGGTGGAGGCCGGCGTCGGCGTGTTCTACGGCTTCGATGCGGAAGCGGGCACGCTGTCGCTGGAAGGCACCTACGCCTTCACCGAGCGGCGCCACCTTGCCACCACCTACCGCCTGGGGGAGGGGCTGGTGGGGCAGGCGGCGCTGGAGCGCAAGCCGATCCTGCTCTCACCGCTGCCCGACGATTACGTGCGCATCCAGTCCGGCACCGGCGAGGGGCGGCCCCTTGCCGCCATCGCCCTGCCGGTGGTCTCCAAAGACGGGCTCTCGGGGGTGATCGAGCTGGCCAGCTTCGGCCCCATCGGCGGGGTCCGCGCGCGGCTGCTGCAGGAGGTGCTGCCCCTCGTCGCCCTCTCCCTCGACAACCTCACCCGCGCCATCCGCACCCGCGAACTGCTGGAGCGCAGCCAGAAGCAGGCCACCGAGCTGCGCGTCGCCGAGGAGGAGTTGCGCACCCAGCAGGAGGAGCTGCGCGCCACCAACGAGCAGCTCCACGGCCAGCAGCAGAAGCTGGCCGCCTCCGAGGAGGAATTTGCGGGTGCAGGCGGAGGAGCTGCAGGCCTCCAACGACGTGCTGCGCCGCTCCTCCCAGGAGCTGGAGACCCAGAAGGCCCAGCTGGAATCCCTGAACGAGCAGATGCAGGTGCGCGCCGAGGAACTCACCCGCGCCAACCAGTACAAGTCGCAATTCCTCGCCAACATGTCCCACGAGCTGCGCACGCCGCTCAACAGCCTGTTGATCCTGTCCCACGATTTGGCCGAGAACCGCGACGGCAACCTTGCCCCCGACCAGGTGGAGGCGGCCAGCATCATCCATGCCTCCGGCGGCAACCTGCTGCGGCTCATCAACGACATCCTCGACCTGTCCAAGGTCGAGGCCGGGAAGATGGACGTGGTGCGCGAGCCGGTGAGCATCGCCGCCTTCTCCCAAAGGCTGGAGCGCAATTTCCGGCGGCTGGCCCAGGAGCGCAAGCTGCGCTTCTCCGTCACCGCCGCCGAGGCCCCGGAGGAGGTCTATACCGATGCCGGCAAGCTGGAGCAGATCCTCACCAACCTCATCGGCAACGCCCTGAAGTTCACCGTCCAGGGCCGCGTCTCGGTGGTGTTCTCAACGGCCGACGAGGGCCGCACCCTGAAGGCGGCCGTCACCGACAGCGGCATCGGCATTCCCGAGGACAAGCTGGATGCCGTGTTCGAGGCCTTCGAGCAGGTGGATGCCAGCACCCGCCGCCAGTTCGGCGGCACCGGGCTGGGGCTCGCCATCACCCAGCGCCTGGCCAACCTGCTGGGGGGCGAGGTGACGGTGGACAGCAAGCTCGGCCAGGGCTCCACCTTCACCCTGTCCATTCCCGTGGGCGAGCCGCCCGCCCTCGACGACGCGGCGCTCGAGGAGGAACTGGCGGCCGAGGCGCAGGCCGCCGCCCGGGCGCAGGCCCCCGCCCCGGCGCGCCCGGCGCCCGCCAGCCCGGCGGGAGCCGAGCGGGCCGCCTCCGGCCTCTCGCCCCTGTCGCGCGCCTCCGCGCCGGCCGTGGCCGACGACCGCGAGGCGCTCACCCCCGGCGCCACCGTCATCCTGGTGGTGGAGGACGATCCCGTCTTCGCCCGCACCCTGGTGGGCCTCGTCCGCCGCAAGGGCTACCAGGTGCTGGTGGCCGGCGACGGCGAGAGCGCCCTCGACCTTGCCCAGCGCTATCGCCCCACCGGCATCCTCCTGGACGTGATGCTGCCGGGCATGGACGGCTGGACCGTGATCGAGCGCCTGAAGGCGGACCCCGCCACCCGCCACATCCCGGTGCATTTCGTCTCGGCCCTGGACGAGGGACGCCGCGGCCGCGACCTCGGCGCGGTGGGCTTCCTCACCAAGCCGGTGAGCGCCGACCAGCTGGGCGAGGCCCTCTCGCTGCTCACCCACTTCTCCGCCGACCGGCCCCGCCGGGTGCTGGTGGTGGATGACGACGCCGCCGCCCGCCATGCGGTGCGCACCCTGCTCGGCCGCGAGAAGGCGCAGATCATCGAGGCGGCCAGCGGCGAGGAGGCCCTGGAGGTGGTGGCCAAGACCCCCCTCGATTGCATGGTGCTGGACCTCGGCCTGCCGGGCATGTCCGGCTTCGACCTCATCGAGCGCTTGGCGGAAGGCCACCACCACGTGCCGGTGGTGGTCTATTCCGGGCGCGACCTCACCACCGCGGAAAGCCTGCGGCTGCGCGCCTTCACCGACAGTATCGTGGTGAAGGGCGCGCTCTCGCCCGAGCGGCTGCTGGACGAGGTGAGCCTGTTCCTCCACTCGGTGCAGCACGAGCCCAAGGCCCTGCCGGCGGTGCCCGACGGCGACCTGGAGGGCCGCAAGCTGCTGCTGGTGGACGACGACATGCGCAACATCTACGCTCTCGCCAAGGTGCTGCGCGGGCGCGGCATCGATGTGGTGCTGGCGCAGGACGGGCAGAAGGCGCTGGCCCAGCTGGACGAGCAGCCCGACATCGAGATCGTGCTCATGGACGTGATGATGCCGGTGATGGACGGCTACGAGGCCATGACCGAGATCCGCAAGCTGCCGCACCTCGCCAAGCTGCCCATCATCGCCCTCACCGCCAAGGCCATGAAGGACGACCGCGAGAAGTGCCTCGCCGCCGGGGCCAGCGACTATCTGGCCAAGCCGGTGGACGTGCCCAAGCTGCTCTCCATGATCCGCGCCTGGCTGCCGCCCAAATGAACCTCCCGCCCGAGGCGGCGAGGGACGACCTCGCCCTGGAAGAGATCGAGGTGGACCTGTTCGTGGAGGCGCTCAACCGCCGCTACGGCTACGACTTCCGCGACTATTCCCGCGCGTCCCTGACCCGGCGGGTGCGCAACCTCGTCGTCACCTTCGGCGCCGGCTCGGTGGCCGACCTCACCGCCCTTGTGCTGCACACCCCCGGCCGGGTGGGCGAGGTGATCGCCGGCCTGTCCGTGCCGGTGTCGGAATTCTTCCGCGATCCCCACGTCTTCCTGGCGCTGAAGGAAAAGGTGTTTCCGCATCTGGCCTCCTACCCGGAGGTCAATGTGTGGCAGGCGGGCTGCGCCCATGGGGAGGAGGTCTATTCCCTGGCCATCCTGCTCAGCGAGGCGGGGCTCTACGAGCGCACCCGCATCTATGCCACCGACATCTCGGCGGCGGCGCTGGCGCGGGCGCGGGAGGGCATCTTCCCCCTCGCCGATGCCCGCGACGCCGCCCGGCGCTACCTGGCCAGCGGCGGCGCCGGCAGCTTCTCGGACTATTACCACGCCCGCTACGACCTGATGAAGCTGGACGAGCGGCTGATCTCCCGCGTCACCTTCGCCGAGCACAATCTGGTCACCGACGGGGTGTTCTGCGAGGCGCACCTCATCTTGTGCCGCAACGTGCTCATCTATTTCAACACGCCGTTGCAGGACAAGGTGCTGCACGGCTTCGCCCAGAGCCTGGTGCGCGGCGGCTTCCTGTGCGTGGGCACCCGGGAGAACCTGGAATTCTCCTCCGCCCGCAGCCAGTTCCAGGTGGCGGATGCGGCCGCCCAGCTCTACCGGCTGAAGGCCGGCAAATAGCCGGCGGGGGAAGCCCCCGACCGGCTCCGTTCCATGCGTCGCAGCGCGGGTCAGGCCAGCAGCTCGCGGGCGGCGAGGGCGATGACGAGGGTGGCCTTGTCCAGGTCGTCCAGCTTCAGGTTCTCGTCGGCGCGGTGGCCGTTGGCCTCCTCGATGGTGCGCGGCCCGGCGCCGTAGAGCACCACCGGCACGCCGGCTTCCGCATAGAGGCGGGCGTCGGTGTAGAGCGGCACGCCGGTGGGCCTCACCTCTTCCCCCACCACCGCGGCGGCGTTGCGGCAGATGATGTCCGCCAGGCGCAGGGTCGCGTCCCCCGGCACCAGCGGGCGGGCCAGCAGCACGCGGCGCACCTCCACCGTCGCCTTCGGGAAGGCGGCGGCGGCCTGGGCGATCACCGCGCGCACCTGCGCTTCCACCCCCTCCGGCGTCTCGCCGGGCACGATGCGCCGGTCGAGGCGGAAGGTCACCCGGTCGGGCACCACATTGGTGTTGATGCCGCCGGCGATGAGGCCGACCGTGAGCTGCGGCGCGCCGATGCCGGCCACCTCCGACACCTTGTCCTGCAGCGTGTCGCGATAGGCATACAGGGCGCCGAGCACATGGGTCGCCGCCTCCAGCGCGTCGATGCCGGTGAAGGGCAGGGCGGCGTGGGCCGACTTGCCGATCACCTCCACCTCCAGGTGCAGGCAGCCGTTATGGGCCACCACCACCGCATAGGAGAAGCCGGCGGAAACCGCGTAGTCGGGCCGGGTGAGGCCCTGTTCCAGGAGCCAGCCCGGCCCCACCTCGCCGCCGATCTCCTCGTCATAGGTGAAATGCAGCTCCACCGTGCCCTTCAGGGGCAGGCCCGAGCGCTTCAGGGCGTCGAGGGCGAAGGCATAGGTGGCGAAATCGGACTTGGAGACGGCGACGCCGCGGCCATACATGCGCCCGTCCGCCACCTCGGCGCCATAGGGGTCGCGGGTCCAGCCCTCGCCCGGGGGCACCACGTCGCCATGGGCGTTCAGGGCGAGGGTGGGCCCGTCGCCGAAGCGGTGGCGGACGATGAGGTTGGTGACGGAGACCATGCCCGCCGCCTTCACCCGGTCCGCGGGCACCGTGTGGCGCTCCACCTGAAAGCCGAGCCCTTCCAGTAGATCGGCGGCGCGCGCCGCGTGGGGGGCGCAATCGCCGGGGGGATTGTCCGAGGGCACCTTCACCAGCTCGGCAAGGAACCGGTGCTGGGCGTCCGCGCGCTCGGCGATGAGGCGGCGCAGGAGGTCGGCATCGGGGGAGGTCATGGGGTCTTCCTCAGTCTGATACGGGTCGTGGTTCAGGTGCTGGAACGCGGGCCGGGCGGCTGCCGGCCGTCACCGGCCGCTCGCCCAGGCCTTCAGCATGGCCCGGTCCTCCGCGCTCAGCTCGGTGAGGTTGTTGGGGGGCATGGCATGGGTGAGGGCGGATTGCACCAGGATGAGATGGCGGTTGCGGGCGATGGCCTCCGGCGTGTCGAGCATCACCCCGCGCGGGGCGATGACGATGCCTTCATAGACCGGTTCCGCCGCGTGGCACATGGAGCAGCGGCCCATGACGATGTTCTGCACCTCCTCCGGCACCGCCACCGGCGGCCCGCTGCTGGCGAGGGCGGTGGACACCAGCGGCGGCAGGCCGAGGGCGGCGCGCCCCGCCGGGGTGGTGGTGGCCGACAGGACGATGCCCGCCGCCAGGCACAGGGCCGCCACCAGCCAGCACCAGGCCTTGTCGCCCCGGCCCGCGTGCCGCTCGTTGTAGTAATAGCGGATCACCGTTCCCGCCACGAGCGCCAGCGCCACCATGACATAGGCATAGGGCGTGGAATAGGTGAGGGGATAGTGGTTGGAGATCATCAGGAAGACGACCGGCAGGGTGAAGTAGTTGTTGTGCCCGGAGCGCAGCTTGGCGGTCTTGCCGTAATACGGGTCCGGCACCTCGCCCGCCTTCAGCGCCGCCACCACTTTGTGCTGGTTGGGGATGATGACGAAGAAGACGTTGGCGCTCATGATGGTGGCCATCAGCGCGCCGGTATGGATGAAGGCGGCGCGGGGCGAGAACACCTGCTGGAACAGATAGGCCGCCAGCACCACGCCGGCGAACACGATGGCCCCCACCACTGCCGGCGTGTCGCCGAGCTTCGAGCGGCACAGCCGGTCGTAGGCGACCCAGCCCGCCGCCAGCCCGCCGAGGCCGATCAGCAGCGCCACCAGCGGCTTCAGCTCCATCACCGCCGGGTCGATGAGATAGATCGACGACTGGTAGTAATAGATCCAGATCAGCAGGAAGAAGCCGGTGATCCAGGTGGCGTAGGACTGCCACTTGTGCCAGGTGAGGTGCTCGGGCAGGAAATCGGGGGCCACCAGATACTTCTTCACCTGGTAGAAGCCGCCGCCATGCACCTCCCACGCCTCGCCGCCCTTGCCGGCGGGAATGTCGGGAACCTGCCGCAGGCTGGCGTCCAGGTGCATGAAGTAAAAGGACGAGCCGATCCACGCCATGCCGGCGATGATGTGCGTCCAGCGCAGCAGCAGGCTGCCCCATTCGTGGAGGATTGGTTCCATGGCCGTTCAGGTTCCGTAGCGGGAAAAGGAAAGGGCGTCTGCCGTCGAGCACCGCACCGAGCGGCACCATTGGCGCCGCCGTCGGCCTTGCGTATCGTTCAACGGGTGTTCGTCAAGGGGCGCGGCGTCGTGCTGGAGAATATGAAGGCGTTCGTCGCCTCGGTGGAGAGCGAGAGCTTCTCGCAGGCCGCCCGCCGCCTGCGCCTGTCGGCGAACGTGGTGAGCCACCGCATCCAGATGCTGGAGAAGCATCTGGGCTGCCGGCTGTTCAACCGCACCACCCGGCGCATGAGCCTGACCGAGCAGGGGCGGGTCTATTACGAGGCCATCACCGAGGCGCTGCGCCTCATCGACGCCGCCGAAAGCAACGTCTCCGAGCTGGGCGCCCTGCCGCGCGGGGCGCTGCGCGTCACCGCCCCGCTGCATCTGGGCCGGCGGCTGGTGGCGCAGGTGGCGGCGCGCTACCAGGAGGCGCACCCGCAGATCGACGTGCGCCTGCGCCTCTCCGAGCACACCCTCGACCTCGTGGCCGAATCCATCGACGTGGCGCTGCGCCTCGCCACGTTCGAGGATTCCTCCATGATCATGCGCAAGGTGGCGCAGGTGGACCGCATCCTGTGCGCCGCCCCCGCCTATCTGGACCGGGCCGGGGTGCCGGCCCGCCCGCAGGATCTGCTCACCCATCACTGCCTGCTCCTGCGTTTCGCCAGCCTGCGGGAACTGCGCTGGATGCTCACCGACGACGGCCGCGACCTCGCCGTTCCCGTCACCGGGCACCTGGAGGCCGACGACGGCGACGTGCTCACGGTGTGGGCGCTGGAAGGGCGGGGCATCGTGGTGAAGCCCCGCTTCGAGGTGGCGGATGCGCTGGCCGCGGGCCGGCTGGTGCCGGTGCTGGAGACCCATCCGCCGCGCCCGGCCACCCTTGCGGTGCTCTACCCCGCCCGCCAGCTGGTGCCGCTGAAGGTGAAGGCCTTCGCCGACATGCTGGTGGATGAGGGCCGCCGCTACATCGCCCATGAGCTGGGAAAGATCGGGGAAGGGGTGCCGGCCTGAGCGCGTCGCCGCGCCCCGCCGCCCCGGCCCCTCACGTCAGGAGGACGGCCCGGTATCCGCTCCGCTTGCGGTGCAAGCGGATCGGCGCGCGCTCTAATGCGCTTCGGCCTGCTTGGCCGCCGCGACGATCTCCGCGGTGGAGGCCTTGCTCACGCCGTTGAAGAAGACGTTGAGCCCCACCGCCACGATGGCGCACAAAAGGATGCCGCTCTCCAGGAGGGGATGCAGCTCGTGCGGCAGCGCCTTGAAGAAGTTGGGCGACACCAGCGGGATCATGCCGAAGCCCACCGAAACGGCGACGATGAACAGGTTGAAGCGGTTGGTCTTGAAGTCCACCCCGGTGAGGATGCGCGCGCCGGTGGCCGCCACCATGCCGAACATCACCAGTCCCGCCCCGCCCAGCACCACCTGGGGCACCGCCTCCACCAGGGCCGCCATCTTCGGCAGCAGGCCGAGCCCGAGCATGATGATGCCGCCGGTCACCGTCACCCAGCGCGAGCGCACGCCGGTGACCCCCACGAGGCCCACGTTCTGCGAGAAGGAGGTGTAGGGGAAGGTATTGAAGATGCCGCCCAGAAGGGTGCCCACGCCGTCGGCGCGCAGGCCTTTGGTCAGTGCCTTCTCATCCACCGGCTTGCCGGTAATGTCGGAGAGCGCGAGGAACATGCCGGTGGATTCGATCATCACCACCACCATCACGATGCACATGGTGATGATGGGCACGAGGTGGAAGGTGGGCGTGCCGAAGTGGAACGGCACGATCATTCCGAACCACGATGCCGCGGCCACCTTCTCGAAATGCATGATGCCGAGGGCGGTGGCCAGCACGGCGCCGGCGATGATGCCGAGTAGCACCGCCACATTGGCCAAAAAGCCCTTGCCCCACTTGATGAGGCCGAGGATCACCAGCAGCACGAACAAGGCGATGCCGAGGCCCTGGAGCTGCCCGTAGTTCGGGTTGGCCACCTGCACCGACTGGCCGTTGATGGTCTGGGTGAGGGTAGGCAGGCCCCCGCCCGCCCAATTGATGCCCACCCGCATCAGCGAGATGCCGATGATGAGGATGATGGTTCCCGTCACCACCGGCGGGAACAGGGGCAGGAGCCGTGACACGAAGGGGGCGACGATGATGCCGAACAGGCCCGCCGCGATCACCGAGCCATAGATGCCCAGAAGGCCGATCTCCGGGCTTGCGGCCATGGAGAGCATGGGGCCGACCGAGGCGAAGGTGACGCCCATCATCACCGGCAGGCGGATGCCGACGCCGAAGAAGCCCAGGCACTGGGCAAGGGTGGCAAGGCCGCAGGCGAACAGATCGGCGCTGATGAGGAAGGCGATGTCCTCGGGCGGCAGCTTCAGGGCGCGGCCGATGATGAGCGGCACCGCGACGGCGCCGGCATACATCACCAGCACATGCTGGAGGCCGAGCACGGCAAGTTTCGGGGCTGGCAATATTTCGTCTACGGGATGAACGGCTTGAGACATGGCATTCCCCTGGAAAGGCGGTCGGGTGGGGCGGAAGGGCGTTCTGTTCTTGGCGCCGTCACACGGGGTGCGGCACGGGGCCGTTCGGCTGGGTTTGCCCAACGCATCGGCATGCCCAATGAAAGATCAAACCCGCCCCTGTGAAAATGGTTGGTTAATCGGAATATCTTCCGATTTTTTTGGAAAATGAAGCGGCGGCGACCTTGTTATGCTGCCGCGCAGCGGAGCGTTCGCACGCTGGGGACCGGCGCCGGCAGGGCCGGAGCGCGGGGCCCCTTTCAGTTTCGGAGGCGGAGGAACCGCCCGGGCCAGCGGCGCCCGGCGGCACCGGCTCCCGGCTCGCGAGGGAAAGATGGGGCGCCTGTCCACGCATGTTCTCGACACCGTCGCCGGGGGGCCGGCGGCCAATGTGGCGGTTGAACTCTACCGCCTGGAGCCGGACGGCAGGCGCACGCTCCTCACCGCGCGGCGGACCAATGCGGACGGGCGCACCGACGCCCCGCTGCTGGCGGGCGACGATTTCGCCCCCGGCACCTATGAGATCGTGTTCCATATCGGCGACCATTTCCGCGCCACCGGCGCGCCCATGGCCGATCCCGCCTTCCTTGACGTGGTGCCGCTGCGCTTCGCCATGGCGCAGGACGGGCATTATCACGTGCCGCTTTTGTGCTCCCCGTGGAGCTATTCCACCTACCGGGGCTCGTGAGCCATGGCTCCCATCAACGCCGGCACCGCCAACGATCCCGTCACCGGGCGCCCCTATCCGCGCGACCTCGTGGGCTACGGCCGCACCCCGCCCCATCCCCGCTGGCCGGGGGAGGCGCGCATCGCCGTGCAGTTCGTGGTGAATTACGAGGAGGGCGGCGAAAATTCCGTGCTCCATGGCGACAATGCCTCGGAGGCCTTTCTCTCCGAGATCATCGGCGCCGTGCCCTGGCCCCGCCAGCGGCACATGAACATGGAATCCATCTACGAATATGGCGCGCGGGCCGGCTTCTGGCGGCTGCATCGCCTGTTCACCGAGCGCGCCCTGCCGGTCACGGTGTTCGGCGTCGCCACCGCGCTGGCGCGCAATCCGGCCGCCGTGGCGGCCATGGGCGAAGCCGGCTGGGAGATCGCCAGCCACGGCTACAAATGGCTGGAATACAAGGACTTCACCCGCGAGGACGAGCGCGCCCACATCGAGGAGGCGGTTCGCCTGCACCAGGAGGTCACCGGCGCGCGCCCCCTGGGCTTCTACCAGGGCCGCTCCGCCGAGCACACGGTTCCGCTGGTGATGGAGGAGGGCGGCTTCCTCTATTGCGCCGACAGCTATGCCGATGATCTGCCTTACTGGATCTTCGGGCCGAAGGGTCCGCAGCTGGTGGTGCCCTACACGCTGGACGCCAACGACATGCGCTTCTCGGTGGCGGCAGGCTTCGGCTCGGGCACCGAATTCTACGACTACCTGAAGGACAGCTTCGACCTTCTCTATGCCGAGGGCGCCACCGCGCCGAAGATGCTCTCCATCGGCCTGCACCCGCGCCTGGCGGGCCGGCCGGGCCGGGCGGCGGCGCTGGCCCGCTTCCTCGATTACATCGCCGGCCATGACAAGGTGTGGGTGGCGCGGCGGCTGGACATCGCCCGCCACTGGATCGCCCATCACCCGCCGCCGGGGGGCTACCGGCCCTCGTTTCTGCCCCGCGGGCTGTTCGTGGAGCGGTTCGGCGGCGTCTACGAGCATTCCCCCTGGATCGCCGAGGCCGCCTACGACGCCGGCCTCACCACCCGCGAGGATACGGCGGAAGGGCTGAATGCGGCGCTTTCGGCGGTGCTGCGCGCCGCCTCGCCCGAGCGGCAGATGGGCGTCATCCACGCCCATCCCGACCTCGCCGGCAAGCTCGCCGAGGCCAGGCTGCTCACCGCCTCCTCCGCCGCCGAGCAGGCCTCGGCCGGCCTCGACCAGCTCACGGCGCAGGAAAAGGCGCAGTTCACGGCGCTCAACGACGCCTACAAGGCGCGGTTCGGCTTCGTCTTCATCATGGCCATCCGCGGGCGCAGCCGGGCCGAGATTCTCGCCGGCTTCGAGCGGCGGCTCGCCCATGACCGCGACGCGGAAGTGGCCGAAGCCCTCACCCAGATCGAGCGCATCGCCCGGCTCCGGCTCGACCAGATGCTGCCGGAGGCCCCATGAACAAGGTGTGTCCCGTGCCCCAAGCTGCCGCAGCCCCCACCCTTGCGCCCCTCGACGGCGACACCATCACTGCCCGGCTCAAGGAGCTGGCCGCCTTCACCGACGTGCCGGGGGAACTGACCCGCCTCACCCTCACCCCCGCCCACAAGAGGGCGGCGGCGCAGGTGTCGTTCTGGATGCGCGAAGCCGGCCTCACCCAGGTGCACATGGACGGCACCGGCGCCATCGTCGGCCGCTACCCGGCGGACCGGGCCGATGCGAGGACGCTGCTCATCGGCTCCCATATCGACACGGTGCGCAACGCCGGCATCTATGACGGCAACCTGGGGGTGATGACCGCCATTGCCGCGGTGGAGGCGCTCCATTCCCAGGGCGTCCGCCTGCCCTTCGCCATCGAGGTGGCGGCCTTCGCCGACGAAGAGGGGGTGCGCTTCCTCTCCACCCTCACCTCCTCCCGGGCCATGGCCGGCACCTTCGATGCCAGGAGCTTGGACGACGTGGACCAGAGCGGCATCTCCCGCATGGAGGCCCTGCGCTCGTTCGGCGCGCCGGCCGATCGCATCGCCCAGTGCCGGCGGGACCCGGCCGATACCCTCGGCTATGTGGAGGTGCATATCGAGCAGGGGCCGGTGCTGGAGACGGCGGGCGCGCCCCTGGGCATCGTCACCGGCATCGCCGGGGCCTCGCGCGGGCATGTGCGCATCCGCGGCGAGGCGGGCCATTCCGGCACCCTGCCCATGCCCATGCGCCACGACGCCCTGGCCGCCGCCGCCGAGATGATCCTGGCCGTGGAAGCCCGCGGCGCTGCGGATGCGGACGCGCTGGTAGCCACCGTGGGCACGCTGCTCATCGCCGGCGGCGCGGTGAATGTGGTGCCCGGCGAGGTGCAATTCTCCCTCGACGTGCGCGCCCTGAACGACGAATTGCGCCACCGGGCGGTGGCGGACATCCGCGCTGCGGCGGCCGCCATAGCGGCCCGGCGCGGGGTGTCCGCGGTGGTGGATATCGGCCACGACGTGCCCGCCGCCTTGTGCCACGGCCCGCTCAAGGAGCGCATGGCGCAGGTGGTGGAGGGCCTGGGCCTGCCGGTGGTGCGCCTGCCCTCCGGGGCGGGGCACGACGCCATGGTGTTCCGCGACATCCTGCCCATGGCCATGCTGTTCGTGCGCTCGCGCAACGGCAGCCACAATCCGCGCGAGTATGCCGCCCCGGCCGATATCGGCCTTGCCGCCGCCGCGCTCTACGCTTTCCTGCTGAAGACCGCCGCGGAGATGGCGCCGCCCGCCTGAGCGCCGTTGCCGCCGCCGCGCCGCCGCGCCATCGACCCGGCCGGATCGGCCCCGAAACGCCCGGCCGCACGCCGGGCGGGGCCTTCGCGCGCCTTGATTCCCGTGCCGCGCCACCGGCTTGCGCCCGACCTTCCCGAAGGTGTGCAGGCACCTGTGCGCACGGGTCTACGCTCTACTTCAGTCGCCTTCTGTAAATTGCA
This sequence comes from Xanthobacter sp. AM11, assembly GCF_047444035.1. Classification (NCBI taxonomy): domain Bacteria; kingdom Pseudomonadati; phylum Pseudomonadota; class Alphaproteobacteria; order Hyphomicrobiales; family Xanthobacteraceae; genus Xanthobacter; species Xanthobacter sp. AM11. The sequence continues at coordinate 1,661,751 of NZ_JBLAOA010000001.1, forward strand.
TTTTGCGAAAAATGTTCGCTGTCATTTACTTTTCAAAAACGCACCGTTCACCCGTTGTTAATACAAGTAAAAATCCTGTTCTTCTCGTGCCTTAGCAAAGTTTTCATCGGCGCCTGTCATCTTGTCTTGCGTTGAGACGAGTAACAGGTGGCGTAACGATGACCGATGCCTATCGGCCGAGGGTGAAGTACGTGATCGGGCCGGACGGCGGGCCGTTGACCATTGCCGACCTGCCGCCGCCAGATACGCGGCGCTGGGTCATCCGCCGCAAGGCGGAGGTGGTGGCGGCGGTGCGCGGCGGGCTGCTTTCCCTGGAAGAGGCGTGCAAGCGCTACACCCTTACCGTTGACGAATTTCTGTCCTGGCAGGCCTCCATCGACCGCCACGGGCTGCCCGGCCTGCGCACCACGCGCATCCAGCATTACCGGCAGTAGGCACGGGCCGAGGCTGGCGCCTTCCGCCGGCCTTCGCGGTTTCCCCGCGCTTGCGTTTCCCCGCGTTTCCCTTACAGCGGGGTCGGTCTTCCATGCCGAAACACACATCGCGCGCCTCACCGCCCTCCTCGCGGATGACGCCGGCGCTTTCTCCATACCGGCGGGGATCGACCCGGGAATCGCGGCGACCGCACGGCGGCAGATGGAGGAGCAGCGGGCCGAGCATGCCGCCAAGCTCGCCACGATCGACCGCCAGATCGCCCAGAAGCAGGCCGAGCGGCGCTCCGTGCAGGCGACCATCGCCAAGGGCGAGGCGATGCTGCCCATGCTGCGCGGGCAGTTCGAGATCCGCGAGACCCTGATGAAGAAGGGGTTCGGCACCAAGGTGCTCTATCTCCAGGCCCAGCAGCAGATGGTGGAGCAGGAGCAGCAACTTGTGGTGGATGGTCACCGGGAGCAGGAGACCGCCGAAGCCCTCGGTGCCCTGGAACGCCAGCGGGTGGAAGCCGATTCGGAATATCGCAAAGGTCTCCTCGCCGATCTCGCCAAGGCTCAGGTTGCCGCCTCCGAGCATGGCCAGGAGGCCGTGAAGGCGACCCAGCGCCGGGGCTACCAGACGCTCACCGCACCCGTGGACGGGACGGTGCAGCAGCTCTCCATTCACACCATCGGCGGCGTCGTCACACCGGCGCAGCAACTGCTTGTCATCGTGCCGAGGAACAGCCGCCTCGAGATCGAGGCCAACCTCGCCAACCGGGATGTGGGCTTCGTGCAGAGCGGGCAGGATGTGGAGGTGAAGGTGGAGGCCTTCTCCTTCACCCGCTACGGCCTGCTGCACGGAGCCGTGGACAGCGTGAGCCAGGACGCAGTCGTCTCAGACGCGCGGCTCGACCGGGCCAAGGAGGCGGATGCGCCGGCGGACGAGACCGAGCGCCAGGCGCGCCAGCCGGCTTATGTGGCGCGGATCTCGGTGCGCGAGGGCGGGATTGAGACGGAACAGGGGTGGAAGACGATCGAGCCGGGGATGGCGGTGACGGCTGAGATCAAGACGGGGCAGAGGCGGATCATTGAGTATCTGCTCTCGCCGCTGCTGAGGTGCAGGCATGATGCGGGGAGGGAGCGGTGAATTGAATGATAAATAGACAGGTCTATTAACGCAATTTAAGATATCAAATATCTGTTGATGTGGAAAATGTGACATGAAAGAACTGGAAAAATATACAACATACAGCCGAGTGCCGATAGCGATTTCATGCTTGGCAAATATAATATTTTTATCAATATCTGCTTATTTTTCAATTAATTCGTATGTCGAACACAGGGGGCGCATCTCGTCGGTTTCATTGGAGGGCGGTGATAAACATGTTCGAATCGAGCAGTACTTATTCGCCCCGTCGATAGTGTTATTGATTTTGACTGCAACATTATGTTGGCGTTTCTATCGGTGGACAAATTTCGCTGCACGATTCGACAGACAATTTGACCAGATAGATCGAAAAAATAAACAGTTCACGTATATAAATAGATTTTTTGTTATTAATGCGGTCATGGGTGGCTCCATTGTTTTTGGTGCATTCCTAACGGTCATATCGGTCCATCAAGCGCTTGCAATTAGGTAAAAACTCGTATCAGGATGAGAATCGAATGACAGACATATCTATATAAATTGGACAGGGAACGGCTATTTACTTGGGCACTGGGCCCATTGGCATCGCGCTTAACGCCGGAGGGCAGATTAATTTCACGCTCTCTTGGCCGATAGGTGTAACAATAGATGGATTTGCTTCCGGACAAATATCTTTAGGAGGAATTTCGTTTCAGGGTGGCATTGAGCTGGATACCTCAAGCATTATAAATTATAATTTCGCAGTAGGGGAAGGTGGTGTAATCGGGCGCATTAAGGGCGCCTCATATTTTGTCGGAGTGGGATTTACAAAAACAGATGGGCTTGGACTTGCAACAAGTGCGTCAACAAACTATTTCGAAACGCCCGAGAATGGAGGTGTTGTTGGCGCCAGTCGGGGATATAACTTATTTATTCCAATTGGAGATGTCGTTGACTCCATTGTATCCATAGCAGGTGCGGCGGACTTGCAGCAGTCTAATGACCACACTGTTCACCAAAATGAAAATTCAGAGTATTACGATATCGCAGACTATCCAGCTCCATCGGCGAGTGCGGCCCTCGAATCCGCAGCGGTGACCGCGGTATTAGGAATGACGGGCGGCGAGGTGATTGGCGCAGACGTTGTCAATCCGCTAGATGTGACCTATGCGAGCGCGGAACGGTCCGTCCTTTATCTCTCGTCATCCGACATGGACTTTCACATCAACGATATATACTCGTATAATGATCCAAATTCGTACTATTATAATTATCCCGATTATTCATCGTTTGATTACTTGTATAATTCCGATTTTTCCAACGTGGACATCAACGCCGGATATGGCTTCAGCTCGAACCCATATTATGCTTCGGACGCATATGGTTCCTCCCAAAATAGCTCTGCCGGATATCAGTACTACGGCTCCTTTGATTCATCGGCTGGCTACTATAGCGCCGGCGTCAGCTTCTCGTTCCCCGTCGTCCTCGACCTGAACGGCGACGGCATCAGCATCACCCAGCGCACGGCGTCCAACACCTATAGGGACGTCAACGGCGACGGCACCGAGCACCGCACCGCCTGGGCGGCCGCGGGCGATGGCGTGCTCGTCTACGACTATACCGGCACCGGGGATGTCGATTCCCCGCAGGCCTTCCAGTTCACCACCTGGGACCCGACCGCCACCAGCGACATGCAGGCGCTCGCGAATGTGTTCGACACCAACCAGAACGGCAAGCTCGATTCCGGCGATGCCCAGTGGTCGAGCTTCAAGGTGATGGTCACCAACACGGACGGCACGACCACGCTCAAGACCCTGGCGCAGCTCGGCATCACCTCCATCAACCTCAAGCCGGACAATACGCAGGCCGTTCTCGCCGACGGGTCCCAGATCCTCGGGTCCACCACCTTCACCAGGTCCGACGGATCGACCGGCACAGCGGCCGACGTCGTGCTCGCCTATGACAATGCCGGCTACCTCACCCAGAGCACCACGACGATCAATGGCGACGGCTCCACCTCCATCGACGTCAAGGCCTACAATGCGGATGGCAGCCTTGCGCAGGAGAGCGTCAGCACCACCAGCTCGAATGGCCTCACCCGCACGCTGAACCAGGACCGGGACGGCGACGGCATCTTCGAGGCGACCCAGACCCAGGCCATCGTCGTCAACGGCGACGGCAGCCGCACCACCACCGTCTCCGATACCAATGTGGTCGGTGCGCTGGTCGATCGCACGACCACCGTCCGCAGCGCCGACGGCAAGACGACCACCATCACCTACGACCTCGACGGCAACGGCATTACCGACCAGACCGAGAGCCGGGTGACCACCGCCAGCGGCACCACCGTCACCCTCATCGACCTTGCGCCCAACGGCACGACGATCATCGACAAGAGCGTGGTGACGACGACAGCCGATGGCCTCTCCAAGACCGTGCAGCAGGACCTGGACGGCAACAGCACCTGGGATGCGGTCCAGAGCGACGTCACCGTCGTGCAGGCCGACCAGAGCCGCGTGGAGACCATCCAGAACCGCTCGAACAACAACACCCTGCTCAGTGGCGAAGACATAGGTGTCCGTGCCGCCTCCTCCGGTGAGCGTGTCACTCCCGCCGCTGCACAGCAGAGCGCGATCATCGTCAACGGACTGTCGTCGAACACGGGGCCTTCAGGCGAGTTGGATATGGCCGTCGATCGCGACGACCTCTGGTTCGTCAAAAATGGAAACGACCTCGTCATCGACGTGCGCGGCACCTCCGAGCAGGTGACCATCAAATGCTGCCATTAAACATCTAAAATGACCGGAGCAATGCCGATTCGATGGTGTCGGCGGCGTTCAGGAAGGGCCGGGGGGCGCCGAGGAAATGGCCCTGCACCTCGGTGCAGCCGGCCTTGCGGGCCACCGTCAGCTGCTCGGCGGTTTCGATGCCCTCCGCCGTGGTGGTCATGCCCAGGCGGCAGGCGAGGGCGGCCACCGCTTCCACGATCGCCGCACTGTCCGATTGTTCCGTCATGTCCTGCACGAAAGACCGGTCGATCTTGATCTTGTCCAGCGGGAAGCGGAGCAGGTGGCTCAGGCTGGAATAGCCGGTGCCGAAATCGTCGAGCACGATGCGCACGCCCAGCGACCGCAGCCGCCGCAGCGCGTCCAGATTACGCGGATCATTGGTGAAGAGGGCCGTCTCGGTGATCTCCAGCTCCAGCCGCCCGGGCGCGATGGCGTTTTCGCGCAAGGCGTCGTCCACGGTGCTGACGATGTTGCCGAAGGCGAGCTGGACCGGGGAGAGGTTGATGGCCACCTTCAGGTGCGATGGCAGGGTGCGCGCGTCGATCAAAGCGCGGCGCACCACCCAGGCGCCGATCTCGGCGATCAGCCGGGTCTCCTCGGCCAGCGGAATGAAGGCCGCCGGATTGACGAGGCCGCGCCGGGGATGCCGCCAGCGCAACAGCGCCTCGAACCCGCACAGGTCGCCGGAGGCGAGCGTGTAGATGGGCTGGTAGACCAGCTCGAACTGGTGGCCGGTCATGGCGTGGCGCAAATCGGCTTCCATCTGCAGCCGGGCGTGGAGATGGGCATCCATCTCCGGCTCGAACACGCACACGGTGCCGCGGCCCGCCGCCTTCGCCTGGTAGAGGGCAAGGTCCGCCTGCTTCAACAGCGCGTCCGGGTCCGTATCCTGGTCGTCGGCCACCGCAATGCCGATGCTGACGCTGACGGCGATGGTGAGGCCCAGAATGGTGTAGGGCCGGCTCAGCTCCTCGATGATGCGCGCGCTCAGCCGTCCGGCCTCGTCCGGCTGCGCCGGCGCCATGCTGATGACGGCGAACTCGTCGCCGCTGAGCCGGGCGATGCTCGCAGGGTCCTGCACGCAGGCGCCGAGCCGGGCCGCCACGGCGCGCAGCAGCGCATCGCCCGCCGGATGGCCGAGGGTGTCGTTCACATCCTTGAAGCGATCAAGGTCCAGGTAGAGCAGCGCCGTCCGCATGCCCTGGTCCTGCGCCATGCACAAAGCGGCCTCGATGCGACCGCGGAACAGGACGCGGTTCGGCAGACCGGTCAGCTCGTCGTGGTGGGCCAGGTAGCGGATGCGGCTCTCCTGCTCCATCAGGGCCTCGTTCTGGCGCTGCGCCTCCTCGATGGCCTCCTTCGCCCGCGCATTGGCCTGGGCGAGGTCCGCAACCATGGTCTTGAGGGCGGTGATGTCGGTGCGGTTGCTGACGATGCCGCCGTCTGCCGTGTGCCGGTCCTTCATCAGCAGCCAGCGCCCGTCCGGCAGCCGACGTTCCCGGTCGCCGCGCCCCTTCATGTGCCAGGCGACGAAGGCTGTGACGAAGCCCTCCACATCGCTCGCCTCCTCGGGAAACTCCCCGGCCTCCACGCCCCGCCGCAGCACCTCCTCGAACCGCACGCCCGGGGTGATGAAGGGGGCGCTGGCGCCGGACAGGTCGCGGTAGCGCTGGTTGCAGGTGACGAGGCGGTCGTTCTCGTCCCACATGGCGAAGCCGTCCGACATGGCCTCCACCGCATTGGCGAGCACCGCGGCGGACCGCGCGCGCTCCGCTTCGGCCAGCTCCCGCTGCCGCAGGGCGAAGATGAGCGCGGCGGCGAAGGCGGTGACGAACATGCCGCCCAGGGCGGCGGCCACCACGGCCCGGTCGCGTCCCCGCCGGAAGTCGGCGAGGAGGGTGTGGCGGTCCACTGCGAGGATGACCCGGACATCCTGGTAGAGAGAGGCGCGCACGACGGCGATCTCCGTCACGCTGTCCGTTCTGGTGCTGAAGGCCTTGCCGTCGGGCGTCCGGCGGCCGAGGGCGCTGTCCCGGATCTGGCCGGTCTGGACCTCGTCGTGGGGCAGCGCCGCGATGAGCTGGCCGTTCGGCCGCTCAAGGAAGATGCGGACCCCCGGTGCGATGCCGGTTTCCGCGAGCAGGCCCATGAGGGTGGCCACCGGCACCTCGGCGATGGGGATGATGCCGTCCCAGCCGGGGGCGGCCCGGGCGATGTAGAGGGCCCAGTCGCCGGTGATGCGGTTGCGCACCGGGCCGAGCAGGGCGGTGGGCTCGCCGGCCACGTCGGAGGCCTCCACCGGCAGGCGGCGCTGGGCCGTGCGGGGGCGGGCGGAGGTGAGGATGGCGCTGTCCTCGGTGATGAGCAGCAGGTCGCGAAAGGCCAGGGTCTGGAAGCTGAGGCCGCGCAGGAGCTGGCCGGCCGCCTCGCGATCGTGCGGCGAGGCGCCGGCCGCCGCGAACAGGGTGGGCAGGCTTGCAAGGGCGCCGTTGACCTGAAGGAGCTGGCGGTTGAGCGCATTCTCCACTGCCAAAGCGGAGCGCTCCAGGGCGGTCTCCGCGACCGTGAGGGTGGCGCGTTCGGCGCGCTCGAGAAGAATGGCCGTTCCCGCTACCGTGATCACCAGAAGGAGCGCCGTTCCGACGATGATGATCAGCTTGAGGCGATGCCAGATCATTGGTCACCGTCAGCCGGGGTGCGCACGGCTCATTCCGCCGGAACGGTGATGGCGTGGAGGGGCGCGAGGTAGGCGTTCCACGCCTTGGCGCAGGCCGTGCCGCAGCGCTCGATCCAGCGTGGCAGAACCACCTGCGTCAGCAGCTGCCGGCGGCGCTCGGAATCGGCCGCGGAGGTGGGGACCGGCGCCATGGTCCGGGGTGGCTTGTCGGAGCAGGCGGCGGCTCCGGTATTGCAGGCAAGTCCCCGCGCGGTGTCGGCCGCGGCCTGTTCCCAGATGCGCTGCTCCAGGTCGAGGACGCCGCTGTGAATGGCGTCGCGCACGTCCGGCGGCAGCGACTGCCAGGCGGTGACATTGGCCCCGAAGAAGGATACGCCCCAGCTGACGGCCATGGTGTGGATGTGGGTGGTGAGAGCGGGGAGCCCGATCTCGTAGCCGCTCAGGGTTCCGGTGACGGCGCAATCGGCCACGCCGCCACGCAGGGCCGGGACGATTTCGGCGAACGGCAGCAGCACCGGAACCGCGCCGAGCGCCGACATCAGCTCGGACTGGCCCACCGAGGAGGTGCGGACCTTGCGCCCGGCAAGGTCGTCCAGGCCCCGGAACGGCCGGGCGCAGAACAGCACCTGCGCGGGATAGGTGTAGATGCCGAGCAGCTCGATGTCGTAGCGCTCGCGCAGCACCTGCCGCAGGTGCTCGCGGTACGCCTCCAGGGTGGCGCGCAGGGTGGCCATGTCGGGACTGAGCACCGGCAGGTCCACCGCATTCAGCTCCGGCTCGTCGCCGGCCACCACGGCCAGAAGGGCGGTGCCGAAGGGCACCACGCCGAGGCGCATGAGCTGCAGCATCTCCTGCCCCCGCAGGCCGCCGCCGTCGAGGGGTCGGATGGTGGCGGAGATGCGCCCGCCGGAGCGCTCCAGGATCTCCGAAGTCCAGAACGGCTGCTCGAAGCGGGTGTATTGGGAGACGCCCGCCAGCCCGCCGACGATCTGCAGGCGGATCGCGCCTTCGCCGCGCGCCGGCGTGCCAAGGATGCAGATAAAGACCGCGAATGCCGCCGCCAGGAGGTGTCCGAACAGACGCTCCTGCATGTCGGACGATGCGGTTCCCTCCCCCGAATTCAGCGCCATTTTACGGCCTTGCGGCTTTTTCCTTGTCCCCTGGAAGCATAAGCACGTTCGCGCCACAACGAAATGGTCAATCACGGGCTCGCGCAGGGCGCGCATCCTCCGCGCCACCGGGCAGCGACGGCCAGGCGCCCGCAGCGGGCCCGGGGGCGACGGGAGGGGCGAGGGCAGGATGCGGCCGGCGGGCTCCGGGGCCGCTCAGGTCCTCAGGCCGGGGGCTTCCTGGCCGGTGCGGGCCACATATTCCGTGTAGCCGCCGGCATATTGGTGGATGCCCTCCGGCGTCAGCTCCAGCACCCGGTTGGAGAGCGCGGCGAGGAAGTGCCGGTCGTGGGAGACAAACAGCATGGTGCCCTCATATTCCGCGAGGGCGGCGATGAGCATGTCCTTGGTGGCCATGTCGAGATGGTTGGTGGGCTCGTCCAGCACCAGGAAGTTGGGCGGGTCGAACAGCATCATCGCCATGACGAGGCGGGCCTTCTCGCCGCCCGAGAGCACCCGGCACCGCTTTTCCACATCATCGCCGGAAAAGCCGAAGCAGCCGGAAAGCGCCCGCAGCGAGCCCTGCCCGGCCTGGGGGAAGGTGTCCTCAAGCTGCTGGAACACGGTGCGCTCCCCGTCCAGCACCTCCATGGCGTGCTGGGCGAAATAGCCCATCTTCACGCTGCCCCCCAGCGCCACCGAGCCGGTATCGGGGTCGGTGCTGCCGGTCACCAGCTTCAGCAAGGTGGACTTGCCGGCGCCGTTGACGCCCATGACGCACCAGCGCTCGCGGCGGCGCACGTGGAAGTCGAGGCCGGCATAGATGGTGCGGCTGCCATAGGCCTTGTGCACATTCTTCAGGCTCACCACGTCTTCGCCGGAGCGCGGGGCCGGCGCGAACTCGAAGCTGACGGTCTGGCGGCGGCGGGGCGGCTCCACCCGGTCGATCTTCTCCAGCTTCTTCACCCGGCTCTGCACCTGCGCGGCGTGGGAGGCGCGGGCCTTGAACCGCTCGATGAACTGGATCTCCTTGGCCAGCATGGCCTGCTGGCGCTCGAACTGGGCCTGCTGCTGGCGGTCGGCCTGCGCCCGCTGCTGGGCGTAGAATTCGTAATTGCCGGAATAGGTGGTGAGGGCGCCGCCGTCGATCTCCACCACCTTGGTGACGATGCGGTTCATGAAGGCACGGTCGTGCGAGGTCATCATGAGGGCGCCGTCATAGCCCTTCAGGAAGGCCTCCAGCCAGATCAGGCTTTCAATGTCCAGGTGGTTGGAGGGCTCGTCCAGCAGCATCACGTCCGGGCGCATGAGCAGGATGCGGGCGAGGGCCACGCGCATCTTCCAGCCGCCGGAGAGCTTGCCCACGTCGCCGTCCATCATCTCCTGGCTGAAGCCGAGGCCGGCCAGCACCTCGGCCGCGCGGCCCTCCAGCGCATAGCCGCCCAGCTCCTCGAACCGGGCCTGGACCTCGCCGTAGCGCTCCACCAGCGCGTCCATCTCGTCGGCCCGGTCGGGATCGCCGAGGGCGGCCTCGATCTCCTTCAGTTCGGCGGCGACGACGCTGACCGGGCCGGCGCCGTCCATCACCTCGGAAAGGGAGCTGCGGCCGGCCATCTCGCCCACGTCCTGGCTGAAATAGCCGATGGTGACGCCGCGATCGACGGAGACCTGCCCCTCGTCGGGCAGTTCGCTGCCCGTGATCATGCGGAACAGGGTCGTCTTGCCGGCGCCGTTGGGGCCGACGAGGCCGACCTTCTCGCCCTTCAGCAGCGTGGCGGAGGCCTCGATGAAGACGATCTGCTTGCCGTTCTGCTTGCTGATGTTGTCGAGGCGAATCATGGGAGGCCGGGCTTGTGGGGGACGACGCGCGCCGGACTTAAGCCATGTGGCGCCGCAGCGAAAGAGCCCGCCCGGCCGCAGGTCCCTTCCGCCCCGGCTTGCGGCCGGGCCGGGGCATTGGTCGGGGAGGGGAGAAATCCATCCACAGGGATGGTATCATGAAACCTGTTCGCCGGGGCGCAAACGTCCCCTTAACGCGGCGGGTCTATCCCTCGGACAACGGCGCCGGCCCTGCGGATTTGGATCAAGATGTCTTCCTTCACCCGTCCCCCGCGATCCTTCGGATTTTCCCCCTACCCGGCGGACGATGACGCCTGGCCGGGGTTCGACGCGCCTGGCGGCCTTGCGCCGGAAAGCGCGCCCGGGGACGGCATCGCCCATGACGAGGCGCCCTTCGCCGAAGCCGGCGACATGGTCGTCGCCGCGACGCCGAGCCATTCCTGGCTGGATCTCGAACTCATCCCCAGCTGGCTGAGGCCGTTCACCCTCGACGCCAACACCCGCTTCACCCGGACGCCGGACCATTTCCTGCGTCCACGGGAGGCCGAGGTTGCCCCCGCCGCCACCGTGGACCTGTCCGGCCGGGGCTGGCATTTCGTGCTCGATCCGGCCGACGACGACAGCCTGCCGCCGCAGGACGCCGCCAGTCTTGCGCCGGACGCCGCCGGGACGGAGCCGGAGGCTTTTCCGGCCGCGCCCGCCCTTGCCGACGCTGTGGCCCCGCAGGTTGCAGCTCTGGCGGTGGCGGACTTGCTGGAGGAGGGGCCGGCCTCGGGCATGCTGCTGGCTGAATTTGCCGTGTCGGCAGACCCCATCCAGGCCACCGCGCCGGATGTGGCGTTCATCCCCGGCACGATGGAGATTTTGCCCGGCTCTGCCGATGCGCTCCCCGCTTTCCCCCGCGACGGGGAGGAGACGGCCGGGGCCGTTCCGGCAGACCCTGTTTTAGCGGCACTTGGCAGTGCTGGAGTCACGACGGCTGAAGCCTGGGTGCCTGAAGTCTCGATGCCCGAATTCACGGTCGCTGAAGTCCCGATGCCCGAAGCCTGCCCGCCCGAAGCCGCGATCACCGAGCCGCAGTTCTCGGAGGCCGCGCCTTGCGAAGCCGATGCGCCGCCAGCGCCGGTGGAGGGGGAGGCAGACCTCCCCGAGGCCCTGCGTGCCCTTGGTCGCCTGCTCCTCATCGGCCGGGACGCGGTTCCCCCGCCGGTCGCCGGCGAGCAGGACCTCGCGCCGTCGCATCCCGAGGTGTCGGCAGTATTCCCGCTCCCCGCCGATGCCCTTTGGCTGGAGCCGGCCGCGGACGAGCCGGAAAGCGATGCCGCCGAGGTGGCCGGCCCCGAGGCCATCGCGGCCGCCGACGAGGTGGCGCTCGTCAGCGCCGAGGCCGGGGTGATGACCGACGCCCTGGCCGGCCCCGACCGGTTCGGCGAAGACGCCCCCGAGGCCGCCCTCGATGGCGCCATGGACCCGGATGCGGACGAGTTTGCCGTGACCGATGCCGTCGGGGTCGATCCCGCTCCGGCCCTCGCCCCGTCCCCTGCCGGGGCGGCCGCCGCCGCTGCCGGGATCATGTGGCTGTCCTATCGCCAGAGCGTCACCGCGCGCTTCCTTCACGCCCCCGCCGCGCCTCCGGCACAGCCCGCCCCGGACGCCGGCGAGACGCCCCCCGCCGCTGTGGCGGAGCTGCCCGGCGCCCCGCCGGCCGAAGTGGGCGGCGAAGAGGCGTTCGAAAGCGGCTACGAGCTGCCGCCCCTCGACCTGCTGCGCGAACCGCCGGTGGTGGAGCCGGACTACGAGCTTTCCGAAGAATTCCTCGACCAGTCCTCCACCATGCTGCAGCAGGTGCTGCGTGATTTCGGCGTGCGCGGCGAGGTGATCGACGCCAATCCCGGCCCGGTGGTCACGCTCTATGAGTTCGAGCCGGCGCCGGGGGTGAAGTCCTCCCGCGTCATCGGCCTCTCGCCGGATATCGCCCGCTCCATGAGCGCGGTGTCGGCCCGCGTGGCGGTGGTGGAGGGGCGCAACGTCATCGGCATCGAGCTGCCCAACCGCCGGCGCGAGACCGTGTGGCTGCGCGAGCTTCTGGCCAGCCATGAATTTGCCGACACCCACCCCAAGCTGGGCCTGTGCCTGGGCAAGACCATCGGCGGCGTGCCGGTGATCGCGGACCTTGCCCGCATGCCGCATCTCCTGGTCGCCGGCACCACCGGATCGGGCAAGTCGGTGGCCATCAACACCATGATCCTGAGCCTGCTCTACCGGCACACGCCGGAGGCCTGCCGGCTCATCATGATCGACCCCAAGATGCTGGAGCTCAGTGTCTACGAAGGCATCCCCCACCTGCTCACCCCCGTGGTCACCGACCCCAAGAAGGCGATCATCGCGCTGAAATGGGCGGTGAAGGAGATGGAGGAGCGCTACAAGAAGATGAGCCGCCTCGCCGTGCGCAACATCGACGGCTTCAATGCGCGGGTGCGGGAGGCGGCGGAGAAGGGCGAGATCATCACCCGGCAGGTGCAGGTCGGGTTCGACCGGGAAACCGCGGAGGCCCTGTTCGAGGAACAGGAGATGGACCTCACGCCTTTGCCCTACATCGTCGTCATCGTGGACGAGATGGCCGACCTCATGATGGTGGCCGGCAAGGAGATTGAAGGGGCCATCCAGCGCCTGGCACAGATGGCCCGGGCGGCGGGCATCCATCTGGTGATGGCCACCCAGCGCCCGTCGGTGGATGTCATCACCGGCACCATCAAGGCCAATTTCCCCACCCGCATCTCGTTCCAGGTGACCTCGAAGATCGACAGCCGCACCATCCTCGGCGAAATGGGCGCCGAGACGCTGCTGGGGCAGGGCGACATGCTGTTCATGGCCGGCGGTGGCCGCATCACCCGCGTGCACGGGCCGTTCGTGTCCGACGGCGAGGTCGAGAAGGTGGTGGCCTTCCTGAAGGCCCAGGGCGGGCCGGACTATCTGGATGCCGTCATCCTCGACGAGGCGGAGGAGGCGGTGGAGGAGGACGAGGCGGTGTTCGACCGCTCCAGCCTCGCCGATGCCGGGGGCGATCTCTACGAGCAGGCGGTGGCCATCGTGATGCGCGACCGCAAGGCCTCCACCTCCTACATCCAGCGCCGGCTGCAGGTGGGCTACAACAAGGCGGCGAGCCTGATGGAGCGGATGGAAACCGAAGGCATCGTCGGCCCCGCCAACCACGCGGGCAAGCGCGAGATCCTGACCTTCTCGCGGCCGGATTGAACGGTGGCCCGCACGCCGGCCCGTCGTGGCCGCCGTGCGCCGCCCCTTGGCTCCGGTGCCCGGCTCCGGCGCGTGGCTACCTTTGTATGATGTTTAAGACATTACTAATGAGTGTTGAAATGTGATAATGTGAGGAGTAGGGTGCAAAAATAACGTTCCAGCCTCGGTTGCCATGATCACAGCCGCCCAGCTCCGTGCCGCCCGTGCCCTCCTGGGGCTCGACCAGCGCGCCCTTGCGGCTCTTGCCAGCCTGTCCCTGCCCACCATCCAGCGCATGGAGGCGAGCGACGGGGTGATCCGCGGCAATGTGGATTCGCTCATGAAACTGGTGGGCGCGCTGGAGGCGGCCGGGGTCGAGCTGATCGGCGACGGCACGGCCAGCGACGGCGGCGGACGGGGGGTGCGCCTGCGCGCGCCGGCTGCGTCCCGCGCCCCTGTGGCGGAGGACTAGGCCATGGTGCCCGGCCCCATCCCTGCAAGCCTTGCCGCATCGGTGCAGGTCATCGTGGCGCTGGGCTGCGTCGGCGCCTTCCTGGCGCTGGCGGGGGTGGGCATCGCCGGCGCGCGGCGGCCGGCCGGGCGGGTCCTGGTCTATGGCGGGGCCCTGGCGATCTGCCTCATTGCGGCGCTCTCGGCCCTCACCGCGCTGGCGGCGCCGGCGGGCGGGCTGGTGCTGCCCCTCGGCGTGCCGTGGATCGGCGCCCGCTTCCGCCTCGATGCGTTGAGCGCGGTGTTCCTCGTGGTCATCAACCTGGGGGGTGCGGCGGCGAGCCTCTACGGCCTCGGCTATGGCCGGCACGACCATGCGCCCCAGCGGGTGCTGCCCTTCTTCCCCGCCTTTCTCGCCGGCATGAACCTGGTGCCGCTGGCCGACGACGCCTACGGCTTCCTCTTGGCGTGGGAGTTCATGTCGCTGGCGTCCTGGGCCCTGGTGGTGGCGCACGACAAGGAGGCGGGCAATGTGCGCGCCGGCCTCGTCTATATCCTGATGGCCTCGTTCGGCACCCTGGCGCTGATGCTGGCCTTCGGGCTGCTGGCGGGGGGCGCGGCCGGCGGCTACGCCTTCGATGCCATGCGCGAGGCCGCGCGCGGGGCTCCGCCGTCGGTGCTGGCGGGGGCGCTGGTGCTGGCGCTGGCCATGATGGGGGCGGGCTCCAAGGCCGGCCTCGTGCCGCTCCACGTCTGGCTGCCGCTGGCCCATCCGGCGGCGCCGAGCCACGTGTCCGCCCTCATGAGCGGGGTCATGACCAAGGTGGCGGTCTATGGCTTCATCCGCATCGTCTTTGATCTCGCCGGCCCGCCGCAATGGTGGTTCGGCCTGCCGGTGCTCGCTGCCGGCGGCATCGCCGCGGTGACCGGGGTGCTGCAGGCGCTGCTGCAGAGCGACGTGAAGCGGGTGCTGGCCTACAGCACCATCGAGAATGTCGGCCTCATCTTCGTCGGCCTGGGCCTCGCTTTGGCCTTCGCGGCCAACGGCTTCGCCGACGCCGCGGCGCTGGCCTTCACCGCCGCCCTGTTCCATGTCTTCAACCATGCGGCCATGAAGGGCCTGCTGTTCTTCGGTGCCGGCGCCGTGCTCACCGCCACCGGCACGCGGCAGATGGGGGAGCTGGGTGGGCTCATCCACCGCATGCCCGTCACCAGCGTGGTGGTGCTGGTGGGGTGCGCCGCCATTGCGGCGCTGCCGCCGCTCAACGGCTTTGCCTCCGAATGGCTGGTGTTCCAAGCCATCCTCCTGAGCCCGGACCTGCCGGCCTGGGGCCTCAAGCTGATGGTGCCGGCGGTGGGCGCCCTGCTGGCGCTGGCGGCGGCGCTGGCGGCCGCCTGCTTCGTGCGTCTCTACGGCATCTCCTTCCTCGGCCGGCCGCGCAGCACCGCCGCCGCCGAGGCGCGGGAGGTGGACGGCTTCTCGCGCGCCGCAATGATCGCGCTCGCCGCCGTGTGCGTGCTGGCGGGGCTCCTGCCGGGCTTCGTCATCGACGCGCTCCAGCCGGCGGTGCAAGCCATCATCGGCCATCACATGCCGGCGCAAAGCTCCGTGGCCTGGCTGTCCATCATCCCGGTGGCCGAGAGCCGCAGCTCCTATAATGGTCTCCTGGTGTTCGTCTTCATCGCGGGGTCGGCGCTGGCGGCGGCCTTCATCATCCACCGTCTCGCCGCGCGCGGCGTGCGGCGGGCGCCGGCCTGGGACTGCGGCTTTCCCAATGCGGACCCGGCGACGCAATATTCGGCCGCCTCCTTCGCCCAGCCCATCCGCCGGGTGTTCGCGCGCACCCTGTTCGATGCCCGCGAGCGGGTGGAGATGCCGCCGCCCGGCGCGCTGACGCCGGCGCGGATCACGCTGAGCGCCCGCGACCCCGCCTGGGCCTTCCTGTTCCTGCCCCTCACCCGTGCGGTGGAATTCGTGGCGACACGCGCCAACACGCTGCAATTCCTCACCATCCGCCAGTATCTCGGCCTTGTTTTCGGCACCCTCGTCCTCCTGCTCGCGGTGCTGGCGCTATGGACCTGATGGCCAACCTCCTGGTGCAGGGCACCCAGATGCTTCTGGTGCTGGCCCTCGCCCCGCTGCTCACCGGCTTCGTGCGCAAGGTGAAGGCCCGCCTGCTGCGCCGGCGGGGGGCGTCCATGCTGCAGCCCTACCGCGATCTCGCCCGCCTGCTGCGCAAGGAGGTGGTGCTCGCCGAAAATGCCTCCTGGCTGTTCCGCGCCGTGCCCTATCTCGTCTTCGCCGCCACCTGGGTGGCGGCGGCGCTGGTGCCCACCTTCGCCACCGGCCTCATCTTCAGCTGGACCGCGGACCTCATCGCCATCACGGCCCTGCTCGGCTCGGCCCGCTTCTTCCTGGCGCTGGCCGGCATGGACGTGGGCACCAGCTTCGGCGGCCTGGGATCGAGCCGGGAGGTGATGATCTCGTCGCTGGCCGAGCCGGCGCTGATCATGATCGTCTTCTCCCTCGCCCTGGTGGCCCATTCCACCCAGCTTTCCACCGTGGCGGCGGTGATGCTGTCGGGCGTGGGGCTGCGGGTGTCGCTGGCGCTGGCGCTGGTGGCGCTGCTGCTGGTGGCGGTGGCCGAGAACGGGCGCATCCCCGTGGACAACCCCGCCACGCACCTGGAACTGACCATGGTGCATGAAGCCATGGTGCTGGAATATTCCGGCCGTCACCTCGCGCTCATCGAGCTGGCCGGGCAGATCAAGCTTCTCCTGTTCCTCTCGCTGGTGGCCTGCGTGTTCGTGCCCTGGGGCCTCGCGCCCGCGGGGGCGGGCCTGGGCGCCATGCTGGTGGGGGCGGCGAGCTATGCCGGCAAGCTGGCGGCGGGGGCCGTGCTGCTGGCGCTGTTCGAAACCTCCATCGCCAAGATGCGGGTGTTTCGCGTGCCCGATTTCCTCGGCGCCGCCCTCATGCTGGGGCTGCTGGGAACCCTGCTGCTGTTCGTGTCGGGGGTGCTCTGAGCCATGGACCACGCCATTCCCGCCAGCCTCGTCTTCGATGTGGCTCACCTGTTCGCCGGCGCCCTGGTGCTCATCAGCTTCATGCTGCTCTACCAGGACCGGCTCTATGCCCTGCTGAACGTGTTCGCCCTGCAGGCGGTGGCGCTGTCGCTGGCGGTGGCGTGGCAGGCGTTCACGCAGGACGCCCCGCACCTGTTTCTGACGGCGCTGATCGCCCTCGTCTTCAAGGCGCTCATCATCCCGCTGGCCCTGCATCGCATGGTCGCCCGCCTCGGCATCCACCGGGAGGTGGAGACGGTGGTCTCGGTGGGGCCCACCATGCTTGCGGGCATCGCTCTGGTGGCGCTGTCCATGGTGGTGATGCTCAAGGCCACCGCCACCGCCGATGCCCTCGCCCGCGAGGATCTCGCCTTCGCGCTTTCGGTGGTGCTGCTCGGCCTTCTGATGATGGTGACGCGGCGCAATGCGGTGAGCCAGGTGGTGGGCTTCATGTCGCTGGAGAACGGGCTCATCCTCGCCGCCACCGGGGCACGGGGCATGCCGCTGGTGGTGGAGATTTCGGTGGCCTTCTCGGTGCTCATCGCCTTCATCGTCATCGGCATCTTCCTGTTCCGCATCCGCGAGCGGTTCGACACCGTGGATGTGGACGTGCTCGACCGCTTCCGGGGAGGGCGCTGGTGACGATGCCTTCGCTCGATCCCGTCGCCTTCATCCTCGGCATCCCGGTGCTGGCGGCGGTGCTGCTGGCCTTCATGCCGTCCTACCGGATGGCCGCGCGGGTGAATGTTGCCGCCGCGGGGGCAACCTTCCTGTGCGCGCTCTTCCTCTTCACCGCGCCGCGGGTGCGCGGGCCGTTCATCATCGTGGACGACCTCAACATCGTGTTCGTGGTGCTGAATACCTTCGTGGCCTTCACCACCAGCATCTTCAGCGCCGGCTACATCGCCCACGAGCTGGAGATCGGGCGGCTCACGCCCCTGCACCTGCGCTTCTACCACGCCATGTACCAGGCGCTGCTGGCGGCCATGAACCTGGCGCTCGTGTCCAACAATCTCGGCGTCATGTGGGTGGCCATCGAGGTGGCGACCCTCACCACCGTGCTGATGGTGGGGCTCTACCGCACCGAGGCGGCCATCGAGGCGGCATGGAAATATTTCATGCTCGGCTCGGTGGGCATCGCCCTGGCCCTGTTCGGCACCATCCTGGTCTACATGGTGGCCCAGCCGGTGGTGGGCGAGGGCGCCCAAGGCATGATCTGGAGCGTGCTGATGCGCCGGGCGCGGGATTTCGACCCGGCGCTGCTCAATGTCGCCTTCGTCTTCCTGCTGCTGGGCTACGGCACCAAGGTGGGCCTCGTGCCGCTCCATGCCTGGCTGCCGGACGCCCATTCGGAAGGCCCGACCCCCATTTCCGCGGTGCTGTCGGGGCTGATGCTCAATGTGGCGCTTTATGCGGTGCTGCGCTTCAAGCTGCTGATGGCCGCCCACCCCGGCACCATCGCGCCCGGCCCGCTGATGATGGCCATGGGGCTGGCCTCGCTGCTGCTGGCCGGCTTCATGCTGTACCGCCGGCGCGACATCAAGCGGCTGTTCGCCTATTCGTCCATCGAGCATATGGGCATCATCGCCTTCGCCTTCGGCATCGGCGGCCCCGTCGCCAATTTCGCCGGGCTGCTGCACATGACCATGCACAGCCTCACCAAATCGGCCATCTTCTTCGCCGTGGGCCATATCTGCCAGGTGAAGGGCACCCAGGAACTGGGCCGCATCCATGGGCTCACCACCTCGCATCCCGCCCTCGGCTGGGGGCTGGTGGTGGGGGTCGCCGCCATTGCCGGCCTGCCCCCCTCGGGGGTGTTCCTGAGCGAGTTCCTTCTCGTCACCTCCACCTTCGCGCGGATGCCGGTGGTTGCGGTGCTGCTGGCGGCGGGGTTGCTGGTCGCGTTCGGCGCGCTGATGCTGAAGCTCTCCGGCATCGCCTTCGGCGCACCGAGTCCCGGCTCGGAGCCGGCGCACGGGAGCCTCCTGCCCATGATCGTCCACCTTGCCCTGGTGCTGGTGGCGGGGCTCTACCTGCCGCCGCCGCTGGTGGCCTGGTTCCGGCATATTGCCGGGCTTCTGGGTTAGGGGGCGGCATGCCGGGCCTCGACGAGATCTTCGCCAAAGCCTCCGCCGGCTGCCGTCCGTGGCCGCGGGTCCAGGTGTCCCGCGCCGAATGGGAAGCCCTCGGCGCCGAGCTTGCCGCCGGCCGGCTCGTGCTCATGGGCCTGTGGGGCGAGGCCGGCGCGGTGAGCATGGCGCTGCTGGACGAGGGCACGGCGCGCCTCGCCATCGCCACCTGCCCGTGCCCGGAGGGGCGCTTTGCCTCCATCGCGCGCCTGCATCCGCCCGCCGCGCGGCTGGAACGCACGGTGCGCGACCTCTACGGGCTGGAGCCGGAGGGCGCGCCCGACGCGCGCGCCTGGCTCGACCACGGCCGCTGGGGCGTGCGCCATCCGCTGGGGACGGGGGCGCCGGCGGCGGCGCAGGGCGAGGCCTATGCCTTCCTGCCGGCCGAGGGGGAGGGGCTGCACCAGATCCCGGTGGGGCCGGTCCATGCCGGTATCATCGAGCCCGGCCATTTCCGCTTTTCCGCTTATGGCGAAACGGTGGTGCGGCTGGAGCAGCGGCTCGGCTACGTGCACAAGGGCATCGAGCGCCTCATGCAGGGGCGCGATCCGGCCGCCGCCGCCCGCCTCGCCGCCCGCTACTCCGGCGACAGCACGGTGGCCTATGGCGTCGCCTTCTGCCGGGCCGTGGAGGCGGCGCAAAGCGTGGCGGTGCCGGAGCGCGCCCATGCCCTGCGCGGGCTGATGGCGGAGCTGGAGCGCCTCGCCAACCACCTCGGCGACATCGGCGCCATCTGCAACGACGCGGCCTTCGCCCTCATGCTGGCCCATTGCGGCGCGCTGCGCGAGCAGGTGCTGCGCACCGCCGCTCGGGCCTTCGGCCATCGCCTGATGATGGATGTGACGGTGCCCGGCGGGGTGGCCCGCGACCTTGCGGCAGACGGGGCGGCGGCCATCCGCGCCCTGGTGCAGCGGGTGCGAGCCGCCTTTCCGGCGCTGGTGGAGCTTTACGACAACACCGCCTCGCTGCAGGATCGCACCGTGGGCACGGGGGTGGCGCGGCCGGATTTCGTGCAGCAGTTCGGGGCCGGCGGCTTCGTGGGGCGCGCCTCCGGGCGGGGCTTCGATGCCCGCCGCAACCTGCCCTACGCGCCCTATGACCGCCTGCCCTTCGATGTGCCGGTGCGGCGCGACGCCGACGTGAACGCGCGGGTGTGGATCCGCATCCGCGAGGTGGAGGAGAGCCTCGGCCTGCTGGTGCGGCTTCTGGATACGCTGCCCGGCGGGGCGTTCGCCGCCGAGCTGCCGGGGCGCGGGGCGGGGGAGGGCGTGGCCGTGGTGGAAGGCTTCCGCGGCGACGTGCTGGCCTTCGTGGCGCTGGACAGCGACGGCCGGGTGCGGCGGGCGCACATGCGCGATCCGTCCTGGTTCCAGTGGCCGCTGCTGGAAGCCGCCATCGAGGGCAATATCGTCGCCGATTTCCCCTTGTGCAACAAATCCTTCAACTGCTCTTACTCGGGCGTGGACCTTTAGGGCCGGCGATGCGCAAGCTTCTTCTCCAGGGCCTCCTGAAGGCCCCGCTCACCGAGCCCGCCCCGGATGACGCGGCGGTGGCGAGGCTTGCCGCGGAGCTCGATGCGGCGGCCCGCTCCAGGCTCGGGCGCAGCCTCTCCATCCGCGAGGTGGATGCCGGCTCGTGCAACGGCTGCGAACTGGAAATCCACGCGCTGGGCAATGCCTTCTACGACCTGGAGCGCTTCGGCCTGCGCTTCGTCGCCTCGCCGCGCCATGCGGACGTGCTCTTGGTGACCGGCCCGGTGGCCAAGAACATGGCCGAGGCGCTGAAGCGCACCTTCGACGCCACCCCCGCCCCCAAATGGGTGGTGGCGGCCGGCGACTGCGCCATCAATGGCGGCGTTTTCGCGGGCAGCTATGCGGTGACGGACGGGGTTGCGGCCGTGATCCCGGTGGATCTGAGGATACCGGGCTGCCCGCCGACGCCGGTGGAGCTGCTGACGGGGCTGTTGGCGCTGGTGAGGGCGGGGGAGGGGTGAGCCTGCCCGCCGCCGGAGACCCGGGGGAAGCGGATCTCCGGTCGATGCGCATGCGGCCGGCCCTCCATCTCGCGGGTGATGAAGAAAGACCGGGGGCGGCGGCATCAGGCGTCCGCCACCCCCGGAAGGCCCCCGGGAGGGGGTGTGATCAGAAGAAGCCGAGCGCCTTCGGGCTGTAGCTCACCAGCAAATTCTTGGTCTGCTGGTAGTGGTCCAGCATCATCTTGTGGGTTTCGCGGCCGATGCCCGACTGCTTGTAGCCGCCGAACGCCGCATGGGCGGGGTAGGCGTGGTAGCAATTGGTCCACACGCGGCCGGCCTCGATCTCCCGGCCCATGCGATAGGCGCGCGAGCCGTCCCGCGTCCACACGCCGGCGCCGAGCCCGAACAGGGTGTCGTTGGCGATGTGGAGCGCCTCTTCCTCATCCTTGAAGGTGGTCACCGAGACGACCGGGCCGAAGATCTCCTCCTGGAAGATGCGCATGGAGTTGGTGCCGAGGAACACGGTGGGCTTCACATAGAAGCCGTCGGCAAGGTCGCCCTCCAGCATGTTGCGCTCGCCGCCGGCCAGCACCTGGGCCCCTTCCGCCCGGCCGATGTCGATGTAGGACAGGATCTTGTGCATCTGCTCGGAGGAGGCCTGCGCGCCGATCATGGTGGAGGGGTCCAGCGGCGAGCCCTGCCGGATGGCGGCGACGCGGGCCAGCGCCTTCTCCATGAAGCGGTCGAACATGCTCTCCTGCACCAGCGCGCGGCTGGGGCAGGTGCACACCTCGCCCTGGTTGAGGGCGAACATGACGAAGCCCTCCACCGCCTTGTCGAGGAAGTCGTCGTCCTTCGCCGCCACGTCGTCGAAGAAGATGTTGGGCGACTTGCCGCCCAGTTCCAGCGTCACCGGGATGAGGTTCTGCGAGGCATAGCCCATGATGAGCCGGCCGGTGCCGGTCTCGCCGGTGAAGGCGATCTTGGCGATGCGCGGCGAGGAGGCCAGCGGCTTGCCGGCCTCGATGCCGAAGCCGTTGACGATGTTGAGCACGCCCGGCGGCAGGAGGTCGCCCACGAGCTCGGCGAGCAGCAGGATGCTGGCCGGGGTCTGCTCGGCAGGCTTGAGCACCACGCAATTGCCGGCGGCGAGCGCGGGCGCCAGCTTCCAGACCGCCATCAGGATGGGGAAGTTCCACGGGATGATCTGGCCGACCACGCCCAGGGGCTCGTGATAATGATAGGCGACGGTATCGTGGTCGATCTCGGAGAGCGCGCCTTCCTGCGCCCGCACGCAGGCTGCGAAATAGCGGAAATGGTCGATGGCCAGCGGGATGTCGGCGAGGGTGGTCTCGCGGATCGGCTTGCCGTTGTCCCAGGTTTCGGCGCGGGCGAGGAGGTCGAGGTTGGCCTCCATGCGGTCGGCCATCTTCAGCAGCACCAAAGCGCGATCGGCGGCGGAAGTGCGGCCCCAGGCGCGCTTGGCTGCATGGGCGGCATCCAGCGCGCGCTCGATGTCGTCCGCGTCCGAGCGGGCGATCTCGCAGATCACCTTGCCGGTGACGGGCGAGATATTCTCGAAATAGCGGCCGTTCACCGGCTCCACGAAGGCGCCGCCGATGAAATTGCCGTAGCGCGGCTTGAAGGGGGAGACGTGGGCGCTTGAGAGAAAGGCAGGCTTGTTCATTATTCCCTCCCGTTACAGGTGCCGTCGCCGGGTGCACCCCATGTGCCAGTTTTCATCCGGCCATGGTGCCGGTGTATTTGCAGTGCGGGAAGATGCTGTCAGTAAATGCATTTATCCGCCGCCAGTGGCGCCCGGCAGGGCCGAGGCTGGACGGGCGGCGAATATTCATGCGAGACTGTCGCCCATAAGAACAAGAGCGGCGACACCTGTCGCAAAATGCGACAGGTGCGTCGGGGAGCAAGCGAAACCGAGGTTGGAAATGCCGCCTGCCGTCCCGTTGGGCCTCTCGCCGGAAGCGGTTCTCGCCGCCCGGCGCCGCTTCTTTGCCGGCGCTCCGGTGGCCGATGGCGCGCTGGCCGCGCCCATTCTGCGCTCCTGGACACGCTGCGCCGAGCGTGGCCTGCCGGTGGGGCTGTCGCACGCCGAACCCCTCAGCCAGGGCGAGTTCCGCGCCCGGCGGGAGCGGCACGAAGCCCTGCGCCGCCGCTGCCGCCCGGAGCTGGAGGCCCTGCACGCCAGCGCCAGCGCCGCCGACAGCATCGTCATCCTCACCGATCCCTCCGGGCTGGTGCTGGACACCGTGGGCAGCGCCGACTTCGCCCACCGCGCCGCCCGCGTCGCCCTGCGCCCGGGCGTCAGCTGGAGCGAGGCGGAAACCGGCACCAACGCCATCGGCACCGCGCTGGTGGAGCGCCGCGCCATCGAGGTGCGCGGGGCGGAGCATTATGCCGAGCCCCACAGCATCCTCAGCTGCGCGGCCGCGCCCATTCTGGACCCCTTCGGCGATCTCGTGGGGCTCCTGGACCTTTCCGGCCCCGCCGGCGTGCCGCACCTGCACGCGCTGGCGCTGGTCAAGCTCGCCGTGGACCAGGTGGAGCATCGCCTGTTCGAGGGCGCCTTTCCCGGCCTCAATTTGGTGCGCTTCCATGCCGATCCGAGCTTCCTCGGCACCTTGCGCGAAGGCATCCTGGTGTTCGAGGAGCATCGCCTGATCGCCGCCAACCGGTCCGGCCTCGCCTTGCTGGGCCTCGGCTGGGACGGGCTCGGGGCGCACCGGTTCGGCGACCTGTTCGAGGGCAGCCTCGGCCGGCCCGGGGACGAGCGGCGCGCCCGCACCGCTCGGGGCGTGGTGACCCTTCGCCTCGAACGGCAGAGCGTGCCGGCCGCGGCCCGGGGCGCCGTGCCGCGGGTTGCCGAGGCAGAGGCGCCGCCCGGACCGAGCTTCGATCCGCGGGCCGAGCAGGACCTCGGCCGCGCCGTCCGCCTGCTGGAAGCCGGCGTTCCGGTGCTGATCCAGGGCGAGACCGGCACCGGCAAGGAGGTATTCGCGCGCCAGATGCACCGGCGCGGCAGCCGTGCGGGGCGACCGTTCGCGGCCGTGAACTGCGCGGCGCTGCCCGAGGGGCTCATCGAGTCCGAGCTGTTCGGCTACGAGGAGGGCGCCTTCACCGGCGCCCGGCGCGCCGGCTTCAAGGGCCTGTTCCGGGAGGCCGACGGGGGCGTGCTGTTCCTCGACGAGATCGGCGACATGCCGCTGTCGCTGCAGAGCCGGCTGCTGCGCGTGCTGCAGGAGCGCGAGGTGACGCCCCTGGGCGGGGGCAAAGCGGTGAAGGTGGACTTCGCCTTGGTCTGCGCCTCCCACCGCGACCTCAAGCAGCTGGTGGAGGCGGGCGCCTTCCGGGCCGATCTGTATTTCCGCATCGCCCAATACACCGTGACCCTGCCCGCCCTGCGCACCCTCGCCGATCGCGAAGGCCTGGTGGCGCGCATCTGGGCCGACCTTTGCGCCCAGCATGGCCCGGCCACGGGGGAGGAGGCCCCGTTCCTGTCCGGCCAGTGCCTCGCGGCGCTGGCGGGACACGACTGGCCGGGCAATTTCCGGCAGCTGGCGGGCACCCTGCGGGTGCTGCGTGCCCTTGCGGAGCCGGGCGAGGAGGTGGGCCTGGAGGCGCTGCCGGAAGATGTGCGCGCGCCGTCGCCGCCTGCCGCCTCCGTCGCACCGGCACCGGCGGGCCTGCCCGCCCGGCCGGGACCCGGCGGCGACCTCGATGCGGTGACGCGGGCCGCCATCCGGGCGGCGCTGGACGCCAGCGGGGGAAATGTTTCACAGGCCGCACGGCGCCTCGGCATCCACCGCAGCACCCTGCATCGCCACCTTGCCACCGAAGGCCACGGCCGCAGCTGAGCCGGCCTTTGCTTCCGCCGGTCCGCCCGTCCGTGCGAGGGGAGGTCCTGCCCGCAAAGGCGGGCAGGCGTCAGCGCGCGGCCTCCGCCGCCGCCATCACCTCGGCGATGGCCGGCAGCACCGCCTGGCGCATGGGCCGGCCGTAGAACAAGGAGAAATGCCCGCCGCCCGGCAGCACGAGGCGGCGCCGCAAATGGTCCGGCACGTTCGGACATACCGCATGGGCCGCCTCGGTCTGGGTGAGCGCGGCGATGTCATCGGCCTCTCCCTCCACCGTGAGCAGCGCCGTCGAAGACAAGGCGGCGCCTTGCACCGGGTGGCCCGCCAGTTCCAGCCGGTCGCGCGCCAGCGCGTTCTCGCGGAAGACGGTGCGCACGTTCTCCAGGAAGAACTCGGCCGTCACGTCCATCATGCTCCAGCACAGGCGCGCAAGGGGAAAGCGCAGCGGGTCGTCGCCGTCGTCGAAGGCGAGGCGGAACGGCAGGTCGCCGCCGGAAAGGCCCTGCCGCCAGAGGTAGAGGCCGAAGGCATCCATCTGCCGCCACGCTGGGAACACCCGCCGCCCGGCACCGGGGAAGGCCGTGGAGACGGTTTCGATCACCTGCCGCTCCAGCGCATCGAGCGAGCGTTCCTGCAGCACCCGCCACAGGCGGGTGGGGTTGCGCGAGGGGTCGATGGGCCCGCCCATGAGGGTGAGGCTGAGCGGGGCGGCGCCCGCGTCCGCCAGCAGGCAGGCGGCGGCGAGCGCCGGCAGCGCGCCCTGGCACACGCCGACCATGTGCACCCCGGCGCCCTCCCCGCCGGGGGAGCCGGCAAGGGCACGGGCCATCTGCGCCGTTTCCATGCAGTTCTCGGCGAAGCCGAACCGTCCGGCGGAGAGCGGCACGTAGCGCGCATTGGGCCATTCGGTGATGGCCACCTCGTCGGCATGGTCGAGGAGGGCCACCACGAGGTCGCGCATGAGGAAGGGGAAGCCACCGGCGAGGGGCGCCACCACAAGAATCCGCCGGCGCGGCGCCGGGCCGAGGCGGAAGCTGTGCATGCGGCCGAACGGCAGGAGCGCGCCGATGGCCTCGCGGATTTCGACCCCGCTTTCACCCACGCGACGGCCGGCGAGGCCGAAGGAGCGGAACGCCTCCCCGTCGAGACCCCCGTCTTCGGCAGGCGGCCCGGAACGCAGGGAACACAGGTCGTCGAGCCACATGATGCAAGGTCCGTCAGGGCGACCGGCCGCAGCAGGCATCATAGCGAAAAGCCCCGCGCGCACCATGGCCCGCGATGCGGTGCCGCGGCGCCAGGATCAGAGCGAGGCGGCGGCGCGCGCGGCCTGGTCGTAATGGCCCGAGAGGGTGCGCATCAGGGCGGCGATCTCGGAGAGTTTCTCCGGGGCGATGCCGGTGGCCGCCACCGCATTGGCCAGCAGCGCCTCGCGCACCTCCCGGTAGCGGGCGCAGGCGGCCCGGCCGGTCTCGCTCGCCGCCAGCGTCTTCTCCTTGCCGCGCCGCCCGGCGGTGACCAGCCCGAGGGACTGGAGCTTCTTGGCGGCATAGGTGACGAGGTGGGTGTCCTCCACGTCGAGCACCAGGCACAAATCGGCGATGGTCTTCGGCCGGTCGCGGTGCACCACATGGTGCAGGATCAGCACGTCCAGCGCGGAGAGGTCGGGGACCCCCGCCGCGGCCATGCACCGCACCATCCAGCGGCCATAGGCATGGGTGAGCATGTTGAGCCCGAACTCGAACTCGGACAGCGCCGGCAGCGCCCCGTCGGCGAGGTGGGCGGAGGAGACGATGGAGGGGCCGGAGCGGCCCGCCGTCTTCGGCGCATCGCTCATGGTTCACCCTCCGAACATGGTGGACGGCAGCCACAGGGCGATGCCGGGGAAGGCCACCAGCAGGGCCACCGCCAGCGCCATCAAGAGGAACAGCGGCAGCGCATAAAGGCCGATCTGGAAGATGTTGCGCCCCGTCATGCCCTGCAGCACGAACAGGTTGAAGCCCACCGGCGGGGTGATCTGCGCCATCTCCACCACCAGCACCACATAGATGCCGAACCAGATCAGGTCGAAGCCGGCCTTCTCCACCAGCGGCATGATGATGGAGGTGGTGAGCACCACCATGGAGATGCCGTCGAGGAAGCAGCCGAGCACAACGTAGAACAGCGTCAGCGCGGCCAGCAGCTGCCAGTGGCTGAGGCCGAGGTCGGTGATGAAGCCGGCGAGCGCCCGCGGGATGCCGGTGAAGCCCATGGCCGAGGTGAGGAAGGCGGCCCCGGCGAGGATGAAGGCGATCATGCAGGAGGTGCGCGTCGCCCCCAGCAGCGCGTCGAGGAAGCTCGCCCTGGAGAGCGTGCCCATGAAGAAGGACAGGGCGAGCGCCAGGAACACGCCCACCACCGCCGCCTCGGTGGCCGAGGCGAGCCCGCCGTAGATGGAGCCGATGACGCCGGCGATGAGCAGCACCACCGGCAGAAGCCGCCGCGTGGCGGCGATGCGGTTGCGCAAGGAGATGGGCGGGTCGGCGGGCGGCATCCGCTTGGGGTTGAGCAGGGCCCACAGCGCCACATAGCCCATGAACAGGCCCGCCAGCATGGCGCCGGGGATGATGCCGGCGATGAACAGCCGGGCGATGGACTGGTCGGTGGCCGCCCCGTACACGATCATGATGATGGACGGCGGGATCAGCAGCCCGAGGGTGCCGGAGCCGGCCAGCGTGCCGATGGCCATGCGCTCGTCATAGCCGCGCTTCATCAGCTCGGGCAAGGCGATGCGGCCGATGGTGGCGCAGGTCGCCGCCGAGGAGCCGGACACCGCCGCGAAGATGCCGCAGCCCACCACGTTCACGTGCAGCAGGCGCCCCGGCAGGCGGCTGAGCCAGGGGGCGAGGCCCTCGAAAAGGTCTTCCGAAAGGCGGGTTCGGTAGAGGATCTCGCCCATCCAGATGAACATGGGCAGCGCGGTGAGGTCCCACGAGATGGAGGCGCTCCAGATGGAGGTGCCGAACACCCCCACCGGCCCGGCGGTGGATTTCACCACGATGGCCACGAAGCCGATCATGGCCAGTGCGGCGCCGATCCATACCCCCGTGGCCAGGATGACGAACAGCAGGACGAGGAGGACGATGGAGAGGGTCACGAGGTCCACGGGTCAGCCCTCCTTGCCGAGGCTGATGGCGTCTTCCGCCGCGCTGTAGCTGGGGCGCCCGCGGCGGAGCACCGTGAAGAACTCGTCGCAGATGGCGATGCACAGCACCGCCATGCCCAGGGTCATCACGCTCTGCGGCAGGGCCAGCGGTACCGGCACGAGGCCGTAGGACACTTCGCTGAAGCGGATGGATTCCAGGGTCAGCGCCAGAAGGCTGTAGGTCGCGAAGGCGGTGAGGGCGATCCCCAGCCCGTGGGCGACCAGTTCCAGCGCGCGCCTAAAGGCGGGAGGCGTCGCCTGCAGGAGCATGGTGATGCGGATATGGGCGCCGGCCTTCAGCGTGCCGGCCAAGGCCAGCAGGCTCGATGCGGCGAGCAGGTAGCCGCAGATTTCCGGCAGGCCCTCGACGATGAAGCCGGAGAGGGGCAGGCCGAACAGGCGCACGATGATGTCGTAGAGCCGGCCGGTGACCTGCGCGCCCACCAGCAGGGCGATGGTCACGAGGCAGGCGGCCGCAACGCCGAGGGCGAGGGCGTAGAGGCGGTCGAGCAGAAGGCGCATGGGAGGCTCCGGCAGAGGGGGGCAACCGCCGGCGGTGGGCAACGGCCGGGGGCCGAGCCGGTGCGCGGCGCGGGGCGGGCGTCTCGGTGGCGAGCGCCGCACCCGGCTCTAAATTATTGATAGAGAACGTTTTACCGCTCAGCTTGCGATGCAGGCTGAACGGAACGTGCTCTTGGCGCCGCCACCCGGCGCGTCGCAGCGCCCCGGTGGCGGCGCGTCGCGGCCTATTTGCGATAGGCCTCCAGGAGAGCCTTGCCGTCCGGGCCGGCCTTGGCCACCCATTCCTCGGTGATGCGGGCGCCCACCTGCTCGAAGCCCTTCTTCAGCTCCGGGGTGGGGGCGACGACGGTCATCTTGTTGTCGGCCAGGGCCTTGGTCGCCGAAACGGTGATGTCGGCGGAGGCGGCCCAGCCGCGGGCCTCGGCGGCCTTGGCGGCCTCCAGGAGGGCCTTCTTCTCGTCGGCGGAGAGGGCGTCGAAGGCGGCCTTGTTCACGATCACCACGTTGCGCGGCAGCCAGGCCTGGGTGTCGTGATAGACGGTCACGAAATCCCACATCTTGCTGTCCACGCCGGTGGCCGGCGAGGTGATGGTGGCTTCCACGCGGCCGGTGGAGAAGGCGGTGGCGAGGTCGGCCTGCTCCACCTGGGTGGGAATGGCGCCCACTTCCTTGGCGATGGCCTGGGTGGCGGGATTGTAGGTGCGGAACTTCAGGCCCTTGAGCTCCTCCATGCTCTTGATCTCCTTGCGCGCGAAGATGCCCTGCGGCGGCCACGGCACGGAATAGAGCAGGACGAGCCCCTCATCGGCGAGCTTCTTCTCCAGGAACGGCTTCTGCGCCGCATAGAGCTTCTTGGCGGCGTCGTAGCCGGTGGCGAGGAAGGGGATGGAATCGACGCCGAAGATCGGGCTCTCATTGGCGTGCAGCGAGATGAGGATCTCGCCGATCTGCGCCGTGCCGCGGCGCACCGCCGCCTTGATCTCGGGATGCTTCACCAGCGAGCCGTTGGAATGCAGCTCGATCTTCAGCTTGCCGCTGGTGGCCTTGTCCACGTCGGCGATGAAGGCGATGTCGTTCTTGGTGTGGAAGTTGCCGTCCGGATAGGGGGTCGGCATGGTCCAGGTGGTCTGGGCGGCGGCGGCGCCGGCAAAGGCCACGAAGAGCGTGGCGGCGAGAATGGCGGCGGCGGCGGAACGTCCGCCCTTGAAAGTGCGCATGTGTCCCTCGTCTCTGGCTGCGGCGCCCTTCCGGCCAGCCGGACGGCCAGCCTGAACGCTCGATGGATTGGATGCTACGCGATGCTAGGATTTCGTCAACGAATTGTTGACGTTTTATGCGCGTCGTGACTTCATTCCGGTGCGGACGCATCCGCCGCCGTTCCCGATCCCATGGACGGCATGGCGCGGGTGGTCGCAGCATTGATCCCAGCACGAAACGGGCCAGAGGGCGAGACGCGCGGCAGCGCGGTCTTTCATTTGCGGGAGAGCTTCCATGACGGTCGAGCCGGGCCAGGTGGCCGGACAGCAGCAGCAGGCGGGCGCGGCCGCCTGGGAGTTCTGGATCGACCGGGGCGGCACCTTCACCGATATCGTCGGCCGCAGGCCCGACGGCAGCCTGGTGGCCCACAAGGTGCTCTCGGAAAATCCCGAGGCCTATCGCGATGCCGCGGTGCACGGCATCCGCGAATTGCTCGGCCTCGCCCCCGGCGCCGCCATCCCGCCCGGGCTGGTTTCTGCCGTGAAGATGGGCACCACGGTGGCCACCAATGCCCTTCTGGAGCGCAAGGGCGACCGCACCCTGCTCGTCACCACCCGGGGTTTCCGCGACGCCCTGCGCATCGGCTACCAGGCGCGGCCGAAGATCTTCGCCAAGAAGATCGTGCTGCCGGACATGCTGTTCGAGCAGGTGCTGGAAGTGGACGAGCGGGTGCGCGCCGACGGCACGGTGGAGGCGGCCCCGAACCTTGCCGCGGTGCGCGCTGAGCTGGAGGCGGCCCGGGCGGAAGGCATCGTGGCGGTCGCCATCGCCTTCATGCACGGCTATCGCCACCCCGCGCACGAGCGCCAGGTTGCGGCGCTGGCGCGGCAGGTCGGATTTGCGCAAGTCTCCGTATCCCATGAGGTTTCTCCCCTCATCAAGCTGGTGGGGCGGGGCGATACCACGGTGGCCGACGCCTACCTTTCCCCCATCCTGCGCCGCTATGTGCGGCAGGTGGCGGAGGAAGTATCCGGCGGGGACCCGGCGCGCGCGGACGCCATCCGCCTCATGTTCATGATGTCGTCCGGCGGCCTCACTGCCGCCGACCTGTTCCAGGGCAAGGACGCGCTGCTCTCGGGCCCGGCCGGCGGCGTGGTCGGGGCGGCGCAAACCGGTGCCCTGGCAGGATTTTCCCGCATCATCGGCTTCGACATGGGCGGCACCTCCACGGACGTGTGCCATTATGACGGGGAACTGGAGACCGCCTTCGACACCGAGGTGGCGGGCGTGCGCATCCGTGCGCCCATGATGCGCATCCACACAGTGGCGGCGGGCGGCGGCTCCATCCTGCATTTCGACGGGGCGCGCTTCCGCGTGGGGCCCGATTCGGCCGGCGCCAATCCCGGCCCCGCCTGCTACCGCAGGGGCGGGCCGCTGGCGGTGACCGATGCCAACGTCATGCTGGGCAAGCTCATTCCCGATTTCTTTCCGAAGATCTTCGGTCCGGCCCAGGACCAGCCCCTGGACAGCGACGTGGTGCGGGAAAAATTCGCCGCCCTCGCAGAAGATGTAGGCCAGGGGCGGACCCCGGAGCAGGTGGCGGATGGATTCGTCACCATCGCGGTGGAGAACATGGCCAATGCCATCAAGAGGATTTCGGTGGA
The DNA here is from genome assembly GCF_047444035.1 of Xanthobacter sp. AM11. Lineage (NCBI taxonomy): Bacteria > Pseudomonadati > Pseudomonadota > Alphaproteobacteria > Hyphomicrobiales > Xanthobacteraceae > Xanthobacter > Xanthobacter sp. AM11. The sequence goes on from NZ_JBLAOA010000001.1 coordinate 1,692,994, forward strand.
GCGCGGCTATGATGTCACCCGCTATGCCCTGAACTGCTTCGGTGGTGCGGGCGGACAACATGCCTGTCTGGTCGCCGATGCGCTGGGCATGACCAAAGTTCTGGTGCATCCCTTCTCCGGCCTGCTCTCGGCCTATGGCATGGGCCTCGCCAGCGTGCGGGCCCAGAGGACCCGGGCCGTGGGCGCCGAGCTGACCCCGGATCTCCTGTCCAGCCTGTTGGAAATAAAGGACGATCTTTCTGCGGAAACCGGCGCCGAGCTGGCCGGGCAGGGCATTGCGGCCGGGGCCGCCACCACCGAGGCCAGGGCGCACCTGCGCTATGCCGGCACCGACACGGCGCTGCCGGTGATGCTGGACGCTCTTGCGGCCATGGTGGCGGAATTCGAGGCCCGGCACCGGGCCCAGTTCGGCTTTGTCTCGCCGGAAAAAACCATTGTCGTGGAAGCGCTTGAGGTGATGTCTGCCGGGGGCGGCACCGGCATAGCCGAACCCGACCTCCCGCTGCGGGAGGGGGCGCCGCAGGAGACCCGCCGCACCCGCTTCTTCGCCCGCGGGGAATGGCACGACGCGCCCGTGGTGGTTCGCGAAAACCTCAATCCGGGCATGAGCTTGTCCGGTCCCGCCATCATCATCGAGCCCAACCAGACGGTGGTGGTGGAAAAGGGCTGGCGGGCGGATGTGTCGGCGAAGGGCCATCTGGTTCTCGTCCGCACCGAAAAACTGCAACGTTCAGAAGCTGTTGGCACTCACGCCGACCCGGTGATGCTGGAGGTGTTCAACAACCTCTTCATGTCCATTGCCGAGCAGATGGGGGTGACGCTCCAGAACACCGCCTATTCTGTCAACATCAAGGAAAGACTGGACTTTTCCTGCGCCGTCTTCTCCGCGGAAGGCGACCTCGTGGCCAATGCGCCGCACATGCCGGTGCATCTGGGCTCCATGGACAAATCGGTGGAGACGGTGATCCGGGAGAATGGCGGGGCCATCCGCCCCGGCGACGTCTTCGCCCTCAACGCGCCGTACAACGGCGGCACCCATCTGCCCGATATCACTGTGGTGACACCGGTTTTTGACGATGCCGGCGCCGAGCTGCTGTTCTGGGTGGCCTCCCGCGGGCACCATGCGGACGTGGGCGGCGTCGCCCCCGGCTCCATGAGCCCGCTCGCCACCCATATCGAGGAGGAGGGCGTCTATATCGACAACTTCAAGCTTGTCGATCAAGGTTCGTTTCAGGAAGCCGGCCTCCTCGCCCTCCTCACCACGGCCCGCTATCCCGCCCGCAACCCGGTGCAGAACATCGCGGATCTCAAGGCGCAGATCGCCGCCAACGAGAAGGGCGTCCGCGAACTCCTCAAGATGATCGACACCTTCGGCCTCGACGTGGTGAAGGCCTACATGGGCCATGTGCAGGACAATGCCGCCGAGAGCGTGCGCCGGGTGCTCGACCGGCTGGAGGATTGCCACTTCACCTATGAGATGGACCAGGGCACGGTCATCAAGGTGAAGATCTCGGTGGACAAGCAGAAGCGGGAGGCGACGGTGGACTTCACCGGCACCTCCGCCCAGCAGGACACCAATTTCAACGCCCCCGCCCCGGTCACCCGCGCCGCGGTGCTCTATGTGTTCCGCGTTATGGTGGAGGACGAGATCCCCATGAATGCCGGCTGCCTGCGGCCCATCCGCATCGTGGTGCCGGAGGGGTCCATGCTGGCGCCGGTCTATCCGGCGGCGGTGGTGGCGGGCAATGTGGAGACCTCGCAGGCGGTCACCAACTGCCTGTTCGGGGCGCTCGGCGCCATGGCGGCCTCGCAGGGCACCATGAACAACCTCACCTTCGGCAACGACACCTACCAATATTACGAGACCATCTGCTCCGGCTCCCCCGCCGGCCCCGGCTTCGACGGCACCGATGCGGTGCATGTGCACATGACCAATTCCCGGCTCACCGACCCGGAGGTGCTGGAGACGCGCTTCCCGGTGCTGCTGGAGGATTTCCATGTGCGCGCCGGTTCCGGCGGGCGGGGGCGGTGGAAGGCGGGGGATGGCACCTACCGGCGCATCCGCTTCCTGGAGGCCATGGAATGCGCGCTGCTCTCCTCCCACCGGCGGGTGCATCCCTTCGCGGTGGACGGCGGCGAGCCGGGCGCCCTCGGGGAAGGCTTCGTGCGCCGGCTGGACGGCTCCACCGAGCTGCTCCAGGGCTGCGATCAGAAGCGGCTGGAGGCGGGGGAGGCGGTCATCATCGTCACCCCCACCGGCGGCGGCTATGGCGATCCGAAGGCGCGGGGGCAATAGCCCCGGCGGCCGGCCGCGGCCGCAAACGCAAAAGGCGCCCCCTTGGGGGCGCCCCTGCTGCAGTGCGGAAGCGGCGAAGGCTCAGTAGGCGAGGGCGCCCACCTTCTCCACCTCGATGCGGTCGTTCACGCGGCTGATGCGCAGGCTGGCGCCCTCGCGGCCCACCGGGCCGGGCAGGGAAACCACCTGCTCCTGGCCGGGCTGGAGCACGGCGGAAACGCGCACCACGGCCGGCGCGGCGCCGGGGGCGGCGGCGGCGTCCAGAGTGGTGAACACCTGGTAGCCCTTGGAATCCTTCACCCAATAGGTGACGGCGGAGGCCTTGCCGCCGAGATAGGTAACGATGGCCTGGCGCTCTGCCGGCAGCACGTCGCCGGCCAGAACCGGGATGGCCACATTGGCGGCGGACGCGAGAACGGCGACGACGCCGGCGGTCTTGAGGATGTTCATGATGTCATTCTCACCGCGCACGCGTGCGGCCGACGGCCCAGGTTTCGGTGCGCTTCATCTGAAGCCACCATAGCGGCGATGCTGCATTGCAGCACGCGCATTTTCCACAATTCAGAAATGCATTCCATTCATGGCTTGCTGCATCAAGATACCGTTTTCAGGCCGGCGGCCCGAACAGGGCGCGCAGCTTGCCGCCCAGGCCGCGGGCATGGCGGGCATCGCGCAGCATCTGCCCCCAGGTGCCGAACACGATGGCGAGGGGGTTGCGGCTCGCCGTCGCCCCGCCGATGCCGAAAATGAGGGGCTCATGCTGCGGGGCCTGCGCGAAGGTGCCGAACAGCCGGTCGAACACGATGAGCACGCCGCCGAAATTGCGGTCGATGACGCTGGCGTTGGCGGCGTGGTGCACCTGGTGGTGCCGCGGCGTGTTCAGCACCCATTCCAGCGGGCCGAGGCCGGGCGGGCGGGCCAGGTGCAGGAAGAACTGGTAGACCAGCCCTGCCCCGAGCATGCCGAACACCGCCAGCGGCGGGAAGCCCGCGACCACCAGCGGCAGATAGAACAGCACGCCGCCGGAGAGGTGCCCGCCCCAGCCGAGCCGCACCGCCGCCGACAGGTTGAGCCGCGTCGCCGAATGGTGCACCGCATGGGTGGCCCACAGCCAGCGCACCTTGTGCATGACCACATGGTGCACGTAATAGCAGAAGTCCACCGCGAGAAAGAGCGCCACCCAGGGCAGAACCCCCTGCATGGGAATGTCGAACAGCCGGTGCTGGAAGATGAACAGCACGGGAATGGCGGCAATGCTCGCGGTGACGGCGCCGATCAGCTTGTTGCCCACCGCCACCACCAGGGAGGCGGCGGTTTCGCCGGCGTCGTGGCTGTCCACATGGTTGATGCGGTGGAAAAGATATTCCGCCGCCATCAGGATCAGCGCCAGGGCGGCAAATCCGGCGCCCTGGAATGGCGCGCCGCCGGCAAGGATGCTGGCCATGGTCTCGCCTCCATCGGGCGCGCCTGTTTCCGCGCGGGGTGGGAAAATTACGATGCCGGACCGCGACATAGGGGCGGCTCGCCGCGGTCCGGCATCCCCTGAGCCGGTGCTGGCTCAGTAGCGGCTGACGCTGCCGGACCGGCTCACGCTGTTGCCATAGGGTCCGGTGGTGGTGCGCGAATAGCTGTAGCTGCCAGGGGCGGTCTGGGTCACGCTGCCGGAGCGCGAGACGCTGCCGCCATAGGCGCCGGTGGCAACGGCGCTGCGGCTGCAGGTGCCGCCGGCGCAGCCGCCGGCCGCGGCGCTGCTGTAGGTGCCGCGCGGCGTGGTGGTGGAACTGGTGCGGGTCCAGGCCGCGGCTTGCGCCACCATGGCGAGGGAGACGAGGCCGGAGAGGGAGAATACGAGGAACGAGCGGTTCATGTCTGCCTCCGATCGCGGGCCGGCGTCGCCAGCCCCGTTTGCGATGGAACCACTTTCGCTTGCACCCTTTGCAGGCCGGTTGCGCGCTGGTGAGGCGGTGTAACGTTTTGTAACCGCGCGGCGCCGCGCCATTGAAGGGCGGCGCGCGCTCCGCAACACTCGGACCATGGCCCAGCGCACCCTTCTTCTCGTCGAGGACGATCGCGAAATCCGCTCCCTGCTTGCCGACTTCCTGGCGCGGGAGGGCTATGGCGTGCTCGCCGCCGAGGATGGGGTGGCCATGGACCGCCTGCTCGCCACCGCGCGCCCCGACCTGGTGGTGCTCGACCTGATGCTGCCGGGGGAGGATGGCCTGTCCATCTGCCGTCGGCTGCGGGCGCGGGGCGGCCTGCCCATCCTCATGCTCACCGCCAAGGGGGACGATGTGGACCGCATCGTCGGCCTTGAGATGGGCGCCGACGATTACCTGCCCAAGCCGTTCAACCCGCGTGAGCTTCTGGCGCGCATCCGCGCCGTGCTGCGGCGCTCGGAGGCCACGGTTGCCACGCACCCTGCGGTGCGCCGGGTGGCCTTCCCCGGCTTCGTGGCCGATCTCGATGCGCGCAGCGTCGCCCTCGCCGACGGGCCGGCCATCGAGCTGACCTCGGCCGAGTTCGACCTTCTGGCCTGCTTCCTGGAGCGGCCGAAGCGGGTGCTCTCCCGCGACCAGCTCCTCGACTGGACCCGCGGCCGCAGCGCCGACCCCTTCGACCGAACCATCGACGTGTCCGTGAGCCGCCTGCGCCGCAAGCTGGTGGCGGCCTATCCCGAGGCCGCCGCCTTCATCAAGACCGTGCGCAACGGCGGCTATCTGTTCGCCGCCGACGTGCATGGCCTCTGACGGCCGGCCGGTGCGCCGCTTCGGCATCGCCGCGCGCATCGCGCTCATCGTCGTCGCCGCTTTGGTGGCGGTGCAGGTGCTGATGCTCGCCGCCTACCTCACCGAGCGCCCGCGGGAGGCGCCGCTGGGCGCCTTCGTGCCGTTGATGCAGCGGGTGGCGGCCCTGGCCCAGCTGATGCAGCAGGTGGGGCCGCAGGAGCGCGCCCTCGCCCTGCGCGCCAGCACCCATTCCGGCTTCTCGCCGAGCGTGGTGGCCGAGCGCCCGGCGGTGCGGACGCAGGCTTTGCTCGGTTTCGCCGCGCGGCGGCTGCAGGCCCTCATGGGCGGCGCGACGGACCGCTTCGTGGCGGTGGCCCTGGTGGGCGGCGAGGGCGGGCGCAGCTCGCCGGTACAGCGGCTGCGCGACCTGCCCGGGGCGCGGCTGCGGGTGGTGGTGGGGCTCGACGGCGGCGGCTATCTGGATGTCTGGGCCGGCGGGGACCTGACCGTGCGCCTGCTGGGCCTGCCGGTGGGGCTCATCGCCGGCACCCTCGGCTTCCTGGTGGCGCTGGCCGCGCTGCTCGCCGTGCGGCGCGAGACCCGCCCCCTCTCCGACCTTGCTGACGCGCTGGAGCGCTTCAGCGCGCGGCTGGAGCCGCAGGCGGTGCGCGAGCGCGGCGCCCCGGACGTGCGGCTGGTGATCCGGGCGGTGAACACCATGCAGGCCCGCATCGCCGAGCTGGTGCGCACCCGCTCCCTGGTGCTGGGCGCCATCAGCCACGATCTGCGCACCTACATCACGCGGCTGCGGCTGCGGCTGGAACTGCTGCCGCCCGACCCTCAGGTGGCCAAGGCGCAGGCGGACCTTTCCGGCATGCAGGCCATGGTGGAGGATGCCCTCGCCTTCGCCCGCGCCTCCTTCTCCCCCGCCTCCGGGGAGACGGTGGACCTCTCCGCCGTGGCCCGGGCCGAGGTGGAGACGCGCCTGGCCGAGGGGGCGCCGGTGCACCTTGCCGGCGCCGACGCGCCGCTGGTGGTGGAGGGCTCGCGCGGGGCGCTGGCGCGGGTGGCGGCCAATCTGGTGGGCAACGCCTTGGCCTACGGGCAGTGCGCCGAGGTTTCCCTTCACCTGCAGGAGGACCGGGTGGAGCTGCGGGTGGAGGATCGCGGCCCGGGCATTGCGCCCGCCGAGCGGGCCAGCGTGTTCGAGCCCTTCTACCGGGTGGAGCCCTCCCGCAACCGGGAGAGCGGCGGGGCGGGCCTCGGCCTCACCATCGTGCGGCAGATCGTGGAGGGCCACGGCGGCACCGTGGCCATCGAGGACCGGCCGGGGGGCGGGGCCCGGCTGCGGGTGTTTCTGCCGAAGGCGCAGCCGCGCCCCGCCCCGGCCGGGGCAGAGGCCCCTCAGGCCGGATCGAAATAGTGGATCTCGAACAGGATGCACCCGCCCTGCGAGCGGAACGGCCCGTGCAGCGCGCCCGGGGGCCGCACCGCATAGGTGAAGGGCTGGAAGGTCTCGCCGCCCGCGCCGGTCTCGTCATTGCCCACGGTGAGGTCGCCGGAGACGAGGAACACCTCCTCCCAATAATCGTGCACGAACGGCTTGGTGGTGAACACGCCGGGATCGAACCGCAGCAGCCGCGAGCGCGAGCCGGCGCGGTTCGCCTCGTCCAGCGCGCCGGAGAGGATCTTCTGCTGGATGCCCTGCGGGTAGCCGGGCGGCACGTCCCAGCCGGTGGACAGGTCGAGGGTGTGGAACTCGTCGTGCAGCTTGTTGATGGCCATGGGCGGGGCAGTCCTCGGGGGGTGGAAAAGGATCACTCGGCGGCGCGGGCGGCGGCCTGCGGCGCCACCTCGTCGGCCAGGCTATAGGAGGCGAGCATCCGGTCGAGCAGGTCCGCCGCGCCGCCCCAGTCGTAGGTGCGCAAGGAATGGCCCTTCACCACGAAGCCGGCGCCCGCATAGAACATCTCGTACTGGGCGTGGCGGGAGGCGAATTCCGAGCCCACCGCGTCCCAGGCGAGCTTGTAGAACTTCACCCTGTCCTCGGCGCTGGCGGCGGGGGACTGCTGGGTCTTGCCGATGAGCGCGGCGATCTCGGGATTGGCATAATCCCTGACCGAGGAGGGCAGCATGATCATGCCGCCGCCGGCCAATTCGCGCAGGGTGGAGATGAACTTGCCGTAGAGCTGCTGGGCCAGGGTCTGCGCCGCATAAAGGGTGTGCCGGTCGGGGATGAAATAGCGCCCGTGACGGCTGCCCTTGGCCTCCATGGCGGCGACGAAGGCATCCACCATGGCGGCTTCGGCGGCGAGCTGGCCCAGCGTCTCGCGCACCTGGGGAAAGCCGGTGGTGCCGTTCACCTCGGTGATGCGGCGGGCGATGGCGAGGAGGAACTTCAGCTTCACCGAGAGGCGGATCTGCGCCTGGTAGTTCTGGTACACATGGGCCGGCGTGGCGTGGAACTGCTTGGCCGTCATGGCGATGTCGCGGGCGATGAACACGCGGTCCCACGGCACCTTCACGTCGTCGAAATAGAGCACCGCGTCATTCTCGTCGAAGCGGCTCGCCAGCGGGTTGTCGAACACCGAGGGGCTCGCCGCCTCATAGGACTTGCGCGACAGGATCTTCAGCCCCTTCGCATTCATGGGAATGGCGAAGGAGAGGGCGTAGGGCTCCTCGCCGGCCTGCAGGGGCTGGATGCAGGTGACGAACACCTCGTTGGCCATGATGCCGCCGGTGGCGAGCATCTTCGCCCCGCGCACGGTGATGCCGCCGGCGTCCTCGTCCACCAAGGCGGCGGAGAGGAAGGGGTCGGCCTGCTCCGCGGCGTTCCTGGAGCGGTCGGCCTGCGGGTTGATGATGACGTAGGTGAGATAAAGATCGTTGTCGCGGGCGTAGGCGTAGTAATCGGCCAGGGCGCGGGCCCGGGCGGGATCGTAGAGCTCGAACTGTTCAAGGCCCATGTACATGCCGGAGATGCAGGAGGCCACATGGTCCGGGGCGCGGCCGAGGAAGCCGGCGTGCAGCTCGGTCCAGGCCTCCAGCCCGCGGCGGCGGGTCTTCAGCTCCTCATAGCTGGTGGGCAGCTGCCAGATGCGGTTGGCCCTTGTGCCGGTGTCGGTCTCGAAGGTCATCAGCTCGCGGTTTTCCGGCGCGCTGTGGAAGTCGAACATGCGGCCCACGGAGGCCACCGCGCGGCGATAGGCGGGATGGCTGGGGGCATCCTCCACCCGCTCCCCGTCGAGGAAGATGGCGCGGCCGTCCCTGAGGCTGGCAATGTGCTGGGCGCCGGTCTTGATCATGGCTGTGCTCCTCGGGAGGTCGGGTCAGGGCGCGGTGCGCTCGCCATGGGCGAGGGAGCGGTAGCGGCCGGCGTGGAAGATGAGGGGATCGGCGGCGGGGCGGGCGCCGTGGGCGCGCACGCGGGCCACGAAGATCTCGTGGTCGCCGCCGTCGTGGATGGCGTGGGGCACGCAGACGAGGTGCGCCGCGGCCCCGGGGATGAGCGGCGCCCCGCCGTCGCCGCGGGCGATGTCGAGGTCCGCCCATTTGGGGGAAAGCGGCCGGGCGAAGCGGGCGGAAAGCGCTTCCTGGTGGCGGGCCAGAACGGAGATGCCATAGGCCGCCGCCGCGCGCAGGACCGGCAGGGATCGCGCCGTGCGCGCCACCGAGAACAGCACCAGAGGCGGGTCCAGGGACACCGCGTTGAACGAGCTCATGGTCATGCCGACCATGGCGCCGTCCGGGCCCTGCGCGGCGACGATGGCGACGCCGGTGGCGAACTGCCCCAGGGTGCGCCGGAAGGCAGCGGGGTCGAGCCCGGCGGTGTCGGTGAGCAGATCGGGCGCCGCGTGCTGGGTCAGGTCTGGCGCCGCATCCGGCGCGGGGCTCGGGTGGGAGTGGGGGGGCATGGACGTGTCCGGGGCCAATTAGCTTTGTAACAAAGCTATTATGAAGTGTTGATGGACGTCAAGGCCAAACGAAGCCTATGAGTTAGGAACGTGAGCCCCACGAAAGAACGCCACAGCGATGCCTGCCCGAAAGCCCACCAGCCCCAGAAGGCGCCTGCCGTTGACCGCTTCCCGCGCCGCCCTCCTGGTGGAGGGGTCCGACCTGGAGTTCCGGGATCTCGTGCACGACATGCTGGCCTTCGCCGCCGCCATCCAGGAGGTGCGCAACCGCCTCGGTGCGCTCATCGGCCTGTCCGGCACCCAATATACGATCCTCACCTCCCTCGCCCGGCTGAACGCGCGCGCGCAGGAGCTGGGCGTGAACACCCTGGCGGAGCACCTGCACCTGTCCGGCGCGTTCGTGACCATCGAGGTGAACAAGCTGGTGGCCGCCGGCCTCGTCACCAAGACCACCAATCCCGACGACCGGCGCCGCGTGGTGCTGGCGGTGACCGAGGAGGCCGAGCGCCGCCTCGCCGAAATGACGCGGGTGCAGGTGCCCGCCAACGACACCCTGTTCGAGCCCCTCTCGGCCCACGAATTCAAGCTGCTGCGCACCATCGTCGCCAAGCTCGCCGGCACCGGTGAGCGCACCTTGCGCCTCATCGACTACCTGGCCCCCAACGGCACCCTCGACGAGGTGGTGCAGCGCCTGCCCCCGGCGGAGTGAGGGCGCGCGCCCGGTTCCGGCTCGCCCGCAACGGCCTCATCCACCGAGCGTCGCGCCGCCGGCCCCGCCCGGGCGCTCGGCCACCATGCGGCCGTCGCTCATTTCCACGATGCGGTCGAAGGTGGCGGACCAGCGCGGATCGTGGGTCACCACGCACACCGCCACCCGCTGCTCGTCGGCGAGGGCGCGGAAGGCGGTCATCACCTGCCGCCCGCGCGGCCCGTCCAGCGCCGCCGTGGGCTCGTCCGCCAGCAGGAGCACCGGGTCGTTGGCCAGCGCCCGGGCGATGGAGACGCGCTGCTGCTCGCCGCCGGACAGCTGGGAGGGGTAATTGTTCTCGCGGTGGTCGAGGCCGAACCGGGCCAGGAGCTCGCGCGCCTGCGCCCGCGCCGCCTTCGGCCGCACGTCGTTCACCTCCAGGGCGATCTGCACATTCTCCAGCGCGGTGAGGAAGGGGATGAGGTTCGCCTTCTGGAAGATGAAGCCCACATGGGTGCGGCGGAAGTCGCGCAGGCTGTTCAGGCGGGTCTGCGGGTCGGCGATGGGCCGGTCGCGGAAGCACACCGCCCCGGCGGATGGCGGCTCCAGCAGCCCGGCGATCATCAAAAAGGTGGTCTTGCCCGAGCCGGACGGCCCGACGATGCCGGTCAGCTCGCCGGCACGCAGGGTCAGGGTCATGTCCGCCAGCGCCGCCACCGTGCTGGCGCCGGACAAATAGAACTTGCTGGCGCCGCGCACCTCCATCACCGCCTGCCCGGGCTGGAATGGCGGGATCATGCCAGCACCTCCTGCGCCCGCACCCGCATGGCGCGGCGGATGGCGAACCAGCTGGCCAGCAGGCTGATGACCAGCAGCGCCGCGCCGATGCCGGCGAGGTCCTGAGGCAGCAGCAGCACCGCCCGCGGGAAATGGGGATAGAGGGTGAAGGAGAGGGTGAGCGCCACGCCGAAGCCCAGCGCCCCGATCCACAGCGCCTGCTGCACGATGAGGCCGATGATGACCCGGTCCCGCGCGCCGATGAGCTTGAGCAAGGCGATCTGGTTTATCTTCTCCAGGGTCAGCATGTAGATGGTGAGGGCGATGATGGAGCCCGCCACCAGCAGCGTCATGGCGGTGAAGGCGAGGATCTGCACCCGCAGGCGCCACAGGCGCCCGTCCAGCAGCATGGCGCGCTCCTCCTCCTGCGTCAGCACCTCCACGTCGCCCCAGGCGCGGATATGGGCCTGCACCTGCCGGGCATCGGCATTGGGCTTCAATTCCACCATCACCGCCGCCAGCGCGCCGCCGTCGCCGAGGCCCATGCGCGAGCGGCCCCGCGCGAGGCGGTTCAGCAGCACCGCCTCCGAGGGGAGCACCCGGTTGATGGCCTGTGCATCCGGGATGGTGACGAAGAACATCCCGTCGCCGCCCATGTCCACCTGCCCCTTGGTGAGGCCCACCACCGTGTAGTCGTCATGGCCGAGGCGGATCACATCCCCCGCCAGGAGCCCGGTGGAGGCGTCCGCCACCGCCTCGTAGCGGGTGGAGCGGAACAGCCGGCCGTCGATGAGGGGAATCCAGCTTCCGCTGTCCTCGGGATAGTCGATGCCGGTGACGGCGAGGCGCACGCTCTTGCCGTTGATCACATATTGCTGGTTGTACTGGATGAAGCGGCGGGTGGCCGCGACCCCCGGCACGCCTTCCACCCGGCGGTCGAGATTGGCCGGCACGGCGGAGGTCTCGGCGAACGGGCCGGAGCGCCCGCCCTCCACCACCCACAGGTCGGCGCCGATGTCGTTGATGATCAGCAGCGCCTCGTGGACGATGCCGCGGTAAAGGCCGATCATCCCCATGGTGGCGCCCAGCAGCAGGCCGATGCCCACCGCCGTCAGGGCGAAGCGCAGCTTGGAGAAGCGCATGTCCTTCATGGCGATGTTCATGGGGATGGCTCCGCCGCGCGCCGCATCTGCGCCGCCTCACGTGCCGCCGGGGGCCGGCGCCACCGGCTGGAACGGGTAGCGCCCGGCGGGGGCGAGCACCTGGTCGCCCGGCTTCAGCCCGCGGGTGATCTCGATCTGCGATCCGCTCACATAGCCCAGCGCCACCGGGGTCCAGGTGGCCCGGCCGCCGCGCGCCAGCCACACCCCGGGCCGGCCGTCGCGCCGGGTGAGGAGGCTTTCCGGCACGCCGATGGCGAGGGCGGGGGACTGCGCCTCCACCGCCACATTGGCGCGCTGGCCCATGGCCCAGCTCTCCGGCAGGGCGTCGAGGGTGATGTCGGCGGTGAATTCGCGCGTCTCCTGGTCCACCTGGCGCGACAGGCGCAGCACCCGCCCGGTCCACAGGCGGGTGGGATCTGAGGCGAAGCGGATGCGCGCCGGCTGGCCCGGCCGGATCGCGGCGCGGGCGGATTCGTCGAAGCGGGCGGCAACGATGATGGTGGAAAGCTCCACCACCTGCATCAGGTTGGCCCCCGGCAGCAGGAGGTCGCCGCGATTGCGCTCGCGGGAGATCACCACGCCGTCGAGGGGGGCGACGATGGTGGCCTCGGCCAGCTTGGCCTCCAGCACCTTCACATTGGCCTGGCGTGACAGGAGCTGCGCCCGCGCCCGTTCCACCGAGGCGTCGGCCCGCGCCCGGTCGGCCTCCGCCTGCTTGAAGCCGGCTTCCGCAGTGGTCAGCTCGGCGGGGGAAATCACATTGCTGCGGGCGAGGGTGCTGCGGCGCTCGAACTCGATCTTCGCCTTGTCGTAGGCGGCGGCCACGCGGGCGCGCTCGCTCTCGGCCTCGACCACGCCGCGGTCGGCGGCCACCGCCTCGGCCGCGGCCACGGCGAGCTGGTTTTCCAGATCGGCGGATTCCAGCCGGGCCAGAACCTGGCCGCGGGTCACCGCATCGTTGCGGTCGGCCTCGATGGATTTCAGGAAGCCCTGGATGCGGCTGGTCACCACCACGCGGTTGATGGCGTCCATGAGGCCCGGGCCGTTGATCTCCAGGCTCATGGGGCGGGCGCGCACCTCGTAATGGGGCACCCGCACCGGCACCACATACCAGTAGCCGATGGCGCCGCCCGCCGCGAGGGCGAGGAGCAGCACCAGCCCAAGGCGGCGCCAGCCGGCGGCGCGGTCGGTGTCGGCCACAAGGTGGGGCGGCGGCTCGTGCTTCATGCGCCGCGCCCGGATGGCGGCGCGCCCGGCGCCGCGCGGCTCGCGCCTCCGCTCATGGTGCCTGCTCCTGGTCCATGTCCACCACGGCCTCGCAGCCGTCGCCGGCGAGGCCCATGCGGTCGAGCACGTCGTCGAGCACGTCGCGGGCCTCCTGCGGGGTCAAGGCGGAAAGGTCGTAGCCCATGCGGTAGGCAAGGCCCCCCGCGCTCTGCAGCGAGCGCAGGTCGATCTCGAACACCGCGTGCCGCATCAGCCGGGCCGAGCCGAAGGGCGAGACCTTCACCAGGCCGAGGTCCAGCACCTCGGCCTTGCCCTGGCGCTGCAGCGCCGAGGTGGTGGCGCCGCGGGTGAAGCGGTCGGGCGCCTGCATGCCGGTCTGGTACAAGGCGAGGTAGGAGCCGGCGGCGACCACCGCGTCATGCACCGGCCCGTCGGCGAAGGCATATTCGAACGGCACATGGGCCATGGCGCGGTTGAGCTGGTCGGACAGGCCGGCGGCCGCCACATCGAGACTGCCCGCGGCCGGGGCGCGCAGCAGCGCCGATCCCGCCACCCAGCCGATGAAATCGGTGAGCCGCCGGTCGGTGCGCATGGCGGCGGGCACGTTCAGCATCACCTCGTCCACGCCGCCGCGGGCGCCCAGCGTCTGGGCATAGGCGGCCATCAGCAGCGCGGTCTCGGTGGTGCCGGCGGCCCGGGCGCGGGCCTTCAGCCGCTCCTGCCCGGCGGGGCTGGTGAAGGCGTAGAGCTCGCCCGCCGGGGCGCCCTGGGTGAGGTCCAGGTTGGGCGCGCGCCCCTTCGCCCGCCGGCCGAAATGCGGCAGGGGCGGCGGGCTGTCGCCGTAGAGGGCGCGCAGATAGGCGTCGCGCGCCGCCATGGCGGCGGGGTCGGTGGCGCGCTCGAAGTCGCGCACATAGGTGGCCACGTCCATCTGCGCCGGCGGCAGGGCGATGCCGAGGAAGGCCTGGAACAGCTCTTCCACGAACACCCCCAGCGACCAGCCGTCGAACACGGTGTGGTGTCCGTGGGCCACCGCCACGTCGCCCGCGGCGCCGCAGCGCAGCACGGTGAAGCGGTAGGGCGGGCTGGTGAAGGGGTCCATCTCCTCGTCCATCAGGGCGGCGACGCGGGCGTCCACCGCCGCGGCGTCGGCGCCGGGCATGTCCTCCACCGCCAGCTGCGGCTCGCCCGGCGGCACGATGAAGGCGCGCGGCCGGCCGTCGTCGCCGACGACGAAGCGGGTGCGCAGGGACTCCTGGCGCTCCTCCACCAGCCGCAGGGCGCGGCGCAGGCGCTCGATGTCCATGCGCGGCGCCACGCGGAAGGCGCGGCCGATGGTCCAGAAGGCGCGGCAGTCGTGGCCGGTCTGCGGCCTCAGGAACGAGCTGAGCAGCAGCCCCTGCTTGAGGGAGAGCGGCACCTCCCGTTCCCCGCCGGCGCGCGCCGCCATGGGCCCGGGTGCGGCAGCGGACCATGCGGTGGTGGCGAGGGGGCCGTGGCGCGGCGCCGCCTGCGGCGGATGCCAGCGCCCGGCGCCTTCGCGCGCCGCCGGCGCCCCCAGCAGATCGGCCAGGGTGGCGGCGAAGGCGTCGGTGAGCTGGCGGCCCTCGGCCTCGCCGAAGGCGGCGGTGTCGAGGGCGAGCCGCAGGCGGATGCCGTCGCCGTCCGCCGCCATGTCCCAGCGCATTTCGTTGAACGGATCGGCCAGCGTGTCGAGGGGGTCGCCCAGGTCGAGGGCGGCAAGGCGGGCGAGGGTGCCGGCATCCAGGAAGGAAAAGCCGGTCTGGCGCAGGGCCGCGCCCGCCGCGGTCAGGTGCGCGGTGAACAGGGATTCAAGGGCGGCGGTGTCCAGCGCCTGGTGGTCGCGGGCCATGGCCAGGCGCGCCCGCGCCCGCCGCACCAGCCGGTCGGCGGGGTCGCCCAGCCGGTCGAGCAGCAGCGGCACGCCCGCGCCCGCCGGCCCGAGGAGGCCGGCCGGGGCGTGCCGGCGCGCCGGATCGTGACATTCCAGTACCACCGCTTCACCCGTGCCGAGGGTGCGGGCCAGGGTGCGGGCCAGGGCGGCGGCCAGCAGCGCCTCCTGCTCGGCTCCGTCGAGGCCGGCGAAGCCCGCCGCGGCGATGCGCGCCGCAAGGTGCCCCACCGGCCCGCGATTGAGGCCGAAGCCGGCGGGGGCCGGCGCCAGCGAGCGGGCGGCGGCGGGAAGGGCGGGCGGCACGGCGCGCAGCGTCTCCTTCCAGAAGGCGAGGTGCTCCACCTGCCGCCCGGCGTGCGCCGCGGCGCCATCCGCCGGCCGCGCGGCGGCGGCGAAGGCACAGAAGGGCGCGCCGGGGGCCGGGGGCTGCTCCACCGCCGCCAGCAGGCCGGCGAGGGCGAGGTGGGGGGAGAGGGCATCCGCCGCCGCCCGGTGCGCCCGGGCGTGCAGGGTCTGGCCGCCGTCCGCCGTCCGCACCACGCCGAAGCGCCACAGCGGCCCGGGCAAGGCGATGGGGGCGAGGGATGCGCCGTCGGCGATCCATTCCAGGTCCGGCGCCACGCCAACGGCGATGGTGCCGTCGGCCGCAGCGGTGAGGCACAGGGCGTCCTGCGCGCCGGCAAGGGCGGCGAGCGCCCGCGCCAGGGCCTCGAAGGGCAGGTCGCCATCGCAGGGCCTGGCCGCGGCCACCTCCAGGGCGCCCCGCGCCACCGCCGAGGTCATGGGCCGCCCGGCCAGCGCCAGCATGGCCTCCTGCCGCACCAGCGGCCGGAAGACGTCGACGCCGGCCGCGGCGGTGCCGCCGGCCACGCCCGCCGCCGCTGCGGCGCTGGCGGCGCGGGCCTTCTGCGCCGTCTCGAAGGTCGCGGCCACCACGCCCGACAGGCCGGTGATGGTGGGCGTCTGCAGGAATTTGGCCACCGGGATGTTCACATCCACATGGGCCTCGATGCGGTTCTTCAGCTCGAAGGAGGAGAGGGAATCCAGCCCCAGCTCGGAGAGGCGCCGGTCGGCCGGGATCTCGGCTGCCGCCACCTTCAGCACCTTGGCCACCTCGGTGCGGATCAGCTCCGCCAGCATGGTGTCCCATGCCTCCCGCGGCGCCGCCAGCAGCTCTGCCTGGATGCGCGAGCGGCCGCCGGAGCGCTGGGCCAGCAGCGGCTTCACCCGGGCGCTGGCGGCGGTGCGCGCCAGGGCCCGGCCGATGGCCGCCCAGTCGGCGCGGGCGAAGGCCAGGTTCTCCGCCTCGGCCCGCAGCAGGGTGCCGAGGGCGGCGGCCACCTCGGTGTCCGGCATGGGCTTCATGCCGATGCTTTCCAGATAATTGCCCAGCGCCTCCGAGCGGGCGACGAAGCCGGCGCCGCCGATGGAGCCCCACGCCGCCGCCGAGCCCGCCAGCCCCCGGCTGCGCCGGTAGGAGGCCAGCGCGTTGAGGAAGGAATTGGCGGCGGTGTAATTGGCCTGCCCGGGGCTGCCCAGCACCTGGGCGAAGGAGGAGAAGCCCACGAAGAAATCCAGCGCCGCCTTGTGCCGCGTCACCGCGCCATGCAGGTTCCAGCCGCCGCCGGCCTTGGGCCGCACCACGCGGGCGATCTGCGCCGCGTCGAGCTGGGCGAGGAAGCCGTCCTCGATCACCGCCGCCCCGTGCACGATGCCCTTCAGCGGCTTGTCCGAATGGGCGTGGGCCTCGATCACCGCGTCCACCGCGTCGGGGTCGGTCACGTCCAGGGCCAGGGGCACCACCTGCGTGCCGCGGGCGATGATGGCGGCGATCACCGGCTCGGCGTCCGCATCCGGCGTGCCGTGGCGGCCGGCGAGCAGCAGCCGGCCGGCGCCCTGCCGGCTGAGGAAATCCGCCACGCTCACGCCGAAGCCGCGCAGCCCGCCGGTGACGAGATAGCTCGCCGCGCCGGACAACTGCATGGGCTGGCCAAGGTCGATCTCCACCTCCACCGCCGGCTCGTCGAAGGTGAGCACCACCTTGCCGATATGCTGCGCCTTGGCGAACAGGCGCAGGGCCTGCGCCGCCTGGGACACCGGGAAGCGGGTGGCGACGAGGGGCCGGTAGCGGCCTTGCGCCACCTCCTGTTCCACCGCGGCCAGGAGGGCGCGCAGCTTGGCCGGGCGCTCGTCGGCGATGGTGGAGAGGTCGATGACCGCATAGGAATTGTTGCAATAGAGGGACTTCAGCCCGATCGGCTTGTCCTGGGCCAGGTCGCGCTTGCCGATCTCCACGAAGCGGCCGAACGGTCCGAGGCATTCCAGCCCCTTGTCGATGCCGGCGCCGGACAGGGCATTCAGCACCACGTCCACGCCGCGCCCGCCGGTGGCGGCGCGCACCTGCTCGGCGAATTCGAGGCTGCGCGAGTTCATCACATGGGTGATGCCGAGGCCGCGCAGGTGGGCGCGCTTGGCGTCCGAGCCGGCCGAGGCGAGGATGCCGGCGCCGACCGCGCGCGCCACCTGGATGGCGGCCAGCCCCACGCCGCCGGTGGCCAGGTGCACGAGCACCTGCTCGTCGGCGGCGAGCCGGCCCACCTCCAGCAGCGCGTAATGGGCGGTCATGAAGGCGGCGGGGAGGGTGGCGGCGTCGCGCAGGTCCACCCCCTGCGGCACCCGCATGAGGAAGCGGGCGTCGGCGGCGGCGAAGCGGCGCAGGAAGCCCTTGCCCATGCCCATCACCCGGTCGCCGGGGGCATAGCCTTCCACGCCCTCGCCCACGCTCAGCACCGTGCCGGCGAATTCGAGGCCGAGGTTGCGCCACCAGGCGCCCGCGCCGTCGGTCTCGTCCGGCAGGATGCCGGTGATGGCCATGATGTCGCGGAAATTGAGGCCCACCGCCGCCACTTCCACCGCCACCTCGCCGGCCCTGGGCTGCGGCATGGGGCATTCGCGCAGCACCACATGGTCGATGAGGCCGGGGCTGGTCATGGTGACCGAGAAATTGCCGCCGTCCGCCTCCTTGCGGATGGTGCGCCGGCGCGGCGCGAGGGCCGAAAGGGCGCCCTGGCGCAGCCGCGGCACGTGCCGCTGGTCCCCGCGCAGGAGCATCTCGGCCTCCTCGCCGCCTTCCAGCACGGCGCGGGCGAGGGCGCCCGCCTCGGCGAGGGCCGCTGTGTCGGCATCCAGGTGGCGCACGGCGAATTCCGGGCATTCGTTGGCGATGGTGCGGGCGACGCCGAGCAAAGCGGAATCCGCCAGTCCCTCCGCCGTCATGGCGCCGTCGCCGGCCAGCCGCCGCCCGGCGCGGCCGATGACCACCAGGGCCGGGCGCACCGGCGCCGCGCGCTGGCGGTCCAGCACCTGGCCGAGGGTGACGAGGCCGCGGGCGCCGGCCTCCAGCGCATCCAGCAGGACGGCGGTGGAAAGCGCTTCCGGCGCACCGAGGCCGGTGGCGAGGGTGGCGGCATAGATAATGCCGGCGAGCCCCTCCGGCGCGGCGAGGCGGTCCTCCACCAGCGCGGCGGCGGCATCGAGGTCCATGGCCACGAAGGGCTCCGCCGCGACGCACGCCACGCTGGCGCCGGCCGCCGCCAGCGCCGCGGCGAGGGGTGCGGCAGGCGCCGCATCGCCGCCGATGAGCAGCCAGCGGCCGAGCCGCAGCGGGGTGTCGGTGTCGGCCGCCGCGGGCTCGAAGGTCTCCTCGATGACCACGGGCGCGCCGTCGCCGCCGCCGCCCGAGCGCAGCGCGCCGAGGGTCTTCACCGCAAGGTTCTCCACCGCCAGAAGCGGCGTGCCGTCGGGCGCATAGACCCGGTAGATGCCGGTGGCGTCCTTCGGATCGACGAAGAATTCGCAGATCACTTCCGGCGGCAGCGGGCCCGCCACCATCACCTTGCGGATGCCCACCGGCAGCATCAGGCGATAGCGGCCGGCGACGCTCTCCTCGTCCGGCAGGGGGGCGCCGGGAATCCACAGGCCGGATTCCGCATCGTCCACGATGAGGCCCGCCTGCAGCACGGAATCGAACAGGCCGGGGAAGGCGATGAAGCCGTCGCGCCGCGCCGCCTCGGCGCTGTTGAGGCGCGCCACCGCATGGCGCGGCCCGGCCAGCCACAGGGCCTCCACCGCCTGGAAGGAGGGGCCGTAATCCAGCCCGTGGCGGGCGGCGAGGCGGTAGAAGTCGTCCCGGCCGATGGCCGGCGGGCGCTCCAGCAGCGCGCGGTCGAAGCGGGCGGCGGGCAGGGTGAAGGCGTGCTGCCAGCCATAGGCCTCCACCCGCAGCCGCCAGTCCTCCTCGGTGTCGCGCTTCATGGAGGAGATGCGCAGGCGGCTGGTGACGGGATCGTAGGAGGTGCGCAGCAGCACCACGTCGTCGGCGCCGATGGACAGGGCATCGAGGATGCGGAAGTCGCGCAGCTCCACGGGGGCGGCGCCGTAAAGCTCGCGCAGGGCCGCCGCCATCATCTCCACATAGCCCACGGTGGGGAACAGGCAGTCGCCGCCGGGGCGGTGGTCGGCGAGGTATTTCAGGCTTTTGAGGGTGATCTCATTGGTCCAGGCCGGCTCCGGCCCCACCTCGCGCCAGCCGAGCAGGGGGTGGCGGTCGGCATCGAACAGGAATTGCCGCGCCTCCAGCGGCAGCTGCACCAGCCGTTCGCCGGCCCAGGGGCGCTGCGGCAGGGCCAGATGCTCGCAGGCGGGCTCGCAGCCGTCGCCCTCGCTCCAGTCGAAGGCGACGCCGCTCACATAGAGCTTGGCCATGGCGCGGGCCATCACCAGCCGGTCGTCGCCCTGCCGCTCCAGGGAGGCGACGGCCACCACCGGCGCATTGCGGTCCTGCGCGATGCCGTGGACCAGGGGGGTGACGGTGCGGTGGGGGCCCAGCTCCAGGAAGGCGTCCATGCCGAGGTCGAGGCAGAAGTCGATGGCCTTCTTGTAGCTCACCGGCCGGCGCAGGTTCTGCCACCAGTATTCGGCGTCGAACCGCGTCTCCAGCACGCCGGTGACGGTGGAGACGATGGGCAGGGACGGGGGCTTCCAGGCCACCGCGCCGAGGCCCTCGCGGAACGCCTTCTCGCAATCGTCGAGGTGGGGCGAGTGCCAGCCGAAATCCATGGTCAGGCGGCGCGCGGTCACGTCCGGGTAGAGCCGGCGCACCTGCGCCAGCACCGCTTCCACCGCCGGCTCCATGCCGGAGATGGTCTGCGCGGTGGGGCCGTTGAAGGCGGCCACCACCACGCTGTCGTCGCCGGGCAGCAGGGGGGCGAGCTGGTCCATGGTGATGCCCAGCGTGGCCATGGCCCCGCGGCGGGTGCTGCCGCGGGGGATCAGGCCGCGATGGTGGATGATCCGCGCGCAGGTCTCAAGGTCGATGCAGCCGGCGATGTGGGTGGCGGCCACCTCGCCGAAGCTGTGGCCCACCAGCAGCTCCGGCGCCAGCCCGCGGGCGCGCCACATGCGGTAGAGCCCCACCTGGCAGGTGAAGATGGCGGCCTGGGTCACGTCCGCGTCGTTGATGCGGCTTGCCGCCTCATCGCGGGTGATCTCCGCCAGCACCGACCAGCCGGCGAGGGGCTTCAGAATGGCGTCGAAGGTTTCCACGAAGCCGCGATAGGTGGCATCCTCGGCCAGCAGCTTGCGGCCCATGGCCCACCATTGGCCGCCCTGGCCGGAGAAGGTGAAGGCCAGCCGCCGGGGCCGGGCGCGGCCGGTGATGATGAAGGGCGCCAGCGCCTCGTCCGGCGGGGCATCGGCGCCGAGGGCGAGGGTGCGCAGCTTCAGCGCCACGTCGCCGCCGGCGGGATCGGCGAGGATGGCGGCGCGCTCGGGGAGGTGGTCGCGGCGCGTCTTCAGGGTGGCGGCGAGGGTGTCGCAGGCCACGCCGGCCAGCGGTCCGCCCGCATCCACCGCGTCGGCCAGCTCCTCCGCCCACAAGGCGAGGCCGGCCTTGCCGTTGGCCGACAGGGGAATGAACACCGGGCTCTCCACCGGCACGGCGCGGGCCCGGGCGGGCACGCGGCCGGCGGTCCGCCCGCCGCCCCGGCTTTCCACCGCCACGCTGGCATTGGTGCCGCCGAAGCCGAAGGAATTGACCACCGCGAGGCGAACCCCGTCCTCGGCGTCGTAGGGCACCGGCTCCACCGGCACGCAGATGCCCAGCGCATCGAACGGGATATGCGGGTTGGGCCGCTCGAAATTGAGGTTCGGCGGCACGATGCCGTGATGGGTCGAAAGCACGATCTTGATCAGCCCGGCGATGCCGGAGGCGGATTCCAGATGGCCGAGATTGGGCTTGAACGAGCCCACCCGCACCGGCCCGTCCACCCGGTGTGCGCCGAACACCCGGCCGATGGCGCTGGCCTCGATGGGGTCGCCTACCGGGGTGCCGGTGCCGTGCGCCTCCACGAAGCCCACGTCCTGCGGGTCGATGCCGGTGCGCGCCACCAGGCTTTCCAGCATGGCCGTCTGGGCCGCGTCGCTGGGGGCGGTGAGGGTGGGGGTGCGCCCGTCCTGGTTCACGGCGGAGCCGCGGATGACGCCATAGATGCGGTCGCCGTCGGCCACGGCGCGGGCCAGCGGCTTCAGCAGCACGAGGCCGCAGCCCTCGCCGCGCACGAAGCCGTCGGCCCGGGCGTCGAAGCTGTAGATGGCGCCGGTGGCCGACAGCATGTTGGCGCTGGAGAAGGCGATGAACGGCCCGGGGTCGAGCATCATGTTGACGCCGCCGGCCAGCGCCACGTCGCAGGTGCCCATGGCCAGGTGGCGCATGGCCTGGTCCACCGCCACCAGGGCCGAGGAGCAGGCGGTGTCCAGCGCCATGCTCGGCCCGGTGAGGTCGAGCCGGTGCGAGATGCGGTTGGCGGCGATGGAATAGGCCGAGCCGGTGCCGGCGAAGATGTCCGTGGCCACCCGCCGGTAGCGCTGGCTGTAGCTGAAATCCGAGGTGGAGATGCCGACGAACACGCCGGCCCGGCCCTTCTGGAGGGTCCGCAGCGCAATGCCGGAATCCTCGATGGCCTCGTAGGCCACCAGCAGCAGCAGGCGTTGCTGGGGGTCCATGGACATGACCTCCCGCGGGGCCATGTCGAAAAAGGCGGGATCGAAGTGGAACACGTCGCCGGACAGAAATCCGCCCCATTTGGAATAGGAGCGCCCGGCGCTTTCCGGGTCGGGATCATAGTAGTTGCGCAGGTTCCAGCGGTCGGCGGGGATTTCCCGGATGCCGCACCTCTTGCCGGTCAGGAACGACCAGTAGCCGGCGGCGCTGGCGATGCCGCCGGGAAACCGGCAGCCGATGCCCACCACCGCGACGGCGGAAGGCTCGATCGTGTGATCGGCGATGGTTGCGCGCACTTCGCCGTCGAGCAGATCCACGCTATCCACGGAAGCGCCCCCTTCCAGATGAATGCCGCAGCGCAAACTATGCGTGGATTTCCGATCATGTCATCAAATTTCTTTGCGTTACGTCAGATGTAGAAGTAATTGCCGGCAATATGTGCATGTATAGGTAAGTCAGTACGGAATTATTTGCTTAGCTTTAACTTAGCCATTGCGACTTTCGTTTCTGTCATGCCGTTGCGCACCCGGGTGCCGCCGGCGCGTTCGTGCCGGCCGGCGTGGGCAAGGGCATGCGCGCCCGCCCGCGCGCCGCCACGGGTGGGGTGGCTGCGCGCGGGTGCGGGGACAAGGCCGGAGAAAGGCGGGAACGGCCGGCCGGGGCCGGGTCAGCCGGCGTCCTGTTCTGCGGCGAGCAGCACCAGGTCGCTCAGCGAGAAGCGCTCGAAATCGGGCAGGGCGCCGGGGGCGAGGATGGAGGCCTGCGAATGGAAGGCGAGGTTCCACAGCGCCTCGGCCACAATGCGGCTGCCCACCGGCCCCAGATGGGCGCCGGCCGGCCCGTCCGGGTCGCCGGCTTCGGCGAGGATGTAGAACCACAGGGGCGTCGCCTCGCAGAAGGGCAGCGCCGCCACCCGCTGCTCCTCCGGCAAGGCGGCCAGCAGGGTGTCGTCCCGCAGCGGCCGCAGTCCGAGGTGGCGGGCCACCGCCTGGCCCGTGGGCAGCCCCAGGCGATACCCGTTCAGCAGGTGGCGCGCGGCGGTGGCCTCCACCGTCTGCGGCGCGCCGGCAAGGCGGGTATCCAGGCGCCGCGCGCGCTGCGGCGCCGTCGCCTGCAGCGGCAGGAAGCCTTCCCAGGCGATCACCATGTGTTCCGGCAGGCTGTCCGGCCCGCGGCCGGCAGCGCCGAGCACGGCGCGGGTGGCGAGGGCGCCGCGCTCCAGGTCGCGGCAATGGCAATTGTAGTCGTAGCTGGCCCGCGCCATGGACGGGGCGAGCACGAACGCCGCAGCGAAGAATTCCACCGGCATGGCCAGCTCGCCGGGCCGGGCCACCCGCCACAGGCGCGGCCCCTCGCACATCACTTCCTGGAATACCTCCGGCGCGCACAGCCGCGGCAGCAGGTCGAACAGCACCATCCAGTGATGGCGCAGCCGCAGGGCGTGGCGTGCCGCCTCGAACGACAGGCCGGAGGCGACGAGGGCGTTGTGGGCCTTCAGATAGGCCACGTGCAGTTGGCCCAGCACCAGCATGTCGTCATTGCGGGTGTCGCCCATGCGGGCGGTGCGGTCGCGGGCGGGGTCGCGGCTGCGGGGGTGGCGGGGCAGATCGTTGCCCGCGCCCTTGCCGGGGGGCCGGGCCGGCGCGCCGGCGCCGCCCGGTGCCAGCCCGCCCAGCAGCATGCGCCGCACCGCGCCCGGATCGCGCGGGGCGTCATAGATGCTGTCGAGGTCGAGGCCGCCCGAGCGCCGGTTCAGCAGGCCGCAGAGGGAGGCAAGCGGGGCGAAGGCGGCGCCGCCCGGCGCGCCGTCCTCAGGGGGGCGGCGTTGCCACACGAGATCGTTGCGCACGAATTCGAGGAGGTAGGTGTAGGCCGCCGGCAGGTCGCTGTCGCCCGCGCAGCGGGTGCGCGGCGGCGCCGGGGCGGCGGGGTCCACCATGGCGGCGGCGAGGCGCAGCAGGTCGCGGCCCAGATGCGCGCCGCCCGGCAGCCGGTGGGGCTCCGCGGCCAGCGCCGGAAACATCCGGCAGAAGCCATGGTCGCTCGGCCGGGCGCCGGCCTCCAGGGCAAGGGAGCGGACGCGCTCGCCGATCGCATCCCGAACGGACGGCCGCGCATCCTCACCCGCCGTGCACATCACCATCGACCTTTCCACGCGCATTCCTTCGTCACTCTCCTCGCGCCGGACACCCGGCCGGCGGGGGCCGGCGAGGGCCGATGCCGGTCCGCGACCCGTGTGCCGGGGCGGGATCACCCCGCGCCCTTCACCGATAGGGCAGCACGGCGCCGCATGGGGCAGCATCCTGCGAATGGGGGATGACCCCTGCTTCCGGCGTCTTGCAGGCTGGGGTGGTTGTGCAATGCTGCAGGCAGGGTCCGGCCCTGCCGTTCCGGCATTGCGTGGCGTGGTGCGGCCGCGCGTTTCCGAGCCCCTGAGGGGTGGAGGCGCGGCCTGCCACGGCGCCGTCCGGTTCTCGCGGGGATGAGCCACGGCGGTCCATCGGATCATGCGTCAGGCCGTGCCGGTCCATCCGGCTGCCACGGCGCGCGGAAATGGGACGAACATGGGCGAAATCGATCATTATTCCCGCCTCATCGGCGACGTGTACGAGCTGAGCGGCGATCCGCAGCAGTGGGGCATCCTCCTGGAAGGCGTCACGCGCTTCATCGACGGGCGGGTGGGCCAGCTCGCGGTCTTCAGCCTGAAGCAGCAGCGCAAGCCCACCTGGCGGGTGTGGGGGCACGACCCGCAGGCCTACAAGACCTTCCTCTACCGCCACGCCACCGAAGACCCCCGCCTCTCCTACATCCTGTCCAATCCCGGCCGCGTCATCTGCGGCGAGGACGGGGTGGACCCCGACCAGTTCCGCGCCTCCGCTTTGTTCCGGGAGGTGGTGGAGCCCATGGACCTGGAGCATTCCCTGGTCTCCTATTTCGCCCAGGAGGCGGACGTGATGGCCACCGTCTGCGCCATGCGCGGGCGCGCCCAGGGGCCGTTCGGCGCCGGCGAGAAGCACAAGCTGGGCCTGGTGGTGCCGCACCTGCGCCGGGCGTTCGAGCTCTATGCGCTGCTGGACGAGGCCAAGGCCAAGGTGGGCGACATCGCCGCCGCCCTCGACATCGTGGATGCGGGCATCTTCCTGGTGGATGCGGAGATGCGCGTGGCCCATGTCAACCGGGCGGGCGACGCCATGATGAAGGAAGGCGACGTGCTTCTGCGCGCCGGCAAGCTCGCCTTCCGCGACGATCGCTCCTCGCGCCAGGTGGCCGGCGCGGTGGCGCTGGCGCTGGCCGCCGCCCGCGGCGAGGCGGAGCTGCCCCATGCCGAGCACATGGAGGTGCCGCGTCCGCAATCCGACGAAGGCTCGTTCCGCGTCTCCCTGCACCCCCTGCCGGCGGCCACGGGCGCCGCGCGCCTCGCCACCCGCTCGCAGATCGCCGTGGTGGTGCGCGCGCCGGGCCGCTCGGGGGCCGATGTGGCGCGGCGGCTGCAGACCACCTTCCGCCTCACCCCTTCCGAGGCGGCGCTGGCGGCGGCGCTGGCCGTGGGCGCCTCGCTCGCCGATTTCGCCCAGCAGCGCAATGTGGCGCTGTCAACAGCCCGTAGCCAGTTGAAGGCACTCTACGAGAAGACCGGCACCGGCCGGCAGGGTGAGCTGGTGGCCCGCCTGCGCGAAAGCCTCGATCTCACCCTCGTCTGAGGGGCCGTTCGCCGCCGCCGGCACGCCGGCCCCGTGCGCACGGGGCCGCGGACGGGCATGGCCGTTTGGGGCTGGCGCCATGCGGGCGCAGCCCGCGAACAAAAGCAGACGGGCGCAGCCCGCGAACAAAAGCAGACGGGCGCAGCCCGCGAACAAAAGCAGACGGGCGCAGCCCGCGAACAAAAGCAGACGGGCGCAGCCCGCGAACAAAAGCAGACGGGCGCAGCCCGCGAGCGAATACGGACGGGCGCAGCCCGCGAATGAAACCAGACGGGCGCAGCCCGCGAACACCACGCGCGCGGGCACTGCCCGCGGACAAAACAGGCGGGCCTGTCCCGCCGGGACGAGACGATTGGGGGCGATGATGCTTGGGCGCAAGGGCTGGATCGTGCTTGGCTGCGTAGCCGGGTTCCTGGGGCTGGCGGCAGCCACCGATGCGTTGATGGCGCGCCGTCCGCCGCCGGCACCGGCGGATGCCGCGCCGCCCCTCCTGCTGCAGCAGGGCTGGTCGAGCGACATGCGCGATCAGTTCTATTACACCACGCAGGGCTCCCGGCTCATGCCCCTCGCCTTCCTGAAGGCGCTGGAGCAGCCGGGCAATGCCGGCCTCTTCCTCGATCCGGGCCACATCGCCGCCACCGGCTTCCTGCCGGCGGACGGCCCCTCCCGCAACAATCCCGACCTCCTGCCCATCGGCTTCGCCCGCGACGGCGCCTCCGACGGCGCCTTCGGCCCCATGGTGGGGCTCACCTGCGCCGCCTGCCACACCAGCGACATCAAGGTGGGCGCCGCGCGCATCCGCATCGACGGCGGCGCCTCGCTGGGCGATTTCCAGCTGCTGATGCGCCGGCTCTCCCGCGCCCTCGACGCCACCCTGGCCCAGCCCGCCAAGTTCCGCCGCTTCGCCGCCCGACTGGGTGCCGACCCCAAGGCGGTGCGCCCGGCGCTGGAGGCGGTGGCCGCCGACATCCGCCGGCTGGAAGCGGCCTCCTGGACCCCGGTGGCCTACGGCCGCGGCCGGCTCGATGCCTTCGGCCACATCCTCAATGCGGTGGCGGCGGAGGCGCTGGCCGAGCCGGCCAACTTCCGCATCCCCGATGCGCCGGTGAGCTATCCCTTCCTGTGGACCACCCCGGCGCAGCGCTATGTGCAGTGGAACGGGGTGGCCGGCAACCCGCTGGGCCGCAACCTGGGCGAGGTGCTGGGGGTGTTCGGCCATCCCAGCTTCGCCAACGGCCAGCTCGCCGCCGCCACCTCCACCACGGCGCTGGACAATCTGGTGGCGCTGGAGGCCTGGGTTGCCCAGCTGAAGCCGCCGCCGTGGCCGCAGAAGGAGCTGGGCAGGCCCAGCGCGGCCAAGGCCCGGCGCGGCGCCGAGCTGTTCAAGGCCCATTGCGCCGGCTGCCACGGCGGGCCCGACTATCGCCTCACCCCCGCCGCCGAGACCGAGGGCGGGCGCCAGTGGCTGGCGGTGACCATGGTGGACCTCGCCACGGTGAAGACCGACCCGAAGATGCTCACCAATTTCGCCGGCCGCACTGCGCGGCCCGGCGCGCTCGCCCCGCTGCTGAAGCCGGTGACGCTGCCCGACGGGCAGGTGCCGGCGGGCCAGCTGCTGCTCGCCGCCGTCTACACCATCACCGAGAACGCCCTGCGCGCCCGGAACATCACCGGCGATGAACGCAAGGCCTATTACGGCTGGCGCTTCGCGCCCGAGCCGCCGCCCGCCCCGGGCGCCCCGCCGCCCCGCCCGCAGCAGGGCTGGACGCGCTCGCTGGCCTACAAGGCCGGCCCGCTGGCCGGCGTGTGGGCCACCGGCCCGTTCCTGCACAACGGCTCGGTGCCCACCATCTACGACCTGCTCTCGCCCGAGGCGGAGCGGCCGAAGACCTTCCTGGTGGGCGCGCAGCGCTTCGACCCGAAGAAGCTCGGCTTCGTCTCCACCGCGGAAGATCTGCCCGAGGCCGAGCGCGCCGGCCTGTTCGTGTTCGACACCCGCCTGCCCGGCAATTCCAATGCCGGCCACGCCTTCCCCGATCCCGCGGTGGCCGTGCTGTCGCCGCAGGACCGCTTCGCCATCATCGAATATCTGAAGATCCTGGAGGGGCCGGATGTCTCCCGTCACTGAGGCCAAGCGGTACACGCCCTATCTCGACCGCCTCGCCGCCTTGCGCCCGGCCGAGCGCTGGCCCCTGGCCCGCGAATGGATTTCCGCCGAGCCGCGGCCATTCTTCGCCGAGCTGCGGGCGCACGCCCCCATCTTCGAGACGCCGGAGGTCACCCTCCTCGCCAAGCGCGCCGACGTCATCGAGGCGCTCTCGATGCCCAAGGTGTTCACGGTGGATCTCTACCGCCCCAAGATGGGCGACTTCATGCTGGCGCAGGACGAGACCGTGGTGAACTACCGCGACAAGGCGGTGATGCGCGCCATCCTCGCCCTCGACGACCTGCCGCGCATCCGCGCCTTCGTGGCCCAGGTGGCCGACGCGGCGCTCGACGCCGCCGGGGGCGAGATCGAAGCGGTGCAGAAGCTCGCCCGCTTCGTGCCCATGCGGGTGGTGCAGGATTTCTTCGGCATCCGGGGCGAGGCCCAGGAACTGCTGGACTGGTCCTATGCCAACCAGATGGACCAGTTCAACAACCTGCCTTACGACGGGCGCCCCGACGCCGACGCCATCCACCAGGCGGCGGAAGACTCGCGGGTGAAGCTGCGGGCGCTGTTCGCCCGCCTCATTCCCGCGCGCATCGCCGAGATCAAGGCCGGCACCGCGCCGGACGACAGCCTCACCCGCATCCTCAGCCTGAACCTGCCCGCCGCCGACCATTTCGGCATGGACCGGGTGGTGATCAACGTGGGCGGCCTGCTCATCGGCGCCATCGAGACCACGGCGGAAGCCGTCATCAACGTGCTGGCGGAGCTGTTCTCCCGGCCGGAGGCGCTCGTCGGCGCGCGGGCGGCCGCGGCGGCGGGGGATGACGCGGCCTTCGATGGCCATGTGTGGGAGGCGCTGCGCTTCTCCCCCATCGTCGCCTTCATGTTCCGCGAGGCGGCCTCGACCATCACCATCGCCCGGGGCACCGGGCGCGAGAAGGTGATCGGCAAGGGCACCGTGGTGCTGCCGCTGAGCCTCTCGGCCATGTTCGATGCCGATTTCGTGCCCCAGCCGGAGGCCTTCCGGCCGGACCGGCCGTTCCACGCCTATCTGCATTTCGGCTACGGGCACCATGAATGCCTGGGCCGTTATGTGGGCGGCGTGATGATACCGGAGATCGTCAAGCGGGTGCTGCGCCGCCCCGCCGCCCATCCGGCGGCGCCGGTGGACATGGCCGGAACGCCGTTCCCGCAGGCCTACCGCATCGCCCTCGCCTGAGCCTTTGCGGGGCGGGTGGCGGCCGCCCCGCATTTGCCCCGGAGCGCCGGGCGCTCTATGGGAGCGGCAGCCCGAAAGCCGCTCACCATCAGGTCGCCATGTACGCTCCCGATACCGCACTGCCCTTCGACGACATCCGCCAGCTCGTCGCCATCCTGCCCGGCCCCAGCGCGGGCGCGCGGGAGGCGGCGCTGGCGCGGCAGGCGCAATTGGTGAAGCCGCCCGGCGCGCTGGGCCGGCTGGAGCAGATCGCGGTCCACATGGCGGCCTGGCAGGGCAATTCCCTGCCCACCGTCAACCGGCCCATGGTGGCGGTGTTCGCCGCCACCCACGGCATCGCCGACCGCGGCGTCTCGCCCTATCCCGGCGCGGTGACGAAGCAGATGATGGCCACCTTCACCGCCGGCAAGGCCGCGGTGAACCAGATCTGCGCCACCTTCGACGCCGGCTTGCGGGTGTTCGACCTCGCTTTGGACTATCCCACCCCGGACATCACGCAGGACGCCGCCCTCGACGAGAAGGCCTGCGCCGCCACCATGGCCTTCGGCATGGAGGCCATCGCCGGCGGGTCGGATCTGCTGTGCCTGGGGGAGATGGGCATCGGCAACACCACCATCGCCGCCGCTTTGTGCCACGGCCTTTATGGCGGCGCGGCGGAAGACTGGGTGGGCGCCGGCACCGGCGCATCGGGCGAGGTGCTGGCCCGCAAGGTGGAGGCCGTGCGGGCGGCGGTGGCCTTCCACAAGAACCATCTGTCCGATCCGCTGGAGGTGTTGCGCCGGCTCGGCGGGCGCGAGGTGGCGGCGATTGCCGGCGCCATCCTCGCCGCGCGCCACGAGAAGGTTCCGGTGGTGCTGGACGGCTATGTGGTCACCGCCGCCGCGGCGGTGCTGCATGCCCTGAACCCTGCCGCCCTCGACCATTGCCTGGCCGGCCATGTCTCGGCGGAGAAGGCCCACGGCGCCCTGCTGGCGCGGCTGGGGCTGGTGCCGGTGCTGGACCTCGGCATGCGGCTGGGGGAGGGCTCCGGTGCGGCGCTGGCCATCGGCGTGGTGAAGGCGGCGGTGGCCTGCCACCGGGGCATGGCGACCTTCGCCGAGGCGGGGGTGGCGCAGGAGGGCTGACGGCGCGACCGGGGAGCCCGCACCCGCCCGGCGGCCGCGGCAGGGCTCAGAGCGCGCGGGCGGCCGGGAACACGACGCGGGCGGCGGTGCCGCCGCCGGGGCGGCGCACCAGCGAGAGTTCGCCCCCATGCAGCCCCGCCAGCCCGCGCACGATGGCAAGGCCCAGGCCGGCGCCGCGGCCGGTGGCGAGGTCCAGCCGGCTTTCGCGCGGATGCGCGCCGCCCAGCGGCAGCTCGCCCATGGTGACGCCGGGGCCGGTGTCCTCCACCGCCAGGAAGGGGGCGCCCTGCGCGCCGATGCCGGCCACCAGCCGCACCGCCCCGCCGGCCGGGGTGAACTTCACCGCATTGGCCAGGAGGTTGAGCGCGATCTGGCGCAGCGCCCGCTCGTCGCCCCACAGGCGCGGGGCGATGCCGGCGGGCTCGAAGCTGAGGGCGAGGCTGCGGGCCTCGGCCTGCGGGCGCATCATGGAAAGGCAGTCCCCCGCCATGGCATCCAGGGCGACGGGGGTCTCCATCAGCGAGCGGTGCCCGGTCTCGATGCGGGCGAGGTCGAGCAGGTCGTCGGCCAGGGCCAGGAGGTGGCGGCCGGAGGCGTGGATGTCGCGCGCATAGCCGCCATAGGCCGGCACCCGGTGGGGTCCCAGCACCTCCTGCGCCATCATCTCGGAAAAGCCCATCACGGTGTTGAGCGGCGTGCGCAGCTCGTGGCTCATCTCGGCGAGGAAGAGGGATTTGGCCCGGCTTTCGGCTTCCGCCTGCAGCCGGGCGGCGTCGGCGGCGCGGGCCCGGGCCTGCCAGGCCCGGCTCTGCGCCTCAAGCCGCGCCAGACGCAAGAGCAGGGCGCCGGCCAAGGCGGCCATGGCGCCGGCGGCGGCGCCGGCCGGCCCGGCCCAGCTTCCGCCGGCAAGGGCGAGGGCGGCGATGGCGGCGCCCGCCAGGGTCAGGCGGGTGAGGGCCAGACGGGTGAGGGCCGGCCCGGGCGAAGGTGGCGCGGGGGCGGGCTGGGCGAATCGCGTCTCCGCCGCCGCGGCCCCGGGGCGGGCGGCAGGGTCGGGCAGGGGGCGAACGGGGCCGGACATGCGGCGGAGCCCTCGGCGTCCGCCGCGCCTCGGGGGCGACTCGCGGCGGACGGCACACGGATGCGATGCCGACTCCTGCCGCCAATGCGGTTAACGAGCGGTTAACGCCCGCGCTGCATGCTGCCGGGCGGCGCCGCCGTGGCGCCGCCTGCCCGCGAGGTGCTGCCGGAATGCGTGCCCTGGACGCCTTGGTCGCCGTGCTGGTGCTGTTCGGCGTGGCCCTGTTGTCGGAACTGCTCATGCAGCGGGAAATGCTGGAGGGGGTGGCGGTCGCCGTGGACGGCGACACGCTGGACCTGCGCGGCACCCGCCTGCGGCTCTCCGGCATTGATGCGCCGGAGCTGCGGCAGGAATGCGTGCGCGAGCGCCGGCCGTGGCCCTGCGGGGAGGCCGCGCGGCGGACCCTGGCGGAAGCGCTGCGCCGGGGGCCGGTGTCCTGCGCCGCGGGGCGGGCCGACAAATACGGCCGCCCGCTGGCCCGCTGCACCGTGGGCGGCGTCGATCTTGCCGACGTGATGGTGCGCGAGGGCATGGCGGTGGCCTATCTCGGCCGCGATTATGCCGGCGCCCAGGCGGAGGCGCAGGCGGCCCGGCGCGGCATCTGGGCGGGACCGTTCGAGATGCCGGTGGACTGGCGGGCCGCGAACCCCCGAAGGCCATGAATGCTTTAAGTTGTATTTTTATTTATGACATATTAATAGCTGTGCAACGCCTTCCCTCCCGAGAGCAGTTGCCATGGCCACGCCCCCCAAGCCGCTCACCGCCAAGCCGCTCACTCCCAAGCCCCCCGCCAAGCCCGCCGCCGCGAAAGGGACGACGAAGGGCGGCCTGAGCCGGGGCACGCCGGGCTATGCCATCAACTTCTTCCGCTCCGACATCCTCGTGAACCTGCAGCTGGACCTGAAGCGGCTGGAGCGGTCCGGCATCGACGAGGAGGTGTGCAGCCGCGTGCGGTTCCTGCTCAGCGCCCTGGTCAGCTCCGCCTCCGCCGAGCCCAAGGCTTCCCTCTGGGGATCGGCCATCTACGAGATCCTGCGGGACTATGAAGACGTCTACAGGAAATGGAACGACGTGAAGGGCGCCGACGCCGCCGCCATCGACGAGCGCGACCGCATGCTCAGGACCCTGCAGGACATCCGCCACAAAATTGCGAACGCCTGCCGCAAGAATGCGCACAGCCTGTCCGAGGAGCACGACCTGGCGCTGATCGATTCGATCCACAAGGCGCTGGTGGAAACCATCCAGGTGGTGCCCGGCGTGTTCACCGCCCTGACCACGAGCGCGGAGCGGTTTGGCCGCCGCGCCGTGCCCAGGGACTGAGCTGCGCAGTCGAGCCGCCGCCGGCTGCACCCGCGGGCGGCGGCGCTTGACCTTCTCCTCGCCCCCGTGATCAGTGACGGTCAAGAGGAGGAGACGCGACCCCATGAAGCTCTATGATTTCGACCGCGCGCCGAACCCGCGCCGCGTGCGCATCTTCCTCGCGGAAAAGGGCATATCGGTGCCGATGGTGCCGGTGGATCTTTCCCGCCACGAGCACAAGTCGCCGGAATTCACCCGCCTCAACCCCCGCCAGCGGGTGCCGGTGCTGGAGCTGGACGACGGCACCGCCATTAGCGAAACCATGGCCATCTGCCGCTATTTCGAGGCGCTCCAGCCCGAGCCCAACCTGTTCGGCCGCACCCCTGCGGAGCAGGGCCTGGTGGAGATGTGGCAGCGGCGGGTGGAGCTGGAGCTGCTCGTCCCCATCATGATGGTGCTGCGCCATCTCAACCCCGGCATGGCCGCCAGCGAAGTGCCGCAGGTGCCTGAATGGGGCGAGGCGAACAAGCCCAAGGTGCTCGCCTATCTCGAATTCCTCGATACCGAGCTGGCCGGCCGCGCCTATGTGGCCGGCGACCGCTTCACCGTGGCCGACATCACCGCTTTGGTGGCGCTGGACTTCATGCGGGTGATCCGCACCGAGGTGCCGGCGAAGCTCGCCCACCTCCTGCGCTGGCGGGACGTGGTGTCGCAGCGGCCGAGCGCCGGGGCCTGATCCGTGGGCGGGACCTTTATGATGCCGGCCGCCATGAGGCTGAAGGTGGTGGGCTGCGGCGATGCGTTCGGCTCCGGCGGGCGGGGCAATTCCTGCTACCGCGTGTGCGCGCACGGCCTGACCGTGACCCTCGATTTCGGCGCCAGCGCCCCGGTGGCCTTCAACCGCCTGGGCCTGTCCGCCGCCGACATCGACATCATCTTCCTCAGCCACCTGCATGGCGACCATTTCGCCGGCATCCCGTTCCTGCTGCTGGACGGCCAGTTCGTCCACCGGCGCGGCAAGCCGCTGCGCATCGTCGGCCCGCCTGGCACGCGGGCGCGGCTGGAGGCGGCCATGGAGGCGCTGTTCCCGCACATGGGATCGAACGCCTGGCGGTTCGAATGGACGGTGGAGGAGGTGGAGCCGGGTTCCACCACGCGCCACGGCCCCTTCACCCTCACCACCGCGCAGGTGGTGCATTCCTCCGGCGCCCCCTCCACCGCCCTGCGGCTTGCCGACGGCAGCCGCACCCTGGCCTTTTCCGGCGACACGGAATGGACGCCGGCGCTTGTGCCCATCGCCCGCGACGCCGATCTCTTCATCTGCGAAAGCTTCATGTTCGAAGGCGCGCCGGTGGGCCATCTCGCCTACCGCACCATCGCCGACCACCGGGCCGAGCTTGGCGCCCGCCGCATCCTGCTCACCCATATGGGCGAGGAGATGTGGGCGCGGCGGGGCGAGGTGGACACCACCCATTTCATCGTGGCCGAGGATGGGCTCGAACTCGACGTCTGACCCGCCCCCCGCAGATGCCGCCGCCCTGGATGCGCTGGTGGCGCGCATCCGCGCCTGCCGGCTGTGCGTGGAGGCGCCCCGCGGGGCGCCGCTGCCGCATGCGCCGCGCCCGGTGCTGCGGGTGTCCGCCACGGCCTCCATTCTGGTGGCGAGCCAGGCGCCGGGCACGAAGGTCCATGCCAGCGGCCTGCCCTTCACCGATGCCTCGGGCGACCGCCTGCGGGCGTGGATGGGGGTGAGCACGGACGACTTCTACGATGCCGCGCGCATCGCCATCACCCCCATGGGCTTCTGCTTTCCCGGGCAGGATGCCACCGGCGGCGACCTGCCGCCCCGGCGCGAATGCGCGGCGGCGTGGCACGACGCCTTGTTCGCCGCCCTGCCGGCCTTTTCGCTCATCCTCGCGGTGGGGCGCCCGGCGCAGGCCTACCACCTCGCCCGGCTCGGCCTTGCCGCCCACCTGGGCGCGAGCCTGGGGGCGACGGTGGCGGGCTGGCAGGCGGTGCGCGCCGCCGGCCTCGCCCGGCCGGCGCCGGTGGCGGTCTATCCCCTGCCGCATCCCTCGTGGCGCAACACCGGCTGGCTGAAGCGCAACCCCTACTTCGAGCGCGAGGTGGTGCCGGCCTTGCGTGCCGATGTCGCACGCCTGCTCGGGCGCGGGGCATGAGGGCGCGGGAGCACCATTATTTGCCTACGCCTTGTGCAGCGCCCATATGTCAGGCTTTGCACTTGCCGTCGGGCGTGCGAATCAAATGGTAACTTCGAACGTTTCCAGTCCGGCCCGCGCCAGCCCCGATCCGAAAGGGCGCGGAGGACCGGCGGGGGAGTAGGTGACATGGCCAGCAATGACACAGCCGAACTGACCGAAGACATGGTGCGCGCCGCCCTCGCCGCGGTGCGGACGCCGGAAGGCGTGGCGCTTTCCGTCTCCCCCGCCTTGTCGGGCGTGGTGGTCACCTCCGGCAAGGTCTATCTCTCCGTCAATGTGGACCCGGCGCAGGCGCGGGCCTGGGAGGGCGTGCGCGGCGCCGCCGAGGCGGCGGTGAAGGCCCTGCCCGGCGTCACCTCCGCCCTCGTGGCGCTCACCGCCGAGCGCAAGGCCGCCCCGGCGAGCGCGGCCCCCGCGGCGCACGGCCATGGCCATGGCGCGCCGGCCCCGTCCCGCGCCATCTCGGTGCCGGGCGTCGCCGCCATCATCGCGGTGGCCTCGGGCAAGGGCGGGGTGGGCAAGTCCACCACCTCCATCAACCTCGCCCTCGGCCTGCGCGATCTGGGCCTGAAGGTGGGCCTGCTGGACGCCGACATCTACGGCCCCTCGGTGCCGCGCCTGTCCGGCGTCGCCCAGAAGCCGGAAACGACGGCGGATGGCAAAACCATGATTCCGCTGGAGAACTTCGGGCTGCAACTGATGTCCATCGGCTTCCTGGTGGAGGAGGACACGCCGATGATCTGGCGCGGGCCCATGGTCATGTCCGCCATCTCCCAGATGCTGAAGGACGTGAAATGGGGTCCCCTCGACGTGCTGGTGGTGGACATGCCCCCCGGCACCGGCGACGCCCAGCTCACCATGGCCCAGCAGGTGAACCTGGCCGGTGCGGTCATCGTCTCCACGCCGCAGGACCTCGCCCTCATCGACGCCCGGCGCGGGGTGGCCATGTTCGAGCGGGTGAACATCCCCATCCTCGGCGTGGTGGAGAACATGTCTCATTTCATCTGCCCCCATTGCGGCGGTCGCTCCGACATCTTCGGCCACGGCGGCGCCCATGCGGAGGCGGACAAGTTGGGCGTGCCCTTCCTGGGCGAGATTCCGCTGCACATGCGCATCCGCGAGATGTCGGACGCCGGCCTGCCCATCCTGGTCTGTGATCCCGACAGCCCGCAGGCGGCCGCCTACCGACACGTGGCGCAGGGGGTGAAGGCCGCGCTGGAGCGGGTGCAGGCTTCCGCGCGCAAGGCGCCGCGCATCGTCATCGAGTAGGCGGTCTCTGGTCCCTTCTCCCTCGCCCCGGCCGCATGCGGGCGCCGGGCGGGGGAGGTCGCGGACGGCTGGCGTAACGGCACCCTGCCCCCGTCCGGGGCGGCGCAGCTTGGCCGTTTGGAGGACGCGGGAAGCGCTTCCCTCAAAACGGTTCGCATTCTAGAAGAGTGCATACGACGGCCCCCACTTACCATGGGCCGCGTCCGAAGATGTCCTAGGGAGCCTCTTCCATGAAACGCCGTGATTTCCTGACCGCTGCCGGCGCGGGCGCCGCTGCTTCTGCAGCCGTTGCCATGCCGGCCATCGCCCAGTCCGCGCCGGACGTGAAATGGCGCTGCACGTCGTCCTTCCCCAAGTCCCTCGACACCATCTTCGGGGCTGGTGAACTGATGGCGCGTTCGGTGGCGGAAGCGACCGACGGCAAGTTCCAGATCCAGGTTTTTGCGGCGGGGGAGATCGTGCCCGGCCTGCAGGCGCTCGACGCCACCCAGAACAAGACCGTGGAGATGTGCCACTCCGCGTCCTATTATTATGTGGGCAAGGACCCCACCTTCGCCCTCGGCACCGCCGTGCCGTTCGGCCTTAATGCCCGCCAGATCAACGCCTGGTTCCAGTTCGGCAACGGCCTGACCCTGCTCAACGACTTCTACAAGAAGTACGGCGTGGTCATGATGCCGGGCGGCAATACCGGCGGGCAGATGGGCGGCTGGTTCCGCAAGGAGATCAAGTCGGTTCAGGACCTGCAGGGCCTGAAGATGCGTATCGCCGGCATCGCCGGGCAGGTTCTCACCCGCCTGGGCGTGGTGCCGCAGCAGCTTGCGGGCGGCGACATCTACCCGGCGCTGGAGAAGGGCACCATCGACGCCGCGGAATGGGTCGGCCCCTATGACGACGAAAAGCTCGGCCTCTACAAGGTGGCCCAGTATTATTACTTCCCCGGCTGGTGGGAGGGCTCGGCCGCCCTCAATTTCTTCGTCAACCAGGAGAAGCTGAACGAGCTGCCCAAGGCCTACCGTGCCGCTTTGGTTTCGGCCATGGCCCAGGCCAACGAGAGCATGCTGGCGAGCTATGATGCCAAGAACCCGGTGGCGATCCAGTCGCTGGTGAAGGCCGGCACCCAGCTGCGCCGCTACCCGGCCGACGTGATGGATGCTGCCTACAAGACCTCGCACCAGCTCTATGATGAAATCGGCGCCAAGAACGCAGACTTCAAGAAGATCTTCGAAGACCTGAAGGCGTTCCGCAACAATGCCTATCTGTGGTGGCAGATTGTCGAGTTCACCTACGACGATTTCATGGTGCGCGCGCGCACCCGCGGCTGATCGCGCCGTGCTGCAAGGCCGAAGGCCCCGGGGCACGCTCCGGGGCCTTCCGGCGTCCGCGGCTGGAGCCGGCGGCGGATTCCCGCTTCCCTCCCCCCCGCGCGCGCTCTAGTGTCCGCGCGCCCGCGGCGGCGTCCGGCGCCGTGGGGTGATGACAGGGGGGCGGCCCGTGCCCGTGGGCCGTGTTCCGCATCGGCCGTGTTGCATCGGCCGTGTACTGCATTGGCCGTTCCTGCGAGCTCTTGATGATTGATCCGCACCTTCCCGCCCACATGCGGCCCGACCGCTCCTTCCAGGCCCTGCTGCTGACGCTCCAGCGCTTCTGGGCGGACCAGGGCTGCGTCATCCTCCAGCCCTACGACATGGAGGTGGGCGCCGGCACCTTCCACCCCGCCACCACCCTGCGCGCCCTGGGGCCGCGGCCGTGGAAGGCCGCCTATGTGCAGCCCTCGCGCCGCCCCAAGGACGGGCGCTATGGCGAGAACCCCAACCGGCTGCAGCATTATTACCAGTTCCAGGTGATCCTGAAGCCCTCGCCGGACAACCTGCAGGAGCTTTACCTGAAGTCGCTCGCCGCCATCGGCGTGGACCTGGCGCTGCACGACGTGCGCTTCGTGGAAGACGACTGGGAGAGCCCGACGCTGGGCGCCTGGGGCCTGGGCTGGGAATGCTGGTGCGACGGCATGGAGGTGTCGCAATTCACCTATTTCCAGCAGGTGGCGGGCTTCGAATGCGCCCCGGTCTCCGGCGAGCTGACCTACGGGCTGGAGCGCCTGGCCATGTATGTGCAGGGCGTGGAGAATGTCTACGACCTGAACTTCAACGGCCGCGAGGGCGCGGAAAAGACCAGCTATGGCGATGTGTTCCTGCAGGCGGAGCAGGAATATTCGCGGCACAATTTCGAGGCGGCCGACACCGACATGCTGCTGGAGCAGTTCCGCATGGCGGAAAAGGCCTGCCACCGCTACCTGGCCTTCGGCGACAAGGGCGAACGCCACGAAATGGTGCTGCCGGCCTATGACCAGTGCATCAAGGCATCCCACGTCTTCAACCTGCTGGATGCCCGCGGCGTCATCTCGGTGACCGAGCGGCAGGGCTACATCCTCAAGGTGCGCGAGCTGGCCAAGGCCTGCGGCGCCGCCTGGCTGAAGACGGCGGCCGGCGGGGCGGCGGCATGAGCGGCGCGCGCACCTTGCTTCAGATTGCCGGCGCGCCGGCGCGCCCGGCCGACCTCGCCCGCGCGAGCATCGTCGTCATCGATGCCCAGCGCGAATATGTGGACGGCCTGGCGCCGCTCGCGGGCATAGCGCCCGCGCTCGACACCCTCGGCCGCGTGCTCGCAGGCGCCCGCGCCGCGGGCGCGCCGGTGATCCATGTGGCCCATCGCGGCGAGGCCGGCTCGGGCGGCGCGTTCGACCCCGAAGGCAAGGGCTTCGGCTTCGCCGCACCGGCCCTGCCCGCGCCGGGCGAAGCTGTGGTGGAGAAGGGGCTGCCGAATGCCTTCGCTGGCACCGCCCTGCTCGACCTTCTGCGCGCGACCGGCCGGGGTGAGATCGTCCTCGCCGGCTTCATGACGCACATGTGCGTCAGCACCACCGCCCGCGCGGCGCTCGACCTCGGCTTCGCCTCTTTCGTCGTCGGCGATGCCTGCGCCACGCGCGCCTTGCCGGACCCGCTGGGCGGCGCCGATATCCCGGCGGAGCAGGTGCATCGCACGGCGCTTGCCGAGATCGCCGACCGCTTCGCCTTCGTGGTGCGCGCCGACGCCCTGCGCTGAGGCGCGGGCTGCACCCTCGACGCAGGGGCGGAAACGCACTAGAGCACGGCCAGAACCTTTGCCCGCCTGCGCCTCGCGCGCCGGCCCGCCGACCAGGCGACGAGCCCGAGACCATGCCCGACCTTCTGCTTGAACTCTTCAGTGAGGAAATCCCCGCCCGCATGCAGGCCCAGGCGGCCGATGCGCTGAAGAAGCTCGTCACCGATGCGCTGGTGGAGCGCGGCCTGCTCTATGAGGGCGCCAAGGCCTTCGTGACGCCGCGCCGCCTGGCGCTGGCGGTGCACGGGCTGCCCGGCCGGCAGGCGGACCAGAAGGAGGAGAAGAAGGGCCCGCGCGTCGGCGCCCCCGAGGCGGCCCTCGCGGGCTTCCTGAAAGCTGCGGGCCTCGCCTCCATCGAGCAGGCCAGCATCCAGAGCGACCCCAAGAAGGGCGATTTCTACGTGGCGGTGGTGGAAAAGCCCGGCCGCGCCACGCCCGAGGTGATCGCCGAGATCGTGCCGGACGTGATCCGCAAATTCCCCTGGCCGAAATCCATGCGCTGGGGCGAGGGCACGCTCAAGTGGGTGCGGCCGCTGCACAGCATCCTTTGCACCTTCGGGGCGGAGGGGGACGAGCCGGAGGTGGTGCAGTTCGAGGTGGACGGTATCGTCTCCTCCAATGTCACCCGCGGCCACCGCTTCCTGGCGCCGGCCTCGTTCACGGTGAAGCGCCTCGACGACTGGATGGCCAAGCTGGAAGCCGCGAAAGTGGTGGCCGACCGCGACCGCCGCAAGGACATCATCCTCAACGATGCCAAGGATCTGGCGCTGGCCGCGGGGCTGGAGCTGGTGGAGGACGAGGGACTGCTGGACGAGGTGGCGGGCCTGGTGGAATGGCCGGTGGTGCTCATGGGATCGTTCGAGGCGCGCTTCCTCGACATCCCCGACGAGGTCATCCGCGCCACCATCCGCGCCAACCAGAAGTGCTTCGTGCTGAAGGACCCCGACACGGGCCGGCTGGCGAACCGCTTCCTGCTCATCTCCAATCTGGTGGCGAGCGACGGCGGGGCGGCCATCGTCGCCGGCAACGGCCGCGTCATCCGCGCCCGCCTGTCGGATGCGAAATTCTTCTGGGACACGGACCGGGTGAACGGGCTGGAAAGCCGGATGCCCAAGTTCCAAAGCATCACCTTCCACGAGAAGCTGGGCTCGCAGGCCGAGCGCATCGCGCGCATCGCAAGGCTGGCGCAGGAACTGGCCCCGAAGGTGGGCGCCTCGCCCGCGCTGGCGGAGGAAGCGGCGCTCATCTGCAAGGCCGACCTGCTGACCGAGGTGGTGGGCGAATTCCCCGAGCTGCAGGGCCTCATGGGCCGCTATTACGCGCTGGGCGAAGGCATGGCCGGCGAAGTCGCCGCCGCCTGCGAGGAGCATTACAAGCCGCAGGGACCGGGCGACCGCGTGCCCACCGCGCCGGTCTCCGTGGCCGTGGCGCTGGCGGACAAGATCGACACTTTGGTGGGCTTCTGGGCGATCGACGAGAAGCCGACCGGGAGCAAGGACCCCTATGCGCTGCGGCGGGCGGCGCTGGGGGTGATCAGGATTGTGCTGGAGAATGAGCTGCGGGTTAAACTTGCTGTTCTCACCTCTCCCCTGTTCGAATTTCTTGACGTTGCTCGCTTGAACGCAGATGTCTCACAGCGTCAGGCAAGCATTGATAAGCTGGGGACGGGCATCGCCGCTGGGGCGACTGCTATCGTACAAACAAGCTTTGGCGACCGCTTGGTAGATGAACGTGCGAAAGACCTCCTCTCCTTCTTCGCCGACCGCCTGAAGGTCCATCTGCGCGAGCGCGGCGCGCGGCATGATCTGGTGGATGCCGTCTTCGCCCTGGAAGGGCAGGACGACCTTCTCCTCGTGGTGCGCCGGGTGGAGGCGCTGGGCCGTTTCCTCGATACGGAAGACGGGAAAAATCTCCTCGCCGGCTATCGCCGCGCGGTGAACATCCTGCGCATCGAGGAGAAGAAGGACGGCCGCGCCTTTGCCGGCCCCACCGATGCCACGCTTTTGCAGGAGCCGGCGGAAGAGCGCCTGGCCGATGCCATCGAGCAGGTGAAGCGCCGCGTCGCCGATGCGGTGGCGGCGGAGGATTTCGCGGCGGCCATGACCGCTTTGGCCGACCTGCGCGCCCCGGTGGATGCCTTCTTCGAGGCGGTGACGGTGAATGCGCCCGACCCCGCCCTGCGGGAGAACCGCCTGAAGCTGCTGGATGAAATCCGCGCCGCCACCCGCGGCATTGCCGATTTCGACCGCATCGAGGGGTGAGGCGTCCCCTCTCCCGCAGGCGGGAGAGGGCTTGCCGGCGCCGGGAGGCGATGGCCGGAAGGGCGCCGCCCCTCAGCGCCGCAGTTGCTGCAGCACCGAAAGGTCGGGATAGCCGTCGGGCAGCAGCCCGGCGCGGGCCTGGAAGTCCTGGATGGCCACCCGGGTCTTCTGGCCCAGAATGCCGTCCACATTGCCGATGTCGTAGCCGCGCTGGGTAAGGCGGTTCTGGATCTCCAGCCGCTCGGCCTTGGAGAGGCCCCGCTCCTCCTTCGGCCACGGCTGGGCGAAGGCGCCGCCGCCGCGCAGCCGGTCTGCCAGATGGCCGATGGCGAGGGCGTAGGCATCGGCCGGGTTGTACTTCAAGATGGCGTCGAAATTCTTCATCATCAGGAAGGCCGGCCCGTTGGCGCCGGCGGGCAGCAGCAGATAGGCGGTGTCCGCGGGGCGGGGGAAGGCCATGCCGCCCGCCCGGCGCACGCCCATGTTGCCCCATTCGCCCAAGGTGCGCTTGAGGGTGCGGTTGGCGTTGCGATAGTCGAAGCCCTGCGGCAGCACCACCTCATAGCCCCAGGCCTTGCCGAATTCCCAGCCGTCCAGCTTCAGGTTGTTGGCGGTGGAGGCGATGATGTCGGGGATGGAATCCACCACGTTGCGCTTGCCGTCGCCGTCGAAATCCACGGCAAAGCGCTGGAACGAGGTGGGCATGAACTGGGTGGGGCCGAAGGCGCCGGCCCACGAGCCCTTCATGTGGTCGTAGGGCACGTCGCCCTTCTCCAGAATCTGGAGGGTGGCGATGAATTCGTCGCGGAAATAGTCCTGCCGCCGGCCGATGCAGGCCAGGGTGGCGGTGGAGTCCAGCACGTTGCGCGAGCCGATGCCGTCCGGGTCGCCATAGGTGGATTCGATGCCCCAGATGGCGGTCACCGCATAGCGGTCCACGCCATAGGCCTTTTCCACCTTGTCGAAGATGGGCTTGTAGCGCTCCAGCACCTCCCGGCCCTTCTTCACCCGCCAGTCGGTCACCAGCATGTTCACATAGGCGCCGATGGGCTTGGAGAATTCCGGCTGGCTGTCCAGATAGTCCATGATCTTCATCTGCGGCTCAAGCCGCGCGGTGTAGCGATCGAAGGTGCGCCGGGACACGCCCTTGGCCTGGGCCAGGGGCCACATGCCGGCGATGCAGGCGGGAAAGTTCGCCTGCGCCTGGGCGATGGCCTCGCGCGTCATCAGCGGATGCCCGCCGCCGGAGGGGGCCGCCTGGGGCTGGCCCGCCGGGGGGAAGCCGAAGATGGAGCCGGTGGTCTGCGCCTGCGCCACCGCGGGCGTGATGAGCGCCGTTGCCACGAGTGCGAGTGCGGCGCCAATGGCTGCCGCGCAGGGTGCCGCCTTGCAGGTCGTTGAAGCCATCGCGAAGCCTTCTCCCCGGGCACGCCCTCCGGGCGGCCGCGTTTCCTGACCGTCTGAGGCATCTACTGGGCGTCAATATGGTTGCGCGCCGGTTAACGTAAGGCAAGTTTTTGCGGTTGCGGGGCCGATCTTGCGGTATCATGATAATCAAAGGAACGGGGGCCCGGCGGCCCCGTTGCTCCGCCGCAGGGGGAACGAATACTTTTGCTGCAGTGCGGCGCCGCGCGAAAAGGTGTGATAAAGCAGCCCGTGGTCTGGGACAAAGAGGGGCAGATTGATGCGGAAACCCATTCGTAAGGCCATCCTTCCCGTTGCGGGCCTCGGCACGCGCTTCCTGCCCGCCACCAAGGCGGTGCCGAAGGAAATGCTGACCGTGGTGGACCGGCCCGTGGTGCAGCACGTGGTGGACGAGGCGCGCGCCGCCGGCATCGAGCACATTGTTTTCGTCACCGGCCGCAACAAGGCGGTCATCGAGGACCATTTCGACCGCCAGTTCGAGCTGGAGCGCACCTTGCAGGAGCGCGGCAAGATCAAGGAACTGGAGCAGCTGGACCGCGACACGCCGAAGGCGGGCACCACCTCCTTCACCCGCCAGCAACTGCCGCTGGGCCTCGGCCATGCGGTGTGG
The DNA here is from genome assembly GCF_047444035.1 of Xanthobacter sp. AM11. Classification (NCBI taxonomy): domain Bacteria; kingdom Pseudomonadati; phylum Pseudomonadota; class Alphaproteobacteria; order Hyphomicrobiales; family Xanthobacteraceae; genus Xanthobacter; species Xanthobacter sp. AM11. Next base: position 1,736,261 of record NZ_JBLAOA010000001.1, read on the forward strand.
TGCGCGCGCGACATCATCGGCGACGAGCCGTTCGCGCTGCTGCTGCCGGACATGCTGCACATGGCCAAGGCCGGCAACGGCAACGGCAAGGGCTGCCTCGCCTCCATGGTGGAAGCCTATGAGGAGACCGGCGGCAATCTGGTGGCCGTCTATGAGGTGCCGGACGACCAGACCCACCAGTACGGCATCGTCGGCACCGGCGAGGAAAAGGCCCGCGGCGCCCGCGCCATCACCCAGATGGTGGAAAAGCCCAAGGCCGGCACCGCGCCCAGCAACCTTGCCATCTCCGGCCGCTACATCCTGCAGCCGGCCATCTTCGACCTGCTGGCGAAGCAGGAGCGCGGGGCGGGCAACGAGATCCAGCTCACCGATTCCATGCTCAAGCTGAAGGAGGCTGAGCCCTTCTACGCCGTGCGCTTCGACGGCGCGGTCTATGATTGCGGCTCCAAGATCGGCTTCCTTATGGCCAATGTGGCCTATGCCCTGTCCCGCCCGGACATCGAGGGCGAGTTCCGCGCCGAGCTGAAGAGCATCCTCGGCGGCAATTGATGCCAGGGGCGCGCCGTCCGGTCCGGGCGGCGCGCCACCATTCTGCCGAAGTCCCGGGCAAGGTCATGCAATCTCCATGTTGGAGTGGGAAACGGTTCGTCCAATCCGGCGAATCGGGCCGTTCGCATTCGCCCCGGGAGGCATCACGTCCATGACGCTGCGCCAAGTGATCGCCGCGTTTCTCCTCGCCGCCGCGCTGGCCGTCAGCGCCGTGCCGCGGGCGCAGGCGCACCCGCACGTGTGGGTCACCATGAAGAGCGAGCTGGTCTATGACCAGGACGGGCGCCTGGCCGCGCTGAAGCAGGCCTGGACCTTCGACGACGCCTTCACCGCCTTCGCCCTGCAGGGCATGGACAAGCGCAAGGACGGCACCTATGGCGACGACGTGCTGAAGCCGCTCGCCGAAGTGAATGTGACCTCGCTGAAGGAATACAATTACTTCGTCACCGGCAAGACCGCGACGGCCAAGCTCGCCTTCAAGGACCCGGTGGATTATTACCTCACCTATGAGAACGAGCTTCTCACGCTGCACTTCACCCTGCCGCTGGAAAAGCCCACTCCCGCCAAGGGCAATATTTCGGTGGAAATCTACGACCCGACGGTGTTCGTCTCCTTCGCCTTCGCGGAAAAGGAGCCGGTGCGGCTTCTCTCGGCCCCGGCCGGCTGCACCCAGCAGGTGGTCTCGCCCGAACCGCCGCAATCCTCGCAGCTGAGCGAGGCGTTCTTCTCGCAGCTCACCTCCGCCAGCACCTACGGGGCGCAGTTCGCCGACAAGATCACGGTCAAGTGCCCGTGAGCGCTCCCGCTCCCGCTCCCGCAGCCGCCGGCCCGGTGCGCCGCGCGGCGCGCCTTGTGCTCGCCGTGGGCGTCGCGCTGGGCGCCCTCCTGGCGCTGGGGCTGCTGGTGGCGCTGGTGCTCTACCCGGATTTCGCCTTCGCGCAGGCCTTCGGCGCGCCCAGCGGGGCGCCCAAGGCCACCCCCTTCGGGATGGGCGCCGCCGCCGCCCCCACCGGCATCACCGGCTTCATCCTGGCGCAGCAGGCGGAATTCTACCGCATGCTGGTGCAGGCGGTGCGGGCCAGCAAGGCGGACGGCAACGCCACCTTCCTCCTCGCCGGCCTGTCCTTCGCCTATGGCGTGTTCCACGCCGCCGGGCCGGGGCACGGCAAGGCGGTGATCTCGTCCTATCTGCTGGCGGACGGCGGCACGCTGCGGCGCGGGGCGGTGCTGGCGCTGGCCTCGGGCCTGGTGCAGGCGGTCGCCGCCATCGCCTTCGTGGGCATTCTGGCCCTGGTGCTCAACGCCACCGCCGTGTCCATGGCGCGGGCCATGGATGTGGTGGAGATCGCCGCTTACGGCGGCATCGGCCTGTTCGGCCTTTATCTCGCGTTCGTGAAGGGGCGGGACATGGTGGCGGTGGCGCGCGGCGTGCCGGCCCATGCCCACGGGCCGGAGTGCGGCTGCGGCGATGCCCATGCGCCGGACCCCTCCCTGCTCGACGGGCGGGGCGGCTGGAAGCGGGCGGCGGTGGCGGTGGTCTCCGCCGGGGCGCGGCCGTGCTCGGGCGCCATCCTGGTGCTCACCTTCGCCCTGTCGCAGGGGGTGTTCGCCAGCGGCGTCGCGGCGGCCTTCGCCATGGGCCTGGGCACCGCGGCGATGGTGACGCTGATTGCCGGCATCGCCGTCTACGGCAAGCGCCTGGCGGTGCGCCTCGCCGGGCGGGACGACCGCCGCGCCATCCTCATGCGCCTTGGGGTGGAACTGGCCGCAGCCGTGCTGGTGATGCTGTTCGGCTTCGCCTTGCTCACCGGCTATCTGGAGAGCGAGCGGCTGTTGCCGGGCTGACGCGCGGTGCTGCGGCGCCGCACCCCATGCCGCAATGCGCCAAAATTCGCCACGCCCAGCTTTTGAGCAATTTCGTTTCACTTTGAGTTGGAACAACGAAATTGCGGGGTGCAACACTCCGTGTCAGCCTTAGGTCGAACGGCTGCGACGGTTTGCCCCGACCCCAGCCGTGCCGGCCGGAGGCGCCCATGGCTCTGAAGCCCGTATCTCTCGACGACAAATACGACCTCGCCCAGGAGCGCATCTTCGTCTCGGGCACGCAGGCGCTGGTGCGCCTCGCCCTGATGCAGAAGGAGCGCGACCGCCGCGCCGGCCTCAACACCGCCGGCTACGTCACCGGCTATCGCGGCTCGCCGCTGGGCGGGCTCGACCAGCAGTTCCTGCGCGCCGAGAAGATCCTCAAGGCCAACGACATCAAGTTCCAGTCCGGCCTGAACGAGGATCTGGCCGCCACCGCCTTGTGGGGCGCCCAGCAGGCGGAGCTGCGGGGCGAGGGCCGGTATGACGGCGTGTTCGGCCTCTGGTACGGCAAGGGGCCGGGGGTGGACCGCTCCGGCGACGTGTTCCGCCACGCCAACAATGCCGGCACCTCCCGCCACGGCGGCGTGATCGCGCTGATGGGCGACGACCACACCTGCGAATCCTCCACCACCGCCCACCAGAGCGAATTCCATTTCGTGGACGTGATGATCCCGGTGCTGAACCCCGCCGGCGTGCAGGAGATCATCGACTACGGCCTCTACGGCTGGGCCCTCTCCCGCTTCTCCGGCGCCTGGGTGGGCCTGAAGGCGGTGAAGGACACCATCGAGTCCACCGGCATCGTGGACGGGCGGCTGGACCGGGTGCGCATCGAGCCGGCGCTGGGCTTTTCGATGCCCCCCGGCGGGCTCAACATCCGCCTCGGCGACACCCCGCTGGCGCAGGAGGAGCGCCTGCAGGAGTACAAGCGCGACGCCGTGCTGCACTTCCTGCGCGCCAATCGTCTCAATCGATTCATAACCTCCGGCGGCGCGCGCCCGCGCATCGGCATCGCCACCGTGGGCAAGTCCTATCTCGACGTGCGCCTCGCGCTGGATGAACTCGGCATCGACGAGGTGCGCGCCAACGATCTCGGCCTGCGCATCTGGAAGGTGGCGTGCCCCTGGCCGCTGGATACGCACGGGCTGGTGGAGTTCGCCCGCGGCCTCGACCTCATCATGGTGGTTGAGGAGAAGCGCTCCCTCATCGAGGTGCAGGTCCGCGAGGAGCTCTACGGCACCGCCAACCAGCCCGTCTGCATCGGCAAGAAAGACGAGGAGGGGCGCTGGCTGTTCCCGGTGAAGGGCGCGCTGGACCCCAACGACATCGCCATCCAGCTCGGCAAGCGCCTCATCGCCTATGGCCATATCCCCGACATCGCGGAACGCGTGGCAAAGCTGGAGGAGGCCCAGCGGGTGCTCGCCGCCACTACGGACGTGGCCACCCGCATCCCCTATTTCTGCTCCGGCTGCCCGCACAACACGTCCACCAAGGTGCCGGAGGGCATGCGCGCCTATGCCGGCATCGGCTGCCATTACATGGTGCAATGGATGGACCGGGAGACCACCGGCTTCACCCAGATGGGCGGGGAGGGGGCCAACTGGATCGGCGAGGCCTCCTTCTCCAAGCGGGCCCATGTGTTCCAGAATCTGGGCGACGGCACCTACAACCATTCGGGCTATCTCGCCCTGCGCGCCGCCTGCGCCGCCAAGGTGAACGTCACCTACAAGATCCTGTTCAACGATGCGGTGGCCATGACCGGCGGCCAGCGCCACGATGGCGACCTCACCGTCCCGGTCATCGCCCGGCAGGTGGCGGCGGAAGGGGTGGAGCGGGTGGTCGTGGTCACCGACGAGCCCGGCAAATATGCGCCCGGCACCCACTGGCCGGCCGGCCTCACCATCCACCACCGGGACGAGCTGGACGCGGTGCAGCGGGAGCTGGCGGCCATCCCCGGCGTCACCGTGCTGATCTATGACCAGACCTGCGCCTCGGAAAAGCGGCGCCGCAGGAAGCGCGGCCAGTTTCCCGACCCCGACCGGCGCGTGCTCATCAACGAGCGCGTCTGCGAGGGCTGCGGCGATTGCGGGGTGAAGTCCAATTGCGTCTCCGTGCAGCCGCTGGAAACCGAGTGGGGCCGCAAGCGCGAGATCGACCAGTCGTCCTGCAACAAGGACTTCTCCTGCGTGAACGGCTTCTGCCCCTCCTTCGTCACCGTGCACGGCGCCAAGCCGAAAAAGAGCGCCGGGGCGGCGGCGGGCGCGGACAATTGGCCTGATCTGCCGGAGCCGGCGCATCCTGAGATCCATGGCACCTACGGCATCATCGCCACCGGCGTGGGCGGCACCGGCGTGGTCACCATCGGCGCCATCCTCGGCATGGCGGCGCATCTGGAAGGCAAGGCCTGCGGCATGATCGACATGGCCGGCCTCGCCCAGAAGGGCGGCGCGGTCTACAGCCACATCCGCCTCGCCAACGATCCCGCCGACATCACCGCCATCCGCGTGCCGGCCCGCGGGGCGGACGTGGTGCTGGGCGGCGACCTGGTGGTGGCCGGCACCAAGAAGGTGCTGGCGGCGGTGAAGCCGGGCCAGACCATCTGCGTGGTGAACACCCACGAGGTGCTGCCGGGCGACTTCACCCGCAATGCGGACTATTCCCTGCCCACCGAGCGCATCAAGCGCACCATCCGCGACCTCGTGGGCGAGGGGCAGACCCATTTCATCGAGGCCAGCCGCCTGGCCCAGGCGCTGTTCGGCAACGCTCTGGCGCAGAACATCTTCATGGTGGGCTATGCCTATCAGTTCGGCGCCCTGCCGCTCTCCGCCGCCGCCATCGAAAAGGCCATCGAGATGAACGGCGAGGCGGTGGCCATGAACACGGCCGCCTTCCTGTGGGGGCGCAGAGCCGCCCATGATCCGGCGGCGGTGGAGGCCATCGCCGCGCCAAAGGACGGGGCGGCCAGCGATGCCCGCCGGCTGTCGCAAAGCCTCGACGAGATCATCGCCCGCCGCGTGGCCGACCTGACGGCCTATCAGGATGCGGCCTATGCGGAGCGCTATCGCGCGCTGGTGGAGACGGTGCGCGCCGCCGAGGCCGCCCGGGCGCCGGGGCGCGGGGGGCTTGCCGAGGCGGTGGCGAAAAACCTCTACAAGCTCATGGCCTACAAGGACGAATTCGAGATCTCGCGGCTTTATGCCGACGGCGCCTTCCTCGCCCAGGCCCATGCGGCCTTCGACGGGGACCTGACGTTCGCCTTCCATCTCGCCCCGCCTCTCCTCGTGCGCCGCGATCCGGTGACGGGCGAGGCGAAGAAGCTGACGCTGGGGCCGTGGGTGCTGCGGGTCTTCGCCCTGCTGGCGAAGCTGAAGGGCCTGCGCGGCACCCCCTTCAACCCGTTCGGCTACACCGCCGAGCGGCGGACCGAGCGGGCGCTGATCGTCGCCTATGAGGCGCGGATGGCGCAAGTGCTGTCGCGCCTCGACGGCTCGAACCACGCGCTGGCGGTGGCCATCGCCTCCATTCCCGAGAAGATCCGCGGCTTCGGCCATGTGAAGGACCGGCACCTGGAGGCGGCGCGGGCGGAGGAGGCCGATCTCCTCGCCCGCTTCCTCGCCCCGCCGGAGCAGCCGGCGGTGGCGGCGGAGTAGGGCGTGGGGAAAGGCGGCGGACGGGGCGGCCTCGCGGCGCCCCCCTCAGCTGTCCTCGTGCTTCGGCTTTTCCGCCGCGCGCCGGCCGAAATCGGGGGCGGCGGTTTCCTGGCCCTGCTCGATGATGGAGCGGCGGATGGCGCGGGTGCGGCTGAAATGCTCGAACAGCGTGTCCCCGTCGCCATAGCGGATGGCGCGCTGCAGGGCGGTCAGGTCCTCGGTGAAGCGGCCCAGCATCTCCAGCACCGCCTCGCGATTGTAGAGGAACACGTCGCGCCACATGGTGGGGTCGGACGCGGCGATGCGGGTGAAGTCGCGGAAGCCGCCGGCGGAGAATTTGATCACCTCGGAGGTCAGCGTCTCCTCCAGGTGCGCCGCCGTGCCCACGATGTTGTAGGCGATGAGGTGGGGCACGTGGCTGGTGATGGCCAGCACCAGATCGTGGTGCTGCGCGCTCATGGTTTCCACATTGGCCCCGGCGGCGCGCCACAGGCCGACGATGCGCGCCACGGCGGCGGCATCGGCCCCCTCCGGCGGCGTCACGATGCACCAGCGGTTTTCGAACAGGCTGGCGAAGCCGGCGTCGGGGCCGGAAAATTCCGTGCCCGCCACCGGGTGCGCCGGCACCAGATGGGCATGGGCCGGCACGTAAGGCGACATGGCCTCCAGCACCGCGCCCTTCACCGAGCCCACGTCGGAGAGGATGGCGCCCGGCTTCAGCTGCGGGCCCACCTGCGCCGCCACCGCGCCGGAGGCGCCCACCGGCACGCAGACCACCACGATGTCGGCATCCTGCGCCGCCTGCGCCGCGCTTTCGGTGACCAGATCGGCGAAGCCGAGGGCGCGCACCCGCTCGCACACGGCGGGGTCCGCATCGGCCACCGCCAGGGTGCCGGCCAGATGCTTCTCCCGCGCCGCGCGGGCGAGGGAGGAGCCGATGAGGCCCGCCCCGATGACGGCGAGGCGGGGAACCAGGGGGCGGATCACTTTGCAGGGCTCCCGGCAGAATCCCCGGCGCTTCCCGCCATGAAGGCGGCGAGGGCCTCCACCACCAGCCGGTTGGCCTCCTCGGAGCCCACCGTCAGGCGCAGGCTGTTGGGCAGGCCGTAGGAGGCCACCATCCGCAGCACCAGGCCGCGGCGCGTGAGGAAGACGTCCGCCTCCTTCGCGGTGCGGCCGGGGGTATCGGGAAAATGGATGAGCAGGAAATTGGCCACCGAGGGCGTCACCTTCAGCCCCAGCCCCTCGATGCGGGTGGTGAGCCAGGGCAGCCACTGGGCATTGTGGGCCACCGCCTTCTCCACATGGGCCGCATCGGCAATGGCGGCGGCGCCGGCCAGCAGCGCCGGGGTGTTCATGTTGAACGGGCCGCGGATGCGGTTCATGGCGTCGATCACAGGGGCGGGCCCCACCGCCCAGCCGATGCGCAGGGCCGCAAGGCCATGGATCTTGGAGAAGGTGCGGGTCATCAGCACATTCTCGGCGGTCAGCGCCAGTTCCAGCCCGGTCTCGTAGTCGTTGCGGCGCACATATTCCGCATAGGCCGCATCCAGCACCAGCAGCACGTGGGCGGGAAGCCCCGCATGCAGGCGCTTCACCTCGTCGAACGGCAGGTAGGTGCCGGTGGGGTTGTTGGGGTTGGCGAGGAAGACGAGGCGCGTGCGCGCCGTCACCCGCGCCAGTATGGCGTCCACGTCGGCCGTCAGCTCGCGCTCGGGCGCCACCACGGGGGTGCCGCCGGCGGCGAGGGTGGCGATCTTGTAGACGAGGAAGCCGTGGGCGCTGAAGATGGCCTCGTCGCCGGGCCCCACATAGGTGTGGGCCACGAGGTTCAGGATCTCGTCGGAGCCGGCGCCGCAGATGATGCGGGCGGGGTCGAGCCCATAGGCCTTGGCGATGGCCTCGCGCAGCACGGTGGCGGAGCCGTCGGGATAATCCTCCAGCCGGCGGCCGGCGGCGGTGAAGGCGGCAACCGCCTTCTCGCTCGGGCCGAGGGGGGTTTCGTTGGAGGAGAGCTTGAAGACCTTCTCCACCCCGGGCGCGTGGCTCTTGCCGGGGACATAGGCCTCGATGGCGAGCACGCCGGGCCGGGGCTCGGGGCGGCCGCCGGCTGGGCGTTCCTCGGCCGGGGTGGGGTCTTTCGGCATGGCGGACATTGACGCTACTCCAGAAATCCAAGGTCGCGGCCGTCCGGCGGCCGCCTGTGCCCCTATCCTGCGGTGCTCACCCGGTAGAGGGCGGCGTGGCTGCCCACCTCGGTGAGCGCGCGGATGCCGGCACCGGCCTCCGCGAGGGCGGCGGTGATTTTCTCCACCGCATGGCCGGGGGGCAGGGAGACGAGAAGCGCGGCGCCGTCGAGGGCCTCGTCGGGGGCCACCACCACCTCGGCGCAGGCGGGGATGGCGCGGCCGGCGGCGGCGCTCCATCCCGTCACGCGCAGGGAATAGACGCGCACCTCGCGCACCGCCGCGTCGTTGATGGGGTGGGACACCACGAACACCGGCAGGCCGGCGGGGTGGTCCGCCCGCTCCACGAACGGCAGGCGGGCGATGATCTTGGGGGCGCCGGCCGCCTCCAGCGCCGTCCACCACGGATCGCCGCCCGAGGGCGAGGGCGCGGCGGCGATGAGGCCGAGGTCGCCGGTGGAGAGGGCCACAGCGTCGATCACCCCGCGCGCGCCCATGTGGGGCACGAACGGCACGGTGAAGCCGAAATGGAAGCGGGCGCTGTCGCGCATGGCCGGCTCGCCCACGGCGAGGTCGGCATGCACCGCATAAGGCGCCTGCACATAGGTGAAGGTGGCGATGATGACGCGCCAGATGCTCTCCACCGTGTCGAGGGGCAAAAGGCCGTGATGGCGCTCCACCAGGCGGCGCATCATGTCGGCCTCGCGGGCGGGGCGGAAGGCGGAGCCCTCGGAGCCCGCGGCGCGCTTCACCGCCACGAGACGGTCGATGATCTCGCTGCGCTCCATCAGGAGGCGGTGCATGGCCGCGTCGATGCGGTCGATTTCGGCCCGCAGGTCGGCGAGGGAGGGCGGGGGAAGGGGCTGGGTCATGGTGTTTGCGCTCGGTGGCGAGCCTTAGCGGCAATGGGGCCGAGAATCAAAGGATTGTTCGGCGGGGGCGGGCGCCGGCGGCTCACGGCGAAGGGGGCGGCGGGCCCGGTTGGGCGCCCGGCTGCGGCAGTTGGCCCGGACCGGGTGCCGCATGGGGCGCCGGCAGCGGCTGGTGTCGCGCGCGCTCCGCCGGCGGGCGCAGGATGGGCTTGAAGAAGCCGGCGGTGGAGCCGGCCACCAGCCAGTAGGTGAGCCCGGCCGCCAGCCCCGCGGCGATCACGTAGAACGGGTCCGAGGCCACGCCCGGCGCGGTCTGCGACGGGGCGAGGAGCTGGGCGCCGATCCAGGCCGAGACCACGCCGTTGGCGGCGTGGAACATCCAGGAGCGCACGGCGAACAGCTCCGAGAACAGGATGCCCACCGCCGCCACCAGCCACATGAGCGAGAGCAGCACCACCAGCACCGTCACCGCCGTGACGATGGCCACGAAGACGCCCACCGCCGCCTCGTCCGGCTGCGTCGTCTCGAACAGGGTGCCGATGCGCCATTCCCCCGCCAGGATCACCACCGCCGCGGCGATCACCGCCGCCAGATAACCCAGGGGAACCAAAAGGAAGCGCAGCAGCAGGCGGGCGAGGTTGTCCATTGTCGTCCCGTCACTCCGGCAGGTGGCAGACGGCTTCCACGTTGAGCCCGTCGGGGTCGAATACGAAGGCCCCGTAATAATCGGGGTGGTAATGGGGCCGCAGCGCCGGCGCGCCATTGTCGCGTCCCCCGGCGGCGATGGCGGCGGCATAGAAGGCGTCCACTGCCGCGCGGTCCTTGGCCGCGAAGGCGATGTGCAGGTGGCCGGTGGAGGTCGGCGCATCGCCGATCCAGAAGTCCGGCTTGCCCGCGCCGAAGCCGATGTAGGAATGACCGCCGGGCGGGCTGATCTCCATCACGATGCCATAGCCCAGGGGCGCCAGCGCGGCCAGGTAGAAGGCGCGCGAGCGCGCCACGTCGTTCACCGAGATCCCTACATGGTCCAGCACGACACCCCCCTTTGCGCCACAAGCCGCAGCGCGCTTCGGTTCGGATCACACAGTCTCTAGAGCACGCGCCGATCCGCTCAAATTGTTTCAATTTGAGCGGATCGCGCTCTAGCATCGCCATGTGATCGGAATCGGGCCGGTTCCTCAAGTGCCCGCCGGACGCCGCATGGTGGGGTCCCACGAAAATTGCAACGGCATCGCTCCATGCCGCGCGAGAAGCTGCGACAAGGAGCGGGTGCAGGGTCAAACGGAAGCGACACGCCCATGAAAAAGCAGCTGAAGCGTATGTGTGCCGCCGTCTGCTCCGCCGTTCTGGCGGCGCCGATCGTTTTTTCCGGCCCGGCCGCGGCCTGCACCTCGTTCCTGCTGGGGACGACGGACGGCGGCTTCGTCTATGGCCGCACCATGGAATTCAGCCTGCCGTTCCAGTCGCAGGCGCTGGTGATCCCGCGCAACCTCGCCATCACCGGCACCGGCCCCACGGGCGAGGCGGGCACAGGTCTGCCCTGGACCACCCGCTACGGCGCGGTCGGCCTCAACGGCCTTGGCCTGCCGGTGTTGATCGACGGCATGAACGAGAAGGGCCTGGCCGGCGGCATGCTCTATCTGCCGGGGGTCGCCGGCTTCCAGGAAGTGGCGCCCGGCGAGGCGAAGACCTCCATCGCCTCGTTCGAGATGCTCACCTACGTGCTCACCAGCTTCGCCACCGTGGCGGAGGTGAAGGCGGCCCTGCCCAAGATCAAGGTGAACCGCGCACCCCAGTCGGTGTTCAAGATGCCGGTGCCGGTGCACATGACCCTGCACGACGCCAGCGGCGCCAGCCTGGTGGTGGAATATGTGGGCGGCGTGCTGACCCTGCACGACAACCCCACCACCGTGCTCACCAATGCGCCGACCTTCGACTGGCAGATCGCCAATCTCGGCCAGTATGTGAACCTCTCGCCGGTCGAGCCGAAGCCGATCCAGGTGGGCGGGCTCACCCTCGGCACGCCGAGCACCGGCGGCGGCCTGCACGGACTGCCAGGCGACATGCTCTCGCCCTCGCGCTTCGTGCGGGCGTTCCTGTTCACCCGCAACGCCCCGAAGGCACCCAATGGCGCGGCCGGCGTCACCACCGCCTTCCACATCCTCAACAATTTCGACATTCCGCCGGGCGCCGTGGTGACCAGCGCGGGGTCGGCGGCCGGCGGCGGCGTCTCCGGCTACGAAACCACCGAGTGGATCGTGGCGGCCGACCTCAAGGGCGGGCGCTACCACTTCGTCATCTACGACAATCCCGCCCGGCAGGTGATCGACATCTCCAGGCTGGACCTCGACGCCAAGGCGATGAAGTCCTTCCCCATCGACCGCACCGTGCCGCCGCTGGAAATCGGCCGCTGAGGCGGGGCGGCCCGGGCCCGCACCGCGGCGCGGTTCCCCGGTGGGAGGCGCGTGCTCTATCCTGAAGTTAGAGGGCGATTCACCGATCAGGTTGATTCAACCTGATCGGATCAGGCTCTAGTCCTCCTGGGCCATCATGGCGCGGTAGGCGAGGCGCTCGCGGGCGGTGAGCTTCTCGCTCTCGCTCTTCAGCTGGCCGCAGGCGGCGAGGATGTCGCGCCCGCGCGGCGTGCGCACCGGGCTCGCATAGCCGGCGCGGAACACGATGTCCGAGAAGCGCTCGATGGTTTCCCAGTCGGAGCACTCATATTGCGTGCCCGGCCAGGGATTGAACGGGATGAGGTTGATCTTGGCCGGCACCCCTTCCAAGAGCTTCACCAGCGCCCTGGCGTCGGCGGGGCTGTCGTTCACCCCCTTCAGCATCACATATTCGAAGGTGATGCGCTTGGCGTTGGAGGCGGCCGGATAGGTGCGGCAGGCCTCCATCAATTCCTTGATGGGATACTTTTTGTTGATGGGCACCAGCACGTCGCGCAGGTCGTCGCGCACCGCGTGCAGCGAGATGGCCAGCATGGGACCCACCTCGGCGCCGAGGCGGCCGATCTCCGGCACCACGCCGGAGGTGGACACGGTGATGCGCCGCTTGCCGAGGCCGAGGCCGTCGCCATCCGACAGGATCTCGATGGCCTCCGCCACGCTGTCATAGGCATAGAGCGGCTCGCCCATGCCCATGAAGACGATGTTGGTGACGAGCCGGTCGCCTTCCGTGGGCAGGCCCGGCCCCACCGCGCGGTCGCGCCCGGGATAGTCGCCCAGACGGTCGCGGGCCACCATCACCTGGGCCACGATCTCGGCGGCCGTGAGGTTGCGCACCAGGCGCTGGGTGCCGGTGTGGCAGAAGGAGCAGTTGAGGGTGCAACCCACCTGGGAGGACACGCACAGGGTGCCCCGGTCGCTCTCGGGGATGTAGACGGTCTCGATGTCGTGGGGCTTCTCGCCGGGCAGATCGGCGGGGAAGCGCAGCAGCCATTTGCGGGTGCCGTCCTGCGACACCTGCTCCAGCACGATTTCCGGCCGCGCCAGCGTGTAGGCGGCCTCAAGGTCGGCACGCAGGTGCTTGGAGACGTTGGTCATCTCCGCAAAGTCGGTGGCGCCGCGCAGATAGATCCAGTGCCAGAGCTGGTTGATCCGCATCCGCCGCTCGGAGCCCCTCACGCCGATGGCATCAAGGGCCGCGCCGAGCCGCTCCCGGTCGAGCCCCACCAGGGAGGAGCGCGCGGCGGCGGGCGCCGGGCCGGGGTGGGGGCGCGGGGCAGGATCGGAGGCGGGTTCGGGCGTCGGCATCATGGCATGACACATAATGCCTTGTGCGCCGGCTTGCCACGGGGAGATTTGCGGGGCAGTCCCGCCGGGCGCGCTGACCCCCGGCGGGTGCGTTCGTCCCCGCATCCGCCGGCGCGGGTGCACGGGCGGAATGCGGTTTCAGGCGGAGGCCCCGGCCGGCGGCGTCGGAGGGGCTGCCTCAGGCGCACGCTCAGGCGGTCACGCTCAGGTGGTCACCCTCTCAGGCGGTCACTTGCACTCCTGCGCCACCCGGTCGAGGGCCTGGCCGATGCCGCTCAGGGAGTATTTGTCGGTGGTCGGGTTGCCGCGCAGGGAGGTGGAGACCACGGTGAGGTCCCGTCCCTTGCGCATGGCGTCCACGAGCCTGGCCTCGTCCGCCACGTTGCGCACCCAGGCGCCCTCGTTCTTGGTGTAGAGCTGGAGGCTCATGGAGCCCACGGTGAGCGTCGCGTCGGAGCCTTCCTTCAGGGGAAAGCCGACGGTGATGGTCACCTCATTCTTCACATTCTCGCCCGGGCGGGTGGAGACGAAGAAATAGGCCGGGTCACGCTTCAGCCCCTCGGGCGCGCGGCTCTTCGGCTGGGAGATGGCGTAGCACACCTTCGGGCTGGCGGTGGAGACGTAGACGCTCCAGTCCCCGAACTGCGCCACCGAGCGCGACTGGGGCTGTCCCTGGGCGGCCGCGGGGACCGCGACGGAGCAGGCGAGGAACACGCCCAGGAGCATCGGATGGACATGATGAAGCGTCATGGCTTCTCCTATTCACTGGGGCCCTGGAGTGCGCGCCCGTCTGCCTGCAGCGCAGGCCGGCCGAACATGCATTCTCCTTCTACCCTCCGGGACGAACGTGCCCGTCAGGGGTTACGCCCTGGCGGGGTCCGGCTTCGGCGGCGGGCCCGCAACGGCGTAGCTGGCACTGCGTCGCCTAACGGCGCAGGCGGTCAAAAAAATGGCGGGCAGGTCTTGCGTTTTCCTAAACCAAACGCTCCGCTCCGCTCAATGCGCAGGGTCAATCCTGCGGGGCGATTTCCTGTTTCTGCACGCTTTTGCGGGGAAAGGAACCTTCGGGTACAGGGCACTAGGCGCGCCTTGCGGCCGCCCCCTTGCGCCTGCGGGCGACAATATGGACCGGCAGCCGCGTGCCGATAAGGTTAATTTTTGGTCATTCGCACCCCAACAGTGAGAAGGCAGCTCGATGAAAGCGGTCATGTGCGTGCGCCACGCCCCGCCGGAGGCCCTGGAGATCCACGACCTGCCGGAACCGGCCCCCGGCCCGGGGCAGGTGGTGGTGGAGATTGCGGCGGTGGGCCTCAATTTCTCCGACACGCTCATCATCCGCGATCTCTACCAGGTGAAGCCGCCGCTGCCCTTCTCCCCCGGCGCGGAATTTTCCGGCCATGTGGCGGCGCTGGGGGCCGGTGTGGAGGGCTTCGCCGTGGGCGAGCGGGTGTGCGGCTATGTCACTTCCGGCGCGGCGCGCCAGCGGGTGGCGGTGGCGGCCGAATTTCTCGCCCGGGTGCCGGACGACCTCGACCTGGTGAAGGCCGCGGGGCTCATCGTCACCTACGGCACCGCTCTCTATGCCCTGCGCGAGCGCGGCGAACTGAAGCCGGGCGAGAGCCTTGCGGTGCTCGGCGCCGCGGGCGGCGTGGGGCTGGCGGCGGTGGAGCTGGGGCGCATCATGGGCGCGCGCATCCTCGCCTGCGCCTCCTCTCCCGAAAAGGTGGCCTTCGCCATGGCCCATGGCGCCGACGCCGGCTTCGACTATGCGCAAGGCGACCTGAAGGGGGCGCTGAAGGCGTTCGGCGGCCAGGCCGGCCTCGATGTGGTCTACGACCCGGTGGGGGGCGAGATGGCGGAGCAGGCGCTGCGCGCCCTCGGCAACCTCGGCCGCTTTCTGGTGGTGGGCTTCGCCGCGGGCGAGATTCCCAAGATTCCGCTCAACCTTTTGTTGCTGAAGAATTGCGATGCGCGGGGCATCGCCTTCGGCGCGCAGGCGCGCAGCAATCCCGCATGGCTGCGCGACGCCATCGGCGAATTGATGGGCCATGCCCGGGACGGGCGGATTTCCGCCCATGTGGATGCCACCTTCCCACTGGAGCGCTGCGCCGAGGCCCTCGGCGAGATCGCCGGCCGCCGGGTGAAGGGCAAGGTGGTGCTCACCACCGGGTGATGGCGCGCGCGGACCCTCGGCCTCAGTCGCGGCCGTGGCGCAGTTGCTCCAGCGCGTCGCGGGCCGCCGCATGGTGGCGCGGGTGCACGTGGCTGGAGAGCAGGCGCATGGCCGCCATCAGCACCGCCGCATCGTCGGTGAAGCCGACGAGGGGAAAGAGGTCCGGCGCGAAATCCACCGGCAGCACGAAATAGGCAAGGGCACCCAGCAGCGTCGCGCGCACCTTCAGGGGCGTCTCGCGGTCGAGGGCGGCGTAATAGGAGGCGGTGGCCTCCTGCGCGAAGGGAATGCGCGCCGCCGTGCCCTGCAGCTTGCGCCAGAAGCCGCGGCGCACGCTCTCTTCGTCGCGGGCGGCCTGGGCGCGCTCCGATTGGGAAAGCCCCTCCGTTTCGGGCGAGGCGGGGCCGGCGGTGGACGTGGTGCTCATGGCCATGAGATGGGAAGTGCCCAAGCGGCCCGCAAGGCCGCGCTTCTCAGGGTTCTTCGGCCCGCAAGGCGGGCGGGGCCGCCTCACAGCAAGGGGTAGGCGGCTTCCACCAGATAGGGGCCGCCGCCCACGGAATCGCGTGAGGAGAACAGGACGAAGCGCGGCACCTTGAAGCTGGGGCTGCGATAGGGCCCCCGGGTCGCCAGATAATCGGCCACCTGCCGGGAAGAGGCGTCGCGCAGCCGGGCGAGGGTGACGTGGGGCTTGTAGTTGCGCCCCTCGGCGCCGAGGCCGAGCCGCTGCATCAGCCGTTCCTGCTCGGCGTGCAGCTCCATGAGGGCGGGGTTGGACCGGACGGCGGCGAACACGGCGCGGGGCTTGTGGCCGCCGAACTGGTCGAGCCCGTCCAGCATGAGATCGAAGGCGGGGCGGCGCACCTGGCCCAGCATCAGCATGATGTCGCGCCCGGTGGCGTCGTCCACGTCGCCCACGAAGCGCAGGGTCACGTGGTAGTTCTCCGGGTCGATCCAGCGGGCGCCGGACAGGCCGCCGCGCAGCAACGACAGGCCGGTCCCCACTTCGCGGGGGATCTCGATGGCGGTGAACAGTCGCGGCATGGGTCCCTCCGCGATGGGGTCGGCCAAGTCCCGCCGCTGCGCCGGAAACATATGCCGCCCGGCGCGCGGCTGGACCCTAGTGAAGGAGATTCGCGCGGAGAAGGGAAGTGGTGCCGGCTTCCCTGTGCGGCGACGCGGCCGGCGCCGGCCGTCCGGTCACGGAAAAGGGGAAGCCCGCAGCTGTCGCGGCGGGCCTCGGCTTTGCAGGGACGCCGCCGGCGCAAGGCCGTGGCGGCGTCGGATGGGGTCAGCGGTTCCCGCGGTTCCCACGCTGGGGCTGAGCCCGCTGCTGCGGTCGCGCCCGCTGCTGCGGCCGGGCCTGCTGCTTGGGCCGGGCCTGCTGCTGGGGCCGGGCGCGCTGCTGGGGCCGGGCCTGCTGGGCACGGTTGCGCGTGTTCTGCGCATTGGGGCGGTTGCCCGAGCCGGGGCGGTTCTGCCCCGCGTTCGGACGCTGCCCCTGCGGCCGGTTGCCGGCACCGGGGCGCTGCCCCGCGCCGGGACCACCGGGCGTGCCGGGCTGGCCGACACCGGGACCACCGGGACCACCGGGACGACCCGGGCCACCGGGCCCGCCGGGCGCACCAGGCTGGCCGACGCCGGGCCCACCCGGACGACCGGGACCACCCGGCCCACCGGGGCCACCAGGCTGGCCGATGCCGCCGGGACCACCCGGACGACCCGGGCCACCGGGACCACCGGGACGGCCCGGCCCGCCGGGGCCGCCGGGGCCACCCGGAAGGCCGATGCCGGGCCCACCAGGCCCGCCCGGGCCACCGGGACCGCCGGGACGGCCCGGGCCACCGGGTCCACCGGGACGGTTGGGCCAGCCGGCGCCGGGCGGACGGGCGCCGGGCGGACGCACGCCGCCGGGCGGCGGGCCGGGACGCCACGGTCCGGGTCCCCATGCCGGCGGACGCGTGCCGGGACCCCAGCCCCAGTGGGGCGGGCGGTTCCAGCGGGGCGGCACGACCCACACCGAGTTCCAGCCCCGGTTGTTCCAGCCCCAATTGTTGTTCCAGGCCGAGCCCACCAGTACCGCGGTGCCGAACAGAAGGGCGCCGGTGGCGACGGTGGTGAAGACGGTGGAGCTGTCGTAGGTGGGAACGTAGATGCGCTCGGGATTGGCCGGCGCGATATAGATGGTGCGCTGGCCGCCTTCCTCGCGGGTGGTCACCACCTGCTGCTCGGTGGTCTTCAGGTTGCCGACGCTCTCGGCCTTGGCACGCAGCATCTGGATGGTGGTGGACACGTCCTGCGGCTGGGTGGCGAAGGCCAGGCCGATGGATTCGGCCCATTCCATGTGGTCGTGAAGCATGCGCACCACGTCCGGGAAGCGCGCCAGCGCCTTCACCGACGAATCCCAGGCCTTGGCGTCCACCTCGGCGAAGTTGCGGGCCTGCACCAGGCGCGGGTTGGCCTCGATCCAGTTGTAGGCGTCCACCAACTGCTCGGGGAACAGGGTGGCCGGGAACATGACCGCCAGCAGCGGATCGGGATAGAGCGCCACCGGGCCGAGGATATATTCAAGCTCGGTGAGGGTGTAGGCCGGGCCGTCCATTCCCGGCCCCGCCTGTGCGGCGGCGGGCGCGGGCTGGCCGGCGGGAGTCTGGCCGGGGGCTGCCTGGCCGGCCGCGGGGGCGGGCGCAGCCTGCGGCGCGGTTTGCGGCGCGGGCGGCACCGGGGGCTGCTCGGGCGGGGCGCTCTGGGCCGGCGGCGCCGCCGGCGGGGTCTGTGCGAGCACCGGATAGACCGCTGTGGACCAGCCGAAGACGGCCGCCACGGCCACGCGGGACCAGTTCCCCGCGCGACCTCTCACGCATGTCGCTACTGATAAACCTGCCATCAGGCTCTCCTAACCCTGCGCCGCACCCCTGCGTGCGATCCAGGCACTGCTTCCCCCGGTGCGGAGCTGCCGCACCTGCCATCCGGTCCTTGCGGGCCGGCGCGCTACGGCACCGGCACCAGGATATCGATCACCAGCGCCTCGGGGGCGGCGGTGGCGAGATCGGTGCGGTACTGCTCGATGTAGAGCTCGTTCTGCTCCACGTTCTTGTCGTCGAGATAGTTGGCGATCTGCTCGTAGGTGTTGTCCATGTCGGCGAACGAGCCGTTATGGGTGAACTTCAGCGCCTTGCCCGCGTGCGACCCGCTGAGCTTCATGCCACCCTGCGGCTTCTGGGTGGTGGTGCCGGAAAACGGTACCTGCACTTCATAGTCGAAGCCCAGGTCGTCGCCGGTGGTGTAGACGACGAACACATTCCCCGTGCGTGTGAGGCCGAGCCGCTTCAGCTCCGCCTCCACCTGCTTCTGGGTGGCCACCAGCTTGTCGTAGGCCTCCTCCCACGAGGCGTTGCCCGAAAGCGTGAGCACGGGGACGGGCGACAGGGTGATCTCCTCCCCGGCGAAGGGCTTGTCCGGCGTGACACGAACGGTGCCCACGCCCTTTGGTTCCAGCGGCTCGGCAGCGCCCGCGGGGGCGGCGGGAGACTGGGCGGGCGTTTGGGCCGGGGCGGGCGCGGGGGCCGCGGCGGCGGGAGGCGCAGGAGCGGGTGCCGGCTGGGCCCACGCGGGATGGAGCGCCAGCAGGCCGAAAGACGCCAAAGCGGCCCGCAGGAGCGCCGCGCGCTCCCCTTTCGGGCTTCCCCACCGCAACCCGGACATGTCCCCTCCTCCGATGCACCGCCGCAGCGATGGTGTCATCTCTAGCATGTTCTTCCGCACCAGGAAGGCGGCAGTGGGACGGGTTTGCGGCGGTTTGCGCCCCATCCCCCGGTGCCGCCGGGGCCGGGGCGGGGGTGGCGCGCGGGGCGGATCGGCGCCATATAGAGCGGCGCGTCCGCGCGCCCGCCGCGGCTCCGCATCCGGGGCCAAAGAACATCCGGGGCGAAGGCCTCCCGGGGCACACACCACCCCGGGGCGTTTCGCCCGCCACCGAAGAACCTGCCGCCGATGAACCCGCTCGCCCATCGCCCCTTCGTGAAGATGAACGGCCTCGGCAACGAAATTCTCGTGCTGGACCTGCGCGCCGACCCGGTGGAGGTGCCGCCCGCCGCGGCGCGGGCGCTGGCGCGTCCCGGCGTGCTGCCGTTCGACCAGGCCATGGTGCTTTATCCGCCGCGCCAGCCGGACACGCGGGCCTTCGTGCGCATCCTCAATTCCGACGGCTCCTTCTCCTCCGCCTGCGGCAACGGCACCCGCTGCATCGCCGCGCTGGAGGCGCAGGCCACCGGCAATCCGCACGTGCGCTTCGAGAGCGAGGCCGGCCTGCTGGAATGCCTGGTGCTGCCCGATGGCCGGGTGCGGGTGGACATGGGCCCGCCGCGCTTCGCCTGGCGGGACATTCCCCTTGCCCGCGACGTGGGCGACACCCGCGCCGTCTTCCTCCCCGGCTTCGAGGGGCTGGGGGCGGCCTGCCTGCTCTCCATGGGCAATCCCCATGCGGTCTTCTTCGTGGAGGATGCCGGCGCCATGGACGTGGCGGGGCTCGGCGCGGCGCTGGAGCGCCACCCCCTGTTTCCCGAGCGCGCCAACATCTCCTTCGCCAGCCTGCTCGCGCCCGCGCACATCCTGCTGCAGGTGTGGGAGCGCGGCGCCGGGCGCACCCGCGCCTGCGGCACCGCCGCCTGCGCCACCGCCGTGGCCGCCGCCGCCACCCACCGCACCGGCCGCGCCGTGACGGTGACGCTGCCGGGCGGCGACCTCGACATCAAGTGGCGCGAGGATGATTCCCACGTGCTCATGACCGGCCCGGTGACGCACGAATTTTCCGGCACCCTCACCGCCGCCATGCTGGAGGAGGCCGCCTGATGGCGGCGGCCCCGGCCGGGGACGGGCGAACCGACGGCGCGCCGGCCGGCCCGGCGCGCGCCCTCAGCTTCGGCTGCCGGCTCAATGCGCTGGAAGGCGACGCCCTCACCCGCGCCGCCGCCGCCGCGGGGCTGGAGCGAACCCTGGTGGTGAATACCTGCGCCGTCACGGCGGAAGCGGTGCGCCAGGCCCGCCAGGCCATCCGCCGCGCGCGGCGGGACGACCCCGGCCTGCGCATCGTGGTCACCGGCTGCGCCGCGCAGACCGAGCCCGAAACCTTCGCCCGCATGGCGGAGGTGGACCTGGTGCTGGGCAATGCCGGCAAGGCCGACCCCGCCACCTGGGCCGGCGCCCGCGCCGCGCTGGATTTCGGCCTCGGGGCGCAGGAGAAGGTGCGCCTCCAGGACATCATGGCGGTGCGCGAGGCCACCCCGCACCTTGCCGACCGCTTCGAGGGCCACACCCGCGCCTTCGTGGAGGTGCAGAACGGCTGCGACCACCGCTGCACCTTCTGCATCATCCCCTTCGGCCGGGGCCGCTCGCGCTCCGTGCCCATGGGCGGCGTGGTGGCGCAGGTGCGCCGGCTGGTGGAAGGCGGCCACCGCGAGGTGGTGCTCACCGGCGTGGACCTCACCGCCTATGGCGCCGATTTGCCCGGCACGCCCAGCCTCGGCCGGCTGGTCACGGCGGTGCTGCGCGGCGTGCCGGACCTGCCGCGGCTGCGCCTGTCCTCCATCGACGCAGTGGAGGCGGATGCCGAGCTGATGCGGGCGCTGGCGCAGGAGGAACGGCTGATGCCCCACCTCCACCTCTCCCTCCAGGCCGGCGACGACCTCATCCTGAAGCGCATGAAGCGCCGGCATTCGCGGGCGCAGGCGCTGGCCTTCATCGCCGATCTGCGCCGGGCGCGGCCGGATGTGGTGCTGGGGGCGGACATCATCGCCGGCTTTCCCACCGAGACCGAGGCGCAGGCCCGCGCCACCCGCGCCTTCGTGGAGGAGGCGGGGCTGGCCTTCCTGCATGTCTTCCCCTTTTCGGCCCGCCCGGGCACGGCGGCGGCGCGCATGCCGCAGCTCGCCCCCGCCTGCGTGGCGGCGCGCGCGCAGCGCCTGCGCGAAACCGGGGCGGAGCTGCTGCGCCGGCACCTCGCCGCGCAGGTGGGGCAGCGCCGCGCCGTTCTGGTGGAAGCCGGCGGGCGTGGCCACACGGAGCATTTCACGCCGGTGCGCCTGCAGCGCCCGGCCGAGCGCGGCACCCTTGCGCCGCTGCGCATCGCCGGGCACGACGGTGCGCGGCTGATCGCGGCGTGACCCCTCTTTCAGGAACGGCAGGCACCCCATGAGCCAAGAGGACCCCAAGGACCCCAGGGACCCGAACCGCGACCGCCCGGCGGACGCCCCGAAGAAGAAGCGCGGCTTCTGGGGCTGGCTCGCCGGCGGCGCCGAGGACCCGGGCCCGGCGGCGCCTGCCGATCCGGCCGCCGTTCCTGGCGATACCCCCGCTCCTGGCGATGCCGCCGCGCCGGAACCGCCGCCGGCCGAGGCCGCGCCTGCCGTTATGGAGGTCCCCGCCGAAATCGCCGTGGCGCCCGAGGCCGAACCGCCGGCGGAGCTTCCGCCCGCGCCCGAGGCGCCGGTTCCCGAAGTTCCCGCCCCCGAAGTTCCCGCCCCCGCCGCAGCGGAGCCGGCACCGGCGCCGGTGGCGAAAGGCTTCTGGAGCCGCCTGGCCTCCGGCCTCGCGCGCACCGCCTCCAGCCTCGGCCAGGGCATCACCGATCTGGTCACCAAGCGCAAGCTCGACGCCGAGACGCTGGAGGACCTGGAGGACATCCTGATCCGCGCCGATCTCGGCACCGAGACGGCGGCCCGCATCGTCGCGGCGGTGGCCAAGGGCCGGCACGACAAGATGATCGAGCCCAGCGAGGTGAAGGGCCTGATTGCCGCCGAGGTGGAGGCCATCCTTGCCCCGGTGGCCCGGCCGCTGGTGGT
This sequence comes from Xanthobacter sp. AM11, assembly GCF_047444035.1. NCBI lineage: Bacteria > Pseudomonadati > Pseudomonadota > Alphaproteobacteria > Hyphomicrobiales > Xanthobacteraceae > Xanthobacter > Xanthobacter sp. AM11. The sequence continues at coordinate 1,758,151 of NZ_JBLAOA010000001.1, forward strand.
GGATGCCGCCGCCCGGCCCTTCGTGGTGCTCATGGTGGGGGTGAACGGATCGGGCAAGACCACCACCATCGGCAAGCTCGCGTCGCAATGGGTGGGCGAGGGGCGCAAGGTGGTGCTGGCCGCCGGCGATACCTTCCGCGCCGCCGCCATCGAGCAACTGAAGGTGTGGGGCGCCCGCACCGGCGCCACCGTCATCGCCCGCGAGCAGGGGGCGGATGCGGCGGGCGTCGCCCACGACGCCCTGAACGAGGCGCGCGCGGCGGGCGCCGACATTTTGATGGTGGACACCGCCGGCCGCCTGCAGAACCGCGCCGAGCTGATGGCAGAGCTGGAAAAGGTGGTGCGCGTCATCCGCAAGCTGGAGCCCACCGCCCCCCATGCGGTGCTCCTGGTGCTGGACGCCACCGTGGGCCAGAACGCCCTCTCGCAGGTGGAGGCCTTCACCCGCATCGCCGGGGTCACCGGCCTTGTCATGACCAAGCTGGACGGCACGGCGCGCGGCGGCATCCTCGTGGCCATCGCCGCCAGGCACAAGCTGCCGGTGCACCTCATCGGCGTGGGCGAGGCGGCGGAGGATCTCCAGCCCTTCACCGCCGCCGAGTTCGCAAGGGCCATCGCCGGTCTGGAGCGGTGAAGCGCCCGCCGGCCGGCTGAGCCGGGGCGGGGGGCGACCTTCGCCCCCGCCGCCCGGGTGGTAGCTAGGTCCGGGCCTCAGCCCTTCGGCACGGCCAGAAGGTCCAGGTGGCCGATGATGCAGGCCTGCGCGCCGGCCCGCGCTTGCGCCCAGTCGTCGGCGGTGGTGCCATCCACATGCCCGGCCGCGCGCGCGGCCTCGGCGGTGCCGGCGGCAAGCTGCGCCATCAGGGCGCCGTCCTGCGGCCCCAGCCGCCACGGGCTTTCGGCGCAGCTCACCCCATAGCCCGCCTGGTCCAGCGCCGCGGCGAGGATGGCGGCCGCGTCCGGCCCGGCGGCGGGGCCGAAGCCCTTGTCGGTGGCCTGGTGGGCGCGGAAGCCGGCGGCGATGGCCGCGTCCGCCGGGTGCTGCGGGGTCCAGCTGTCCCGCCCGTCGCAGGTGAGCGCCCCGTGGACGAGCACGCCGCTGCCCGCCAGCGCCGCGGCGAACCGCCCGCACCAATGGGCCGACACCAGATCGTAGAAGGCCGAGGCCGTCACCAGCTGCGGCCGGTGGGCCAGGGGCGCGGCGGGATCGGCGGCAAGGTCGGCGCGGGCGAATTCAACCGTCACCTCGCGGCCGGGAAGGGCCAGCACCAGGGCCTGTCCCTCAGCGCGCCAGCCCTGCGCGAACGCCGCCAGCTGCGCCCGCGCCGGGCCTTCCAGGGCGCCGTCATGGTCCAGCAGCGTCCAGTGCTGGCGCGGGCCGAGGCGCGGGGCGAGGGCGCGCAGGCTGGAGCCGGTGCCGGCGCCCAGATCGACGATGCGCACCACCTTCTGGCCGGCGAGATGGCGGGCCAGTTCCGCCTCCAGCGCGCCATTGCGGGCGCGGTGGTCCGCCGCTTCGCGCAGGGCCAGCCAGCCGGCGGAGAAGGTGGCGGCGGGGGCAGGGGTGGCGCTCAAGCCGCCACCCGTTCGAGCACACGGCGGATGGTGGCGGCGGTATCGGCCCAGGATGGCAGCGCCTGCCCGGCGGCGAAGGCGCCGTCGGCGAGGCTGCGGCGCAGCTCCCGGTCGGTGATCAGGCGGCGCAGCGCGGCGGCGAGGGCCGGGGCATCGCCCGGCGGCACCTTCAGCCCGGCTCCGTCCGGCACCGTCTCCCCCGCCGCGCCGCCGGTGGTGCAGACCACCGGCAGGCCGCGGCGGATGGCTTCCGCCAGCACCATGCCGTAGCCCTCATAGAGGGCCGGATGCACCATGATGTCGGCCTGCGCATAGGCGCGTTCCAGCGCGGCGGCATCGAGCCGCCCCAGAAGGCGGATATTGTCCCGCGGCCATGCGGCGACGCGGCGGGCGATCCTTGCCGCGGTGGCCGGGTCGAGGTCGGGGGTGCCGACGATGGCGAGGCTGAAGGCGAGATCGTCCAAGAGGGCCAGGGCGTCCAGCAGCACGTCATAGCCCTTGCGCGGGGTCAACGAGCCCACGGCGACGAGGCGGGGCGGCTCTGCGTCGGCTGGCACCCGGGCGGCGGGCTCGGTGCCGGGCACCGCCAGCGTCATCCGGTGCGCGGGCACGTCGTAGCGCTCCCGCAGCATGCGCCAGGTCTCGGGGCTGATGGCGATGATGGCGTCGCAGACGCTGAGCGCCGCCCGCTCGCTCTCCCACAATTGCTGCGCCAGCTGCGGATCAAGCCCGGTCTCCAGCGCCAGGGGATGGTGGCACAGGGCGACGAGGGGGCGGCCGATGCCGGCGAGCCCCGCCGCCGGCAAGGCGCCCAGGGCGAGCCCGTCGGCCAGCAGCACCGTGCCCGGCGCCGTGGCGGCGAGGGTTTCAAGGGCCGCGGCAACTTGCGCGGGCGTCGGGACGGGAAAGCCGCCGTCGAGCCGCAGCGCGGCGATTTCGAGCCCGGCGGCGGACAGCTCCGCGATCATCCGGCGGTCATAGGCATAGCCGCCGCTCGGTGTTCCGATGTCGCCGGGATGAACGAAGGCGACCCGCAGGGGCCGGCTCACGCCTGCACCTGCACGCGGGCGCCGGGGCCGGCGGCACCTTCGAGGGGGGCTTCGTACCAGGCCCGCGCCACGTGGGATTCGTGCAGCATCACCCGGATGCGGGCCAGCGCCTCGCTGCCCGCCCCCAGCGCACCGGCGCGCGCCGCCGCGGCCATGCGATCGAACACATGGCGGCACAGCACTTCCGTGGTGGTGTTGCGGCCGGCGAATTCGGGCAGGTCGTCGAGGTTGCGGTAATTGAGGGGGCCGAGCACCCCCTTCAGCGCCTCGTGGGCGCGGGCGATGTCCACCACCACGCCCTCGTCCGTCAGCTCGGCGCGAAAGAAGGCCACGTCCACCACGAAGGTGGCGCCGTGCAGCGCCTGGGCCGGGCCGAACAGCGCGCCCCGGAAGCTGTGGGCGATCATGATGTGGTCCCGCACTTCCACCGCATACATGGCCTTCTCCCCTGCCGGTTACCCGCTGGTAGCGCAAATGGGCGCGGCGCGGAACACGCCTTGTTCCGGGTATCGCACCACGGTGGCGATGCCCTGCGCGCCGGCAGCGAGGATACGGGGCAGCGCCTGCGGCAGATCAGCAAATGCCACCTCTTCGGTGATGAGGGCGTCGAGCCGGGGGTCGGCGAGGAGGGCGAGGGCGGCTTCCAGCCGGCGCCGGTGGCTCCAGCGCGGGCGCCGGGCGGGGCTCACCATGCCCACCTGGGAGGAGACGATCTGCAGCCGCCGGTGGTGGAAGGCACCGCCGAGGCCGATTTCCACCCGCCGGTCGCCATACCAGCTCATCTCCACCACCCGGCCTTCCTCGCCGCAGCAGCCGATGGCGCTCTCCAGGCCCGCCCCGGTGCCCGAGGCGTGGAACACCAGATCGGCATCGGCCAGGCCTTCCGCCGTGGGGGCGAAGGCGACGCCGAGGGCCGCCGCCGTCGCGGCACGGGCCGGGTCGCAGTCCACCGCGGTCACCTGCGCTCCGGGCAGGCGGGCGCACAGCCGGGCCACCAGCAGCCCCACCAGCCCGGCGCCCACCACCACGATGCGGTCGCCGGGACCGGCCGCGCCGTCCCAGACCGCATTGAGGGCGGTTTCCATGTTGGCCGCCAGGGTGGCCCGCCGCGGCGGCAGCCCTTCGGGCAGGGGCACCAGGCGATCGGCGGGGGCGAGGAAACGGTCCTGGTGCGGGGCGAGGGCGAACACCATGCGGCCTTCCAGCCCCGCCGGGCCACGCTCCACCCGGCCGACGGCGCAATAGCCGTATTTCACCGGGAACGGAAAGTCGCCCTCCTGCATGGGCGCGCGCATCCGCGCGCCATGGACGGGATCGTTCAGCCCGGCGAACACGAGGCGCTCGGTACCGCGGCTGATTGCGCTCCACAGGGTGGTCACGCAGGCCATGGCGTCGTCCGGGGCGGGCAGACGCTCGGGCCGCAGCGCCGCGGTGCCCGCAGCCATGTACCACAGGGCCTGCGCATTTACCGGGTCGAGACATATTGACGCATCGCGGGCGGTCATGCCTTCGCTTTCGTATAGGGCTCGAGGCGCCCCGGCGGGGTGCCGGCGACACCGGGAGCTATGCATGTCTTCGAGGGCCGGTCCACCGCCGCATCCCGCTTCGTCCACGCCCCTGGCCCCCGCCGACGTCACGCCCGCAATCCTGCAGTCTCTGGGAGGGCTGCGGCGGCGCCGGCTGTTCATGCTGGTGGCCAACGCCGTAACCCTGGCGGCGGTTCTGGCGGCGGTGATCCGGCTTGGCGCTTCTGGCGGCTTTTCCGCGGCCGACGCCGCGCTGGTGCTGTGCGCCCTTGCCATCACGCCCTGGAATGCCATCGGCTTCTGGAATGCCGCGGTGGGCCTGGTGCTGCTGCACGCGCGCCGCGGCGGGGTGGAGGCGGCGGCCCCCTTCCTGGTGCCACCGCCGGAGCAGGGGCCGCTTTCGGCCCGCACCGCCGTGCTCATGACCGTGCGCAACGAAGACCCGGCCCGCGCCCTCGCCCGCCTGAGGGCGGTGAAGGCGGACCTCGACGCCAGCGGGCAGGGGGCGCTGTTCGATTTTCACGTGCTCAGCGACACCTCGTGCCCGCAGATCGCCGCGGCGGAGGCGGCGGGGGTGGCGGCCTGGCGCGCGCAGGAGGGGCGAGAGCGCATCTTCTATCGCCGCCGGCCGGAGAATACGGACTTCAAGGCCGGCAACATCCGCGATTTCTGCCGCACCGCCGGCGCGCGCTACGATTTCATGCTGCCGCTGGATGCCGACAGCCTGATGGGGGCCAAGACCATCCTGAAGATGGCCGGCATCATGGCCGCCCACCCGCGCCTCGGCATCCTGCAGAGCCTGGTGGTGGGCCTGCCGGCCCGCAGCGCATTCGCGCGCATCTTCCAGTTCGGCATGCGCCACGGCATGCGCTGCTACACCCTGGGGGCCACCTGGTGGGCGGGGGATTGCGGGCCGTTCTGGGGGCACAATGCGCTGGTGCGCATCGCCCCGTTCCGCGACTTCTGCCACCTGCCGCACTTGCCCGGCGCGCCGCCGCTGGGCGGACCCATCCTCTCCCACGACCAGGTGGAGGCGGTGCTGATGCGCCGGGCCGGCTACGAGGTGCGGGTGTTGCCGGTGGAATCCCAGAGCTACGAGGAGAACCCGCCGGCCGCCACCGATTTCGTCGGGCGGGATCTGCGCTGGTGCCTGGGCAACCTGCAATATCTGCGGCTGCTCGCCCTGCCGGGCTTCGCCGCTGGCCTGCCGGCCATGAGCCGGTTCCAGCTGGTGTGGGCCATCCTCATGTTCGTGACGGTGCCGGCACATGTGCTGCTGCTGGCGGTGCTGCCCCTCGCCGCTTTGGAGGCGGGGCAGGCGGCGGATTATCCGGCCGGCCTTGCGGCGGGGCTCTACGGGGCCATGCTGGCGCTGGCGCTGGCGCCGAAGCTGGCCGGCGTGGCCGATGTGGCGCTGACGCGGGGCGGCGTCGCCGGCTATGGCGGGGCGGGGCGCTTTGCCGTGTCGGTGGCGGTGGAGACGGTGTTTTCCTTCCTGCTCGGCGCCATCACCGCCATGGCGGTGACGCTGGAGATGGGCCGCCTGCTGCTGGGCCGGGCGCGCTCCGGCTGGCGGGTGCAGGCGCGGGACGGGCATGGCGTGTCCTGGCGCAGCGCGGCGGCCGCCTTCTGGCCGCAGACGGTGTTCGGCCTGGCGGTGGCGGCGGCGCTGGCGGCGGTGTCGCCGCTGCTGCTGGTGTGGGCGGCGCCGGTGCTTGCGGGCTATGTGCTGGCGGTGCCGTTCACGGTGGCCACCGCGGCGCCGCGCCTCGGTGCGCTGGCGGTGCGGCTGGGCCTGTGCGCCGTGCCGGAGGAGCGCGCGCCCACCGCCGTGCAGCGCCGGCTGGCCGGCGCCGATGCGCCCCTGCGCGCGGCGGCCTGAGGCGGCGCGTCAGCCCGCCGCCTCCCGCTGGAAGGCGATGAGATCGAGGCAGGGGGCTGCCTCCCGCCCGCCCAGCAGGGTCAGCAGCGCATGAGCCTGCCCGCGATGGTGGGTCTGGTGGTTGAACAGATGGTCCAGCGCGCTGGCGAGGCTCTGGCGGAACACCCGGCCGCTGCTGTTGGCATAGCTGATCTCGGCGGCAAGGCGCTGCGCATCGAGCGTGGCGGTGAACGCCGCCAGCCGCGCCTCCTGCTCCAGCCGCAGCGGCGCCAGGGCGGCGAGGGTGGGGGCGAGAAGGGTGTCGAGGGCGGGCTGGGGCTCGTCTTGCGCCGCGAAGCGGGCAAGCCAGATGCGGTCCGTCACCACCAGATGGTTGAGGGTGGCGGTGAGCGAGCCGAAGAAGGCGCCGGCCGGCCGCGCGCAGGCCGCCTCGCCGAGGGCTGCGGCGGCATCATGCAGGCGCCGGTTGGCCCAGGCGTTGTAGGCCGCAAGGCTGCGGTAGCTGCGAAGGGCGAGGTCGGCGCCGCCGGTGGCGGGGGACGTTGGCGGGCGGGTGTGGGGGCTGGGGTCCGGGTTCATGGCCTCTCTCTCCGCCCGGGGATTCCGGGGCGCGGCAGGGGCGTGGCGAGGGGGCGTGGCGAGGGGGCGGACCCGGCGGCGGGTTGGCGGCGGGTTGGCGGCAGGAGAGCTGCGGCGGGAGCGCCGCGGAGGGTCCGGCGCGGGAGCAGGTCCGGCGCAGGGCGTGCGGAGGCCAAGGCATACCGAGCCGAGAGCGCCCGGGCGGATGGGGCCTGCCGTTTTGGGCGACCCGCGATGGATCAGCCGGCCGGGCTGCGCTGCACCCCGGCCGGAGATTGCCGTGTCCGGCAGGTCAGCGGCGGAAGCCGCCGCCGAAGCCGCCGCCGCGCATGCCGCCGCCGAAGCCACCGAAGCCGCGGTCGAAGCCGCCCGAGCCGTAGTGGTCGCCGCCGAAGCTGTCGCCCCGGCCGAAGCTGTCGCCGCCGAAGCCGTCACCGCCATAGCCGGAGGTGCGCTGCTGGCCCCAGGAGCGGGCGCGGTTCTCTTCGTCGAGGTGGCTCGTATCCGCGCTGCGGTCCATGTTCTGCCAGCCGGAGCCGGTGTTCTTGCTCCAGCCGCCGTCGTCGGTGTGCTTGTAGACGTTGCCGTCGTGGTCGACCATCACGTTGCCGTTGTTCCAGGCGGCCGCCGTGTTGGTGTGGGCATCGGCGGCGACGCCGCGGCTGTCCACGTTCACGTTGCCATGATTGTCGGTGATGGCGGTCTGCGAGGCGTGGGCGGTGCCGGCGGTGGGGTTGACGCCCGCCGATTCCCGGCCGGCGGCGGCATCGCCACGATAGACATTGCCCTCGGCCCCGGCCCGGGAGGCCCCGGCCGCGCCGGTGGCCGGATTGTAGCGGGCATTCTCGCGGCCCGCCGCCCAATTGCCGGAATAGGGGTTGAAGCCGGCGGCGGAACGGCCGGTGAAATTGGTGCCGTTGGCCGTGGTGCCGCGCCAGTCGCGGCCCGACCAGTCGGTGCCGTTCCAGGTGGTGCCCCAGGCGTGGTTCACCGTGGCGTTGCCGCCCCAGCGGCCATAGAGGTTGGTCTGGTTGATGTTGGTATAGCCCCAGTGGCCACCCCAAGGGCCGTAGGGGCCGTAGGGACCGACGGGACCCCACGGGCCATAGGGGTGCCAGTACGGCCCCCAATAGGGCCCGACCGCGGCGCCCCAGCCCCAGCCGGCGGCGAAGCCGAAGGCGAAGCCGTCCACCGCGCCCAGGGCGAAGCCGGCGCCCAGGCCGTAGGTGACCGGGCAGGAGAGCCAGTAGGTGCCCACATATCCCGGGCAATAATAGCCGGTGCCGTAGACCACCGTGCCGCCGGGGGCCACCACCACGCCCATGTAGCCGGGGGTATAGCCCACCACCACCGCGTCCGGCGTGGTGGCGTAGATGCGCACATAGGTGACGTAGTGGAGCGGCGAGGACACCGGGATGGTGTAGATCACGTCCGGCACCACGTCCGCCACCCGCCACGGACCCAGAGGGCCGCCGGCGACGAACCAGATGCCGTTGTTCACCGCATAATAGCGCTGGGCATCCAGCTGGATCACCGGGGTGGGCGAGTTGATGGCATAGGACAGGGCGGTGCCGGCGATGGGCGCGAAGCGCGGGTTGCCGTCATAGGTCACGGCCAGCTGAACGGTGCGCTTCACGCTGGCGGTCTGGGGAATGGTGGCGGCGATGGCCGCCTCCTTGGCCTGCGGCGTGCCCGCCACCGAGACCAGCACGTTGGCCTTGGGGTCCTTGGGGTTGATCCGCGCGAAGTCCTTCGGCAGGGCGTCGCTCGCCACGAAGGCCCACGGCCCCTTGAGGTCGGCGGCGCGGAACCAGCGGCCGGAGATCAGCACATAATAGGTGTTGCTTGTGGTCTCCATGAATACGGCATGGTCCGCATTGTTCATGGTGAGCAAATTGGTGCCCGCCACCGGCAGCATCTGCGGCTGGCCGTCGGTCTGGATCAGCTCCGTCGGCCGGGTGGTGACGAGGATGGCCGGGGGCGGGGTGATGGGCTTGCCGTCCTGGTTCAGCAGCGGATCGGCGGGGATGGCGTCGGTGGCGGCCTTGGCGGCGGCGGTCAGCGCGTCGGACACCTTCGGCGTGACGATCCAGCTGCCCGAAAGGGAGGTGGATTCATACCAGGTGCCGGCCGCCTGCAGGTGGTAGGTGCCGGCCATGTCGAGCAGCAGCAGCGGACGGGTGTTGATGACGCGCTGGAAGCCCGTGACCCCGGTGATGGGGCGCAGGGACGGGTCGCCGGAAATGGGTACGAGCACGGTGGTGGTGGTGGCGAACAGAATCTGCGGCGGGGTGTTGTCCACCGGCTGGCTCTTCAGCTTGGCCAGTTCCTGGTTCACCGCATAGCTCGCCTGGAGCTGGTCGAGGGGAACGGTGATGCCCTCCGCCGGCAGGCGCGACTGGAGCGCGGAGCGGATGAGGCTCGCCTTGTCGGGGGCGGTGGGCACTTCCGCGCCGTCGATGGTGAGGGTGGCGAAGTGAACGATGCCGGCGGGCTTGTCGATGGCCACCCGGGCGCTGAAGCGCACCATGCCGTAGGTGGGCGCGCCGGACTTCGGGCCGATCGCCACCGCGGCGCGGCCGGCCATCTGGTCGCCGTTCCAGCTGTCGATCTGCGGCTGGTAGAGCTGGAGCAGCTGGTCGCCGCCAAGGTCGAAATCGCGCGGCCACGGCGTCGGCGCGGCCTGTCCCGCCGGCTGGGCGGCGGCCTGGGGTGCCGGCGCCTGCTGGGCCTGACCCTCGGAATTCCAGACCAATGCAGCGGCAACGAGCAGCGCCGCCGAGGCCCCTGTCCAAAGTCGCGTCATCCAGATCCTCCCTGCCCACCGATGCACCGGGGGTGTGCGGAAGCCCTACCATGTTCCGCGGCAAGCGTCAGCGGGTCTGTGGTCACGTCTTTCGGGGCGCCGGCGCGGCTCAATCGGGGCGCGCACAGGTGCGCCGCCACTTCAGGCGCGGCCCGTCCGGCGTGTCCATCCACACCTTGCGCAGCGGGCAGTCCGGCCCGTAGGCCGCGGGGGTGGCGGCCGCCGAATCCCACAGCCCGCGCCAAAGATAGGGCGGCTTTTCCGCTGTCGTGGCCGGGGATGCGAAGGTGGTCGCGGACGTGCCGGCGGGAAACGCCCGCACCAGGCCGGCGCCGATGGTGGTGGCCGCGACCAGCGTGGCGCCGGCCATGACGATGAGGGACGAGGTCTTCATGGGTCTTCAGGCTCCCGGGGCGGCGACCTCCCCCTGCCGGCCCGGGGGGCGGCCGGCGGAGGGAAGTCCCGACGTTGCGGACGAGATAGGGTGCGCCGGCTGAACCGGCACTGGCCCCGCCGCTCAGGAAGCGTTCATCTTTTCGGGAGGTAGCGTCTTCCCCAATGCCCCGTTGCCCACCGCAAAGCTCGGCCGGCGGGCGTTTCGCGCAGGGGGCGGGCTTGATCTTCGCCGCAACCCGACTAACCCTTGAAAGGGCGCCGGGCTTCCGCTGGGGGGAGACGAGCGCGCGCTCTTTGGGGAGAACGGCATGAACAAATATGTCGCCGAGTTCCTGGGTACCGCCGTACTTGTTCTATTCGGCTGCGGCTCCGCCGTGCTGACGGGCTACGGGAGCGCGCCCATCGGCATGCTTGCCATTGCTTTCGCCTTCGGCCTTGCCGTGACCTCCATGGCCTATGGCATCGGCCACGTGTCCGGCTGCCACATCAATCCGGCGGTGACCATCGGCGTGTGGGCGGCGGGGCGCCTGCCCACGTCGGAAGTGCCGATGTACATCATCGCGCAGGTGCTCGGCGGCATCGCCGGGGCGGCCATCCTGTTCGTCATCGCCTCCGGCAAGCTCGCCGGCTTCGATGTGGCCACCGCCGGGCTTGGCCAGAACGGCTGGGGCGAGGGCTATATCGGCGGCTACGGCCTCGGCGCGGCCATCGTGGCGGAGCTGGTGGGCACCTTCGTGTTCCTGGTGGTGATTCTCGGCTCCACCTCCAAGGCCGGCATCACCCAGGCGGCGGGCCTCGCCATCGGCCTGTCGCTGGTGATGATCCACATCGTCTTCATCCCCGTCACCGGCGTGTCGGTGAACCCGGCCCGCTCCATCGGCCCGGCGCTGTTCGCCGGCGGCAAGGCCATTGGCCAGCTGTGGCTGTTCATCGTGGTGCCGCTGGTGGGCGCCTATCTGGCCGGCCTCTTGTTCAAGCTGAAGGTGCTGGAGGACTGATCCCGCGCCGCAGGCCGGCAAAAGAAAGGGGATGCGCCGGAGCGCATCCCCTTTCCGCGAGCCCGACGATTTGACCGCTCAACCGCCTGGCTGTTCTCCACCGGATGCCGCCCGCGCCTGCCTTCAGGCGCCGGAGCTTCCGGCCTGTTCTGCTGCTGCGCAGCCCGCGCGGCACACCTTCCGCACGGATCTCCCCGGCCGCGGCCCGGCGGCCCGCCGGGGGCAGGCGGACCGCCTTTGCGCGGTTGGCGTCCGGGCCTCGGGGCGGCGCTCCCGCATATCTTCCCGACACACAGGATCGCGGCCCGGCGCGCAACGTGGGCACAGCATGGGCGGCTTTCGTCATCAGCACAAATCAGATTGAATCCGCTTTTTGATCAGTTAATCTGATCATTATGCTCTCCACCCGCCAGCTGCGCTATTTCGAGGCCCTCTCCCGCCACCTCCATTTCGGCCGGGCGGCGGAGGAGTGCGCCGTCACCCAGCCGGCCCTGTCCATGCAGATCCGGGAGATGGAGGAGGTGCTGGGGGTGCGGCTGGTGGAGCGCGGGCGGGCCGGGGTGCGCCTGACCGCGGTGGGGGAGGAGGCGGCGGAGCGGGCGCGCGGCGTGCTCTGCGCCATCGCCGACATGGAGCGCACCATCCGCGACCGCAGGCGCCTGCTGGAGGGGCGCCTGCGGCTGGGCGTCATCGCCTCCATCGCCCCCTATCTGCTGCCGCGCCTTCTGCCCGAGATGGCCCGCCGCTATCCGGGGGTGGAAATCGCCCTGCGCGAGAGCCAGACCGAATATCTCGTGGCCGAGCTGGCCCATGGCGACCTCGACCTGGTGGTGCTGAGCCTGCCGGTGGAGCACCCGGCGCTGGACTGCGCCGCCCTGTTCGAGGACGCCTTCGTCCTCGCCGTGCCCGAGGCCTCGCCGGACTTTCCCGGCGACATCGCCGCCGCCGACCTGATCCTCGCCGACCACCTGCTGCTGCTGGAGGATGGCCATTGCTTCCGCGACCAGGCGCTGAACGTGTGCCGCAAGGTGGATGAGAAGCGGCTGCGCCGGTTCGGCGCCTCCAGCCTCTCCACGCTGGCGCAACTGGTGGCCAACGGGCAGGGCATCACCCTTCTGCCGGAAATGTTCGTGGCGTCCGAGGGCGGGCGCATTGCGCGGGTGCGCCTGCTGCGCTTTCCCGACCCCGTGCCCACCCGCACCATCGGCCTCGTGTGGCGCCGCACGCTGCCCTACCGGGAGGATGTGGAAGCGGTGGCGGCCATGATCAAGGAATGCCGGTGGGGGGCCTGAGGGCGCACGCCGCCTTGCTTTGCCCCGCATTCGAAGCTAAGCCCCGCGCAGGCAAGAGGACCCCATGGCTCAGGACGGACTTTCCTACCGCGACGCGGGCGTTGACATTGATGCGGGCAACCGCCTCGTCGATCTCATCAAGCCGCTGGTCAAGGCCACCGCGCGACCGGGCGCGGACGCGGACATCGGCGGCTTCGGCGGCGTGTTCGACCTGAAGGCGGCGGGCTTTGCCGATCCGCTGCTCATCGCCACCACCGATGGCGTCGGCACCAAGCTGAAGATCGCCATCGACACCGGCGTGCACGACACCATCGGCATCGACCTGGTGGCCATGTGCGTGAACGACCTGGTGGTGCAGGGGGCCGAACCCCTGCTGTTCCTGGATTATTTCGCCACCGGCCGGCTGGCGCCGGAGGTGGGGGCGCACATCGTCGCCGGCATCGCGCGGGCCTGCAAGGATGCCGGCTGCGCCCTCATCGGCGGGGAAACCGCCGAGATGCCGGGCATGTACAAGGATGGCGACTACGACCTCGCCGGCTTCTCCCTCGGCGCGGTGGAGCGGGGCGACCTGCTGCCGCGCGCCGGCATCGGCCCGGGCGACGTCATCCTCGGCCTCGGCTCCCACGGGGTGCATTCCAACGGCTATTCGCTGGTGCGGCGCATCGTCGAGCGCTCCGGCCTCGCCTGGACCGACCCCGCCCCGTTCGCCCCCGGCCACACCCTGGGCGCGGCGCTGCTGACCCCCACCCGCCTCTATGTGAAGAGCGTGCTCTCGGTCATCCGCTCCACCGGCGCGGTGAAGGCGCTGGCCCACATCACCGGCGGCGGCATCACCGAGAACCTGCCGCGGGTGCTGCCCAAGGGCACGCTGGCGCGCATCGACCTGTCCAACCTCATGGTGCCGCCGGTGTTCCGCTGGCTGGCCAGCGTCGGCGCCGTGGCGCCGGAGGAGATGCTGCGCGCCTTCAACTGCGGCATCGGCATGGCCGTGGTGGTGCCGGCGGAGGAGGAGGAACGGGTGGCGGACGCCTTCGCCGATGCGGGGGAATGCGTGGTGCGCCTCGGCGTGATCGAGCCGGGCGAAGGCGCCGCGCATGTCGCCTATGACGGGGCGGCGGACTTCGGATTTTCGCAATGAGCGCACATCCCCGGCGCACCGCGGTGCTCATCTCCGGCCGCGGCTCCAACATGGCCGCCCTGGTGCGCGCGGCCCAGGCGCCCGGTTTCCCTGCGGAAATCGCCTTGGTGCTCGCCAACCGCGCCGACGCGGCCGGGCTGGATTTCGCCCGCGCCCACGGCATTCCCACCCTGGTGCTGAGCCACAAGGATTATGCCGACCGCGTGGCCTTCGACGCCGCGCTGGATGCGCACCTGAAGGCCGAGGGCATCGAGATTGTCTGCCTCGCCGGTTTCATGCGGCTTTTGACGCCATGGCTGGTGGAGCGCTGGCGCGACCGCATGATCAATGTGCACCCCTCCCTGCTGCCCAGCTTCAAGGGCCTGCACACCCATGAGCGGGCGCTGGAAGCGGGGGTGCGGGTGCATGGCTGCACCGTGCATTTCGTGCGCGCCGAGATGGACGAGGGGCCCATCATCCTGCAGGCGGTGGTGCCCATCGAGCCCGACGACACGCCCGATGTTCTCGCCGACCGGGTGCTGGCGCAGGAGCACGTGATCTATCCCAAGGGCCTGGAACTGCTGGCCTCCGGCCGGCTGACGGTGGCCGACGAGCGGGTGCAGATCGCGGGCGCCCGGGGCGGCCTGCCGCCTTTGGTTGTGCCGGGGGTGTAGAGCCTGATCCGATCAGGTTGAATCAACCTGATCGGTAAAACGTTCTCTAGGGCGGTGAACCGCCCTCTCACGTATTGAATAGAGCCGCATGGGCGCTCCTCAGGCGGCGCCCATGCGGGAGATGCGCACCCGATTGTCGTGGAACGCCGCCCCGCCCACCGGCGCCACCGGATCGGCACCGGTGAGGGTGTTGATACCGCGCCCGCCGCGATGGGCGCGGGCCGGCTGGATCTGCTCGGAGACCACCACGCCGCGCCTCAGCCCGTCGAACAGCCGCGCCCTCAGCTCGACCCGCCCGCGCGGGTTCTCCACGGCCACGAGGTCGCCCTCCGAGACGCCCAGCACCGCGGCGTCCTCGGGGTGGATCAGCAGGGAGGGTTCACCCTCCCGCGCCGCCGAAGTGGGCGTCTCGGTAAAGGTGGAATTCAGGAAATTGCGCGCCGGCGCGGTGACGAGGCGGAAGGGATAGGCGTCGGTGGCCTCCTCGATCACCGCCCAATGGTCGGGCAGGGCCGGCATGTCCGCCACCGGGCCGAAGGTGGCGGGGGCGGGAAAGGCCGGGTTCGCCCAGTCCGCCGCAAAGTGGAAGCGCTTGTCGCCATGGCCGAAGCCGTCGAGGAAATGGGCCCGCCGGAAGCCTTCGCCCACATGGATGAAGCGGGCCTCTTCCAGCGCCTCCAGCGGCGGGCGGGCGCTGTCGCGCAGGGTGCGGTCGATCAGCTCGCGCGCCGACATGTGGAAGCCGGGATGCTCGGCGCCCAGCCGCTGCGCCAGTGCGCAGACCACATCGTGGTTGGAGCGGCACTCGCCGGGCGGCTCCACCAGCTTCGGGCCGAGCTGGATGTGGGCGTGCCCGCCGGCCTGGTAGAGGTCGTCATGCTCGGTGAACATGGTGGCGGGCAGCACGATGTCCGCCATGCGCGCCGTATCGGTCATGAACTGCTCGTGCACGGCCACGAACAGGTCGTCGCGGGCAAAGCCGCGCCGCACCTTCTCCTGCTCCGGCGCGATGGCCACGGGATTGGTGTTCTGGATGAGGAGCGCGGCCACCTTCGGCCCGCCGGCCAGCGCCTCCGCCTCGCCCATCAGGATCGGTCCGATGCGCGACTGGTCCAACTGGCGGACGGTGGGATCGAGCCGGTCGAGGCCCTCGATCAGGCTCTTGCGCCAGCCATAGGTGCCCGAGAGGGAATGCAGCGCCCCGCCGCCCTCGTGCTGCCACGCCCCCGACACCACCGGGATGGAGGCGACCGCATGCATGTTCACCGCGCCGTTGCGGCTGCGGGAGAAGCCGTAGCCGATGCGGAAGAAGGCCCGCGGGGTTGTGCCCACGAGGCGTGCATAGGCCTCGATCTGAGCCACCGGCAGGCCGCAGATGGCGGCGGCCCAGGCGGGGGAGCGGGGGCGCAGGTGCGCCTCCAGCGCCGCGGTGTCGCGGGCGTAGCGTTCCAGATAGGCCCGGTCGGCGAGGCCGTCGCGGAACAGCACATGCATGACGGCGCAGGCCAGGGCCCCGTCCGTGCCGGGGCGGATGAGCAGGGGAATGTCCGCCTGCTCCATGGTGGGGGTGCGGTAGACATCCACCACCGCGATCTTCGCCCCCCGCTCCTTGCGCGCCCGCACCGCGTGGGTCATCACGTTCACCTGCGTGGCTACGGCGTTGGTGCCCCACAAAGTGACGAGATCGGACACCGCCATCTCCCGCGGATCGACGCCGGAGATGCGGCCGGCGCCGGCCATGTAACCGCTCCAGGCCGGGGCGACGCAAACGGTGGCGAAGAAGCGCGAATAGCCCTTGGCATGGGTGAGGCGGTTGATGCCGTCGCGCATCACCAGGCCCATGGTGCCGGCGTAATAATAGGGCCACACCGATGGCGCGCCGTGGGTGCGCTCGGCGGCGGCAAGGCCTTCCGCCACCCGGTCCAGCGCCTCGTCCCAGGAGATGCGGGTGAACTGGCCCGAGCCCTTCGGGCCGGTGCGCAGCAGGGGATGCAGCAGGCGGTCCGGGTGGTTCGCCCGCTCGGCGTAGCGGGCCACCTTGGCGCAGATGACGCCGGCCGTATAGCTCTGGTCCTTCGCTCCCCGCACCCGGCCGATGCGTCCGTCGGCGCCGATGTCCACCTCCAGCGCGCAGGTGGAGGGGCAGTCGTGCGGGCAGGTGGAGGCCCGGGTGGCGACGGGGCGGGATGCGGCGGGCGCGGCGATCGGGGCGTGGAGGGTCATGGCGGCAAAATAAAGGGGACGACGTGCGCCGTCGCCCCCTTTGTGCGTTCAGTCCCGCGCGCGGGCGGCGCGGCTCAGGCGCCGTGCTCCGCCTGCGCCGTGCGGGCGGCGCGGCTGCGCAGCACATAGCCCGTCACCACCACGAAGATGGCGCCGATGGTGCTGGCGATATAGTGCGGCAGGGCGGCCGGGTGGGTCCCGTGATCGTCCACCTTCACCAGCGACGGATCGAGCTGCTGCAGGTAGCTGAGCGCCATGGCGTCGCCCACCAGCATCTCGCCGGCGATCCAGCCCAGCAGCGCCGCGCCTGCCCAGATGAGGATGGGGAAGCGGGTGAGCAGGGTGAGCAGCAGCTGCGAGCCGAAGATGATCAGCGGAATGGTGAGCAGCAGACCGAAGATGAACAGCTCGGGATGGCCGCGGGAGGCGGCGGCGATGGCCACCACATTGTCGAGGCTCATCACCGCGTCGGCGATGGCGATGGTGCGCACCGCCTTCCACAGGCTGTCGGCCGCCTCCACGCTGTGTTCCTCGCCGTCATTGTCGGTGACGAGCTTGATGGCGATCCACAGCAGCAAGAGGCCGCCCACCACCTTCAGGAAAGGGATGCCCAGCAGGTAGGACACGGCGAGGGCGAACAGGATGCGCAGCACCACGGCGGCGGCGGCACCCAGCAGGATGCCCCATTTGCGCTGCTTCTGCGGCAGCGAGCGGCAGGCGAGGGCGATGACCACCGCATTGTCGCCGGAGAGGAGCAGGTCGATCCAGATGATCTGGAGAAGCGACACCCAGAAGGTCGGAGCTGTGAAATCCATTGGCCGGTTTCCGTTCGAAAGGCTGTCGGCACCGCCTGTGCTCCGGCTGCGAGGGGAGCAGGCGAGGGTCGGCGCAGCAGGTGCGCCGTGTGGTCATGATCCGCTCTTACGTCGATCTTGCGCGAGACTCCAGAGGGTCCCTGCCGCAAGGGCGCGAGGCGTGCCGCACGAATGGGGGATGAAAGCGGGCGTAGGGCGCAGGAAGGCGCTGGCGCTTACGCCCCGATAATGCCTTCGACGCAGGCTGGAGCCCGCGGGGCGCAACGCCGCGCGCGGAACGGGCCGACGGGTCGAATGCGGCGCATGGGCGCCGCGTTGCTGCCCGAAATCATGGCCTTCCCACCCCGGGTGGCGCCCTGTGCATTCTGCGTTTGGTGCGCCGTATTATGAATTCTGCCGTAAGGGTAGTGAATGCCCGGGGCATCCGCAATCGGAAACGGACACCGCGGCGCACAAATTCGATCGCGCGCCGCGGCATTTCCGGCTGGCCTGAGGCTCAGCCGACGATCTCGTTGCCGGCGAAGAACTGGGCGATCTCCACCTTGGCATTGTCCACGCTGTCGGAGCCGTGGGCCGAATTGGCCTCGATGCTCTCGGCGAACAGCTTGCGGATGGTGCCTTCCGCCGCATTGGCGGGGTTGGTGGCGCCCATCACTTCGCGATACCTGGCCACCGCGTCCTCGCCTTCCAGCACCTGCACCACCACCGGGCCGGAGGTCATGAAGGCCACGAGGTCGCCGAAGAAGGGCCGCTCGCGGTGCACGCCATAGAAGGTTTCGGCCTGCTCGCGGGTCATCTGGACGCGCTTCTGGGCGACGATGCGCAGGCCAGCCTGCTCGATGACGGCATTGATGGCGCCGGTGAGGTTGCGACGCGTGGCGTCGGGCTTGATGATCGAGAAGGTGCGCTCGATCGCCATGGGGGACCGTCCTGTCTGTTGCGGAATGAGAAGGCCGCGGGCGCCCCGCGGATGCCGCGGCTCTTAGCAGCCGGTGCCTGAGGGGGCAAGGGACGGCGGCTGCGGGAGATGTGCCCCTTTGAAGGCGAGCGCGCCTCGGCGCCGTCTCATCCGCAAACCGGGACATGGCGGGCCGCCGGCACTTCAGGCCGGCCCCAGCACCGCGTCGATGGCCCGCTCCACCGCTTCCGCCGGGTCGAAGGCCACCGGCACCCCCAGCACCCGGGGCCAGAACAGCGGCTCCTTGATGGCGCCCAGGAACTGGGCCGCCGCCAGCTGCGGCTCCTGCACCGATGCCAGCCGGCCGGAGGCCGCCAGCGCGGCGAAATAAGCGGAGAGGCCCTTCACCGCCGGCTCCTTGCCCACCGCATAATAGGCCTGAGACAGCTCCGGGAAGCGCGGCGCCTCGGCGATGACGAGCCGCAGGAGGGGGATCACGTCCGGCCGGTCCCAATGGGCGGCGAGGCCCGCCACATAGGCCCGCAGCACCGTCCGCGGCTCCCCCGCCGCATCGGCCGGCAGCAGCGGGGCGCGGGTGAAATGCGACCACGCCTCGTCGATCACCGCGCCGAACAGCTCCGCCTTGCCGGGAAAGTGCTGGTAGAGGGTGCGCTTGGACACCGGGGCGGCGGCCGCCACCGCATCCATGGAGGTGGCGCCGTAGCCCTTCTCCAGGAACAGAAGGCGCGCCGCCGCGCGGATGCGGGCGGCGGTGCCGCTGGTGTCGCGCCGGCGGGTCTTCGGGGCGGGCTCCGGCGCGCCGGTGGGGGGCTCGGTCATTGACATAGGTATACGGTACGGTATAGTTTACTTCCATGGGCCGGCAGCATCCCGCCGCCCCTGCTTCTCCTCATACATGAGAGGTCCCCCATGGACCATCGCCTCCTCGGTCGCTCGGGCCTGTCCGTGTCCGCCATCGGTCTCGGCTGCATGGGCATGTCGGAATTCTACGGCCCCAGCGACGACGCGCAGTCTCTCGCCACGCTCGCGGCCGCCCTCGATCTCGGCGTGAATTTCCTCGATACCGCCGACATGTACGGCGTCGGCCATAACGAGCGCCTGCTGGGGCGCTTCCTTGCCGGCCGGCGCGATGAGGTGGTGCTCGCCACCAAGTTCGGCAATGTGCGCGGCCCCAATGGCGAGCGCCTCGGCGTCAGCGGAACGCCGGACTATGTGCGCAAGGCCTGCGACGCCAGCCTGGCGCGGCTCGGCATCGACACCATCGACCTTTACTACCAGCACCGGGTGGACCCGGCCACGCCCATCGAGGAGACGGTGGGCGCCATGAAGGGGCTGGTGGAGGCGGGCAAGGTGCGCTTCCTCGGCCTGTCCGAATGCTCGGTGGCCACCTTGCGCCGCGCCCATGCGGTGCATCCCATCACCGCGGTGCAGATCGAATATTCCCTGTGGAGCCGCGAGCCCGAGGCCGGAATGCTGGATGCCTGCCGCGAGCTGGGGGTTGCCTTCGTGGCCTACAGCCCCCTCGGCCGCTCCTTCCTCACCGGCACGGTGACCAGCCCGGACAGCCTGGCGGCCGACGATTTCCGCCGCGCCAACCCGCGCTTCTCCGGCGCGGCGCTGCAGCAGAACCTGCAATTGACGCAGCAGCTGGCCGCGCTGGCCGCCACCAAGGGCGCCACCAGCGCCCAGCTGGCCCTCGCCTGGCTGCTGAACAAGCAGGACCACGTGGTCCCCATCCCCGGCACGCGGCGCATCAAATATCTGCAGGAGAACGTGGCGGCCACGGCCATCCGCCTCACCGGCGCGGAGATTGCCGCCCTCGACGCCCTGTTCGCGCCCGAGAAGGTAGCGGGCACGCGCTATCCCGAGGCGGGCATGGCCATGGTGGGCCTGTAGCCCGGCACCGGCCCCTTGCGGGCCGGGACGGGCCGGGCGGCGCCGCGGCCTCAGCCGCGGCGCTGCAGCAGCACCACGCTTTCGAAGTCGATCACGAGATCGCCATGCTGGTTGGTGCCGCTGTTGTAGGCCCGCAGGATGCCCCATTCGGGCCGCGAGCGGCTGGTGGTCTTTTCCCTGGCCTCGGTGGCGTAGGTGATGGTGTCGCCGGCATAGACCGGCTTCAGCCATCGCAGGTTGGTGAAGCCGGAGGAGGGGCCCACGGTCGGCGCCTTCTCGCCCCGCGCCCGCTGGGCCTCGGCGGTGCGCACGTTGTAGGCGACGAAATATTTCATCCAGGTGGCGGCGGTGTGCCAGCCCGAGGCCACCAGCGCCCCGAAATGGCTGCGCCGCGCCGCTTCCGGGTCCACATGGAAGGGCTGGGGATCATAGGCGCGGGCGAAGGCCAGCATCTCCGGTTCGGTGAAGGTGTGGTGGCCCAGCACTTCCCGGTCGCCCACGGCGATGTCGTCGAAGAAGTTCATGCGAGGCGGGCTCCCGGGTTGCGGCGGCCGATCATGATGACGCAGACCTGCTCCAGCACCACGCTCTTGTCCGGCTTCAGAAGCTCGAAGCGGAAGGTGACGAGCCCCATCTCCGGCTTGCTGCGGGAGGTGCGGCTCTCCAGCACCGTGCGGCGCAGGGTGAGCGTGTCGCCGGGGCGCACCGGTTCCTTCCACTTGTTCTCGGTGACGCCGGGCGAGCCCATGCTGGCGGTGCGCAGCAGGAAGCCGTCGCAGATCAGCCGCATCAGAATGGCGCAGGTGTGCCAGCCGGAGGCCGCCAGCCCGCCCAGCAGGGAGGCCTTGCCGGCCGCCTCGTCGAGATGCATGGGCTGGGGGTCGAACTCGCCGGCGAACGCCACGATCTCCTCCCGGGAGAAGGTGTGCGAGCCGAACGTCTTCACCTCACCGATGATGAAATCTTCCAGGAAGATGTCGGGCAAGGCGGGCCTCCTGTCGTTGGAGTGCGATGGAAGGCGAGGATGACGCAAACGTCAAGGTGGGGGTGGCGGATGAGGTCATATCCCGCCCCCGTCCGGCGCCATGTGCTTCAGCTCGAAGGCCAGCACCGGCGTGCCGTCCGCCCGCCCGGCGGTGTTGCGGCGGTGAAGGATGCTCCAGCCGGGGCGGCTGCCGCTGGGGCGCATGTCCAGGATTTCGGTGAAGAAGACGATGGTGTCGCCGGCGCGCACCGGGGCGGGCCATTTGAGGCCGGTCATGCCGAATCCCACCCCCACCGGCGCGATGGCGGCGGGGTGCGCGGGCGGCAGGGCGTGCGTCGCCGGGCCGTGGGCGCGCACGAACAGTCCCATCCAGACGCACACCGTATGCCAGCCGGAAGCGACAAGGCCGCCGAAGGGCGAGCTCTGCGCCGCCGCCGCGTCCAGGTGGAAGGGCTGGGGATCAAAAGCGGCGGCGAAGCGGACGATCTCCTGCGCGGTGAAGGTGAAACGCCCGATTTCCTGCCGGCCCGCCTTTCCCGGCTGCTCCTGCCCCGCCATCTGCCCGCCCCGCCTCAGTTGGCGAAGCGGAAGTGCAGCACGTCGCCGTCGGCGACCACATAATCCTTGCCTTCCAGGCGGAAGCGCCCGGCCTCGCGGGCGCCGGCCTCGCCCTTGAACTTCACGTAATCGTCGTAGGCGATGGTCTCGGCGCGGATGAAGCCCTTCTCGAAATCCGAATGGATCACCCCCGCCGCCGCCGGCGCCCGTGTGCCCTTGGTGATGGTCCAGGCCCGCGCCTCCTTCGGCCCCACGGTGAAGTAGGTGACGAGGTGGAGCAGGTCGTAGCCGGCGCGGATCACCCGGTTGAGGCCGGGCTCGTCGAGGTCGATGGCCTCCAGATAGTCCTTCTGGTCGTCCGGCGGCAGAACCGCGATCTCGCTCTCGATCTTGGCGGAAACCACCACCGCCATGGCGCCTTCCGCTTTGGCCCGTTCGAACACCTGCGCCGAGAGGGAATTGCCCGCCTTGGCGGAGGCCTCCTCCACATTGCACACATAGAGCACCGGCTTGGCGGTCATCAGGCCGAGCTGGGCGAACAGCTTTTCCTCCTCCGCCTTCACCTCGGCGAGGCGGGCGGGCTTGCCGTCGCGCAGCAGCACCAGGGCGCGGTTCATGAGGTCGAGGATTTCCTTGGCCTCCTTGTCGCCGCCCTTGGCCTTCTTCTCGGTGGCGGTGACGCGTTTCTCCAGGCTTTCCAGATCGGCCAGCATCAGCTCGGTCTCGATGGTCTCGATGTCGTCCACGGGGGCGATCTTGCCTTCCACATGGGTCACGTCGCCATCCTCGAAGCAGCGCACCACATGGGCGATGGCGTCGCATTCGCGGATGTTGGCGAGGAACTGGTTGCCCAGCCCCTCGCCCTTGGAGGCGCCGCGCACCAGGCCGGCGATGTCCACGAAGGTGAGGCGGGTGGGGATGATGGCGCCCGAGCCGGCGATCTGCGCCAGGCTGTCGAGGCGCGGGTCCGGCACCGCCACGTCACCCACATTGGGCTCGATGGTGCAGAACGGATAGTTCGCCGCCTGCGCCGCCGCGGTCTGCGTGAGCGCGTTGAAGAGGGTGGACTTGCCCACGTTGGGAAGCCCGACGATGCCGCATTTGAAGCCCATGGAACCTTATCCGGCTAGAAGATCATTCGGGGAGACGAGGAACGGATTGATGATCCGCATATCACCGATGGCGTGCCCATGGTGGAGGTCCTCGGAGAGAAAATGGCTGCAGCCGAGCCCTTCGGCCGAGGCGAGCAGCATGCAGTCAAACCATGAAAAACGGTGGGCGGTGCGGATGGCCCAGGCCGCCCCGATCGTCTCCGGCACCGGCAGGGCGGCGCAGAAATCCGCCAGCGCCTCGCTGTCCGCGCGCACGTCGGCTTCGGTCAAATAGGGCATCTTACGCAGGGCGACGTGGCAATACTCGCTTATGACCTGGACGTTGATCACCGCGAGGCGCCGGGCCACGAGCGTCCTCAGCCATGCCGCCGCCCGCTCGCGCTTCGCCTGGGCTTTCAGGTCCCGCGTGTAGAGGATCACGTTCGTGTCGAGGAAGAAGCGCGTCATCGTAGAGGTCGGCCCGGGAGGGAATCTTGCCGCTGTCGTCCGAGAACGGGGCGAGCGGACCGGAAAGGAAGGCTTCCATGGCCTCTGCCGGCGTGCGCGTTCGCCCGAGCCGCTGGTCCACCAGCTCGGCGACGAAGCGCGACATGCTCTTGCCCTCCTGCGCGGCAGCGACGCGGGCGCGGGCGAATGTCTCCTCGGGCAGGGTGATGGTCAGGTTCTTCATGGGCCTTATCCGTGAACACGAATTTCGTGCTTTCGTGTCGAAAGGTCAAGCGCGGCCCCCTCACCCCTTCTCGCCCACCCGCTTCTGCTCGCCGAAGCCCTGCGCCTCCAGGAACAGGTGGGCGCGGTTCTGGAATTCGTCGGGGCGGCCGGCGGCCAGGAGGTCGGCGAAATCGGCGCAGGCGTCGCACACGCCGTCCACCCACGGCTTTTCGGACTTGGCGAAGTCGCCGAGCACATAGGGCATCACCATGGCCTTGTCGCCGGGATGGCCGATGCCGAGGCGGATGCGGAAATAATCGTTGCCGCACTGGGCGGTGATGGATCTCAGCCCGTTGTGCCCGGCATTGCCGCCGCCCTTCTTGATGCGCAGCTTGGCGGGGGGCAGGTCCAGTTCGTCATGGAAGACGAAGATGCGGTCGAGGGGGATCTTGTAGAAGCGCTGGGCCTCGGAAACCGCCCGCCCGCTCTCGTTCATATAGGTTTCGGGGAAAAGGGCGATCACCTTCTCGCCGCCGATCTCGCCTTCCGCCGCCATGGACTGGAAGCGCCGGCGCAGCGGGCCGAGGCGGTGGCGCCGGCAGATGGCGTCCAGCGCCATGAAGCCGATATTGTGCCGGTTGCCGGCATATTTCGGGCCGGGATTGCCGAGCCCTGCGAACAGGAACATGTGGCGCCTCCGGCCCGGAAAGGTCGTGCGTGGCTGCGGTCAGAGCAGGCGGAAGGTCAGCCCTTGGCCTCTTCGCCCGCGGCCGGCTCCTCGCCGCCCACCGGGGCGACGATGGTGGCGAGGGTGTCGTCACCCTGGCCGGCCCAGGTCACGCCCGCAGGCAGCTTGAGGCCGGAGAGGTGGAACGAATCGCCGAAGTCGGCGCCGGTGAGGTCCACCTCGATGGCCTCCGGGATGGCTTCGGCCGGGCAGTCGATCTCCACCGAATGGGCCACCACGTTCAGCGTGCCGCCGGCCTTCAGCGCCGGGGAGGCTTCCTGCTTCACGAAATGCACGGGCACTTCCACGGTCACCGTCGCGCCCTTGGAGACGCGCAGGAAGTCCACGTGGATGGGGAAGTCCTTCACCGGGTCCAGCTGGTAGTCGCGCGGGATCACGCGGTGCTTGCTGCCGTCCACATCGATGTCGAACAGCGTGGTGAGGAAGTGGCCGGCATAGATGATCTTGTTGATCTCGATATAATTGAGCGAGATCGTCACGGGTTCCTGCTTCTCGCCGTAGATCACGGCGGGCACGCGCCCGGCGCGGCGCTCGGCACGGGCGGCCCCCTTGCCGGCCCGCGGGCGCGCCACAGCCTTCAGTTCCTTGATGGCAGTCATGGCACTCGTCCTAATCTGGAGTTTCCATCGCAGCGTCCATGTGGACGCGCGATTTCGCCCTGCGGCACGCCTCCAGGGGGGCGCATGCCGAAAGCGAAGGCGCGCTTATAGCGGCGCAGCCCCTCGGATGCAAGGAAAGGGGCGTGACTGAACTTTCAATCTTGGATTTCTCTGATCTATATGTACAATCTAGGCGCGCATAGGGTCGGGGGGGGATTTATGAGTGCACAGGATATTCTCAAAATTGTTGCCGCCTGGGCGCTTCCGCTTTTGTTGGCGTGGTTAGCTGCCAACAGAGATTTCGTCACCAGACGTCCGCAGCTGCTCGCGGCCATCGTGGCGGCAGCGGTATCGGTGGCGACTATTATCACTGCGGTTCAGCTCTTTAATCCGTTGCGGGGTACGATAGTGCTTGCGCGCGAAGTCGGACCGTGCCCTTCCGGCTACTCTGATGAGGACAGGATTATATTGATCCGTTGGCGCAATGCGCCTTCCTTCTTTCAGGTGGCCGGAGACATTCCGACCCGCGGCAACTATGCGGGAAACCCGGATTGGGTAAACGACCACGCTAGGCTTTGCGTTCACCCCTAAGCCGATGGCTACCGCGGCGTGGCGGACTGGCAGGCGCCGGGCGTACCGGCGGGCGTGCCCTGGCCGAACCAGTTGCCGCACTTGTCGCAGCCGGAAACGGCGATGGCCAGCGCGGCGACGGCGGCGAGACGGATGGCGACGCGCATGGCTTCTCCTTGAAACGCGAGCGGCAGATTAGGCGATCCACCGCGGAAGGAAAGGGGCCGCGCCGCCGCGGCCCCGTCGTCCTCAATAGACGATGACGTGGCGCACCACCTCGCCGCGGTCGAGCCGGTCGAAGCCCTCGTTGATGCCGTCCAGCGGCCCGGTGGAGGACAGCAGGCGGTGCACCGGCAGCTTGCCGCGCTTGTAGAGCGCCATGAAGCGGGGAATGTCGCGGGGCGGCACGCAGCTGCCCATGTAGCTGCCCTTGATGGTGCGCTCCTCCGCCACCAGGTGCACCGGCGGCAGGGACACGCGGGCGTTGGGATTGGCGAGGCCGCCGGTGGTGGTGGTGCCGCCGCGCCGGGTGATCTTGTAGGCCAGCTCGAAGGCGGGGGCCGAGCCCGCCATCTCCACCGCATGGTCCACGCCGCCGCGGGTGGCCGCCTTCACCGCCTCCACGATGTCCGGGTCGCTGGCGAGGAAGGTGTCGGTGGCGCCGATCTGGCGGGCAAGGTCGAGCTTGGCGGGGGAGAGGTCGAGGGCGACGATCTGGTCGGCGCCGGCCGCCACCGCGCCCATCACCGCCGAGAGGCCGACGCCGCCGAGGCCCACCACCGCCACGCTCTGGCCCGGCCGCACGCCGCAGGTGTTCACCACCGTGCCCACGCCGGTCATCACCGCGCAGCCGAACAGGGCGGCGTCGATGAGGGACAGTTCCTTGTCGATCTTGATGATGGAGCGGCGCGAGACCACCGCATATTCGCCGAAGCCGGCAATGCCGCACAGGTGGTAGACATCGGTGCCGTCGTCGCAGCGCAGCCGGCGCCCGCCGCCGAGCAGGGTTCCCGCGCCGTTGGCCGCCTGGCCCGGCCCGCACAATTGGGCGCGGCCCTCCATGCAGGACGGGCAGGTGCCGCAGGTGGGCACGAAGCTCATCACCACATGATCGCCGGGAACAAGATCGTCCACCCCGGGGCCGGCTTCCACCACCACGCCGGAGGCCTCATGGCCGAGCACCATGGGCGTCTGGCGCGGCCGATCGCCGTTGATCACCGAGAGGTCGGAATGGCACAGGCCCGCCGCCGCCACCTTGATGAGCACCTCGCCCGCCTGCGGCGGCGCGAGTTCAACCGTTTCAATGCTGAGCGGGCGCGTTTCCGCATAGGGCTTGTTGACCGGGGATGTGCGGAGCACCGCGGCGCGGATACGCATGATATTTCCTCCCGATGATCGAGAATGCCGTAATGACGGGGCGCGGGGCGCAGCGTCAAGCCGGGCGGAGGGCGATTTCGGGCGGCGGAATTTGCGCCCCGCGGACGGAAAATCGCCCCCGGGGGGCCGGGAGGCCGGGCGTCTGTCGCGCCGCCGCGGCCGGGAGGCCGGGCGGGACCCTCAGGCCGCCTCCGCCGTGGCCATGCGGGCGAGCAGCAGGTCGGCGGTCTCGCCGGCCAGCAGGGCCATGTTCGTGTCCTTGGTGATCATGGCCGCGACGATGGCGCCGTCGATGAGCAGGCCCAGCTGGTGGGCGATGCCGTCCGGGTTGCGGGCGCCGGCCTCGGCGGCGAGGCGGGAGAGGGTTTCCAGCACCACCTTCTTGTGGGCGAGGGCGATCTGGCGCAGCCGGTCGTCCCGCTTGTCATGCTCGGCCACCGCATTGATGAAGGGGCAGCCGAAGAAGTGGTCGTCGCCGAACCATTCCCGCAGCACCGGGAAGATGCGGCGCAGCCGGGCCAGCGGTGTGGCCTCGCCCTTGAGCAGTTCGCCCAGGAACCAGTCGCGCCAGGCGGCGCCCTCGCGCTCCAGCACCGCCTCCACCAGGCGCTCCTTGGAGCCGAAGCTCTTGTAGAGGGTGGCCTTGGCGGTGGCGGCCTCGGCGATGACGGCATCCACCCCCACCGCATTGATGCCGTACTGGCAGAACAGCCGGGTGGCGGCCGCCAGGATGCGCTCGCGCGCCTTCAGCCCGCCGTCCCGCGCCTCGCCATCCGGCACCGGGACGTGATGGGGATTGAAGCCCCCCTGCCGGTCTGCACGCATCGTCTTCATCTGCTGCATCTCTCGTCATCACCGTGCTGCAATTGCAGGCAGCAAGACAGACCTTTCTGTCAAATCCAGGCAGGAATCATGCCGCATTTCCCGTCCGGCGGAAAGCCGAAAAGCCTTTGCGAGCTTGGGAAATAAGCGGCGGATGAGTTTTTCCCCCGGGTGACGGCGCATCTGGCACGGCACGTGCATAAGACAGACCGGTCTGTCTGCACGACCCAAGGAGATCTGGATGTCTGCGCCCCAAACCGCTTTGACCGGCTGTCTCGCCCCCGAGCCGACCACCGGCTGCCTCGCCCCCATCGACAAGGACGGCCTGCAGAAGCTGATCGCTGCCGGAATCGCCGACCCCAAGGTCATCAAGACCCTGAAATGCAAGACCGTGGCTGAAGGCCGCTTCCGCCACGCCAATTACATCCGCAACCTCGCCCCCTATATTGTGGACGAGCCCCCGGGCCTGCTCGGCGACGACACCGCGCCGAACCCCTCCGAGGCTTCCCTCGCGGCGCTGGGCTCCTGCCTCGCCGTCGGCCTCCATGCCAATGCGGTGCACCGCGGCTGGACCGTGCGCAAGCTGGAGCTCCAGCTGGAAGGCGACCTCAACATCACCGCCGTGTGGGGCACGGGCGACGTCAGCGAGAAGCCGGTGGGCTTCACCGACGTGCGCGTGAAGGTGGAAATGGAGTGCGACGGCGTGCCGAAGGAAGAGGTGGACGCCCTCATCGCCCACGTCACCAAGTGGTCGCCGGTGGCCAACACCTTCGTGCGCCCCGTGAATCTCGAAGTGACCCAGGGCTGAAGCCAAGACCCGCGCCCGGCATCCGGCCGGGCGCGTCCACCCGCTATCGAGGAAGACATGCCCGTGACTGCTGCCGTGACCGCCCTTTCGCCGCACGTCCCTTCCGCCGCCGCCCTCGATCCCGAGGCGGTGCTGGCGCAGATCGGGAAGATCGCGGCCACCGACCTTTCAGCATGGGCCCGTGCCATCGACGAGGGCACCTATCCGGCCACCCTCATGCACCGCTTCGCCGATGCCGGCGCCTTCGGCCTGCACCTGGGCGAGGGGAACCGGCTCGGCGCCGCCATCGAGGGCATGAGCCGCATCTCCGAGGTGTGCACCTCCACCGGCTTCATGGCCTGGTGCCAGAACACGCTGGTCTGGTACCTCATCAATTCCGAGAATGCGGCGGCGCGCGCCAAGTATCTGGCGGCCGCGGCGGGCGGCCATGTGCTTGGCGGCACGGCTCTCAGCAACCCCATGAAGTCCTTCTTCGGCATCGAGACGCTGAAGCTGAAGGGCACCCGGGTGGAGGGCGGCTACAAGGTGAAGGGCATTCTGCCCTGGGTCTCCAACCTCGGGCCCGACCATTTCTTCGGCGCCATCTTCGCCGTTGACGGCGCCGAGCCGGTGATGGCGCTGATCGACTGCGCCGACCCGGCGGTGACCCTGAAGCCGTGCGAGCCCTTCCTCGCCATGGATGGCACCGGCACCTATGCGGTGCAGGTGCGCGACCTGTTCGTGCCCGACGAGATGGTGCTCGCCCACGAGGCCATGGGCTTCGTGAAGAAGATGCGCGCCGGCTTCATCCTGCTGCAGGCCGGCATGGCGGTGGGGCTGATGCGCGACTGCATCGCCATGATGCGCGAGGTGGAAGGCCCCCTCGGCCATGTGAACCGCTACCTGGAGGTCCAGCCCGACCAGATGGCGGAAACCCTCGCCGACATGGAGGCCGAGGTGGCCGCCCTGTGCGAGACGCCGTTCGACCCCAGCCCGGACTACTGGCGCCGGGTGGTCGGCGCCCGCCTTCTCGCCGGCGAGAAGAGCGTGGAGGCGGCCCACAACGCCATGCTCCATTGCGGTGCGCGCGGCTATGTGCGCGCCCACCGCTGCCAGCGGCGCCTGCGCGAGGCCTATTTCGTCGCCATCGTCACCCCGGCGACCAAGCAGCTGCGCCTGATGCTGGACCAGATGCCGGCCTGAGGGCCGGCCGTGGCCGCCTGAACAACACGCGAGGGGCGCCAAGCCCCCGACCTTCCAGTGCGTCTCGCCGTCCATTCCACGAGAGGGGATCACCATGAGTGCCGTCCTGATTTCGCCGTCCGAACTCTCCACGCTGATCCTGTCCGAGCCCACCGTCGTCATCGACACCCGCGATCCCGCCAGCTACGCCGCCGGGCACATTCCCGGCGCGGTGAACCTGCACGAGATCTTCACCTTCCTCGCCACCTCCACCCCGGAGGGCTATGCCGAGCTCACCGCGAAATTCGCCGATGCCTTCGGCAAGGCCGGCCTTTCCGGCGCCGAGACGGCGGTGATCTACGAGCAGTCCATGAATTCGGGCTTCGGCCAGTCCTGCCGCGGCTATTTCCTGCTCACCTTCCTGGGCTATCCCAAGGTGAAGGTGCTGCACGGCGGCTATTCCGCCTGGGTGGCGGACGGCATGCCGGTTTCCACCGATGCGGCCGAGCCCCGGCCGGCCGTCTTCCCGGTGGATGCGGCGGCGGGCGAAGTCATCATCGACGCCGCCGCCATGCTGGCCGCCGTCGCCGACGCGGGCGTGGCCAAGCTCGACGTGCGCGACGTGGACGAGTGGATCGGCGAAAGCTCGTCGCCCTACGGCAAGGATTTCTGCCCGCGCAAGGGCCGCATCCCCGGCGCCAAGTGGATCGAGTGGTACCGCATGATGAAGCCCACGGCCGACGGGCCGCGCTTCAAGTCGGCGCCGGAGATTCTGGCCGAGTGCGCCACCGTGGGCATCTCCGCCGACACCCCGGTCTATCTCTACTGCTTCAAGGGGGCGCGGGCCTCCAACACCTTCCTCGCGCTGAAAGAGGCGGGGGTGAAGGACGTGAAGATGTATTTTGGGTCCTGGAACGAATGGTCGCGTGATCCGGCCCTGCCCATCGAGGAGGGACATCCGGCCGCGATCTGAACCTGAAGGAGCCAGCGCCCGTGTCCGAGATCACCTGTTACTTCAGCCCGCAGTCGGGCTATGCCTATCTGGGGCACGCGCGCCTCGTCGCCATGGCGCACGAGCATGGCGCCACCATTTCGTGGCGGCCCGTGGACATTCTGAAAGTCTTCGCCGAAGGCGGCTCCACCGCCCCGGCGAAGCAGTCGCCCCAGCGCAACGCCTATCGCAAGCTCGACATCGTGCGCTGGGCGAAGCGCGCGGCCATTCCCATCAAGACCGAGCCGGCCTTCTGGCCCACCGACACCCTGCCGGCCTGCCGCATGATCGCGGCGGCGCAGCTGGAGGGCATCGACCCCGCCGCCCTCATCGGCGCCTGCCTTTGCGCCGTGTGGGCGCGGGACATCCAGATTTCCGACCGGGCCAACCTCATCCGCCTTGCCGGCGAGGTGGGCCTGGACGGCGCGCGCCTCGCCGAGCTGTCGGACGCCGTGGCGGCGGCCGAGCAGGTGGCGCGCAACACCGCCGAGGCGAGCGCGGCCGGGGTGTTCGGCTCGCCGTCCTATGTGGTGGGCGGCGAATTGTTCTTCGGCCAGGACCGGCTGGATTTCGTCTCCGAGAAGCTCACCCGCATGGCGCAGGAGGCAGCACGATGAGTGCGCCCGTCGTCATCGTCGGGGCCGGGCAGGCGGCGGCGCAGGCCGTCACCTCGCTTAAGGCCGAGGGCTTCGGCGGGCCCATCGTGCTGCTCGGCGACGAGCCCTATCTGCCCTATCAGCGCCCGCCCCTCTCCAAGGCCTATCTCGGCGGCGAGATGACCGAGGACCGGCTGGAGCTGAAGGCCCCCAAATTCTATGCGGATGCCGGCGTGGAGGTGCGCCTGGGCGCCCGCGTTTCCCGCCTGCTGCCGGCCGAGGGGCAGGTGGAGCTGGCGGAAGGCGAGCGCATCGCCTACGGCGCCCTGCTCCTCGCCACCGGCACCCGTGCCCGCGCGCTGCCGGTGCCGGGCGCGGAGCTGGCCGGCGTGTTCTCCATCCGCTCCATCGACGACGTGCGGCACTTCCGCGCCATGGCCCTGCCGGGGGCGCGGCTGGTCATCGTCGGCGGCGGCTATATCGGGCTGGAGGTGGCGGCCAAGGCGCGCAAGCTGGGCCTGGACGTGACCGTGGTGGAGGGCCAGCCGCGCCTGCTCGCCCGGGTGGCCTGCGCCACCATCTCCGATTTTGCCTTGGCCCTGCACGAGGGCCAGGGGGTGCGCGTGATCACCGGCATGGGGGTGACGCGGCTTGTGGGCCCCGACCGGGTGAGCGCGGTGGAACTGGCCGACGGCCGGGTGCTGCCGGCCGACCTCGTGCTCTGCGCCGTAGGCGCGGTGCCCAATGCGGAGCTGGCGGCCGAGGCCGGGCTGGCGCTGGAGAACGGCATCCGCGTGGACGCCGCGACCCGCACCAGCGCGCCGGGCATTTTTGCGGCGGGCGATGTTGCCTCTTTTCCGAGCACACTTTATGGGCGCCGTGTGCGCCTTGAATCTGTGCAGAATGCCATTGATCAGGCCAAGGCTGCCGCGAAATCCATCACCGGAGCTGCAGTTGCATACGATCCGATCCCCTGGTTCTGGTCGGATCAATATGATGTGAAGCTTCAGATTGCCGGGCTGCTGGACGGCTTCGACCGCACCGAATGCGAGGGCGATGTGGCCGCCGGCCGTTTCTGCGTGCGGTATTTCGCGGCCGACCGGCTGCTCGCCGTGTGCTCGGTGAACGATCCGAAAAGTCACATGCTGGCCCGCAAGGCCCTCGCCCCGCCGCCGGCCCTGGTGCCCGGCTAGGCGATGGCACGTCCATTGCCCTCTCAGGGCGTCACCTCTTCCCCACCGTGACCGATCCCGCACAGGAGCATTTGATGTCGATGTTCACGAACCCGTTTTCATCAAAGTCGAAGCTCGGCCGCTGCCTGTGCGGGCGGCACGCGTCGGCAGAGGCGCACGCGGCCGCCGAACGCGCCGCCCGGCTCGACGACGAGACCCGCTACAAGGAGGTGGTCGCCTCCGGCCTCATGCGGGCCATGTTCCCGCAGGACGCCCAGCGCCGCGCCTTCCTGAAGGCCGTGGGCGCCTCCACCGCCGCCGCGGCGCTGGCCACCTTCTTCCCGCTGGACGCCGCCACCGAGGCCTTCGCCCAGACCGGCAAGCCGGAGAAGACCGACCTGAAGGTGGGCTTCATCCCCATCACCTGCGCCACCCCCATCATCATGGCCCACCCCATGGGCTTCTATAAGAAGCACGGCCTCAACGTGGAGGTGGTGAAGACTGCCGGCTGGGCGGTGATCCGCGACAAGACCATCAACAAGGAATACGACGCCGCCCACATGCTGGCGCCCATGCCGCTGGCCATCTCCCAGGGCCTCGGCTCCAACCCGATCCCCTTCGTCACCGCCGCCATCGAGAACATCAACGGCCAGTCCTTCACGCTGGGCATCAAGCACAAGGACAAAATGGATGTGAAGTCGTGGAAGGGGTTGAAGTTCGCGATCCCCTACGACTTCTCCATGCACAATTACCTGCTGCGCTACCTGCTAGCGGAAAATGGTATTGATCCCGATACCGACGTGCAGCTGCGTGTCGTTCCGCCGCCGGAGATGGTTGCGAACCTGCGGGCGGAGAATATCGACGGCTTCCTTGCCCCCGACAACGTCGCCCAGCGCGCGGTCTTCGATGGTGTGGGCTTCATCCACTCCCTGTCGAAGACCATGTGGGATGGACACCCGTGCTGTGCCTTCGCAGCGAGCCGCGATTTCATCACCACCATGCCGAATACTTACGCGGCACTGCTGCGGGCCATCGTGGATGCCACCGGCTATGCCTCCAAGGCGGAAAACCGCAAGGCCATCGCCGAAGCCATCGCCCCCGCCGCCTACCTCAATGCCCCGCCGATCGTGCTGGAGCAAGTGCTTGTGGGCAAGTATGCGGACGGCCTCGGCAACATCAAGGATGATCCCAGGCGCATCGACTTCGACCCCTTCCCCTGGGACAGCTTTGCCGTGTGGATGCTGACCCAGATGAAGCGCTGGGGCCAGATCAAGGGCGATGTGGACTATGCTTCGGTGGCCAATCAGGTGTTCCTCGCCACCGATGCCGCCAAGGTGATGAAGGAGATGGGCCTCACCCCGCCCGCCACCACCTCCAAGTCGTTTTCGGTGATGGGCAAGGTGTTCGATCCGGCAAAGCCGGCAGAATACGTCAATTCTTTCGCCATCAAGCGGAGCTGAGCTGATGAAAAGCCTCGGCGTGCGCGCCGGCCTGCTTTCGGTGCTGTTGTTCGTGCTGCTCTGCGGCCTCTGGCAGATGGCCGTCACCCCGGGCGCAGGCTCGGGGCCGGCCCTCGACCCGGAATATGCGAAGCTGATGGGCATCACCACCGCCGGCTCCCAGTCCGCCATGCCGGGGCCCCTCGACGTGGCAGGCAAGCTCTGGGACAACCTGAAGCGGCCCTTCTACGACAACGGCCCGAACGACAAGGGACTGGGCCTCCAGCTGCTTTATTCCGTCGGCCGGGTCTTCATCGGCTACGGGCTTGCGGTGCTGGTGGCGGTGCCGGTGGGCTTCCTCATCGGCATGTCGCCGCTCGCCTACCGGGCGCTGGACCCCTTCATCCAGGTGCTCAAGCCCATCTCGCCCCTGGCCTGGATGCCGCTTGCCCTTTACACCATCAAGGATTCCTCCCTTTCCGCCATCTTCGTCATCTTCATCTGCTCGGTCTGGCCCATGCTCATCAACACCGCCTTCGGCGTGGGGGCGGTGCGCAAGGAGTGGCTGAACGTGGCGCGGACCCTGGAGGTGGGGGCCTGGCGGCGGGCCTTCACGGTGATCCTGCCGGCGGCGGCGCCCACCATCCTCACGGGAATGCGCATCTCCATCGGCATCGCCTGGCTCGTCATCGTGGCGGCGGAGATGCTCGTGGGCGGAACCGGCATCGGCTACTTCGTGTGGAACGAGTGGAACAACCTGTCCATTGCCAACGTGATCGTGGGCATCCTGCTCATCGGTGTCGTGGGCATGGTGCTCGACCTCATCCTGGCGCGCCTGCAGCGGCGCGTCACCTTTCCGGAGTGAGCGCCATGGCGGACACCGCGACGCATCCAAGGTTCATCTCCATCGAGGGCATCGCCCGGCGCTATCCCGCGCCGGGGGGCGGCGCCACCACCATCTTCGAAAACCTCTGGCTGCCGGTGGCGCGGGGTGAGTTCGTCTGCATCATCGGCCATTCCGGCTGCGGCAAGACGAGCGTGCTCAATATTCTGGCCGGGCTGGAGGAGCCTTCGGAAGGCGTGGTGGTGGTGGACGGGCAGGCCATTTCCGGCCCCAGCCTCGACCGTGCCGTCATCTTCCAGGGCCACGCCCTGCTGCCCTGGCGCACCGTTCTGGGCAATGTGGCTTATGCCGTCTCCTCGCGCTGGCGCAAGGCCGGGCGCGCGGAGGTGGAGGAGCGTTCCCGGCGCTTCATCGACCTCGTGGGCCTCAAGGGCAGCGAGCACAAGAAGCCGGCCGAGCTTTCCGGCGGCATGCGCCAGCGCGTCGGCATCGCCCGCGCGCTGTCCATCGAGCCGAAGATCATGCTCATGGACGAGCCCTTCTCCGCCCTCGACGCGCTGACCCGAGGCACGCTGCAGGACGAGGTGCGGCGCATCTGCAAGTCCACCGGACAGACGGTGGTGATGATCACCCACGACGTGGACGAGGCCATCTACCTCGCCGACAAGATCGTGCTCATGACCAACGGCCCCGAGGCGATGATTGCCGAGGTGGTGGCAAATCCGCTGCCCGCCGAGCGCCATCGCGACAGCATCCACCGCGAGAAGGACTATTACACGGTGCGCAACCACCTGGTGGACTTCCTCGTGGCGCGCAGCCGCACCTTCCGCAACGAGGTGCCCGCGGGCTACGACCCGCGCCACCCGCCGCTGGTGCGGCTGGCCGACGAACCGTCGCCCCCGCCCGCCAACACCATTGCCTTCCCCGCCCTGGCCCAGGCGCGCGACTGAAAGCCCGCCCGAGCCGGCGGCGGGCCGCCCGGCGCCGGGCGGGTTCCCGGCGCACGATTCCATGGTCCCGACGCACCCCAAGGTCACGACGAAACCAAGAATGGAGACTAAAGAGCCATGAAGCGCGAACAGCTCACCGAGAAGATCCTCGACATCAAGCGCGAGAAGGGCTGGACCTGGAAGTATATCTGCGACGAGATCGGCGGCATGTCGCCGGTGCTGGTGGTGGGCGCCCTGCTCGGCCAGATGAAGCTGGTGAAGCCGCTGGCGGCGAAGGCCGCCACCCTGTTCGCCCTCTCCGAGGTGGAGGAGCGCATGCTGAACGAGGTGCCCATGCGCGGCGCCGGCACGCCCATGCCCCCCACCGACCCGCTCATCTACCGCTTCTATGAACTGGTGATGGTGAACGGCCCGGCGTGGAAGGCGCTGATCGAGGAGGAATTCGGCGACGGCATCATGTCCGCCATCGACTTCAACATGGAGATGGTGCGCGAGCCCAACCCCAAGGGCGACCGGGTGCAGATCACCATGTCCGGCAAGTTCCTGCCCTACAAATATTATGGCAACGAGCAGGGCATCCCCGACTACGGCTTCAAGGAAAGCTGAGACCAGCGGCCCGTGAGCGGTGCTCACGGGCCGCTGGTCAAGCCCGCGCGGCGCTTGAGCGAACCCGCCTGGCACCGGCAAGGACCGGGGCCGGCGGCCTCAGGCGATCGCCGCGGGTGAAGGCAATGCACAAAAAAGCCCCGCCGGTGCCAGCGGGGCTTTTTGCTTATGGGCTTGCAGGCAGGCCGGTGTGGGTGCCGGCCGCCCCGGGTCGAAGACCAGGGCCGGTGGCGTCAATCGTTGAACAGGGCGGTCTGCTCCGGCGCGGCGGCGCCGCCGTCCTCGGTTGCGCCCTCCTCGGCCCGGTCGGCCCGGGTGCGGAAGCGGCGGCGACGGCGGCCCAGGCGCCCATCGGTGCCCTCGGCAGCGTCGCCGGCCTCCTCGCGGGGGGGCTCGGCCGCGGCAGGCTCGGCTGCCCGCGGTTCGGCAGCGCGGGGTTCCGGGGTGCGCGGCTCGGGTGCGCGGGCCTCGGCGGCGCGGGGCTCCACCCGTTCCTTGATCGTGGCCGGAGCGCCGGTGATGAAGGAGGGCAGGCCCAGGTCCTGCTCCTCCTCCCGCGGCGCGCGGGGGGCACGCGCGGGCTCGGCCTCCTCGCTGCGGGAGGCGCGGGCGGCGCGGGGGGTGAAGCCTTCGCCGCTCTCGTCACGATTGCGGCGGCGGAACTCGCGCGGCTCCCGGGGCTCGCGCGGTTCGCGGGTTTCCCGCGGTTCGCGGGTTTCTCGCGGTTCTCTTGCCGACTCCCGGGGTTCGCGCGTCTCGCGGGGCTCGCGCACGTCCCGGGTTTCCCGCGTCTCGCGGGCTTCACGCGGCTCGCGCATCTCGCGCGATTCCCGCGGTTCGCGCATCTCCCGCGGTTCGCGGGCCTCGCGCGGCTGGTAGGCTTCGCCGCCGTCCTCGTCGCGGTTGCGGCGGAACTGACCCTGGCGGTTGTCCCGCTGGGGCCGGTCGTCGCCGCGCTGCTCACGGCCCTCGCGCCCCTGGTAGGGCTGGTAGGGCTGCTCGTTGCGGGCGTAGGGCTGCGGCGCGTCCAGCCCGCCGATGTCGTCCATCTCCTCGTCCTCGCCCTCGTCCTCGCGGCCGAAGCCGGGAGGGGGCGCGAACTGGCCCTGGAGCGAGGCGATGAGGCGCAGGTAATGCTCGGCGTGCTGCAGATAATTCTCCGCAGCCACGGGATCGCCGGAAGACTGGGCGTCGCGGGCGAGCTGCTGGTATTTTTCCGCAATGTGGTGCGCCGTTCCACGCACCTTCACGTCGGGCCCGTTGGAATCATACACCCGTGTCAGTGGGTTCGAGCTGCGCCGGTTGTTGTTGCGGCCGCGCATTCGCTTCTGCTGACCATTTCTCATGTGGATCGTTCTCTACTCGCTCGGCGCTCACGCCGCCGTCGGCGCCGGCGCCGCGGCGCCGGTTCAATCCGCATCCCGCCGGCCTCTTCGTCCGGTCGCGCGCAGCTGGGGTTTGCAGGGTGATGAACCGTGTCACCGCAAACGCCGCCTGCACCGGCGCCCGCGCTGGTCTGGAAGATGTGAGATCAAAAAATCCGGATCTGTCCGATCATAGAGCCCCGTTCCGCACCCCCCGGCACGGTCGCCCAGTCCATTGTCACGCCATCGGGCATTCGGCCCGCGCGCAGTCAACACCGTGAAGCGATCTCACCGGAGGACAGGCGCCAGGGCGCAGCCGATCTTGCGCGCACCCAACCGTCGCATCCACAGCGACCGAAATGTCCATCTGAATTTCGGAAGCCGCGCTCGCCCCTCAGGACCAGCGCCTCGGTTCGATTCCTGAGACAGACACTAGCCATTTCCCATAGAGGTTCCAAGCGCTTTTTTCGCAGTTGCACGCGCGGCGGGCATGGTGGTGCCCGCCCTGTGTCCATTCTGCCTCAGGGACGAAAGGCGCACAGGGCCCGGGCGATGCCGCCGAGGTCGCGCCGCGCCGGCCCGGCCAGCCGCAGGCCCGACGCGGAAAGGAGCGCCGCCACGTCCGGCTCCTGCCCGGCCCCCAGCTCCAGCACTGCGGCGCCACCCGGGGCGAGCAGGCGCGGCAGGTCGGCGGCGATGGCGCGGTAGGCGCACAGCCCGTCCGCCCCCGCCACCAGCGCGAGGGCGGGGTCGTGCCGGCCCACCTCCACCGGCAGGCCGGCCATGTGGCCGGCAGCGATGTAGGGCGGGTTGGAGACCACGAGGTCGAAGCCGCCGCGCACGCCGGTGCCCCAGTCGCCCACCAGTACGGCGGAACGCGCCCCCACGCCCAGGCGTGCCAGATTGTCGCGGGCGGTGCGGGCGGCGCCTTCCGAGCGGTCGATGCCGACGCCGGTGGCGGCGGGCCGCTCCACCAGAAGCGCCGCCAGGATCGCGCCGGTGCCGGTGCCGAGATCGAGGATGCGCAGGGGCGCGTCCCGCTGCGGGCAGCGGGCGAGCGCTTCCTCCACCACCGTCTCCGTGTCAGGCCGCGGCACCAGGGTTTCCGGCGAGAGGCGGAAATCGAGGCTCCAGAATTCCTTGGCACCCTGGATTCGGGCCACCGGCTCGCCGGCGCAGCGGCGGGCCACCAGCGCCCATGCCGCGGCCTCCGCCGCCGCGGCCACCGGCGTATCCGCCTGCGCCAGCATCTCGGCGGGGGGGCAGCCGAGGGCGAAGGCCAGCAGGAGCCGCGCGTCGAGGTCGGGGGTGTCGCAGCCGCAGGCGGCAAGGCGGGCCGCCATCTGCCGGCGCAGGCTGCCGGTGAGGAGTGCCTCAGCCATGGCGGCGGGGCAGGGGAGGTGCGACCGGATGGGCGGGCACCGGCCTCACCCCTCCTCGGCGGCGAGCAGGGCGGCCTGGTGCTCGGTCAGCAGCGGGTCGATGATGTCGTCCAGCGCCGTGCCGGCCATCACCTCGTCCAGCTTGTAGAGGGTGAGGTTGATGCGATGGTCGGTGACGCGCCCCTGAGGGAAATTGTAGGTGCGGATGCGTTCGGAGCGATCGCCCGAGCCCACCTGGCCCTTGCGTTCGGCGGCGCGGCCCGCCTCCTTCTTCAGGCGCTCCTCGTCCAGCAGGCGCGAACGCAGCAGGGCCATGGCCCGCGCCTTGTTGCGGTGCTGGGAGCGCTCGTCCTGCACCGCCACCACCGTATTGGTGGGCAGATGGGTGATGCGCACCGCGCTTTCGGTCTTGTTCACGTGCTGGCCGCCGGCGCCCTGGGCGCGGTACACGTCGATGCGCAGGTCGGATTCGTTGATGTCCACGTCCACCTCCTCCGCCTCGGGCAGGACAGCGACGGTGGCGGCGGAGGTATGGATGCGCCCGCTGGTTTCCGTGGCCGGCACCCGCTGCACCCGGTGCACGCCGCTTTCGAACTTCAGCCGCGCATAGGCGCCGCGCCCGTGCACGGCGGCGACGATTTCCTTGTAGCCGCCCATGGTGCCCTCGCTTTCCGAGAGCACTTCCACGGTCCAGCCCTTTTCCGCGGCATAGCGGGTGTACATGCGGTAGAGGTCGCCCGCGAACAGGGCCGCCTCGTCGCCGCCGGTTCCAGCGCGAACTTCCAGGATGATGCCGCGCTCGTCCATGGCATCCTTGGGCAGCAGCGCGAGGCGCACCGCCACGGCCAGCGCCGCGATGCGGCCTTCGAGCCGCTCCACCTCGGCCTCCGCCAGCGCCCGCATTTCCGGGTCGGAGGCGGAATCGGCCAGCAGCTCGCGGGCGCCGTCAAGGTCGCGCTCGGCGCCCTTCAGGGCCTGCACCTGCTCCACCAGCGGCCCCAGATCGGAGAATTCGCGGCCCAGCCGCACGAATTCATCACCCTCCACCCCGCGGGCAAGGGCCGCCTCGATCTCGGCGTGGCGCGCGACCAGCTGGTCGAGCTTGGCGATGGGCAGGGAGGTCATGAGGCTCAGGGCGTCTTCAGCAAGAGGGGCGGCCGCTTCCGGCTCTGGTCCGCAGGTTAGAGCGGCAGGCCGCAGGTGCGGGCGAAGGCGAACAGCGCGGCCCGCGGATTGGCGGTGCCGGTGCGGTCTTCCAGCAGCGGCAGCAGCACCTTGCGCGCGGCGGCGACGTCCAGCTCCAGGAGCGTGGCCTTCAGCGGCCCGATGGCGGCGGGGGAGACCGAAAGAGAGCGGTATCCGAGGGCCGCCAGCGCCACCGCCTCCAGCGGGCGCGAGGCCAGCTCGCCGCACAGGGTCACCGGCTTGCCGTGACGGATGCCGGCTTCCGCCACCATGCGGAAGGCCCGCAGCGCGGCGGTGGAGAGCGGATCGAAGCGGTCGGCGACGCGCATGTTGGAGCGGTCGGCCGCATAGAGGAACTGCACCAGATCGTTGGAGCCGACGGAGAGGAAGTCGGCGCGGGAGAGAATCTCGTCCAGCTGGAACAGGAGGGAGGGCACCTCCACCATGGCGCCCACATGGACCTTTTCCGGCAGGCCATGGCCATGCTTGCGCAGATGGGTGAGCTCGCGCTCGACGATGGCCTTGGCCTGGTCGAACTCCTCCACCGCGGCGACCATGGGGAACATCAGCCGCAGCTCGCGGCCGGCACCGGCGCGCAGCAGGGCGCGCACCTGGCTGCGCAGCAGGCCGGGGCGGTCGAGGCCGAGGCGGATGGCGCGCCAGCCCAGCGCCGGGTTCTCCTCTTCCACCGTGCGCATGTAGGGCAGCACCTTGTCGCCGCCGATGTCGAGGGTGCGGAAGGTCACCGGCCGGTCGCCCGCCGCATCCAGCACCGCGCGGTAGAGCTTCAGCTGCTCGGAGATGCGCGGGAAGGCCGAGGCGATCATGAACTGCAGCTCGGTGCGGAACAGGCCGATGCCCGCCGCCCCCGTCTCGGCGATGTGCGGCAGGTCCACCAGCAGGCCGGCATTGAGGTTGAGGTCCACATGCACCCCGTCCTTGGTGACCGACGGGCGGGTGCGCAAGGCGGCATACTGGGCCTGGCGGCGGGCGCGGTAGCGCACCTTCTCCGCATAGGCCTCCTCCACGTCGCCGGGCGGGCGCAGGTGCACCTCGCCGGCCTGGCCGTCCACGATCACCGGGTCGCCCTGGTCGGCGAGGCCGGCGGCATTCTCCACCTGGCCCACGGCGGCGATGCCGAGCGCCCGCGCCACGATGGTGACATGGCTGGTGGTGCCCCCTTCCTCCAGCACCAGCCCGCGAATGCGGGTGCGGTCATAGTCCAGGAGGGCGGCCGGGCTCATGTTGCGGGCGACGAGGATGGCGTTGTCCGGCAGCGCTTCCCGCTCGGCGCCGCGGCGGCCGGTCAGCTCGCGCAGCAGGCGGTTGGCGAGGTCGTCGAGGTCGTGCAGGCGCTCGCGCAGATAGGGGTCGGAGGCGCGCATCATGCGGGCGCGGGTGTCCGACTGCACCCGCTCCACCGCGCCCTCGGCGGTGAGACCGGAGAGCACCGCCTCCCGCATCTTGTGCATCCAGCCCCGGTCGTGGGCGAACATGCGGTAGGCTTCGAGGATGTCGCGGTGCTCGCCGGCCTTGGAGAGGCCGTCGTCCTCCAGCATCAGGTCGATGGCGTGGCGCAGCTTGCCGATGGCGGCGTCGAGGCGGGCGGTTTCCTTCACCACGTCATCGGCGATGACGTTGACCACCTGGATGCGCGGCTCGTGCAGTACCACGTGGCCAAGGCCCAGCCCGTCCGCCAGCGCCACGCCCTTCAGGTGCAGCGGCCGGCGCACCGCGGGTTCCGCGCCGGGCTTGGCCAGGGCGGTCAGCTCGCCGGAGGCGATCATCTCCGCCAGAACCATGGCGGTGGTCTGGAGCGCCTCGATCTCCTCTTCCGTATAGGTGCGGCGGGCGCGGTTCTGCACCACCAGCACGCCGAGCGTGTTGCCGCCGCGCAGGATCGGCACGCCGAGGAAGGAGTTGTAGACCTCCTCGCCGGTTTCCGGCCGGTAGGAGAATTCCGGGTGCGCGTGGGCGTCGGACAGGGCGAGGGATTCGGCCTCGCGCGCCACATGGCCGACGAGGCCCTCGTCCACGCTCATGACGGTGAGGTGAACCGCAACCCGGTTCAGGCCTTCCGTGGCGTAGAGCTCAAGGGTCTGATCGACGCGCAGCACGTAGACCGAGCAGACTTCCGCCACCATGTTGGCGGCGATCAGGACCACGATCTTGTCGAGACGGTCCTGCGCGCTGACCGGCTCCGCCATCACCTCGCGGAGGCGGCGGAGCAGCACGCGCGGACCGCCGAGCGCGCCACGCATCGGCCGCATCCTCAAAGAAATAAGCGGGTTCGGGAACCCGCGGGGCAATCGGTGAACGGCGCGCCCCCGCGGTCCGCCCTCAGCTGTCCAGCCCGTATAGCGAATGGAGAGTCCGAACCGCAAGTTCGGTATATGCCGCATCGATCAGGAAGGAGATCTTGATCTCGGACGTGGTGATGGCCCGGATGTTGATGCCCTTGCCCGCCAGCGCCTCGAACGCCTTGGCCGCGACGCCGGCATGGGAGCGCATGCCGATGCCGATCACCGACACCTTGGTGACGTCGGCGGCCCCTTCCAGCGTCTGGAAGGCGATGGTGTCGCGGGCCTTCTCGATCACCGCCTTGGCGCGCTCGAAATCGGCCGTGGGCACGGTGAAGGTGATGTCGGTGAAGCCGTCGGCGGACACGTTCTGCACGATCATGTCCACATTGATGTGGGCATCGGAGAGCGGACCGAAAACGGCGGCGGCGATGCCGGGCTTGTCGGCCACCCGGCGGATGGACACCTGGGCCTCGTCCTTGGAGAAGGCGATGCCGGTGACCACCTGCGATTCCATCTGGTTTGCCACGATCTCCTCCTCGTCGCAGATGAGCGTACCGGCCTTCTCCACCTGCGCCATCTCCGGCGCGTCGGGATCGGTGAGGCTGGAGCGCACGAAGGTGCGCACATTATGCACCATGGCGAGTTCCACCGAGCGCACCTGCAGCACCTTGGCGCCCAGCGAGGCCATCTCCAGCATCTCCTCGAAGGCGATGCGGTCCAGCCGGCGGGCCTTTTGCACCACCCGCGGGTCGGTGGTGTAGACGCCATCCACGTCGGTGTAGATGTCGCACCGCTCCGCCTTCAGCGCCGCCGCCACCGCCACCGCGCTGGTGTCGGAGCCGCCGCGGCCCAGGGTGGTGAGGCGGCCGGTGGGCAGGTGGATGCCCTGGAAGCCGGCGATCACCGCCACCTCGCCGCCGTCGATGGCATCGCCCAGCGCGCCGCCGTCGATGTCGAGGATGCGGGCGGAGCCGTGGGCGTCGTCGGTGGAGATGGGGACCTGCCAGCCCTGCCAGGAGCGGGCATTGAGGCCCATCTGCTGGAGGGTGATGGCCAGGAGGCCGGAGGTGACCTGTTCGCCGGAGGCCACCACCGCGTCATATTCGCGCGCATCGTAGAGGGGCGAGGCATCCTTGCACCACGCCACCAGCTCGTTGGTCTTGCCGGCCATGGCCGAGACTACCACCGCTACCTGGTAGCCGGCTGCCACTTCGCGCTTCACATGGCGCGCCACATTGCGGATACGTTCGATATTGGCGACCGAGGTGCCGCCGAACTTCATCACCAGCCGAGCCATCGCTCGTGCCTTTCTTCGCCTGGAAAGGGATGGGGAGACGCGGGGGAGGGGCCTGCCGCACACGCGGGGCCGCCTTCGGGCAGCGTCATTTTCGCCGGCGCATCTCTCCGGGGCGCGCCGTGGCGCGCGGAACGGGGCGGGTGGAGGTGGCGGAGCGAAACATCCCGAAAGTCCTTCCGCGCAGGTTCTTGGTGGGTGGCGCGGG
Organism: Xanthobacter sp. AM11; assembly: GCF_047444035.1. Classification (NCBI taxonomy): domain Bacteria; kingdom Pseudomonadati; phylum Pseudomonadota; class Alphaproteobacteria; order Hyphomicrobiales; family Xanthobacteraceae; genus Xanthobacter; species Xanthobacter sp. AM11. The sequence continues at coordinate 1,801,623 of NZ_JBLAOA010000001.1, forward strand.
TGTTGGGGCGCCTGCATAGCCGCAACGGGAGCCCGGAGCAACCGTCCGCATTCAGGCCGCGGCCGCGAGGGCCGGCCCGGCAGGGGCTTGCCGGCCGCCCCCGCCATCCGCGAAGAAGGCGCACCACAGCGAGGCCGCCATGACATCGCACGCCCCATCCCCCGCCGCTCCCTTCCGCCTCGACCCCCGCCTTGAGGCGGACGGCCCGGCGCTGGGCGATCTGGCCCTGAGCCACCTGCGCCTCGTGGACGATGCGCGATTCTTATGGGTGGTGCTGGTGCCACGCCGGCCGGGCCTGGTGGAGATCATCGACCTGCCGGCAGCGGAAAGGGCGGTGCTGATGGAGGAGATCGCGGCCGTCTCGCAGGCGGTCAAGGCGGCCGGCGGCTGCGCCAAGCTGAATGTGGCGGCGCTGGGCAATATGGTGCCGCAGCTGCATGTGCACGTGGTCGGGCGCAATCCCGGCGACGCCGCCTGGCCCGGGCCGGTGTTCGGCGCCGGGGTGCGCGCGCCGCTGGACCCGGCCGAGCAGGCGGCGCGGATCGCCGCGCTGCGGCATCGCCTGGGGCTCGGCTGACGCGCCGGGCAGAATCGCGGGTGGCCGTGCCGGCGGCCCGCGACGCCTTGCCACCCCGCCGGCCCCATGCCACCGTCGCCAGCGAGCCCGCGTGACGATCGTCACCGCCGCGGTCGTCACGCCACCTGCCGCTTTCGAGGACCTCCGCTCTCCCCATGCCCCTCCTCACCCGCCCCGACCTCGGCGCGTGGCCGGACCTCGGCTATGTCGCCAGCCCCCTCGACCGGGCCGCCCACCAGCGCGCACACGCGCCGGACCTCCTGGAGGATGCCGCGGCCCGCTTCTACCTCGTCGGTGGCGAACTGGTGGCCCTGACCGGGGCAGGCCCGTTGCTCGATCCCCTGTTCGCCCGTGCTGACGCCACTGCCTGGAGCGTGCGCGAGCCGCTCTTCCTCGGGCTGGAGAACGGCGCGCCGCGCTTCGCGCTGGCGTTCGATCCCGGCCGGCGCGAGGCCCTGGAAGGGGCGGGGCTCATCGTCACGGACCTGCGCTCCATCGCCGTCGGCGGCCTTGTGGCGGCCGGCCATCTCGGGCCGCTCGCCTGCGGCAAGGCCCTGTTCGCCTGGCACGGCCGGCACGGCTTCTGCGCCAATTGCGGCAGCCCCTCGCGCATCGTGGAGGCCGGCTGGCGCCGCGATTGCCCCTCCTGCGGCGCGCAGCATTTCCCGCGCACCGATCCGGTGGTGATCATGCTGACGGCGGCGGGTGAGCGGTGCCTGATGGGGCGCCAGCCGCATTTCGCGCCGGGCATGTGGTCCTGCCTCGCCGGCTTCGTGGAGCCCGGCGAGACGGTGGAGGAGGCGGTCCGCCGCGAGACGCTGGAAGAGGCGGGAATCCGCACCGGCCGCGTCGCCTACCGGGCGAGCCAGCCCTGGCCCTTCCCCATGTCGCTGATGATCGGCTGCCTGGCCCAGGCCGAAAGCGAGGATATCGTGATCGACCCGAGCGAGCTTGAGGCCGCCCGCTGGTTCAGCCGGGACGAGGCGGCGCTGATGCTGGCCCGGACCCACCCGGACGGGCTGTTCGTGCCGCCGCCGGTCGCCATCGCCCACCACCTCATCCGCGCCTTCGTCGAGGGCGCGCATGCCTGAGGCGACGCCCCCCGCCGCCGTGCGGCCGTCATCCCGGCTCCGCGGCCTGCGGCGCCTGCTGGACCGCTTCTTCCCCGATCCCGGGCGCAGCCTGCGGGTGGAGCGCCGGCCGCCGTCGCTGGTCTACGGCCTCGACGACCGGGTCCCGGCGTCGGCTTTGATTCCCCTGGCGGCCCAGCACGCCATGCTGGCGGTCACCTTCCTGATCTATCCGGTGCTGGCGGCCACCGAGGCGCGGCTGCCGGCGGACCAGACCTCCGCCATGCTCTCCGCCTGCGCCATGAGCATCGGCATCGCCACCATCATCCAGTGCCTGCGCACGCGCATCGGTTCGGGCTATCTGGCGGTCCACATCCCGGCGCCGGGCGCCATTCCGCTGGCGGTGCAGGCGCTCAGCCTCGGCGGGCTCGGCCTCATGGCCATGACCACGCTTTTGGTGGGCATCAGCCAGCTGTTCATCGCCCGGCTGGTGCGGCCGCTGCGCGCGCTGCTGCCGCCGGAGGTGTGCGGTGTCGCGGTGAGCATGCTCGGCGTGTCCCTCGCCAGCCCGGCGCTGCGGCGGGCGCTGGGCCTCGACCACGGGGCGATGGTGGAGGAGAATGCGACGCTGGCGAGCCTTGCCACGGTGGGCATCATCGTTGCCATCACCGTGTTCGCGCCGCGCCGGCTGAAGCTGTTCGCGGTGTTCGCCGGGGCGAGCGTCGGCTGGATCGTGGCCCTCGTGCTCGGCGCAGGGCAGCCTGGCGCCCAGGAGGCCGTCGCCGCGGCGCCCATCCTGGCCTGGCCGACCCTGACCCTGCCGTCCTTCCAGTTCGCCCCGGCGCTGTTCCCGCTCATGGCGCTGCTGGTGGTGATGAACCTGGTGGATGTCCTGTCCGTCACCGTCTCGCTGGAGAAGATGAACGATGCCGACTGGCGCCGCGCCCACATGCCGGCGGCGCAGCGCGCCGTGACCACCTGCGGCATCGGCAACATTCTCAACGGCCTGACCTCGGGCTTCCAGTCGGGCCTGTCCTCCTCCTCGGTGGGGCTCGCCTTCGCCACCCAGTCCACCGCGCGGGTGATCGGCGTGACGGCCGGTGTCATGATATTCGCCATCGCCTTCGTGCCGAAGGCCATCGTGGCACTGACCCTGATACCATCTCCGGTGATCGGTGGCATCCTGCTCTACACCTCCGCTTATCTGGTGGTGGCGGGCATGGACCTGGTGACCTCCCGCCGCCTCAGCGAGCGGCGGGTGTTCGTGGTGGGGCTGTCGGTTCTGGCCGGGCTGTCGGTGGCGTTGCTGCCGCTGACCCGGCAGATGCCCTTGGCCCTCCAGCCCCTGTTCTCGACGCCCCTCACCGTGGGCGCGCTTACCGCCATCATCCTCAACCTGTTGTTCCGCATCGGCATCGCCCAGGAGGCGAGCGCGGCGGTGCCGGACGGGGCGCACGCTTTCCCCTTCGTGCGCGACTTCCTGGAGGAGCAGGGCGACAATTGGGGCGCGCGGCGCGATGTGATCGCCGCCGCCATCCCCATCGTGGCGCAGGCGCTGGAGCTGGTGGCCGACAGCGGCATCGCCGAAGGCCCCATCGAATTGCGGGCGCGCTTCGACGAGACCCATCTGGACGTTTCCGTCGTCTATGACGGCGAGGTCATGGAGGCGCCGAAGGAGCGGCCCTCGCCCGAGGCCCTTCTGGGCGACGCCCGGGAGCAGGCCTCCTTCGCCGCCTACATGCTCACCCACCTCTCCGATCACGTCAGCTTCGGCCGCGCCGGCGGCCGCGCCCGCATTCTGCTGCGGTTCGACCACTGAGGCGGCCGCGCGCCAGGCGGGGCCGCCCGCCGGCCTGCCCGGTCAGTAGCTTTCGGCGGAGGCGGGAAAGCGGGCGCGGTAGGGGTGCGCCGGATAGACCCCGAGAATGCGCATCTCGCGGGAGAAGAAGGCGAGTTCCTCCAGCGCCAGCTTCACGTTGCGGTCGTCCGGGTGGCCGTCCACGTCGGCATAGAACTGGGTGGCGGTGAAGTGCCCGTCCATCTGGTAGGATTCCAGCTTGGTCATGTTCACGCCGTTGGTGGCGAAGCCGCCCAGCGCCTTGTAGAGGGCGGCGGGAACGTTGCGCACCCGGAACACGAAGGTGGTGATGACCGGGCCGTTGCCCGCCGGCGCCCATTCGCCATCGCGGGAGAGGATGATGAAGCGGGTGGTGTTGTGCGCCTCGTCCTCGATATTTTCCGAAAGGATATCAAGGCCATAGATCTCGGCGGCCAAGCGGGAGGCGATGGCCGCGCGGGTGATGTCGCCGGCCTCGGCGATCTCCCGGGCGGAGCCGGCCGTGTCCGCCCCGATCACCGGGGTGAGGTTGAGCGCGCGGATGGCCTTGCGGCACTGGCCCAGCGCCATCACATGGCTCTGGACCGTGCGCAGGGTGGCGAGGCGCGCGCCCTTCACCGCCATGAGCTGGTGGGAGAGGGGCAGGAAATGCTCCCCCACGATGTTGAGGGCGGAATGGGGCATGAGGTGGTGGATGTCCGCCACCCGGCCCGCCACGGAATTCTCGATGGGAATCATGGCGAAGGCCGCGGCCCCGCCTTCCACCGCCGCGAACGCGTCCTCGAAGGTGGGGCAGGGCACCGCCTCGTCGTCGGGAAACACCTCGCGGCAGGCGATGTGGGAATTGGCGCCCGGCTCGCCCTGGAAGGTGATGCGGCGGATCATGGCGTGTTCACTCCGTTTCCTGCGGCTGGGCCGGCGCGGCTTCCCGGGCCAGGATCTGCCGCGCCCGTTCGAGGTGGGCGGGGGTATCCACCCCGAGGGGCACCGTGTCCACCACCGCCACGTCGATGCGCATCCCCGCTTCCAGGGCGCGCAGTTGCTCCAGCCGCTCGCGCCGCTCCAGCACCGACGGCGGCAGGGCGACGAACCGTTCCAGCGCGGCGCGGCGATAGGCGTAGAGGCCGATGTGATGATAGAGCGGCCCCTCGCCGTGGGGGGCGGTGGCGCGGGTGAAATAGAGCGCGCGCAGCAGCCCCTCGCCGTGGGGCGAGCCCACCACCTTCACCACGTTGGGGTCGGTGCGCTCGTGCGCGTCGCGGATCTCGGCAGCGAGGGTGGCGATGTCCACGGCCGGGTCGGCGAGGGGCGCAAGGGCGCGGCGGATGGTGGCGGGGGCGATGGTGGGCAGGTCGCCCTGCACGTTCACCACCACCTCCACCTCGCCGCTGCCGTCGAGCGCCGACAGCGCCTCGAAGATGCGGTCGGAGCCGGAGGGGTGGTCCGGCCGCGTCATCACCGCGTGGCAGCCGGCGGCGCGCACGGCGTCGGCGATCTCGGCGGCGTCGGTGGCCACCGCCACCCGGCCGATGCCGGCTGCGACCGCGCGCCGCGCCACCTCCACGATCATCGGCCGCCCGCCCACGTCGGCCAGGGGCTTGCCCGGCAGGCGGGTGGCGGCCATGCGCGCGGGAATCAGCACGAGCACACGGCTGGCGGGCATGATGGGGGCGTCCTTCGCAAGGCGCGCCGGACGGGCGCGGGGAGTGGCATTGGGGCGCGCCTTATACGGGTTGCTTCGCCGCGATCAAAGTGGTTAGTGTCGCCGCCGGTGTGCGGGGCTCCTCGCGCGCCACTTACCGACATGCTTGCACGTCCGGCCGCACCCTTCGTTTTTGCGCCGCGGCGGGCGTGGACCAAGGGCTCCGAGGGGCGAAGCGCCGATGGACAGTTTTGAATTGAACAAGATCGCAGGTGCGGTTCTAGCTACTCTGCTTCTCACCTTCGGCCTTGCTGCCGTGTCGGAGATTCTGTTCAAGCCGGAAGCGGCGGCCAAGCCCGGCTTCGACATCGTGGTGCAGGAAGGCGCCGGCGCCGCAGCGCCCGCCAAGGCCGCCGCCATCCCGATCGAGCAGCTGTTCGCCGCCGCCTCGCCGGAGAAGGGCGCCAGCGTCGCCAAGAAGTGCGCCGCCTGCCACAATTTCCAGGAAGGCGCCGGCGCCAAGGTCGGCCCGGACCTCTATGGCATCGTCGGCCGCCCGGTGGCGTCCGCCTCCGGCTTCGGCTATTCCGCGGCCATGAAGGCCAAGGGCGGCACCTGGACCCCGCAGGCGCTGAACGCCTTCATCACCAATCCGAAGGCCGACCTGCCCGGCACCGCCATGGCGTTCGCCGGCATCGGCAAGGAGACGGAGCGGGCGGACCTCATCGCCTATCTCAATACCCTCTCCCACGATCCCAAGCCCCTGCCCACCGCCGCGGCGCCTGCTGCTGTGCCGGAGCCGGCCAAGGCCAACTGATCGCGGACAGGCGTGCGGTCGCAGGCTCCCGAGGCCTGCCGGCGTAGCCTGGGAACGGGATTTCACGCCATTGTCATCCGCCGGATGACGCTGGGAACAAGACGCGCCGGCCCTGCACGGGCCGGCATTTTCATGCGCCCGCCGCCCCGTCCCGGGACTGGCGGCGGCCCGGCCCGGCTCCGGCGGAGGCGGGAGCGGAGGCGGCGCCATGTTTCTGCCGTCGCAGGCGGTGCCATAATCGGCTATCCCGATCCCCACAGGATTCTGCCGGAGCCGCCGATGCCCTTCTCCCTCGTCCGCCCCTTTGCGCTGTTCGCCGCGCTCCTTTGCGCCGGCCTTCCGGCCTTGAGCCTGGCGCAGGTGCCGGAGGCCGGGGCAGGCGGGCAACCGGTGTTCCGCCACGGCCTGTCGCTGATGGGGGCGCCGAAATATCCCGAAGGCTTCAAGGCCTTCGACTATGTGAACCCGCAGGCGCCCAAGGGCGGCCTTGTCCGCCTCGCCGAAGACGGCACCTTCGACACCTTCAACTTCGTGGTGCCCCGCGGCACCCCGGCGGCGGGCGTCAACCTGCTCTACGACACCCTCATGGTCCCGGCCTATGACGAGGTGTCCACCGAATACGGGCTGATCGCGCAGGGGGTGAGCTACCCGGCCGACTTCTCCTCCGCCACCTACCGCCTGCGCGTCGACGCCCGCTGGCACGACGGCGCCCCCATCACCCCGGCCGACGTGGTGTTCTCCTTCGAGGCCCTGACCAAGAACAACCCCAACCAGAAATTCTATTACAGCCACGTGGTGAAGGCGGAGCAGACCGGCCCGCGCGACGTCACCTTCACCTTCGACCAGTCGGGCAACCGCGAGTTGCCGCAGATCGTCGGCCAGCTCACCATCCTGCCGAAGCACTGGTGGACGGGCACGGACGCCAACGGCAAGGCGCGCGACATCTCCCAGGGCAGCCTGGAGGTGCCGCTGGGCTCCGGCGCCTATCGCATCAAGGGGTTCATCGCCGGCCGCTCCATCACCTACGAGCGGGTGAGGGACTATTGGGCAAAAGACCTCAACGTGAATGTGGGCAAGGACAATTTCGACGAGATCCGCTACGAGTACTTCCGCGACGACACGGTGATGCTGGAGGCGTTCAAGGCCGACCAGTATGATTTCCGCGTGGAATCTTCCGCCAAGAACTGGGCCACGGCCTACGACTTCCCGGCCAAGGTGGACGGCCGGGTGATCCTTGAAATGTTCGAGAACCGCGCCTCCGGCGTGATGCAGGCCTTCGTGCCCAATCTGCGGCGCGACAAGTTCAAGGACCCGCGGGTGCGCCGGGCCTTCAATTATGCGCTGGATTTCGAGGGCATGAACCACACCTTGTTCTTCGGCCAGTACAAGCGCATCGATTCCTATTTCTCCGGCACCGAGCTTGCTTCCTCCGGCCTGCCCCAGGGGCGCGAGCTGGAGATCCTCGATAAGGTGAAGGACAAGGTGCCGCCACAGGTGTTCACCACCGCCTTCACCAATCCGCAGAGCGGCACCGAGGAGGCGCGCCGGGCGAACCTGCGCGAGGCCGCCCGCCTGCTGAAGGAGGCCGGCTGGGAGGTGCGCAGCCGCAAGCTGGTGAATGCCAAGGGGGAGCCCTTCACGGTGGAGATCCTCATCTCCAGCCCGGCCATGGAGCGGGTGGCGGTGTTCTACAAGCCGGCGCTGGAGCGCCTCGGCATCGAAGTGTCGGTGCGCATCGTGGATTCCTCGCAATATGTGAACCGGGTGCGGGCGCGCGACTTCGACATGATCGTCTCCGGCTGGGGCCAGTCGCTCTCGCCGGGCAACGAGCAGCGCGATTTCTGGGGCTCCCCGGCGGCGGACCGGGAGGGCTCGCGCAATCTCGGCGGCATCCGCGACGCGGCGGTGGACGCGCTCATCGACAAGGTGATCTATGCCACCGACCGGGCCGACCTGGTGGCCGCCACCCACGCCCTTGACCGGGTGCTGCTGTGGAACGAATACGTCATTCCCGCCTGGACGCTGAACTATACCCGCACCGCCCGCTGGAACCGCTTCTCCCATCCGCCGGTGCTGCCCGCTTATTCCTTCGCCTTCCCCGACATCTGGTGGTTCGACGTGGCGAAGGCGGAGAAGATCGGGGCCGGCCGATGAGCATCAGCCGCCGCACCGTGCTGCGTATCGGCGCCGCCTCCGCATTCACCCTTCTGCCCGCGGTCGCCCGCGCCCAGGGGCCGGGTGCGGCCGCCCCGCCCGCCGCCGGGGAAGCGGCCGCCGCGGAGGGCGGCGTCTCCCCCGCCGCCGTGGAGCGCCATGGCATCTCCTTCTTCGGCGACCTCGCCTATCCGAAGGACTTCCGGCATTTCACCTATGTGAATCCGGACGCCCCCAAGGGCGGCCCGTTCTCGCAGATGGGCCGCGCCACCTTCTACAACCAGTCGCTGAACACCTTCGACACCCTCAATCCCTACAACCAGCGCGGCAACGGCGCCCAGGGCATCGAGCTGATCTACGATACGCTGATGACCGCCGCCGGCGACGAGAAGAGCGCCATGTATGGCCGGCTCGCCTCCGCCGTGGAGATTGCCGACGAGGGCCTGACCTACCGCTTCCGGCTGCGGCCCGAGGCGCGCTTCCACGATGGCTCGCCGGTGACGGCGGCGGACGTGGCGGCCTCGTTCGAGGCGTTCAAGGCGGAGGGCTACGAGACCATCCGCATGGCCCTGCGCGACCTGACTGCGGTGGAGGCGGACGGCGACCATGGGGTGGTGATGCGGTTTCGCCCCGGCCGGGCGCGCGACGTGCCCCTCACCGCCGCGGGCCTGCCCATCTTCTCGAAGGCCTTCCTGGCCAAGCACCCGTTCGGCCAGTCCTCGCTGGAGGTGCCGCTGGGCTCCGGGCCCTACAAGGTGGCGCGCTTCGAGCAGGGCCGCTTCATCGAATATCACCGCATCGCCGATTACTGGGGCCGCGACCTGCCGGTGATGAAGGGGCGGTTCAATTTCGATACGGTGCGCTACGAATATTTCCGCGACCGCATCGCCGGCCTGGAGGGCTTCAAGGGCCGGGCCTACCTGTTCCGGGAGGAGTTCACCGCCCGCGAATGGGCCACGGCCTATGATTTTCCCGCCGTTCGCGAAGGCCGGGTGAAGGTGGAAACCCTGCCGGACGAGAGCTTTTCCGGTGTGCAGGGCTGGTTCTTCAACACCCGCAGGCAGAAATTCTTCGATCGCCGGGTGCGCGAGGCGATCGGGCTGCTGTTCGATTTCGACTGGACGCGCAAAAATCTGATGTACGACAGCTACACCCGCACCGTCTCCTTCTTCCAGAATTCGGAGATGATGGCGCAGGGCCGGCCTTCGCCCGCGGAGCTGAAGCTGCTGGAGCCGTTCCGCGACCGGCTGCCGGAAGAGGTGTTCGAGGAGCCCTATGTTCCCCCCGTCTCCGACGGCTCGGGAGAGGACCGCAACCTGCGCCGCCAGGCCCTGAACCTCCTGAAGGATGCCGGCTACACGGTGCAGCAGGGCCGGCTGGTGGACCCGCGGGGCGAGGCCTTCACCATGGAGTTCCTGGACGACGACGGCTCCATGGAGCGCCACACCTCGCGCTTCATCGGCCACCTGAAGAAAGTGGGCATAGAGGCCACCTTCCGCATCGTGGACCCCGCCCAGTTCCAGATGCGGCTGCAGAATTTCGATTTCGACCTGGTGGTGCGGCGCTACAGCTTCGCGCCCTATCCCGGCGACGAGCTGCGCGCCTATTTCTCCACCGAGGCGGCGCGCACCCGCGGGTCCTACAATGTGGCGGGCATCGCCGACCCGGCGGTGGATGCCCTCATCAATGCGGCGCTGGCGGCGCCGGATGCCGCCAGCCTGGTCATCGCCTGCCGGGCGCTGGACCGGGTGCTGCGCGCCGGGCGCTACTGGATTCCCCAATGGTATTCCGGGGTTCACCGCATCGCCTATTGGAACCAGTTCGATCGCCCGGCCACCAAGCCGCGCTACGAACTGGGGGTGCTGGACACCTGGTGGAGCGCGGGCAGCGAACCGGCCCGGGGTGGTTGACCGCCAGCTTCATGAACATGCGGGGCGGTTGACGCCCCGCCGGCTTGCCTGCACCGTCGTGCCGGAACGGGAGACGAGATGCTCGCTTACATTCTCCGCCGCATTGCGCTGATGGTGCCGACCATTCTCGGCATCATGCTGGTGTCGTTCGTGGTCATCCAGTTCGCTCCCGGGGGGCCGGTGGAGCGGGTGATCGCCCAGCTCACCGGCGAGGACGTGTCGGCCACCTCCCGCGTTTCCGGCTCGGGCGGCGACTTCTCCGGCGCGGGGGCGGCGGCGCAGGCGGGCGCGGCGGCGGAAATGTCCTCCAAGTATCGCGGCGCGCAGGGGCTGGACCCCGCCTTCATCAAGCAGCTGGAGCAGCAGTTCGGCTTCGACCGGCCGGCCCACGAGCGCTTCTTCAAGATGATTGCGAATTATGCCACCTTCGATTTCGGCCGCTCCTATTTCCGCGACATCACCGTCATCGACCTGATCGCGGAGAAGATGCCCGTCTCCATCTCGCTCGGCCTGTGGATGACGCTCATCACCTATCTCATCTCCATTCCCCTCGGCATCGCCAAGGCCATGCGCGACGGCTCGCGCTTCGATGTGTGGACCTCGGCGGTGATCATCGTCGGCTATGCCATCCCGTCCTTCCTGTTCGCCATCCTGCTCATCATCCTGTTCGCCGGCGGCTCGTTTCTCGATCTGTTCCCGCTGCGCGGGCTCACCTCCGAGAATTTCTGGCAGATGACGTGGCCGCAGCGCATCGCCGATTATGCCTGGCACCTGGTGCTGCCGCTCACCTCCATGGTGCTCGGGGCATTCGCCACCATGACGCTTCTGACCAAGAATTCGTTCCTGGAGGAGATCCGCAAGCAATATGTCACCACCGCGCGGATGAAGGGCCTTTCGGAACGCCGGGTGCTCTACGGCCATGTGTTCCGCAACGCCATGCTCATCGTCATCGCCGGCTTTCCGGGGGCCTTCATCTCCGCCTTCTTCTCCGGCTCGCTTTTGATCGAGACCATCTTCTCCCTCGACGGGCTGGGCCTTCTGGGCTTCGAGAGCGTGCTCAACCGCGACTATCCGGTGGTGTTCGCCACCCTCTACATCTTCTCGCTGGCGGGCCTGGTGGTCGGCCTGCTCTCGGATGTCACCTACATGCTGGTGGACCCACGCATCGACTTCGAGACGCGGGAGGTCTGAGCCATGGATGCGGTCCCCCTGCTGCAGCCCGGCGAGCCCACCGACGTGCCCGCCGCCCGCGACCTGCCCCACGGCGCGCTCCAGCCGCCGGGCGCGGCCAAGCCGCGCGGGCGCTTCTCCCTGTCGCCCCTCAACCGGCGGCGGCTGGCGAATTTCCGCGCCAACGGCCGGGGCTACTGGTCGTTCATCGTCTTCATGGTGCTGTTCGTGCTCAGCCTCGGCGCCGAGTTCATCGCCAACGACAAGCCCATCCTCGTTTCGTATGACGGCGGCTATTACTTCCCCGTGGTGCGCGCCTATCCCGAGACCGCCTTCGGCGGCGATTTCGAGACCGATGCGGACTATCGCGACCCGTTCCTGAAGACGCTGATCGCGCAGAAGGGGGGCTGGATGATCTGGCCGCCCATCCGCTTCTCCTATTCCACCCACAATCTCGATTTGCCCACCCCCGCCCCCTCGCCCCCCACCTGGATGCTCACCGAGGCCCAGTGCAAGGCGGCCGCGCAGAAGAAGGGGGTTGCCGGCTGCGCCGGGCTGGAAATGAACTGGCTCGGCACCGACGACCAGGGCCGCGACGTGGTGGCCCGCCTCATCTACGGCTTCCGCATCTCGGTGCTGTTCGGCCTTGCCCTCACCCTCGTCTCGTCCGTCGTCGGCGTGGCGGCCGGCGCGGTGCAGGGCTATTTCGGCGGCTGGGTGGATCTGCTGTTCCAGCGCTTCATCGAGATCTGGACCGCCATTCCCTCGCTCTACCTGCTGCTCATCATCTCCTCGGTGCTGGTGCCCGGCTTCTGGGTGCTGCTGGGCATCCTCCTCCTGTTCTCCTGGGTGTCGCTGGTGGGGCTGGTGCGGGCGGAATTCCTGCGCGCGCGCAATTTCGAATATGTGCAGGCGGCGCGGGCGCTGGGGGTGGGCAACCTCACCATCATGACGCGGCACATGCTGCCCAACGCCATGGTGGCGACGCTGACCATGCTGCCCTTCGTCCTCTCCTCCTCGGTGATGACGCTCACCGCCCTGGATTTCCTCGGCTTCGGCCTGCCCCCCGGCTCGCCCTCGCTGGGCGAACTGCTCTCCCAGGGCAAGAACAACATCCAGGCGCCCTGGCTCGGCCTCACCGGCTTCTTCACCGTAGCGGTGATGCTGAGCCTGCTCATCTTCGTCGGCGAGGCGGTGCGCGACGCCTTCGACCCGCGCAAGACGTTCGGGTGAGGTGTGGTAGGATTAAAGTAGACTGATCGGGTGAAGGCGATGAACAGGATCGTGCGCGAGCACTACCCGGTGGAGAAGCTGCCGGAGGATTTGCGGGGGGGGCCTTGCAGTGGGCCAGACCGTGACCATCACGGTGGAGGAAGAGGCGCAGCTCGATGCGGAGAGCTTCGACGCCAAGGTCGCGGACATCTTGAGCCACCCGCAGCCGATGACGCTCCGAGAAGTCAGGGCTTTGGTGGGGCCTCGGAACGTGACGTCGGAGGAGGCCGTCGCCCGCATTCGGGCTTTGCGCGACGAATGGGACTGACAGATCGTGCGGCTTTATTTCGATACAAATGCGATCATTCAGGCCGTGGAAGGCGCGGATATTCCATCAGGCCGTTTCTCGGCTGTCGTCGATGCCGCGGCCAAGACGGGGCTGAAGGTTGTTACCAGCGAACTGTCGTTGGCTGAACTCCTCGTCAAACCGCTGCGCGAGCAGGATTTCAAGCTGATAGTCATCTATAATAACCTCCTCGCGGGTACGAGAGAAAGCCAGTTGGAGACGTTGCCCGTCTCTCGTGAAATTCTGGGTCTTTCGGCGCGCATTCGCAACAGAAAGCCGAAGATCAAGTTGCCGGATGCGATCCACATCGCGACCGCCGAGCATGCCGGATGTGAATTCATCTTGACGGGTGACAAACGTTTAGAAGGGGCTGCGGCTCTCGGTTTGGTGGACCCCAGCAGCAGCGACATCAACGCCTTTATCGAGATGATGTCATGACCCAACCGCTCCTCTCCGTCGAAGATCTCTCCGTCGCCTTTCGCCGGGTTGATGATCCCAGCGGCACCGGGCAGGCGCTGGCGGTGAAGAATGTCTCGTTCGACCTGGCCAAGGGCGAGACGCTGGCGCTGGTGGGCGAATCGGGCTCCGGCAAGTCGGTCACCGCCCTCTCCATCCTGAAGCTGCTGCCCTATCCGGCGGCGAGCCATCCCTCGGGGCAGATCCTGTTCGAGGGGCGCGACCTGCTGACCGTGCCCGAGCGCGAGCTGCGCGGCGTGCGCGGCAACAAGATCACCATGGTGTTCCAGGAGCCCATGAGCTCGCTGAACCCGCTGCACACCATCGAGCGGCAGGTGGGGGAGATGCTCACCCTGCATCGCGGCATGGGGCAGGCGGCGGCCCGGGCGCGCACGCTGGAGCTGCTCGCCGAGGTGGGCATTCCCAAGCCGGAGGAGCGGCTTTCCGCCTTCCCGCACCAGCTTTCCGGCGGCCAGCGCCAGCGGGTGATGATCGCCATGGCGCTCGCCAACGAGCCGGACCTTTTGATTGCCGACGAGCCCACCACGGCGCTGGATGTGACCGTGCAGGCGCAGATCCTGAAGCTGCTCAAGGAGCTGCAGGCCCGCCTCGGCATGGCCATGCTGTTCATCACCCACGACCTGGGCATCGTGCGCAAGATCGCCGATCGGGTGTGCGTGATGCAGAAGGGCGAGATCGTGGAGCAGGGCGGGGCGGAGGACACCTTCCGCCACCCGCGCCATCCCTACACCCAGGCGCTGCTGCACGCCGAGCCCAAGCCCGATCCCGCCCCCGCGGCCGCCGCCGCGCCGGTGGTGGTGGAGGCGAGCGACCTGAAGGTGCATTTTCCCATCAAGCGCGGCTTCTTCCGCAAGACCGTGGGCCATGTGAAGGCGGTGGACGGGGTAAGCATCGCCATCCGCCGCGGCGAGACGCTGGGGGTGGTGGGCGAATCCGGCTCGGGCAAGACCACGCTGGGCCTTGCCCTTCTGCGCCTCATCTCCAGCCGCGGGCCGGTGGCCTTCCTCGGCCGGCGCATCGACGGGCTCGGCTTCAAGGCCCTGCGCCCGCTGCGCTCGCAGATGCAGATCGTGTTCCAGGACCCGTATGGCGCGCTGTCCCCGCGCATGTCGGTGGCCGACATCGTGGGCGAGGGGCTGCTGGTCCACCAGCGCGGCCTGAGCGCGCAGGAGCGCGACGCGCGGGTGATCGCGGCGCTGTCGGACGTGGGGCTCGATCCGCAGAGCCGGCACCGCTACCCGCACGAGTTTTCCGGCGGCCAGCGCCAGCGCATCTCCATCGCCCGGGCCATGGCCCTGGAGCCCTCCTTCGTGGTGCTGGACGAGCCCACCAGCGCCCTCGACATGATCGTGCAGGCGCAGATCGTGGACCTGCTGCGGGCGCTCCAGCGCAAGCGCGACCTCACCTTCATGTTCATCTCGCACGATCTGCGGGTGGTGTCGGCGCTGGCCAGCCACATCCTTGTCATGCGCGACGGCAAGATGGTGGAGGAGGGCCCGGCGCGCACGGTGTTCGAGCATCCGCGGGAAGACTACACCCGCGCCCTGTTCGCCGCGGCGTTCGCGCTCGAAACCGCCAGCCAGGGAGTGGTGCGCCAGTGACGACCAGGGACATGACCAAGGACATGACCAAGGACATGGCCGGGAATATGGCCGGGGATATGCCGGCGCAGGTGGATCTGGAGGGCCCGGAATTGCTGGCGCGGGGCTTCCGCCCCTATGAGCGCTACCGCCTCATGCTCCATCATGGCGACGGCACGCGCGATGCGCAGGTGCGCGACATCGTGCGCGTGGGCGGCGTGGTGGGCGTGCTGGGCTACGATCCCCTGCGTGACCTCGTGGTGCTCATCCGCCAGTTCCGCCTCACCTCCCATCTGGCCGAGAACCGCGGTGGCCTGGTGGAGATCGTGGCCGGCCTGGTGGAGCCGGGCGAGCAGCTGGAGGCGGCCGCCATCCGCGAATGCATCGAGGAGGCCGGCGTTGCGCCGCGCCAGCTTGTGCCCATGCTGCACTTCATGCCCTCGCCGGGCGTCAGCGACGAAGTCGCCTGGCTCTATCTCGGCATCGTCGATGCGGGCGCGCTGCCGGAGCGGGCGGGCGCGAGCCATGAGACCGAGACCACGCATCCCTTCGCAGTGACGCTGGAGGCGGCGCTGGCGGCCGTTGCCGATGGCCGCTGCGTCAACGGCTATCTCATCATGGCGCTGCATTGGCTGGCGCTGAACCGCGCCCGCCTGCCGCAGCTGCTGGCCGAAGCCGCGGCGGTGTAAGGCGCGCCTGGCCCGCGGCCGCCCGGCAGCGCCGTTGCCCTTCGATGGGACGGAGCCGGCGACGCCCTTATGCCAAAGGCCGTTCAAGGCCCTTGATCCCGGCCCGTGGGCACCTACCCCGCGGCCAAGCCCGCGGCCAAAAGCCCCCCTCTGACCAAGCCTGCGGCCAAGCCCGCGCGGTGCCGCGGCGCACCCTCTCGGCACCGGTCCAGGGCCGGGGCCGGTGGCATCAGGCGTGGGGTTCGAGCCGGGCGAGGTCGAAGGCGGCCACGTCCTTCAGCAGATCCACGAAAGCGCGGGCGCCGAACTCGAACGCCGCCTCGCCCTTCAGCGCGGTGGCGCCCCGAGGATCGCCCATGGCGCCGTCGGGGCTCAGGTCCTCGGCGAGCCAGCCGAAGCCCACCGGGTGGTTGGCGCGCAGCCGGGAAAACTCGGTCTCCATGGCCACGCTGTAGGGCACGAAGTCCCCGGCGTGGGTCAGGTCCACCAGTTCCGGGCGGAAGGCCAGCAGGAGCGAGGTCTCGATCTCGCCGCCATGGATGCCGTGGGCGCGCTCATGGTCGCCGAACAGGCCCACGGGATAGCCGAAGCGGTGCATGGAGCAGGTGACGGCCAGCATCCGGTGCTCCACGCGCAGGGTGCGGGCCACGAGGTCGATGACCGGCACGTTGCCGCCATGGGTGTTCATGAGCACCAGCCGGCGCACCCCGGCCCGCGCCAGGCTCTTGCCCAGCTCCACCCATGCCGCCAGCGCCGTGGCGGGGGAGAAGGTGAGGGTGCCGGCAAAGGAGATGTGTTCGTCCGACTTGCCCACGGCCTGCACCGGCAGGAACACCGCATCCACGTCGCGCGGCACCAGCGGGGCGATGCGCTCCACATAGCCTTCGGCGATGAAGAGGTCGGTTCCCAGCGGCAGATGCGGGCCGTGCTGCTCCACCGCCGCCACGGGCAGCACGGCCACCAGCCGGGTCTTGTCGAGGGCGGCCAGGGCCGGCGAGGCAAGTTCTGCCCACTTCAGGAACACCGTTCGCCCCTCCCTTTCCCCGCGCCTTCCCGGGCGGCATGCCACCCGCAGATACCAGATGGACAGCGCGCTTCCGTCGGCATCATCGCCTTTCCATGGGGCCGAAAAGCCGCATGAAGTCAAGGGGCTACCGCGCGCGACGGCGGATGCGGCCAGTGTTCTGCGCCGCCGGGCCGGGCAAAGCGCCGACGGCGCCGCCCGGGGAACACATGCAGATCGGGCGGGCGGCAGCGATTCGCGCACGGTTCGTTCCGGCCTGTTCCCGCCCGGTCCCGCCCGCTGTACCGAAACGGGACGCGGCCGCCGCCGGGGGGAACGGGCGGTGAACAGGGCCGCGGTAGCGATTCGCGCATGGTTCGTTCCGGCCTGTTCCCGCCCGGTCCCGCCCGCTGTGCCGAAACGGGACGCGGCCGCCACCGGGGGAACGGGCGGTGAACAGGGCCGGGGCAGCGATTCGCGCACGGTTCGTTCCGGCCTGTTCCCGCCGCGCCGCGGGCGGGGTCCCGCATTGGCACAGGCCGGCACCGGCGAACGGGAGGGGAACCGGGCGCGCCGGCCGATTCGCGCACGTTTTG
The DNA here is from genome assembly GCF_047444035.1 of Xanthobacter sp. AM11. NCBI lineage: Bacteria > Pseudomonadati > Pseudomonadota > Alphaproteobacteria > Hyphomicrobiales > Xanthobacteraceae > Xanthobacter > Xanthobacter sp. AM11. The sequence continues at coordinate 1,818,703 of NZ_JBLAOA010000001.1, forward strand.
TTCGCGCCACGTTCGCCTGCCCCCTTTCGCCATCGCCCCCGCGTGCCGATATGATACAGACGACCCCGAGATGGGCGGACCTGCGCGAGAATCGATGGACGACGTCACCCAATGGGCCGTACTGCCGCGCTCGGTTCGATCGCGGGGGGTGAGCGCGGTTCTCGGTCCCACCAACACCGGCAAGACCCACCTCGCCATCGAGCGGATGCTCGGCCACGAGAGCGGCATCATCGGCCTGCCCCTGCGGCTCCTGGCGCGCGAGGTATACCAGCGCATCGTCGAGCGGGTGGGCGCCGACAAGGTGGCCCTCGTCACCGGCGAGGAGAAGATCAAGCCGAAGGACCCCAGATACTGGGTGGCCACGGTGGAGGCCATGCCGCGCGACCTCGACGTGGCGTTCGTGGCCATCGACGAGATCCAGATCGCCACCGACCTCGACCGCGGCCATGTCTTCACCGACCGGATGCTGAACCGGCGCGGGCGGCACGAGACGCTGCTGCTCGGCTCCGCCACCATGCGCCCGCTCATCGAGAAGCTGTTGCCGGGGGTGAACGTGGTGGTGCGCCCGCGCCTCTCCACCCTCACCTTTGCCGGCGAGAAGAAGATTTCCCGCCTGCCGCGGCGCTCGGCCATCGTCGCCTTCTCGGCCGAGGAGGTCTATTCCATCGCCGAGTTCATCCGCCGCCAGCGCGGCGGGGCGGCGGTGGTGATGGGGGCGCTGTCGCCGCGCACCCGCAATGCGCAGGTGGAGCTCTACCAGTCCGGAGACGTGGATTATCTGGTGGCCACCGACGCGGTGGGCATGGGCCTCAACCTCGACGTGGACCATGTAGCCTTCGCCTCCGACCGCAAGTTCGACGGCTGGCAGTTCCGCAAGCTCAACCCCGCCGAGATGGCCCAGATCGCCGGGCGCGCCGGCCGCGCGACGCGCGACGGCACCTTCGGCACCACCGGCCGCTGCCCGCCGTTCGAGGAAGAACTTGTGGAGCGGCTGGAGGCCCATGTCTTCGACACCGCGAAGGTGTTGCAATGGCGCAACGCCGTGCCCGATTTCAGCTCCGCCGCCGCCCTTCTGGCCAGCCTGTCGCAGGTGCCGCGGGAGGACGGATTGACCCGCGCGCCCACCGCCGACGACGTGGCGGTGCTGGAAATCATGAGCCGGGACATGGAGGTGACGCGGCGTCTCGCCACGCCCGCCGACGTGGAACGGCTGTGGGATGCGTGCCAGGTTCCCGATTATCGCAAGGTGTCTCCCGGGGCCCATGCGGACCTCGTGGCAACGCTTTTCGGGCATCTTGGAGGGGGTGGGCGCATCCCCGATGATTGGTTCGCGCGTCAAATCGCCTTGACCGATCGCGCAGAAGGCGACATCGACACGTTGTCGAACCGGATCGCGCAGGTGAGAACCCTTACCTTCGTGGCCAACCGGCCCGACTGGCTCAAGGATCCGGGGCACTGGCAAGGCGTCACGAGAGGGGTCGAGGACAAGCTGTCGGACGCACTTCACGAAAGGCTCGCACAGCGTTTCGTGGACCGGCGGACCAGCGTGCTCATGCGGCGCCTGCGAGAGAACACGATGCTCGAAACTGAAATCAGCAAGACCGGTGACGTCACCGTTGAAGGCCATGTCATCGGCCACCTCCATGGCTTCCAGTTCGCGCCGGACCCGGCTGCGGGCGGCGAAGAGGCCAAGGCCCTGCGTTCCGCAGCCCAGAAGGCGCTGTCGGGCGAGATCGAGCAGCGCGCCGGGCGGCTTGCCCAGGCGGTGGACGAGGCGTTCGTCCTCACCATCGACGGCACGATCCGCTGGACCGGCGAGGCGGTGGCCAAGCTCATTCCCGGCGACGAGGTGCTGAAGCCGCGCTTCAAGGTCATCGCCGACGAGCACCTCACCGGCCCCGCGCGGGACCAGGTGGAGGCACGCATCGCTTTGTGGCTGTCGGCCCATATCGAAAAGCTCATGGGCCCGCTGATGAAGCTCGGCGCGGCCGAGGATGTCACCGGCATCGGCCGCGGCATCGCCTTCCAGATCGTCGAGGCCCTGGGCGTGCTGGAGCGCGCCCGGGTGGCCGAGGAGATGAAGGGGCTAGACCAGGCCGCCCGCGCCACCCTGCGCGGCTATGGCGTGCGCTTCGGCGCCCATCACATCTACCTGCCGGTGCTGCTGAAGCCGGCGCCGCGGGCGCTGGCGGTGGAGCTGTTCGCCCTGAAGCATGGCGGCCTTGCCCAGAAGGGGCTGGACGAGCTGCCGCACCTGGCGGCATCCGGCCGCACCTCCATCCCGGTGGATCACGAGATCCAGAAGGGGCTCTACCGGGCGGTGGGCTTCCGCGTGTGCGGTGAACGCGCCGTGCGCGTGGACATTCTGGAGCGGCTCGCCGACCTCATCCGCCCGGCGCTGGCCTGGCGCCCCAACTCGCCCGGCCCGAAGCCGGCGGGGGCGGTGGACGGGCGCGGCTTCACCGTGACCGTCGGCATGACCTCTCTGGCCGGCTGCTCGGGGGAGGATTTCGCCTCCATCCTGAAGTCGCTGGGCTATCGCATGGAGCGCCGCCCGCCGCCGCCGCCGGAGCCCGTGGCCGCCGAGCCGGCGGCGCCGGAAGCCGTGGAGCTGGCGCCGCTGCCGGAAGGAGCCATCGAGGCCGACCTGCTGTTCGACGCCCCCGCCGCGCCGCTGCCCGATGACACCTTGCCGGAGGCATCCGCCGAAGGGGTGGACGCCGCCGCGGAGGCCGACGAGATGGAGGCCGCCGCCGCCATCGAGGTGCTGGAGGAAACCGGCGATCCCACCACGGCCGAAGTGGCCGCGGAAGTGGAGGCGCCTGCCGCCCCCGGCGGCCCCGAAACGCTTGAAGCCGCCTTCGAGGCGGTGGCCGAGGCGGCCGCCCCCGAGACCGCCGCTGAAGATGTCGCCGCTGGCGATCCGGGCGCGCCCGAGGCCGTGGCCGCTGGCGAGGAGGCCCCGGAGGCCGCCGCCGTCGCGGCCGAGGTGCCGGCCGAGCCCGAGCTGATCGAGGTCTGGCGTCCCGGCCGTCCGCCCGGCGCGCCGCGCCGCGAGCGCCCGGCCCATGAAGGCCGCCGCTTCGGCGAGCGCAAGGAAGGCGCCCCCCCCCGCGAGGGCGAGCGCAAGGAGGGGGACCGCCGGGGCGATCGCCGCGACGGCCGCCCGCCCCATCGCCGCCCCGAGACTGCTCCCGCGGCCGAAGCCGGAGCGCCTGCTGCCGGTGCGCCCGAGGGCGAGCGCGGGCCGCGTCCGCCCCGCAACGACCGCCCGTTCCGCGGCCCGCGGGAGGGCGAAGGCCATCGCGGCCCGCGGCCGGAGCACCGGGCCGACCCGCGCCCGGCGCCCCAGGAGCGCCGGCGCGAGAAGCCGGTGGACCCGGACAGCCCGTTCGCCGCCCTGGCCGCGCTGAAGGCGCGCATGGAGGCGGAGAAGAAGGGCAATTGAGGTGGCGGACCCGGCGGAGCGGCAGAGGCTCGACCGCTGGATCTGGCATGCCCGCGTGGTGCGCACCCGCTCCGCCGCCGCAGATCTGGTCCGCGCCGGCCACGTGCGCCTCGACGGGGCGCGGGTGACGAGCCCGGCCCAGGCGGTGAAGGGCGGGCAGGTGCTCACCATCGCCCTTGACCGGCAGGTGCGCGTGTTGCGGATCGTCGGCTTTTCCGAGCGGCGGGGAGATGCTACATCCGCTCATGAGCTTTTTGAGGAAATAACAGAGACGTGACGGGTAATGCGGGGCGCGGCTTTGCGCGCGCTTGCTTCAGGCGCCAGCCTGCGCTACCCGAGCGCCTCGAAAGGGATCGTCCATGACCTACGTCGTCACCGAGAACTGCATCCGCTGCAAGTACATGGATTGCGTGTCCGTGTGCCCGGTGGACTGTTTCTACGAGGGCGAGAACATGCTCGTCATCCACCCCGACGAATGCATCGACTGCGGCGTCTGCGAGCCGGAATGCCCGGCCGAGGCCATCAAGCCCGATGCCGAGCCGGGGCTGGAGAAGTGGCTCGCGCTCAACGCCGAATATGCCAAGGCCTGGCCCAACATCACGCTGAAGCGCGACCCGCCGGCCGATGCCAAGGAATGGGACGGCAAGCCCGGCAAGGAAGAGCTGTTCTCGCCGGAGCCCGGCCAGGGCGATTGAGCCGAGGCCGCCGGTGGGGGCCTCGCCCCTGAGCCCGGGTGCGCCGTGCGCGGTCCGCCGTTCAGCGCCGGATTTCCCGCCATGGGCGGATTCGTCTTTATTCAATAAGTTGGGGGGCGATTCCCCGGGCAAATTGATTCAATTTGATCGGCGCGTGCTCTAGAGCCTGATCCGATCAGGTTGAATCAACCTGATCGGTGAATCAGTCTCTAAATTATTGATAGAGAACGTTTTACCGCTCAGCTTGCGATGCAAGCTGAGCGGAACGTGCTCTAGCGATCGCATTGCGCGGCGGCGCGCTGGCGCAGGAAGCCGGCTCCGTGTCGGCTCAGCCCGCGCGGCAGCGGGCCGGTGAGGTCGAGCCGCAGCCCCTGCGGGGCGAAGCGGACCGCGCCGGGGCGGTGGCCGCTTTCAAAGGCGGCGAAGCGCGCGGCCGCCTGCCTGTTGCGGAACACGCCGCCGATCTGCCCGTCCAGGTCGCGCACCAGCCAGCGCCCCTGGCTGTCCTGGCCAATGATGAAGCTGGGCAGCGGGCATAGGTTCGGGTCCGGGTCGGCCGCAGCCGTCGTGATCATCATCTCGCATGTCCTTCAGGAGAGAGGCATGGCGCTGCCGGCGCGGCCGGCGGCCGGATTGCTGCGGGTTCAGTGGAGGAAGGCCACCGCCCGCAGGCCGATGGCGAGGGCCACCATGGCGGTGAGAAGGGCGATCTCGGGCAGGACGCGGCGCACGGACCAACGGGGCCGGGCCGGCGCTGGCGCCGCGGTCCGCGCATGTCCCCGGCCGGCCGGTGCTGCCGCTGCATCATCTTTCATGGCTGTATGTTCGCAAGGAACACCCCCTGTTTGCCACGTGAAGATAGGGGGGTGCGGATAGGGAACCCAGACCGGAGAACAAGAGAAAATATAGATCTTCATATATAAGTCGGTCTTTATATTTCCGGCCGATTTTCACTATGAAATCTCTATTTGACCCGTTCGCCCCACAGGGAGAGTGTCGCGGCCGTCTCCTGGAAAGGGCTGCCGCGGATGCATGCGATATACAATCGTCGAGCGCGCAGGCGTGCGCTGATGCTGCGCTTTGCTGTTGTCGAGCTGCTGGTGGCGGGCAGCCTGGTCCTCGCCCTCGGGCTGCCGCGCGCCAGCGGCCCACAGGGCATGGGGGAAGGTGGCGCCGGCGCCGGCGTGCCACAGGCGCATCGCGGATGAGGCCGCCCGGTCCGCCGCTTTCCGGCCGCCACGGCGCCGGCATGGACCCGGCCTCCCGCGCGCTGGTGGTCCGCTTCCTGTTCAAGCCGCCGGTGGCGGTGCTGCTGGCGAGCCTCCTCGGCGGGCCGATCCTGGCCCAGGTGGCGGCGCTGCTGCTGCTCTACGCCATCGTCACCATGCTGGGCGCCTTCCTGCTGCGCCAGCGCCTGTTCGAGCGCGGCTTCACCTTGTGGGATGAAACCAGCTGGCTGGTGGGCCTCGCCCTCGGCCTGCGCATGGTCGCCTGACGGCCGGCTCGCCCCGGCGATTCCGCATGGGCGGATCGGGCCTATGGCAAAGCGGCGAGCTGCTCGTACTGGGAGAGCACCACCTTGCCGTCCGCATCCAGCCAGGCGCGGCCGAACCGGGAGGCGGTGAGGGTTTCCACGGGCTGGTAGATGGTGCCGCCGATGGGCGGGGAGGCATCCTTGCGGGCGCAGGGTACCGCGATCTGCACCTTCTGGCCCGCGGTGAAGGCATCGCCACGCTCCACCACGCGCACCGTGCCGCTCACGGTGCAGGCGCCGAACTCGCGCCGGGGCACCTCAACCCCCTCCACGGCCAGAACGATGACGCTGCGGGCATCGCGCCGTGCGGACTCATAGACATAAGGCGGCATGAGCGCGAGGGCGGGGCCGGTCAGCGCCAGGAGCGCGAGCATAGAGCCCGCCAGCCGGGCGGGGCGCGTGCCCCGTGCTGCGGTGCCGATGGCCTTCATCATCCGTGGTCCTCCCCGACCCTTCCTCTTTGGCCCGCATCCTAGAGCGCGATTCGCGCAAATTGAATCAATTTGCGCGCAGGGCGGCGGCGCAGGCGGGCGCGGCAGAGGGAGTGGCGCGGTCCGGTCGTTGGATGAGACAAAGTATTGATACAAAATATGTTTTTTCGGATCGTCCGCGGCCGGCTGCGCGCCGGGTGCGGGCCGCGGGGAGCGGCGACTGCGCGGGCTGCCGGAGCCGCCTACCCCTCCCATGGGCGGGCCCTCCGCATTCGGTCTCCCGGTGGGCGCGAACCGCCTTGAGCGGCGGGCGGCTTCCCGCTTTTATCTGGACTGGAAGGGGGGCCCATGCAGCGCTGCCATCGGATGTTCGATCCCGTGCCCCGCCCCGCCCGCGGCGGCGCCACGCGGCCGCAGGCGGAGGGCTGAGGCCATGCGGCTCGTGTGTCTGCCGCATGCGGGTGGCGCTTCTGCCGCCTTCCGGCCATGGAAGGCGGCGCTGGCCGGCGTCGCCACGGTGGATAGCCCGGAGCTGCCCGGCCGTGGCGCGCGCTTCGGCGCGCCGTTCGCCGCATCCCTGTCCACCCTCGCCGAGGATCTGGCCGCGCCCCTCGGCCAGCGGGTGGGACCGCTGGTGCTCTATGGCCATTCCATGGGCGCGCTGCTGGCCTTCGAGGTGGCGCGGGCGCTGGCGCGGCAGGGTGTGGCCGTGGCCGGGCTGGTGGTGTCCGGCCGCGCCGCGCCGCAACTCGCGCCGCCCCCCATGGCCCGCCATCTGCTGCCCGATGCCGAGCTGGCGGCCGAGCTGGAGCGCATGGGCGGCACGGCGGCGGGCGTGCTGGCGCAGCCGGAGCTGCGGGCGGTGGCGCTGCAACTGGTGCGGGCCGATTTCCGCCTGGTGGAGACCTATGTCTACGCCCCCGGCCCGCCGCTGCCGGTGCCGGCAGTCATCCTCGGCGGCGCGCAGGACCCCGCGACCTCGCCGCAGAGCCTTGCCGCCTGGGCCGAGGTGATCAGCGGGCCGGTGGCGGTGGAAAGCTGGCCGGGCGGGCATTTCTTCGTCCGCCTGCACGAGCGCCGGCTTCTGGACCTGCTGCGCCGCACCCTCCCCGCCTGGCAGGCGGGGCCGACGATCGTTCCCGGCGGGTGAGGGCATGGCGGTTGCCGGCCTCGATGTGCCGCCGCTGGGTCCCGGCGAAAGCCTGGTGGCGGCGGCGCGGGTGGCCGACCTGGCGCAGGATGGCGCCTTCGCCTTCGCCCTCCCGCCGCCGGACGAGGCCCGCATCGCCCGGTTCGTCCATGGGCCCGACCGCGCCGCCCGCCGCACCGCCTGGCGCCTCGCCCGCCTGCTGGCGGGGGCGGTGCTGCGCCAGCCGCCGGCGCTGCTGGAGATCCGGCGCGACGCGCGCGGCCGCCCCCATCTTGCCGGCGGCCACGGGCTGGACCTGAACCTGAGCCACGGCGGCGGCTGGGTGGCGGTGGGCCTTGCCCGCGGCGGGCGCATCGGGGTGGATGTGGAAGGCCCGCGCCCGCCGGCCCTGTGGCAGGACCTCGCCCGCTTCTTCCTTGGCGGGCTGGAGCACGCCGCGTGGTCCGCCCTGCCGCCGCACGCGCAGCCGGCGGCGGCGCTGTCCCTGTGGTGCCGCAAGGAGGCGGTGCTGAAGGCCACCGGCGAGGGCCTCGCCGGCGATGCCCGCACGGTGCGGCTGCCGCCCGGCGATGGCATCCACCACCGGCAGGGACTGGCGCTGCATGTGGCGGCGCTGGATCTGCCCGCCGCGGCGCCGTACGCGCCGGGTGCCCTTCCGGCCTGCCTTGCCTTCGCGGTGGAGGGCACGCGCCCGCCGCTGCTGCTGCTTCCCGGCGGCTGACGCGTCCTCTCGCCGCTGCGGGTGCGGCATGTGCCCGGCCGTGCCGCTGTGCTATCGAGGCTGTTCGCGGGTGCCCTGCGGGGCCGTTGCGGGAGCAGCACGCCATCGCCACGCTTGCCGACAAGAAGCGCCTGACCGCCTTTCTCGCCCGCTACAAGGCGCCGGCGCGGCGCAGCCTGTCCCTGGCCTATGCCTGCGCCATCGCCGCGGGCCTTCTGGTCATCGCCCAGGCGGCCCTGGTGGCGGGGCTCATCCAGGGCGTGGTGTTCGAGCGCCGGGCGCCGGACGGCGCCGGGGCCGCCATCGCCGCGCTGGTGGCGGTCATCCTCGCCCGGGCCCTGTGCGCCTATGGGGCGGAGCGATTCGGCTTTGCCGCCGCGGTTCAGGTGATGCGGGCCATGCGCGGCGCGCTGCTCGACCATGTGGAGCGCATCGGCCCGGCCGGGCTTTCCGCCGTCGGCACTGGGGAGATGGTGGCCGCCATTTCCTCCGGCGTGCGGGCGGTGGAGCCCTTCTATGCGCGCTACCTGCCGGCCTCGGTGCTGGCGGTGGCGCTGCCCCTCGCCATCCTGTGCGTGGTGTTTCCGCTGGACTGGCTCTCCGGCCTCATCTTCCTCGCCACCGCGCCGCTGATTCCGCTGTTCATGATCCTGGTGGGCAAGGGGGCGGAGGCGCTGAACCAGCGCCAGTGGCGCGGGCTCGCCCGCATGTCCGGCCACCTGCTGGATGCGGTGCAGGGCCTTGCCACCCTGAAGGCGTTCGATGCCGCCGGCCGCATGGTCCAGCAGGTGGGCGAGGTGGCCGACACCTATCGCCGCGACACCATGGCGGTGCTGCGGGTGGCCTTCCTCTCTTCGCTGGTGCTGGAATTTTTCGCCACCGTCTCCATCGCCCTGGTGGCGGTGCTCATCGGCTTCCGGCTGCTGTGGGGCAGCATGGATTTCTTCGACGGCCTGTTCATCCTGCTGCTGGCGCCGGAATTCTTCCAGCCGCTCAGGGCCATGGGCACCGCTTACCACGCCCGCATGGAAGCGGTGGGCGCCGCCGAGCGCCTGGTCGCCCTGGCCGACACGCCCACCTTGTCCGAGCCCGGCGGCGATGCGCCGGTTCCCGCGCCCCGGCATATCGCGCTGCGGTTCGAGGCGGTGTCGCTGACCTACCCGGACGGGCGGCGCGCCCTCGACGGGGTGACGCTGGAGGTGCCGGCGGGCGCCGTGGTGGCGCTGGTGGGGGCGTCCGGCGCGGGCAAGTCCTCGCTGCTGGACCTCGCCTGCGGCTTCGTGCGCCCCGGCGCCGGGCGGGTGCTGGCCAATGGCGTGCCGCTGGGCGATCTCGACCGGGCCGGCTGGCGCGGCTGCATCGCCTATGCCCGCCAGCGACCGCGGCTGTTTTCCGGCACCCTCGCCGACAATATCGCCCCCGGGGAGGCGGCGCCCGACCCGGCGCGCCTGGCCGCCGCCGTGGCCGCCGCCGGCCTGACCCAGGCGGTGGAGCGCCTGCCCGGCGGCCTCGCGGCGCGGGTGGGCGAAGGCGGCGCCGGCCTCTCCGGCGGGGAAGGGCACCGGCTGGCCCTGGCCCGCGCCTTCTACCGCGACGCGCCGCTGGTGGTGCTGGACGAGCCCACCGCCCATCTCGACCGCGCCACCGAGGCGGCGGTGGAGGCGGCCCTTGCGCGCCTCGCCGCCGGCCGCACGGTGCTTTTGGCGGCGCATCGCCTGGCTCAGGCGGCGCGCGCCGACCTGGTGGTGGTGCTGGAAGCCGGCCGCATCGTGGAAAGCGGGCGGCCGGCGGACCTGCTGGCCCGGGGCGGAGCCTATGCCCGCCTCGTCGCCGCAGGGGCGCCCGGGCCGGGCACGGTGGAGGCCGGCGCATGAGGGACCTTCTGCGCCTCCTCCGCCTCATGCGGCCGCAGGCCGGCTGGATGGCCCTTGCGGTGCTGCTCTCGGCCGCCGCCAGCCTGGCCCATGTGGGGCTGATGGCGGCCTCCGGCTGGTTCATCACCGCCATGGCCCTGGCCGGCGCGGCGGGGGTGGCCATGGACCCCTTCACCACCTCGGCCGCCATCCGCGGCTTCGCGCTGCTGCGCACCGGGGCACGCTATGGCGAGCGCCTGGTGGGCCATGAGGCGACGCTGAAATTCGTGGCGCGGCTGCGCCCCTGGTTCTTCGCCCGGCTGGTGCCGCTGGCCCCCGCCGCCCTGGAGGACGAGGCGAGCGGCGACCTGCTCGCCCGCCTGAAGGGCGACATCGACCGGCTGGAATTCGCCTTCCTGCGCATTCTCTCGCCGGTGCTCGCGGCGGTGCTGGTGGTGGCGGTGGCGGTGGGTGTCGCCGCTTATTATGCCGGCGCGGCGGCGCTGGTGCTCGGGGCCTTCGCGCTTCTCGCCGGGGCCGGCCTGCCGGCGCTGGTGCACCGGCTGGGGGCGCCCGCGGCCCGCCGCGTGGCCCATGATACGGGCGCGTTCGAAGCGGCGCTGGTGGACCATCTGGAGGGGCGGGCCGAGCTGGACATCTATGATCCCGCCGGCCGCCACCGCCGGCAGGTGGATGCGGCGAGCGATGCCCTGCTGGCCGACGAGGCCAGCCTTGCCCGCCTCGCCGGCGCTTCCGCCGCCGGGGTCGGCCTCGCCGCCCAGGGGGCGCTGCTGGCGGTGCTGCTGATCGCCGGGCCGCTGGTGCTGGCCGGCCGGCTCGCCGGGGCGGACCTGCCGCTGCTGGCCTTCCTGGCGCTCGCCACCTTCGATGCCGTCGCCCCGCTGCCGCTCGCCTTCCAGACCCTGCCCGGCACCCTGGCTTCGGCCCGCCGGCTGTTCGCGCTGGTGGACCGTGCCCCGCCGGTGCCCGAGCCCGGCAGCGCCCGCCCGGTGCCGGCGGAAGGCGCCCTCGTCTTCTCCCGGGTGGGCCTCACCTATCCCGGGGCCGACCATGCGGCGCTGGCCGATTTCGACCTCGTGCTGACGCCGGGTCGCCATGTGGCGCTGGTGGGGCCGAGCGGCTCGGGCAAGTCCTCCGTGGTGGCTCTCGCCCTGCGCTTCCGCGCCGCCGGGGCCGGAAGCATCAGCTTTGCCGGCACGCCGGTGGAGGCCTTTTCGCCCGATGCCCTGCGCCGGCGCATGGCGGTGCTGGGGCAGAAGGACCACCTGTTCGCCGCCACCATCGGCGACAACCTGCGCATGGCCGATCCCGCGGCCACGCCGGACCGCTGCGCCCAGGCCCTCGCCACCGCCGGCATCCTGCCCTTCGTCGCGGCCCAGCCGGAGGGGCTGGAGACCTTCGTGGGCGCCCATGGCACCAGCCTGTCGGGGGGCGAGGCGCGCCGCGTGGCCCTGGCCCGCACGCTGCTGAAGGATGCCCCCGTCCTCATCCTCGACGAGCCCACCGAGGGGCTGGATGCGCACACGGAGCAGGCGGTGATGGCGGCGGTGCTGGATGCGGCACGGGGCCGCACGCTGCTGCTGGTGACCCACCGCACGGCCGGCCTCGCGCGCATGGACGAGATCGTGGTGATGGATGGCGGGCGCGTGGTCGCCCGCGGAACGCCGGGCGAGATGCTGGGCCATCCCCTGCTGGCCGCGCTGCCTTAGAGGATCAAGGCGTTGTGGTTCGACCTGGTCGCGACAGATGGGTTCCATCTGCCGCGGTCGAACCACTAGAGGGCGATCGGCTCATAGGGGGCCGATCGCCCACGCTTGAACAACGCGGTTGCCCCCCGGTCCTGACCGCCAAAGCGCGAGGGGCGATTGCCGCCGGCCGGGGCAATGATGCAAAATGAGCCATGCTCAAATCCGCGCCACCTCCACGATCGCCCTCCGATTCGTCCGCAGCCTCCGCCGGTGCGTCGTCCGGCGGCGGGGCGCTGCGCCGGCGGGCCGTTTTAGCCTTTGCGGGCTGGTGGCCGGGCTGGCGCAGGCTGGCGCTGTGGGCCTGGCAGGGGCTTGGCGGCGCCCTTGCCGTGGGGGTCATGGAGATCGCCGCCTGGCTGGGCGAGACGCCGCTGGCGCTGATTCCCTTCGCCACCTCCATCGTGCTGGTGCTGGGCATGCCAGAGGCGGAGGCGGCGCAGCCGCGGGCGCTGGTGGGCGGGCATGTCGTCTCCACCCTGGTGGGCTTCGCCATGCTGGCGCTGTTCGGCTCCTCCGAGCCGGCGGCGGCGGCGGCGGTGGGCCTTGCCATGGTGGCCATGCGGGCCACCGGCACCATGCATCCGCCCGCCGCCATCAACCCCATCATCGTGGTGGTGGAGGCGATGAAGCCCGGCTTCGTGCTGGTCCCGGTCGGCCTCGGGGCGGTGCTGCTCGCCGCTTATGCCTTCGGCTGGCACAATCTGGCGCGGCGGGGCAGCTGGCCGGTGCGCTGGTGGTGAGCCTCTCCGGCGCCCGCCTCCCTCAGGCCGGCTGAAGCGCGGGCGGGCCGGCGGGGGCGAGGGTGCGCGGCGCCTGCGTGCCCGAAAGGTGCAGCACCCGCTGGTGCAGCGGCCGCAGGGTGGCGCGGTGGCCGATGGAGATGATGGTGGCCTGCGGCAGCCGCTGGGCGATCAGCCCGTAGAGCATGGCCTCCGCCGGCTCGTCCAGGGCCGATGTGGCCTCGTCCAGCAGCAGCACGTCCGGCGGGTCGAGCAGCGCGCGGGCGATGGACAGCCGCTGCTGTTCGCCGAGGGAGAGCACATGCGGCCACAGGGCCTCCTCGTCCAGCCGCCGGGCGAGGGGCTCCAGCCCCACCGCGGCCAGCACCTGCGCCATGAGCGCGGGGGGCACCTCGGCGGCCGGCCGCGGATAGGCGAGGGCGACATCCAGCCGCCCGGCCGGCACATAGGGCTTCTGCGGCAGCACCATGAGCCGGTGCCCGGCGCGCCGGTGCACGGTGCCGGAGCCGTAGGGCCACACGCCGGCGATGGCGCGCAGCAGCGTGGTCTTGCCGGCGCCCGAGGGGCCGGTGACGAGCACCCGCTCGCCGGGCGCGATGGAGAGCGCCGCGCTGGCGATGAGCGGCGCGCCGCCGGGCAGGCGCACCTCCAGGTCGTGCAGGGCGAGGGCCGGGCCCTCCGCATGGGCCGCGCCGGCGAAGGCGTCGCGCCCCTGTCCCGACCGGGCGGCGGCGATGGCGGCCTCGAAGCCGGTGAGGCGCTGCACCACGGACGCCCATTCGGCAAGGCTGACATAGCTGGTGATGAAGAAGGAGAAGGCGCTCTGCACCGAGGAGAAGGCCGAGGCCGTCTGCATCAATTGCCCGAGCTGGATCTGGCCGGCGAAATAGGCCGGCGCCACCACCACATAAGGAAAGATGATGGAAATCTGGCCATAGCCGGAGGTGAACCAGGTGAGGCGCTTCTGCGCCCGCATCACGCCGAAGAAATTGGTCCAGATGTGGGAGAAGCGCCCGTCCAGCTTGCGCTCCTCCGCGCCGGCGCCGTCGAGCAGGGCGATCTGCTCGCCATTCTCGCGCACCCGCACCAGATCCACCCGGAAATCGGCCTCGTAGCGTTGCTGGTCGTAATTGAGCTTCACCAGCGGCCGGCCGATGAAATGGGCCACCAGGGTGCCGAAGGCGGCATAGAGAAGGGCGGCCCAGAACAGGTAGCCCGGCACGTTCAGGTCCCGTCCGAACAGGTTCAGCGCCAGCGGTCCCGACAGGTTCCACAGGATGATGGAGAAGGAGAGGAGGGAAACCACCGACCCTAAAAGCCCGATGCCGAGGGAGATGGTGCGCCCCACGAACAGCTGCACGTCCTCGGAGATGCGCTGGTCGGGATTGTCCGCCGCATCGCCGGTCAGGCGCAGGCGGTAATGCACATCGTCCGAGAGCCAGGCATCCAGATAGCGCCGGGTGAGCCAGCGGCGCCAGCGGATCTCCAGCCATTGCTTCAGGTAGATCTGGTACACCGCCACCACGATGGCGCCCGCCGCAAGGCCGCAGAACACCAGGATCTGCGTCTGGAAGGCGGGGAAGTCCTTGTCCTGGATGGCGTTGTAGAAGGCGACGTTCCACTCGTTGATGAGCACGGTGGCGCCGACCCAGGCCAGCTCCAGCGCAACCACGGCCGCCAGGAGGCCGATGGCGCTCCAGCGCTCCTCGCTTCTGAAATAGGGCAATGCGAGCCGGCGGATGTCGCCGACGAGGGAGAAAAGGGCACGCAAGGGCACGTCTCCGGAACTTGGACCGTGCAGCATTGGCGCGTGGCGCATGGCGGAAGCATGACCGGCGCATGAAGGATTGGAAAGGTGCCGCAGGGGCAGGAACGCGGCGGGGGAGGGGCGGTTACAGACAGGATTGCGAAATCTGTCTGTAAGCAGTAATCGTTACAGACAGGAGGCAAGAAAATGTCTGTAACCCTGAAGCCCATCCCGCTGCCGCTCCAGACGCTCTATGCGGATCTGGTGCAGCAGGTGCATGGGGTGGTGGAGCGGCCGGCATCGCTCTACCGGCGGGACATTGCGGGCGTCACCTACATCTATGCCAAGCGTCCTGCCGGCGCCTCCCGGCGCGACATCTTCATCGGGCGCGCGGACGATCCTGCCGCGGGGGAGCGTGCGGCCGTGATCGAGCAGGAGAATGCCGCCGCCAAGGTGCGCGCCAGCCTCGTCTCGACCCTGCGTCGGGCCGGAATTCCGGCCCCGACGACCACGCTCGCCCAGGTTCTCGACGCCCTGGAGGAGGCGGGACTGTTGCGCCAGTCCGTGGTGGTGGGAACCGCGGCCTATCAGTGCTATCCGGCGCCGGTGGGTCATCTTCTGCCATCCGCCGCCATGATGACCCAGGATGCGGACCTCGCCACCGCCACCCTTGCCATCAGCGCCGCCAATGCCGGGGAGACGCTGGAAACCATCCTGAAGCGGGCCGATCCCACCTTCCGGCCGCTGCCGGGGCTTGATCGCGCGGCGCCCCCGTCCCACTTCCGATCCGCGGCAGGCTTCGTGGTGGATCTGCTGACCCCGCAGTTTCGCAAGAATGACCCCAACCCCATGCCGCTGCCGGCACTGGCGGCCGGGGCGGCGCCGCTCCAGCACCTCGCGTGGCTGATCGACGCCCCCATGGATGCGGCCGCTCTCTTCCGCTCGGGCATCGCCGTGCGCATTCCCCAGCCGGCACGCTTCGCCGTGCACAAGCTCATCCTCGCCCAGAAGCGCGGCGGCGATACCGCCAAGCGGGCGAAGGACCTCGTGCAGGCCGCTGCGCTCATCGCCGCGCTCCGGGCGGCCGACCCGTTCGCCTTGTCCGACGCCTTCGAGGATGCCTGCGCGCAGGGCGCCACCGGCTGGAAGCGCCCGGCGGAGCGTTCCCTCGCCGAACTCGGCCTGACGCCGGCGGACCTCGTGGCCTGACGGGTCGCTCAGGCCTTCTTCACGAACTCGGTGCGCAGCACCAGGCCCTTCACCTTGTCCACCTTGCAGTCGATCTCTTCCGGGTCGTCGGTGAGGCGGATGCCCTTCACCAGCGTGCCCCGCTTCAGGGTCACGGACGTGCCCTTCACCTTGAGGTCCTTGATGAGGGTGACATTGTCCCCGTCCTTGAGGACGGCGCCGTTGGCGTCCCTGACTTCCACTCAGGCCTCCTTTGCCGCGTCGCGCGCCAGATCGCGCAGTCGGAATTTCTGGATCTTGCCCGTGGAGGTCTTGGGGATCTCGTCGAACATGATGTGGCGCGGGCATTTATAGGCGGCCAGATGGGCGCGGCAATGGGCAATGATCTCCTCCGCCGTGGCGCTCATGCCCTCGCGCAGCTCGATGAAGGCCACCGGCGTCTCGCCCCATTTCTCGTCGGGCCGCGCCACCACCGCGGCGGCGCTCACCGCCGGGTGCTTGTAGAGCGCATCCTCCACCTCGATGGAGGAGATGTTCTCGCCGCCGGAGATGATGATGTCCTTGGAGCGGTCCTTGAGCTGGATGTAGCCGTCGGGATGCTTCACCCCGAGGTCGCCCGAATGGAACCAGCCGCCGGCAAACGCCTTGTCGGTGGCGCTGGGGTTCTTCAGGTAACCCTTCATCACCACATTGCCGCGGAACATCACCTCGCCCAGGGTCTCGCCGTCGGCCGGCACCGGGACCATGGTTTCCGGGTCCATCACGTCGAGCGCCTCCAGCGCCCCGTAGCGCACGCCCTGGCGTGCCTTGCGCATGGCGCGCTCCTGCGCCGGCAGCGCGTCCCATTCCTCGTGCCAGTCGTTCACCACGGCGGGGCCGTAGACTTCGGTGAGGCCGTAGACATGGACCACGTTGAAGCCGGCCTCCTGCATGGCGGCGAGCACGGCTTCCGGCGGCGGGGCGGCGGCGGTGATGAACTCCACCTTGTGGGGCAGGGGCCGCTTGTCCGCGTCCGGCGCATTGAGCAGCGTGGACATGACGATGGGGGCGCCGCACATGTGCGTCACCTTGTAATCGGCGATGGCGTCGAAGATGGGCTTGGCGCGCACCTGCCGCAGGCACACATGGGTGCCGGCCACCAGGGTGATGGACCAGGGGAAGCACCAGCCGTTGCAGTGGAACATGGGCAATGTCCACAGATAGACCGGCTGCCGGCCCAGGGCGCAGGTCACCACATTGCCCACCGCGAGCAGGTGGGCGCCGCGGTGGTGGTAGACCACGCCCTTGGGGTCGCCGGTGGTGCCGGAGGTGTAGTTGAGGGCGATGGCGTCCCACTCGTCGGCCGGCGGCTTCCACGGGAAGGCGGCATCGCCGGTGGCGAGGAAATCCTCGTATTCCATGGTGCCGATGCGCTCGCCCTTGCCGGTGAATTCCGGGTCGTCATAATCGATGACGATGGGCTTCTTCGAGGCCATGGCCAGCGCGGCCTTCATCACCGGCGAGAATTCGCGGTCGGTGATGAGCACCTTGGCTTCGCCGTGGTCCAGGGTGAAGGCGAGGATGGCGGCATCGAGCCGGGTGTTGAGGGAGTTCAGCACCGCCCCGGTCATGGGCACGCCGTAGTGGGCCTCCAGCATGGACGGGACATTGGGCAGCATTACCGCCACGGTGTCGCCCGGGCCCACGCCGAGCCGGGCGAGGGCGCAGGCCAGCCGCCGGCTGCGGTCGTAGAATTCGCGATAGGTGCGGCGCAGGCCGCCGTGGATGATGGCGGTGCGATCGGGGAAGACGCCGGCGGCACGCTCCAGGAAGCCGAGGGGGCTCAGCGGCTGGTGGTTCGCCGGATTGCGGTCGAGGTGCAGGTCGTAGATGCTGCCAGCCATCTGGTTTCCCCTTGCGCGGCCGTGTCGTGGTGCCGCAATGCCGGTTCGTCTTCGGGCGGCGAACGTAGCCGAGCCCGGCGCGCGGGCGCAATCTGGCGCCGGCGCGAAAAATGCCGCTGCCGGGGGATCTGGAGGAGCAAGCGGGGGATGACGCGCCGCCGGTGCGCGGTCTTATCGTTTTAAATGGATTTTTCCGGCCGTCGTGCAAGGTTCATCCTGCTGCAGTGCGGCCGGAAGCGTGATGGAGCCCAACCAAGGTCTTACGCATTTGTGCGAACTTGCGCGGTGATTTGGGGGCCTGCAGTACAAACCATAAGAACAGCCATGAGGGAGACGTCCATGTCCGGAGTCTGCACCAGCCGCTACGCGGAAACCTATGCACGCTGGAAGGCCGATCCCTCGGCATTCTGGGGCGAGGCGGCCCGCGACATCGACTGGACCACGCCGCCCGGGAAGATCTTCGATGCCGAGGCCGGCGTCTATGGCCGCTGGTTCCCGGACGCCGCCGGCAATGTCTGCCACAATGCGGTGGACCGGCACGTGGCGGCCGGCCGCGGCGACCAGCCGGCGCTGATCTATGACAGCCCGGTCACCGGCACCAAACGCACCTTGACCTATGCCGAGCTGCGCGACGAGGTGAGCGCGCTGGGCGCGGTTTTGTCCGACCTCGGCGTCGGCAAGGGCGACCGGGTTCTCATCTACATGCCCATGGTGCCGGAGGCGATCGCCGCCATGCTGGCCTGCGCCCGCATCGGCGCCATCCATTCCGTGGTGTTCGGCGGCTTTGCCGCCAAGGAACTGGCCACCCGCATCGAGGATGCCGAGCCCAAGGTGATTCTCGCCGCCTCCTGCGGCATCGAGCCGAACCGGGTGGTGCCCTACAAGCCGCTGCTGGACCTCGCCATCACCATGTCCGCGGTGAAGCCGCAGGCCTGCCTGGTGCTGCAGCGCACGCAGGGGCCGGGCACCCTGGTGGACGGGCGCGACCTGGACTGGGCGGCGGCCTGCGCGGCGGCTTCGGCGGCGGGCAAGACCTCGGCCTGCGTGGAGATGGCCGCCACCGATCCGCTCTATATCCTCTACACCTCCGGCACCACCGGAAAGCCCAAGGGCGTGGTGCGCGATACCGGCGGCTACATGGTGGCCCTGCGCTGGAGCATGGAGCACCTTTACGGCGTGAAGCCCGGCGAGGTGTTCTGGGCCGCCTCGGACATCGGCTGGGTGGTGGGCCATTCCTACATCGTCTATGGCCCGCTGCTCATGGGCTGCACCAGCATCGTCTACGAGGGCAAGCCGGTGGGCACACCCGATCCCGGCGCCTTCTGGCGGGTGATCGAGGAGCACAAGGTGGTGGCGCTGTTCACCGCCCCCACCGCCCTGCGCGCCATCAAGAAGGAAGACCCGGACTGCACCTTCAAGACCGGGCGCGACCTCTCCCATTTCCGCACCCTGTTCCTGGCCGGCGAGCGGGCGGACCCGGACACGGTGGTGTGGGCGCAGGACCAGCTGAAGGTGCCGGTGGTGGACCACTGGTGGCAGACCGAAACCGGATGGGCCATCGCCGCCAATCCGGTGGGCCTCGGCCTTCTGCCCGTCAAGCTCGGCTCGCCCACCGTCGCCATGCCCGGCTATGACGTGCAGATCGTGGACGAGGCGGCCAAGCCGCTGCCGGCCGGCACCATGGGGTCCATCGTGGTGAAGCTGCCGCTGCCCCCCGGCTGCCTTTCCACCCTGTGGCAGCAGGACGAGCGCTTCGTCGAGAGCTGCCTTGCGGAATATCCCGGCTTCTACAAGACGGCGGACGCCGGCTTCATGGATGAGGACGGCTACATCTTCGTCATGGGCCGCACCGACGACATCATCAACGTGGCGGGCCATCGCCTCTCCACCGGCGGCATGGAGGAGGTGATCGCCTCCCATCCCGACGTGGCCGAATGCGCGGTGATCGGCGTGAAGGACGAACTGAAGGGCGAGGTGCCCTGCGGCTTCGTGGTGCTGAAGGCGGGCGAGCGGCGGGCGCCGGAGATCATCGAGAAGGAATTGGTGGGCCTGGTGCGCGACCGCATCGGCCCGGTGGCGGCGTTCAAGCTGGCGGTCACCGTGGACCGGCTGCCCAAGACCCGCTCGGGCAAGATCCTGCGCGGCACCATGAAGAAGATCGCCGACCACGACGCCTGGTCGGTTCCGGCCACCATCGACGATCCCGGGGTGCTGGAGGAGATCGAGGGCGTGCTGAAGGCCCGCGGCATCGCCTGAGCGGCCGCTTCCTCCGCGTCTCCACCATCGAGATGGGCCGCGTCCGCAAGGGCGCGGCCTTTTTGCATTTGCGGGGTCGGCGCGTGCTCTACCGGCTGCGCCCGCCGCCCCGGCTCGGGTCGAAGCAGGTGTAGCCGACGAAGCACTGGGGATTGTCCCGGGTGGGCACCCATTCCGGGCGGGTGTCCTGGTCGTAGTCGCAGAAGCTGCGGTCGCGCACGTAGCGGTCGTAAAGGGTCCGCGAGGTGGCGAGCACCACCTGCCCGCGGGCCTGCACCAGCGCCGCCGCCTGGACGCAGGTGAGCGAGATGCTTGCGGTCTGGGCGCCGGCCGTGCCGGCCATGGCCGTGCACAGGAGTGCCCCCACAAGGAATGCGAAGGGTTTCTTCATCACCGGCCTCCGGTTTCCCGCGCGCCCGCCGCACCTCGGACGCCGCGCGCCGGAACCTGGGGCGCGTGCGGGCGAAAAGCAAGGCCGCGCGACGGTGCGGCGCAGGGCCGATCGTGCTTCACCGGAAGCCGAAATTGTCGCGCGAGGGCACGAAGCAGGTGTAGCCGATGAAGCACTGGGGATTGTCCCGGGTCTTCACCCATTCCGGCTTCAGCTGTTCCGCGCCCGAGCAGAAGCGGATCTCCCGCACGTAGCGGTCGAAGATGTTCGGCCCGGTGCCGAGCACGATGGCGCCGCTGGAGGTGACCAGGGCCGCGGCCTGGGCGCAGGTCATGGTCAGCGTGTCGGGCCGGGCCTGGGCGGGGCCGCTATAGCCGGCGGCGAGCCCGGCGCAGGCGGCGGCCGCCAGGGCCAGGGGGGTGGAGCGGTTGCGGCGCGGGGGGAATCGGAATGGTTGCATCGCGAACTTCCTTTGCTGTGGGCGCCCGAGCCCGTTTCCCACCCTTCCACCGGCTCCCTGAACGCAGTGTGAAGACCCTGTGTTTACTATTCTTTTACCGTTCAGGCCCGGTTGCGGGGGGCGCCTGGAAGAAAGAAGGGCGATGGGAGGTATCGCGCTAGTTTAGAGGGCTCTGGTTGTGCTGATTTGGGTCCACTGTGGCAAGAATGTAACGGCATTTGGGCCGGCGGCCTGCTAGATAGGTGCCACTGGACGAAACGACTCGTAACAAGCGTATCGGCGTGAATGCGCCTTCGGCCAAAACGTAGTTTCCCAATCAAGGGGGTTAGTCATGAAGCGGTTCCTTCTCGCCACTGTCGCGCTGGCGGCGCTCTCGGCTCCGGCCGCGGCTGCTGACCTGGCGACGAAGTATCCGGTCAAGGCCGTGGCCGTGCCGGTGTTCTCCTGGACCGGTTTCTACATCGGTGCCAACGTCGGCTACGGCGGCGACTCGTTCACCTACGACGTGGACTACTTCGGCCTCCCGGTGGCTGCTGCCAGCATCACCTCGTCGGGCTTCTTCGTCGGTGGCCAGATCGGCTACAACTACCAGTTCGCCAACAACGTCGTGCTCGGCCTCGAGACCGACCTGCAGTGGTCGGACATCTCCGGCACCGTCGATGCCTCCGTGCTCGGCCTGCCCGTGCTCTCCGCCGGTTCGTCGGTTGACTACTTCGGCACGATCCGCGCTCGCCTCGGCTACGCGATCGACCGGTTCCTGCCCTACATCACCGGTGGTGTGGCCTACGGCAAGACCGGCACCGACGTGAGCGTGCTCGGCGTCCCGCTGTTCTCCGAATCCTCCACCTCCTGGGGCTGGACCATCGGTGCCGGCGGCGAGTTCGCCATCACCAACAACTGGACGTTCAAGGCCGAATACCTCTACGTCGACCTGGGCTCCAGCGATGTGGACGCCACCCTCGTGGCCCCCGGCGTCGTGATCGGCAACGACTCCAAGTTCCACACCTTCAAGGCTGGTGTGAACTACAAGTTCTGATCGAAGCTCTGCTTCATCGAGAGCCCGCTGCTTCGGCAGCGGGCTTTTTTTGTGCCGGCACCATCCGCCGCCTGACGGGCGGGTCCGCCCCGACGCCGCCGGCCAGCGGCGCCTCCCCCTTCGATGCTGCTTACCCGGCGCCGGCAGCCCCGCACCGCGGACCAGCCGGTTTCCGGGCGCAGCCCCGCGCCGGCACGGTCTTTAGGGCGGCGCGGCATGGGCTTGGGCGTGGCATGGTCTTGGGCGCGGCATGGTCTTGGGCGTGGCATCTCACCGGCGTCCGCGGCTGCAATTGGAGCCCCCCGGTCACGCGGGCGAGCCGCAACGCCATGAGCCGGAAGGCTTGAACCACAATGCCTCGCGCCGGAAGGCTTGAACCACAAGGCCTTGCGCCGGAAGGCCGGCTGCCGCCGATGGCCGGAGGGGCGAACCCGCGCCGCGCCCGCCAGCCCGGTTCCCTCCGCGCCGATCCCGTTCTAAGGTCGGTGCCTCGATCCGGCGGCCCCCGCCCGGCCGGATTTCCCGTCTTCCATCACAAGAAAGGGAACGCGTCGTCCCGTCGGCCTGGGCCTCGCGCCGACCGACGCACACGCCTCGGCCCATGAGCGACGAAATCCGCTTCAACCGCAGCTTCGATGTCCCGGCTGGCC
This sequence comes from Xanthobacter sp. AM11, assembly GCF_047444035.1. Taxonomy (NCBI): domain Bacteria; kingdom Pseudomonadati; phylum Pseudomonadota; class Alphaproteobacteria; order Hyphomicrobiales; family Xanthobacteraceae; genus Xanthobacter; species Xanthobacter sp. AM11. Next base: position 1,840,655 of record NZ_JBLAOA010000001.1, read on the forward strand.
GGGTGGACCAGGTTTCCCCCGGGGTCCGCCGCCTGCTGGCACCGAACCCGTCCGCCTTCACCTTCACCGGCACCTGCAGCTATATCGTCGGCCGCGGCCAGGTGGCCATCGTCGACCCCGGCCCCGACGATCCCGCCCATGTGGCGGCGCTGCTGGATGCGGTGAAGGGCGAGACGGTGACCCATGTCTTCGTCACCCACACCCATCGCGATCATTCCCCCGCCGCCCGCGCCGTGAAGGCCGCCACCGGCGCCCTGACCGTGGGCGAAGGGCCCCACCGGCCCGCCCGCCCCCTCGCCGCCGGGGAGGTCAACCCCCTGGACGCCAGCGGCGACACGGCGTTTCACCCCGACATCGCCCTGCGCGACGGGCAGGTCCTCACCGGCCCGGGCTGGAGCCTCACCGCCATCGCCACCCCCGGCCACACGGCCAACCACATGGCCTTCGCCCTTGCGCAGGATGAGCTGGTGTTCTCCGGCGACCATGTGATGGCCTGGGCCACCTCCATCGTGGCCCCGCCCGACGGGGCCATGGGCGATTATATCCGCTCCCTTGAAACCCTCGGCGCCCGGGGCGAGCGCGTCTATCTGCCCGGCCATGGCGGCCCGGTGACCGACGCGCCGGCCTTCGTCCGCGATTATCTGGACCACCGCCTCGCCCGCGAAGCCGCCATTCTGCGCGCCCTGGACCGGGATGTGGACACCATTCCCGATCTGGTGCGCGGCATCTATATCGGCCTTGATCCGCGGCTGGTGGCGGCCGCCTCCCTCACGGTGCTGGCCCATCTGGAGCATCTGGTGGAGAGCGGGCGGGTGGTCAGCGATGGCCCGCCGGCTCTCACCGGCCGCTTCCGCCGTGCTGCGTGAGCGCGCCCCTGGGGCGCCGGCGGCGCCCGCCGCAGCCGTGAGGGGGCGGTGATGTGCGGGCGCTTCGTCCAGCATCGCACGCCCGTCGCCTATGCCGAGCATTTCGGCGTGGATGCGGCCCAGGCGCCCTTGCCCAATGCCCCGCCGCGCTTCAATGCCGCCCCCACCCAGGACCTCATGGTGGTGCGGCGGCACCCGGAAACCGGAGTCCGGCACCTCTCCCTGCTGCGCTGGGGCCTGGTGCCCTCCTTTTCCCGGGATGCGTCGGGCGGTGCACGCATGATCAATGCGCGGGCCGAAACGGTGGCGGAGAAGCCCGCCTTCCGTGCCGCCTGGCGGGCGCGCCGCCGCTGCATCGTGCCGGCGGACGGCTTTTATGAGTGGCATGCCGGCCCCCATGGCCGGCAACCCTTTTTCATCCGCGCGGCAGACGGCGCGCCGCTCGCCTTCGCCGGAGTGTGGGACGGCTGGCGCGACCCGGCCACCGGCCACTGGCTGCGCACCTTCACCATCCTCACCTGCGCGGCCGATTCTCTGCTGCGCCCGCTGCACGATCGTATGCCGGTGATTCTCGCCCCGGGGGACATGGCGGATTTTCTCGCGGAGGAGGACCCGCGCGCCCTGTTGCGGCCGTTTCCCGGCGATGGCCTGCGCCTGTGGCCGGTCTCGCCCCGCGTGAATGCGGTGCGCAACGAGGGGGAAGACCTGACCCGGCCCCTGACCGGCGCCGAGGCCGCCGCGGCGCTGGCCTTGCTGGCTCCGGCACCGGACCGGCCGGCCTGACGGCGGCGTGGTCCCCCGGAGTGGACGACGCGTGCTCTCACTTAAGGATAGAGAACGCGTTATCCGACCAGCTTGCGGTGCAAGCTGATCGGCGCGTGCTCTAGCGTCGGCGCCGCTCGGCGGCGAGGTCGGCCATCAGCGCCTCGATGCGCTCGGCATTGGTGCCGAGGTCGTGGATGCCGTAGCGGGCGGCGGAGCGCACATCCACCCGCGCGCCCTTGACCGTGGGGCGGATGCGGATGACCACATCGCTACGGAAGCCCATGACCGGCGAGACCGCCACCGCCTCGATCTGTCCGTCTCGGCGGGAGCCCCGGGGCGGGGTCTGGTCGAGAATGCGCCAGCGCCGCTTCTGCACCAAAGCCAGCACCGTATTATAGGCCTCCTCCGGCGTGGCGCTGAGGTCCACCGGCTTGATGCCGGGATAGGCCAGCCGCTGGGCCGCCGCCGCATCGCCGCCGCCATAGGTAAGGTCGTTGGCCTCCCGCGGGTGGGCGAGGGCGAGGGCGCGGAAGGTCGGCGGATCGGTGCCGTCGGTGGAGATGTCGGTGAGGCGCGGCAGCATCATGCCGCGCGCCAGCACCGCCGCCGGCCCGGCGAGAACCAGCACCGCAATGGCCACCGCCGCCATGGCGCGGCCGATGCCGAGCCAGCCGGTTTCCCAGGTGATGAAGAAGGCCGCCATGCCCAGCATGCCCGCCAGCAGGGCGAGGGCGAGCCCGGTGCCCAGCGTGGTGATGGCCGGCACGAATTCCATGAAGCCGGTGCGGTAGAGCAACGCGGCAAGGGCGACCACCGGCAAAGAGAACAAGGCGAGGCGGAAGCTCCATCGCGCCAGCGGCGAGATGCGCTCCTCGGTGTAGAGACGGCGTCTGATCATCGAACCTGCCTGCCCCGGCGTGGTGGAGGCGCCAGGAGGCAGGCGGGCCGCCCCGCCGCCTCCGCCCCTGCCCGCCCCGAAGGAGCGACCGCGAGGCCGGCGCCGAGCCCCCCGGCGTAGGGCGCCGGCGGGCTGTGGCGGGAGCTTAAGGCAAAAGCCGGTCCCGATCAGCCTGCGATCCCGCGGAAAAAGGGCAGGGGGCGACACGGCCCGCCGCCCCGCCCGGACGGGAAAAAGGCGCCTCCCCCCGCCTGGACCCGGCGGGGGGAGGCGGCCGCGTCACTGCGCCAGATCGAACCGATCGGCGTTCATCACCTTGGTCCAGGCGGCAACGAAGTCCTTGACGAACTTCTCCTTGTTGTCGTCCTGGGCATAGACTTCCGCATAGGCGCGCAACACCGCATTGGAGCCGAACACGAGGTCCATGCGGGTGGCGGTCCACTTCAGCGCGTTGGAGGCGCGGTCGCGGATCTCGTAGAGGCCGCCGCCGGCCGGCTTCCAGCTGTTGCCCATGTCCGTCAGGTTGACGAAGAAGTCGTTGGTCAGGGCGCCCTCGCGATCGGTGAATACGCCATGCCGGGTGCCGCCATAGTTGGTGCCGAGCATGCGCATGCCGCCCACCAGCACCGTCATTTCATTGGCGGTGAGGCCCATCAGCTGGGTGCGGTCGAGCATCAGCTCTTCCGCGCTGACCACATAGTCCTTCTTCAGCCAGTTGCGATAACCGTCGTGGATGGGCTCCAGCGGGGCGAAGGAGGCCGCGTCGGTCGTCTCGTCGGTGGCATCGCCCCGGCCGGGCGCAAACGGCACGGTGATGTCGAAGCCCGCGGCCTTGGCCGCCTGCTCGATGCCCACGTTGCCGCCCAGCACGATCACGTCGGCCACGCTCGCGCCGGTGCTGGCGGCGATGGTTTCCAGCACGCCGAGCACCCGGGCGAGGCGGGCCGGCTCGTTGCCCTCCCAGTCCTTCTGCGGGGCGAGGCGGATGCGCGCGCCATTGGCACCGCCGCGCATGTCGGAGCCGCGGAAGGTGCGGGCGCTGTCCCAGGCGGTGGTCACCAGGTCGCTGACGGACAGGCCGGAGCCGGCGATGGCGGCCTTCACCGCCGCCACGTCATAATCGGTGCGGCCGGCGGGCACCGGGTCCTGCCACACGAGGTCTTCGGCGGGCACGTCGGGACCCACGTAGCGCACCTTGGGGCCCATGTCGCGATGGGTCAGCTTGAACCAGGCGCGGGCGAAGGTGTCCTGGAAATAAGCGGGGTCCGCCATGAACTTCTGGCAGATGGCGTTGTAGATGGGGTCCATCTTCATCGCCATGTCGGCGTCGGTCATCATGGGGTTGTGGCGCCGGCTCGGGTCGCTGGCGTCGAGCGGCTTGTCCTCTTCCCTGATGCTCACCGGCTCCCACTGCCAGGCGCCGGCCGGGCTCTTGCGCAGCTCCCATTCGTGGCCGAACAGCATGTCGAAGAAGCCCATGTCGAAGGTGGTGGGGTGGGTGGTCCACGCCCCTTCCAGGCCCGAGGTCACGGCACGGCTGGCCAGGCCGTTCTGGCCCGGGTTCGCCCAGCCCAGGCCCTGCTGGTCCACGTCGGCCGCCTCGGGGTCGGGACCGAGGGTGGCGGCGTCGCCATTGCCGTGGGTCTTGCCCACCGTGTGGCCGCCGGCGGTGAGGGCGACGGTCTCCTCGTCGTCCATGGCCATGCGGGCGAAGGTCTCGCGCACCTGCGCGGCGGTCTTCAGAGGGTCCGGCTTGCCGTTCACACCTTCGGGATTGACGTAGATCAGGCCCATCTGCACCGCGGCCAGCGGGTTTTCCATGGTCTTGGGGTCGTCGAGGTTTTCATAGCGGTTGTCGCTGGGGGCGAGCCACTGCTTTTCCGAACCCCAATAGGTGTCCTTCTCCGGGTGCCAGATGTCTTCGCGGCCGAAGCCGAAGCCGAAGGTCTTCAGGCCCATGGATTCATAGGCGATGGTGCCGGCAAGGGCGATGAGGTCGGCCCAGGACACCTTGTTGCCGTACTTCTTCTTGATCGGCCACAGCAGGCGGCGGGCCTTGTCGAGGCTCACATTGTCCGGCCAGGAGTTCAGGGGGGCGAAGCGCTGGTTGCCGGTGCCGGCGCCGCCGCGGCCGTCGGCGATGCGGTAGGAGCCGGCCGCGTGCCAGGAGAGGCGGATCATCAGGCCGCCGTAATGGCCCCAGTCCGCCGGCCACCACGACTGGCTGTCGGTCATGAGGGCGATCATGTCGGCCTTGAGGGCCGCGAAATCCAGCGTCTTCACTTCGTCCCGATAGTTGAAGGCCGGACCCATCGGGTTGGTCTTGGTGTCGTGCTGGTGAAGGATGTCGAGGTTGAGGGCCTTCGGCCACCAGTCCATGTTCGAGGCGCCGACTTCCGTGAGGGCGCCATGCATCACCGGGCATTTGCCGGCCGGCTTCGTCTCTGTCCCGCCCATCGTGCTCTCCGACATTCTTGGGGTTTCGCGTCCTGGAACGCGGGCCGACCCTGCGTCCGCCCCCGGAAAAAGGGTTGTCCAGGTTGTGCGCCCTGCGTTTGACATCTGATTTCTAGTCGAGAAGTGCAATAATGAAAATTTGCATTTTCTAATGACGACGATATGCTCAGCTTATGAATGGCATCTCCATGAAGCAGCTCCGCTATTTTGAGGCGCTGGCCCAGCATGGCCATTTCGGGCGCGCCGCCGAGGCCTGCGCCATCTCGCAGCCGGCGCTTTCCCTGCAGATGAAGGAGCTGGAGGATATCCTCGGCGCCCCGCTGATCGAGCGCGGCACCCGCAAGATCCGCCTCACCAGCCTCGGGGAGGAGTTCGCCCGGCGCGTGCGCCTCATTCTGCGGGCGGTGGAGGAGCTGGACGACTTGGCGCGGTCCTCCCACAGCCCGCTGGCCGGCCGGCTGCGCATCGGTGTCATTCCCACCGTCGCGCCCTACCTCCTGCCGGGCGTGATCAACAGCCTCACCGAGCGCTTCCCCGGCCTCGACCTGCGCCCGCGGGAGGCGGTGACGCAGCGGCTGGTGGAGGACCTGCTGGAAGGCCGGCTCGACACCGCCATCGTCGCCCTGCCGGTCTCCGAGCCTTCCCTGAACGAATACGCCCTGTTCGACGAAGAATTCGTACTGGTGCGGCCCATCGAGGATGCGGAACGGCCGGTGCCCGGCCCGGAGACGCTGCGCGAGATGCGGCTGTTGCTGCTGGAGGAGGGGCATTGCTTCCGCGAGCAGGCCCTCTCCTTCTGCCGGATGTCCACCAGCCTGCCCCGCGACCTCATGGAGGGCAGCTCCCTGACCACGCTGGTGCAGATGGTGGGGGCCGGCATCGGCGTCACCCTCATTCCGCAGATGGCCGTTCCCATCGAGACGCGCTCGGCCTGCGTCGCCGTCGCCCGGCTCGCCAAGCCGCGCCCCTCGCGCACCATCGGCATGATCTGGCGCAGATCCAACCCCCTGTCGGGTCAGTTCGAGCATATCGCCGAAGTGGTCCGCGCCGTGGGCTTTCCCGGCCGGCGCAAGGTGGCCTGACGCCCGCGCGCTTCAGAAGCGGAACACCGCGGCGCCCCCCGTCAGCCCCGCCCCGGCGGCGGTGAAAAGCAGGATGTCGCCGGGGCCATAGCGGCGCGCCGCCCGGCATGCCGAGAGGGTGAAGGGCAGGGTGGCGGCGGAGGAATTGCCGAAGTCCGCGACGGTGGACAAGGTGCGCTCGGCGCCGATGCCCAGCCGCTCGGCCACTGCCGTGATGATGCGCCCATTGGCTTGGTGGGGCAGGAAATGGGTCACGTCCGCCGGCTCCAGCCCCGCCTCGGCCAGCGCCGTGCGGCCGGATGCGGCCATCATGGCCACCGCCTTGGCGAACACCGCGCGCCCTTCGCGCATCACCATCCGCGCCGGGGCCGGCGGCTGGCCGGGCGGCGGCAGGCGGCTGCCGCTGTCGGGAATCTGGATGAGATCGTAGGCCGAGCCGTCGCTGGCGAGGCAGGAGCCGACCACGCCGGAAGCGGTGCCGGGCGCCGGGGCGAGCACCACCGCGCCGGCGGCGTCGGCAAACAGCGCGGCCGTTCCCGCATCGTGCGGATCGACCCGGCGGGACAGGATGTTGGCCGCGGCGATCAGGGCCGCCCGGCCGGTGGTCCGCACGAAGCCGTCGGCCAGCACCAGGGCGTAGAGAAAGCCGGCGCAGGCGCCGGTCAGGTCCACCGCGCCGCTCGCCGGCAGGCCGAGGCGATGGGCCAGAAGGGGGGCGGTGGGCGGCAGCAGGTGGTCCGGGGTGCTGGTGGCCAGGAGGGTGAGGCCGATGGCCTCCCGCGGCAGGCCGGCATCGCAAAGGGCCATTTCGGCGGCGGCTGCCGCCAGGTCGCTCACCGCCTCGTGGGGCGCCGCCACCCGCCGCGCATGGATGCCCGTGCGCCCGCCGATCCATCCCTCCGCCAGCCCCAGCCGCTGCTCGATCTGCGCGCTGGTGACCCGGTGCGCCGGGGCGTGGTGGCCGAAGCCGGCGATGCGTGTTCCCGGCCCCTTCATGCCCGTGCGACCTGATCGGCGGCGGCGGCGATGGCCGCATAGATCAGGTCCAGCTCGTCGCCGGTGGTGCAATAAGGCGGCATCACATAGACCGTGTTGCCGAGGGGACGCAGCAGCAGCCCCCTGTCCCGGAAGAAGGCGGCGAGGGCCGGCCCCATCTGCGCCAGATAGCCCGCATCGCCGGCCGCGAAGTCCAGCGCCGTGAGGGTGCCCATGCGGCGCACGCCGGCAAAGCGCGGATCATCGCGGAACGGCGCCACGTGCGCCTCCTGCAGCGCGGCGAGGCCGGCGATACGCCCGGCCACCGGCTCCTCGTCCCAGATCTCCAGATTGGCGAGGGCGGCGGCGCAGGCGATGGGGTTCGCCGTGAAGGAGGAGGAATGGAAGAAGGTGCGCGCGCGGTCGCAGGAATAATGTGCCGCGAAGATCTCGCGCCGGCACAAGGTGACCGCCAGCGGCAGCGCGCCGCCGGTGAGGCCCTTGGCGTAGCAGGCGATATCCGGCACCACGCCGGCCTGCTCGCAGGCGAACAGGGTTCCGGTGCGGCCGAATCCGGTCATCACCTCGTCGGCGATGAGCAGCACCCCGTGGCGGGCGCAGATCGCCGCCATCTCGGCCAGCACCGCCGGCGCATACATCAGCATTCCGCCGGCGCCGAGGACCAAAGGCTCCACCAGAAGGGCGGCCGGCGCCTGCCGGCAGGCGGCCTCCAGCGCATCGAGGGTGGCCTGTTCGCGCCCCGCCTGCGGGAAGGGCAGGCGCGTGACCTCGAACAGGAACGGCTCGTAGGCCGCATTATAGACGCCGCGCGCCCCCACCGACATGGTGCCGATGGTATCCCCGTGGTAGCCGTGCTCCAGCGCGAGGATGCGGGTGCGCCCCTCGCCGGTGTGGCGCCAGTAGCCCGCCGCCATCTTCAGGGCCACCTCCACCGCGGTGGAGCCGCTGTCGGAAAAGAACACGTGGTCGAGCCCCGGCGGGGTCATGGCCACCAGCCGCCGCGCCACCGCCTCGGCGGCCGGGTGGGTGTGGCCGGCGAAGATCACCTGGTCCAGCTGCCCGGCCTGCCCGGCGATGGCGGCGGCGATGCGCGGATGGCAATGGCCATGGGTGATGACCCACCAGGAGGAGATGGCATCGAGGATGCGCCCGCCGGTGGCGGTTTCCAGCCAGGCCCCGGCGGCGCGCACCACCATGCGCGGTTCCGGCGCCAGCGCGTGCTGGGTGAAGGGATGCCAGACGGGGGAAGGGCTGGTGTTCATGCGCGGCGGTTCCCGGGGTGGAAGTCCTCCCGCCGGAAGCCGGCGGCGAAGGCGGCGCGCAGGGGGGCGGGCGCCAGGGTGGCAAGGTGGGGCAGGCGGCCGAGCCGGCGCACCCCGCCCAGCTCGGCGATGATGTGCTCGCTGTCGTCGTTCGCTGCGCCGATGAAGGCGACCCCGTGCAGGGCGATGCCGCGCCGCGCCAGCGCCTCGATGCAAAGCAAGCTGTGGTTGATGGTGCCGAGGCTGGTGCGGGCGCACAGGATCACCGGCAGGCCCCAGCCGGCGAACACATCGGCGAACAGCAGGCGGCGGGTGAGGGGCACCAGCGGCCCGCCGGCCCCTTCCACCACCAGCGGCCGGGGCGAGGCGGGAAGCGCCAGCGCCGCCGGATTGATGGTGATGGCCTGCGCCTCGGCGGCGCGGTGCGGGGAGGCGGGCAGGGCCAGCCGGTAGGCCTCGGGCAGGATGCGGCCGGGCGGCAGGCCGGAGAGCCGGGCCACCGCCTGGGCATCGGTTTGCCCGTCCAGCCCGGCCTGCACCGGCTTCCAATAGGCCGCATCGATGGCACCGGCGAGGGCGGCCGCGAACACGGTCTTGCCGATGCCGGTGTCGGTGCCGGTGATGATGAAGCCGCCGGCGGCGCCTGCCGGGGTCATGGCGCCAGCCGGTCCGGTTGCGCCAGGATGTCGCCGAGGGCATCCATCAGGGCGTCGAAGGTGGCGTCGGCCACGTTGAGGGTGAGGGCGAGGCGCAGGCGCGCGGTGCCCTCGGGCACGGTGGGCGGGCGGATGGCCCGCACGTCGAAGCCCCGCGCCTGCAGCGCGGCGGCGGCGGCGGTGGCCCGCCGGTCGGCACCGAGCATCACCTTCTGGATCTGCGAGGGGGTCGCCGGCAGGCCGATGGCCGCCAGCCGCTGCCGGGCGCGGCCGATGCGGGCCATGAGGCGCGCGCGCCGCTCCTGCGCCGCGGCGGCGATGGGCAGGGCCGCGCGCACGGTTGCCGCCAGCAGCGGCGAGGGGGCGGTGGCATAGATGAACGGGCGGGCGCGGTTCACCATGTAGTCCTTGAGGCCTTGCGGCAGGCACACCAGCGCGCCCATGGCCCCCAGCGCCTTGCCGCAGGTGTGCAGGGTCACCACGTTGTCGCGCCCTTCCAGATGTGCGGCGAGGCCGCGCCCGGCCAGCCCGTAGACCCCGGTGGCGTGGGCCTCGTCCAACAGCAGCATGGCGTCGTGCCGCCCGGCGACGGCGACGAGATCGTCGAGGGGGGCGAAGTCCCCGTCCATGCTGTAGAGGGTTTCCGCCGCGATCCAGGGGCGCCCGCGCCCGCCCGCGGCGCGCCAGCGGCTTATGGCGTCGTCCATGGCGGTGGCATCGGCGTGGGGCGTGGCCACCGCCTCCACCCGCTCGGCCGATGCGGCGCCGGCGAGCCCGTCATGGATGCTGGCGTGGATCAGCGCGTCATGGACCACGAGGTCGCCGCGGCGCGGCAGGGTGGCCACCAAGGCCGCATTGGCGGCAAATCCCCCGGCGAAGAACAGGGCGGCCTCGGCGCCGAAGAAGGCGGCGGCCTCCGCCTCCAGCGCCTCGTGCTCGGCATGGTTGCCGCGCAGCAGGCGCGAGCCGCCGGCCCCCAGGGGCACGCCGCGGGCGAGGGCCGCCATGGCCGCCTGGCGCAGCTCCTGCGACCCGGCAAGGCCGAGATAATCATTGGAGGCGAAGTCGGCGCCGCGCGCCGGGGCCAGCGTGCGCAGCCGGCCGCGCCGGCCCAGCGCCGCCAGCGCGGCCTCATGCGCCGCCATGGCCCGCCCCGCCTTCCGCCGCCCGCAGGCCCAGCCGCGCGAACAAGGCGGCGTCGCGGTCTTCCGCGGGATTGGCGGTGGTGAGCAGGGTCTCGCCCACGAACATGGAATTGGCGCCGGCGAAGAAGCACAGGGCCTGCAGTTCGTCGCTCATGTGGGAGCGCCCGGCCGAAAGCCGCACCACGCTGCGGGGCATGAGGATGCGGGCCACGGCCACCAGCCGGGCGAAGGCGATGGGCTCCACCGGCGCCGCGCGCTGCGCCACCGGCACGCCGGCCACCTCGTTCCACAGGTTGAGCGGCACGCTTTCGGGCGGCTCGTCCAGGTTGGCGAGCAGCACCAGCATGTCGAGCCGGTCCGCCACCGCCTCGCCCATGCCGACGATGCCGCCGCAGCACAGCTTGAGCCCGGCGGCGCGAGCGTGGCCCAGGGTCTCCAGTCGGTCGTCGATGGTGCGGGTGGTGATGATCTCGCCGTAGAAGGCCTCGGAGGTGTCGATATTGTGGTTGTAGTAATCGAGCCCGGCGGCGCCCAGCCGGCTTGCCTGCTCTTCATCCAGCATGCCCAGGGTGGCGCAGGTTTCGAGGCCCATGGCCTTCACCGCTGCGATCATGTCGCACACCCGGTCGAGGTCCCGCGCCTTGGGGGCGCGCCATGCGGCGGCCATGCAGAAGCGGGTGGCGCCCGAGGCCCGGGCCTGCGCCGCGGCGGCGATCACCTCCTCCTCCGCCATCAGGCGGGTGGCCTTCATGCCGGTGTCGTAATGGGCGCTTTGCGAGCAATAGCCGCAATCCTCCGGGCATCCGCCGGTCTTCACGCTGAGCAGCCGGCTGAGCTGGACGGCGTTGGCGTCGAAATGCCGGCGGTGGACCTGGTGGGCCTGCAGGAGCAGATCGTTGAACGGCAGATCATAAAGCGCCTGCGCCGCCGCGCGGGTCCAGCCGGGCTGCCCGGCCGCGGTGCGGGGGGTAGCGGGGGAAGTGTGCGGCGTGGCGGACATCGGCGCTCCAAATTATAGATAAAATTACATTGTTATCTCCAATAGGTTTCACAAAGCGGGGCGTACGGCAAGTCGCCCTTCGGCACGGGGCCGGCGGCGGCAGGGGCGATGGACTTCGGGTGGGCGGGTCAGCCGATCCGCTTCACGTGCCGCGCCAGCGTGGCCACGGCGGTTTCCGCATCGCCGGCGCGCAGGGCGGCGAGAATCGCCCGGTGCTCCCGGTCCACCCGGGGAACGAAGGTGGGGGCGGCGGTGGCGAGCAGGTATCGGGCGCTGGCGGTGTGCAGGTCGTCGATGGTGGCGAGCAGGCGGGGCATGGCGCAGGGCGCCAGCAGCAGCCGGTGGAACTGCCGGTTCGCCTCCTGCCGGCTGCGGATGTCGGTGCACAGGTCGCCGGCATCGGCCGCCGCATCGGCCTGCTTCAGCAGGGCGGGGGTGAGCTGGGGGATGGCATGGCGCAGGGCCAGCACCTCCAGCGCCGCGCGCATCTCCACCACCTCGCGGATCTCGGCGCGGTCGTAGGTCGCGACCCGGACGCCACGCCGGGGAATGCTGACGGCCAGCCCCTGCGCCTCCAGCCGGCGGAAGGCTTCGCGCACCGGCACATGGCTGGCGCCGAATTCCTCGGCGATCGGGTCCTGGCGCAGTTTTTCCCCCGGCGCGAGGGTGCCGGCGACGATGCGCTCCGCCAGCACGCGCGTGATGCGCGCCGCGACGGTTTCTTCCGGGGGTGAGGTCATGGATTATAGATAAAATGACTGGCCGATTCTGTCGAGGCCGCCGATGCCGGCCCGGCGCTCAGCGGGTGGAGAGCGGCGGCGCCGGGGGCGGGGTGGTGGAGCCCGGGCCCAGGGAGCGCTGCACCATCACGCTGTCCGCCCACCGCCCGTAGCGAAAGGCCACCCCCGGCAGCAGCCCCACCCGCACGAAGCCGAAGCGCTCGTGCAGGGCGAGGGAGGCGGTGTTGTCGGCGTCGATATAGCCGATCATCTGCCGGAACCCCACCGCGGCGCAGGCGTCGATCAGCCCGCGCATGAGCCGGCTGCCCACCCCTTCGCCCACATGCTCGTGGTGCACATAGATGGAATGCTTGACGGTGTAGCGATAGGCCGGCCGCTTGCGGAACAGCACCACATAGGCATAGCCCACCACCGTCTCGCCCGAGGTGGCGACGATATGGGGGAGGCGGCGGCTCTTCAGGTTCTTGCGCCGCTCGCGCAGGTCGTCCGGCTCCGGCGCGCCGTCGTCGTCCACCCCCTCCTCGACGCCGCGGCGGATGTGCCGGCGGTAGATCGCCAGCATGGCGTCCACGTCGCCATCCCGCGACGGACGAATGAGGATCGCGCTGTCCTGCCCGCCGGTGCGGGCCTTCTCCAGCTCCATGACCGAACCCTGAGCTTCCCGCCTATTCCGCCACCACATAGGTGTGGAGCCGCACCCGCCCCGACGCGTCGGTCTCGCGATAGACGCCCTGGATCTCCACGTCAAAGCCGGGGAAGGCATTGAAGCAGGATTCGAACATCTTCAGGTAGTCGATCATGGGCTTGGCCCGTTCGGTCAGGCGCTCCCCGGGCACGATGGTGGCGATGCCGGGGGGATAGACTACGAACGGCGTGGTGGCGATGCGGCCGGAAATGGCGTCGATGGGCAGGTAGTCCACATCGTTGCGCACCAGGCAGCGCGCCGCATCGTGGGGGGAAAGGGCGATCTCGGGCAGATGCGCGGCGGAAAACTGCATGGCCTGCAGGGCGCTCACATTGGCGTCGCGGAAGAAACGGTGCATCTGCCCGCACAGGTCGCGCAGCCGCACCCCGCCATAGCGCCCCGCCCGGCGGCGATAGAATTCCGGGATGGCCTCCTCCAGCAGCGCATTGTCGTCGTGCAGCCGCTTGAAGGCGACGAGGCCGGAGATGAGGGTTCCCGCCTTGGAGGCCTCCACCCCCGGGGTGAGCAGGAACAGCAGGGAATTGAGGTCGTTCTTCTCCGCCACGATGCGGTTTTCGCGCAGATATTGCGCCACCACCGGGGCGGGAATGCCGTGTTCCCCATAGCCGCCGCCGGCCCGGTCGAAGCCGGGGGTCAGCAGCGTGAGCTTGTTGGGGTCGGTCATGGCGAAGCCCGGCTCCATGCCGGCAAAGCCGTGCCAGGCAGCGCCCGGCGCGAGGTGCCAGAAGGCCGGGTCGGTGGCGAGCAGGTCGGTGGCGACGCTCTCCCACGGCACGTCGTGCACCGCGCCGGGGCGGGCGGCATCGGGAATGGCCACCCGGTCGGGCACGAACGGTTCGAAGAACCAGCGCCGTTCGGGCCGCAGCTCCTTCTCCTCGAACTCGCGGCGCACGGCGCGGATCTTCTTGCGCAGCTCGATGCCGAGGCGGATCGTGTCGTCCCACAGCACTTCGCCCGAGCGGCCCTTCATCATCTGCGCGCCCACGTCGAGGGAGGCGAACAGCGGGTAGAAGGGCGAGGTGGAGGCGTGCTGCATGAAGCTCTCGTTGAAGCGCCGGTGCTCCACCCGCCGCTTCTGGCCGGTGATGTGCCGGTCCTTCATGTGGATCTGCGAGGCCTGGGAGAAGCTCGCCAGCTGCTTGTGGGTGGACTGGGTGGCGATGATGCCGGGGGCCTCCGGGCCGAGGTCCTTCAGCCCCATGGCGAAGCGCCCGGCATAGAGCGGATGGAACTTCATGAAGCCCGCCCATGCCTCGTCGAACAGGATGTAGTCGGCGAGGTGGCCGATCTTCTGCAGGATCATCTGCGCATTGTGGATGGTGCCGTCATAGGTGCACTGCTCCACCACGGCGACGCGGAACGGACGCGGCTTCTTCCACACCTCGGGGTCCTTCACCAGCGGATGGGTGCGGATGCGCTCGCGCAGCGCCGCCTCGTCCAGCGCGGCAAAATCCATGGGGCCGATGAGGCCGTAGGCGTTGCGCGCGGTGGGCACATAGACCGGGATGCCGCCGGAGATCATCAGCGCGCCGTGGTGGGCGGCCTTGTGGTTGTTGCGGTCGAACAGCACCAGGTCGCCGTCGGTGACGAGGGCGGAAAGCGCCACCTTGTTGGATGTGGAGGTGCCGTTGAGCACGAAATAGGTCTTCTCGGCGCCGAAGATCTTCGCCGCCTCCTTCTGCGCCGCCAGCGCCGGCCCCTCATGGGTGAGCAGGTCGCCGAGGTCGAGCACCGAATTGTCGAGATCGTCGCGGAACACCGCCTCGCCCAGATGCTCCATGAACACCCGGCCGATGGGGCTGCGGGAATAGAACACGCCGCCATTGTGCCCGGGGCAGGTCCACAGCTGGTTGCCTTCCTCGGCATAGTCCACCAGCGCGCCGAAGAAGGGGGTCTTCAGCGTCTCGGCATATTGCTTCAGCCGGCTGATGAGGTTCTTGGCGATGAAGGCCGGCGTTTCTTCCGAGAGGAAGACGTAGCCGTCGATGAAGTCGAGCACCTCCACCGGCACGTCCTCGAAGCGCTTGCGGCGGATCAAGAGGAGGATGGGAAAGTCGAGCCCGCGCCGGCGCATGAGGTTGATGAGGGACGCGGTCTTGCCCTCAAGCCCCTTCTTGCCCCAGTCCACCAGCATGCAGCCGATGGCGGCGTCGGTCTGCACGGCGATTTCAGCGTCTTCCAGGTTGCGGGCCTTCACCACCTCGAAGCCGGAGCGTTCGATTTCCGCGACGATCTGGTTGTAGCGGGCGCCCTCCAGATCCTCGGCATCGAAGACCGGGGTCGCGAACAGGAAGGTGAAGCGTCTGAAATAATCCATGGGGGCACCCGCGCTGATCCGACGCGAGGGTGTCGGCAAGTTTCATGACAGGGCGACGACACGATGCCGGCCACGGTGACGGCCGTGATGGTGGCGGTGCGACCGCCGGCACCCTGCGTCGGCGGCTTTTTTCCGATTTCCCTAAGCCGGGCAGGCGCCAGGGGTAGCGGCAAGAGCAGCGGTGAGGGTGCGGGCGATGCGCTCGCCCCATTGCGCCTGTCCTGCGGCATCGGCGATGAGGTCCTGGCGGATCTCGATGCCCACATGCAGCAGGCCGCGCCGCTCGCCATGGACGGGAATGGTGTAGTCGGTGGAATCATCCACGCTGTAGGGCTCGTTGTCGCCCACGCACAGGCCCGGTTCCTGCCGCAGCGCCGCCAGCACCGCGCCGGCCAGCCGGGCGTCGCGATGGTAGAGCACCCCCGCATGCCAGGGGCGCGCCACGCCGAGATAGACCGGCGTGAAGCTGTGCATGGCCACCAGCACCGCCGGCCGTCCCGCCTGCGCCCGCCGCTCGATCTCGGCGGCGATGCGGTCATGATAGGGATGGAAGATCTCGCGTTCGCGCGCGGAAATCTCCGCTTCGCCGAGCCCGCGATTGCCGGGCACCGGCGTGCGCTCGCTCGCCTCGGGAATGGAGGCGGGGCTGCGCGGCGGCCGGTTGCAGTCGATGATGAGCCGCGAATAGGTCTGCTGGATCAAGGTGGCGTCCAGCCGCTGCGCCAGCGCGCGGCACACCGGCGCGATGCCGATGTCCCAGGCGATGTGGCGCACCTGCTCCGCCGGCGCGAGGCCGAGCTGGCCCGCCGACCGGGGAAAGGCGTTGCCCGCGTGGTCTGCAACAATTAGGAACGCAGAGGCCCCTTCCGCATTGAGTACGGTGACCGGCGGCATCTCGTCGGCGGACAACACGGGGGAGATCGGCTTCACGTCAGGTTTTCTCGCTGCATGCGGCGCCGCAGAGGCGTGCCATGTTCGATTTTGTGCGAGCCATAGCAGACTTCCGCGCGTTCGGCTCGCGCGCACACCATGAGGTCTACAGATGAAGATACGCGCGGGCTATGAGATTTCCTACGACTGCCCCCACCCGACGCCGATGATTCTCACGCTCAGCGTCCACCCCTCGCGGGTCGCCGACCTGGAGAGCGTGGACCGCGTGCTGTTCAGTCCCGACCTTGTGGCCAATACCTATCACGACAGCTTCGGCAATTTCTGCCACGTCATCCAGGCGCCGGCCGGCCGGCTCACCATGCATACGGATTTCGTGATCCGCGACAGCGGCAAGCCCGACGAGGTGGCGCCCGGCGCCGTGCAGCATCCGCTGGACGAACTGCCGGTGGACGTGCTGCTCTTCCTGCTGGGCAGCCGCTATTGCGAGACCGACCGGCTGAGCAACATCGCCTGGTCGCTGTTCGGCCATGTGCCCAAGGGCTGGCCGCTGGTGCAGGCGATCTGCGATTATGTCCACGGCCACATCACCTTCAACTATGCCGATGCGAGCCCGCTGCGCACCGCATTCGACGGCTACACCCAGAAGCGCGGCGTGTGCCGGGACTTCGCCCACCTTGCTGTCACCCTGTGTCGCTGCATGAATATTCCGGCGCGCTACTGCACCGGCTATCTCGGGGATTTCGGCGTGCCGGTGGACGTCAACCCGATGGACTTCAGCGCCTGGTTCGAAGTCTTCCTCGGCGGGCGCTGGTATACGTTCGATGCCCGGCACAACAAGCCGCGCATCGGGCGCATCCTCATGGCCCGGGGGCGCGACGCCACCGATGTGGCCATCGTCACCTCGTTCGGCCCGTCCACGCTGGCGAGCTTCAAGGTCACCACCCTGGAGGCGGCCTGAGGCAGCCGGACGGGTTGCAGGCCCGGCGGGCCGGACACTGTGGGGCGGTGGCGGGGTCACGTCGTCGTGGGGCCGGCACAACCGGCCGCGCCCTTATTCCCGTTGAGGCCCCCGTGTGAGCGGAGTATCACCAGGGGCAGGGTGGAGCCGGTGCGATCAGGGCCGTTTGCCGGATACCTCCCTGCCCTCGATCCTTCGGGGGATCGAACCGTCATTCGCCTGCCCCTGAAAGGGAAATGTGACGAAATGGCCAACAAGACTGCATTTTCCGGCAAGCAAGGCTTCTCCTTGCTGCTCGCCGCCGGGCTGATCCTTGCGGGCAGCGCCGCGTTCGCCCAGCAGGGCCCGGCCCAGCCGCAGCATGTGCCCCTCAAGAAGGCCATCGGCGTGCCCCATGTGGACCGGCCGGTTCCCTCGCTGGCGGTCATCAATGCCGCCGGCGCCAAGCTCGAAGGCACGAAGCTGACCCTCTCCGGCGTCTCCGCCAACACCATCGTGTTTGCCGACCGCCCGGTGCGCGCGGCCGGCCACGAGACGCTGAAGCAGTTCCTGATGCAGTGGGACGAGGGCAAGGACAGCTTTGCCGTGGACCCGCCCAACGCTACGGTCTCGGTGCTCGGCGCCAATCCCGGCGAGGTGTCGGACATCGTGGTCACGCTGAAGACGCCCAAGCTCGACGGCTCCACGCTGACCTTCGACGTGGCGGTGCTGGAAGGCAGCCTCGTGGCCGGCGGCCCGGTGGCGCTGTTCATCGACGCCTGGGCGGTGCGCGGCCCCTATGGCGGCGGCGTGGCGCACGTGGGCGGCTATTACCATCCGCCGGTCTATCACGGCGCCTGGTATGCCCATCCCTATTATCCGGCGGCGGGCGCCGCTGCGGTCGGTGTTGCGGCCGGTGCCGCCCTCACGGCCGGCGCGATCGCCGCGACCGCCGCTCCGCCGCCGCCTCCGCCGGTGTATTGCGGCTATTATCCCTATCCGCCCTGCTACTGAGCGGGCGTGCGGCCGGCGCTCCTGGCGCCGGCTCCTTCCCTGCCCTGGGGCGGATGAACGGCGCGATCACCGCGCCGCCGCGGCAGTGGTGGACCACCTGGACCTGCGCGACATGGTGCCCATCGATGATGCCGGCCGGCTCGGCGTCAAGCTGGTGCAGAACGGCACGCTGAAGGTCTATGCGGGCTTTCCCCACGGCATGCTCACCGTGCATGCCAATGTGATCAATCCCGACCTTCTGGCCTTCGTGAAGGCCTGAGCGCCGTTCCGAAACCGCATGCCGGCGCCCGGCGGGGCGCCGGCGGCTATTTTTCGGCGCACTCCGGCTGGCCCTTCTGGTGGTTGCCCACCAGGCCGCCGTCGGCACGCCGGCAGTCCTTCCCATCCTGGTCCGGCTTCTGCCGCCCGCTCTTCTGGTGGTTTCCAACCAGGCCGCCCGGCGTGTGTCCCGGCTTCGGCTTGTGCTGCCCGGTCCGGTGTTCGGTCCTGTGTTCCATGCCGTGTCCTCACCTTTGCTTCCTCTGCGGTGACAACGACAGGGGGAGCCTTTCGTTTCAGCGGGGCTGGAAGGGGATGGGGCGCGAGCGGCGGCGACGGGGCGGAAAAAATCCACGCGGCGGTGGAATAAGACGGACGCGCCGGCGTCTTTCCTCCTGTCATCCCATGCGGGAGTTCATGATGATGTGCCTGACCGCCCGGCCTGCGCCCTACGCCGTGCCAGCGTCCTGCCCCGGCACGGCGCGCGCCGGCTCCATCCAGTAGTCAGAGCCTGATCCGATCAGGTTGAATCAACCTGATCGGTGAATCAGTCTCTAAATTATTGATAGAGCACGCGTTATCCGACCAGCTTGCGGTGCAGGCTGATCGGCGCGTGCTCTAAGCCCGGTGATGCACCCGGGCCGGCCGTACACGACGGCCGGTTCCATTCCCGTCCGCTTGTCCCCCTCAAGCCGCCCGTCGACGCTTCCTTTCCGGCCCCAGGCCGGCCGGGGCGCGCCGGGGCGGCCCATGCGTGGAGAACCCCCTGTGCTCAAACGTCTTCTTCTTTCCCTCGCCCTCGTCACCGGGGCCGGCGCCGCGGCGCCGGCGGCCGACCTCAATGTCTACGGCCCCGGCGGTCCCCTGCCGGCCATGAAGGAAGCCGCCGCGACGTTCGGCCAGCTGCGGGGCATCGAGATTGCCGTGAGCGCGGGCCCGACCTCCGCCTGGATCGACAAGGCCCGCCAGGATGCGGACCTCGTCTTCAGCGGCTCGGAGGCCATGATGACGGACTTTGTGGCCGCCATGGACAAGCAGGTCCGCAGCGAGGATGCCGAGCCGCTGTATCTGCGGGCCGCGTCGATCCTGGTGCGCCCGGGCAATCCGAAGAAGATCACGGGGCTCGCCGATCTCATGCAGCCGGGCATGAAGGTTCTCGTGGTCCACGGCGCCGGCCAGGCCGGCCTGTGGGAGGACGTGGCCGGGCGCACCGGCGATATCACCGAGGTGCGCCGCCTGCGGGCCAATATCGGCGCCTTCGCGCCCAACAGCGCCGCCGCCCGCCAGACCTGGACCGACGATGCCAGCTTCGATGCCTGGATCATCTGGAACATCTGGCAGGTGTCCAACCCCAAGCTCGCCGACGTGGTGGAGATTGATGCGGCGCACCGGGTCTATCGCGACGCCGGCATCGCGCCCACGGCGCGCGGCAAGCAGAAGCCCGCCGCGGCCGAGTTCGTCGCCTTCCTGAAGAGCCCGCAGGGCGCCGCCATCTTCCAGAAATGGGGCTGGACCAACCCGGAGCGGTAGGGCGCGCCGCCCGGCCAGCCGCCGGGCTGCCCCGTTCCCGGCTTCGCGTTCGGCAAGCCCACCCCCGGCGGTGCGCCGCCGGGGTTCGTCCGTCAGGCCGCCGGCTGGATCAGGGCGCGCGCCAGCATGCCGCCGGAGATGTTGCGCACCTTGAACCCGTTCTGCATCAGCACGCGCGTGGCATAATAAGCGCGCTGGGCGGAGCGGCAGATGACGTGGATCTCCCGGTCCCGCGGCAGCTCGTCGAGCCGCTGGCGCAGGTCGCCGAGGGGGATGTCCAGCGCCCCGGGCACGCTTTCCACGGTCAGCTCCACGGGCTGGCGCACATCCAGCAGGAAGGCGTCGTCGGTCTCGTCCCAATGGGCCAGGGGCATGTCGCCCCGCAGCACGTCGGCCGCCACCATGCCGGCGAAATTGACCGCATCCTTGGCGCTGCCGAACTGCGGCGCGTAGCACAGCTCCGCCTCTTCCAGATCATAGACGCTCGCGCCCAGCTGCAGCGCCACCGAGAGGGCGCTGATGCGCTTGTCCACGGCGGGGCCGTCCTCGCCCAGCGCCTGGGCGCCGAGGAGCTTGCCGTCGGACTTGCGGAACAGCACCTTCATGCCCAGCACCTTGGCGCCCGGATAATAGCCGGCGTGGGAGTTGGGGAAGAGATAGATCTTCTCATAGTCCGTATCCCCGAGCCGCTTCAGGGTCTTCTCGCTGACGCCGGTCCAGGCCGCCGCGGCGCCGAACAGGCCGATGATGGAGGTGCCCTGCGTGCCGCGGAACCGCGAGGGGCGCCCAGCGATGACGTCGGCGGCAATGCGTCCCTGCCGGTTCGCCGGCCCCGCGAGGGCGACGAGGCTCGCCTCGCCGGTCACGAAGTCCGCCACCTCGATGGCGTCGCCCACCGCGAGAATGTCGGGGTCGCTGGTGCGCATCTGCGCGTCCACGCGGATGCCGCCGCGTGGGCCGATGGCAAGGCCCGCCGACCGCGCAAGGGTGGTGTCCGGGCGCACGCCCAGCGCCAGAATGGCCACGTCGGCCGGATAGGTCCGGCCGGAGCGGGCCGCCACCTCCAGCCGCCCGCCCTCCAGCTGGCGGAAGCCCGCCACCCCGTCGCCCAGCACCACCTGCACGCCGTGCAGCTTGAGATGCTCCTCCACCATGCGCGCCATCTCCCGGTCGAGGGGGGCGAGCACCTGGTCGTTCATCTCCATCAGCGTCACCTCGAAGCCGATGTGGGCGAGGTTCTCCGCCATTTCGAGGCCGATGAACCCGCCGCCGACCACGACGGCGTGGCGCTCCGGCTTGAGGAACTGGATGCCGGAATAATTGTACATGCCGGCGAGGAAGTCGGTGCCGCGGGCCAGCCATTCACGGATGGTGCGGGCGTCTGGCACGGTGCGCACCTCGAAGATGCCCGCAAGGTCGATGCCCGGCAGATCCGGCCGCACCGACGGCGCGCCGGGGGACAATACGAGCTTGTCGTAGCTCTCGTGGACGATGGCGCCGGTCTTCACATCGCGCAGCGTCACCGTCTTGTCCCGGGGCGAGATGGCGATGGCCTCGCACTCGGTCCGCACGTCGATGGCGAAGTTGGTTCGGAACACTTGCTCGCTCGCCACCAGGAGGGAGGCTTCGCGCTCGATGACGCCGGAGATATGGTAGGGCAGCCCGCAATTCGCATAGGAAACATAGGGGCCGCGCTCGACCATGACGATCTCGGCCCGCTCGTCCAGGCGACGCAGGCGCGCGGCGCAGGAGGCTCCGCCCGCCACGCCTCCGATGATGACGACCTTCATGCTTCCGCTTCCTTGCTCGATGGCGCCGGCTGGGGATGAATCGCGCGCGGCCGCATGTTACATTCAAGTATCATAATTTCAATTGATGGAATGTAGATGCGCCGCCGCCGCCCCGCGCCGTTCCTGCGCGTTGCGCCATCCGCCAGGCCCGCCCGGCGGCCTCACAGGGCGAACTGGCTCTCCACCAGGCGGGAGTAGAGGCCGCCGGCCTTCAGCAGGTCGGAATGCGCGCCCTGCTCGCTCACCCCTTCGCGGGTCACCACCACGATGCGGTCGGCATTGCGCACCGTGGACAGGCGATGGGCGATGACGAGGGTGGTGCGCCCGCGGGAAAGGGCCGCCAGCGACTGCTGGATTTCCCGCTCGGTCTCGCTGTCCAGCGCCGATGTCGCCTCGTCCAGGATGAGGATGGGCGGGTCCTTCAGGAACATGCGGGCGATGGCGAGGCGCTGCTTCTGCCCGCCGGAAAGCTTCACCCCCCGCTCGCCCACCTGCGTGTCGAGGCCGAGCGGCAGGGCGGCAATCATCTCGTCGAGCCGTGCGCGCCGGGCGGCGTCGAGGATCTCCGCGTCGGTGGCGTCGAGGCGCCCGTAGGCGATGTTCTCGCGGATGGTTGCCGCGAACAGGAACACGTCCTGCTGCACGATGCCGATGGAGCGCCGCAGGGAGGAAAGGGTCACGTCGCGGATGTCGTGGCCGTCGATGGTGATGCGGCCGGCGGTGGGCTCGTAGAAGCGCGGCAGCAGGGAGCACAGGGTCGTCTTGCCGGCGCCGGACGGGCCGACGAAGGCCACCGTCTCCCCCGCCGCGATGGTGAGGGAGAGATTGTCGAGCACGCGCTTTTCCGGGCTGTAGCCGAAGCCGACCTTCTCGTAGCGCACCTCGCCGCGCACCCGCTTGAGCTCCAGCGCCCCCGGCCGGTCGGCGATGTCGGGCCGGGTGTCGAGGAAGTCGAGGTAGGAGCGGAAGCCGGCAATGCCCTTGGGATAGATCTCCACCACCGCCGCGATCTTCTCCAGCGGCCGGAAGAAGACCGCCACCAGCAGGAGAAAGCCGACGAACCCGCCGTTGGAGAAGCTCGCCCCGCAGCACGAAATAGGTGCCGGCGAGCATCACCAGCACCTGCGTCAGCCGCATGCCCAGGTAGCTCAGCGACATGTTTGCGGCCATCAGCCGGTAGGCGGCGAGCTTGGTGGCGCGGTAATGCTCGTTGTCGCGGGCGAACAGGCGCCGCTCGTGGTCCTCGTTGGCGAACGCCTGGACCACGCGGATGCCGCCCACATTCTCCTCGATGCGCGCATTGAAGGCGCCGACGCGGCCGAACAGGGTGCGGAAATTCTCCGTCATCTCGCGCCCGTAATGGGTGGTGGCGAAGGCCACCGCCGGCACGATGGCGCCGGTGACGAGGGCAAGGGGCACGTTCACCCACAGCATCAGGAGGAAGGCGCCGATGAAGGTCATGATCGCCAGGAACACGTCTTCCGGCCCGTGGTGGGCAATCTCCCCCACCTCCTCCAGATTCTTGGTGAGCCGCCCCACCAGATGGCCGGTCTTCTGGTTGTCGAAATAGGAGAAGGACAGCTTCTGCAGGTGGTCGAAGCCACGGCGGCGCATGTCGGTCTCAATGTTGATGCCGAGCATGTGGCCCCAATAGGTCACCACCGCCATCAGTCCGGTATTGACCAGATAGATGACCAAAAGGCCGACCGCGGCCAGAAGGATGAGGCCCCAGTCCTGCGCCGGCAGCAGGTGGTCCACGAAGCCCTTGACCGCGATGGGAAAGCCGAGTTCCAGCAGGCCGGACAGGATGGCGCAGGAGAAATCCAGCAGGAACAGGTGTTTGTAGGGCGCGTAATAGGCGAAGAACTGGCGCAGTAGAGTCATGTCAAAAACGCTCGCATTATTCGCCGATAACACCATCATTGCACCACGGGCGCCAGCGGGCGCCCGTTGCGGGCCGGGCGCGGGGCCCGTGGGGCGCCCTTGCCTCAGCCATGGCCGCCGCCCTTCTTCTGCAGCAGCCAGATCAGGTAGGGCCCGCCCACCAGAGCGGCGAAGAAGCCCACGGGGATCTGGTAGGGATAGGCAAGGGTGCGCCCGAGGAAATCGGCCAGCATCAGCAGCGCCGCACCGATGATGGCGCTGGCGACGGGAAAGAGCCGCCCGCCGGCAAAGCCGGAGAGCCGCGCCAGATGCGGGGCCAGAAGCCCGGCAAGGCTCAGCGGTCCCACGAAGAAGGTGGCGGCGGCCGTCATCAGCGCCGCCAGAAGCGACAGGGACAGGCGGCTGGCCGCCACCGGCACGCCCAGCGACCGGCTCACCGGCCCGCCGAGGGGGAGAATGGCGAGCCAGCGGCCGAGCCAGGGCAGGGGTGCCAGCAGCACCAGCATGACGCCGGCGAGGATCGCCGCCTCCGGCGTGCCGGCGTGATCGGTGGAGCCGGCCATCCAGCCCAGCAGCAGGAAGGTGTTCCAGCCCCCCGCCGCAAACACCGCCGTGAGCACCGCAAGGCACATGGCGCCGAGGGCGACGCCGGCCAGCAGCATGCGATCGGGGCCGAAGCCGGTGCGCGCGCCCATCATCAGGATGAAGGCCAGGGCGGCGAGGGAGCCCAGCGCGCTCGCCGCCATCAGTGTGCCGGTGCCCGGCATGGGGAACACCAGCAGCGCCGCGGCAATGCCCACGCCGGTGCCGGCGCTCACCCCCAGCACCTCGGGGCCGGCCAGGGGATTGCCGGTGAGCCGCTGCATCAGCGCCCCGGCGGTGCCCAGCAGCGCCCCGGCGCAGGCGGCAGTGGCGACCCGCGGGAAGCGGAAGGGCCACAGCTCGGCGAGCAGCGGGCCGGTGGCCAGCGTCCAGCCGGTGCCGTCCGGCCCCAGGGTCAGTGCCAGCGCCGCCAGAGCCAGCGCGGCGGCCGACAGCAGCGCCAGGGCGCGCCAGGGGCGGGCCAGGCGGGGCGTGGCAGGCGCAGCGGCGGCAGGCGGCGTGGTCGGCGTCACCTGTGGCAGCAGCCACAGCAGCAGCGGCCCGCCCAGCAGGCCCACCATGGCGCCGGTGGGAATGAGGTCACCCCGGCTGCCCGCGGTGGCGAGCACCAGCCCGTCGGCGAGGCTGAGCAGCAGGGCGCCGATGAGCGGGGCGCGCCACAGCAGCTGTGCCGGCGTGCGCGCGCCGCTGAGGCGGGCGAAGGCCGGTGCGGCAAGGCCGACGAAGCCGATCACCCCCACTTCCGCAAACACGCTCGCCGCCAGCCAGACGGCAAGGGCGATGACGAGGATGCGCACCGCAAGGAGCGCCACGCCCAGGCTGCGCGCCGCCCCATCGTCCAGCGCCAGCACCGCCAGGGGCCGCAGCAGCAGCGCCGCGGCGGCGGCGCCGAGGGCGAGGCGGGAGGCGATGACGCCGGCGCTGTTCCAGTTCTGCTGGTGCAGCGAGCCGGCGCCCCAGATGAAGACGGACAGCACATACTCGCCGCGGGCGAGGATCACCGCCGCGCTCGCCGCCGCGGCCATCAGCGCCACGGTCATGCCGGCAATGACCACGGTGACGGGATCGAGCCCGCGCCGCCAGCTCATGGCCACCACCAGCGCCACGGCGCCGGCGCCGCCGGCGAAGGCGATGGCCTCCCGCGAGATCGCCAGCAGGCCGGGGGCGAAGGCGAGGGCCAGCGTCAGCGCCAGCTGCGCCCCGGCGGCGATGCCGAGGGTGGAGGGATCGGCGATGGGGTTGCGCAGCACCCGCTGCAGCAGCGCCCCCGACAGGCCGAGGGCGGCGCCGGCCAGCAGCGCGGTGGCCGCCCGCGGCAGCAACGCGTGCCAGAGCAGGGCCTCATCCAGCCGCTGCACCGTCTGCGGGTCGCCGGCGATCTCCGGGCGGCGCAGCACGGCGGAAAGGAACAGTAGCAGCGCCACGGCGGCAAGGCCGAGCCACAGGGGAAGCCGGTGCGCGCCGGGCATCTCGGGCAAGGTGGCGTCAGCCAAGGCCCGCTCCCGTGGGCTGGCGCAGGGCCGCGGCCAGCAGCCGGGCAAACCGCGCGGCGGTGGGCAGGCCGCCGAACGGGTTCACGGCGCCGAGCACGTAGACGCGGTTCTCCCGCACATTGGGCAGGGCCTGCCACACTGCGCTCTGCGGCAGGATGCGCCCGGCATCCGGCGGCACCGGGGGCAGGATGACGAGGGCGGCATCGGCAAAGCGGGCCAGCGCTTCCAGCCCCACCGGCGCGGAGGCGGCATAGGAGGTGCCCTCGCTCCAGGCATTGGCGAGCCCGAGGCGCGCCAATGCCTCGCCGAACATGCTGTCGGGGCCGAACACCCGGAAATGGCGGGCATCGCCGAGATTGATGACCAGCACGGGCCGGCCGCTCCAGCCGCCGAGGACGGCGCGGCAGCGCTCCAGCGTGTCGCGCGTGTCCGCGATGAGCCGGGCCGCCGCATCCGGCCGGCCGGTGGCGTGGGCCAGGCGCCGGGCGGCATCCTCGGCGCGGGCGAAGGGCCGGCCGTCCCGGGCATAGATGGAGAGTGTCTCCACCGGCGCGACGAGGCGCAGCTTCGGTTCGGACGCGACATAATATGCGGAATTGAAGATGAGGTCGGGCGCGGCGTGCAGCAGCGCCTCGAAGTTCGGCATGCCCCGCAGCCCCAGGTCCGCCACGCCGGCCGGCACCTGCGGTTCCACCGCCACCTGCCGGAACAGCACCAGCTCCGCCGCCGCCACCGGCGCGATGCCCATGGCGAGGAGGGTTTCCAGCAAGGCCCAGTCCAGGGTCGCCACCCGCACCGCGCCCGCCCGCGCCGGCCGGGTGGCAAGGAGGGCCGCCGCTGCCAGGAAGGTGCGCCGCGACGGCCCCCTCACAGCACGAACCCCATGGGCAGGCCGCTGACGGGATGGGGCATGACGCCCATGTCGAGATCGTAGATGGACCGCAGGGTGGCGGGCTCCACGATGTCCCGGGTCGCGCCGTGGGCCACCAGATGCCCGCCGCGCAGGGCCAGAAGGCGGTCGCAGCTGCGGGCGGCGAGATTGATGTCGTGCAGCACCACCACCACCGCCATGGCGGCGTCGCCGGCCACCAGCGCGCGCAGGATGGCGAGCAGCTCCATCTGGTGGGCGATGTCGAGGGCCGAGGTGGGCTCGTCCAGCAGCAGGCAGCGCGGGCCGGCCCCGTGCTTCAGCTGGGCCAGCATCATGGCGAGCCAGGCGCGCTGGCGCTCGCCGCCGGAGAGGCTGTCCACCGCGCGGCCGGCGAGGCGGGCAAGGCCGGTGCGCGCGATGGCGGCCTCCACCGCCGCCGCATCCGCGGCGCCGAAGCGGCCCAGCGCCCCGTGCCATGGGTAGCGGCCGAGGGCCACCAGCTCGCGCACGCTCATGGCGTCCGTGGCCGGGGTGAATTGCGGCATGTAGGCGACCTTGCGGGCGAAGGCCCGGCCGCGCCAGCCGGCAAGCGGCGCTCCGCCGAAGCGCAGCGTGCCCGCGCTGGGCGCCAGCTGGCGGGCAAGCAGCTTCATCAGCGTGCTCTTGCCGGACCCGTTGGGCCCGATGAGGCCATGGACCCGCCCCGGCGCGAGGGAGAGGGTCAGCGGCGCGAGGATCTGCCGGTTCCCGGCGCGCACGCTGACGCCCTCCATCTCCCACATGGGAGCGCCGGGGCAGGGGCCGGCCGCTACCATCGGTAGGTGATCTGGGCGGTCACGGTGCGCCCGTCCCCGTAGAAGCAGCCGAAGTAGCCGCAGCTTGCCACGTAGGTTTCGTTGGCGATGTTGTTCACGTTGATCTGGGCCTTGAAGGCCCCTTTCTCATAATGCACCGCCGCATCGAAAAGGGTGTTGGCGTCGAGGAAGATGGCGTTGTTGTCCAGCGCATAGCGCGCGCCCACGTAGCGCACGCCGCCGCCGAGGCCGAAGCCGGCCCACGGGCCGTTCCTGAAGGTGTAGTCGAGCCAGAGGTTGGCCATGTTCTCCGGCACGTTGGCGGGCCGGTTGCCGGCATATTCGCCCTGGGTGATCTCGGCGTTCATGTAGGTGTAGTTGGCGATCAGCTTCAGGCCCTCGGCAAGGCTCATGGTGCCGGACAGTTCCAGGCCCCGCACCGAGACTTCGCCGATCTGGGTCTGGTAGCTCACGCCGTTGATGAGCTGGGTGGAGAGCACGTTGCTCTGGGTGATGTCGTAGAGGGCGGCGGTGAAGAAGCCGTTCCAGCCGACCGGCTGATACTTCACGCCCACCTCGTATTGCTCGCCGGTGGAGGGCTGGAACGGCTGGCCGCCGAGGGCCGCCGGCGCGTTGCCGATCACCGGCTCGAACGAGGTGGAATAGCTCACGTAGGGGGCCACGCCATTGTCGAACAGGTAGGTCAGGCCGATGCGCCCGGTGAGCGCGCTGTCGTCCTGGTCCTGGGCGCTGTCGCCGTAATTGGTGTCGGTGGTGGAATCGGTGCTGGCCCAGTCCTGCCGCAGGCCGGCGGTGAGGAGCCACTGGCCGTAGCGCACCTGGTCCTGGGCATAAAGGCCGGTCTGGTTCACCGTGCCCTCCACCAGCGACATGTACCAGGGCGAGCCGGTGACGGGCTGGTTGTAGACGGGGGTGGTGAGGTCCAGGCTGGGGGCGGTGCCGAAGGCGGTGGTGTTGTTCTGGTGGTAGCGGCGATAATCCAGCCCTATCAGCAGCTTGTGGGTGAGGGGGCCGGTCATGAAATCGCCCTGCACCTGGGTGTCCACGGTCACCGTGTTCTGGTCCTCGACATTCTGCGAGGTGCCGCGCGCCGCCACCGTCGGGCTGCTCAGGTAGCTGTAGTAAAGGCTCCTGTAGTCCCAGTTGAGGGTCAGGTAGCGCGCATTCTGGCGCACCTGCCAGGTGTCGTTGAACGTGTGCTGGAACTCGTAGCCGATGCTCGCCAGCGTGCGGCTGGAGGCGTTGTAGTCGGGATCGCCGAGGAAGAAGTCGGGCGACAGGAGGTTCTGGAACGGCCCGACCGTATATTGCGCCGGCAGGCCCACCGGGATGCCGGCCTCGTCATATTGCACATTGCCCAGCAGGGTCAGC
Organism: Xanthobacter sp. AM11; assembly: GCF_047444035.1. NCBI lineage: Bacteria > Pseudomonadati > Pseudomonadota > Alphaproteobacteria > Hyphomicrobiales > Xanthobacteraceae > Xanthobacter > Xanthobacter sp. AM11. Next base: position 1,869,002 of record NZ_JBLAOA010000001.1, read on the forward strand.
GAGGTGGCGTCGGTGGGCTTCCAGGTGAGGGCGGGGGCGATGAACAGGCGGTTGTCGTCCACGAAATCGGTCTGGGTGCCGGCATCCCGGGCAAGGCCGGTGAGCCGGTAGGCCACATCCGTGCCCAGGAGGCCGCCGACGTCGAACGCGCCCACGAAGCGATCGAAGCTGGCGATCTGGCCCTGCACCTCGCCGAAGGTGGTGAAGGTGGGGCGCTTGCTGATCATGTCGATGAGGCCGCCCGGATTGCCCTGGCCGTAGAGCACGGAGGCCGGGCCCAGCAGCACGTCGATGCGTTCCAGGCCATAGGGCTCGATGGCGATGCTGCCGGCGTCGCGCATCAGCTTCAGTCCGTTGAGATACTGGCTGTTGGCGGCGGAGAAGCCCCGCAGGATCGGGGAATCGAACCGCGGGTCGGTGCCGTACGGCTGGCCCAGCACGCCGACGCTGTAGTCCAGCGCCTGGCCCACATTCTGCACCGCGCGATCGTCCATCTGGTCGCGGGTGACCACGGAAACGGACTGCGGCACCTCGATGACCGGCGTGTCGGTCTTCGACCCGGTGATGGTGCGCTGCGCCACATAGCCCTCCACCGGGCCGGTGGGGGTCTGCGCGGTGGCCTGGGTTTCCACCGTCACCGTATCCAGCGCCACATCGGTGGCCTGCTGCGCCCGCGCCGGCGCTGCCGCCACCAGCGCGGTGGCGGCAGCGCCGAGCAGCCAAGATCGAGTATGCACACCTGATCTTGTAGTCATTCCATCACCCGCATGTCAAACTGTTCATTTAAGAACAATTAAAAACTGTATCTCTCGCCGATAGGCTGCGATTACTGCCTCTCATAGCAAAGGCGCTCTGTGACGGGATTGTCCGTTCCTCTTGCGAATTGATGCTTCTTGGCGTCATATTGCGCCGCGGGGAGGCAGGATAGGTGCCCTCCTATTGTTTATGAAGATTCTAAACTGTGCACTTCTATCCGGTGTCGGATCAGGTGCCTGTTCTGCCGGGCCGGTGCCCGCACGTGAGACCTGCCCCATGGCGTTCCAACCGCGCATGACCTCCTCCATCGAGGGCATCACGCTGCTTGACGACCTGCGCTGGCGCCGGTGGAACGGCGTGGTGGCCGATGTCTGGCGCGTGCATTGCCGCCCCGGGGCGCGGGGCGAATATGTGTCGCGCGATGCGCGGCTGTTCGTCGTGCTGGAGCGGGCCCGCGGCCAGACCCAGCTGCAGCTTTCCGCCAGCGGCGGCGCGGTGGATGCCTGCGCGCCGGTGCACATGAGCTATGTTCCCGCCGGCATGCCGCTCTGGTCGCGCGTGGAGGTGGAAGGCGAGTTGCGGCACCTGGACCTGCATTTCGACATTCCGGCCCTCGCCGAGCGCCTGGGCGAGGACCTGGACCCGGACCGTCTCGCCACCCCCCGGCTGGGCTTCATGGACGAGCGCATCCACGCCCTCGCCCGTCTCATCGCCCAGGAATGCGTGGAGCCGGACGCCCGCCACGACCTTTATGGGGACGGGCTGGTGATGTCCCTGTTCATCGACCTGATGCAGCTTGGCCGCAGCCCCGCGTCCCGGCGCACCGCCTTATCGCCGCGGCAGTTGCGGCGGGTCACCGCCTTCATCGAGGAAAACTGCCTGCGCAACGTCCGCCTGCAGGAGCTGGCGGCCCTCACCGACCTGTCGCAATCCTATTTCAGCCATGCCTTCAAGGCCGCCACCGGGCTTCCCCCCGGCCAGTGGCACATGCAGGCCCGCATGCGCCGGGTGCAGCACATGCTGGAGGACGCACAACTGCCGCTCACCCAGATCGCGGTGGCCGCCGGCTTTGCCGACCAGGCCCATTTCACCCGCGTGTTCCGCCGCTTCTGCGGCGTCACCCCCGCCGCCTGGCGCCGGGCGCGGCGCGGCTAGAGGGCGATCCGTTCTTTATTTGAATGGAGCCGGACCTGCCGGGATCGCGTCTGGCGGAGGGCGCCCCGGGCGGTGGCCGGGGCGGTTCGCGGCTGCTGTGACCCTGCGTCATACTGAAACATTCCAATTATGTAATTTATGATATTTGAATGTCTACACCAAGGACAAACCGCGGATTCGGGAGCAGGCTCTTTCGCTGCAACCCGACCCAGGGGGAGGGAACCCATGAAGGACGCTTTTCCAGGTCTGCTCGATCGCCGCCGCCTGCTGCTCGGCGGCATCGGCGCTCTCACGTCCGGCGCCCTGGCCGCCGGTGCGCTGGCGACGCCGGCGCGTGCCGATGAGCGGCTGAAGACCAAGGCCCGCATCGTCATCGCCGGTGCCGGGGCGGCCGGCCTTGCCACCGCATCGCGGCTGGCGCAGCGCCTGGACGGCGCCGATATCATTCTGGTGGACCGCCGCCGCGAGCATTATTATCAGCCCGGCTTCACCCTCATCGCCGCCGGGCTCAAGCCGGTGTCCTATTCGGTCTCCCGCACGAAGGACTATGTGCCCGGCGACGTGAAGCTGATCGAGGAGGCGGTGGCCGAGATCGATCCCGTCGGCAACAAGGTGGTCACCGAGAGCGGGCGGGCGGTTCCCTACGATTATCTGGTGGTGGCCACCGGCCTTGCGCTGGATTACGGCGCCATCGCCGGCATGGATCTGGCCCTGGTGGGCAAGAACGGCATCGGCTCGGTCTATGCCGGGCCGGAGGCGGCCGCCGCCACCTATTCCGAGATGTCGCGCTTCGCCGATACCGGCGGCGTGGGCCTGTTCAGCCGCCCCGCAACGGAGATGAAATGCGCCGGGGCGCCGCTGAAATACACCTTCATCACCGACGACGTGCTGCGCCGCCGCGGCAATCGCGGGAAGGCCGAGATCATCTATGCGGCCCAGAATACCGGCCTGTTCTCGGTTCCCATCGTGTCCGAGAAGGTGCGCATGCTGTTCCAGGACCGGGGCGTGAAGGTGGCCTACAACCACGTCATGACCGCGCTGGACCCCGGCCGGAAGATCGCCACCTTCACCACCCCAAGCGGGCCGGCGGAGCTGCGCTTCGATTTCATCAATGTGGTGCCGCCCATGCGGGCGCCGCAGGTGGTGCGCTCCAGCCCGCTGCCGTGGCAGTCCGGCCCGTTCGCCGCCGACGGCTGGATGGAGGTGGACCGCGCCACCCTGCGCCATGTCCGCTTCCCCAACGTGTTCGGCGTGGGCGACGTGGCCGGCGTGCCGAAGGGCAAGACCGCCGCCAGCGTGAAGTGGCAGGTGCCGGTGGCGGTGGACCACCTGGTGGCGAGCCTCGCCGGCAAGACCTCCTCGGCGGCCTATAATGGCTACACCTCGTGCCCGCTCATCACCCGCATCGGCCAGGCCATGCTGGTGGAGTTCGACTACAACAACAACCTCACGCCGTCCTTCCCCGGCATCATCGCGCCGCTTGAGGAGCTGTGGATCAGCTGGGTGATGAAGGAAATCGCCCTGAAGCCCACCTATATCGCCATGCTGCGCGGCAAGGCCTGAGGGAGCACGCGACCATGAAAGACCTTGATCCCGCAGTCTTTGCCGCCGTGTTCCAGGAAATCCTGGGGCCCTTCTTCTGGCCCCTCGTCGCCCTCGTGGTGCTGGGCGCCGCCGCCTTCGTGTTCGTGCTGATCCGCGATGGCAAGCTCGTCAGCGCGCGCTTCCTGTGGTCCGAGCTCATCGGCCTTCTGGGTGGCGTCTTCGCCATCTGGTTCACCTTCGCCATCACCAGTTCCGACCTTGCCGACATCGGCGGCCCCATCGACTGGGTGCTGCTGATCGCCCTGTTCGCGGCGGGCAGCGTGGGGGGCGCCATCATCGCCTATGTCCTGCTCTCCCTGCTGCGCCGCCGCCCGGCGGCGGGCTGACGGCGCTCTAACTTAAGGATAGAGAACGCGTGATCCGACCAGCTTGCGGTGCAAGCTGGTCGGCGCGTGCTCCAGTGGTTCGACCGCGACAGATGGAACCCATCTGTCGCGACCAGGTCGAACCACAACGCCTCGATCCACTAGGGCTCAGTGGTCGAGGGACCAGAGCAGGGAGATGACGGCCTCGTAGCGGTCCAGCATCTCCTCGTTTCCATCCATGAGCCGCTTGCCGGCCTGGGCGCACCCCATGGCGTCGAGGCCGGCGGGCAGGGCGTCGGTCGCCGCCGCCTCCTCCCGTTCCGGGTGCGCGGGATCGGCCGGCGCCGGGCGCCGGGACACGGCGCGAGGGTCGGCGCCGCGATCCAGCAGGAAGCGCACCGCGTCGATGCAGCCGTGCAGGGCGCCCGCCAGAAGGGGGGTAACGCCCGCGCGGTCGTGCCGGTCCAGCGCCGCCCCATGGCGGTGGAGGAGGACGAGCGCGGCGGGCGAATCCGCGATGGCGGCCTCCACCATGGGCGTGTGCGGGGCGTTCATGTCGTCCAGGGGCACGCCGCGCGCGGCAAAGCGCGCCGCGATGGCATCCAGGCGGGCGAGGAGGGGCGCGCGGGTGGCGGGGTTCGAAAGGGCTCCCGCCACCGCGCAGGCGGTGACGAAGGGCGACCACACGGTGGCGCCGTCCATGTCCCGCAGGCCGGCGAGGTCGTCCACGCCGGCGATGATGTTGTCCACGGTGCCGTCTTCCACCATCCCGGCTTCGGCCGGGCCGATGAGCGCCGATGCCACGAGGTGGAAGATCTGTGCCGGCGATGCCGCCGCCGCGGTGGCCGATGCCATCTCTTCGCGCACCGCCTCCATCTGCTGCAGCCCGAAGCCGGCGGTGGACCGCACCGGCGCGCCCTCCCGGGTGCCGGCGGGCCCGGGCTCGTTCTCGATGATCATCACCGCATCGGCGATGACGGCATTGTTGGCGGCCGGAAACCGTGGACCCAGCCGTTCGCGCATGGCGTCGATGAGCGCGATCACGCGCGTGCGGCTGTCGTTCCATTCGATCGCCCCGAGATCGCCGAGGGGCCGGGAGAGGTTGAAGCAGCCGACGCTCCACAGGTAGCCCTGCCCGGGATGGAACAGGATGCCCGAGCGCGCGCCGGTATCCATCAGCCGCACCGAGGGGCGCGGGGCGGCACCGGCGGCGGTGCTGTCGGTGAAGCCGATGGTCTTGTAGAGGGTCACGCCCGCATCGTCCGTGCGTGAGCCGGAATGGGTGCTCAACGCATAGGCGCCGGCCCGCACCCGCCGGTGCGCCTGCACGCCGGTCTGGCTGTTGTCGCCGGGGCCCTGGCGCTCGAAGGCGATGCCCGAGAGGCCGGGCAGGGGCGCGCCATCGAAGAAGGCGGCGTAGCGGCTCACGGTGCGATCGAAGCTCGCGTCGGCGGCGCGCTCGCAATGGGTGCGCGTCAGCCGCAGCACAAAGCCCCGCCGCTCCATCTGGGGCTGCGGCGCGCCATCGTCCGCCGGCCCCGGTGCCGCGGCGCGGGAGAGGTCGCGGTGGCGATCGGCCAGGGCACGGGCATAGCCGGGGTCCGAGGGGCGCCACGCCTGGCTCAGGAAGGCGATGAAATCGGCCGGCGCGGCGGTCCGGGCGCGCCAGCCGGCGAAGGCAGGGTCCCGCTCCAGCCGCTGCACATAGCCTTCCGCAAAGCGTGCAAGATCGAGGAAGCGGCAGAAATCGCCCTTCTCCGGGCTGGTGGGGTGCGGCACCCGGGCGGCGATGCCGGCGAGCCGGTCCGACCATTCGATGCCGGCGAAATTGAAGTGCTGCACCGCCAGCGCCGAGCGGCCCCAATTGGACTCCACCGCCCATTGGGCGGCGAGCACCGCCTTCACCCGGGCAAGGTCGGCATCGGCGGGTAGGTGGCGGGAGACCAGCTCGGCGAACAGCCGCGCATCGGCGGGGATGACGGCCATGTTGAGGGCGCCGTCGCCCCCATGGTCACCGGCGGGCTCCGCCGGCACGGGCGGGGCGGCGGCCAGGATGCGCCGCTCGATGCTGATGATGCGGTCGGCATAGCCGGGATTGCCATTGGACCACACGCGGCCGATGAAGCGGATGAAATCGTGGGGGGAGCGCCGCGCCGCCGCGCGCCAGCCGCCATAGGGCGAGCGATCGAGGAACATGAAATAGCCGGTGATGAAGTCTTCCAGGCGGCCGAAGCGCAGATACCAGTCGAAGCCGTCATGGGCCTCGTACCAGACCTTCTGCGCGGAGAGCTGGGTGAGGATCGCATCCACCTCGCTCAGCGCCTTCATGCCGGCAAAGTTGAAATGCTCCGCGGACAGCGCCGAGGTGCCCCAGCCGGATTCCTCCGCCCATTGGGCGAGGACGATGGATTTCAGGCTCCGGGCGGTGTCGGCGTCGAGGTCGGGAATGGAAAGGGGCATGGCCTCCAGGGCCTGCCTCAGCCGCGCGAACAGCGGGCCGCCGGGCAAGGCGGGTCCATCGCCGGCTACGTCGGGGCCGGGGGCCACCGGGCGCACCGGCCGGCCGGCGAACGCGGCATAAGCGGCGACGATGGCTTCCGCCAGATTCTGCTTGAGGGTGATGCCGAGGCGGGCATCAACCGGGTTGTGGCCGAAGAACGGCTCGATCAGCGCCGAGGGGTGGATCTGCACCACATTCTGCGTCCCGCGCGCATAGCCCGATCCCGGCCCGGGCATCTGGATGCCGCGGTCCTCGCTGTGCCCCTGCCGGTCGTAGAGGGCCACCATCGCCTCCTGGAGCTGCTTGGCCCAGGCGCGGGATTCCTCGGCGCCGAACAGGGTGAGCGTGCCCTTGGCGGTGGGGCTTTCGGCCCAGTTGAAATGCAGCTCCACCGTCGCTGCCGGCCGCCATTGCCGCACCGGCGCGTAGGAGCCCTCAATGTCGGTGCCGTCGCGGGTGAAGATCTGGCAGCGGATGCCCTGTGCGGTGGCGACGGCGTGGATGCGCCGGGCGAGGTCCGAATTCCATCCGTATTCGAAGCGGTCGTCGGGCGCGAAGGGCGGGCAGGCGCCCTTGGCACCCGGGCTGGCCCGGGTGTGCCCCACCATCACCGCGAGCCCATCCGGCGCCGCCGCGGCGGTGGCCTCAAGGGCGGCCTGCGGGGCTGCGGCGGCCGCCACGGCCATGCCGGCGGCGAGATCCTCCAGTTCCTCGCGCAGCGCCCAGCGCTGTTCGGCGGCGTCGTCTGCAAGCCCGGCCGGGGCTTGCACGGCTTCTTCCCCGCCGGGCGCGGCGATCCGGCTGCGGAGCGCGTCGAGGCGTTTTACAAGGGCGGCGCGGCGATCGGCGGAAAGGGGCTGGGAGCCGGGTGACGTCATGGAAACCCTCCTGCGGGCGTCGAGGTCCATCCTGTCGTGGCAAGGTGCGCGCCGCCGTCGAGGGGGCGGGCGGTTCGTCAGGGCTTTTTCACCGGACCGAAGGGCGCGATGGGCGGATTGGAGAAGCGGGTGTCGGCCGCCCCGCCATCGGGTTCGGGCGGCAGGCGATCGGCGAAGGCCTCCACCACATAGCGACCGCTGGCGGGGTCTATCGGCACCACGCCAAAGGCCGGGTTGAGCGCATCCTGCGGCAGGCCGAGCTGCGCGGCAGCATCCGCAAGGCTCGGCGCGCCGGCTGCGCCGGTTACGGTCATCAGCACCGTCCTGCGTTCGGCCATGGCGGGCTCCCTCGCGTCCGGGGCGCTTCACACGCCGCAGATGGCGGCGGCCGCGTCGGGGTCGATGATCCCATGCCCGTAATCGGGGTTCCAGCCTGCGGGCCCGCCGCCGCCGGGCCGCGCCGTCGCCATGATCTGGGCGAACAGGGCGTGGGGCGGGGTCGTGGCCGGGGACACACGGGTACGGATCGCCGCGACACAGCCGGCGGCCACCGGGCAGGCAGCCGATGTCCCGGTGTCGGGCGTGCCGGCGCCGAAGGCCTGCGAACCAAGAAAATGGGTGTAGGCCGTCACATCCGGCTTCTGTGCGGACATGCCGGCGATGGCGGGCCCCTGCGAGGAATAGCCGACGCGCACGTCCGTGGTGTCGCATCCGGCCAGGGTCATGACGTCCGGGGAGGCGTTGGCGCCCATGATGGTTCCGCTGGTGCGCGAGCGGCAGCGCATGTCCGCGCACTGGCTGCCGCAATTGCCAGCGGCGAAGATGATGTCGGCACCGGCACGGGCCAGCACCCCCACCACCGCCGTGAACGGATGGTTGGGATTGTCCACATAGCGGCCGCGATGGCCGGGCGGAAAGTCCCAGCCGGGGTGATAGATGCCCCAGCTGTTGGTCACCACCAGCGCCGTGTAGCGCGGCCCGCCGCCGGCGAAGGCGACGCCCCAGAAGGCCAAGAGCTGCGCATAGGCCTGCAGCGCCACGCTCAGGGTGCGCCCGGTCATGGCGCCGCCCGGTGCCGTGGCGGAGAGGATGGGAAAGTCGAGCAGCGTGGCGTCCGGCGCGGCGATCAGGGCATCGAAGGCGCACATGGTGCCATGGTCCACCGGATGGGCGCCGGGCGCCAGCGTGCTGCCGGGCGGGCGCCAGGAGTTCGCAGCGTCAAAACGCGGCATGCCGCCGAGCTGCCGGCGCAGGTGGTTGAGGTTGATGCCGGTGTCCATGACGGCGATGGCGACATCCCGTCCGGTCAGCCCCCGCCCGTGGACGGCGGCAAGTTTGAGGCGCGCCGCGACATCCGGCACGCCGCCCACCGCCGGCGAACCGCCGCAGGTGAGGAAGGCGGCGATCACCGGATCGGAGAACAGCGGCTGCCCCTCCATCGTCTCGGGGATCTCGGCAGGGTCCTGCGCCTCGATGAAGCCGCGAACGACGAAGGTCTCGGACTTGTCTGGCCGGGTGCTCTCGGTGCTCAGGTCGGAGCCCGGCCCTGCGCCCAGGGGAACTGCCGCGAAGGTGGGGTCGATCTCGAAGGCGCCGGGCAGCTGGGCCGATTCCAGGCTGCTGGCCGGGCCGCGGTGCTCGGCGGTTGCCTGGGCGGATTCACGGAAGGTTTCTTGTGCCGGAAGGACGGCGAGCACTGGAACGCGCATGATCTGCCCCCTCTTGCGTCAGGGAATGGATCACCGGCCTTTCCGGCGGGAAACCGTCCGGGCCAGGCTGCACGCGCCTGCCCGGAGCCTTCCGCCGCCCGGATCCGTTACGCCGATCTCATGGGGCCGGGCATGCCGGCGCGGTGTCGCTTACGCACCTGCTGCCCGGCCGAAAAGAAAAGGCACCGCGGGCAGTTGCCCTCTTCTTCCATCTTCAAGCAGATGGCAGATGAGGCCATGAAAGAGTGGCCCAGCATGCAGAATTCGGCATCCCCCGTTTGGGGGAAATGCCGTGGCCGGGGTGCCGCGCGGGGCCTCCGGGGGGTCAGAAGTTGGGGTTGGCCGGCCGCTTCAGGCCCAGGAGGTCGCGCAGTGTCGGGCCCTCATACTGCGTGCGGAACAGGCCGCGTGCCTGCAGGATGGGGATGACGAGGTCCACAAAATCATCGAACGCGCCGGGGAAATAGGGCGGCATCACGTTGAAGCCGTCCGCCGCGCCGTTCTCGAACCAGAGCTGGAGCGTGTCCGCCACCTCCTCGGCGGAGCCCACCAGCACCCAGTGGCCGCGGGCGGCGGCCACCATGTTGTAGACGTCGCGCAGGGTGCCGCCCTCGCGCCTGGCCTTGGCCAGCATCACGCCGGTGAAGGATTTGTAGGTGTCGGCCTCGGGCAGATCGGGGATGGGGCCGTCGAGGTCGAAGGCGCTCATGTCCGTGCCGAAGCGCTCGGAGAGCATGCCCAGCGCGTTTTTCGCATCCACGAAGCGCATGAGCTCGGCCAGCTTCTCGCGCGCCTCCTGCGCCGTGCGGCCCACCACCGGCATCACGCCGGGCAGCACGCACACGTTTTCCGGCTTGCGGCCGAAGGCGGGCAGGCGATCCTTCAGCGCCTTGTAGCCGGCCTGGGCTTCGGCGAGGTCCTGCACCACGGCGAACACGATGTCCGCCGTGCGCGCCGCAAGCTGCTGCCCGGGCTCCGAGCCGCCGGCCTGGGAGATGATGGGATGGCCCTGGGGGCTGCGGGAGATGTTGAGCGGTCCCTTCACCTTGAAGAACGGCCCCGCATGGTCGAGCGCGCGCACAAGGGCGGGGTCGATGTAAAGGCCGCTTTCGCGGTTCGCGACGATGGCATCGTCCGCCCAGCAGTCCCACAGGCCCTTCACCACGTCGAGGAACTCGCCGGCGATCTCGTAGCGCTTCGCGTGGTCCGGGTGCAGCGTGCCGAAATTGGCAGCGGCGGCCGGGGCGGCGGTGGTCACCGCGTTCCACACCGCGCGGCCGCCGGAGATGTGGTCGAGGGAGGCGAAGGCGCGGGCCACCGTATAGGGATCGCTATAGGTGGTGGAGACGGTGCCGCCGAGGCCGATGTGGCTGGTCGCCCCGGCGATGGCGGCAAGCAGCGTCAGCGGCTCCAGCCGCGCGGTGTAGGAGGGGTGGGCGGCTGGGTCGGCATTGAGGTTGTCGCCCATGAAGATGAGGTCGAACAGCCCGCGCTCGGCGATGCGCGCGATCTGCCGCACCTTGCCGATGTCCTGGAAGGTGTCGATGGCGCCGGGGGTGCGCCAGCCGGCGATGTGGCTTCCCGTTCCCAGAAGGAACAGGCCGAAATGCATCTTGCGGGTCATGCAGGCTATTTCCAGAAGATGAGACGCTTCTCGGCGAAGCCGACGAGGCCGAAGAACAGAAGGCTTGCGGCCGAGGCCACGAAGATGGCGGACCACACCTTCACGAAATCCACCTGCAGCACCGCCTGGTAGATCACCCAGCCGAGGCCGTCATAGGCGCCCAGCATCTCGGTGACGATGGCGACGATGATGGCGCGCACGGTGGACACCCTGAGCCCCGCCGCGATGAGCGGCAGCGCCGTGGGCAGCCGCAGGCGGAACAATATGGAAAGCCGCCCGGCGCCGAACGAGCGCATCAGGTCCACCGCGCGCCGGTCCACCCGGTCGAGGCCCGCCAGCGCCGAGAGGAAGACGGTGAAGCTCACCGCCAGCGCCACCATGACGATCTTGGACGGCATGCCGATGCCGAACCACAACAGGATCAGCGGCGACCACGCCACCACCGGCACGGAATTGATGGAGGTGGCCACCGGCACGATGGCGTTGCGCGTCGGCGGCACCAGCGTGATCACCACCGCCAGGCCGATGCCGATGGCGGCGCCCAGCACATAGCCGATGACCGCTTCCGCGAAGGTGTAGGCCCCCGCCGCCAGCAGCACCCCCCGATGGTCCCAGATGGAACCGAGGATGGCACTGACCGAGGGCAGCGTATAGGCCGGCAGGTTGAAGCCGCGGGCGATGCCTTCCCACAGCGCCACCAGCAGCACCATGCCGAGGATGCCGCGCTGGGCGGCGCGGGACGGACGGGGCAGGGACAGGGCGCTCATTGCTCGGCTCCCCAGAAGACGAAGAGGCGCTCGGCGGCGGCGACCACCGCGTAGAAGCCGGTGCCCAGCAGGGCGCACATGGCGATGGCGGCCCAGATGCCGATGACGTTCTCGTTATACATGCCCTGCAGCAGCAGCACGCCGAGCCCCACCGTGTCGCCGAACCATTCGCCGACGATGGCGCCCACCAGCGCCAGGGCGGAGGCGAGGCGCAGGGCGACGAAGATCTGCGGCAGCGCCGCCGGCAGTTGCAGGCGGGTGAGCAACTGCAGGCGGCTGGCGCCGAACGAGCGCATGAGCGCTTCCTGCCGCGGGTCCACGCTCTCCAGGCCCAGCAGCGCGTTCACGGTCACCGGGAAGAAGGTGAGGTAGAAGGAGATGGCCGCCTTGGCGAGGAGCGTGTTGCCGAACCACAGGACCACCAGCGCGCCGAAGGCGATGACCGGAATGGTCTGCGACACCACGAAGATGGGGAAGATGAGCTCGCGCAGAACCCGCGCCCGGAAAAACACGATGGCGATGGCGACGCCGAACACCGCGCCGGAGACAAAGCCCATGAGCGTCTCTGTGAGGGTGCGCAGGAAGCCCTGCACATAAGGCTGCGGTGTCGAAACGATGGCGCCGATCACCAGGCTCGGCCGCGGCACGTACCAGGGCTTGACGCCGAAGACCACGATGAGGCCTTCGGCCGCCGCCAGCACGGCGAGGAGGATGGCGAGGCCGCGGGCGGCGCGCGCCAGCGGCTTCAGCAAGGCGGGTACCCCCGGCCGTGTGGCCGGAGGCTGGAGCGTGGTGCTGCTCACGGGCGGCGGTCCGCCACCGGGATGGCTTCAAGGAAGGAGCGGTTGAAGGTGGCGGCAAGGTCCACCGGCTTGGCGATGACCTTGGCGTCGAGGAACAATTGCTGGGTGATCTTCACCGCGTCCATGTCGATCCAGAACAGCCCGTCCTCCTTCACCTTGCCGGCGGTCATCAGCTTCGCCACCTCGGCCAGCATGAATTCCTGGTGGGCGCGGTCCAGGGTCGGGGCCACCTTCATCACCGTGTCGATGGCGCCCTTGGGGTCCTTGAAGGCATCCTGCCAGCCCTTGATGGAGGCGCGCAGGAAGCCCTTCACCAGCTCCGGCTTCTCCTTGGCGGTCTGTTCGGAAACGATGAGCGTGTCGCGCGGGAAGGTGACGCCGGAATCCTCCGCCACGAAGGTGCGCAGCTTCTCTTCGCCCATGCGGGTCTTGATGGTGTAGAATTCATTGTAGCGCGTGGCGGTGACCACATCAATCTGTCCGTCCACGAAGGGCGTGACGCTCACCTGCTGGGGCTGGATGTCCACCAGCGCGGGGTCGAGCCCCTGCTTGGTCAGCATGGCCTTCAAGACATGGTTGGCGCCGGTGAACCATGTGGTGACCTTCTTGCCCTTGAAATCCTGAATGGACTTGATGGGGCCGTCCGCGCGCACCACGAACACGAAGGGCGTCATCTGGTGGGAGATGCCCACGCACACCACCGGCAGGCCCTTGTCGCGGGCGGCGAACACGCTGTCGAGGCCGCCGGAGAGGCCGAAGGTGTCGGCGCCGGTGGCCACCAGGTTCTCAGCGAGGATGTTGGGGCCGCCGGGATTGATGGTGAGGTCGATGCCCTCGGCCTTGTAGTAGCCCTTGGCCACGGCCACGTAGAAGCCGGCGAACTGGGCCTGGGGCAGCCACTTGAGGCGCAGGGTGGCCGGCACGGGGTCGGCTGCTGCGGCGGGCAGGGCGCAAAGCGCCGTGGATACGAGGGCGGCGCCGGCCGCGAGGGTGGAAAGGAAGGTTCGGCGGGCAATCATGGCTGGTCTCCGGTGAATGGCGGGCCGCGTCTTCGGGCGGCGATCAGGTGCGGTAGGACGGATCGGTGCGGTCGAGCTGGCGCATGAGGGCCGGCCATTCGCGCTCGCCGGGCACGAGGATGTCGCCCTTGAGGTCCCAGAACTGGCGGGCGGCCTTCTCGCACACCTCGTGGGGTGGCAGCACCAGCTTGACGCCGGAGGCACAGGCCGCCTGCATGGCCAGCTGGATGCGCGCGGCCCGCTCGAAATAATAAAGCAGCATGAAGGCCTCGCCCGGCGTGCGGCCCACGGTGAGGATGCCGTGGTTGCGCATCAGCATCACCTTGTGGGGGCCGAGGTCGGCCACCAGGCGCTGCTGCTCGTCAAGGTCGATGGCGACGCCCTCGTAATCATGGAACGCCTGGCGCTTGTAGAAGCGCATGGCGAACTGGCTGAGCGGCAGCAGCCCCTCTTCCTGCCCGGAGACCGCGACGCTGGCATCCGAATGGGTGTGGAGCACGCAGGCGGCGTCGTGCCCCGTCTTGTGGACGGCGGCGTGAATGACGAAGGCGGCGAGGTTCACCTCATGGGGGGTGGTGTCGAGCTTGCGACCCTGCGTGTCGATCTTCACCAGGCTGGAGGCGGTGATCTCCTCGAACAGCAGGCCGTAGGGGTTGAGGAGGAATTCCCCCTCCCGGCCCGGTACCCGCAGGGAGATGTGGTTGTAGATGAGATCGTCCATGCCGAGCTTCGCCACCATGCGGTAGCAGGCCGCCAGCTTGACGCGCGCATCCCATTCACCCGCATCCCATTCACCCGCATCCTTGGCGGCGGGGATTCCGGCGGTGCTCATCACTTGCCCTCCGTGAAGGATTTCATCGCCTCTTCCTCGATGGCCTCCAGCAGGGTGCGCTTCAGGCGGATGAATTCGGGGGAGATGACGATTTCCGGCGGGCGGGGGCGGGGCAGGTCCACCTTCTGCGTCAGCTTCACCTTGCCGGGGCGCGCGCTCATCACCAGCACCCGGTCGCCGAGGAACAGCGCCTCGTCCACGTCGTGGGTGATGAACAGGATGGTGCGCTGGTGCTTCTGCCACACGTCCAGCAGCCAGCGCTGCATCATGGTGCGGGTGAGCGCGTCCAGCGCACCGAACGGCTCGTCCAGCAGCATCAGGTCGCGCTTGAACAGGAAGGTGCGCATCAGCGCCACCCGCTGGCGCATGCCGCCGGACAGCTGGTGGGGATATTGCTGGCCGAAGCCGGCGAGGCCGAACTCGGGGAGCATCCTCTCGGCCAGGGCGCGGGCTTGGCGGCGCGGGGTGCCCTCCACCTCCAGGGCGAGGATGGCGTTATCGATCACCGTGCGCCAGGGCAAAAGCAGGTCGCGCTGGGGCATGAATGAGACGCGGCCGAGCAGGTCGGCGGAATGCACGCTGCGGCCTTCGAAGCGCATGGCGCTGCCGGCGTCCGGCTCCTCCAGCCCGGCGACGATGTTGAACAGCGTGCTCTTGCCGCAGCCGGACGGGCCGACCACGGTGACGAACTCGCCCTTCTCCACCGTCGCGGTGAAACCGTCGATGGCGCGCACGGCACCGAAGGTCTTGGTGAGGGCCCGCAGGTCGAGGATGTCGCCGGGCGCGGCAGTCGGCGCGGCGGCGCCTGCAGCATCGGCGCGCATGGCCTCGGCCCCGGGGGATGATGCAGCCGGCAAACGCGCCCCTTTCCTCTTTGTATAATCAAAGCGCCGTGGCGCATGCGAGAGTATGGTCGTCATGCCTTCCGTTCAAGCAATCGACATGCCACACTGATCTGCACGGCTTGAGAGCCTGGGCTTTCGGGCCGTCTTGGCGTGGTCCATGCAGGGATTGCCATGGATCTACGGTTTGTCCCACCCCCTGCCCCGGGGGTGTGGCGGCATTTATGTATACCTAAACTCGTTTTCAGGAATGCAAATGGCAATCATTGGTGCACAAGAAGGCAGCAGATGCCTGCCGATTGATCAAAGCGGGCGCGCCCCGGCCGCTGGCGAGACCCTTGCGGACCGCATCCGCCGGGCGCTGGAGGCGGATATTTCCTCCGGCCGCCTCGAACCGGGCAGCCGCCTGGATGAGCAGGAGATTGCAGTCCAGTTCGGCGTTTCCCGCACGCCCGTGCGCGAAGCCTTCCGGCTGCTGGCGGCCAGCCACCTGGTGGAGCTGCGCGGCCGGCAGGGGGCGGTGGTGCGCACCATCGGCGCCCATGCCCTGGTCGAGATGTTCCAGGTGATGGCGGAACTGGAAGGCCTGTGCGCCCGCCTCGCCGCCCGCCGCGCCGGCTCCGCCCAGATCGCCCGGATGGAGGCGATTCACGCGCGGCTGGAAGAGGTTGCCGCCACCGGCGACATCGACCTCTTCTATGATGTGAACCAGGAGTTCCATGAGGCTGTGTACGAGGCGTCGGCCAACGGCTTCCTTGCCGACCAGACCCTGCGGCTGCGCAACCAGGTGGCGGCCTACCGGCGCCGGGTCACCCACCGGCCCAGCCGGATTTCCAAGACATTGAAAGAACATGGCGAGGTCATCGCCGCCATTCGCCGGCATGACGACGAGGCCGCGCAGAAGGCCATGCGCGACCATGTGAACCTTCTGGGCGACGACCTCCTGGACTTCCTGGCAGCCTATGGCTGACCCGCTGCCGATTTTTGGTATGCAATTTGCTTGAGTTTGCATATCCAGATCGGCCAGAGATCGACACCCGGAGATCAAGCTTGAACCTCGACCTCACCAGCAAGAGCGCCCTCATCACCGGCGCCTCCAAGGGCATTGGCCTTGCCACGGCCCGCGTGTTCGCCGCCGAAGGGTGCCATCTGCACCTGGCCGCCCGGAACGGCGAGGCGCTTGCCGCCGCCAAGGCCGAGATCGAGGCGGCCCACGGCGTGAGCGTGGCCATCTACCCGGTGGACCTCTCCTCCACCGAAGCCATGGAAACCCTTGCCGCGGACGTGGGCGACGTGGACATCCTCGTCAACAATGCCGGCGACATCCCGGCCGGATCGCTGGAGGTGGTGGACGATGCGGCCTGGCGCCGGGGCTTCGACCTGAAGGTGTTCGGCTACATCACCCTGTCGCGCGCCTATTACCGGCGCATGCGCGGCAAGGACGGCGTCATCGTCAACGTCATCGGCAATTCGGGGGAGAACTGGGACGCCAGCTACATCGCCGGCTCCACCGGCAATGCCGCCCTCATGAGCTTCACCAAGGCCTTGGGCGGTGCCAGCCTGAATGAGGGCGTGCGCGTGGTGGGGGTCAATCCCGGCCCGGTCGCCACCGATCGCATGCTTAAGATCATGAAGGCCAAGGCCACCGACATGCTGGGCGCCGCCGAGCGCTGGGAAGAGCTGTTCGACAAATATCCCGGCAAGCGCCCCGCCACGGCGGAGGAGGTGGCCGACCTCGTGGCCTTCCTCGCCTCGCCGCGCGCCGGCTACATCACCGGCACCAATGTGACCATCGACGGCGGCATCTCCGCCCGCGGCTCGGTCATCTGACGCGGCCTTTCCCTGCGGCGCCCGCCCCGCGGCGGGCGCGCGGCCAAACCTTCAAGGACCGCCTTATGTCCACCGCCCGCCAGCGCAACCGCTATTTCGACACGCTCTTCTCCACCCCCGGCCTCATGTGGATGGGGCAGAACACCAACCATATTCCCGCCCACCCGGCGGTGGAGGCGGCCATGATCGCCTCCGTCAAGGCCCAGGAATTCAATGCCTATGCCCCGCCCATGGGGTTCGAGGCCCTGCGCGCCGGCATCGTCGAAGACCTCGGCACGCCGGGGGCGGAGGCCCTCGTCACCGAGGGCGGGGTGAACGCGCTGGCCATGGTGTGCCGCGCCTGGTGCCGGCCGGGCACCACCTTCGTCACCACCGATCCCACCTGGAAATGGCCGTGCCTGTTCGCCGCCCAGATGGGGGCGCAGGTGATCGAGATTCCCATCTACGATCCGGCGGTGAACTACCGCCTCACCGCCGAGGCGCTGAAGGCCCACGTGGATGAGCGCACCGCCATCATCTATCTGGTGGACCCCAATAATCCCCTCGGCATCCGCTACACGCGGGAGGAGATCGAGGCGTTCTGCGCCATCGCCCGCGACTGCGGCGCGCTGCTGGTGCACGACTGCACCTATCGCGATTTCGCCGATGGGCATCACCCCGCGCTCCATGCCGCGCCGGAGGGCGCGCTCGTGTCGCTCTCCTTCTCCAAATGGCTCGGGCTTGCCGGCCTGCGCATCGGCGCCCTCGTCGGCGCGCCGGGCCTATTGGACGAATGCGCCGCCCGCGCCACCTCCGTGCTCGGCGCCAGCGTCGTCGCGCAACGGGCGGCGCAGGCGGGCCTAAAGGTGAAGGGCGAGTGGATGGGAACCGTGCGCGCCATCGACCGCGCCAACAAGGAGAAGATCCGCATTGCGGCCGAGGCCATCGCGGGCCTGAGTCTGCCGGTCTATCCCTCCCACGGCAATTTCCTGGTCATCGAGACGCAGGCCGCCGGCATCCGCCCCGAGGCGCTGGTGGAGGCGGCCCGCCGCCGGGACATCATGATCCGCCAGGGCACTTACCACACAGCCCGCTTCGGCGACCGCTTCATCAAGGTGTCCACCTCGGTGCCGCCCGCATGGGCGGACCGCTTTGCCGAACTGCTGCCGGCGCTGGTGGCGGAGGCCCGCACCCTCAACGACGTGCCGGCCCAGTTCTGAGGATTTCCACCATGACCCACCAGGACCTTTCCGCCACCCACACCATCACCGCCCCGGACGGGGTGCGCCTGCACGTGGAGGAGGCAGGGCAGGGCACGCCCATTCTCTTCATCCATGAATTCGGCGGCAACCACATGAGCTGGGAACCGCAGATGCGGTTCTTCGCCCGCCGCCATCGCTGCATCACCTATGCCGCGCGCGGCTATGCCCCCTCCGACATCCCCACGGACGTGGAGGCCTATTCGCAAGCCATCGCCGCCGACGATGCGGTGGCGGTCCTCGACGCCCTCGGCATCGGCAAGGCGCACATCGTCGGCCTCTCCATGGGCGGCTTCGCAACCGTCCATTTCGGCCTCAGGACGCCCGAGCGCGCCCTCTCCCTCACCGTGGCCGGCGCCGGCTATGGCTGCGAGAAGGACTATGAGGACTATTTCCGCGGCGTCTCGCTGGCGGTGGCGGAGAATTTCGAGAAGCTGGGCGCCAAGGACTTCTCCAGGATCTATGCGCTGGGCGCCAGCCGAGTGCAGTTCGAGACCAAGGACCCGCGCGGCTGGCGCGAATTCGCCGATCGCCTCGCCACCCATTCGGACACCGGCGCGGCGCTGACCATGCGCGGCGTGCAGGCGCGCCGGCCCTCCTTCTGGGACCTGGAGGCGGAGCTGAAGCAGCTGCTGGTGCCCACCCTGGTGATGGTGGGCGACGAGGACGACCATTGCCTCCAGCCCGGCATCTTCCTCAAGAAGACCATCCCTGCCTGCGGCCTATGCGTCTTCCCCAAGGCCGGGCATACGCTGAACCTGGAGGAGCCGGCCCTGTTCAACGCCCAGCTCGCCGAATTCATCGCCCAGGTGGAGGCCGGAAAATGGCTGCCGCGGGACCCGCGCGCCATTCCCGGCCAGATCATGCGCACCGCCTGAGGGGGAGCGACTTTGATGGAGGAAACCGTGACCAGGCCCCTATACCCCTCCATCGACCCGGACCGCCTGTGGCGCCGCCTGATGGCGCTGGCGGAAATCGGCGCCCTGCCCGGGGGCGGGGTGGACCGGCAGGCGCTGAGCGAAGGCGAGATCGACGCCTGGCGCCTCGTCATCGGCTGGGCCGAGGCCGAGGGGCTGGAGCCCTCCTGCGACGATGCGGGCAACCTGTTCCTCGTCCTGCCGGGCGCGGACCGGGCCGCGCCGCCGGTGCTGGCGGGCAGCCACCTGGACACCCAGCCCAACGGCGGCAAGTTCGACGGCGCGGCGGGCGTGCTCGCGGCGCTGGAGGCGGCCGTGGCGCTGAAGGCGGCCGGCGTGGCGCGCCGGCGCGATCTGGCCGTGGTCGCCTGGATGAACGAGGAAGGCTCCCGCTTCGCCCCCGGCATGATGGGCTCGGAAGTGTTCGCCGGCGCGCACGCGCTTGCCGACATCCGTGCCGTGCGCGATGCCCGCGGCGTCAGCGTCGGCACCGCGCTCGACCGGCTGCTGGCCGCCTTTCCCGAGGTGCCCCGCCAGTTCCTCGGCTTTCCGGCGGCGGCCTATGTGGAGCTGCATATCGAGCAGGGGCCGGTGCTGGAGGCGGAATGCAAGGTGGTCGGCATCGTCACCGGCATCCAGGGCAAGAAGACCTGGGACATCTCCATCGAAGGCACGCCGGGGCATGCGGGCACCCTGCCCATGGCGCAGCGGCGCGATGCGCTCGCCGCCTTCACCCGCATGGCCCATCGCCTCTATGCAGAGGTGGGCGGGCATGACGGGGCGGTCATGTTCACCATCGGCCGCCTCATGGTGGAGCCCAATGCGCCTTCCGTGGTGCCCGCGCGCGTCACCTTCCGGGTGGACCTGCGCCATCCGAAGGGGGCCGACCTCGATCAGCTGGGCGCGCGCCTGGAGGCCATCTGCGCGCAGGAGGCCGGACCCTGCGGCCTGGCGCTGACCCGCCTCGTGGACGCTCCGCCCAATGATTTCGACGCCGGCCTGATGGCGGCCATCGCCGCTTCCGCCGCGCGCCGGGCCATCCCGGCCATGCCGCTTCTGTCCGCCGCCGGCCATGATGCCCGCCACCTCGCCAAGGTGTGTCCCAGCGCCATGATCTTCATTCCATGCCGCGACGGGGTTTCCCACGCCGAGACCGAATCCGCCGAGCCCGCCCATCTCGCCGCCGGAACGCAGGTGCTTGCCGATGTGCTGGCGCGCCTCGTCTGCGCCAAGGAGACCTGAGCATGACCACCGCCACCACCGCTGCGAAGCCCGACATGGCCGATCTGCCGGAGCAGCGGCCGCACGCCCCCGCCACCCCGGCCCAGGGCCGCGCCCGCTTTTTCAATTCCGGCAACGCCTTCAACATCAAGTTGCCGGCGGTGCCGGGGGCCCTGTTCACCGCCGAGCCGGCGCGGGCGCTGGCGGAGGGGGGCGGCACCGGCTTCATCCCCTGCGACCAGTCCGCCGCCATGGGCACGGCCTTCCCCGCCACCACGCCGCTGATGCTGGCGCGCTATGCGGTGGTGGAGCCGGGCGCGGGCTTCACGGTGGATTTTCGCGCCACCGGCTCCATCTGGTACGTGATTTGTGGCGCGGGGCAGGTGGACTGCCTCGCCGACACCATCGCCTTTGCGCCGGGGGACGTGTTCCTGCTGTCCTGTGCCCCGGCGCAGATCCGCGCCGGGGCGGAAAAGCTGGTGCTGTGGGTGGTGACCAACGAGCCCCAGCTCGCCCACGACGGCAGCCTGCCGCCCGATGCGGCGCGCCGGCCGGTGGCGCCGGTGCATTATCCGGCGGCGGAGATCGCCCGGCAGGTGGAGGTCATCTACGACCATGCGCACAATGCGCAGACCTCCGGCATCGCGCTCATCTTCTCCTGCGACACCCAGGCGGCGGGGCGCAACATCCTGCCCAGCCTCACCCTTTCCCTGAACACCCTGCCCGCCGGCGAAAGCCAGAGGGCGCACCGGCACAATTCCGCGGCCATCACCTTGGTGGTGCAGGGCGAGGGGTGCCACTCCATGGTGGACGGGACAAGGTGCCCGTGGTCTTCGTGGGCCACGCTGGTGACGCCGCCCGGCGCCGTCCATTCGCACCACAATGACGGCACCGGCCGCGCCTTGTTCCTCATCGTCCAGGACGGCGGGCTGCACTATCACGCCCGCACCATGGGCTTCGCCTTCCTGGACTGAGGCGCCGGGCGGGCGATGAATCGCCCGGGCCGCTTCAGCATGGGCAGATCCGGCGCGTGGGGCAGCCACCGCGATTGGACAGCCAGGGCCACATCCGCCCGCAAAAACAAACGCAATGCTGGAAATGTTGGGGGCAACATCCATCGGCGCGGCCCCAGCCGCGATCCAAGCTCACCGCGGTCTGCCGAAAGGCGCCCGATAGATTACTTATGTTTTCAGGTGATTAGGCCGCGTCATAGCGTAGTTTCGGATACGCACGGATGAGCAAAAATCACTCCCACTCGATGATTAACTGGAGCGGTAAGTATTTGAAGTTTCGATGAGTGTAAAACGGAGAAATAGACGGTTACCGTCATATATACCGTCAGATTCATACGCAATTGATTTTCCACAATAAATGTGGCGCGGTGCGCGGCATCGATCTGTACGTTTGCATTATATACGAAGCGCGGGAGAAATAGCTAGATCCGATCGCAAAAGTTCGCGATTGACTGCGATAGATGGCATGTTCGGATCCGTGTGCGGCCTTGCATCTCAACTTCTCACTGTTCATCCAAGTGGCAACCTTCTGTTCGGCTATCGGCTTAAGCCTTCCATCAGAGGCTATGTGCCCGCGGACCACTCACAGCCAAGCGTGTGACGTTTCCTCGCCAAAGCAGAGAAACAGCCGAGGCTTTGTCACATATCAAGCAGTCCAAAACGGGCGAGGGATTCGGCAATTTTCATCCGTCACGTAGATTGAGATCACGCACGGCTACAAATGCGCGATTGGTCTCAGCTGCGCGACGAGCCTTCTCCTCCAGCACGTCGATTAGCGACACCCTGCGTGAGAGGACTTCGTACAGATCAAGTCCGTCAGCACAAATCAGATTCGTTTGGCGCCCGCGCGAAAACGCCTCCAGCCCATCGACCGTGAATCCCGAATTGCTGACGAACAGACCGCGCGACCAGGACGCTTTGCCTGCGACCTTCCCAGAGAACGTCATCAAGTCGGCGAAGCCAATCTGCGGCCCGTGCCATTTGGCTTCCACCAAGTAGGTCTGCCCTTGCAGCTTGAAGCTGCCGTCGATTTGCTCCCCCACGAGCCGAAACGCACCGCGCGGCGCCAACCCGAAGCCAGCGAAGAGCTCATTCAGAAAGCCCTCGAAACGTAGGCCGCGCGCCTGCGGGTCCAGCTTCGTGATCTCGATGAGATGCGTTGCCAGTTCCTGAGCTTTGCCCGCGCTCAGCGTTCCAGCCGTCTGTGGCGGCGGGTCTTCGGCCTTCGGCGGCGCGAAGCTGTTGAGAAAGCCGGGATCAAGCAATTCGGGTATCTTGAACTCTACACCGGGAAGAAGACTGTTCAGCCGATCGATTTCGGCGCGCGTCAGGGGATTTCCCTTGCCGCGCCGATAGGTCATTGCCTGCCGAACGATCGCCACGATCAGCTTTGTGAAATACGACCGACGATGCTCCAGGGTGGACGTCAGGAGCTGGACGATCGCCGGTCTTTTGCTACCCGGAACCCACAGCTCACCGATCCCGGCCTGCGCCGCTGCCAATGGAAAGGCGGTCTTGTTGTTTCCACTTCCCGGCAGGAAATCATAGAAAAGATCGGCCAGGTCTTCGACAGTCTGCGCTTCGCGGAATGACAGCATCGTTAGTCGCCCTCGGCCTCCTGCATTCGCGCTTCAAGCTCGTTCAGGAACGGAGAGCGCCCCCAATACATCCTCCCGCTGCGCGTATCGACGTAACCAGAATATAGCATGTGGATTTCATCACGGGCCCGCGTCAGGCCCACATAAAACAGGCGCCGGCTTTCCCGTCGAGCCGCAGGTAGTTCATTGCGCCACGGCAAGCTGCCCAGATCGAGCCCCACCATGATCACCACGTCGTATTCGCAGCCCTTAGCGGAGTGCAGCGTCAAAAGATTGAGGTGGAGCGGGGAGCCGTCGCGACCGCCAAGGCTCGCAAGGTCGAGATCCGCAAGCGACCCACCAATGGCGAGCGCCGTCGACATACGGTCGACCTGTTCGCGCTGATCCCCCAAGCTCGGTTCGGCCGCCATCAGCGCGTCGAGCATTCCTGCCCGCAGCGCCGTTACGAAGTCTCGGGCTAGCCCCTCTTCAACCCGGAGCGCCCAGAGAAGCCGGGTGAGGCTTTGCAATTCCCCGCTGGCCTCCGCATCTGAGATTCGCGCGCGGTGGAAGCCGATCCACCGGTCCAACAAACCACGCAGTTGGGGCCGCGCTTCGCGCCAACCACCCGCGCACCATGCCGCGCAATCCTCGATCCAGCTCGTGAGCGCGACCTTCCGATAGGGCGCGGCCGTGTCGACGCGCACGAAGTCGAGCCCCGCAGCCGCAACGGCTTCCGCCACCACGTCGCCGGCGCGATAGTCCCGATAGAGGATGGCGATGTCGCCGAGTGCGCGTCCCGGTTTGGCGGCGAGCGCGGCAGGAATGATCTCAGCGACCGCGTGCGCGGCCTGACCTTCCAGCCCGTCGTCACATTTGACGAAAGCGATCACCGCCTGGCGATCCGGATCGTTCGATTGATAACCGCGCGCTTCGCCGAGCGCCATTTCTGAGGCGCTGACGATCCGCGAGGCCGAGCGATAGTTGAGCTGGAGCTGAACGCGCTCGACATCCTCGCGCTCGGCTAGCTCCTGCAGCAAAGCGCCGTCCGCTCCCGTGAAGCCGTAGATCGATTGATCAGGGTCTCCCACCGCAAAGAGGCGGACACCGCCGTCGAAGGCCACGCGCTTGACGATGCGATGCAACGCGACGCCGAGATCCTGATATTCATCGACCGCGAGCACCGGGAATTTTGCCTGCAGCAACGGGAGCACCCAATCGTGCTCTGAGACCAGCCGCTGACCGAAAATCACAAGGTCGTCGAAATCGACGAGACCTGTCCGCCGCAGCTCGGCCTCGTAGCCCTCAGCCCAGGCCGCAAGCTCCTCCTCGCTGGTCCAGTCTTCCGAGGTCCGGTCGAGGATTGACCGCCGATGACGTCCGAGGTCCATCGGTTTGTTCGGATGACCCACGCCGAAGAGCCTGTCGCCGATCCGCTTTATCACCTGGTCGCTCTGACGTTGAGTGGCGACCGCGAGCGGAAACGGGACCGGCAGATCGGCAAGCCGACCGTAGGGCATCAAGAGATGCCGCAGGCAAAAGCCATGGACCGTGCCGATGAAAAGATTCGGCGCCTCTCGCAGGCCGAGCCGTTCCAACCGGCGTGTCAGTTCGCGCGCGCACTCCTGGCTGTAGGTAATGCACGCCGCGCCGCGTGGCGCGCGTACATCTTCAGCCATGATCCGGGCTAGCTTAAGCACCAGCGTCTTGGTCTTGCCGCTGCCGGGGCCGGCGAGCACGACGCAATGGCCCGTCGAGTCATAGGCGGCTTGCTGGCCAGGGTTACTGGCCAAGTCCGCCGCCTGGGCGAGATATGCGGCGCTAACACTACGCAAGGGCATCGCGAATGTGCTCCAGCGCCCTCCGGATATAGTCCGGGCACGTATCCTCATCGACGTGCGGCGCCAGCGCCTGCGCGAAGCGCCCCTTGCCGATCCGTTCGATAAGCTTGATCAGGTGCTCCTCATCGAGCGTGTCGGCGTCGTCGACCCAGCCTTGAATCAGGTCGCGGGTCGCCTGGTTGATCGACAGCTCCTCCCCGATGACCTGCTGCATCGCTTCCGCCAGACCGCCGCAGAACAGCTCCGGCTCGAGCGTGTTGCCGTTTACGAAATAGCCGAGTGGCTCCGCACGGGCGATCACGGCGTCGGCGTCCAGCGGCGTGTAGTTCACGCCGTTCTCGACCAGGCGCAGCACATTAATGAGGCGGCGGCGCACCAGCGGCGGGTTCGCGCCGTTCGGATCGCGATCGGTCAGGATGACGTGGGGAATGTTCAGGCCCTGAGGACCCAGCAGCTTCACATAGGGCGTGAAATTGGTGCCGCTCACCGAGCAGACCGTGATGCCCAGCATGTCGAGCGGTATGCCTAGCGCCTCGGCGAATGCGGGAATGAGAAACCGCTCAGCATCGCCTTCGACGAGGATGACGCCTCGCGCAAAGAAGATCTCGCCCCGGCTGACGTCGATGTAGCGTTGGAGATCGGCCTCGTCGCGTGCGGTCAGCGGAGCCGTCGCTGTCGAGACCGCGGTCGTCGCGTCTTCGCCGGCATCGTGCCGGAGCAGGACGATCGAGCGGATCGGTGTGACGCTTGCAATATGCGGTGAGTGCGTCGTGAGGATGGTTGTGAGCGGCGGCACATCTTCCTCATCACCCGCAGCTCCGCCGAGGAAATACCGATAGACCAGCCGCTGCACGTGCGGATGTAGATGCGCCTCGGGCTCTTCGACCACGAAAAAGGTGTGGTCGCGCTCACCATCGGTCACCAGGCGATCAAGCTCGAGGCTCTTCAAGGCCAGGAAGATCAGATTGGCGGTGCCCAGGCTGGCGTCGCCAATGCCGCGCGAGCCATTGTCGATCAGCAGGCGCAGGCTACGCAGCAGCGCATCGACACGCGTTGGAGCCAGACCGAGCGTAAGCGGAACGGCGTGCTGCTCGCCCGCGATTGCGATCAAGCGGTCGCTGATCCGCTGCGCGGTCGCGACCACTTCAGCATGGCCGGCAAGCTCGGCCTGCGCCTCGTTGACCTGCTCTTGAATTTCGTCGCGCGCGTCTTCGTCGAGCGAGCTGGCCAACTGCTCGATCAGGGGCCTCAGCGGCGAGTTACGCCAGCTCGACAGGTCCTTCTCGGCGTCGCGGAGCGCCACCTGGACATCGAGCGGCAGCATCCGACGCAAGGATGATCCGATCGCCATATCGGGATCGTCGCCACCAAAAATGACGTACTCATAGTCGGCCAGGCTTTCCGGATCGCGGCCGAGATTTGCCTTTGGTTGGAAGCGGTACGTGAGGCGCGCGACCATCGGCGGGCCCGGATACACCACGCAGTCGTTGAGATGCGCCATGAGGCGCGGGTCGCCCGTGAAATCGGTCAGGTCGACGGAGATTTCGATTGTCTCGCCGAGCTTGTCCTCGCCCAGGCCGTCCCAGAAATGTTCGAGCCCGAGCTGGCGATCACGTTCCGACAGGCCCGGATCCAGGATCAGTTGCAGGGCGCGGATGAAGTTGCTCTTGCCGACCTTGTTCTCACCGACAATGACGATGCTCTCGCCGGTCTCGACATCAATGTCCGAGAAGTTTGCAAAATTTCTTATTTTTACCCGCGAGATGCGCAAACTTCTCTCCCAATCCTCACAGTACACGACGATTCTTGGTAGGGCCTTGATCGATCAGTAGGATTTCCGATTCGGCGGAGAGCGGATCGGGATTTTGCATGAGAAGAGACATCATCGCCGCTTTGAGGCATTGCCTGGACAAGCACTTGTCGATGCGCAAGAGCCGGCTTGAGAGCTTCTGCGTCCTTGTCGTCGGCGTTCTGCTGTCGCGCACCGTCAATCTAAGTCACCTTGCCGGGATGTTCCCGACGCGGGCGGAGATTGCTTCAAACTATCGCCGCCTCCAGCGTTTCTTCGAGCAGGTCGAGCTGGATAGCGATCAACTGGCCCGCGTCGTGGTGAGGATCGCACGGATCGGATCGGGGCCCTGGCTTCTTGCCCTCGACCGCACCAGTTGGAAGTTCGGGCGACGCGACGTCAACGTCCTGATGCTCGCCATCGTCCATAACGGCATCGCCATCCCGCTCATGTGGGACGTGCTCGACAGAGCCGGCAACTCGACCACGGCCCATCGCGAAGCCCTGCTGTCCCGCTTTTGCAATGTCTTCGGTGCCGAGGCTGTAGCCGGATTGATCGCTGATCGGGAATTCGTCGGCACGGCCTGGATGGCCTTTCTGGTCGAGAACAACATCCCGTTCATCCTGCGCATCAAGGACGCCTTCCAGATCCGTCTGGCTGATGGCCGCTGCTGCCCGGTCGTTTCCTTGTTCCGGAAGCTCGCCATCGGCGGACGCCGCTACGTGCGCGAAGATTGCCGCCTCGGTTCACGCGGCAGCGCTCTCGGGCCGCCCGTAAAGCTCGCGGCGACACGACTGGCCAGTAAGGAACTGCTCGTTGTGGCAACCAACACCGATCCCGGGATCGCCCTGGCCAACTATCGGCGGCGCTGGGAAATCGAAACCCTGTTCGCGGCCAGCAAGACGCGCGGTCTCAACCTCGAGGACACTCACATCACCAACCCGGAGCGGATCGCCAAGCTCATCGCCGTGCTGGCCGTCGCCTTCACCTTCGCTCATACAACTGGGGAATGGAGCGCCAGACATCGACCAATTATCATCAAGACCCACAAGCGCAAGGCAAAGTCGATTTTCCGCGTCGGCTTCGATCTGCTGAGAAAAATCCTGATCCAAGGAGGACGCGAAGCCGTTCAATGCTGGAACGCCATCATGACAGGGCAACCTCCAAATCCACAAGGCCCCAGAGCAGGCCCACATCCAGCATGAAAGAGTCGTGTACTGTGCCCAATCCTATTGATGCCAACCTGTTCAGGACGAGCCCTTGCACGGCATCCGCCGACTCTTGACCTAGAAAACAGTGTACACTTCGTGCTACACAACTTCAATATTTGGGAGCATGAAAGCGACAGCATAGTCGCGGTACCGAGCTCGGCCACCGAAGGCCGTCGGACTTCGGTGCCAAGCTGTTGGGGGGGCAATGATCCTAACGGACAATGAAACCAAGGTTGACCTCCTCAACAACGAGGCGATCGCGGCAACCATCATCAGGCTCCTACGCGATCGGCCGGATCAACCGGTCACT
Organism: Xanthobacter sp. AM11; assembly: GCF_047444035.1. NCBI lineage: Bacteria > Pseudomonadati > Pseudomonadota > Alphaproteobacteria > Hyphomicrobiales > Xanthobacteraceae > Xanthobacter > Xanthobacter sp. AM11. The sequence goes on from NZ_JBLAOA010000001.1 coordinate 1,896,744, forward strand.
GTCGGTGTTCACGGTGATTGGGGAGCAGGCAAATCCAGCGTGCTGGAAATGATCGAAGCGGGCTTCGAAGGCGAGGCGAAAGTCCTCTGTCTGAAGTTCAACGGTTGGCGTTTCCAAGGATTCGAAGACGCCAAAATCGCTCTCATCGAGGGCATCGTCACCGGCCTCATCGATAAGCGCCCCGCCCTCACCAAGGCAGGCGAGGCAGTCAAGGATGTCTTTCGGCGTATCGACTGGCTCAAGGTTGCGAAAAAAGCCGGAGGGCTCGCCTTCACCACCTTCACAGGAATTCCAACACCTGATCAAATTCAGGCCATCGTGGGAACACTGGAAGGTTTCCTCGCAGATCCGGCAAAACTCGCTACCGAGGATAATCTCCAAGCCGCCGTCGAAGGTGTGAAGGGCCTACTCAAGCCCAAGAGCGACGGCGACTCGACCAATGTCCCCGAGGAGATCAACGCATTCCGGAAGGCTTTCGACGACCTCCTCGACAAAGCCGGCGTCGAGCAGCTCGTTGTCCTGATCGATGATCTAGATCGCTGCCTCCCAGATACCGCGATCGAGACGTTGGAGGCTGTGCGCCTCTTCGTCTTCACATCGCGTACAGCCTTCGTCGTCGCCGCGGACGAGGCGATGATCGAGTATGCCGTGCGCAAGCACTTCCCCGATCTGCCGGACACCACCGGCCCGCAGACATATGCTCGGAACTATCTTGAAAAGCTCATCCAGGTGCCGTTCCGCATCCCGGCGCTCGGCGACACGGAAACACGGATCTACGTAACGCTTCTCCTCGTCGGTGCCGAACTCGGCGAGAACGACGCCGCATTCAACGCCTTGATCAAGATTGCTCGTGAACGGTTGAAGCGCCCTTGGACCTCGGGTGCGCTCGATGCGGCCACAGTCAGAACCGCGCTCGGCGAAAAGGCTTCGCGCACCAACAATGCGTTGGCGCTCAGCGATCAGATCGGGCCGATCCTGGCAAGCGGCACCAAGGGCAACCCGCGTCAGATCAAACGGTTTCTGAACACGCTCGTGCTGCGGCAGCGCACTGCCGAAGCGAGGGGGTTCGGCGACGACGTCAAGCTGCCGGTGCTTGCGAAGCTGATGCTTGCCGAACGTTTCCTTCCACGTCTCTTCGACCAGACTGCCGCTGCCGCCGCAGCGGCAGCAGATGGAAAATGCCCCGACCTATCGGCCCTCGAGGCTGCGGCAACCGCCAAGGATGACACCAGCCCCGTCAAGCCCAAGAAGCCTTCCGTGAAGGGGGATGACGACGCGAAACCCGCGCCCAAGCTGGAAGCCGTGAAAGCCACCGAAAGCGCGCTCCTGAGCGAATGGCTTTCGTCGCCGGCGATCAAAGCCTGGGCAGCGGTACCAACAGCCATCGGAGGCGAAGATCTTCGTCCCTACCTGTTCGTCGCCAAGGACCGGAAGGACTATTTCGGTGCGGCCTCCGTGCTTGGCCACTTGGCAACTGTGGTCGAGCAACTCTTCGGCGGCAAGTTCGTGGTGCAGGGGCTGGAAGCCGATCTCAAGCGCCTGGCTCCACCAGAGGCTGCACAAGTCTTTGAAGCTGTGCGCGGCCGTGTCGTCGGCGGCGACAGCTTTGACACAGAACCGCCGGGTGCTGCCGGCTTGGCGGTCCTCGTTAAGGCGCAGCCAACGCTTCAAAACAGCCTCGTCGATTTCCTGGAGTCGTTGCCACGTAATCGACTCGGCCCTTGGGTCTGCAGCGGCTGGGAGGGCGTCCTCAAGGACGGCGACTCCAGTCAGCGCTTCGACCGCCTCCTCCAAGCGTGGAGCAAAGAAGGAAGCGTAATGCTGAAGACAGCCGCCAGCGGCGTGCTACGCACTCGGCAGGGACCAAGCATTCGGGGGTTTAACTGATGGGCACCTCCAGTGCATTCGGCGGCCAGGGCGGCGGAACGCCCCTCGTCCCGAGCTGGCTAGGTGATGATGGCGCACCGCCCGCCGCTCCAGACGGAACTCCACCAAATGTTGGGCCACCAGATGGTTCGCCCGCGGACGCGCCAACAGACCGTGCCCCGCCAGCCGCTCCTCCGGAACCGCCGTCCCGCCCGCCGATACCCCCGATAGCCGATCCAGCGCGCTTCTCAGCGGCTCGCAACAACTTCTCACGTTTTGCTGGTTCGGGCGGCAGCGATCGCAAGAGCCTCGGTCGAGCGGTGTCACACTATGTGGGCTCATCATCAGGCGGGGCACGCACGGCCGCTGCACGGATGGGATCGGCGCGTGGCGCAGGCAGCCGCTTGCTTGGCTTCCTGTCAGATGCCGTTAACCGCGGTGCGACCGAAGCCCTTCGGGCGCTCAACCTCGGCGCTCTCGCTGGGCGGCCGATCGAAGAAATCTTCCTCGGTTTGGCGGACTATGTATGCCCTGACGGAGGTTCGATCGATGAAGGCATCGCACGCGAAGCATTTATCGAGACGATCACCGATCTCGCTGGCGCAGGCATAACCGACCTCGACGGCCTCACCGCCGACCAGATGCAGACGGTATTCGAACTCTACGCCACCAATGCGATAGAAGCGCGGCTCTGCAACGACATCGGGGCGAAGACGATCACCCTGCCGTCGGACAGCCGCGAAGCTGCGCGTGTCCAGGCGCAATTGAACGACTTCATCCGGCGCGGCGTGGCCGATGCGCTAACGACCGCTCGTGCCGCCGCTGCCGCGCTTACGCCCGATCGTGTGCTCCAATTTGTCGGTCGCATCTACGAGCAGGCGTTCGGGATCTTGCAGATCATGGGCGATGCGGAGGCGGAAGGCGCATGAGGAGACACGTCATCATAGGCCGATACGGCCCTGGCGACCGCAGCCGCTTCCCACTCGGCGATGGCGAAGTCGAAACACGTCTCGACCTAATTGCCGGCGAGCGGGCACTCGATCACGGGATCGGCCGCGCGATAAGCGATCTGTCACGGCTCGATGTTCACCCTACGGAAATTGGTGTGGACATCCTGGTCCTGGCCGCCCATGTCCATGCTGCGGACACGCGCATTTCGCGGGCGACTGAATCGCAAGACGGCTGGACCCGCGAAATCCGGCTGATCGTTCCCGTCGCCGACCCCGATCGCTGGACCGCGGTCGCGCCGACTTTCGTCCGGATGCTGAACTTTCTCACCGGCGACCGCTGGTCGATCGCGTTCCGCGCCCGACCACATCTTTTCGTCAGGGTCGCGCCCGCGCGCCCTGCTCGGCTAATCGGTCCTCCCTTCGACGACCTTGCACTTTTCTCGGGCGGCCTCGACAGTCTCATCGGCGCGATCGATGCGCTCGAAAATGGCCGAACACCGCTTCTGATCAGTCACGCAGGCGAAGGTGCGACCAGCGATGCGCAGTCCACCATCTTCGATACGTTGAAGACCCACTATCGCGGTCGCGCGTTCGATCGCTTGCGCCTTTGGATGGCGTACCCGGATGGTTTCGTCCGCGGTTCAGGAGGAGAGAACACGACGCGAGGCAGGTCGTTCCTGTTCTTCGCCCTCGGCGTCTTCGCCGGCAGCGGCCTCGAAGTGCCGTTCAGCTTGAAAGTTCCCGAGAACGGCCTCATCGCCGTCAACGTGCCGCTCGATCCTCTGCGCCTCGGTGCGCTGAGCACGCGCACCACCCATCCATTTTACATCGCCCGCTGGAATGACGCGCTCCATGGGCTCGGCCTGAACGGCAGGATTGAAAATCCCTATTGGGACAGGACCAAGGGAGAGATGGTCGCCGCCTGTGCCAATGGTGCGTTGCTTCGCCGGCTGGTTCCTTCATCGTTGTCCTGTGCGTCCCCGACCAAGGGGCGCTGGCAGGGCCTTGGCACGCAGCATTGTGGCTATTGCCTGCCTTGTCTCATCAGGCGGGCAGCCCTCGTTGCCGGCTTACACCCTGATCCAGATCCAACCGTTTACACGGTCGATGACCTCACCGCCCGCGCGCTCGACACACGCCAATCAGAAGGTGTCCAAATTCGCTCGTTCCAGCTCGCGATCGAGCGGCTTCGCGCCCGACCGGCGCTGGCGCCGATCCTCATCCATAAACCTGGTCCGCTCTTCGATGAATCGCCGGCCCGGCAGATGGCGCTCGCAGGTGTCTACCGTCGAGGCCTTGAGGAGGTTGGCGCACTACTGGCAGGTGTGAGGACGCGGCCGGGATGACCGAGAATGCTCAAACCGCCGGCGTCGACTTCCACTGCCATCTCGACCTCTATCCCGACCATGAGGCCGCGATCGCTAGGGCGGAAGCAGCTCGGATCTACACACTGACCGTCACGACGACGCCGAAGGCCTGGGCGCGCAACCAGGAGCTCACGCGCCACACCCGCTATGTGAGGGCTGCGCTCGGCCTGCATCCGCAGCTCGTGGCAGAGCGCGCCGCGGAGCTGCCATTGTGGGAGCGCTTTCTGTCTGAGACACGCTATGTCGGCGAAGTCGGCCTCGACGCCGGTCCGCGCTTTTACAAATCCATGGATGCGCAAAAGCACGTGTTCCGCGGAATTCTCGAACGGTGCGCGGAAGCCGGAAACAAGATTCTCACGGTGCACAGCGTGAGGAGCGCTTCGGCAGTTCTCGACATGATTGAACAGTATCTCCCTCAAGACCGCGGCACCGTCGTGCTTCACTGGTTCACCGGAAGCAAAAGCGAAGCTCGACGTGCAGCGATGCTCGGCTGCTATTTTTCCGTCAATGCCGAGATGACCCGCACGGATCGTGGCCGTTCTCTCGTCCGCGAGTTGCCCATAGATCGGATCCTGACGGAAACAGACGGCCCCTTCACGCAGGTTGACGGCCGTCCCAGCGAACCCGCTGACGTGAAAGCCACGGCGGCCGCAATCGCCGACATTCGGAAGGTCCCGGTGGGTGCCGTAACAGCGGCGGTAAGATCGAACCTTAGCTCGCTGTTGGCACGACACCCTTGAAGGGCTAGAAAAATTGTTATCTTCGTGCTACATAAACCGCCAATCTGTAGTGCGAAGGTGTCAAAATGCCTACTCCACACAACCCTCCTGCTGCTGTGCGGCGCGCGCTACGCAAGCTTGGGGCAGACATTCACGATGCCCGTCGACGTCGGCGGCTGCCGATGGCGGTCGTAGCCGAACGCGCGTTCACGTCTCGCTCGACATTGCAGCGGGTCGAAGCGGGGGACACCAGCGTCAGCGTCGGCATCTATGCCGGAGTCCTGCAGGCGCTCGGCCTGCTCGACGGTCTGAGCCAAGTTGCCGACATCAGCAACGACAGCGTCGGCCAGGCGCTCGCCAGCGCCGACCTGCCCAAGCGCACCCATCTCAAGCGGCCAACAGGATCGTCCCGCGATGGCTGACTTCGAGGTACATATCGATCTGGACGGCCGCACGCGCCCGATCGGACTGGCGAGGAGCAATCGCGTCCGAGGCGCGGAGACCATCCTCTTCGAGTATGACGGCGCATGGCTTGAGGACCCAGACCGCTTCTCACTGGAGCCGGCGCTTGCACTGACGCGCGGTGCCTTCGCTCCTCCTGCGGGACTGGCGACCTTCGGATCCATCGGAGACTCGGCGCCGGATACCTGGGGGCGGCGCCTCATGCAACGCGCGCAGCGCCGCAGCGCCGAGCGCGATGGCCGGGCGGTGCGCACTCTGGCCGAAAGCGACTATCTGCTCGGAGTCGCCGATGAAACCAGACTTGGCGCGCTCCGCTTCCGCTGGGTAGACGACGAGGTTTTTCAGGCGCCGATCCGCGATGGCGTTCCCGCTCTGATCGAGCTTGGCCGACTGCTCCAGATCACCGAGCGGATTCTCCGCGACGAAGAAACAGACGAAGATCTCCAGCTCATCTTTGCGCCCGGCTCATCCCTCGGCGGCGCGCGTCCGAAGGCGTCAGTCATCGACCAACATGGTTGCCTCTCCATCGCCAAGTTCCCGAAGGAAACGGACGACTACAGCATGGAGACCTGGGAGGAGATCGCGCTGCGGCTTGCTGACCAAGCCGGCATCGCCACCCCGCAACACAAACTTATCGAAGTCGCCGGCAAGGCGGTGATGCTGTCGCGACGCTTCGATCGCGATGGCGCGATCCGCATCCCCTTCCTGTCCGCAATGGCGATGATGGGTGCCAAGGACGGCGAGCGTAGCAGCTACCCGGAGATCGTCGACGCCTTGGCTGAGCATGGCGCGCAGGGAAAGACTGACGCCCACGCGCTCTACCGGCGCGTCGTCTTCAACGTGCTGATCTCCAATGTCGACGATCACCTGCGCAATCACGGCTTCCTGTGGCTGGGAAAAACGGGATGGTCGCTGTCCCCCGCCTATGATCTCAATCCGGTGCCAACCGACGTCAAGGCGCGGGTGCTGACAACCAACATCGATCTCGACGAGGGCACCTGCTCGCTCGATCTGCTCGAACAGGCATCGGAGTATTTCGCCCTAACGCTGGCGCAGGCCCGCGGCATTATCAAAGAGGTCGCGACCGTGACCGCGACGTGGCGTGAGATCGCAAAGGCTGTCGGCGCCCGGTCGGCCGAGATCACACGCATGGCCAGTGCTTTCGAGCATGACGATCTCAAAAGGGCCCTGGCGCTATGACAAGGACCTTCCTGCACAGTTTCGATCCACCAGCATCCAGCCCTGTCGCTGGCGCGACCGTCGACCTGGACGTCTCGGAGATCGAGGACGCCGGGATTCGCGAAGTGTTGCAGACGCCAGGGGCCGCCTATGGCGCGTGGTCCATCCTTGATGCGCTGTTGACGCCAACCGGCGCTGGTACGCCCTTCATCTTTCGGGAACCGCTTGGACAGGCTCGCGAAGTGAAGGTCGCACTGTCCGGCCTGTTCGGCCGCTTCGTTGCCCGCGCCTATCTCGAGCGCTACTTCAATCTCTCGATTTTCGCGCATCTCGGCAGCCGCGTCATCGACCTCAATCGCCGCCGGCAGGTCAAGGTCACGCGCTTATCCCGTGGCGACCTACCCGACTGGATCGCCTGCACGTCTAACTTGTCCTCCTTGACCGTGGCCGAGGCGAAAGGTTGCCATGATAACGGCGGCCCGGCCAAAGCATTGAACCGCGCCTGGGCTCAGGCCGGACGGATAGACATCACCGCCGGAGGCAGCAAGGTCACAGTGAAGCGTATTGCCATTGCGACACGCTGGGGGATGGCGGCGCCAAGTCCGACTGAGGTGGTCCCCGAAAATCGGACAGGGAGTTAAGCTTGGTTCGGCCTGACGGAAGGACGAGCCCGATGACCGGGAAGAGGAAGCGATATTCAGCTGAGTTCAAGGCGAAGGTGGCCCTGGAGGCGCTTCGCGGGGAGCAGACGGTGGCGCAGCTGGCGGCGAAGCATGGCCTCCACCAGACCATGATCAACGCCTGGAAGAAGCAGGCCGTCGAGGGGATGGCCACGGTGTTCTCCGGCAAGGCGGAAGCCGCCGACGCCGCCCGCGAGGGCGAGATCGACCAGCTCCATGCCAAGATCGGCCAACTGGTGGTGGAACGGGATTTTTTGCGTCGGGCCTCCGGTCGCTGAGCGTGGGGGCGAGACGCGACATGATCGAACCGGATCACCCTCAGTTGCCGATCACGCGCCAGTGCGCCCTGGTCGGCATCAGCCGGTCGGCCTTCTACGGCGGCCCGCGGACCGAAGGCCCCGAGACCCTCGCCGTCATGCGAGAGATCGACGGCCAGTTCCTCGAGACGCCCTGGTACGGCTCGCGGCAGATGGTCCGCCATCTGCGCCGGCAGGGACATGAGGTCGGGCGCAAGCGCGTGCGGCGCCTCATGGCCCGCATGGGGCTGGCCGCCATCTACCAGCGGCCGAAGACCACAGTGCGGCACCCGCAGCACCGCGTGTTCCCCTATCTCCTGCGGAACATGGCGATCGACAGGCCTGACCAGGTCTGGTGCGCCGACATCACCTACATCCCGATGCGGCGTGGCTTCCTGTACCTGGTCGCCATCATGGACTGGCACAGCCGGAGGGTTCTGTCCTGGCGGCTGTCCAACACCATGGAGGCCGACTTCTGCATCGAGGCATTGGAGGAGGCCTTGTCCCGGTTCGGGCGGCCGGGCATCTTCAACACCGACCAGGGCAGTCAGTTCACCAGCCCGCGGTTCACCCAGGTGCTGCTGGACGCCGGCGTGCGGATCTCCATGGATGGCCGCGGCCGGTGGATGGACAACGTGTTCATCGAGCGCCTCTGGCGGTCGCTGAAATACGAGTGCATCTACCTCAACGCCTTCGAGACCGGCTCCGAGGCCCGGGCCGGCATCGGCAGGTGGGTCAGTTACTATAACCGCGCGAGGCCCCACTCGGCCCTCGGCGGCAGAACGCCGGAGGAGGTCCACACGGCCTGCGACGGCATCAACAAGGCGGCGTGACACACACCAGAACCAAGCTTAGCGAAGCCGCCAATCTGTCCGCCAAACCGGGACCACCTCATCACCTCTCCAGTGCGGGTGAGATATTCAACAAACAGCCGCCAGTTCGATGAAGGCCCAACTCCCTGCGGGAACGTCTTGGCGTGGACCTTTACGGGGCTCCATTTCAGGTCATGTTCTATTAGCTCCGCCTCGACCGCTGGCGACTCTCGTGACGACGGGAGGTAGAGCGGATCAAGTCGACCCTTCCATTTTCCCTCATCCTGCTCCTGTTGCAGGATGGCGTTCACGTTGACCCGGACGAACTCGGAACCGAACCGCGCATCCAGCGGCGGCGTGGATACAAGCGTCAACTTCGCCCGCCCTCGGCATTTGCCGCCAGGTCCGACCAAGGACGCTGGCCATGGGAAGCGGAAATTGATCTGCTGGCCGTGCTGAATACGTGAGGCGAAGACCAGGGTAATTGAATGATCGCCCGTCTCCAGAATACGTTCAGCAGACGGCGGCATCCCGAACCCAACAAGGTGCCGTGCCACCGGTGCCAGCATTTTCTGGCGCAAGGGTTCTGGAATCTCTGCGTGGTGCACGAGCAAACCGATGAGTGTCTCACGCGAAACCTCGCCCTCGATAGCATGGTCGAGGACCGCTGCCGTCTTGGCGATCAAGGGCGCGGCGTAGCTGGTCCCGCAACCGTCGATTACTGTTCCATCAGGAAGAATTGAGAAAAGGCCGTGCCCCAGTGTCGCGTGCTGCGTGCCCGCGCCTCCGATGTGGGCAAGGTCGGGTTTTCCACCGGACCGAAGCCCAGGCCCCCGACGACTGAAACGGGCTGGGGCGAACGGCAAGCAACCGCTGTGCCCCGGTGGATTCAGCGCCGCGACGGCAACATTTCTCGCGCTCTCCGCTGGCGTCAGGAGTCCATCGTTTCGCGCAAGCGCGAGGTTGGAAAGGGCAGTTGCTGCATCGGCCGGCCACTCAGGGCGAAGGTCTTGCGGCTGAATGTTGCCGGCCGAAATGAACACGACGGCATTGTTTTCTTCGGCAATCTGGTCGAGCCGGACCGCATGTGGGCTGTAGCGATCGGGTGCGGCGGGCTGAAGGATGTTCAGACTCATATTGAAAACACGCACGCCGTGTCGTGCCCGCGCATCTGCGACAGCCGCATCCATCTCATCGAAGAACTGCGGGAGGCCACCCGAATAGTAAGATGCAAACGCCCCAGCCTTCTGCTCATTTGGGAAGACGGCCACGTCAACCAACTCCGTTCCGTCGGGTTCGGGGCAAGTCTCCGCACCATTTATTCCTGCTCCAGCGACTGCAAGCCCGCCAATAAACGTGCCATGGGATAGATCCATGTCCTCGTCGGCCAGCACGTCCCATCGATCGATAACCCAGTCAGCCAACGCGGGGCTTATGCCGCCGTCGATGATGCCCATCCTTGGATGAGTCCTGCGACTATCACGAACGGGCATGACCGCTCGCGCCGGCCGAATGCGATCCGGCGTTGCCGGGCGAGCAGAGCGCACCACGATGCCAGGTAACTCGATCCGTCGGACCAAGGGATGCGCGTCCAAGAATGCCAGCAAGCGGCTATGGTGTTGAACATTCGGGTCAAAAGGCGCGAGCTCCCGGCGTTCCTTCGATGATACGCTCGTCAGCCGTAGAACGGCACCATCTCCGGCTCGGTCCAGGCGCACGGAAAGCATAGGGAGGCGTTGTCTCCAGTTCGGCAGACGCTCCACTGACAAGCTTTGTTCAAGGGCATTGAAGCCTGCAACAAAGGACTCGACTAGACGTCTGTGCGCGGGGTCGAGGCGATCCCATTCGGCACGCGGCGGAAGAACGTCGAACAACTCGACTTGATACCCACTTCCCGTCATCGGATTGGCGAGCCAAGCAACGGCCTCTTCGACCGAAAAGTTGCGCTTGTCGGAAGCGCCGTAGAGTTCGATCCGGTCGATTGCTCCTGTCTCGCTCTTTTGCGCCGAGGGGTTCGGCACCTCTTTCCCCTTTTTCTCGTCGAAACGCATTCTGGTCTGCGTTTCGGCCTTGGCAATTTCGGCTTTCACCTGAGCCAAAGCCGATGGGCGGCCTTCGACAATCATAACGCCGAGATCCCCACCCCCGACTACGGGTACCCGATCGCTGCGAAAGAGCGCCCCCACGGGTCGATGGCTCTTGGCCCAAGCATCTCGTTTAAGGATAACCTTGACGTAGCCGATCGGTCCCTGCGCTTGCGCGGAAAGAACCCCGGAAATAGTGTCGATCTGCTCGATCAGAGCTGCCTTATGGGCGCCAAACTCCCGATCGCGGTGAGCAAAGAAGTCCTTGCGGCCGCCGCCGCCGCCCGCCTCTCGGGCTTCCTCATAATTGTCCGGATTGAGGACGATCTGGATCGGACTAGCCATGATTTACGCCCCCATCGGCTTTACTCGACTGCCGTCCAAGCTGACGGCTTACGGTCGATTTATCCCTCCCTGCGATTTCGCCGATGTCGGCCATTGAAAATGCGAGGATGGGGTCGTCGCGCATGGCCCGGAACAGAGTTGTGGGATCGTCGAAAAGCAGCGTTCGACGCTCACTCTGAATGCGGGCCGCGTTGAGCGTCGCAAATTGGCGGAGCGTATCCAACAACCCCCGTCGATCGTCCTCGCGAACCGTGGTGGCCTTCTTGTACGTTCTTACTAGCGCTTCGATCTCAGCCCCAGTCGAACCTTCGGTGAACCACGCAATAAGACGGAGATGGCTGTCGGGAGCCGTTACAGGCGGCATAAACATGGCGGCGATCGCCTTTCGCACCTCAAAGTCGGGCTTAGGGATCTCAAGCTGGATTTCGAAACGACGCCAGACTGCCGGATCAAGCAGCTTTGGGTGATTGGTGATGCCGATTGTTAATCCGATGTTTTGCCTAACATCGAGATTTTGGAGAAGCGCATTCACAACGCGCTTGATCTCGCCGACCTCCTGCGGATCGTCGCGGACCTTTGCAATCGCGTCGAATTCATCAAGCAGGAGGACACAACGATAGCGATTGGCGAACGCGAAGAGATTTCCAATATTTCGTGCTGTCGTTCCAAGAAACGAGGAAACAAGACCATCCAGCTTCACGAGAATAACGGGCAACCCCAACTTGCGAGCCACCCAGAGGGCCAGTCGTGTTTTCCCCGTGCCGGGCGCTCCGTAGATCAAACACGTTTTCGATGGCACGATATCAACGGTCGCGAGCGCTTCGAAATCAGTCCATTCATCGACAATCGTTCCGACTGCCTGCGTCACAGTCGAATTGAAGAGCGGAGCGGCCCCCTCGACTTCAGATGGAAAAATGATCTCCGCCAAGGCGGCGGACGTTTCACGATCAACAGGAACCGGCGTATTGCGACCGAGAGTTTCGCCGGACAGGTTCGCTCGGGAGCGCTCGATTCGGCTCGGAGCCATCTCCTTTAGGCGCTCCGCAGTGGCAAGAATCCCCGCGAGCGATGCCGCCTGCTTTTCCTCACCGTCTTTGGCGAGAGCATCCCTTAGCCGCTCGACTTGTTTGCGCAGTGCGGGCGTTGGTTCGCCCATTGCCGCCCGACAAAGGGCCTGAATAATTGAAAAGTGCTCCATGCGCCCCGCTCACGATCTAATGCATAGCTGATGCCTTGTGATGCATATAGACCGCAAAACGGTGCACGTCAAATGATTTTGTTGCAAGGCGTCCGGGATTCGATGCGCCATACCACCATCTCGTTGCGTTTCCTCCCAAAAAAACAGGGACGCGCTTCCCGATGGCTATCGAAGGATAGAGATATGGGAGTAGCTCTCACTCGACCGTTGGAGTGACTGGCGCGATGCCCCCACGCCGCCGCGCCTTATGATCCGATCACTTTGTCATCGGTCGCTGCCCGGAGAAGCATTCGGCGAGCGGAGCAGTCAAGACACGTTTCCATCGCCCATAAAGGCCATCGACGGCGGCAACAGCGTCGGCACGCGCTTCTCTCCCTTCGCCCAGGCATCGATCATGTCGGCCCATTCCTGGAGCATGTGCCGGCGCTGGGGTTCGTATTCCGCCTTGTTGTAGACGCCGCGTGACGAGCGCCCGTCCTCATGGGCGAGGCACTTCTCGATCCAATCGCTGTTGAACCCCATCTCGTTCAAGAGCGTCGAGCCGGTCCGGCGCAGGTCGTGGACCGTGAACGGCTCCAATGGCAGCCCCTCCTTCTTCGCCCGCACAACGACGGCCGTGGTCACGCGATTGAAGGTGGCGCGCGACATGGGCGCATCGGCGTCATAACGGGACGGCAGCAGGAAGCGCGAGTTGCCGGCGCAGGTCTTCAGCGCAATCAGGATGTCGAGCGACTGTTGCGACAGGTAGACGTTGTGGGCCTTCGACCGCTTCATGCGCTCCTTGGGGATGGTCCAGACGGCGTTCTCGAAATCCACCTCGTCCCAGACCGCGTCCTGCAGTTCGCTCTTCCGCACCATGGTGAGCAGGATCAGACGCAGGCCGAGACGGATGGTCGGCAGGGTCGGCACGTGCTCGATCTGCTGCAGCATGTTCTTGATCTCGGCCGGTGACAGCGCGCGGTCCTTCGGCTGGAAGGTCGCGATCGAGGCCGGCCCGACCTCGTCGGCCGGGTTTGGCACCTTCTCGCCATGCAGGATGGCGAAGGCGAATATCTGTTTGACGATGTCGCGGGCGTGGATGGCGGTCGCGGGGGCTCCGCGCTCCTTCACCTTGGCGCAGAGCTGGCGCAGATCGTCCGGCGTCACCTCGGTCAGAAGGCGGTTTTTCCAGGCGGGGAGAATGTCGCGATCGAGGATCGCCTTGCGCATGGAGCGGGTGCTTTCCGCCATCCGCGCTTCCTTGATCCATAGGGCGCTCACCGCACCGAAGCTGCGCTCCATGGCCTTGCGCCGTTTGTCGCGCTGTTTCTCGTACGCGGGAGAAAGCCCCTCCGCCACCTGCTTGCGGGCGGCGATGCAGCGCTCGCGGGCTTCGGCGAGCGTGAGGCCATCGGCGCCATAGCGGCCGATCGTCAGCGTCTCCCGGCGACCGTTCAAACGGTAGTCGTACCGGAAGGTGATTTGGCCCGTCGTGGCGACGGAAACGTACATACCGTCACGGTCGGCCACCTTGTATAATTTATCCTTTGGTTTCAGCCTCTTGATGGCCATATCAGTGAGCATGAGGACGGCCTCGTTGACGATCGAAAACGCCTTTTCGAGCCCCAATTTTACCGTCAAATCCGATACCGTCAATCGACGAGAATAACCGTTATATAACAGTATATTAGCTTGAATTATCGTGGGATGCTTCCGTTTTCGGCCTGACGGTAGGGCAAAAATCCGGCTGACGGCGAAAAACGCCTACCGTCGCGCACACCGTCAGAGCCCATCGCTTCGAGGCGATAGGCTCTGACGGTGAGCGCTTTACTTTCTGTTTGATTTCAGCTAGTTATGACGATGTGGCGATAGTTCACGAAACGCCGCGAACCACATCATTTCATTCCCACTCGATGGTCCCCGGCGGCTTGCTTGTGACGTCATAAACAACTCGGTTGACGCCCTTCACTTCGTTGATGATGCGGGTCGCGGTGCGGCCGAGGAATGACATGTCGAAGGGGTAGAAATCGGCGGTCATGCCGTCCACGGAGGTCACGGCGCGCAGGGCCAGCACGTGGTCGTAGGTGCGGCCGTCGCCCATCACGCCCACGGTGCGCACCGGCAGCAGCACGGCGAAGGCCTGCCAGATCACGTCATAGAGGCCGGCGTAGCGGATCTCCTCCAGGTAGATGGCATCCGCCTGGCGCAGGATGTCGAGCTTCTCCCGCGTCACCGCGCCCGGGCAGCGGATGGCGAGGCCGGGGCCGGGGAAGGGGTGGCGGCCGACGAAGGTCTCCGGCAGGCCCAATTCGCGGCCCAGCGCGCGCACCTCGTCCTTGAACAGGTCGCGCAGGGGCTCCACCAGCTTCATGTTCATGCGCTCGGGCAGCCCGCCCACATTGTGGTGGCTCTTGATGGTCACCGAGGGGCCGCCGGCGAAGGAGACGCTCTCGATCACGTCGGGATAGAGCGTGCCCTGGGCGAGGAAGTCGGCGCCGCCCACCTTTTTCGCCTCGGCGTCGAACACGTCGATGAACAGCCGGCCGATGGTCTTGCGCTTGGCCTCCGGGTCCTCGATGCCCGCCAGCTCCTTCAGGAACAGGTCCGAGGCGTCCACATGCACGAGCGGGATGTTGTAGTGGCCGCGGAACAGGGACACCACCTCGTCCGCTTCCGCTTGCCGCATCAGGCCGTGGTCCACGAACACGCAGGTCAGCTGCTCGCCGATGGCCTCGTGGATGAGTACGGCGGCAACCGAGCTGTCCACCCCGCCGGAAAGGCCGCAGATGACCCGGCCGGTGCCCACCTGCTCGCGGATGCGGGCAATGGCGCGCTCGCGGAAGGCGCCCATGGTCCAGGTGCCTTCCAGCCCCGCCACCTTGCGCACGAAATTGGAAAGCAGGCGTGCGCCGTCGGGCGTGTGCGCCACCTCCGCATGGAACTGCACGCCGTAATAGTTGCGCGACACGTCGGCAATGGCGGCGAACGGGGCGTTGTCGGAGGTGGCGATCACCTCGAAGCCCGGGGGAAGCGCGGTCACGCGGTCGCCGTGGCTCATCCACACGGTGTGGCGCTCACCCTCCCGCCAGACCCCCTCGAACAGGGGCACCACCTTCTTCACCGTGACTTCGGCGCGGCCGAACTCGCGGTGGTGGCCGGCCTCCACCATGCCGCCGAGCTGGGCCGCCATGCACTGCTCGCCATAGCAGATGCCGAGCACAGGCACGCCGGCGGAGAACGCTTCCTGCGGCGCCTTAGGGCTCTCGCCCTCGATGACCGAGGCCGGGCCGCCGGACAGGATGATGGCCTTCGGCTTGAGACGCACGATGGCTTCCGCCGCCTTCTGGAACGGCACGACTTCCGAATAGACGCCCTCCTCGCGCACGCGCCGGGCGATGAGCTGCGTCACCTGGCTGCCGAAGTCGATGATGAGGACGGTTTGCTGGGCGGCGGGGGAGGGCATGAAGCGGGCCTTGGGCGCTGGATCGGATGATGGCGCCTTCCTTTAGCGGCAAACCGGCGATTTCAAAAGGCACGGCCGGCGCATGGCGCATGTGCGCCGTGGCGCGCGCCTCAGTCCGGCTCGCCCGGCGGCACCGGCGCAGGGGGCGTCCAGCGGTCCAGAAGGGGTTGCGCCACCCAGCGCGCGGCAATCACCCCGAGCGTCGCCCCGATGCTGCTGGCCAGGAGGTTGTCGAGGCCGGATGACCGGCCGGGAATATAGAGCTGGGCAATCTCCAGCAGGGCGGAGGCGCCGGCGAACGACAGCACCAGCCACACGGGCGCGACGGAGCGGAAGGCGAGGGCGGTAACCCCGGCCGTGCCCACATAGGCCACCAGATGCTCAAGATTGCCGGAATAGCCCGTGTGCGGGCGTTCCTGCCCCGGAAGCAGGGACAGGACGATGATCACCGCCCAGAGGATGACGGACAAGGCCGTCCAGGCAACCCGCTGGTGCTTCAGAATTGCGGACAGGGGCAAAGCGGCTCTCCATCGCCGGCCCGCGCAGGGCAGGAGCCGGCCAATCGCGGCGGAGGGAATCGGCAGGCGCTTCCGCCGATGTGCGGTCTCCCCTCATATCGCAGTGCGGCGCACGATACACGGGTCGCCGGCGCCCCGGTCCGTCGAGAGCGGCGTCCAACGGCCGTGCCGCAGGGTTCGCCCGCCTCCTCAGTTTGGGGGATGCGGCAGAAGGGGCCATGGCGAAACATGTCACCCACGCGACACGAGACCTCCCGGGCCGCGTCGGCCGGACTGCTTATCCCCGCGGGCGGTCCGGCCGTCCTTTTGCTCGGTGTGAAGCCGGCTACCCCTGCGCCGTCGCTTCCGTTAAAGCTGCATCGAGGACCGGTTCGCCTCCTACGTTGCCGCGGAGACGGGAATGCCTGCCGTGAACGATGCCATCGGGCGCTGGGCCCCCGGCCTGGCAGCCCTGCTGAACTACCGGCGCGGAGATCTGGGCTACGACCTGCGTGCCGGGCTGGCGGTGGCCGCCGTGG
Organism: Xanthobacter sp. AM11; assembly: GCF_047444035.1. Classification (NCBI taxonomy): domain Bacteria; kingdom Pseudomonadati; phylum Pseudomonadota; class Alphaproteobacteria; order Hyphomicrobiales; family Xanthobacteraceae; genus Xanthobacter; species Xanthobacter sp. AM11. The sequence goes on from NZ_JBLAOA010000001.1 coordinate 1,913,180, forward strand.
CCATCCCCGTGGGCATCGCATATGCGGAGCTTGCCGGCTTCCGGCCGGAAATCGGGCTCTATTCGTCCATCTTCCCCCTGGTGGCCTATGCCATATTCGGCTCCTCGCGCCAGCTCGTGCTGGGGCCGGATGCCGCCACCTGCGCCGTCATCGCCTCCGCGGTGGGGCCGCTGGCGGCGGGAAATGCGGACAATTACGCCGCCCTCTCCGCCCAGCTGGCGCTGCTCACGGGGGTCATTTGTGTGCTCGCCAGCTTCCTGCGGCTGGGCGTGCTCGCCGATTTTCTCTCCAAGCCCATCCTGGTGGGCTTCATGAACGGCATCGCCATCACCATCATCTTCGGCCAGCTGGCGAAGATCACCGGCATCGAGGGCACGTCGGGCCATGTGATGGCGGCAACGGCCGCCCTCGCCATGCGCATCGGCGAGGCCCACCCGCCCACGCTGGCGGTGGCGCTGGCTGCCTTCGCGCTGATGCTGGCATCGGGGCGGCTGCTGCCCTCCGTGCCTTCCGCAGTGGTGGCCATGGCCGGCTGCGCCCTCGCCGTTTTCCTGCTGGAGCTGGACCTGAGCGGCGTGAAGACGCTGGGCATCGTGCCCGCCGGCCTGCCCGGCGTGATGGCCGTGCGCCTCGACCCCTCCGCCTTTGCCGAACTGGTGCCCGCCGCCGGGGGCCTCGCGCTGGTGAGCTTCACCTCCATGATGCTCACCTCGCGCTCCTTCGCCTCCCGCAACGGCTACGAGGTGGACCCGGACAAGGACTTCGCCGCGCTGGGGGTGGCCAATGCCGTCTCCGCGCTGACCCACGGCTTCGCCATCAGCGGCGCGGATTCGCGCACCGCGATGTCGGATGCGACCGGCGGCCGGAGCCACGCCACCGCTTTGTTCGCGGCGGCGGCGGTGGCGCTGGTGCTGGTCTTCCTCACTGCGCCGCTGCGCTATGTGCCCGTGGCCGCCCTGGGGGCAGTGCTGGTGATGGCGGGCATCTCCCTGGTGGATGCGGCGACGCTGCGCCTCATCTATCGCGCCGATCGCAGCGAGGCGGCGATCTGCGTGATCGCGACCCTGGGCGTCGTGCTGCTCGGGGCGACGCAGGGCATTCTGGTGGCAGTGGTGCTGGCGCTGCTGCGCTTCGTGCGGCTCACCGCCCGCCCGCGGGTGGAGGTTCTCGGTCGCGTCGCCGGAATGCCGGGCTTCCATGCCCTGTCGCGCCACGCCGGAGCGGCGGAGCCGGAAGGCATCGTCATTTTCCGCTTCAACGGCCCGCTGGTCTTCTTCAATGCCGGCCACTTCCGCCAGACCCTGCTTGCGGCCGCGCGGCGGGGCGATGCGCATGTGTCCGTCGTCCTCGACCTCATTCCGGTGACCGAGGTGGATGTGACCGGCCTGTTCACCCTGAAGGAGGTGTCGGTCCTGCTGGCCGCGCGCGGCGTGCGCCTGGTGGGAGCGGGGCGCCAGACCGAATGGCGGCACTGGATGGAGGCGCGGGGCTTCGATCCGGCGGCCTTCGTCATCCATCCCACCCTGCGGCACGCGGTGGAGGCGCTGCAGGCGCAGGACGCCGCCGCCGCGGACGGCGCCGATCCGCTGCCCAAGGGGGATTGATCTGCGTCATTGAGCAACGGGGCCGCCTGCCAGCATAAGCGCCGAGAGGCGTGCTGGCCTATTCTGCCTCCCCACGGCGGGGCATCTATGCGGCCACCGGTGCGGTGCTCGGCATGGGTGGCGCCTGCCATGGTCGCGGCCCGCAAGGACCGCTGGCGGAAGAGCCGTCCCCGAAGGATCTGCGCGGCGCGGGTGCGCCGGGCGAAAGGGAGAGGTCGCATGTCGGTGTCCGTCGTTCCGCCGCCGCAAGCGGCCCGCCACCAGAAATATGATCGTCTCGTCACCTCAGCCCAGGCGCTTCCCCGGCTGAAGGTGGCGGTGGCGCATCCGTGCGACGCGGCGGCGCTGGGGGCGGCGCTGGAGGCGGCCGACCTCGGCCTCATCGAACCCATCCTGGTGGGGCCCCCGGGCCGGATCGCCGCTGCGGCGGCCGCCGCCGGCCGCGACCTGGCCGGCGTGCGGCAGGTGGCGGCGGCCCACAGCCACGATTCCGCGGCCAAGGCGGTGGAGCTGGTGCGCTGCGGGGAGGCGGACGCCCTGATGAAGGGCAGCCTGCACACGGACGAGCTGATGGCCGCCGTGGTGGCACGCGATACCGGCCTGCGCACCGCCCGGCGCATCAGTCACTGCTTTGTGATGGACGTGCCCAACCACGAGGGCGCGCTCATCGTCACCGATGCCGCCATCAACATCGCGCCCTCGCTGGAAGAAAAGCGCCACATCGTCCAGAACGCCATCGACCTCGCCCGTGCGCTCCACTTCGATGAGCCGCGTGTCGCCATTCTCTCCGCCATGGAGACGGTCAACCCGGACGTGCCCTCCACCATCGAGGCGGCGGCATTGTGCAAAATGGCGGATCGCGGCCAGATTACCGGCGGCGTGGTGGACGGCCCGCTCGCCCTCGACAATGCCATCGACCTCGGCTCGGCTCAGATCAAGCATATTTCCTCGCCGGTGGCGGGGCGGGCCAACATTCTGGTGGTGCCGGACCTGGAAGCTGGCAACATGCTGGCCAAGAGCCTGACCTTTCTGGCCGATGCCGACGCCGCCGGCATCGTGCTGGGTGCCCGGGTGCCGATCATCCTCACCAGCCGTGCCGATTCCCGGTTGACGCGGCTGGCGTCCTGCGCGGTGGCTTGCCTGCTCGCGGAGGCGCAGCGGGTGGCGGCGCGTGCGGCGCTGGAAGTGTAGGCCCGGCGCGCGGCGCTGCATCGACGACGCAGCCTGCCCCGCGCCGGTTTCGTGCCGCAACTGCGTGCGGCGGTGGGCAGGATCGGCGGTGCGCCGCCGCAGAGGGAGGATGCACACATGCACCCCATGGACATGATGAAGGTGTATGGGCGCGTGGCCGAGATCTACCGCCTGCGCCTCGGCGAGGCGGTGGCGGCCTATGGCGATGCCATGCGTGGTGCGGCCGGCGCCTTCGCCCCGGCGGTGACGCAGCCCCGGGAGCCCGCCGCCGCCTGGCGCGATGCCGTTTCCTACTGGTTCGATGCCGGACAGCGCACGTTGCTGTTCTGGGATACCATGCGCCAGCGGGGCAACAACTGGATCGCCCACGAAAAGGCGGGCAAGCCGCCGCTGCTCGCCTTCGACCATGAGATGATCGCCGATGCGCGCACCTTCGAGCGGCCGGCCAATTATGCTTTGGTGCGCATCCTGCCGCCGGAAGGGGTGCAGCTCGATCCGGCCAAGCGGCCCTTCCTCATCATCGACCCGCGCGCCGGCCACGGACCCGGCATCGGCGGGTTCAAGAAGGATTCGGAGGTGGGCTTCGCGCTGAAGGCCGGGCACGCCGTCTACATGGTCATCTTCTTCCCCGAGCCCGAGCCCGGCCAGACCCTGGCGGACGTTTCGCTGGCGGAGACGGAGTTCCTGCGCATCGTGCGCGAGCGCCACCCCACCCGCAGCAAGCCGGTGGTGATGGGCAACTGCCAGGGCGGCTGGGCGGCCATGCTGGTGGCGGCCCTCGACCCGGACAATGTGGGTGCCATCGTGGTGAACGGCGCGCCCATGTCCTACTGGGCCGGCAATGATGCGGAAAACCCGATGCGCTATGCCGGCGGGGTGCTCGGCGGCTCGTGGACCGCGCTGCTTGCGGCAGACCTCGGCGGCGGCGTCTTCGACGGCGCCTATCTGGTGGACAATTTCGAGTATCTGAACCCCGCCAATACCTATTTCAGCAAATACTACAATCTCTATTCCAGGATCGACAGCGAGCCCGAGCGCTTCCTGGAGTTCGAACGCTGGTGGGGCGGCTATTTCCTGATGAACCGGGCCGAGATCCAGTGGATCGTCGAGAACCTGTTCGTCGGCAACAAGCTTGCCGCCGGCAAGGCGGAATGGGCGCCGGGCAAGAGCTTCGACCTCAAGGCGGTGCGCTCGCCCATCATCGTCTTCGCCTCGCTGGGCGACAACATCACGCCGCCGCAGCAGGCCATCAACTGGGTGGCGGATGTCTATCCCACCACCCAGGCGCTGAAGGATGCCGGGCAGGTGGTGGTGGGGCTGATGCACCATTCGGTGGGCCATCTCGGCATCTTCGTGTCCGGCGCCATCGCCCGGCGGGAGCATGCGCAGATCGTGGACCTCCTGGAATATGTGGAGGCGCTCGCGCCCGGCCTCTACGGCATGACCATCGAGGAGGACCACTCCGGCGGCGAGGTGAAGTATGATGTCACCCTCGAGGAGCGCCGGGTGGAGGATCTCGCGATGCTCCAGAAATACGGCCGCCGGGATGAAATCCCCTTCGAGGTGGTGGCCAATGTCTCCGAGCGCAACGCGCAGGCCTACGAAACGCTGGTGCATCCGGCGCTGTCGGCGCTGGTGACGCCGGAGATGGGGCGCGCCATGCGGGCGCTGCATCCGCTGCGCGCCGTGCGCTGGGGCCTTTCCGATCTCAACCCCTTCCTTGCGGCCATGGCGCCGCTGGCCGATTTTGCCCGCAGCCAGCGCACGCCCCGCAACGAGGGCGGCCCCCTGGTGGCCGGCGAGCGCCTGGCCGCGGCATCCATTACCGCCTGGTGGAACCTGTTCCGCAGCCTGCGCGACGCCACGGTGGAGACGGAATTCTTCCGCCTCTACGGCACCCTCGCCATGCTCGACCCCGATCTGACCGCGCCGTCGGCGCCGGCCCTGGTGGAGCAGCCGACGGCCGAGGTGGACGCCGCCCTGGCCGCCATGCGCGAGGGCGGCTTCACCGATGCCGCGGTGCGCGTGGCGCTGCTGGCCCAGCGCCGCAACCCGGGCCAGCGGCGGCTTTCCACCCTGAAGCAGATCCGCGAGCTGGTGGGGCACGAGGTGGGCCTCATCACCCTGCCGGCGGATGCGGCGCAGGCGATCATCCGGCGCCAGTCCATCATCGTGGATCACGCTCCCGAGGCCGCGATGGCAACGCTGCCGGACCTGCTGAAGACCCCGCAGGAGCGCGCCAAGCTGGCGGCGCTTCTGGACCGGCTGGTGGATCGCATCTCCTTCGGCCCGGAACTGACGGCCTTCATTCCGCAGGTGAAGGGCGTGCTGGCCGGCACGGGGCCCGGCGGGCAGGTGGTGCCGTTTCCCTCGCAGGTAGCGGGCGGCGCGGCCTGATCACGGTGCCGATACCGAGCCGGTGAAGTCGTGGTGCCCTCCTGCCCTGACCGGTGTGGCGGGCGGCGCGCCGGTTGCGAAGACGTGTCGCCCCGCGGCGCCGGTTCGGCCGTACTGTCGATGCGGCAGATTTGCCAGAAAGGTTTGCCGTCGCGAAAGAATGTGGCCGGAGCACAGCCGTTTTCTCTCGACAATCGTCCGGGCCTTTCCGCTATATCGAGCAGTCCCGCAGCCGGCGATTGAGGGGACGGCTGTACCAGCATTCTCCATCCGAGGGGCAGTGGCCCCCTTAGGATGGTCGGGGGAGGAAACCATGTCACGCACGCCCGCCGCACGCGCCGCAGCCGCGCTGCTCTTCTGCCTTCCGCTGGGTCTTTCCGGCGTCGGCCCTGCCGGCGCGCAGGAGGGGGGCATCCCCGTGGGCGTGGTCGCCGCCGAGCTGCGCCCCATCTCCTCGGCCATGGAATTCGTCGGCCGCGTCGAGGCGCCGGAGCGGGTGGAGATCCGCGCCCGGGTGAAAGGCATGCTGGAGGCCGTGCTGTTCACGGAAGGCGAGACGGTGAAGGAGGGCGCACCCCTCTACCGCATCGAGAAGCCGCTGTTCCAGGCGGACGTGCAGCAGGCGGAAGGCGACGTGGAGCGGGCCAAGGCCGCGCTCACCCTCGCCAAGATCCAGCGCGAGCGCGCCGAGGAACTGCTGGCGAAGAACGCCGGTACCGCGGTGGCCCGCGACCAGGCGGTGGCGAACGAGGAGCAGTCCAAGGGTGCCCTGCTCTCCGCCGAGGCGGCGCTCAACACCACCAAGATCAACCTCGGCTACACCGATATCGTCTCGCCCATCACCGGCCGCATCGGCCGCTCGGCGGTCACCAAGGGCCACATCGTCGGGCCGGAAAGCGGCGTGCTCGCCACGGTGGTGAGCCAGAACCCCATGTATGTGACCTTCCCGGTAAGCCAGCGCGATTATCTGGAGGCGCAGAAGGAGGAGGGCAAGGTGGACCTCTCCGATGTGGAGGTGCGCATCAAGTTCTCCGACGGCTCGGTCTATGGCGAGGTGGGGCGCATCAATTTCGTGGATGTGAGCGTGAACCGCACCACCGACACGGTGATCCTGCGCGCCGACGTGCCCAACGCCTCGGGCAAGCTGGTGGACGGGCAATTGGTGCGGGTGGAGCTGAAGACCGGCACGCCGGAGGAGCGCGTCCTCATCCCGCAGGCGGCGCTCATCGCCGACCAGGCAGGGGTCTATGTGTTCGTGGTGGAGAACGGCAAGGCGGTGGTGCGCCGGGTGAAGACCGGCGGCTCCCAGGGGCCGAACGTGATCGTGGACGAGGGGGTGAAGGCCGGCGAGCCGGTGATCATCGAGGGCTTCGAGGCCCTGAAGCCCGGCGCGACCGTGCGCGCCACCCCGGCCACCGGCCTGAAGGGCTGAGCCATGCTGTCATCCGTCTTCGTCGATCGCCCGCGGCTCGCCATCGTCATCGCCATCGTCACGGTGATTGCCGGCCTGCTCTCCCTTCTCGCCATTCCGGTGGCGCAGTATCCCGACATCATCCCGCCGCAGGTGTCGGTGACCACGGCCTATCCCGGCGCCTCGGCGGAGGTGGTGGATTCCACCGTCGCCCAGCCCATCGAGGCCCAGGTGGTGGGCGTGGACAAGCTCATCTACATGAAGAGCGTATCCGGCGATGACGGAAGCTATTCGCTGACCGGCTCGTTCGAGCTGGGCACCGATCCCGACATCAACACCGTCAACATGAACAACCGCGTCCAGGTGGCGCTCTCCAAGCTGCCGGACGACGTGAAGCGTCAGGGCGTGGTGGTGAAGAAGAAATCTTCCGCTCTGCTCGGCGTTCTCGCCATCTATTCGCCGAAGAAAACCTACGACCCGCTGTTCATCTCAAATTACGTCACCATCAACATCCTGGACGAGCTGAAGAGCATTCCCGGTGTCGGCGACGCCTCCCTGTGGGGTCCGCAGGACTATGCCATGCGGGCCTGGGTGAAGACGGACCGCCTGACCGGCCTCAACCTCACCTCCGGCGACATCGTCAACGCCATCCGCGCCCAGAACATCCAGGCGGCGGTGGGGCGGGTGGGCGCGCGGCCCATTTCCGACGACCAGCAACTGCAGCTGAACCTGCGCACCAAGGGGCGCCTCGCCACCGTCGAGGAGTTCGAGAAGATCGTCCTGCGCACCAATGAGGACGGCTCGGTGCTGCGGCTCGGCGACGTGGCCCGGCTGGAGCTGGGCGCCGCCAACCTCGATCGCGAAACCCTGTTCAACGGCGGTCCCGCCGCGGTGCTGGCGCTGTACCAGTCGCCGGGCGCCAACGCCATCACCACCATCACCGCCATCCGCGACCGCATGGACGAACTGGCGAAGTCCTTCCCCGAGGACCTGGCCTGGAAGGTGACCTACGACCCCACCAGCTTCGTCACCGAGACCATCCACGAGGTGCAGAAGACTCTGATCGAGGCCTTCATCCTCGTGGTGCTGGTGGTCTATCTCTTCCTCGGCTCGTTCCGCGCCACCCTCATCCCGACGCTGGCGGTGCCGGTGAGCCTCATCGGGACCTTCATCGTCCTCAACGCCATCGGCTATTCGGCCAACTCGGTGTCGCTGCTGGCCATCGTGCTCGCCATCGGCATCGTGGTGGACGACGCCATCGTGGTGGTGGAGAACGTCGAGCGGGTGATGGAGGAGCATCCCGAGCTGACTCCGGCCGAGGCCACCAAGAAGGCCATGGCGGAGATCACGGCGCCGATCATCGCCATCACCCTCGTGCTGCTCTCCGTGTTCGTGCCGGTGGCGTTCATCCCCGGCATCTCGGGCGAGTTGTTCCGCCAGTTCGCGGTCACCGTGGCGGTGGCCATGTTCCTGTCCGCCATCAACGCGCTGACCCTTTCGCCGGCGTTGTGCGGCATCCTCCTGAAGCCCTCCCACGGGCCGAAGAAGGGGCCCATCGGCTATGTCATGCGCGGCATCGACAAGGTGCGCGATGCCTATGGCGCGGTGGTGGCGCGCATCGTGCGCTTCTCCCTCATCGGCCTCGTATGCGTGTTCGTTGCCTCGGGCGGCATCCTCGCCCTGTCGAAGATGACGCCCACCGGCTTCCTGCCGGAGGACGACCAGGGCGCCTTCTTCGTGGTGGTCCAGCTGCCCGGCGGCGCCTCCGTGGGCCGCACCACCGAGGTGATCCGCAAGGCCGAGGCGGTGCTGAAGGAAGAGCACAATGTGGAGGACTTCACCTCCGTCATCGGCCTCAACTTCATCGACAATTATTCCCAGTCCAACGCCGCCTTCATCGTGGTGACGCTGAAGCCGTTCGAGGAGCGGCACGGGGCGGAGAACGGCGTGAACGCCATCCTCGCCCGGATGGGAGAAAAGATGCGGCGCATCCCCGGCGGCACGGTGGTGCCGCTGGCGCCGCCGCCCATCGTCGGCCTCGGCACCGGCGGCGGCTTCAGCTTCGTGCTGCAGGACCTGCGGGCCGGAGATCCCAAGGCGCTCGCCCAGGTGCTGCGCGGCCTCGTCATCGCCGCCAACCAGGACCCGCGGCTCGCCCGGGTGTTCTCCACCTATTCCGCCTCCAACCCCTCGGTCTATCTCGACATCGACCGCGACAAGGCGCAGGTGCTGGGCGTGCCGCTGGACAGCGTGTTCCAGGCGCTCCAGGCCTCCCTCGGCGGGCTCTATGTGAACGACATGAACCTCTACGGCCGCACCTGGCAGGTGCAGGTGCAGGGCGAGGCCGAGGACCGCAAGAGCATCGACGACATCTACCGCATCCATGTGCGCAACGACAAAGGCGAGATGATCCCGCTGCGCTCCATCGTCGAGGTGCGCATCGAGATCGGTCCGCCGGCCCTCATCCGCTACAACAACAAGCGGGCGGTGACGGTGCAGGGCACGCCGGCGCCGGGGGTCTCCTCCGGCCAGGCGCTCGCCGCCATGGACGAGGTGGCGGCCAAGACGCTGCCGCAGGGCTTCTCCGGCGCGTGGACCGACACCTCGTTCCAGGAGAAGCGGGCGGAGGGCAAGACGGGGATGATCCTCGCCTTCGCCGTGCTGTTCGCCTTCCTGTTCCTGGTGGCGCTCTACGAGAGCTGGTCCATCCCCGTGCCGGTGCTGCTGTCGGTCACGGTGGGTCTTCTGGGCGCGTTCGCGGCCATCGTCATCGGCCAGCTTACCCTCGACCTCTACGGCCAGATCGGCATGATCGTTCTCATCGGCCTTGCCGCCAAGAACGGCATCCTCATCGTCGAGTTCGCCAAGGAGCGGCGCGAGCATGGCGAGGACCTGCTCGTCGCCGCCACCGAGGGCTCGCGCCTGAGGTTCCGCCCGGTGATGATGACCTCGCTGGCCTTCATCCTCGGCCTCTACCCGCTGGTGGTGGCCACCGGCGCGGCCCAGCTCGCCCGGCAGAATGTGGGAACGCCGGTGTTCGGCGGCATGATCGCCGCCTCCTTCCTCGGCATCTTCGTCATCCCGCCGCTCTATGTGCTGTTCCAGGGCATCCGCGAAAAGCTGCGCCCCGGCGCGCGGCCCAAGGTGCCCGCGGTGCCGGCGGAGGGGGCACGGGAGGCGTGAGGACGATGCGGCGCGGGGGAGGGGGTCTTCGCCCTCCCCCCCACCGTCTTGATCAGGTGCGGCGGAGCGATCATACTGGCATCGTTTCTTAATCGCCTTGATCGGGACCTTTTCGATGCCTTTGAAGGAAGAAGATATTCAAGCCGGCAAATGCTACAAGACCAAGGGGATCGAGAACTACAAGGTGATCGCCATCACCCGTGGCATCGTCACCTACCAGACCTGGACATCGCCGCTGCGCGTGAACGTGGGCGTGAAGCAGTTCGCCGATGCGGTCTACAAGGAAGTGCCCTGCCCGAAGACCTGAGGGCCGCCCGACGCGCCCGCCCCGAGACCGCATGGGCAACGGCAGCGTGCCGGCCGAAACGGGCGGCCGCCATGGGACAAGCCCAGGGTTGGGCGCTAGGGGTTAGACCGCGACAGATGGAGCCCATCTGTCGCAAGCAGGTCTAACCCCAACTCTTTGATCCACCAGAGCACGCGCCGATCAGCTTGCATCGCAAAAGGATCGGATAACGCCTTCTCTCTCCTTAAGTGAGAGGGCGGTTCACCGATCAAATTGGTTCAATTCGAGCGGATCGCGCTCTAAGGTGCCGGCCTCCGCCTTATGGTGAGTCGCCGCCCGCCCATGCCCGCGCCCGCCTTCAGCTTCCTGCACGCCGCCGACATCCATCTCGACAGCCCCCTGCGCGGTCTGGCGCGGCGCGGCGCGCAGGCGGCCGCCTTCCTCGATGCCTCCCGCCGGGCGCTGGAAAATCTCGTCGAGGCGGCCATCTCGCAGCGCGTGGCCTTCCTGCTCATTGCCGGCGATGTCTATGACAGCGACTGGAAGGATTATGCCACGGGGCAGGTCTTCGTGCGGCAGATGGGCCGGCTCGCCCGCGCCGGCATCCGCGTGTTCGTCATCCGCGGCAATCACGACGCCGCCTCCACCATGAGCCGCGACCTGCCGCTGCCGGAGAATGTGCACCTGTTTCCCGACACGCGGGCGGAAACCGTGCGCCTGCCGGATTTCGAGGTGGCGCTGCACGGCCGTGGCTTCCCCAACCGCGCGGTGCCGGAGAATGTGGCGCGCACCTATCCCGCCGCCGTCGCCGGGGCCTTCAACATCGGCTTGCTGCATACCTCGCTCACCGGGCGGGAGGGGCACAACACCTATGCCCCCTGCACGGTGGAGGAACTGGCGGGCGCCGGCTACGATTATTGGGCCCTCGGCCACATCCACCGCCGCGAGGTGGTGTTGCAGCACCCCGCCATCGTCTTTCCCGGCAACCTGCAGGGCCGCCACGCCCGCGAGACCGGACCCAAGGGCGCGACCCTGGTGCAGGTGGCCGGCGGGCGCATCACCGGCATGGAGGCCCTGACCCTCGATGCGGCGCGCTTCGAGCATGCGGTGATCGACCTCGCCGGGGTGGGGGACGAGGCGGAAATCGCGCTGCGGGCGCGCGCCGCCATCGCCGCCGCCGTGTCCGGCGCCGAAGGGCGGCCGTTGGCGCTGCGGCTCAGCTTTTCCGGGGAAACCCCGCTGCATGCCCATCTCGTCGCCACCGCCGGGCAGGTGGGCGAGGAGATGCAGGCGCATGCCTATGAGGTGTCCGCCGACGTGCTCATCGAGAAGGTGCGCCTCGACACCCGCGCGCCCCGTACGCGCGGCGAGCCGGCGGTGGCCGGCTTCGACGCCATCCTTGCCGAGGTGGCGGCGGACCCCGATTTCCGCGCCGATATCGCCGCCATCCTCGCCGATCTGCGGTCGAAGACCCCGGCCGAGGCGCTCGACCTCATGGAGCGCGGCGTGGCCGACGCCCTGCGGCCGGAGGAGGCGGACCTGGAAGCGGTTCTGGCCGCGGCCCGGGACGAAATCCTGTCCGGCCTGTGCGATGTGGCCCCCGACGCCGAGGCCGGCCGATGAAATTCTCCCACCTCGGCCTCGACCGCTACGGCCGCTTCACCGACCGCGACCTCGCCTTCGACCCGGCGGCGCGGCTGGTGGTGATCCTCGGCGCCAACGAGGCCGGCAAGACCACGGCGCTCAATGCCGCCTGCGACGTGCTGTTCGGCATCGACGAGCGCTCGCGCTTCAATTTCCTGCACGACTACAAGGATATGCGCCTGTCCGCGACGGTGACGCAGGACGGGCGCGCCTTTTCCTTCGTGCGGCTGAAGCGGCGCAAGGCGCCGCTGGTGGACCCCGAGAACGAGGCGCCCCTGGCGGACGATTGCCTCGCCCCCTTCCTCGGCGCCCATGGGCGGGCCGGCTTCCTCGACATCTTCGGGCTGGACCAGGACCGGCTGCGCAAGGGCGGGCGGGAACTGCTGGCCGGGGGCGGCGACCTTGCCGAAACCCTCATCGCCGCGGCGCCCGGCCTGGGCCATGTGGCGCAGATGCGGGACCAGTTCGCCGGGCGCGCGGCGAGCGCCTACAAGCCCGGCCGCAAGGTGGCGGGCAACGCCTTCTACCGGGCCGCCGACGCCCGCGCCGCCGCCCGCAAGCAGGTGCGTGACCTTGAGGTGCGGGAAGACGAGGTGCGCGCCCTGCGCAAGGCCGCGCAGGAGGCCGCCGCCGCCCGCGCGGCCGCGGTGGAGGCCGAAGGCGCCGCCGGGCAGGCGGCCGGCTGGGCGGACCTTCTGTGGCGTGCCGTGGACGCGCTCCGCCAGATCGACGCCGACACCGCCGAGCTGGCGTCCATGGGCCCGCTGCCACAGGTGCCCGCGGGCTTTCCCGCCCGCACCCGAGCCGCCCTTGCCGCCCTGGAGGCGGCCGAGGCGGCCCTCGCCCGCGCCGCGGCCGAAGCCGCACGGGCGGCGGAAGCCCATGGCGGGGTGGCGGTGGACGGAGCCATCCTGCCCCTGGCGGACCTGGTGGCCGCCTGCGACGAGGAACGCGCCGCCATCGAGAAGGCGCGCGCCGATCTGCCCCGGCGGCGGGAGGAGGCGGCCCAGGCCGGTGCCGGCCTCGCCCGCATCGCCGCCGACCTCGGCCTTGCCGATGGGGAGGCGCTGCGGGCGCGCATGCCTGCGGCGCCGGTGCTCGCCCGTGCCGATGCCCTCGCCGATCGCCTCAAGGCGCGGGCGCTGCGGGCCGAGACGCTGGCCAGCGACCTTCAGGCCCATGCCCGCGAGGCGGCAGAGCTGGAGGCCGCGCGGGCCGGCGTGGGGCCGGTGGAAGACCCCGAGCCCCTGCGCCGCCGCCTTGCCGCGCTGGATGGGGCGGAGGCCCGCGAGCAGGCGCTGGCCACGGCCTTCGCCCGGCTGAAGACCGCGCGCGCGGCGCTGGGCGAGCGCATGTTGCGGCTTGGCCTCTCGGGCATGGATGCCGACGGGTTGGCGGTTGCCCCCTTTCCCGCCCTTGCCGCCGCCGAGGCGCTGTTGCGGGCGGTGAACGAAGCCGCCGATGCCCGGGCGCGGCTGGAGGAGGCCCGCGCCGGCCTTGCCGAGCAGAAGGCCCTGGCGCAGGCGCGGCGCGCCACCCTCGACGGGGACGGCACCGCGCCCACCGAGGCCGCCGTCGCAGCGGCCCGCGCCGCCCGTGATGCGCTCTGGCAGCAGCTGCGGCCGGTGGTCCTGGCCGAGCGCGCGCCGCAGGACGCGGACCGGCAGGCGGCCGTCCAGCTCGACGGTGCGCTGGCGCGGGCGGACCATGTGGCCGACGAGCGCCAGCGCGAGAGCCGTCGGCTGGCCGAGCTGGCCCAGGCGGAACGCGAGATTGCCGATCTGGATGTGCGCCTCGCCACCCTGGCCACCCGCCTGGCCGAGGCCGAGGCCCGCTGCACCGCCGCGGCGCAGGATTGGGCCGCCCTGTGGGCGCCGGCCGGCATGTTCCAGCCGGCGGATGCCCGTGCGGTGGCCTTCCTGCGCGAGGTGGAAGCCATCTGCGCCGCCCGCGCCGCACTGGTGGGAGACGAGGCGGAAGGGGAGGCGGCCCGCGCCGCCGTGGCGCTGGATCGCCGCGCGGCGGAGCTGCTGCGCCGCGATCTCGGCCTGCCGCCCCTTGATGCCGCGCCGCTGCGCATGGCGGAGCTGCGCGACGCCCTCGCCCGGCTGGAGCAGCGGCACCAGGAGGCGCGCGACCGCACCCGCGATCTTGCCCGCCTCACCCAGCGCCGGGATGAACTGGCGCGCCGCAGGGGGGCGCTGGATGAGGAAAGCCGGCAGTTGGCGGCCGAGGCGGCCGATCTTTTGCCGCAGCTCGCCATCCGCGCCATGGCCCCGGCCGAGGAGGTGCGCGCCGCCACCGGCCTGTGGCGCTCGGCGGCCACCCTTTCGACCACCCTTGCCACCGCCGAGCACCGCATCGGCGCCATCCTGCGCGACGAGGCCGTGTTCCGTACCCGTGTCGCCGATCTTGCCGGGCGAGCGGGCGAAGGGGAGGGGGAGGATGCCGCGGCCACGGCGCGGCGGCTGCGGCAGCGGCTGGAGGCGGCCAAGGCGGCGCAGGCGCGGGCGGACGCGGCGGGCGCCGCCCTCGCCGTCCGCACCGCCGCGGTGGCGCAGACCCAGGAGGATTTCGCCCGCGCCCAGGCCGATGTTTCGGCCGCCTGCCAGATGGCGGGAGATGTGCCGGCGCCGACGCTGCCGGGGCTGCTGGCGCGCCTGGAGCGCGCCGCCGATTGCACCGCGCGACGCGACGCGGCCGAGCGGCGGCTCGCGGACATGGCGCGCGGCCGCGACCTTGAAGCGGTGCGGACCGCCGTGGCGGGGGCGGATGCGGCAACCCTGGAGGCCCGCGCCGCCGATGCCGCAGCGGCCCATGCGCTCGCCCGCGCCGGGCGCGACCGGGCGGTGGAGCGCGACGCGGAGGCGCGCGCGGCGCTGGCCGCCCTGGACACCCGGGAAGGCGCCGCCCGCGCCGCGCAGGATGAGCAGGACGCCCTTGCCGCCATGGCCGAGGCGGTGGAGGATTTCACCCGCAGCCACGTGGCCAGCCGCCTGCTCGCCCGCGCCATCGAGCGCTATCGCGAGCAGCACCAGAACCCCATCGTCACCCGCGCCTCGCAGGCCTTCGGCGCGCTGACCTTGGGGCAATGGAGCGGTATCGGCATCGACTACGACCAGGAAACCCCACGTCTCGCCGCGCTGCGTGATGGCACCCCTCACGGCATCGACCACCTGTCCGAGGGGACCGCCGACCAGCTTTTCCTGGCCCTGCGCATCGCCGCCATCGAGGAGCACGCCCGCCGTGCGGCGCCGCTGCCCTTCATGGCGGACGACCTGTTCGTGAGCTTCGACGAGGCGCGCACCGAGGCCGGGCTGAAGCTGCTGGCGGAGCTTGGCGCGCTGACGCAGGTCATCGTCTTCACCCACCACGCTTATGTGGCCGATGCGGCGACGCGCGCGGTGGGGGAGGGGTGCCAGGTCATCCGGCTCTGAGGCGCGATCCGGCCCTCAGTTCGATTTCGCCTCGGCCGGGCCGGCGGCGGTGCCTTCGATGGCGTCCGCCACTTCCAGGAGGGCGGCGGCCAAGGCCCGCAGGAGGTCCGGCGGCATGGCCACCTGCACCGCCGGGGAGGGCTTGCCCGGCTTGGGGACGCCCACTTCCAGCCGCACCCCGCCGGTGGCGCCGTCGAACACCGCCGTGGTGAAGGCCTGCAACGGCCACACCTTCAGCCGACCGGCCTCGTCCTTGTCCCAGCTTTCGAAATCCATGCTCGGGCGCATCCCTGTCGCGGCCCGCTCCGGTGGCGGGCACATCTCAGCCTGATGCCGGGAGCGTCTGCCGCACGGTCCCGACTGGTATTCTGCATATCATGCCGCGCCGTGCTGCGGGAGCCCGGGGCTTCGGCCCGGCGGTGCGGCCACCACATGTGCTTTCTGCTCGCCATGGTGCGATGCGGCATCGACGCGGCCGCATCGCGGCGGTATAGCTCGCAAATAGCGCAAGGGAACGTTTCCATTGCTGTCCGTCATCATTGCAACGCACAACTGCGAACACCTACTCGTGCCGGCGCTGTCCGCTCTGGTGCAGGGGGTTACCGCGGGGATTCTGCGGGACGTGACGCTGGTGGACAGCGGCTCCACCGACGGCACCGCCACCATTGCCGATGCGGCGGGATGCGTCTTCCTGCCCTCCGTGAACGACGTGGGCGTGCGCCTGCGGCAGGGCGCGGCGCAGGCGCGCGGCCGCTGGCTCATGTTCCTGTCTCCCGGCTCCATCCTGGAAGAGGGCTGGGCGCGGGAGGTGGCCACCTTCATCGAAACGGCGGAACGACGCGGGCAGGCCGAGCGCCTCGCCGCCACCTTCCGCCTTGCGGTGGACGGCTACGGCATCGGCCCGCGCCTCGGCGAGGCCATGGCGGTGGCCCGCCTGGCGCTGCTGGGCCTTCCCACGCCGGCGCAGGGGCTGGTCATTTCCCGCAAGCATTATGACAAGCTCGGCGGCCACCCCTCGGGGGTGAAGGCGGAGCGGCGGCTCGTGGCGCGCATCGGCCGCCGGCGCATCCACCTGTTGCGGCCGCATGTGCTGCTGCCGGGCGCGGGCGCCTGAACGGCGCGACCCCGCCGCTCCCCAAACTCTCCCCTTGGCGAACGGCCCGGGTTGCGCATAGATGGCGGCGCGGGGTCGGACCTGCCTGCCGTGGAAGACGGAAGGCGGGAGCCGGTCGGTCATTTCTCGCAAGGGGGCCGGTCGCACGATCTGCGGGACGCACGCCTTCGCGTCCTCCGCAGCGCACGCCCGCCGCCCGCAACGGTGCTTCAGCACCGAGGGAGCGGTCCATGGACCTTCGCCGTCGTCTCCTGTCCCTCAGCCTGTTCGCCGGGCTTTGCCTTGGCGCGGCAATGCCCGCTGCCGCCCAGGATGCGGCCGCCGAGGCCGCCCGGGACTATGCCCAGGCCCAGCGTCCCGCGCTCGCCCCGGCCGCGCAGACGCCGCTGCCGCCGCGTCCCGCCGGCCTCAAGACCTTCCAGCGCTCGGACCTGGTGAGCGGCGCGCGGCGCTACGAGCGCCTGCTGCGGCGCGAGGCCACCGTTCCCGCCCCACCCCTCGACCGGGCGCGCCGCGACGCCGCCCAGGCCTTCCAGCGCAACGATGCCCGCACCGCGGCCGAGCTCTATGCCGGCCTTGCGGTGGCCGAACCGCAGGATGCCGGCGTCTGGCTGCGCCTCGCCCGCGCGCTCAACGCCATCAAGCCCAACGAGAATGAGGACGCCTACACCTTCTCCGACAATGCCCTGGCAGCCGCCTTCATCGCCTATCGCCGCGCCACCACGCGGGCGGAGGAGGGCGAGGCGCTGACGCTCATCGGCCAGATCTATGCCACCCGCCGCCTGTGGAACGCCGCCCTCGACACGCTGAAGCTGGCCCTGGAGCTGCGCGACACGCCCGCCGAGCGCGCCTTCTACGAGAAGCTGAAGGAGGAGCACGGCTTCCGCCTGGTGGACTATACGGTGGAATCCGACGCCGCCGCCCCGCGCGCCTGCGTGCAATTCTCCGAGGATCTCGCCGCCGGCACCGATTTTTCGGCCTTCGTGCAGGTGGCCGGCATGGCGAAGCCCGCCATCACCGCCGAAGCCCGGCAGATCTGCGTGGAGGGCCTGAAGCACGGGGAGCGCTATGTCGTCGCCGTGCGGCCCGGCGTGCCTTCGGCCACCGGCGAGCGCCTGCGCCGCGCCACGGAGCTTTCCCTTTATGTGCGCGACCGCCAGCCCTCGGTGCATTTCAGCGGCCGTAACTACGTGCTGCCGCGCACCGGGCAGAAGGGCATTCCCCTTACTTCGGTGAATGCCAGCGCGGTGAAGGTGAACATCCTGCGCATCGGCGACCGCAGCCTGGTGCCCACCGCCATCCAGGGCGAGTTCCGGCAGGGGCTCGACACCTATGTGCGCGAGCGCCTCGCCGAGGGAACCGCCATCGCCATCTATTCCGGCGTGCTGGAGGTGGACAGCCCGCTCAATGCGGAGGTCACCACCGCCGTGCCGGTGACCGAGGCGGTGGGCCGGCTGGAGCCCGGCGTCTATGTGATGACCGCCGCGCCGGAAAAGGGGACCACGGACGACGAGTACGGCACCGAAGCCACCCAGTGGTTCATCGTCTCCGACCTCGGTCTCACCGCCCTTTCGGCGCAGGACGGCGTGCATGTGCTGGTGCGCGCCCTGGGCAGCGCCGAGCCCATGGCGGGGGCGGAGGTGCGCCTCGTCGCCCGCTCCAACGAGGTGCTGGGCACCGCCCGCACCGACGCCGACGGCTATGTGCGCTTTGATCCCGGCCTGTCGCGCGGGCCGGCGGGGCTGGCGCCGGAAGTGGTGGTGGCGCGCACCGATGGCGGCGACTACGCCTTCCTCTCCCTGAAGGACACGGCCTTCGACCTCACCGACCGCGGCGTCGCCGGCCGCGAGGCCCCGGCAGGGCTCGACGCCTTCCTCGCCACCGAGCGCGGCGTCTACCGCTCGGGCGAGACGGTGCATCTCACCGCTTTGCTGCGCGATGCGCAGGGTCGCGCCGCCGCCGGCGTGCCGCTGACGCTGCAGATGGTGCGGCCGGACGGGGTGGACGACCGCCGCCTGGCGGTGCCCGACCAGGGCGCCGGCGGGCGCACGGTGGACCTGCCCCTTTTGGCCGGCGCCATGACCGGCACCTGGCGGGTGAAGGCGCTGACCGATCCCAAGGCCCCGCCCATCGGCGAGGTCACCTTCCTGGTGGAGGATTATGTTCCCGACCGGGTGGAGTTCAACCTCACCGCCCGCGAGCCCGCCCTGCCGCGCAACCGCCCGGTGGAGGTGCTGGTGGAGGGCCGCTTCCTGTTCGGCGCCCCCGCCGCCGGGCTCGACGTGGAGGCCGAGGCCGAGCTGCGCGCCGCCGCGGCGCGGCCGGGCTTCGCCGGCTATGCCTTCGGCAACGGGGAAGACGAGGTGCTGGCCGAGCGCCAGCCGGTGGCGGACGCCCCGCGCACCGACCCGCGCGGCCGCGCCAGCCTGCGCCTCGGCGCCTCCGAGCTGCCGCGCACCGCCCGCCCGCTGGAGATGGAAGCCATCGTGCGGCTGGTGGAGAGCGGCGGGCGCGCGGTCCAGCGCACCATCGTGCTGCCGGTGGCCCCCGCCGGCAGCCAGATCGGCGTGAAGCCGCTCTTCACCGACCGGGTGCGGGAGGGCGAGGCGGCCAGCTTCGACGTGGTGGTGGCCGGCGCCGACGACAGGCTGCTGGCCGCCCCCGGCCTGTCCTGGAAGCTCTCGCGCATCGAGACGCGCTACCAATGGTACCGGGTGAGCGGATCTTGGGACTATGAGCCGGTGAAGATCGTCACCCGCGTGGCCGAAGGGCGGCTCGACACGATCGCCGACGGCCCCGCGCGCCTTTCCGTGCCCACCCAATATGGTCGCTACCGCCTCGACATCATCGGCGACGGGCTGCCCCTCACCAGCGTGCCGTTCGAGGCCGGCTTCGGCGGCGACGGCAATGCGGAGACCCCCGACAAGCTGGAACTGAGCCTCGCCCGCGCCGCTTACGCCACCGGCGACACGCTGGAAGCCACCCTCACCGCCCGCACCGCCGGCACCGCCTCGGTGCTGGTGCTGAACGAGGGCCTGCTGGCGCAGAAGCTGGTGAAGGTGGTTCCCGGCGCCAACAAGGTGAGCTTCCCGGTGGCCGATGGCTGGGGACCGGGGGCCTATCTGGTCGCCTTCCTGCACCGCCCGCTGGACGTGGCCGCCAGCCGCATGCCGGGCCGCGCCATCGGCCTCGCCTGGTTCTCGGTGAACCGCGAGGCGCGCACGCTGAATGTGGAGCTGGCCCCGCCCGCGCAGATGCGCCCCAACGCCACCCTTTCCATTCCCGTGCGCATCGGCGGCCTTGCTGCCGGCGAGGCGGCCTATGTGACGGTGGCGGCGGTGGATGTGGGCATCCTCAATCTCACCGGCTACAAGCCGCCGGCCCCGGACGCCGCCATCTTCGGCCAACGGCGCCTTGCGCCGGAGATCCGCGATTTCTACGGCGCCCTGATCGACGGCATGCAGGGCGCCGCCGGCCGGCTGCGCTCCGGCGGCGACGGCGGGGAGGAGGGGCTGAAGACCAGCCCGCCCGCCGGGCCGCCGCTGGCGTTGTTTTCCGGCATCGTCGCGGTGGGGCCGGACGGCACCGCCACCGTCTCCTTCCCGGTGCCCGCCTTCGACGGGACCGCGCGGGTGATGGCGATGGCCTGGAGCGCCGGCAAGCTCGGCCATGCCGCCACCGACGTGGTGGTGCGCGACAAGGTGGTGATGCTCGCCACCCTGCCGCGCTTCCTCGCCGCCGGCGACCGCTCCACCCTCAACCTGGACCTCACCAATGTGGAGGCGCCGGAAGGGGAATATCGCCTCGACCTGTCGGCCACCGGCGCCGCCGCGGTGACCAGCCAGCCCCCGCCGCTGACGCTGGCGGCGAAGCAACGCCAGGCCCTGCGCCTGCCGCTGGAAGGCCGGGGCGTCGGCCCCGCCACCGTCACCGCGCGGCTGACGGGGCAGGGGATCGACATCACCCGCAGCTTTGAAATGGTGGTGCGTCCGGCCTACCCGGACATCGAGCGGCGCACCGTGCGCAATCTCGGCCCCGGGGAGAGCCTCGCCGTCTCGCGCGACCTCATCGCCGATCTCCTGCCCGGCACCGGCAGCGTGGCGGTGAGCGTCACCCCCTCCAGCGCCATCGACGTGCCGGCCCTGCTGGCGGCCCTCGACCGCTACCCCTATGGCTGCACCGAGCAGGTGACCAGCCGCGCCCTGCCACTGTTGTCCTACAACGATCTCAGCGTGCTGGTGGGCCGTGCCCCGGACCCGGAGGCGGACGGGCGCATCCGCGACGCCATCGTGCGGGTGCTGGCCCGGCAGGGGGCGGACGGCTCCTTCGGCCTGTGGACGGCGGGCGGCACCGACACCTGGCTCGACGCCTATGTGGTGGATTTCCTCACCCGCGCGAAGGAGAAAGGCTTTGCCGTGCCCCAGCCGGCCTTCGCCCTTGCGCTGGACCGGCTGCGCAATGTGGTGAACCTCGCCGGCGCCGACATGCGCGCCCAGGGCGAGAACACCGCTTATGCCCTCTATGTGCTCGCCCGCAACGGGCGGGCGCCGCTGGGGGACCTGCGCTACCTCGCCGACACCCGGCTGAAGGATCTGGCCACCCCGCTGGCCAAGGGGCAGGTGGCCGCCGCCCTCGCGCTGCTGGGCGACCGCAGCCGGGCGGAGCGGGCCTTCACCGTGGCGATGGAAGGGCTGCCTGCCAATCCCGGCGCGCCGGTGGCGGGACGGGCGGATTTCGGCTCGGTGCTGCGCGATGCCGCCGCCCTCACGGTGCTGGCCCGGGAGGCGGGGCTGGAGAAGCTCGCCGACGCGGCCATGGCGCGGGTGGATGCGGCCCGGGTGCGCACCGAGCGCACGTCCACGCAGGAGAATGCCTGGCTCGTCCTCGCCGCCCGCTCCCTCGTGGCCAGCGCCGCCAACATGGCGCTGGAGGTGGACGGCACGCTGCTGCGCGGCCCGTTCGGCCGCAAGCTCGGCCGCGCCGATCTCGACCGCGGGCCGGTGACGGTGAAGAATGTGGGCACCGAGCCGGTGAAGATGGTGGTGTCCGTCAACGGTGCCCCGGTGGCGCCGGAGCCGGCCATCGCCCGCGGCTACACGCTGGAACGGCGCTATTTCACCCTGGACGGCAAGCCGGCCGACCCCTCGAAGGCGGTGCAGAACCAGCGCTTCGCGGTGGTGCTGAGCTTCAGCGAGGCGCAGGGCGCGCTGGCCGATACCCTCCTGGTGGACTATCTGCCCGCCGGATTCGAGATCGAGAACCCCAATCTGATCCAGGGCGGGGAGGACGGCGGCTTCGCCTGGCTGGATGCCACCAGCGAGGCCGGCCACGTGGAGTTCCGCGACGACCGCTTCGTCGCCGCCGTGACCCGGGAGGAGGGCGACGAGCCCTTCGTGGTGGCCTATGTGGTGCGCGCGGTGTCGCCCGGCCGCTATGCCCATCCCCCCGCCATGGTGGAGGACATGTATCGCCCCGACCGCTTCGCCCGCACCGCGGCGGGAAGCCTGGAGGTGGCGCCGGGCCGATGAGCGCGACCTCGCCAGCAGACCCGGCCGGACCACCCAAGCGCTCCGGCGGGCGGTGGTGGCGCCGGCTGGGCCTTGCGGTTCTGGCCGGCGCCCTGGTTGTGGCCGGCACCGTCCAGGGCGGCCTCGCACTGGTGCGGGCCGGGGCTCCGCCGCCGCCGCAGGCGCCGGTGTCGGTGGAGGTGCTGGACCGGGACGGCCGCCTGCTGCGGCCGTTCGCGCTGTCGGATGGCCGCTGGCGCCTCGCCGCCGGCGCGGCGGACGTGGACCCGCGCCTGCTGGCCATGATCCTCGCCTATGAGGACCGCCGCTTCGAAGGGCATTCGGGCGTCGATCCCCTGGCGCTGCTGCGCGCGGTGGGGCAGGCGGCCCGCTCCGGCCGGGTGATTTCCGGCGGCTCCACCTTGACCATGCAGGTGGCCCGCCTCACCACACCGCCGCGGGCGCGCACCCTGGGCGCCAAGCTGGACCAGATGCGCCGCGCGGTGCAGCTGGAGGCCCGCCTCACCAAAGCGGAAATCCTCGGCCTCTACCTCACCCTCGCGCCCTATGGCGGCAATGTCGAAGGGGTGCGCGCCGCCGCCCTCACCTATTTCGGCAAGGAGCCGCGCCGCCTCACCCTGGCCGAAGCCGCCCTGCTCGTCGCTCTGCCGCAATCGCCGGAAGCCCGCCGGCCGGATCGGAATGCGGCGCGGGCGCGGGCGGCGCGTGACCGGGTGCTGGACCGGCTGGCGGCCCAAGGCCTGCTTTCCGCAGACGAGGTACGGGTGGCGAAGGCCGAGCCGGTGCCCGCCCTGCGCCGGCCCCTGCCGCAGCTGGCGCCCCATCTGACCGGGGAGATGGCGGCGGCCCGCCCCGCGCTGGTGCGCCATGGGCTGACCCTCGACGGCGCGCTGCAGGAGCGGCTGGAGGACCTCCTGCGCGAGCGCACCCGCGCTCTCGGCCGGGGCCTGTCCGCCGCCATGGTGGTGCTCGACAACGACAGTTCGCAAGTGCGCGCCTATGTGGGCTCGGCCGATTTCACCGACCGCGCGCGGGCCGGGGAGGTGGACCTTGCCCGCGCGGTGCGCTCGCCGGGCTCCACCCTCAAGCCCTTCATCTATGCGCTGGCGTTCGAGGACGGCATCGCCCATCCCGAAACCCTGATCGAGGACCGGCCCGCGCGCTTCGGCGCATGGCGGCCGGAGAATTTCGACCGCACCTTCCAGGGCACCCTTTCGGTGCGCAAGGCGCTGCAATTGTCCCTCAATGTGCCGGCGGTGCGGCTTCTGGAGGCGGTGGGGCCGCAGCGCCTCGCCAGCCGTCTGCAGCAGGCGGGGGCACGGCTGGAACTGCCGCCCGGGGCCGCGCCGGCTCTGCCCATGGGCCTCGGCGGCGTGGGCATCCGCCTTATCGACCTCACCATGCTCTATGCGGCGCTGGCGCGGGGCGGGGAGGCGCAGGCGCCGGTGTTCCGCCGCGAGGACGCCATGCTGGCGCCGCCGCGCCGCGCCCGCCTGGTGGAGGCGGTGGCCGCCTGGTATGTGGGCCAATCGCTGCTGGGCACGCCCGCGCCGGAAAATGCCCTGGGCGGGCGCATCGCCTTCAAGACCGGCACCTCCTACGGCTATCGCGATTCCTGGGCGGTGGGCTTCGACGGGCGACGCACCGTGGGCGTCTGGGTGGGGCGGCCGGACGGGCAGGCGGTGGCGGATCTCACCGGGCGGGCTGCGGCGGCGCCGCTGCTGTTCGATGCCTTCGCCCGCATCGTGCGCACGCCGGCCGGGCTCGGGCCGGCGCCCAAGGGGGCATTGATGGCCGGCAATGCGCGCCTGCCGCCGCCGCAGCGGCATTTCGGCCGCACCCGGCAGGATGAGCCGCTGCAGGTGGTGTTTCCGCCCGACGGTGCGCGGGTCGCCGGTGCCGATGCTCAGGCGCTGGCCCTGAAGGTGGACGGGGGGACCTTTCCCCTCACCCTGCTCCTGGACGGCCGGCCGGTGGCCCGGGCCGAGGACCGGCGCACCCTGTTCTGGACGCCGCAGGGCCGCGGCTTCGCCCGCCTCACCGTGATCGACGCCGCCGGCCTGACCGACAGCGTGATGGTGCGGGTGGAATAGCGCCGGGGTCCGGGGGCCTCGGGCGAAGCCGCGCGGCGCCATTCAAAAGAAAAATCCCGCCGCGCCGGGAGGCGGGCGGGACAAGGCACTGGGAGGAAACGCTGGGAAGGAGAGGCCGGGCAGGCGCGCCTTCACGGCAGCGCACGCCCGGCGAAAACCTGCAGCCTCCGATGAGGCCGCTTGCGGCTCAGCGGCCGCGGGCGACCACCTGGGGAATCTCCTCGCGGGAGATGCCGAGACGGGCGAGCTCGCTGTTGCTCATGTGGGAGAGGTGCTCGTACCGGTCCGCCATGCGGCGGGCTTCGGCGACGGCGGAAAAGAACTCGGACACCGCAGCGCCCATGCGCCCGAAGAGTCCGGTTTCGCGGGTGGGGTTCGCAGTGATCGTGGCCATTTGTGCCTCCATTTGATGGGACATAGATAGGCCGCTTGCGTGCGATGCAATATAGACAATTGTGCATGGCACCACTGCGCATGCCGTATACCAGATTGCCTGTGGGATTTGCGAAAAGCCGCTAGACCCCGGCCGGCGAATTGCGTATAGAGCGCCCCTGCCTTCCGGGCGCGCCCCCTGCCGCTCCGTTCTCCGGCCCTACCAGCCGGCGCGGACCAGACGCCAGCCCGACCAGGCGCCGTTGGGGGATAGTTCAACGGTAGAACAGCGGACTCTGACTCCGTTAATCTAGGTTCGAATCCTAGTCCCCCAGCCACTTTCAGCAAATGGCTCCAAATCCGTGATCCGCCGGAGATCACCGCGCGTGCACGCATCGTCGGCGCGGTTTTTTCGTCCGCGGGTCATGGCCTGCGCCCGGACGGCTTGGGGCGCCGGCGTCCGGCGAGGGGCCGGCCGCGCCGGTCATGCCTTCCGGCGCTGGCGCCCATGATCTGCAGGTCCGGGGACCGCTGGCTTCAAGACGCTTTGTCGTCCTCATTCCGAGAAAGGGCTGCCGCGGCCCAGAAAGCTGCCGCCAGCAGGAGGCCTCCCACCGCCATGGCCGAAAGCACTGCGCCATAGGCGTTAGATTGCGCCCAGATGAGCGCGGCGCCGGCTGGTGCCAAAGCCCGCGCGAGCATGGCGGGCGCCGCCAGCGCGCCATTTACCGCGCCATAGGCCTGCCGGGTCAGCATTTCCGGCACGGCGAGCCCGCGCACGATGGTCATGATGCCGTTGGCGCTGCCGTAGAGCGCCATGATTGCCGCCACCAGGGCAAAACCGGGCGGCAGCCATGCCAGGGCGAGGATGGCGACGGGAAAGGCCAGAACCGCACAGCTGCCGATGAGCCGCACCGGCGCGCGCGGCGCGAACACCGAGACGGCGATGCGCCCCGCCACCTGGGTCGGGCCGATGATGGCCATGGCCGCCACCACGCTTCCGGGCGTGAGGCCGCGCTCCAGCAGCAGGGGATAAAGGTGGAAGGTGAAGGCGGAGAAGGTGGCGGCATAAGCGGTGAAGGCCACCGCCAGCGCCCAGAAGGTGGGCCGCCGGGCCACGCGCCCCATGACCTGCCGCAGGGTGGCCGCACCCGATAGCGCAAGAGCGTGCGCCGACGATGCCGCATGGTCGGCCGCCGGCCGGATCACCGCGGCATAAAGCGGGGCGCACACTGCAAGGTTCACGGCGCCAAGCACCACCAGCGCGCCGCGCCAGCCCACCTGATCCAGCAGGATCTGGATCAGCGGAATGAAGAGGGTGGAGGCGAACCCGCCCCAAAGGGTGAGCGCGGTGATGCCGGCCCGGGCGCCGGCTGCCCCGGTCCGGCGCGCCACCACCGCGAACGCCGGCTCATAGAGGGTCGCCGCCTGCAGCATGCCGAGGATGGCCATCAGGCCGTAGAACAGCCAGAGCTGCTGCACCTGCGACCAGGCCAGGAGGGTGAGGCCGGCAAGCCCGGCACCTCCCGCCATCACCCACCTGCCGTGTCCCCGGTCGATGGCGGCACCCACGGGAAAGGCGGCAAGGCCGCCGAGGGCGAGGCCGAGGGTGGCGGCGCCGAACAGGTTCGGCTTCGACCAGCCGAGGTCATGCCCCATGGCCTCGGCCATCAGAGGAAAGCTGTAATAGAGCGACCCCCAGGAGCAGATCTGGCCGATGCCGAGGCCGGTGATGAACAGGCTGCGCCCGGAGAGGGGGGCCGCCGGTGCCGGCGGCGCGTGCTCTCCGCTCAGGCTGCGGCTCATGCGGCCGTACCGCAGTAGTGTGGCGCTTCCATCTGCAACGGGCCGGTAGCGCAGCCGCAGCCGTCCGCGCCGCAGGCATCGGCATTCCCAGGCGCTGGGCCACCGCAGCAACCGGATGCTCCCGCTGCCACCGGCGCGGCGCTGCAGGCGCCGGTCTCCGGCAGTACCAGATGGACACGCCGCGCCGCGTCGTGATCGCCGGCGATCTCCGCCGCGATGGAGCGCACCTGCTCATAGCCCGTGGCCATCAGCAAGGTGGGGGCGCGGCCGTAGGACTTGGAGCCGACGATGTAGACGCTCGGCTCGGGGTGGGCGAGTTCCACCGTGCCATGGGGCAGGACGGTGTCGCACGAATGCTGGTTCGGCGCGCTCCAGCCGGTTTCCTCCAGCAGCGTGCGGGCGGCCGCGTCGATATTGTAGCCCCAGGGCGAGAACACCCGCACATGGCCCCAGGCCTTGAGCGACGTGCCGGCGCCGGCTCCGCGTTCGAAGGCGAGGGGCGTCAGGCCGCGGGCCAGAAGATGCGCCGCGGCGGCAAGCCCCACCGGGCCGGCTCCGATGATGGCGACGGGCAGCGATGCGGTCATGACGGCAGACTCCGATGCTCGATCCATCGAGGAGCAATGCTTGGGGGCAAAGGAATGCGGCTCAGGGGCAGCATCCCCCGGGGCTCCCGTCCCCGCCCGGCGCGCCGGCGATCATCTTCTCGGCGTCGGCCAGGCAGCGGGTCACGTCCATCCAGGCCTCCACCGCCACCTTGAAGGCGGCACGGCCCTTGTCGGTGAGAGTGTAGACCTTGCGCTCGCGGCCCGAGACGACCTCACTTGCCGCGGTGACGTAGCCGCCCTCCTCGAACTCCCGCAGCACCGGATAGATGGTGCCCTCGGTGGGGGAGCAGCAGCCGTTGGTGGTCGCCTCCACCGCCCGTGCCACGTCGTATCCGTGCATGGGCCGCTGGTGCAGCACGCACAGGATGAAGAACTTGGACAGGCTCATCTTGATGGTGCCGTTCCAATAGGCGCGGCTCAGGAAATCGGGCCCTGGCCGCGGCACAGGAGCCGGCGACGGCGACGGCGGAACGGATAGGGTAGCAGATGGGGAGGTTCGCGACATGTTGGAAGGCTATGCATTGATCATCAATGCGTCAACCATCAAGGTTGAGCGCAAAGCGGCTCCGGCCTGCCCCGCGCATATCCGTGCCGTGCGCGATCCCGGCGGCGCTCAAGCCGCGAGCCAGCGGGCAACGTCGTCCGGCTTCGGCAGGCCGCCCGCATGCACCACCTTGCCGTCGATGACGATGCCGGGGGTCGAGGCGATGCCGTAGCCGGCGATCAGCGCATAGTCGGTGACCTTTTCCACCGTGACGTCGAGCCCGAGCTTGGCCGCCGCGTCCCGCACCATCTGCGCCGTTGCCTCGCAGCGGGAGCAGCCGGGGCCGAGCACTTTGACGTCTTTCATGGCTTTTGCCTTTCTTGCTTTAAGAAAACAGCGCGTTGAACAGGAAGCCCACGGCCAGGATGCCGGTTGCCACCACGCCGATGAACACGGCGATCAGCTTCAGGCTCAGCACTTTGCGCAGGATGATCATTTCCGGCAGCGACAGAGCGATGACCGCCATCATGAAGGCGAGCACGGTGCCCAGCGCCGCCCCCTTGGCCAGCAGGGCCTCCACCACCGGGATGATGCCCGCGGCATTGGAATACATGGGAATGCCCAAAAGGACCGCGGCGGGAACCGACCACCACGCATCCCGCCCCATGATGGAGGCGAGCAGGTCCGCCGGCACATAGCCGTGGATGAAGGCGCCGGCCGCGATGCCGGCGATGATCCACATCCAGACCTTGCCGACGATGTCGCGCACCGCGTCAAGGCCGGCTTTGATGCGCTCCACCAATGTCATGCCGTTGGCGGGCAGATCCGCGGGGGTGGCGCGCACATTGCGCACCCAGTCTTCCAGCCAGCCTTCCAGGTGCAGCCGGCCGATGACCCATCCGGCGATGATCGCCACCGCAAGGCCGAAGGCCAGATAGGTGAGCGCCACCTTCCAGCCGACCAGCGCGAACAAAAGGCCCAGCGCCACCTCGTTGACCATGGGCGCGGCGATGAGGAAGGAGAAGGTGACGCCCAGGGGCACGCCGGCGGAGACGAAGCCGACGAACAGCGGCACCGCCGAGCAGGAGCAGAAGGGCGTGACGATGCCGAGGCCGGCGGCCGCGACATTGCCGAGCCCCTCGCGCTTTCCGGCCAGCAGCGCACGGGTGCGCTCGGCGGAAAAGAAGCTGCGCACCACGCCCATGGCGAACACCACCAGCGTCAGCAGCATCAGCACCTTGGGCGTGTCGTAGATGAAGAACGTGACCGCATCGGCAAGATGGCTGCCCGGCTCCACCGGCAGGCGGGCCACCAGCCATCGGGAGAAAGGCGCGAGCTGCGCATAGACCACGAACCAGAGCGCGATCGCTGCGACGGTCCCCGCCGCCCAGGCCAGAGGCGAGGCCTCCCGCGGCGGCTTGCGCCCGGTCAATGACAGGTCGGCGCTCATGCGGCTCTCCTCTTCGATGAAGAGTCCAGGCTATTGAGGACGGCATCGACGATGGCCGCCTGCTCGGCCGGCAATTCAGGATTGCGACGGTAGCGCACCCATTGGGCATCCCGCCGATCCACCACGACGCCAGCCTGCTTGAGCACCGCCATATGGCGCGACATGCGGGACTGGGTGACACCGAGGACGCGCACGAGCTCGCAGACGCAATGCTCGCGCCCGTCCCACAGCAGGCGGACCGCCGCGAGGCGGGTGGGCTCGGCCAGGGACGCCAGAAAGGTGAGGGTGGATTGCATGCGCCCTATATGCCATCATCCGCATATGCGTGCAAGCGCATTT
Organism: Xanthobacter sp. AM11; assembly: GCF_047444035.1. Lineage (NCBI taxonomy): Bacteria > Pseudomonadati > Pseudomonadota > Alphaproteobacteria > Hyphomicrobiales > Xanthobacteraceae > Xanthobacter > Xanthobacter sp. AM11. Next base: position 1,942,127 of record NZ_JBLAOA010000001.1, read on the forward strand.
AAAAGCATGCTGGCGACGCTGTTCATTTTCCGGCAGAAACCGGGCCTTTTCGGACGTGCCAGCGCCCGCCGGATAGCGACGTCACCCCAGTGCGCAATGGCGCTGTGCCGGCGCACGTTGCAATCGATACGCGTCGCGCACCCTGATTCGCCATTGAAAACAGCCAACTTTTGGACCTTGCGTCCCCCCTGCGCAGATGCCAGCGTCGTGATAGCTTGGCCGTAGGGACGGACGGAGGTCGGGGACGTCATGACCGAGACCTTGGACTGGCGCAACGAGGGCATCCTTGCAGTCCTCGACACCATCCCCGCCGCCGTGTTCGTCAAGGACCCGGAAAGCCGCTTCATCCTGATCAACCAGCACTGCGAAGCCCAGTGGGGCGTGGAGCGCGCCGCCGTGCTGGGGCGCACCGGAGCCGGTATCTTCCCGGCAGACCAGGTGCGGCGGCTGATGGAGAACGACCGGCGCGTGCCCAATGGGGGCGCCATCGCGTGCGAGGAGGTGGTCCGCAACATCGCCCTCAAGCAGGACCGCACCCTGCGCACCCTGCGCCGCCGCATCTGCGACCGGAACGGCGCGCTGCGCTTCCTGGTGGGCGTGTCCATGGACATCACCGAGGGCAAGCGCACCGAGCGCGCCCTGAAGGACAGCGAGGAGAAGCTGCGCGGCCTGTTCGAGCTCTCTCCCCTCGGCATCACCCTCAATGGGCTGGACGGCTCCTATCTCGACTTCAACAAGGCCTTCACCGCCATCTGCGGCTACAGCGCCGAGGAGTTGCGCAGCCTCGACTATTGGAGGCTCACCCCGGAAAAATACGCCGCGCAGGAACGTGAACAGCTCAGCATGCTGCTCACGCGCGGCCAATACGGTCCCTACGAGAAGGAATACATCCGCAAGGACGGCAGCCTCGTTCCCCTCCGCCTCACGGGGGTGCTGCTGCGCGGCGGCGACGGCCAAGCCTATATCTGGTCCATCGTCGAGGACATCACGGTGCAGAAGGAGGTGCAGGAGGCGGTCTGGTACCACGCCAATTTCGATGACCTCACCGGCCTGCCCAACCGGCGCCTGTTCTACGAGCGGCTGGAGAAGGAAATTGCCCGGGCGCGCACAGCCGGCCATCGGATGGCGCTGCTGTTCATCGATTTCGACCGCTTCAAGGAGATCAACGACGCCTACGGCCACGACCGGGGCGACATGCTGCTGCGCGAGGCGGCCGCGCGCCTCGGCAGTCAATTGAACGAAGGCGACGTGGTGGGGCGCCTCAGCAGCGACGAATTCATGGTCGTCGTCGGTGGCGCCGACGATCCGAACCGCGCGGACGAACTGGCCGGCCGCATCCGTGACACCCTGTGCAAGCCGTACCGGCTCGGGCCGGACCTCGCGCATTCCTCCGTCAGCATCGGCATCGCCGTGTTCCCGGAGGATGGCGACGACGCCGACGCACTGGTGCGCCATGCCGATCAGGCCATGTACGAGGCCAAGGCGCTCGGCCGCAACCGCTACCGCTTCTTCCGCAAGGTCATGCAGGACGAGGCCACCCGGCGCATCCGCATCGCCAACGAGCTGCGCGACGCCATCGCCAGCCAGCAGTTCTGCCTGTTCTACCAGCCCATCGTCGAACTCTCGACCGGCGCGCTGGTGAGGGCGGAGGCCCTGCTGCGCTGGCAGCATCCCGAGCTTGGCCTCGTCGGGCCCGGCGACTTCATCCCCATCGCCGAGCAGACCGGCGAGATCATCGCCATCGGGCAGTGGGTGTTCGAGGAGGTCCTGCGCCAGATGGAGGCGTGGGACCGCGCCGGCCTGCCGCCGCTGAGCGTGGCGCTGAACCGCTCGCCCATCGAGTTCCGCCAGTCCTTGGACGTGCTGGACCGCTGGGCGGCGGGCCTCGCCGCGCACGGACTGCCCGGCCAGCGCCTCATCGTCGAGATCACCGAGGGGCTGCTGGTGGAGCTCAGCGATGCGGTGCGCGACCAGCTCGGCCGGTTTCGGCAGATGGGGATCGCGCTGGCCCTCGACGATTTCGGGACCGGCTATTCCTCGCTCGCCTACCTGAAGAAGTTCGATGTGGACTTCCTCAAGATCGACCGCACCTTCGTGCAGGGCGTCGCCGATGGCTCCGACGATCTCGCCTTGTGCGAGGCCATCATCGTGATGGCGCAGAGGCTCGGCATCGACGTGATCGCCGAGGGCATAGAGACGCCCGAGCAGCGGGCACTGATCGCCGCCGCCGGCTGCCGGTACGGACAGGGCTTCCTGATCTCCCGCCCGCTGCCGGCGGACGCCTTCGCCGCCTATCTGGCCCGCAGCCCCTTGCCGGCGGGGTGAGGCGGGAGCGTGGACGCGGGCGGCAGGGCACGCGGCAGGAGCTGCGCGGGCAGGTCGTCCACGCTGTCCACCACCAGGTCGGCCTCGCACAGAAGATCGGCCAGGGGCATGGGGCCGGTCCGTACCAGAATGAAGCGCGCGCCCGCGCCCCGTGCCGCGGCAAGGTCGTGGGCGCTGTCGCCCACCACCGCCACGGCCCCCGGCCGGTGGCCGAACCGCTCCATGAAGGCGCGCACCATGCCCGGGCCGGGCTTGGAGCCGAAGCCCGTATCGTAGCCGTGCACGGCGCTCAGCAGCCCGTCAATCCCCAGTGCCTGCGCCTGCTGGCGGGCGTTGGCCTCGGCATCGTTGGTGACCATGCCGAGATCGAGCCCGCCGGCCTTGAGCTGCTCCAGCACCGCCTTCGGCCGTCCGATGGGAGTGAGGTGGCGCAGGCCCTCCTCGGCGAACAGCCGGTCGATGAGGGCGAGGAAGTCCGCCGTCGCCGTGCGGCCCAGCGCCTGCGCCCACAGGGGGCCGTAATGGGCGGAGGAGCCGGACACCAGCGGCGAGGTGGGCAGGAAGCGTTCCGCGTCGGCGAGATAGTGGCTCACCGCCTCCAGCCGCGCCGCCGCCGCCCCGTCGCCGCCACTGAGGCTGCGGATGACCGCGCCCGCTGCCGGACCCCAGGTGCGGTCGAAATGCACCAGGGTGCCGTCCTTGTCGAAGAGCACAGCCGTCAGGTCGCGCATGATCCGCCGCCGGGGGAGGGTGGGGAAGGGGCCCCATATCGTATCGACCGGGCCGCGGGGCTTCTCTACTATCACGATCATCATGCATTCGCGACGACCCGCGCCGCCGCGCCACCGCTCCATTGCCTGTCCTGCCGCCATCGACGGGATGTCCCTGCGCGGGAGGCTGGCGATCGCGTCGGTGGCCGTGCTTCTGGCCGGCGGCACGGCGCTGGCTGAAACCTCCGCTCCGCTGCCGCCGCAACGGCCCCTGGCGCGGACCATGCGCGCGCCGCGCGCCGCTTTGCCGGCGGTGCCTCTGCCGCCGGCCCGGCCTGCCGAGCTGGACGCCGCCCAACCCGCGGCAGCAGAGGCGGTGGCACCGGAGGAGGCAGAGCCGGAGGCTGACGACCCCCGCGTGGATGCCCCGGCCCGTTTGGCATCGCGCAGCGTGCGGCAGGAGCCGGAGCCCGAGCCCGAGCCGCCCGGCGCGGCGCTGCCCCCCACGCGGACGGAGCCGACGCTTCCCGCCGGCGGCGCCGGGGCCGGGGCGCCTCCCGCAGGAGCACCCGCGGGCTTGCCGGCTCCCTGCGCGGCGCTGGTGGCGGAGCGCATCATCGTCGCCGCGGCGGAGCCGGGCATCACAACGGGAACAAGCTGCGGCCTGAAGCAGCCGGTGCGGCTTTCGGCGGTGTGGCTGCGCGACGGACGGCTGGTGGAGATGCGGCCGGCGGCCATCCTCAAATGCGACGTGGCGGCCGCCGTGGCGGACTGGGTGCGGGAAGACCTCGCCCCCGCCGTGGCCGCTTCGGGCGCGCCCCTGGACGCGGTGAAGGTTGCGGCCTCCTATGATTGCCGGCCGCGCAACCGCATGGCGGGCGCGCGCATGAGCGAGCATGGCCTGGGCAATGCCGTGGACGTGGGCGGCTTCGAACTGGGCGACCGGCGCACCCTGGCGGTGGAGAAGGGCGGGCTGCCGCCGGCCCTGCGCGCCTCCATGAAGGAGAGCGCCTGCCGTCGCTTCACGACGGTGCTCGGCCCCGGCTCCGACGGCTATCACGAAGACCACATCCATGTGGACCTCGCCCAGCGCAAGCGCGATTTCAGGCTCTGCCGCTGGAACCTCGATGCCGGCGCCGCCGTGGCCGCGAAGACCGATGCTTCCGGGCGCAAGACCGGCACCGCTGCCGCCGCCCCCGCGGGCAAGGCTTCCGGGACACCGGCGCCGGAAAGGCCGGCCACCGGTGGCACGGGAGCGGGAACCGGCGAGGCCGGATCGAAGGCGGCGGGAAGCCGGGCGCCGGGCACACCGCCGCCACCCGCCGGCACGCCGGGGCAGAAGCCGGCAACCGCCGGCGGTAAGTCCGGCTCAGTTCAATAATCGCAGGACGATCCGCCCGCCCCTTCAGGGGCGCGCCGGCGGCTCCATCTGCGCGCCTGCCGGCATATTGGCCCGGGGGAGGGAGGCGGGGACCCGCGGGGTGCGTTCCACCGTCAGGGCCGGGCTGTCCCCGGTCATCCACGCGGCGGGGCCGGGACGGCTTTTGCGTTGCGCCCAGGGGGGGGCCGCCTGGCCGCCCGGAACCGCAGGCTGGCGGGGTTCCGCACGCAAAGGCAAAGGCGGCGCGCATGAAAAAGGGCGCGGCCAAGCCGCGCCCCCTTCCGGCCTCCCGGGCCAGATCTTCACCCTGGGCCGAGGCTCAGAGCACCACCACTTCGGCGCCTGCCGGCACGCGGTTGTAGAGGTCGATCACGTCTTCGTTCAGCATGCGGATGCAGCCGGAAGAAATGGCCTGCCCGATATATTCCGGCTGGTTGGTGCCGTGGATGCGGAACAGCGTGTCGCGGCTACCCTGGTAGAGGTAGAGCGCCCGCGCGCCCATGGGGTTGTGCGGCCCGGGACCCACATAGGACGGAAGGCCAGCGATGCGCTGGTGGATTTCCGGGGTGGGGGTCCAGCTCGGCCATTCGGCCTTGCGGCCCACCTTGGCCTGCCCGCGGAACGCCAGGCTCTCCTCGCCGACGGTGACGCCGTAGCGGATCGCCTTACCGTTCCCTTCCACATAGTAAAGGAACTTGTTCGGGGTATCCACGACAATGGTCCCCGGCTTCTTGCTCGTCGGATACTCGACGATATGACGCGCATACTGCCCCGAAGGCTTGACATTCGGGTACGGCGCATTCGCCAGCAGTTGCTTGTCCTTTGGCTTCAGCGCCGAGTCCGGCGCCGGCGCATAGGTCTCCGACATGCAGCCGCTGAGCATCAAACCCGCCAGCAGTGCTCCGACCGCCCGCCACATCATGCTTGCCTCTTTTGACTCTACCTTGTCGCACAAGGAGGATTCGATCCCGCCGAATTGGATTAACCCAATGTACGCCATGCTTGAAGTGTCGAGGTGGCGCTTGCCACCTGCTTCTGAGAAAGCGTTGCAGAAATGCCGCACAGGCTCACCTTTCGGCAACCGCCTTTGGAGTTTCTCAAGAGTTTGGGGTCCTACTCTTTGTATGACCTTGGAGAAGTCGCACCGCTTGCACAGTTTTGACGCGATCGGCCGCCATCTCTCGAAGGGTCACGCGAAGGTGCCGCAACGGCAAAAGGCACCGTACAGGAGTATGACATGTCTACCGGACAGCCGTCGCAGGGTCTCAGCGCCCGGGTGGAATCGGATCTGAAGCGTCAGGCCCAGAGCGGCCAGTGGCGGGACATCGGCATCTCGGCCGTAGCCGCCGCGGCCCAGCAGGCCAGCGAGAAGCGTCTCGCCCAGGCTGCGGGCGTGAGTGCTGGCGAGCCCAACCGGGTGGTCACCCTGAAGGACATCGACCACCTCGCCGCGTGAGCCATCCCGCCCCTCTTCCCGCCGGGCTTCAGGTTCTGCGGGCACCGGGGTAAGGAAGGCTGCGCCCTGACCCGGTGCGGGGCCGGGCGGGACGCCGCAGGAATTCCCTTCAGGTTGCGTCCGGGCTATGAGGCCCGGGCATCCGTCCGGGGAACCGCAGCATGATCACCGCTTATGTCGCCTCCGGCGGAAGCCTCGTCGCCGTGCCCGTGGGCGATGGCGCCATTCCGGCCGAAACCATCTGGCTGGACCTCGTCTCTCCCGTCGAAGCCGACGACCGGCGCGCGGAAGCCTTCGCCGGCATCTCGGTGCCGACGCGGGAGGAGATGGGCGAGATCGAGCAGTCGAGCCGCCTTTATGTGGAGGGCGGCGCGCGCTACATGACCGCCGCCTTGTTGTGCGGGGCCGACACCGAAACCCCGGCCATGCTGGCGGTCACCTTCATTCTCTCCCAGGGCCGGCTCATCACCGTGCGCTATGGCGAGCCGCGGGCCTTCCCCAGCGTCGCGGGGCGCCTGGCCAAGGTCTGCCCCACCGGCATCACCGGCGAGGCCCTGTTCATCACCCTCCTGGATGCGGTGGTGGACCGCTTCGCCGACGTGCTGGAGCAGATCGGCGCCGATGTGGAGCGCATCTCCAAGCGCATCTTCGATCGCTCCCGCGGCCGCGAGAACGCCAACCAGCGCTACCGCGCCATCCTTTCCCACATCGGCCGCAAGGAAGGCATCCTTTCCTACGCCCGCGAGAGCCTCGCCTCGCTGCAGCGGCTGCTCTCGTTCCTCGGGACGGAAACCGACGGCACCACCGTGGGCAAGGATGCGAAGGCATCCATCAAGTCCATGAGCCGCGACGTGGCCGGCCTGTCGGATTATGCCAATTTCCTCGGCGACAAGCTGCAGTTCCTGCTGGATGCCACCATCGGCATGGTCGGACTGGAGCAGAACAACATCATCAAGATATTTGCCGTGCTCTCTGTGGTGCTGATGCCGCCGACGCTGATTGCTTCCATCTACGGCATGAACTTCCAGCACATGCCGGAGCTGGACTGGACCTATGCCTATCCGGCGGCGCTGGTGGCCATGGTGATCTCGGGCATCCTGCCCTACGTCTTCTTCAAGTGGCGCGGCTGGCTGTAGGTGCGGGCCGCAGCGCGTTCTCTATCCTTAAGTGAGAGGGCGATTCACCGATCAAACTGAGTCAATTTGATCGGATCGCGCTCTAGACGTGCTGCCCGCCGTTGATGTGGATCTCCGCCCCGTTGAGGTAGGAGGCGGCCTGCGAGCACAGCACGAAGACGATCTCGGCCACCTCGTCCGGCGTGCCGAGCCGCTGCATGGGAATCTGCGCCACGATCCTGTCGGTTCCCGGGGAGAGGATGGCGGTGTCGATCTCCCCCGGGGCGATGGCGTTGACGCGGATGCCGCGGCGGCCGAAATCCGATGCCATCTCCCGCGTCAGCGCCGCCAGCGCCGCCTTGGAGGTGCCATAGGCCGCGCCGGCGAAGGGGTGCACCCGCGAGCCGGCGATGGAGGTGACATTCACCACCGAGCCCTGCGCCCTTTCCAGCTCCGCCGAAAGCCCCCGCGCCAGCATGATGGGGGCGAAGAAATTCACCTGGAACACGTCCACCCAGGTTTCCAGGTCGGTGTCCAGCGTGCCGAGGCGCGCCCCGCCCTCGCCCTTGGGGGAGATGGCGGCATTGTTGACGAGGGCGTGCAGCCTGCCGTCCGGCAGGCGCTGCTTCACCTCGGCGATGGCGGCAAGGGTGCTGGCGGGGCTGGAAAGGTCCACCTGGATATGATCCTCCGGGCCCGCGCCCCACGGGCACTTTTCCGGAAAGGCGTGGCGCGAGCAGGAGATGACGCGCCAGCCGGCGGCGGAAAAGCGCTTCACCGTGGCGTGGCCGATGCCGCGGGACGCCCCCGTCAGCAGCATGATGCGCGGCGCGGCGTCGGGTTCGGCGGTCATGGTTCAGCCTCGCGGGCGGCAATGGTTCAGTTGGGGCATGGCCACAAGCATCACCGGTCGGCGCCGCGGTCAAGGGCCATGGAGGCCGGCATCAGGGATAGAGCCGGGTCCTGGTCCAGGCGGCGCCTTCGCCGTCGCGGCGGAACACCACCCGGTCATGCAGGCGGAACGGCCGGTCGTGCCAGAATTCGATGGCCACCGGCAGCACCCGGAAGCCGGTCCAGTGGGGCGGGCGCGGCACGGTGCCGAGGCCATATCGCGCCGTCGCCGCCGCCACCGCCGCCTCCAGCGCGAAGCGCCCCTCCAGCGGACGGGACTGGGTGCTGGCCCAGGCGCCGATCTGCGACAGGCGGGGCCGGGTGGCGAAATAGGCGTCGGCCTCGGCGTCGCTCACCTGCTCCACCGGGCCGCGCACCCGCACCTGCCGGCGCAGGGACTTCCAGTGGAACACCAGCGCCGCCTTCGGCGTGGCCGCCAGCTCGCGCCCCTTGGCGCTTCCGGTATTGGTGAAGAAGACGAAGCCGCGCGCGTCCAGCCCCTTCAGCAGCACCATGCGCGCATCCGGCAGGCCGTCGGGGTCCACCGTGGCCAGGGTCATGGCATTGGGGTCGTTGGGCTCGCTCTTGCCGGCCTCCTCCAGCCAGTCCGAAAACAGCCGGAAGGGCTCGGAGACTTCCGTGAAATCACTGGTTGTTAAGGGGTTCTGGGCTTCCATGGGGGTGCCTGATGTCATCTGGGAGCCCTTCGTGCCTTGCCGTTCGCCGGTCGCCCGCCTCGCGCAACGCCCGCAGAAGTGCCCGGCGGTTTTGCGTCCGGCGTTGCGCGAAATCAATGGGACGCCGCGAGGCAGCCGCTCCTTTCTCTATAATCGCCTGCGGCGCGCGCGCGAAGGCCTGCGGTGCCTCGCCGGCCTCGGGCTCCTCGCCGTAGCGCTCGCCGGCTGCGCCACCCCCGGCGCCGTGGACGACGACATGCTGGTCACCGGCTCCATTCGGCCGCGGCCGGTGGCGCTGCCCGAGCCCGACGGCGCCGCGCCGAAGGGCATCTTCGCCGGCGACTGGGCGCAGGCGAAGCTGGCCCTGGAGCAGGCCCTCGATTCGCACCAGAAGGATGTGTCCATCCCCTGGGAAAACCGCGAGACCGGCGCCCGCGGCACCGCCACGCCCATCGGCACGGCGCGGGCCGGCGGCTGCCGCGACTTCACCATCTCCCTGGTGGACGGAAAGACCGCCGACCGCTGGATTCAGGGGGAGGCGTGCCGCTCCCGCTCCGGCACCGTGGTGTCGCAGGTCCGGGTGCTGGGGCGCGCCTGAGGCCGGCGGCGGCAGAAACGCCGCAACCTTGCCTGCGCCTTGGGCGTTGCATTTTCCGCGCCATGAACCACATCTTTGATGCGGTCGGACGACGAGCGCCGGCCGGCGAGGTGAATTTTCATGCGTGATCCCTACGACGTCCTCGGCGTTTCGAAGACCGCCGACGAAGCCGAGATCAAGCGCGCCTACCGGAAGCTGGCGAAGAAGCTGCATCCGGATGCCAACGCGTCCGACCCCAAGGCCCAGGACCGCTTCGCGGAACTCAATACCGCGCACGAGATCCTGTCCGACAAGGAGAAGCGCGGCCAGTTCGACCGCGGCGAGATCGACGCCGAGGGCAAGCCGCGCGCGCCCGAATTCACGGGCTTCGGCGGCGGCGGCCCGCGGCGCGGACCCGGCGGCTTTTCCGGCTTCGACGGCGACACCATCTTCGAGAGCTTCTCCTTCGGCCCCGAAGGGGTGCGCCGTGGCGCCCGTGGCGGTGGCGGCGGCAGGGGCTTCGAGGACGTGGGCGACATCTTCGGCTTCGGCCGCCAGCGCCGCTCCGCCGGGGGCGGCTTCGCGCCGCAGCCGGGCGCCGACATGGAGATCACCCTTCCCGTTTCCCTGGAGGAGGCGGTGGAAGGCGCCTCCAAGCGCGTGGGGCTGCCCAACGGCAAGCAGATCGACATCAAGATCGCCGCTGGCACCCGCGAGGGCCACCGCATGCGCCTGAAGGGGCAGGGCGAGCCGAGCCCCATGGGCGGGCCGGCAGGTGACGCCTATGTCACCATCTCCTATGCCCCCCACGCCACCTTCGAGCGGGACGGCGACGATCTGCGCCAGGCGGTGGACGTGGACCTTGCCGATGCGGTGCTCGGCGCGAAGGTGCGGGTGCCCACCCTTTCGGGCGCCGTGGACCTCGCCATTCCCGCCTGGACCTCCGGCGGGCGCACCTTCCGCCTGCGCGGCAAGGGCCTGCCCACCGCCACGGGCGGCCACGGCGACCTCCTGGTGCGCATTAACCTGGTGCTGCCGAAGGAAAAGGACGCGGCGCTCGAGGACCTCATGCGCCGGCTGCGCGAAGCGGCGGCATGACCGCCCGCGCCCCGCGGGCCGGTAGGGGAGAACGGCCGCGGCCCATCGGCCACGCCCGCCTTCTTCCCATGCCCGTCCGCGCCCATTAAAGTCCGCGCCCCGAGCAATGGACCGACGGGTGCGCCATGTTTCTCGAGTTGCAGAACCTCTATTTCGAAGACCTGACCGTGGGGCGCACCGAGCGCATGTCGAAGACGGTGTCGTCGTCCGACATCGTCGGCTTCGCCGAGCTGACAGGGGATCGCAACCCCATCCACCTGTCCCAGCATTTCGCCGCGAAGACACCGTTCGGCGGCCGCATCGCCCACGGCCTCTACACCGCGAGCCTGATCTCGGCGGTGCTCGGCACCCGCCTGCCCGGCCCCGGCGCCATCTACATCTCCCAGACCCTCAATTTCCGCGCACCGGTCCGCATCGACGATACGGTGGACGTGGAAGTGCAGGTGGTGGAGCTGATTCCCGAGCGGTGCCGCGCGCGGCTGTCCTGCATCTGCAGGGTGAAGGGCGAGGTGGTGCTGGATGGCGAGGCGCTGGTGAAGGTGCCCTCATCCGGGGTGCAGAAGGTGGCGTCCGCCTGATCAGGGGCGGCGGTGGCGGGAGAAGGCGGCATGTTCGAATCGGCCAAGTTTGAGCACCGGCTGGACAAGACCGCCTTCAAGGCGCTGGAGCCGAGCCTGCGGGAAGACCTGCTGAACGCCCAGTTCCAGCTCATCGAGCAGAGCCGGCGCAGCCTGATGGTGCTGGTGCACGGGCCGGACGGCGCCGGCAAGGGCGCCGTGCTGAACCGCCTTTATGGCTGGCTCGACGTGCGCAAGCTGCAGACCCTCACCTTCGACATGCCGTGCGCGGACGAGGACCGCCCGCCCATGTGGAAATACTGGCGCGAGCTGCCGCCCTTCGGCCAGATCGGCATCATGCTGGGCTCCTGGTATCACGCGCCCCTGTGCAAGCGCGCGCTGAAGCAGATGGGGCGGGCCGATTTCATGTCGGCGCTGGAGGAGATCCAGCGGTTCGAGGCCATGCTGCATGCCGAGGGCGTGAGCCTCCTGAAGATCTGGCTCTACCTCGACCCCGAGGAGGCTCGCAGCCGGCTGAAGGCCCTCACCCACGGCGCCTACCAGCGGCCGGTGGTGCGCGAATGGGCGGAGTTCGAAACCGAGCGCGAGCGCGAGCGCATGGAGGTGGCCACCGAGGAGGCCGCCCGCGCCACCTCCACCGAGACCGCTCCCTGGCACGTGGTGCCGGCGGCCGACGGCGAATATCGCGATGCCATGGCCGGCAGCCTGCTGCTGGAGAAGCTGCGCGCCATGGCGCAGGAGCCCGAGCCGGCGCCCCAGCCCCTGCCCCCCAACCCCACCCGCGTGCCGGGACCCCTGCCGGCCTTCTCCATCCTCTCCACCCTCGACCTGACCCAACGGCTGGACGAAGACCAGTACGACGCCCAGCTGGCGCGCGCGCAGTCCCGCATCACCCGCATCACCAATGGCACCGCCTTTTCCCGCGCCGGCCTGGTGATCGCCTTCGAAGGCTCGGACGCGGCCGGCAAGAGTTCCACCATCATGCGCCTGCGCCACGCGCTCGATCCGCGGCGCTTTCGCGTCCATCCCATCGCCGCGCCCTCCGACGAGGAGCGCGCGCGGCCCTATCTGTGGCGCTTCTGGCGGCACATTCCCGCCCACGGGCGCACCGCCATCTTCGATCGCTCCTGGTATGGGCGGGTGCTGGTGGAGCGGGTGGAGGGCCTGTGCGGGCCGGACGACTGGGGCCGCGCCTATGGCGAGATCAACGATTTCGAAGGGCAGCTCACCCGCGCCGGCTATGTGGTGGTGAAATTCTGGCTGGCCATCAGCCAGGAGGAGCAGGCCCGCCGCTTCGAGGCGCGCGAGACCATCGCCTACAAGCGCTTCAAGCTGACCCCGGAAGACTGGCGCAACCGCGAGAAATGGCCGCTCTACGAGGCCGCGGTGACCGAGATGGTGGACCGCACCTCCACCCGCGACGCGCCGTGGACGCTGGTGGAGGCGGAGGACAAGCACTTCGCCCGCGTGAAGGTGCTGCGCACCGTCGCCGACCGGCTGGAGGCGATGCTGGGCTGATGCGCCCGCCCCGCCGCCTCACCGCGGCGGCGCCTGCCACACCTCGCCGGGGCTGAGCGGCCGGAAGCGCGCGTGCGGCAGGCCGGCGGCATCCAGCGCCGCGCGCAGCGCATGCAGGGGCGCATCCTGCGCCTCGTCGGTGAGGCGGAAGGTGCCGAAGTGGATGCCCAGGGCCTGCGCGGCGCCGGTATCCTCCAGGATGCGCACCGCCTCGCGGGGGTCTACATGCTGCGGGGCCATGAACCAGCGCGGCTCATAGGCGCCGATGGGGATGATGGCGAGGCACGGCGGGCCGAACGCGCGGCGCACGGCGCGGAACACCTCCCCCGAGCCATAGCCGGTGTCGCCGACGAAATAGACCGGGCCTTCGCCGGTCTCCAGCACGAACCCGCCCCACAGGGCCAGCCGCCGGTCGCGCAGGGTGCGGGCCGACCAGTGGTTGGCAGGGTGGATCACCGCGCAGACCTCATCCGAGAGGGCGAAGCGCGCGCCCCAGTCCCCCGTCTCCACCGGGATCTGCGGCACCTTGCGGCGGATGACGGCATCGTTGCCTAAAGGCGCGATGACGCGCGGGCGATGGGCGCGCCACAGCCGCTTCAGGGTCGGCAGGTCCAGATGGTCGTAATGGTTGTGGGAAATCAGCACCGCATGGATCGGCGGCAGGGCGTCAAAGGCGATGCCCGGGGGCGTGAAGCGTCTGGGCCCGAGGAGCGGCAGCGGCGAGGCGCGCTGCGACCAGACCGGATCGGTGAGGATGTTGAGCCCCTTGAACTGGATCAGCACGGTGGCGTGCCCCACCATGCTCACCCGGATGCCACCGGCAATGGCGGCGGGCGGCACATCCTGCGCCACGGGCAGGGGCGGCACCGCCGGCCACGCCCCCCGCACCCGCTCCTGCCGGCGCCAGCGCAGGAGATCGTGCAGCGACTTGTCGGTGGACGGATGATCCGGGTTGAAGAAGCGCATGCCGTCGAAATGATCGGAAGGCGCACCGCTGTGGTAAGGGCGAGGCATGGGCCAAGTCTAGAGCGCGATCCGATCAAATTGAATCAATTTGATCGGTGAATCGCCCTCTCACTTAAGGATAGAGAACGCGTTGTTCAATCAGCTTGCGATGCAAGCTGATCGGCGCGTGCTCTTGAGCGCGATCCGATCAAATTGAATCAATTTGATCGGTGAATCGCCCTCTCACTTAAGGATAGAGAACGCGTTATCCGATCAGCTTGCGATGCAAGCTGATCGGCGCGTGCTCTTGAGCGCGACCCGCGCCTTGGGAACCGCGCCGCAGCGCCCCCGCGGCGCGCTATGCTCCCGTTCTGCGCCACTCGGCCTGACGGCGCGCCGAACCGGGAGCAAGACCATGATTGCCGGATTGTCCATCGAGGCTTTCGTCACGCTGCATGTGGTGGTGAGCCTTGTGGCCATCGCCACAGGTCTCGTCGCCATGGGCGCCCTGGCCCGGGGCCATTGGCTCGGCGGGTGGCAGCTCGCCTTCCTCGTCACCACCGCGGCCACCAGCATCACCGGGTTCCTCTTCCCGTTCAGCGGCATCACCCCGGCGGTGGTGGTGGGGGCGGTGTCCCTGGCGGTGCTGGCGGTGGCGTTCGGCGCCTTCGCCGTCCGCCGCAGGGCGGGCCCGGCGCGCACCGTCTATGCCATCAGCGGCGTTGCGGCCCTCTATCTCAACCTGTTCGTGCTGGTGGCGCAGCTTTTCCTGAAGGTGCCGGCACTGCAGGCGCTGGCCCCCACGCAGGCGGAGCCGCCCTTCCTTATCGCCCAATTGGCCGTCCTTGCCGCCAGCATTGCCCTTTGCGTTGCGGCGACGCGCGCCGCGCGCAGGGCGGTGCCGCAGCCGGCGTGACCGGCGCGGTCCGCGCCTTTGCTCACGCCGTCGGGGAAGAGGCCGGCGTCGCAGGCCGGCGGCGGGGCGCGCGTGCCCTGGCGGCGAGGCGGGCCAGCAGCGCGCTCAGGCCCAGCGCCATCCCCACGCGCCCCACGCCGCGCGGCCGGCCCGACCGCCGGGGCAGATGCACGAACACCACCGGCGGCGCCCAAGCCTGCCGGGCGGCCCATGCGAGGGCATGGAAGTAGGACGCATTGCACAGGTATCGCCCGGCATCCCGCGAGGGGCGACAGGCGATGCCGGCGTTCCGCAGGGCCTGCACCAGCTGTCCTGCGGCGGCGGTGGTGGCCCGCCGGTGCGGCCCGCCGCGCGCGAGCAGGCGCGCCGGCGCATGGCGGCGGGCGGCGTCGGGAAAGGCGCGCGCGGCGTTCACCGCAACGGTTTCCACGCATACCTCCCGCCGGCGCGCCGCCACGCCGAGCAGCAGCACGGCATCGGGCTTGAGGCGTTCCAGCACCGCGTCGAGCCGCTCCAGCGCGTCCCAGCGCGTGGGCAGGATCTCCAGGCGGATGTCGGCGCCGGCAAGCGCCGGCCGCCGGCGCCGCAGCAGGTCCAGGGCGGCTTGCCGGGAGGGGTTCACCGGCACGCCGGGAAACGGGCCGAAGGCGCAGACGAGCAGGCGGGGGCCATTCCGCGGTGGAGGACCAGCGGCCGTGGGGCACGCGACCATGGGGGTCAAAGCCCGATGAGGCCGGCAATCTCCGCCGCCGCCAGCGCCGGGGCGAGGGTGCCGGCGGCCACCTCCTTCTCCAGCGCGGGCAGGCGGGCCTTCACCGCCGGATCGTGGGCCACCCTCTCGGCGAGGCGCTCGTTCAGCAGCGTCCACATCCAGCGCACCTGCTGGCCCCGGCGGGTGGCGGCGAAGGCGCCGGCGGCCTCGCATTTCTGCCGGTGCAGCCGCACCTGCTCCCACACCTCGGCGATGCCGGCGCCGGTGAGGGCGGAATAGGTGAGAACCGGTGGCGACCAGTGCGCCTCCCGGGCGCCGAGCAGGTGCAGCGCGGCGCGATATTCCCCCGCCGCCGCCCGGGCGCGGTTGATGTTGTCGCCGTCCGCCTTGTTCACCGCCACGATGTCGGCCAGCTCCAGCACGCCCTTCTTGATGCCCTGGAGCTCGTCGCCCGCGCCGGGCAGCATCAGCACCAGGAAGGTGTCGGTGAGGTCCGCCACGGCGGTTTCCGACTGGCCGACGCCCACCGTCTCCACCAGCACCACGTCGAAGCCGGCCGCCTCGCACAGCAGCATGGTCTCGCGCGTCTTCGCCGCGATGCCGCCCAGGGTGCCGCCGGAGGGGGAGGGGCGGATGAAGGCGTTTGGGTCCACCGAGAGGCGGGCCATGCGGGTCTTGTCGCCCAGGATGGACCCGCCGGTGCGGGTGGAGGAGGGGTCCACCGCCAGCACCGCCACCTTGTGGCCCTGCCCGGTCAGATAGGTGCCCAGCGCGTCGATGGTGGTGGACTTGCCCACCCCCGGCACCCCGGTGATGCCCACGCGGAAGGCGCCGCCGGTGCGCGGCAGGAGCGACTGCAGCAGCACCTGCGCCCGTCGGCGATGGTCGGTGCGGCGCGATTCCACCAGCGTGATGGCCCGCGCCAGCGCCGCCCGCTCGCCCCGCGCCACCCCTGCGGCGAGCTTCTCGTCGTCCTCGTGCCGTGCGCTCGTCATCCGCCCTTGTCCCCGTCGCAGCGACCCATCCGGTCTGGCAGTCTCACGTCTTTACCCGGAACTTTCCCGGCGGTGCAGGCGTTGTTTCGGCATCTTCCCACTCCGACGGAGGCACAGCCAATGAACTGGGACCGCATCGAGGGGAACTGGAAGCAGTTTACCGGCAACCTGAAGAGCCAGTGGGGCAAGCTCACCGACGACGACCTCACCGAAATCAACGGGAACCGCGAGATTCTTGAAGGCAAGCTGCAGGAGCGCTACGGCTATGCCAAGGACGAGGTGAAGCGCCAGGTGGATACCTGGTCCACCAACATCCGCACCATGTGATCGCGCATCGCCCGAAATGCCCCGTGCCGTGCCGGCGCGGGGTGTTTGGCGCCGGCCTCATGCCTCCACCCGCACGATGCCGGCCCGGTCGAGCCCGGCCAGGGCCTGCGCCGCCGAAACGCCGCCCACCTTGATGTCGGGGGCGATCTCGGTGAGGGGCACCAGGGCGAAGGCGCGCTCCAGCAGCCGCGGGTGGGGAATCTCCAGGTCCGCCTGCGCCACCGCGGCGTCGCCGAACAAGAGGATGTCGATGTCGATGCGGCGCGGGCCGAAGCGCACCTCGTGGGGCCGGTCGCGCCCCAGCATCCGCTCCACCAGCAGCGCCAGGAACAGCAGCGGGCGCGGCCCCACCGGGCTCTCCACCTCCACCACCTGGTTGAGATAGGGCCCCTGCGGGATCGGCCCCCAGGGCGGCGTCTCATACAGCGAGGAGCGCGCGCGGATGGTGAGCCCGGCCCGCGCCAGCACGGCCAGCGCCAGCTGCAGGGTCTGCGCCCGCGCGCCCACGTTCGAGCCCAGGCAGAGATAGGCGGTGGTGCTGCTCACGATGGCGCCCGCACCGCCTTCGCGTCGCGGATCGCCTCGGCGACCCGCGCCGCCTGGACGTGGGCGGCGACATCGTGCACGCGGATGATCTCCACCCCCTCCATGATGCCGATGACATTGGATGCGATGGTGCCGGGCAGCCGCTCCGCCGGCGTGGTCTCGATCACCTTTCCGATCAGCGACTTGCGCGAGGTGCCGAGCAGGATGGGCAGGCCCAGCACCCGCAGTTCCGGCAGCCGGCGGATGGCGGCCAGATTCTGCGGGAAGGTCTTGCCGAAGCCGATGCCGGGGTCGAGCACGATGCGTTCGCGCTTCACGCCGGCCTTGTCCGCCGTCTCCAGCGCGGTTTCGAAGAAGGCGAGCATGTCGGCCATCACGTCGAGGCGCTCGTCCACCTCGGCGCGGTTGTGCATCACGATGGCGGCGGCGTCGAATTCCGCCACCACCTTGGCCATGTCCGGGTCGCGGGCGAAGCCCCACACGTCGTTGACGATGGCGGCGCCGGCTTCCAGCGCCCGGCGCGCCACCGCGGCCTTGTAGGTGTCCACCGAGACCGGCACGCCGGTTTCGGCGCACAGGGGGCCGATGACGGGGGCGATGCGGGCCCATTCCTCGTCCGCCGCCACGGGGGTATGGCCGGGCCGCGTCGATTCGCCGCCCACGTCCAGCAGGTCGGCGCCCTCGCTCACCAGCAGCCGGGCGTTTTCCAGCGCATCCAGCGGCTTTTCGCTGCGCCCGCCGTCGGAAAAGGAATCGGGCGTCACGTTCACGATGCCCATGACGAGGGTGCGCGGGCCGAGCGCGATGGCGCGGCCACGGGCGAGAAGGGTGCGGGAGGGGGCTGCGGGCATCGGGCGGGGCCGGTTGGAGTGCGCCCCAATGAAACGCGCCCGCGCCGGGAAGGCAAGCCGTGGCCGCCGGCGCCTATCGGCCCGCCCGCCGCGCCTCCACCACGGCGAGGGCGGCGGCGAAGGCGGCGGGAATGTCGAGGCTGCTGGTGTCCAGCAGCACCGCATCCGGCGCCATGACCAGCGGGGCGGCGGCGCGGCCGGAATCGCGGGCGTCGCGCTTGTGGATGTCTGCCAGCACCGCCTCGAAGGTCACGGGCTCGCCGCGGCCGGCCAGTTCGCGGAAGCGCCGCTCGGCGCGTACCTGCGGCGCGGCGGTGACGAACAGCTTGGCCTCGGCGCCCGGGCAGATGACGGTTCCGATGTCGCGCCCGTCCAGCACCGCGCCGCCGGGCCGGGCGGCGAAACGGTGCTGGAGCGCCAGCAGCGCGGCGCGCACCTGCGGGCGCGCCGCCACCACCGAGGCTGCTTCCCCGAGGGCGGCGGTGCGCAAGGCGTCCGGGTCGAGCGCGTCCACGTCGAGCTCGCGGGCGGCCTGCGCGCTTGCGGCCTCGTCGTCCAGGGTTCCGGCGGCGAGGCAGCGGGCGCCCACCGCCCGGTAGAGCAGGCCGGTGTCGAGGTGCGGCAGGCCATAATGGGCGGCCAGGCGCCGCGCCAGCGTGCCCTTGCCGGAGGCTGCCGGCCCGTCGATGGCGATGATCACGGCGCCCATGCCGTCACGCGATGACCGCGCCGAGGGCGCGCATCATGGGCAGGAAGGTGGGGAAGGAGGTGGCGATGAAGGCCACGTCGTCCACGCTCACGCCCTGCGTGCTGGCAAGGCCGAGCACCAGGAAGGACATGGCGATGCGGTGGTCCATGTGGGTGGCAACCGGCCCGCCGCCAGCCACCGCCGCGCTGCCGGTGACGAGGAGGTCGTCGCCGGCCACCTGGTGGGCGATGCCGCAGGCGGCCAGGCCATCGGCCACGGCGGCCAGGCGGTCGCTCTCCTTCACCCGCAGTTCGGACAGGCCGCGCATGGTGGTGGTGCCCTGCGCCAGCGCCGCGGCGACGGCGAGGATGGGATATTCGTCGATCATGGCCGGTGCCCGCTCCGGCGGCACCTCCACCCCCCTCAGGGCGGAATGCCGCACCCGCAGGTCGGCCACGCGCTCGCCGCCCTCGGTGCGCTCGGCCACCACGGTGATGTCCGCGCCCATTTCCAGGAGGGTGGTGATGAGGCCGGTGCGCAGCGGGTTCATCATCACGTCGGTCAGCGTCACGTCCGAGCCGGGCACGATGAGGGCCGCCACCAGGGGGAAGGCGGCGGAGGAGGGGTCGGCCGGCACGTCCACCGGCGCGGCGACGAGGGCGGGCCGTCCGGCAAGGGTGATGCGCCGGCCGTGGAGGCCGTGGGGCTCCACGCGGATGCCGGCACCGAAATGGGCGAGCATCCGCTCGGTGTGGTCGCGGGTGGCCTCGCGCTCCACCACCACCGTCTCACCCTCGGCCCCGAGGCCGGCCAGCAGCACCGCCGACTTCACCTGGGCGGACGGGACCGGCGTCTCGTAGGTGAGCGCCTTCAGGGCGCGGCTGCCCCTGAGGGTGAGCGGCAGGCGGCCGCCCTCGGCGCTGGCTTCCACCGCGGCGCCCATGGCCACCAGCGGATCAAGCACCCGCTTCATGGGCCGGCGCCGCAGGCTGGCGTCGCCATCGAAGGTCGCCACGATGTCCTGCCCGGCCACCGCGCCCATCATCAGGCGCACGCCGGTGCCGGAATTGCCGAAATCCAGCGGCGCCGGGGGGGAGGAGAGGCCGCGCGCGCCCACGCCCTCCACCGTCCAGGCGCCATCGCCCTGCCGCGAGACGCGCGCGCCCAGCGCCGCGCAGGCCTTGGCGGTGTTCAGCACGTCCTCGCCTTCCAGAAGGCCGGTGATGCGTGTCTCGCCCTGGGCGAACAGGCCGAAGATGAGGGCGCGATGGGACACCGACTTGTCCCCCGGCACGCGCACCTGGCCGCACAGGGCCGGCGAGGGGCGGGCGGTGGCGGGCGTCGCCGGGCCTTCGCCGTGGCCGGAAGGGGCGGCGGCGGGGCTTGCGCTTGTGGTTGCGGTCATGGCGGGCCTCGCTCGGGTGAGGGGTGCGCGGGTGGCGTTTGCCGGGCATCCAGCGCGGTGTTCCTGGGTGGCGTCGTCTAGCATGGGGGCGCATCCTGCGTCACCGCCCTGCGATCTGCCCTTGACAGGGGCAAAGTCAGGCGCCAATGGAGCACGCTCCTTTTACAGCCCTTCCGAGGATCTTTGCCGTGGCGAAGCCTGAACTCGGCACCAAGCGCATCTGTCCTGTCACGGGGCGCAAGTTTTACGATCTGAACAAGGATCCCGTCGTGTCGCCGTTCACGGGGGAATCCTATCCGCGGTCCTATTTCGAGCCGGTCGCCCGCGGTGCAAGCCGTGCCGAGCCGCGCAGCGCCGTCGCCGAGGAGGCCGATGGCGAGGAACCCGAGGCCGAGGTCATCAGCCTTGAGGAAGCCGATGAGGAGGTCGCCGGCCCCGCCAAGGTGGTGGCGGTGGACGACGACGTGGACGTGGACGACGACATCGAGGCCGGTGACGACGACACCTTCCTTGAGGAAGACGAAGATGATGGGGATGATGTCTCCGATCTGATCGGCGAGGGCCTCGAAGACGACGAAGAGGCTTGATGCCGGACGCGGCCTGTGCTTTAAGGCCGCTCTCGCTCGGCGGACCCGTTTCACCGAGCATCCCGCCGCGGGACGTCCCAGCGTGTAGAAAGCTACCGAAATCAATCGGTTAGCCGAAACGCGCAGCCCGCGGTCCGGTGGGGCCATAGCTCAGTTGGGAGAGCGCTTGAATGGCATTCAAGAGGTCGGCGGTTCGATTCCGCCTGGCTCCACCAAAATAATGACGTGAAGGTTTTCCTGCCCGGTGAAGCTCATTCGCCAGGCACGCCGCCGCGGGACTTCCCAGCGCGCATGGTTCCGGTGATCAATCGGAAATGCCAAGCGCGCAGCCCGCGGCCCGGTGGGGTCATAGCTCAGTTGGGAGAGCGCTTGAATGGCATTCAAGAGGTCGGCGGTTCGATTCCGCCTGGCTCCACCACTCTGATTTCCTGAAATTCTCCGCTCCGTCGCCGTCCCGTCCGCTCCCATCAGCGGGCGCCGGGGCTCTTCTTTCTCCGCCCTCGGGCAGAGGTCCGCGTTGGCGGGTGCGACAGCATTCTCGCGCCGGGGCCTGTGGACAAGTCGGCGGGGGCCCTGATGCGGAGATTCGCCAGCCCATGGGGCTGGTGGCTTTGCCCCGGTCTCCGTGGGACCCGCGAATCAACCGCCATGCGGCTTCGTATGAGCGGGCCGCGCTCTCACTTGAGGATAGAGAACGCGTTATCCGATCAGCCCGCGATGCAAGCTGATCGGCGCGTGCTCTAAGCCCGCAGGCAGCGGATGAAGGTGGCCTCGTCCACATTGCCGCCGGAGAGCACGATGGCCACCGTGCCGCCGCTCACGCCCAGGCGGCCCTCCAGCAGGCAGGCCAGGGCCACCGCGCCGCCCGGCTCCACCACCAGCTTCAGTTCGCGGAAGGCGTAGGCCACGGCGTGGGCCACTTCGGCATCGCTCACACTTGCGGCCTCGCCCACGAGGGTGCGGTTCACCTCAAATGTGATGCGGCCGGGCATGGGCGCCAGCAGCGCGTCGCAGAAGGAGCCGGTGGGTGCGGCGTTGCGCTCGCGCATGCCGGTACGGAAGGAGTGGGCGTGGTCGTCGAAGCCGGCCGGCTCGCACAGCACCACCCGGGCCTGCGGCGCACGGCTCTTCACCGCCAGCGCGATGCCGGCGGCAAGCCCGCCGCCGGAGGCGTTGGTGGCCACGAGGTCCGGCTGGAGCCCCTGCGCGGCGAGGTCCTCCATGATTTCGAGGCCGACGGTGCCCTGCCCGGCGATGACCTGGGGGTCGTCATAGGGCGGCACCAGAATGGCGCCCCGCGCCTGCGCAATGGCGGCGGCGATGGCGTCGCGGTCCTCGCTGGCGCGGTCGTAGCCCACCACCTCGGCGCCCAGCGCCCGGGTGCGCGCGCGCTTCAGCTCCGGCGCGTCGTGGGGCATGACGATGACGGCGGGCATGCCCAGCAGCCGGGCGGCCATGGCCACGCCCTGGGCGTGGTTGCCGGAGGAGCAGGCCACCACGCCGGCCGGCCGCGCCGAAAGGGCAATCTGCACCATGCGGTTGTAGGCGCCGCGAAACTTGAAGCTGCCGGTGCGCTGCAGCGTCTCCGGCTTCACGAACACGCGGGCGCCCATGCGTTCGCTGAGCACATGGGAGAAGAGAAGGGGCGTGCGCACGGCGATGCCGGCGAGACGCGCGGCTGCGGCGTCCACGTCGGCGGCGGTGGGAAGGCGGGTCGGTTCGCAGGTCATGGTCCGAATCTAGCCGACGCGACGAACGAACGCGATAGGGCGGGCACACGCTGATTCGCGCGCCCGCGCCTCAGTCCGGCAAACGGGCTCAGGCGAATGCGGCGCGCGCGGCGGCCACCAGCGCGCGGGCATCGGCGGCGACGGCGCCGGCGGTCTTGCCGGGCCTGTAGAGGGCCGAGCCGATGCCGAAGCCGTCGGCCCCGGCGGCGCGGTAGTCCGCCATGTTGCCGGCATCGATGCCGCCCACCGGAAGAAGCGGGATGTCGGTGAGCACGGCCCGCCAGGCCTTGACGATGCGCGGCGGAATGCCTTCCGCCGGGAACAGCTTCAGCGCGTCCGCCCCGGCGGCGCGGGCGGCGAAGGCTTCGGTGGGGGTGGCGACGCCGGGGGTGCAGGCGAGGCCGCGCGCCTTGGCGGCGCCGATCACCGCCACGTCCGCATGAGGCATGACGATGAGCCGCCCGCCGGCCTGCGCCACCGCCTCCACGTCGGCGGGGGAGAGCACGGTTCCGGCGCCGATGAGCGCCTGCGCGCCGAAGGCGTCCGCCAGCAGGCGGATGGACGCCAGCGGCTCGGGCGAGTTCAGCGGCACTTCGATGATGAAGACGCCCGCCTCAACCAGCGCCGCCCCGATGGCCGGCGCCTCCTGCGGCGTCAGGCCGCGCAGGATGGCGACCAGGGGGCAGCGGGCGAGGGCATGGGTGAAGTTGGGCGACATGGGGATGGTCCTGTCAGATGAAGCCGGCGGCTCGCGCCACGGCGAGCTGGCCGGCCGGGCCGCAGCCGGCCGGGGCGCGGTGGTGGGGCAGGGCGAGAAGGCGGGCCGCATCCTCGTAGCGGAGGGTCAGGGCCGGGTTCGCCACCAGGGTGAAAGGCACGTGGCCGCGGGTGGCATCGAGAAGCTCGGCGCCGATGAGCAGGCCGGAAAGGAAATCGGCGCTGTCGGCCTCGGCCAGCCGGCCGGTGAGGCCCATGGCCCGCACCGTGAACAGCCGGGCGAGCAGGGCGCCCGGCCCCTTGAGGGTGCAGGCGGCCTCGACCCCGCGGCGGAACCCCTCGGGCGAGGGGGCCTCGGCCGTCATCATGCGGCCGAGGATGGTGTGACCCTTCAGCGCGGCGAACAGCTCGCCGGTCAGGTAGGTGGAGAAATGGGTGATGGCCCCGTCCGCCACATGCACCCATTTGGAATGGGTGCCGGGCAGCACGAACAGGCCGTCGCTGCGCTCCAGCAGCGCCAGCGCGCCGAACACCTCCACCTCCTCGCCGCGGATCACGTCGGGGCGGGCGTCGTCGTCCATCAGCACGCCGGGGGCGATGGCCACCGGGCCGAAGCCGTGGGGCGGGTCGGGCACCTCGACGAGGCCGGCGCCGAGGTCGGCGAGGCGCGCGGGGCAGGGCACGTAGCGCGCCTCCACCCAGCCCTGGCGGCTGCCCACCATGCCGGACAGGAGCACGGGCAGCGGGCCGTGGGCCTGCACCCAGCCGCCGGCCACGGCGCGCAGCACGTCGGGGAAGGCGGCGCCGTCCAGCGCCATGATGCCCTGGGCGCTGGCGCGGGTGTCGAGAACGTGCCCGTCCGCCGCCTGCAGAAAGGCGCGCAGCGCGGTGGTGCCCCAGTCCAGGCAGATGAGGGCGGGGGTCATGTCAGTGGTGCAGGATCTGGCCGAGGAAGGTGCGGGTGCGCTCGTTCTTCGGGGCGGCGAAGAAGCTCTGGGGCGGGCCCTCCTCCACGATCTCGCCCTTGTCCATGAAGATCACCCGGTCGGCCACCTGCCGCGCGAAGCCCATCTCGTGGGTCACGCAGATCATGGTCATGCCGTCCTGGGCCAGCGAGATCATGGTGTCCAGCACCTCCTTCACCATCTCCGGGTCCAGCGCCGAGGTGGGCTCGTCGAACAGCATCACCTTGGGCGACATGCACAAGGCGCGGGCGATGGCGACGCGCTGCTGCTGCCCGCCGGACAGCTGGCCGGGATACTTGCCGGCCTGCTCGGGAATGCGCACGCGCTCCAGATAGGTCATGGCGATGGCCTCGGCCTCCTTGGGCGCGATGCCGCGCACCTTGCGGGGGGCGAGGGTGCAGTTCTGCAGCACGGTGAGGTGCGGAAACAGGTTGAAGGACTGGAACACCATGCCCACTTCGGCCCGCACCTTGTCGAGCTTCTTCGCGGAGGCGCCCACCTCGGTGCCGTCCACCTCGATCCGCCCGCCCTGGTGGTGCTCCAGCGCGTTGATGCAGCGGATGAGCGTGGATTTGCCGGAGCCCGACGGCCCGCAGATGACGATGCGCTCGCCGGACCGCACGGTGAGGTTGATGGCATTGAGCGCATGGTAGGCGCCGTACCACTTCTCCACGGCGTCCATGCGGATCATGACCGGGCGGTCCGCACCGGCGGCGGTTGAGGCGGGGCTGTCCATTTCGGGTCTCCGGTCGGCTTCGGCCGGTTCCGGCCGGGCCGCTGGACCCGACCGGAACGGTCTCAGGACTTGGCAACAGGACTTGGCAACAGGACTTGGCAACAGGACTTGGCAACAGGACTTGGCAACAGGACTTGGCAACAGGACTTGGCAACAGGACTTGGCAACAGGACTTGGCAACAGGACTTGGCAACAGGACTTGGCAACAGGACTTGGCAACAGGACTTGGCAACAGGACTTGGCAACAGGACTTGGCAACAGGACTTGGCAACAGGACTTGGCAACAGGACTTGGCAACAGGACTTGGCAACAGGACTTGGCAACAGGACTTGGCAACAGGACTTGGCAACAGGACTTGGCAACAGGACTTGGCAACAGGACTTGGCAACAGGACTTGGCAACAGGACTTGGCAACAGGACTTGGCAACAGGACTTGGCAACAGGACTTGGCAACAGGACTTGGCAACAGGACTTGGCAACAGGACTTGGCAACAGGACTTGGCAACAGGACTTGGCAACAGGACTTGGCAACAGGACTTGGCAACAGGACTTGGCAACAGGACTTGGCAACAGGACTTGGCAACAGGACTTGGCAACAGGACTTGGCAACAGGACTTGGCAACAGGACTTGGCAACAGGACTTGGCAACAGGACTTGGCAACAGGACTTGGCAACAGGACTTGGCAACAGGACTTGGCAACAGGACTTGGCAACAGGACTTGGCAACAGGACTTGGCAACAGGACTTGGCAACAGGACTTGGCAACAGGACTTGGCAACAGGACTTGGCAACAGGACTTGGCAACAGGACTTGGCAACAGGACTTGGCAACAGGACTTGGCAACAGGACTTGGCAACAGGACTTGGCAACAGGACTTGGCAACAGGACTTGGCAACAGGACTTGGCAACAGGACTTGGCAACAGGACTTGGCAACAGGACTTGGCAACAGGACTTGGCAACAGGACTTGGCAACAGGACTTGGCAACAGGACTTGGCAACAGGACTTGGCAACAGGACTTGGCAACAGGACTTGGCAACAGGACTTGGCAACAGGACTTGGCAACAGGACTTGGCAACAGGACTTGGCAACAGGACTTGGCAACAGGACTTGGCAACAGGACTTGGCAACAGGACTTGGCAACAGGACTTGGCAACAGGACTTGGCAACAGGACTTGGCAACAGGACTTGGCAACAGGACTTGGCAACAGGACTTGGCAACAGGACTTGGCAACAGGACTTGGCAACAGGACTTGGCAACAGGACTTGGCAACAGGACTTGGCAACAGGACTTGGCAACAGGACTTGGCAACAGGACTTGGCAACAGGACTTGGCAACAGGACTTGGCAACAGGACTTGGCAACAGGACTTGGCAACAGGACTTGGCAACAGGACTTGGCAACAGGACTTGGCAACAGGACTTGGCAACAGGACTTGGCAACAGGACTTGGCAACAGGACTTGGCAACAGGACTTGGCAACAGGACTTGGCAACAGGACTTGGCAACAGGACTTGGCAACAGGACTTGGCAACAGGACTTGGCAACAGGACTTGGCAACAGGACTTGGCAACAGGACTTGGCAACAGGACTTGGCAACAGGACTTGGCAACAGGACTTGGCAACAGGACTTGGCAACAGGACTTGGCAACAGGACTTGGCAACAGGACTTGGCAACAGGACTTGGCAACAGGACTTGGCAACAGGACTTGGCAACAGGACTTGGCAACAGGACTTGGCAACAGGACTTGGCAACAGGACTTGGCAACAGGACTTGGCAACAGGACTTGGCAACAGGACTTGGCAACAGGACTTGGCAACAGGACTTGGCAACAGGACTTGGCAACAGGACTTGGCAACAGGACTTGGCAACAGGACTTGGCAACAGGACTTGGCAACAGGACTTGGCAACAGGACTTGGCAACAGGACTTGGCAACAGGACTTGGCAACAGGACTTGGCAACAGGACTTGGCAACAGGACTTGGCAACAGGACTTGGCAACAGGACTTGGCAACAGGACTTGGCAACAGGACTTGGCAACAGGACTTGGCAACAGGACTTGGCAACAGGACTTGGCAACAGGACTTGGCAACAGGACTTGGCAACAGGACTTGGCAACAGGACTTGGCAACAGGACTTGGCAACAGGACTTGGCAACAGGACTTGGCAACAGGACTTGGCAACAGGACTTGGCAACAGGACTTGGCAACAGGACTTGGCAACAGGACTTGGCAACAGGACTTGGCAACAGGACTTGGCAACAGGACTTGGCAACAGGACTTGGCAACAGGACTTGGCAACAGGACTTGGCAACAGGACTTGGCAACAGGACTTGGCAACAGGACTTGGCAACAGGACTTGGCAACAGGACTTGGCAACAGGACTTGGCAACAGGACTTGGCAACAGGACTTGGCAACAGGACTTGGCAACAGGACTTGGCAACAGGACTTGGCAACAGGACTTGGCAACAGGACTTGGCAACAGGACTTGGCAACAGGACTTGGCAACAGGACTTGGCAACAGGACTTGGCAACAGGACTTGGCAACAGGACTTGGCAACAGGACTTGGCAACAGGACTTGGCAACAGGACTTGGCAACAGGACTTGGCAACAGGACTTGGCAACAGGACTTGGCAACAGGACTTGGCAACAGGACTTGGCAACAGGACTTGGCAACAGGACTTGGCAACAGGACTTGGCAACAGGACTTGGCAACAGGACTTGGCAACAGGACTTGGCAACAGGACTTGGCAACAGGACTTGGCAACAGGACTTGGCAACAGGACTTGGCAACAGGACTTGGCAACAGGACTTGGCAACAGGACTTGGCAACAGGACTTGGCAACAGGACTTGGCAACAGGACTTGGCAACAGGACTTGGCAACAGGACTTGGCAACAGGACTTGGCAACAGGACTTGGCAACAGGACTTGGCAACAGGACTTGGCAACAGGACTTGGCAACAGGACTTGGCAACAGGACTTGGCAACAGGACTTGGCAACAGGACTTGGCAACAGGACTTGGCAACAGGACTTGGCAACAGGACTTGGCAACAGGACTTGGCAACAGGACTTGGCAACAGGACTTGGCAACAGGACTTGGCAACAGGACTTGGCAACAGGACTTGGCAACAGGACTTGGCAACAGGACTTGGCAACAGGACTTGGCAACAGGACTTGGCAACAGGACTTGGCAACAGGACTTGGCAACAGGACTTGGCAACAGGACTTGGCAACAGGACTTGGCAACAGGACTTGGCAACAGGACTTGGCAACAGGACTTGGCAACAGGACTTGGCAACAGGACTTGGCAACAGGACTTGGCAACAGGACTTGGCAACAGGACTTGGCAACAGGACTTGGCAACAGGACTTGGCAACAGGACTTGGCAACAGGACTTGGCAACAGGACTTGGCAACAGGACTTGGCAACAGGACTTGGCAACAGGACTTGGCAACAGGACTTGGCAACAGGAAGGCGGGCCGCGCGCGGGTGGCGCGCGGGTGGCGCGCGGCGGCTTGCGGCTCAGAACGTCGGCATGGTCGGCAGCGGCACCTTGAACCACTTCTGGTTGATGGCGTCGAGCTCGCCATTGTTCTTCACGAAGTAGAGGAAGGTATTGATCCACTGCAGGAAGTCGGTGGACCCGCGGCGCACGGTGATGCCGTTATACTGGCTGCGCAGGGTGACCTTCTTCTCGATGCCCATGTCCGGGTTGGCGGCGGCGATGTTGGTCCCGATGAGGTTGTTGGCGCCGAGCAGATCCACCTGGCCGGAGAGGAAGGCCTGCACCGCCGTGGCGTCGTCGTCGAAGCGCATGATGGTGGTGCCCTTCGGCACGGCGGCGGTGAGCGCCGTATCCTGGGTGGAGGCGCGGGCCACGGCGATCTTCTTGCCTACGGTCTGGTCGAGGCTGGTGATCGCCAGCTTCTTCGGGCCGATGAGCTGGATCTCGATGGTGGAATAGGGGATGGAGAACATCACCTGCTTGGCCCGCTCGGGGGTGATGCCGAACACCGCCACCAGCACGTCCACCTTGTTGGTGAGCAGGTAGGGGATGCGGTTCGGGCCGGTGACGGGCACCAGTTCCACTTCCACGCCCAGATACTTGCCCATGAGGCGGGCCACGTCCGCGTCATAGCCTTCCGGCTTGCCCTGGGTGTCGAGCAGGCCGAACGGCGCCACGTCCACCAGCATGCCCACGGTGAGCTTCTTCTTGGACAGGATGTCGTCGATGCTCTGCGCCGCAGCGCCGTGGGGCAGGGCGCCGGCGGCGAGGGCCGCAAGGCCGGCCGCGGCGGCGATGCGTCGCGCGGTCTTCAGGAACGTGTCGAAGATCATGAGCCTTCCTCCATCTGGCCGCCTTCAGCGCGGCGATTGAACCCGGGTTCAGCGAGAGACGGTGCCGAAGCGCTTTTCCAGGCGCTTGGCATAAAGCGAGAGCGGCCAGCACAGGACGAAATAGAGGCCGGCGACGATGCCGAACACGAGGAACGGCTGGAAGGTGGCGTTGTTGACGATCTGCCCCGCCCGCGTCAGCTCGACGAAGCCGATGATGGAGGCGAGCGAGGTGCTCTTCACCAGGAGCACCAGGAAGCCCACCGTGGGGGCCACCGCGATCTTGGCCGCCTGGGGCAGGATGATCTCCCGCATGCGGGTGAAATAATGCAGGCCGAGGGCGGTGGAAGCTTCCCACTGGCCCTTGGGAATGGCCTGGATGCAGCCGCGCCAGATCTCGCCCAGGAAGGCGGCGGCGTTCAGCGTGAGCCCCACGGCGGCGGCGGCCAAGGGGTCGATGGAGGCGCCCACCATGGTCGCCCCGAAGAACACCAGGAAGAGCTGCATCAGCAGCGGCGTGCCCTGGAACAGCTGGATGTAGCCGATGGCCAGGGCCCGCAGCCACGGCCAGGGGGAGGTGCGCGCCAGCGCCACGCCGATGCCGCCCAGCGCGCCGCCCACGAAGGCGATGGCCGAGAGCAGCAGCGTCCAGCGCACCGCCATGACCAGGAAGAGGAATTCGGCCGAGGTGAAGGGGCGGATCATGTCGGGTCCTCCTCAGCGCGCCGCGTCGGTCCGCGCGAACACCGCGCGGTAGATGAGGCCGAAAAGGCCGGCGAACATCAGCGACATGGCCAGGTACATGGCAGTCACCACGATGTAGATCTCGAACGATCTGAAGGTCTGGGACTGGAGGTTGTTGGCAACCGCGGTCAACTCCTCCGCCGAGATAGCGGAAACCACGCTGGAGGTGAGCATCAAGAGGATGAACTGGCTGGTGAGGGCGGGGTAGATGGCCTTCAGCGCCGGGAAGATGACCACATAGGCGAAGACCTGGAGCGGCTTCAGCCCCAGGGCGAGCCCGGCCTCGACCTGGCCCTTGTGCACCGTCTCGATGCCCGCGCGCACGATCTCGGTGCAGTAGGCGCCGGCATTCACCACCATGGCGAGGAGCGCCGCCTCGTTGGCGTCCAGGCGGATGCCGATGCGCGGCAGGCCGAAGAAGATGAGGAAGATCTGCACCAGGAACGGCGTGTTGCGGATGACCTCCACATAGACTTCCACCAGCCAGCGCACCGGGCGCGGGCCCTGGGTCTTGCCCAGGGCGCACAGCACGGCGACGAGGAGGCCGAGGCCCATGGCCATGGCCGACAGGCGGATGGTGAGCCAGGCGCCCAGAAGCAGCTCCGGCCAGGCATTGAACACTTCGCCGAACTGGAAGACGTAGGTCATCCGGCGTCTCCTTGCAGGTGACGGGTCTTGGCCCCGCTGCGCGCCGCCAGCGCCCCGCAGGACTGGCGGATGACGAGGCGGGGCGGCACGATGATTTCCTCGCGCGGGCGGTCCGGCGCTTCGATGCGGCGCAGCAGCAGCCGCGCCGCCTCCCGGCCCACCACCCGCGGATCGGTGGTGAAGGTGGTGAGGGCCGGGCGGTGGAGGCCGGCCTCGGCCACGTCGTCGCAGCCCACCACGGCCACGTCCTCGCCGGGGGTCAGCCCGCGCTCGATCAGGGCGAGCATGACGCCGAAGGCGACGATGTCGTTGTAGCAGACCACGGCGGTGGGAAAGTCGTTTCCAGCGAACAGCCTGCGCCCGGCCTCGTGGCCCGAGGCGCGGTCCAGCACCGCGCAGGGCACCAGCGGCCCGCTCTTCAGGCGGTGGCGGCGCAGCGCGCGGTGGAAGCCGGCGAGGCGCTCGCTGAGGGGGGCGATGCGGCGCACGCCACCGATGAAGCCGATGTTGCGGTGTCCCAGGGCGATGAGGTGCTCGGTGACCAGCTCCATGCCGGCGCCGTAGTCCGGCCCCACATAATCGGCGGGAAAGCCCTCCACCCGCCGCTGGGCGAGAACGCAGGGCAGGCCGGCGCAGGCGCCGTCCTCCAGCGCATCGGCGCGGGTCTGCTCGGCGGGCACCACCACCAGGCCATCCACGCCGTGCTCCTGCATGCGCAGCAGCACGCGGCGCTGGCGCCCGGCATCTTCGGCGGTGTTGGTGATGAAGGCCATGTAGCCTTCCCCGTCCAGCACGTCGTCGATGCCGGCGGTGAGCTGGGAATAGTTGGGCGTGGTGATCTCGCACAGCACGAGCCCCACGGTGCGCGAGGCGCCCGAGCGCAGGTTGGCGGCGCGGCGGTTGTAGACATAGCCGAGCTCGGCCATGGCGGCATCCACCTTCGCCCGCGTCTCCTCCTTCACCAGGGGGCTCTTGCGCAGCACCAGCGAGACGGTGGCGCGGGAGACGCCGGCATGGGCCGCCACGTCGTTCAGCGTCAGCCGATGCGCGGCGGCGGGCAGGGCCGGCGCCGCCCGCTCGACGGGCGTGCTGGCCGCGGCCTTGGCCGGATCGCGCGCGCTGGTCCTTGCCACGTGGGCACCCTCCCTGTCCGCGGACCCTTGCCGGATCTCGCAGCCCGGCTTGTCTAAGGGATGCGCACGGGATCGGTCAACGATCTTTTAGACCGATCTAAATTTTGCGCCGGCCCTACACCAGCATCTGCATGTCGCCGTCCACGGCGATGGCCTGGCCGGAGATGGTGGAGCCCAGGGGCGAGGCGAGGAACACCGCCACATTGGCCAGGTGCTGCGGCGGAATGAGGCGCTTCAGCGAGGTGGCCGAGAGCGCCAGGGCCTGCACCTCCTCCATGGAGACATTGCGCTCGCGGGCCTTGCTCTCGAACACCGAGCGGATGCGCGGGCCGTCCACCGAGCCGGGGAGGATGGCATTGGCGCGGATGCCGAACTCGCCCAGCTCCATGGCCAGCGACTTGATGAAGCCCACCACGCCCCACTTCGCCGCGGCATAAGGCGAACGCAGGGGAAAGCCGAAGCGCCCGGCGGCGGAGGCCAGGCCGATGATGGAGGGGTTCGCGCTCTGCTTCAGCGCCGGCACGGCAAGGCGGGTGACGTTGAAATGGCCGGTGATGTCCACCGCCAGGGTGCGGTCCCAGTCCTCGGGCGAGATCTGGTCCACCCGCCCGGTGGGGCCGGCGATGCCGGCATTGTTCACCAGCACGTCGAGCCCGCCGAGGCGCGAGAGGGCGCCGTCCATGAAGCGCTGGACCGCGGCGCGGTCCGACACGTCGCAGGCGGAGCCGACGGCGCCGGGCGCGGTCTGCGGCAGGTCGGCGAGGGCGGCCGCATCCACGTCGCACACCTCGACGCGGGCCCCTTCGTTCAGGAAGGCGCGGGCGATTTCGAGGCCGATGCCGCCCGCGCCTGCGGTGATGACCACGCGAAGGCCGGTGATGCCGAGGTCCATGGCGGTGCTCCGTCGTCTTTTTGCTGGTTTGGAAGGGGCGCCCGCTCAGTCCGGCAGGATGCCCCGGGAGAGAATGAAGTCGCCGGCGCTCCAGATGTCCGCCACCAGTGCCGTGCGGGCGGCCTGCGGGTCGCGGGCCAGCAGCGCCGCCACCAGGGCGGCGTGATGGATGTGGGCCTCGCCCTGGCGCACCCGCTCGGGTCCGGCGCGGAAATCAAGGTTCAGCACCGGGCCGATCTGCAGCCACAGGCCCTCGATCATCTGCATGAGTGTGGGCAGGTGGGCGGCGCGGTAGAGGGCGAAGTGGAGGTCCTTGTTGTGGCGCATGGCGGCGGCGCCGTCGGGACGCTTCTTCGCGCGCTCGGCGGCGAACAGGTCGGCGCAGCGCACCACCTCGGCAAGCTCCGCGTCGGTGGCGGCGGCGGCGGCGGTGGCGGCGGCCAGCCCTTCGAGGCTGGAGCGGATGAGGCGCAGTTCCTCGAAGCGGGCGCGCGGCATCAGCGGCACGCGCACGGCCCGGTTGGGCAGCACTTCGAGGGCGTTCTCCGCCACCAGCCGCGACACCGCCTCGCGCACCGGCATGGCGCTGGTGCCGATGGCGCTGGCCAGCCCGCGCAGGGTGAAGCGCTCGCCCGGCGCGGCGCGGCCGGCGAGCAGCAATTCCTTCAGGTCGCCATAGACCTGGTCGGCCAGCGTCTGGCGGACGATGCGGCCCACGCGCCCGTCGAGGCCGGGCGGGGTGCCGTCGTCCTCGCGCTGGACCGTCTCATCTGCAGATGCCGTCTTGTGTTCCATGTTTTCCGTCTGCTATGTGTGATCACAGATAACAGATAGCCGAGGCCATCGGCAATCACCGGGTGCGGATGGACAGGAAAAATCCCGCCGCCGCAACGTCACCGGACCAAAAGGGAGGAGACTAACGCCATGAAAGATCCCCAGCTTCCCAACGCCATCGCGTCTGCCCCGCTGGCGCGCCGCACCGTGCTGAAGGGGGTCGGCGCCGCCGCGCTCCTCGGCGGCGTCGGCATGCCGGCCATCGTGAAGGCCCAGGCCGACACCATCACCTTCGGCCACCTCACCCCGCTCACCGGCTTCCTCGGCCCGCTCGGCGCCTACGGGCAGATGGGCGTGCAGCTGGCGGTGGAGGAGCTCAACGCCGCCGGCGGCATCAACGGCCGCAAGATCAACCTGGTGATGGAAGACAGCGTGAACCCCGCCACCGCCTCCTCCAAGGCGGAGCGCTACATCGAGCGCGACAAGGCGGCGGTGATCATCGGCGAGATTTCCTCCGCCTCGGCGCTGGCCATCGCCCAGGTGGTGGCGCGCAACAAGGTGGTGTTCGTGAACACCGGCGGCAATTCCGACGCGCTGCGCGGCAAGGACTGCAACCGCTTCATGTTCCACGTGGAAGGCGCCAACACCCAATATGTGAAGGCGGTGGGCGCGGCCATGGTGCGCGACGGGCTGGTGAAGGGCAAGAAGCTGTTCTTCCTCACCGCGGACTACGCCTTCGGACACGATCTCTCCCGGGTTGCCAAGCGCTATATCGGGCAGAATGGCGGCGAGGTCATCGCCGACGAACTGGTGCCCACCGATGCCACCGATTTCTCGCCCTACCTCCTCAAGGTCCGCCAGGTGCGCCCGGACGTGGTGATCTCCAACCTTGCCGGAAACCAGATCACCAACTTCATCAAGCAGTATTCCGAGTTCGGCCTCAAGTATCCCTTTGGCGGTTTCGGCTTCGATACGGCGGTCGCCTGGGGCGCCGGCAAGGGCACGTTCGGCGGCCTGTGGCCCATGATTTGGCATCACGACGTGCCCACCCCCCAGTCCAAGGCATTCGTGGCCGCCTTCGTGAAGAAATACGGCAAGCCGCCGGAGAACCAGGCGTGGGGCGACTATGTGGCCACCAAATGCGTGGCCCGCGCCATGACCGAGACGAAGAGCACCGCCGCGGCCGACCTCATCGCCTTCTTCGAGAAGGAGCCGGAGCTGGACATCCTGAAGGGGCGCAAGGGCTATTTCCGCTCCTGGGACCACCAGCTGATCCAGGAGATGTACACGGTCACCGCGCGCCCCGTCGCCGAAGTGAAGGACCAGTGGGACCTGATGATCCTCGGCCCGGCCGTGCCCGGCCCGGAAACCGCGCTCTCCGCCATCGCCCCGACGCCGGAAGAGAACGCCTGCACCTTCCCTGCGGGGTGATTGCGCGCTCCTCCCCTCTCCCCTTGTGGGAGAGGGCCGGCACCGCCGGCAACAGGGGAAAGATGTGCTTAAGGGTGCCGCTGATCCCCCTCTCCCGCTTGCGGGGGAGGGACGGGGTGGGGGCCGCGCGCAGCGCGGGAGGGGTTCGTTCGACGCGCCGACGCGCCGCACAAGGCCATACACCTACCCCCTCCCAAACCCTCCCCCGCACACGGGAGAGGGCTTTCGACGTCGCTGGCGATACCTCGACCTGCCTCAGGCCGGAGATGATTTGATGCCCCTTGAACTCGTCTTCCTCATCGAGCAGCTCTTGAACGGCCTGTTGGTGGGCGTGGCCTACCTGCTCATTGCGCTCGGCCTCTCGCTCATCTTCTCGCTGGGCGGCATCGTGAACCTTGCCCATGGCGGCTTTTATGCCATCGGCGCCTATATCGGCGTGGAGATCGGCAACCGCTTCGGCTTCCCGGCCGCCTTCGTGGCGGCGCCGCTGTCGGTGGCGCTCATCGGCATGGTCATCGAGCGGACGCTGTTCTCGCGCTTCTACCGGGCCGATCCCATCCTCTCCTTGCTGCTCACCTTCGGCCTTGCCATGGTGATCGAGCAGGCGCTGCGCATGGCCTTCGGCGCCACGCCGATTCCCTTCTCCATCCCACAATTCCTGCGCGGGCAGGTGTTCATCGGCGATTTCATCTATTCGCGCTATCGCCTCGCCATTCTGGTGGTGGCGGCGCTGGCGGTGCTGGGCCTGTGGCTGCTGCTCCAGCGCACCGCCTTCGGCCGCGTGGTGCGGGCGGGGGTGCAGAACCCGGATATGGTGGGCGCGCTCGGCATCTCGCTGACGCCCTACCTCACCGCGGTGGCGGCCATCGGCATCGGCCTTGCGGGCCTTGCCGGCATCATGCTCGCGCCCATTTCCGGCGTGCACCCGGCCATGGGCGCGGAAATCCTCACCGCCGCCTTCGTGGTGGTGGTCATCGGCGGGCTCGGCTCCTTCTGGGGCGTGGTGCTGGCGGGGCTGCTGGTGGGGCTGGTGCGCGGCCTCACCGTCTATTTCATTCCGCCGGCGGCGGAAGCCTCCATGTATCTCCTGATGCTCCTGGTGCTGCTCCTGCGCCCGCGCGGCCTGTTCGGCGAGCGCATCCTCAGGTTCGAGTGAGGCCGCCATGCTCCAGACGCCCACCCCTCCGCGTCCCGCCACCGCCACCGCCCCGAAAGCTACTAAAGGAGGCGCCATGCTCGCGCGCAACGCCAACCTCATCATCGCGGCGGCGAGCCTTCTGCTCCTGCCCTCCGTGCTCTCGGCCCTCGGCCTGACGCTGACCTCCGCCACCGACGTGGTGCTGCTGGCCATGGCCTGCATGGCGCTGAACCTGCTCGTGGGCTACACCGGCCTCGTCTCCTTCGGCCACGGCGCATGGTTCGGCCTCGGCGCCTATGCCGCCGCGCTGCTGCAGCAGAAGTTCCTGCCCGGCTGGGGCGTGGGGCTGGCGCTGCCGGCGGCGCTGCTGGTGACGCTCGCGGCGCTGCCGATCGGCTTCGTGGTGCTGCGCCGCCGCGGGGTCTATTTCTCCCTGCTCACCCTCGCCTTCACCGCTTTGCTCTACACCATCGCCTTCCGCTGGACCGACCTGACCGGCGGCGAGAACGGCCTTGGCGGCGTGCGGCGCGGGCCCTTCCTGGGCCTCGAACTGGAGCAGGGGCCGGCATTCTACGCCGTGGTGGCGGTGGTGATGTTCGCCGTGGTGTTCGCGCTGCAGCGCTTCGTGCGCTCACCGGTGGGCTCGGTGCTGGTGGCCGTCCGCGAGAACGAGCAGCGCGCGCGCTTCGTCGGCTACGATACGCGGGCCTACAAGATCGCCTGCTTCGCCCTCTCGGCGGGCCTCACCGCCCTGGCCGGCGCGCTCATGGCCTTCAACCACCGCTTCGCCTCGGCCGATCCCATCGCGGTGGCCTTCTCCGGCGAGCTTCTGGCCATGGTGGTCATCGGCGGCATGCGCAGCTTCCTCGGCCCGGCGCTGGGCGCGCTGTTCTTCGTGCTGTTCCGCGAATTCCTGTCCATGTGGACGCCCAACTGGCTGTTCTACTTCGGCCTGCTGTTCATGGCCTTCATCGTGTTCTCGCCCACCGGCCTCGTCGGCGTCGCCGGCCGGCTCCTGGCGCCGCTGCGCCGGAAGGTGGTGGAGGACGCCGCCATGGGCGGGCGCGCCGGGGCGCAGGCCCGGGCGCTGCCGGCGGGCCTCACCGCCCGGGTGCGCTGGGACCGGCCGGAGCCCATCCTGGAGGCGAAGGGCCTGGTGCGCAGCTTCGGCGGCATCAAGGCGGTGCGCGCCGGGGCGGTGGCGGTGAAGGACCGCACGCTGCACGCCCTCATCGGCCCCAACGGCGCAGGCAAGACCACCGCCTTCAACCTCATCTCCGGCATGTTCGCCCCGCAGGCCGGCGAGATCCGCCTGGCCGGCGAGCGCATCGACGGGCTTCCTCCCGAGGCGGTGTGCATGAAGGGGCTGTCGCGCTCGTTCCAGATCACCAACCTGTTCCCCACCCTGTCGGTGGAGGAGAACCTGCGGCTCGGCGTGCAGGCCACCCACGCCCGCCGCTTCGACCCCTGGACCGATGCCGCCTCCATTCCCGAGATTGCCGCCGAGACCCGCGAGATGATCGCCTTTCTCGGCGTCAGCGGCATGGAGCGGGCGGAGGCCGGCGCCCTGTCCTATGGCGGGCAGCGCCTGCTGGACATGGGCCTTGCGCTGACCTCCCGCCCCCGCGTGCTGCTGCTGGACGAGCCGCTGGCCGGGCTCGCGGCGGCCGAGCGCACCCGCGTGTCCAACCTCATCAAGCAGATTTCCGCGCAGGTGCCGGTCCTGCTGGTGGAGCACGACATCGACCGGGTGTTCGAACTGGCCGACGCGGTGACGGTGATGGCCGACGGCGCCGTGCTGGTGGACGGCACGGTGGAGGATGCGCGCTCCAACCGGCAGGTGCAGGAGGTCTATATCGGCTCCGGCGCCGCGGCGCTGGCGGCGCGCGACCTTGCCTCCGCGGCCACCGACACGCCCATGCTCACCCTCGCCAGGGTGGATGCCTTCTACGGCAAGAGCCGCATCCTGACGCAGGTGTCGCTGGAGGCGCGGGAGGGGGAGATCCTCGCCCTGCTGGGCCGCAACGGGGCGGGCAAGTCCACGTTGCTGAAGACCATCACCGGCATCGTGCGGCCGGCGGCGGGCTCCATCACTCTGGCGGGGGACGAACTGGCGGGCCTGTCGTCCGCCGCCATCGCCCGGCGCGGCGTCGGCTACGTGCCGCAGGGGCGCGCCCTGTTCCACGGCATGAGCGTGCGGCACAATCTGGAGCTGGGGCGGCTCAAGCGCATCACCGGCGCCGGCCAGCACTTCAGCGAGGAGGAGGTGTTCGACCTCTTCCCCCGCCTCAAGGAGCGGCGCGACACCGCCGCCGACCTGCTCTCCGGCGGCGAGCAGCAGATGGTGGCGGTGGCCCGCGCGCTGATGGGCGACACCCGCGTGCTGCTGCTGGACGAGCCGTTCGAGGGCCTGTCCCCGGCGGTGACGGAAGAGCTGTTCGACGCCTTCGACCGGCTGCGCGCGCGCCTCACCCTCGTCATCGTGGACCATCACCTGGACGTGGTGCTCAACCTCGCCGACCGGGCCGTGGTGCTGGAGCGCGGGCAGGTGATGCACGAGGGCCCCGCCCGTCCGCTCGCGCGCGATCTCGACCTGCGGCGCAAGGTGCTGTGGCTGTGAGGGGTCGCGTGCGCGCCTCACCGGTGCTCGCCGCGCCGGTTCGGAAGCGATCGCACGGCGGAGGGATGGGCCCTCCGGTCGAGCCGGAGGGCGACGGCTCCTCCTCATTGCCGTCGTGCTCCGGCTCGACCGGAGCACCCATGGTCCGGCGGGGAGCCGGCCCATCCGGCATTGATCCATTGTCCAAGAGGCTATTCCCATGACCAAGATTGCCATCATCGGCTCCGGCTTCATCGGCCGCGCCTGGGCCATCACCTTCGCCCGCGCCGGCTTCGACGTGGCGCTGGCGGACCAGGCCGACGGCGCCCCCGCGGCGGCGCTGGCCTATATCGAGGGCGTATTGCCGGACCTCGCCGCCAACGACCTCCTGAACGGGGCCTCCCCGCAGGCCGTGCGTGCCCGCCTCAGCGCGGCCGCCTCCTATGCCGAGGCGCTGGAGGGGGCCGCCCATGCGCAGGAGAATGCGCCGGAAGACCTCGCCATCAAGACGTCCCTCTACAGCGAGCTGGACGCCCTCGCCGCGCCGGACACGGTGCTGGCCTCCTCCACCTCGGCCATCCTGCCGTCCCTGTTCTCGGCGCACCTGAAGCATCGCGAGCGGGTGTGCGTGTGCCACCCCATCAACCCGCCCTATCTCATCCCCGCGGTGGAGGTGGTGCCGGCCCCCTGGACCTCGGGCGAGACCATGGCGCGGTCGGCCGAGCTGATGCGCGCCGCCGGCCAGTCCCCCATCGTGATGAAGCGCGAGCTGGACGGCTTCGTCATGAACCGCATGCAGGGCGCGCTGCTGGAGGAGGCCTTCCGCCTGGTGGCCGACGGCTATGCCAGCGTCGAGGACGTGGACGTGGGCATCCGCGAGGGGCTTGCCCTGCGCTGGTCCTTCATGGGGCCGTTCGAGACCATCGACCTCAACGCGCCGGGCGGCGTCGCCGATTATGTGACGCGCTACCAGCAGATCTACGAGCGCATCTCGCCCGACCAGTGGCGCCGCGTGGACTGGGCCGGCCCGGTGCTGGAAACCGTGCTGGCGGAACGCCGCGCCCGGCTGCCGCAGGAGGCGTTGGCCGAGCGGCAGGTGTGGCGCGACCGCCGGCTGATGGCGCTGGCCGCCCACAAGCGCAAGGCCGCCAAGGATATCGGCGCCTGAGCGCCGGCCCGTTTCATTCCCAATGGTTCACAGAGGCACGACACGCATGGCCGAAGCAGCATCCGCCCCCAGAACGTCGCGCAAGGTGGTGATCACCTGCGCCATCACCGGGGCGATCCACACCCCCACCATGTCGCCCCATCTGCCCATCACGCCCGACGAGATCGTCGCCGACGCGCTGGCGGCGGCGGAGGCCGGCGCGGCCATCCTGCACCTGCATGCCCGCGACCCGGAAACCGGACAGCCGGACCAGACGCCGGAAGGCTTCGCCCGCTTCCTGCCGCGCATCAAGCAGGCCACCGGCGCGGTCATCAACATCACCTCGGGCGGCAGCCCCTACATGAAGGTGGAAGAGCGGGTGCTGCCCGCCGCCACCTTCAAGCCGGAAGTGGCCTCCCTCAACATGGGGTCCATGAACTTCGGCCTGTTCCACCTTCTGGACAAGTACAAGGAGTTCAAGCACCCCTGGGAGAAGGCGCATCTGGAGAACACGCGCGATCTCGTCTTCCGCAACACCTTCAAGGATATCGAGTATATCCTTCAGACCTGCTACGACAACGGTACGCGGTTCGAGTTCGAGTGCTACGACATCGGCCACCTCTACAATCTCGCGCACTTCCTGGATCGCGGACTGGTGAAGCCGCCCTTGTTCGTGCAGTCGGTGTTCGGGCTTCTGGGCGGCATCGGCCCCCATCCCGAGGACGTGATGCACATGAAGCGCACCTGCGACCGCCTGTTCGGCGACAAGTACCGCTGGTCGGTGCTGGGGGCAGGGCGCAACCAGCTGCCCATTGCCGCCATGGCCGCATCCATGGGCGGCAACATCCGGGTGGGGCTGGAGGATTCGCTCTGGGCCGGGCGCGGCAAGCTGGCCACTTCCAACG
The DNA here is from genome assembly GCF_047444035.1 of Xanthobacter sp. AM11. Lineage (NCBI taxonomy): Bacteria > Pseudomonadati > Pseudomonadota > Alphaproteobacteria > Hyphomicrobiales > Xanthobacteraceae > Xanthobacter > Xanthobacter sp. AM11. The sequence continues at coordinate 1,982,321 of NZ_JBLAOA010000001.1, forward strand.
CCGATCAGGTGAAGCTGGCGGTGAAGATCATCGAGGGGCTGGGCCTGGACGTGGCGTCGCCCGACGAGGCGCGGCAGATCCTGGAACTGAAGGGCGCGGACAAGACCAACATCTGAGGTCTGGCCGCTCCTGCCCTCCCGCCCCCCTCCCGCCGTCCTCTCCTCCCGCTGTCGCCCTCCGGCCTGACCGGAGGGCCCATGGCCCGTCCTGGCGCCGCACCGGGTGGCGGGATGGATGCTCCGGTCAAGCCGGAGCATGACGGCGGTGGGGGATTGGTGCCGCTCAGGCGCCGGATCAGGCCCTATCTGACCGGCACGTGCGCGAAGTCCTCAGCGCACGTGCCGCCCGGTGAGGGCGAAGCAATAGGTGTCGAGCAGCTCCGCCTCCTCCTCGTGCAGGGTGCCGTCCGCGCGGATGACGCGCAGGCCGGCCCGCAGCAGGCCGGAGATGGCATCGCGCCCGTTCTCCATCAGGGTGTCGAGGGCCGCATCCACGCTCTGGGCGGTGGGCCGCAGCCGGCCCACCTGGGCGGCGAGGCGCTCGCGCTCGGCGCCGGTGAGGTCGATGCCCTCCTGCGCGCAGGCGCGCTCGCAATAGAATACGATCTCCTCCACCTCGGCAGCGCCCATTTCCCGGTCGGCGAGGGCAAGGGCGGCCAGCAGCGCCACCCCGGCCCGGCGCAGCACGGTGCGGATGCGGTCCCAGCGCACGTCCGCCGGCTCGGCCGCCGGCAGGATGATGGCGTCGGCGGGCCAGACGAAGCCGAAGGTCTCGAAGAAGAAGCGGGACAGGGGCTCGCGCCGCCCGCCGTCGAAATCGGTGACGGCGGTGATGCGGTCCACCCGGAAGGCGCGGGTGGCCTGTCGCTCGTGGCAGCGGGCGATCAGGATCGGCACCCCCTCCACATTGCGCTGCACCGCCCACACCGAGATGCGGCGATGGCTCTCGTTTCCCGCATGATCCACATAGTCGATGGCGAAGGATTGCCCGTCCGCCGGGTCGTGGTCCGCCCCATGGCCGGCGGCCAGGGCGTCGTGGGGGTCGTCGGCGGGCAAGGCGAGGCGGGCGGCATCCGCGTAAGCGGGCGCGCCGAACAGCTCCACGCGCTCGGTGAGGAACGTCCTGAGCGACGTGATGGCGTTCATCGTGCGGCTCTCTCGGGGCAGGTCCAGGCTGGCCTATTGATAGCCGGCGGACGGTGGCCGATCCAGAGGGGCCCGGCTCAGCGATCCTCGAAGATGGGCGGGCGCCTGGCGGCGAAGGCGGCCATGCCCTCCTTCTGGTCGCGGGTGGCGAACAGCGCCTGGAACACGCGGCGCTCGAAGCGCAGGCCCTCGGCGAGGGAGGTCTCGAACGCGCGGTTCACGCTCTCCTTGGTCATCATCATGGCCACCTGGGATTTTTCCGCCACGGCCTCGGCCGCCTCCTGCGCCACGGGCAGAAGGTCCGCCGGCGCCACCAGGCGGGAGACGAGGCCGGCGCGCTCGGCCTCGGCGGCATCCATCATGCGGCCGGTCAGGCACAGGTCCATGGCCTTGGCCTTGCCCACCCAGCGGGCGAGCCGCTGGGTGCCGCCGGCGCCGGGCATCACCCCGATCTTGCCTTCCGGCAGGCCGAAGCGCGCGGTTTCGGAGGCGATGAGGATGTCGCACATGAGCGCCAGCTCGCAGCCCCCGCCCAGGGCATAGCCGCTGACGGCGGCCACCAGTGGCTTGCGGAAGCCGGCCACGCGCTCCCAGAAGCCCAGGAAATCCTCCATGAAGGTGCCCGGGAAGGTGCGGTCCATGGCCTCCTTGATGTCCGCCCCCGCCGCGAAGGCGCGCTCGGAGCCGGTGATCACCACGCAGGCCACCTCCCGCGCCGCCGCGAAGCCGTCGAGCGCGGCGCAGACCTCGCCCATCATGGCGGTGTTCAGCGCATTGAGGGCCTCGGGCCGGTTGAGGGTGATCCAGCCGATGCGGCCGCGGGTCTCGATGCGGATGTGGCAGGGGGGCATGGGTGGGGCTCCGCTCGGCGGCAGGGTTGGGCAGGGCAGGTTGGGCAGGGCGCGGTTCAGTAGGGCAGGGGCCAGCGCCGCGCCCGTTCCCGGGCATTGGCGGCAAGCCGGGCAAGGCCGCGCGGCTCGACGATGAGGAAGCCGACGATGAGGGCGCCGAAGATCATCAGCTCCAGATTGGCCAGCACGTCGGGCTTGATGGCGGCGCCGAGCAGCACCGCCAGATTGGCGATGGCCACCGGCAGGAGCACGATGAAGCCGGCCCCGAGGAACGAGCCGAGAATGGAGCCGAGCCCGCCGATGATGACCATGAACAGGATCTGGAACGAGCGGTGCAGCGAGAACGCCTCGATCTCCACATTGCCCAGATAGAGGAAGCCCCAGAGCGCGCCGGCGACGCCGCAGTAGAAGCCGCTCACCGCAAAGGCCGAGAGCTTGGCACGCACGGTATCCACCCCGGTCAGCTCGGCCGCGGTCTCGTGGTCGCGCACCGCCATCCAGGCCCGGCCCACATGGGAGCGCACCAGGTTCTTGGCGAGGAAGGCCAGCCCCACCACCACCACGAACGCCACGAGATAGCGCGCGGTGATGGAATCCACCCGCAGGCCGAAGAGCGACAAAGCCGGGGTGGAGACGACGCCCGAAGGGGTGTTCAGCACCAGCCAGGGCACATGGGTGCACACCCATTCGATGAAGAACTGGGCGGCCAGGGTGGCCACCGCCACGTAGAAGCCCCGGATGCGCAGGCTGAGCAGGCCGAAGGCCAGGGCCACCAGCCCGGCGATCGCCCCCGCCAGCGCCAGCGAGACCGGGAACGCAAGCTCTGGCAGGCGGATGACGAGATTGGCCGCGGCATAGGCCCCCACCGCCATGAACGCCCCCGAGCCCAGCGACAATTGCCCGGCATAGCCGGTGAGGATGTTGAGGCCGATGGCCGCCAGAGAAAGGATGAGGAAGGGCAGCAGGATGGACCCCAGCCAGTAGGGCCCCGCCGCCGCCGGCACCACCACCGCCCCGCAGAGCAGCAGCAGCGCCACGGCGCGGCGGTCGAGGGCCACCGGGAAGATGGCCTGGTCCTGGGCATGGGAGGTCTTCAGCTCCCCGGCGTCGCGATAGAACATGGCGTCACACCCTCGCAACGCGGCCGGCGCCGAACAGGCCCGACGGCCGCACCAGAAGCACCGCAATGGCCAGGGCGTAGGGGAACCAGTTCTCGATGCCCCCGCCCACCAGCGGTCCGATGTAGATTTCCGCGAGCTTCTCGCTCACGCCGATGACCAGGCCGGCGACGATGGCGCCGGCAATGGAATTGAAGCCGCCGAGGATCATCACCGGCAGCGCCTTCAGCGCCACCAGGGTGAGCGCGAACTGCACCCCGAGCCGCGCCCCCCAGACCAGCCCGGCCACCAAAGCGATGAACCCCGCCGCCCCCCACACCACCGCCCAGATGAAGCCGAGGGGAACCCCCGCCACCTGCGCCGCCTGGGTGTCGTCGGCCACCGCCCGCAGCGCCCGGCCCACCGGGGTGAAGGAGAAGAAGGCGGACAGGGCCGCCACCAGCACCCCCGCCATCGCCGCCGTGGACAGGTCGAACTGCGACACCAGCACGCTGCCGAACGCGATGGGCTCGTCGGGAATGCCGAGGTCCAGCCCGCGCACCCGCGTGCCCCACAGAAGCTGGGCGAGGCCCTCGATGAAGATGGACAGGCCGATGGTGGCCATGAACAGGATCATGTGGTCCTGCCCGAGGAGCGGGCGCAGCACCGCCCGTTCGATGGCCACCGCCAGCGCCATCATGGCGGCGAGGGTGACGAGGAAGGCGGCCCAGGCGGGAAGCCCCATCTCGGTGAAGCCGACGAAGGTGAGGGCGGCGAACAGCACCATCGCCCCCTGCGCGAAGTTGAACACGCCGGAGGCCTTGAATATCAAGACGAAGCCGAGGGCGACCAGCGTGTACATGACGCCGGACAGCAGCCCGCCCACCACCACTTCCAGAAAGAATGCGAATGCGTTCACGGCTGGCTCCTCACGCGGCCTGCTCGCCCACCGCGGCAGAGCCGAGATAGGCGGCGATGACATCGGGATCGGCCCGCACCTGCGCAGGCGTGCCGTCGGCGATCTTGCGTCCGTAATTGAGTACCACCACCCGGTCGGACAGGCCCATGACCACGCCGATGTCGTGCTCGATGATGACGATGGTGGTGCCGAAACTTTCGTTCACCGCCCGTATGAATGCGCACATCTCGCGCTTCTCCTCGTGGGTCATGCCGGCCATGGGCTCGTCGAGCAGCAGCAGGCGGGGCTCGGTGGCCAGCGCCCGGGCCAGCTCCACGCGTTTCTGGATGCCGTAGGGCAGGGTGGAGACGGGCACCCTGCGCAGGTGCTCCAGCTCCAGGAAGGCGAGCACCCGCTCGGCCGCCTCCCGCTCCCGGACCTCCTGCGCCGTTGCCGCCGGAAGGCGCAGGGCCGGGCCGAGGAGGGCGCCGCGAAAGCGCGCGGCCCGGCCGCTGAGAACGTTGTCCAGCACGTTCATGCCCTTGAACAGGGAGACATGCTGGAAGGTGCGGCCGATGCCCGAGCGTGCCGCCAGGGCCGGGCGCATGCGGGCGCGGGTGCGCCCCTCGAAGGCGATGGTGCCGGCGCGCGGGTGGTACACCCCGTTGATGACGTTGAGCAGGGACGTCTTGCCCGCGCCATTGGGGCCGATGATGGACAAGATCTCCCCCGCGCACACCTGAAGCGACACGTCGGTGAGCGCCTTGATGCCGCCGAACGCCACATGCACGCCGCGCACCTCCATGAGCGGCGCGCCGATGACCCGCCGCCCAGCCACCGCTTCCGCCGGCCGACCGGCAGCGGGGAGCGCGCGCCCGGCGGTGCCGGCGCCCGGCGGCAGGCGCCGCACGTCGCCTTCCAGGGTCAGCTCGGCCGGCGGGAAGCCGTCGGGTGCCAGCTCGAAGGCGGTGATGCGCAGCTGCGCCGGCCCGGCCGCCCCCGGCTGGCGCTCCAGCGCCGCGTTGACCTGCGCCACCCGCCGGGCGAGGAGGTCGCGAACCGCCACGCTTTCGGACCTGCCGGTGTCGGCCGGGGTGCCCTGGGCCTCGATGAAGGCGTTGATGGCGCCGTCGTCGAGGGCGAGGCGGGCGAGGAGGCCATCGCCCTGCGGGATCACCCGTGCCCGCTCGATCTCCGGCTGGCCGCGCAGCAGGGCTTCCACCTGCGCGCACAGCCCCCCTTCCCCCGGGCCGTCCGCCCGCGCAACCAGAGCCCCGGCCTCGCTGAACACCCGTTCGCCGTCCAGTGGCACGCCCCAGCCGCGCAGCCGGGCGCGGGCGCCGGCTTCCAGCGGCGCGCCGGTGGCGATGGCGATGCGGCAGCGCCGCAGGCCGATGGTGTTGAGCAGGGGCGCGCTGAACAGGAGGCGCGACGCCGGCCCGCTTTTGCCCGCCGCCCGGGCGAGCGCCCGCACCACCACCCCGCCCGCGGACAGGCGGCGCTGCGTCTCCCGCTCCAGCAGCTCGAACGCCCGCGAGGGGGCCGGCAGATAGGTGGGCGCCACCTCCCGCAGATCGACGGGGAAACTCGCCGGCCCCTCCACGCAATGGACGCAGAGGCCGGCAAGGAGGCCCTGGACCAGCGAGACCGCCGCATCGCCGATGCTCGACATGGGCAGGAAGGCCATGGCGCTGTCGTCCGGCCCGAGGCCGAGGGCGGCAACCACGCCGTGTCCCGCCTCCAGCAGCCGGGCGTGGGTGAGGGGCATCATCCGCGGCGGACCGTCCTGCCCGTCCGTGTGCAGCAGCAGGGCGGTCTGGTCCGCGGCCACGCCGGCGGCACGATAGGCGAACCAGGCGAGCCCCTCCTCGTGCCCGGCGCCGGCGGGCGGGGCGATCTGGTCGAGGCGCAGCACGGGGCCGGCCATCTCTCCCGCGGCGGCCTGCCAGGCCCCGGCTGCGGCCTCGTCGACGCACAGCACGATGGCGGCAGGCGCGGCGGGGGCGCCGAACCGGCGCAGGAATTCCGGCCCCAGCGGCAGCGCGGCGGCGCCGAGCGCCTGGGCGGCCAGATGCGCGGCATAGAGTTCCGGCCGGTTCTCGCCCACGGTGACGAGGACCCCGCCCGCGCCCAGCCCGGCCCCCTCCAGCAGACGGGCCATGCCGGCTGCCTGGGCGAGATGATCGGCGAAGGAAAAGGTGTGCCAGATGCCGGCGCGCTTGTGGCGCAGGGCCGGGCGCACGCCATGGCTGCGGGCGGCGGCGATCAGCGCCAGGGGCAGGTTCTCCGCCGGGGCGGACGACAGAAGGGCGCCGTGGTCAAGGGCTCGGGTCATGGGGACGGGGGTTCCTTGCGCAAGCCGTGTCACGACAGCCACCGGGCGCGCCGGCGCGGACCCGGCCCGGCCTCGTCGCGCCGGGCGGAGGCATCGAGGCCGAGGTAGGAGGTGCGGATTTCGGGATCGGCCATCAGATCGGCCGCTGCGCCCTCGCGCACCACGCGTCCGGTTTCGATGAGATAGCCGTAGGTGGCATAGCGCAGGGCGACGCTGGCATTCTGCTCGGCGAGGAGGAAGGTGACGCCCTCCTCCCGGTTGAGGGTGCGGATGATGGTGAAGATCTCCTCCACCAGCAGCGGCGCAAGGCCCATGGACGGCTCGTCCAGCAGGATCATGCGCGGGCGCGCCATGAGGGCGCGGCCGATGGCGCACATCTGCTGCTCGCCGCCCGAGAGCAGGCCGGCGGCCGACAGCCGCCGCTCCCGCAGGCGGGGGAAATAGCGGTAGACCAGCTCCAGGCTCGCGGCCACGGCGGCGGCGCCGTCGCGGCGCGAGAACGCGCCCACCTTGAGATTGTCTTCCACCGTGAGGGCGTTGAAGCAGTGGCGCCCCTCCATCACCAGCGACAGGCCCCGGGCGGCGAGGTCGCAGGCGTCCAGCCGGTCGATGCGCGCGCCGTCATAATGGATGGAACCGCGGGTCACCTCCCCGCGCTCAGATCGCAAAAGGTTGGCCACGGCCTTCATGGTGGTGGTCTTGCCGGCACCGTTGGCGCCCAGCAGGGCGACGATGCCTTGGGGGGGAACGCTGAGGGTGAGCGAGCGGAGCACCAGGGCAAGGCGCGCGTACATCACCTCGATGGCGTTGATGGAAAGCAGGGCGCCGGCGTCGGTCATGGTCCCTCCAGGCGGCGGTGGGGGTGGCGAGCCGGTTCCGGCCGGGCGCGCGCCGGGCCGGAACGTGCTGCGGGTGCGGGCGCTCAGTTGGTCTCGCTGGCGCAATCGCGGGGCGAGATGCCCTTTTCCTTGGCGTATTGGGCGGCCGAGGCCTCCACCAGCGGGCGCACCATGGACTGGTCGGACTTGATCCAGTCGGAGATCATCACCCACTTGCCGCCGTCCCACTGCTGGAAGCGGATGGCGCCGTCGCCCTCGTGGTCGGCGCAGGTGACGGAGATTTCCGGCATCAGGCCTTCGAGGCCCAGTTCCTTGATGCGGTCGGCGGTCATCACCAGATGCTCAAGGCCCCAGCGCACCTGGTCGCCGGTGAGCGGCTTGTTGCCGAACTTCTTCATGGCGGTGCGCATGGCCTCGGTCACGGCGACGCCGTGCAGCACGCCGCGGACGTAGTAGACGGAGCCGATGCGGTTCTCCTCCACATTGCCCTGGCCCTTGGCGTAGACGTATTTCTTGATGTCCTCGAACACCGGGTAGTTGGGCCCGGTGGCGTGGAACTGGGCGGTGATGAAGCCCTTGGCCGCATCGCCCGCCGGCGTCACGTCCTCCTCGGAGCCGGACCACCACCAGCCGATGATGCGGTCGCGGGCGATGCCGGCGCGGGCGGCTTCCTTGATGCCGGTGGGGGTGGCGGCGCCCCAGCCGCGGAACAGCACCCAGTCCGGGCGATACTGGCGCACCTGCAGCCACACGGCGCGCTGGTCCAGCCCCGGCGGGGTGATGGGGAAGGTGGTGACCTCGAAGCCATAGCGCTTGGCCTGGGCGTCGAGAATGGCCTGGGTCTCGCGGCCGGCGGCAAAGTCCATCACCACATTGGCGATCTTCTTGCCGCGCAGGGCCTCCATGCCGCCCTCGCGCTGGGCGATGTAGCGGATGGTGGCGGTGTTCTCGCTCCAGTAATTGGAGATGAGCGGGAAGAAATAGGGGAAGACCCGCCCGTCCGATGCATCGGTGCGGCCGTAGCCGATGGTGACGGAGGGGATCTTGTCCGCCGTCATGCGGTCGATGAGGGCATAGACGCCGCCGGTGCCGGAAGGTGTGAAGGCCGCGGCGCCCGTGGGGCCCTTGTTCTTCTGACGCTCGTAGCACTCGATCATGCGGTCGGGCTGGTAGCCGGTCTCGCACTCCTCATAGACCAGCTTCACCCCGTTCACGCCGCCGTCGCGGGCGTTCACCAAAGCGAGATAATCGGCATAGGCGCCATAGATGCCCGATCCGCCGGGGGCGTAGGGCCCGGTGCGATAGATGGCGATGGGGACGAATTGCTCCATCGGCTGCGCCTGCACGGGGGCAGCAACGGCACAGGCGAGCGCGAGCGCGCCAAGGCATTTGAGATTCACGGCGTCCTCCCTTTGCCGGATCAAACCGTCCAGCTTTTTATCTGATGATCAGACGATAATTCCGAGAAGCGTGCATCGTCAAGATGCCGTGCGGAAATGGCATTTCAGTTCTCAAATAATTGTAATTACTAAATTTTATCAGATTAACCCGGCCCTGATGCGGGGCGTTGGCCGAAAAATTTCTCCCTTGACCGGCGCCTTTAGTCCGACAATTATGGTCCGACAATAAATGCGAAAGCAAGCTGCCAGCCCATGACCGAGGCCCAGAAAACGCCTGCGCTCCGCCCGCCTGCCGATGCCACAGCGGCGGGCCCGGGCATTGTCCTTGCCGCTGCGCCGCCCCTGCCCCCCGGGGTCGCCCTGCGGAGCGTGGAGGCGAGCCGGCCGCTGGACTGGGGTGCCATCGCCGGCCATCTGGCGGCCCATGGCCTCGCCCTCGACCAAGGCGTGCCGCCGCGCCAGTTCGCGGGCGGGCTGGCCAACCTGAACTTCCTGCTGCGCCTGGACGGCCGCTGGGCGGTGCTGCGCCGCCCGCCGGATGGCCCGCTGCCGCCCGGGGCCCACGACATGGGGCGCGAGCACCGCATCCTGTCGCGGCTGTGGCGCGCCCTGCCGCTCGCGCCCCGCAGCCTGCACCTGTGCGCGGACCCCGCCATCGCCGGCGCCCCGTTCCAGATCCTGGAATTCCGGCCCGGCATCTGCGTGCGCGGCGACGGCCTTTCGCCCCTGCCGGAGACGGCGCAGACCGGCGCCGGGCTTTCCACCATGCTGGTGGAGACGCTGGTGGCCATCCATGCGGTGGACCCCGCCGCCGTGGGCCTCGGCGATCTCGGCCGCCCGGACGGCTTCTTCGCGCGCACCGCCGCCGGATGGATCGCCCGTGCCGAGCGCGTGGCGGGGGGGAATCTCTCGCCCGCCGCCGCCGCCATCGCCCGCTGGCTGAAGGCGGTGCAGGTGCCAGACGCTCCCGCGCCCACCTTGCTGCACAACGACTTCAAGCTCGACAACGTGCTCATCGACCCCGCAACCCTCGCGCCCGTCGCCGTGGTGGACTGGGACATGGGCACCCGCGGCGATCCCCTGTTCGACCTGGCGACGCTGCTCAGCTACTGGTGCGAGGCCGGCGACCCGCCCGCCATGCACCGGCTGGCGCAGATGCCCACCGCCCGGCCCGGCTTCCTCGGCCGCGCGGCGCTGGCGCAGGCCTATGGCCGGGCCACCGGCCGCTCCCTCGCCGCCCTCAAGGCCTATCGGGTGCTCACCATGCTGAAGCTCGGCGTGGTGTTCCACCAGCTGCACGCCCGGCACCGCGCGGGCGAGACCGCCGACCCGCGCTATGCCGCCTTCGGCACGCTGGGCGACGAGCTGCTCGAATTCACCCTGGACATCGTCAACGACAGAAAGTTCTGAGGCCGCGCCGCCATGGATTTCGCCCTTCCGCCGTCCCTCGTCCAGCTGGAGGCCCGCACCGCGGCCTTCGTGCGCGAACACGTGCTGCCCCGCGAGGCCGATCCGCGCCGGACGCCCCACGGGCCCACCGACGACTTGCGCCGCGCCCTGGTGGCCGAGGCCCGCGCCGCCGGCCTGCTCAGCCCCCATGTGCCGCAGGCGTGGGGCGGCCTCGGCCTGTCCCATCTCGGCAAGGCGGTGGTGTTCGAAGCTGCCGGCTATTCCATGCTCGGCCCGCTGGCGCTCAACTGCGCCGCGCCCGACGAGGGCAACATGCACCTCCTGGAGCAGGTGGCGAGCGAGGCCCAGAAGGCCCGCTGGCTGCGGCCCCTCGCGGCCGGCGAAACCCGCTCCTGCTTCTGCATGACCGAGCCGCACCCCGGCGCCGGGGCCGACCCCTCCCTGCTGAAGACCGAGGCGGTGAAGGACGGCGAGGATTTCGTCATCAGCGGCCGCAAATGGCTGATCACGGGTGCGCACGGTGCCGCCTTCGCCATCATCATGGCCCGCACCTTCGTCGACGGGGTGGACGTGGGGGCCACCATGTTCGTCACCGATCTGCCGGCGGCGGGCTTTCGCGTCTCGCGCACCCTCGACACCCTGGACAGCTCCTTTGCCGGGGGCCATGCGGAGGTGGAGCTTCAGGGTCTGCGCATTCCCGCCACGCAGGTGCTGGGCACCGTGGGCGAGGGCTTCCGCCATGCCCAGGTGCGGCTGGTGCCGGCACGCCTCACCCATTGCATGCGCTGGCTGGGGGCGGCTCGCCGCGCCCACGACATCGCCACCGAATATGCCGGCCGGCGGGAGGCGTTCGGCGGTACCCTCCTGTCCCACGAGGGCGTCGGCTTCATGCTGGCGGACAATGAGATCGACCTGCACACCACCCGCCTCGCCATCCGCCATGCCGCATGGCTGCTGGACCAGGGCGCGCGGGCGAGCGTGGAAAGCTCCATGGTGAAGGTGTTTGCGTCCGAGGCCATCTTCCGCGTGGCGGATCGCGCGCTGCAGATCCTCGGCGGGCTGGGCATGACCGGCGACACGGAGGTGGAGCGCATCTTCCGCGACGTGCGCGGCTTCCGCATCTATGACGGGCCGTCCGAGGTGCACCGCTGGAATATCGCCCGGCGCCTCGCGCGCGGCGCGGCGCCGGCGGCCGCCGCCGGGAGGGCGGCGTGATGAGCCTTGCCGCCGCCATGCCGGCGCCCGCGCCCGTCACCGGCCTTCAGGGCAAGGTCGTCATCGTCACCGGCGGCGGGCGGGGCCTGGGGCGGGCCATCTGCGAAGGCTTCGCCGGCGCCGGGGCGCGGGTGGTCCTCACGGGGCGCACCGCAGCCACGGTGGAGGCGGCCGCCGCGGCCATCACCGCCGCGGGCGGCTCGGCGCAGGGCTTCGTCGCCGACGTCTCGCGCGAGGAGGACATGGCGGCGCTCTGCTCCGCCGTTGTGGCGCAACGCGGGCGCATCGACGTGCTGGTGAACAATGCCGGCATCAATCCCTGGTACAAGCCGGCCGAGGACACCAGCCTCGATGAATGGCGCAGCGTGGTGGAAACCAACCTCACCGGCGTCTTCCTCGCCGCCCGCGCCGCCGGGCGGGTGATGCTGGCGCAGGGCGAAGGGGCCATCGTCAACATCACCTCCGTGGCCGGGCGCGTGGGCCTGGCCCGGACCACGGCCTATTGCGCCGCCAAGGGCGGGGTGGAGCTGATGACCCGCCAGCTTGCCCTGGAATGGGCGACGCGGGGCGTGCGGGTGAATGCCGTCGGCCCCGGCTATTTCGAGACCGAGCTCACCGAGGGCCTGCGCCACAACCAGAAGCTCTCCGCCCGCGTCACCGCCCGCACCCCCATGGGACGCTTCGGCCGTCCCGACGAACTGGTGGGGGCCTGCCTGTTCCTCGCCTCGCCTGCCGCCTCCTACATCACCGGCGCGTCGCTGGCGGTGGATGGCGGCTGGACCGCCGCCTGAAGACCGGAACCCTCCATGACCGCCATCGCCCAGAACCCCGCCACCCCGCCCGCCACCCCCCTCGCGCTCGCCGGGCTCACCGTGCTCGACCTCACCCGCCTCCTGCCCGGCGCCTTCTGCTCGCTGATGCTGGCGGACCTCGGGGCGGAGGTGATCAAGATCGAGCAGCCGGACGGCGGGGACTACAACCGCACCTTCCCGCCGCTCAATCGCGCCGAATCCGGCTCCTTCCTCCTGCTCAACCGCAACAAGAAGAGCCTGACGCTCAATCTCAAGGCGCCCGAGGGCAAGGAGGTCCTGCTCCGGCTGGTGCGCACGGCGGATGTCCTGCTGGAGGGCTTCCGCCCGGGGGTGATGGAGCGCCTCGGCCTGTCCTACGAACGGCTGGCGCAGGAAAATCCGCGCCTCGTCTATTGCGCCATCTCCGGCTACGGGCAGGATGGGCCGAGCCGGCTCAAGCCGGGGCACGACCTGAACTACCTGGCGGAGGCCGGCGCGCTGCAACTGTTCGGCAAGGCGGGGGAGGGACCCATCGTGCCGGGCCTGTCCATCGCCGACGTGGGCGGCGGCTCGCTCATGGCCTCCACCGGCATCCTCGCCGCGCTGCTGGCCCGCGCCACCACCGGGCGGGGCCAGTTCGTGGACGTGTCCATGCACGACGGCGCGGTGTCGTGGCTCGCCCTGCACGGCGCCGACTACCTGTTCGCCGGCATCGAGCCGAGGGGCGGCGAGCGGCCGTTCATCGGCCAGGCGCCCTGCTACAATGTCTATGCCTGCGCGGACGGGAAACACGTCGCCCTCGGCCTCATCGAGCCGCACTTCTGGCACCGCTTCTGCGATGCGGCGGGCCTGCCGGAGCTGAAGGATGCGCAATGGCCGCAGGGCGAGGCCGCCGCCGCCCAGCGCCGCCGGCTGGAGGATCTGTTCGCCACCCGGCCGCGCGACCTGTGGGTGGCGGAGCTGGAGGCGGCCGACATTCCGGTGGGCCCGGTGCTGTCCATGGAGGAGGCGTTCGCCGATCCCCATGTGCGCCATCGCGGCATGCTGCTGAGCATGGAGCACCCGGTGGAGGGCACCATTCCGCAGATCGGCTTTCCGGTGAAATATTCCGGCACGCCCTGCACCCTGCGCAGCGCGCCGCCGCTGCTGGGCGAGCATACCGCGCCGCTGCTGGAGCAGCTGGGCTATGGCGCGGACGAGATTGCCGCGCTGCGGCAGGCGAAGGTGGTCTGACAAGAGAGCCGAAGGCTCCGGGAGGAAACGATGGCGCCCAACATGACCAGTTACGACGACACCGTGCGCGCCTTTCGGTGGCAGGTGCCGGACACCTTCAATTTCGGTGCGGACGTGGTGGACCGCTTCGCGCGGGAGGCGGACGGGCCGGCCCTGGTGTGGGCCAATGCCGCCGGGGCGGAACAGCGCTTCACCTTTTCGGACATGGCCGGCCTCACCGCCCGCTTTGCCTCGGCGCTGGCCCAGCGCGGGATCGGCAAGGGCGACCGCGTGCTGGTGATGATGCCGCGCATCCCCGAATGGCAGATCGCCATGGTGGGGTGCCTGAAGCTCGGCGCCGTGCCCATTCCCTGCATCGAGATGCTGACGGCGAAGGATGTGGCCTACCGGGTGCGCCATGCGGGCGTCCGGGCCATCGTGACGCGGGCCGAGCAGGCCGCCAAGTTCGAGGCGGTGATGGAGGCGGTGCCGGTGCGCCTGTCCATCGGCGAGGCGCGGGGCTTCGAGCCGTGGGACGCGGCCATGGCCGGCGGCGATGCGGCCTTCGCGCCGGTGCGCATCGCGGCCGACGACCCGGCGGTGCTCTATTACACCAGCGGCTCCACCGGCCAGCCCAAGGGTGTGCTCCATGCGGCGCGCGGGCTCTACGCCTGGCGCGGCTCCGCCCACTACTGGCTAGACCTGAAGCGCTCCGACGTTATCTGGTGCACCGCCGACACCGGCTGGAGCAAGGCCGGCACCTCCATTCTGTTCGGGCCGTGGGGCTGCGGGGCCTGCAGCTTCTTCTACGACGGGCCGTTCGACCCGCAGGAGCGCCTGCGCCTCTTGGAGAAATACGGCGTGACCGTCTATTGCGCGCCGGGCACGGAGCTGTTCCGCGTGGTGGATGCGGGGGTGGAGGCGCACGATCTCTCGCGCCTGCGGCACACGGTGTCGTCGGGCGAGACCCTCAACCCGGCCATCGCCGCGCGCTGGCGTGCGGCGACCGGACAGCCCATCCTGGAGGCCTACGGGCAGACCGAGACCCTGATGACGCTTCTGAACTACCTGTGCGTGCCGCCGCGCGAAGGCTCCATGGGCCGGCCCCTGCCGGGCCTGGAACTGGACATCATCGACCTGGACGGGCGCCGCCTGCCCCCGGGTACCGAAGGCGACATCGCCCTGCTCACCCCCAATCCGCAGATGATGCTGGGCTATCTCCACGATGCCGAGCGCACCGCGGAATGCTATGTGGACGGGCCGGACGGGCGCTGGTTCATCACCGGCGACCTCGGGATGAAGGATGAGGACGGCTATTTCTTCCACCGCGGGCGGCGCGACGACGTGATCAACTCCGCCGGCTACCGCATCGGCCCGTCGGAGGTGGAGAACGCGCTGCTGGAGCATCCCGCCGTGCAGGAATGCGCCGTGGTGGGCGCCCCCCATGGGGAGCGCGGGGAGATCGTGAAGGCGTTCGTGGTGCTGCGGGCGGGGGTGCGCGGCGACGACGCCCTCAAGGCCGCCCTCCAGGACCATGTGAAGGCCACGACGGCACCCTACAAATATCCCCGGGCGGTGGCCTTCCTGGACGAACTGCCGAAGACCATGACCGGAAAGATCCAGCGCAGGGTGCTGCGCGACCTGGAGAAGGCGCGCGCCGCCGAGGGAAAGACCGCCGATGTCGCTCGTGTTTGATCCGGTCCAGGCGGAGCCCGCCTTCCGCCTCGTCGCCCGCACCATCGAGGAGAAGATCCTCGCGGGCGAGATCGTGCCGGGCGACCTGCTGCCGTCCGAGGCCGGCCTCGCCGAGAAGCTCGGCGTCAACCGCTCCACCATCCGCGAGGCGATCCGGGTGCTGGAGCAGAACGGCTTCGTGCGGCGCGAGGCGGGGCGCAAGAAGCTCTATGCCTCCATCCCGCAATCCGGCGATATCTCCCGCCGCCTCACCGCGGCCATGGTGCTGCACCAGGTGACGTTCGAGGAATTGTGGGAGGCCATGTTCGCCCTGGAGCCCGCGGCGGCGGCGGCGGCGGCCCATCGCGGCGACGAGGGCGATTTCGGCGCCATTGAGCGCAATCTGGAGGCCACGCGCAAGGCCCTGAAGGACAGCACCAGCCTGACCGAGCTGGACATCGAGTTCCACGAGCTGGTGGCCCAGGCCACCCGCAACCGCGCCATCCAGATGGCCCGCCTGCCCCTGAGCGAGCTGTTCTATCCCCCCTTCTACCGGGTCATGTCGCGGCTGAATGCGGGCGAGCGCCTGCTGGCGGCGCACGAGGCCATCTATGCCGGCATCCGCGACCATGACGAGAAGCGGGCGCGCGAGTGGATGGAGAAGCACATCCTCGACTTCAAGCGCGGCTACGAGCTCGCTAATCTCGACATGACCTCTCCCGTGGACATGCCCGGCAAATGACGAACACGCCTGCCTTCCCCTCTGCGCCGGAGGGTGCCCCCGCGCTCACCGCGGAAGAGGCGATCCTCTCGCGCCGCTCGGTGCGCGCCTTCCTGCCCCAGGCGGTGCCGGACGATCTCGTCGCCCGCATCCTCACCCTCGCCGCGCGCGCGCCCAGCGGCTCCAACATCCAGCCCTGGCAGGTGCTGGTGCTGCGCGGGGCGCCCCTGGCGGCGCTGGGGCGGGAGCTTCACGCGCACGCGCTCGCCGGCGATCCCGGCAGCGAGGGCTATGCCTATTATCCCCGGCGCTGGCGCGAGCCCTACCTCGCCCGCCGCCGCAAGGTGGGCTGGGACCTCTACGGGTCCCTCGGCATCGTGCGCGGCGACACGGCGCGCACCGCCGCCCAGAATGCCCGCAACTTCCTGTTCTTCGATGCGCCGGTGGGCCTGTTCTTCACCATCGACCGGGACATGGAGCGCGGCTCCTGGCTCGACTACGGCATGTTCCTGCAGAACATCATGATCGCGGCGCGCGGGCTGGGCCTCGACACCTGCCCGCAGGCGGCCTTCAACAGCTATGGCCACATCATCGCCGAGCGCCTCGCCATTCCGGCGGAACGGATGCTGGTGTGCGGCATGGCGCTGGGCTACGCCGACCCGGCGGCGCCGGAGAACAACTTTTCGACCGAGCGCGAGCCGCTCGATGCCTTCGTCCAGTTCGTGGACGGGCTGCGCTGAGCCTTTCCCCGCGCCCGCCACGGCCAACAAAAGCGCCAGAGAACAGGAGGATGCTCCATGCAGCCGGACGGCAAGCTCGCCATCGTTACCGGCGCCGCCTCGGGCCTCGGCCGGGCCACCGCCACACGCCTGGCCGGGGAGGGCGCCCGGCTCGCGCTGGTGGACCTCGACGGCGAGGCGCTGGCGCAGCTCGCCCGCGACACCGGCGCCGTCGCCTGCGCCTGCGACGTGGCGGACGCTGCGGCATCCGAGGCCGCCTTCGCCCGCATCCTGGCGGAGGGCGGGCGCCCGCACATGCTGGTGAACTGCGCCGGCATCGCCCCCGGCGCCCGCATCTTCGGCAGCGACGGGCCGGAGCCGCTTGCCGCGTTCGAGCATATCGTCCGGGTCAACCTCACCGGCACCTACAACTGGCTGCGCCTCGCCGCCGCCGCCATGGCGCAGAATGCGCCGGACGGGGAGGGCGAGCGCGGTGTCATCGTCAACACCGCCTCGGTGTCGGCCTATGAGGGGCAGATCGGGCAGACCGCCTATGCCGCCGCCAAGGGCGGCGTCGCCGCCCTCACTCTGCCCGCCGCCCGGGAGCTGGCCCGCCACGGCATCCGCGTGGCGGCCATTGCGCCGGGCCTGTTCGGCACGCCCATGGTGGAGGCCATGACGCAGGAGGTGCAGGAGCGGGTGATGGACGTGATCCCCTTTCCCAAGCGCCACGGCCGGCCCGACGAATATGCGCAGATGGTGCTTTCCATCATCACCAACCCCATGGTGAACGGATCGGTCATAAGGCTCGACGCGGCCCTGCGCATGCAGGCGCGCTGAACCCGCGGGCACAGCGGCGCTGCGTGGCATCTTTGTGGGCTGGAAGATTCACTCTATATAGCCCCCATGCTCGACACTGCCCATTCCCCGGCCCCCGGCGCGGCCGACCTGCCCGATTTCGCCCGCCGGCGGACCTTTGCCATCATCTCCCATCCCGACGCGGGCAAGACCACGCTGACGGAAAAGCTGCTGCTCGCCTCCGGCGCCATCCGCATGGCCGGGCACGTGAAGGCGCGCGGCGAGCGCCGGCGCACCCGCTCGGACTGGATGGAGATCGAGCAGCAGCGCGGTATTTCCGTCACCTCCTCGGTGATGACGTTCGAGCGCGGCGGCATCGTCTTCAACCTTCTGGACACGCCCGGCCATTCGGACTTCTCCGAAGACACCTACCGCACCCTCTCGGCCGTGGACGCGGCGGTGATGGTGATCGACGCCGCCAAGGGCATCGAGAGCCAGACCCGCAAATTGTTCGAGGTGTGCCGGCTGCGCGACATCCCCATCTTCACCTTCGTCAATAAGGTGGACCGCGAGAGCCTCGACCCCATCGCGCTGATGGACGAGGTGTCCTCCACTTTGGCGCTGGACCTCACCCCGCTCACCTGGCCCATCGGCATGGGCGTGGACTTCCGCGGCCTCATCGACATCGCCAACAAGCGCGCACTGCTGGCCACCGAGCGTGGCGGGCCGCTGGTGCGCGAGGTGGCGTTCGAGACGCCGGAGGACCTCATCGGCCTTGAAGGGGTGGAGGAGCGCATCATCAACGAGGCGGTGGAGAGCCTGACACTGGCGCTGGGCGTGCTGCCGCCGTTCGATCTCGCCTCGTTCCGCGAGGGCCACCTCTCCCCGGTCTATTTCGGATCGGCGCTGAAGGAGGCCGGCGTGGCCGAGCTGCTGTTCGGCCTCGGCTCGGTGGGGCCGAGCCCCCTGCCGCGCTCGGCCGCCGGCGCCCGCACGGTGGAGCCGGCCGAGGACCTCGTCTCCGGCTTCGTCTTCAAGGTGCAGGCCAACATGGACCCGAACCACCGGGACCGCGTGGCCTTCGTGCGCCTGTGCTCCGGCCGCTTCAAGCGCGGCATGAAGCTGTTCAACCCGCGCGAGAAGCGCCAGATGGCCATCGCCAACCCCATCTTCTTCTTCGCCCAGGAGCGCGAGACGGTGGACGAGGCGGTGGCCGGCGACATCATCGGCATTCCCAACCACGGCATGCTGCGGGTGGGCGACACCCTGTCCGAGGGCGAGAGCATCAAGTTCGAGGGCCTGCCGGACTTCGCCCCGGAAATCCTGCGCCGGGTGCTGCTCTCCGACCCCATGAAGGCCAAGCAGCTGCAGAAGGCGCTGCAGGACATGGCGGAAGAAGGCGTGGTGCAGGTCATCAAGCCGGTGTCCGATCCGGCCCCCATCGTCGGTGTCGTGGGCACCCTCCAGCTCGACGTGCTCGCCGCGCGGCTGGAGAAGGAATATGGCGTGCCCATCCGCTACGAAAATACCTCTTTCGTCACTGCCCGCTGGATCGTCGGCGAGCGGGCGGAGGTGGACCGCTTCCTGGAGGGGAACCGCTCCTCCACCGCGCGCGACCGCGACGAGGCGCCGGTCTATCTCGCCCGCAGCCAGTGGGTGCTGGACCGCGCCATCGAGGAATGGCCGAAGCTGAAGTTCGTGGCCGTGAAGGAACGCGGCTGACCCCCACCCCCCTTTGAAACGACAGCGCCGGCCATGCCTGGGGCAGCGGCCGGACGGAGGAGAAAGATGCCCGACGCCGCCCGCCTTGCCGAGCTTTCCCGCATTATCGACCATGCCTTCGAGGCGCGCGCCGAGGTCTCCTTCTCCACCATGGGCGCGGTCCGGCTCGCGGTGGACGAGGCCCTGTCCCTGCTCGACAGCGGCGCCGCGCGCGTGGCCGAGCCCGGCCCGGACGGCGCCTGGGTGGTGAACCCGTGGCTGAAGAAGGCGGTGCTGCTGTCCTTCCGCCTCAATGACATGGGCCTCATCGCCGGCGGTCCCGGCGGCGCCCATTGGTGGGACAAGGTGCCCTCCAAGTTCCTGTCCTGGGGCGAGGCCGATTTCCGCGCCGCGGGCTTTCGCGCCGTGCCGGGCGCCATCGTGCGCCGCTCGGCCTATATCGCCCCCAATGTGGTGCTGATGCCCTCCTTCGTGAATCTCGGTGCCCATGTGGGCGAGGGCACCATGGTGGACACCTGGGCCACCGTGGGCTCCTGCGCCCAGATCGGCCGGAACGTGCACCTGTCCGGCGGGGTGGGCATCGGCGGCGTGCTGGAGCCGCTGCAGGCCGGGCCGGTGATCATCGAGGACGACTGCTTCATCGGCGCCCGCTCCGAGGTGGTGGAAGGCGTGGTGGTGCGGCGCGGCGCGGTGCTCTCCATGGGCGTCTTCATCTCGGCCACCACGAAGATCGTGGACCGCGAGACGGGGGAGGTGTTCGTGGGCGAGGTGCCGGCCTATTCGGTGGTGGTGCCCGGCGCCCTGCCCGGAAAGCCGCTGCCGGACGGCACGCCCGGCCCTTCCCTCGCTTGCGCGGTGATTGTGAAGCGGGTGGACGCGCAGACGCGGGCGAAGACCTCCATCAACGATCTGCTGCGCGATTGAAGCTTCTGGGGGCAGCGTGGCGCGCCGGCAAAATCCGGCTTGCCAGAAGGCCGCGAGTAGTTATATTCCGCCGCCTCGCCCGGACGCGGCGCCTGCGGGCGCCAGTCGTTTTCCGAACATCCTTTGGAGACGGCCCGGCGGCCTTCGGCTCCGCATCGCTGCGGGGCGAGGGGACGGCAATCCTGGGCACTCAACCGGCCCGGGCGTCGTCCGCGAGAAATGTTTCCGGCATGCGCCCCGGCGCATGCGGCTTTAAGAGGTGGCCGAGTGGTTGAAGGCGCACAGACCGCCTTCGGCGGTCGTCTCTAAAGCCAAAAGTTCTGCGTGCGCCCCGGCGCATGCGGCTGGAGAGGTGGCCGAGTGGTTGAAGGCGCACAGACCGCCTTCGGCGGTCGTCTCTAAAGCCAAAAGTTCTGCGTGCGCCCCGGCGCATGCGGCTGGAGAGGTGGCCGAGTGGTTGAAGGCGCACGCCTGGAACGCGTGTATACGGGAAACCGTATCGAGGGTTCGAATCCCTCTCTCTCCGCCATAACTAGTTGATTTTGCAGTACTTTTCGCATTTTGCCGTCCGCCGTGAATAGTGTGGGCGGTTCAAAGGCATATGCCGAGGCTCGTCCTGCAGCCGCAGGGAGAGACCGGATCGGTACCGAAACCGGCCGGCATCACCCGCCGATATCTCCCGAGGCCGTTTTGGTGGTACGGTTTGCCTCGCGCTGCTCTTTGCAACTCGGCGCGGACGGCCAGCCCCGGAACGAAAAACCCCGCCGATGGCGGGGGGCGAGTTGATCGGGTTCTGGATGGTCTCTGGAATCACCCGAACCCAAGTTCGCGGCGCTGCTCCGACCAATCCCTCGGCAGCTTGGCCAGCGACAACTTCAGGGCCGAGAGTTCGAGGGGCTGGCGCCCGTCGAGGATCGCTGCGGTGATATCGGGCGCAAGGAAGCTCAGGTGGACGATGCGCGTGAAGTAGGACGGCGTGATGCTGCTCAGCCGCGCGAGTTCGGTGATAGAGGTTCCATCGCCCTGAAGGATCAGATCCCGGAACCTCTGGGCGCGGGCGATCAGCCGCAGGAGGCTATGATCGGGCTTGCGGCTCTGCCGGGCCTGCGGCGCATCAATAATACCAACGGCCCTTACAACTGACCGGTATGTGCCCATTCTCGCATTCCGATGGATGTGATGGTTTCTTGCCTGCCGATGAGGCTTTGCCAGGCGTCGCAAGCGGCGTCGATGATGTCGTCGTAGGTGTCGAAGACGCGGTTCGAGAGGAAGTTGGCGCGCAGGAACTGCCAGACCTGCTCGACGGGATTGAGCTCCGGCGAGCGCGACGGCAGCAGGATCGGCGTGATGTTCTTTGGCCACCGCAGGTTGCCGGTCGTGTGCCAGCCGGCGCGATCGAGCAGCAAGACGGCGTGGGCCCCTCTGGCGACGTGGAGCGATATCTCGTCGACGTGGAGCTGCATCGCCTCGGTATCCGCGAAGGGCAGTGCGAGCCCGGCCCCGACACCTCTGGCTGGGCAGATCGCGCCGAAGAGGTAGGCGCTCTCGTATCTCTGGTCGGCCGGCTGGCTCGGCCGCGTGCCGCGTCTCGCCCATTGGCGCACGAGGCCGTTTTTCTGGCCGATGCGGGCCTCGTCCTGGAACCAGATCTCGATGCGCTTACGGCGGGCTATGGCGCCGACATGGGCTTCGAGCGTGCGGGCGAAGTTTTTTTGAACGCTGCGATGGTCTCACCATCCTGCTTCGGGTGCCGCGGCCGAGTGAGGTGGTCCCGGTTTGGCGGACAGATTGGCGGCTTCGCTAAGCTTGGTTCTGGTGTGTGTCACGCCGCCTTGTTGATGCCGTCGCAGGCCGTGTGGACCTCCTCCGGCGTTCTGCCGCCGAGGGCCGAGTGGGGCCTCGCGCGGTTATAGTAACTGACCCACCTGCCGATGCCGGCCCGGGCCTCGGAGCCGGTCTCGAAGGCGTTGAGGTAGATGCACTCGTATTTCAGCGACCGCCAGAGGCGCTCGATGAACACGTTGTCCATCCACCGGCCGCGGCCATCCATGGAGATCCGCACGCCGGCGTCCAGCAGCACCTGGGTGAACCGCGGGCTGGTGAACTGACTGCCCTGGTCGGTGTTGAAGATGCCCGGCCGCCCGAACCGGGACAAGGCCTCCTCCAATGCCTCGATGCAGAAGTCGGCCTCCATGGTGTTGGACAGCCGCCAGGACAGAACCCTCCGGCTGTGCCAGTCCATGATGGCGACCAGGTACAGGAAGCCACGCCGCATCGGGATGTAGGTGATGTCGGCGCACCAGACCTGGTCAGGCCTGTCGATCGCCATGTTCCGCAGGAGATAGGGGAACACGCGGTGCTGCGGGTGCCGCACTGTGGTCTTCGGCCGCTGGTAGATGGCGGCCAGCCCCATGCGGGCCATGAGGCGCCGCACGCGCTTGCGCCCGACCTCATGTCCCTGCCGGCGCAGATGGCGGACCATCTGCCGCGAGCCGTACCAGGGCGTCTCGAGGAACTGGCCGTCGATCTCTCGCATGACGGCGAGGGTCTCGGGGCCTTCGGTCCGCGGGCCGCCGTAGAAGGCCGACCGGCTGATGCCGACCAGGGCGCACTGGCGCGTGATCGGCAACTGAGGGTGATCCGGTTCGATCATGTCGCGTCTCGCCCCCACGCTCAGCGACCGGAGGCCCGACGCAAAAAATCCCGTTCCACCACCAGTTGGCCGATCTTGGCATGGAGCTGGTCGATCTCGCCCTCGCGGGCGGCGTCGGCGGCTTCCGCCTTGCCGGAGAACACCGTGGCCATCCCCTCGACGGCCTGCTTCTTCCAGGCGTTGATCATGGTCTGGTGGAGGCCATGCTTCGCCGCCAGCTGCGCCACCGTCTGCTCCCCGCGAAGCGCCTCCAGGGCCACCTTCGCCTTGAACTCAGCTGAATATCGCTTCCTCTTCCCGGTCATCGGGCTCGTCCTTCCGTCAGGCCGAACCAAGCTTAACTCCCTGTCCGATTTTCGGGGACCACCTCAGAGGACCGGGAACATGATGTGCACGAACGTGTAGAGGTCGTTGCGCGCGAAGCGGCAAATATCTTCCTTGGAGACGTCTTTCGAGAGAGCGTTCATGGTGTCAATCCTTCGTGTTGTCGGGGGTCGGGCCAGCAAGAATGGCGATCAGGTCCGCCAAGGTTTTTTCTTCGGCCGCGTTGAGCTTCGTTTCTCTCGGCTCTTCCAGGTGTGGCGAGACGAGCTTCGTGATGAGTGCGACAAGCGTTGTGGCCGCGCGGGCATCGCCCTTGAGCGCGCGTGCGACGAGGGTCTTCACCATGGCGCGCTGCTTGGAGACCGAGAGTTCCCGGTCCCCCTCACGCACGCGAATGCGTTCACCCAACTCCTCTTCCAGGTCGGTCGCGAGATTCCGTGTCCCTTTGGACCGGCCCTTGGGGTTGCCGGATCGGCCCTTCTGGAACCGGGTATGAGTCGGCGGCTTGCAGTAGCCGACCTCGTAATCGGTGGGCTTCTTCGCCATGGCTCAGCCCTCCTGCTGGTGGTTGACGGAGCGAGTGTCCGGTGCAGCGGCGGCGAGGACCGCCGTCTCGCGTGCCGCGAAGCTCTCGCCGGTCCCCGTCAGGACGGCGGTGCCGCCGGTGTGGTCGAGCCAGCGCCGGACGATGAGGTCCACATAGGCCGGGTCGTACTCGATGCCGAAGCAGCGCCGCCCGGTTTCATGGGCGGCGATGAGGGTGGTTCCGGAGCCGAGGAAAGGATCGAGGACGATGTCGCGGCAGTGCGACACGTCCTTGATAGCGTCCGCGACCAATGCGACCGGCTTCACGGTTGGGTGGAGCTTCAGAAGCGCGTCCCGCTCCGCCCCGAGCACGTTCATGCCGCGGTAGGTCCACAGGTTCGACCGGGAGCGCCCCTTCTTGCCCAGCTCGAACGTGTTGACGTGCGGCGCGGTGCCTTTCTTTACCGCGAGGATCATCTCGTGCTGGGACCGGTAGAAGGAGCCCATGCCGGCATTGGTCTTGGCCCAGACGCAGAGGTTAAGGAGCGTGAGCCGTGCTGCGTCGACGGCGGCGAACAGTTCAGGCAGGTGCCGCCAGTCCATGCAGACGAATAGAACCGCGCCTTCTGCGAGGCCGGGCAATGAGGCGGTCAGGAAAGCCACCAGAAAGGCGGTGAATTCGGCTGACGTCATCTCACCTGACGCCATCGCGAACTCGCGATGGGCGGTCCGACCGAGACCCGAGACATGCCCATCGATCTTCACGTTGTAAGGGGGATCGGTGAACATCATCTGGGCGCTGTCGGCGCCCAACAGAACGGCGTAGATCTCAGCGTCGCGAGCGTCGCCGCAGATCACCCGGTGCTCGGTCTTGCCGCTCGGATCACGAAGCACCCAGAGGTCACCCGGGCGCGACACCACCGGGGCCTCCAGGTCTGGTGCCAGAGGTGCGTCCTCGACAACGCCGGAGTTTGGCTCGTCGATGGACACGCTCATGTCGATCTCGACCTGGTCGAATCCGGTCAGGGAGAGGTCAAAACCGATCTCGAGTAGGGCGTCGAATTCCGCCCTGAGCTTGGGCTTGTCCCAGGTGGCGTCCTCGGCAAGCCGGTTGAGGGCAAGGCGCAAGGCTCGCAACTCCCCAGGGTCGCGATTGCGCTGAATGACGACCGCGACCTCGTCATGACCGAGGGCCGCGAGGGTCTCGGCGACGAGGTGGCCGTCGATGATGATCCCCTCCGGATCGACGATGATCGGCGCGACCTGGCCGAAGCGTCGCAGGATGTCCTTCGCCTTGCGGCGCTGGTCCCGGCTATGGACCCTGGGAGAGTTGGCATACGGCTTGAGGTCCGCGATCCGGCGGATCTCGATGACGAGCGAATTCGGCGTTGACATGTTTCACCTGCCTGGGCAGGGACCGCTGGCAAAGCTGGTGCTGTTGGGCTACGATCAAGCCATTCTGAAAAATTGACCGTTTGGCCCGGCTTCGCCGGCGATACCCCTCCGTGCTGGATGGCAGGGATGCCGAAATATAAGGTCTTTAACACATAGCCGACTAACTATATGATACTTCTAACATATTGATGCTAAATGAGATTAGCGGCGCGCGCCCTCCCAAAGTGGTCGGAGTATTAAAATACCCTAACTTTTTTTAGTGAAACGTGCCGCCAGACGCGCTGGCTGGTAGGGGCAACCTGTATCTGGGTAGCGGTGGTGTCTAATGGTTGTGGGCGGCATCACGCGATCACGGTGATGTGGACCGAAAAGCCCCACCCGGTCGGTTGGCGATCCATCCTGTTCACGCCGAAGTGAAGCAAGAAACAGACGGCCAAAGTGAATTGGTCTTTATGGCGCTCGTCGCGCGCAATGGGCGATGGGAGCTAAGCCGACGCATCGCGCGGCGTGCGCAAGGCGACGGGAAGAACGCCCTCGTCGTCTTGGTGCGGCAACCGCATACGAAAACAAGGTGCCGAATGAGCTCGTTTCGCAAACCAACGGGATTTGGAAAGAACGGATGCCACGAGACGCGGGATCGACTTCGG
Organism: Xanthobacter sp. AM11; assembly: GCF_047444035.1. Classification (NCBI taxonomy): domain Bacteria; kingdom Pseudomonadati; phylum Pseudomonadota; class Alphaproteobacteria; order Hyphomicrobiales; family Xanthobacteraceae; genus Xanthobacter; species Xanthobacter sp. AM11. The sequence continues at coordinate 2,007,616 of NZ_JBLAOA010000001.1, forward strand.
GTCGGCGACAATCGCCTCTACGCCCGCGTCCCGCTTCGGATTTCAATGCTTATCGGTTTCAGCGCCGCACTCCTCGCGCCGTGCACCGCCTCCGCCTTGAACCGACAGCTGGAGCCGATCCAGCCGGGGCTTTACTCTTCGGGGCAGGACGGCGGCTGCGATGACCCGGACAGCAAGGACACGATGCTGATCACAAGGTCGGAGATCCATCAATACGAAATTCATTGCCGCATTCGGCGCATATCGGCCCAAGGGTATTTCTACGAGATCGATACCAACTGCGACTCCGTGGGAGAGAGGAGAACAATAAAGTACGAGATTGCGCCGCTCTATCTCGGCACCCTAGCCGTGCAGATGCGCAAGGGTGGCCTGATGACTGCGACGGGAGAGCCGGTTCTCTACCGCCTGTGTCCGCTCCGGCAGGCCAGTCCCAAGGCCGATGACTACTCCCGCTGATGACCTGACGGAGGTTGCACGATGACCAGGGATCCGACAGGCGGAAACGATGGACCGGATGAGAAGCGGGAGAGCGGGACGGAACGCCCGCAGCAGACACCATGTGTCGGCATCTTCTGGTTCGTGATGCAAGCCGGCCGGCCCGAGCTTCTCACCTGCCAGACGCCCTGGCGGGACGCGGAGGACTATGGCGACTTCAAAACCGAGGCGACCGCACACTATGATTTCTGGCCCGGGCTGCGGAAAAGGCTGAAGCTGGTAGGCGAGTATGAGGACTGGCCGCGTGGGCGTGTCGTCTACCATGTGCGCGACGCGGTCTTCACCGCCTATATCGACCGGCAACTGTCCGGTGATGGCTTCCGCGCGGCGATCCGCGAAGCTTTCCATCTGCCGCCGGAACGGACCCGCTTCGCCTTCGATGCCCATTACAGCGGCGCGAAGTTCAAAGTGTCGGGCCGACCCGTCCGCGCCAGTGTGTCTTGAGTTTCGGGCAGATTTAGGAATCCGTAGCCCATTTGGAAATCGAGTTGCTTTCTGGATGTCCTCTGGTGAGAACGTGCCTTACGTAGGCAGCGTGAGCTGCAGCTCATACCAACGGCCCTCTGATGTGACTCGATGGGGGTTCCCATCAGGCGCTTGAGATGATTCAAGGTGCGTGGAGGACACGCGCCATGCCGAAGGTGGTCGAGATCGATCGGAGCCATACGCCTTCGGAGCTTCGCCGTCTTGCGGCGCGCGCGAAGGACGCGAACCAGAGCCGTCGTCTGCTGTCGATCGCGGCGGTCCTTGACGGGATGAGCCGGGCGGAGGCAGCGAAGATCGGCGGCATGGACCGCCAGACTTTGCGCGACTGGGTCCATCGCTTCAACGCGCAGGGCCCGGCCGGTTTGAAGGATAGCCGCCGCCCGGGCAATCCGCGCCGGCTGTCGCCGGCGCAGCTCACGGAACTGTCGCAGATCGTCGAGACCGGACCCGACCGCGCGGTCGACGGGGTCGTGCGCTGGCGACGCATCGACCTTCAGCGCGTCATCAGCGAGCGGTTCGGGATCGCGTATCATGAGCGCAGCATCGGCAAGTTGCTCAAGGCGCTCGGCTTCTCCCACGTCAGCGCTCGGCCGCGGCACCCGAAGCAGGATGGTGAGACCATCGCAGCGTTCAAAAAAACTTCGCCCGCACGCTCGAAGCCCATGTCGGCGCCATAGCCCGCCGTAAGCGCATCGAGATCTGGTTCCAGGACGAGGCCCGCATCGGCCAGAAAAACGGCCTCGTGCGCCAATGGGCGAGACGCGGCACGCGGCCGAGCCAGCCGGCCGACCAGAGATACGAGAGCGCCTACCTCTTCGGCGCGATCTGCCCAGCCAGAGGTGTCGGGGCCGGGCTCGCACTGCCCTTCGCGGATACCGAGGCGATGCAGCTCCACGTCGACGAGATATCGCTCCACGTCGCCAGAGGGGCCCACGCCGTCTTGCTGCTCGATCGCGCCGGCTGGCACACGACCGGCAACCTGCGGTGGCCAAAGAACATCACGCCGATCCTGCTGCCGTCGCGCTCGCCGGAGCTCAATCCCGTCGAGCAGGTCTGGCAGTTCCTGCGCGCCAACTTCCTCTCGAACCGCGTCTTCGACACCTACGACGACATCATCGACGCCGCTTGCGACGCCTGGCAAAGCCTCATCGGCAGGCAAGAAACCATCACATCCATCGGAATGCGAGAATGGGCACATACCGGTCAGTTGTAAGGGCCGTTGGTATCACTCCTTCGAGTGCTGTATTGATTGTGAAAGGAGGCGACATGGACGATAAAAATCGGGAGCAAAATACACTTCCTGGCACGGTCGGCGATACGTCTCCGCGAGAGGGCGAGCCCTCTCGCATGCCCAATTCTCGTCCGGCTGTGGGGCGGGCGTACAAAAAGTCGTTGAAGCAATACGATGAAGTATATCGAAAATTGGCGGGAATGCCAAAGAATCCTCGTACTTGAAGTGTCGTATATGTTTAAACGGGAAAGGATCTATCGAAATCTCTGTCTTGATATTTTTCCCCGAAATGAGAGGTATCCAGATAGTTTGAACGTAATAAATGTCGCCTGGCCCGTGCGCATCCTCGACTTCGAGGCAAGTTCCCTGGAGGATGGAAGCTATCCGATCGAGGTGGGGTTGGCGGTGTGGCCCGCACGCGGCGATCCCATAACCGTCTGGTCCACATCCGTCCAACCGAAGACTGGCGGCGCTTCGGTCATTGGAGCCTGGCATCGCGCAAGGTCCACGGCATTGCCATGAGCGCTCTCGAGGGTGGCCTACCGGCGCCCGATGTCGCCGTTCTTCTCAACGAGGCGGCGGGGGCGGGCGTCGTCTGGTGCGATGGGGGCGGCTACGATGCCCATTGGCTGCGCGCCTTATTCCAAGCGGGCGGCCTCAAGCCGGGCTTCGTCCTCGGCAACTGGCATGCCCTGCTTCGTAGCCTGCCGGATGCGAGCCGTGAACGCGCCATGGCGGTTCTGGAAGCCGCCACGCCCCGGCACCGGGCCGGGGCGGACGCCGAGCAACTCATGCACGCCCTCGCAGCGGGGATCCTGTCATCGGGTGACCCGACCTCTACAGCCTGATGTCCCCCGGATTGCCGCGAGCCAGAATCTCGATGCCCTTGAATTGTTCCGCATTATCGGCCAGCAGCTTCTTCCAGGCGCCGTCGCGCTGGTCCTTGTCGAAGCCGTAGACGATCATGCGGACATCGGGAGGGGAGGACAGCGTGAGCGCAGCACCTTCCGCTACTTTGCGCACCACCGGTGCCACAGCCCGCGCGCCCTCGCTCATATGGGCCAGGGCTACGAGGTTGCGGGCGATGAGCGCGTAGCTATCGATCACCGGTGCCGCCTGTTGTCCAAGACGCGTGCGGTAGGTCTCGATCTGCCGGACGATGGTCTTCTCCCCGGAGGTGCGCAGCTCTGGATTGCCCAGCATCTTCGCTTCCCAGAACATCAGCTTCACGCTCGTCCCGGCGTCCTCGAAGGTGGCGATGTCGATTCGGGGCACGCTGCGGCTGTCGGCCTCGGCTGGAAAAGCGATCTCGACATCCACCACGTTGGCATTGGCATTGACGATCGCCTGCACGCCGACCTTCTCATCCCCTGCAAATAGGCCGGCGGCCCGCTTCAGCTTGGGCAGCGTCCCGTCGGGCACATAGGTGCGGGTCAGGGCGTTCAGGCCGTCCAGTGCGAAGGTGCCGGTCTCGGTGTCGAGGGTCACCTGGCCGGACAGATCGGGGTCCAGCAGGTACTTCGGGTGCGTGGTGGCGGCGATGTGCCCGTGCTTCATCTCCACCTTGAAGATGGATTGGCCACGCCAATAGACATTGAGATAGTCGTCCCGCACGCCGATGACGAGGCTCTTGTCAGGAGTACGTCCCGCCACCATCCGGGGCGGGTCGCCAACTGCGCGAGAGCCTCCATCATGCCCGGTTTGCGGATGCCGCGCCTGAACTCTGCCATTCATACCTCCCACCATTCGCCGTCGTGCCGCACGACGACGTTCTCGAACAAGGATGGAAACCGGTCCGCCTCAAAGGTGTGGATCGGCACGAGGGCGCGCGGCGAGATGGCCGCTGCGAGCCGCTTCAGATCGGGAATGGAGGCGTGGCCTGAGGTGTGGAGGACCTCGAAGCCGACGCCGTGCGACTTCAGCGCAGCGAGAAGCGTCGCCGTCTTCTCGTCCTTGAGGTAGCCGGCCCATTGCGACCACACGGCGTGGGCGCCCCGGAGACATCTGGCTTTCACCAGGTCGTCGAGCAAGCTCGCCCGGAACAAGACGACATAGCGCTCGGGGTGAGCAGTCAGATTCTCCGGGAACAGGCGGTCGGCTTTGTGCCGCTCTATCAGGTCGAAGCGCTCCGCCTTCTTCACCTTCACCCGCTGGTGCCAAGGCGTGAACAATGCCACTTCCGGCCAGGAGGTTTGCGGAATACTGTCCCGGCCCGTCGCGTGGAGCATCTCGGCCGCATAGAGGTCCACTACCAGCGTGCGGCCGTTGCGCTTCGTCGCGCGGAAGATGGAGACCACGCGGTCGATGTTCTGGGCCGAAGCGGCCACCAGCACCATGCCGGGCGTTCGACGGATCACGTCCGTCAGAGCGGCCTCGATCTCGGTCTCGGTGGGAAAGCGCGCATCTTCATCCAGCCGTCCGAGGCACGATCCCTCCATCAGCATCACGTCGATGCCCTGGGGCGGCCGGGTCACCAGTCGTTCGAACAAAGCCCCTTTGCGGCCGTGGCTGCGGAGGTCTCCGGAATAGAACAGCCGCCGTCCGGAGGCCTCCACCGTGAAGGCGTAGGCATCGAAGGCGGAATGGTCCACCAGATGCGGAATAATGGTGAACGGGCCGATGGTGATGGGGCGACCATCCTGAAGATGGGCAGCGGCCTTCAGCGCCGGTACGTCACGAATGAAGAAGGACGCGGCGGCGAGGATGCGCTCGGTGCCTGCGCCCATGAAGACAGGAGGTGATTCGGCCGCATGGCCGAGCAACCCCCAATGGTCCCGATGACCATGGGACAGCGCGACGCCGAGCAGCGAGGAATCCGGGGTGGCAAGGCCTGCCACCTGCGGGAGCACGACCGGGGCGTCGGGTACGGCATCAAGGGGAAGGCCGCAGTCGAGGAGGAGGCGCTGCCTCTCTGACTCCAATTCCACGACCGTGCCGCCGATCTCCTGTGTGCCGCGATGGATGCGCGCCCTCATGCGGCCTTCGCGGGGGCGAGGGGATCAAGAAAATCGGCGAAGGCCCATGGAACGAATGGGGAGCGATCTGGGCGCTGCGCGCCTGCGACACGGATTTTGTCGATGAGGGAGAAGAATAGGGTTCGAGCCAATGGCGAGCTCTCCAGAGCATGGCGAGCGCAATGTAAAGTATACTCCGTGGTAAAATACTATTCAAGAGATAGCTCTCGGACATGGAGATCCGAGAGGTGTTCGCCCGCAATCTGAGAGCGCTGCGGCAGGCGAGGGGCCTGTCGCAGGAGGAGTTGGCGCATCGGGCAGGAATCGACCGGACCTACGTCAGCTCTCTGGAGCGTTGCGTCTACAGCGCCAGCATCGATGTGGTGGACCAATTGGCTCAGGTGCTGGAGGTTGAGGCGGCCGATCTTCTGGTACAGTCCAAGGCGGCCTTGTCGAATAACTGACGGTGAGACCATCAAGCGGGCGAAGGTGCTCTTGCCAGTGCTGGTCAGTCCGAGAAGGCATAGCGCCTTGCCACGCCCTGCGCCCACCTCTGGCTACATGATGGAGGACGACGCCTTCGCCACAATCATGGTTTGGTCCGCGATCGTACCCTCCCGGTGTGTTTCGGCATGGAAGATTTCCGTGCCGATCGACACTCTTAGCGTGGGCGAGCCGAGCCCCCCGCGAACCGAGTGCGTATATCCTTGGCCCTCCTTGAGCTTGCGACCCGCCATGGGCGCCATGGCCATCGGCAAATCAAGCCGTCAATCCGAATGCGCAAAATTCAAAGTCAATATACTTATAAACAATAAAAATTCAAAACCTCTGATCGCTTTGTGAAATATAAACAATATTATATATATCTTCTTATCTTTCATATAAATTCCAAAAATTCTGGAAATTTTGGATCTATTATTTCCTGTTCCAAATTAAGTCTCGTCTCAGAAACAATCTTCCAGATTTCCGCAATCTTGCTTTGCTCTCCGCCCTCGGGCGCGAGGTCGCGCTTTCCGACGGGGACTACCCCGTATTCGAACAACATGCGGGAATCCATGAGATGCGGCCGCAGCACTATCTTTGCTTTGTCGAGCGCTTTTTCCAGATGTCGGAAGATGCGCAGACCACCCACATCCATATCGCCCCAGTGAAAAACCGGGCTTTGTGCCTCCGCAGCCAGGCGCAAAATCTGACGCAGGTGGCTGCGCGCGGGAAAGCCGCCCGTGAAGATCACGAGTCCGTCCCTGTTGCCATTGATTTCGCGTACATGCCGGAGGAAGGAGGCATAATTCTCGATGGTAAGTGTGTAGCGGACAGGACTGGCAAGCTCGATGCGCTCCGCCAGATCCGGCGGAAAGCCCATATAGGGTAGGTCTGGCAGAAGCACTTCGCCAACGCGCAGGGGGCCACTCAGGAGCAAAGGCTGCGGCATGCGGACAATGCCGTAGCTTGCGAGGAGGTCGTCGGCTTCGAGGTCCGGAAACGGCGCGCGGGCAGGGAACAGCCGGGAATGCAGCGCTATAACAGCCGCCAATTGTCGTTCCAGGGCCTTGCTGTCCAGGCCCGCCGCCATCGAAAAGGTGCGGTAGTCCGTGGTTTGTGCCCCAACCTGCGCGGCACGTGCCTCTACCGCGAGCGCGAGCGTGAGGGCTCGCTGGAGAGCGTCACCGTCGTACGGAGGCAGGTTGAACCGTGAGACGCCCCGGTTCCAGGCCCTTCCCAGCTCATCGAGCACCTCCTGGGCTGTTTCCGGCAAGCCCGGCCGTGCGTACACCGGCGACAGGGCATCGCGGGTTCGCAGGTGGGCCGGCACCCGCTTCATGAAATGGTAGAGCGCGTCGGGGTCGACCAGACGAAGGTGGGCAATCAGGGAGACCCCATCAGCATGACTGCGCTTGACGGCGATTCCCCCGGACATTTCCGCTGCCGCGAGTTGCTCATGAAAGCGGTCACGCTGTTCCACGTTCTGGAAAGCGTCCTCGTCGACATAAGAGAGTGGCGCCCCGGAACCGGCCTCGTAGCGGGCAAGCAGATCGTTCAGCATCTCAGGGACGTCGGCGAACTTGCGGCGGCTCAAGGCTGGCCCCCGGCCTGCTGGATGTCGCGCTGCGCCAGGAGGTCGCCAAGTTCCGTTTCGCTCAGATGCTGCGGATTGGCCGCTCGCATCTCCGCGCGGGCATGGGGCTTGATGCGCGCGGTTTCGGCCGTGACCATGTTTTCGTGGCGGAACACATCGACGATGCTGTCGAGGTTTTCGTAGACCACGGACCGTTTCTCGGACGGCGCCGCGATGACCACCTGCAATCCGATATGGGAGTAGAAATCCAGCAGCGTGCGCTGGTTGGGACCATCCATCTTGCTGAAGGCCTCGTCGAACACGGCGAGGCCGAGACCGAGGTCGGGCCTATCGTATTGCTGTCGGGTGCCGTGGTAGATGCTGGCGAGGGCGGCACCGATGATGACGTAGTAGGGCACCTGCCGCTCGGCGCCGCTGGCGACCCCCCGCCGTCGGTCGTAGCTGGTCAGCCGGCCGTTGGTGACATCCTCCATCCTAAGGTCGAAATCGAAATAGCCCCGATAGTCCTGATAGGCGGAAAAATCGAGGGACGGGTCGCCGAGAAGCCGTTCCACCTCGGCAACAGCTTCAGCGTGTGCGCCGCCGCCAGCGGAAGGATCGAACAGCAGATCGAGCAGGGTCTCGTTCTCCTCGCTTTCGCGGGCCAGGCGATACAATGGGGAAAATGCCTCTTTGGGGCGGAAATGGAGCGAGTAGATTTCGTTGTGCAGCGGGCGCGTCTTCAGGGCGCGGTTCAGGAGGTCGATCTCGGTCCGCAGCGTGTTGAAGCGCGCATTGAGCTCATGGATAAAGGCGGTGCGGAAGATGCGCACCACTTGGCGGGCAGCCTCTTCCGCCTGCCGACGGTATTGGATGAGTTCGTTGGTTTCCAGGGCCTCGATGCCCGAGGTCACCCACGGTTTGATGACCGTCACCACCTGGTTCGGCTGGATAACGGGTGCGCCCTCGTCGAGCAGGCGATAGTGACCGTGGGCCTGACGAATCTCGCCCTCGCAGATGCGATGGTCCTCCTTCGCCTGGTTGGCGCTCTGCTCCAGCTCGCGCACGAAGGGGGCGAGCTGCCTGGATCCGCGGCCGCGATAGGTCGATCGCAACAAAGCGAGTTGCGCGCGATTGCGCACACGGTCTCGAAACCCAGCCCACCGGTGCCGGAGGCATGCGCGTGAACCCACCAAGTCTTGCCCGCCGCCAAGGATGCGCAGGGCTTCGGCGGCATCGCGCTGGAGCCCACCGCGCATTTCAACCAGCTCCTGCTTGTCCTGGTTCACAGCCTCACGCTGCGCTTTGAGGCTTTCGAGCGCCGTCCGCAGCGCCGGATCGACCATGGTGGAGATGCGATCGAGGCGCAGCTGCAACTGCGTGCGGCGCTCGTCCAGCCCGGCGATGTCGATGGCGAGGCGGTCGAGGCGGTCGGCCTCCTCTGCAGGCTGGGCGAGCCCTTCGAGGCGCTTGGCGATATCCTCGTGGAATCGCTCGATGCCGCGGTGAGTCTCTATTAGGGACGTGAGGTCGCTGATCTGACGCCTGAGGCCCTGTTCCATCAGTGGCACCGCCGCCCGGCCGATCTTCATGTCACGCGTGCGGAGCACTTCCACCACGATGCCGCTGTTGTAGGCGCCGTCGCGCATGATGGCGCGGCCGCCGGCGAGCAGGGCGGACTGGGTCTCTGCGAGTTCCACCTGCCCGGCGCGGAAGACGATGAAGGCCATGGCGAGGGGATCGTCGCTCGCGAGCACGCACGCTAGTGTTCCCTGTGCCGCCTGGATCGGGAGCGCGGCAAGCCGGCGCGTATTGGCTACCCGGCAGCCCCGAAACGTATCCCGCCCGGCTCGCAGGATCTCGACCGCCCGCGCCGCATGACCGGCATCCACGATGATCGCCTCCCGGTCGCGCGCGAAGAAGGCTTCGGCTGCCTCGCGCCAGCCCTCGTCCAGCACCTCGGCGACTTGGCACAAGGCGCGCGGCCGCATCCCCTCCCGCTCGAGCGTCGTCATGAGCTGGGCCGTGGGCTCTTCAAGCCTGACCCGGCCAGTGCGGGCGTGATCCAGTCGTCGCTGCAGGTCCCGCACCTCCTCTTCGAGCTGGTGGCGCTGGGCGATGGCCGCGTCGCGGCGCTCGATGACCTTGGCTAGCGCGGCGCTAGCCTGCGGGCGGGCGGCGTCGATCAGCGCATCCATAGCGATGGGGTCGCGGGGCCAGGCCGGCGGCTCTTGCCCTTCGCTCTCGGCGCGCAGCGCCGCCAGCGTGCGCATCAGTTCCCCGAGCTTCAGGGAAGCCAGCTGATCGCTGTGGTCGATGAGGCTCGCGCCCCGCGGGCTGCGGCGAGAAAGCGCGCCCTCAGCCGTGCCATGACGGCGCTCCTGTCGTGTTCGAGGACCTTAAGATCGCTCTGGACGACCGCGCGCTGGCTTGCCGCATCCTGGGCCGCGAGCTGCGCTATCAGGCTGTCGATCTCTGCGTCCAGAGCGGTGATCTCCTCATTGTGGCGCAAGATCTCGCCGTTGGTTTGCGTTTGCGCGCGCGTGATCTCCCGCTGGCGGCGCAAGGTGGCGACGAGGCCGGCGCCGGCCTCGATGGTCGCGGCGAGGAGGGCGGTTCCGCGGGCCACCTCCTCGCGCTCCAGCAATTGCTCGAACCGGTCCACCAGGAGCTTGATCTCGCGCAGCGCCTCAAGCCGCCGCTCCAGATCGCGGATGTCCTTCTGGATGTCCTGGTAGCGCCCGATGGATTCGCGCAGTTCGCTGATGTCGATGTCCTTCCTCTCCAGCAGGAACTGATGGACGAACTGGCTGACGGAGCGCATGTCCTCGAACGAGAGGGCCATGACGAAGGCGCGCACGAAGCGCTCGGGGTCCGTGTGGCGCCGGCCCGTGAACAGCTGCCGCATGTATTCGCGGATGAAGTTGCGGGCGGTGTCTGGCCGGATGAGCTCGCTCCCGGCAACCGCGCAGGCATCTTCCAGGCGGCGTCGCGCTGTGGTCCAGGATGCCGCGCGCGCATGCCCGCCGTCCATTTGCTCAACCAGCAGTTCGGTGTGGATGCGCACCCCCGGTGCCACATAACACCCCGCCACCCGCGCATCCTCCTGCAGGGACGCCTCCACGCACAGGCCGATGCTGACCGGGGGCCTCACTCCGTCGGGATCCTCGAACAGCAGCGCGAGATGCGTGACGGCGCTGTCGCGCAATGTGTCACCGTCCCCGAGCTGGCCCAGGCAATAGCCGCGCAACGTGCGTTCCGAGCCGCGGCTCCCGCTTTCGCCGGCGGAGCGGTTGAACCTGTAGTAGCGCGCCGAACCGCCCGTCATGACCGTCTGGATGAGGTCGATGAGGGTGGATTTGCCGGAGCGATTCTTGCCGAGGACGGCGGTATCGCCGGACAGGTCGAGGTCTTCCCGTCCGAACAGGTGCCACTGCACCAACGAGATCCGGCTGAGTTGCATCATGCGGAGGTCTCGACCTGCTGTTCCCCGTCCTGGGCCTCGGCATATTCGGGCCGCGAGAGGAGTTGCTCCAGCCGCTCGACCACGTCGTCCCCCGCCACGGTGGCGACGAGGGCGCGGATGGTGAGGCGATAGTCCTGCAGTTCGTCGTCGTACGCGTCGAGCCGGACCACGGCCTTGCGCGCGAGGCCCTCCAGGATGCCCTTGAACTCGCCCGCCGACAGCGCGGGCCGGCGGGCGCGGGCGACCATGTCCTGATAGGCGTCGTAGGCCTCGTTGAGCGTTACGAGCACGCTGCCGTGCCGTTCGATGTCGCCCGCCTGGATGCCCTCCTCCCACAACCGGCGCAAAAGCAGCAGAGCCAGCGTGTCGTCGATGCGCAGCCGCGTGAGCCCGGTCTGCTCCGTATCCGGCAGGATGCCGGCCCAGCCTTCCGACTCGCGCACCACCAGGCGATAGCCGGCGACTTCGAAATAGTTCGCGACCAGCTTTTCGAGATCGGGCCGCAGCAGGCTCTCCATGAGCGAGGCGCCGCCGCGATCCTCCAGGTGGAAGAATTGCTGGCGCAACAGGTAGCGGATCACCCGCAGCGCGCGCTCGAACTGGCGCGGGTCGTGGCTTTCCAGAGCCGAGAATTCAGCGAGCACGAGCCATCTCCAGCGTGACGTTGTCATCCGTGCGGACGGCGAGGAAGCCGGAGCACGCCAGCCATTTGTTGTCCACCCGCCCGCCCTCGGAGATCTTGAAGCCGAAGCTGCGCGCCAGGTGCGCGCCCAGTCTCGTCTGCGTCATGTCCTCTTTGGCAAGGACAAGGAGGCGGAGCGCCTCGAAGGCCAGGAAATCGTCGACGGTGTCGATCGGAAATCCGTCGGCCTGGGCTTCGCCGAAGGGCGGCACGCGGCGCTCTAGGAAACGGCTTACCTGCTCCGGCAACACCGTTAGCCGTTCAAGGTATTCCCGTTCGAGGCTCTTCCTCAGCTCCCGCAGCGGGTCGGGTGGCGGCAGCACGATCACCCCGCCGACGATGGGCGGACGGGACAGCCGCGGTCGGGCCAGCAGGAAGGGGGACAGCGGTTTGCTGATCGGCTCCAGTGGGCCGGGCACGGTGACGGCCTCGGGTTCCTGCGCCCGCAGCTTATCCAGGCGCAGCAGCAGGGGCTCGCTGCGGTTGAGGAACCCGCCCGTTCTGCGGCCGGCATAGCGCACCGTGTTGCGCAGACGCGTCTCGAGACGCCCGCGATGCTGCTGGATGCGCTCGAACACGTCCTCGATGCGTTCGAACACCCGCCGGATGGTGGCAAGATCATCGAACACCATGTCGCGCGCCTGAGCCGTGTCGGCGGCGAGATGCGCATCAAGATAGGCCTGCGCCAGCACGCCGATATCGGCCACCGATTCCTCTATTGCATCGAGGCGCGAGAAGATTCGATGGCGATAGCGGTAGGGATGCGCGGTCGTGTTGATGGAGGTATAGTCCTGCAAGAGGATCCGCTCGACGAAATCCTCGAAATAGAAGCGCAGGCGCTTGCTGATGCTGTCGCTCGATAGGATTTGCTTGTCGATATCCCGCAGCGCGCTGAGCACGGAGCGCAGGTATCGGCCGAACGACGCCGAATCCCGTGCCGCCTTGTGGAGCCCCAGCGCGTTTTCGCGGGCGTTGGCCTGAAGGGCGTCGAGCCCGTTCTTGACCTGCACGACGAGGCCGCCGAGCTGCTCGGATACGCCTTCCCGCAGCGCGCACAGGAACTCCGCGAGGCGCATGGCCGCCGCCGGCATGTCCAGGGTGACCTTGAGGCCGTAGCGCGTTTCTTCCAGCCAGCCGGTGGCGATCAGCCGATGGTAGATGTGGCGCGCGCGACCCATAGCATCGTTGGTGGCCTCCGCATGCGCCGCATCCAGGCCGCGCCGACGCAGGCGACGGCCGCGCCTGCCGACCACCTGGTCGAGCACGACCGGCTCCTCGTCGTCCCGCCAGAGCGCGATATTCTGGCCGAGCTGCTCATAGATGAGCGCGAGGACATCCGATTGAGTTGGAAAATTGAGATCAGATCGAAAGAACGATCTATAAGTCCGGTCGACCATGATCTCGTAAATATCGCGGTTTGATCCCGAGAATATGGTGAATATGTCTGCGTTCAATTGGCCAAACAGCATTCTCGCGCGCCTCTTCCCGCCACTGATTGAACGGCCGAGCTCCGCTTCCGGCCCCGCGGGCTGCTTAGCCTGAACCAACTAGCTCCACGGTCTGGTTTCAGCACAATCTAGGATAAGTTCTGGACCGATTGCTACCGCGTTTGAATGCCGCAACTCGGCTATTGACCTACGATGGCGGCGCAGACGCCCGCTGCGAGAGATCGAGAGGCCTCTGGTGGAAGGAGTGGGTGTGGCAGAATGAGGTCCCGGCCAGCGAAAAAGAGGGTGCGCATACGCCGTCCTGCCTCGTGTCGTCCGCCCTGTAGGATGGCACCTCGCCTTTTTCCTTCAGGTTGAGACAACTGTCGAACTCCCGTCGAATTGCCTTTACCATTGTGGCTAGGCTTGAGTCCGGTCACGGGCTTCGACATATGACCGACGGGGGCGTCCGGGGTGTCCGCATCAACTACCTACGAGGCGCCGCGCTGGCTGCGCGATCTGATCCGCTTTCTGCCGCTCAAGCCGCAGTTCGTCCTTTCCGGTAATGTGCGGGACCTGCAGCTCGCGGAGGTGGCGCCGGGCACGGTTGCAGCGGTCCCGCTCAGTTCGGCGCTGACGACGGCCCTGGGGGCGGCCGGCTATGCCTCTGTGATCGGCTACGATCCCGTCACAGGTTTTCGTCCCCTCCAGCGACCCGGTGAGAGCCCATCCTCCGGCGCCGCGCTCCTAACGCATCTCGGCCTGACCGTCGGGAGTGACGGGGCTGCACCGGCTGGGCCGGATCTGTTCTCGGACGTGCTCGGGCGCGTGGCCGGCGGAACTGCGGCGGTGGATGGCCCCGTCGCCGTGATCGCCGACTTCGCCTCGCGTCTGGTCGTGCGCACCGACGCGCTGTCCAATGCCGAGCATCAGATGTTCACCCGCGCGTTGGTGCTATCCCACCAAGCCCGTGCGCGGCCTTGCGGGACGCCGCCGCGCCCGTTTTTCAACACGGTGATCTGGGTCGTCGACAAGGAAGGCGACCTGCCGGACTGGCTCGTCGTCGACAATCCACGCATTCGCCACGTGCCGGTCGCCAAGCCAGACCAGCATTTCAGGCGGCAGCTAGCGTCTATGCTCCTGCCTGGCCTCGAAGGCGCGCGGGCGGCGGGCCCGGCTGAAATCGATGCCGCCATGGATGCGCTGGTGGAGCAGACGGAGGGGCTGCTGCTGGTGGACCTCTCAGCCATCATCCAGCTCGGCCGCTCCGAGGGCCTGAGCTTGCAGCGCGTAGGCGATGCAGTGCGCCGCTACAAGGTGGGTGTGACCGAGGATCCATGGGCGCGCATTGATCGGGACAAGGTGCGCCATGGAGCGGATTTCATCCGCGCCCGGGTAAAGGGCCAGGACCACGCCGTCACCCATGTGCTGGACATCGTGAAGCGGGCGGTCACCGGTGTGGGGGCCCCGCGTCGCGGAAGTCGGCCGCGCGGCGTCGCTTTCCTGGCCGGGCCGACGGGGGTCGGCAAGACCGAACTCGCCAAGACGCTCACCGGCCTCCTGTTCGGTGATGATACGGCCTATGTGCGCTTCGACATGTCTGAATTCTCCGCCGAGCATTCGGACCAGCGGCTGATCGGCGCCCCGCCCGGCTATATCGGCTACGACGTTGGCGGGGAACTCACCAACGCGGTGCGGGAAAAGCCGTTCTGCGTCGTCCTGTTCGACGAGATCGAGAAGGCACACCCGCGCATTCTTGACAAGTTCCTGCAGGTACTGGACGACGGCGTCCTGACCTCCGGCCGCGGCGACCGGGTCTATTTCTCCGAGGCATTCATCGTGTTCACTTCGAACCTTGGCATCTACCGCCTCGAGGCGGACGGCACGCGGGTCGCAAACGTGACGCCGGATGATGCTTTCGAGGTCGTTCAGACCAAGGTTCGAGCCGAGATCGAGCGTCATTTCAAGACGGCTTTGAACCGGCCCGAATTGCTGAATCGCATCGGCGACAACGTGCTCGTTTTCGATTTCGTGAGAGCCGAAGTCGGGGCACAGATCCTCGCAGGCATGGTCAATGGCATCCTCCAGGACGTGGAGGCGACCCAACATATCGAGGTCATTCTCTCCGACACCGCACAAGAGCGGCTGTCGGAACTGGCCTTGGCGGACCTCTCCAACGGCGGCCGGGGCATCCGCAACAAGGTGGAGACGCACCTTGTGAACCCGCTGGCGCGCGCCCTGTTCGACGCGGATGCGCGGCCGGGCGACCGGCTGATCGTCGCCGCCCTCGAGCCGGACACGGCCGGCGTGACCACGCTCGACGTTTCCAGATCGCGGGGCGCCGGAGGCTTCGCGGCATGACGTCTGCCCCGCTCCACCTCTCCCGCATCCACTTCCCGGTGCGCACGCTCGGCCCGGGCAAGCGCATCGGTATCTGGTTCCAGGGGTGCTCGATCCGGTGCCCGGGTTGCATCTCCATGGACACGTGGGATCCTCGGCCCGGTCGGACCGCCGTCGCCACCGTACTCGATGCGATCCGGCCTTGGCTCGCGGAGGCCGATGGGATCACCATTTCGGGCGGCGAGCCGTTCGACCAGCCGGAGGCGCTGCTGCAACTGGTGGAGGCGCTGCGCGGCGCGCAGGGCGGCGATATCCTGATCTATTCTGGCCACCCGTTGGAGGCGCTGCCCCTCCATAGGTTTGCCGGTCTCATAGACGCCGTTGTCGCGGACCCGTTCGATGCCGGGGCGGGCCAGACCCTGGCGCTGCGGGGCAGCGACAATCAGCGGCTCGTCCCGCTCACCGTCCTCGGCCGAGAACGCTATGGCGAGGATGCACGGCTCCGCCCGACGGCCGAAACGCTGGAGATCATGTTCGACGACGCGACCGGAGAAGTCTTCCTCGCCGGCATCCCCCGCCCCGGCGACCTGCGCCGCCTCGCCCGCCTTCTCGCGGCAGCGGGGCATCATGCCGTCACCACTGAAGACGCACGCCAGACGCCATGAACTCCCCCTCCAGATCGCCGGTGCGCCGCTGCCCGAGTTGCGGATCGGAACGACCGGTCTCCGAACTTTTCTGCCAGAACGTCGCTGAAGGCGTGCTTTGCGATTGGCCACTGGCGGATGTTGAGATCCGCGAGGAAGGAGCATCGGACCCCCAGCCGCTGCCCGATCCTATTGCTCCGCCATCGACCGTGAGGTGCGTCAACGGGCACGGCATGGCCGAGCTTGACGTGATGTGTCTCGTGTGCGGGGCCGATCCCGCACCCCCGCAGCCGGAGGGCGATCAAGGTCCGGCTTCCGGCCTGGGCACTGCCGACGGTTTCGAGGAAACGCCCCAGTCTCCTTATGGCGATGGCCCCCTGACTGCCGTCATCGCCGGATGGGAACTGTTGCGGCCGCTTCCGCGCGCGACACCAAGTGCGCCCTATTGCGGCTTCGAGGCGCGTGGTGCCGATCGCCGCACGGTTCTGCTGACGCTCTACGATGTTGGTGCCGAGCCCGATCCCGCCGTGCATGACATCCTGGCCCGCACGCCGCTCGATCACGTGGCAGAACTGATTGAAACGGGGCGCCACGAGGGCCGCACCTTCGAAGTCACGGAATGGATCTCTGGCGGTACTCTGAAGGATGCCGGCTTTGCGGGATCGGACGACCCCGCACGGCTCCGGCGCCTGGTGGATGAGCTCAGCCGTGCGCTGGCGAGCTTCGCCGAGGTCGGGCTGCGCCATCGGGACATCAACCCCTCTACGGTCTGCCTGCGGACCACCGATCCGCTCGATCTTGTGGTGACGGGCTTCGGCTCCGCCCGCCTCTCGGACTTCGATCTGGAGTCGGTGGCGCCGCTGGAACTGACCCGCTATTCGGCGCCCGAGACCATCGTTGGCGCGGTCAGCTCGGCCTCCGACTGGTGGTCGCTCGGCATGATCGTACTGGAGCAGGCAACGCGGGGGCGTTGCTTCGAGGGGGTGAACGACCAAGCCTTTCAACTTCAGGTCGTCACCCGTGGTGTGCCGATCCCCGCGTCGCTCGCCCCGGATATCCTCGTGCTGCTGCAGGGCCTGCTGGCGCGCGACCCTCTGCGGCGCTGGTCGGCCGCCGAGGTGCGCGCCTGGCTTGCCGGAGAGCCGGTGGCCGCCCCTGAACAACCGCAGCCGGAAGAGGAGCCGTCGGGGCCAGCCTTGTCGCTGGCGGAGCGCATATTCAGGCGGCCGGACGCCTTCGCGCTCGCCGCAGCCGAGGCCGGCAACTGGGATGCGGCGAGCGATCTCCTACACCGTGGCGCCGTGGCGACTTGGCTCAGCGAGCAGAAGGCCGATCCGCGGCTCGTCTCGCAGGTTCGGCGGATCGGAGCAGATGAAAGCCTGACCGAGGATTTCCGCCTCGCCTTGGCCCTGCTGGCGCTCAACCCCGCGCTGCCCCTGACCCTGAGGGGGGAGATCGTCACCCCGGCCTGGTTGCTGTCCCATCCGGCGGATGGCTACGCCATCGTGACCGGTGACGTGACGCGCCAGCTTGAACAGATAGACCGCGAGCCCTGGCTGGTGCGCCTGCGCTCGCGTGCGCAGGCGGTCCGCGAGCGCGCGCAGTTGCTGGAGATCGCCCTTGACGAAGACAACGTTCGGGTGGCGCTGCTGGCGACTTCGCGCGCCAACCTGGAAGCGGAGCGCGACGCGATCCGGCAGATTTGGCCCGATACCGACAATGCGGGGCTCGCCTCGATTCTAGAGCGGAGCCGGCTGTCGGACGAGGATCTGATCATTCTTGTGGGAGCGGAGCGGGGGCAGTTCCTGCCGCTGGCAGGGCTCGTGTCCGGCGCTGCGGAGCAGGCCGCCAAGGCCGGTGTCGATTTTGATGCGGCAGCGGTGGCCACGCTGCTTGTTCGCCCAAGGCGGGAAATTTTCGCCTTGGTCGATGCGCGTACGGCGAATTTTGCACGCTGCGGCAATCCGCGGGTTGATGATTGGGCCGATGCCTTTCGCGTGGAGCGCCGGCTGCCGCTGCCCCGCGCCGCTGTGCTGCTGGCGATCCCGGAGGTAGCCTGGAAGGAGCCGCCGAAGCAGCAATATGTGGCGACGCTGCTGTCGCATTTCGAGAAGCGGGTGGCGGGCGCGGTGTCCCGCGGTCCGCTTTCGCGTTTCACCATCGGCAAATGGACGCCGCGTGTCGACCTGTTCGAGCTCGGCACGGCGCATAGTCCGGCCGAGGCCCTTCTCAACCATGTCCTGTCGCGCGCGGATACGCCGGTGGCGCTCGACCCCTCCGGATACGTCGGCGATAATAGCCGCGAGGCGCGCCTGCGGCGCCTTGTCAGTCATGCGGAAATGTTCCGGCGGGATACGGGGCTTGACGGCCGGATGCTGGGTTTTCCCTTCATCGTGATGCGCGGCGGCCGCGGAACGGACGGCGCGCGCGAGGCCCGGCCGCGCGTGGTGCCGGTGCTGCTCTGGCCGGTGATCGTTGACATTCAGCCCGGCACTAGCGCCGCGACCATCGCCTTTGATCGCGAACGGGAAGAGGTGCGCCTCAATCCAGCTCTCGAAGGCATTCTTGGTCCGGGCATGTTCCAGAAATGGCAGGCTGCCCGCGAAGAGCTTCTCGGGCGTGCGGCGCTCAAGCGCGGCGAGGTGATAGACGCCTTTGGTACGCTGGCAACGCTGCGTTCCCGCGAACTCCGGCGTTTGCCGCCCAAGGATGCCAAGGTGGCGGCGGGCACGTTCGAACTGATCTGCGCGGCGGCGCTGTTCAATGCCGAGTTTACCGGGCAGTCGGTGGCCGAGGACTTGCGGCAAATGGCCCGCATGCCCCCCGCCGGAACCAGCCTCGACGCTGCACTTCGCATCCGAGGAGAGGCGCCGGAAGCAGGAGATCTGCCGCTCGTGCGCGAGCATGAGCGGTTCGCCGTTGCCGGCACCGACCCATCACAGGATGCTGCCGTTCTGCGGGCACGTATTGCGCCTGGGCTTCTCGTTGAAGGTCCGCCGGGAACCGGCAAGAGCCAAACCATCGTCAATGTGGTGGCTGACGCCATCGGTCGTGGCGAGACAGTTCTGGTTGTCTGTCAGAAGCAGGCCGCTCTGAAGGTCGTTCAAAAGCGCCTGGATGCCGAGGGCCTCGGCGACCGTCTGTTCCATGTGGTGGACATCAACCGAGACAGGGAGGCCATCATCCGGGCGCTGCGGGACCAGACCGAGACGGTTCGGGCCATGCCTTCGGGCCAGCTTGCCGTACTTCGCCGCCAGCGTGAGGAAAAGGCCGCCCGAATCGAGGATCTGGAAGGCGAGATCGACCGGCATCACGAGGCTCTCCACCATCGGGACGACCGCACCGGCCTGAGCTACCGCGATATTCTCGGCGAGCTGATCGGCCTCGAGGCGGAGGGCCCGTTCGTCGATTGCCCTGCGCTGCGGCCTCTGATGCGACCGCTCGGGCGTGGCCGGGTCGCCGTCATCGAGGAGGCCTGCTCCTCGCTGGCCCGCGCTTGGCTTGACGCGCAGTTCGAGGACAGTGCGCTGGAGGTGCTGAGGCCATTCTCGGTCGATGCCTCCATCACCAGCGCTTTCCGAGGGGACTTGCTGGCATTTATCCAGATCGAACGTCAGCGCCGTGAAGTGCTCGATGCCACGGCTGGGGCCTTCGACGTGGACGAACCCGGCCCCCACATGGCGTGGCTGGCCGCGCATGGCACATCGCTCGAGACAATGCCGGATCGCACCCGGCGGGGCCTGCAGGCTTGGTTTGACTTGTTCCGTCCCGGGCTCGATGGCCGAACGGCCGGGCTCGACATCATTCGGGATCTTGAGCAGGTGCTAGGCGCCCTGTCCGCGCTGGTCCCAGCGAATGCCGAGACGGAAATTCTCGAATACGCCGCGGCGCTGCCCGCTGGCTCGCTCAATGCGCTTCTTGCCGACGTGGACCGCGCGACCGCGCCGGTCTCCCTGCTCGGCTGGCTCAATCCCGCCCTATGGGGGGCACGCAAGCGGGCCAAGGGGGGGCTGTCGCAGCTGGGACGCACTGTGGACGCGAGCCAGCTGGTAGTTCTGAAGGAGGCGCTGGCCAGCGAGGTCCGCGTGCGCCCGCAACGCGAGCGCTTCGGACAACTGCTGGCGATATTGAAGCTCGTGCCCCCGACGAAGCCATCGCTGCTGCCGGCGCTGAAGCGGGAGGCTGAGGGGCTGGTCGTTGCCCTGCGCCGGGTAGCCGAGGCTGCTGCGGCCGTCTTGGCCTGCCCTCGCTTGGAGGATGCTTCCATCGCCGCCCGCTCCGGAGCGCCGGAAAGTTTCGCCGCTCTGCGTACCAGTTTCGAGCAAGCTTTCGCTCGGCAGAAGGCGCGTGCGCGAAGCTGCGACGCGATCGGGCCGCTTGAAGCCTGGTTCGAGACGCATTGGACGGACGAGATGCGCGGGCGCATCGCGCGCAACGAGGAGACTTTCGAGCGACTGAAAGGCGTAGCGGAGTCGGTCGGGTCGCTGGAACCCTACCAACGTTTTCGGGCCCGGGCCTCGAGCCTCGACGCGGATGTGCTGCAGGCGTTTCGGGTGCTGCGCGCGAAGGTTGCCGACCTGCGTGCTGCCGAGCACGCCCAACTGGGCGCGATCGTACGGCGAACCCTTTTCCGGGAAGCGCTGCTCGGCTGGAAGGGCGATCTGGAGACCACCCGTCCCGCATTGCTGTTAGAGCGCGAGGAGATTGCGCGGAAGGTAGAAGCGCTCGGCACCCTCGATCGCGATCTGCGCGCGATCAATCGAGACCTTCTCAGGCACGATTTCGACCCTCGGCGTCTGGGAAGTGCGGCCGCGTGGCAGGCGATCACGCGGTTGAGGGGACCTCAGGCCCGGCGGCTGCGGGAAATCGTCGACGAGGGTGCCGAACTCGGCCTCATGCATTTGCGGCCGGTCTGGCTCATGAACCCGGACGTGGTCAGCCGCATGCTTCCCCTGAAGGCCGGCCTGTTCGACCTCGTGATCTTCGACGAGGCATCGCAGATGCCGGTGGAGTATGCGATTCCCTCCCTGTTCCGCTCCAAGCGCATCCTGGTTGCCGGCGATGAAAAACAGATGCCGCCGAGCAACTTCTTCGCCTCGCGCATCGATGGCGACGACGAGGATGACGACGCCGAGTTCGACGTGTTCGAGGAGGGGGTAACCGACGCGGAGCGCGAGGCGCGGACCGACAGCTGGAACCGCCGCGAGATCAAGGATTGCCCGGACCTACTGCAGCTGGCTCGCGGCGTTTTACCCTCGGAGATGCTGAAAATTCACTACCGGTCGCAATATCGGGAGCTCATCAGCTACTCCAACGCTGCCTTCTACAAAGGCGAATTGAGCGTTCCCGCCCGCCATCCCGATGCCGAGATCCGGCGGGTGCGGCCCATCGAGGTGATCCGCGCGGAAGGGGTGTATGAAGAGCGGGTCAATCCCGCCGAGGCCGCGCTCGTGGTGGACTGGATCGCTAAGGCCTGGTCATCGTCGGACGAGCCGCCGAGCATCGGTGTCGTCACCTTCAACAGCAAGCAGGCCGATCTGATCGAGGATCTCCTGGAAAGACGGGCGGTTACCGACAAGGTTTTCCTGAGCGCGTACCAACGCGAGCGCCAGCGCACCCAGAATAACGAGGACATGAGCTTCTTCGTAAAGAACGTGGAAAACGTCCAGGGCGACGAGCGCGACGTTATCGTGTTCTCGACGACCTTCGGCCGCGATCGCCACGGTGCCTTCCGGCGGAATTTTGGCGTGCTGGGGCAGACCGGCGGCGAACGCCGGCTGAATGTCGCCGTGACACGTGCGCGCGAAAAGGTGATCCTCCTGACCTCCATGCCGCTCGGCGACCTCTCGGACTGGCTCTCGACCGGCCGGCCCCTCGACCGGCCGCGGGACTATCTTCAAGCCTATCTCGACTATGCCGTGCGCATGAGCCTCGGCGACGTTGAAGCCGGACAGCGTTTGATGACGCGCCTCGCGCCTCGTCATCGCGCCGGGCGCCAGGATGCCGCACCTGCCGTCGATGACGGCTTTGTACGAGCCGTGCGGGATCACATCCGCGGGCTCGGTTTTGTGCCCGTCGCGACGCCGCACGCGGACGCGTTCGGTCTCGATTTTGCGATCGAGAACCAGCGCACGGGGCTGTTCGGCATCGGGATTGAGTGCGATGCGCCCCGCCATGCCTTGCTGCGGCGGGCGAGGGCACGGGAGATCTGGCGGCCGGGGGTGATGCGCCGCGCCATTCCCGTCGTGCACCGGGTCTCATCTGACGGCTGGTATCATCGGCCGGCAGACGAGCGCAGTCGGCTGGAGGCCGCGCTGCGCAGGGCGCTCGGAGAGGCGGGCGTTCAGACGGGGAGCGAGCCATGAGCGGACCGAAGGTGGTGCGGGTCATCACGCGCGAGGAAGTTCAGGCAATCTGCCGTCGGGAGATGGCGGCCACGCAGGCGGCTGCCGACGCACTGCGCCGCGCCCATGAGCGATACGACCAGCTTTCCGAGCAGGCCCGACAGGCGATCGCCGAGGCCACGAACCAGCTCGCGGCACTGTATAAGGCCGAGCAATATGACGAGATCCGGAAGCTGGCCCCCCAGCTTACCGCCTTTTTCAAGGCTGAGAGCGAACGCCTTGTGCGCGAGGCCATTGCTGCAGCCGAGGCCGCGCGCAGCCGCCGGCGCCGCGTTGCCGATTCGGCCCGAAGCGTTTGTGCGGCGCTGGAGGCGGCGGGCAAACCGGTTCCTGCAGGACTGCCGGACGTTCCGGCCCGAGCCGCGGCCGCCGACGAAGCGGGGCTTGCCGTTTTGGAACGCACGGTGGAAGACAGCTTCCGTGCACTCGTGGCGCCACCCCGCTCCGCGGACGGGATGAATGCGGGAGCGCAGGCTCTTGCGGAGCGGTTGTCGGGCGAGGAGGCGGGCCGCAGCTACGCGCAATGGCTCGCCGAGCGCCAGCCGGTGCCGACGCCAGGCGATCTCCGGCTGGATACCGCCCTTGCCGCTATCGAGGCACTGGGGAACATGGCGATGGCCGAACGCTATGCAGCGCGATCGGCTGAAGTGCAGGCCGCAGGACCACAGCGCCGCGCGTTGTTGCTGGACTCCCTGCTGCTCGACGCCGCGCGCGACGCCCGGCACTTGCGGGACGAGCGCGAACTTCGAACCCGCCTTCAGGAAGCCGCCGCCGAGCTGGGGGCATTGGGTACGGAGCCGGCGCGAGTGCTCGCCGCCCGGATCGGCACCGCCTTGGCCCAAATTGCTGCGCACGAAGACGCCGCGCGGTTCCTTGCTGACTCACAAGCGCTCCTCACGGAGGCCGTCACGGAGATCTCGAAGGAGACATCCTCCATCGCCGCAGTGGCGCGGCGGCGAACGGTGCTGGGCGCGTTCGCGACCCTCGGCTACGAGGTGCGCGAGGGCATGGCCACCGTCTGGGCACGCGAGGGACAACTGGTGATCCGCAAACCCGGCACCGGCGACTATGGTGTCGAGCTTGGCGCTCCAGCGGACGCCGCGCGCATGCAGGTGCGTCTGGTTGGATCGGACCGCCCATCGGCTCTCCGCACCGCGACGCGTGATCGCGACCAGGAGGTGCTTTGGTGTTCCGAGTTCGAGCGCCTGAAGGGCATTCTGCATACGGACGGCGATGCCATCGCGATTGATCGCGCGCTTGAGGCTGGTGCGCAGGCGGTGAAGACTGTAGTGTTCCCCGATGCCGAAGAACAGTCCGAGCGCACGGAGGACAGGCCGCCGCGCGTCAAGGTTCACCGGCAAAGACCCAAAGGCTAACTCCCTAATGAGGGGGTCGATAGTCCTCGCCAAAGGCGACAGGCTGGTCGGCGAATGGGATTATATTACCGATCAAAATCGGTAGGCAACCGTTCTCCATGCGGCTGAACATATCGGTCGACATTCTAGCCGCGGCCCCCAGTTTTGGCCGCGTGAGTGACGCCTGTTTCCGTCAGCAGACTCCCTGCAAAGACGTCACAATTACCTGCAAGTTGGAGAAAGATCCCTGCATCTATGTTTAGGGAATTGTTTCGCAACCCATTGATTAATCGACTTTTGTGATAATGAAAATCGGCAAAACTTTCACAAATGGGGGGAATTTCCCAGAAAATTCCCGCGGAGCAGGCAACTTGAGCAGAGACGGGTTCGCTGTAGACTGCGTCATCCGCCAGTTTCCCCTAACGCATTGAAATTCCTGTTTGATGCGAAAGATCAAGAGCTTACGGGGCCGCTTGCTACACACGCCTGCTACACAAGGCGGCGAAATGGCAAGGGAAAGCAGGCTCTTCAGACGGGCGGGAAAGTGGACGTTTCGCGTTCGGGTTCCGGCCGACATCCAAGGCAAAATCGGGAAGAAGGAAATTTGGAAGGCGCTCGGCGACGTCTCCCACGCTGAGGCACGCCGCCTCACCCGCGTCGAGAGCATTAAAGCGGACGCCTTGTTCGCCGAGGCACGTTCGCCCGCTTCGAACCTTGCGCTCAACCAAATCTCCGATGCGGATCTCCAGCATCTGGCGCTGACCTATCTCCACCGGCTGGAGGCGGGGGCGGAGCCCATGCCTTTGGATGCGTCATTGCGAGGAGACCTGGCGTCCGAAGCGTCAGAAAAAATCATGCTCGTCGGGCAGTCGCCGGAGGACGCTTCGTTGCAACTGGTTGCAACGGCGTTGGCCGAGGAGGCTCGCGTGGATGTTGGACGAGATGCGACGATCATTCCGCGGCTGGCGGAGTATGTGCAGAGGGCGCTGATCGAGGATTAAATCTCTGGCGTCGTTCCCAACCTGATAACGCAGCGCCAATGCCTTCAGCGGGTGGCGCAGTCGGTGGTTGGTTGATGCGGGACGTCATG
Source organism: Xanthobacter sp. AM11 (assembly GCF_047444035.1). Taxonomy (NCBI): domain Bacteria; kingdom Pseudomonadati; phylum Pseudomonadota; class Alphaproteobacteria; order Hyphomicrobiales; family Xanthobacteraceae; genus Xanthobacter; species Xanthobacter sp. AM11. Next base: position 2,032,246 of record NZ_JBLAOA010000001.1, read on the forward strand.
TCGTTGTTAACATGCACCATCGTGACAATTCAGGACATCGCGCGGCCGCCGTCGTACAACGCATGATCTGAAATTTTTCCGACCGGCTCCCATCCGGTGCAACCAGTTGCACCGCGGGCCAGCAGAGACCTCTTCAACCAGTCGGCGGGCGCGGGTGCGAAGAGCACGCCGATCGGCGTCACCTATGAACCGCCTTCTAAAGTCTTGAGATCACCGCCCGCCTATTTCGGATCTCCGGCGCGGCTTATCCCTTCCATGACGCCGAACGTTGGGTTCGGGCCACAGATGGAAGGTTCAGACTAATGGCACTCAAGGATATCCTGCGCGGGCAGCTCGGTTTTGGCGCGGCGCCGCTTGGCAACATGTTCCGGGACATTCCCGAGCCGGAAGTACGCGCCACGGTCGAGGCCGCGTGGAATGACGGCATCCGTTACTACGATAACGCGCCCTTCTACGGCGCGGGCCTCGCCGAAATGCGCATGGGCGAGGTGCTGGCCGGCAAGCCGCGGAGTGAGTTCATCATCAGCACGAAGGTGGGCCGGGTGATCCTCGACGAGATCGAGGACGTCAGCGCCCGCGACCTCGGGGAGAAGGGCGAGGTCTTCAAATACGGCCGCCCCAACAAGATCGTGAACGACTATTCTGAGGATGCCACCTATCGCTCCATCGAGGACAGCCTAAAGCGGCTGAAAATTGACCATATCGACATCGCCTTTGTCCATGACGTGGCGCAGGACTTCTACGGCGACGAATGGCTCGGCCGGTTCGAGGAGGCGCGCAAGGGCGCCTTCCGCGCACTCGACCGGATGCGCGACGAGGGCGTCATCAAGGCCTGGGGTCTGGGCGTCAACAGGGTCGAGCCCATCGAGCTGCTGCTGGCGCTGGACGAGCCGCGCCCCGATGGCTTCCTCCTCGCCGGCCGCTACACGCTGCTCGATCATGACCGGGCCTTGCAGCGGGTGATGCCGATGGTTGAGGAGCAGGGCCTCGGCATCGTGGTGGGCGGCCCCTACAGCTCGGGCGCGCTCGTGGGCGGCCCGAACTTCGAGTACGCCCCGGTGACGCCGGCCATGAGCGCGCGCATCGCGGCGATCAAGGCGATCGCGGATCGCTACGGCATTTCGATGAAAGCGGCCGGACTGCAGTTCTCGCTTGCCCATCCCGCGGTGGCCGCGGTCATTCCCGGCGCCAGCCGTCCCGAGCGGATCGCCGAGGATGGCGCCGGACTGCGCGAAGCCATCCCGGCGGGGTTCTGGGCCGAACTGCGAGAGCGCGGCCTCGTCAATCCGGCAGCGCCGCTCCCCGTCGGGGACTGACGCTTCCATTTGGTGTTCCGCCACCGCGTCCACGGCACCCGCTACCGACGCGGTGGCAGCGCGCGCAAGGAGGCAGGTCGCGTGAGACGCCTAGCCATGCTCCAGAAACTTCTGCATGCGCGGCACAGCGAAATCAAGGAAGGCCCGGACGCGCGCGGGCAGGAATTGCGCGCCCCGGAACAGGGCATGCACCTCGTCCGCCACGCCGAGGTCGCTGTCGGCCAGAAGCTCGACCAGTTCACCCCGGGCAATGGGCTCGCGCAGATGATAGTCGGCGAGCCTGATGATGCCCACGCCGGCAATCGCCATGCGCCGCAGCGTGTCGCCGTTGTTGACCAGCAGCGACCCGCTCAGCATCCGCTCGACGATGCGTCCGCCCTCGCGCATGGGCCAGACCGGCATCGCGCGGCGGAAATTGAAGCCGAGGCAGTTGTGGTGGACGAGATCCTCCGGCGTGGCGGGCGTGCCGTGGCGCGCGAGATAGGCCGGCGATGCGACGATGCGCCGCCGTGTCTCGCCGATCTTGCGGGCCATCAGATTGGAATCCATGAGCTTGCCCACCCGGATCGCCACATCGGTGCGATCGAGGTAGAGGTCGACCACCTCGTCGGAGAGGGAGAGGTCGACGATCACTTTCGGATAGGCTTCGAAGAAGGCCGGCAGGATCGGCTCCAGGGCCGCGGAGCCGAAGCTCACCGATGAGGTGACGCGCACGATGCCCTCGGCCTCGGCGCCACCCTGGGCGATTTGTTGTTCGGTCTCATCGAGCTGGCCGAGCAGGGCCTGGCTGCGCTCGTAATAGAATTGGCCCTCACCGGTCAGCGCCAGCCGTCGGGTCGATCGCTCGATCAGGCGCACCCCCAGCCGCGCTTCCAGGCGGGCGATCAGCTTGGACACTGTGGAGGGCGTCATCAGCATCAGCCGGGCCGCTTCGGAAAAGCTGCCCGCCTCCACCACGCGAACGAACACCATCATCTCGCCGGCGCGATTGTCCATGGCGGACCTTTGATCTGGTTTGCCCGTAGGGCCGAGACCTAACACGCCGTCGGACCTTCGTCCCGCGATCTGTGAAACGATCTCCCAAATCCAGTGAAAAGCGGCCGTCTAATCAGCGCGCCGACGTCATGCGATCTCAATCGGCGACGGCCGCAGCGCACCGGCTCGGCCTGCACTGAAAGGATCACAGACATGTCCGCCTGTTCTTCCACCGCCTTGCCGGTCGATATCGACCGGTCCTCGCCTCGTCCCCATGCCCGGGACACCGCCGCCGATCGCGGCGACACGCGGACGCTGCTCGCGCTCGCCTTGGGGAGCTTCGTGATCGGCACGTCGGAATTCGCGAGCATGGGCATCATCCAGCTCTTTTCCGAAGGCCTCGGCCTTACCGTGCCGCAGGCGACCGGTGCGATCACCGCTTATGCCTTCGGCGTGGTCGCCGGCGCGCCCCTCGTCACTCTGACGGCCGCCCGACTCAATCGCCGCACGCTGCTGCTGGCACTGATGGCCCTGTTCATCGTCGGCAATCTTCTGTCCGCGGTGGCCAGCGACCTTGGCTGGCTGATGGCGGCGCGGTTCATCAGCGGCTTGCCGCAGGGCGCGTACTTCGGTGCCGGCGCCATGGTCGCGGCCCATGTGGTCGGTGCCGGCCAAGCGGGCCGGGCCTTCGCCATCGTCATGACGGGGCTGACCGTCGCCACCATCTTCGGCTCGCCGCTGGCCACCTTCATGGGGCAGACGCTGGGATGGCGCGAGACCTACCTCGCCGTCGCAATGCTCGCTGCCCTCGCCTTTGCCGCCCTACGGCAGTGGGTGCCGCGCACGCCTGCGCTGGACGGGGTGCCGGTGATCCAGGAACTGTCAGCGCTTCGCAAGGCGTCCGTGTGGGGCATGATGATGGTCGCCGCCATCGGCGTCGGCAGCATCTTCGCCGTCTACACCTTCATCGGACCGATCGTGACCGATGCCGCGGGATTGCCTGTGACCCTGATCCCGGTAGCCCTGGCTGTGTTCGGCCTCGGCATGACGGCCGGCAACCTGTTCGGTGGCTGGATTGCCGACCGCTATCCGGCGCGGGGGATCGTCATCGGCTATGGCAGCGCGCTTGTGGTCATGGCGGCACTCGCCAGCGGCGGCACGTCCATCTGGCTGCTCCTGCCGGGCTTGTTCGGCGTGGGGGCTGCGATGATGGTGGCGATCCCGACCATTCAGGTGCGCCTGACCACCTTCGCCCCGGAAGCCCCGACCCTGATGGGCGCGATGAACCTCGCTTCGCTGAACGCAGCCAATGCGCTCGGCGCCTGGAGCGGCGGGCTGGCCATCGATGCGGGCTTTGGCCTGCTCTCGGCGGTCTGGGCGGGCTTCGGCCTCACGCTGGCGGGTCTTGCCATGTTCGGCTTCACCCTCATGGGGCAGAGACGCGCAACGCTATCGGACTGAACCCAGCGGTCCCTCTTGGTCTTGGGGGCTGTCATGTCACTGCTCACATGCACCAGTATGACATTTGATGACATGGGCGCCGCTTGGTGAGGTCTTCTCTACGCGAGAGTGATGGCCACCTCGGGCACGCGGTCGTGGTGCAACCGGTTGCACGACCCAATCGCGCGACTATTCCGATTTGGGTGAGCGGTGCAGTCAATTGCGTCTTTGCAACCGGTTGCACCGCCATCCGTCAATATCTGAAACCTAGTCAGCGTACCTCTCCGGGCACTGCGCCTTATGTGGACGCTGGCGCCCCAGTACGGACGCCGGAGATATGAACGACGGCCCTTTCTTTTTGGCGGACATGCGAAGGGAATACCCCGCTGCGAGCCAAGGTTCGAGTGGTGCGACTACATCCAGTAGCACGTGTCCCTCGTCTCTTTTCGGGTCCCAGACCGTGTGCTTGTTATCTTTGACATGCGGACGAAGCAATTTCGCAAAGTGTTCGCCCTTGTTCACAACGAAAAACAAGCCCTGACCCTCGTCGTGAGGAGAAACGGCCACCTCTGGCGCAGGGGCTCGCTTCGGCTGGCCAAGGTCTAGGCTCTAAACCCAACGCTCTAAGTGTGATTCAATTGGCTCATTGGAGGATGATTCGCCATGAGCCGGTTGTTCTGGTTGAACGAAGAGCAGTGGGCCAAGATCGAGCCACTTCTGCCGCACTACGGCAGTCCGCCCCGCGTCGATGACCGGCGCATCCTGTCCGGCATCATCCATGTGCTGCGCTGCGGCTGCCGGTGGTGCGACTGCCCTTCCGACTACGGCCCCTATACAACCGTATACAACCGCTTCAACCGCTGGTCCCGCAAGGGGATCTGGCAGAGGATCTACGCCGCGATCACCGGCGATGGGCGAACACCCCGCCAGCTTCTGGCCGACAGCACCCATGTGAAGGCGCACCGCTCGGCGGCCGGCGCCGAAAAAGGGGGGACCAACGTCAGGCGATTGGTCGCTCCCGCGGCGGTCGAACGACTAGAGACTGATTCACCGATCAGGTTGAATCAGTCTCTAAATTATTGATAGAGAACGTTTTACCGCTCAGCTTGCGATGCAAGCTGAGCGGAACGTGCTCTAAGATCCATGCTCTGAGCGACGGCAAGGGCCGCCCCCTCGTCCTTGCGCTCACGCCCGGCCAGGCCGCCGACATCAAGATGCTGCCGGTGATGCTCGACGCCGCGCCCCCGGCCCGCGCGCTTCTCGCCGACACCGCCTACGACAGCGACAAGGTGCGAGACGATCTGGCCGAGCGGAACATGCGGGCGGTCATCCCCAACAATCCCACGCGCAAGTATCTCCACCCATTTGACAAAAGGCGCTACAGAAAGCGCAACGCCATCGAGCGCATGTTCTGCCGCCTCAAGGACTTCAGGCGCATCGCCACACGCTACGCACAGTACACGACTCTTTCATGCTGGATGTGGGCCTGCTCTGGGGCCTTGTGGATTTGGAGGTTGCCCTGTCATGATGGCGTTCCAGCATTGAACGGCTTCGCGTCCTCCTTGGATCAGGATTTTTCTCAGCAGATCGAAGCCGACGCGGAAAATCGACTTTGCCTTGCGCTTGTGGGTCTTGATGATAATTGGTCGATGTCTGGCGCTCCATTCCCCAGTTGTATGAGCGAAGGTGAAGGCGACGGCCAGCACGGCGATGAGCTTGGCGATCCGCTCCGGGTTGGTGATGTGAGTGTCCTCGAGGTTGAGACCGCGCGTCTTGCTGGCCGCGAACAGGGTTTCGATTTCCCAGCGCCGCCGATAGTTGGCCAGGGCGATCCCGGGATCGGTGTTGGTTGCCACAACGAGCAGTTCCTTACTGGCCAGTCGTGTCGCCGCGAGCTTTACGGGCGGCCCGAGAGCGCTGCCGCGTGAACCGAGGCGGCAATCTTCGCGCACGTAGCGGCGTCCGCCGATGGCGAGCTTCCGGAACAAGGAAACGACCGGGCAGCAGCGGCCATCAGCCAGACGGATCTGGAAGGCGTCCTTGATGCGCAGGATGAACGGGATGTTGTTCTCGACCAGAAAGGCCATCCAGGCCGTGCCGACGAATTCCCGATCAGCGATCAATCCGGCTACAGCCTCGGCACCGAAGACATTGCAAAAGCGGGACAGCAGGGCTTCGCGATGGGCCGTGGTCGAGTTGCCGGCTCTGTCGAGCACGTCCCACATGAGCGGGATGGCGATGCCGTTATGGACGATGGCGAGCATCAGGACGTTGACGTCGCGTCGCCCGAACTTCCAACTGGTGCGGTCGAGGGCAAGAAGCCAGGGCCCCGATCCGATCCGTGCGATCCTCACCACGACGCGGGCCAGTTGATCGCTATCCAGCTCGACCTGCTCGAAGAAACGCTGGAGGCGGCGATAGTTTGAAGCAATCTCCGCCCGCGTCGGGAACATCCCGGCAAGGTGACTTAGATTGATGGTGCGCGACAGCAGAACGCCGACGACAAAGACGCAGAAGCTCTCAAGCCGGCTCTTGCGCATCGACAAGTGCTTGTCCAGGCAATGCCTCAAAGCGGCGATGATGTCTCTTCTCATGCAAAATCCCGATCCGCTCTCCGCCGAATCGGAAATCCTACTGATCGATCAAGGCCCTACCAAGAATCGTCGTGTACTGTGGCACTCTCCGCCAGTTTTCCATATAAATCATTGAAATTCCAGAAATAAATTCTGATTTGGCGGGTACGTCCAAGCATCTGCCCCGTGCACGTGCGTTGGCTCGTGATGGTCCGTGGTGGACAGAAGCGGGATTTGCCGGGATCAGGCGGGAACAAGCGGGACGCGGCCGTTCAGGCAGCTGCCCGCACGCCCTTGAGGATCTGCCCCGCGTGCGCCGCCTTCTGGGAGCGGGAGCGTGCAGGGGGCCAAGCGTAGGCCTTACTTTTTTCCTAGGAGGCCCGGTTTCTGCAACCCAGAAGCGGTTGAGCGGATTTCGGCCATGGCGCCGAAAAAAGAATGAAACTCGTCCATCTCCATAACACAGTATTGGCGATTGCCGGAAGCAAGAAGCGCTAACACGACGTGCGGGGTTTCCTTGTCGGTCTTGAGCCAAAGCGAAATCTTAAAGCTCGATCCACCGGCCGGGATCGGTGTGTCGATGCGCTTAATTGTCTTGCCCGAGGCAAGTCGGCGAATACTTTGGAAAAGATATTTGAAGAACATCGCTCGCCTAGCCCTTATGGGTCACAGGTGACCGAATGCAGACTGCTCCGGTGCCATGGCGCGCTCCAGATGGTCCTTTGGCAAGGGCGGTGCCCGCATCCGCAGTGAACGAGTGAATCCTCCAGGCACACGCACCCAAACGCCCCCGACGATGCGCCCCACCGGCTTCTCGGCGACGTGTTCGGTGGTGAGGCGTACTTGACACGGTGCACGGCGACGCATGCGCCGCGCCGCCGTGAGCGCCGCGTGGCAGAACAAGCGCACGGCGAACAACGTCGTGCGGCCTATGCCGCCTCCAGCGTGCTGTCCGGCACCTGGCCGAAACTGGCGATGAGCACCGGCGGGTCGGCGTCGTCCGATTCGGGGTCCACATCCCGCGAGAAGGCGATGGCGCCGGCATTCACGATCGCCATCCGCCGTGCGATCCGCTCCGCGTCGGCCGCCGTGCGCGCCTCCACCGCCGGGCCGGCCTTCAAGGCGCCGCGCTTGCCCAGCTCGAACGGCTGGACCACGTAGAATGTCTTCTTCGCCACGGCCGATTCTCCCCTTGCGACGGCCGGAGGCTGCGCCCGATGATGGAACAAATCAAGAACTATCCCGCGCCCCCCCCCGGCGACGGCAGCGGCCCTGCGCCTCGGCGTCCCGATGGTGCGTCCTTGCGCGAGAGCATCGGCCTTGATGAACCGGTCGTCCCCGCCCGCCTTGCCCTCGCCCGCCCCTCAAGTCGCCCCGCCGACGGTGGCATCCGGGCTCTCATCCTATTAGGAACGCATTCCAGACACTTTCCGATGGCTCCCCTTCGACGCCTGACGATAATGCGAGATAGGCGGAACCAGCCGTGCCCTTCATGACGACCAATCCGGCGCTCGCCCGGTCCCTGGCAGAGCGGGACTACACCACCCCGACAGCGGTGCAGCTCGCGGTGCTGGCGCCCGAGGCCGCGGGGCGCGACCTTCTGGTCTCCGCCCAGACCGGTTCCGGCAAGACCATTGCCTATGGCCTCGCCATGGCCGAGACGCTGCTGGGCACCGCGGAGCGCTTTGCCCCCGCCACCGTGCCGCAGGCGCTGGTGGTGGCGCCCACGCGCGAACTGGCGCTGCAGGTGCAGCGGGAATTCGCCTGGCTCTATGCCGCGACGGGCGCCCGCATCGTCGCCTGCGTCGGCGGCATGGACCCGCGGCAGGAGCAGCGCCAGCTGAACCAGGGCGCCCATATCGTGGTCGGCACGCCCGGGCGCCTGCGCGACCATCTGGAGCGCGGCCGCCTCGACATCTCCGCTTTGCGCGTCGCCGTGCTCGACGAGGCCGACGAGATGCTCGACCTCGGCTTCCGCGAGGATCTCGAATTCATTCTCCTCGCCACCCCGGCGGAGCGGCGCAGCCTTTTGTTCTCCGCAACCATGCCGCGCGGCATCGTCGCCCTGGCCAAGCGCTACCAGCGCGACGCCCTGCGCATCGAGGTGGCAAGCCCGCAGGGCGGCCACGCCGACATCGAATACCGGGCGATGCGCGTGGCGCCCACCGAGGTGGACCATGCGGTGGTCAATGTGCTGCGCTATTACGATACGCCCAGCGCCATCGTGTTCTGCAACACGCGCGAGGCCGTGCGGCGCCTGCACGCCATGCTTCAGGAGCGCCAATTCTCCGCCGTGGCCCTGTCCGGCGAGCTGAGCCAGAACGAGCGCAACCACGCCTTGCAGGCGCTGCGCGACGGGCGGGCGCGGGTGTGTGTCGCCACCGATGTCGCGGCGCGGGGCATCGACCTGCCGAACCTCGGCCTCGTCATCCATGCCGAATTGCCCAACGATGCCGAAAGCCTGCAGCACCGCAGCGGACGCACCGGCCGGGCCGGCCGCAAGGGCGTGAGCGTGCTCCTCGTGCCGCCGTTCCGCCGCCGCCGCACCGAAGACCTGTTGCGGGGCCTCAGCATCACGCCCGCATGGTCCGGTCCGCCCACCTCCGAGGACATCCGCAAGCTCGACCACGAACGCATGCTGCACGATGCCCTGATCACCGACGAGCCGAACGAGGAGGACGCCGCCGCCGGCCTTGCGCTGCTGGCGGCGCATGCGCCGGAGCATCTGGCGGCGGCGCTGGTGCGCCTTTATCGCGCCGGCCTGCCGGCCCCGGAGGAGGTCGCCGATCCGGGCGTGGCGCGGGCCGCGCGCGACCGCGCCGCCGATCGCGACTTCGGCGGGACGGCCGGCGCCGGCAGCGCTTGGTTCCGCCTCAACGTGGGCCGGCGCAACAATGCCGATCCCAAATGGCTGCTGCCGCTGATCTGCCGGCGCGGGAACGTGACGCGCAAGGAGATCGGCGTCATCCGCATCCTGGACGAGGAGACCGCCTTCGAGGTCAGCCTCGCCGCCGCCGATCGTTTCGCCAAGGCGGTGCGCAAGGCGGATGGCGAAGTGATCATCGAGCCGCTGCCCGGCGCCCCGGCGGCGGACGCCTCGGAGCGCCCCGCGCGCGGCAAGTCCCTGCGCGGCAAGCCCTCGCACGACGCCGCGGCCGATGGCCGGCCGCCCTATGAGAAGCCCTTCCGGGGCAAGAAATTCCGCGCCGGCCCGCCGCAGGGACGGACCGGAGAGGGCGCGCCGGACCCGGGCAAAGGCGAGCGCGCGCCGAAGAGCCCGCGTGCGACCCCATACGCGGGGAAGCCGAAGGGGAAGCGGACGCGCCCCACCTGACGCCGGCCGGGGCGGCGCACCCGGCATCGGACATGAACGCGAGTTCGAGGCATGTGCAGGGTGGATGGCAAGCGCGCTGTCCCCTCCAACCATCCCCCGCCCCACGGGCGGGAACCTGGAGACCATCCCATGACCGACAGCACGGATTACGTCCCGCCCCGGGTGTGGACCTGGGACAAGGCCAGCGGCGGCACCTTCGCCGGCATCAACCGGCCCGTTTCCGGCGCCACCCATGAGAAGGAGCTGCCGGTGGGCCGGCACCCGCTGCAGCTCTATTCCCTCGGCACGCCCAACGGCCAGAAGGTCACCATCCTGCTGGAGGAGCTGCTCGCCCTCGGCCACCGGGGGGCGGAATATGACGCCTGGCTGATCCAGATCGGCGAGGGTGCGCAGTTCGGTTCCGGCTTCGTGGCGATCAATCCCAATTCGAAGATCCCGGCGCTGGTGGACCGCAGCGGGGCGGAGCCGATCCGCGTGTTCGAATCCGGCGCCATCCTGATGTATCTCGCCGAGAAGTTCGGTGCCTTCCTGCCGACCGAGCAGCCGGCGCGCGCGGAGGCGCTGTCCTGGCTGTTCTGGCAGATGGGCTCTGCCCCCTTCCTCGGCGGCGGCTTCGGGCATTTCTACGCCTATGCGCCGACCAAGCAGGAATATCCCATCAACCGCTACGCGATGGAGGTGAAGCGCCAGCTCGACGTGCTGGACCGCCGCCTTGCCGACCACGAATTCGTCGCCGGCGACACCTACACCATCGCCGACATGGCCATCTGGCCCTGGTACGGCGGCCTGGTGAAGGGCTGGCAATACGGCGCGGCCGAGTTCCTGTCGGTGCAGGACTATCGCAACGTCATCCGCTGGGCCGACCAGATCTTCGCCCGGCCGGCGGTGGCGCGCGGCCGCAAGGTCAATCGCACCAGCGGCGAGCCTTCGAGCCAGCTTCACGAACGCCACGACGCCGCCGACTTCGACACCCGCACCCAGGACAAGCTCGCCAGCGGCGCGTGATGACCTGAGCCGGCGGGCGCGCTCACGGCCGGTGCGGCCCGCCGTCTTTATTCAATATGTTGGCGGGCGATACACCGCTCATATGGAGCTGCGGGAACCGCCGGAAAGCGCGGGAAAGCGCATGGGCATCACTCCGCGGCCTGCCGGCGGCGGGCCTCGGCGATGGCCTCCTTGAAGCCGGCATAATCCAGCGCGGAGGTGCGGAACGGGCCGATCAGATAGGCGGGCGTGCCCTGCAGGCCCAGCGATTGCGCCTGGGCGTGGTTGCGGCGCAGAAGGGCGGAAATATCGCCCGCATGGGTCTTCAGGTCGGCGTCCAGGCGGGCGAGGTCGATGCCCGACGCCCGGATGGCCTCAAGCATCTGCGCCTCGCCGATGCGCCGCCCGGGGATCGCCATCAGCGCGCGGTGCACCTTGCCGTAGCCGCCCTGGAAACCGGCCGCCAGCGCCATCTGCGCGCCATAGACCGAGGCCTCGGTGAGGATCGGCCAATCCTTGTAGACGAGGCGGACCCGGCCATCCTCCTTCACCGCGCGCTCAAGGTCGGGCTCGGCCTTCTTGCAGAAGGGGCAATTGTAATCGAGGAAGGCGACGATGGTGACGTCGCCCTTCGGATTGCCCGAAATGGGCGCGGCGGGATCGCGCAGAATGGCCTCCACGTCGATCTCCTGCGCCAGGAGGGGCGAGGCGAGGGGCGAGGCGAAGGACGCGGCGCCCGCGGCGACAAGGCCGCAGGCGCGCGTGATGAACTGCCGGCGCTGCATGATTTCTCCTCGGATTGACGGTGCTGGGGGGGGGATGTCAGGCGCCGGCCGCGTCGAGGCGGCGGGCGATCTCTTCGGCGGTGACGGGGCCCACGATCCGCGACCCGGGGATCTCGCGCCCCTGCGCGTCCATGAGGAAGAGCGTCGGCGGCCCGGCCACCTGGAAGCGCTCCATGAGGGCGCGGGTGGCTTCGCCATAGGCGGTGACGTCGGCGATGACCCGGGGCAATGGGGCGAGGCGCTCGCGCACGCCGGGGGCGGCCATCACCTTCGCATTGGACGCGCAGACGGTGCACCAGCCGGCGGTGAAATCGACGAGGATGGGCCGCCCGCCGGGGACTTCGGCCATCGCCCGCGCCACCGCGGCGTCGAATGCGGCGATCGAGGCCACGCGCGCCTCGGCCGGCGCGGGCGTGGTGGCGGGGGAGGGTGCCTGAGGGAAGGCGAGGGGGCGCAGCGGGTCCTCCGCGCCGCCCGCCGCGCCGATGATGAGGGTGGCGCCATAGAGCGCCGCCGCCATGCCGCCGCCGCAGGCCAGGCGGGCGCCGGCGCCGCTTGCCGGCGTCAGGCGGTCGAACCCGCCGAAGGCTGCCGCCGCGCCCATGAGGAGCGCGCCGAGCAGGGCGAGCGTGGCGGGCGGCGGCAGCAGGCGGCCGGCGATGAGGATGGCGACGGCGAGGAACACCGCCCCGAACATCTGCTTGGCGCGCACCAGCCAGGGGCCGCCCTTCGGCAGCAGGGAGGGGCCGAACAGGCCGACCAGCATCAGCGGCAGGCCCATGCCGAGCCCCAGCATGAACAGCGCCGCCGCGCCCCGGGCCGCATCGCCGGTGGCGGCGGCATAGAGCATGGCGCCGGCCAGCGGCGGCGTCACGCACGGGCCGACGATGAGGGCCGAGCCGAAGCCCAGCAGCGCCGCCCCGCCCAGGGTTTGGCCGGCGCCGCGCCCCGCCAGCCGGGCGCCGAGGCCCGCCGGCACTTTAAGGTCGAACAGGCCGAACATGGACAGGGCCAGCGCCACGAAGATGGCCGCCGTCACCCCCAGGGCCAGCGGCGTCTGCAGCATCGCCTGCAGGTTGGCGCCGGACCAGCCCGCCACCGCGCCCACCAGCCCGTAGGCGCCGGCCATGGCCAGGACATAGGCGCCGGTGAGGGCGAGGCCGCGCCCGCGCGTCAGCCCCGCCCCCGAGCGCGTCAGCATGCCGGCGAGGATGGGAAGCAGGGGGAACACGCAGGGCGTGAGCGCCAGCAGCAGGCCGAAGCCGAGAAAGGTGCCAAGGGTGACGCCGAGCCCGGCGCGGAACAATTCGCCTACCCCATCGGGCGCCGGCGTCGCGGTGGCCGGCCGGGCGGTGGCGGGCAAGGCCGTGTCGGGCGAGACCGTGTCGGGCGAGGCGGTGGCGGGGAAGGCGGTGGCGGGCGTCGCGCCCGCCGGCACGGGGCCGGGGTCGGACACCGGGCGCACCTGGAGCGTCGCCAGATCGACCAGGCGGGCCTGCGGCGGGAAGCAGATGCCCGCGTCGGAGCAGCCCTGGAAGGCGACCCGGAGCTGGCCGGCACGCTCGGGCGCATCCGCCCGCGCCTCCACGGGGCCGTGGAACACCTGGACGACGCCGAAGCTCGGGTCATCCTTGCTCTCGCCGGCCGGCCGCTCCAGCGGCACCGGGCGGCCGGCGAGCGAGGCTTCCAGGCTGTCGCGATAGAGATAGGTGCCGGCCCCCACCTGCCAGCGCAGCAGCAGGGCGCCGGACGGCGCGCGCTCCGCCTTGAGGGTGAAGGGCTGGCCGGGCGCGGCGGCGACCAGCGACCGCAGCGCCAGCACCGGATCGCCCGCGGCGGCGCCGGTGGCATGAAGGCCTGCGAGCACCACAAGCGCGCACCGAACTGCGTTCCCCCAATATCGCCATGCCATGGAACCGCTGCTCCTCCATCGTGGTGGTGCAGCGCTCTTACCCCCACCTTAAGCCAGCCTTAAGCTGGCGGGTGCCTGTGGCCTGCGGGTGGGGCCGGGTGAAGCTGCCGGCCCGGCGCGGCGCCTTGGCGGGACTGAAAGGCGGACGATGTGCGAAGGGACGCAGGCGCAAGGATGAACACGGCGTGATGCGCATTCTTCTGGTGGAGGACGACCCGGTTCTGGCCGACGGCGTCTGCGCCGGCCTCGCGCTGGCGGGCCTGACCGTGGACGCCGTGACCACCTGCGCCGATGCAATGGCCGCCCTCGGCGCCTGCCGCTTCGATGCCGTCGTGCTCGACCTCATGCTGCCGGACGGCTCCGGCCTCGATCTGCTGGCGGCGCTGCGGGCGCGGCAGGATGCGACGCCGATCCTGTTGCTGACCGCCCTGGACGAGACGCCGGACCGGGTGCGCGGGCTGGATGGCGGGGCCGACGACTATCTGGGCAAGCCCTTCGACCTGGACGAACTGGCCGCCCGGCTGCGGGCGCTGGTGCGGCGCGGCGGCGGCCGGGCCAGCCCGCGGCTGCGCCACGGCGCGATCGAGCTTGATCCCGCCACGCTCTCGGTCACCCTCGACGGCGCCGTGGTGGCGGTGTCGCGGCGCGAGTTCGCGGTTCTCGCCATGCTGATGGAGCGGCCGGGCGTGATCCGCTCGAAAGGCGAGCTGGAGGACCGGCTCTATGGCTGGCAGGAGGAGATCGACAGCAACACGGTGGAAGTCTACGTGCACAATCTGCGCAGCAAGCTGGGGCGTGATGTGATCGAGACCGTGCGCGGCCTCGGCTATCGCATGCGGGTGCCGTCATGACCTCCCTGCGCCGCCGCCTCTTCCTGATCCTGCTGGCGGCCACCGGCCTGATCTGGCTGTGCGCCGTCGCCTGGATCAGCGTCGGCAGCCGCACCGAGCTGGAGAAGGTGCTGGACACCCGCCTTCAGGAGGCGGCCCGCATGGTGCATTCGCTGGTGATGGCCGGCGGCCAGCTAAAGGATGCCGAGGCGGCCGCCGTGGCGCCGTCGCGGTGGGGCGGCTACGAGCGCCAGATCTCCTGCCAGATCTGGTCCTTCGACGGCCGGCTGCTGGGCCGCTCCTCCGGCGCGCCCGACGGCGCCCTGGCGCAGGACCACGAGGGCTTCGCCGACCGCGAGGTGAACGGGGAAACCTGGCGCACCTACACCATCGTGGACCGGGAGAAGAACGTCCGCGTCGCCGTGGGCGACCGGATCGGCCTGCGCGACCGGCTGGTGCGCGACCTGGTGGCGGGGCTGGCGGCGCCGGCTCTGTTGGCCATGCCGTTGCTGGGGCTGCTGATCTGGTGGAGCCTCGGGCGCGGGCTGCGCCCCCTCAACCATGCGGCGGAAGAGATTGCCGCCCGCGAGGGCGAGGACATGCGGCCGGTGCCCCCGGCCGGCGCGCCGGCGGAGATCCTGCCGCTGATCACCGCCCTCAACGGCCTGTTCGCCAAGGTGGAGGCGGCGCGCGCCCACGAGCGCGAGGTCACCGCCTTCGCCGCGCACGAACTGCGCACGCCGCTGGCCGGCCTGAAGACGCAGGCGCAGGTGGCCCTGGCCGCCCGCGACCCGGACACCCGGCACAAGGCGCTGCGGCAGATCATCGTTTCGGTGGATCGCAGCAGCCGGCTCGTGCGCCAGCTTCTGGCGCTCGCGCGGCTCGATGCAGGCGCCGGGGGCGCGGTGGAGCCCGCCGCCATCGGCAAGGTGCTGCACGAGGTGGCGCAATCGGTGCCCCACACGGAAGCCGTCACGGTGCGCATCGCCCCCGAGCTGGACGCCATGGTGCACAAGGTGGATGTGGATGCGCTGTCCCTCCTGCTGCGCAACCTGCATGAGAATGCCGTCCAGCACATGGGGGCGGGCACGATCCACTGGCGCGCCGACGGCGCCGGCGATCTGGTGATCGAGGACGAGGGGCCGGGAATTGCCGAGGAGGAGCTGGGGCTCGTGCGCCAGCGCTTCTATCGCGGCCGGGGCGCCGGCGGCGCGGGGCCCGGCTCCGGCCTCGGCCTTGCCATCGCCGACACCGCCGCCCGCCGCATGGGCGCCCGCCTCGACCTTGCCAACCGCAGCGACCGGCCGGGATTGCGCGCCATCATCCGCTTCCGCCCGGCGTGAGGCCGGGGCCGGCGGACGCATGGCGGCGCTGGACCGCGCCCGCGCGGCGTGACAAGGGCAGGGGGCGCGCCGAATCCCGCTGCGCCGCCCCATTGGACAGGAGCCGTTCGCATGACACCGACCGTGAAGATCGTGGCCATTCTGGTGGCGCGGCCGGGCAAGGCCGAGGAGCTGGAGGCGCTGCTGGGCGGCATGGCCGGGCCCAGCCGGGCCGAGCCGGGCAACCTGCGCTGGGACATCTGGCGCGACCAGGCCGACGCCGCCCGCTTCGTGCTCGACGAGCTCTATGTGGACAATGCCGCCGTTGCGGCGCATCGCGAGACCGCCCATTTCAAGGCCTATCTCGCGCGGATCGCCGATCTTGCCGAGCGCACGGCCTATGTGGCGGACCCGGTTTCCATCGGCTGAGAGGCCGGCAACCCGCGCCGTACCTGTGAAACCGAGGATGAGACGATGGCACTCAAGGATATTCTTCCCGGCAGGCTCGGCTTCGGCGCGGCCCCGCTCGGCAACATGTTCCGCGACATTCCCGAGGCGGAAGCCCGCGCCACCGTGGATGCCGCCTGGAACGACGGCATCCGCTATTTCGACACCGCCCCCCTCTACGGCGCCGGCCTTGCCGAGATCCGCATGGGCGAGGTGCTCGCCGGGCGGCCGCGCGGGGACTATGTCATCAGCACCAAGGTTGGCCGTGTCATCCTCGACGAGATCGAGGATGCCGGCGCCCGCGACCTGGGCGAGAAGGGGGACGTGTTCCGGTACGGGCGCCCCAACCGCGTGGTCAACGATTATTCGCAGGACGCGACGCTGCGCTCCATCGAGGACAGCCTGAAGCGCCTGAAGACCGACCATATCGAGATCGCCTTCGTCCATGACGTGGCGCAGGACTTCTTCGGCGACGAATGGCTCGCCATGTTCGAGAGCGCGCGCAAGGGCGCCTTCCGGGCGCTGGACCGCCTGCGGGACGAGGGCGTCATCAAGGCCTGGGGCCTGGGCGTCAACCGGGTGGAGCCCATCGAGACCCTGCTGGCGCTGGACGAGCCGCGCCCGGACGGCTTCCTGCTGGCGGGGCGCTACACCCTGCTGGACCATGACCGCGCCCTGCAAAGGGTGATGCCGATGGTGGCCGAGCGCGGCCTGGGCATCGTGGTGGGCGGTCCCTACAGCTCGGGGGCGCTGGTGGGCGGCCCGAACTTCGAATATGCGCCGGCCACGCCGCAGATTCTCGCCAAGGTGGCGCGCATCAAGGCCATTGCCGAGCGCCACGGCATCAGCATGAAGGCGGCGGGCCTGCAATTCTCGCTGGCCCATCCGGCGGTGGCGGCGGTGATCCCCGGGGCCAGCCGGCCGGGCCGCATCGCCGAGGACCGCGCCGCGCTCCAGGAGGCCATTCCCGCCGATTTCTGGCGCGAGCTGCGCGAGGCCGGCCTGGTGCATCGCGATGCGCCGCTGCCGGTGGCCGGCTGATCGCGGCCGGCGGGCGGGCCCGCGCCATCCGGCGGAAGGGGGCCGGGAGGCCCCGTTCAGGCCGGCCGGGCCTCAGGGCTTCCTGAGGCCGGCGAGCACCTTGTCGGCGCCGGACACCGCCACCTTGACGTTCAGCTGCCGCCCGTCCTGGAGCCGGAAGGCGATGGTGGCCTCCTTGGCGGCGGACAGTTCATTGGCCAGGGCCTGGTCATAGGCCAGGCTCGCCTCGCATTCGTTGGCATTGCACCACTGGTAGGCGAGCTTGCGGCTGTTCTGGCCGAGCACCAGGTCCACCCCGTCGCGCACCAGCACGCCGGTGGGGGTGGTGATGGCGATGGTGGGCACGTCCTTGCCGTCGCGGCCGATCTTCCACACCACCACCACCCGCTTGGACTTGGCATCGGTGACGCGCAGAAGGCCCCAGCAGGCTTTCTTGCCGGTCTTGGCCCCCGCCGCGGGCGGCCCTTCCTGGCAGGTGAGGACCCAGCCCTCGAAATTGGTGGTCTCGGTCTTCACCGGGCCGGCAGGCGGGGCGGGCGCGGACGGGGCAGGCGTAGACGGGGCAGGCCTGGGCTGGGGGCTCTGCGCCTCTGCCACGAAGCCGCCGCCGTCGGACAGCACCAGGGCCAGCGGGGCTACCGCAATCAGGGCCGCAAGTGCGCAAAGCGATCTGGCGAGGTTCACGGGGCCGTCTCCGGGCTGGCGATCGCAGGAAGGCGATCCGCTCATATGGAAGGGCGCTCATATGGAAGGGCCTGGCGGATCAATCCGGGCCGATCCGGCTCCCGGCGAAGGGACATCCGCCGGTGTGAGAAGGGAAGGGCAGCGCGCCGAAGCACGCTGCCCCTTCATGCAGGCCTTATGTCAGGCGCCGCTCACCACTGGTAGCGCACGCCGCCCTTGGCACTGCCGGCGGTGTAGCTGTCGCCGAACTTCACGTCGCCGTTGACGAAGCCGTTCCAGCCGTTGCCCTTGCCGAAGACGTTGACCCCCACGCCCACTTCGCCGAACAGGCCGTCGAAGGTGTCGCCGGTGACAAACGGCAGGCCCGGGTTGAACACCGTGACGGTGTTGTCGCCGAGGAACTCGTACCAGAGGCGGCCGGTGAGGCTGGTCACGACGGTGTAGGTGCCGGCGTCGTAGACCTGGGCGCCGACCCGTCCGCCGACGCTGCCGCGCAGGCTGTCGTTATTGCCGAAGTCAACGAAGGTGGACTGCACCAGCGAGAGGTCGGAGATGTTGGTGTTCACGTAGCTGAGGGTGGCGAGGCCGTCGAAGAAGCCCGTCGTCCCCCAGGTCCAGAAGCGGTAGCCGGTGTCGATGGTGA
Organism: Xanthobacter sp. AM11; assembly: GCF_047444035.1. NCBI lineage: Bacteria > Pseudomonadati > Pseudomonadota > Alphaproteobacteria > Hyphomicrobiales > Xanthobacteraceae > Xanthobacter > Xanthobacter sp. AM11. The sequence goes on from NZ_JBLAOA010000001.1 coordinate 2,050,532, forward strand.
AGCCGAGGTTCCGCACATCCGTGGACTGGCCGAAGTATCCGGCCCCGAGCAGGGTCGGCGCGTCGTAGTCCATGGAGAGGAAGTCGGCCTTGACCAAAGCGTCGAGGTACCACTTGCCGGTGAGGTAGGAGGCGTAGGCGCCGACCGTGCCGCCGGAGTAGCTGGCCGAGGTGGTCGAGGCATCGAAGGAGAGGTCGGAGGCCACGTAGCCGCCGAGCACGCCGAACACCACCGCGTCGTTCTGGGTTGCGACACCCTCCTTGCCGAAGTCGGCACCCGCCATGAAGCCGTAGATGTTCTGGCTGTAGCTGGTGTCGAAGCCGTAGCGGTTGCCGTAGGCCGCGAAGCTGTCGGAGGCGTCACGCGAGCCCCAGCTGCCGATCACCTTGCCCCAGATGCCGGGGGTGACCGAGCCGGCCGCGCCGTCCACCGTCTTCACGCCTTCCTTGGTCACCAGCTGCGTGGGCGCGCCCTGCAGGTAGGTGCGCAGGTCCGCCTGGCGGTCGAGCCACACGCCGGTGGTCTCGTGCCAGATGGCCTGGGCGCCGGTGACGAGCTTGGGCAGCTCGAACACTTCCTGGTCGGGCAGGCCGATGAGGAAGTGGTCGTTGCCGATCACCGCGAGGTCGTAGAAGAACAGCCCCTTGTCGATCACCCCGCCGAACTTGGCAGCGTAATTGGCCGAGTTGGGGTCGATGTAGAAGCTCTCCGGCAGGGTGGTGCCGGCGATGCTTGCCACATCCACCACCTTGATGCCGGCGAGGTTCAGGGCGCCGGGACCGGCGTTGACGTCGTTGATGAGGAGGGCGGTCTGGCCCTCGGTGACGAGGCCGGCGATCTCCAGGCCGTTCACGTCGAGGCCGCCCACCGTCAGCACGTCCGAGGTGGAGCCGGGAGCGCCGAGGTAGCTGTCGAGCCCCACGGTGCTGTTGCCGACCCCGTTCCAGATGCCGCTCACATAGGTCACGTCGCGGGCGCCGTTGAAGGCGATCTGGCCGGGAACCTCGTCGATCATGGAGAGCAGGCCGCTCTGCACGAACAGCGGGTCGCCGTTGTTGAAGGTCTCCAGGCTGTTGAAGTTGGTGGTTTCCGCCACCGCCCCCTGCAGCGCCGTGACGATCCGCCCCTCGTTGTTCACCGTGTCGGTGCCGGCGCCGAAGTAGTTGTCGCCGACGGTGATCCAGGTGTTGGACGAGAGGTTGTTGAACACGTCGTCATTGTCGGTGAGCCCGACCCGGCCGACGATGGTGCCCGAGTTGCTGATGGTGGTGGCGCCGCCGTCGGTGTCGATGACGATGTCGCTGGCCGCCACGATCAGGCCCGGCAGGTTCACGCCGCCGGTGTAGCTCCAGGAGCTGACCAGCGAGCCGGCGCCGACCGAGATGGAGGTGGCGTCGTCGCTCTCGATGGAGATGACCGCCTCCGCCCAGCTCTTGCCGGAGCCGATGACCGCGTTGTTGGTGCCGATGGCGACCGTCGCCACGTCCGCCGAGAAGATGCGGATGGCGTTTCCGACGCCGCTCTCGTCCGCGTCGCCGCGGATGAGGCTGAGGTCCGCCGTGGTGATGCTCACACTGTCCCAGCCGCCGGCGCGGATGCCCTTGTCGTTGGCCACGACCTGGGAGTTGAGGCCGGTGTTGACGAAGATGTCGTTTCCGGCGCCGAAGGCGAAGTTGGTGGCGGTGATGCCGTCGTCGCCCGCCGCGATCACGCTGGAGCTGCCGGTGGTGACGAAGACGTCGCCCGAGCCGGCGAACTTGCCGGCCACGATGCCGTCGCCGCCGGCGGTGATGCCGCTGGCGAGGCCGGTGGTCACCGTCGCATTGCCGGTGGCGCCGATGGACTGTGCCTCGACGCCGGTGCCGGAGGTGGTGACGGTGCTGCTGGTGCCGGTGGTCACCGAGGCGTCGCCGGTGCCGCCGAAGCGCCCGGCGAAGATGCCGCCCGCCGTGGCGGTGATGGTGGAGAGGGTCCCGGTGGTGACCGAGACATTGCCCGTGCCCAGCGTCTTGGAGGCGATGATGCCGAAGTCCGGGGCGGTGATGGTGGTGAGCCCCGCCTGGGCGACGGTGACGTCGCCGGTGCCGAAGATGGCGTTCGCCTCGATGCCGTTGCCGGTGGTGGAGGTGATGTTGGCGTTGGCGTTCACCGTCACCGCGCCGTCGCCGGCCTTCAGGATGAAGATACCGTTGTCGGTGGCGTTGATGGCCGCGTTGTTGGTCACCGTCACGTCGCCGGCGGTGAGCGCCGCCGCGAGCACCTGGATGCCCTCGTCACCCGCGGTGATGACGGCGTTGGTGGTGATGGCGATGTTGCCGCCGCCGATCTGGGCCACGGAGATGCCGTCGTCCCCGGCAGTGATGGTGCCGTTGGCGGTGGTGGTGATGGTGATCGGGCTGTCCCCGAGGGCGAGGGCGAAGATGCCGTCGCCGCCGGTGGCCGCCTGGCTCAGGCCGCCGATGGCCGCATCCACGTCGATGGTGGTCGGGCCGTCGCCGATCTTGAAGGTGGCGACGCCGATGCCGTCCGACTTGATGGTGCCGCCGGCGTTGATGTTCACGTCGATGGCGCCGTTGCCGATATTGGCGCCGACGATGCCGATGGCGGTGGCCTGCACCTCCGCATTCACATTGGCAATGGCCGTGCCGGAGCCGATGGTCACCGCCGCGCCGCCGATGATCGGGGGGTCGATCATGGCGTTGATGGTGAGGGTGGCGTTGCCGGAGCCGCCGCCGATGGCCGCCGCGCCGACGATGCCGCCGGAGGCCACGGAGACCTTCTGGTTCACCGTCACTTCGGTTTCGCCGCCGGTGTTGATGCCGACCACACCCGCCACCGTTGCGTCAACGGTGCCGTCGGTGATGACCGTCACCTTCTGCCCGGCGCCGATGTTGCCACCGAACACGCCGATGCCGTTGGTGGCGGTGACCGCCGCCAGGGTGTGCACGTCCACCGTGCCGCCGCTGCCGAACGACAGGGCGCCGACGCCGAGCAGGGCGCCGCTCACCGCCGCGTCGGTGGTCACCGTCACCGCATTGGTGTCGCCGAAGGCGAGGGCGGCGACGCCGAAGCCGTCGGCGGAGGTCACGGTGGAAAGGGTGTGGATGTCGAGGGTGCCCCCGGTGCCGCCGAGCGCGCCGCCGACGCCGAGGAGGCGGCCCGCCACCGCCTGTTCGGTGGTGACGGTGACGTTGCTGGCGCCGGTGCCGATGGCGCCGCCGAACACGCCGAAGCCGTCGGCGGAGGTCACCGTGTCCTTGGTCAGGACGTTGACGGTGTTGTCGTCGCCGAAGGCCAGCGCGCCGACGCCGAGGTAGCGGCCGGTCACCGCCTTGTCGGTGGTCACGTCGATGGTGTTGGTGCCCAGGCCCAGGGCGGCGACGCCGAAGCCGTTGGCCGAGGTGACGATATCCTTCGTCTCCACGGTGAGGGTGCCGCCGGTGCCGCCGATGATGCCGCCCACGCCCAGAAGGTCGCCGGAGACTTCCTTCTGCGTGGTCACGGTGACGGTGTTGGCGCCGGTGCCGATGGAGCCGCCCAGCACGCCGAAGCCGGAGGCCGAGGTGACCTTGGCCAGGGTCTCCACCGTCACGGTGCTGCCGCCGCCGCCAAGGTTCAGGGCGCCGACGCCGAGCAGGTCGCCCTGCACTTCCTGCTGGGTGGTGACGTCGATGGTCTGGGCGGTGCCCAGGCCGAGGCCGGCGACGCCGAAGCCGTCGGAGGAAACCACCTTGTCCTCGGTGAGGATGGTCAGCTGCGATCCGGTGCCGCCGATGAGGCCGCCGACGCCGAGGAAGGCGCCGTTCACCTGCTCGCCGGTGGTGACGTTCACCACCGAATTGTCGCCGATGCCCGCGCCCACCACGCCGGCGCCGCCGGAGGTGACGGCCGCGGTGGTGGTGACGTCCACATTGCCCCGGGCGCCGATGGAGAAGCCGCCCACGCCGAGGAGGCCGGAATTGACCGCGGCCGAGGTGGAGACGACGACCACGTGGTCGTCGCCGATGCCGCCGCCCAGCACGCCGATGCCGTCATTGCTGATGGCGGCGGAGTTCTTCACGTCCACCGTGGTGGGGATGCCGGAGAGGTTGTCGCCGATCACCACGCCGCCGACCCCGAGCAGGCCGCCGGAGATGGCGCCGGTGTTGGTCACCTTCACCTGGCCGTTGTCGCCGACCACAAGGCCGCCCACGGCGATGCCCTGGGTGGTGATGGCGCCGCTGTTGGTGACGGTGAGGGCGCCGGTGTCGCCGATCACCGCGCCGAGCACGCCGCCGAAGTCCGCATTGACGGAGGCGGTGTTGGTGACGCTGGCGCCGAAATTGTCGCCCACGGCGAGGCCGAGCACGCCGACGCCCGAATTGTTGCTGATGGCGCCGTTGTTGGTGACGCTCAGGCCGCCGGCGGTGCCCTGGCCCACCGCGATGCCCGCGACGCCGAGGAAGCCGCCGGAGATGGCGCCGCCGTTGGTCACCGAGGTCACCGCGAAGCCGGAGCCGTCGGTGTCGATGGCGGCGCCGATGACGCCGATGCCGCCGGTGGTGATGGCGCCGAGATTGTTGACCGTGACGCTGGAGGTGCCGGCGCCCGCGCCGTCATCCACCACCACGCCGGCCACGCCGATGAAGCCCGCGTTCACGACGCCGAGGTTCTGCACCGAGACGGTGTTGCCCTCGCCCACCGCCACGCCGGCGACGCCGACCAGGTCGGCATTCACCACGGCGAGGTTCTGGACGTTGACCGTGTTGCCGTCGCCCACCGCGAGGCCGAGCACGCCCACGGCATAATCCTGGATCACGCCGGAATTCTGCACGTTCACGTCGAGGCCGGCATTGTTGTCGCCGATCTTGACGCCCGCAACGCCCACCAGCGGCAGCGCGCCCACGGAGGATTCCACCGTGGCGGTGTTGTCCACGTCCACCTGGCCGTTGCCGACGTTGAGGGCCAGCACGCCCACGAGGTTGGCGTCGATATTGCCCGAGGTGTTGGTGGAGGCGGTGCCGTTGCCGATGGCGACGGCGGCGACGCCCACCAGCGGGGGATCAATGTTGCCGCTGAAATTGACGGTGGCGTTGCCGTTGTTGGCGATGGCGCCGACGCCGACGATGCCGTCGGTGCTCACCTTGCCGTTGGTGGTGACGGTGGTGTCGCCGTCGGTGTTGAAGGCGAGCACGCCGCCGAGGGTGCCGGAGACGTCCTCGCTCTCCACGGTCACGGTGCCGCCGGTGCCGATGGAGCCGGCGAGGATGCCGAAGCCGCCGGTGGCGTCCACGTCGTCATTGGCCTCCACCGAGACTTCGTTGCCGGTGCCGATGCCCACCGCGAGGATGCCGGTGCCGTTGGCGGCGGTCACGTCGTCGTTGGTCTCCACATTGACGGTGGCCTTGCCGGTGCCGACCGCGGAGGCCCAGGTGGAGGGATCGTTGGGGTCGAAGCCGGTGAAGTCGCCGACGCTGGCGCCCATGGCGAAGATGCCGTTGCCGCTGGTGCCGGTGACGTCGCCGGAAACGTTCACGGTGGTGTTGGCATTGCCGTTGAGGCTGCCCGAGAGGGCGAAGATGCCGTTGGCGCCGCCGGTGACGTCGGCCGAGCCCTGCACGGTGGTGGTGGCGGTGTTGGGGCCGCCCGACACCGGCGCGGTGATGGCCGAGGCGAAGATGCCGGCGCCCGAGCCGCCCATCACCGTGCCGCCGTTGGCGGTGACCGTGGTGGTGGCGTCCACGCCGACGCCGCCGAGCCCGATGGCCGATGCGGTGGCATTGATGCCGTTGGTGCCGCCGGAAACGAAGGTGCCGCTGGTGGTGACCGAGGCGACCGCCGGAAGCTGCAGCGGACCGACCGAGACACCCACCGCCGTGGCATTGATGCCGTCGCCCGTGTTGCCGATGGCGGTACCGCCGATGAAGGTGAGGCTGACATCGGCGCCGGTGGCGGCGACGCCGTTGGTGCCACCGCTGAAGAAGCTGTTGTTGGCGATCAGGTCCACCTCGGGGGCGGTGAAATTGGCGCCGCTGCCGTTGGTGCCGGTGAAGAAGCCGCCGTTGGTGGTGGCGGTGATGCTGTCGGCGCTGAAGAAGTTCAGGCCGTTGGTGCCGCCGCTGGCGAAGGCGCCGGGGGTGGAGGAGAAGGTGATGGCGCCGCCGGCGCTGAGGCCGATGCCGTTGCCGCTGGTGCCCGTCGCCGAGCCGCCGAAGCCGGTCATCGAGATGGTGCCGAACGGCGCCGTGGCGCTGATGCCGTTGTCGCCGCCGGTGGCCGTGCCGGTGAAGTTGTTGGCGGTGATGTTACCGGCGGTGGCGAAGAGCTGGATGCCGTTGCCGGTGGTGCCCGTGGCCGACCCGGAGAAGTTGTTCAGCGTTATGCTGGTGCCGGCCGTGTAGACGATGCCGTTGGCGTCGCCAGTGAAGGTCGCGGCCGTGTTGTTGCTTGTGATCGAGGTCAGCGTGCCGACGTTCAGGGCGGTGCCGCTCGGCGCGGTCTGGACGATGACGCCCGCGCCGGCATTGACCGTCGCGCTGCCAAAGATGTTGGTGACCGAGAAGCCGTTGTTATCGGTCCCGGTGCAATCCACCGTCACGTTTGGAAAGCCGGCACTGCCGCACGCCGCATTGGCCTGCCCCGGCTGGATCACGGCCGCCAGGGCCGTCGCCAGTGCCGAACTGAGGAGCAGCGTCTTCATGCGCCTGCGGTTGACCGAAGGATGCACGTAAGCGCCAGAAAGGATGGTGCCGCCCGAATTGACCATCTTCACCCCCAAGTTGCGACCGCCACACGACGCGACCGCCACACGTTTCATTCAGCCGCACGCACGTGCAGCCTTTTGGCTGAGGGTGCATCTCGACACCCTTTGCAACTCACCGGAAACTACAGGGGAGATGACGAGCCTTCTCTGCATCTGACGAATGGATGCTACTCAAAATGCGAATCTGAGCACATTCCCGCGACCTGTTGCACATCTGCCATGATGCGAAAAAATCATTTAGAAACAATATACTAAACCATTTGGTGTGGCATGAAAGGTAACCAGGTGCAGGAGATGATGCGCGCTTCCTTCCATAAACTCCGGTAATATAGTACTATATGTTGCATTTACCGTCCATTTGCCCTGTTGTTTGTCGGTGCAAGGGAGGCGGCGAACTTAACAATGGAGTATTTTCGCAAGATTACGCAGTCGCAATATTTAAGTATTGAATGGGCTGCGGATTCTCTCGCCAATATTCCCCAAGGGAATGTGGCGTCGAAGCCAGCTGCGTCGAAGGCGATCGGGGTTAACAATGAGTTAACGGCTTGCTCAATTTCCCTTCAGAGTATGGTCATTATTTGTGCACGGTTTCGTCACGCAGGCGTGCTGCGCATCACGCCGGTTGCAGGGGCGGTAACTCTCGCGGCTCGAATCAGCGAATCCTCAAATCTACGATGGGGCGATGGGGAATCGTTCGCGGCGGACGGGAGCGAACTGCTCCTCGGTTCCGTCGGCGCGCGGCTTGAAGTTGCAGTGCGGCCATCGTCGGAGGCCACCTTCGTGCTGGTTCCGCGCCGCCTGCTGAGCGAGCCCGAGACCGGCCGGCCGGCCACCTATCTCGCCGCGGGCGCCCATCCGGCCCTTGAGGTGCTCATGGCGCAGGCCGCCATCCTCGTCGGCCGCACCCTCACGCCCGCCGTGGCGCAGGTGTGCGAGGCCGGCCTGCGCGGCCTGCTTTCCGTCGCGCTTGCGGACGGCTCCGCCGACGCCGCCCGCGCCGGGGGGGCGGACCTGCTCTATCAGGAGATCCTTCTGGATATCGCCGCCAATTGCGGGCGGCAGGACTATGGCGTCGTCCAGGTCGCCCAGCGGCACAAGGTCAATGTCCGCACGCTGCAGAAGATGTTCCAGAAACACGGCACCACGCTGAAGGAACGCATCACCGCCGCGCGGCTTCAGCTGGCCTGCCGTGCGTTGCTCGACCCGGCCAATGCGGAGCGCAAGGTGTCCGATATTGGCTATGAGGCGGGCTTTAACGACGTCAATACGTTCAACCGCCTGTTCCGCAAGACCTTCGGCCAGCCGCCCTCCGCCTTCCGCGCGGCTCCCCTGCTGCTGGCGCCGGAGACGGAGGCGCCGGAGACGCGGGCGTCCGAGGCATAGGCCAGGCCGGCCGGCGTGCCGTACAGGCTGATCGGCGCATGCTCTGCCGTCCGGCCCCGGCGCATCAGCGGCTGCGGGCCTGCCCCGCCAGCAGCGAGCGCACCAGCACCGCAATGGTGGTGCCGTTGTGCAGCGCCGCGGTGGCCATGGGCGAGAGGCGGCCCAGCACCGCCGCCGCCAGGATCGCCGAATTGGCCCCCACCGCCACGGCGAAGTTGGAATGGATGAGGCGCATGGTGACCTGCGAGATGTCCACCATGGCCGCCAGGGAATCCAGCCGGTCGTCGATCAGCACGATGTCGGCGGTGGCGCGGGCGATGTCGGCGGCGCGGGGCATGGCGATGCCCACGTCCGCCGCCATCAGCGCCGGCCCGTCGTTCACCCCGTCCCCCACATAGGCCACGCGCGCGCCCTGCGCCTTCAGCCCGGCGATGATGCGGGCCTTGTCCTCGGGCTGCTGCTCGTAGAACACCTCGTCCATGCCCAGCGCCTCGCCGAAGGCCAGGGCCTTGGCGCGGTGGTCGCCGGTGATCATCACGAGGCGGCGGATGCCCAGCGCCCGCAGCCGGGCGAGGGTGTCCGCGCTCTCCTCCCGCAGCCGGTCGCGCAGGGCGAACATGGCCAGCGGGCGCTCGTTGCGCGCCGCATAGAGCAGGGATTTGCCCTGCGCCTGGAAGTGGGCCACCTGGGCGCGTTCCCGCGCGAACGAGACGTTCTCGTCGTCTTCCAGATAATGCCGGCTGCCGAAGCGGATCAGGTCGCCGTGCACATGGCCTTCCACCCCGTGGCCGACGATGAAGTTGACATCCTCGTGGGGCACGTGGGCCAGGTGGCGCTCGGCCGCCAGCTTCACCACCGCGCGGGCGATGGGATGGCTGGTGTGCTCGCCCAGCGAGGCCACCAGGGCCACCGCCTCCGCCTCGCTCACCCCGGGATGCAGCGGGCACACGTCGGTCACCTGCAGCGTGTTGTGGGTGAGGGTGCCGGTCTTGTCGAACACCAGCGTATCCACCCCCGCCAGGGCCTCGATGGCCTGCCCGCTCTTCACCAGGCAGCCCTGCCGCGCCGCCCGGTACATGGCGGTCTTCAGGGCCACGGGGGTGCCGAGCTTCACGGTGCAGGAATAATCCACCATGAACACGGATTCCATGCGCCGCCAGTCCCGCGTCACCGCGAACACCGCCGCCGCCGAGGCCAAAGTGATGCCCACGCGCCGGTCGGCGAGGGCATCGCCGACGGACTGGATCTCCGCCGGGCGCTCCAGCGCCTCCTGGATGTAGCGGGTGATGCGGCCGGTGGTGGTGCTCTGGCCCACCCGGTCGGCGCGGATGACGAGGCGGCCGTCGGTGACGATGCTGCCCGCCAGCGCCAGGCGGCCGGGGGCGAGCGGGATCGGCAGGCTCTCGCCGGTGACGGCGGACTGGTCCACATAAGCGTCGCCGGTCACCACGGCGCCGTCCACCGGAATGGTCTCGCCCACGCCCACGGCCACATGCTCGCCGCCGCTGAGGGTGGCGAACGGCACGCGCCGCATCTCCCCCGTTTCGGCCACCACCCACACGTCGTCGGGGGTGCGGTGGAGCAGGGAGCGCAGCAGCGCGTCGGACCGCTCGATGGTGGTGGATTCGATATAGGCGGCCAGCTCCACCAGGAAGCGGGTGAAGTTGGCGGTGAGAAACTCGCCCCGCGCCGTGGGCAGGCCGATGGCGATGGCGTCCAGCACTTCCACCTTCAGCCCGTGCCGCGCCGCCGCCACCGCGCCGCGCACCAGGGTGCCCGCCACATTGGCATAGGTGAGGGCGGCCGCGGCCGGGCGCGGCAGCACCAGGGCCGCGGCCAGGGTGCCGGCGGCCAGCGCCACCCGCGAGGGGTCGGCGCCCTGGGCCTCCACCAGAGGCGGCAGCCCGGCCGGCGGATCGGCCGCCCGGGCGAGGATCTGCGCGCGCACCGCGGCGCTGCCGTCATGGCGCACGGCGATGGAACGGCAGCCGGCATTGGTCCGCACGTCGCGCACCCCGGCAATGTCGCGCACCGCCGCGGCGGCCTGCGCCAGCCGCCTTGGGCCGGCATCCAGCCGGAGCCGCAGGCGGCAGGGAACCTCATGGACGATGCGCAGCACGGGGCGTCTCAGCTCCCGGGGGCGGGGACGGGCGCGGCCTCGGCAGCGTCGGACGGGGGGGCCGCCGCGGGCTCGGCCGGCTCGGCCGCCCTGGCGGCGGCCACTTCCGCCTCGGCGTCGTGCAGGCGCTCCTTCAGTTCCTCCATGCTGCCCTGCAGCAGGGACCACACTTGGACCGCGGTGCGCATGAGGGTGCGCTGGGCGGTCTCGTTGGTGAGCAGATAGGCGGCACCGGCGCCGATGATGAGGCCCTTCACCAGCGAATCCGCGCCCGGGTGGCGGTGCCAGTTGGGGCCGCCGGGGGCCGGCTCTGCCGCGGGCTGGCCGGGGCCGAAGCCGGGAGGGGGCGCAAAGCCGGGGGGTGGGGGCGCGAAGCCCCAGCCGGGCGCGCCCATGGGGGCGTCGTAGGAGACCTGCGGCGCGGGGCCGGCGCCGTAGAAATGATAATGATAATGCTGGCCCCCTTCGGTGCCGTCCCGTTCGGACATGGCGCTCTTCCTCGTATCTGCGTGGTGTCGGCGGGCGCGGCCGTCAGGCCTGCGGCGGCGTTGCGGGGCCGGCGGCCGGCGTATCCGGCGTATCCGGCGCTTGGGGGCCGTGGCCCTTGCTGAAGATGTTGGAGACGGCGGAGCGCACGTCCGGCCGGTTCGCCAGCACCACGAGGCCGGCACCGATGGCGGCGCCTACCCAGAAATTGGAGCCGCTCGCCCGGGCGATGCGGGTGAAGTTGGAGAGGCTGAAGCCGTCGGTGAGCACGCCTTCCAGCACGTCCAGCGCGTCGATGCGTCTCTGGTAGCCCGGCCCGGCCCCGCCGGGGGGCCCACCAGGAGCACCGCCCGGGGGTGGACCCCAGCCGTTGGGCGCCCATTGATAGCCGGCCTGCTGGGGTCCGCTCTGGGTGGGGCCGCCCGGATACGGGCCGTAGGGACCCCATGGCGGGTTGGGATGGGACATGGTGGCTTCCTCGCAATCAATGGGCTGAAGGGGAGGTCAGGCGGCGTGGGCGGTGAGGATGCGCTCCACCTCCTCCGGCGTTCCGGCCAGCAGATGCTGCCAGTCCGCCGGCGGGATGAGCCGGGCGTCGTAGTCCACCACCACGCACAGGGCCGCGGCATTGACCCGGGTGGCGATGACGCCGCGGATGCGCCGCACCAGATCCACGAACGGCGCCGGGTCCACCTTCGGCAGGTGGGCGAGGGCCGCCATGTCGAGCCGCAGCCGGATGCGGCCGGGCACATGGTGGGCGATGCTCACGAAGCGCCGCAGATGAAGGAAGGGGGAGATGTCAGGAAGCATCGCCGCGGCCATCCGGTTCGCCCACCCATTCGTAGATTTCCGGCAACCGGCGCGCCATGGGGCAGCTGCAGCCGCCGGGAATGAAGCACACCCGCCGCTTGGCCCGCCACAGCTCCAGCCGGCTGCGGGCATTGCCCGGCGTGGTGGACAGGTTCACCGCGCGGTCTTCCACGCCGGCGCGGCGGTGGTGCGGCATATTCCGCCGCCCCGCTTTTATGTCGAAGAAGTTCAGCCGTGCCATCGCCGCTTCACAATGCCTCGTTCCCCCTGCGCCCCCCTGGGGAGGCCGGAGGAAAATGACTGTACGAAAACTTTGGCACAGCCTGGACAAGGCGAATTGATTCAGATCACGCTTGGCGCTCCATTGGAATAGGTTGAAATAGATACAAAATTGAACGATTCAAAAGCTATGGTGCGGCGGCCCGGTGGGCGACACCGTGTTCAGCGCGGGGCGCGCTCCCCGGGCGGCAGGCGCGGGGCGAGGGCGAGGAGGCCGTCGGCGAGGGCGCCGCGCCACACCAGATAGTCATGGCCGCCGGCATATTCGCCATAGCTCACGTCATAGCCGCGCGCCCGCAGCACGTCCCGCAGGTGGCGGGAGGTGTCGAGGATGCCGGCCGTGCCCATGTGCCCGGTTTCGAACCGGCCGGCGGACAGGTGGAAGCGCACGCCGGCCGGCGGGGTGCGCGCCACCAGCTCGGCCACATGCCCGGGCCCGTCGGCCGGCGCATCCGGCGCGCGCCACCAGAAGGAGCCGGACAGGGCCAGGGCATTGCCGAACACCTGCGGATGGCGCAGCGCCACGGTGGCGGCGGCCAGGCCGCCATAGCTCGATCCGGCGAGGATGGTGCGTCCCGCCGGCACGCCGGCGCCGGTCATCTGCCGGATGGCCGGCATCAGCTCGTCGGCGAGGAAATCGGCGAAGGCGTCGTTGCCCGGCAGCTCGCGCCCGCGTGTTTCGCCGTCGATGGGTGAGACGAACACCGCCAGCACCGGCGGCAGGCGGCGCTCCGCGATGAGGGCGTCCAGGATGGCGGGCGTGGGCACCTTCGACAGGTAGGCCGGCCCGTCGAACACCACCAGCAGCACCAGGTCCGGGTCGTGCGGGTCGAAGCCGGCGGGCCGGTAGAGGGTGATGGCGCGGCGGTTGCCGAGGCGGGCGCTGGCCATGGGAAAATGGGAGAGGCGGCCGGCCGGCGCCCCGCTCTCCCCCATCCCCGGCTGCACCGGGGCGCCGGACAGCACCAGCGTGGACTCTTGGCTGAAGGCGTCCGGCGCGTCGTCCGGCCAGGGGGCGCGGTTGAAGGGGTCGGCCTGGGCGGTGGCGAGGATGGCCATGCGCTGCGCGCGCGCCGTGCCGGCCACCTCGGGCACGTCCGGCGCCAGCCGGTAGGACAGCCGGGTGTCGCCGGGGATCAGGAAGCTGCGGAAGTAGGTGTCGCTGGTGCCCAGCCGCTGCAGCCATTCATGGTCGCCGGACGGGGCGCCGAGCAGGCGCACATTGTGCTGCGCGCCGCGGGCGAGGAAGGTGGCGAGCACCTACCCCGGCGGCGCGCCCGGCGGCGCCGGCTCGATCAGCGGCGTGCCGCGCCGGGCCATGTCCTGCCAGAAGGCATCAGTGGTGCAGCCGGCATCGAGGCTCAGCGCCAGCGCCGCCACCGCCGGGCTGAGGAGCGGGGCACCGGCGGCCTTCGGCTGTGCCGGCGCCGTCTGGGAGCGCAGGGACAGGCGGGCGGCCGCGTCCGGCTCCAGCGCGGTCACCACCAACTGCGCGCCCGGCGCCGGGGCGATGAAGCGGAAGGTGGCGCGGCCGGCAAGGTCCGCCTCCAGCCGCCGCAGGTGGCGGCCGCCGGCCTCCTTAAGGTCCAGGCGGAAGCGGCCGCGCGCCACCTCCATCTCCCCTTCCACATAGGCGCCGGGCGGGGCGGCGAGGGCAAGGTTCCGGCTGTCCCCGGCGGCGAGGCCCTCCACCGCCACCGGCGCGCCGGCGTCCTCCGGCGCAGCGTGGGTGGCGGTGGCGAGCACGGCGAGCCAGAGCAGCAAGGCGCGCAGCATCACCAGCTGTATTTGAGCGCTCCCGTTACCGAGAGGCCCTCCCCGTAGAAGCAGGCATAGGCATTGGCGCAGGAGGCCACATAGGTGAGGTTGCCGATATTCTTGGCATTGAGCTGGAGTTCCGCGCCCTTCATGCGGGTGTCGAGCACGCCGAGGTCGTATTTCAGCATGGCATCGAACAGAGTATAGGCCGGCACCTCGAAGGTGTTGGCATTGTTGCCCCAGCTGGTGCCGATATAGCGCACGCCGGCACCCAGGGTGAGGCCCTTCGCCATTCCGGTGTCGAAGGCGTAGGTGCCCCACAGGTTGGCCATGTTCTGGGGAATGCGCGAGGGCGTCTTGCCCCACTCGCTCGCCACGCCGGTCTCGGTGATGGTGGAATCGATGTAGGAATAGCTGGCGATCACCGAGAGGTTCTTGTTCACCTCGGCCCGGGCGGACAGCTCGAAGCCGCGATTGTGGATCTCGCCGATCTGCTGGTAGACATAGGTGCCGTAGGATGGAACATAGATGTTCTGCACCACATTCTGCTGCCAGATGTCGTAGAAGGCGGCGGTGAACAGCATTCGCGTGCCTTCGGGCGCGTATTTCACCCCCACCTCGAACTGCTCCGCGGTGGTGGGCTTGAACGGCGCCTCCCCGCTCGGCGGAGCATAGATGGCCGGCTCGAACGAGGTGGAATAGCTGGCATAGGGGGCAAGGCCGTTGGCGAAGCTATAGAGCGCGCCCACCCGGTAGGTGAAGGCGCTGTCGCTGTAGCCGGTGGCGCTCGGCCCCACATATTCGGTGATGGAGGTGTCGGCCCAGTCCTCGCGGATGCCGGCGATGATGTTGAGGTCGCCGATCTTCACCTGGTCCTGCAGGTAGACGCCGAGCTGGCCGGCGCTCAAGTCCTGGTCGGAATAGGGGCTGAGCACGAGGCTGTCGAAATTATAGCCGTAGATGGGGTTGGTGAGGCTGATGGTGGGCACGTCCGACCAATTGTAGCCCCAATTATACTCCCGCGTCCGGTAGCGATAGTCGAGGCCGGCCAGGATGGTGTGCTGGGCCGGGCCGGTGGCGATCTTGAATTCCGCCTGGTTGTCGTTGGTGAAGGTGCCCCAGGTATCGGTGCCGCCGGAGGCGGTGCGGTGGACGACGGTGTTGGCGCCGGTCTTGGGATCGGCGCTGGTCCAGCCCCAGGTCAGGGTCTTCTGGTCGATGTCCACCCAATAATAGCGCAGCTTCTGGCGCAGGGTCAGGGCGTCGCTGGCCTTGTGCTCGAATTCGTAGCCGATCCAGGCCTGGGTGCGCTCCTCGGTCTCGTAATTGGGATCGGAGACGAAGAAATCGCGCGGCACATAGCCATAGCCCTTGATGGGCCACACCGTGCCGGCGGCATCGAGGAAGTTGCGGTAGCCGAAGCTCGGCTCCCATTCGAAGCCGGAGAGGATGGTGAAGGTGGTGCTGTCGCTGGGCGCCCAGGTGAAGGAGGGGGCCACGGCGATGCCCTGCTGCTTGGCGAAATTCTCCTGCAGGTCGGTGGAAAGCCCGGTGCCGACGATGCGGAACGCCATGGTGTCGCTGCCGACGATGCGGTCCGCATAGTCGAACGAGCCCTGGAACATCATGTTGGTGCCGAGCGTCAGCTCCACCTCGCGCAGGGGCGTGAAGGTGGGCTTCTTGCTCACCATGTTGATGAGGCCGCCGGGATTGACCTGGCCGTAAAGCACCGAGGACGGCCCCGACAGAAGTTCCACCCGCTCCAGAAGGTAGGGATAGATCTTGGCATAGTCTTCGTTGCCGCCGACCAGCATGCCGTCAAGATAGCGCGGCACATAGGCGAAGCCGCGCACGATGGTTTCGTCGCGCACGTTGGAGGCGCCGCGATATTCGGAGAAGACGCCGGGGGTGTAGCGCAGCGCCTCGGCGACGGATTCGACCTGCTGGTCGTCCATCTGCTCGCGCGGCACCACAAAGATGGATTGCGGGGTCTCGGCGATGGGGGTGTCGGTCTTGGTGCCGGCGAGGCTCTGGCGGGCCACATAGCCCTCCACCGGGCCGTCGCCGCGCTCTTGCGTCGCCTCCACCTGCACCGTCGGCAGGGCCACACTGTCGCCGGCCTGCTGCGCGACGGCGGCATCGAGCGCGATGAAGCTGGCGGCACCGAGGAGCAGCGGGCGCAGAGCCCGGCGGAAGGGTGACGGGGAGAGGGAATGAAATGCCATCGCAATGCCTTCGAAATGCGCCGCGTCGCGCCTGCGCGCGCCAAACTTGACGGACTGGTCAATGTATAAGATTTAGTAGTGGACCCGTCGATGACGGGAGGCCGGGCTGAAACCGCAAATAGATTTGCGCAAACGGCGGCGTGGCGGGCCGGATGTTGTTTTTAATGCTAAGAGTTCTAAACTGTGGCTCTGGACATGGATATTCCACAGCATTTGTTCGTCGGCACGGTGGATGGCGAACCCAATTGCGCGCCGGATGCGTCCATCTATGAGATCTGGCCGAAATTCGTGGTCATGGTGCTGCTCCAGGGGGCGCAGCATTTCGTCATCGACGACAGCCCGTTCCGCGTGGATGCCGGCTGCGGGGAGGACAACCGCCCGGTGATGCTGGTGCTCAATGTCGCGCGGCACGCGCGGCTGCGCTTCGTCAACGACAGCCGCATTCCGCTGCGCAAGGTGATGATTTCCGCCCCCCATCCGTGGATGGCGTGGCTGATGCGCACCCGCGACGCCTCATCCTCGGCGCTGCGGGATTTCCTCTCCGGCCACCTCTCGCGCCTGAGCCTGCCGGTGAGCGGGCAGATCCGCCAGCTGGCCGAGCAGATCCTCGCGCCCCCGGCCACCATGGAAGGCGAGGTGCGCTCGCTCTACCGCAATTCGCGGGCGCTCGACATCATGTGCCTCGCCTGCATGGCCCTGTCCGAGCAGGTGGAGGAGGAGCCCCGCCGCCCGCTCCTCGCCAGCCGCCGCCGCAGCGAGAAGGTGCGCGACTTCCTGCTGGACAATCTCGACCGCACCTTGACCATCGAGGAGATCGCGGTGGCGGTGGGGGCGAGCGTGTCGTCGGTGCAGCGGCACTTCAAGGACCATTTCGGCATGACGGTGTTCGAGTTCATCCGCCGCGAGCGGCTGGCGCAGGCGTGCCTTTCGCTGGAGCAGGAGGGCGTCACCATCGCCCAGGCCGCCTATGCCGCCGGCTATGCGGACCCCGCCAATTTCACCGTGGCCTTCAAGCGGGTCTACGGGGTGCCCCCCAAGCTCAAGCGCCGGTAGGTCGCGCCTTCGGCGCTCAGGCGCCGGTAGGGGCACGTTCAGCGGTAGTAAGCGGCAAGCCGCATGCCCTCCACCTCGTGGATGGTGACCGCGAGCCCGTAGATGGCCGCCAGCACGTCCGCCTGCATGATGGCCTCCGGCGGGCCGTGGCGCACGATGCGGCCGTCCTTCATGGCGACGATGCGGTCGGCATGGCAGGAGGCGAAATTGATGTCGTGGATCACCACCACCACGGTCTTGCCCAGCTCGTCGGCGGCGCGGCGCAGCAGCCGCATGGTGGCGGCGGCGTGGGTCAGGTCCAGGGCGTTCAGCGGCTCGTCCAGCAGCAGGCAGTCGGTGTCCTGCGCCAGCACCATGGCGATGAAGGCGCGCTGGCGCTGGCCGCCGGACAATTCGTCGAGGAAGCGGTGGGCGAGCGGGCCGAGGTCCACATAGCCGATGGCCTGCGCCACCTTTTCGTGGTCGGCAGCGGTGAGCCGGCCGCGCGAATGGGGAAAGCGGCCGAACGCCACCAGTTCGCCCACCGTGAGGCGCGGGGTGAGGGCGTTGTTCTGCCGCAGGATGGCCATGCGCCGGGCCAGCACCTGCCCCGGCGCGCGCGACACGTCGAGCCCGCCCACATGCACCTGCCCGCTGTCCATGGGCAACAGCCGCGCCACGATGGACAGGAGCGTGGACTTGCCCGCCCCGTTGGGGCCGATGACGGCGGTGAGCCCGCCCGCCGGCAGGCTGAGCGACACGTCGTCCAGCACCCGGGTGGCGCCGTAGGATTTCGATACGTGGGCGATCTCGATCACGACCGGCCGTCCCTCAGAAGCAGCAGGATGAAGACGATGCCGCCGGCGAACTCGATGACCGCACCCAGCGTGCCGTCGAAGCCCAGCACGCGCTCCAGCACGGTCTGCCCGCCGGCCAGGCAGGTGACGGCGATGAGGATGGCGGCGGGCAAAGTGTGGCGGTGGCGCTCGCTGCCCACCACCAGATAGGCGAGGTTGGAGACGATGAGGCCGAAGAACAGCACCGGGCCGGCCAAAGCGGTGGACACCGCCACCAGCACGGCGATGACCGCCACCAGCAGCGTCACCATGCGCCGGTGGTCCACCCCGAGGTTCACCGCCTGCTCGCGCCCCAGCGCCAGCACGTCGAGGGTGGGGGCGAGGCGGAAGGCCAGGGCGCCGGCCGCCAGGATGACGGCGCCGGCGATGGGCAGGAGGGTGAGGTCGGCCATGTTGAAGCGGGCGAACAGCATGCCCTGCAGCACCGAGAAGGCGTTGGGATCGAGCACCCGCTGCAGGAAGCCGGAGAGGCTGCGGCACAGCACCCCGAACACCAGGCCGGACAGCACCACCAGGTGAAAGCCGTGCCGCCCGTCGAACAGCCAGCGGAACAGGGCCAGCGTCACCCCCGCCAGCGCCAGCGCCTCGCCGGCGAAGCGCAGCCGCGGGTCCAGCCCGGCCGCAGCGGTGCCCAGGGCGAAGACGAGGCCGGTCTGCACCGTCACGAACAGGGCGTCGAAGCCCATCACCGCGGGGGTGAGGATGCGGTTTTCGGTCAAGGTCTGGAACAGCACGGTGGAGATGGCCACCGCCGCCGCGGTGAGCACCAGGCCGGCGAGCTTGCCGCCGCGCAGGGAAAGGACGAAGCCCCAATGGCCCTTGGCGCCCACGGTCATGAAGGCGGCCATGGCGCACAAGGCCACCAGGGCGAGCAGGAGGAGGGCGCGGCCCGGCTGCCGCAGGCGCGGTTCAGCCAAGGCGGTAGCGCCGCCCGAGCAGAAGATTGAGGAACACCGCGCTGCCCACCACCCCGGCCACCGTGCCCACCGGGATTTCGTAAGGGTAGCGCACGAGGCGCCCGGCAATGTCGCAGACGAGCAGGAAGCCGGCGCCGGAAAGGGCGATCCACGGCAGGCTGCGGCGCAGGTTCTCGCCCATGATGAGGCCCACCACATTGGCCACGATGAGGCCGAGGAAGGGCACCGTGCCCGCCGTGGCGATGCAGGCCGCGGTGGCCAGCGACACGATGGCGAGGCCCAGCGCCACCACCTTTGCGTGGTCGAGCCCGAGGTTGCGGGCGAAGCCCTCACCGAGGCCGGCCACGGTGAAGCGGTCGGCCACCCCATAGGCGAGGCCGGCCAGAGCCACCGTGAGCCACAGCAGTTCGTAGCGCCCGCGCAGCACGCCGGAGAAATCGCCGGTGGTCCAGGCGGCGAGGGATTGCAGCAAATCGGCGCGATAGGCGATGAAGGTGGCGAGCGCCTCGATGACGCCGCCCAGCATGAGCCCCACCAGCGGCACCATGAGCGCGCCGCGCCAGGCGATGCGATCAATGAGCTTCAGGAACAGGAAGGTGGCGGCCAAAGCAAAGGCGGCGGCGGCCAGCATCTTGCCGATCACCGGCAGGCCGGGGGCCAGCAGCGTGACGGTGAGCAGGCCCAGCCCCGCCGCCTCCGCCGTGCCGGCCGTGGTGGGCTCCACGAAGCGGTTGCGCACCAGCATCTGCATCAGCGCCGCGCACACCCCCATGGACATGCCGGCGAACAGGATGGCGAGGGTGCGTGGCACCCGGCTGGCGAGCAGCAGCAGCAGCGCCTGCCGGTCCGTCCCTTCCGGCGCCGTCAGGGCGGCGAGGAGGGCGGACAGGCCCATCTCGCCCACGCCGATGAACAGGCTGGCACCGGCGACCAGAATGAGCCCGGCCAGCGCCAGGCCGAAGGCGGGGCCGAGGCCGCGCCCCGCCGCCCCGTCGCCGCTGCGATCCGCCATCTAGGGCGCCCGCCCGGCCTCGAAGGCCGCGGCGATCTCCTCGGTGACCAGCGGCAGCGCCGCCCCGCCGCCGCCGATGATGTACCAGCGCACCGCATCCACATAGAAGATGCGGCCGGCCCTGGCGGCGCGGGTGGCGGCGATGAGGTCGTTGTCCAGCGCCGCGCGCGCCGCCTCTCCGGCCCGGCCGACGGCGGCGTCGCGGTCGATGACGAACAGCCAGTCGGGATTGGTCTTCAGGATGAATTCGAAGGAGACGACTTCCCCGTGGGTGGCGGCCTTCACGTCGGCGATGGCCGGCTTCACCCCGAGGTCGTCATGAATCCAGCCGAAGCGCGAGCCCGGCCCGTAGGCGGTGACCTTGCCGCCGTTCACCATCACCACCAGCACGGTGCCGGCGGCCGGGGCATCCGCGCGCACCCGCGCCGCGGCGCCGTCCATATGGGCGAGGAGGGCGGCGGCCTGGGCCTGGCGGTCGAAGATGCGGCCGAGGGTTTCCACATTGCGCCGGGCGCCGGCGAGGAAGTCGGTGTCGGCAATGGTGAGGTCGATGGTGGGGGCGATGCGCGCAAGCTCGGCGCGCCGGACGGCGGAGCGGGCGCCGACGATGATGAGGTCGGGCGCGGCGGCGGCCACCGCCTCGTAATCGGGCTCGAACAGGGTGCCGATCTTCACATGGCGCGGGTCGCGGTATTTGGCGAGGTAATCGGGCAGGTTCGATCCGGGAACGCCGAGCACATCGACGCCGAGGGCGTCCAGCGTGTCGAGGGTGGTGGGGTCGAACACCAGCACCCGCCGCGGGGTGGCGGGCAAAGTGGTCTGCCCGCCGGCATGGGTGACGGTGACGGGGGCCGCCCCGGCGCCCGTCGCCAGCGCCGCGAGGGGGGCGAGCAGGGCGGCGAGCAGCAGGGCGCGCATGGCGGAGCGGAGCAGGGAGCCGCGCCCCGCGCCGCATCCCGCGGGCGGGAGACAAGCGGGCGGGTGATCTGCGGGCGGGTGATCCGCGGACGAGAGGTTGCAGCCGCCGCCGCGCCGGCTCTCAGGGTTGGTGTTCCTCAAGGTCATGTCCCGCAAGTCTGGAATTATTTCAATTAATATATTTCGAGATTGGGCTGGCGTGCCGTTTTCGCAAAGGATCTTGCTGTTTGCGCAAATATTTCATCTTCCCCGTCATGTAATTCACCATCCGGCAGCGGCGGGCGGCCGTCAAGCGTGCGGGGTGCGAAAAGCGGGCGCAGCGGGGCGGGGGGCACCGGCGGCGGGCACAGGCGCCCCCGGCCCGCGCCGGCCGGCTTCAGGCGGCCGTCAGGCCATCACCGGGGCGGCCGTCAGGCCATCACCAGGTGAGGGTCTTGGTGCCGTCCTGGAACAGGGCATTTCCGGTCAGCTCGGGATTGCCGATCTTGAGCCCGGGCAGGAGGTCCTCTTCCTTCACGCCGAACTGCTTCATGCACATGGGGCAGACCAGGATGGTGGCGCCGCTGGCCAGCAGCTCGGCGATGGTCTTCTGCTGCACGGCGAACGCCTCGGCATTGGCCTTGGACGCGGCGCGCACCGCCCGGTCATTCATGAACACCGTGAGCTGGTGGCCGCGCTTGTGCTGGTTGCCGCCGAAGGCGAAGGCCATGTTCACCCGGTGGCCGTCGTCGGATGTCAGGTTGATGAACAGGGGGTCGTTCGCGCCGGCCATGGCGGGCGCCAGGGGGGCAGCGAGAAGGCTGGCGCCAAGCGCGGCGGCCAGCAGGAAATGGCGCGGCTTCATCTGGATATCTCCTCTTTGGGGCGAGGGAACGCAAGGATGCCCGCGCCGTTACGCCCCCGGCGCGGGCCGTTGCGGGACCGCCGCCACCACCGGATGCGGCCGGTGCGCCCCCCTTCCGTCCGCGCTCTTTCTACAACCACGCCGCGGGAATGCGTTGATGTCCCGCAAAGGCGCAGGCTGGCGGATGCGCCGTTCACAGCGCGCCGGCTTTCCGCTAGACGGAAGCAGTGGCGCGCGGACGCCGGGCCGCGGCGCCGGTGCCGGAGGGGCCGGGGCGCCCGGGAGGTTTTCGACCCGTGAACGATCAGGTGAACCGCGATCAGGCGAAGCTCGTTCTGGCCTCCGGCTCTCCGCGCCGGCTCGCGCTCTTGAACCAGGCGGGCATCGAGCCCGACCTGTTGATGCCGGCCGACGTGGACGAAACGCCCGAGCGGGGCGAGCTGCCGCGCCGCCTCGCCCAGCGCCTTGCCGAGGAAAAGGGCAAGGTGGTGGCCAAGAGGGCGCGGGAGGCGGGGCTTTCCGCCTTTGTCCTCTCCGCCGACACGGTGGTGGCGGTGGGCCGGCGTATCCTGCCCAAGCCCGATCTGGTGGAGGAGGCGGAAGGCTGCCTGCGCCTGCTCTCCGGCCGCACTCACCGGGTCTATACCGGGGTCTGCCTGGTGGACCCCAAGGGCCGCGCCCACACCCGCCTGGTGGAAACCCGGGTGCGCTTCAAGCGCCTGTCGCGGGACGAGATGGCGGACTATCTGGCCTGCGGCGAGTGGCGCGGCAAGGCGGGGGGCTATGCCA
The DNA here is from genome assembly GCF_047444035.1 of Xanthobacter sp. AM11. Lineage (NCBI taxonomy): Bacteria > Pseudomonadati > Pseudomonadota > Alphaproteobacteria > Hyphomicrobiales > Xanthobacteraceae > Xanthobacter > Xanthobacter sp. AM11. The sequence goes on from NZ_JBLAOA010000001.1 coordinate 2,072,703, forward strand.
TCCAGGGCATCGCCGGCGCCTTCGTGGTGAAGCTGGTGGGCTCCTACTCCAATGTGGTGGGGCTGCCCCTGGCCGAATCCGTCGCCCTCCTGTCCGGCCAGGGCTACGACGTGCGCGCCGGCTGGGTGGAGCGGGCCGCATGAGCGAAGGTGATCCCAAGGCCCCGCCAGGCCCCCCCAACGCCCCCGCGGCCAAACCGTGCCCCATCTGCGGCAAGCCCCAGGTGGAGCGCTACCGCCCCTTCTGCTCCAAGCGCTGCGCCGACGTGGACCTCAACCGCTGGCTCAGCGGGGCCTATGCCATTCCGGTGGTGGCCGACGAGGACGAGGACGGCGACGGGGGACCGCAGGAGCGGTGAGGGCGGCCGGCGCCGCATGGCGCCCCCGCCCCCCGTTCCCGCCTTGACGCCCCCGTGGCGCCGCGCGACCTTGCCCGCATCAGTGGTGAGGAGCAGATCATGGCGGTGACGGAACGGGTGCCGGACAATCTTCCAGACTTCCGCACCGAGGCCTTCATCGACGGGGCCTTCGTGCCCGCCGCCTCGGGACGCACCTTCGCCACGGTGAACCCCGCCACCGGCAAGGTGCTGGCGCAGGTGGCCGCCTGCGATGAGGCGGACGTGGACCGGGCGGTGGCGGCGGCGCGCGCCGCCTTCGAGGATCGCCGCTGGGCCGGCCGGCGCCCGCTGGACCGCAAGCGCACCCTGCTGCGCTTCGCCGAGCTGATCCGCGCCCATGGCGAGGAACTGGCCCTCACCGAAACCCTCAACATGGGCAAGCCCATTGCCGACGCCCGGGCGGTGGACGTGCGGGCCACCGCCGACTGCTTCGCTTATTACGGCGAGTGCTGCGACAAGATCTATGGCGAGGTGGCGCCCACCACCTCGGACAATCTCGCCCTCATCCTGCGCGAGCCGCTGGGGGTGGTGGGCTGCGTGACGCCCTGGAACTTCCCCATGATCATGGCCGCCTGGAAGGTGGCGCCGGCGCTGGCCATGGGCAATTGCGTGGTGCTGAAGCCGGCGGAGGAATCCTGCCTCACCGCGCTGCGCCTCGCTGAGCTGGCCATGGAGGCGGGGCTGCCCGCCGGCGTGTTCAACGTGGTGCCGGGGCTGGGCACCGAGGCGGGCCGCGCCCTGGGCCTGCATATGGATGTGGACGCCCTCGCCTTCACCGGCTCCACCGAGGTGGGCAAGTATTTCCTGCGCTATTCCGCCGACAGCAACCTCAAGCGGGTGTCGCTGGAATGCGGCGGCAAGACCGCCTTCCTCGTGGCCCATGACGTGCCGGACCTCGACCAGGTGGCGCAGGCGGTGGCCGCGGGCATCTTCTTCAATCAGGGGGAGATGTGCACCGCCGCATCCCGCCTGCTGGTGGACCATCGCATCAAGGACGAATTGGTGGCCCGGGTGACGGCGCTGGCGCCGCGCTGGATGCCGGGCGATCCTTTGGACCCCGCATCCGCCGCCGGCGCGGTGGTGAGCCGCGAGCATCTGGGGCGCATCCTTTCCGCCATCGACCAGGGGCTGAAGGAAGGCGCGCGCCTCGTGGCCGGCGGCACGGCGGTGCACGAGGAGACCGGCGGCGCCTTCGTGGCGCCCACCGTGTTCGATGGGGTGGCGCCCGGATCGTCGCTGGCGCAGAAGGAGATCTTCGGCCCGGTGCTCTCGGTGATCGGCTTCGACGGGCTGGAGGAGGGCGTGGCCATCGCCAACGGCACCATCTACGGCCTCGGCGCCGCGGTGTGGAGCGCAGACCTTGCGGCAGCCCACAAGGTGGCGCGGCGCTTCAAGGCCGGCGTGGTCTATGTGAACTGCTTCGATGCCGACGACATCACCACCCCCTTCGGCGGCGTGAAGCAATCCGGCTTCGGCCGGGACAAGTCCCTGCACGCGCTGGAGAAATATTCGGACCTCAAGACCGTGTGGACGCGGCTTTAGAGCGCGATCCGATCAGCTTGCATCGCAAGCCGATCGGACAACGCGTTCTCTATCCTTAAGTCAGAGGGCGCGCCGTTCAGCCTGCAATGCCGCCGAACGGAGAACGCGTTCTCTCTCTTGGAATTGGAGCGCGGTTCGCCGCGAGCCCGCCGCTGGCGGCCCGCCGCTCAGGGGCGGGCGAGCAGCCAGACATGCTCGGTGGCCGCGCAGCGGCCCCGCAGTCCGCCCTCCACCGGCACGCTTTCCAGGAGCGACACCCCATAGGCCGCGTCATAAAGCGCGTGGGTGTCCCCGGGCGATATGGCGAAGGGCGGGCCTTCCACCTGGGACTGATCGTAATCGAAGCAGATCAGCAGCTGCGGGGCGGCGCCAGTGATGGCCACCAGGTGCGCGCCATAGCGGGCGCGCATGTGGCCGGGCAGGGCCACCAGGGCGGCCCGGTCATAGACCGCATCCACCGGGCCGAGGAGTTGCGGCGACAGGTCGAAGATATCGCCCGCGAAAATGTCGATGCCGGGGGCGCTGAAGCGGGTCAGGGACCCGGCCGGCGTGATGGCGGGGGCGATGTCCAGCTCCGCGAACAGCTGTTCCACCGCAATCCGGCTCAGCTCCGCGCCGGCCACCTGGAAGCCCTGGCCCAGCAGCCAGAAGATGTCCCGGGTCTTGCCGCACAGGGGAACGAAGACGCGCGCGCCGGGTGCCAGGCAGAGGCGCGCCACATGCTTCACCAGGAGGGCATTGGGCTTGCCCTCGTGAAAGCCGATCTGGTTGTTCTCCCACCGGCTGCGCCAGAAATCCGGTTCCATGCCTTCGCCTCTCCTGCGTGATCGGCGCGTGCTCTCACTTAAGGATAGAGAACGCGTTATCCGGTCAGCTTGCGATGCAAGCCGACCGGCGCGTGCTCTAGCAGATCCGCCGCGCCCGCGGTATCGCGCGCGGCGACGGGGCTGCGGGGAGGCAGGCAAGCGCGCGGGCCTTTGATATAAGGGGAGCGTGAGCCTGACCGGCTCTGAAGGAGCACCGCAATCGTGACATCGGCCCCCCTCTCCAATTCCACGGCCCACTGGCGCGCGCTGGACGCGGCCCACCACCTGCACCCCTTTTCCGACACCAAGGCGCTGAACGCCGAGGGGGTGCGGGTCATCACCCGGGCCGAGGGGGTTTATGTCTATGACAGCGAGGGCCACCGCATTCTCGACGGCATGTCGGGCCTGTGGTGCTCCCAGGTGGGGCACGGGCGGCGCGCCATCGTCGATGCCATCGCCCAGCAGCTCCACCAGCTGGACTATTACAACACCTTCTTCAAGACCACCCATCCCGGCGCCGCCGAGCTTTCCGCCGCCATCGCGCAGGTGGCGCCGGCGCACATGAACCATGTGTTCTTCACCTCCGGCGGGTCGGAGGCGGTGGATACGGTGCTGCGCATGGTGCGCCATTATTGGGCGGCGCTGGGGCGGCCGGAGAAGTCCATCTTCATCTCGCGCCGCAACGGCTACCACGGCTCCACCATGGGCGGCGCCTCGCTGGGCGGCATGGGCCCCATGCACGCCCAGGGCGGGCTGCCCATTCCCGGCATCATCCACGTGGCCCAGCCCTATTGGTGGGCCGAGGGCGGCGAGATGAGCCGCGAGGCGTTCGGCCTCCACGCCGCCGGCGAGGTGGCCCGCGCCATCGACGAGGCGGGGCCGGAAAACGTGGCCGCTTTCATCGGCGAGCCGATCCAGGGGGCGGGCGGCGTGGTGATTCCGCCGGCCAATTACTGGCCGGAGGTGGAGAAGATCTGCCGCGAGCGCGACGTTCTTCTGGTGTGCGACGAGGTGATCTGCGGCTTCGGCCGCACCGGCCGCTGGTTCGGCGCCGACTTCATGGGGGTGAAGCCGGACCTCATCACCTTCGCCAAGGGCGTGACCTCCGGCTACTTCCCCCTCGGCGGGGTGATCGTCGGCGATCATTTCGCCGAAGGCTTCATCGAGCATGGCGGCGACTTCAACCACGGCTTCACCTACAGCGGCCATCCCGGCGGCTGCGCGGCGGCGCTGGCCAACCTGAAGATCATGCACGAGGAACAGCTCGTGGACCGGGTGCGCACGGATATCGGCCCCTACCTCAAGGAGCGCTGGCTGAAGCTGGCCGAGCATCCGCTGGTGGGCGAGGCGCGCATGGAGGGGCTCATCGGCGCCATCGAGCTGACGCCGCAGAAGGCCAGCCGGGCGAAATTCGCGGCGGAGGAAGGCACGGTGGGCCTCATCTGCCGCGATTTCTCCTTCCGCGAGGGGCTGGTGATGCGCGCGGTGCGCGACGGCATGATCCTCGCCCCGCCCTTCACCCTCAGCCACGCGGAAGCCGACGAACTGGTGGCCATCGCCTGGCGGGTGCTGGACCTCACCTATGCCGAGCTGCACAGCCGCGGCCTGATGGTGCCGGTGCCGCGGGTGCCGGTTGATCGGTGAATCGCCCCCGCGCTCCCCGATAAAGAGTGCGGTCCGCCCATGCTGAAGCGCCGCGGCGATCCAGCATGGGCGGCCCAGGACAAGGTAGAGGGCGCCCCCCGCGCGCATCTGGCGGGGCGGCTCAGGCCACCGGCTTGCTGGCCTCGAAGCCGGGGCAGCGCAGGGCGAAGGCCTCGTACCACGCCACGAGGCCCGGCCGCCCCTCGCGCCACTTGCCTTCGAAGCGGAAGTCCAGCCAGCCGAGGGCGCAGCCCAAGGCGATCTCACCCACGGTGATGGGGCCGTCGCCCATGGGGGTTGCGGCTTCCAGCGCATCGAGGGCGCGGGTCATCTTCTGGGCCTGGTAGTCCAGCCACTTCGGCTCGTGCCGCTCGGCGGGGCGGAAGCGGGCTTCGTAGAGCACGAGGATGCCCGCATCCATCAGCCCGTCGGCCAGCGCCTCCAGCCGGACGGCGGCGATGCGCGCCCGGGGCTCGGCGGGAAGGATGCGGTCGCCGCCGGCCATATGGTCGAGATAGGCGAGGATCACCGGCGAATCGAACAGCACCTCGCCATCGTCGGTCAGCAGCGCCGGCACCTTGCCCAGCGGATTCTGGCGCCGCAGCGAATCGGACGGGTCCTGGGTGTCGGCGGGCTCGATGTCGAGCGTCTGGCCGAGGATGGCGGCGGCAAGGCGCACCTTGCGCACGAAGGGCGACGTGGGGGAGAAGCGCAGCAGCATGGGAGGTCCGGGGCAGGGAAGGAGCGTTTCTGGATAGCGCGCATCCGGCTGGGGCGAAAGCGGAAATCCCCCGCGTCTGCGCCGCCCGCGTGGCATCTGTATACCCTTTGCCGGCTTCAGTCGGCGGGCGTGAGCCGGCGCCGGCTTCAGCCGGCGGGAGTGAGCCGGCGCCGGCTTCAGCCGGCGGGAGTGAGCCATGAGACGCGGGCGCGGCCCTGCCCGTCGCGGGCGAGGATGGGGGCGAGGGCGTTCAGCACCGTGCGCAACTCGTCGGCCAGGGTGAAGGGCGGGTTCACGATGATGAGGCCCGAGCCCGACAGCACGTCCAGGCTGCGCACCGTGGCGAAATCCAGCTCCACCTTCAGGGTCTTGGGCAGGCCCAGGCGGGCGATGTCGCGGCGGAAGGCGTCCACCGCGCGCAGGTCCTTAATGGGATACCAGAGCATGAAGATGCCGGTGGCGAAGCGCAGGTAGGCGGCTTCCAGCCCGGCCACCATGCGCTGGAACTCCCCCGGCTCCTCGAACGGGGGGTCCACCAGCACCAGGCCGCGCCGCTCCCGCGGCGGCAGGTGGGCGGACAGCGCCTGCCAGCCGTCCTGCGCCAGGATCTTCACCCGCGCATCGGCGCCCACGCGCTTCTCCAGCTTGGCGCGCTCCTCCCGGTTCAGCTCGCAGAACAGGAAGCGGTCCTGCGGGCGCGACAGGGCCAGGGCGAGGGCCGGCGAGCCGGGATAGAGCTGGCGCCCCTCCGCCCGCAGCGTGCGGATGCAATCGAGATAGGGCGCAAGCAGCGCCGCCGCCGGGGCGGGCAGCTTGCCGGCCAGTTCGGCGGCCAGCACCGCCTCGATGCCGCCTTCCGCCTCTCCCGTGCGCTGGGCGCTGGCGCCCGCCAGATCGTAGAGGCCGGCGCCGGCGTGGGTGTCCAGCACGCGGAAGGGGGTGTCCTTGCGTCCCAGATAGGCCAGCACGCGGGCGAGCGCCGCATGCTTCATCACGTCGGCCGGATTGCCGGCGTGGAAGGCGTGGCGATAGTTCATCGGCGGGGTTCCGGCGTCACGGCGTCAGCGCGCGCCCCGCACCGGGGGCATCACCATGCGCGAGAGCCGGCAGGCGCGCCGGTCCACGTCCGGGCAGGCGCGGAATTCCAGTTCGCGGCTGAGGCAGACCCGCACTTCCGTAAGCCGCCGCCGGTCGCATTCCACCGACAACATGTCGGGGGCGAGGCCCGGATTGGCGGCGCGGAAGGCGGCCTCCACCTCCGCCGGGGCCACGGTGCGGTAGTCCATGAGGCGCACGAATTCCGGCGGCACCACCACCTTGTGCCGGGCGGCGCGCACCAGGCCGAAATAGCGCTCGGCCGAGAGGCCGGAGCAGGTGCCGTGCTTCTTCCATTCGTGGATCACGAGCCGCTTGCTCGGCATCACGTCCAGCATGTCGGACACGAGGCGGCCCGGCACGTAGGGGGCCGGGCGCTGGCAGCTCTGCGGGAAGCCGCGCTCATATTGCGGCCACAGGCCGTGCACCACGAAGGCATAGGGCCGGGCGACGCTGCACTGGGGCTCGTCGGCGGCGCCGGCGCCCTTGTCCTCGCAATAGGTGGGCGACCAGGAGAGGGCGAGCACGTAGAAATCGAACGCGCCCGGCTGGTCCTGCTGGGCGTGGGCCGGCGTGCCGGAAAGTGTCGCGGCGGCGGCCGCCAGAAGGACGGCAGCGGCGAAGAGGAAACCCCGGAGGCGTAGGAAGACCGCAGCCGCGCTCACGGACCGGCCATCTTGCAGGACGGCGCGTAGGCATAGTTGCGGTCGAGGCCGACCACGCACCATTCCACGCCCCAGCTTGCGCCGATGAAGCCGCCGTCCTCGATGATGGAATAATAGATGGCGCGCTTGCGCGCATCGTTGGTGTAGACGGTGCCGCGGCAATAGCGGCGCGGCTGGTATTCCGGCCCCCACGGACGGAAGGCGATCTCGTGCACCTTGTCGAATTCCGTGATGGAGAGGGTGGAATTCCAGAAGCGGCGCTCGGTTTCGGCGAAGCGGGAGGCGATGAGGTCCAGCGCCTGCTGCTCGTTACAGGCCGGCACCACGCCTGAATAGTTGGGGCCGGAGAGCCAGAAGTTCTTTTCCAGCAGGCTGGCGGCCACGGCGGGCGCGGCGGCGCCGAGGGACAGGAGGGCGGCGGCGGCCAGGCCGGCGAGCCCGGCCCTCTTCGCACTGCGGCGCGCCATGCCCGCTGCCTTCGCGCCCCGGGCGTTCACCCCCGCGTCCCGCGCACGATCCGCCATGATGCTCTCCACTCCCGCTGCGCCTGTCATGAAGCCTGTCATCAAGCCGGTCATGAGCAGGCGGTATTCCCGCCGGACGATGGGGCGCGCTTTCGGGCCGGTCAAGCGCAGCGGAGCCACACCTTGCCAGAAAATGAACAGCCGGCGGCAGGGGCGGGGCAGGGCCGGGGAGGGGAAGGGGGAGGGGAAGGGGAAGGGGCGCTTCCCCAAGGCGCGGCGGTGTCGGGCCGCAAGGTCTGCCCTCTTCCCAAAAGGTCTGCCCTCTTCCCAACCCTCCCCCGCAGGCGGGAGAGGGCTTTGGATGGTGCCGCGTTCACGCCAGCACCGCGAGGCTGGCGAGATCGAGGCTCGCCTCCGCCCGAGCCCCCTCCGCCCGAGCCCCCTCCGCGCGCAGGCTCCGCAGCGCCAGCACCAGCGCCCGCACCAGCGCCATATGGACGAACAGGGGAAGAAGGATCATCCGCACCGACACGGGCGCCTCCGCCGCCGCGCCTCCGCCCGGCCGGCGGCTCTGGGCGGAACCGCCGGCGCGCCGGTTCGTTCCCGCCCCAGCGGAGACATGCCATGAGCCAGCGCACGGACGCCGGAGCCGAACCCCGGCCCTCGCTTCAGGACCTGCGCCGCCGGGTGGATGCGGGACGCGCGCCGCGGCCGTTCTTCACCCGCATCTCCCAGGCGGTGGCCCGTCATGCGGGCAGGCCCGCCGCCTTCCTCGGCGCCGCGGCGGTGGTCCTGCTGTGGGCGGCGAGCGGCCCCGTGTTCGGCTTCGGCGATACCTGGCAGCTGGTCATCAACACCTCCACCGGCATCGTCACCTTCCTGATGGTGTTCCTGATCCAGAACAGCCAGAACCGCGACACCGCCGCCCTGCAGATCAAGCTCGACGAGCTGATCGCCCGCCTCGACGGCCCGCGCGAGGTGCTGCTGGACCTGGAGGATCTGGACGAGGAGACGCTGGAGCGCCTGCGCCTCCAATATGCCCTGCTGGCCGACGCCGCCCGGGCGGCGGGCGACGCGGGCACGCGGCCGGTTCCCGCCGCCGCGGCGCCGCAGGCGGGGGAGGCTCAGGCCGGCGGCAGCGGCGCCACCGCGAAGGCCGCGGGCGGCGCCCCGGCGCGGTAGCGGGCGATCATCTCCTCATAGGCCCGCTCCAGATGGCGGGCGTAGCGGTCGGTGTCGTAGAGCGGCGAGGCGGCGCGTGCCGCCGCAAGGCGCGCTCTGGCCGCGGCGAGGGCCTCAGGATCGCGGGCGAGGGCGATGGCGGTGGCCTCGAACGCCGCGGCATCGGCGGTGGCGAAGTCGGCAAGGCCCATCTGCGCCATCAGGCTCGCCGCCACCCGCGAGGCGAAGCTGCGGCCGGTTCGGGTCACCATGGGCACCCCCATGCGCAGGGCGTCGCTGGCGGTGGTGTGGGCGGTGTAGGGGAAGGTATCCAGGAAGAGGTCGGCGCGGGCGAGGCGGGCCAGGTGGTCCGCATGGGAGGCGATGGGCGCGAACACGAGGCGGGCGGGGTCCACCCCCCGCGCGGCGGCCTCCCGGCGCAGGTTGTCCGGCCCGCCCTCGCGCCCCGCCAGCATCCACAGCACCGAGCCGGGCACGGCGGCGACGATGCGCATGAAGGCGGAGAAGGTGTCCGGGTCGAGCTTCTCCGGCCCGTTGAAGCAGCAGAACACCACGCCCTCGTCCGGCAGGCCGCAGGCGGCGCGGGTGGGCAGCGGGCCGATGGCCGGGTCGGGGTCGTTGGGCTGGTAGGTGTCCGGCAGGTGGACGATCTTCTCGCTGAAGAAGCCGGCGTCGGCAAACGGCAGCACGGCGGCATCGGCCACCACATAATCGAAATAGGGCGCGCCGCTGGTGGAGGGATAGCCGAGATAGCTCACCTGCACCGGCGCCGGGCGGTGGGCGAAGGCGGCCATGCGCTCGCCCTTGGTGTGGCCCATGAGGTCGATGAAAATGTCGATGCCGAGCCCCGCCACCTCCCGGGCGATGGCCTCGGGGCTGGCCGTCTTTCGGTCGAGGAAGCGGTCCGCCGCCGCCTCCACCGCACGGCGCTGCGGCGAGCCGTCGTCGGGGCCGATGGAGATGGCGGTGACCTCGAACCGGGTGCGGTCGTGGCGCGCCAGCAGCCGGCCCACCAGATGCGTGGTGGCATGGGTGCGGAAATCGGCGGAGAGATAGGCGAGGCGGATCGGCCCGGTGGCGACGCGGCGGGCGGCGTGGTCGAACACGAGGGGGCGCGCCGGGGTCTTCTCCGCCGCCACCATGCGCCGGGCGGCGGCAAGGTGCAGGCCGGGCTCGTCCAGGGAGAGAACGAGGAAGGGCAGGGTGGGCGCGCTCTGGCCCATGGCGCCGGCGCGCAGGCCGGCGAGGAGGGCGGCGTGGTCGCGCCAGTCCCAGCGGGCGCGGCGGGCGGGAAACAGCAGGTTGGCGGCCAGGGGCAGGCCCTTGTCCAGGGCATAGGCCCGGTCCATGGCGGCGATGCAGTCCGCCTCCTGCCCCAGCGCGCCATAAGCGAGGGCGAGATTGTACCAGGCCTTGGCATCGGCCGGCCGGCGCGCCACCACCTGCCGGTAGAGGGTGATGGCCTCCGCCTCGCGGCCCTGCCGGGCGCGCACGATGCCCAGAAGGTGCAGCACCTCGGTCTGCTCCGGCGCCGCCTTCAGGATCTTGCGATAGGCGCGGGCCGCCGCCTCATACTGCTCGCGCAGCTGCAGCTGGTAGCCGTCCTGCAGCAGCCGCGCGAGGGCGGGGGGCAGGGGCGGCGGCATGTCGGGGGGCGGGGAGGCTGGCATGTGCGGCGTGCGGGGGCGCTCGGCCCGGCTCCTGAATGGGTTCGGCCTGCGGCAGGCGCCGCCGCCCGCCCCGCCCTCTAGAGCATTTCCCCGCTTCAGGGAATTGCCAAAGATGCCCCCGGCCGCCGGGTGGCCGGCGGGGGCTATTTTGGGCCGGGCGGACGATTCAGCGATCAAACCGCTTCAATTTCATCGGATCGCGCTCTAGTGGTTCGACCGCGCCAGATGGAACCCATCTGCCGCCGGCGGGTCGAACCACAAGCCTTTGATCTGGTGGATCAACTTTTCGAAACGGATGGGGACCATCCGTTTCGGTTGATCCACCAGGCAGGGGCACCCGCCCGAACGACCAGTGGAGGATCGCTTATGCCCATCTATGCCCTCGATGGCGTCGCCCCCGAGCTTCCCGCCTCCGGCAATTACTGGATCGCGCCGGATGCGGTGCTCATCGGCCGCGTCATCCTCAAGGAGGGGGCCAGCATCTGGTTCGGCAGCGTGCTGCGCGGCGACAACGAGCCCATCGTCGTGGGGGAGGGCTCGAACATCCAGGAAAACTGCGTGCTCCACACCGACCCCGGCTTTCCCATGACCCTGGGCTCGCACGTGACCGTGGGGCACATGGCGACGCTGCACGGCTGCACCGTGGGCGACAACAGCCTGATCGGCATGGGGGCCACGGTGCTCAACGGCGCCAACATCGCCGGCAGCTGCCTGGTGGGCTCCAAGGCGCTGGTGACCGAGGGCAAGGCGTTCGAGCCCTTCTCGCTCATCGTCGGCGCCCCGGCCAAGGTGGTGCGCCAGCTGGACGCGGAGACGACCGCCCGCCTGCGCGGCACGGCGGAGCATTACCAGCGCAATTTCCGGCGCTATGCCAAGGGGCTGGTGCGCATCGACTGATGCCGGCGGCACTTGGACGTGGCGCTTGGGCGCGGCACTTGGGCGCGGCACTTGGACGTGGCGCTTGGGCCGTTCGTCCGCCCGCGCGGCGCCGGAGCAAGGCCCTTTAGCCCGGCCAGGGACCGGGGCCGATGGCATGCGCCGGCCGCAAACGGAACGGGCCGGAATCGCGGCGGCGATCCCGGCCCCTCCCCGTCGTCCGCAGCGGACCGGCGATGTCCGCCCCGGAGCAGAAGCTGATTTCTCAAGGCCCGCCGGCCGGGCCGATGGCGCAGGCGCCTTCCGCCAGGTCTGGCTGCGCTTCAGCGCCCGCCGCCCACCACCGGCGGCACGGCGGTTTCCCCGAGGGAGACCCAGGCCGGGGGCGAAACCTGCGACTGGCGCTTCACGAAGCGGTAGCCGGTATCCTTCCAGGCGCGGATTTCGGTCTCCTGGTTGTCCAGCACCAGATCGCCCTTGTCGGTCACCACGGTGAGCACCGCGTGGCCGTCGCCGGCGTGGTCGCGCACCACGGTGATGAGCAGGACCGAGGTGGGCCAGCCCAGGTTGACGAGGCGGCGGCGCTTTTCCAGCACATAGTCTTCACAATCGCCGCGCCCGTCGTCGGGATAGGTCCAGCGCTCGGTCTCGCCGAAATGGTCGAGGTCGGTCTCGGGCTGGACGGCCTCGTTGACGATGCGGTTGATGCGCTCCAGCTCGGCGCTGCGCTGGGCATCGAGGCGCATGGAAAGGACGCCGCTGCCCATGGGGTCGCATTCCTGCGCATGGGCGGCGCAGAAGCGCACGAAGCCCATGGGGGCGGTGGTGTTGCGCCCGTCCTTCAGGTGGCGGGGGGCGAAGGCGGGAGACAGGTTGGCAAAGCGCGTCTCGCCGCGCGGGTCCTCGGCATGCGCGCCGGAGCCGCCGGCGGCCAGAAGCAGCAGGGCGGCAAGGGCGGACAGCAGGCGCGGGGACAGGGAGCGCGGCGACATGGCGGGGATCCGACCGGGGTTAATGAAAGGATAATGCCCGAAGACCGCCGCAATTGCGCCGTCAACCTTCTATTAACCTTAACGGGTGAGGTTCCAAAATACCTCCAGCGTGTGCGGCTTTTTGTCGGTGCCGCGCCCGCAGGTGATACCTTGACCGTGTCTATCCCGCAGACGGGTCATGTCCCGGTTTGAGAACGCGCCGGCCGCCCGGGCGCGGTGCGGAACCCTCTTTCGCCCGAAGCCGGATGTTTCCGGCTTCGGTGCCTTGAGCCCGATCGCGGCAACAGCCGCGTTCGGGCGGGGCAGGGCCGGGGAGGGGGAAGCGGTGCTTCCTTCCTTGCGCCGGAGCGAGGTGGCGAGGGCCTCCCCTCCACCGCAGGCGGGAGAGGGCGTTCCGGCTCTGCCTTGTTTTCACACCGGGACACGTCCCGCTTTTCCCTTGCCGCGCCGCACCGCTCTGCCTATGTGCAAAGCGTGCCCTATCGCTCTTCCTTTTCCGGCGCGCCGGATCGGCAGCCCGTCTTCAACGTGCCCGGCGCCGTCGCGGTGCTGGCGCTTGCGCTCGTGGGCATCCATGCCCTGCGCACCATCGTGCTTTCGGAAGATGCGGACCTGGAGCTGCTGCTCTATTTCGCCTTCATTCCGGCGCGCTACACCTTGCCGGACACCATCTTCTATTTGCCCGGCGGGTGGGGGCCGAAGGTGTGGTCCGTGGTCACCTACGGCCTGCTCCATGCCAATTGGATGCACCTCATCGTCAATCTGGTCTGGCTTCTGGCCTTCGGCACGCCGGTGGCGCGCCGTTTCGGTTCCGGCCGGTTCATCCTGTTCTGCGCGGTGACGGCGGCGGCGGGGGCGGGGGCGCATTATCTCAGCCATCCCGATGCGCTGGTGCCGCTCATCGGCGCCTCCGCCGCAGTGTCCGGCACCATGGCTGCCGCGGTGCGCTTCGCCTTCGCTCCGGGGGCGGCCCTGTCCGGCCATCGCTCGGTCTTCGCCGATCACCAGCCGGCCGGCTCGCTGCTGGAGAATTTCCGCGACGGGCGGGTGCTGGTGTTCGTGGGCGCCTGGTTCGCCCTCAACCTCCTGTTCGCCTTCGGTATTTCCCTGCCGGGGGCGGACGGCGCGGAAATCGCGTGGCAGGCCCATGTGGGCGGCTTCGTTGCCGGGCTGCTGCTGTTTTCCCTGTTCGATCCGGTGCCGCGCGGGCGCCCCGCCGTGCGGCCGGACTGACGCTGCGGCCGGGGCGCGGCCCGCAGAGGGCGACGCCCCCAGGCGCCCCGGCGGCCCCCTACAAGTTGCGCTCTTGCGTCGCACCGCGGTGCGGGTGATCATTCCCCTTCAGGAACTGTTCCAGACAAGGCCGGCCACATGCGAAGCCCGCCGCCTGGAGTGTAGCGAAGGGAGCGCATGCCTATGACCGTGAGCGTTATTCTCAATCAGAAGGGCAGGGAGATCGTCACGCTCCTGCCGGAGGCCCGCCTCGGCGACGCGGTGGCGAAGCTGGCGGAGAAGCGCATCGGCGCAATCGTGGTGGTGGATGCCGCAATGGCGGTGGAGGGCATCATCTCCGAGCGCGACGTGGTGCGCCTGCTCGGGGAGCGGGGCGTGAGCGCCCTCGACGAGCCGCTGAGCGCGGTGATGACCCATGCGGTGGTGACCTGCACCCCCGAGGAAACCATTCCCGTCATCATGGAGCGCATGACCCGCGGCCGCTTCCGCCACGTGCCCGTGGTGTCCGGCGACAAGCTGGCGGGCATCATCTCCATCGGCGACGTGGTGAAATTCCGCGTGGAGGAGATGGAGCGCGAGAGCGCCCAGCTGCGCGACTACATCATGTCGGCCTGACGATGTCCTCCGGCCGGCGGATGCCGGCCGGGGACAATGCCCGCCGCGAAGGGCGCCGGGCCTTTTCCCGCAGGACGGGACGAGCCCGTAGGCTCACGCCCCCGGCTGGCGCACCACGCGCAGGTAGGGCTTCACCGCCTTCCAGCCCTCGGGGAACTTCTCTTTCGCCGCCTCGTCGGAGAGCGAGGGAACGATGATCACGTCCTCCCCGTGCTTCCAGTCCACCGGGGTGGCCACGGAATGCCTGGCGGTGAGCTGCAGGCTGTCCACCACGCGCAGGATCTCGGAGAAATTGCGGCCGGTGGAGGCCGGGTAGGTGAGGCTGAGCTTGAGCTTCTTGTCCGGCCCGATGATGAACACGGAGCGCACGGTGAGGGTGTCGTTGGCGTTGGGGTGGATGAGGTCGTAGAGGTCGGACACCTTGCGGTCGGCGTCGGCGATCAGCGGGAAATTCAGGGTGGCGCCGGTGGCGTCCTTGATGTCGCCCACCCAGGCCGGGTGGTTGTCGATGCTGTCCACGGAAAGGCCGATCAGCTTCACGCCGCGGGCCTCGAACTCGCCCTTGAGGTGCGAGGCCTGGCCCAGCTCGGTGGTGCAGACGGGGGTGAAGTTCTTCGGGTGGGAGAACAGGATGCCCCAGCTGTCGCCGAGCCACTCATGGAACTTGATGGGGCCCTCGGTGGTCTGGGCCTCGAAATCGGGAACCACGTCGCCAAGTCGCAGGGTTGCCATGTGTCTCTCCAAATTTCACATAATAAACACGTCTATATGTTTATTATAACACATCATTCGTGCGCTTAAAGGCGATTCACGCGACCGCGGGGGCGCGCCCGTCCGCGCCCTTCAGTGCCGGCACAGGCGGTGCCGGTTCTTGATGCCGAAGCCGGCGAATCCGCTGAAGCTCTGGAAGCGCCGGGGCTCACACCACGGTGGTGCGGGCCACCTGCGGGCCCACCTCGAACACCCGCTTGTAGTGCTCGATCTCGGCGGGAGGACCCATGGCCTTGGTGGGATTGTCGGACAATTTTACCGCCGGCCGGCCGTTCGCCGACACCACCTTGCAGACGATGGAGATGGGGTCGAGCACCCCGTCGGGGGCCAGGCCACGGAAATCATTGGTCAAAAGCGTGCCCCAGCCGAACCCCAGGCGGATGCGCCCCTTGAAGGCATGGTGGATGCGCGCCACCTCGTCCGCATCCAGCCCGTCGGAGAAGATGGCCAGTTTCTCCCGCGGGTCCTGCCCGCGTGCCTGCCACCACGCAATGGCCTCCTCTCCCCCCGCCAGCGGCTCCTTGCTGTCGATGCGGATGCCGGTCCAGTGGGTGATCCAGTCGGGGGCATGGGCCAGGAAGCCGGAGGTGCCGTAGGTGTCCGGCAGGATGACGCGCAGGTTGCCGTCATAGTCTTCCTGCCAGTCCGCCAGCACCTGGTAGGGCGCCCAGCGCAGCTCCGGCTCGTTGCGCGCCAGGGCGGCGTAAACCATTGGCAGCTCATGGGCATTCGTGCCCGTGGCCTCCACCTCCCGGCGCATGGCGATGAGGCAGTTGGAGGTGCCGAGGAAGCCCTCGCCCAGCCCCTCCATCAGCGCCTGCACGCACCAGTCCTGCCACAGGAAGCCATGGCGCCGGCGGGTGCCGAAATCGGCAATGTTGATGGGCGCCAGGGTCTTCAGGAACTCCACCTTCTCCCACACCCGCGCCATGGCCCGGGCATAAAGGATCTGCAGCTCGAACTTTCCCATGTCCTTGAGTACAGCGCGCGAGCGCAGCTCGTTGATGATGGCCAGGGCGGGGATCTCCCACATGGTGGTTTCCACCCATGGCCCCTCGAATGTCAGTTCATACTGCCCGTCCCACTTCTCCAGATGGTAGGCGGGAAAGCGGAATGCTTCGAGCCAGGCCACATAGTCCGGCGAAAACATCTGCCGCTTGCCGTAGAACATGTTGCCGCGCAGCCATGTGCTTTCCCCCCGCGTCAGCGAGAGCGAGCGCACATGGTCCAGCTGCTCGCGCAGGGCACCCATGTCGATGATGTCGGCAAGGCGGATGCGGGTGGACCGGTTATGGATGCCGAAGGTGACGCGCGTCGCCCGGTGGCGGTTAAAAATCGTTTGTCCCATCAATAGTTTGTAAAAGTCCGTGTCGAGCACGGACCGCACGATGGGGTCGATCTTCCAAGTGTGGTTGTACACGCGCGTTGCGATGTCGGTCATTGGCGTCCAGGCGGAATCCCCGGTCGGGTGTCCCAAGTGGGCAACACGGCACCTCGTGCCCTGCGCCCCCACGGCCACCCCCGGAACAAGCGGGTCCCCAAGCCTATACCATCGTCGCAGGCAAACGCGATCGGCTCGCAGGTGTGGAATGATTATTTCTTCACGGGCATCAATGTCATTCCATTTCTTCCCATAGAAGCGAAAGCGGCCCGGGGCTATCCCATGTCCCACGACAATAAAAGCAAGGGGAGGAAGCCATGGCCCGCATGCGCGCCGTCGACGCCGCCGTCCGTGTTCTCGAGAAGGAAGGCATCCGCTGCGCCTTCGGGGTTCCCGGCGCGGCCATCAACCCGCTTTATTCCGCCCTGAAGGCGCGCGGCTCCATCCGCCATGTGCTGGCCCGCCACGTGGAAGGCGCCTCCCACATGGCGGAGGGCTACACCCGCGCCGTGGCCGGCAACATCGGCGTGTGCCTGGGCACCTCCGGCCCGGCCGGAACCGACATGATCACAGGGCTTTATTCCGCCTCGGCCGATTCCATCCCGATCCTGTGCGTCACCGGCCAGGCGCCGCGCGCCCGCCTCTACAAGGAGGATTTCCAGGCGGTGGACATCGAATCCATCGCCAAGCCGGTCACCAAGTGGGCGGTGACCGTGCGCGAGCCGGCCCTCGTGCCCATGGTGTTCCAGCAGGCGTTCCACGTCATGCGCTCGGGCCGCCCCGGGCCGGTGCTCATCGACCTGCCGCTGGACGTGCAGCTGGCCGAGATCGAGTTCGACGAGGACACCTACACTCCCCTGCCGGTCTACAAGCCGTCCGCCACCCGGGCGCAGATCGACAAGGCCATGGCGATGATCCTCGGCGCCGACCGGCCGCTGATCGTCGCCGGCGGCGGCATCATCAATGCCGATGCCTCTGATCTGCTGGTGGAATTTGCCGAGCTGACCGGCATCCCGGTCATCCCCACCCTGATGGGCTGGGGCACCATTCCCGACGACCATCCGCTGATGGCCGGCATGTGCGGCCTGCAGACCTCGCACCGCTACGGCAATGCGAACCTGCTCGCCTCCGACTTCGTGGTCGGCATCGGCAACCGCTGGGCCAACCGCCACACCGGATCGGTGGAGGTCTACACCCAGGGCCGCAGGTTCATCCATGTGGACATCGAGCCGACCCAGATCGGCCGGGTGTTCGGGCCGGACTTCGGCATCGTCTCCGACGCCAAGGCGGCGCTGGAATTGTTCGTCGCCGCCGCGCTCGAACTGAAGGCGGCGGGCAAGCTGCCCGACTGGACCCAATGGGCCGACGCATGCCTCGCCCGCAAGCAGACCATGCTGCGCAAGAGCCATTTCGACGCCGTGCCGCTGAAGCCCCAGCGGGTCTATGAGGAGATGAACGAGGCGCTGGGCCGGGACGTCACCTATGTCTCCACCATCGGCCTGTCGCAGATTGCCGGGGCGCAGTTCCTGCACGTCTACAATCCGCGCCACTGGATCAATTGCGGCCAGGCCGGCCCGCTGGGCTGGACCCTGCCGGCCGCTCTCGGCGTGCGCGCCGCGCGGCCCGACGCCAAGATCGTCGCGCTCTCGGGCGACTACGACTTCCAGTTCCTCATCGAGGAGCTGGCGGTGGGCGCCCAGCACAAGCTGCCCTACCTGCATGTGGTGGTGAACAATTCCTACCTCGGCCTCATCCGCCAGGCCCAGCGCGGCTTCGAGATGGACTACGAGGTGAGCCTTGCCTTCGACAACATCAATTCGGAGGACATCGGCGCCTATGGCGTGGACCATGTGGCGGTGGCCGAGGGCCTCGGCTGCAAGGCCATCCGGGTGCGCACGCCGAACGAGTTCAAGGACGCCTTCGCCAAGGCGGAGGCGCTGATGGCCGAGCACCAGGTCCCGGTGGTGCTGGAATTCATCCTGGAGCGGGTCACCAACATCGCCATGGGGCTGGAGATCGACAAGATCAATGAGTTCGAGGAGATCCTCGACATGCCCCTCGCGGAGGTCCGCGCCCTGGAGCCGGCGGAGTGATCCGCGGCCTCCCCTTCCGCTCATAACGATTTAAATTGCCCTGGATGCCCCGGCCCAGCCGGGGCATGACAGTGTGCCAACGACAACGGCTCAGCCCGCGGAGAGACGCATGCCCAAGTTCGCCGCCAACCTCACCATGCTGTGGAACGAGATGGATTTCCTCGACCGCTTCGACAAGGCGGCCCAGGCCGGGTTCACGGGTGTGGAATATCTTTTCCCCTATGCCTACGAGAAGGACGCGTTGGCCGAGAAGCTGGCCCGCAACAACCTCGTCCAGGCGCTGCACAACCTGCCGGCCGGCGACTGGGCGGCGGGCGAGCGCGGCATCGCCTGCCTGCCGGGCCGCGAGGGCGAGTTCCAGGACAGCGTGGCCAAAGGCATCGACTATGCGAAGGCCCTCGGCACCAAGGCCATCAACTGCCTTGCCGGCCTGACCCCCAAGGATGTGCCGGCCGAAAAGGTGCACGAGACGCTGGTGGCCAACCTGAAGTTCGCTGCAGCCGAACTGAAGAAGGCGCGCATTCCCTTTGTGGTGGAAGCCATCAACACCCGCGACATCCCCGGCTTCCATCTGCACAACACCAGGCAGACGCTCACCGTGCTGGATGAGGTCGGCGCCGACGACATCTTCTTCCAGTACGACATCTATCACATGCAGATCATGGAGGGGGATTTGACCCCCACCATCCGCGCCAATATTGCGCGCATCAAGCATATCCAGCTTGCCGACAATCCGGGCCGGGGCGAGCCGGGGACGGGGGAGATCAACTATCCCTTCCTGTTCGAGGCCATCGACGCCACCGGTTATGACGGCTGGATCGGCTGCGAATACAAGCCGAAGACCACCACGGACGAAGGCCTCGGCTGGTTTGCGCCCTACAAGGGCTGAGCGGCACAGCAAACAAGCTGGAACAGTCATCCCGGCCAAAACAACTCTTCAGGAGAAACGCACATGAACGTCGGTTTCATCGGCCTTGGCATCATGGGCACCCCCATGGCCGGCCACCTCATCGCCGCCGGCCACAGCCTGTTCGTCTATGACGTGTTCCGCATCCCGGAGGAACTGGTCGCCAAGGGTGCCACCGCCTGCGCCTCCTCCGCCGAGGTGGCGAAGAATGCCGAGGTGATCATCACCATGGTGCCGGACACCCCCCATGTGGAGGAGGCCCTGTTCGGCGCCGGCGGCGTGGCCGAGGGGCTCTGCGCGGGCAAGATCGTGGTGGACATGAGCTCCATCTCGCCGGTGGCCACCAAGGGTTTCGCCCAGAAGATCAATGCGCTGGGCTGCGATTATCTGGACGCCCCGGTCTCCGGCGGCGAGGTGGGCGCCAAGGCGGCGAGCCTCACCATCATGATCGGCGGGCCGGAAGGTGCGTTCGAGACGGTGAAGCCCCTGTTCGAGAAGATGGGCAAGAACATCACCCTCGTGGGCGGCAATGGCGACGGGCAGACCACCAAAGTCGCCAACCAGATCATCGTGGCCCTCACCATCGAGGCGGTGGGCGAGGCCCTGCTGTTCGCCTCGAAGGCCGGCGCCGACCCGGCCAAGGTGCGCCAGGCCCTCATGGGTGGCTTCGCTTCGTCCAAGATCCTGGAGGTGCACGGCGATCGCATGGTGAAGCGCACCTTCGATCCGGGCTTCCGCATCGAGCTGCACCAGAAGGACCTGAACCTTGCGCTGCAGAGCGCAAAGGCGCTGGGCGTGAGCCTGCCCAACACTGCCACCTGCCAGGAGCTGTTCAACGCCTGCGCCGCGCACGGCGGCTCCAAGTGGGATCACTCGGCTATGGTGAAGGCCCTGGAACTGCTCGCGAATCACGAGATCGCGTGACGCTGGCGGGCGGCGGCCGCCCCGCCGCCCGCCGCCTGCAGGCCGGGCACGGTTCGCCCGTCCCCTCCGGCCGATGCCGGTTCACTTTGACGCGACGTCGCGCCGGATGCCGGCCCGGCTTGAACAGCGGCCGCGCCGGCCGCGCCCGCGGGCCAGCGGCCCGGGAACGGGCATCCCTTGCTGCACACGCCGTGCGGCTGCGCGCCCCGACCGATGCCCGGCGGGCGAGACACAGGCGCCGCGGCCGCGCCGATCCGGCAGCCATGCTGCCGCTTATGCGACTTTATGCGTAGACCAATGCCGGGCATCATGGCCCTAAAGACGCACGACACCGCGTGAGAAACGCGGAGCGGGAGGAGCACCCATGCCCACGAAACGCCATCCCATGCACAAGCGCCAGCGTGCCACCAAGATCGTCGCGACAGTGGGACCCGCCTCCAACAGCGAGGAGAAGCTGAAGGCGCTCTTCCTGGCGGGCGTGGACGTGTTCCGGCTCAATTTCAGCCATGGCACCCAGGACGACCACGGCGCCGTGCTGGCGCGCATCCGCCGGCTGGAAAAGGAGATGAACCGTCCCATCGGCGTCATCGCCGACATGCAGGGCCCCAAGCTGCGCATCGGCAAGTTCAAGGACGGCGCCATCGCCATCAAGGCCGGCGACGTGCTGCACTTCGATGCCGACGTGGAGCGGCTGGGTGACGAGAAGCGCGTTCCCATTCCCCATCCCGACATCCTGGAAGCCCTCACCGTGGGCTCCACCGTGCTGTGCGACGACGGCAAGGTGCGCCTGAAGGTGGTGGAGAAGGGCGCCGGCTTCCTGGAGGCCCAGGTGGTGGCCGGCACCCGGCTTTCCAACAACAAGGGCTTCAACATTCCCGACGTGGTGCTGCCGCTCTCGCCGCTCACCGCCAAGGACCGGCTGGACCTGGAATTCGCCTGCGAGGCGGGGGTGGAGTGGATCGCGCTCTCCTTCGTCCAGCGGCCGGAGGACATCCACGAGGCGCGTGGGCTGGTGAAGGGCCGCGCCGCCATCATGCTGAAGATGGAGAAGCCGGCGGCGGTGGAGCACCTGACCGAACTGGTGGAGCTTTCCGACGCCATCATGGTGGCCCGCGGCGATCTCGGCGTGGAACTCTCTTTGGCCGAGGTGCCGGCGCTGCAGAAGCGGATGATCGCCGAATCCCGCAAGTTCGGCCGGCCGGTGATCGTCGCCACCCAGATGCTGGAATCCATGATCACCGCCCCGGTGCCCACCCGCGCCGAGGTGTCCGACGTGGCCACCGCGGTCTATGAGGGCGCCGACTGCGTGATGCTCTCCGCCGAGACGGCCGCCGGCCAGTTCCCGGTGGAGGCGGTGACCTTCATGGACGACATCATCCGCCACGTGGAGTGCGATCCCGGCTACCGGCAGGTGCTGGACGCCACCCAGGCCGAATGGGGCAAGACCATTGGCGACGCGGTGACCAAGGCCACCTACCAGGCGGCCATGGCGGTGGACGCCGCCGCCTTCGTCGCCTTCACCCTGTCCGGCACCACCGGCCTGCGCGCCGCGCGCGAGCGGCCCGCCATCCCGATCCTGGGCCTCACGCCCAAGATGGAGACGGCGCGCCGCCTCGCCCTGTCCTACGGGGTGCACGCCGTGCACATGAAGGAGGATATCCACTCCTTCGGCGACATGGTGGACACCGCGGTGCGCACGGCGGTGGAGAGCGACCTCGGCAAGCCGGGCGACCGCCTCGCCATCACCGCCGGCGTGCCCTTCGCCAAGCCGGGCACCACCAACATCATGCGCATCACCACCATCGGCGCCGACAACCCGCCCTCGCGCCATGACGTGGACGCCG
Organism: Xanthobacter sp. AM11; assembly: GCF_047444035.1. Lineage (NCBI taxonomy): Bacteria > Pseudomonadati > Pseudomonadota > Alphaproteobacteria > Hyphomicrobiales > Xanthobacteraceae > Xanthobacter > Xanthobacter sp. AM11. The sequence goes on from NZ_JBLAOA010000001.1 coordinate 2,094,525, forward strand.
AGGCGGTGAAGGTGCCCAAGCGCAAAGTACACGCCTGAGGCGAAGCGGTAGGCGGCGGCCAGCAGACATTGCAGGCATGGCCGCTGCCTGTTGACGCAGAATGCGTTGTGAAACCGATTTCGCCCGAAAGATGAGGATGTTGGGGCGCCCGAGGGGCTAGACGGGGCGCCGTTGCGCAGGGATAAACATTCTGCCCAATAGGTAAGCCGGCTGCCCATGCCCCTGGAAATCGAGCGCAAGTTTCTTGTCACTTCAAACACATGGCGGGCAGGCGCGCGGGCCTGCAGCATTCGCCAGGGCTATCTCTGCCTCGGCGACGACACCACGGTGCGCATCCGTATCGCCGGCGTGGATGCCTTCATCACGGTGAAGAGCAAGACCGAAGGGCTGTCCCGCGCCGAGTTCGAATATGCCATTCCGCTCCCTGACGCGGAGACCATGCTGGACACGCTCTGCGCCCGGCCGCTCATCGAGAAGACCCGCTATTCCGTGGAACATGCCGGCAAGGCATGGACCATCGACGTGTTCGAGGGCGAGAACGACGGGCTGGTGGTGGCGGAGGTGGAACTGGAAGGCACCGACGAGCACGTGATCCTGCCCGACTGGGTGGGCGAGGAAGTCACCTATGATCCGCGCTACCGCAATTCCGCGCTGGTGCTCGCGCCGCTGGGGAACGACGGCTAGAACCTGATCCGATCAGGTTGAATCAACCTGATCGGTGAATCAGTCTCTAAATTATTGATAGAGAACGCGTTATCCGACCAGCTTGCGGTGCAGGCTGATCTGCGCGTGCCCTAAGGGCGTGCATCAGGCGCCGCCAAGCGCCGCCTCCACCGCCAGCATGTCGCGCCAGGCAAGGCGCTTGCCGATGGGGGTGCGCAGCAGATAGGCCGGGTGGAAGGTGGCGATGGCCCGGATGCTGCGGCTCCCCGTCTCATACGGCAGGAAGCGCCCGCGCAGCTTGGTGATGCCCTCGCTGGTGGCCAGCAGCGCCTGCGCCGACGGCCCGCCCAGACACACGAGGATGTCCGGGTTCGCCAGCTCGATCTGCCGTGTGATGAAGGGCAGGCACACCGCGGTTTCCTGCGGCGTCGGCGTGCGGTTGCCCGGCGGGCGCCAGGGGATGACGTTGGCGATGTAGGCCCGGGTCCGGTCGAGGCCGATGGCCGCCATCATCAGGTCCAGGAGGCGGCCGGAGCGGCCGACGAAGGGCAGGCCCTGCTGGTCCTCCTCGCGGCCCGGCGCCTCGCCCACGAACATGACCTTTGCCGCGGGATTGCCGTCCGCAAACACCAGCCGGCTTGCGGTGCGCTTCAGCGCACAGCCTTCGAACCCCTCCATGATGGCGCGCAGCTCATCGAGCGAGGCCGCCCCGCGGGCCGCCTCGCGGGCCGTCATCACCGCCGCATCAGGAGGCTGGGTGATCAGCGCCGCGGCGGCCGGGGGCGTAGCCGGCTCGTGCCGGGTCACGCGCGGCGCACCCGCCGGGGCGGCGAGGTTTCGCGGCGGGGCAGGTTCTTGGGCGGCGGCAGGTTTTTGGGCGGGGGCGGAAATTTGGGCGGGGGAAGGCGCGGCCCGTGCGCGCGCGGCGTCTGCAGCGCTCTGGGCGAAACGGTCCACCGGCGCTTCGTCCAGCGCCACGTCCACCCCGGCCTCCAGATGGAAGGCCAGGATGTCGCGCCAAGGGTCGGGGGCCGGATGGGTCATGGCGCCATCCTAGAGCGCGATCCGTGTATAGGGAACCGCCCCGCGGTTTCCCCTGAGGCGTCTATCTCAATATAAATAAATGAAGTTTCATCTTCCATTGAATCGCGCCAGCCAATCAATGGGCCGGCTCCGCCTCTTGTATGCCATGCCGGCGAAAGGGAGTTCGTCGGCGCGCCGGCTGTCCCGACGGCGCCGCTCCTGGAAAGGGCAGGCGGCCGCGCCCGCCTTGGTCAGCATCAAGCGTCAACAAATTACCCTATAGGATAATACGCCATTGTCATTGCGCCCCAACCATGGAAAAAGTCCAGTCAACGGCCAATGGCGCAGATGGGGAGCTGAGGGATGAGCGCGGCGGAACTGCCTGAACGCGAAGGCATGGATTATGACGTGGTGGTGGTCGGCGCCGGCCCGGCCGGCCTTGCCACCGCCATTCGCCTGAAGCAGCAGGCGGCAGAGCGCGGCTCGGACGTGTCCGTGGTGGTGGTGGAGAAGGGCTCCGAGGTGGGCGCCCACATCCTGTCCGGCGCGGTGATCGACCCCATCGGCCTCGACGGCCTGCTGCCCGGCTGGCGCGAGGATGCGGAATGCCCGCTCAGCGTCACGGTCACGGATGACGCCTTCTATCTGCTCGGGCCCGCCGGCGGCTTCCGCCTGCCCAATTTCGCCATGCCGCCTTTGATGAACAATCACGGCAATTATGTCGGCTCCCTGGGCAATGTCTGCCGCTTCCTGGCGAAGAAGGCGGAGGAGCTGGGGGTGGAGATCTATCCCGGCTTCGCCGCCGACGAGATCCTCTATGACGAGAAGGGCGCGGTCACCGGCATCGCCACCGGCGACATGGGCGTGGACCGGCACGGCACGCCCAAGGGCGAGTTCACCCGCGGCATGGAATTGCGCGGGCGCTACACCGTGTTCGCCGAGGGCGCGCGCGGTCACCTCACCAAGCAGATCATCGCCAAATATGCCCTGGACGCCGGCAGCGACGTGCCCAAGTTCGGCATCGGGCTGAAAGAGCTCTGGAAGGTGAAGAAGGAGAAGCACAAGCCCGGCCTGGTGCAGCACGCCTTCGGCTGGCCGCTGGATTCGAAGACCGGCGGCGGCGCCTTCCTCTACCATATCGAGGACGAGCAGGTGGTGGTGGGCTTCGTGGTCCATCTCAACTACCAGAACCCCTGGCTGTCGCCCTTCGACGAATTCCAGCGCTTCAAGACCCACCCCTTCTTCCGCGACACCTTCGAGGGCGGCAAGCGCATTTCCTATGGCGCGCGTGCCATCACCGAGGGGGGCTTTCAGAGCGTGCCCAGGCTCAGCTTCCCCGGCGGCGTGCTGGTGGGCTGCGCGGCGGGCTTCGTGAACGTGCCGCGCATCAAGGGCAGCCACAATGCGGTGCTCTCCGGCATGCTGGCGGCCGACCACCTGCTGGACGCCCTGGGCGCGGGGCGCGGCCAGGACGAGCTTTCCACCTACGAGGCGGCGTGGCGCACCTCGCAGGTGGGCGACGACCTGAAGAGGGTCCGCAACATGAAGCCCCTGTGGTCGAAGTTCGGCACCTTCGTCGGCATCCCGCTGGGGGCGCTGGACATGTGGACCAACACGTTCGGCTTTTCCCTGTTCGGCACCCTGAAGCACGGCAAGACGGATGCGGCCTCGCTGAAGCCCGCCGCGCAGTTCAAGCCCATCGCCTACCCCAAGCCGGACGGGGTGCTGACCTTCGACAAGCTGTCCTCGGTGTTCATCTCCAACACCAACCACGAGGAGGACCAGCAGGTGCATCTCGTGGTGAAGGACATGGCCCTGCAGAAGGCCTCCGAGCACGACGTGTTCGCCGGCCCCTCCAACCGTTATTGCCCGGCGGGCGTTTATGAATGGGTGGAGGAGACGGCGGGTCCGCGCTTCCAGATCAACGCGCAGAACTGCGTCCACTGCAAGACGTGCGACATCAAGGACCCGAACCAGAACATCACCTGGACGGCGCCGGAAGGCGGCGGCGGGCCGAACTATCCCAACATGTGAGCCGCAGTCGCCCGCAGGCCCGGGCCTGCGGGTGCCGGCCGCGCGAAGGCGTGACCCGGCCCTCCCGCGTGGACGGCCGGGACGCGCCCGGCCATCACCGGTGCGCCGGGCGTGGCCGGTGAGGCCGCCGCCCTACGCCGCCAGTTCCCCGGCCAGCGCCTTGCGGATCAGCTCCCGCGTCTCCGCCACCCCGTAGATCGCCACGAACGAGCCGAAGCGCGGGCCGCGGGCGAGGCCCAGAAGCACCTGGTACAGGGTATTGAACCATTCCACCGACACGCCCGGCCGCTCCGGCGTGGCGCCCTTGGCCTTGAGGTCCTGATAGCGCGGGATCGGCCGGGCCACGTCGTAGAGCGCGGACTGGATGTCGTCGCCGCCGGCTCCCTCCGGCAGGGCCGCCAGCGCCGCGTCGAGCTGCTGCAGGGCTGCGCGCTCGATTTCGTCCGGGGCGCGGAACACCTTGTTCGGCTTCACGAAGTCATGGAAATACTTCACCGCATAGCCCACCAGCTCGGCGAGCTTGGGGTGGGTGGCGGCGGACACGCCCGGCACGTGGCGGTTGAGGAAGCCCCATAGCACGCTTTCATCCTCCGTGTTGGAGGCGGAGGCGAGGTTGAGCAGCATGGTGAAGGACACCGGCATGTCGATTTCGGGCGGGTTGCCCGAATGGATGTGCCACACCGGGTTGCCGAGCCGGTTCTTCCAGTCCTGCGACGGATAGCGGGCCAGGAAGTTGAAGTATTCGTCCACCGCCTTCGGGATCACGTCGAAGTGCAGCTTCTTGGCCGAGCGCGGCGACTGGAACATGTAGAGCGCCAGGCTCTCCGGGCTGGCATAGGTCAGCCACTCGTCGATGGTCAGGCCATTGCCCTTGGACTTGGAGATCTTCTGGCCGTTCTCGTCGAGGAAGAGTTCATAGACGAAGTGTTCCGGCGCCATTCCGTCCAGAATGTCGCAGATCCGGTCATAGATGGGTGCGTTGGTCTGGTGGTCCTTGCCGAACATCTCGAAATCCACGCCCAGCGCCGCCCAGCGCGCGCCGAAGTCCGGCTTCCACTGGAGCTTCACCCTGCCACCGGTGACGGGGACGGTCTTGTCCACCCCGTCCTCGTCGGTGAAGGTGATGGTGCCGGCCGCCGCGTCCACCGCCTTCAGCGGCACGTAGAGCACGCGCCCGCTGACGGGGGAGATGGGCAGGAACGGGCTGTAGGTGGCCTGGCGCTCCTCGCCGAGGGTGGGCAGCATCACCTGCATGATGGCCTCGTACCTCTGCGCCACACGCAGCAGCACCGCGTCGAGCTTGCCGCTCTTGTAATAGTCGGTGGCGCTGGCGAATTCGTAATCGAAGCCGAAGGTGTCGAGGAAGCGCCGCAGCATGGCGTTGTTGTGGTCGCCGAAGCTGGGATAGTCCCCGCCGAACGGGTTGGGCACCGCGGTCAGCGGCATCTGCAGATAGGGTTCGAGGGCGGCGCGGTCCGGCACATTTTCCGGGATCTTGCGCATGCCGTCCATGTCGTCCGAGAAGCACAGCAGGCGGGTCTTCACCTTGTCCTCGGTGAGGACATGGAAGGCATGGCGCACCATGGTGGTGCGCGCCACCTCGCCGAAGGTGCCGATGTGCGGCAGGCCGGAGGGGCCGTAGCCGGTCTCGAACAGCACCTCCGCCTTGGGGTGGCGCTTCAGGCGCTCCACCAGCTTGCGGGCTTCCTCGAACGGCCAGGCGCCGGCGGTCTCGGCGGCGCGCTTCATCTCGCCCGCCAGGTCGGCGGTGGGGGCGGGGGTGGGGGCGGGCGCCGTGCTCATACGCATCTCCAGACGATCGGGCGGGCCGGGCGCGCCGGCGCGCGGCCCGGGAACATCGACCTGCTCTAAGGAGCGGCGCGGGGGGCGTCAACGCCCGGCCGCACCCCCTGCGGTCGTCGGCTCCCGCCTCTGACCGGTCCGAGGCGGGTCGCTGAAGCGCCGCGCCGGCCTTGGCATCAGTAGAAGCCGATGGGAAACCAGCGCAGGTAGATGTCCGTGTAGACGCCCTTCTCCCAGATGCGCTGGAGGGCGAAGTCGATGGCGTGGCGCAAGGTGTCGTTGCCCTCGCGCACCGCCACCTGGAAGCCCTCGCCGAAGAAGCGGCTCTCGGTGAAGGGGCCGCCGATGAAGCGGCAGCAGCCGGCGCTTTCGGTGCCGTTGAGCCAGAGGGCGAGGGCGATGCCGTCGGCAAACAGGAGGTCCACCGCGCCGGATGTCAGCGCCTCCTGCGCCGCCTTGAGGTCGGAATAGGGGCGGATGGCGGCCTCGTTGAAGAAGGAGCGCAGGTAGGCCTCGTGGGCGGTGCGGCTCACCACCGCCACCTTCTTGGCGGCCACGCTTTCCGGGGTCGCGCTCGCAAGCGTTTCCTGCTGGCGCCCGGCAAAGCGCGCCGGCGTGCCCAGGTAGCGCTCGGAGAATTCCAGCGTGGCGCGGGTGGCGGGGGTGGCGGCGAGGCCGGCGATGATGGCGTCGGCGCGGCCCTGGTCCACCGCCTCGGCCAGCCCGTTGAAGGCGGCGGTCTGGATGACGCAGGTGACCGCCAGCTCGGCGCAGATGGCCCGGGCGAGGTCCACGTTGAAGCCGGAGAGCACGCCGTTGGCGTTCAGGAAGTTGAAGGGCGGGTAATCGTCGGTGGTGACGAAGCGCAGCTCCCGCGGCAGGCGCGCGGCATCCGGCCGCTCCAGGCGCCGCTCCACGTTCCAGAAGTTGGGAACCACCACCCCCGGGGTGGCGCCATTGCTTTCGCTCCACACCGGCGGGGGCACGCTTTGCCCTTCCCGCCGCTCCTGCGCGGCGGCGCAGAGGGGGAGCAGCAGCGCCGCGCACAGCGCCATCGCCGGGGCGAGGCGGGCGGCGGATGCGCGCAGCACAGCGAAAGGATCTGGTCGAGCCATGGGGACGGGACTACCTTCAGGTTGCGCTTCAGGGGGCGGGGCATGGTGGGGGACGCGCGGTCCGCGGGCAAGAGGCGGGCGGGGCCGCAATCCGGGCGATGGACCAGGTTTCAGCCCCGCTCCGGCCCGGTGCCGGATGAGGCGGGCGCGCTCGCGCCGGCTGGTGGGGAGCGCTCCCTTCCCCTCGTGCCCGAGCTGCGGCCCTTCGCCGGCTGGCTGCCTGAGTCCACCCTCGCCGCGGCGGCCCGCCGGGCCCGCGAGATCGGCATGGGGGCGGACGAGGTGCTGGTGGCCGGGCGGCTGGTGGACGGGGCGGATGCCACCCGCCGCCTTGCCGTCCATCTGGGCCTGGAGGTGGCGGAGCCGGGGCCAGCCGACATTCCCGCCGATGCCGCCATGGCGCGGGCGGCGCTGCGCACCGGCGTGCTGCTGGATGCGGCCGGCGCCCGCCCGCATTTCACCATGGCCGCGCGGGGGCGGCAGGCGCGGCGCCTGTTCCGGGCCCTGAAGGCGGATGCCGGCCTGGCGCGGCGGGTGCGCCTCGTGGCCCCGGCGGCGCTGCGCCGGCATGTGATGGCGGTGGCCGGCCCGGCCCTGGCGGCAGACGCCGTTTCCGCTTTGGCCGAGGCGGCGCCCTTGAAATCGGCCGCCACCCTGCGCCCTGCCCGGGCCTTCGCCGTGGCCGGGCTGGTTGGCGCCCTGCCCGTGGCCCTGCTTCTCGCGCTGGCGCCGGCGGTGGGGCTGCTGCTGGTGCAGGCGCTGCTCTCCCTGGTGTTCCTGTCCTGGATCGCGCTGCGGCTCGCCGGCTGCCTCTATGCCGCGCCCATGGAGCCGGCCCCCAGCAGCGCCGAGCGCGAGTTGCCGCTCTATGCGGTGCTGGTGCCGCTCTATCGCGAGGCGGCGAGCCTGCCGCATCTGGTGAAGGCCTTGGCCGCGCTGGATTATCCGCCGGAGAAGCTGGACATCAAGCTGGTGGTGGAGGCAGACGACGCCGAGACCCGCGCCGCCCTTGCCGCCCTTCACCGGGCCGGGCGGCTGCCGCCCCATATGGAGGAAGTGGCGGTGCCCGCCATCGGCCCGCGCACCAAGCCGAAGGCCCTCGACGTGGCGCTGCCGTTCGCCCGCGGCGCCTTCGTGGCGGTCTATGACGCCGAGGATCTGCCGGAGCCGGACCAGTTGCTGCGCGCCCTCGATGCCTTCCGGCAGGGCGGGCCCAAGGTCGCCTGCGTGCAGGCGCGGCTGTGCGTGGACAATGGCGCCGACAGCTGGATCGCCGGCCATTTCGCCGCCGAATATGCCGGGCAGTTCGACGTGCTGCTGCCGGTGCTTTCCGCCCTCGGCCTGCCGATCCTGCTGGGTGGCACCTCCAACCATTTCCGCCGCGGGGTGCTGGAGCAGGTGGGGGCGTGGGACCCCTACAATGTCACCGAGGATGCGGACCTCGGCATCCGGCTGGCGCGGGCGGGCTTCCTCACCCGCGTCATCGCCGCCACCACCTATGAGGAGGCGCCGGTGACGCGGCGCGCCTGGCTGGGCCAGCGCACCCGCTGGCTGAAGGGTTGGGCGCAGACGCTGATGGTGCACGGCCGCCGCCCCCGCGCGCTGGTGCGCGACCTGGGGCCGGGGGCGAGCCTGGCCCTCTGCGTGCTGGCCGGCGGGCCGTTCGCGGCGGCACTGCTGCATCCCCTGTGCCTGGCGCTGTTCGCGCACGACATCGCCCGCGGCGTGGCCGGCCTGCCCTGCACCACGCCGGCGGAGGTGCTGACCTCGGCCCTGACCTACGCGACCCTGGTTGCGGGCTATGCCGGCACGGCCGCCACCGCCATCATGGGCCTGCGCCGGCGGGAACTGCCGGTGCGCTGGGGCGTCATCCTCTCCATTCCGGCCTACTGGCTGCTGCTTTCGCTGGCGGCCTGGCGGGCGATGGTGGAACTGGTGCGCCGGCCCCATTTCTGGCGCAAGACCGAGCACGGCCTTTCCCCCCGCCGCGCGCCCGGCGCCGCCGCGGGGGATGCGGGCGCGGCGCCGGTCAGAAGTAGCGCTTCAGCTCCGCCGCGGACTCGGCCGGCGGCCGCTTGGAATTGAACGGCGCCACGAAGGTTCCGCTCTTGTCCATGAGATAGACCACCGCCGTGTGGTCCATGGTGTAGTCCCCATCCGAGAGGGGAACCTTGCGGGAATACACGCGGTAATGCTTCTTGATGGCCTCCACCGCCTCGGGTGTGCCGCTGAGGCCATGGATCTGCGGCGCGAAGCTGGAGAGGTAGGATTTCAGCACCGCGGGGGTGTCGCGCTCGGGGTCCACGCTCACGAATATGGCCTGCGCCTTGTCGGCGTCGGGGCCGAGGGCGGCGAAGATCTCCGACATCTCGAACAGGGCGGTGGGGCACACGTCCGGGCAGTGGGTGAAGCCGAAGAAGACGAGGCTCGGCTTGCCCTTGAGCACGGCTTCCGTGACCGGGTTGCCGGTTTCGTCCACCAGGGTGAACGGCCCGCCCACCCGCGCGGTCCCCGATGCAGCTCACCGTGGGCGGGGCGGCGGGCATCAGCATGGTGACGGCGGCGACGAGGACCACGGCGCCGGCGGCGAACGCCGCGAACAGAAGGATGATGCCGCGCCGCGCCGCGCTGCTGCCGGCGGTCCGGCTGGCGGGAGGCGTCTTCTTGCCTTTGGTGGGATCAGCCATGTGCGGGGTCAACCCTGGTTTTTCCGGCGCCGCTGCGGGCGCGCGGGCCGTCGGTCACAGGCAGGAGCCGATGCCCGCATTCATGATGTCGAAGAAGAGGGTGGCGCCGTCCCGGGCCCACAGCAGCGCCGCCGCGGCAAACAGGGCGCCGGCGGCAAGGGCGGTCGCCAGCACCACGGCGCGTTCCGCTTTGCCCGAAGCCGCGGGGGCAACACCGGACGGCGCCGCGTCCTCGGGGACGTGCGCGGGCGGCTGGCTGTCGAGCACGTGGGCCATGGGGTCTCCGTCGGAACGGCACTGTGAACGCCGGCAAGAATAGCGCCAAAGCCCCGGCTCCGCCAACCGGCGCCGCCCTCAAGGCCGCGTGACCCACCGCCGCGGGCCGGATGGCGGCGGGTCGAGGCTGGCGTTCTAAACCGATTAACGCCGGCGTTGACGGAACCCGGCTGCCGGGCCTAGTTTCGCGCCATGCTTCCTTCCGGAAACAGACAGCCGGGCCTTCTGCCGGCGCAACGGCGAATTCGTCGCCCGGTCGAGCTCCTCGGCCGGGTGATCTGACGCGTCGTTCGAAGCTGGAGCACGCGCCGATCGGCTTGCATCGCAAGCGGATCGGACAATGCGTTCTCTGTCTTGAGTGTAGAGGGCGATTCACCGAGCAAATGGATTCCATTTGCTCGGATCGCACTTTAATGCCGGCGGCGCGCATTTTCGAGGGGCCGCAGCCCGGCCCCGCCTCGCACTGCTCGCGCCTTCTGCCGCGCGTTCCCGTTTCGGAAGCATCCCATGGCCCCCACCCGTTCCCCCGCCGCCGACGCGTCCGCCGTTGATTGCCACCGTCTTGTGGTGGAGGCGGAGCCCGGTGCGAACATGCTGCTGCGCCTGCTCGAACCCTTCGTGATCCACGATGTGCTGCCCGTCCGCACCCACGGCGCCGCCGATGCGGACGGGTTGAGGGTGGACGTGACCTTCCGCGCCCCGGCCGCGCTTGCCCTCCGCCTGCACGGGCGGCTGGCCGCCATCGTGGGGGTGCGCGCGGCCCGGCTGGAGCCGGTGCAGGCGGGCGACGCCCGCGTCAAGGCCGCGTGAGGAAAGGCCCATGCTGCACACCCTTGCCGACATCGCGGTCATCGTCCTGCCGGTCTTCGGCATGGTGGCGGTGGGCTATCTTGCGGCCCGGGTCGGCCTCGTCAGCGAGCGCGCCACGGACGGGCTGGCGGAATTCGTGTTCTCGCTTTCGGTGCCGGTCCTCATCTTCCGCACCCTTAGCGAATCGCAGCTGCCGCAAGCCCAGCCCTGGGGCTATTGGATCGCTTATTTCGCCGGCGCCTTCTTCGTCTTCGGCCTCGCCATGCTGGCGGCGCAGAAACTGTTCGGCCGCACCCGGCAGGAGGCCGTGATCCACGGCTTCGCCGCCGGGCAGGCCAACACCGTGTTCGTCGGCGTGCCCTTGATCCTGAAGGCCTATGGCGAGGAAGGGGCGGTGCCTTTGTTCCTGCTCATCGCCGTGCACCTGCCGGTGATGCTGGTGGCCGCCACCGTGCTGCTGGAAGGCAGCGCCGGCTTTTCCCGCGCCACCGTGCTCAAGCTGGTGAAGGCGCTGGCGCTCAACCCCATCCTCATCGGCATCTATGCCGGGGGGCTGGCGCGGGTGGCCGGAGTGCAGGCGGTGGGCATCCCCAAGCAGATGGTGGACCTGCTGGCCGCCGCCGCCACGCCCTGCGCCCTCATTTCGCTGGGGCTCTCGCTGAAGCGCTACGGCATGGCCGGCGGCGATTTCGGCCCCTCGGTGGTCATCTGCGCGCTCAAGCTGCTGGTGCATCCGGCGGCGGTGTTCGCGCTCACCTTCGTGTTCGCCATGCCGCCGGTGTGGGCGGGGGTGGCGGTGCTGTTCGCGGCCATGCCCAGCGGCATCAACGGCTATCTCCTGGCCCAGCGCTACGGCATTGCGGTGGGCACCTCCACCAGCGCGGTGTCGCTCTCCACCGGTCTGGCGGTGTTCACGGTGGCCATCTGGCTCTATGTGCTCGGGGTGGGCTGAAGGCGGGCGCGGATGTCCTGCGGGCGCACCCCGGCCGCGCGCAGGGCCGCGAGGCTGGTGGCGGCATTGCTCTTGGAGAGCTTGCGGCCGCTGTCGTCGTGGATCAGCCGGTGGTGATGGTAGAGCGGCGTCGGCAGGCCGAGCAGGCGTTGCAGCAGCACATGCACCGAGGTGGCGTGGAACAGGTCCATGCCGCGGATGACGTGGGTGATGCCCTGCGCCGCGTCATCCACCACCACGGAAAGATGGTAGCTGGTGGGCACGTCCTTGCGGGCCAGCACCACGTCGCCCCAGCGGGTGGGATCGGCGGGCACGGGAGCACGCGGCCCTTCCGGCACGCCCTGCGCCTCGGTCCAGCCCAGCGGCCCGCCGGGCAGGGCTTCGGCCGCAGCCAGGGCGGCGGCCATGTCCAGCCGCAGCACGAAGGGCGCGCCTTCGGCCCGGCGGGCGTCGCGCTCGGCCTCGCTCATGGCGCTGCGGGCGAAGGGGAAGAGCGGGGCGCCGTCGGGGTCGCGCAGGGCGGGACGGCCCGTGGCCGCCTCGCGGGCGATGACGGCGCGGGCGATGTCGGCCCGGCTCTCGAACGCCGCATAAATGAGCCCCATGGCGCTGAGGCGCTCCAGCGCCGCGGCATAATCGGCGAAATGTTCCGACTGGCGCCGCGGCGGGGCATCGGGAGCGATGCCGAGCCAGGCGAGGTCCTGGAGAATGGCTGCCTCATGGTCCGGGCGGCATCGGGTGGCGTCGATATCCTCCATGCGCAACAGGAAGGTGCCGCCCATGCGGCGCGCGGCCGCTTCATTGACGAGGGCGGAGAAGGCATGGCCGAGATGGAGCCGGCCGTTGGGGCTGGGCGCGAAGCGGCAGACGAATGGCGCGGCGGCGGATGGCAGGGGGCGCGGCATGGGACCCAGCATTAGAGCGCGAACCCGCCGGAGGGAAACGGAACGTGCGCCGGGCTGGGCCGGCCGCGACTGAGGGGAGGGGCAAGTGGAGGAACCGCATCTGGCCGACCAGGCCGCATTCGACCAGGCCCTGGACGTGTTGCTGCGCCTGGATCCGCGCCTCGGGCCGCTGGTGGCGGTGGCGGGCCGGCCGAGCCTGCGCCGGCGCCCGCCCGGCTTTGCCGGCCTCGCGGCGGTGGTGGTGGCGCAGCAATTGTCCGTGGCGGCGGCGCGGTCCATCTCGGCGCGGCTGGAGGCGGCGCTTGGCGGCCCACCCACGGCCGCCGCCCTCCTTGCCGCCGATGCGGCGACCCTGCGCGCCGCCGGGCTCTCGGCGCCCAAGATCCGCACCCTCACCGGCATCGCCCGGGCGTTGGCGGCGGGGGAGGCGGACCTCGACGCCCTGGCGCGCCTGCCGGCCGATGCGGCGGCCGCCGCGCTCACCCGCCTGCCGGGCATCGGCCTGTGGACCGCCGACATCTACCTCCTGTTCTGCCTCGGGCGCGCCGATGCCTTCCCCCATGGCGACCTTGCCCTGCAGGTGGCGGCGGGGGAGGCGCTGCAGCTGGGCGGGCGCTGCACCCCCATCGGCCTGAAAGCCATAGCGGAAGATTGGCGGCCCTTGCGCGGCGTGGCGGCGCATCTGCTCTGGGCGTATTATGGCGCGCGGCGCGCCCGGCCGGGTGCGCCGGCCTGAGGGCTGCTGCCCGCTTGCAACCCGGTGGACCGCCATGCGCTTTCCTCTCGACGGCGTTTCCCTCGACGATCCCATCCTGGAAGGCCCGCGCCTGCCCCCGCGCGACGGCGGCGACCCCGATGCGCTGGTGGTGCTGCTGCACGGCTACGGTGCCGACGGGCGCGACCTGATCGACATCGGCGCCGCATGGGCGGATCTTTTGCCGCGCGCCGCCTTCGTGGCCCCCCATGCGCCGGACCCGTGCGCGGAGGCGCCGGTGGGGCGGCAGTGGTTTCCCCTCACCTTCCGCGACCCCCACGAACTGACCCGCGGCGCCGAGATGGCGGCGCCCCTGCTGCGGGCCTTCCTGGAGGCGGAACTGGAGAAATATGCGCTGCCGCCGCAGCGGCTGGCCCTGGTGGGCTTCAGCCAGGGGGCGATGATGGCGCTGAAGCTCGCCACCACCGCGGTGACGGCACCTGCGGCCGTGGTGGCCTATTCCGGCATGTGGGCGGAGGCCGGGGGCGCGGCCGGCGGCACCACCACGGTTTCGGCCCGTCCGCCGGTGCTGCTGGTGCATGGCACCGACGACGAGGTGATTCCGGTCGGCGCCCTGTTCGCTTCGGCGCAGGCGCTCGCCGCGGCGGGGGTGCCGGCGGAATGGCACCTGTGCCACGGGCTCGGCCACGGCATCGACGAGGCGGGGCTGGAGCGGGGCGGCGCCTTCCTCGCCCAGTTCCTCGGCCCGCCGTCGCGGCGCTGAGGCTGTGGCGGTGCCGGGCTGCAGACTTTCGGGCCGGCGAGTCTTGGCGCAATAACCGCAGCGTATGCAGAGTCGTTTGCCGGCAGCTTCACAAGAATGACATGGTGCATATAGAGTATCGCACCGCATCCGGGTCGTCAGGCGCGATTCGGCTGCACCAGACGAGGAGCTCGGTCCTTGACCACTGCTTTGTCACCAGGTGCCTGGCCAGCGCTCGTGCTCAATGCGGACTACCGTCCCTTGAGCTATTACCCGCTGTCGGTCTGGAGCTGGCAGGACGCCATCAAGGCCGTCTTCCTGGATCGGGTGAACATCGTCGAATATTACGACAAGGCGGTGCGAAGTCCCGGGTTCGAGATCCGGCTGCCGAGCGTAGTGTCGCTGCGAACCTTCGTGAAGCCGACACGGCAACCCGCCTTCACCCGCTTCAACGTCTTCCTGCGCGACCGCTTCTCCTGCCAATATTGCGGCTCCCGCGAGGATCTCACCTTCGATCACCTCATTCCCCGTTCCAAGGGCGGGCAGACCACCTGGGAAAACGTGGTCGCCGCCTGCTCTCCCTGCAACCTGCGCAAGGGCGGGCACATGCCGGGAGACGTGGGAATGTGGCCGGCGCAGATGCCGTTCCAGCCGTCCGTGCACGATCTGCACCAGAACGGCCGCCACTTCCCGCCCAACTATTTGCACGAAAGCTGGATGGACTATCTCTACTGGGATACCGAGCTCGACCCCTGAGCTCACGCCCCGGCTTTGCGACCGGTTGTCGCGCTCTCACTTAAGGATAGAGAACGCGTTATCCGATCCGCTTGCGGTGCAAGCTGATCGGCGCGGGCTCTAAGGCCGCCCCGCCGAGGCCCACCGCCGCCAGCGCCGCGGCGATCAGCGCATTCCACCCCGCCATGGACAGGCCGAGCAGGCGCCACGCCGCCTCATCGCAGCGCGGCACCCGCGCGCCCTTGAGGGCGGAGAGGATGTCGCCGGTCAGCACCGGCGCGCCGGTGCAGGCGGCGGGGCCGGGCCAGAAGGCCCATTCGACGCCTGCGTGATACATGGCGAGCCCCATGTTGGCGAGCATGGCGAGGCCGAGCACGGCCAGCAGCGCGCGGGCAAGGCCCGGCCGGCCGGCGCGCGCCGCAAGCAGCGTGGCCAACCCCACGGGAATCGCAAAGTAATAGGCCAGCCGCTGGTCGAGGCAGAGCGGGCAGGGGGCCAGCCCCACCACCAGCTGGAAGTACCAGGCGGCGGCGAGGGCGAACGCCGAGCCGGCCAGCAGGACAAGGGCGGCGGCTTGCGCCAGGGACCCCGCCGGATAGGACAGGGCGCGCTCGGACACGGGTCGCACGGACAAGGGACGCCTCGCACATGGGGGAGCCCGGGCAGGGCACGCCATGGCGATACGCCCGGGACGGCGCCCTTGTCCATGCCCCCGGCAGCCCGGTGCCGTGCATGTGAGCGCAGCCGGGGCCGTGGCACGGACCCGCGGGGAGGTGCCAAAACACCTTGGAACTGTTCTTACTCAGGGGCACCCGTATGGCGCTGCAGCGCGGCATGGGTTATAAATTTGCTAGTCGTCTTCGGAGGCATTCGCATTGCGTTTCGTCTGAAGCGGCATATTTTGGTGATAGCTCATAAAGATTGCAGCCGAAATGAACGAGATGCCCCGCTCCCGCTCCACCTTCGGTGCCCCCATGCCGCAGGGCCACGAGGCTTCCGACGATCCCGTGTTGCCCGTTGCCCAGCTGCGGGACATCAACACCACGCGTCGTACCGGCTGCCCCTTCCACGACGTGCGGGAGATGCTGCGGGAGGTTGGCCTGCGCCCCACCCGCCAGCGTCTGGCTCTCGGCTGGTTGCTATTCGCCAAGGGCGACCGGCATGTGACAGCGGAAATCCTCCACGAGGAGGCCATCAAGGCCCGCTTCCCGGTGTCCCTCGCCACGGTCTACAACACCCTGCACCAGTTCACCGAGGCGAGCCTGCTGCGCGAAGTGGCGGTGGATGGGTCCAAGACTTATTTCGACACCAATTCCTCCGACCACCACCATTTCTTCATGGAGGGGCACAACGACCTGGTGGATATCCCCGCCGCGGACGTGAGCGTGAACCTCCTGCCGGAGCCGCCGGAAGGCTATGAAGTGGCCCGTATCGACGTGGTGGTGCGGCTGCGCCGCAAGGGCAGCAATCGCGGCTGACCCCAAGGGCGGCTGACCCCAAGGGCGGCCGCCCCCAAGTGCGGCTGACCCCAAGTGCGGCTGACCCCAAGTGCGGCTGACCCCAAGTGCGGCTGACCCCAAGTGCGGCGCGGGCTTTGAGCGCCGCCGATGCCGGACGTTGACGACGCCTTGTGCGTTGGGTCCCGATTTCATCGCGGACCGCATGTGAAGCCTACGCCCCGCAGCCTTTGACGCCGCGCACGACGCGGGCTCCCGGTGCCGGGTCGCAGCAGCTCCCGCCCAGCCGGTTGAGCGCCGACACCGCAGGCCAGCGCACTGGCCCCCACATCATCCCTTCCGTTTCGTGTCTCGAACAGCCCCTGTGGCTGCAGAGCTGCGCCTTTGGCGCCGTTCCGGCTTTCGGCGCGCCACATCCGCCACGGCCCGGCGCGCGCAGGCGCTGATCCGCAGGCGGGCTTCCGCTGCCGGGAACAGCCGGGGAGCCTGCGTCGTGCGCGGCGGCAAAGGCTGCGGCGCTGGTGCAGGTCGTCCGGCAGATGCGCGCGCACCGGAACCGCGAATCGGCGGCGCGGTCACACGCTCTGCAGCGGCTTTTCCAATACGGCCAGCACGCGGGGCAGGTCGTGGCCGCGTTTCAGGATGAGGCCGGTTTGCGAGACCACGCAGAACATGCCCTGCTTGCGGGCAAGGCGCGGGTCCTTCTCGATTCGGTAGAGCGGCACGTCCATGGACCGCCGGAAGATGGCGAACACGGCCTTGTCGCGCTGGAAATCCATGGCGTAGTCCCGCCACTCCCCGGCCGCCACCATGCGCCCGTAGAGATCCAGAATGCGGTCAAGCTCCCGGCGGTCGAAGGTGATCTTCACCGGGGCCGGTGCCGGAGGGGCGCTCTGGGCCGCCACGGTCCGGCGCGAAAGGAATATGGGTTCAACGTCTCCCATCGGGCCTCCTTGCAGGGGGTGTCCCGCCGCCGATGGCCGCCCCGGGGGCCGGAATCGGTGGCCCAAGGCGCGGTCTCGCAGTCGCTCGGCCATGATCGCCATCGGCGCCCCGCCTTTCAAGAGCGTTCCGTAGCCGGCTGCTGCTTTCGCAGGCTGCCGGGTGCGGTGCCCTGCCGCCGGCGGAGGCGACTGCGCCGGTGTCCTGCGTCGTGTGCCGGGGCAATTGGTGTTTTGGTACCTATCACGCCAACGTCAATGGAATCACAGTCTCGCCGGAATTCGGTCAACGGGGTGCCGCGGCCCGGCGCGATCTTCATTTGCGTAGCAGGGCCGGTTCGCGAGGCGCTCCGGTCTATCCCAGCCCCCCAGCCCCCCGGGGTGCGCGTGGACCGGCCACTGCTACGCACCGACTTCAGACCCCCATTAGGCCATCCCCCGGATGGCCTTTTTTTTGGCTTGGCCGGCGCGCGGCGCCGGGGGCCGGCCATGCGCCGGCTCCAGGGGCCTTGCGGTCAGTCCAGGGGGATGAGGCTGGCGCCGAAGATGCGGCCGGGGGCGATGTTGGTTCCGGCCTGCAGCAGCACCGCCACAGCATCGACGCCGTCGCGGTGAAGGTCCTTCAGGAGCACGCGATAATGCCCCTCCTGTCCCTGCCACGGGCCGACGCGCACCCAGCCGCGCACCACATTGGCATAAGTGACATTGCGGCCGCCGTTCTCGCCGCGGCCGATGGCGACATTCTGCGTGCGGGACACCGGGCAGGCCCAGACTTCGGCGCCCTCCGCCCCCGGATCGCCCTTCGGCAGGTGGATCTCGATGGCGTCGCCATCGCGCCGCACGTCGAGGGTCAGAGGCAGGCCGCCGCCCTGGCGCGCGGCCATGAGCGCCCGCTGCACCGCAGCACGGTCGCTGCCCTTGGTGGAGTGGTTGCCGTCCACCACCATCTGCGGGGTGTAGACCTTCCGGTCGGGGCGCTGGTCGGCATAGGCCTTCTGGCGCAGGGAATGGCCGTGCAGCGCCAGCGTGTCCTTCCAGCCGATATAGTCCCAATAATCCACCGCAAGGGTGAGGGCGATCACCTGCGGGTCCTTCGCCAGCTCGTTGAGGAGGGCATCCGCCGGCGGGCAGGAGGCGCAGCCCTGGCTGGTGAACAGCTCCACCACGGCCTTTGGCTGGCTCTGCCCCGACGCCGGACCAAAGGCGAGGGCGAAGGCGAGCGCGAGGGCGGTGCGAGGAAGCATCATGAGCCGAAAGGGTCTGGCCGGTAGGAAATTGCAATTCCGGGATAAACGAGGCGGGCGGGCGGCACCAGTCACAATGGGGTGTCGAGGGAGGTAAAAAAATGCCGCGACATCAAAAAGGCCGGCCCGGGGCAACCGGGCCGGCCTTTCTGTGTCAGCAGGGGACCGGCGGCGCGGGCCGCCGGGAGGCTCAGGCCGCGAGCGAGCGCAGCACGTAGGGCAGGATGCCGCCGTTGCGGAAGTAGTCGAGCTCGTCGAGGGTGTCGATCCGGCAGATGAGCTCCACGTTCTTCACGCTGCCATCGGCGAACTTGATCTCGGCGGTCAGCGTCTGGCGCGGCTTCAGGTCGCCCTCGATGCCCTTCAGGGTGACGATCTCGTCGCCCTTGAGGCCGAGGGTCTGCCAGCTCTCGCCGTCCTTGAACACCAGCGGCACGATGCCCATGCCCACCAGGTTGGAGCGATGGATGCGCTCGAAGGACTGGGCCACCACGGCGCGCACGCCGAGCAGCTTGGTGCCCTTGGCCGCCCAGTCGCGGGACGAGCCGGTGCCGTATTCCTTGCCGGCAAACACCACCAGCGGCACGCCCTCGGCCTTGTACTTCATGGCCGCGTCATAGATGGGCAGCTGCGCGCCGTCCGGGTAATGGATGGTCACGCCGCCTTCCACGCCCGGCACCATCTGGTTCTTGATGCGGATGTTGGCAAAGGTGCCGCGCATCATCACTTCATGGTTGCCGCGGCGGGTGCCGTACTGGTTGAAGTCCACCGGGCGGACCTGATGCTCGATCAGGTACTGGCCCGCCGGGGACGCCTGCTTGATGGAGCCGGCCGGCGAGATGTGGTCGGTGGTGATGGAATCCAGGAACAGGCCCATGACCCGGGCGTCGAGGATGTCGGTGACCGGCACCGGCTCCTTGGTCATGCCCACGAAATAGGGCGGGTTCTGCACGTAGGTGGACGTATCCTGCCAGGCGTAGGTCTGGCCGGTGGGAATGGCGATCTTCTGCCAGTTCTCGTCGCCCTTGAAGACGTCGGAATACTTTTCCTTGAACATCTTCTTGGTGACATTCTCGCGGATATACTGGGCGACTTCCTTGTTGGAAGGCCAGATGTCCTTGAGGTAGACAGGGTTGCCGTCCTTGTCGGTGCCCAGCGGCTCGGTGGTGAGGTCCACCTGCAGCGAGCCGGCCAAGGCGTAGGCCACCACCAGAGGCGGGGAGGCGAGGTAGTTCGCCTTCACGTCCGGGTTCACACGGCCTTCGAAGTTGCGGTTGCCGGAGATGACGGCGCCGGCCACGAGGTCGTTCTTGTTGATGGCCTCGGAGATGGCTTCCGGCAGCGGGCCGGAATTGCCGATGCAGGTGGTGCAGCCGAAGCCCACCAGGTTGAAGCCCAGCTTGTCCAGGTCGTCCTGCAGGCCGGCGGCCTTCAGATAGCCTTCCACCACCTGCGAGCCGGGCGCCAGCGAGGTCTTCACCCACGGCTTGGAGGTCAGGCCCTTCTTCACCGCCGCCTTGGCGAGGAGGCCGGCGGCGATGAGCACGGAGGGGTTGGACGTGTTGGTGCAGGAGGTGATGGCGGCGATCACCACGTCGCCATGGCCGACGGAATAGTCGGTGCCGGCCACGGGCACGCGCTTGGCGGCCTCACCGGGCTTCTTGAACTCGCCTTCCAGGGCGGCGAGGAAGCCAGCCTTGGATTCGGAGAGCAGCACGCGGTCCTGCGGGCGCTTGGGGCCGGCCATGGAGGGCAGAACGGTGTCGAGGTCCAGCTCCAGCGTGTCGGTGAACACCGGGTCCGGGGTGTCCTTCTTGCGCCACATGCCCTGGGCCTTGGAGTATTTCTCCACCAGATCGTAGCGGCTTTCCTTGCGGCCGGTCTCTTCCAGATAGTCGATGGTCTCGCGGTCCACCGGGAAGAAGCCGCAGGTGGCGCCGTATTCCGGCGCCATGTTGGCGATGGTGGCGCGGTCGGCGAGGGAGAGATGCTCCAGGCCCGGGCCGTAGAATTCCACGAACTTGCCCACCACGCCCTTCTTGCGGAGCATCTGGGTGACGGTGAGCACGAGGTCGGTGGCGGTGATGCCTTCCTTGAGCTTGCCGGAGAGCTTGAAGCCGATCACCTCGGGGATGAGCATGGAGATGGGCTGGCCGAGCATGGCCGCCTCGGCCTCGATGCCGCCCACGCCCCAGCCGAGCACGCCCAGGCCGTTGACCATGGTGGTGTGCGAGTCGGTGCCCACCAGGGTGTCCGGGTAGGCGACGGTGACCGTCTTGCCGTCCAGCTCTTCCTTGCGGGTCCACACTGTCTGGGCGAGGTATTCCAGGTTCACCTGGTGGCAGATGCCGGTGCCGGGGGGCACGACGCGGAAATTGTCGAACGCGCTCTGGCCCCACTTCAGGAAGCGGTAGCGCTCCTGGTTCTGCTTGTATTCCTCATCCACGTTCTTCTTCAGCGCGTTGTCCGTGCCGAAATAGTTCACGATCACCGAGTGGTCGATGACGAGGTCCACGGGAACCAGCGGGTTGATGCGGGCCGGGTCGCCGCCCAGCGCCACCATGGCGTCGCGCATGGCGGCAAGGTCCACCACGGCGGGAACGCCGGTGAAATCCTGCATCAGCACGCGGGCCGGACGGTAGGCGATTTCCTTTTCCGCCTTGCCGCGATTGTTCAGCCATTCGGCGACGGAGATCACGTCGTCCTTGGTGACCGAGCGGCCGTCTTCGAAGCGCAGCAGGTTTTCCAGCAGCACCTTCATCGAGAACGGCAGAGCCGAAACGCCGGGAAGGCCGTTCTTCTCAGCGACTTCAAGGCTGTAATAGACGTATTCCTTGTCGTCCACTTCCAGGGTGGTGCGGCACTTGAAGCTGTCAAGGGAAGTCACGGCGCGTTCTCTCCGGTTCGATGATCGACCGAGGCCGCAGGGGCCGAGAGGCAGGAGGGGCACTCCGCCACCTTGGACGGTGCGGTTCAGCGGCTTTATAGAGCCATTTCAAAGCGCGGTCATGCGATAAGAGCGATCAATGTGCAATGCATCAAAAGCAGGGGTCGCGCCAATGGCTGCCGTGTCTGCGCTGTTTGGGGAAAAGTTGGCCTGTCGGCGGGGATACAAGCTGCTGTTCGAGGGGCTTGACGTTACGGCGCGGGGTGGACGGGCCCTGCTGGTGGTGGGACCCAACGGCGCCGGCAAATCCTCGCTGCTGCGCATTCTTTCCGGCCTCATGGCGGCAACCGACGGCGCCGTGCGCCTCGACGGGGCCGGGGCCGCGCTGGCGGAGCATATCCATTATCTTGGACACGAGGATGCGGTGAAGGGGGCGCTCACGGTCGCGGCCAATCTGGGCTTCTGGCGCCAGGTGCTGGGACCCGACGGGCTGGATGTGGAGGAGGCGCTGGAGGAGGTCGGGCTCGGCGGCCTCGGCCGGCTGCGGGCGCAGGTGCTCTCCGCCGGCCAGAAGCGGCGCCTCGCCATCGCCCGGCTGCTGGTGTCGCGGCGCCCGGTGTGGGTGCTGGACGAGCCCACCACCGCCCTGGACGTGAAGGCGCAGGCCCGCTTTGCGGCGTTCGGCCGGGCGCACCTGGCCGCCGGCGGCATTCTCATTGCCGCCACCCATGCGCCCATCGACCTCGGCGACGCCGACGAACTCAGGCTCGGGGGGGCTGCGCGATGATCGCCGCCTTCCTCGCCATCGTCCGTCGCGATCTGGCGCTGTCCCTGGGCTCGGGCGGCGGCGCCGGGCTGGGGGTGGTCTTCTTCCTCTCGGTGGTCACGGTGATGCCCTTTGCCGTGGGGCCGGACCTGGTCCTGCTCGCCCGCATCGGCCCGGCGATCCTGTGGATCGGCGCGCTGCTGGCGAGCCTCATCGGGCTGGAGCGCCTGTTTGCCGCCGATGCGGAAGACGGCTCCCTCGACGGGCTGACCCTCTCCGCCTTGCCGCTGGAACTCACCTGCGCCGCCAAGGGCCTCGCCCACTGGCTGGCCACCGGCCTGCCCCTGGTGCTGGCGGCGCCGGTGCTGGCGCTGATGCTGAACCTGGAGCCGGCGGCCATCGGCGCGGCGGTGCTGACGCTGCTGGTGGGCACGCCGGCGGTCACCTTCCTCGGGCTGGTGGGCGCGGCCTTTGCCGGAGCGTTCCGGCGGGGCGGGCTGCTCATCGCCGTGCTGGTGATTCCACTCGCCATCCCCGTGCTCATCTTCGCCGTGTCGGCGACTCAGGCGGCGGTGGTGGGGCCGGTGCCCTTCGGCACGCCGTTCCGGGTGCTGGCGGGGCTGGCGCTGTTCTCCCTGGTGCTGGGGCCGGTCGCGGCCGCCGCGGCGCTGCGGGCAGCACGCAGCTGAGGGGCGGCGGCGCGGCGCCTCATTCGGCCGCTGTCGGCAGGGGGGCCAGTTCGGCCTCAAGCTCGGCGAGCTGCTGACGGGTGGCGGCCGTGGCCGCCTGCTCGATGGCCCGGTAGCTGGCCACGACGGCATGGCCCAGGGGGGTAAGGGCGGTGCCGCCGCCCTGCCGGCCCCCGGTGCGGGCCGAAACCAGCGGGCCGGCGAACAGGCCGTTCATCTCCTCCACCAGTTCCCAGGCCCGGCGATAGGACATGCTCATGGCCCGTCCCGCCGCGGAGATGGAGCCGGCGGCGTCGATCCGCTCCAGAAGCTCGATCTTGCCGGGGCCGATCCGGTGCGGTCCAAGGTCGATGCGCAGGCTGAGCGAGGCCATGGGAGAACTCGTGTTCGAACGGACCGGCCGGCTTCGGTGCTGCAAAGCGGCCCAGGCAAAGCGGGCGGGGAATGGAACGGGCGGGGAAGGGAACCAGTCTATCAAACGGTCCGGCGCCCTGTCGTTATTCCTAACTGTATATAACGTCATCTGCGTTCGCAATGACGGACGGGGACTAGGCGGAAAACGGCAGAGAGGGGGCGCCATGTCCATGCGGCAACTCCAGTATCTGCTCGCGGTGTCGCGCGAAGGGCATTTCGGGCGTGCCGCGGAAGCCTGCGGCGTGTCGCAGCCGCCCCTTTCCGTCGGCATCCGGCGGCTGGAGGATCTGGCGGGCCGTCGCCACCCCCCAAAAACAAACTGGCACCGGGGGCGCAAGCCTCCGGTGCCGCCGTTTCGAGATGCCAGCGAGAGTTCGGGGATGGGGTTGGTCGCTCGGAAAACGTCTGCGCCGGAATTAGGAGGGCAGGGTCAGTTGAAGGTGGTGGCGGTGTCCGTGCGCCGCGATACGGTGGCGTAGGCCGTGGCCAGGGTCTGCAACTGGCCGCTGCCGAGGGCGAAGGACACCTCGAAGCCGTCGGTGGTGGCCAGCGTGAGGATGAGGGTGGAGGGGTCGGACGCCTGTTCCACGCGCAGCCGCTGGGTGGGGTAGACGAGGCGCAGGCTCTCATCCTGGTGGCGGGCGCGCAGCACCTCGGCCATCATCCGCGGCAGGGTCATCACCATGGCCTGGAGGCAGTCGGCGGGAAGGTTCAGGGCGGCGGCGGAGCCGTCCGGGCGGCTGAAGCGCATGCGGAAGCGGCTGCCATCGGTGGCCACGTCGAAGGAGAGGATGTCCTGTCCGAAGATATCCTGTCCGGCAATGTCTTGCCCGCAGGGCGCCTGCCCGGAGATGTCGTCGCGCTTCATCGTCCCGTCCCTTTGCTGGCAAGGCGCCGCGTCCCTGCCGGCCAACCTATATTCGTTTGGATATAACGTATGTCAAGGGAGGCGTCGCCCGCGGGGCTGCGACACAGATTCACCTCACCGCAATGTGCTTCCCTCCGGCGCCGGGGCGTTTTAGAACCGCTGCATGGCGTTGCTCGACCTTGCAAACCCGGTTCGTTTCCTCAGTTTCTCCGCCCGCCTCCTGCCGTGGATCGCGGCCGCGGCGGCGGCTACGCTGGCCGTCGGCTTCGGGCTCGCCTTCTGGGCCCCGGAGGACTACCAGCAGGGCGAGACGGTACGGATCATGTACATCCACGTCCCGTTCGCCTGGCTGGGGTTGTTCGGCTATTCCATGATGGCCGCCTCCTCCATCGGCATCCTGGTGTGGCGCCACCCCCTGGCGGACGTGGCGCACAAGGCCGCCGCGCCGGTGGGCGCCACCTTCACCGCCTTGTGCCTCGTCACCGGCGCCCTGTGGGGCCGGCCCATGTGGGGCACCTATTGGGTGTGGGATGCGCGGCTCACCTCCATGCTGGTGCTGCTGCTGCTCTATCTCGGCCTGATGGCGCTGCGCGCCGCCATCGAGGAACCGAACCGCGCCGGGCGCGCCGCCGCCGTGCTCACTTTGGTGGGCTTCATCAACGTGCCCATCGTGAAATTCTCGGTGGACTGGTGGAACACCCTGCACCAGCCCGCCTCCGTCTTCCGCATGGGCGGGTCCACCATCGACGCGAGCCTCCTGTGGCCGCTGATGATCTGCGCCCTCGGCTTCACCCTGCTGTTCGTCGCGCTGCACATGCTGGGCATGCGCACCGAGATCCTCCGGCGGCGGGTGCAGGCCCTGGAGGCGCGGGCGGCGGCCGAGGCCATGGCTTGAGCAGGCACGCAACACCATGAGCCATTTCGCCTTCATCGCCGCCTCCTACGGCGTCTCCCTTCTCGGCCTGGGGCTGCTCGCCGCCTGGCTGCTGGCGGACTATGCCCGCCAGCGCCGCGCCCTTGACGAACTGGAGGCCCGCGGCCTGCGCCGCCGGGCCCGCACGGGAGGCGAGGCATGAGCCCGAACGACGGTGCCCCGGCGCAGCGTCCCCGCCGCCGGCTCTGGCTGGTGGCGCTTCCGCTTGTCATCTTCCTTGCCCTCGCCGGCCTGTTCTTCTCGCGCCTGGAAACCGGCGGCGATCCCTCCCGCGTGCCCTCCCCCCTGGTGGGGCGGCCCGCCCCGGTGGTCAGCCTGCCGCCGCTGGAGGGGCTGAAGCTGGCGGACGGCACGGCGGTGCCCGGCATCGACACCGCCGCCCTCGCCGGCAAGCCGGCTCTGGTGAATGTGTGGGCCTCCTGGTGCGTGCCCTGCCGCGATGAGCACCCCATCCTGATGCAGCTGGCCAAGGACGGGCGCTTCACCCTGGTGGGCATCAATTACAAGGACGCCCCCGACAATGCCCGCCGCTTCCTCGGGCAATACGGCATGCCCTTCGCCGCCGTCGGCGTGGATGGGAAGGGCCGTGCCGCCATCGACTGGGGCGTGTATGGGGTGCCGGAAACCTTCGTGCTCGCCAGGGACGGCACCATTGTCCACAAGTTCGTGGGTCCGCTGACGCCGGAGGCGGTTTCGGGCACCCTCCTGCCGCTGATGGCGCGCCTTTCCGGGAACTGACGGCCGGCCCGCGCGGGAGCGGTCCGGGGCCGGCGGTGTGCTTCGGCGGTCTCTTCGGCGGTGTCCTGCGGGGTGACGGGCCGGCCGGTTGGGATTATGGATTCCCCCATGGCCTTCACTTCCGACGAGATCGAACGCTACGCCCGCCATATCGTGCTGCACGACGTGGGCGGGCCGGGCCAGCAGAAGCTCAAGGCGGCCACCGTCCTGGTGGTGGGCGCCGGCGGGCTCGGCGCGCCGGTGCTGCTCTATCTCGCCGCGGCGGGGGTGGGGCGGCTGGTGCTGGTGGAGGACGACACGGTGTCCCTCTCCAATCTCCAGCGCCAGGTGATCCACCGCACCCAGGACGTGGGCCGGCCCAAGACCGAGAGCGCGCGCGACGCCGTGGCCGCCCTCAACCCCCATGTGGAACTGGTGACCCACGCGGTGCGCCTGGATGCCGACAATGCGCTCGGCCTCATCGCCGGGGCCGACGTGGTGGTGGACGGCTCCGACAATTTCTCCACCCGCTACCTCGTCTCCGACGCCTGCGTGCTGGCGGCGCGGCCGCTGGTGACGGCGGCGCTGGGCACCTTCGATGCCACCGTCACCACCATCCGCGCCCATGAGGCCGGGCCGGACGGGACGCCCAACCCCACCTATCGCTGCCTGTTCCCCGAGCCGCCGCCCCCCGGCACCGTGCCGGCCTGCGCCGAGGCCGGGGTGTTGGGCGCGCTGGCGGGCCTTGCCGGCTCCATCGCCGCGCTGGAGGCGATCCGCGCGGTGGTGGGCTTCGGCGAGGGGCTGGTGGGCCGCCTGCTGATGATCGACGCCCGCGCCATGCGCTTCGAGACCCTGAGCTACGGCTGGGACCCCGAGAACCCGCTGACGGGGGAGGGCGCGCGCATCACCGACCTGTCGGCCCATCGCAAGGGCGCGGCGGCTTGAGCGGCCCGCGGCCGGCGCAGCGCGCCTGCGTCTACACCTGCCTGTTCGGCGGCTACGAGCGGCTGAACGAACAGGAGGTGGCGGCCGATTCCGCCCTCGATTTCATCTGTTTCACCGACAATCCGGCGCTGACCAGCCGCAGCTGGCGCATGGTGGTGGTGGAGCCGGTGCTGCCGCTCGACCTGCCGCGCAGCCAGCGAATCATCAAGCTCTCGCCCCATGCGATGGTGCCGGACTACGATGTCTCCCTTTATCTGGACAATTCCGTCATCCTCACCGCGCCGCCGGAGGCGGTGATCGCGCGCTACCTCGGCCCATCCAGCCTCGCCGCCATTCCCGCGCACAGCTTCCGGGCGACGGTGGCCGACGAGTTCCTGGAGATCCTGAGACTCGGCTTCGACGACGGCGCGCGCATCCTGGAGCAGCTGAATCATTACCGCCTGACCGAACCCGAGGTGCTCGATACGGCGCCCTACTGGTCCGCCATCATGATCCGCCGCCACCACCATCCGCAGGTGATCGCGGCCATGGAGCTGTGGCTCACCCATGTGCTGCGCTATTGCCGGCGCGATCAGGTTTCCGCGCCGGTGGCCTTCCGGCGGGCCGGGCTCGCGGTGGAGCGCATCGCCATCGACAACGGGCAATCCTGGTTCCACCGCTGGCCCGTAGCGCTGGGGCGGAACCGCGACGCCTTTCCGTTCGCCCCGGGCCTCGGACAGCTTCCGGCAGAGATGCTGGCGGGCGAGTGGCTGCGGCGGAAGGGCGAACTGGAAGGGCGGATCGCCGAGCTTGAGGCGGCGCTGGAAGCGGCGCAGGCCGCCGCGGCGAGAGCCGGCAGGGATGAGGCAGCGGCCGCCTGCAGCGAGGGGGCGGAGCGCGCAATTCCCGTTGCTGATCCCGCCGGGGAGCTGCCTCAGGCCGCCCCACCCCGGGGGGCTGAGCCTGTCGATGCACCGGCGCCTGCGCCGACAAGCGCCTGCGAAGGCTTCCCGCCGGTTGAGCCGGCGCCGGTGGAAAGGACCGCCGGGGCGGCGGCCCGCGGCGGCGGCTCAGGTGTCCGCCGCGCCCTCGGCGCCCTCACCGGAGGGCGCTGGCGCGGGGGGCCGGCGCGGCCGTGATCTGCGCCCGCCTCACAGCATGGCGGGCAGCACGCGGTCCGGCGGACGGTGGCCGTCCATGAAGGTCTTGATGTTGACGATGACCTTCTCGCCCATGTCCACGCGGCCTTCCAGGGTGGCCGAGCCGAGATGCGGCAGCAGCACCACCTTGCCCTGCCGGGCGAGGCGGATGAGCTTGGGGTTCACCGCCGGCTCGTGCTCGAACACGTCGAGGCCGGCGCCGGCCAGCTCGCCGGCTTCCAGCTGGCGGGTGAGGGCGTTCTCGTCGATCACCTCGCCGCGGGCGGTGTTCACCACATAGGCGTCCGGCTTCAGCAGCTTGAGGCGGCGGGCGGACAGCAGGTGGTAGGTGGCCGGCGTGTGCGGGCAGTTCACCGACACGATGTCCATGCGCGCCAGCATCTGGTCCAGGCTGTCCCAATAGGTGGCGTCCAGCATCTCCTCGATGCCGGAGGGCAGGCGGCGGCGGTTGTGATAGTGGATCTGCAGGCCGAACGCCTTGGCGCGGCGCGCCACCGCCTGGCCGATGCGGCCCATGCCGATGATGCCGAGGCGCTTGCCCCAGATGCGCCGGCCCAGCATCCATGTGGGCGACCAGCCGGGCCATTCCTCCTTGTCGGAGATCATCACCTGCGCGCCTTCCGCAAGGCGGCGCGGCACGGCGAGGATGAGCGCCATGGTCATGTCCGCCGTGTCCTCGGTGAGGACACCGGGGGTGTTGGTGACGGTGATGCCACGGTTGAGCGCGCTGGAAACGTCAATGTGATCGACGCCGTTGGAGAAGGAGGCGATCAGCCGCAGGTTCTCGCCGGCCTGGGAGAGCACCGCCGAATCGATGCGGTCGGTGACGGTGGGCACCAGCACATCCGCCGTCTTGACCGCCTCGACCAGGGCAGCCTGGTCCATGGGCACGTCGTCGATGTTCAGTTTCGCGTCGAACAGCTCGCGCATCCTGGTCTCGACTGAGTCGGGCAGCTTGCGCGTGACGACGACGAGGGGTTTGCGACGCACCATCGTTACTCCCCATTCCCCAATTCTTAACCCTTCGGGTCCCCTCTACCAGACAGGCGGGGAAACACAAGGCGCGCCGAGACGCATGGCCTTGACGGGCGGGGCGCCGCGGCGCACTCCGTTGCCGCCCGCGGCGCCGGAAGACGGCAGGGGCCGGCCCGCGGCGGCGGTGCAACGGCCCTCTAACCTTTAGGTGCGACACCGGGTCTGCGCTCCGGCGGGGGCGCGACGCAAAGCCGCCACGGGCGGCGCGATCCTGGTGCGATGTGAAAGGACGAGCCCATCATGCCCGAGATGCGACCTGACCGGATGCGACACCGTGCGAGCCCCCTGGTGGCCCTGGTGCTGGCGGCGGCGGCGGGCTGGGCGGCATTGGCGGCGGGCGCTGTTCCCGCACAGGCGGCGGAAGACGGCACCTCCGGCCTGCCGGTGCCGCGCTTCGTCTCGCTGAAGGCGGACAAGGTGAATGTGCGCAACGGCCCGAACAAGGACCATGACGTGTCCTGGGTGTTCAACCGCGCCGGCCTGCCGGTGGAGGTGACCGCCGAGTTCGAGACCTGGCGGCGCATCCGCGATGCGGACGGCGCGGAAGGCTGGGTCTATCATTCCATGGTGTCCCTGCGCCGCACCGCTCTGGTGGCGCCCTGGATGAAGGGCGAGACGGTGGCCATGCGCGATGCGCCGAGCAGCGATGCGCGCGTGGTGGCGCGGCTGGAGCCCAGCGTTCTCGGCGTGGTGAAATCCTGCGACGGCAAGTTCTGCCGCCTGGTGGGCGACGGCTTCGACGGCTTCGTGCAGCAATCGCAGCTGTTCGGCGTCTATCCCGGCGAGAAGCTGGAGTAGGGGCGCGCCGGCGCCAGGGCGCGCGCGTCTTCGGCGTTGCCGGTGCCGCCGCCGGCACTTGTCGCCCTCGGTCCCCTCGGGCATCGTGCACGCAACTTTTTGCGGAACGCGCACCCCTGCGCGAGGAATGCGATGTCCCCCTCTCCCCGTCCCATCAAGCCCGGCGACCGCGTCTTTCTGGTGGACGGGTCGTCCTTCGTGTTCCGGGCCTATTTCCAGTCCATCAACCAGGACCGGAAATACAATTTCCGCTCGGACCGCCTGCCCACCGGCGCGGTGCGGCTGTTCTGCACCAAGCTGCTGCAGTTCGTGCGCGACGGGGCGGTGGGGGTCAGGCCCACCCACCTCGCCATCATCTTCGACAAGTCGGAGGACAGCTTCCGCAAGGCGCTCTACCCCGCCTACAAGGCCAACCGCTCCGAGCCGCCGGAGGAATTGATTCCCCAGTTCCCGCTCATGCGCGAGGCGGTGCGCGCCTTCGGCCTCATCCCGGTGGAGCAGGCGCGCTATGAGGCGGACGACCTCATCGCCACCTATACGGACCAGGCGGTGGCGGCGGGGGCGGAGGTGCTCATCGTTTCCGCCGACAAGGACCTGATGCAGCTCATCGGCCCCAAGGTCGCCATGTACGATCCGGCCTCGGGCGAGAGCGGCGGGCGCGGCGCACGGCCGGAGCGGCGCATCGGGGTGGGCGAGGTGGTGGAATATTTCGGCGTGCCGCCGGAAAAGGTGGTGGACGTTCAGGCGCTGGCCGGCGACAGCACCGACAACGTGCCGGGCGTGCCGGGAATCGGCATCAAGACCGCCGCCCAGCTCATCAATGAATATGGGGACCTCGACACCCTCCTCGCCCGCGCCGGCGAGATCAAGCAGCCCAAGCGGCGCGAATCCCTGCTCGGCAACCAGGAGGCCGCGCGCATCTCCCGCCAGCTGGTGGCGCTGGTGCGCGACGTGGCGGTGG
The DNA here is from genome assembly GCF_047444035.1 of Xanthobacter sp. AM11. Lineage (NCBI taxonomy): Bacteria > Pseudomonadati > Pseudomonadota > Alphaproteobacteria > Hyphomicrobiales > Xanthobacteraceae > Xanthobacter > Xanthobacter sp. AM11. The sequence goes on from NZ_JBLAOA010000001.1 coordinate 2,124,783, forward strand.
AGGTGCCGCTGCAGGACCTCGTGCTGGAGGAGCCGGACGCAAGGCGCCTCATCGCCTTCCTGAAGGCCATGGAGTTCACCACCATCACCCGCCGGGTGGCCGAGGCCTATGGGGTGGAGGCCGGCGAGGTGGAGGCGGACCCGCGCCTTGCGCCTTCCGGCGACCTGTTCGCGCCCGGCGGCGAGAGCCCGGCCCAAGCTGCGAGTGAGACCGCTGCGAGTGAGACCGCACCCGGCGCGACCGCGGCGGGCGCGCCGGGCGCGGATGGCCCGGAAGCCGGCGCGCCGCAAAAGGGCGGCGAAGCCACGCTCGCGCCGGCGGACCTCGCCCATGCCCGGGCCCAGGAGGCCCGCGCCACGGCGGTGGACCGCAAGGCCTACCGCACCATCCTCGACCTCGCCGAGCTGAAGGACTGGTGCGCCCGCGCCGCGGAGCAGGGGCTCGTCGCCTTCGACACCGAGACCACCTCGCTCGACCCCATGCAGGCCGACCTGGTGGGCGTGTCCCTGGCCCTCGGCCCCAACGTCGCCTGCTACATTCCCCTCACCCACCGGGGCGCCGGCGACGGCCTGTTCAGCGAGGGCCTGCTGGAGGGCCAGATTCCCCTCGCCGAGGCCATAGGGGTGCTGAAGCCCCTTTTGGAGGACGCCGGCACGCTGAAGGTGGGGCACAATGTGAAGTATGATGCCCTGGTGCTCGCCCGCCATGGCATCACGGTGGCGCCCATCGACTGCACCATGTGCATGTCCTATGCGCTGGATGCCGGCCGCAACGGCCATGGCATGGACGAGCTTTCGGTCCTGCATCTCGGCCACCAGCCCATCCCCTTCGTGGAGGTGGCGGGCAAGGGCAAGGCGCAGATCACCTTCGACAAGGTGGCGCTGGAGCCGGCCACGGCCTATGCGGCCGAGGATGCGGACGTGACGCTGCGCCTGTGGCGGGTGCTGAAGCCGCGCCTGCCGGCGGAGGGCCGCACCACCGTCTACGAGACCCTGGAGCGCCCGCTCATTCCCGTGCTGGCGCGCATGGAGAGCCGGGGCATCTCCATCGACAAGGCCATGCTGGCGCGCCTCTCCTCCGAATTCGCCCAGGGCGCGGCGCGCATCGAGGACGAGATTGCCGACCTCGCCGGCGAACGGCTGAACGTGGGCAGCCCCAAGCAGATGGGCGACATCCTGTTCGGCAAGATGGGGCTTCCCGGCGGCACCAAGACCGCCACCGGCATGTGGTCCACCAAGGCCACGGCGCTGGAGGAACTGGCCGAGGCCGGCCACAAGCTGCCGCAGAAGATCCTGGAATGGCGCCAGCTCTCCAAGCTGCGCTCCACCTATACGGACGCCCTGCCCAATTTCGTGAATCCCGAGACGAAGCGCGTCCACACCTCCTATGCGCTGGCGGCCACCACCACCGGGCGGCTGTCCTCCTCCGACCCCAATCTGCAGAACATCCCCATCCGCACCGAGGAGGGCCGGCGCATCCGCCGCGCCTTCGTGGCGCAGGAGGGCAACCTTCTCGTCTCCGCCGATTATTCGCAGATCGAGCTGCGGCTGCTGGCCGAGATCGCCGAGATCCCGGCGCTGCGGCAGGCCTTCACCGAGGGCCTGGACATCCACGCCATGACCGCCTCCGAAATGTTCGGCGTGCCGGTGAAGGACATGCCGGCGGAGGTCCGCCGCCGGGCCAAGGCCATCAATTTCGGCATCATCTACGGCATTTCCGCCTTCGGACTCGCCAACCAGCTGGGCATCCCGCGGGACGAGGCCGGGCAGTATATCAAGCGCTATTTCGAGCGCTTCCCGGGCATCCGCGACTATATGGAGGCCACCAAGGCCTTCTGCCGCGAGCATGGCTATGTGGAGACCCTGTTCGGCCGGCGCTGCCATTACCCGGACATTGCCGCCAAGAACCCCTCCATCCGCGCGTTCAACGAGCGCGCCGCCATCAATGCCCGCCTCCAGGGCACGGCGGCGGACATCATCCGCCGCGCCATGATCCGCATGGAGCCGGCGCTGGCCAAGGCCCGCCTGCCGGCGCAGATGCTGCTGCAGGTGCACGACGAACTGGTGTTCGAGGTGCCCGAGGGCGACGCGCAGGCGGCCATTCCCGTGGTGCGCGCCGTGATGGAGGCGGCGGCGGCTCCCGCGGTGCAGCTTGCCGTGCCGCTGAAGGTGGATGCGCGGGCGGCAAAGAATTGGGAAGAGGCGCATTGAGGGGCCTTGCCTCCCGAAACCGCCGTCGTCCTCCGGCTTGACCGGAGGACCCATCTTTCTGCTGGCGCAAACGTCGAAACGGGCCTTCCGGTCAAGCCGGAGGGCGACGGCCGGGGAGGGTTGGCGCCCCCGCCCGCTCACTTGAGGATAGAGAACGCGTTATCCGGTCCGCTTGCGTTGCAGGCTGACCGGCGCGTGCTCTAAACACCCCCCATCCCCACTGAAAGGACCAGTCCATGAGCATCGAGAGGCTCGACAAGGGCCGCCGCATGAGCGAAGCCGTCATCCACGGCAACACTGTCTATCTCGCCGGCCAGGTGGCCGAGGGCGCGGACGTGGCCAGCCAGACGAGCGCCGTGCTCGCCTCCATCGACAGCCTGCTGGCCCGCGCCGGCACCGACAAGTCGCGCATCCTCACCGCCACCATCTGGCTGTCCGACATCGCCAATTTCGCCGCCATGAACGCCGTGTGGGACGCCTGGGTGGACCAGGAGAACCCGCCCGCCCGCGCCACCAGCGAGGGCAAGCTCGCGGCGCCCAAGTATCTGGTGGAGATCATCGTCGTCGCCGCGCGCGGCTGAGCGGCGGCCGGCGGCCCTGGCGCCGCCCTGCTTCTCCCGGCGCTGCCGCTCTGCGCGCAGGCCCTGCGTTGATCCGCGGGCCTGCGCGCCTTACGTTGCAGGATCAGAGCCTTCAGGAGCACCTTTCCCATGGCCGCCGGCCCCGATACCCCTTCCGCCCGCGCCCCGCGCCGCACCGGCCATGCGCGCATGGAGAAGCTGGCGCGACTGCCGGTCTTCTTCGGGCTGGAAGGCCGCCGCGTGCTGGTGGCCGGCGGCGGCGAGCCGGCGGCGTGGAAGGCGGAGCTGTTGTCCGCCGCGGGTGCGCGGGTGGAGGTGATCGCCCCCCGCATCTGCGAGGATCTGTGGCGGCTTGCCGGCGCGGCGCCCGGCGGCCCGGTGGCCATCCATGTGCGCCCCTGGCACGCGGACGACCTCGCCGGCGCCGCCCTCGCTTTGGCCGAGTGCGAGGATGCGGCGGAGGGCGAGCGCTTCGCCGCCGCCGCCCGCGCCGCCGGGGTGCCGGTGAACGTCATCGACCGGCCCGCCCTGTGCGATTTCACCTTCGGCGCCATCGTCAACCGCTCGCCGCTGGTGGTGGGCATCTCCACCGACGGCGCCGCCCCGGTGTTCGGCCAGGCGGTGCGCGCCAAGATCGAGGCGCTGCTGCCGGCGGGCTTTCGCGCCTGGGCGGAGGCGGCGAAGACGTGGCGCGCCGCCGTGGCCGCCCGCGACCTGTCCCACCAGGCCCGCCGCGCCTTCTGGGAACGGTTCGCCGCCACCGCCCTCGCCGCGCCCAACCGTGCCCCCGCCGAGGCCGACCGCGCCGCCCTGTTCGCCGCCATCGAGGCCCGGGCGCAGGCGCCCCATGGCGGGTCTGTGGTGCTGGTGGGCGCGGGGCCGGGCGATCCCGAGTTGCTGACGCTGAAGGCGGTGCGCGCCCTGCAATCGGCGGACGTGGTGCTCTATGACGATCTGGTCTCCGCCGCCATCCTCGATTTCGCCCGCCGCGAGGCGAAGAAGATGCTGGTGGGCAAGACCGGCTACGGCCCCTCCTGCAAGCAGGACGACATCAACGCCCTGATGGTGGAGCTTGCGAAGGAAGGCCGCCGGGTGGTGCGCCTGAAGGGCGGGGAGCCCATGATCTTCGGCCGCGCGGGGGAGGAGATCGCCTTCTGCCGCGCCGCCGGGGTGGAGGTGGAGGTGATCCCCGGCATCTCCGCGCCGCAGGGGGCGGCGAGCCGCCTCGTCACCTCCCTCACCCATCGCGACCATGCGCGCCGGCTGCAGTTCGTCACCGCCCATGCCCGCGACGGCAAGCTGCCGAAGGATCTCGATTTCAAAGCGCTGAGCGATCCGGCGGCCACCACCGTGGTCTACATGCCCCGCCGCACCCTGCCGGACCTCGTGGGCAAGCTGATGGCCGCCGGCATCGATCCGGCCACCCCGGCGGTGGCGGTGTTTTCGGTGACGCGGCCGGAAGAGCAGGTGGTCGTCTCCCGCCTCGCCGCCCTTGCGCAGGATGTGGCCCGCGCCGCCGAGGCGGGGGCGGAAGGCCCGTGCCTGGTGCTCTACGGCCATGCCTTGGCCGAGGTGGGGGTGGAGGCGCTTGCGCGCACGCCGGGGGCGGCTGCGCAGGGGTGAGGGTGTCGGCCGCCCTGCGCAATCCTCCCGGTCCGAGCCTGCCGTCATCCCCTGCCGTGCCTCGCCACCCCTCTCCCCCGGCTTGCCCAACCAACTGCCCGCGCACTTGCCCAAACCCCCGTCATCCCCCGGCTTGACCGGGGGATCCATCGCGGGCTGGAAACGATGTGGGGGCGGAGAGATGGGCCCTCCGGTCGAGCCGGAGGGCGACGGGCGGGAAGGTGAACGTGCGGCAGGCGGTAGGGAGGTGCCCTCACGCCGGCATCTGGAAGTCCATCATCCGGCCCTGCGGGAAGTCATAGAGCCGGCCGGTGTCGGTGCAGGCGGGCAGGCACAGGGGCAGGATGGCCAGCGCGGCCGCTTCCGGGGTGGGCAGCGTCTCGGGATTCTCGCCGGGGAAGGCCTTGGCCCGCATGCGGGTGCGGATGGGGCCGGGATTGAACAGGTTCACCTTGAGATTGCCCGATGCGCTCTCCGCCGCCCAGGTGCGCGCCATGGCCTCCAGTCCGGCCTTGGTGATGGCGTAGGGCCCCCAATAGGCGCGGGCCTTGTGCGCCGCGCCGGAGGTGACCACCACCGCCCGGGCCTCCGGCGAGAGGCGCAGCAGCGGATCGAAGGAGCGCACGCAGCGCCAGTTGGCGGTGAGGTTCACCGCGACGATCTCGTCCCAGTCCTTGGGGAAGACATGCCCCAGCGGCGACAGCGGGCCAAGCACGCCGGCATTGGCCACGAACACGTCGAGCCGGCCGTACCGCTCGTAGAGCGCGCCGCCCAGCCGGTCGATGCCCTCGGAATCCTTGAGGTCGAGGGGCACCAGGGTGGCGGTGCCGCCCACGGCGCGGATGTTGTCGTCAATGTCCTGGAGGCCGCCTTCCGAGCGGCCCACGGCCACCACATGGGCGCCGGCCCGGGCCAGTTCCACGGCGGTGGCCGCCCCGATGCCGCGGGTGGCGCCGGTGACGAGGGCGATCTTGTCGGCGAGCGGCCGTTGGGCGGTCATGCAGCTTCCGTGGGCTTGAGAGGGCGGCGTCTTTCCTCTCCCGCCGGGCGGGAGGGGTGGGCGGCAAAGGCGAAGCCGCGATGCGGCGACGGCACGCGGCCCGGCGTCCGGGTGTGTTCCGGCGGTGCGCACCGGCCGCCCGGGGCCGGAGGCACCCGGCTTCGGGCAGGAGGGGCTTTCGCCCCGTCCTCAGCTGGCCTCGGCCAACAGGGACAATTGCTGCTGGCCCACCGATCCGGCCCGGTCGGTGAGCGGGGTGGGATAGTCGCCGGTGAAGCAATGGTCGGTGAATTGCGGCTTCGCCGGGTCGCGGCCCTCATAGCCCATGGCGCGATAGACGCCGTTGACCGAGAGGAAGGCGAGGCTGTCCGCGCCGATATAGCGGCGCATGCCTTCCAGGTCGTGGGTGGCGGCGAGCAGCTTGTCCCGGTCCGGCGTGTCGATGCCGTAATAATCCGGGTGGGTGATGGGCGGGGAGGCGATGCGGAAATGCACCTCCTTGGCGCCGGCGTCGCGCATCATCTGCACGATCTTCACCGATGTGGTGCCGCGCACCAGGCTGTCGTCCACCAGCACGATGGAGCGGCCTTCCACCACCGACCGGTTGGCGGAATGCTTCATGCGCACGCCCTGGTCGCGGATGGACTGGGTGGGCTGGATGAAGGTGCGCCCCACATAATGGTTGCGGATGATGCCGAGTTCGTAGGGGATGCCGGAGGCCTGGGAGAAGCCGATGGCCGCCGGCACGCCGGAATCCGGCACGGGCACCACCACGTCGGCGACGGTGGGCATCTCTTCCGCCAGCACCTGCCCCATCTTCTTGCGCACCTGGTAGACGGAGCGCCCGCCCACCACGCTGTCGGGCCGGGCGAAGTAGATATATTCGAAGATGCAGGGCCGCGGCGCCATTTCCGGGAACGGCTTGAAGGAGGTCACGCCGTCCTCGTCGATGACGATGACCTCGCCGTTCTCCACGTCGCGCACATAGCGCGCGCCGATGATGTCGAGGGCGCAGGTCTCCGAAGCGAGGATGGGCGAGCCATCCAGCGAACCCAGCACCAGCGGGCGGATGCCGAGGGGGTCGCGGGCGCCGATGAGCTTCTTGTTGGTGAGGGCGACGAGGGAATAGGCGCCTTCCAGGGCACGGATCGCGTCGATGAAGCGGTCGATGAAGCGCGGCTTGCGCGAGCGCGCCACGAGGTGAAGGATCACCTCGGTATCGGTGGTGGACTGGGTGATGGCCCCCTCGCGCACCAGCTGCTTGCGCAGGGTGAGGCCGTTGGTGAGGTTGCCGTTGTGGCCCACCGCGAAGCCGCCGGCGTCCAGCTCGGCGAACAGCGGCTGCACGTTGCGCAGCAGGGTTTCGCCGGTGGTGGAATAGCGCACGTGGCCCACCGCCATCTCGCCCGGCAGGCGGGCGATGACGTTGGCGTCGGAGAAGGCGTCGCCCACGAGGCCGAGGCGGCGTTCCGAATGGAAGCGACGGCCGTCGTAGGAGACGATGCCGGCGGCTTCCTGCCCGCGGTGCTGCAGCGCGTGCAGGCCGATGGCGGTGATGGCCGCCGCCTCCGGGTGATTGTAGATGCCGAAGACCCCGCATTCCTCGCGCAGGCGGTCACCATTGAGATCCAGATCGAGATCCGGATGCCGTGTCGTCCCGAGGATGCGCTGCTCGTGCGCGCCGTCCCCGCCCTCGCTCTCGAAGTCCATCATGCACCTCCGCCCGGTCGGCTTACTGGCCGGCGCCGCGCGTGCTGGCGAGCAACTGGTCCATGCCCTGGCGATCCGTACGCCTGTACGCAGCGTTTGTCGCGCCGGATCCCTGGGCCGTGCCGGCCGCTCCTGTGGTGCCCCCCAAATCCGAACGCTGCCCGCCCGCCGGGGCAGCCGGAGCGGCGGGCGCGTCGCCCTCCTCAGCGGCGGGCGGCTTCTTTAGGGGATTAAGAATGGTGTTTCCAGGGTCATCCGGCAACTGCGCCTGCAGCCATTCCCCCGCGTTCTTGAGGGCGGGGAGCGACTTGGCGTTCGCCACCCACGGCGGAACCTGCTCCGGCTTCACCAGCCAGTTGAAGAAGATGAGCGCGATCACCATGAGCAGCAGGCCGCGGGCGAGGCCGAACAGGAAGCCCAGGGTGCGGTCCAGCGCGCCGATTCGGCTGTCCAGCACCAGGTCGGAAATCCGTGCCGTGATGATGGAGGCGATAAGCAGTGTGCCCAGGAACAGGATTGCAATGGTGGTGGCGAGTGCCGCCGTGTCCTGCGCTATGTATTGCTTCACATAGGGCAGGGCCTGCTTGTGGAAATACAGGGTCACGCCTGCGGCGACGACCCAGGACAGGATGCTGAAGATTTCGCGCAGGAAACCGCGAACCATGGCCAGTAGGCCGGAAATCAGCATCACCGACAGGACTATAATGTCGAGCAAGGTCACAGGCATCGGCGCTTAGATCCGTGATGAGCGCACCGCGATGCGCGCAATCGCGCGGCATGCCGCCCCCCATGGACCCCGCCGCGAGGGTGATATAGCCCGCGCGCCGCGTCGCGTCACCCTTCCTCGTCGTCACCCCATCCGGCGTGCTCCACCGCCCGGGGCGGGGCCTTGCGCGCGCCCTCGCCCCGCGTTTCGCGCATGGCTGGCCGGCGAGGGGCGCAGGCGGCGATGGCCGCAACCAGCTCCGCGAGGGATGAGATGGGCTGCAGGGCCACCGCTGCGTCCACCGCTTCGAGCCCGCCGCCGGGGATCACCGCCCGGGCGAAGCCGAGCTTGGCGGCCTCCTTCAGCCGGGCCGGCGCCTGCGCCACCTGCCGCACCGCGCCGGTGAGGCTGGCCTCGCCGAAATAGACCGCATCCGCCGGCAGGGGCGCCCCGGTGAGCGAAGAGACGAGGGCCGCGGCCACGGCAAGGTCGGCGGCCGGCTCGCCGATCCTGAGGCCGCCGGCCACGTTGAGATAGACGTCATGCCCGCCCAGCCGCACGCCGCAGCGCGCATCCAGCACCGCCAGAACCATGGACAGGCGGTTGGGGTCCCAGCCCACCACGGCGCGGCGTGGCGTGCCCAGCGAGGAGGGGGCCACCAGCGCCTGGATCTCCACCAGCACCGGCCGCGTGCCCTCCATGCCGGCGAACACGGCGGTGCCGGGGGCCCCGGCGTCGCGGTTGGACAGGAACAGCTCGGAGGGGTTGGCCACCTCGGCGAGGCCGCGGCCGGTCATCTCGAACACGCCGATCTCGTCGGTGGGGCCGAAGCGGTTCTTCTGCGCGCGCAGGATGCGGAACTGGTGGCCGCCGTCGCCCTCGAAGGAGAAGACGGCATCCACCATGTGCTCCACCACCCGCGGGCCGGCGATCTGCCCGTCCTTGGTCACATGGCCCACCAGGATCACGCAGGCCCCGGTCTGCTTGGCATAACGCACCAGCAACTGGGCCGAGGTGCGCACCTGCGTGACCGTCCCCGGCGCGGAATCCACGCTGTCCGACCACATGGTCTGGATGGAATCGATCACGACCATGTGAACCGGCGGGCCGCCGGACAACGTGGCGATGATGTTCTCGGCATTGGTTTCGGCGGCAAGCCCCACCTCCGCCTTGTCGAGGCCGAGGCGCTGGGCGCGCAGGCGCACCTGGTCCACCGCCTCCTCGCCGGAGACATAGACCACCCGCTGGCCGCGCGCCGCCAGCGCGGCCGAGGCCTGCACCAGCAGCGTGGACTTGCCGATGCCGGGGTCGCCGCCGATGAGCACGATGGAGCCGGGCACGAAGCCGCCGCCGGCCACCCGGTCCAGCTCGCCGATGCCGCAGACGAGCCGGGGGGCGGGCTTGGCGGTGCCCTGGAGGGTTTCCAGCACCACGGCGCGGCCCTTGCGGCCGGCGCGCTGGGCGGCGGGAACGCTGGCCGCCACCGCCACTTCCTCGGAAATGGTGTTCCAGCCGCCGCAGGCCTCGCACTTGCCCTGCCAGCGCGAATAGACCGCGCCGCAGGCCTGGCAGATGAAGCTGGTGTCGCGCCGCGCCATGCCGGTTCCCCCTGCCGCCGCGCGAATCCCGGCAGGCAGGGCGCAAGTCTAGAGCGCGCGCCGATCAGCTTGCAACGCAAGCTGATCGGATAACGCGTTCTCTATCCATAAGTTAGAGGGCGATCGGCCGCTCGCCGATTGAAGAGTGGCCGCCGCCGCGCCGGTGCCGATCAGGCCGCCTGCTGCTTCGGGCGCACTTCCGCGGAATAGGAATCCATCAGCTGGTGCGTGATGCCGGACGGCGCGAAGGTCCAGTCGGCGATGGCGCCCACGGGGGTGACCTCCGCCGCGGTGCCGGTGATGAAGCATTCGGTGAAGTTCGAAAGCTCTTCCGGCAGGATGTGGCGCTCCACCACCTCGATGCCGTGGCGGCGGGCGATCTCGATCACCGTGCGGCGGGTGATGCCGTCCAGGAAGCAGTCGGGCTTGGGGGTGTGGATGACGCCGTCCTTCACGAAGAAGATGTTGGCGCCGGTGCACTCGGCCACATAGCCGCGATAGTCCAGCATCAGCGCATCGGCAAAGCCGCGGCGCTCGGCGCGGTGCTTGGAGATGGTGCAGATCATGTAGAGGCCCGCCGCCTTCGCCCGGCAGGGGATGGTCGCCGGGTCGGGCCGGCGCCATTCGGACATGTCGAGCCGCAGGCCCTTCAGCCGCTGCTCGGGATCGAAATAGCTCGGCCATTCCCACACGCCGATGGCGAGGTGGATGGTGTTGTTCTGGGCGGCGACGCCCATCATCTCGCTGCCGCGCCACGCCACCGGGCGGATATAGGCATCCACCAGGTTGTTCTTCTCCAGCGTCGCCTTCTTGGCGGCGTCGATCTCGCCGATGGTGTAGGGAATGGTGAAGTCCAGCATCTCCGCCGAGAGGCGCAGGCGCTCGGAATGCTCCGCGCTCTTGAAGATCTTGCCGCCATAGGCGCGTTCACCCTCGAACACGGTGCTGCCATAGTGCAGGCCGTGGGACAGGACATGCAGCTTGGCATCGGCCCACGGCACGAAGACGCCGTCGTACCAGATCCAGCCGTCGCGCTGATCGAAGGGAACACTGTGGGCGCTCATGATCTTCAACTCCTTATTCATTCAACCGCGTCGTCCGCGCGGCTTCCCCCCGATTGCACCGACGCGGCCTTGCAGCCGGCGCACATGGGGATATCTTTACGCCTGCTAAGGATGCTGGCAAACCCGCGAAACGAATGACCGCCATGCTACGGCGTGGCGACCGATCATTTCGTGGAGCAGGTTCTTTGGGTAACGATCAAAACGAAAAAAGTCAACATGGCTGACATAAACACCCTTCTCGTATCCGAGCCTGCCATCGCGCGCGCCGCCCCTTCCGAGGACGCGGACAGCCTGCCGCTGGTGGATTTCATCGAGCTTCTGTTCTTCGCCTACCGGGATTTCGTGGGCGACCCGGACCAGATTCTCGCACCCATCGGCTTCGGCCGGGCGCACCACCGGGTGGTTCACTTCGTGAACCGGCATCCCGGCATGCGCGTCACCGATCTTCTGGACATCCTGCGCATCACCAAGCAGAGCCTGGGCCGGGTGCTGCGCGAGCTGGTGGACGAAGGCTTCGTGGAGAGCCGCGCCGGCGCGGCCGACCGGCGCCAGCGCCTGCTGTTTCCCACCGCCAAGGGCGAGGCGCTGGCGCGCCAGTTCGTTTCCATCCAGGGCAAGCGGCTGGCCGGTGCGCTGGAGGCCAGCGGGCCGGATGGCCGCGAGGCGGTGCGCCGCTTTCTTCTCGCCATGATCGACCCGGAGGATCGCACGGCGGTGGAGCGGCTGATCCAGCGCGCGGACCGCGCGGCGCGCGCCCGGCCGGCGTGATCCCGGCGCCGCAGCCTCTGGCCGCCGCCCGCAACCCGTGCGAAGACGAGGCCATGCAGACCCTTCGGACCGAACGCCCCCACCCTGCGCGCGCCCGCCCCCGGGAGCGCCACCATGGCTGACGCCCCCGCCCCGGCGATGCTGCCGGACGATGCGCCCCACCTTTTGGTGGTGGATGACGACAGCCGCATCCGCACCCTGCTTTCCCGCTTCCTGATCGAGAACGGCTATCGCGTCTCCACCGCGGCCTCGGCGGCCGAGGCGCGCAGCCGGCTGGAGGGCCTGGCCTTCGACCTTCTGGTGCTGGACGTGATGATGCCGGGGGAGAGCGGCCTCGACCTCGCCCGCGACCTGCGCCGTTCCTCCGCCGTGCCCATCCTGATGCTCACCGCCCGCTCCGAGACGGCAGACCGCATCACCGGCCTGGAGGCGGGGGTGGACGATTATCTCGCCAAGCCGTTCGAGCCGCGCGAGCTGCTTCTGCGCATCGGCTCCATCCTGAAGCGGGCGCTGCCGCCGCCGCAGAAGGCCATAGAGAGCGTGCGCTTCGGCGATTTCAGCTTCCACCTGGAGCGCGGCGAGCTGTCCCGCAACGGCGAACTTGTGCGCATCACCGAGCGCGAGCGCGACATGCTGCGCGCCCTGGCCGAGGAGCCGGGCGAAACCGTTCCGCGCCTCGCTTTGGCCGGCGGGGGGGCCGCCAGCGAGCGGGCGGTGGACGTGCAGGTGAACCGCCTGCGCCGCAAGCTGGAGCGCGACCCGGCCAATCCCATGCACCTGCAGACCGTGCGGGGGATCGGCTATCGCCTCGTGGTGACCCCTTGAGCGTGGCGGACAGCGGCCCTTCGGGACTGAAGACCTTCGCCGGCTGGCTGCGGACCGCCAATGCCCGCTTCGCCGCCTGGTTCAACCGGGTGACGCCCAAGGGCCTCTACCCGCGCTCGCTGCTCATCATCGTCACCCCCATGGTGATCCTGCAGTCGGTGGTGGCCTTCGTGTTCATGGAGCGCCACTACAATACGGTGACGCGCCGCCTCTCCGCCGCCGTCAGCCAGGACATCTCCGCCGTCGTCGCCCTCTACGACGTGCTGCCGAAGGACAAGGAGCTTTCCGCGCTGCGCCGCATCGCATGGCGCAACCTGGGCCTCAACGTGGCGGTGCTGCCGCCGGACCCGCTGCCCCCGCCCGGGCCCAAGCCCTTCTTCTCGGTGCTGGACAGCGCCCTCTCCCGCGAGATCGGCCGGCGGGTGAAGGCGCCGTTCTGGATCGACACGGTGGGCCGCTCCAACCTCATCGAGGTGCGGGTGAAGATGGATGATGCGGTGCTGCGCATCTTCGCCCAGCGCAATGCCGCTTATGCCTCCAACTCGCATATCTTCCTGTTGTGGATGGTGGGGACGAGCCTGGTGCTGCTGACCGTCGCCATCCTGTTCCTGCGCAACCAGATCCGCCCCATCGAGAACCTGGCCGACGCGGCCGAGGCCTTCGGCAAGGGGCGGGACGTGGAGAATTTCCGCCCCCGCGGCGCCCGCGAGGTGCGGCGCGCCGCCGTGGCCTTCCTGGAGATGAAGCGGCGCATCGAGCGGCAGATCGAGCAGCGCACCACCATGCTGGCCGGCGTTTCCCACGACATGCGCACCATCCTCACCCGCTTCAAGCTGGAACTGGCCTTCCTGCCGGAGGGCGAGAGCGAGGCGCTGAAGAAGGACGTGGACGAGCTGCAGGGCATGCTGGAAGCCTACCTCGCCTTCGCCCGCGGCGACCCGGGCGAGCAGGCGGCGCTGACCGACATGAGCGAGCTGATCGAGGATCTGCGCCTCAATGCCGAGCGCGACGGCGCCACCGCCACCGCCAGCTTCATGGGCCCGCCTTTGGTGGAGGTGAAGGCCGACCAGCTCAAGCGCTGCATCGGCAATCTCGTGAACAATGCGGTGCGCCACGCCGGAACGGTGGCCATTTCCGGCAACCGCGATGCGCGCTGGCTGATCGTGACCGTGGACGACGACGGGCCGGGCATTCCCGAGGAGAAGCGCGAGGAGGTGTTCCGCCCCTTCCTGCGCCTCGACGATGCGCGCAACCAGGATGCCGGCGGCTCCGGCCTCGGCCTGTCCATCGCCCGCGACGTGGCCCGCGCCCATGGCGGCGATGTCACCCTGGCCGACAGCCCCATGGGCGGGCTCAGGGCCACCGTGCGCATTCCGGTTTAGCTCATAGTTTAGGCATGCCTAGAGCTTGGGCTTGCCCCGCTTCGCCGGCTGATGATCCTATGCGCCATGGACAAGACGCCGGCTTCCCTTCCCTTCGATCTGGTGCAGACCCATCCGGGCCTCGCGCTGCTGCGCCTCGCGGCGCTGATGGCCGAGGGCGGGGCGGCGGACGACGACACCCTCGACCTCATGTTCGAGCAGATGGAGGTGGGTGCGCTGGACGGCCTTTCCGGCGCCGAGATCTGGGCCGAGCTGGCGCGCGGGCTGATGGGAGCGCGGCCGGGCGCCATGGTGAAGGCGCTGCGCGAATGCGGCGTGCTGGACATCATCCTGCCGGAGGTTGCCGCCGTGTTCGGCGTGCCGCAGATCACCGATACGGCGGACGAGATCGACCTCGGGGTGCTCCTGGTGGCCGCGCTGGACGCCGCGGCCGGGCGCGGCGCGCCCCTGGAGGTGCGCTTCGCCCTCATGGTGATGCATGCGGGCAAGTCGGATTCCCCGCGCGAGCACCTGCCGGTGCACTACCGCCACATGGAGCGGGCCATTCCGCGCATCGAGGCCATCTGCGATCGCCTCGCCCCGCCGCAGCTGTGCCGCGACCTGGCGCTGCTGGCGCTGAACGAGTGCGAGCGGGTGCACCGCACCTCGCCGGTGCGCGCCGGCCCGGTGGCGGCCATGCTGGAGCGCACCGGCGCCTTCCGCGATCCCGAATTGTTCGAGAAGCTGCTGCTGGTGGCCACCTGCGATTACTTCGGCTACGGCGACAAGGAGGGCGACACCCACCCCAAGGCGGAACTCTTGCGTGCGGCCCGCGACGCCTGCGCCGGCGTGGACGCGGAGGTGGACGACCCCGGCATGGCCCGCGCCCAGGCCATCGCCACCGCCTTCAGGTCGGAGCGGTGGGCGCAGGCCTGAGCGCCCCCCTCAGAACAACCGCCCGCCGTCCGGCACCTTCACGCTGGGGGAGATGAGCACCACCGCGCCATTCTCATCGGGAAAGCCCAGGGTGAGCACCTGCGACATGAACGGCCCGATCTGCCGCGGCGGAAAATTCACCACCGCCGCCACCTGCCGGCCCACCAGCTCCTCCAGGGCGTAGTGCACCGTGATCTGGGCGGAGGAGCGCTTCACCCCGATATCCGGCCCGAAATCAATGGTGAGCTTGAAGGCGGGCTTCTTCGCCTGCGGGAACGGCTCCGCTGCCACGATGGTGCCGACGCGGATGTCCACTTTCAGGAAGTCGTCGAAGGTGATGGCGGGGGATGCGCGCTCGTCGGACATGATGGCCTTCCGCTGGGGATGCCCTTTTATAGCAAGGACCGCGGCACCGCGCCTGGCCTGAGCTTGACAGTAGCAGTGCGGAAAAATATCAACCTTGTGTTAACCATACGGGTCGGGGGGCGGCGCGGTGTCCATCAGGTCTTCCATCATCGCTGGGTTTGTTGCTCTCGCCGCCCTTGGGGCGACCCTTCCCGCCGCGGCGCAGGAGACGGCCTATGACCGCTCCGGCCGCTGGAAGATTACCGCGGTGTTCGCCAACAACCAGTTCGGCTATTGCGCGGCGGATCTCGACAACGGCAAGGCGGAGCTGCGCATCGGCACGGACGGGCGCTCGTGGCAGATCGGCGTGCCCTTCTATGACAAGACCGGGCCGGTGGAGGTCTATTACGGCTTCGGCGGCGCGGCGGAGGTCGGCACCTTCCATGCGGAGGGGGACGGCTGGGCTTCCATGATGATCAATAACGATCAGCTCAACGCCTTCCGCACCCTGCCGGACTTCTCCGTGAACCTCGACCGGGGCGAGCAGACCTTCAATCTGAACGGCGCCGCGGCCGCCCTCGACAAGGCCCGCGAATGCGCCCGCAACCGCGGCCAGAAGCCCTCCCCGCCGCCGCAGCAGACCACCGGCAGGAACTGCCCGGTCCCCGGCAGCGTGCGCTCGCTGAACAGCAATGCGCCGGTGACGGTGAACTTTGTCAATCTCTCCAAGATCCCGCTGAACATCATGTGGATCGACTTCAACGGCGAGTGGAAGAAATACCACACGCTGGCGCCCGACTCCCACAAGATCCAGAAGACCTTCGGCACCCACCCCTGGATCGCCGTGGACGCCCGCGGCAATTGCCACGGCGGGGTGATGTACGGCAATCCCGCGTCGCGGGACGAAGGCGACAACATGTTCCAGATCTGGGAGTGAGGGGGCGGGCGTACCGGCCCTCACCGCCGTCATGCTCCGGCTCGACCGGAGCATCCACCCCTCCACCCCGCGCCGGCCCCGGCCGGACCATGGGCCCTCCGGTCAAGCCGGAGGGTGACGGCGGGAGAGGCGGGCGGACGCCGGGACTTCCGCGCCGCTGTCCATGGATATGTTCGCCGCGGCCATGATCCGATACCGCCGTCATGCTCCGGCTTGACCGGAGCATCCCTCCCTCCGCCCCGCACCGGCCCCGGCCGGACCATGGACCCTCCGGTCAAGCCGGAGGGCGACGGCGGGAGAGGCGGGCGGACGTCGGGGGCAAACGCATGCGCCTGCACCGATCCCGCATCCTGGCCGACTGCAGCGCAGCGCAGTGGAGGGAGAGCCGGGGTCCAGCGCCAGGACTCCCGCGCAGCGGGGCAAAACCTTCCGTCGCCGGGTTCGGCACCGCCTTGAAGCCTTGGACATGCCCCCCTCACCCCTCAAACCGCTCCATGAACCCCGCCACGGTCCGGTCCACCCGCACATCCCGGCCGGTAATCGCCCGCACCAGCGAAAGCCCCTCCAGCGTGCGCGCCCGCGACAGCGCCACATAGGCCTGTCCTGGCGCAAAGGCGCCGTCGGCGAAGTCGATGCGCACGTCGTCCAGCGTCAGGCCCTGCGCCTTGTGCATGGTGAGGGCCCAGGCGGGGGCTAAGGGCAATTGGGTGTAGGTGCCCACCA
Organism: Xanthobacter sp. AM11; assembly: GCF_047444035.1. Classification (NCBI taxonomy): domain Bacteria; kingdom Pseudomonadati; phylum Pseudomonadota; class Alphaproteobacteria; order Hyphomicrobiales; family Xanthobacteraceae; genus Xanthobacter; species Xanthobacter sp. AM11. The sequence goes on from NZ_JBLAOA010000001.1 coordinate 2,141,170, forward strand.
CCTGCGCCTCGATGCGGCCGCCCGGCTCGTCCCAGCCGTAGCGGATGCGCTCCCAGGTGAAGGCGTCGATCTCCACAATGGGGCCGGAATCCAGCTTCACCACCGCCGAATGGGGGCCGAGGTCCTTCACCGTGCCCACCGAGCCGTTGACCCAGCGCCGCGCCGGATCGTTGCGCAGGGCCATCACCCGCGCGCCGCGCTTCAGCACCAGCTTTTCCGCCACCGGCAGGCGGTCGCCCTCCAGCCCGAACTCGCCCTTGAGCTGACCGCCGAACTCGCGCCCCGCGTCCGGCAGGGCCGCAAGGCCGCGGGCGTTGTAGGCGTCGGCGCGGGCATTGGTGGGGGTGAGCAGCACCGGCTGGGCACCGTCCCGGTGGGGCCGCACGCAGGCCGCGTTCAGCGCCTCGGCGGCCTCGCGCGCGCCGCGCCCGCGCCGCAGCGCGTCCAGCATGGCGATGAAGGCGCGGTCGGTCTGGCGGTGCACATGGGTGAAGGGCACGCCCACCACGTCGCGCCCGTCCAGCGCCTTGGCGTGGAAGGCGAACGGCCCCTCGTACCCCATCCGCCCCAGCATCTCCTGCTCGGCAAACGGCACCACGGGGGGCAATTGCAGGAAATCCCCCACCAGCACCATCTGCACCCCGCCGAACGGCTCGGACGTGTCGCGGGCGATGCGCAGCGAAATGTCGATGGCGTCCATGAGGTCGGCGCGGACCATGGAAATCTCGTCGATCACCACCCGGTCCAGCTTCTTCAGAAGCCGGCGCACCTGCACCCGGGGCTTCACCTCGTCCGGGTTCATCAGGCGCGGGGGAATGCCGAAGAAGGAATGGATGGTCTGCCCGCCCACCTGCAGCGCCGCCACCCCGGTGGGGGCGAGGAACACCTGTCGCCCCCGCGGCGTCTTGCGCAATTCGTGCAGGAAGGTGGTCTTGCCCGTGCCCGCCCCGCCCAGCACCATCAACAGCGGCGTGCGCGCGTCGATGGCGGCGAGCGCCCGGGCGCTCGCGTCGTCCGGCTCGATCGGGGCGGGCAGGCCGGTGTCGCTCACAGGATCAGGCCGGCCTCGCGGGCGAGGTCGAGGAGGGGCCGCTGGGGCCGCGCGCCCATCTGGCCGATGATCTCCCCCGCCGCCAGCGCGCCGAGGCGGAGCGCGGTGGCCGGGTCGAGGCCGCGCGTGTAGGCGGAAAGGAAGCCGGCGGCGAACAGGTCGCCCGCCCCGGTGGTGTCCACCACCCGCTCCACCGGATGGGCCGGCACGCTCACCACCGCGCCGGCGGTGACGAAGGAGGCGCCCTTCTCCGAGCGCGTCACCACCGCCTCCCGCGCCTCGCCGCGCAGGGCCACCAGGGCGGCGTCGAAATCGGCGGTCGCATAGAGGGATTTCAGCTCGCCCTCGTTGCAGAACACGAGGTCCACCGTGCCGTCCTTCACCAAGGCGCGGAATTCGGCCCGGTAGCGGTCCACGCAGAAGGCATCCGAGAGGGAGAGCGCCACCTTGCGTCCCGCGCCATGGGCCAGCCGCGCCGCGGCAAGGAAGGCCTCCTTGGCCGGCGGCGGGTCCCACAGATAGCCTTCCAGATAGGTGACGGCGGCGCTCTCCACCGCTGCCTGGTCGATGTCGGCGACGGTGAGGTTCTGCGCCGCGCCCAGATAGGTGTTCATGGTGCGCTCGCCGTCCGGCGTCACCAGGATGAGGCAGCGGGCGGTGGCCGGCCCGTCGGTGGCGGCGGGGGTGGAATAGGCGACGCCGGCGGCGCGGATGTCGTGGCCGAACACGGTGCCCAGTGCGTCCGCTTTCACCCGGCCGATGAAGCCCGCCCGCCCGCCGAGGGAGGCGATGCCCGCCGCGGTGTTGGCGGCCGAGCCGCCGGAGGCTTCCGTTCCCGGCCCCATGGCGGCATAGACCGCTTCCGCCCGCGCCTCGTCGATGAGCGCCATGCCGCCCTTGGCCATGCCGTTCTGGGCGAGGAAGTCCTCCTCGGCGCGGGAAAGGACATCGACAATGGCATTGCCGATGGCGAGGACGTCGAGGGCGGTGGCGGTCACGGGCGATGCGTCTCCGTAGAAAGATCGGCGGAGCGGTAGCATTGCCGCGGGCTTGCGCGCAATCATGCCATGGCGCCGCGCGGTCCACACCGGCCCTTAACCGTGGCCGTGGAAGATGCCCCGGCCGGCGGCGCAAGGTCGTCCGCGCCCTTCGCGCGGTTGCGCTGGTCGAGCATTTTCAACGGGTCGTGCCGCGTTTGCGCTGCGTCTTCGTGTCGGTGCGGTCACGAGAAGTGATCGCAAGGCCGGCGCGGGAGTGCTAAAGGCCACCGAACCCTCGTGGAATCATGGGACGAGAGGGATTATGTCGCGCAGATATTTCGGAACGGACGGGGTGCGCGGGCGGGCCAATGCGTCGCTCACCGCAGACCTCGCGCTTCGCGTGGGCATGGCGGCGGGGCTTGTCTTCCGCCGGGGCGAGTATCGCCACCGGGTGGTGATCGGCAAGGACACCCGCCTGTCCGGCTATATGATTGAAAATGCGCTGGTGGCGGGCTTCACCTCGGTGGGCATGGATGTGCTGCTGCTCGGCCCCATGCCGACCCCGGCGGTGGGCATGCTCACCCGCTCCATGCGCGCCGACCTGGGCGTGATGATCTCCGCCTCGCACAATCCGTATGACGACAACGGCATCAAGCTGTTCGGCCCGGACGGCTTCAAGCTCTCCGACGAGGTGGAGCGCGAGATCGAGGCGCTGATCGACGAGGACCTCTCCCGCCAGCTCGCCAAGCCCGCCGAGATCGGCCGCGCCCGCCGGTTGGAAGGCGTGCATGCCCGCTATATCGAATATGCCAAGCGCACTTTGCCGCGGAACCAGTCGTTCGACGGCATGCGGGTGGTGGTGGATTGCGCCCACGGCGCCGGCTACCGCGTGGCGCCCGAGGCGCTGTGGGAGCTGGGAGCCGAAGTGATCGCCATCGGCGTCGAGCCGGATGGCATGAACATCAACCGCGACGTGGGCTCCACCTCGCCCGCCGCCCTGGCCGCCAAGGTGCACGAAGTGCGCGCCGACATCGGCATCGCGCTGGACGGCGACGCCGACCGGGTGATGATCGTGGACGAGAAGGGCCACACGGTGGACGGCGACCAGCTCATGGCCGTGGTGGCCGAGAGCTTCAAGGAGGACGGCCGCCTCGCCCGCGACGGGCTGGTGGCCACCGTCATGTCCAATCTGGGCCTGGAGCGGCACCTGGCGGGGGAGGGCATCACCATGGCCCGCACCGCGGTGGGCGACCGCTACGTGCTGGAGCGCATGCGGGCCGACGGCTACAATGTGGGCGGCGAGCAATCCGGCCATATCATCCTGTCCGATTATTCCACCACCGGCGACGGCCTGGTGGCGGCGCTGCAGGTGCTGGCCGTGGTGGCGCGGCAGGGCAGGCCGGTGTCGGAAGTGTGCCACCGCTTCGATCCCTTGCCGCAGATCCTCAAGAACGTGCGCTATGCCAGCGGCCGGCCGCTGGAGGACGAGGGCGTGAAGACCGCCATCGCCGATGCCGAGCGGCGCCTCGCCAATCACGGCCGCCTCATCATCCGCCCCTCGGGCACCGAGCCGGTGATCCGGGTGATGGGGGAGGGCGACGACCGCGACCTGGTGGAGGATGTGGTGGACGAGGTGATCGGCGCCCTGCAGAAGGCGGCGGCCTGACCGCCCGCGTGACGATGCCACCCCCCGGGGGATGCGCGCAGCGTCCTTCGGTCCGTTTCAGCCTCCGGGCCGGGTATGCCCCGGCCGGGGGCGGGCCGGCCTTCCGCCCGGGCGCAGGCGGTTCGGCGTGGATGGCCGGCGCCTGCAGGCCCCGCGCTTCGCCCTTGAAGCCGCGCACGGGGGGCGCGGCGCGCCCCGCCGGCTTAACCGCTTGTCAGGGTTAAGCCGGCCTTAAGCATCCCGTGACAAGGTGCCCGCAGGCGGGTTCTTGCTCGGGTTGCTGCAATGTTGCGTGGTGGAGTGGCGGCAGGGTGGTGGATGGCCGGTGTGGCCGCGGTACTGCTTCTGTGCGCCTCGGGCGAGGGGCGGGCGGCGGACCCGGCGACGGAGCCGGCCATCGACCTGAGCCGGCTGGGCAAGGCCGGCGACTTCACCCTGACGCCCCCCGATGTCTCCGAGGACGCGCCCAGCGGCTGGTATCTGCGCGGCGACGCCGGCTTTGCGGCCGCCACCGGCGGCGCCATCGCCCTTGCCGGCGTGCCCACGGGCCTTGACCTGGACGGCTCGGGCTGGTCGGTGGGCGCCGGCCTCGGCTATCGCCTCGCCACCTTCCTGCGGGCCGAGGCGAGCCTGGACTATCTGGCCCTCGGCGCGGCGGATTCGGCCTTCGGCCGGCTGCGCTCCAGCGCCACCGTGGCGCTGGCGAGCCTTTATTGGGACGTGATCACCATCTCCGGCTTCACGCCCTATCTCTCGGCCGGCGCGGGCTTTGCCATCAACAGCCTGGATGTGCCGGCCGCCCTTGCGCCCGCGGGCAACGACTGGTCGTTCGCCTGGTCGGCCGGGGCCGGCGTGTCCTATGCCCTCAATCCCCGCCTGAGCCTCGATCTCGGCTACCGCTATGCGAGCCTGGGCGCCCCCGGCTATGCGGGCGGCGTTTCGGCCGGCGAACTGGGCGCCCATCAACTGCGCCTCGGCGTGCGCTACATGCTGCAGTGAGCGGCCCGGGCCGGCATCCAAGCCGGCCTCCAAGCCGGCCTCAGGGCCGGTGGCGGTCGCGACGGGCCATGAGCCAGCGGATGCGGTCCACCACCTGCTGCGGCTGGTAGGGCTTGCCCACCTGCGGGCCGTCGTCGCACAGCGCGCTGGCCTGGGCTGCCGCCATCACCGGCGCGCCGGCCAGAACGATCTTGATGCGCGGATGGGCCTGGCGCAGCCAGTGGGCGAGGGCGAAGCCTTCGAACGCGCCCTGCGCCCCGGCGTCGGCGAGAACCACGTCGATGCGCGCCGCCTCCGTCGCAAGGAGCGCGCGCGCCTCCTCCCCGCTCGCCGCCTCCAGCACGGTGTAGCCGCAGCTGCGCAGATAATCGGCGATGACGTGGCGTACCAGGATGTCGCCATCCACCACGAGGATGGTCGCGGCCGGGGTGGGATCGCTCATGCCGGATGCCTGCCCGGGCGGCCGAGGGGCGGGCGCGGCGCCTGCCCGCCACCCGCCCGGCACCGGGTGAAGGCCGGGGGCGGTGGCCTCATGCGGTGCGCGCCGCGCCCAGCTGGTGGCGGATGAGCTGGATCACCGTCTCGATCCGGTAGGGCTTGGCCAGGAAGGGCGCCACCAGGGCGGCCACCGCCCCGTCGAGATGGCCGGAAGTGAGGATCACCGGCAGGGCCGGACGCTCCGCCCGCAGCCGGCGGGCGAATTCGTAGCCGTCCAGGGTGCCCTCGGTGCGCACGTCGGTGAACACCACGTCCACTGCGAGGCCGGCGCGGATCGCGTCATAGGCCTCCCCGGCGGAGGCAGCCTCGATCACCGTGAGCCCCGCCTCGCGCAGCTCGCCGGCGGTGACCATGCGCACCAGCGCGTCGTCCTCCACGAGGAGCACGGTGCGGGTGGCGGCCGCGGGGATTTGGGACGGGCGCAGGGAGGACATGAGCGGTGCGATCCTGCAGGTTCGTGCCGCGGACAACGCACAGGCCGGGCACCGGTTCCCCGCCGGCGCGGAATCGGAAAAGCCGATGCGCGCCATTTTCATTTTCGATTGGCCGGGCGCCGGCGCGCGGGTCACAGTCAAAAGCCGCACCCTTGCTGGCCGGGATGGACATGGTGGCCCTGACGCTCTTCTTCCTCAATGGACCCAACGCCAACCTCTACGGGCTCGATCCGTCCGGCACCTATGGCAGCGAGAGCTTCGCCGCCATCCGCGCCCGCTGCCTCGCCCATGCGGCGAGCCTGGGCGTCGCCCTGGATTTCCGCCAGTCCAACCATGAGGGCGTGATCGTGGACTGGATCCAGGAGGCCCGGGGCAAGGCGGATGCCATCGTCATCAATGCGGCGGGCCTCACCTATACGTCCATCGCCATCCTCGATGCCTTGCTGGCCTTCGACGGGCCCATCATCGAGGCGCACATGAGCAACATCTGGAAGCGGGAAGCCTTCCGCCACCATTCCTTCGTGTCGCGGGCCGCCACCGGGGTGGTGGCGGGGCTCGGCGCGCTGGGCTACGAACTCGCCATCGGCGCCGCCGCGCAGCTTGCGGCGCAAGGGGCGCAGGCCGGGGTGGCGGAGGGATGAGCGTGGGCGGGGCACTGGTGTTTTACAGCGCGTTCGACGCGCCGGGCGAATGGACCGCGGCGCTTAAGGCGGCAATGCCTGGCCTCGACGTGCGGGTGGCGCGGGTGCCCGACGGGGCGGTGGAGGGCGATCCGGCGCAGGTGGAAACCGCCCTCGTCTGGAAGCCGCCGCACGGCTTCTTCAGCGCCTTTCCCAACCTCTCCCTGGTCATCAACCTGGGCGCGGGGGTGGATGCGCTGGTGGCGCGGGACGACCTGCCGGACGTGCCCGTCACCCGCCTGTCGGACCCGCACATGGCGCAGATGATGGCCTCCTTCGTGCTGTTCGCGGTGCTGCGCCACGCCCGCGACATTCCCGCCTTCGAGAAGGCCCAGCGCGAGCGCCGCTGGCATTACCTGCACCCGCGCGTCGCCGGCGAGATCCGGGTGGGGGTGTTGGGCCTGGGCGAGCTGGGCGCAGCCGCGGCGCTGGAGATCGCCCGCCACGGCTTCGACGTGCGCGGCTGGTCGCGCAGCCCGAAGACGCTGCCCGGCATCGCCTGCGCGTCCGGCATCAAGGCCCTGCCGGGCTTCCTCGCCGCCGCCGACATCCTGGTGGTGATGCTGCCCCTGACGCCGCAGACCCGCGGGCTCCTGGACGCGGAGCGGCTGGCCCTGCTGCCCGAGGGGGCGGCATTCATCAACGTCGCCCGCGGGCCGGTGGTGGACGAGGCGGCGCTGATCGGCGCGCTGCGCGCGGGCCGGATCGGCGCGGCCACCCTCGACGTGTTCGAGGTGGAGCCCCTGCCGGCGGAAAGCCCGCTCTGGGGCATGGAGAACGTGCTCGTCACCCCGCATCTGGCCTCGGTGGCGATCCCCGCGAGCGCCGCCGCCCAGATCGCCGAGAACATCCGGCGGGTGAAGGCGGGCGAGGCGGTGCTCAACCGGGTGGACCCCGGCCGGGGCTATTAGCCGGGGCCGGCCTCAGCGCCCGGCGATGATGTCCCGGGCGCGCTCGTGCGGGGCGAGGGAGGCCTCGGTCACGGCGTCGCCGAAATCGTCCATCTCGTAGAGCGGGCGGATCTCGATCTCGCTCGGGCCGGGCATGGGGTTGGGGCAGCGCTTCACCCAGGCCACCGCCTCGTCCATGTCGCGGACCTGCCACAGCCAGTAGCCGGCGATCAGCTCCTTGGTCTCGGCGAAGGGGCCGTCCATGACGATGCGTGCGGCGCCGTCGAAGGCCACGCGCCGGCCGTGGGCGGAGGGCTTCAGCCCGTCGCCGGAGAGCATGATGCCGGCCTTGGCCAGCTCCTCGTTATATTGGCCCATGGCCTCCATCAGCTCGGCGGAGGGCATCACGCCCGCCTCGCTGTCGGCCGTCGCCTTTACGATCACCATCACGCGCATGGTCGCTCTCCTGCGTGCCGGGCCACCGGCCCCATGCCCCAAGGACGCAGCCTGCCTTGGGGTTCCGACACGGGGGGCGCGAATTTTCCGGCCCGTGCCAACCGCCCGTGCCGTCAGTCCATGTCGGGGGCGATGGAGCCGGGCGCGAACATGCCGCCGGGGGAGAAGGCATCGGACAGGAAGCGGGCGAACACCTCCACCGCCGGGCGCATGGGCTGGCGGCGCAGGGACAGGCGCATGACGCGCACCGGCGGCAGGCGCTCCTTCAGCGGGCGCACCGCAACGCGGCTGCCGTCATAGGCCATGGTGGTGCGCGGCGAGGCATTGTGCAGCGTGTAGCCCCGCTTCTGCCCCACCAGGCCGCGGATCAGCTCGTAGGAGCGCGAGCGGTAGGCGATGCGCGGGGAGATGCCGAGGGCGTCGAACAGGGAGAAGAAATAGTCGCGGGTATGGGGCAGGTCGTAGAGCAGGAAGGGTTCGTCCGCCACCTCCTTCAGCGCCACCGCACGCTGCGCGGCGAGGGGATGGTCGGCGGCGAGCACCAGGAGCGGCGGCAGATCGATGAGGATCTCGCCGGCCAGTTCCTCCGGCACCGCATAGCCGTAGGACACGGCCAGCTCCAGGCGGCCGGAGAGGATGCCGTCGATGATTTCGCGCTGGTCGCCCTCTTCGAGCTTCACGGTGATGCCCGGCTGCACCTGCGCGAAGCGGGCCAGCAGGGCCGGCATGAAGCGGGGCGCGATGGTGAGGAAGCAGCCCAGCGAGATTTCCCCGCGCAGGGTATCGCCGAGGGACTGGGCGCTCTGGGTGAAGTCGCGGGCATGGGCCAGCAGGTGCCGCGCCTCGTTCACATAGCGCTGGCCGGCCGGGGTGAGGGAGATGCCGCGGGCGTGGTGGCGGATGAACAGGTTCACGCCCAGCTCCTGCTCGGTCTGGGCGATGGCGGCGGAGACGGAGGGCTGGGAGACGTTGAGCAGGCGGGCCGCCTCGGTGACGTTGCCGCAATCCGCCGCAGCCACCACGTAGCGCAGGGCACGCAGGGAGAGGTTCATGGCCGGCGTGCGGGAATGGCCGGCAATGCCTTGAACGGACGAATATTTCCGGCAATGAGGCAGGGGGCGGGCAAAGGCACGTCGCAAGGGCTCCAGTGAGGCCATACTGTGCCGCATTGATCTGGATCAGAAAAGCCGATCCTTTCGCCAGAGAGAAAATATTTTATCAATCCGTCGCGCTGCCCCACCTTTGGGCATGACCAATTCGGGAGCAGGCGCGAGATGATCAGGACCGGTGCGGCCTATAAGGAGGGCCTGCGCGACGGGCGCGAGATCTGGATCGACGGCGAGCGCGTGGGCGACGTCACCACCCACCCCGCCTTCAAGCCCATCGTGGATATCAAGGCGCGCATGTACGACCTGCACCACGAGGAGGCGAGCGCGCCGGCGCTCACCTATGTGGACGAGAATGCCGTCCATTCCATCTTTCACCAGCCGCCCACCGAGACCGCCCATTGGGAGGCCAAGCGCAAGGGCGTGGACATCCTTCTGAAGGACGTGGGCGGCGTCGTCACCCGCGTGGGCGACGAAACCATCGGCGAGATGTGGTCGCTGCAGGACGGCCGCGACATGCTGGCCGAGATCGACCCCCGCTTCGCCGACAATATCGACCGCCACATCAAGCGGGTGGTGGAGGAGGACCCGTTCCACGTCTCCGCCAACACCGATCCCAAGGGCGACCGCTCCCGCCACATCTCCGAGCGCGACCCGGACATGATGGTGCATGTGACCCGGGAGACGGACGCCGGAATCATCATCCGCGGCGCCAAATACGAGACCGCCGCCGCTTACGCCGACCAGGCCTATCTGAAGCCCACCGTGGGCGCCTGGACCGACGAGAAGGAAAGCGACTACGCGCTGGGCTGCATCGTGAAGATGGGCGCGCCGGGCGTGAAGCACATCTGCCGCTCTTCCTTCGCAGGGCGCAGCAACCCCGCCGATTATCCCCTCGCCAACCGTTATGACGAGGTGGATACGCTGGTGATCTTCGACGACGTGCTGATCCCCTGGGAAGATGTGTTCTTCTATCGCTACACCAGGGCGGCGCAGTTCGTGCGCGGCACGCTGCACCGCTATTCGGCCTATCCTTATGTCCTGCGCCTGCTCTACGTGGCCGACATGATGATCGGCGCGGCGCTGTGGAACGCCAAGCAGACCGGCCTCGACAAGCTGCAGTCGGTGCAGGAGAAGCTGGCGGACCTCGCCGTGTACCGCGAGGGCGTCAACGCCCACCTCGTCGCCTCCATCGCCTTGGCGGAGAAGAGCCCGGCGGGCCTGCTGATGCCCAACCAGTCCATCCTTTATGCCGGCCGCGTGCTGGCCTGCTCCCAGCTGCCGACGATGATGCACGCCACCCGCGAGCTGATCGGCGGCCAGATCTGCGTCACGCCCAATATTGCGGCGTTCGAGGCGGAGGGCACCAGGGACTGGCTGAAGAAGTTCTACACCCTGAACGACAATTGGGAATCGGAAGACCGGCGCAAGCTGCTCGCCTTTGCCCGCGATCTGGTGTCGTCCGACTATGCCGGCCACCGCCTCGCCTTCGTGCAGTTCGCCCAGGCGCCGCACTTCAACCATCTGGCGGCGGTGTACAAGAGCTTCGACTTCTCCGGGCCGCTGGATTTCGTGCGCCGGACGGCGGGCCTCTCCGACACTGTGATGGGCTCGCTGAAATGAGCGCGCCCGGTGACATCTTCCCGGTCGATGCCGGCCTGTTCCGCGAGGCCATGCGCCGCATGGCGTCCGGCGTCGCGGTGATCGCCACCGACGGACCGGCGGGCCGCGCGGGATTGACCGTCTCCTCCCTCGCCTCTTTGTGCATGGAGCCGCCTTCGGTGATCCTGTGCATCCATGAGCAGAGCGGCGCCCTGAAGGTGATCGAGGCGAACGGCGTGTTCGTCGCCAACGTGCTGGCGCATCATCAGGCAGGGGTGTCGGACGCCTTCGCCGGACAGGTGCCGCAATTCCGCGAGGACCGGTTCGCCTGCGCCGCATGGCGCGCGGCGGCGAGCGGGGCGCCGGTGCTCGACGGCGCGCTGATGAGCTTCGACTGCCGCCTCGCCACCCACCATGCCTACGGCACCCACCGCATCGTCGTCGGCGCGGTGACCGCCGTGCACGGCCTTGAGGGCGAGGCCGAGCCGCTGCTCTACGCCAACCGCGCCTACCGGCGCCTGACCGCTGCATGAGGCCAACAACCGTGCCGACCCACACCCGCATCCGCCCGTTCAACACCAAGGACGCCTACCCCGAGCAGAAGCTCGACAACGACGTGTGCATGGCCGTCCGCGCCGGCAATACCGTGTATCTGCGCGGCCAGACCGCCATGGACCTTGACGGCAACATCGTCGGCATCGGCGATGCCGCCGCCCAGACGGAAAACGCCATGGCCTGCGCCAAGGTGCTGCTGGAGGAGGCCGGGGCGCGGCTGGAGGACGTGGTGAAGATCGTCATCTACATCACCGACCGGGCCTATCGCGAGCCGGTCTACCGGGTGGTGGGCGCGTGGCTGAAGGGGGTCTATCCCGTCTCCACCGGCCTCATCGTGCAGGGCCTCGCCAAGCCGGAATATCTGATGGAGATCGACATCACCGCCGAGATCCCGGCCGGGCCCGCGTAAGGCCGCGGGGCTGCCGCCGGACGGGCGGTGCAGCCCGATGCCCCGCCACGGCGGGCGCGCCGAAGCCGCTGCGGCCGGGTCCTTCTCCTCGCATCCCCTGCGGTGCGGGGAGCGCATCTGTTGCCGCAAGTATAAAATGATTGATCAGATAAAAATACTTGGAACTATCGAATTTACTGTTCCATCCCTGTGCAGATATACGTAGATTTACGTAATGCGCCCGATGCCGCATGTGCGGGGCGCCAGCCAAAAGCAGCCGCCGCAAAGGCGGTTCCAGAGGAGAGACGAATGAAAGCCAAACTGGTTGCGCTCGGCCTTGCGCTGGCCGCCCTTGCGGCGGGTCCGGCGAGCGCCGCGGAAAAGCTGGTGGTGAGCACGTGGGGCGGCAGCTTCCGCGACCTCATCGCCGAGACCATCGCCAAGCAATTCACCGCCGACACCGGCGTCGAGGTGGAATACATCACCGGTGGAACCATCGACCGCCTGAACAAGGCGAAGCTCGCGAAGGGTTCGCCGGAGAGCGACATCACTTTCACAACGGCGCACGTGGGTTGGCTCTATGCCACCGACGGCCTGTTTGAGGAGCTGGACCTGTCGAAGGTGCCGAATGTCGCGAAGCTCGTGCCTCAGGCGAAGGTGAGCCCATACCACATCGGCGCCTGGGCCTATGTCTACACCATCGGCTACCGGCCGGACCTGACCCCGAAGGCCATCACCTTCGGCTCCTGGGCGGACCTGTGGAATCCCGAGTTGAAGGGCATGGTCGCCGCCCCCGATTTCGACCCCAGCCACATCATCGCAGTGGCGGCATTGCTGGCCGGCGGCTCCCCGGCGGACTGGCAGAAGGGCGAGCAGAAGCTCCTCGCGCTCAAGCCCAACTTCAAGGCCTTCTACACCAACGACGCCAACTCCCAGCAGCTCATCGCCACCGGCGAGACGCCGGTCCAGATCATGCTGTCCATGAACGCCTATTACATGATCGGCCAGGGCGTCCCGATCAAGCTGGTCATCCCCAAGGAAGGCGGCGTTCTGGGCATCGACACCATGGCCATCATGAAGGGCTCCAAGAAGCAGGAGCTGGCGCAGAAGTTCATCAACACCGCCCTCGATCCCGTGGTCCAGGGCCAGATCGCCGAACTGAAGAAGGGCTCGCCCACCGTCCTCGGCGCCAAGGTGAGCGCGGAGACGGCCAGGCTTCCGGGCGTATTCACCACGGCCGAGCAGTGGGAGAAGCAGACCATCATCATCGACCACAAGCTGCGCGCGGAGAAGACCGCCGAGTGGCGCAAGTGGTTTTCGGAGAACATGATCGCCAGGTGAGGACCCGCCGGGGCGAAACCTTCGCCCCGCAGGACCCCTTCACCCGGCGATGATGGAGCGCGGCGCGCGGCCGCTTCCGTTAGACTGCCCTGACCCGGAAGCGGTCAAAGCACCGCGGCGGATGGGGAGGGCGGGCCCCCTGCCTACCCTCCCCACCGTCCCGGAGCCGTGCCGGGACGGCCTCAAGACCGGTCGAGATCCATGAACAAGCGCCCCTTCCTTGCCCTGTTCGTCACGCCCGCCGCGCTGGCCGCGCTGGCCTCCGCTGCGGCGCTGGCGGCGATCCTGCAATATGCCTTCCGCGCCTACGTGCCCGGCTCGCTCGATCCCGGCGGCTTCTCCCTCGCCAATTTCGCGGCTCTGCTGCGTCCGCTCTACGGGCAGGTGTTCCTGCAGACCGTCTGGATCTGCCTTTTGACGGCGCTCATCACCCTGGTGGTGGCCTATCCCCTGGCCTTCGCGCTGGTGCGCGCCCGCAACGCCTTCCTGAAGTCCTTCCTTCTGATCACCGCGGTGACGCCGCTCTTCCTGGGCGAGGTGGTGCGCACCTATTCGTGGATCATCGTGCTGGGCAACACCGGCTTCCTGAACTCCATCCTGAAGGGTGCCGGCCTCATCGACCGGCCGCTGCAGATGATGTTCACCACCTTCGGGGTGGTGGTGGCGCTGGTGCATGTGACGCTGCCGGTGATGGTGATCATGCTGGCCGCCGCCCTCTCCCACATCGACCGGGACTATGAGAAGGCGGCCATCTCGCTGGGCGCCGGGCCGGTGAAGGCGTTCCTGACGGTGACGCTGCCGCTCTCCATGCCCGGGGTGGTGGCGGGGCTTTCCACCGCCTTCGCCTGGACCTTCTCGGCCTTCGCCACCCCGCAGATGATCGGCGGGGGGCGGGTGAGCATGGTGTCCACGCTGGTCTACCAGCTGGGATTCGCCTCCTTCAACTTCCCTTTCGCCGCGGCGCTGTCGGTCACCGGCCTTGCCCTCACCTTTGCGGTGCTGGCCATGGCGCGGCAGGCCATCCGCCCGCTTGAGAAGATCGGAGCGCACTGATGCCGGGGCCTTCCTCCTCCCGCCTCATTCCCGCGCGCCTGGGCGAGCGGCTGTTGAAGATCGCCGGCTGGGTGGTGGTGTCGCTCATCGTCGCCTTCATCATCCTGCCGGCGGCGGTGGTGGCCATCTCCGCCTTCAACGATCGCGCCATCCTGTCCTTCCCGCCGCAGGCCTTTTCGCTGCGCTGGTTCCAGCGCGCCTTTTCCTACCGGGACTTCGCCGAGGGCTTCCGCCACGGCCTCATCATCACCGCCTTTGCCTCCACCATCGCCCTGTTCGTGGGGGCGGGCTTTGCCTTCGCGCTGGACCGCTACAGCTTTCGCGGCAAGGCGGCGCTGGAGGCGATCCTGGCCTCGCCGCTGGTGATCCCGCACTTCACCATCGGCCTCGGCTTCCTCATCCTCGCCGCGCAGATCCATGCCACGCGCACCTTCGCCCTGGTGATCGTCTGCCATGTGGTGCTGGTGCTGCCGTTCGTGATGCGCTCGGTCTATGTGTCCCTGCACAATCTCGATGGACGGCTGGAACTGGCGGCCGCCAGCCTGGGAGCGCGGCCGGGCATGGCGCTGGTGACGGTGACGCTGCCGCTGCTGCTGCCGGGGCTGTTCTCCGGCTGGCTGTTCGCGGCCATCCTCTCCTTCAACGAATTCACCGCCTCCCTGTTCGTCACCGCCCAGGCGACCCAGACCCTGCCGGTGGCCATGTACAATTACGTCCGCGAATATGCCGATCCCACCCTCGCGGCGCTCTGCGTCATCTACATCGTGGTGACGGCGGGTCTTCTCACCATCGCCAACATGTTTCTCGGCCTCGGAAAGGTGCTGAACGTTGAGCATGCCCGCTGAACGCCGCGAACCGGAGGATCGCGCCTCCATGTCCTCTCCCGCCTCCTCTCCCGCCTCTTCCCCCGCGCCTGCGCCCGCCCGCCGGGTGGGGGTGCAGATCGACGGCATCACCAAGAGCTTCGGCGACGCCACCGCCCTCCATGAGGCGTGGCTGAAGATTGCGGACGGCGAGTTCATGACGCTGCTGGGTCCCTCCGGCTGCGGCAAGACCACCCTGCTCAATCTCATCGCCGGCTTCCTGGAGGCGGACGGCGGCGAGATCTTCGTCGGCGGGCGCCTGATGACCGAGACGCCGCCCTATGAGCGCGAGATCGGCGTCGTGTTCCAGAATTATGCCCTGTTCCCCCACATGAGCGTGGCGAAGAACGTGGGCTATGGCCTGCGCATGCGCGGCGTGCCGAAGCGCGAGATCGCGGCGCGGGTGGCGCAGGCGCTGGCGCTGGTGAAGCTTTCCGATTTCGGCGACAGGAAGCCGCGCCAGCTGTCCGGCGGCCAGCAGCAGCGCGTGGCGCTGGCCCGCGCCCTCGTCATCCGTCCGAAGGTGCTGCTGCTCGACGAGCCGTTCTCGGCGCTGGACAAGAATTTGCGCGGCGCCATGCAGGTGGAGCTGAAGGAGATCCAGCGCCAGCTTGGCGTCACCACCATCTTCGTCACTCACGATCAAAGCGAGGCCCTGTCCATGTCTGACCGCATCGCGGTCATGTCGCAGGGGCGCATCCGCCAGGTGGGCACGCCCGACGAAATCTACCGGCGGCCGGCCGATCCCTTCGTCGCCTCCTTCGTGGGGGATGTGAACGTGCTGCCCGGCCGGCTGGAGCGGCGCATCGGCGAGGTGGCCAGCGTCATCGTGGCGGACGGGCGGATGCAGGTGGCGGCGCAGACCCTGGAGGGCGTGGCTCCCGGCGCGGCGGTGGACCTGTTCGTGCGCCCGGACGCGGTGCGCATCGCCGAGGGCGACGGGCTCATCACCGGAACCGTGGCGACCCATGTCTACCAGGGCTCCCACGTGGATGTGCTGGTGGACGTGCCGGCGGCGCGGGGCGGGCGTGTCACCGTGCGGGTGCCGGGCCATGATGCGACCACCCGCTGGCCCGCCGGCGTGCGCGTGGGCCTCGACATGGCGGCCGGGGATGCGGTCGCCTTCGCCAGCGATGCGCCCTGAGGCACCGGCCCGTGGCGGCCGGCACGGGCCTTCGGAAGCCGGGCGCCGTGGCCGGCGCGCGTCCTTAGAAGCCGGGCGCCGTGGCCGGCGCGGGTCCTTAGAAACCGGGCGCCGTGGCCGGCGCGGGTCCTTAGAAACCGGGCGCCGTGGCCGGCGACCGGGCGCGGCTTTCGAAGGCCGCCTGCTCGGGGGCGTAGCGGTCCCAAAGGGTGCGCAGGGCAAGGATGGGGGCTTCGTTCCAGTCCACCCGCAGGTCCACCACCGGCCAGTCGTGGGTGCGGGCCACGTGGAGGCCCGCCGCGTGCTCGTCCCCCGTCTCCCCGCCGGCGGCAAGGCCGGCCTCCAGGGCGCGCATCAGGCGTTCCGCCAGCGGCAGGCCGGCATGGGCAAGGAAGGTGTCGCGCATGGCCTCCGGCACCGCCGCATTGGCCAGCAGGTTGCCCAGCGCGATGCAGTCCGGCCCCGTTGCCACGGCAGCAATGGGCAGGGCTTCATCGCCGGAATGCCACGCCACCTGCCCGTAGCGGTCGATGACGCTGGCCTGCCGATATGCGGGGTCCGCCGTTCCCGCCAGCAGCGTGGCGAGCACGCCGCCCGCGCCCACTCCCTGCCGCAGCAGCGCCAGGCCGGCCGGGCCCAGCGCCGGATCGGTCACATTCTGCGTGGTGACCAGCCCCAGCGGGCTCACCCACGCGCACCGGCTGGCGACGCAGATGGAGGACGAGGTGATGGCAACGCCGAAGGCGCCGGTCTGCCCGCAGCGGGCGGCGATGGAATAGGTCATTTCCTTCTCCTTTTCCCGTATTTCTAGCGAGTGAAAACAACAATGCAAGTCACTGTGGAAGAAATACTTGGAAAGTTGATATCTGTTTCATCTATTGCAGATACGCCCAATGAAGAGATCGTCGCCCGCATTGCGGCGATGGCGGCGCCCTTCGCCCGCGTGCGCCGCCTGCCCGATGCCGTCGGCAGGAAGACCGCGCTGCTACTCTCCATCGGCCCGGACGATCGGCCCGGCATCGTCCTGTCCGCCCACACCGACGTGGTGGCGGTGGAGGGGCAGCCCTGGACCAGCGATCCCTTCGCCCTCACCGCGCGCGGCGAGCGCCTTTTTGGCCGCGGCACCAGCGACATGAAGGGCTTTGTCGCCTGCGTGCTGGGCGCCCTGCCGGCCTTCGCCGCGGCGGCGGGCGCAACGCCGGTGCATGTGGCCCTCTCCTATGACGAGGAGATCGGCTGCAAGGGCGCCGCGGACCTGGTGGCGGCGGTGGCCGCGCTGCCGGCGCGCCCGCTCCTGTGCATCGTGGGCGAGCCCACCGGCATGAAGGTGAAGCGGGCCCACAAGGGCAAGGGCGCATGGCGGCTGACGGCGCTGGGGCGCACCGGCCATTCCGCCTTGCCCCACCAGGCGGCCAATGCGGTGACCGCGCTGGCCCGCCTCGCCGCCCGCCTCGCCGATCTTGCGGACGCGCTGAAGGACGGTCCGCAGGACGCCGCCTTCGATCCCCCCTACGCCACCCTGCACCTGGGCTCGCTGCATGGCGGCGGCGCGCTCAATGTGGTGGCGGACCGCGCGGTGCTGGAATTCGAGCTTCGCTCCATCCCGGGCGGCGATGCGGCGGGGGTGTTCCGGCACATCGAGGCGCTGGTGGCGCAGGCGCGCGCCGGGCTGAAGGCGCAGGCGGAGGAGGCGGACATCCTCCTTGAGGAGCTGTGCGCCTATCCCGCCCTCGCGACGCCCGCCGATGCGCCCGCGGCCGCCGCGGTCGCCCGCCTGTGCGGTGACAATGACGCGCCCGGCACCCTCGCCTTCGGCACCGAGGCCGGGCTCTATGCGCAGGCCGGCATTCCCACCCTCGTCTGCGGGCCCGGCGACATCGCCCGCGCCCACAAGGCGGATGAATGGATCGGCCGCGACGAGCTGGCCGCGTGCACGGGCATGCTTGCCCGCCTCGCCGAGGCCATCCGCCGCCCCGCCCCCGAATGGATCGTGCGCTGAGAGGACAAGATGGACCAAAGCAGGATGGACCCGCCCCCGCTGACCCGCCCCGCCGTGAAGCTGACCCATGCGGGCGCGCTGGTGGCGCTGGGCGCCGCCGTCGCCAGGGCGCAGGAGATGGGGGTTGCGCAGAACATCTCCATCGTGGACGAAGGCGGCAACCTCCTCGCCTTCGTGCGCATGGACGGGGCCAAGCTCCTGTCGCGCGAGACCTCGCTCTCCAAGGCCATCAGCGCCGCCTCCCACCGCCAGCCCACCAGCCGGCTTGATCCGGCGCTGGAGCTGAAGCTGGCCATCGCCGCGGGCGGGCGGCTCACCAATCTGGAAGGCGGCTTCCCCATCATCCTGGACGGGGTGTGCGTGGGCGGCATCGGCGTGGGCTCCGGCAAGGGCAGCGAGGATGTGGAGGTGGCCAAGGCCGCGCTGGCCGCGCTGGGCGCGCAGATGTGAGGCGCGGGGCGTGAGGGTCTTCCCCCCCCCCCGGGGGCGTTGAGGTTGGCGCCGCAGGATGCGGGGCGGTGCGTCCTTTGCCGCCTCGCCGTTGCCGCGCCCTTGCTTCGGACCCAAAGCTGCGGCACACCGGGCGCGCCATCACCCGGGGACCTGCCCATGTCGTCCACCATCTCCCCCCTCGCGCCCAAGTTTGTGCCCGAGTTGCAGCCCGTGCCGGGCGTCGGCTTCACCACCGCGGCCGCCGGCATCCGCTACCAGGGGCGCACCGACGTGCTGGTCATGTCGTTCGTGCCGGGAACCACGGTGGCGGGGGTCACCACGAAATCCCTGTGCCCCTCGGCCCCGGTGGAGTGGTGCCGCGAACTGCTGAAGAAGGGCAAGGCGCGGGCGCTGGTGGTCAATTCCGGCAATGCCAACGCCTTCACCGGCAAGAAGGGCCGCGAGGCCACGCAACTCACCGCCGAGATCGCCGCCACCGTGCTGCGCTGCAAGCCCACGGAGGTGTTCCTCGCCTCCACCGGCGTCATCGGCGAGCCGCTGGACGCCACCAAGTTCGAGGGCGCCCTCACCGAGGCGGCCGGCCGCCTCGTGGACTGGCCGTGGCTGGATGCCGCCCGCGCCATCATGACCACGGACACCTTCCCCAAGCTCGCCACCGCCTCGGTGCTGCTGGGCGACGTGCCGGTGACCATCAACGGCATCGCCAAGGGCGCGGGCATGATCGCCCCCGACATGGCCACCATGCTCTCCTTCGTCTTCACCGACGCGCCCATCGCCGCGGACGTGCTGCAGGCACTGCTCTCCAAGGGCGTGAAGAGCAGCTTCAACGCGGTGACCATCGACGGCGACACCTCCACCTCGGACACGCTGCTGCTGTTTGCCACCGGCGTCGCCAAGAGCCGTGGCGCGGCCCAGGTGAAGACGCTGGACGATCCGCGCCTCGTCGCCTTCCGCCGCGCGCTCCAGGACGTGCTGGCCGACCTTGCCGAGCAGGTGGCCCGGGACGGGGAGGGGGCGCGCAAGCTCATCCGCATCCATGTGACCGGGGCGGTTTCCAAGAAGTCGGCGCGCCGCATCGCCATGTCGATTGCCAACTCGCCGCTGGTGAAGACCGCGGTGGCCGGCGAGGACGCCAACTGGGGCCGGGTGGTGATGGCGGTGGGCAAGGCCGGCGAGCCGGCGGACCGCGACCGCCTCACCATCTCCTTCGGCGACATCCGCGTCGCCCACGAAGGCGCCCGCGATCCGGACTATGACGAGGCCGCCGTCTCCGCCTACATGAAGAACGACGTGATCGACCTCACCGTGGACCTCGGCCTGGGGCGCAGTTCCGACCGGGTGCTCACCTGCGACCTGACCAAGGAATACGTGGCGATCAACGGGGATTATCGCTCGTGAGGGCGGTTGTCCTGGCTCTCCTGCTCGGTGCCGCGCCCGTCTCGGCAGTGCTCGCGCAACCGGTGGCTCCGCCGACGTCTGCGGCCAACCCGCAAACCCTCATCGAGGCGCAGGGAGCCGGGGCTGTCACGTTGGTCCCGGACATCGCCACAGTGTTTCTCGCCATTGTCACTCGGGCAGAGACGCTTGTGACTGCACTGGACGAGAATTCCGCCGAGATGAAGCGGCTCATCGCCTTCTGCAAGGCGTTCGGCATCGCTCCGGCGGATATACGCTCCGGTTCGGTCCGGATCATTCCACGGCCCAAACCCGCGGGCGAGAAACCCGATACGGCGCTCCCGCAAGAGAGCTACGAGGCGACCAACGGGCTCAACATTACCGTTCGCGAGCTGGATCGCCTCGGCGCGTTTGTCCGAGACGCGATCGACCATGGCGCGAATCGCATCAGCGCCGTTCAGTTCGGCCTCGCCGACGATGAGAAGGCGACCGACCTCGCGCGCGAGGCGGCCTTTGCCGACGCCCGCCGAAAGGCGGAACACCTTGCGGGCCTCGCGCATGTGAAACTGGGGCGCGTGGTCCGGGTCACTTATCCGCCCGCATCCAGGGGCGCGCAGGGCTATGCGGACCTCGCCGCGCCCACGCCATTGAATGTCCCAGTCGAACGGGGCACCATCACCGTCAACGCCGAAGTGGCCGTCGCCTGGGCCGCCGAATGAACGCCCCGCCCCTTCCCCTCAAGATCACCCTCGTCGCCGCCTGCGCCCTGGTGGATGCGGACAACCGTGTCCTCGTGGCCCAGCGGCCGCAGGGCAAGGCGCTGGCCGGCCTGTGGGAATTTCCCGGCGGCAAGGTGGAGCCCGGCGAGCGGCCGGAGCAGACGCTGATCCGCGAGCTTGACGAGGAACTGGGCATCACGGTGAAGGAGGCGTGCCTCGCGCCCCTCACCTTCGCCAGCCACCCCTACGAGACCTTCCATCTGCTGATGCCCTTGTGGATCTGCCGCCGCTGGGAGGGGGTGATCCAGCAGAAGGAGCATCAGGCGCTGCAATGGCTGCGGCCGGCCCGTCTGCGGGACATTCCCATGCCGCCGGCCGACGAGCCGCTCATTCCCGCCCTCATCGACCTGCTGGGTCCCTGACCCGCCCATGTCGCCCGCCGTCGCCACGCGCACCGGCCTCCTCGCCATCGCCCTGTGGGCGACCCTTGCCGTGTTCACGGCGGCGACCGGGCAGGTGCCGCCCTTCCTGCTCACCGCCCTCACCTTCGCCATCGGTGGCGCGGTGGGGGTGGCGGCGGCCCTGGCCGGGCCGGGGCTCGGCGTGCTGGTGCAGCGCCCGCTGGCCTATCTGCACGGGGTGGGCGGGCTGTTCGGCTACCATTTCCTTTATTTCGCCGCGCTGAAATGGGCGCCACCGGCGGAAGCCGGCCTCATCAACTATCTGTGGCCGCTGCTCATCGTGCTCTTGTCGGCACTGCTGCCGGGCGGGGGGCTGAAGCGCGGCCATGTGGTCGGCGCCCTATTGGGCTTTGCCGGCACGGTGGTGCTGCTGCTGGGCAAGGGGGGCTTCGCCGGCATCGAGGCGCGCTATGCGCCGGGCTATCTGGCCGCCTTCGCCTGCGCCTTCATCTGGTCGTCCTATTCGGTGGCCTCGCGCCATTTTGCCGATGTGCCCACGCAGGCGGTGGCCGGCTTCTGCCTGGTCACCGCGCTCCTGGCCGGCCTGTGCCACCTTGCCTGGGAAGACACGCTGTGGCCGGCCGGCGCGGGCGAGTGGGCGGCGGTGGCGGCGCTGGGGGTGGGGCCGGTGGGCATCGCCTTCTATGCCTGGGACATCGGCATGAAGCGGGGCGACGTGCGGCTTTTGGGGGTCGCCTCCTATGCGGCGCCGGTGCTCTCCACCCTTCTCCTGGTGGCCACCGGGTTTGCCGCCGCCAGCTGGTCGCTCGCCGCTGCCTGCGTGCTCATCGTCGGTGGCGCCTATGTGGCCACGCGCCGCTGAGGCGCCGCGCCTGTTGGAGGAAACCGTGATGCCTCAAACCGTCCTCGCGCCGGAACGTGTCGCCGTGGTCACCGGCGGCGCCTCCGGCATCGGTCTTGCCGCCGCCGCCCGCTGCGCCGGCCGGGGCCTGGACGGCGGAGGAGACGGTGGACCTCATGCTGGGGCGGCTCGTCGCCGGCGATTTCTACATCCTGTGCCTGGATAACGACG
Organism: Xanthobacter sp. AM11; assembly: GCF_047444035.1. Taxonomy (NCBI): domain Bacteria; kingdom Pseudomonadati; phylum Pseudomonadota; class Alphaproteobacteria; order Hyphomicrobiales; family Xanthobacteraceae; genus Xanthobacter; species Xanthobacter sp. AM11. Next base: position 2,162,936 of record NZ_JBLAOA010000001.1, read on the forward strand.
TGCCGCGGGCGCTGGACGAAAAGCGCATCCGCTGGGCCGCCGGCGACGTGGTGGAGAACCGTCCGCCGCTGTCGCGCTGGCACCCGGATTTCGCGGAAGCCTTCGCTGCCTTCGTGAAGGCCGGATGAGGCCGGGCCGCGCCGGTAGACAATATTCCAGCCGCACCCTTGCCTTCGCCCCGGCGACGCCTTAGAGCACGCGCCGATCGGCCTGCATCGCAGGCGGATCGGACACCGCGTTCTCGATGCTGAAGTAAGAAGGCGCACGCGCCGATCGGCCTGCATCGCAGGCGGATCGGACACCGCGTTCTCGATGCTGAAGTAAGAAGGCGCACGCGCCGATCGGCCTGCATCGCGGGCGGATCGGACATTGCGTTCTCGATGCTGAAACGAGAGGGCCGTTCACGGGGCAGGGGATGCTGCCTGGTGGGCTCCGGCCCTCGCCCGCCGCGCCCGGCCCCGAAGCTGCCGCCTGCCGGGCGGTTCAACCGCAAGACGGCCCGCGAGGCCGCTTTCCCCAAGGATACCCGCCATGGCCACCCACAAGCTTCTCCTCCTCGCCGGCGACGGCATCGGCCCCGAAGTGATGGCGGAGGTGAAACGGGTGGTGAAGTGGCTGGAGCAGGCCGGCCTTGCCTCCTTCGCCCTCGAAGAGGATCTGGTGGGCGGCTGCGCCTATGATGCCTACGGCGCCGCCATCTCGGATGCCGCCATGGAGCGCGCCAAGGCGGCGGATGCGGTGCTGCTGGGCGCCGTGGGCGGCCCGAAGTGGGCGAGCGTGCCTTATGAGGGGCGCCCCGAGGCGGGCCTGCTGCGCCTGCGCAAGGACCTGCAGCTGTTTGCCAATCTGCGCCCGGCCATCTGCTACCCGGCGCTGGCGGATGCCTCCTCCCTCAAGCGCGAGGTGGTGGAGGGGCTCGACATCCTCATCGTCCGCGAGCTGACCGGCGGTGTCTATTTCGGCGAGCCCAAGACCATCCTCGATTTGGGCAACGGCCAGAAGCGCGCCATCGACACGCAGGTCTACGACACCTACGAGATCGAGCGGATCGCCTCCGTCGCCTTCGAGCTGGCGCGCACCCGGCGCAACAAGGTGACCTCCTCCGAGAAGCACAATGTCATGAAGTCCGGCGTGCTCTGGAAGGAAGTGGTCACCGCCTTGCACGAGCGGTCCTACAAGGATGTGGAGCTGGAGCACAATCTGGCCGATTCGCTGGCCATGCAGCTGGTGCGCTGGCCCAAGCAGTATGACGTGATCGTCACCGACAACCTGTTCGGCGACGTGCTCTCCGACATTGCCGCCATGCTCACCGGATCGCTGGGAATGCTGCCCTCCGCCTCCCTGGGCGCCATGGACCCGGCCACCGGCAAGCGCGCTGCGATGTATGAGCCGGTGCACGGCTCGGCCCCGGACATCGCCGGCAAGGGCGTGGCCAACCCCATCGCCATGATCGGCTCGCTGGCCATGGCGCTGCGCTATTCGTTCAACCAGGGCGAGGTGGCCGACCGCATCGAGCAGGCGATTGCGGGCGTGCTGGCCTCGGGCAAGCGCACCGGCGACATCGCCGGTCCGGGCACCGAAACCATCGGCACCGCCGCCATGGGCGAGGCCATCGTGGCGGAACTGGACGCCCAGTCGGCGTAATTTTCCGCCCGCAGCCCCTGAAATGAAAGACGCGCCGCCCGGGCTTGCGGGCGGCGCGTGTCTTTGTGCGGCGGGTGGGGGCGCGGCCTCAGCCGCGCTCCACGTCGAAACCGGCCTGCCGCCAGGCGATGATGCCGCCCTGCATGTGCTCCTCATAGGGCAGCCCCGCCCGCTGGGCGACGGCCGCCGCCTGCTGGGAGCGCTGGCCGGAGCGGCAGGAGAACACCAGGCGCTTGCCCTTCGGGTCGGGCAGGGCGGCCGGATCGAAGCGGCTGAGTGGAAGGGTCTGCGCGCCGGGAATGCGCTCGGCATGAAGCTCGTTCGGCTCGCGCACGTCCACGAGGAGCATGGTCCCGTCGGCGAGGCCCTTCTGGACCTCCGCCGGCGAGAGGTGCGAGATGGTCCCGCCGAAGGGGTTGCGTTCGCTCATGAATGACATCCTGAAAGGTGAAGCTGGACCCTGCACCAGAGGCCTGCTGCGATGCAAGAGGCGTTCCTCGCGCCGTTCCTTGCGCAGTGCCGTCGCGGGCAGCCCGGCGCCGAGCCGCCAGACCAATTTCCAAGCTGCATGCATGCCTAACAATGTGCTCATCTGGCGTTCATGTTGGCCTTGCTAGAACCAAACCCATGGACAGCACGCCTGCGGCGCATGCCGGGGCTGCGGAAAGGAAGGACATGACCATCCGTTCGGGCCTCGTCGCTCTTGCGCTCGCCACCTCCACCGTCGCCGGCATGGCCGGCGTGGCGCAGGCGCAGAACAACACCGCGGCCGGCGCGATCATCGGCGGCACGGCTGGCGCGCTCATCGGCGGCGCTGCCACGGGCACGGCCGGCGGCGTGGCTGCGGGCGCGATCATCGGCGGCACCACGGGCGCCATCATCGGTTCGCAGAACGACCGCAACCAGGCCTATTATTTCTGGGCGAATGACGGCCGCTGCTATCTGCACCAGAACAACGGCAACGTGGTTCGCGTCTCGCGCAGCAACTGCCGCTGAGCTTCGAATTTCAGGGCTGTTGATCGGTTCCGTTCCCCCGCACGGTTCCGATCAGCGGAGAAGGCGTCGGCGCAAGCCGGCGCCTTTTTCCGTTCGGGCCTGCTCTTAGCGCGATCCGATCAAACTGATTCAATTTGATCGCATCGCACGCTAGATTGGCGCCGATGCCACCCCTTCCAGCCGAACCTGCCCCCGGCGCCCAGGCGCGCGACCCGCTCGATCTCGCAACCGTGCGGACCGGGGGGAAGCGCGCCGTGGCGCGCGCCCTCGCTTATGTGGAAACCGCCCGCGGCCGGCCCGACCTGGTGGCGCTGCTGGATGCCGCCGCCCGCTCCGGCCGGGCGCATGTGCTGGGCCTCACCGGCCCGCCCGGCGTCGGCAAGTCCACCCTCACCAACGCTTTGGTGCAGCGGGCCCGCGCCGCGGGGCAGACCGTGGCGGTGCTGGCGGTGGACCCCTCCTCCCGCCGCACCGGTGGCGCCCTTCTGGGCGATCGCGCCCGCATGAAGACCGATCCCGACGACCGCGGCGTGTTCGTGCGCTCCATGGCGGCGCGCGACCGTCTTGGCGGCTTGTCGGACGATTCCATCGCCGCGGTGGTGCTGCTGCGGGCCGTTTACGATCTTGTGATCGTGGAAACGGTGGGGGTGGGCCAGTCCGAGGCGGACATCTCCCTCGTCGCCGACACGGTGGTGCTGTGCATCCAGCCGGCATCGGGCGACAGTCTGCAGTTCATGAAGGCGGGCGTCATGGAACTGCCCGACATCATCGTCGTCACCAAGGCCGACATGGCGGAAGTGGCGCGGCGGGCCGCGTCCGAGGTGGCCGGGGCACTGTCCCTGTCCGGCTCGGGCGCCCACGGCTGGACCGTTCCGGTGATTCGCCTTTCGGCGGCCACCGGGGAGGGGCTGGCCGCCTTCGAAGCGGCCTGCGCCAGCCACCGCGCCCATCTTGATGCCGACGGCCGGCGCGCGGCGCTGCGGGCGGAGCAGGAAGAGAAGTGGGTGGAGGAGGCCATACGCGTGCGCTTCGGCACCCACGGCCTGGCGCGCGCCCGCCGGCTGATGCCCGGCGCCACCACCCCCTTCGCCCGGGAAGCCGAGGTGGCGGCGCGGTTAACCTCCGGGCAAGACTGATCGGACAATGCTCTTGCGTGTCGCCGGCAAGCCACGGCCGGCACGGGTTGCGTCAAGGGCAAGGTCATGGCTGCTGGAATGATGCGGAGGCGGGCGCGCGGGCTGATGCGCCCGGCGCGGCCGCTGGTGGTTGCGGCGCTGGTCCTGGGGCTGCCCATAAGCGGCGCCGGAGCCGACGGCACGCCCGCGCGGGTGCCCGCAGCCGCCGCGGCCATGGCGCCGGGCCTGCTGGGCGCGCCGCTGCGGGCCCTCAAGGTGGCGACCCTGGACCTGCCGCGCCCCATCGGCACCGGCGTGCCGGGGGACGGGGTGGAGGGCCGGCCGCCGGACACGCCCGTTGTGGCCGGAGCGCCATTTGCGGCGCCCGGGCAGGAGGTCGCCAATACGCTACTTCCGCCTCCCGCCCCGCCGCGGGCGCATCTGGAACTGGCGCTCGACATGCTGCTGGAACTGCCGCTGATCGAGGACAGCGCGTGGCCGGTGGCGGAAGGCGCCGCCTTCGGTCCCGACCTCGGCGCGGTGCAGGAACTGGCGGAGCCGGAAGATGCGGTCGCCGCCGCCGCCCCGCCGGTCGAGGCGGAGCCCGGTGCCATCTTCCTTGATCCCGCCATCGTCTTCGGCGTCGAGGCCGCCCCCCGCCTCGCCTTCGGGGCCGCAATGGACGATGCGCCCGCCGCCACAAGCGCCTCACTGCCGGGGCCGGACGACGCCCTGCCCGAGGGCGCGCTGGAGGAGGGCGCCGTCGCCGCCGCCGATGAGGATAGGCCCGACCGTATCTGGCCGAGCCCCGCCGAGCGGCTGGACCTTGCCGGCGAGAAGCGGGCGCGGGCGCAGAAGTGCCTGGCCGAGGCCATCTATTTCGAGAGCCGCGGCGAGCCCCGGCGCGGCCAGATCGCGGTGGCGCAGGTGGTGGTGAACCGGGTGTTCTCCGGCTATTACCCCAACGACGTGTGCGGCGCGGTCTATCAGAACGCCCACCGCCACCTCGCCTGCCAGTTCACCTTTGCCTGCGACAATGTGCGCGACGTGGTGCGCGAGCCCGACATGTGGGTGCAGGCCAAGGAGATTGCCGCCGACATGCTGGACGGCAAGCTGTGGCTCGCCAGCGTGGGGCGGGCCACCCATTACCATGCCTATTGGGTGCGCCCGAACTGGGTGCGCGAGATGCGCAAGCTCGACCGCATCGGCGTGCACACCTTCTATCGCCCCCGCCGCTGGGGCGAAGGCTGAGGCGCCGGCGGCTCAGGCGTGGCCGGCGTCGCTGGACAGCATGCCCGGGTCGATGCCCAGCTTGCGCAGGGCGAGGTCGTATTTGGATTCCACGCTCGCGCCGAACACCAGTTCCGCATCGGCCGGGCAGTGCAGCCAGCCATTGGCCTGGATCTCGGTTTCCAGCTGCCCCGGGGCCCAGCCGGCATAGCCCAGCGCCAGCACCGCGCTGCTCGGGCCGCGCCCGCCGGCAATGGCCTTCAGGATGTCCAGCGTGGCGGTGAGGCAGATGCCGTCGTCTATGGGCAAAGTGGAATTCTCGACGAAATAATCCGCCGAGTGCAGCACGAAGCCGCGCCCGGTCTCCACCGGCCCGCCCCGCAGCACTTTCACCGTTCCGGCGCTCTTGGGCAAAAGGATGCGCTCGGCGGAGGGAATGACATCCAGCTGCACCAGCAGGTCGGTGAAGTCGATGTGACTGGCCGGCTGGTTCACCACGATGCCCATGGCCCCCTCGGCGGAGTGGGCGCACAGATAGATGAGGGTGCGTGCGAACTGCTCGTCGCGCATGGTCGGCATGGCGATGAGCATCTGCCCGTCGAGAAAGTTCAGCTCCCTATCCGGGCCGCCGGGTTTCTGGCTCGCGATCATGTGGGAAAGGGTACTGCGCATCCGGGCTTTTGGGAATGCGCTTGGCGCTGCGGGAGCCGCCGGCGGATGGCGCAATTGCGGGCATTGCCCGCCGGGTCTCACACGCTTGTGCACGCGGAGGGCTTTGCGCTCGCGGCCCGGAGAGGCTACCCGCTGGGCATGATGATGATGCGCCAGCTTCGCGCGGCCGGGCTCTGGGCCTTCGCCGCCTTCACCCTTTCGAGCGCCGCCGCGGCGGCCGGCGAAGCGCCCCGGGCCAGCCTGGCCGGCGCCGAGGTGCAGCTCATCGCCGGTGCGGTGGAGGGGGATCAGGCACAGGCGGGCATCGAGATCCGCCTCGCCCCCGGCTGGAAGACCTACTGGCGCTACCCCGGCGACAGCGGCGTCCCGCCCGCCCTCACCTTCGAAGGCTCGCGCAACGTGCTGGCCGTGGAGATGGCCTGGCCGGCGCCGCGGCGCTTCTCCGACGGCGCCGGCGGCTTTTCCATCGGCTACAAGGGCAACGTGCTGCTTCCGCTCAAGGTGCGGCTGGCGGAGCCCGGCAAGGGCGCGCACCTCGCCATCACCCTCGACTTCGCCGTGTGCGAGGCCCTGTGCATGCCGGCGCGGGCGGACCTCGCCGTGGATCTTCCCGGCGACGGGGCGGGGCAGGCGCGAATCACTGCGGCGGGGGCAGGCGTGCCGGAGCCGCGCCCCCTCGGCGCAGAGGGGCTGGCCGTCACCGCGGTGGCGCTGGATTCCACCACCACGCCCGCCCGGCTGGTCATTGATGTGCGCACAGCCACCGCCAAGGCCGACCTGTTCGCGGAAGGGCCGGATGCGCGCTGGGCCCTGCCGCTGCCGCAGAAGACGGCCTTGCCGGACGGCATGGCCCGCTTCTCGCTGCCGCTGGAGGGCGTGCCGCCGGGCGTGGACCCGCGCGGGGCGCAGCTGGAATTGACCCTGGTGGACGGGGCGCAGGCCGTTGCCACCAGGGTTGCCGTTCCCGCCCCCTGATGCGTGGCGCCGGCCGCCCGCGGCCCGCTTTCCTGTGGCGTGAAACCCCGTATTGTTCGCCCGGGCCGCAGCGGCCCGAAGAATGCGGAGACACAGATGCCCATCTCGGTCGGCGATCGTCTGCCCAACGCCACCTTTCGCGTGTCCACGGAGGATGGACCCGTGCCCAAGACCACGGACGAGGTCTTCAAGGGCAAGAAGGTGGTGCTGTTCGCAGTGCCCGGGGCCTTCACGCCCACCTGCCACAAGAACCATCTGCCCGGCTATGTGCACGAGGCCGGCGCCATCAAGGCGAAGGGCGTGGACACCATCGCCGTGGTGTCGGTGAACGACCCGTTCGTCATGGGCGCGTGGGAGAAGGCGTCCGGCGCGGACGGCAAGATCCTGTTCCTGGCGGACCCCGACGCGTCCTTCGCCGCGGCCCTCGACCTCACCTTCGACGGTTCGGCGGCCGGCCTCGGCGTGCGCTCCAAGCGCTTCTCCATGCTGGTGGAAGACGGCGTGGTGACGGCGCTGAACGTGGAGGACGTGCCCTCCAAGGCGGACGTGTCGAGCGCTGCGAGCATGCTCGCCCAGCTCTGAGCACTCGGCCCGGCAGGCAACCGCCCCTGCGGGGTGCTGTCCCTGGAACGGGCGGCTCCCGCCGGGCGCCGCCCCGATCATCGCCCGGGGGCCGGTGCGCCGGCCCTCAGGCTATGATGTCGGGAAACAGTTCGTCCTCGACCTGGCTGATGCGGTCCTTGAGCTGCAGCTTGCGCTTCTTCAGCCGCTGCACCTGCAGGATGTCGGACCCGGAGACCGCCGTCAGCGCCTCGATGGCGGCGTCCAGATCCCGGTGTTCCTGCTTCAGTCGCTCCAGAAGGACCCTGAGATCCCGTTCCTCGTCGCTCGTCATGCCCACATCCGTCACCGGCACGCGTGCGCCGGGCCGCCCGCCATTACCCGATGGATGTGACTATGGCATGGGCTTGCCGCGCTGCAAGATGGGAGGCGTGCGGAGAGGCCAGAAAGGCGATCGACTCTTTGTCGGCTCCATGACAGACTGACGTCGTGATGCAGACACGGAGTGGCTCAGAATGTCCATCCAGTCGCACCTTTTGGAGTTGAAGCGGCGTCATGCGGCCATCGAGCAGGAGCTCAGCCGCGAACTTGCCCACCCCGCTTCCGATCCTGTTCGCGTTGCCGAGCTGAAGCGCAAGAAGCTGGTTCTCAAGGACCAGATGACGCGGATCCACGGGCCTTCCACGGTACATTGACGTTCTGGTGCGGGCAGGGCCGCGGGCAGGAATGCCCAGGAGAAGGTCCGCATCGCGCCGGTTTCGGTGAACGCTGCTCCGGGCGTCCGCGCCCGGCGGCGCCGCCTGCCCATGTCCGGCAGGCGCGTGGGAAGAGCATGCCGGCCCACTGGCCCTTTGCGTTCCGGCGCGGGGGGCTTTAATCCGGCGGCATGGCTCCTCCCCTCGTTCTCCTCCAGGACATTCACCTGCGCTATGGCGCGACGCCCCTGCTCGACGGTGCGGAACTTTCCGTTTCCGCCGGCGAGCGGGTGTGCCTCGTCGGCCGCAACGGTTCCGGCAAGTCCACGCTGCTGAAGGTGGCGGCGGGCCTTGTGGCGCCGGATTCCGGCACGCGCTTCTTCCAGCCCGGCGCCACCGTGCGCTATCTGCCGCAGGAGCCCGACTTCTCCGGCCATGCCACCACCTTGTCCTATGTGGAGGCGGGGCTGGGGCCGGGGGACGAGGCCTATCGCGCCCAATATCTCTTGGAGGAGCTGGGCCTCACCGGCCAGGAGGACCCTGCCACCCTTTCCGGCGGCGAGGCGCGCAGGGCTGCGCTCGCCCGCGTCATCGCCCCGGAACCGGACGTGCTGCTGCTGGACGAGCCCACCAACCACCTCGACCTGCCGGTGATCGAGTGGCTGGAAAGCGAGCTGAAGGGCCTGCGCTCGGCCATGGTCCTCATCAGCCACGACCGGCGCTTCCTTGAAAACCTCTCGCGCGCCACCATCTGGCTCGACCGCGGCCAGACGCGCCGGCTGGACCAGGGCTTTGCCGCCTTCGAGGCCTGGCGCGACGACGTGCTGGAGCAGGAGGAGACGGAGCGCCACAAGCTCGACCGCAAGATCGTCGCCGAGCTGGACTGGCTGCGCTACGGCGTCACCGCCCGGCGCAAGCGCAACGTGCGCCGCCTCGGCCTGTTGCATTCCATGCGCAAGGACCGGCGCGAGGAACGCCGCGCCGTGGGCAATGTGAAGCTCACGGTGAGCGAGGCGGACGCCTCCGGCAAGCTGGTGATCGAGGCGAAGACCATCACCAAGGCCTATGGCGCGCGCACGGTGGTGAAGGATTTCTCCACCCGCATCCTGCGCGGCGACCGCATCGGCATCGTCGGCCCGAACGGGGCGGGCAAGACCACCCTCATCAAGCTGCTGACCGGCGAGCTGGCCCCCGATTCCGGCACGGTGAAGCTCGGCACCAACCTGGAGATCGCCAGCCTCGACCAGAAGCGCACGGCCCTCGACCCGGCCACCACCCTGAAGGCGGCGCTGACCGGCGGCGGCTCCGACACGGTGATGGTGGGCGGGCAGCCCAAGCATGTGATCGGCTATCTGAAGGACTTCCTCTTCACCCCGGAGCAGGCCAACGCCCCGCTCTGCGTGCTTTCCGGCGGCGAGCGCGGGCGGCTGATGCTGGCGCGGGCGCTGGCCACGGCCTCCAACATGCTGGTGCTGGACGAGCCCACCAACGACCTCGACCTCGAAACCCTGGATCTGCTGCAGGAGATGGTCGCCGACTATCCCGGCACCGTGATCCTGGTGAGCCACGACCGCGACTTCCTCGACCGCACGGTGTCCAGCATCATCATTGCCGAAGGCGACGGTGTGTTCCGTGAATATGCGGGCGGCTATGCCGACATGGTGGCCCAGCGCGGGCGCGGGGTGGATGCAAGGGAGAAGGCACCGCCCGCAGCGAAGGGCAAGGCCGCCCCGGCCGCATCCCGGCTTGCGGTCGCGGCGGCGCCCAAGGAGAAGCGCAAGCTGTCCTTCCAGGACCAGCACGCCCTGAAGACGCTGCCGAAAACCATGGAGCAGCAGCGCGCCAAGCTGGAAAAGCTGGCCGCCACGCTGGCCGACCCCACCCTCTATGCCCGCGACCCGGCCGCCTTCCAGAAGGCATCGGCCGCCGTGGCCGAGGCGCAGAAGGTGCTGGATGTCGCAGAGGAGGAATGGCTGCGGCTGGAAATCCTGCGCGAGGAGCTGGAAGGCTAGAGCGCGATCCGATCAAATTGAATCAATTCGATCGGTGAATCGCCCTCTAAACTCAAGATAGAGCGCCCGCCCGCCTGGGGAGCGGCGCGCCTTAACTGTAGACGGGGGCAGACCCCGCGGGTGTTCGCGCGCCGTGCGGAAGTGGTCCCGCGGCCTCTGCGCCCCTTTCATCATACGTTCGTGACCGGTGCAGGCGGCGCCCCGGCACCCTGGCGCGGCATTCGCCCGCGGGAGGGTGGCGGCGGTGGTTCACAGGCCGTATTTCACATGGTAATGACTACCAACGTGGAATTCGCATTTCACCAAATGTGAAATGTGTAATGGAGAGCCGCCATGATCACCCGCCGCGCCGTCCTTGCCACCCTCGCTGCCGTGCCGGTCTGGGCCGCGGCGCTTCTGGCCGCGCCGGCCGCGGCGCAGGGACCCAACACGCTGCTCAATGTGTCCTATGACATCGCCCGCGAACTGTTCGCGGCTGAGAATGCGCTCTTCATCCCCTTGTGGAAGCAGAAGACCGGCCAGGAGCTGCACCATCAACCAGAGCCACGCCGGCACGTCCCGCCAAGCCCGAGCCATCATCGAGGGGCTCGACGCGGACGTGGTGACCTTCAATCAGGTGATTGACGTGGAGGCCCTGGTGAAGGCCGGCCTCGTGACCAAGGACTGGCAGACCAAATTTCCCAACAACGCCTCGCCCTACTATTCCTTCCCCGCCTTCCTGGTGCGCGCGGGCAACCCCAAGAACATCAAGGACTGGTCGGACCTGGTGCGCGACGACGTGAAGGTGATCTTCCCCAATCCGAAGACCTCTGGGAATGCGCGCTACACCTATCTTGCCGCCTATGCCTTCGCGCTGGAGCAGAACAAGGGCGATACCGCCAAGGCCGACGCCTTCGCCAAGAAGCTCTTGGCCAACGTGCCGGTGTTCGACACCGGCGGACGCGCCGCCACCACCACCTTTGTGGAGCGCGACACGGGCGACGTGCTGGTGACCTTCGAGGCGGAGACCCGCACCATCGAGGGCCTCTACCCCGACCGCAAGCTGCAGACCGTGGTCCCCTCCATGAGCCTGCTGGCTGAATTCCCCGTGGCGGTGGTGGACAAGGTGGTGGACAAGCGCAGCTCCCGCCCCGCCGCCACCGCCTATCTTGAGTTCCTCTATTCGCCGGAGGGGCAGACCGTGGCCGCCAAGTCGTTCCACCGGGTGGTGGACCCCAAGGTGGTGGAGGCGTTCAAGGCCCAGTTCCCGCCGGTGCGGCTGGTGAAGGTGGAGGATGTGTTCGGTGGCTGGCAGAAGGTGCAGGCCGACCATTTCGCCTCCGGTGGCAAGCTCGACACATTGTTCGTGGGCCGCTGACGCCCCGTGTCGCATTCCCTTCGCCGCCCGGCCCGCCTGCCTGTCGCAGCCGGGCCGGGCCGGTCGGCGAGGGACGATATGGTTCGGTGATATATGGATAATTCACAAGGTGTGGCAGTGCGGCACGGATTTTGAATGGTTCCAGGCGAAGTCACCGAGCCGCGAGCTGTCATGTCTGAAGCTGCCGAAATCGAAGTCCTCGACATCCCGCAGGTCTATACGCACCACGTCTTCTGCTGCTTTACCCAGCGGCCGCCGCAGCATCCGCGCGGCTCGTGCGGGGCCAATGGCGCCCAGCCGCTCTGGGAGCGCCTGGCCAAGAAGCTGGAGGCTTCCGGCCGCCGCGACATCTGCATGACGTCTTCGGGCTGCCTCAGCTTCTGCCAGGCCGGGCCGATCATGGTCGTCTACCCGCAGGGCATCTGGTACACGCCCAAGACCCCCGAGGACATCGACGAGATCGTCACTTCCCACCTCATCGGCGGCAAGCCGGTGGAGCGCCTCATCATCGTTCCGCGCATCTGACCCGCGCGGCGCGGCACCTGGCCGTGCTCTATCAATAATTTAGAGACTGATTCACCGATCAGGTTGATTCAACCTGATCGGATCAAGCTCTAGCGGAAAGCTGAGCCGCACGCAGGTGGCGCGGGGGCGGGGATCAAGCCCGTGCTCGGCCTTGAGCTTGGACGCCATGGCGCGGACCATGCGGTTGCCGACCCCGCCCGCCCCCTGCGCCGGGGCGGCGCTTATGCCCACCCCGTCGTCGGCGACGATGAAGTCGATGCGCGCCCCCCCGCCGTTCCGGCGATCCGAGGGTATATCGCCGCCTCCCGCATCCGTGGGTCAGATCCTTTTCACAGGGCGGGTTTGCGCAGCGTCACTTTGGTGTACGCAACCCGGCCCTCCGGTGCACGAGCATCGTCATGCTTGAAGGTTCCATGGCTTCGCGCTTGGATGGGGGTCGCAGTCCGCTTTTTTGAAATGGAGTATCATGCCGGCCTCAGTCTCCGGTCGCCGCCCCGACGATGCTGCCACGGCGCAGGTCGAGGACGAGGTGGCGGCCCATATCGCAGCTTTCGGCGAACCCGAGGTGGTGGAGGTCCTGCTCCCCGACACATCCGCAGTGCTCAGGGGAAAATGGATTCCCGGCCATTCCATCCGCAAGATCTGGAAGGACGGTGTGCCCATCCCCTTGTCCATCTTCGGGCTGGACGTGTGGGGCTGCGAGGTGGAAGCCACCGAGATCCATCTGGAGACCGGCGACAAGGATGGCCTGTGCTGGCCGGTGCCCGGCACCCTGCGCCCGGTGCCCTGGGCGCCGCGCCCCACGGCGCAGGTGCTCATCACCATGCACGAGCCGGACGGCTCGGCCCGCGGCGCACCGTGGAAGCTTGATCCGCGCCAGCAGCTCGCCGCCATCGTGGACCGCTTCACCGCCCGCGGGCTCGCGCCCTGCGTGGCGTTCGAGCTGGAATTCTATCTGCTGAAGCCGGGCCAGGACCCCGGAGCGCCGCCGGAGCCGGTGTTTCCGGTCAGCGGGCAGGCACGGCAGAACATGTATTCCATGTCCGACCTCGACGCCTTCGCGCCGCTGCTGCACGACATGCGCGCCGCCTGCGCCCTGCAGGGGCTGCCCGCCGACACGGTGATATCCGAGGCGGCGCCGGGCCAGTTCGAGGTCAACCTCTACCATCGGGTGGATGCGCTGGGGGCGGCGGACGACGCCCTCCTGCTGCGCCGCCTCATCGACGGGGTGGCGCGGCGCCATGGGCTGCGGGCCAGCTTCATGGCGAAGCCGCTGGTGGATTTCGCCGGCAACGGCATGCATGTGCATGTCAGCCTGATGGAGGCCGGGGGTGGCAACCTGTTCACCCGGGCGGACGAGGTGGGCGAGCGCGCCTTGCGCCACGCCGCCGGGGGCCTGCTCGCCACCATGGCGGATGCCACCCTCATCTTCGTGCCGAGCTACAACGGCTACCGGCGCCTCGTGCCCGGCAGCTATGCGCCGGTTTCCATCAGCTGGGGCTACGACAACCGCTCGGTGGCGGTGCGGGTGCCGAACGGTCCGCCCGCCGCGCGGCGCCTGGAGCATCGCATCGCCGGGGCGGAGGCCCATCCCCACCTCGTGCTCGCCGCCATCCTGGCCGGAATGCTGGAGGGCCTGGAAGCGCAGATCGAGCCGCCGCCGCCGCTTTCGGGCAATGCCTACGAGCACGATGCGCCGCGCCTTTCCCCCTCCATGGCCGAGGCGGTGGCGCGCTTTGGCGCCTCGCCATTCATCGCCCGGGCGTTCGGCGAGGACTACCGGCGCATCTATGCGGTGATGAAGCGGGAGGAACTCGCCGCCTTCAGCCGGGTCATCCTGCCGCTGGAATACGAGACCTACCTGTAAATTCGGCGTTTCCTGTTGAGCGCGATGGCGCGACGCAATAGCGTTGGGACATGGGGGCAGGCAGCAGAACCAAGCCCCCGTGCAAGAGGAGAACGGCGGATGCGTCGTCATTTCGTTGCGGCACTTGTGTGTGCCACGTTCGGCCTGTCCGGGGCTGCCTTCGCCCAGGACAAGGTGGTGAACGTCTTCAACTGGTCGGACTATATCGACGAGGGTGTGCTGGAAGCCTTCACGAAGGAAACGGGCATCAAGGTCCGCTACGACGTCTTCGACAGCAACGAGGTGCTGGAAACCAAGCTGCTCGCCGGCCGCACCGGCTACGACGTGGTGGCGCCCACCGGCTCCTTCCTGCAGCGCCAGATCAAGGCCGGCATCTTCCAGGTTCTCGACAAGTCGAAGATCCCGAACCTGCAATATGCGTGGCCCGAGATCACCAAGCGCCTTGCCGTCTATGACCCGGACAACGCCCACGCGGTCAACTACATGTGGGGCACCACCGGCATCGGCTACAATGCCGACAAGGTGAAGGAGCGCCTTGGCGACGTTCCCATGAACACATGGGATATCGTCTTCAAGCCGGAGATCCTTTCCAAGCTGAAGGACTGCGGCGTCTACATGCTGGACGGACCGGAGGAGGTCATCCCCTCCGCCATGAAGTATCTTGGCCTTGATCCGGATTCCAAGAACCCGGAAGACATCGCCAAGGCTGGCGAGATGCTGATGAAGATCCGCCCCTTCATCAAGAAGTTTGACTCCTCCGGCTATATCAATGCCCTGGCGCGCGGCGACATCTGTCTCGCGGTGGGCTGGTCCGGCGACGTGTTCCAGGCCAAGACCCGCGCCGAGGAGGCCGCCAAGAAGACCAAGAAGAAGCCGGTGGTGGTTGAATACGTCATCCCCAAGGAAGGGGCGCTCATGTGGTTCGACAACTTCGCCATCCCCAAGGATGCGAAGAATATCGACAATGCGCTCACCTTCATCAACTACATGATGCGGCCCGAAGTTGCGGCGAAAAACACCAACTATATCTCCTACGCCAACGGCAACCTCGAATCGCAGAAGTTCATCGACAAGGCGATCCTGGAAAATCCGGCCATCTACCCGGACAAGGAAACCTTCTCCCGCCTGTTCATCGTCACCACCAACGAGCCGGCGGTCCAACGGGTGATCACCAAGACCTGGAACACCTTCAAGCGCGGCAAATGAGCCGCGCAAGGCCGTGAGCCTCGCGGGCTGCCGAGGGGTTCACCTGCTGAATGCACAAGGCGGCGGGGCCGGTGGAACGGCCCCGCCGCCTTCTTTTTTCAGCGGTGCTTGCGTATGGTGCGGCGGCGGGCTCGCGGCAGGAGCCTTCCGACGCGGGGCTGCACGTGGGATTAGAGATGGACCTCCGCCTTGCCGGGCGGCTGTTGCGGGGCGAGCGCGTGCTGTGGACCGGCCGTCCCCGGCCCGGCGGCATGGTGTTCATGCCCGAGGATTTCGTCCCGGTGCTTATTTCCATCTTCCTCGCCGCGGGGTTGGCCTTCGCCATCTTCGGCGGGCTCGCCGGCCGGCCCCGTCCCTTCGGGCGGAACTACGACCTGCTCGTCTTCGTCGGCATATGGACGCTGATTTATGGCAGCCGGTTCGTGCTCGACGCCTATCTGCGCCGCCATACTTGGTATGTCGTTACAGATCGGCGCATCCTCATCCTGCAGGAGGGCTGGCTGCCGCGCGTCCTGGCGATCGACCGGGCCCGGCTGGCCATGGTGGAGCTGGAGCAATGGCCCAACGCGGTCAACATCGTGTTCGAATACGTGCCGACCAACCCGCGCGATCCCAGGGCGCTGGTGCCGTCGCTGCACCCCAGCCCGCGCTTTCTCGCCCTTGCCGATGCACGGGCCGTGTTCGACCTCATCGAGCGCACGAAACCCGCCGTCGCGGCAGCCACACCGGCGCCGATGGCATGAGACCTGAGCGCGGGCAGCACCCGCATGGGAACGCAGGGGGGCACCATGCGGCTTGAGGCGGAACGCCGGCTTGCAGGCCGCCTGCTGCCGGGGGAGCGGGTGCTGTGGGCGGGGCAGCCGAAGCAGGGGCTGCTTCTGGTGGCCGAAAACGTGGTGCCGGTGCTGCTCACCCTGGCGGTCGGCCTCGTCTTCATCCTTGTCGCGCCGCTGGCGGGCATGGAGTGGAAGCCGTTCCACCTGCTGGCGTTGATGGTGCTGGGGCCGGCCTGGCTGCTGCTCTTCGCCGGCCAGTTCGTGCTCGATGCCGTCCTGCGCCGCCGCACCTGGTATGCGGTGACGGACCGGCGCATCCTCATCCGGCGCGATGGCCCGTGGGGCAGCTTCCACGCGCTGGACCTCGCACGGCTCCCCGCGGTGGAGCTGGAGGAGGGGCCGCGCTACGGCACCTTGCTGTTCGACCGGGTGCCGGACAATCCGCGGCGGTGGTCCCGCGGCATCCCCGCCCTTGATCCGGCGCCGCAATTCCTCGCCATCCGCGACGCGCGCGCCGTCTTCGATTTGATCCAGCAATCAACGGCGCGGGCGGCGTGAAGGCCCGGCTCCGGGGCCCCTTTTGAGCGTCAGGCGCCCTGCAGGCGCCCCTTCAGCTTGAAGGGCGCCATGCCTTCGCGCGCCAGTTCGTCGGCGCGTTCATTTTCCGGGTGGCCGGCGTGGCCCTTCACCCAGTGCCAGCGGATCTCATGGCGCTTCAGGGCCTCGTCGAGGCGCTCCCACAGGTCCTGGTTCTTCACCGGCTTCCTGTCGGCGGTGCGCCAGCCGTTGCGCTTCCAGCCGTGCATCCACTTGGTGACGCCGTTCTTCAGATATTCGCTGTCGGTGTTGAGGTCCACCACGCACGGTTCCTTCAGCGCCTCCAGCGCGCTGATGGCGCCCATCAGCTCCATGCGGTTGTTGGTGGTCAGCGCCTCGCCGCCGCTGAGCGCCTTCTCGTGCGCGCCGAAGCGCATCAGCGCACCCCAGCCGCCGGGGCCGGGATTGCCCGAGCAGGCGCCGTCGGTGAAGATCTCAACCTCTTTCTTCATGCTGCAAGGCCATAGTCCCGCGCCGTGTCCACCGCCTGGTGGAAGCGCAGCTTCTTGAGATATTCCAGGGGGTCCTTGGGCCGCACCAGCGCCCCTTCCGGCACGTTCAGCCAGTCCACCAGGCGGGTGAGCAGGAAGCGCAGGGCCGCGCCGCGGGCCAACTGCGGCAGCGCCGCCCGCTCCGCCGGCGCAAGGGGGCGCAGGGCCTCGTAGCCGGAAAGCAGGGCGCGCCCCTTGGTGATGTTGTAGGCGCCATCCGCCTCGAAGCACCAGGCGTTGAGGCACACGGCAAGGTCGTAGGCGAGGAAATCCGTGCAGGCGAAATAGAAGTCGATGATGCCGGAGAGGTGGTCGTCCAGGAAGAAGGCGTTGTCGGGGAAGAGGTCGGCGTGGATCACGCCCGACGGCAGCCCGACCGGCCAGGAGGCCTCATGGAAGGCCAGCTCGTCCGCAATGGTGGCGGAAAGGCCGACGGCCACGGTGTCCGCCGCGCCATGGGCCGCCGCGAACAGGGGGCGCCAGCCGGCCACGGACAGGGCATTGGCCCGCCGCATGGGAAAATCCGCGCCGGCGAGGTGGAGCTGGGCAAGGCCGTGGCCCAGTTGCGCGCAATGCTGCGCCGCGGGCCGCCGCACGGAGATGCCCGGCAGGAAGGTGACCATGGCTGCGGGCCGCCCGGCAATCTCCGCCAGCACCGCCCCCGAGCGCGCCACCACCGGCTGCGGGCAGGAGAGCCCGCGGGCCGCCAGATGCTGCATGAGGCCGATGAAGAAGGGCAGGTCCTCCCGCGCCACGCGCTTCTCATAGAGCGTGAGGATGTAGCTTCCGCTGGTGGTCTGCACCAGGAAGTTGGAATTTTCCACCCCCTCGGCAATGCCGTGGAAGGATGTGAGGGTGCCGATGTCGTAGCCGGAAAGGAAGGTTTCCAGCTCCGCGGGGGAAACGTCTGTATAGACTGCCACGCCTTACTCCGCCGCGTCGGGCCGCAGGGCGCGGGGCAGGGGGAAGAACACGTCTTCATGCGAGGAGGTCACGGTCTCCACCGTCACCGCATAGCGGACGGCGAAGGCGTCGATGATCTCTTCCACCAGCACCTCGGGGGCGGATGCGCCGGCGGTGATGCCGAGGCGAGAGATGTCGCCGAAGACGGTCCAGTCGAGGTCGGCGGCGCGCTGCACCAGCACCGCGCGGGCGCAGCCGGCGCGCTCCGCCGCCTCGCGCAGGCGCTGGGAATTGGAGGAATTGGGCGCGCCCACCACCACCATGGCATCCACCCGCGGGGCGACGGACTTCACCGCCTCCTGCCGGTTGGTGGTGGCGTAGCAGATGTCCTCCTTGTGCGGCTCGCTCATGGTGGGGAAGCGCGCGCGCAGGATGGCCACCATCTCGGCGGTGTCGTCCAAAGAGAGGGTGGTCTGGGTCACATAGGCAAGGTTGTCGGGCTCGCGCGGCATGAGGGTGCGCGCATCCTCGGCGCTCTCCACCAGGGTGATGGCGCCGTCCGGCAGCTGGCCCATGGTGCCCACCACCTCCGGGTGGCCGCGATGGCCGATGAGCAGGATGTGGCGGCCCCGCTTGTGGTGCACCTGCGCTTCGCGGTGCACCTTGGTGACCAGGGGGCAGGTGGCATCGATGGCGAAGAGGTTGCGCCCGGCCGCCGCGTCCGGCACGGATTTCGGCACGCCGTGGGCGGAGAAGATGACGGGGGCGGAGGTGTCCGGCACCTCGTCCAGTTCCTCCACGAAGACGGCGCCTTTGCGCTTCAGGGCATCCACCACATATTTGTTGTGCACGATCTCGTGGCGCACATAGACCGGCGCGCCATAAAGATTCAGCGCCTGCTCCACCGCATCTATGGCCCGCACCACGCCGGCGCAGAATCCGCGGGGGGCGCAAAGCAGGATTTCGAGCGGCGGCTTTTCGGCATCCATGACGAGGGTGTCCATCTCGGGCATGGCGCGAATTGGCGGTTTCGCGGCGGCCGTGTCAAGCGGCGCCCGCCCGCGCGGGCGATTTCCCATGCGCGGGATTTGCAAGTGCGGCCCGGCGCGCTTATGCTGGATCTTATCCCGGACATCGCGATTGGTTCCGCGGTCCGCCCCGATGGGAGGGGCGGCCTTGCGAACCCGCACATTCCCGACGCTCAACCGGCGTCCCAAACCAAAATGCCTCGTGAGGCCGCCATGTCGAACACGCCTTTGATGCCGAAAGCCACCGCCGTCTGGCTGGTGGACAACACGGCCCTCTCCTTCGAGCAGATCGGCGACTTCTGCAAGCTGCACCCCCTGGAAGTGAAGGGCATTGCCGACGGCGAGGTGGCGCAGGGAATCAAGGGGCTGGATCCCATCTCCACCGGCCAGCTGTCCCGCGACGAGATTTCGCTGGCCGAGCGCGACCCGAACCGCCGCCTGAAGCTGCAGGACCCCAAGGTGCGCCTGCCGGAGCAGAAGAAGCGCCGCGGCCCCCGCTACACCCCGGTCTCGCGCCGCCATGACCGGCCCAACGCCATCCTGTGGCTGCTGCGCAATCATCCCGAGCTGAAGGATGCGCAGATCATCCGCCTGGTGGGCACCACCAAGGCCACCATCCAGTCCATCAAGGACCGCACCCACTGGAATTCGCCCCAGCTTTCGCCCATGGACCCGGTGACGCTGGGCCTGTGCAGCCAGATCGACCTCGACCTTGAAGTGCAGCGCGCCGCCAAGGACCGGCCCGCCGGTGCCCCCCACGAGGATCGCGGCGCCACCTTGCTGCCGGCGGATGTCACCACCGGTGCCGAGGAGCACGAGGAGCCCGCGCGCAGCGGGCGCGAATCGCTCGACCTCGAAACTGTGTTCGCCAAGCTCGGCGGCGCCCGCAAGGGTGAAGAGGACGACGAGGAGGGGTGACGGCGGCGCCCGGAGCCCGGGCCCTGCGCGAAACCGGCGCCTGGCGGAAGCCTAGTGGATCAACCGAAACGGATGGTTCCCATCCGTTTCGAAAAGTTGATCCACCAGATCAAGGCGTTGTGGTTCGACCTGGTCGCGACGGATGGGTTCCATCTGTCGCGGTCGAACCACTGGCGGCCCCGCAAAACGAACCCGCGAAATGAAAAGACCCTCGCCCGGCCGGGCGAGGGTCTTTTCGTTTGGGGGCTGGACCCTCAGTGGGCCATCAGCACCGGCACGGTCATGGTGGCGAGGATTTCCCGTGTCACCCCGCCCAGTACCATTTCCCGCAGCCGGGAATGGCCATAGCCGCCCATCACCACCAGATCGGCGCCCTGGTCCGACACTTCGTTGAGGATGGCGGCGGCGATGGGCTCGCCCGAGCTCACCGGCAGCTTGCGCACGGTGGCGGCGAGGCCGTGGCGGGCGAGGTGGCGGGCCACTTCCGGGCCGGCCGTGTCCTCGTCTTCCATGTGGGTGACCACGCGGAAGATCTCCACCTGCTTGGTCCGGTGCAGGAGCGGCAGGGCCTCGGCCAGGGCCCGGGCCGCAGCGCGGCTGCCGTCCCACGCCACCACGGCGCGCTCGCCGGTGAAGGGCTTGGTCTGCACATAAGGCACGATGAGCACGGCGCGGCCGGAATCCATCAGCACCGTCTCGGCGATCACCTCCTCGGGGCCCGGCTGGTCCGGGTTGGGCTGGGCCACCACCGTGAGATCGAACAGGCGCGCCATTTCGGCGAAGCTGTTGGCGGCAACGCCGAGGGAGGCGGAGAAGCTGCGCACCTCGTGGGCCACGCCGGCCGCCGCCGCGCAGGCTGCGAAGCGCTCGGCCGCCTTCTGCGAGGCGGCCTGGTTTTCCAGCAACTGGGCGTCGATGAAATCGGTGGGCAGGGCGCCCATGTAGAATGGCGGAACGTCGATCTCGTAGGCCACCGCCAGACCCGTCAGGTGGGCGCCGAAGCTTGCGGCAAGGCTCGCTGCGAAATCGCAGGCGACATCCTTGTCGGTGCCTTGGGCGAGGTTGACCAAAATGTCGCGAATCATGTGCGAAGGCCCCCGTTCAGCCATTCGAGCGCATCAGTCCGGCCAGCCACCCCGCGGCGGCGCCACGAAGCTGGCCCTTTCCCGTGAACGATTTGAAGCGCGAAATGCCGGCCCCGGCGCAGGTGAACCTTCCCGGTGCCGCGGATCGCGCTCCAAAGCGTCGCAACCTTACCCTAAACTTGCCCAAAGTCTCGGGTCTTGATGTGCCGCAAACGCGCTGCCGCTGCGGGGCCAGGGTGGCCCGGCCGGAAATGCAGACGCGGCCGCCCTGGGGGAAGGCGGCCGCGCCATTGGCACGATCAAGTGGGGGGGATGATCGCGCTGCACAAAAAACGCAAGGACCGGGGCCGGGTTCCCCGCCGAGCGATTTTTTTTTCGCGCGGCGGGCGTCGCCGGGCGGAGGGGTTATTCACCGTGCGGATCGAAACAGTCCCTGTTTCCCTCGGCGCTCACCAAAGTCTAGACGATTTCGAACGGCACAGGGCCTCGGCGGCAGTATCATGACACCAGATCTCAGCATCGTCGTTCCGCTCTACAACGAGGCCGAGGGCCTCGGCAGCTTCCATGAGCGGCTGTGTGCGGCGGCCCGCGGCGAAGCGCGGGCGCGCTCCCTGCGCATCGAGCTCGTCTATGTGGATGACGGCAGCCGCGACGGCAGCGCCGCCCTTGCCGCCGGCCTGCCGGCCTTCGGGCTCGACGTGCAGGTGGTGGCGCTGTCGCGGAACTTCGGCAAGGAGGCGGCGCTGCTTGCCGGTCTCGACCATGCGCGCGGTGACGCCGTGCTATTCATGGACGGTGACGGCCAGCACCCGCCGGACATGATCCCCACCTTCATCCGCCTGTGGAAGGACGAGGGCTGGGATGTGGCCTATGCGGTGAAGGAGGATCGTTCCGACGAGGCGGCGAGCCGGCGCATGTTCGTGCGTGCCTTCTACCGGCTGTTGAATTTCGGCGCCGCCACCACCATTCCCGAGGATGCGGCGGATTTCCGCATCCTCTCGCCCCGCGCCGCCGCGGCCCTGCGGCGGATGCCGGAGCGCAACCGCTTCTTCAAGGGCCTTTCAAGCTGGATCGGCTTCCGGCAGGTGGCGGTGCCCTACCGCCCGGCGGCGCGCGTGCACGGGTCCACCTCCTTCAACTTCCTGCGGCTCCTCGGCCTGTCCATGGAGGCGCTCACCTCCTTCTCGCCGGCGCCCCTGCGGCTGGCGGCGCTGTTCGGCGCCTCGCTTGCAGGGCTGGCGCTGCTTTATGGCGGCTGGATCGTGGTGGAGCGCCTGCTGTGGGGCATCCCGCTGCCGGGCTACCCGTCCATGATCGTGGGCCTGATGGTGATCGGCGGCACGCAATTGCTGGTGATGGGGTTGATGGGCGAGTACATCGCCCGCATCCTCTCCGAGATCAAGGCGCGGCCGGTCTATTACGTGGCCGACCATGTGCTGAACCGCGCCGTCGCCGAAGCGGCGCACCCGGCCGGCGGCCACCCCATGGGCGGGCAGGTGGTGGCCTATCCGGCGACTCTGGCATCGAGGGCGGAACCGTGAAGTGCGTGGTGCTCTGCGCCGATGACTACGCCATCGCCCCGGGCGTGTCCGAGGCGATCCGCCAGCTCATTGCTGCCCGCCGCATCAACGCCACCTCGGTGATGACCGTGTTTCCCGGCCTGGAGGCGGAGGCCGAGGCCCTGGCCGCGGCGGCGGCGCAGACCGGGGCGAGCATCGGCCTGCATGTCACCCTCACCGGCACCTTCGCGCCGCTGACGGCCGGCATGGCCGGGCCCGCCGGCACCTTGCCCGCCCTGCCGCGGCTGGTTGTTTCCGCGCTGTCGCGCCGGCTGGACCGGGCGGCCGTGGCGGCCGAGGTGGAGGCCCAGTTCGCGGCTTTCGCCCGCGCCTTCGGCCGGCCACCGGACCATGTGGACGGCCACCAGCATGTCCATGTGCTGCCGGTGGTCCGGTCCGTGGTGCTGGATGCCACCCGGCGGCATGCGCCCGGGGCCTGGCTGCGGGACGTGAGCCCGGCGCCGGGCGCGCTGCGCGGGTTGGATGTGAAGGGCCGGCTCATCGGCGCCTTCGCCGCCGGCTTCGCCCGGGATGCGGCGGCGGCGGGGCTCGCCACCAATCGCGGCTTCGGTGGCGCCTACGATTTTTCCGCCGGCCATGATTTTGCGGGCCTGCTCGCGCATTTCCTCAAGGGCGTGCCGGAGGGCGGGCTGGTGATGGTCCATCCCGGCCGGGTGGATGATCCCCTGACCGCGCGCGATCCCCTCACCCACCAGCGCGAAGTGGAATATGAGGTGCTGCGCGGCCCGCAGCACCGCGACATCCTGGATGCGGCGGACGTGCGCCTGACCCTGCCGCAGGCCCTGCAACGGGCCGCCTGACCAAAGGAAAAGGGCTCCCCCGCCGCGCGGGAGAGCCCTGCTTTAACCTATTGCGGCCGGGATGGGGGCTCAGGCGAGCCCCACCTCGAACTTCGCCTCGGTCTTGGCCTTCACTTCGTCCAGGCTCACGCCCGGCGCCAGCTCCTTCAGCACCAGCGTGCCGCCGCGCTTGGTGAATTCGAACACCGCAAGGTCGGTGATGACGAAATCGGTCACGTGGGTGCCGGTGAGCGGCAAGGTGCAGCGGGTCACCAGCTTGGGCGCGCCGGACTTCTCCACATGCTCCATCAGCACGATCACTTCCTTGGCGCCGGCCACCAGGTCCATGGCGCCGCCCATGCCCTTCACCATCTTGCCGGGCACCATCCAGTTGGCGATGTCGCCATGCTCGGACACCTGCATGGAGCCGAGGATGGACAGGTCCATGTGCCCGCCGCGGATCATGGCAAACGAATCGGCGCTGGAGAAATAGGCGGTGTCCGGCACCTCCGTCACGGTCTGCTTGCCGGCATTGATGAGGTCGGGGTCCTCCTCGCCCTCATAGGGGAAGGGGCCGATGCCCAGCATGCCGTTCTCGCTCTGGAACGAGACGGTCATGCCCGGGGGCAGCGCGTTGGCCACCAGGGTGGGAATGCCGATGCCGAGGTTGACGTAGAAGCCGTCGCGGATCTGCTGGGCGGCGCGGGCCGCCATCTGGTCACGGGTCCAGGCCATCACTTCACCTCTTCGCGCTTGCGGGTGGTCACCTTCTCGATGCGCTTCTCGGCGCCCTGTTCCACCACGATGCGGTCCACATAGATGCCGGGGGTGTGGATGGTGTCGGGATCGAGCGCGCCGATCTCCACCAGTTCCTCCACCTCCACGACGGTGATCTTGCCGGCGGTGGCCATCATCGGATTGAAGTTGCGCGCCGTCTTGCGGTAGACGAGGTTGCCTTCCTTGTCCGCCTTCCAGGCCTTGATGATGGAGAGGTCGGCGACAAGGCCGGTCTCCAGCACATAATGCTGGCCGTTGAACTCGCGGGTGGGCTTGCCCTCGGCAATGATCGTGCCGTAGCCGGTCTTGGTGTAGAAGCCGGGAATGCCGGCGCCGCCGGCGCGGATGCGCTCGGCCAGGGTGCCCTGCGGGTTGAATTCCAGCTCCAGCTCGCCGGCGAGGTAGAGCTGCTCGAACAGCTTGTTCTCACCCACGTAGGACGAGATCATCTTCTTGATCTGGCCGTTGGCCAAAAGGATGCCGAGGCCGAAATCGTCCACGCCGCAATTGTTGGACACGACGGTGAGGTGCTTCGGGCCGAGGTCGCGAATGGCGGCGATGAGGTTCTCAGGGATTCCGCACAGGCCGAATCCGCCCGCCATGATCAGCATGTCGTCTGAGACGATGCCCTCCAGGGCACTTTTCGCGTCCGGATACACCTTGTGTCGCATCATGTCCTCCTCGGCGCTGGCGCCGCGATGAGCTTAGAGCGCCATCCGCTCAGAGGGAACTGCGATGCGGTTCCATTTGAGCGGTGGGGCGCCCCCTAACTGACTGAAGAGAGGCGGGTCAGCTGCCCTTCGTGAATCGCGTCCGCAATGCACCGGGGCAGGTCCGCCAGATAAAAGCGGTGTGGAACGACAACCGGCCGGTCACAGGGAGGAGACGAGGTGCCCGCCATCGGCCACCAGCGTCGTCCCGGTCACATAAGTGGAGGCGTCGGAACTGAGGAACAGGAGCGGGCCCTCCAGATCGGCCAGGGTGCCGAGCCGGCGGGTGGGAATGCGGCGGATGAGGGCCCGGCCCGCCTCGCTCTCGAAGAAATCGCGGTTGAGGTCGGTTTCCACATAGCCCGGGCACAGGGCGTTGGCGCGGATGGCGTGGCGCGCCCATTCCAGCGCCATGGACTTCGTGAGCTGCACCAGCGCCGCCTTGGAGGCCGCATAGGCCGCCACCTGTCCCGCCACCCGCAGGCCGAGGATGGAGGCCACATTGACGATGCTGCCACCCTGGCCGCCCTCGGCCATGGCGCTGGCCGCGGCCCGGCCCACGAGGAATGCGCCCTTCAGGTTGGTGTCGAGGATGCGGTCCCAGCTTTCCGCGGTCTCGTCCATCAGCGGGGTGGTGGCGGTGACGCCGGCGTTGTTCACAAGGATGTGGAGGCCACCGAAGGCCCTGCGTGTGTTCTCCACCGCCTGGCGCGCGGAGGCGTCGTCGGCCACGTCGAGGGCGAGGGCAATGGCCTGCCCGCCGCCGGCCCGGATGCGCGCGCACAGGGCCTCGCAGGCCTCCACCCGGCGGGCGGCGACGGCGACCCGGGCGCCGGACGCGGCGAGGCGCTCGGCGAAATAGGCGCCAAGGCCCCCAGACGCTCCCGTCACCAAGGCGGAGCGGCCTTCTAGGGACACGCGAAAATCCATGGGTCGTTTCTCTCACCAGCGGCTCGGCCAGCGTCCGGTTTTGGGTCCGGCTCTTATGAAGCGAGCGTACGTTTCATAGACGCGGGCGCGGTGAGCGCGCAAGAGGGGCGCTCGCGTGCGGCCGGCGCGGGCAGGGAGATGGACGGGCGCCGTTCAGGCCGGGTCCCAGCGCTCGGCCGCGATGTCGTCGGTGGCCTTGGCCTCCACCCAGTCGCCACCTCCGTCGCGCTCCTCCTTCTTCCAGAAGGGCGCGTTGGTCTTCAGCCAGTCCATGAGGAATTCGGCGGCGGCGAAGGCGGCGTCGCGATGGGACGCGGCGGTGGCCACGAACACGATGGGGTCGCCGGGAACGAGCCGCCCGTGGCGGTGCACCACGATGGCGCCGAGCAGCGGCCAGCGGCGCCGGGCCTCCTCCACATGGCGTTCGATCTCCTCTTCCGCCATGCCGGGATAATGCTCCAGCGTGAGGGCGCCCAGCGCCGCGCCGTCGCTGCCGGCATCGGCCCGGGCAAGGCCGGTGAAGGTGACGATGGCACCCACGTCGGTCCGGCCATCGGCAAGGCGGGCGCTTTCGGCCACGGCGTCGAACGGCTCCGTCTGGATGCGCACGGCGAACACGGGCTCAGCCTCCGGTCATGGGCGGGAAGAAGGCGATCTCCCGCGCCGCGCCGAGGTGCGCATCCGGCTTCACGTGGCGGCGGTCGAGGGCGGCGCGCACGATGGCGGGGTTCTCGAAGGCGTGGGCATGGGCCTCGTCCCGGCCGGCGAGCCAGCGGGCGAGATCGGCCACGGTCGTCACCTCAGGCGGCGGGGCCACGTCCTCCTCCGCCAGCCCCACCCGCTCGCGCAGCCATGCGAAATAAAGCACCTTCACTGGCCGTCCTCCACCAAGTGGCGCGCCCCGGCCCGGAAATAGTCATAGCCCGTATAAAGGGTGAGCACGGCGGACACCCACAGGAGGGTCAGCCCCACCAGGCTCACGCCCGGCAGCACCGCCTCGCCCGCCGGGCCGGCGATGAGCACGCCCACGGCGACGAGCTGCAGCGTGGTCTTCCATTTGGCGAGGCGCGAGACCGGCACCGAGACGCGCAGCTCGGCGAGGAACTCGCGCAGGCCGGACACCAGGATCTCCCGGCACAGGATGACGATGGCCGCCCACAGCGACCAGCCGCGGATGGTGCCGTCGGAGGCCATCATCAGGAGGCAGGTGGAGACCAGCAGCTTGTCGGCGATGGGGTCCAGCATCCGCCCGATGGCCGATTGCTGCGACCAGGCGCGGGCCAGATAGCCGTCGAAGAAATCGGTGACGGCCGCGGCGATGTAGATGGCGAGCGCCACCCAGCGCAGCCACATGCCACCCGCCAGGATGTCCGACCAGAACAGGCAGGCGGCCACCAGCGGCACCGCCACACAGCGCGCATAGGTGAGCAGGTTCGGCAGGGAGAAGGCATGCCCCCGCGCGCTCCGGGGCGGGGACGGGGCGGGGGAGGGGGGGGATCGGGTCGCAGCCTCGGCCATGCACGTCACTTCGCCGGTGCGGAACGGCGCCATGCCCTCCGCGGATGGGTCCTATTTAGGCCGCAGGGGCGGCGGGCGAAAGCCCGTCCGCGTCCCGGCATCAGCCGGGCGGCCGTTCATGGAAATAATCATACACGGCCTTCGCGGTCCCGGCATTGATGCCCGCCACCTGTTCGAGGTCGGAAAGCGAGGCCCGCTCGATGGCCTTCAGCGTGCCGAAATGGCGCAGCAGCGCGCGCTTTCTTGTGGGGCCGACGCCGGCAATGGCCTGGAGGCCGGCTTCCGTGATGTCCTTGCGGCGCCGCGCCCGGTGGGAGCCGATGGCGAAGCGGTGGGCCTCGTCGCGCAGGCGCTGGATGAAATAGAGTACGGGATCGCGCGGCTCCATGCGGAACGGGGTGCGGCCGGGCAGGAAGAACTGCTCGCGGCCGGCCTCGCGGTCGAGCCCCTTGGCGATGCCGACCAGGGGCACGCCGGTGATGCCCAGATCGTCCAGCACCTTGCGGGCGGCATTGAGCTGGCCGAGGCCGCCGTCGATGAGCACGAGATCGGGCCAGGGGGAATCGCCCGCCGCATCGGGGAGGGCCTCGTCCGGCTCCGCCTGCGCCGGGTCGGCGCCGTCCGCCAGCGGGGGCAGGGCGGGGGGGGGCGCACCTGCCGCGTCGTCCCGCGGCGCCTCCTTCAGCAGGCGGGCGAAGCGGCGGGTGAGAACCTCGCGCATCATGCCGAAATCATCGCCGGGCACGAGGTCGGCCGACTTGATGTTGAACTTGCGGTATTGGGATTTGCGGAAGCCTTCCGGCCCGGCCACGATCATGCCGCCCACCGCATTGGTGCCCATGATGTGGGAATTGTCGTAGACCTCGATGCGCCGCGGCGGCGCGCTCAGGCCGAAGGCGGCGGCGACCCCTTCCAGCAGCCGGGCCTGGGTGGCGCTTTCGGCCAGGGTGCGGGCCAGGGCCTCGCGGGCGTTCTGCAGGGCGTGCTCCACCAGGTCGCGCTTCTCGCCGCGCTGGGGCACGGCGATGTCGATGCGGTGCCCGGTCTTCTCGGACAGGGCCTCGGCGATGAGCGCCTGCTCCTCCACCTTGTGGGACAACAGCACCAGGCGGGGGCAGGGCTTGTCCTCGTAGAACTGGGACAGGAAGGGCCCCAGCACCTCGGCTTCCGAGAGCGCGCGGTCGGCGCGCGGATAATAGGCGCGGTTGCCCCAGTTCTGGCCGGTGCGGAAGAAGAACACCTCGATGCAGGTGGCGCCGCCCTGCTGGTGGCAGGCGAACACATCCGCCTCCTCCACCCCGCGCGGGTTGATGCCCTGGGAGCCCTGCACCGCGGACAGGGCCGCGAGGCGGTCGCGCAGCCGGGCCGCGCGCTCGAACTCCAGCGCCTCCGCCGCCCGCTCCATCTCGCCGGCCAGTTCCTCCTTGATGGCGCGGGAGCGGCCGGAGAGGAAGGCGCGGGCCTCGCGCACCAGCCCGGCATAGTCGGCGGTGGTCACCTCGCCGGTGCAGGGGCCGGCACAGCGCTTGATCTGGTAAAGGAGGCAGGGGCGCGAGCGGTTCTCGTAATAGCTGTCGGAGCACGAGCGCAGCAGGAAGGCGCGCTCCAGCGCGTTGATGGTGCGGTCCACCGCCCACACGCTGGCGAACGGGCCGTAATAATCGCCGGGCCGGTTGCGCGCGCCGCGGTGCTTGGTGATCTGCGGCGCCGCATGGTCGGCGGTGATGAGGATGTAGGGAAACGACTTGTCGTCGCGCAACAGCACGTTGAAACGCGGCTTCAGCTGCTTGATGAGGTTGGCCTCCAGCAGCAGCGCTTCCGGCTCGGTGCGGGTGGAGACGAATTCCATGCTCGCGGTGCCGGCGATCATGCGGGCGATGCGGTTGGTGTGGCCCACCGGCCGCGTGTAGCTCAGCACCCGCTTCTTGATGCTCTTGGCCTTGCCCACATAGAGCACGGCGCCATCGGCGGCGATCATGCGGTAGACCCCGGGGCCGGCGGGTGCGTGCCTGGCGGCGCGGACGATGGCATCCCGCCCGGTGGCAAGGCTCTCCAGCGCGGGCGGCGCGGCGTCCGGCTCGATCACCGGGAGAAGGTCGTCGTCCGCCTCCTCCGCCTGGGGGAGGGAGGGGTCGTCCTGCGGGGCGATATCCTCCTGCCGGGCAAGGGCGATCTCGGGCGGGTCGATGGGGCGTCTGCCGGTCATGGGCGCAACTTAATGCGCGCCGGCCCGATATCAATCGCGGCGGGGCCGTTAACCGCGCCTCAACCATCCCGCCAAGGCGCTGTGGCCGGGGCTGCGCGGCGCCGCCGCCACCGCGGGGATAGGCAAATAAAAACAATAAGTTGATGGATTCACAGAGCGTTAGGCATGTGCGCGACGGGTCCGGCCCTGGACAGAAATGGGCAAGGTTCCCCTGCGAGGGTGCGACACGAGCCGGGGCGCAGGGGTGCTGCCGGCCTTTGCGGAGGGAAATCCATGCGTTTCAGTCTGCTTGCTTCTGCCGCTGCGCTGGCGGGGCTCGGGCTCGCCGCCCCGGCCGTCGCAGCCGACATGTCCGGGCGCTACGGCGCGCCGGCGCCTTACGTGCAGCCGGTGGCCCCCTTCACCTGGACCGGCTTCTATGTGGGCGCCAATGCCGGCTACGGCTGGGGCTCCACCAGCTTCGACAGCCCCGGCGGCTTCATCGGCGGCCTGCAGGCCGGCTACAATTTCCAGTTCGGCAGCCCGTTCGTGCTCGGCATCGAGACCGATTTCGCCTTCACCGGCATGTCGGCCGGCTATTACGGCCTGGACTATCTCGGCACGGTGCGCGCGCGCCTCGGCTATTCGTTCGACCGCATCCTGGTCTACGGCACCGGCGGCTTCGCCTACGGGCAGGGCAGCGCCGACTTCTTCGGCCTGTCCTCCACCGCCAATCAGACCGGCTGGACCCTGGGTGCCGGAGCGGAAGTGGCCATCGACCGCAACTGGAGCATGCGTGCCGAGTATCTCTACGTAGACCTCGGCAGCACAACCTTTCCGACCCTTGTTGGTCCTGTTGCCACCGGGCTCGACGGAAATATTCTGCGAGCCGGCGTAAATTATCGTTTCTGAACGTGGAGGTGACGCAGCGTCATAAATTAAGGCGAAACATGGATGCGTTCTCAGCTTCGCCTTGTTTTACGCATGCTCGCGTCACAGCCGTAAAACAAGTTTACAAAACTGCCACATCTCTGCCCGGTTTGATTTTTTAGGTGTGGCGCGTTCGCTACAGACGTCTGCGGCGCTGGCCTGTAAGAAAGATGCATCCTCCGGGGAGGCGGTTCGCTCCGACCCGGATTTCACAACGAAGGTAATGATCATGTTGAAGCGTGCACTCCTTGGCGCAACCGCTCTCGCTCTTCTGGCCGGCTCGGCTTCTGCTGCCGATCTCGCCAACCGTTATCCTGTGAAGGCGGCCCCGATCCCGGTGCAGGTCTTCTCCTGGACCGGCTTCTACGTCGGCGGCAACGTGGGTTGGGGCTGGGTCAGCAACAGCTTCGACTACACCCCCTTCGCGCTGCCCACCTATTCCTACAATCTGGGCGACTCGAACGGCTTCTTCGGCGGCTTCCAGCTGGGCTACAACTACCAGTTCGCCAACAACGTGGTGCTCGGCGTCGAGGCCGACTTCGACTGGGCCGATCTCGGCACCAGCAACACCATCATCGGCGGCCCGGTGGGCGGCGCGCTGGTGTCTCAGAACGTGGACTATTTCGGCACCATCCGCGCCCGCGCCGGCTATGCCATGGACCGCTTCCTGCCCTACATCACCGGCGGCGCGGCCTGGGCCAAGACCAGCTATACCGACCCCTTCGCAGTGTCCTACGACAACACCAAGTGGGGCTGGACCGTGGGTGCGGGCCTGGAATACGCCATCACCAACAATTGGACGGTCAAGGCCGAGTATCTCTATCTCGGCTTCGACGACAGCAAGACCAATTATGTCAACGGCGACCAGCTCTCGGTCGGCACCGACATCCAGACCACCAAGATCGGCGTGAACTACAAGTTCTGATCCCGCGCCCTGTGCGTGAAGGGGCTCCCGGCCAGTGCCGGGAGCCCTTTTTCGTGCGCGCCCGCCGGTTGCCCCGCCCCGCGTTTGGGGCGCCGGGCGATGCACGCATTCGTGAAGCCGGACCGCGTGCCGCCATCTCTTCGCCGCCTGTGCGCCATGCGCACGCCGGGTCGGGCAGCCACAGTGCACCCGGGTGAAGGGGGTGTTTCGAGGTCTGGCCATGAAGCGGATTGTGGCGTGCGGAGCGGTTCTGGCGGCGATGGCGGCGACCCCCGTCCTGGCCGCGGACCTTGGTCGCGCCCCTGCGCCGGCCGTCAAGGCGCCGGCCGCGCCGGTCTTCTCCTGGACCGGCTTCTATATCGGCGGCAATGCCGGCTATGGCTGGGGTTCGGGCCAGGATGGGCTGGGCCAGACGGGCACCGGCGTCGATCCGTCCGGCTGGTTCGCCGGCGGACAGCTGGGCTACAACTACCAGTTCGCCAACAATGTGGTGGCGGGCATCGAGGCCGATCTTCAGGGCGGCGACATCACCGCCGGAACCGCCGGCCTCTCCAGCACCCTTGATGTTTTCGGCACGGTGCGCGGGCGCCTGGGCTATGCCGTCGGCCCGGTGCTGCCCTATGTCACCGGCGGCTTCGCCTGGGGCAATAATTCCATAGATTATCTCGGGCTTTCCCAGTCCAATACCCATACGGGCTGGACCGTGGGCGCGGGCATCGAATACGCGCTCACCAACCACTGGACCGTGAAGACCGAATATCTCTACACCGACCTCGGCGCCAAATCCTATGACAACATCGGCACCGATGCGGGCGTGAACGCCCATACGGCGAAGATCGGCGTCAATTACAAGTTCTGAGCGGAACGGGCTGCTCGGCCCCGCTCTCGTCATGCACGGCGAAGCGGTAGGCGCCGTCGGGTCCCCGCGTCACCTCATAGGTGAGGCGGCCGGTGATCCTGTTGTCCCGGTCGAAGGTGAGCACCCTGGGGCGCAGCCGGGTGATCTCGTCCTCCTGCACATAGATGGCGTTGCAGATGATCACCTGGTCCCCGGGCTGGCACGTGCGCGCCGCCGCCCCGTTGAGGATGCAGCAGCGCGAGCCGCGCTCGCCGAGAATCACATAGGTCTGGATGCGGGCGCCGGAATTGCGGTTCCAGATGTCCACGAATTCCAGGGGCAGGATGCCGGCCGCCTCGCAATGCTCGGGGTCGAGGGTGATGGACCCGTGGTAATTGAGGTCGGCCCCCGTCACGGTGATGCCGTGCAGCTTTCCGGCGACGATCCTGCGCATGGGTCAGCTTCCCTTCCGCGTTCAAAGTCCGCCGCTGATAAGGCTTTCGCTCCCCGGTGGGAAGGCCCGGCCCGCGCGGTTCAGCCGGGGTTGCGCCCGGCGGCTGCGGCGGCATGGCCGGCGGCACCGGTAACAACGGGATGCAATTGTTGAACGGGGCAAGCGGTGCCGGATTGACCCGGCGCCTCGCTTTTTCGGCTAATGTCGTGCTAGGAGCCCGCTTCGTTCACGTTAAGAAGAGGGCTCACATGGCTCATCCGGCAGCGTCCGCCGCGGAGCGCGCCCCAAATGGCCAGGCCGACGCCGGCAAGGCGAGCACCGCAACGGCGAGCAGCGCAATGGCGAGCACATTCACGGTAAACCAGGGTCAGTCGGACGGCCGGAAGGCGGCGACCCGCCCCGTCCGCATCGGTGTCACCGGCATCGGCATCATGGGCTCGAACCACGCCCGCGTCCTTTCCGCCCTTCCCGGCGCGGAACTGGTGGCGGTGGCGGACCCCGACCAGGCCCAGGCCCAGCGCGTGGCGAGCTTCCTCGGCTGCAAGGCGGTGGGCGACCATCGCGATCTGCTCGCCCTCGGCCTTGACGCCGTGGTGGTGGCGGCCCCCACCCATCTGCATCATCCCATCGCCCTCGACGTGATCGCCGCCGGCTGCTCGGTGCTGGTGGAAAAGCCCGTGGCCTCCACCGTGGAGGAGGGGCGCGAGATCGTCGCCGCCGCCCGGGCCAAGGGCGTGACCCTGATGGTGGGCCATGTGGAGCGCTTCAACCCGGCGGTGCGTGCGGTGAAGGAAGCGATCCGCGACGAGAACCTGCTTTCCATCGCCATCACCCGCGTGGGTCCCTTCCCGCCGCGCATGTCGAACGTGGGCGTGGTGATCGACCTCGCCGTGCACGACATCGACCTCATCCGCTGGTTCACCGGCTCGGACATTCTTGAGGTGCAGCCGCAGACCTCCGCGGCCATCGCCGAGCGCGAGGACA
Organism: Xanthobacter sp. AM11; assembly: GCF_047444035.1. Lineage (NCBI taxonomy): Bacteria > Pseudomonadati > Pseudomonadota > Alphaproteobacteria > Hyphomicrobiales > Xanthobacteraceae > Xanthobacter > Xanthobacter sp. AM11. The sequence continues at coordinate 2,196,199 of NZ_JBLAOA010000001.1, forward strand.
TCGCGCTGCTGCAGTTCCGCACCGCCTCCGGCGTGCTCGCCCACATCAACACCAACTGGCTCACGCCCTTCAAGGCGCGCACCGTGCATGTGGCGACCTCCAAGAAATACGTCATCGGCGACCTTCTGACCCGCCAGGTGACGGAGCATTTCGACTATCGGCCGGACGGCTCCTATTCCACCCGGCACCTGCCGGTGGCCTATGCGGAGCCGCTGCGCGCGGAGCTTGAGGATTTCCTCGCCGCGGTGAGCACCGGCCGCAGCCCCGAGGTGACCGGCGAGGAGGGCGTGGAGAGCCTGGAGATCGCCATCTCCTGCCTGCCCGGCGCGCCGGCCGCCATGGCCACCAGGCGCCGCGTCGCCGGCTGAGTCCTTCCCCTGCGCCCCGCCGCATCGCCTGCGATGCGGCGGGGGCGGCCGTGCGCCAGATCAATGCTCTAGAGCGCGATCCGATCAAATTGGTTCAATTTGCTCGGTGAATCGCCCTCTCACTTAAGGGTGGAGAACGCGTTGTCCGACCAGCTTGCGTTGCAAACTGATCGGCGCGGGCTCTAGCGTTTTTCATCGGGTCTGAGTGAGGGTGAAACGCTCCAGGGTCCCACCTTGCGGCAGTCCCGCCGCATCCTGGGCCTTCGCCGCGGTCCGATCCGCCCGTTTCCTATCTGCCCGTACGGGCACCTGCCAGGGACCTGAGATGACCTCTCCCGCCACGGCCCAGACCGCCCCCATCCCTTTCATCGACCTTGCCGCCCAGCGCGCCCGCATCGGCCGTCGCATTGATGATGCGGTGCTGGCGGTGCTTGCCTCCTGCCGCTTCGTCAACGGGCCGGAAGTGGCCGCCTTCGAGGCGCAGCTGGCCGCCTTCGCCGGGGCGAAGCATGCCGTCTCCTGCTCCTCCGGCACCGATGCGCTGGCGCTGCTGCTGATGGCGTGGGGCGTGAAGGCGGGCGATGCGGTGTTCTGCCCCGCCTTCACCTTCTGCGCCACCGCCGAGGTGGTGCCGTGGGTGGGCGCGACCCCGGTGTTCGTGGATGTGAAGGAAGACACCTTCAACATGGACCCGGAAAGCCTGGAGCTGGCGATTGCGGTCGCCATCGAGCAGGGGCTGGAGCCGCGCGTGGTGATCCCGGTGGATCTGTTCGGCCAGCCGGCGGATTATGACGCGCTGCTGCCCATCGCCGAGAAATATGGGTTGAAGGTGCTGTGCGACACCGCCCAGGGCTTCGGCGGCACCTGGAACAACCGGCGCACCGGCTCCATCGGCGATGCCGCCGCCACCTCCTTCTTCCCGGCGAAGCCGCTGGGCTGCTATGGCGACGGTGGCGCCATCCTCACCGACGATGCGGAACTGGTGGCCGTGCTGAAGAGCCTGCGCGAGCACGGGCAGGGGGTGGACAAGTACCAGAATGTCCGCATCGGCATGACCGCGCGCCTCGACACCATCCAGGCGGCGGTGCTCATCGAGAAGCTGGCGGTGTTCGAGGCGGAGATTGCCGCGCGCGAGCGGGTGGCCCGGCGCTACAATGAACTACTGAAGGACGTGGCCACCGTGCCGGTGGTGGACCCGCGCGCCACCTCGGTGTGGGCGCAGTACACCCTGCGCCTCGCCCCCGGCGTGCGCGATGCCCTCGCCGAAAAGCTGAAGGCGGAGGGCATTCCCACCGCCGTCTATTACCGCCTGCCCATGCACCTGCAGCCGGCCTATCGGCACTATCCGTCCGCCGGCGCCATCCTGCCGGTGTGCGAGGCGCTGGCGGAGGAGGTCATCTCCCTGCCCATGCATGCCGACCTCGACGATGCGACGCAGGACCGCATCGTGGACGCCGTGAAGCGCGCCCTCGCGGCCTGAGCGGGGGCGGGGGCCCGGGGCGGGCGCGAGAGCCGCCCGGGCTTCATGTGCAGGACGGCGCGTGCTCTATCCTTAAGTGAGAGCGCGACAGATGGAACCCATCTGTCGCGGTCGAACCACAACTCCTTGATCTGGTGGATCAACTTTTCGAAACCGATGGGTACCATCCGTTTCGGTTGATCCACTAGGGTCCGCCGCAATCTTTCCGGGGGCCGGCGCAGTCCATGTTCCGCAACATCCTTTCCGTCGGTGGCCTCACCCTCCTGTCGCGCCTGGCAGGCTTCATCCGCGACGTGGTGATGGCGGCCGTGCTTGGCGCGGGGCCGGTGGCGGATGCCTTCCTGGTGGCCTTCCGCCTGCCGAACCATTTCCGCGCCATCTTCGCCGAGGGGGCCTTCAACGCGGCCTTCGTGCCCACCTATGCCCGGCTGCGGGAGCAGCAGGGCGTGGCCGGCGCGCGGGCCTTCGCCGACGAGATCCTCACCGCCATGATGCTGGTGCACGGCCTGCTGCTGGCGCTGGCGCTGGGCTTCACGCCGCAGTTCGTGGGGCTCCTGGCCCCCGGCCTTGCCGATGATCCGCAGCGCTTCGACCTGGCGGTGGCGCTGACGCGGATCACCTTCCCCTATCTGGCGCTGATTTCCGTGGTGACGCTGGTGTCCGGCGCCCTCAATGCCTCGGACCGCTTCGCCATGGCGGCGGCATCGCCCATCCTGCTCAATATCTGCATGGTGGGGATGCTCTCCTGCGCGGCCCTGTTTCCCACCGCCGGCCATGCGGCCGCCTGGGGGGTGCTGGTATCCGGCGTGGCCCAGCTGTTCGCGGTGGGGGTGGATGCGGAGCGCCACGGCATCGGGCTCCGGTTCAGCCGGCCGAAGCTCGATCCCGGCACCCGCCAGTTCCTGAAGGCCCTCGGCCCGGCGGTGATCGGCTCCGCCGGCGTGCAGATCGCCCTGTTCGCAGACACCATCATCGCCACCTTCCTGCCCACCGGCGCCCTTTCCGCCCTTTATTATGCGGACCGCATCAACCAGCTGCCCATCGGCGTGGTGGGCATCGCCGTGGGCACCGTGCTGCTGCCGGAGATGGCCCGCCGCCTCGCGGCCAAGGACGATGCGGGGGCGGCCCACGCCCAGGCCCGCGCGGTGGAACTGGCAAGCCTGCTGGCCATCCCCTTCGTCGCCGCCGCGCTGGTGGTGCCGGACCTGACCATGCGGGCCCTGTTCGCCCGCGGGGCGTTCACCGCCGCCGATGCTGCGGATGCCGCGGCGACGCTGCGGGCCTACGGGGTCGGGCTGCTGGCCTTTGTGGTGGTGCGGGCCTTCATTGCGCCGTTCCATGCGCGCGGCGACACCCGCACGCCCATGATCGCCTCGCTCAGCGCGGTGGGGCTGAACGTGGCGCTCAAGTTCGCGCTCATGGGGTCGCTGGCCCAGGTGGGGCTGGCGCTGGCCACCGCCGTGGGCGGCTGGATCAATGTGTCCCTTCTGCTGCTGTTCGCTCGGCGCCGGGGCTATCCCATCGGCGATCCGGTGCTCGGCGGGCACCTGGCGCGGCTGTGCGTGGTGCTGCTTCTGGTGGCTGCCAGCCTGTACGGCGCGCAGGCGGCGGCCCAGGGCGTGCTGCCGGCGGACATGCCAGCTCGCGAGGAAGTGATGCTCGCCCTCGTGGTGGTCGCGGGCGCCGCGGTTTACGCCGGAAGCGTCGTCGTGCTGCTCGGCCGGCGCTTCCTTGCCGGGGTCATGGGACGCACGGCACCACCGCGGCCGGTTTGACACACTGTCGCGGCAAAGCTGCTTTTTCGCGGCTCAACCGTTTTGCATGGCAGCGGGCTGTGCTATCCGGTCCGCCGATTTCCGGTTTCGGCTCATCGGTTGCGGGAGGTGCCGAACCTTCGCCTCGTTCATTCGCGGACCCACAGGGTCCGTGCAGGAGCCGGATCCGATGACGCCTGCCCCGCGCCTTTGCCTCCTCCTTGCCGTGCTCCTCCTGCCGCTCGCCGGTTGCGGCCAGCCGACCGCCCAGGGCCAGGCCGCGCCGCCGCCGCCGCAGGTCACGGTGGCGGTGCCCACCACCCGCACCGTCACCGACCGCGACGAATATGTGGGCCGCTTCGTCGCCGTGGACGTGGTGAACGTGAGCACCCGCGTTTCCGGCTTCCTGGACAAGATCCACTTCACCGACGGGCAGATGGTGAAGGAGGGCGACCTGCTCTTCACCATCGACCAGCGCCCGTTCAAGATCGCCGTGGATCAGGCCCAGGCCAACCTCACCCAGGCCCGGGCCAATCTCGACTTCACCAAGGCGGACCTGGAGCGCGCGCGCACCCTGCTGGAGGACCGCACCTCCAACGCCATCTCCAAGCAGACGTTTGACCAGCGCACCCAGGCCGAGCGCACGGCGGCGGCCATCGTGCTGTCGCAGGAAGCGCAGGTGCGCTCCGCCCAGCTCGACCTCGGCTTCACCGAGGTGAAGGCGCCGGTGACCGGTCAGATCGGCGACCGGCGGGTGTCGGTGGGCAATTATGTCACCGGTGGCGTCTCCGGCACGCCCACCTTGCTTGCGGTGATCGTCTCCACCGATCCCATCCGCTTCGAGTTCACCATCGACGAGGCCTCGCTGCTGCGCATGACGCGGCGCAAGGCGGGGGCCGACATCAAGGGCGATCCGGTCACCCTCAAGCTCATCGACGACAAGGATTTCGTGCACGAGGGCAAGCTCGACTTCCTGAACAACGTCATCGACCGGGAAACCGGCACCATCCGCGGCCGCGCCGTGTTCGACAACAAGAACGGCCTGTTCCGTCCGGGCATGTTCGCCCGCATCCGCCTGCTGGCGTCCGATCCCTACCAGGCGCTGGTGGTGCCGGATGCGGCCATCGGCACCGAGCAGGTGAAGAAGTTCGTCTATGTGGTGGGCCCCGACAACAAGGTGATGCAGCGCTTCGTCACCCTCGGCCCGCTGGTGGGCGACCAGCGGGTGATCCGCGACGGGCTGACGGCGGACGACAAGGTGGTGGTGAACGGCCTGATGCGGGTGCGCCCCGGCGTGACCGTGAATCCGCAGATGGCGGCCGCGCCCGCCGCGCCGGCCCAGGGGAGCGCATCGGCGGGCGCATCGGGGGCCGCCGCCTCGTCCGCCCCGGCGAAGTGAGGGCGGCGCCATGCGATTCTCCCACTTCTTCATCGACCGCCCCATCTTCGCCTCGGTGGTTTCGGCGGTGGTCGTCATCCTTGGCGCGGTGTCCTACCTGCGCCTGCCCGTGGCCCAGTATCCCGAGATCGCGCCGCCGGTCATCACCGTGACCGGCCAGTATCCCGGCGCATCGGCGGAGATCGTCGCCGAGACCGTGGTCGCGCCCATCGAGCAGCAGATCAATGGCGTGGAGCGCATGCTCTATCTGTCGTCGAACTCGACGGCGGACGGGCGCTTCTCCATCTCCGTCACGTTCGACATCGGCACCAACCTCGATATCGCCCAGGTGCAGGTGCAGAACCGCGTCGCCATCGCCCAGCCGCGCCTGCCCAGCGAGGTGCAGCAGGTGGGCGTGGTCACCGCCAAGTCCTCGCCCGACCTCATGATGGTGGTGTCGCTCTATTCCCCGGACGGCTCGCGGGACCCGCTCTTCATCTCGAATTTCGCCAATATCGAGATCCGGGACGTGCTCTCGCGCATCGACGGCGTGGGCTCCATCACCGTCTTCGGCTCGCGCGAATATGCGATGCAGGTCTGGCTTGATCCCGACCGCCTCTCCCAGCTCAACCTCACCACCAGCGACGTGGTGGCCGGTCTGCGGGCGCAGAACGTGCAGGTGGCGTCCGGCGTGCTGAACCAGCCGCCGGTGCCCAACCAGCGCGCCTTCCAGATCGCCGTGCGCACCCTCGGGCGCCTTGCGGACCCGCAGGCTTTCGCGGACATCGTGATCAAGCAGACCGACCAGGCGCTGGTGCGGCTGAAGGACGTGGGCCGGGTGGAAATCTCCGCCCAGGACTATGCCTCCACCTCGTTCCTGGACAAGGACATCTCCATTCAGCTGGGCGTGTTCCAGCGTCCGGGCTCGAATGCGCTCGCCACCGGCAATGCGGTGGTTGCCGAGATGAAGCGCATCGGCAACACCTTCCCGGAAGGGCTGAAGTACGCCATCTACTACAACCCCACCGAGTTCATCCAGCAGTCGGTGGATGCAGTGGTGCACACCATCGGCGAGGCCATCGTCCTGGTGGTGCTGGTGGTGATCCTGTTCCTGCAGACCTGGCGGGCGGCGATCATCCCCATCCTCGCCATCCCGATCTCGCTCATCGGCACCTTCTTCGTGATGACGCTGTTCGGCTTCTCGCTGAACAACCTGTCTTTGTTCGGCCTGGTGCTGGCCATCGGCATCGTGGTGGACGACGCCATCGTCGTGGTGGAGAACGTGGAGCGCAACATCGAGGCGGGCCTGTCCCCGCGCGATGCCGCCTACAAGACCATGGACGAGGTGGGCGGGGCGCTGGTGGCCATCTCGCTGGTGCTGTCCTCGGTGTTCGTGCCCACGGCCTTCATCACCGGCCTGTCGGGCGAGTTCTACCGCCAGTTCGCCCTCACCATCGCCGGCTCGACGCTGATCTCGCTGCTGGTGTCGCTGACGCTCTCGCCCGCCATGTGCGCGCTGCTGCTGAAGCCGCACCGGGCGGCCCATGAAAAGCCGGCCTGGTACGCCCGGCCGGTGGTGGGCTTCTTCGGCCTGTTCAACCGTGCCTTCGAGGGGCTGGGCAACGGCTATGCCTATCTGACGGCGCGGCTGGTGCGCGTGGTGGCGCTGGTGCTGATCGTCTATGTCGGCATCGTCGCCTTCGGCGGCTACCTGTTCACGGTGACGCCCCAGGGCTTCATTCCGCAGCAGGACCGCGGCTATCTCATCATCGCCGCCCAGCTTCCGCCGGGCGCCTCCATGCAGCGCACGGAAGCGGTGATGAAGCGCGCCGGCGATCTGGTGCTGGGCACGCCGGGGGTGGGGCACATCGTCAATATCGCCGGCTTCTCCGGCGCCACCTTCACCAACGCCCCCAATGCGGGCGCCATGTTCGTGATCCTCGAGCCGTTCGCCAACCGCATCGGCCACCCGGAGCAGACGGCGGCCGCCATCCAGGGGGTGCTGTTCGGCAAGATGGCGTCCATCCAGGAAGCGCAGATGATCGTGGTGCAGCCGCCGCCGGTGCAGGGCATCGGCAATGCGGGCGGCTTCCGCATGATGATCGAGGACCGCTCGGGCTCCGGCCTGCTGGCCCTGCGCAACGCCACTTATGCCATGATGGGCGCGGCGGCCCAGACGCCGGGGCTGATGCAGGTGTACTCCCTGTTCGAGACCTCGACGCCGCAGCTCTATCTCGATATCGACCGGCAGAAGGCACAGCTTTTGCGGGTGAACATCGCCGACGTATTCTCGGCGCTGCAGACCTATATCGGCTCGTCCTATGTCAACGACTTCAACATGTTCGGCCGCACCTTCCGGGTCCAGGCCCAGGCCGATGCGCCGTTCCGGCTCGATCCGAAGGACGTGCTGAGCATCCGCGTGCGTGCGGCGTCGGGGGAGACGGTGCCCCTCGGCTCCTTCACCACGGTGCAGGACGTCTCCGGCCCCTACCGGGTGCCGCGCTACAACCTCTATCCCACCGCCGAACTCGACGGCTCGCCGGCACCCGGCTACTCGCAGGGCCAGGCCATCCAGATCATGCAGGAGCTGGCGGCCAAGGTGCTGCCGCAGGGCTTCTCCTATGAATGGACCGCGCTCGCCTTCCAGCAGCAGCGGGCCGGCAACACCGCCATCTTCGCCTTCGCGCTGGGGGTGGTGTTCGTGTTCCTCGTGCTGGCGGCCCAGTATGAGAGCCTGACCCTGCCGCTGGCGGTCATCCTCATCGTGCCCATGTGCCTGGTGGCGGCGCTGGTCGGGGTGATCCTGAGGGGGCAGGACAACAACATCCTGACCCAAGTGGGCTTCATCGTGCTCATCGGCCTTGCGGCCAAGAACGCGATCCTCATCGTGGAGTTCGCCAAGCAGCTGGAAGACCAGGGCCACGGCCGGCGGGAGGCGGCGGTGGAGGCGGCGCGGCTGCGCCTGCGGCCCATCATCATGACCTCGCTGGCCTTCATCCTCGGCGTGGTGCCGCTGGTGTGGGCGGTGGGCGCCGGCGCCGAGCTGCGGCAGGCGCTGGGCACGGCGGTGTTTGCCGGCATGATCGGCGTCACCCTGTTCGGCCTCATCTTCACGCCCGTCTTCTATGTGTTCTGCCGCTGGCTCGCGGGCCTCGGCGCCAGCCGGACGCCGGCGGCCGCGCCGCCGCCCCAGTCCACTCCGGCGGAATAGGCGGCCGCCAGCCTCCCGCGCGGCCGGAATGCGGAGCCCTCCGCCTCCGGCCGCCCTGCGGCGGGGATGACCGGCGCCCGGCGGGCACGTGCCGCCCCGGCCGTTTTTGCCCTTTCGGCCGCTGCGACCCGGCCCTTGCGGTACCCGATCCGGTTTTGCCGCCCCCGGCTCCCTTGCCCTCGACCGGGGCGCGACGCCCCCTTCCCGTCGCCCCCTTCCCGCAGATCCCCGCCCGCGTGGCCCGCCCCGGACAACAGCCTGCCCCTGCGCGCCCGCAAGGCCTGCCGACAGGCTCCCCGCGCGCCCGATGCGACATGCCGGCCGTTGGCGCAATGGCCCGGTCGTGATAATGACTGACCCGTCAGTCAGTCTATAGGCCGAGCCGTCATCGTGAACCAAACCGCCAGACGCGCCCCGGGACCTTCCGCCCCTGCCCCGCAGGCTGTGCCGGCTTCCCAGGCCGGTGCTCCGCAGGGTGTCGCCCAGCGTGCGGCGCCGCCCGTACCGGCAGAGGCCGTGCGCCGCAAGCGCGCGGCGCCCAAGGACCGGGCACAGCGCCGGCGCGAGATCCTCGATGCCGCGCTCCACGTCTTCGCCCGGGATGGCTTCGCCGGCGCTCGCCTTGAAGACGTGGCCCGCCGCGCCGGCATCGCCAAGGGCACGCTCTATCTCCACTTCGCCGACAAGGACGCCTTGTTCCGTGCCCTGGTGGAGGAGAACATCACCCCCGTCCTTGCGGATGCGGACGAACTGGTCGGCCTGTTCGGGGGCACCACGCGCGAGCTTCTGGACCTTCTCCTGGAACTGCTGGCCGCCCGCATCCTCACCGCGCCGGCGCAGGCCCTGGTGCGGCTGATGATTGCCGAGGGGCCGCGCTTTCCCGATCTCGCCGCCTTCTATCACCGCACCGTGGTGTCGCGCGGGCTGGCTCTGGTCCGCCAGGTCATCCGCCGCGGCCTGGAGCGGGGAGAGATCGACAATGACGTGGCCGAGCGCTTTCCCCAGCTGGTGATCGCCCCGGCCATCGTCGCCGTCATCTGGAATGGCATGTTCTGCGCCATTGATCCGCTGGATGCCCGCCAGCTGCTCGCCGGCCACCGCGACCTCCTGTTGCGGGGCCTGGGATGGAGGAACACGTGACACGCGCGGCCGCACTGCTGCTTGCCCTGTTGCTTTCCGGCTGCGCGGCGCCCCCCGGTGACAGCTTCTCCGGCTATGTGGAGGGCGAATTGCTCTTTCTCGGCCCCACCGAGCCCGGCCGGGTGAGCGCATTGCTGGTGGATGAGGGAACCCCCGTGCAGCCGGGCCAGATCGTCGCCCGGGTGGAGGACGACCTGCAGCGCGCCGACCGCGCCGCCGCCGCCGCCCAATTGAAGGAGGCGCAGGCGCGCCTTGCCGATGCCCGCGCGCCGCTGCAGCGGCCGGAGGAACTTGCGGTGCTGGAAGCCTCCGAGCGCCGCGCCGTGACCGCCCGCGACCTCGCGCGCATCGAGCTTGACCGGCAGAAGACGCTGGTGCCGAAGGGGGCCTCCTCCCAGGCCAATCTGGACAGCGCCCAGCAGCGGTTCGACGAGAACGAGGCCGCCCTCGACGAGGCGCGCCGGCGCATCGGCGCCGCCCGCATCGCCGCCCGCAGCCACACGATCGAGGCGGCGGAGGAGGCGGTTGCCGCCGCGAAGGCCAATCTTGACGCCGCGCAGGTGCGCCTGGAGCGCCGCGCGGTGAGGGCCTCGGCCCAGGGCGCGGTGCAGACGGTGTATTTCCGCCCCGGCGAGGTGGTGCCGGAGGGTCGGCCGGTGGTGTCCATCCTGCCGCCCGGGCAGGTGAAGGTGCGCTTCTTCGTGCCCGAGGCCCGGCTGCCGGCGGTGACCCTCGGCGCGCCGGTGACGGTGACCTGCGACGGCTGCCCGCCCCTCACCGCCAAGGTGAGCTTCATTGCCGCTCAGGCCGAATATACCCCGCCCGTCATCTACAGCCGGGAGGAGCGCTCCAAGCTCGTCTATCTGGTGGAGGCGCGGCCGGACGATGCGGCGAAGGTGCGGCCGGGCCAGCCGGTGAATGTCGCGCTCGGGGCCGCGCCGTGACCGCGCCGCCGCTGGAGGAGGGCAGGCGGGCGGACGGGCCGGCCGTGGCCATCGAGGTGGAGGGCCTTTCCAAGAGCTTCGGCGGCCGGCGGGTGGTGGACAACCTGTCCATGCGCGTCATGCGCGGGCAGATCTACGGCTTCCTCGGTCCCAACGGCTCGGGAAAGACCACCACCATCCGCATGCTGTGCGGCCTGCTGACGCCCGATGCGGGGCGCGGCACCTGCCTTGGGCTGGACATCCTCACCCAGGCCCGGCGCATCCGCGCCCATGTGGGCTATATGACCCAGCGCTTTTCCCTCTACCAGGACCTTTCGGTGCGCGAGAACCTGGAGTTCGTCGCCCGCCTCTACGGGGTGCCGCAGCCGGAGCGGGCGGCCACGCAGGCGCTGCAGCGGCTGGGGCTGGAGGGGCGCGGCAGGCAACTGGCCGGCGAGCTTTCCGGCGGCTGGAAACAGCGGCTCGCCCTCGGCGCCTGCATCCTGCCCGGCCCCGACCTGCTGCTGCTGGACGAGCCCACGGCCGGCGTGGACCCCCAGGCCCGCCGCGAGTTCTGGGGCGAGATCCACGACCTCGCCGCCGAGGGGCTCACGGTGCTGGTGTCCACCCACTACATGGACGAGGCGGAGCGCTGCCACGAGATCGCCTACATCGCCTACGGCAAGCTCCTGGCCCAGGGCACGGTGGCGAACGTGATCGCCGCGGCGGGCCTCTCCACCGTGACGGTGGATGTGAAAGGCGTGGGCCACGAGGCGGGGCTGCTGGTGGCCCGGCTGGCGCGGGAGCTTTCCGGGCGGCCCGGCATCGACATGGTGGCGCCCTTCGGCACCTCCCTGCACGTCTCGGGGCGCGATCCGGCCGCGCTGGCGGCCGCCCTCGACCCCATCCGCGCCGATGGGCGCCTTGCCCTGCGCACCGATGCGCCCACGCTGGAGGATGTGTTCATCGACCTCATGCGCCGCTCCAAGGATGAGATGCGATGAGCGCGGCGACGGCCGTGGCCGGCTTCGCACGGCGCATCGGCGCCATGATCGTGAAGGAGTTCATCCAGCTGCGCCGCGACCGGGTGACGTTCGCCACCATGATCATGATCCCGCTGCTGCAGCTCATCTTGTTCGGCTACGCCATCAACACCACGCCGCGGCACCTGCCCACCGCCGTGTTCACCCACGAGAACAACGACGTGAGCCGCGCCATCCTGGCCGCGCTGCGCAATACCGCCTTCTTCTCCTTCGTGCGCGAGGCGGAGAGCGTGGAGGCGGCGGAGCACATGATCCGCGCCGGTGAGGTGCTGTTCTTCGTGGAGATTCCCGCCGGCTTCGAGCGCGCGCTCCGGCGGGGCGAGCGGCCGCAGCTTCTGGTGGCGGCGGACGCCACCGACCCGGTGGGCTCGGCCAATGCCCTCGGCGCCCTTGCCGGCGTGGTGAATTCCGCCTTGTCCCGCGTGCGCTTCGTGGACGAGGCCGGCGCCGGCGCGTTCGAGATCGTCCAGCACCGGCGGTACAATCCGGCGGGCACGAGCCAGCTCAACATCGTGCCCGGCCTCCTCGGCACCATCCTGACCATGACCATGCTGATCTTCACCGCCCTTTCGGTGACGCGGGAGATCGAGCGCGGCACCATGGAGAGCCTGCTCGCCATGCCCATCCACCCGGTGGAGATCATGCTGGGCAAGATCACGCCCTATGTGCTGGTGGGCATCCTGCAGGCGGTGCTGATTCTCGGCGCCGGCATGCTTTTGTTCGGCGTGCCGCTGGAAGGCTCGGCCGTGCTGCTGGCGGTGGCCACGCTGCTGTTCATCACCGTCAACCTGTCCATCGGCTACACCTTCTCCACCCTGGCGCAGAACCAGTTGCAGGCGGTGCAGATGTCGTTCATGTTCTTCCTGCCCTCCATCCTTCTGTCCGGCTTCATGTTTCCGTTTTCGGGCATGCCCCTGTGGGCGCAATGGCTGGGCGAGGGGCTGCCGCTCACCCATTATCTGCGCATGGTGCGCGGCATCCTGCTGAAGGGGTCGGGCTTCTCCGACCTCACCGTGGATGCGGCGGCGCTGGTGGGCCTCATGTTCGTCGCTATGGGCGTCGCGGTGGCAAGATTCCGGCAAACTCTGGATTAATTTGCGTGCGGCATGTGGCCGCGAAAATGCGCGCGGTGCCCGCATTTCGGACTGTGGAAAAGAGCCGTGGCCCGGTCTGCTTAGAGCTTGTCCAGCCAAGCCGATCCGGCGCTTGCGCCGAGCCGGCCGCGACCGAATATCCGACGCCGGATGCGGCGTGCGAACCGGCTTGCGACGGCCAGCCGCAGCGGTCAATCGGCAGTCCGCCGTCTGCATCTTTGATATGTGTCAAGGTGAAAAACGGTCCTAGGGTGATGTTCAGCCCTCAAGTTCCAGGGTGCAGTCTTTACGCTTCGGCGCGAAGGGTTTTCAGATGTCAACACTCCAAGATCCGATCCCGGCACCGGCGAAGTCCCTGCGGTTCGGCGAAGCCGGGCTGCTGGTGGTATTTGCCGCGTTCGCCTTCTTTGCCATCGTCGTCGCCGCCAAGGCGCATACGCCGGAATATGCATTCCATGCGTATGTGTTCGCGGCCGCGAGCATCGCCGCGGTGTTCGCCATCGGCAACCGCTACATGGCCCGGCCGGCGGGGCCCGTGCCGCAGTTCATCGACGGCAAGCCCAACTACAATTTCGACGTGGTGAAGTTCTGCACCATCGCGGCGGTGGTGTGGGGCATCGCCGGCTTCACGGTGGGCGTCATCGCCGCCCTCCAGCTGGCATTCCCGGTGGTGAACCTCGACCTGCCGTGGATCTCCTTCGGCCGCCTGCGCCCGCTGCACACGTCGGCGGTGATCTTCGCCTTCGGCGGCAACGTGCTCATCGGCACCTCGTTCTACGTGGTGCAGCGCACCTCGCGGGCGCGCCTCGCCGGTGATCTGGCGCCCTGGTTCGTGGTCCTGGGCTACAACCTCTTCATCGTCATCGCCGGCACGGGCTATCTGCTCGGCATCACCCAGGGCAAGGAATATGCGGAGCCGGAATGGTACTCCGACCTGTTCCTGACGGTGATATGGGTCACCTACCTGCTGGTCTTCCTCATCACCGTGCTGAAGCGGAACGAGCCCCACATCTATGTGGCGAACTGGTTCTATTTCGCCTTCATCATCACCATCGCGGTGCTGCACCTCGGCAACAACGCCACCATCCCGGTGTCGGTGTTCTCGTCGAAGTCCTACATCCTGTGGTCCGGCGTGCAGGACGCCATGTTCCAGTGGTGGTACGGGCACAATGCGGTGGGCTTCTTCCTCACCGCCGGCTTCCTCGCGCTGATGTATTACTTCATCCCGAAGCGCGCCGAGCGGCCGGTCTATTCCTACCGCCTGTCCATCGTGCACTTCTGGGCGCTGATCTTCATCTACATGTGGGCCGGTCCCCACCACCTGCACTACACCGCACTGCCGGACTGGGCGCAGACGCTGGGCATGACCTTCTCGGTGATCCTGTGGATGCCCTCCTGGGGCGGCATGATCAACGGCCTGATGACGCTCTCGGGCGCCTGGGACAAGCTGCGCACCGATCCGGTCATCCGCATGATGGTGGTGGCGGTCGCCTTCTACGGCATGTCCACCTTCGAAGGGCCGATGATGGCGGTGAAGGCGGTGAACTCGCTCAGCCACTACACCGAATGGACCGTCGGCCACGTGCATTCGGGCGCCCTCGGCTGGGTGGCCTACATCTCCTTCGGCGCCATCTACTGCCTCGTGCCGTGGCTCTGGCACAAGCGTGAGATGTATTCCATGAAGGCCGTGTCCTGGCACTTCTGGGTTTCGACCCTCGGCATCGTGCTCTACATCTCCTCCATGTGGGTTGCCGGCATCCTGCAGGGCCTCATGTGGCGGGCCTATACTCAGCTTGGCTTCCTCGAATACTCGTTCATCGAGACGGTGGAGGCGATGCACCCGCTCTATGTGATCCGGGCCCTCGGCGGCATCCTGTTCCTGTCGGGCGCGCTGATCATGGCCTGGAACATCTGGAAGACCATCACCATGCCGGAAGCTGCGGCCGAGCAGAAGCTCGCCCTTGCGCCCGCGGAATAAGGGAGGCACGCATGGCTGCACACGGCAATTCCATCTGGTCCAAGCACCAGATCTTCGAAAAGCACTCCTACTGGCTGATGCTGGGCATCCTCGTGATGATCTCCATCGGCGGCCTGGTGGAGATTGCGCCCCTCTTCTACCTGAAGAGCACCATCGAGAAGGTGGAGGGCATGCGCCCCTACAGCCCGCTCGAGCTCGCCGGACGGAGCATCTATCTGCGTGAGGGCTGCTACAATTGCCACTCGCAGATGATCCGCCCGCTGCGCGACGAGGTGGAGCGCTACGGCCATTATTCACTGGCGGCGGAAAGCATGTACGACCGCCCGTTCCAGTGGGGCTCCAAGCGCACGGGGCCTGACCTTGCGCGTGTCGGCGGCAAGTATTCGGACATCTGGCAGCTGGAGCACCTCAACAACCCGCGTGCGGTTGTGCCGGCCTCCATCATGCCGAGCTATCCGTGGCTGGCGAAGACCCGGCTCAATGCCAAGCATATCGCTGATGACATGAGGGTTCAGCAGATCCTTGGCGTGCCCTACACCGACGACATGATCGAAAAGGCGCAGGAGGACCTGAAGACCCAGGGCACCACCGATGCCGACGCCGACGGACTGCTCAAGCGCTACCCCAAGGCGCAGGTGCGCGACTTCGACGGCAACGTCGCGGAGATCACCGAGGCGGACGCGCTCATCGCCTATCTCCAGATGCTCGGTGCCCTTGTGGACTTCAAGCTCTACGACAACCAAGCGAATGTGAGGTGACTCCATGCAGGACACCTATCTCGGCCTTGCCGCTTTCGCGCAGACCTGGGGTCTCGTGATCTTCGTCGTCGCCTTCCTGCTCGTGGTTGCCTACGCCTTCTGGCCGTCCAAGAAACGCAAGAAGGACTTCGACGACGCCGCCAATATTCCGCTCAAAGAGGATTGATCCCGTGAGCACGACAAATGACACCCATCAGGTGAAGGTGGACCAGGCCACCGGCGTCTCCACCACCGGCCACGAATGGGACGGCATCTCCGAGCTGAACAACCCGCTGCCGCGCTGGTGGCTGTGGGTGTGGTATGCCACCATCTTCTGGTCCGTCATCTACTGGCTCCTGTTCCCGTCCTGGCCGCTCATCTCGTCGGCGACGCCGGGCCTTCTGGGCTGGAACTCGCGCACCGTGGTGGCCAGCCAGCTCAGCGACCTTCAGGCCCTGCGCGCCGAATCCACCGCCAAGCTCGCGAATGCTTCCCTGGAGCAGATCGAGCAGACCCCGGCGCTGCTCAGCCTCGCCCGGGCCCAGGGGCGGGTGGCCTTCGCCGACAATTGCGCGCCCTGTCACGGGGCGGGCGGCGGCGGCGCCACCGGCTTCCCGAACCTGAATGACGACGAATGGCTGTGGGGCGGCTCCCTGGAGCAGATCCAGCAGACCATCCAGTACGGCATCCGGTCCGGCGATCCCGACGCCCACCAGGGCAACATGCCCGCCTTCGGCCGCGACGGCATCCTGCAGCGGCCCGAGATTTCGGCGGTGGCGGACTATGTGCGCACCCTCTCCGGCCTCGCCAAGCCCGGCGCAGACTTCGCCAAGGGCAAGGAAGTGTTCGAGGCCAATTGCGCCGCCTGCCACGGCGAGGACGGCAAGGGCAACCAGGAAGCTCGGGGCGCCGAACCTCACCGACGGCATCTGGCTGTATGGCTCGGACAAGGCCACCATCGAATATGCCGTCGTCAATGGTCGCGGCAATGTGATGCCGGCCTGGCACACCCGGCTGGACCCGACCACCGTCAAGGCGCTCACCGTCTACGTGCACTCGCTCGGCGGCGGCCGCTGACATCCTGAGGCCCGCCCGGGGCGCATGCGCTCCGGGCGGGTCCGTTTTCCTGAAGACGATCACCGCCGCCGGGCCGATGTGGTCCGCAAGCTGGCGTGGGGTCCAGGTTGCAGGTCGATATTCATCCAGGGGCCCGGCAATGGGCCATGTGGTGGGTGAAGATGTTCCGCAGGCATGGCCCTCAAGCCGGGCGGAAGACCTGGCCCCGTTTCTTCACATTAGCTTGATGCCGCCTGGGTCTGTCGCACCGCGTGACTTTCGCTCAAGATCATGGGGCGCGTTTTTCTGAAGCCGGAATGCGGGCCGGCTTTACGCGTCAGGGCTCCAATCGCTACGGTCGGGCATCGTCTGCCGGCCGTGTCCTGAAGACGGGATGCGGTGAACATGCCCGATCGGGAGTGCGCGACAGCCGGGGGGCAAAGGGAGCCAAAAGGTCGCGCGACCAATCGTCGGCGCGACCTTTCGCCAGCGCCGGTTTCGCAACATTCTAAGGTATGAATGTGGTGGGACCGGCGGTCGAAGCAGCGGCTTTGAAATCGCGCCGGCCCCGTGGGGGCCAGCCCCAACTCCCTACCGCCGGCCGCATGCGGCCCGGTCAACGTCAAGCGAACGAAAAATGACTGCCCTGTCCACCAATTCCGAGCGCAAGGCTGCGGCGGAGACCGTTCCCGCGACAGCGGAAGACGATATCCCGCTCTACGAGGCGCGGCGGCAGATCTATCCGCAAAGTGTCCATGGCCGCTACCGCACCATCAAGTGGGTGGTGCTGGCGGTGACGCTGGGCATCTATTATCTCCTGCCGTTCGTGCGCTGGGACCGCGGTCCCGATGCGCCCGGCCAGGCGGTGCTGATCGACTTCCCGAACCGCCGCTTCTATTTCTTCTTCCTCGAAATCTGGCCGCAGGAATTCTATTACGTCGCCGGCCTGCTCATCCTCGCCGCGCTCATCTTGTTCCTCATGAATGCCGTGGCCGGCCGCGTGTGGTGCGGCTATCTGTGCCCGCAGACCGTGTGGACCGACCTGTTCATGGCGGTGGAGCGCCTGATCGAGGGCGACCGGCGCGAGCGCATGCGCGCCGATGCGGCGCCCTGGAGCCTGGACAAATTCGCCCACAAGGCGCTCACGCACTCGGTCTGGCTGCTGATCGCCTGGTGGACCGGCGGCGCCTGGGTGCTCTATTTCGCCGATGCCCCCACCCTGGTGGTGGAGCTGGCCACCTTCCAGGCGCCGGCGGTGGCCTACATGTCCATCGCCATCCTCACCTTCACCACCTATGCCCTCGCCGGCCACATGCGCGAGCAGGTGTGCACCTACATGTGCCCGTGGCCGCGCATCCAGGCCGCGCTGACCGACGAATACGCCCTCAATGTCACCTATCGCTATGATCGCGGCGAGCCGCGCGGCTCGGTGAAGAAGGCGGCCGCGCTGCGGGAGAAGGGCCAGCCGGCCGGCGACTGCATCGACTGCGACCAGTGCGTCGCCGTGTGCCCCACCGGCGTCGACATCCGCAAGGGCCTGCAGCTGCCGTGCATCCAGTGCGGCCTGTGCATCGACGCCTGCAACAATGTGATGGACAAGATCGACCGCCCGCGCAATCTCATCGCCTATGAGAGCGAGGCGAACCTTGAAGCGCGGATGGCGGGCAAGCCTTTCGTGCAGCGCATCGTGCGTCCGCGCACCATCCTTTACGCGGCGCTCATCGTGTTCGCCTGCGGGCTGATGCTGACCGCCCTCATCGGCCGTGCCACCGAGGGCGTCGCCGCCATCCACGATCGCAACCCGCTGTTCGTGAAGCTGTCGGACGGCTCCATCCGCAACGCCTACACCGTGCGCCTCACCAACAAGCTTTTGGAAAGCCGCACCTTCGCCCTCTCGGTTGAAGGGGTGCCGGACGCCAGCATGGAGGTGGTGGGCGACCAAGCGGACAGCCTTTCCATCGGCCCCGACCAGACCCGGGAAGTGCGCGTGCTGGTCACCACCCGTGATAAGCTGCCACCCTCCACCTCGCTGCCGGTGACCTTCCGCATCCGCGATACGTCCTCGGGCCTCACGGCGACGGTCCAGGATCATTTCATCGGCCCCTGACGGGCCGGTGCCGAAGGAAGAGACGCAAGATCACATGGGCAAGTCCACACCCTCGAAAGCCCCGCGCGTCCTCACCGGGCGCACGGTGCTCTTCATGCTCCTCGGCTTCTTCGGCGTGGTGATCGGGGTGAACGTCATCATGGCCCGCTATGCGGTTTCCACCTTCGCGGGCGTGGAGACGGAGAGCTCCTACAAGGCCGGCCTCGCCTTCAAGGCCGAGCACGCCGCCGCCGAGCAGCAGGCGGCGCGGCACTGGGGCGTGAGCGTCGATCTGAAGACGACGGAGGGGGACATCCGCACCGTCGCCGTCCGCGTCGTCGATGCGGCGGGCAAGCCGCTCTCGGATCTCGTGCCGGACGGCCGCCTCGCCCATCCCACCGATGCCCGGCGCGACGTGGTGCTGGAGCTTGCCCCCCTCGGCGACGGGCGCTATCGCGCATCGGCCCCCGCCGGGCCGGGGCAGTGGGATCTGGTGATTGATTTTTCGCAAGGCGCGCAGCGGATGTTCCGGTCCAGAAATCGGGTGCAGCTTCCGTAAGTCGCTTGGAACGGTCGCCGGGATAAACCGGCCTCCCGAGGCGACATCGAGACTGCCGGGCAGCACCCGTCCAGCGTTGCCCGAACCTTGAGTACGATCAGGCCGGCCACCCCAGTGCCGGCCGGCCTGTCGTACTCTTCTCTCTTTGCGCGGTGGTATATACCCGGTGCGCGGCGCGCCGGGGCCGGCAGGCCCCCGGATGGAACCATGACCGAGGCAATCGACTATTCCATTTTCGTGGCACGGGCCGAGGATGGCCTCGCGCAGATGAGCCTTGCCGTGGACGGCATCGACTGCGCCGCCTGCATCGCCGACATCGAGAATGGGGTGAAGGCGCTGCCCGGCGTGGTGCGGGCGCGCCTCAACTACTCCACCCATCGCCTCACGGTAGCCTGGGACGCGGAGGCGACGCCCGCCCTGGTGGTGGACCGCCTGGAACAGCTCGGCTACCGCGCCCACCCCTTTGCCGGGCGGGCGGAGGAGAGCGAGGCGCGCCACGCCCGCTGGCTGCTGCGCTGCCTCGGCGTGGCCGGTTTCGCCGCCATGAACATCATGCTGCTGTCGGTTTCCGTGTGGTCGGGCAACGTCACCGACATCACGCCGGAAACCCGCGACTTCTTCCACTGGATCTCCGCCCTCATCGCCCTGCCGGCCGCCGCCTATGCCGGCCAGCCCTTCTTCCAGAGCGCCCTGCGCGCCCTGCGCATGGGGGCGCTCAACATGGACGTGCCCATCACCATCGGCGTCACCCTGGCGCTGGGCATGAGCGTGCTGGAAACCGCCCTGAGCCAGCCCCACGCTTATTTCGACAGCGCCATCATGCTGCTGTTCTTCCTGCTGGCGGGCCGCTACCTGGACCATGAGGCGCGCCGGCGCACCCGCGCCACCGCCGGCAACATCGCCGCTTTGCGGGGCGAGATGGCCCACCGTCTCGGCGCCGACGGGGTGCCGGTGCTGGTGCCGGTGCAGGCTCTGCAGCCGGGCGACACCATCCTCGTGGCGCCGGGCGAGCGGGTGGCGGCTGATGGCGTGGTGGCCAGCGGCCAGTCTGCCATCGACGAGAGCCTGGTCACCGGCGAGACCCTGCCGCGCCCGCTGAAGGCCGGCGATGCGGTCTATGCAGGCAGCCTCAATGGCGATGGCGCGCTGCAGCTCACCGTCACCGCCGGCGGGGAAAACACCCTGGTGGACGATGTGCAGCGCCTGCTGGACGGCGCGCTGGCGCAGAAGGGGGCCTATGTGCGCCTCGCCGACCGGGTAGCCCGCCTCTATGCCCCCATGGTGCATCTCACGGCGCTGGTGGCGGCCCTGGGCTGGCTCGCCGTGGGCGCCTCGCTGCACGAGGCCGCCATGATCGCCGTGGCGGTGCTCATCATCACCTGCCCCTGCGCCCTGGCGCTGGCGGTGCCGGCGGTGCAGGTGACGGCCACCGGGCGGCTGTTCCGGGCCGGCCTGCTCATCAATGCCGGCGACATGCTGGAGCGCCTCGCCGCAGTGGATACCGTGGTGTTCGACAAGACCGGCACCCTGACCCTGCCGGAGCCGGCGCTCGCTTTGCCGAAGGGGGCCGACGCTGCGCTGGTGGGGCTGGCCGGGCGCCTCGCCCTGTCCAGCCGCCATCCCCTCGCGGCAGCGGTGGCGCGCCGCGCGGACGGACCGGCCCTCGATCATGTCACCGAGGTGCGTGGCGAGGGGGTGGAGGCGGTGGTGGAGGGGCGCGCGCTGCGCCTGGGCAGCCTCGCCTTCTGCAATGTGGCGGCCCCCGGCGACCTGCCGGCCGGCGCCTCCCTGATCGCGGTCCGCCATGGCGACGACACCCTCGTCATGGGGGTGGAGCAGGCCCTGCGGCCCGATGCCCGCGCCGTGGTGGACGCCCTGCGCGCCCGCAGGCTCGATGTGCGCATCCTGTCCGGCGACAGGCCGGCCGCCGTGGCGCCGGTGGCGGAAGCCCTCGGCATCGCCCATGCTGATGCCGGGCTGAAGCCCGCCGGCAAGATCGCCGCGCTCGACGCGCTGAAAGCCGAGGGGCGCCGCGTGCTGATGGTGGGCGACGGCCTCAACGATGCCCCCGCGCTGGCCGCCGCCGCGGTCTCCCTCTCCCCCGCCACCGGCGCCGCCGTCACCCAGGCCCATGCGGATGCGGTCTTCCTCGGCCGTCGCCTCGCCCCCGTGCTGGCGGCGGTGGACGGGGCGCGGGTGGCCGCCCGTCTCATGCGCCAGAACCTGGCGCTGGCGGTTCTCTACAATGTGATCGCCGTACCCCTGGCCATCGCCGGCCTGGTAACGCCGCTGGTGGCGGCGCTTGCCATGTCCGGCTCCTCCATCCTCGTGACGGTGAACGCCTTGCGCGCCGCCCGTCCCGCGGGCAAGGATGCGCCCGCCGGCCCCGGAGCCGATGCCCGCGCGCTGGAGGAGGCGATCGCGTGAACGTCCTCGTCTACCTGCTCCCCCTCGCGCTCCTGCTCGGCCTCAGCGGGCTTTTAGCCTTTCTCTGGAGCCTGAGGAGCGGCCAGTATGACGATCTGGATGGGGCGGCCGTGCGCGTCCTGTCCGACGACGACCTGCCGGGCGGCAGCGACGGGTCCGGGCGTGCGGAACCGGCGGGGCATCCCGGCCGCCGGCCGGTCGCCCCGGATCAGGGACGGCGCCAGCCATGAGGCGCGCCATTCCCGCCCCCGAGCCCCGCGCGGGCATGCTGGTCTGCGTCTGCGACCCGCAGCTCGACGCCCCCGCCAACGACAACGGGCCGCGGGCGGCTTCAACCCTCGCCCTCGCGGTGGGCTTCGCCTTCGCCGTGCTGGCGCAGACGGTGGCATCCGCCGCCCTGCCCCTGGCCGGCGCGCAGCTGGCGCCTCGCCCTGAGCTCGCCACCTGGCCGTTCGCCGCCATGCTGCTGGGGGCGGCGCTGGCCTCCTTTCCCGCCTCCTTTTTGCGCGACGCCTTCGGCCGGCGCACCGGCTTCGCCCTCGGCGCCTCCCTTGGCATTGCCGGCGGGGCGCTGCTGGTGGCGGCGCTGATGCAGCGCCAGTTCGCCTGGGCGTGCCTCGGCGCGCTCTGGCTGGGCATGGCGCAGGGCTTCTCCTTCTTCTACCGGCACGAGGCCGCGGCGGCGAGCGGCCGGCCCGCGGCGGCCACCGCCGGGGTGCTGGCGGGCGGCGTGCTGGCGGCGCTGGCGGGGCCGACCCTCGCCGGCATTGCCGAGGATTTCGCGGCGCCTTTCTTCCTCGTGGGGGCGGCGGGCCTCGCGGCTCTGGCCCACACCTGTTCCCTCGGCGTTGCCGTTTCGCTGGCGTCCGATCCGGTCACCCCGTTCCGGGTCAGGAATGCGGCGCCGCTTTCCGCCATCCTGTGGCCGACGCTGGTGGGCGGCCTCGCCTGGTTCGGCATGAATGCGGTCATGTCCGGGGCGCCGCTGGCGCTGGTGGGCTGCGGCATCGGCGGGGCGGCGGTGTTCGGCTTCATCGCCCTGCACGTGGCGGCCATGTATGCGCCGGCGGTGCCCTTGGCCTTCATCGGCGACCGGGTTCCGCCCGCGGCCATCGCGCTGACGGGTGCGCTGCTGGTGGGCGCCGGGGTGCCCCTGCAGGCCATGGGGACGCCGGAAAGCATCACCGCCGCGCTCATCTGCGTGGGGGCCGGCTGGTCGGTGGCCACCGTGGGCGCCACCGCCTGGATCTACCGGGCCGGGCCGCCCGGCCGCCTCGCGCTGGCCCTGCATGATGGCGGGCTGTTCTTCGGTGCCGTCCTCGGCGCCCTTATGGGCTACCTTCTGGCCTGATCCGGCCGGGGTGATGACGCTTGCGGCGTCCACCCCGGGCTTGGCGGCGGATGAGCCGTTCTGCTCCCCCGAAGCTGGCGGAAAACGCCCCGGCGCCAGAGCGGGGCCGGCCCAAACTCGGTAAGTTGGCCGGCGATTCCCCCGCGCCGGAGGCCGCCCGTGACCCAGCCCTTCTCCCTCGCCGGACAGACCGCCCTCGTCACCGGCTCAGCCGCCGGCCTCGGCTTCGAGATGGCGAGCGCCCTTGCCGGCGCCGGCGCGCATGTGCTGGTGAACGGCCGCGACCCGAAGCGCCTCGCCGCCGCGGCCACCGCCATCATCCGCAAGGGCGGCAAGGCGGAACCGTTCGTGCTCGATGTCTTCGACACGGCGGCGGTGACGGCGGCCATCGCCGCGGCCCCGCCCATCCACATCCTTGTCAACAATGCCGGCGCGCGCGACCGCCGCAGCTTCCTCGACATGCCGGATGCGGACTTCCGCCGCCTGGTGGAGCTGGACCTGTTCGCCCCCGCCCATCTCACGCGGGAGGTGGCGCGGGGCATGGTGGCGCGCGGCGCGGGCGGGCGCATCATCAACATCACCTCCATCGCCGGGCCGCTCTCGCGCGCGGGCGATGCCGCCTATACCACCGCGAAGGGCGCGCTGGAGGCCCTCACCCGGGCGCTGGCGGCCGATCTCGGGCCCCATGCCATCACCGTGAACGCCATCGCGCCCGGCTATTTCCTCACCGAGCCCAATGCGGAGCTGGCGCGTGACCAGGCGGTGGGGGAATGGCTCGCGCGGCGCACGTCGCTGGGGCGCTGGGGCCGGCCGGAGGAGGTGGCCGGGGCGGCGGTGTTCCTGGCTTCGCCGGCGGCCTCTTATGTCACCGGCCATGTGCTGGCGGTGGACGGCGGCTATCTGGCGCACTTCTGAGCCCGCGCGGGTGCTTCAGCGCACCCAGAAGCGCGGCAGGAACAGCACCAGCACGGTGAGGATCTCCAGCCGCCCCAGCATCATCGCCGCCGTCAGCAGCCACAGGGCCGGCTCCGGCAGGCCGCCGTAATTGCTTGCCGGCCCCACCATCGGCCCCAGGCCGGGGCCCACATTGGCAAGGCAGGCGATGGCGGCGGAGAAGGCGGAGCGCAGGTCGAGCCCCATCATGTTCAGGGCCACGCCCGTGAGCAGGAAGGTGAGGATGTAGAGGAAGACGAAGCCGAGCACCGAAGCCACCACATCGTCCGCCACCGGCGCGCCACCATAGCGCAGCGGAAACACTCCGGTGCGGAACGAGATGCGCTTGAGGTGCTGGCGGATGGCCTTGGCGGTGATGGCGATGCGCAGCGCCTTCAGTCCGCCCGAGGTGGAGCCGGTGCACCCGCCGAGAAACATCAGGATGAAGAACAGCGCGTCGGAAAAGGCGCCCCAATTGGTGTAGTCCGCAGCCATGAAGCCGGTGGTGGAGATGAGGGACGCCACCGTGAACAGCGCAAAGCGGAAGGCCGTCTCGCCCGAGGCCACCCCCTGCAGGGTTTGCTGGGCAAAGGACAGGGCGGTGAAGGCGGCGACGATGGCGAGGAACAGCCGCACCTCGGGATTGGTGAACAGCCGCCGCGGATCGCCCGCCAGCGCGCGCACGTAGAGCGGAAAGGGCAGGGCGGCCACCAGCATGAAGACGACGGCTACATAGTCCACCGCCGGATTGGCGAACACGGTGAGGGACTGGTCCGAATTGGCGAAGCCGCCGCTCGACAGGGTGGACATGGCGATGGTCACCGCAT
This sequence comes from Xanthobacter sp. AM11, assembly GCF_047444035.1. NCBI lineage: Bacteria > Pseudomonadati > Pseudomonadota > Alphaproteobacteria > Hyphomicrobiales > Xanthobacteraceae > Xanthobacter > Xanthobacter sp. AM11. Next base: position 2,220,544 of record NZ_JBLAOA010000001.1, read on the forward strand.
CGAAGGCGCGGAGGCCTGCGGCGAGGTAGGCGCCGGCGCACACGGCGGTGAGCAGCACGTAGGCGAACAGCAACCGCTTGGCGATGGCGCCGGCGCGCGGCAGCAGTTTTTCCGACTTGTCGGAGGATTCGGTCCGAAACAGCTGCATGCCGCCGATGGAGAGCACCGGCAGCACGGCAATGGCGATGGCGATGATGCCGATGCCGCCGAACCAGTGCAGCAGCGCCCGCCACAGGAGGATGCCGGGGGCCTGGGCATCGAGCCCCGACATGACGCTCGCGCCGGTGGTGGTGAGCCCGGACATGCTCTCGAACATGGCCGCGGTGAACGACAGCTGGGACTTGCCCCACATGAGCGGCAGGGCGGCGAACACCGACAGCACCAGCCATACCGAGGAGGTGAGCAGGAAGGCCTGGCGCAGGTCCAGCTTCGCCATGCCGGCGCCGCGCCCGGACATCCACAGCAGCACGCCGACGAAGATGGTGATGGCGGAAGCGCCCACGAATGCGCCCTGGCCGCCGGAGCGGGCGGCGAAATCCACCACCGCCGGCACCAGCATGGCGACGCCGAGGATGGAGAGGAGGATGCCCAGCGTCGCCGCCACCGGGCGCAGGCTCAGCACCGAAAGGGCCTGGGCCTCCACCGTGGGGATGCGTGCGGCGTGCATGGGTTTCCTCTTCTCCGCCCGGCAGGTTGCTTCAGTTGAGGATGCGGCGCGCGTCCGGCACGTCGAGGGAGAAGGCGGGAATTTCGATGGAGAAGGCCTCCCCGCCTTCGCTCAGCATCTCATAATGCCCGCGCATAATGCCCGTGCCGGTATTGAGCGGCACGCCGCTGGTGTATTCGAATCGGCCGCCCGGGGGCAGCAGCGGTTCCTCCCCCACCACACCGGCGCCGTGCACCTCCTCGGTATGGCCGTTGGCGTCGGTGATGATCCAGTGGCGCGCCTTGAGCTGCACGGTCTCCTGGCCCAAATTGGCCACCTCGATGGTATAGGCCCAAAAATGACGGCCCTGATCGGGCTCCGACCGCTCCGCCACATAACGCGGCGTCGCGGTCACCTGAATATTCCGAGTGATGGCGCGGTACATCCCCGCTCGAGCTCCCCTACCGCGGGAGAAAATGCTCCCGCGGCGCACAGTGAACCCGCGTTGGCGCCCGGGCGCAACACTTCCCGCCGTCGCGCCGGCACAAGCGTTGCCTCACAAGGCTTCGGCGGCCCCGGCTAGGTCGGCGAGAAGGTCGTCGGGATGCTCCAGGCCCACGGAAAGGCGCAGCAGCCCATCGCAAATACCCATCTGCGCCCGCGCCTCCGGCGTGAATCGCTGGTGCGTGGTGGTGGCCGGGTGGGTGATGAGGCTCTTGGCGTCGCCGAGATTGTTGGAGATGCGGATCAGCCGCAGGGCATTGGCGAAGCGGAAGGCGCCCTCCTTGCCGCCGGCCACCACGAAGGTCACCAGCGTGCCGCCGCCGGACATCTGGCGGCGGGCAAGGCCGGCCTGCGGATGATCGTCACGGAACGGGTAGAGCACCCTTTCCACCTTGGGCAGGCCGGCGAGGGCATCGGCGATGCGGGCGGCGCTGGCCTGCATGCGCTCCACCCGCAGGGCCAGGGTTTCCAGGCCCTTCAGCATCACCCAGGCATTGAAGGGCGAGATGGAGGGGCCGGTCTGCCGCAGGAAGGTCTGCAGGTGGTCGGTGAGGAATTGCCGGGAGCACAGGATGATGCCGCCGAGGCAGCGGCCCTGCCCATCCACATGCTTGGTGGTGGAATATACCACGATGTCCGCCCCCAGCGCGAACGGATGCTGCAGAAGCGGGGTGGCGAACACATTGTCCACCACGAGGCGGGCCCCCGCTTCATGGGCGATCTGCGCCACGGCGGCGATGTCGATCAGCTCCAGCGTGGGGTTGGTGGGGCTTTCAAGGAAGAACACCCGGGTGGTGGGACGCACCGCGGCGCGCCAGGCGGCCAGGTCGGTGCCGTCCACGAGGGTGGTCTCCACCCCGTAGCGGGGGAGAAACTCCTCCAGAATCCAGCGGCAGGAGCCGAACAGCGCCCGCGCCGCCACCACATGGTCGCCGGCGGAAAGCTGGCACAGCAGCGCAGCGTTCACCGCCGCCATGCCGGACGCGGTGGCCCGGGCCACCTCGGCCCCCTCCATGAGCGCCATGCGCTCCTCGAACATGGCGGTGGTGGGGTTGGAGTAGCGCGAATAAACGAAGCCGGGGTCCTCGCCCTTGAAGCGCGCCTCGCACGATTCCGCGTTGTCATAGACGAAGCCCTGAGTCAGGAAGAGGGCCTCGGAGGTTTCCCCGAACGGCGAGCGCGTGGTCCCGCCATGGACCAGGCGGGTTTCGGGATGGAGGGTAAGGGGGTCCTTCGGGACGAAGCGGGGGGCGGGCTTGGACGTCGCCGACATGACGGTCTCCGGGCGAGGCCGGATGAGACTTTGCAGGGACCCGTTTCGCCGCCATGGTGGCCCACGGCGCGAACGGCAATCCGCCCGCTCGTCCCCGGCCTTTTAGCAAGGTTCTTTAACGTGGCTGCAAGCCGGCCGGCTCAAATTCACCACAGGCACGCTTCAGTTAAATCCGGGCCTCCCCTTGGCGTCAAGGGTTTCGTCCGGTAAAGCGAACGAAAAGGACGGGAAATCGGATATGACGGTGCGTGCGACGGAGCATCTGAAGCCCGGCATCCTGGCCGCAGAGGCCATTTCGGAGCTGAAGGCGCGCGGCGCCGTCACCTGCAAGCGGGCGCTGGACGACGATCAGATCCAGCCTGCCAGCCTCGACCTGCGCCTGGGCCGCACCGCATGGCGCGTGCGCGCCAGCTTCCTGCCGGGGGCCGGGGTGTCGGTGAAGGAGCGCCTGGCCGACCTCGCGCTCCATCAGCTGGACCTTGCCGGCGGCGCGGTGCTGGAGACGGGCTGCGTCTATCTGGTGGAATTGTTCGAGCGGCTGAAGCTGCCGGCCGATCTGGCGGCGGCGGCCAATCCGAAAAGCTCCACCGGGCGGCTGGACGTGTTCGTGCGCGTCATCACCGACGGCGCGCGGGCGTTCGATACCATCCCCGCCGGCTATGCCGGCCCGCTCTACCTCGAAGTGTCGCCGCGCACCTTCCCGATCCTGGTGCGCACCGGCTCGCGCCTGTCGCAGGTCCGGTTCCGGCGCGGCGTCTCCCGCCTGTCCGATCTCGAACTCCTCAGCCTCCAGTCCGCCGAATGCCTGGTGGATGCGCCCCACCCGGACGTGGCGGCCGGCGGCATCGCCCTCGGGGTGGACCTCGCCGGCGATGTGCTGGGCGGCCTGCAGGGCTTCCGCGCCAAGAAGCACACCGGCGTCATCGACGTGGACGTGGCCGCAAGCCTCGACGTGGAGGATTTCTGGGAGCCCATCCGTGTGCGCGGCGGCCGCGCGCCCAGCCTGGTCCTGGACCCGGACGCCTTCTACATCCTCGCCTCGCGCGAGGCGGTGCACGTGCCGCCGGACTATGCGGCGGAGATGGTGCCCTTCGACCCGCTGGTGGGGGAATTCCGGGTGCATTATGCCGGCTTCTTCGATCCCGGCTTCGGCAATGCGGCAGCCGGCGGGCGCGGCGCGCGGGCGGTGCTGGAGGTGCGCTCCCACGAGGTGCCGTTCATCCTGGAGCATGGCCAGACGGTGGGCCGCCTCGTCTATGAACGCATGGCGGCGCGCCCCGGCATCCTCTACGGCACCGACATGCGCTCCCATTACCAGGGGCAGGGGCTGAAGCTGTCCAAGCACTTCAAGCCGGTGGTGGTTTAGCTCACGCCGGCCGGGAGGGGGAGGGCGTGGCGCCGGCGGCGATCACATCCTCCTTGCGCCACGGGGTCTGGTCCTGCATGGCCTGGCGCAATTCGCGCAGCGGCCGCAGCACGGCGTCCGAATAAGCCAGATAATCGGCCACCAGGGGCAGCATTTCCTTCACCGCCGGGTCATCGGCGAGGCCCAGCACGGTGGAGACGGCGGCATCCACCGCCGGGGTGGCGGCATCGGCGCTGCCGACGCCCGCCTCGCCCAGCACCACCTCGAAGCCGGTGAGGGTGCGCGAGCGGGCCGCCTCCACCACGGCCACCACCGCCTCCTGGGCGTGGGCCGCGGACAGGCGCAGCGCCACATCCTCCATGAGGGCAAGGTAGGTGATGAGCACGTCCAGGGTGGACACCACATTGGCCACGTCGCCGGCCGAGTGGCCGAAGACGGATTCCGCGCCCAGATTGGGCAGGCGCGCGCTCATGGCCCGCACATCGCGCACCAGCGGCGCCACGCTCATGCGCTCTGCGCCATGGGGCCACCAGGTGCCGAAGGCCTCGCGGCAGCGCCGCAAAAGGGCCCGCACCTCCGGGCGCACCTGATCGGTGAGATAGACCGGCAGCACCACATAGGAGACGAGCAAAGCGATGCCGGCGCCGATGGCGGTCTCGTAGATGCGCGCCAGCATCCCCTCGGTTCCCAGCCCGGAAATCAGGTGGAGCCCCAGCACCACCGAAAAGCCGACCGCGGCCGATGCCACGTCGTAGCGGTCCTTCTGGGTGACGAGGGCGATCATCTGCGCCGCCATGCAGAAGGCGGCCAGCAGCCAGATGTGCTCGCCCAGCAGAATGAAGAAGCCCATGCCGAGCAGCACGCCGATCAGCGTTCCCACCGTGCGGTAGCGTACCCGCAGGAAGGTTTCGCCCACGCTGTTGCCGATGACGAACATGACCGTCATGGTCGCCCAATAGGCATGGTCCAGCTGCACCACGAGATCGAGTGCCGTGGTGAGGGCGGTGGCGATCACCCCCTGGAACGCCACCTTCAGCGGCGCCGACAGCAGATGCGTGCCCCCGGGACCCGGCAGCAGCAGCGGGATGGCGCGGGGCGGCGGCGGGGCCTCCTCCCCCCCCTCCTCATGGGGCGGGGGAAAGGGCGCCATCTCGGTGGCGGCGATGCCGGTGACGACGAGGGAAAGGCGGTCAAACGCCGTCAGCGCCCGCATCAGGGTGAAGCGGGCGGTGGGCGGCAGCTCGGGCGCGAAGGCCACATGGCGCAATTGCGCCACCGCCCGCTCGAAGCGCTCTTCGGCATGCACGTCGGACACGTCCACCGCCTCCAGCCGGCGGGCGATGTGGTCGGCGGCGGCCGCGAACGGGCCGCGCCAGTCCGGCGTGTTCGGTGCGCCTTCCGGCACGCAGCCGGCGAGCAGCTGCACCGCCACCCGGAGACGGTAGAAGCGCACCCGCAGAAGCTCGAAGTCCCGGGCCGCCGCCGGGTCCTCGGCGGTGGCGTTGGCGAGGGCGCTCCACACCCGGCCGCGCAGGTTCTCCAGCGTTTCCGCCGCCTCCTCGGGAAACGGGCGGCCGTTGCGCACCGCTTCGGAAAGCTCGCGCAGGAAGCTTGCCACCGCATTCTGCAGGTCGAGGGTGGTCTGCACGAAGGCCTGCACCGCCGAGGGGCGCCAGGGCGAGAGCCGCACCGCGGCCGCCACCGCCGCGCCCTGGCAGAAGGCGGCGAGCAGGAGCGCGCCCTCGAACCGCGTCGGGCGGATGATGGTGCCCACGGTGGCCACCACGATGAGGGCGAGGCCGAGGCGCTGGCCGTCCATTCCGCCGCGCCGCAGGATGAGGGCGGTGAAGGACAGGGGGATGAGCAGCAGCTTCTGCACCACGTCGTTGGCGGGCGCCTCGCCCGGGCCGACCGCGGTGAGCACCCCGAGGAAGGCCGCCGAGACGAGGAACAGCCGCCCCATGGTGCGCGCCTCGGCCGCCACGCTCGCCGCCGGGTTGAAGCTGATCATCACCAGCGCCGCGGTGCCGGCCATGAGCGGGAAGGTGATGTCCATCCCCAGCCCGAACCCGCGCGAGACGGCGACGCCGGTGAAGATGACGATGAGGAACGACACCCCCAGGTGAAAGGCGCGGGTGGTGTCGATGCCGCCAGGATCATGATCGGCCAGCCACGCGCCGAGCCTGCGGGCGAGGGGCGCCGGTGGGCGGATCGTCCTTTGGGGGGGCGTCGTCATGGGCGGCTCGACGGTTCGGGCATGGCGGGAGCAAACATGCTTCGCCGCCTGTGTCCAGAGGGTGGCGGAGCGGCCGGCGCATTCAACTTTCCCCCCAACTGTTCTATAGCCGGCGCCTGGAGCCTGATGGATGAATCAGGCTTCGGATCATGGAGAGGGGGCGTGATCCGGCCAGATCGCGGGGCGATCGGGCCGGGGCGGGCGAAGCCGTGCCGGCAAGCCCCTTCGGGCGATCGGGGACGGGTGAATGACTGCGGAAACCGTGGCACGGGTGAGCGAACTCTATGCGGCCAGGCTCGCCGCCGGGGACATCTCGGAGGACGCGGCCCAGGCCGCGGTGGTGGCCGAGTTCGCGCGGCTCGAACTGGAACTGCGCCAGCGGGCGCTGGCCCACAAGTCCTCGGCGCTGGGCTGGCTGTTCCAGCGCCGCGCCCCCACCCTTCCCAAGGGCCTTTATGTCCATGGCAAGGTGGGCCGGGGCAAGACCATGCTCATGGACCTGTTCTTCGAGGCGCTGCCGGCACGGGGCAAGCGGCGCGCCCATTTCCACGAATTCATGGGCGACGTGCACGAGCGCATCTTCCGCGAGCGGCAGGCGCAGAAGGAAGGCGCGCGCAAGGCCGCCGACCCCATCGCCCCGGTGGCAGCCGCCCTCGCCGACGAGGCAAAGGTTCTGTGCTTCGATGAATTCCATGTGACCGACATCGCCGACGCCATGATTCTCGGCCGGCTGTTCGAGAAGCTGTTCGCCGACGGGGTGGTGGTGGCCGCCACCTCCAACGTGGCCCCCGAGGACCTCTATGCCGGTGGCCTCAACCGCGCGCTGTTTCTGCCGTTCATCGGCATGATCTCGGCCAACATGCGGGTGATGACGCTGGATTCACGCACCGACTACCGCATGGAGAAGCTGGAGGGCGTGAGCACCTGGCACACTCCTTTGGGGCCGGAGGCCGACCGGGCGGTGAACGAGGCGTGGCGCCGGCTGGCGGGGCCTGCCGGCGGCGTGCCGAGCGAGATCCTGCTGAAGGGGCGCCGGCTGATGATTCCGGCCATGGCCAACGGGGCGGCGCGCTTCTCCTTCGCCAACCTGTGCGAGGCGCCGCTTGGCCCGAACCCGGATTACCTGAGCCTTGCCCGCATGTTCCACACGGTGGTGGTGGAGCATATCCCGATCCTGGGGCCGGACCAGCGCAACGAGGCGAAGCGCTTCATCTCGCTCATCGACACCCTGTACGACGCCAATGTGAAGCTGGTGGCCTCGGCCGCGGCGGAGCCGGACGGGCTCTATCTGGGCACCGAGGGGGCGGAGGCGTTCGAGTTCGCCCGCACGGTCTCGCGCCTCCACGAGATGCGCTCCAGCGAATATCTGGCCAAGCCCCACGGCCGGCCGGACTCGGCGGCGTCGGGCGACACCACGGGCCTGGTGGAGACGTAAGGCGCTTTGCCTGCCGCCCATCATGGCCGGGTCACGCCCGGCCCTGCGCCGGGCATCACGGCGGTGAAGGCAACCGCGCCGCGTCAGCGCGGCAGCGTGGTTGCCCCCATGAGCGCCTTGTCGATGGCGTGGGCGGCCTGCCGGCCTTCGCGGATGGCCCACACCACCAGGGACTGGCCGCGCCGCATGTCGCCGGCGGCGTAGAGCTTGGGCACGGAAGTGGCGTAGCTGTCCTCGTCCGCGGCCACATTGCCGCGCCTGTCCAGCGCCGCGCCCGACTGCTCGATGAGCCCGGAATGCAGCGGGTGGGCAAAGCCGATGGCGAGGAAGACGAGGTCGGCCCGCAGCACGAATTCCGTTCCCGGAATGGGCTGGCGCTTCTCGTCCACCCGCGCGCACTTCACGCCGGTGGCGCGGCCGTTGCGGCCCTCGATGCCCAGGGTGGCGCAGGCGAACTCGCGCTCGGCCCCTTCCGCCTGGGACGAGGAGGTGCGGAACTTGGTGGGCCAGAAGGGCCACACCTTCAGCTTGTCCTCCTTCATGGGCGGCACCGGGCGGATGTCCAGCTGGGTCACCGAGAGGGCGCCCTGGCGGAAGGCGGTGCCCACGCAGTCGGAGGCGGTGTCGCCGCCGCCCACCACCACCACATGCTTGCCGCCGGCAAGGATGGGGATCTCGTTCACCGGCTCGTCGCCCTCGCGACGGTTCGACTGCACCAGATAGGGCATGGCGTAGTGCACGCCCTCGAACGCCTGGCCGGGCAGCGCGGGGTCGCGCGGGGCCTCGGAGCCGCCGGCCAGCAGCACCGCATCATGGCCGTCCAGCAATTCCTGGATCGGGCGGGTGACGCCGATGTTCTCACCGTAGTGGAACACCACGCCCTCGCCCTCCATCTGCTTCACGCGGCGGTCGATGTGGTGCTTCTCCATCTTGAAGTCGGGGATGCCGTAGCGCAGCAGGCCGCCGGCCTTGGGCTCGCGCTCATAGACATGCACCTCGTGGCCGGCGCGGGCGAGCTGCTGGGCGGCGGCAAGGCCCGCCGGGCCGGAGCCCACCACGGCCACCTTGCGGCCGGTCTTCACCGCGGCCGGCTCGGGCTTGATCCAGCCCATCTTCCACGCCTTGTCGGCGATGGCCTGTTCCACCGTCTTGATGGTGACCGGCATGTCCTCGAGATTCAGGGTGCAGGCCTCCTCGCACGGGGCGGGGCAGACGCGGCCGGTGAATTCGGGAAAATTGTTGGTGGAGTGGAGGTTGCGCGCGGCCTCCTCCCATTCCCCGCGATAGATCAGGTCGTTCCAGTCGGGGATCTGGTTGTGCACCGGGCAGCCGTTCGGCCCGTGGCAGAAGGGAATGCCGCAATCCATGCAGCGTGCCGCCTGGTTCACCACCTCCGCATCGGGCAAAGGCAAAGTGAACTCGCGGAAATGGCGAATGCGGTCGGAGGCGGGCTGATACTTCTGCTCCCGCCGGTCAATCTCCAGAAAACCCGTGACCTTGCCCATCAAAGACCTCGTCGAAGGAGCCGCTCCGCGCCGCGCGCCTGATGCTCCATTACAAGAATTGTTCCAGCTTGAGGACTCGGAATTGGCGCGCCATCAGGCGCCGGGCCACACCGCTGCCTCATGCTCCGGCGAAGCTCCCTCTCCCGCTTGCGGGCGAGGGTGGGGGAAGGCGGGCTGAGCCTTCCCGCTGGGCGCTACCGGGCGGGCACCCGCCGCCCAGCCCTCCCCCCGCGCGCGGGAAGAGGGCCTGGTTGCCGGCTCTGGCGGTGCCTATTCCGCCGCCGCGAGGCCGCGGCGCTTTTCCATGTCGCGCAGCGCGCGCCGGTATTCCACCGGCATCACCTTCACGAATTTGGAGCGGTAGTCCGCCCAATTGTCGAGAATGGCCTGCGCCCGCGCCGAGCCGGTGTGGTGCAGGTGCTTGGCGATGAGCTGGTGCAGGCGCTCCTCGTCGTGGCGGGACATGTCGCCCTGCACGTCGATGCGGCCCTTGAACTCCAGGTCGCCGCCGTGGTGGTGGAGGCGCTCCAAGAGGTCCTCCTCCTCTTCCACCGGCTCCAGGTCCACCATGGAGAGGTTGCAGCGCTTGGCGAAGGACTTGTCCTCGTCCAGCACATAGGCGACGCCGCCGGACATGCCGGCCGCGAAATTGCGGCCGGTGGGGCCGATGACCACCACGATGCCGCCGGTCATATACTCGCAGCCGTGGTCGCCGGTGCCTTCGACAACGGCGATTGCACCGGAATTGCGCACGGCGAAGCGCTCGCCGGCGACACCGCGGAAGAAGCACTCGCCCTCGGTGGCGCCATACATCACCGTATTGCCGACGATGATGGAGTGCTCCGGCACGATGGCGCTGTTCTCCGGCGGCCGCACGATGATGCGCCCGCCCGACAGGCCCTTGCCCACATAGTCGTTGGCCTCGCCGATGAGGTCGAAGGTGACGCCCGCCGCGAGGAAGGCGCCGAAGGCCTGGCCCGCGGTGCCCTTCAGGGTCACGTGGATGGTGTCGTCAGGCAGGCCGGCGCCGCCATAGGCCTTGGCCACCGCGCCCGACAGCATGGCGCCGGCAGAGCGGTCCACGGAGCGGATGGGGGTCTCGATCGTCACCTTCTCGCCGCGCGCGAGGGCCGGTTCCGCCTTGGCGATGAGGGTGCGGTCCAGCACCTTCTCGATGGGATGGTGCTGGCGCTCGGTGTGGCGGATGCCCACCTCCGCCGGCACCACCGGCTGGGCGAAGATGCGCGAGAAGTCCAGCCCCCTGGCCTTCCAGTGGTCGATGGCCGCCTTCTGGTCCAGCACGTCGGCCCGGCCCACCATCTCGTTCAGGGTGCGGAAGCCGAGGGAGGCCATGATCTCCCGCACCTCTTCCGCGACGAAGAAGAAATAGTTGATGACGTGCTCGGGCGTGCCCTTGAAGCGCTTGCGCAGCACCGGGTCCTGCGTCGCCACGCCCACCGGGCAGGTGTTCAGGTGGCACTTGCGCATCATGATGCAGCCCGCCGCGATGAGCGGGGCGGTGGAGAAGCCGAATTCGTCGGCGCCGAGCAGGGCGCCGATCACCACGTCGCGGCCGGTGCGCAGGCCGCCGTCCACCTGGAGGGCGACACGCGAGCGCAGGCGGTTGGCCACCAGCGTCTGCTGGGTCTCGGCAAGGCCCATCTCCCACGGCGAGCCGGCATGCTTGATGGAGGTGAGCGGGCTCGCGCCCGTGCCGCCCTCGAAGCCGGAGATGGTGATGTGGTCGGCGCGCGCCTTGGCGACGCCGGCCGCCACCGTGCCTACGCCCACCTCGGAGACGAGCTTCACCGACACGTCGGCGTCGGGATTCACGTTCTTGAGGTCGTAGATGAGCTGGGCCAGGTCCTCGATGGAATAGATGTCGTGGTGCGGCGGCGGGGAGATGAGGCCGACGCCGGGGGTGGAGTGGCGCACCTTGGCGATCACCGCATCCACCTTGTGGCCGGGCAATTGCCCGCCCTCGCCGGGCTTGGCGCCCTGCGCGACCTTGATCTGCATCACGTCCGAATTGACGAGATATTCCGCCGTCACGCCGAAGCGGCCGGAGGCCACCTGCTTGATGGCCGAGCGCATGCTGTCGCCATTGGGCAAAGGCTTGAAGCGCTCGGGCTCCTCGCCGCCCTCGCCGGTGTTGGACTTGCCGCCGATCCGGTTCATGGCGATGGCAAGGGTGGTGTGCGCCTCGCGCGAGATGGAGCCGAACGACATGGCGCCGGTGACGAAGCGCTTCACGATGTCGGCGGCGCTCTCCACCTCGGACAGGTCCACCGGGGCCTGGCCGATCTCGTCCGGGCCCTTGATGCGGAACAGGGAGCGCACCGTGAGCAGCCGCGCTTCATCGTCATTCACCATGGCGGCGAAGGCGCGGTACTTGTCCTTCGCATTGCCGCGCACGGCGTGCTGCAGCGTGGCCACCGAATCCGGCGACCAGGCGTGGTCCTCGCCGCGCATGCGGTAGGCATATTCGCCGCCCACATCCAGGGCCATGCGGAACACCGGCGCGTCGGAGAAGGCAAGCTGGTGCCGGCGCGCCGTCTCCTCGGCGATCTCGGAAAGGCCCACGCCCTCGATGGTGGTGGCGGTGCCGAAGAAATACTTGTTCACCAGCTCCGAGGAGAGGCCGACTGCATCGAAGATCTGCGCGCCGCAATAGGACTGGTAGGTGGAAATGCCCATCTTGGACATCACCTTCAGCAGCCCCTTGTCGATGGACTTGATGAAGCGCTTGACGATCTCCTTGTCGTCCACCTCCTCCGGGATCTCGTCCTTCATGGAGAGCAGCGTCTCGAAGGCGAGGTAGGGGTTGATGGCCTCGGCCCCGTAGCCGGCAAGGCAGGCGAAATGGTGCACCTCGCGGGCTTCGCCCGTTTCCACCACCAGGCCCACGGACGTGCGCAGGCCCTTGCGGATGAGGTGGTGATGCACGGCGGCGGTGGCCAGCAGCGCCGGGATCGGGATGCGGTCCGGCCCGATCATGCGGTCGGACAGGATGATGATGTTGTAGCCGCCGTGGACCGCCGCTTCGGCGCGCTCGCACAGCCGCTCGACGGCATCGTCCATGCCCGCCGCGCCCTTGTCGGACGGGTAGGTGATGTCCAGCGTGCGGGTGTCGAACCGCTCCTCCATGAAGCCGATGGAGCGGATCTTCTCCAGATCCTCGTTGGTGAGGATGGGCTGGCGCACCTCAAGCCGCTTGCGGCGGGCGTTGCCCTCCAGGTCGAAGATGTTCGGCCGCGGCCCGATGAAGGAGACGAGGCTCATCACCAGCTCCTCGCGGATCGGGTCGATGGGCGGGTTCGTCACCTGGGCGAAGTTCTGCTGGAAATAGGTGAAGAGCGACTTCGAGCGGTTCGACAGCACGGAGATGGGCGTGTCGGTGCCCATGGAGCCCACCGCCTCCTGGCCGGTAATGGCCATGGGCGCCATGAGGAGCTTCAGGTCTTCCTGCGTGTAGCCGAACGCCTGCTGGCGATCGAGCAGCGACACGTCGGTGCGCACCTCGCGCGCCTCCACGGGGCGCAGGTCCTCCAGCACCAGCTGGGTGTGCTTCAGCCACTCCTTGTAGGGGTTGGCGCGGGCCAGCGTGGTCTTGATCTCCTCGTCGGGGACGAGGCGGCCTTCCTCAAGGTCCACCAGCAGCATCTTGCCGGGCTGGAGGCGCCACTTGGTGACGATCTTCTCCTCGGGCAGGGTCAAGACGCCCATTTCCGAGGCAAGCACGATGGTGTCGTCGCTGGTCACCATGTAGCGGGCGGGGCGCAGGCCGTTGCGGTCGAGCGTCGCGACGATCTGGCGGCCGTCGGTGGCGACGATGGCGGCGGGGCCGTCCCACGGCTCCATGAGGGAGGCGTGATACTCGTAGAAGGCGCGGCGTTCCTCGTCCATGAGCGGGTTGCCGGCCCACGCCTCGGGCACCAGCATCATCGCGGCGTGGGGCAGCGCATAGCCGCCCTGCACCAGGAATTCGAGCGCATTGTCGAAGCAGGCGGTGTCCGACTGGCCCTCATAGCTGATGGGCCAGAGCTTGGAGATGTCGGCGCCGAACAGCTCGGAATCCACGCTGGCCTGCCGCGCCGCCATCCAGTTGACGTTGCCGCGCAGGGTGTTGATCTCGCCGTTGTGCGCCACCATCCGGTAGGGGTGGGCCAGCGGCCAGGCCGGGAAGGTGTTGGTGGAGAAGCGCTGGTGCACCAAGGCGAGCGCGCTCTCGAAGTCCGGGTCGTGCAGGTCGGGATAATAGGCGCCCAGCTGGTCCGCCAGGAACATGCCCTTGTAGACCAGCGTGCGGCAGGAGAGCGACACCGGATAATAGCCGGCGGTGCGCGGGTCCCGGGCACCGTAGACGGTGTTGGAGATCACCTTGCGCAGCACGAACAGGCGGCGCTCGAAGCCGTCCTCGTCGCCGGCGAACTCGCCGCGGCCGATGAACACCTGGGCATGCTTGGGCTCGGTGGGCAGCACGCTCCAGCCGAGGGAGGAATTGTCGGTGGGCACGTCGCGCCAGCCGAGAAGGGCAAGGCCTTCCTCCGCCACCACCCGCTCGTAGGCGGCGCGGACGATGGCCTCGCCCTCGGGATCGCGCGGCATGAAGATGTGGCCGACGGCATACTGACCGGGCTCAGGCAGCGTGAAGCCGAGGCGCGCCGCTTCCTTGGCGAAGAACTTGTGGGGAATCTGCACCAGCATGCCCGCACCGTCGCCGGCGCGCGGGTCCGCGCCCACCGCGCCGCGGTGCTCCAGGTTGAGCAGGATGTTGATGCCGTCCTGGACGATGCGGTGGCTCTTGCGTCCCTTGATGTCGGCGATGAAGCCGACGCCGCAGGCATCGCGCTCGTGAGCCGGGTCGAACAGGCCGAACGGGGCCGGGCGGCCGACGATCGCCGTGTCTTTCACGGTGGCGGTGGCCCGGGCCACACTTCCGTTCAAGCCATCCTTGCGATCCGTCGCTGCCATCGTCCCATTCCTTCTTGGCCGATGCGGTGCCGTCCTGCGAACGGCCCGCCTTGCCGGTTTTTGCCCCATGCCCCGCCCAAGCGGTGCCGTGGCCGGCGTTGCAACTTTTGCACCATCCCCGCGCTGCCGCGCAGAAAAGCACACGTTCCGGGGAACGTGCGCGGCGCACTCGACGTGAGAGCCGCTGGCTTCGTCATCGACACGGGAGATAGGGAAGTACAGCTTCCCTATCTCTGGAAACATGCCAGAAAAGAGGCAATCTCACAAGCGCCTCAATGGCGCGCCCGTGGTCAGGATGACGAAAAATTACGCTTCGGGCCGGCGGTGCGAAAGAACGGTACGGCGCAGCGGGGCGCCGCGCAACGCCATTGCAGGAATTCGCTGCGGGGCGGGCGGCTGGCGAGGTGCGGGCCCCGACGCCCTGCCGCCGCGGCACCGTCGCATCGGCGCCGTATTGGCCGGGTGTACTGGGGTCGAATCGTCCTTCTGTCCCTGTGCTGAGGAGAGGCGCGCCATGCCCAGAGCCCTCGCCCGAAAAATCCGTCGCGCCGCCGCCGCCACCCCCTTTGCCACCGCCGCCCTCGCCATCGGGGTCGCGCTGCTGCCTGCGGCGGCATCTGCCCAGGCGTTGATCTACGAACAGCCCTACGGCGCATATCGCACCTACCCCATGCCCGCCCCGCCTGCCGGCTATGCGCGGCTGGCGCCCGGCGAGGTGCGCGCCATCGTGCGCGGCATGGGCTATTGGGAGGTTTCGCGCCCGCAACTGCGGGGGCCGACCTATTTCCTGACCGCGATGGACGAGGAAGGCCTCGTGGTGCTCCGCGTCAACGCCTTCACCGGCCGGGTGGTGGCGGCAAGAACCGCTTATGGCGGGTCTCCGCTACCGCAAGTTCCGCCGACGGGCGCACCGCGGGCCACGCGGCGCGCGGCACCGGTTCCCGTGCCGGGGGAGGGGGAGGGGGCTTCTTCCGCCGCGCGCGTCGCGCCGCTGCCGCCGCCGCGTCCGCCGGAGGCCACCATGGCGGCCGTGACACCAGCGCCGGTGACCTCTGCTCCGGTGGCGCCCGCTCCGGCACCGTTGCCCCCGCCGTCTCCTGCTGCTGGCCCGGGGCCTGCTGCGAGTCCGGACGCTGCGGCAAAGCCGGTGGCCACGCCCGCGCCGGCCGCGGCGCAGGGGCCGCCGCCCGCTTCACCGCCGGCATCCGCGGCCGCCAATGCCACCCCGCCGGCCAATGCCATGCCGTCGGCCAGGGCCGGTGCGCCGCAATCGGCTTCGGCTGAACCGCCCGCATCCGCGCGCAAGACGCCGGGCGCCGGCACCGCCACCACCGGCAGCGCCGCCGCCGGCTCGGCCTCGGTGCTGTCGCGGCCGAAGGCGACGCCGTAGCGCGCGATCTGCCACTGCTCAAGAACCGGGGGGCACGCACCCAGCCGATTGAATCAATCGGCTGGGTTAACCGCACCTTGCCACGACGGCGGGCGCACGATCCGGCGGCAACGCCGGCTCAGAACAGGTAGACCGCCCCCACCAGGCCCAGCACCACCACCGCCAGCAGCCCCAGGGTGACGAGCCCGAGCCGCCGTTCGATGAACTCGCGGGCGCGGGGGCCGAAATGGTGCAGAAGCGCCGCCAGGATGAAGAAGCGGGCCCCGCGGGTGATGGCGGACAACACCACGAACCAGAACAGATTGTATTCGGCAAAGCCAGAAGTGATGGTCACCAGCTTGTAGGGGATGGGGGTGAGGCCCTTCAACAGGATCACCCAATGTCCGTAATGAGCATAAGCCTCACGGAACTGGTCCACCTTGGTGTTGTAGCCGTAAAGGTCGATGAGGAACTTGCCGACGCTTTCATAAAGCAGCGCGCCGATGGCATAGCCCACCAGACCGCCGAGCACGGAGGCGACGGTGGCGATGAGGGCGTAGCGCCACGCCTGGTCCGGCCGTGCCAGCGTCATCGGCACTTGCAGCACGTCGGGTGGGACCGGAAAGACGGAGCTTTCCGCAAACGACACCACCGCCAGCGCCCATGGCGCCGAGGGCTTGGCGGAATAGGCGATGACCCAGTCGTAGAGCTTGCGGAGCATGGGGCACTTTGTGCGTTGCGAAAGGTGACTTTCGCTTAGGCCGTGCTGCGGTGCGAGTAAAGCGCTCACGGTGGGCAAATGCCGCCATTGGCGGCAATGTGGGCGTCCTGGGCGGGGTGCCTTGCCTTATCGCCCGCCCATGTGTCCGGGGGGACACAGACAGGTGCCATGTTGCGCTGTAAGAGGGCGCAGCCAAAGCGCGAATCGTGGGGGAAAGCGCAGCGGCGGTATCGCCGTGGGCGGGTGCCGGTTTCCGGGCGCGGGACGCGATCCGGGGCGCCAGTCCGTTCAGCCTTTATGAACCGATGCTGACTAGAGCATTCAGTCTGGGTGCGGCCTCCGGAGGATAGAACCGGGCCGCTTCGGATCAATGCCGGGGCAGCCGGGTTCAACAGGCCGGGATGCAAGGTCAGGGGATTGAGGATGTTCAAGCGAATTGCGGTGTTTGCGGCTCTCGTGCTCGGATATGTGCTGACCGGAATGGCGCTGAACGCCAGCCAGTCGGATGCCGGTACCGTGCCTGTGGTTGCCTCGCCGCAAGAGTGATGCCGGCCGGCTGGTCGTTGTCAGGCCGGCCCGAGCGCGCATTGGGTGGGTGCCCGCAGGCGGGCGCACCCCGTAACCTCTCCCGAGCGGCTCACGGCCGCTTCCTATCCAGATAATACGATTCCCCCGGCAGACGCCCGCGCGGCTTTCGCGCCGTGGCGTTTCCTGCGCCCTCTCACTTAAGGATAGAGAACGCGTTATCCGACCCGCTTGCGGTGCAAGCGGATCGGCGCGGGCTCTAGAGGGCGCGTCGCCGCACCTTCCCGGCGCGCGGCGATGCCGGACGGGTTGGTGAGCCCGCCCGGGTCCGTTCCGTGCCCGCGCTTCGGCGCATCGCGCCTGTCAGTTCAGCGCCACCTTCTTGGGCCGCTCGATATCCTCGGCGGTCAGGGGCGGAACGGCGAGATGTCCGCCAAGGCCGGCGGTGGAGGCGCGCTGGCGCACCAGGGCGAGCACCACGTCCAGGGTCGGGGTCGGCAGCTCCAGCATGCGGCCCATCTCCTGCACCACGCTCACCAGCGGGTCGATCTCCATGGGGCGGTCGCGCTCCAGGTCCTGCAGCATGGAGGTCTTGTGCGCGCCCACGCTGCCGGCGCCGTTGATGCGGCGCTCCACGTCCACGCGGAACCGCACCCCCAGCTTCTCGGCAATGGCCTGGGCCTCCAGCATCATGGCGCGGGCCACGGCGCGGGTGCCCGGATCGGCTGCGATCACCTCCAGCGTGGCGTGGGTGAGGGCGCTGATGGGATTGAAGCAGAGGTTGCCCCACAGCTTCAGCCACAACTCGTCGCGGATGTTGGTCATCACCGGCGCGCGCAGCCCGGCCTTCTCCATCAGCGCGCTGAGGGCGGAGACGCGGGGGGTGATGTCGCCCGACGGCTCGCCGATGGGAAATTTGTCGCCATAGATGTGCTGGATGACGCCCGGTGCCACCACCTCGGTGGCCGGGTAGACGATGCAGCCGATGGCGCGCTCGGGGCGCAGCACCTCCCATTGCCGGCCGGCGGGATCGATGGTTTCCAGGGTGCGGTTTTCGAGCGCGCCGCCGTGCTTGTAGAAATACCAGTAGGGCACGCCGTTCACCGCGGTGACCACCGAGGTGTCGTTGCCCAGGAGCGGGCGCATCTTGTCCACCACGCCGGGCACCGAATGGGCCTTCAGGGCGATGAAGACGTAATCCTGCGGCCCGAGCTCGGCCGGATTGTCGGTGGCGCGCACGCGGGCGACGCGTTCCTCGCCATTAATGAGCAGCTTGACGCCATTGGTCTGCATGGCTTCGAGATGGCCGCCGCGGGCCACCAGGCTCACATCGGCCCCGGCACGGGCGAGTTCCACGCCGAGATAACCGCCGATGGCGCCGGCGCCATAGATGCAAACCTTCATGGCCGATCCTCCTGTGGGTCATTACGTATTTTGTATACCAGATAGCGGCTGACAACTCACCCGTCCAGACGTCTCGGCAACGATAGCAATGGAAATTAATTCCGTAACGTGGAAATTTGTCACAGGGTAGACGGACGCGATGAGCGGTCTAACTTGGCGGGGCGCGCCTGGTCTCGGGCGCCTCCCCCATGAGGAGCATCATGCCCGATACCGACGTCGCGCCGCGGCGCCGCGGACGACCCGCCTCCGGAACCGCTTCCGAGGGGGGTGCCGAGGTCCAGTCCCTTGATCGTGCCATCGCCCTGCTGCGCGTGGTGGCGGATGCCGACGGCATGGCGCTGGCGGAGATTTCCCGTCGCGCCGAGCTTCCGGTTTCCACCGTGCACCGGCTGCTGACCACCCTGGAGAAGCGCCAGCTGGTGACGCACGACCTGTCCACCGGCCTTTGGACCGTGGGCCTCGGCCTGTTCCGCATCGGCTCGGCCTATCTGCGCATCCGCAAGCTGCCGGACATCGGCCGTCCGGTGATTCGGCGCCTGCTGCACGAGACCGAGGAGACGGTGAACCTCGCCATGTTCGACGCCATGGAGCTGGTGGTGGTGGCGCAGGCGGAGGCGCATGCGCCGGTGCGGGCCTTCTTCCGCCTCGGCGCGCGGCTGCCGCTGCATGCCACGGCGGCGGGCAAGTGCGTGCTTGCGGCTGCCAGCCCCTCGTTCCGCGGGGCCTGCCTGGCCCAGGTGCGCTATGAGCCCTTCACCACCGCCACCCACCGCAGCGAGCGGTCGCTGATGGACGATGTGGCGGAGATTCCCGCCCGCGGCTTCGCCGTGGACATGGAGGAGCACGCGCCGGGCATGCGCGCGGTGGCGGCGGCCATCCTCAATGAGTGGCGCGAGCCCATCGGGGCGGTGTCCGTGTCGGCTCCGGCCGTTCGCATGAGCGAAGACCGGATCCAGCGTCTCGGCCGGCGCGTGGCCGCCGCCGCAGAGCAAATGACCCGTCTTTACTCGGGTGCCGACGAGATGCTGCCGCAGGACTACGCAGCCTACCGCTGACGGTGCATTGCATCATCATTCTGGCATACAATATCTCTGCATATGGAATACATAGTTCCAAATGCGGAATTGAAAATTCCAATTGACACCTTTGACATACAATATACTCTTTTTCAGCCGCCCTAACGTAAGCGGCAAAAACGCCAAATAAAGCAATACATTAGGTCACGATCCGCGCATCAAACAGAAAGCGGACGATCCGGGAGGAAAACGACCATGCATTTGGCAATCGCCAGAACAGTCCGCAGGAGCGCAGCAGCCGTCGCCGTGGCGGCCGCCATGTCGCCCGCATTGCTGCCGGCTGAAGCCCTCGCCTGGGAGCCGACCAAGAGCGTCGAATTCATCGTCCCCGCCGGCACCGGCGGCGGCGCCGACCAGATGGCGCGCATGATTCAGGGCATTGTTCAGAAGAACAACCTGATGAGCCAGCCGCTGGTCGTCATCAACAAGTCTGGTGGCGCGGGAGCGGAAGGCTTCCTCGATGTGAAGGGCTCGGCGAAGAACCCCCACAAGATCATCATTTCTCTTTCAAACCTCTTCACCACCCCGCTTGCCACCGGCGTCCCCTTCAAATGGGAGGACATGACCCCGGTGACCATGCTGGCCCTGGACGAATTCGTGCTGTGGGTGAACGCCAAGGCGCCCTATGACGACGTGAAGGGCTATCTCGCCGCGCTCAAGGCGGCCGCGCCCGATGCCCAGTTCAAGATGGGCGGCACGGGGTCCAAGCAGGAAGACCAGATCATCACCGCCGCCATCGAGCAGAAGACCGGCGCCAAGTTCATCTATGTGCCGTACAAGGGCGGCGGCGACGTGGCCGCGCAGCTCGTGGGCGGCCATGTGACCTCCTCGGTGAACAACCCCATCGAGGCGGTGTCGCAGTGGCGCGCGGGCGAGCTCAAGCCCCTGTGCGTGTTCGATGAAAAGCGCCTCCCCTACAAGGAGCCCGTCGCCTCCGGCAAGTCCTGGGGAGACATTCCCACCTGCAAGGAAGCCGGCCTCGACATCGAATACCTGATGCTGCGCGGCATCTTCATGCCGCCGAACGTCACCAAGGAGCAGGCCGAATACTTCGTCGATCTGTTCAAGCGGGTGCGCGCGACCCCTGAATGGCAGGAGTTCATGCAGAAGGGCGCGTTCAACACCACCGCCCTCACCGGCGCGGAATATGCCGCCTGGCTCGGCAAGGCCGCGGCCTCCCACAAGGAACTGATGGAGAAGGCGGGCTTCGTCGCCAAGTGACGCGTCGGGGCTCCGCGGCCGCCCGCCCGGAGCCCCGATCCGCCGCGACGGGCTTCCATCGCCGCAAGGGAGGAAACAGTCATGAGCAGTGAAACCGGCGCCAGCCAGAACGAGAAAACAGTCACCAACCGCACCATGGACGTGGCGGTGGCCCTCATCTTCATGGGCGTCTCGGCGCTCGTGATGTCCGACAGCTGGCGCATCGGCGCGAGCTGGGCCAGCGATGGGCCGGAAGCGGGATACTTCCCCTTCTATGTGGGCCTCATCATGTTCATCGCCAGTGCCGTCACGGTGGCGCAGAATTTCCTGACGCGTCACCCCGACCTCGGCAACTTCGTGGACCGGTCCCAGCTGGTCTCCGTCATGCAGGTACTGGTGCCGACGACGCTCTATGTGGGCCTGATCTTCATCCTGGGGATCTATCTCGCCTCCGCCGTCTTCATCGCCTTCTTCATGTGGTGGCTGGGCAAGTATTCGCCGCTGCGCATCATTCCGGTGGCCATCGGCGTGCCGCTGGCGCTCTTCATGATGTTCGAGGTCTGGTTCCTCGTGCCGCTGCCCAAGGGACCCATCGAACTGGCCCTCGGTTACTGAGCGCGCGCCCCACGGGGCGTCCGCACCACCTTCCGCCGGATCTTTCGAGAAGCGCGGAAGAAAGGGATCTTGAAAGCCAAGGCGCGCCAGCCTCCGGTGCCCCGTCTTCGGGGGCCGGCCGGAATGCCCGCCCACCCGTCCAGCACGCGCCCGCCTTTCTCTGGAAAAGGCCGGCGGGCCGGACGCCGCGACGAAGTCCGCCAGGGCGCGCAGGCTCAGCCGCGACGCATTGGGACGGCAAAACCATTGAAAACGAGCAACGCGCCCGCCAACGCAAGCCGCCGCGAGAGTCGGCACGCACGGCGCAACGGAGGACCCCGTGGAAGCGCTCACGTCACTCATCGGAGGGTTCGGCGTACTCGCTGACCCCATGAACATCGTCTACATGTTCGTCGGCATCACGCTCGGCGTTCTCATCGGGGTGTTGCCGGGGCTGGGCGGCGCGAACGGCGTCGCCATCCTGCTCCCGCTCACCTTCTCCATGACGCCGGTCTCCGCCATCATCATGCTCTCCTCCATCTATTGGGGAGCCCTGTTCGGCGGCGCCATCACCTCCATCCTGTTCAACATTCCAGGCGAGCCCTGGAGCGTGGCCACCACCTTCGACGGGCATCCCATGGCCCAGAAGGGCAAGGCCGGCGAAGCATTGACCGGAGCCTTCACCGGCTCCTTCATCGGCGCCTTCTTCGCAGTGCTGCTCATCACCTTCCTGGCTCCGGTGATCGCAAGGTTCGCGCTGCAGTTCGGCCCGGCCGAATTCTTCGCCGTCTATCTGCTCACCTTCTGCGCCTTCGTGGGCATGGGACGAGAACCGGCAGCGAAAGTCATTGCCGCCATGATGCTCGGGTTCGCCCTCGCGGCGGTGGGCATCGACACGGTGACCGGCCAGCTGCGCATGACCTTCGGATCGGTGGAGCTGCTGCGCGGCTTCGACTTCCTGGTGGCGGTCATCGGCCTGTTCGGGGTGGGTGAAATCCTGCTCACCATGGAGGAAGGACTTGCCTTCAAGGGCAAGAGCGCGGCCATCAACCCCAAGGTGGTGTGGGAGACCTGGAAGAAGCTGCCCACATACTGGGTGGGCTGCCTGCGCTCGGCCATTGTCGGCTGCTGGATGGGCGTCACCCCCGGCGGCGCCACGCCGGCCTCCTTCATGAGCTACGGCCTTGCCAAGAAGTTCTCCAAGAACGGGCGGAACTTCGGCAAGGGCGAGCTGGAGGGCGTGGTGATGCCGGAAGTGGCGGCCCATGCGGCCGGCACCTCGGCGCTGCTGCCCATGCTCACCCTGGGCATCCCCGGCTCGCCCACCGCGGCGGTGCTGCTGGGCGGCCTGCTGATCTGGGGTCTCCAGCCCGGCCCGCTGCTGTTCGTGGAGCAGAAGGACTTCGTGTGGGGCCTTATCGCCTCGATCTATCTCGGCAACATCGCCGGCCTGATCGTGGTGCTGACCACCGTCCCGATCTTCGCGGCCATCCTGCGCATCCCGTTCAGCGTCATCGCCCCGATCATCCTGGTGATCTGCGCGGTGGGTGCCTACACGGTGCACAATGCCGGCCTCGACATCGCGGTCATGCTGATCTTCGGCGTCATCGGCTACCTGTTCAAGAAGCTGCAGTATCCGCTGGCGCCGCTGGTGCTGGCCCTGGTGCTGGGCGACATGGCGGAGAAGCTTTTCCGCCAGGCCATGCTGGTCTCGCAGGGCCACCTGTCCATCTTCTGGTCCAACCCGCTGGTGGGCTCCATCGTCACCCTCGCTCTGGTGATGCTGGCCTGGCCGCTGATCTCCCTGGTTCTGGCCCGGTTCAAGTCGCAGGGCTCCAAGCCCGCCGCGGCCGAGTGACGGCGCGTCCGTGAAGCGTTCCGGGGCGGCGCCCGCCCCGGAACCGGCACCTGCCCGGCTCTGCCCGCCCGGCTTGCGCGTCCGTTATCGCTGCGGCGCGCAATGGATTTCCCGGCGGCCGGCATTGCGCAGGCGTAATGAATACAGTACACAGTATTTCACCGAAGCGGAGCGCCTCGTCAGAAGGCGCCCGTTCCAGGCAGAGGAAGCCAAGGTCGTGCATCAGACGCCAATGCATCAGGTCACCGACCCGCCGAAGCTCAATGTGGAGCCGCTGGAGGCGGCCTCCAGCCTGCGCATGCTGGCCTACGAAGCGCTGAAGCGCGCCATCACGCAGATGGACATCTATGGCAGCGCCGCCGAATTCCGCCTGGACGAGCGCCAGCTCTCCGAGACCCTGGGCGTGTCGCGCACCCCGATTCGCGAAGCCATGACGGTGCTGGAGCAGGAAGGCTTCGTGCGCTCCATGCCGCGCCGCGGCATCTTCGTGGTGCGCAAGACCAAGCGCGAGATCCTCGACCTCATCGTCGTGTGGGCCGCGCTGGAGAGCATGGCCGCACGGCTGGCGGCGGTGGGCGCCTCCGACGAGGACCTCACCGGCCTGCGCCGCCTGTTCAACGAATTCGGGGCGCAATCGCCCCAGGCGCAGCTGAACGAATATTCGGAGGCGAACATCGCCTTCCACCAGGCGATCATCCGCATGGGTGGCTGCCGGCTGATCATCGACATGACCGGCAACCTGTTCCTGCACATGCGCGCCATCCGCGCGGTGTCGGTGCGGCAGGAGAACCGGTTCGAAATCTCCATGCGGGAACACATGGCGATCATCGACGCGCTCGAGAAGCGGGACCCCGATCTCGCCGAGCGCCTGGTGCGGGAACACACCATGGGTCTTGCGGCCCATGTGGAACGGCACGGTGTCTTCCCCGAATAGGCAGCCCACAAGCCGAACCGGGACGACACAGGCAAGGAGACGCCTCATGGCAACGGCGGAAAAGACCAGGAACGACGACGCTCAGAAGGTGGTGCACCTCGACCCCGCGGCGGCGGGTGCGCCCGAGCCCGAGCTGACGGATGGCTTCCATCTCGTCATCGACGCGCTCAAGCTCAACGGCATCGAGACCATTTACGGCGTCCCGGGCATCCCGATCACCGATCTCGGCCGGATGTGCCAGGCGGAGGGCATCCGCGTCATCTCCTTCCGTCACGAGCAGAATGCGGGCAATGCGGCGGCCATCGCCGGCTTCCTCACCAAGAAGCCCGGCGTGTGCCTGACGGTTTCCGCCCCCGGCTTCCTCAACGGGCTGACCGCGCTCGCCAACGCCACCACCAACTGCTTCCCGATGATCCTCATCTCCGGCTCGTCCGAGCGCGAGATCGTGGACCTGCAGCAGGGCGACTATGAGGAGATGGACCAGCTCGCCATCGCCAAGCCCCTGTGCAAGGCGGCCTTCCGCGTGCTGCATGCGGCCGATATCGGCATCGGCGTGGCCCGCGCCATCCGCGCCGCGGTGTCCGGCCGCCCCGGCGGCGTCTATCTCGACCTGCCGGCCAAGCTGTTCGGCCAGGTGATGGACGCCGAGGCGGGCGCCCGCTCGCTGGTCCAGGTCATCGACCCGGCGCCGGCCCAGATTCCCTCGCCCGCGGCCGTGGACCGCGCCGTGGCGCTGCTGAAGAACGCCCGGCGCCCGCTCATCATCCTCGGCAAGGGCGCCGCCTATGCCCAGGCGGACGACGCCATCCGCGCCCTGGTAGAAAAGAGCGGCATTCCCTTCCTGCCCATGAGCATGGCCAAGGGCCTGCTGCCGGATACCCATCCCCAGTCCGCCGGCGCCGCCCGCTCCACCGCGCTGAAGGATGCCGACGTGGTGCTGCTCATCGGCGCCCGGCTCAACTGGCTGTTGTCCCACGGCAAGGGCAAGACCTGGGGCGATGCGCCCAAGAAATTCATCCAGGTGGACATCGAGCCCAAGGAGATGGATTCCAACGTGGAGATCGCCGCGCCGCTGGTGGGCGACATCGGTTCCGTGGTTTCGGCGCTGGTGGACCGCATCGACGGCAACTGGGCCGCGCCGCCGTCCGACTGGGTGGAGAGCATCCGCACCAAGAAGGAAGCCAACATCGCCAAGATGGCGCCGAAGCTTCTGAAGAATTCCTCCCCCATGGACTTCCACGGCGCCCTCGGCGCGCTGAAGAATGTCGTCCGGGAGCGGCCCGACGCCATCCTGGTCAATGAAGGCGCCAACACCCTCGACCTCGCCCGCGGCATCATCGACATGTACGAGCCGCGCAAGCGCCTCGATGTCGGCACCTGGGGCGTCATGGGCATCGGCATGGGCTTTGCGGTGGGCGCTGCGGTGGAGACCGGCAAGCCGGTGCTCGCGGTGGAAGGCGACAGTGCCTTCGGCTTCTCCGGCATGGAGGTGGAGACCATCTGCCGCTACGGCCTGCCGGTCACCATCGTCATCTTCAACAACAACGGCATCTATCGCGGCACCGACACCGACCCTACGGGCCGTGACCCGGGCACCACCGTGTTCGTGCCGGGCTCGCGCTACGACAAGATGATGGAGGCCTTCGGCGGCGTCGGCGTGCATGTGACGACCCCGGACGAGCTCTACCGCGCGGTGAGCGCCGCCATGGACAGCGGCAAGCCCACCCTCATCAATGCGGTGATCGACCCGGCCGCCGGCAGCGAAAGCGGCAATATCGGCAGCCTCAACCCGCAGAGCGTTGTGAAGAAGAAGAGCTGACGCTCCTGACGGGCGGGACACGTCCCGCCCGTCCAACCGGACGACCAAAAACAAAAGTAAAACCGGGAACAAGAAACAGAGTGGAATGTGAGGAAGACATGGGCAAGGCGCTAGAAGGAGTCCGTATCCTGGACTTCACCCACGTTCAGTCCGGGCCGAGCTGCACGCAGTTGCTTGCATGGTTCGGTGCGGACGTGATCAAGGTGGAACGGCCGGGCGAAGGCGATGTGACGCGCGGTCAATTGCGCGACGTGGCCGACGCGGACAGCCTTTACTTCACCATGCTCAATTCCAACAAGCGTTCCATCACCCTCGACACCAAGACGCCGGACGGCAAGACGGTGCTCGAAGACCTGGTGCGCAAATGCGATGTGCTGGTGGAGAATTTCGCCCCCGGCGCCCTCGATCGCATGGGCCTCACCTGGGAGCGCCTCTCGTCCCTCAATCCCCGCCTCATCCTCGCCTCGGTGAAGGGCTTCGGGCCCGGCCCGTTCGAGGATTGCAAGGTGTATGAGAATGTCGCCCAGTGCGCCGGCGGCGCCGCCTCCACCACCGGCTTCCGCGACGGACTGCCCATGGTGAGTGCCGCCCAGATCGGCGACTCGGGCACCGGCCTGCATCTGGCGCTGGGCATCGTCACCGCCCTGTTCCAGCGCGAGCACACCGGCCGCGGCCAGAAGGTGCTCTGCGCCATGCAGGATTCGGTGCTGAACCTGTGCCGCGTGAAGCTGCGCGACCAGCAGCGCCTGGGCCATGGCCCCCTCATGGAATACAGCCAGTATGGCGAGGGCGTGCCCTTCGGCGATACCGTGCCGCGCGCCGGCAACGATTCCGGCGGCGGGCAGCCCGGCCGCATCCTGCGCTGCAAGGGCTGGGAGCATGATCCCAACGCCTACATCTATTTCATCACGCAAGCGCCGGTCTGGGCGAAGATCTGCGACGTCATCCACGAGCCCGAGTGGAAGACCGATCCCGATTACGCGACCCCGGCCGCCCGCCTGCCGCACCTCAACGAGATCTTCACCCGCATCGAAGCGTGGACCATGGCCCACACCAAGTTCGAGGCCATGGAGATCCTCAACCGCTACGACATTCCCTGCGGCCCCATCCTCTCCATGAAGGAGATCGCCGAGGACCGCTCGCTCTATGCCACCGGCACCCTGGTGGAGGTGGAGCACCCGATCCGCGGCACCTACCTCACCGTCGGCAACCCCATCAAGCTGTCCGACAACGACGTGCCCGTGGAGCGCTCGCCGCTCTTGGGCGAGCACACCGAGGAGGTGCTGGGCGAGGTGCTCGGCTTCTCCGCCGACGACATCGCGACGCTGCGTCAGCGCGGGGCCCTGGGGGCACCGCTGCGGATGGCGGCGGAATAGCACCGGCCCGGCGGGCGGCACCCGAAGGGGCCGTCCGCATCTGCGGGGCAGATCCCGCACGGGAACGCTTCGAGAGGAAAGAGCTTTTCATGACCACGGCCCTAGACCCAGCTCAGCTTCTAGATGCCGTCGCGGATGCCCTGGTGGTCTGCGATGCAAAGGGTGACATCACCCTGTGGAACCCCGCGGCCGAGCGCATGTTCGGCTTTTCCCCGGCGGAGGCCATCGGCCAGCCGCTGGACATCATCATCCCGGAGCGGCTGCGCAAGCGGCACTGGGACGGCTATTTCGAAACCATGCGCACCGGCATCACCCGCTACGGGACCACGCTGCTGCGCGTTCCGGCCGTGCACAAGGACGGCCGCGCCCTCTCCATCGCCTTCACCGTCGCCCTTGTCGTCGCCGCCGACGGTACGGCGACCCACGTTGCATCGGTGATCCGAGACGAAACCGAGCGGTGGAAAGAAGAGCGAGCCCTTCAGAAGCGCATCGGAGAACTCGAAGCGAAGCTGAAGGCGACGTCACAAGCACAATAGCCGGGACAACCGGCAGAAGCGGCGCGGGGGCCGGTCCACGGCCCGACATCGCCGGGCACATCTTGCGGGAGATGGCCCCAAAAGGCCCCTCTCGTCCTGGCAAACTGGCAATTGACAAGGGAACGCGACAATGACGAAGCCATTGGAAGGCATCAAGATCATCGACTTCACGCACGTGCAGGCCGGCCCCGCCTGCACGCAGCTCCTCGCCTGGTTCGGCGCGGACGTGATCAAGGTGGAGCGTCCCGGTTCCGGCGACGTGACGCGCAACCAGCTGCGTGACATCTCCAACGCCGACGCGCTCTACTTCACAATGCTGAATTCCAACAAGCGCTCCCTGACCCTGGACAC
Source organism: Xanthobacter sp. AM11 (assembly GCF_047444035.1). Taxonomy (NCBI): domain Bacteria; kingdom Pseudomonadati; phylum Pseudomonadota; class Alphaproteobacteria; order Hyphomicrobiales; family Xanthobacteraceae; genus Xanthobacter; species Xanthobacter sp. AM11. Next base: position 2,248,246 of record NZ_JBLAOA010000001.1, read on the forward strand.
AAAGACTCCCGAGGGCAAGGAAGTGCTCACCAAGCTCATCAAGGAGAGCGACGTTCTGGTGGAGAATTTCGGCCCCGGCGCCCTCGACCGCATGGGCTTCTCCTGGGAGCACATCAACGAGCTCAACCCGGGCATGATCGTTGCGTCGGTGAAGGGCTTCTCCGACGGCCACCACTATGAAGACCTGAAGGTGTACGAGAACGTCGCCCAGTGCGCCGGCGGCGCGGCTTCCACCACCGGCTTCTGGGATGGACCGCCCACCGTCAGCGCGGCGGCGCTGGGCGACAGCAACACCGGCATGCACCTGGCCATCGGCATCCTCACCGCGCTGCACGCCCGCAACAAGACCGGCAAGGGCCAGAAGGTGGCCGTGTCCATGCAGGACGCGGTGATCAACCTCTGCCGCGTCAAGCTGCGCGACCAGCAGCGCCTGGACCGCGTGGGCTACCTGGAGGAATATCCCCAGTACCCCCACGGCACCTTCTCCGACGTGGTGCCGCGCGGCGGCAATGCGGGCGGCGGCGGCCAGCCGGGCTGGGTGCTGAAGTGCAAGGGCTGGGAGACCGATCCCAACGCCTACATCTACTTCACCGTGCAGGAGCAGGCCTGGGGCAAGGTGGCGGAAGCCATCGGCAAGCCGGAGTGGAAGGACGATCCGGCCTACAGCACCGCCCGTGCCCGCCAGGACAAGATCTTCGACATCTTCGCCGTGATCGAGGCGTGGCTGGCGGACAAGACCAAGTTCGAGGCGGTGGACATCCTGCGCAAGTTCGACATCCCCTGCGCTCCGGTGCTCACCATGAAGGAGATCGCCGAGGACGAGTCGCTGCGCAAGAGCGGCACCATCGTCGAGGTGGACCACAAGCAGCGCGGCAAGTACCTCACCGTCGGCAGCCCCATCAAGTTCTCCGACATGAGCGTGGAAGTCACCGGTTCCCCGCTGCTTGGCGAACACACGGACGAGGTGCTGTCCGAGCTCGGCTATTCGGCCGAGCAGATCAAGTCCATGCACGAGGGCCGCGTGGTCTGAGCGCACGGCGCTTCAGCCGGCCCGGAATGCGGAAACCTCCGCGTTCCGGGCATCCGGGCCGGCGGAACGGTGCCGGCTTTTCAACCGACGACCCGGCCGTTCCGCACGGACGGCCGGGAGGAGCCCGGCAGGGCGCCGGTGCGTGGACCTGCCGGCAGAGGCGCTGAGCGCCCGTCTCCCGGCCCTATCCGCCGCCCCTGAGGGGCCGGCATCTTCCATCCCATCCGCCGAGCGCGTCACGCCTGCGGCCCCATCGGCGTCGTGTCGCACTGGAGCGCGTGCCCGATTGCGTGCAGACTGCGACTTTCGTCGCAATGTGCAGCCTGGAAGCACGCCCGAGCCGCGGCAAACGCGGCCCTCGACGAGGGAGGACACCCTATGAACATTCACGAATACCAGGCGAAAGCCATCCTGAAGGACTTCGGCGTTCCGGTGTCCCGCGGCCTTGCCGCCTTCACGCCGCAGGAGGCGGAAGCCGCCGCCGCGAAGCTGGGCGGCATCGCCTTCGTGGTGAAGGCGCAGATCCACGCCGGCGGCCGCGGCAAGGGCCGCTTCAAGGAATTGCCGGACGGCGCCAAGGGCGGCGTGCGGGTGGTGAAGACCCCGGCCGAGGTGAAGGCAAACGCTGCGGAAATGCTGGGCCATACCCTGGTGACGGCGCAGACCGGCCCCGACGGCAAGGTGGTGGGCCGGCTCTATGTGGAGGAGGGCGCCTCCATCGAGAAGGAATTCTACCTTTCCATGCTGGTGGACCGCGCCACCTCCCGGGTGGCCTTCGTGGTTTCCACCGCGGGCGGCATGGACATTGAGGAGGTGGCGCATTCCACGCCGGAGAAGATCGTGACCTTCTCGGTGGACCCGGCCACCGGCATCCAGCCGCTGCACGGCCGCAAGGTGGCGCAGGCGCTGGGGCTTTCCGGCGACCTCGCCAGGCAGGCGGTGGCCCTGACGGAAGGCCTCTATGGCGCCTTCACCGGCAAGGACATGAGCCTTCTGGAGATCAACCCCCTGGTGGTGACCCGGGACGGCCGGCTGGTGTGCCTCGACGCCAAGGTGACCTTCGATTCCAACGCCTTGTTCCGTCATGGCGAGGTGGCCCAGCTGCGCGACGAGAGCGAGGAGGACCACAAGGAGATCGAGGCCTCCCGCCATGACCTCTCCTATATCGCCCTGGACGGCACCATCGGCTGCATGGTCAACGGCGCCGGCTTGGCCATGGCCACCATGGACATCATCAAGCTCTACGGCCTGGAGCCGGCCAATTTCCTCGATGTGGGGGGCGGCGCCACCAAGGAGAAGGTGACGGCGGCATTCAAGATCATCACCGCCGATCCGAACGTGGAGGGCATCCTGGTCAATATCTTCGGCGGCATCATGCGCTGCGACGTGATTGCGGAGGGGGTCATCGCCGCCGTGCGGCAGGTGGGGCTGAAGGTGCCCCTCGTGGTGCGCCTCGCCGGGACCAATGTGGAGCAGGGCAAGAAGATCATCCGTGAGTCCGGTCTGAACGTGATCCCGGCCGATGATCTGGATGACGCGGCGCAGAAGATCGTCGCCGCCGTGAAGAAGGAAGCTGCGTGATGTCCGTGCTCATCGATGCCAACACCCGTGTCATCACCCAGGGCTTCACCGGCAAGAACGGCACGTTCCATGCGGAACAGGCCATCATCTATGGCACCAAGATGGTCGGCGGCACCTCGCCGGGCAAGGGCGGCTCCACCCACCTCGGCCTGCCGGTGTTCGACACCGTGATCGAGGCCAAGGAGAAGACCGGGGCCGACGCCTCGGTCATCTATGTGCCGCCGCCCGGTGCGGCCGATGCCATCCTGGAGGCCATCGACGCGGAAATCCCGCTCATCGTCTGCATCACCGAAGGCATCCCGGTGCTGGACATGGTGAAGGTGAAGCGGGCGCTTTCGGGCTCGAAGTCGCGCCTCATCGGCCCCAATTGCCCCGGCATCGTCACCGCGGGGGAATCGAAGATCGGCATCATGCCGGCCAACATCTTCAAGAAGGGCTCGGTGGGCGTGGTGTCGCGCTCGGGCACGCTGACCTACGAGGCGGTGTTCCAGACCTCGCAGGAGGGGCTGGGCCAGACCTCGGCGGTGGGCATCGGCGGCGACCCGGTGAAGGGCACCGAGTTCATCGATGTGCTGGAGATGTTCTTAGGTGATCCGAAGACGCAATCGATCATCATGATCGGCGAGATCGGCGGCTCGGCGGAGGAAGAGGCGGCGCAGTTCATCGCCGACGAAGCCAAGAAGGGCCGCAAGAAGCCGATGGTGGGCTTCATCGCCGGCCGCACGGCGCCTCCCGGCCGCCGCATGGGCCATGCGGGCGCCATCATCTCCGGCGGCAAGGGCGGCGCCGAGGACAAGATCGCGGCCATGGAGGCGGCGGGCATCCGCGTGTCGCCCTCCCCGGCCCGCCTCGGCAAGACCCTGGTGGACGTGCTGAAGGGCTGATCGGCTGCATCTTAAAGATGTAAATTAACACTTAACACGCATTGGTGCATCGCGTATGAGGAGCCGTTCTCGTTGGAGGGGCTCATGATCGCGGTTGCAGTGCTTGTTCCATGGCTCGCGCTCTTCATGCGCGGGCGCGTCCTGCAGGGAATTATCTGCCTGATCCTGCAGATTTCCTTGATCGGATGGATTCCCGCGGCCGTGTGGGCGCTCATGGTGGTCAACAACGACAACCAGGAGCGTCGCCACCAGGAGCTGGTCGCTTCGTTGCGCAACAACAACTCCCGGTAGGGGCGGGTCATCTCCCGTTCCGACCGGAACGGGAGATGACATCATGGCAGTCTGGGTGCGGTTCACAGTCAAGGACAAGGTTCAGTTCGGCATCCTGGAGGGCGACGCCATCGCCGTCCACGAGGGCTGCATGTTCTCCCGCGCCACCCCCACCGGGGCGCGTCTCGCCCTTTCGGACGTCACGCTGGAAGCCCCCTGCGCGCCCACCAAGATCATCGCTTTGTGGAACAATTTCCATGAGCTGGCCGCCAAACTGAACGTGGCCGAGCCGGCCGAGCCGCTCTATCTTCTCAAGGCCACCACCACCGTCGCCGCCCCCGGCTCCGTGGTCCGCCGGCCCGCGTCCTATGCGGGCAAGACCGTGTATGAGGGCGAGCTGGGCATCGTCATCGGCAGGCGCGCCAGCGCCGTCTCAGAGGCCGAGGCGGCGGGCCATATCTTCGGCTACACGGTGGTGAACGACATCACCGCCGCCGACATCCTCAACCGCGATCCCACCTTTCCCCAGTGGGCCCGCGCCAAGGGCATCGACGGCTACGGCCCGTTCGGCCCGTGGATCGTCACCGATTTCGACCCGGCGGCGGCACGGGTGCGCACCATCCTCAACGGCGCCGAGCGACAGAACTATCCGCTCGCCGACATGATCTTCCCCCCGGCCCGGCTCGTCTCGCTGCTGTCGCAGGACATGACGCTGGAGCCCGGCGACCTCATCGCCTGCGGCACCTCGGTGGGGGTGGGCACCATGAAGGAACCGTCGAACACGATCGAGATCGAGATCGCCGGCATCGGCACCCTCGCCAACGTCTTCGTGCAGTGAGCCGGAAGGCGGGCGGTCAGCGTCTGACCGCCCGGGCCCAACGCAAGCGCGCGCAACAGAAAGCAGAAAGGCCGCCCGCAGGCGGCCTCTCGACAGGGGGCGATGCCGGTGGCGCGCCCAATGGCCCGTGGGGTTTTGTCCCCCGGGCCCCTGGCGTCACTTCTTCAGCGCCGCCTGCGCCGCCGCAAGGCGGGCGATCGGCACGCGGAAGGGCGAGCAGGACACATAGTTGAGCCCCACCTCGTGGCAGAAGGCCACCGAGGCGGGATCGCCACCATGCTCGCCGCAGATGCCGAGCTTGATGTCGGGGCGCGACTTGCGACCGCGTTCCACACCGATCTTCACCAGCTCGCCCACGCCGTCCACATCAATGGAGACGAAGGGGTCCACCTCCAGGATGCCCTTCTGCACATAGGGGCCGAGGAAGGTGCCGGCGTCGTCGCGGGAGACGCCGAAGCAGGTCTGGGTCAAATCGTTGGTGCCGAAGGAGAAGAATTCGGCACCCTTGGCGATCTCCTCGGCGCGCAAGGCGGCGCGGGGCAGCTCGATCATGGTTCCCACCTGGAAGGTGAGGGTGGCGCCGGTCTCCTTCTCCACCGCCGCGGCGGTGTCGCGGATCACCTTGTCCACGATGTCGAACTCGGCCTTGGTGGCGATCAGCGGCACCATCACTTCCGGCACCACCATTTCGCCGGTGGTCTTGGCGGCGATGACGGCCGCCTCGAAGATGGCTCTAGCCTGCATCTCCGCGATCTCGGGGAAGGCGATGGCGATGCGGCAGCCGCGGAACCCGAGCATCGGGTTCACCTCGTGCAGCTCCTTGTTGCGCCGCTCGATGCGCTCCACGTCCACGCCCAGGCTCTGCGCCACCTCGGCGGTTTCCTCCGCCGTGTGGGGCAGGAATTCGTGCAGCGGCGGGTCCAGCAGGCGGATGGTGACCGGCAGGCCCTTCATGATCTCGAACAGCTCGACGAAATCGGCGCGCTGCATGGGCAGGAGCTTGGCCAGGGCCGAGCGGCGCCCGGCCTCGTCGTCCGCCAGGATCATCTCGCGGACCGCGAGGATGCGGCCGGCATCGAAGAACATGTGCTCGGTGCGGGACAGGCCGATGCCCTCGGCGCCGAACGAGCGGGCCATGCGGGCGTCCGCCGGGGTCTCGGCATTGGCGCGCACCTTCAGCTTGCGCACCTTGTCGGCCCAACCCATCAGGGTGGCGAACTCGCCGGACAGCTCCGGCTGCAGCATGGGCACCTCGCCGGCCAGCACCTGGCCGGTGGAGCCGTCGATGGTGATGATGTCGCCCTTCTTGAAGGTCTGGCCGGCCACGGTCAGGGTCTGGGCGGCGGTGTCGATGCGCAGGGAGCCGGCGCCGGAGACGCAGGGCTTGCCCATGCCGCGGGCCACGACGGCGGCATGGGAGGTCATGCCGCCGCGGGCGGTGAGGATGCCCTGGGCGGCGTGCATGCCGTGGATGTCCTCCGGCGAGGTTTCCACCCGCACCAGGATGACCTTGAGGCCCTTCTCCTTCATGGTCTCGGCCTCGTCGGCGGAGAACACGATGGCGCCCGCCGCCGCGCCGGGCGAGGCCGGCAGGCCGGAGGCGATCACCTTGCGCTCGGCCTTGGGGTCGATGGCCGGGTGCAGCAGCTGGTCGAGGGCGGCGGGATCGACCCGGCCCACGGCCTCCTCCTCGGTGATGAGGCCGGCGGCGGCCAGCTCCACGGCGATCCGCAGGGCCGCCTTGGCGGTGCGCTTGCCGGAGCGCGTCTGGAGCATCCAGAGCTTGCCCTTCTCCACCGTGAACTCAAGGTCCTGCATGTCGCGATAATGGCCTTCAAGCGCCTGCGAGATGCGCTCGAACTCACGGAAGGCGTCGGGCAGGGCCACTTCCATGGAGGGCTTGTCGGAGCCGGCGGCCTTGCGGGCCTTCTCGGTGAGGTCCTGCGGGGTGCGGATGCCCGCCACCACGTCCTCGCCCTGGGCGTTCACCAGGAACTCGCCATAGAGCGCGTTCTCGCCGGTGGAGGGGTTGCGGGTGAAGGCGACGCCGGTGGCGGAGGTCTCGCCCATGTTGCCGAACACCATGGACTGCACGTTCACCGCCGTGCCCCAGCTCTCCGGGATGGAATGCAGACGACGGTAGGTGATGGCGCGGGCGTTCATCCAGGACGAGAACACGGCGCCGATGGCGCCCCACAGCTGTTCGTGCGGGTCCTGCGGGAAGGGCTTGCCCAGCTCGGCGAGCACCTTCTCCTTGTACTTCACCACCAGGGTCGCCCAATCGTCGGCGGAGAGGTCGGTGTCCAGGGTGTGGCCGTGCTGGAGCTTGTAATGCTCCAGGATCTCCTCGAAATGGTGGTGGTCCACGCCCAGCACCACGTCGGAATACATGGTGATGAAGCGCCGGTAGCTGTCAAAAGCGAAGCGCCGGTCGGCGAGCTTGGCCACCGCTTCCACGGTCTCGTCGTTCAGGCCGAGGTTCAGCACCGTGTCCATCATGCCGGGCATGGAGGCGCGGGCGCCCGAGCGCACCGAGACGAGCAGCGGGTTCGCGGCGTCGCCGAACGACTTGCCGGTGAGCTGCCCCACCTGGGCCAGCGCCATCTCCACATCGCCCTTCAGCTCCGCCGGGTAGGTCTGGCCGTGGGCGTAATAGTAGGTGCACACCTCGGTGGTGATGGTGAAGCCGGGAGGAACAGGCAGGCCGAGGTTCGACATCTCGGCGAGGTTCGCGCCCTTGCCGCCGAGGAGGTTCTTCATGTCGGCTTTGCCCTCGGCCTTGCCGTCGCCGAAGGTATAGACCCATTTCGTCATGTGGATGATCCATCTAGCTGGGCGCGGGGACATGGGGATGGAGCGATGCTTTAGCGTGCAGCGCACAAAGCATCAACAGCCGGCCGCCCGCGGCTTGTGACTGCTGCAAATTTTGGCTCAGTGCCCGATCAGCCCGGTCACGCCCACGAATATGAGGTAAAGCGCGACGAGCACGTTCAGAAGGCGGGGAAAGGCGAGAATAAGCAGCCCGGCGATGAGGGCCACCGCTGGCTGGATGATGACGAGATTGAAAGACATTGTGAACGCCCCCGGGTCGGCGCTCGGCGCGCCGGCGCGCACGATCCTCCATCCCGAACGAAAGTTCCATCCCCCCATGGGTGATGGCGCAGCGGAAACTCACGCCGGCGTGAGTGGCGGACACGGGCGGCCTGCCCCCACAATCGGCGTTCCTTGAACGGGCGCCCGGACCCGGCCTTCCCCGGCGGCGGGCTGCCAGACGCAGAGAGGGTTCATGCCCGCCCCGCTCCGCCCCCGGCTTGCCCTTCTGCCGGTGTTGCTGCTCGCCCTCGCCGCCTGGTGCGGGCCGTTCGCGCCGGCCGCGGCGGGGGCCGTTCCGCCGGAAAAGTGTCCCCGCATGGTGGCGCAGCGCCCGCCGGTGCGCCTCGCGGCCCTGGACCCGGGATGGGCCCGGCACGCCGAGGCCGCCGCCGACCGCATGGTGCGGCTGACGTTCGTAGGCCATGCGAGCTTTCTCATCGAGAGCCCGGAAGGCGTTACCATCGTCACCGACTACAATGACTACGTGCGCCCGAACCTGGTGCCGCAGGTGGCCACCATGAACCACGCCCACGACACCCATTATACGGACCATCCCGACCCGGAGGTGGAGCATGTGTTGCGGGGCTGGAATCCGGACGGCGGGCCGGCGCGGCATGAGCTGACCCTGCAGGATGTCTGGATTCGCAACGTGCCCACCAACATCCGGCGCGGGTCCGCAACGGAATATGGCGGTAATTCCATCTTCGTGTTCGAGGTCGCCGGCCTGTGCATCGCCCATCTGGGCCATCTCCACCACCTGCTCACCCCGGACCACCTGGAGGCGCTGGGGCGCATCGACGTGGTGCTGGCGCCGGTGGACGGCTCCTACACGCTGGATCTGGAGGGCATGGTGGAAACCCTGAAGGCGATCAACGCGCCGCTGGTCATCCCCATGCACTATTTCAGCGCCTGGGGGCTGGAGCGGTTCCTGCCCCGCCTGGGGAAGGAGTATGAGGTCCGGCGCTCCGACGGCCCCGTCGTGGTGCTGTCGCGGGAAACCCTGCCGAAGGCGCCGACCCTGCTGGTGCTGCCGGGGCGCTGAGGGGCGCCCCGGCTCAGTGCTTGTTGCTCGAAAGGCTGTCCGACCAGGCCAGCACCAGGCTCGATCCCACGAACACCACATGGATGATGACCAGCCACATGAGGGTGTTCTCGTTCATGGTCCCCTTGTCGAGGTTCATGAAGGCCTTGAGCAACTGGATGGCGGAGATGGCGACGATGGAGGCGAGCAGCTTCTGCTTCAGCCCGGTGAAGTCCACCCGCGTCATCCATTCCGGCCAGTCGGGATGGCCGGCCGGGTCGATCTTGGACACGAAATTCTCGTAGCCGGAGAAGATGACGATGACCACGAGGTTGCAGGTCAGCGTCAGGTCCACCAGGGCGAGGATGCCGAGGATGGTGTCGCTTTCCGTCGCCGACACCGAGTGCGTGACGAAGTGCATGAGTTCGTGGCCGAACTTGAACAGCAGCACCAGCATGGCGACGACGAGGCCGACATAGAACGGGGCCAGAATCCAACGGCTGCGGAACAGCACCGATTCGATCAACCGTTCCAGCATCGTCCCCCCCATCCCGCGAGGCGGCGCATGATGCACCGCAATCAGACCGGCCAAGGGGTGCCATGGCCGGGCGGCGAGGGCAAGCGGGCAAACCTTCGCAGGGGGAAGGTGGGCCCGGCGCCCGCCCGCCCGGTGGTGCTGGTGCGGGGCTACTCCTTCACCGCTCCGGTCATGGACGAGACGTAATAGTCCACGAAGAAGGAATAGAGAATCACCACCGGCAGGGAGCCGAGGAGCGCCCCGGCCATGAGCGAGCCCCATTCATACACGTCCGAGCGCACCAGCTCGGTGAGCACGCCCACCGGCACCGTCTTGTTCTCCGACGACTGGATGAAGGTGAGGGCGTAGATGAACTCGTTCCACGACAGGGTGAAGGAGAAGATGCCGGCCGAGATCAGCCCCGGCACCGAGAGCGGCAGCAGCACCTTGATGAGGATCTGCCAGCGCGAGGCGCCGTCCACCAGCGCGCATTCCTCCAGCTCGAACGGGATGGAGCGGAAATAGCCCATCAGCAGCCAGGTGGAGAAGGGCACGAGGAAGGTGGGGTAGGTGAGGATGAGCGCCAGCTTGGTGTCGTAGATGCCGAGCCCGAACACCATGATGGCCAAGGGGATGAACAGGATGGAGGGCGGCACCAGATAGGCCAGGAAGATGCCGAGCCCCACCCAGCGCGAGCCGTGGAAGCGCAGCCGCTCGATGGCGTAGGCGGCGAACACCGAGGTCACCAGCGAGATGACGGTTGCGGCCACGGAGATGTAGACCGTGTTCCACAGCCAGCTGGGATAGGAGGTTTCGAACAGGAGATACTTGATGTGCTCCAGCGTCGGCTCCACCACCCACAGGGGCGAGTAGTTGTTGTAGTCGGTGAGCTGGTAGTTCGGCTTTATGGCGGTGATCGCCATCCAGTAGAACGGAAACAGCAGCACGAACACGAAGATGATGAGCGGCAGGATGGTGGTGACAAGCCGCTTGGGCAGGCTGTCGAGATAGCTCATGCCCGAGGAGTTGTCGGTCATCTGGTCGGAAGCGTGGGTCATGGCTTAAGTCCTCGACGCATCGGCGCTCTTCTCCCTCTCCCGCTTGCGGGGGAGGGTCGGGGAGGGGGAAAGGGGCGATGGGGTCCTGAAGCAGCGCCCGGGGGCCGGGGACAGCCCCCACCCCAACCCTCCCCCGCAAGCGGGAGAGGGGGCCGGGCGCGCAAGGGACGGCAGATGCGTCCCCATCAGTCCGCCCCTCCCTGCTGCCACTTGCGGCGCTGCAGGCCGAAATAGCTGAACAGGATCGCCGCCAGCAGGAACGGGATCATGGCCACCGCGATGGCCGCACCCTCGCCCAGCGAGCCGCCGGGAATGGCGCGCTGGAAGGAGAGCGTCGCCATCAGGTGGGTGGAGTTCAGCGGCCCGCCGCGCGTCAGCACATAGATGAGCTGGAAGTCGGTGAAGGTGAACAGCACCGAGAAGGTCATCACCACCGCGATGATGGGCGAGAGCATGGGCAGGGTGATGTAGCGGAAGCGCTGCCAGGAGGATGCCCCATCCAGCGTCGCCGCCTCGTGCAGCGACGGCGAGATGGTCTGCAGCCCCGCCAGCAAAGAGATGGCGACGAAGGGAATGCCGCGCCACACATTGGCGGCGATCACCGAGGCGCGGGCGTTGGCCACGTCGCCCAGAAAGTTGATGGGCTGGGAGATGAGCCCCATCTTGATGAGCGCCCAGGAGATGATCGAATACTGGCTGTCGAAGATCCACCAGAAGGCGATGGCCGAGAGCACGGTGGGCACCACCCACGGCAGCAGCACCACCGCGCGGAAGAAGGACTTGAATGGAAGGTTCTGGTTGAGCAGCAGCGCCAGCCACAGGCCGAGGCCGAACTTCAGGATCGAGGCGGCGACCGTGTAGAGAATGGTATTGAACACCACCAGCCAGAACAGGCTGTCGCCCATGAGGGACTGGTAGTTCTCCAGGCCGATGAACACGCCCTCGCGGCCGATGCGGGTGTCGGTGAAACCGAGCCAGACGCCGAGGCCGAGGGGATAGGTGAGGAAGAACAGAAGGAAGATCGCGGCCGGCAGCATGAAGGCGATGCCGAGCACATGCCGGCCCTGGCCGATGCCGGCCCAGAAGGACCGGGAGGGGGACGGCTCAGCCGCTGCGACGTTGGCCATGGGACGTTTCTCCGGAAGATCTTGACGTCTGGCCGCCCCCTTCACGGGAGGGTGGGCGGCGGCGCGGCTTTCGGCCGGCGCCTTGGCGTTTGGGACGAAGCCCTCTCCCGCTTGCGGGGGAGGGGAGGGCGGGAGCGGGCGGGGCACGCGCTGCCACCGTGTTGCCGAGTGCCCTGCGTTCGGCGCCCCGCCTGGCCTCCCCCGCCGGCGGGGGAGGGAGGGGAGAGGGACGGCGGCGCGGGAGAAAGGCCTTGGCCTACTTGTAGATGCGCTCCGCCCGCTGCTGGGCGCGCTTGGCGGCATCTTCCGGGCTGCGCTGGCCGGTGGCGGCCTCCGCCACCATGTCCACCACGATCCAGTCCGCCATGGCGGCGGCCGACTTCGGGCCCAGCGGGCCGGCATAGCCGTTGGGGCGCAGGGTGTCGGACGCCTTGGCGTAAGCGGCGTGGATGGGCTTGGAGGTCCACACCGGATTGTTGGCGAAGGCCTTCAGCGTCTGGCAGCAATAGGCGCTCGCCCCGGTGAGCCACGCATTGTACTGCGGGGCATCGAACATGAAGGAGAGGTAGGCCTGCGCCGCCTTGGGATACTTGGTGTATTTGAAGATGCAGGCGGTGGTGGTCTGGTGCAGCTCCACCGACTTGCCCACCGGGCCGATGGGGAAATTGGTGGACCGCATGTCCGCCGCCATGTCGGCGAGCTTGGGGTCGTTGGCCGCGGCGTAATAGACCGAGACGCCGTTCGCGGTGACCGAGAGGTCGCCGGCGATGAAGGCGCGGTTGTTGTTCACGTCGAGCCAGCTCTCGGTGCCGGGGATGAAGGTCTTGTACAGCTCGGCCACATAGCGCAAGGCGGCGATGGTCTCGGGCGAGTTGATGACGACCTTGCCGGCCTCGTTCACCATCATGCCGCCGTGGCTCCACAGCACCCAGTGGCAGAAGTTGTTGCCGTCGCCCACGCCGTGGCCGAGGGTGAAGCCCATGGGGTGACCCTTGGCCTTCAGTGCCTTGCCCAGCTCAAGGAAGGCCTTGGTGTCCTTCGGGAATTCCGAGAAGCCCGCGTCCTTCACCCAGCTGTCGCGATACACCACCGCATTGCCGATGGTGGCCAGCGGCAGGCCGACGAAGCGGTCCTTCACCTTGGCGTAGACCTCGTTGCCGGGATAAAAGCCGCCATAGGTCTTGGCGAGGCCGTTGGCGAGGTCGGTCACGTCCAGCAGCTTGTCGGGATATTGCTGGGCGTCGTCGAACCACACCCACACCATGTCCGGGCCGGACCCCACATTGGCCGCCACGGCGGCCTTCGGGCGGATGTCCTCCCAGCTCTCCTTGTCGATGCGCACCTCGATGCCGGTGGCCTCGGTGAACTTCTTGGTGTTGGCGATCCAGGCGTCTTCCTCGCCCTTCACGAACGGCGCCCAGCGCAGCAGGCGCAGGGTGGCGCCGGGCTCCGGCTCGAACTTGGGCATGGACTGGGCGAAGGCGGGCATACCGCCCATGAACGGCAGGGCCATGCCGCCGGCGGCAAGGCCGGCGCCGCCCATCAGCAGGTCGCGTCTGGAAATGGTCATTTTTCTTCCTCCCGTGAAGCCTGTGCTTCGGCATGCCGCCCTGTTTTGCCCGGGCGGTCTTGCTCGCCATGATGTTCTCAGAGGCGCTTGCCCGTGGCCTCCTCGAAAAGATGTGTCAGCCCCGGCTGGGGCGCGATGTGGATGGTCTGGCCGGGAGCGAAGGACAGGCGCTCGCGGAACAGGCAGGTGACCTCCTGTCCCTGGGCTTCGGTGCCGAGGCGCGCCACCACAAGGATTTCCGAGCCGGTGGGCTCGGTGACGATCACCGTCGCCGGCACCCCGGCGGGATCAAGCCGGATATGCTCGGGGCGCAGCCCGTAGATTACCGGCATGCCGTCGCCGAGGCCGTCGGCCGCAGGCAGGGGCACGAAGATGCCGCTGTCGGTTTCCAGCTGCGGCGTCGCGCCGAGCCGCACCTTGCCCCTGACGAAATTCATGGAGGGCGAGCCGATGAAGCCCGCCACGAACTGGTTGGCCGGCCTGTCGTAGAGGTCGAGGGGGGCACCGATCTGCTCGACGATGCCGTCGTGCATCACCACGATCTTGTCGGCCATGGTCATGGCCTCGATCTGGTCGTGGGTGACATAGACGGTGGTGGTCTTCAGCCGCTGGTGCAGCTCCTTGATCTCGGTGCGCATCTGCACGCGCAGCTGGGCGTCGAGGTTGGACAGGGGCTCGTCGAACAGGAATACCTGCGGATCGCGCACGATGGCGCGGCCCATGGCCACCCGCTGGCGCTGGCCGCCGGAGAGCTGGCGGGGATAGCGGTCGAGCAGCTTGGACAGGTTGAGAATCTCCGCCGCCCGCTTCACCCGCGCGGCGATCTCCTCCTTCGGCGCCTTGCGCAGCTTGAGGGAGAATCCCATGTTGTCGGCCACGCTCATGTGCGGGTAGAGCGCGTAATTCTGGAACACCATGGCGATGTCCCGTTCCTTCGGCGGCATGTCGTTGATGACGCGGTTGCCGATGAGGATCTCGCCGCCGGTAATGTTCTCAAGGCCGGCGATCATGCGTAGCAGGGTGGACTTGCCGCAGCCCGAGGGGCCGACCAGGACCACGAACTCGCCGTCGCGAATGCTCACATCCACCCCGTGGATGACCTGCGTCGCACCATAAGCCTTCTTCACACCGCGAATGTCCACGGTCGCCATGAAGCGTCCTCTCCCCTCGTGTTTCGCCGACGCGCCGGAGGAGTTCTAGCCCCGTTCCGTGTCGCGCCTTTTTCTTCGGCCTTGTTTCTTGGGCCCGCTCGCGCGGCCGCGCGCCCCTCTTCGGACGCGGCGCGATCATGGTGCGAGGCGGCGCCCGGATCAAGGGGGAATTTAAAACGATTGAACTTTCATTGAAGAAGCGCCGGGGATCGGGCTACACATGGGGGCGCACATGGGGTGCACACACGGGGCGGCGGAGGCGCGCGGCGCGTTCCGGCCCCGATCTTCCCGACCCGGCGCCGGCTGGCGGCCCCGGGCACACAGCGAGCCTTGCGATGACGGATGATGCCCGCCCCGCCCTTCTTCTGACCGGCCCCGTGATGGAGGACGTGGTGGAGCGACAGCTCGCGCCGCGCTTCACCCTCCTGTCCCTCGACACCTTCTCAGATGCGGATGCAGGCGCCGTGCGCGCCATCGCCACCCGCGGCAAGGTGCGGGTGGACGAGGCGCTGATGGCGCGCCTGCCGGCGCTGGAGATCGTCGCCAATTTCGGCGTGGGCTACGACACGGTGGACGCCGCCGCCGCCGCCCGGCGGGGCGTGATGGTGACCAACACGCCGGACGTGCTGAACGAGGAGGTGGCGGACCTCACCCTCGGCCTGCTGCTGGCCACCGTGCGGCAGATTCCCCAGGCCGACCGGTTCGTGCGCGAGGGCAGCTGGGTGAAGGGCGCCTTTCCGCTGGGTCCCACCCTGCGCGATCGCACCGTCGGCATCATCGGCATGGGGCGGATCGGCAAGGCCATTGCCCGGCGGCTGGATGCCTTCGGGGTGCCGGTGGTCTACCACACCCGCCGGCCGCAGCCGGACGTGGCGCTGCGCCACTACCAGCGGCTGGAGGAAATGGCGCACGACGTGGACGTGCTGGTGGTCATCGTTCCCGGCGGGCCGGCGACCCGCCACCTGGTGAATGCGCCGGTGCTGGCGGCACTGGGGCCGGACGGCATTCTCATCAATGTGGCGCGCGGCACGGTGGTGGACGAACTGGCCCTGCTCGCGGCCCTCAAGGCGCGCACCATCCTTGCCGCCGGGCTGGACGTGTTCGAGGACGAGCCCAACGTCCCCGAGGCCTTCTTCGCCCTCGACAATGCGGTGCTGCTGCCGCACGTGGGCTCGGCCACCCACTATACCCGCGCGGCCATGGGCCAGCTGGTGGTGGACAACATCCTCTCCTGGTTCGACGGCAAGGGGCCGGTGACTCCCGTGGTCGAGACGCCCTGGCCGCAGGGCTGACGCGCCGCTCCGGGCGGGCGCGGCACCGCCGCCCGTCCCGGGATGCCCGCCGGGGCGAGACCTGCTACGCTGGGGGCCTTGTTCGGCCGCGAGGGCGCGATGGCTCGTCGTCACCTGCTTTTTCATCGTGCGGCTTCCGGCCGGGGAATGGCGCTTGGCTTGGTGCTGGTGCTGGGGGCGCCCGGGCTGCATGCGGCGCCACCTGCCGCCCCGCTGGAGGGCGCCCGACCGCCGGCCGCCGCCGCCCAGAAGCCGCCGGCCGCGCCGCCCCGCCTGGACCCTGCCGTTCGCGAGGCGGCGGGCCGGCTGGCCGGCCCCTTCCGGCTCACCAGCGCGGACGGCACGCGCGCGTGCCCGTTCATCCTGAAGCCCGATGCCGGCGGGGCGGGGCTTGCGGTGGAGTTCGACCGGGAGCTGTGCGCCGTCATCGCCTTCTCCGCCCAGGTCGCCGGTTGGCTGCCGGACCCTTCCGGCGCCATCCGCCTGCTCAACGGGCAGGGGCGCACGGTGGCGGAGTTCACCGAAGCCACGGGCGGCAGCTATGAGGCGCTGCGCGAAGGCGACGGGGTCTATTTCCTGGCCAGCCCCAACGCCGCCGACGCCCCCGAGCTGCGGATGGAGGAAGTGGTGGGCGCGTGGGATCTTGCCCGCACGGCCGGCACGCCGGTGTGCCGCATCACGCTTCTTGACGAGCGCCTGCCCTCCGGCGCGGGCTTCCGGCTCGCATTGGGAGCCGGCTGCGATGCCGCGCTGCTGCGCTTCGGACCGGTGGCCTGGGACGTCGAGGGCGGCAACATCCTGGTGCGGGGGGAGGGCGGCAGCGCCCTGATCCGCTTCGCCCGGCAGGAGGACGGCGGCTGGGCCCGCACGCCCGAGCGCGGGCGCCCGCTGCTGCTGACCCGGCCCTGAGCCGGGCCTTTGGCCGGCGCGGGGGGCGAATCTCCCCTCCATGTGACGCCGAAATGCCTCACCAGGAGGCGCGCACCTTCTGTGCAGCACCCGGAAACCGCCCTTGGTCGGCACAGGAGTTTCCTCTCAAGAAGTCCGGGTTCGGCCGTTTCGGCGGGGTGCGTTGCATTGCTGCAACATCAAAATCCAACATTCATGCGGGTTTGCCTAAACTGGGGGCATCTGCTGCCTCAATTTTCCCATTGGACTTGGAGAGCAGAACTGATTTTTATCTCTCTAGATCTCTGCGGGGGTAACCTTATGAAAAAGATTGCAGTCGTCGCCGCTTCCCTGTTCCTCGCTGGTGCAGCCTCGGCGGCCGATCTGAGCGTGCCGGTGAAGGCTCCGGCCCCCGAGCCGGCGGCCCCGCTGTGGGACGTGGCCTTCGGTGCCAAGCTCGCCACCGACTACGTGTTCCGCGGCATCAGCCAGACCGATGGCAACCCCGCCATCCAGGGCTATGCCGAGCTGCGCCTGTTCGACTGGATCTATGGCGGCGTGTGGATGTCCAACGTGGACTTCCCCACCAGCGCCGGCCTTACCGACGCCGCGGCGGAAGTGGATCTCTACGGCGGCCTGCGCCACACCTGGGGTGGCCTGACCCTCGACGTCGGCTATGTCTACTACTACTACCCGGGCGAGATTGCCCCGAACTCCCTGGCTCTGGGCGTTCCGGCCGCGAACCTCGACTACTGGGAAATCTACTTCAAGCCCACCTACGTCATCAACGACGTGTTCACCGTGGGTGGCAACCTCTACTACACCGACAGCTATGCGGGCTCGGGCTCCGACGGCACCTACCTGTCCGGCACCCTCAAGGTGGACTTCTCCAAGTGGAGCGTCGTGAAGGACGTGGGCGTGTATGTGTCGGGTGAGGTCGGCTACCAGTGGCTGGGCGAGACCGACTTCGGCAACATCTTCGCCGCCAATTACGAGCTGCCCTCCTACGCCACCTGGAACGTGGGCCTCGCCTTCACCTACAAGGCGGCCACCCTCGACCTGCGCTATTACGGCAGCGAGCTGTCCGGCACCCCGGCGTTCGTCCCCGGCCTCGGCGTCAATGCCACCGGCACCTGCGGCGCCATCTCCGGCCTGTCCAATGCCTGCGGCGATCGCTTCGTGGCGAGCCTCTCCTTCGACACCAGCCTGAATGCGCTGAAGTGATCTGATCCCACGTCTGTGACGTGAACGGGCGCCACGCTCCAGCGTGGCGCCCTTTTTCGTGCGTGGAGGCCGCCGCAGGCGCGGCCGCCGTGCCCGACCGCAGGCCGTCCCACGACCTGCCGCCGGGCCTTCCGGCCCGGGGGACCCGCGAGCGCAGCTTGCCGCCGTCAGATCAGCTTCAGCCCCTTCAGGCTGGCGTGGCCGTCCTTGCCGACGATGATGTGGTCATGCACCTCGATGCCCAGCGGCTTGGCCACGTCGATGATCTTGCGCGTCATGTCGATGTCGGCGCGCGACGGGGTGGGGTCGCCGGAGGGGTGGTTGTGGCTGAGTTCGAGCAAATTTCATAACTTCTTGAAATTGCGTTATTTCATCAAGTTTTTTTGGTGAGTGGTGCCGGGGAGTGGGGTATGTCCACAATGCTCGACCATGATTATCACGCCTGATCACCGACACGTGTATCGAGCCGCTTTGAAGCGCCACACTGCACTCTATTCCTTTCGTCCCACGCTTCAAGCTCCTGGATCGGATAGAGAACAGCCTTTCCGATCTTCACGAACGACGGTCCAATTTTCATGGCGCGCCAGTTTCGGAGAGTGCCTACGGAGACGCCTCCACGGTAGCGCTCGGTCACTTCTTCCGGAGTGAGGAATTTGGATTCTGACATATTGCCTCCTGCCATCGGTGCGCTTCGGCATCGCGCTGCCTATCATCGGGCGTGAGGTTCTTCCCTGAGTGAAGCCTTCACCAGTGTCACTGCTAGGCTTGCCGGTTTCCGGTTGCTCACGCTGCTGCATGGAAATGGATGCATACGGCCGCGATGATAAGGAAGCGCTATTCAATGAGCGTAGAAAGATCGGCTGGTAGAGGACAAAAATCGGCGGGTATCGCCGGCGAAGATTTCGCCATCTATTGGCGACAGTGCTTCGGTGTTGTCCCTCCGATCTGAATGATACCGGGCGGCGTCGTGGGTCCTCTGAGCGAGCAGATCACTTGGAGCCACGTCCTGTGCACTATTTCTCGAAGCCTTTACTACCGCCCGGAAATGGATGCTCCACAATCACACGGAGAGATATCCTCGTCGTCACCTTCATCATCGTACTGGGGCGCCACAGAAAGCGTCGCGGAATATGTCGGAGAATGTTGACATGTCGGAAAATTCCGACATATTGGAGTGATGATGAACGAAACCATCTTCTCCGCCCTTGCTAACCCTGTCCGTCGGCAGGTCGTGATGCTCTTGCTTTCAAAAGAAAGGAGCGCCGGATCCATAGCAGACGCTTTCGACATCAGCCGTTCGGCCGTGTCCGAGCATCTGGGCATCCTGCGCCAGGCCCAGCTTGTTCGAGAAACCAAGACCGGGCGGGAACGTATCTATTCACTCAATGCCGAACCGCTGGTCGCACTTCGCGATTGGCTTGCACCTTATGAAGATTATTGGAAAACGCGCCTTGCGGAATTGGCGAGGGATCTCGAGGAGACGAACGAATGACACGACAAACCGTGACCGTGGAACAGGTCATCAAGGCATCGCCGGCCCGTGTATGGGAACGGATTTCAACTCCGGACGGCATCGCGCGCTGGTGGCGGCCCGGAAACATGGCCCCAATCGTAGGGCATGAGTTCACTATGGACATGGAGAAATGGGGGATAATCCCGTGCCGTGTCATCGCTGTCGAGGAGGAGCGCAGATTGGCCTACACCTTCGGCGATTTCGAACTGCACTGGGAGATCGTTCCTCAGGGCGATGCTACGATCCTCAGGCTTGAGCATCGCGGTTTCGATCTTGAGAATCCCCGGCACCGTTTTGCATTCGAGAATATGGGGCCGGGTTGGCGCGACGTCGTGCTGCCGAGGCTTGCCGAAGGGCTGCTCGAAGCTGCCTGACCCAACTTTACGCGGGAGCGGGGTGGAATACTGCGCCCTGCTTCCGGATAGGGGTCTCTGTTCGCCAGATCGGACCCGGCACTTACAATGGCGACATAATCGTGATCGACTCGACCTGTGTCCGCGTTCACCAACATCGGACCTAATCCGCGTGCAAAAGAAACTGGTCACTCGCCACTCCTTCTATCGCGTCGGAAATCCGGTAGCCCGCGGCGCTGACCAGTGACTCGAGGTTGCGAAGACCGCGCGCCTTCAGCGGGAAAGGGCTTCGAGCGGCCATTGCCTGCCCGGTGGCATCGTCCCGAATAACGCTGCCGGCAATTGGGATCGCGCCAGCCTCGCGCAAAAGCGAGAGATTAGCGATTACCGCTCTGTCAGAACCGTATTCGAACAGGGCGCCTTCGGATGAGGCCAGGACATATTCTCCTCCGATCATCCGGTCGTGCAGCGCGGATGCCAAGGAAGAAGGCTGGTCCCATGAATAGGGAACGAACGTCATAGTCGCGGCAATTCCGGCGAGAGGCCCTTTCGTTTCGCATAATGCGGCGAGAACCGCTTTGCCGAGGGGTATCCCTGTATCCTCGATATCCAGCATGTCGACTGCGACATCAGAAATCGTGTTGCCGGAGTCGCCCTTGAGAATGATCAACGCATTCAACGCTTCGATTGCCGTGCCGCCTCCGATTGCAAGGAGACGTAGCGGCGCGGAAGGTGGAGCATTTCTTAGCGCTCTTGCCATGAGACGGGATAGCTGCTGCAAGCGAATCCGAAGCGCCACAGCATTCGGGGAGGAAGCTAGGCGGCGTTCGATTTCGGTATCGAACTGCGCGGGGAGATTGTCTGCGCCGATTTTGAGGAGGTAGGTCGCCAACCCGTCCAGATATTGCGCCTGCGGGGCGAACATCCGCTGCAGAAGGTCGGGCATTGGCCCGGGCGTGGCCGCACGCTCGGCAGCGGGCCGATTGACCGAAGACACAATTGACGCGCGCAGCCTATCGAGGCTAGTTGGGCTTTCGTCGATCCGGAATACGGGGTTTGTCACATCCACCACGGGCAGAGTCATTCCATCGTGTAATCGCGCTTGGATGATAGGTCCGGCATCGTTCGTCATATCGGTTCCCATTTGTTTCGTTCGGATTGGGCTGTCAGGAAGCGCGCACCCATGGCGATCCGGCACGTGTTATTGCGACCGAGAAACGTCTGACTGCTACGGCTGAGGTTGCCCGAATGCGCGCCAACGCTACTCTTGTCTGCGGCCGACATGGATCAGAACGGCAGTCTCAAGCTCGCGCTTTATGCGCGCTGTCATTCCGGTTTCTCCTGCTATCGGGCAGCAAAAGCGGGATCACCTCAATCCAGAGCGATCTCTCACCAGGAATCTTTGTGGCGTGGAACGACGTGCCGGTAGACGCCGTAGCACCTGCCGTTTATGTCGGTGTAGCGCTCGACCGAGCCTCCAAGTTTCCTCGCGACCGCCCGAGAGGCGAGGTTCTCGTCAGCGATCAGGCTAATCGCCGTCGTCCAGCCAAGTTGGCTGAATGCAAAGCCGAGGACGGCGTTCATCGCTTCGGTCGCATAGCCCCGTCCCTGGAAACCGGGGAAAACGCCCCAGCCCAATTCAGGTTCCAGCTTGTCCACCGGACGCTGCGCCCCGCAGTAGCCCGCCATTTCCCCGGTCGCACTGTCCACGACAACGAAGAAGCCGAATCCGCGCAACTGCCAATGACCGATGAAATACAACATTCTGCGCCATGCATCCTCTCGCAGGATGGGCCCACCAACGAAGGCCATGTTGCCGGCATCGGCCCAGAACTGAGCGAAGGCCTCAAAGTCCTCCTCTCGCCACTGACGCAACATCAGCCGCTCCGTTTGGAGCGTTTTCACAATAATCCTCATTCAAGATGCTTTTTATGGCGGGCATATTTTGCCGCGTTGCCGCATGTGGCCATGTCGCACCAGCGGCGACGGCCAGGCTTTGACCTGTCCAAAAAGAACCAGCCGCAATTGGCGCCGGCACAGCGCTTGAGGCGGGGCGAGGTGAAATCTTCGCCGAGACGGATAAAGGCATCGGCCAACGTCATGGAAATGACGTCGAGTCCGGTATCACCCGCTCGAATGTGGATTCCTGTTAGCGGGTCGATCGCCAATTCGCAGCGGCTGTTAAAGCTTCGCCACATCCGCTCGACCACAGCAAGGTCGTTCGCCTGAGGGGCTGTACCCTCGACCCGCGTCGTCAGGAGCCCGTGCATGGCCAGACGTAATTCCTTGGCATTCGTCAGGGCGGTCGCCGCTGCGCGCGGTGACGCCTTTGCGAGTTCCTGAAGGTGATCTGCATCTGCCTGAGCGATGATGCCGCTGATCCGGGCCCAGTCCACCAGCGCGGCGTAGTCCGGGATCCAGTCCCTCGGTCGCGCATCCCATCCAGTCACCGTGTTGACAAAATCAATGGCCGGATGATCACCGACGAAGTCGCTTTCGCGGAATTGGTGCTGTTCGATCATTGGCTGTTTTCCGGTCATGCAGATTTCGCCCCATTCGTGGTGTGAACTCCCCGCCACGAATCTGCCGGAAGGCACCCACATAATCAACCGGTAAAATTCATATTACTGGCTGACAATGCGGTGTCACCAGTTAAGTTCAAAATACCGGTTGATAGGGCGGCATTACTGGTCACGTGTAGGCGGCATATCGTGGGATTCCTCGCTGCTGCAGCGTTCCAGCGAGGAGCCATTCTGAAATGATGGGAAGGAAGGTCATCATCTGCGCCCCGAGCAATCTTGGCCTGCCCCCCGAGGACGATGGCAAGGAGCCGCGGGTGTGGGAAGCGCCGCTCGTTTTGCTGGCAAAAGGGTGCAGACCGCGATTGGGGCGACAGGCGCCGAGTGGCTGCCTTGCCCCGAGTATCGGCTCGATGCAGAGGAAAATACGCGCATCCTCAATGGTCATGCGATCCGCAACCTCAGTCTTGACCCGGCGTGTCTCGTCGGTTCGCGACTCTTCGGCGGTGAATTCCCGGTCGTCGTCGGCGGAGACTGGACCATCCTGCTCGGTCGCCTCGCTGGTGCCAGCGCTTCTGGTCGTGTCGGTCTGCTCCATATCGATGGCCATAGCGACTTCTTTCATTCTGGAGACTACGATGCAGGAAGCCCGAGATGACTACGGTCGGTCTGGTTTCCCCGCCACAACGCAAAACCCATTCTGGGCCGTCACCATGCGCACATTCTTAAAGCCGGTGGCCTCGACCTTGTCCGTCAGTCCTTCGCGCGATTGGCCGGAATGGACAGAAAAGCCGAGGGCAATGTTCCCACCCGGCTTTAAGATTCTCCATATTTCCCGCAACCCTGCTGCGGTATCCGGCCAGACCTGCATCGAGTTGACCGCCAGCGCCTTGTCGAAGCTGGCGTCGGTGAAAGGCAAGTTCTCCACGGAACCCTGTCGCAGGTCGACACGACCCCTTCGGATAGCCGTGGCGCTTCTAGCGCGTGCTTGTTTGAGCATTTCCCTCGAGACGTCGATGCCCGCGATGTGGCCTTCCGCTGCAAGCGCCGACAATCGCTGAATAACAACGCCAGGTCCGAATCCCACTTCGAGAATGGCATCGGTTGGGCCAACATCGAGGAGGCTGCTGACCCAAGCGCCGAAATTCTCGTTTGTACGCGCCATGATGGCACCGCCCAATCGCCCGAGAATTCCTTGGGGGCGGCCAAACGCGCGCATCAAGAGCGCTTGCAGGACAGTCATCTCGGCGTCTCCTTTCGCTGAGACAAGAGACGATATTGTAAGATATCGCCCAGCGGACCGGCGTCGATGGCCCAGTAGCGGCCGCCGACGCGCGGGCGCTAGATTATGGAGCTTGCGCTTGCGTCTTTCCGGAACACAACATTCGGCTCCAGCTCCTTCAATCGGTAGCACTGCAGCGGCTAAACTGTTTCTTCGGACTCGCCGTCGATGCCTCGCCTGTCGTGCTCATCAACGTATTCACGCTCAATAAGGCGGACGAGCAGAGTTTCCTCCAAGCCTGGAAGGAATGGGCTGAAGAACCGAGGTGTCAACGATCTGATCGCCGTGGTCGGCGGGCTGAAGATGAGCGCCTGACAAATGCTTGATCGCAGCGGCAAGCTGCGATGTCGATAGGGTGTCGCTGCCGCCCGTCAGGCTGTTCCAGTCTCGCTCGATCACAGCCTTGGGGGAAAATTCTCCCCGTTCGGGTTTCGTTATCCCGAGTAATTGTTCGACGCTGGACAAATTGAGTTCGCCGCCTGATCCGGCCAAATCCATTATCTGCTGTGCAGCATCAGTAGCGTCGACCTCTTCTAGTTGGAGCGGGACCTGATCGCTTGAGACCGTTACGCTCGTTCCTCCAGGTTGTTGATTCTCCGGCTGAGCATTCATCAGGGCAAGCAACATCGACACACTAAATTGAACCGGAGTTGATTTCGCCGCGAAAGTCACCTGTTCGGCAGCTATCGCCGGGCTGCTCGGAACGTTTTGCCCAGTTGCATCAGGCTGAAACGATCGCTCTGGCTGTCGTGTGTTCGCCTTTGTGAGATTATGGCTGTACATGGGTGCAGTAATATTCATGGCAAGTCCCGTATTTCGTTTGACATCGTCTCCGGCAACGTGACGAAAACGAGCTATCTCGATGCCTGTCGGTTGCCGGTGTGAATTCCCCGGCACGAATCTGCCGGAAGGCACTCACAAAATCAACCGATAAAATCCATATTACTGGTTGACAGCGCGGTGTCGCCAGTTAAGTTCAAAATACCGGTTAAGGGGCGGCATTAATGGTCACGCGCAGGCAGCACATCGTAGGATTCCTCGCTGCTAAGGCGTTCCAGCGAGGAGCCATTCTGAAATGATGGGAAGCAAGATTATCATCTGCGCTCCGAGCAACCTTGGCCTGCGCCCCGAGGAAGGCGGCAGGGAGCCCGGAGCCTGGGAAGCGCCGCTCGTCCTGCTGTCGGAGGGGTTGCAGACCGTTATTCAAGCAACAGATGTCGAATGGCTGCCTCGTCCCGCGTATCGGTCCGATGCAGAGGAGAATACGCGCATCCGCAATGGTCATGCGATCCGCAGTTACAGCCTTGACCTAGCGCATCTCGTCCAGGCGCGCCTATCCGACGGCAAATTCCCGGTCGTTATCGGCGGAGACTGCAGCATCCTGCTCGGCTGTCTTGCGGGCGCTAGGGTCCTGGACCGCGTCGGACTGCTTCATATCGATGGCCATAGCGACTATTTCCATCCTGGGAATTACGATGTGCAGAGCCGCCTCGGTACCGTGGCGGGAATGGACCTCGCGCTCGCAACAGGGCGCGGGGAGAGACTGCTCACCGAATGGCCAGGGATCGACGGACCTCTCGTTCAGGACGAGGACGTGACGCAGATGGGTGAGCGTGAGGCTCTCAGCCCAGACTACGCCCAGCACTACGGGGACATTCGCGAAACAGCGATCAATCGGATCATTGTTCAGGATATGCTTCGAGAGGGAATGCTGGCGACCGCCAAAAGGGTCGCGGCATGGGCATCCCGTGGTGACCTTTCGCGCTATTGGCTGCATCTCGACGTGGACGTCCTTGCGGAAGCCGTCATGCCCGCGGTGGATTCGCCTGGGGAGCCGGGGCTGGATTTCGAACAGGTGGCCCGGCTCGTCTCCCTCCTGATACGCCATGTTCCGGTCATCGGCGTCGACGTCACGATATACGACCCCGACAAGGATCCTGACCGGCGTTATGCCGGGGCGATCGTGGAGTGCCTCGGCAAGGCATTGGGTTGACCGGGCCGTCTGCCCGAAAATGGCTGTGCCTTCCGGCGAAGGCGGACGATCACGTGAGATCAATTTGCACAGGAAAGTGGTGAGCCAATGGACACAGCGATCAACTCAAACCCCCGCAGCTTTCTCGAAGGTCTTGCGGCCGGCGGACCTGCCGCCGAATACGCTGACCAACTTATGCTTTACGGACAGTTCGTCGGCGACTGGTTGGCGGAAACAGTTGAATTCGCAGCGGACGGCGCTGTAACCCATTCCCAATGGGATATCCGGTTCGACTGGGTGCTCGAAGGGCGTGCGATTCAGGACCTTTGGATCACACCGGTCAGGAACGATACTGAGGTCCGCTGGTCCGAACCCGGGAACCGTTATTCGACGACCCTACGGGTCTACGATCCGAAAATCGACGCCTGGCACATCATCTGGATCAACCCTCCGGGCGGATACATCACTCGGCAGCTTGCTCGCAAGGTCGGTGACGAGATCATACAGTTGGCCGATGTCGATGCCTCCGGGTCGCTGACCCGGTGGGTTTACCGAGACATAACGCCAAACAGCTTTCGCTGGTGCAATGAACGTTCTGTCGACCAAGGCAAGAGCTGGCGGCTGGTGCAGGAGATGCGGGCGAAGCGGCAACGGTGACGAGCGGCATGACGCCGTGCTGACTCTCATCTGGAGCGCGCCGCTTGAGGCGGACAGCGTGAAGACGAGAAATTGACCGGAGACCCGGGCTTTCGAAGGATGGAAGGCATGGCCCGACACTGCACCCACAGTACCGATTTCAAGCGCCAGGTGGCGCAGGACTACATGGCTGGCGAGACGCTTCACAACCTTGCCCGCCGACACGACCTGTCGCGGAATCTGATCCGGATCTGGGTTCAGAAACATGAGGCTGGCGCCTTCGACGACGCGGCCGTCGCAGCCGATACGATCGAGGCCTACGAGGCGCGGATCGCGGCCCTGGAGCGACTGGTCGGCAAGCAAGCGCTGGAGATCGAGTACCTAAAGGAGGCTCTGAAGCACGAACACCGGCCGAGAAGCGCGACTACATTCGTCGTCACCGGCCCCGCTGCAACTCCGTCGCAGAATGATGCCGGCTGATGGGGATCGCGCGTTCGACCTACTACGACAAACCGGCCATCAACATCGACGACATTGGGCTCGTCGAGACGATGGTCTCCATCTCCGACAGCTTCGAGGTGTACGGCTACCGGCGCATGCGTGCGGCTTGCACCACCGCGGGCTTGTCGTGAATCACAAGAAGATCCGGCACCTGATGCGGGACCATGATCTGCCGATCTTCCCGAATCTGGCGAAGGACATGTCCCAGGACGGGCCGAACCAGCTCTGGGTGGCCGACATCACCTATGTCGCCATCGCCACCAGCTTCGTCTACGTCGCGCTGATCCTCGACGCATGGTCGCGCAGGGTCGTCGGCTACGCCAACAGCCGCTCGATCGAAGTCCGGCTAACGCTGGCCGCCCTGCGCACAGCCATTGAAAAGCAGGGACCGCCGCCCTGCTGTATCCACCACGCGGACCGTGGCTCGCAATACGCGGCTGGACGCTACCGGCAGGCCCTCGCTGAACATGGTCTCGTCGAATCGATGGGGCGCCGCGGCAATCCCTATGATAACGCCGAAGCCGAGAGCTTCATGAAAACCCTCAAGATCGAGGCCGTCTATCTCCGATGGCCTACGAGACGTTCGACGACGTCGCTACCGACCTTCCCCGCTTCATAGATCAGGTCTACAACGCAAGCCGCCTGCACTCCGCGCTCGGCTATCTCAGCTGGCAGCAGTTCGAGGATCAACACGCCCGGCTCACGGTCAAAACTGCAGCCTGATCCTGTCTACCAGCAGGGGCGCACTCTAATCAGTGAGCGCGAAGTGCCTCAATTTGATCCCCGGCTTCCAACCATTCTGGGGCATTCGTCTTAGCTTTTCAGCGTCAAAAGGTTGGCGTCACGCGCAACTCGCCAGCGGCCATCCCCTTCCTTGCGGAACAGCGTCAGGGTGTAGCCCGCACGCTGCACCGGCTCGCCGGCCGCGGGAGTGATGCTCAAGTTGATCCGGTTGCGCGTAAACGCCCAATCTCCCTGGATCTGAAGCTCTACGACGTCATTGATTCCGTCGATCTGCAGCCCCGCTGCACCGAGCTGGCTGGCGGTCGCTTCGAAAACCTCTCGCCCGAACGGATCCTGGCCGGGGACCATGAAGACCACGTCATTAGTCATAAGCGTGAGGACCGTGGCGATATCACCGGACTGGCTTGCCCGCATCCAAGTGGCAATGACTTGCCGGATCGCCTGTTCGTCTTCCTTCATTTCTTTCTCCATCCAAGCCACAGCCCCGGATTCAACAGCAACTTCGTGACAAGGTGAGCCCACTCAGCGCAGCCGAACTTCAAATTGAGACACGACCTTCTTCTGCGAACGCTGGCCGAACCAGATACCGCCGATTATCAGTATCATTCCTGAGCACTGGGCGGGCGAGAGGGTCTGGTCGAGAAAGACCCAGCCCAGCATGACCGCCGTCAACGGGCTCAGAAAGAGCAGGAAGGACACCACGGCCGGCTCCAATCGAGCAATCCCCCGCAGCCACAAGAAATAGGTTGCTGCCGCGCCGATTAGGCCGAGCCAGGTGAAGCCAAGTGCGTTGGCCGTAGTCAGGTCGGACGGAAACGGTTCCAGAGACAGCGCCACGGGCAACAGCAGCAGCCCACCGGCTGTCAGCTGCCAGGCGGTAAAGGTGAGCGCGGATACCGGTGGCTGCCACTTCCTGCTCAGAACCGTTCCGCAGGCCATAGACAGAGCGCCGCCAAGGCCGGCCGCGATCCCGATCGGATCGAGTCTCGCCGCCGGCGTCAGAACCAGAAGCGCCACGCCCGCAATTCCAACGAGAGCCGACGCTATAGCCGCCGGTCGCACCGGGTTGCCGAGGGCGAGACGCGCAAAGCCGATCACAATGAGCGGCTGGATGGCGCCAACCGTGGCGGCGACGCCGCCCGGCAACCGGTAGGCCGAGACGAACAATAGCCACCAGAAGACCGAAAAGTTGAATGCGCCGAGCAGAATACTGCGCCACAACCAGACCCCGCGCGGCAACGTCCGAACGATCACAAGCAGCGCAATGCCTGCCGGCAGCGCTCTCAGCATGGCGACGGTGAGTGGGATACCTGTGGGCAGCAACTCGGTGGTCACGACATATGTGCTGCCCCAGATGGCCGGCGCGATTGCCGTGGACAGAATATCGAATCCACGTATCGACGGCGCCTGCGGCACTACGGGATCAGCGACAGGGGCGGGATTGCTTTTCATGCGAACTCCAGGACTTCCTGTAGCGGCCGCCGCGGCTTCTGCGGCCAGTTGCCGGGCAAGGCTTTGCCGACCGTCATGAGCAGTACAGGAACCTCGTTCAGGCCTAGGCCGAACTCCTGCACGACCTTGTCGGGATCGAAGCCGACCATCGCGCCCGTTGCGAGGTTGTGGGCCGCCGCGGCGAACATCAAGGTCGCAGCCCCGAAGGTGGCTGATCGGACGGCCTCGTCGCGTTGCATACGGGCATTGCCTGTGTAAAGCGCATCCGCCCCCTTTACCCAAAGCGCCGACGTCGCTTCCGGCATGAACCCCGCTTCGACGGAATGGCAGAGCCTTTCCGCCAGCACGGAATGATCGGGCAACTGGCCGCAAATGATGAAAGTTGCCGACGCTTCGAGGACCTTTGGCTGACGGCCAGCGGCCTCCCACAATTTTTTCTTGGCATCAGGCGTCCGGACCGCGATGAAGCGCCAGTTCTGGAAATTGAATGCGGTCGGTGCAAGCGTAGCGAGCCGAATGATTTCGGACAGATCGCTATCTGGTAATACATGAGACGAATCGAAATAATTCGCCGAAATGCGCTTTTCGATCGTGTCAACAAGCAAGCGATGGCGGTTGTTTTCAGGTTCCATGAGAATATCCGCTTATGTGTTCTCGAAATAGACCGGACCTTACAGGTCACTTTTCCTCGGCTGCCTGGCTATTTCAGCGCCGTCGAGACGGCTCCGACGATTTCGGCGGCATCCGGAAAGTGCCCCTTGATGCGCTTGGCCACGACCTCACCATCGACGCGCACCTCGAAGATGCCGCCCTTTCCGGCCACAAGATTCGCGGTGACTGACAGGTGGCGGTGAAGCGCATCAGCCGCTTCGGCTGCTCGCTTTCCATATCCGCACGGATTGCAGTAGGTGATCGTGACGTCGTTCATTGTTTCCGTCCCTTTCTTCGATGTCGGACTGAGCTACAGGGGTGAGGCGTCGCATCAGAAGCGGCACCGCATGTGCTATTCGATGATTCCGTTCTCCCGATTGCGCACGGCCGGAACAACGAAGGAGCACAACATCGCGGACCGCATCCGGTTGAACCCGCGTTTGAGATAGAACTCTTCCTTGCCATGCCGGGCGTAGGGGATGATCCGCTTGTGATGCCGCACCCCTTGCTTCAGCGCTTCGAGGATGCGGGAGCCGAGACCGTTGCCCTGGAAATCGGGATGAACCGCCATGTCGCAGATGACGGCGCAGTCGACTTCGTCGCCAAAGGCGCGTCCGACGCCGACGAGCCTGTTGTGGTACAGCGCAAAGATGCGGTACTGGCTGTTGCGGAAAGCCTCGACGACGGCGGAGGCAGGCCGATCTCCAAGCCGCGCGGCGGCGTAAAGTCCGGCGAGTTGAGCCCCGTCGTGGAAGGATGAGACGAGTGCCACGTCGGTTTCAGCGCCGCTCATGATCTTGCTCATCCGCGTTCGCGCCACAAACATGCCTCTGCGGGACTTGCAGCGGCCGGCCTGTGTAGACGTCCTTGCTGTCGCCATAAGCTCTCACAACCGCGGCACGTGCGAGGATTGCCTCGAACCAGCGAAAGAGGTTTGGATAGTCCTGCAGGCGCTGACCATGTGCAGTGTGAGGAACGATCCACGGAAAACAGGCCATGTCAGCGATGGAATAGTCGCCGACAATGTAGGGTCGCTCAGCCAGGCGTCTGTCCAATACGCCGTAGAGCCGAGCGGTCTCGCTCCTGTAGCGCTCAATCGCATAGGGTACCTTCTCGTTCGCAAAGACGTTAAAATGACCGATCTGACCGGCCATCGGCCCCAAGCCCGCCATTTGCCAGAAGAGCCACTGAAGGACCTCGAAGCGGGCGTCCGGCTCGGCGGGCAGGAACATCCCGGTTTTCTCGGCGAGGTAGAGGAGGATTGCGCCTGACTCGAACACCGACACGGACCGATTACGTCCCGCCGGAGCGTGGTCGACAATGGCGGGGATGCGCCCGTTTGGAGATATCGCGAGGAACTCTGGCCGGCGCTGCTCTCCCTTGGAGAGGTTCACCGGCACGATTCGATAGGCGAGGCCCGCCTCCTCGAGGAAGAGGCGAACCTTGTGTCCGTTTGGCGTTGCCGTGTAGTGGAGGTCGATCATGCCAGGTCCCTTGTTCGTGTCGCGCTCCCGATTGGCGGAACGCCGCAGGCGCGGGCCCCATGGACCCGCGCGTCAACTCATCGGCGCACTCTGGCGACAGTCCGCTTGAATGCGGGCAGACGCCCTAGGCCGCGTCGCGCGTCTCGTTCGCTGCAATCCACTCGGCGACAGAACGGCCGATGGTTTCCGAGTGGTCTTCCTGCAGGTAGTGCGCCCCGGGCCCGAGCTGGATGAGCTGACAATCGTGGAGCTTTGCGGCAAACGCTTCGGCGAAGGCTGGGGAAACCAGAGCGCCCGGGTTCCCGGCGAAGAGCAGCTTGGGATAGCGCGAGCTCGCGAGGGCGAGATGTGCTTGCTCCAGCATTTCATTCACGTCCGCAGGCTCGCCGGCGATGGGCAGTTCGTTCGGAAGGCGCCAGGTAGGCTTTCGTGATTCCGGCGTGGCGAACGGAGCGCGATAGACCGCCATTTCCTCCTCGCCGAGCTTCCTGACGACCGAGCCCGGAAGGATGCGTTCGACAAACGCATTTCCCTCAATGATCATCCGCTCGCCTTCGCCCGGCGTGCGGAACTTGCGGAACGTCTCACGCGCCGCCTCTACCTGATGGAAATCATCCCAGCTCGGCATCGGCCGGATGAACTCCATGAAGGCGAGGCCGCGAACAAAATCAGGCCTGCGAGCCGCCAGATGAAAGGCGAGCGCCGTTCCCCAATCCTGTGCGACGAGATATGCGGAACCGATTCCCTGGGCTTCGATGAACACATCGAGATAGCGGGCGTGATCCGCAAAGCGGTAGTCGATGTCCGGTTTGCCCGATTGGCCGAAACCGATGAGGTCGGGAGCTATGCACCGGGCTACTGACGCCACGTGCGGCAGGATGTTCCGCCAGATGTAAGACGATGTCGGGTTGCCGTGCAGGAAGAGTACAACAGGTCCCTCCTGCGAACCTGCCTCCCGATAGGCCATGTGGGAATCGAGCACTGCGCGATGAGGAAGAGAGACGTCGAATTGCATGCGTTTGACCTTTGTTGACCTGTTTCGATTGCCAAGGCGAAGCTCAAGCGTTCAGCCTTGATCATCGTTATCTCGATATAATACGACCGTACGTATTGAGTCAAGAACCTGATTGCGTTCTGGATGGGCGATCAGGATGGTCGGGCGTTTCCGGGATTGGCGAACTCGTCGCCTCTTCGTGAGTATCGAATGACCGGCGTGCGTGGACAAAATAGGCGGCTTTTTCGACCTGGATCGGGAAACAAATGGAATCGGCCGTCGACCTTTCAGCGCGGAGATGCACCGTAGGTCAGAGAATCATGATGCCACACCCGCAATGCCCGACGGAAAAGGGTGGAACGGCAATCATCCCCAAAACCGGACCGTTCGCTGGAATCGCGGTTTGTGATGACCGCCGCGCAAATGGGGTCGTGTCCAATCCCGCATTGGTACGGGTTGCCGATTCCCCATCTGCGTGGCGCTGGCTTTTCGCCCTGCGTCGTCGACTTGGCCCGCTGCCGGTGATCCCACTCGGTGGGGTTGGCTCCGGCAGACGAAATCCAACCGGCAACAAGCCCAACGATTTCATCACGCTGCTCAAGAGGATTAGCGATACGAAGGATGCCGCGATCTGGCGCAGCCCACTCGATCTTGCCCGTCGGATCGATGAAAGCGAAATCCGCACTGTCTTGGATTTTCGCACCACGGTGGAAAATCAGATCCAGCCGGTCACCGGGATTGAACCGCATTGTGACGCGGTCCTGACCTTCCCAACAATAGCTCGGGGCGTTCCACTTGACTTATTCGGTGACCGCCGGAAACGCTTCGAGGATTGTCTGGCGCAATGCCCGGATCACCCCAATACGCTTGTGCGAAAGCTGTTCAGAAATTCATCGACAGTTCTTGTTTTCGTCATGCCAATTGCCCGTCTGCAGCATTATCCTGAATGCCGAATCCGGGCGAGATTCTCGTTGAGGAAGGCCTGTCTAGCTCCTGCCGAAAACGCGTGCTGGATGACTGTTGTGCTGAAAAGACGGCGCCCACAACAGATCATTCCATCAGCAGGGCCGCTGAGCTGATCAGAAACGCCATATCCTCAAGTCCGTCAAGAAAATCCCGCTATCGACAACAGCTTCGCGACATCGTTTACCTGCATTCCTTAAAGACTGTGGCAAAAACGATCTTCTTGAACCGCTCCAGCGCCGCCTCATTGCGCTCGACCTTCATGCGCATTATCGCACCTTCCCATGAAGACAGGAGGAAATCGGCGAGGTCTTCCGGAGTAAAGGTGGAATCAATTTCACCCGTCGACTGCGCTTCCCCGATACATTCCGCAAAACGGTCGCGCCATTCCAGGAATATCTCCGACAGACGTAACCGAAGCATCTCACTGAGCGGCGCGGCCTCGAGACTGAAGTCCCCGATCAAACATCCCCGTTCGAAATCATCCGCCTCCAGGCGGCCGGTGATGATGTCGAGATATCTTTTCAGCCGCTTGCGGGGTGTCAGAACTCTCATCGTCAAGTGCCAAGGAAACTAATCCTCGCACATGCTCGAAATAGCGGTCCAAGACTTCGCCGCTAAAGGCTTCCTTCGACCGGAAATGGTTGGTGAACGAGCCCTGAGGTACGCCTGCCTCGGCTACCACATCGCGTACGCTGGAGGCCGCGTAACCCTTGCGCAACATGACGCGAAGTCCGGCATCCAAGATATCTTCTTTAAGTGACTTTCTTGCCATTCCATGATAATGCGTTCGTCCGTATTGCTTGTCAATGGAGAACAAAGCTTGGAACTCGCAGACGGGCCGACGGGACAGTTCCCTGCGCCGGTTTGGCCCGAGTTGCGGCGATCTGTTTCGGAGTCCCAGCCACTGAAAACGCCAATCGAACTCGCTATTTGCGCTCCCGTCCGTGCTGCTGTCGTACAGCAGGACGCGTGCGCCGGCAGGGAAGACCTAAAGTATAGAGCACCATTGCGTCCTCGCACCTACCTACACTTCGCGGGAGCTCCTACAGAATGAGGTGGGTATCCGGTTCAATTCCGCCCGTGGCATTCCGGCACCTTCGCTACTTTGTCACTGCGGCCGAACACGGTAGTTTCCGCAAGGCTGCCGCGGCCCTGGGAATTCAAGAGTCAGCGGTCAGCCGAAGAATTCGTGATCTGGAAGATCATCTCGGAGCATCGCTCTTTCAGCGTCATAATAGTGGCGTGCTGCTGACCGTTGCAGGACAGCAGTTCCTGCGCTACGCGCGCAAGGCGCTTCAACAGCTCGGTCGGGGAACAATGGATGTGGCCGCAATTGGCAGGTGCGAGAACGGCAGCATTAAGATCGGCATCTTTTCCTCGCTCGCCTCGGGATTCCTTTGGGCGTTGCTGCGGGCATACGACAAGAAACATCCAAGGGTGCAGATTGAATTCATCGACGGCGATCCAGCGGATCATGTCTCCGCCGTTCGCCAGCTTCGGCTCGACGTAGCATTCATCACGGGCACGTCCGGCTGGACGGACTGCGAGACCGACCAGCTCTGGTCCGAACGGGTCTTTACGGTACTGCCCGAAGATCACCCGCTTTGCAGCCGGGAAGAGCTGGATTGGCATGATCTCGCCGGTGAACGGTTCATTGTCAGCGAGGCGGCGCCCGGTCCGGAGATCTATGATTATCTTGTCCAGCGCCTGGCTGGTCTCGGGCGCCATCCTGAAATCCACGCGCAGTATGTTGGGCGGGATAATCTTCTGTCGCTCGTAGCGATCGGGCGAGGGCTGACGCTGACGAGCGAAGCAACCACGGTTGCTCAATTTCCGGGCGTGTCTTACCGGCCAGTCGTCAACGAGGTTCTGCCGTTCTGCGCAGTATGGTCGCGGCGGAACGACAATCCCGCCTGCCGTAGCCTACTGAGCCTGGCACGGTCGATGGCGCAGGGGATGTGCTGAACCGGGATCAGGCTCGTGGCTTTGCGTCTCCCATAGTGTGCCTGGCCTTCGCAAAGCCCCGATCCGTCGCGATGAACTTCACCAGCATGGGGACGATCAGGCGGACGGGATCGGCCGATCGGCCGGACTCCCGCCCCAGAATCTCCGCATAGGCTGCCAGGTCACGATGCAGGCTTGCCGGCAGCTCGATCGTCACCTTCACCGGCTTGTCGTCTGCGATCGGACCAAGTTTCAGCTTTGGCACGTCAGCCTCCGTAGGGTTCGAGGACGAGATCGCGCGTGACGATGACGCGGACTGAGAAGCCCGGCCGGATCGTCAGCGTCGGCGCGATGTTGAGTTGGCGCTGCACGATCTGCTGGCCGGTTTGGTTGATACTGTCGGATGCACCGTTGCGAAGAGCGCGTATGATGTCGCTCTCATCGCCCGAAGATCCGGTCTGCGCACCGATGCTGAGCAATGTCGACAGGGCAGCCGCCTTGAACAGCTCGCCCCAGTGATAGTCGACGCCATCCTCGAGGCCGGCATAACCTTGTGCATCCGCGCCGGGTTGGCGTTCCAGCACGATCGAGCGGCCGTTCGGGAAGATCAGCCTGTTCCAGACCAGCAGGACGCGACGCTGCCCGACGCCGACGCCGTTGTCGTACTGACCGATGATGCGCGTGCCCTGCGGAACGAGCAGGATCTTGCCGGTCGGGCTGTCATATATGTTCTCCGTTACCTGGGCCGTGATCTGGCCAGGAAGGTCGGAGCGAATGCCGGTGATAAGCGCCGCCGCGATCACCGCGCCGGCTTGCAGGACATTTGCCGACGCCGGCACGGCCACACGATCGGGAGAGACCGTGCGCTTGTCGGGCGTCTGGTTGAGGAACGCGAGCTGGCGATCCTGGGCGGTCGGCGTCGCCGGTTGCGGCGCCAGGCCGAGGTTCGTCAAATCGGGCGTGGGGGTCGCGGCGGTCGCGGCAGGCCGCGACGAGGCGCTGCGCGTCTCGGTCGACGCGAACAGACGTGCCGTCCGCGCCGATTCCAGTTCCTGCAGCCGACGCTGCTCCTCGGCGCTGATGCCAGGATTGGGCGTCGCGATCGATGGCGGCGGCACGGCGTTTTGCGCATTGAGGATCGGCCGGCCGAGATCGCCCGGCAGCGGAGGGCCGAGCACCGGCCCGGTGTAGTCGCGCGGCAGGCTGTTCAGGCCATCCGGGGTTGCCCGGTTGTCGGTCGCGTAAAGCTCCTCGTTGCCCTTGCGCCCACCCTGAATTTGCAGGGCGTAGATCAACGCGCCGCCGATCCCGACGCTGGCGACCAGGCCGAGACCGGCCAGAACCTTGCGCGAAAGCCTCGTCACGCGCGGCGGCTCGGGGCGAAGGCGCATCGGCGCGGCTGGCTCGCCGGTCAGCGGCAGGGCGCCGTCCTCTCCGGGCGGCTCCAGTCCTTTTTCCTTTTCGGCTTCGATCTCGCTCATGACGCCGGCCTTCCGTCGGTGCGCGAGATCCGCACACGCTTCTGGTGGCGATCGGCGCCGAAGCGCAGCTCGGCGGCGGCGAACAAGCGGTCCACGATCATGTAGTTGCCGCGCACCCGATAGTTCACCAGTTCCGAGATGTCGCCCTCTGGGCCGACGACGAAGAGCGGCGGCATTTCGCCCTGGCCGATGCCGTGCGGGAATTCGATGAAGACCTGCTTGCCGTCGTCGAATGCGCGCAGCGGCCGCCAGGGCGCACGGTCGCCCGTCACCTCGTAGCGAAAGTTGACCCGCGAGAGATCGATGCCGGTCGAGATCGGCTGCGTGGCCTCTGCCTGCGCGTTCTGGCGACGCAGCGCGATAAGTTGGTCCTGCGGATACTGCCAGGAGACCGACGCCATGTAGGTCGAGGACGTCGAACGCAGCTCCATATAATAGGTGCGCAGGTTGGTGTTGATGACGAGGTTCGTCATCAGATCGGGCCGCGTCGGTTTGACAAGGATATGAACCTGCTTGGTCGCACCCGTGCCGCTTTCGGTATCGCCGATGATCCAGCGCACAGTGTCTCCGGCAGCGACCGGACCGGCACCGACGAGCTGTTCGCCGGGCTGGAGCGCGATGTCCGTGATCTGCCCGACGGCGGTATAGACCTGATAGAGCGCCCCTTGGGTGAAGGGGTAAACCTGCATGGAGTTGATGAAGCCGTTGCGCACCGGCTGCACGCGCGCCTGTGCATTGGCCTGATTGACGCGGGTGGCGGGATCGGCGGCCTCGGCCGGCTGGCGCGCTCCGTCCACTGGCTTCATCTGGCCAGCGAGCGGCAAGGGCCTTGGCAGCTCGACGATCCGAACCGGCGATGGCGGATCGACCGTCCGCACTGCCGGCGCGGCGTTGTCGTAGCTGATCTCGGGCGGTGGCGTGTTGGTCGCGCAGCCGGCCAGCGCGGACGTGCCGAGCAGCAAAAGCGCAAATGAGGATTTACGGAGAGCCGGCTTTCCGGCTGTGCGGAAGGCAGGCGTCATTGTCCAAGCTCCTTCGACCAGTTGATGGCGTTGACGTAGATTCCGAGCGGATTGGCTCGAAGCTTTTCTGCGTCGCGCGGCGTCTGCACGACGATGGTGAGGATGGCAGACCAGCGCTCGGTCGCGGCGAGCGAGCCATCCTGATAGCGGCGCTCGATCCATGCCACGCGGAAGGAATCCGGCGAGGCGCGGATGACGCTCGACACCTCGACGGCGACCTGCTGCTTCCCGACCTTGGTGAACGGGTCATTCGCCCGAGCATAGTCGTTGAGGGCGAGTGCGCCGCCTTGCGTGGTGAACTCGTAGGCGCGCAACCAGTTTTGCCGCACAATGATCGCATCAGCCGGGATCGAGCGGACCTGCTCGGTGAAGCGGGCGAGATGGAACGCAATCTGCGGATCGGACGGCCGATAGTCGGCAACGGCGGGGGCGACGGCCTGCGCCTGACCGAGCTTGTCGACCTGCACCACCCAGGGAACGATGGTGCCGCTGGCCGATTGCCAGACGAGGCTGCCCGACAGGCCGGCCGAAAGGGCCAGGCAGCCGAAGGCCATGTAGCGCCAGTTGCGGGCTTGCACGCGGGCGGAGCCGATACGGTCATCCCAGACCTGTGTGGCGCGTTGATAGGGCGTTTCGGGCTGTGGGGCTTTCCCGTAGTGGGTCGATGGTCGTTTGAAGAAGTTCATAGTCAGTCGCTTTCGGAGAGATTGACGGAGGAGCCGCCGCCGTGGCTGTCGCCGGATTTGACGGCATGGGCGGCGGCCTGGACGCCGTGGGCGAGTTGCTGCGAGCGTTTCATGCGCTTGGCCCAGGCAGGCGGGCCGTCGACGGCAGGAGCCAAGACGGCTGCCGGCGCGGATTCAGTCCCTCCGCCGTCGCTGCCGCCGCCGGAGATCTCGGTCGCCGCGCGGGAGCCGGCATCGAAGCTGGATTTGAGGCTGTCGGATGCGCGGGTCATGGCGCGCTTCAGCGGCGAGGCAGCGGCTTTCGTTCCGGTGCTCGCGACATTGCCGAGACCGGACGCGACACCCGACGCGCCGGACTGACCGGCAGCCCCGAGGCTGTAGGCGGTGGAAGCGCCGCCGGCGAACGCCGCGCTGCCGCGAGCTGCGGCGGCGGCGCCACTGGCGAGGGCCGCCCCGCCGGAGGCAACGGCGCCGACAGTCGCAGCGCCGGCCGCGACCATGCCGCCGGCTGCGACGCCTGTACCAACCGCGGCGCCAGCACCGAGCTGCGGACCACCGGATACAAGGCCGTTGGCAATGCCGGGGCCGAAGATGCCGAGCCCGAGAAGCGAAAGCGCAGCGAGCACGATCGCCATGGCGTCGTCGATGGTCGGCGTCTGGCCGCCGAAGCCTTGCGTGAACTGTGAGAACAAGGTGGAGCCGATGCCGATGATGACGGCGAGCACCAACACCTTGATGCCGGAGGAGATGACGTTGCCCAGCACGCGCTCGGCCATGAATGCCGACTTTCCGAACAGGCCGAAGGGGATCAGCACGAAGCCGGCGAGTGTCGTTAGCTTGAACTCGATCAAGGTGACGAAGAGCTGGACCGCCAGGATGAAGAACGCGAGCAGGATCAGCACCCATGCGAACAGCAGGCACGCGATCTGGATGAAGTTCTCAAAGAACGCGACCCAGCCCATGAGGTTGGAGATGGATTCGAGAAGCGGCCGCCCGGCGTCGAGGCCGGTCTGCGCGACCTTTCCAGGGCGAAGGAGGTCGGTGACAGAGAAGCCCGTTCCCGAGGCTTTCAGGCCGAGACCGGCGAAGCTCTCGAAGACAATCCGGGCAAGATTGTTCCAGTTGGAGATCAGATAGGCGAAGACGCCGACGAACAGCGTCTTCTTCACGAGGCGAGCGATGATGTCGTCATCGGCGCCCCAGCTCCAGAACAGGGCGGCTAGCGTCACATCGATGACGATGAGCGTGGTGGCGATGAAGGCGACTTCCCCGCCGAGCAGGCCGAAGCCTGAATCGATGTAACGGGTGAAGACGCCCAGAAAATTGTCGATGACGCCGGTGCCGCCCATGTCAGTGCGACCCCGGACGCGCGGGCTCCGCCTGCATGACCGGAGCGGTTTCCTTGACGATTGCGTCCGGCGCCGGCGCAGGCGCGATTGTCGCGGTTGGGGTCGGCGCGGCCGGTGCGGTCGGTGCGGCCGTCTGTGGCGCCTCCGGGTTCTGCCCCAGGAAGCGGTCACGATTGGCGGCCCAGAGCTTGAGGCAGGCAGGGTCGCGGATCGCGGCCTCGCCCATATCCCTGCATCCGCGGAGCTGGCGCTGCAGGGCAGTGGCATCGATGCCCGGCCGGAGAACCAGCGTGCGGACCTCCGGCTCCTCCTCTTTCGGGGTCATCTCAATGACGGTGGCGGTGATGGCGACGCCGACAAAGACGACGGCGCCGAGCCGGGCGAACATTTTGCCGTCCATGGCGATCGCCCCCCGCTTAGTTTCGGTTGTTGAACATCTGGGCGTTGCCGGGCTGGTAGCCCGCGCCCGGCGTCAGGAAGCGACGACGCTGCTCACGCCCCTGTTCGGCGGCGGCGGTGCGCTCGGCCTCGGTCAGCATTTGGGCCCGGCCGTTCGCCGCGACGACGGCGGTCAGATCGGCGAGCTGCTGGGCCTGTAGCGCGAGGAGTTGGTTGCCCGCCTGGGCGGCCTGCAGCGCGCCGGTCGCGCCCTGGCTCTGGCCGACGAGCGCCGACATCTGCGCGCGATTGGTGTCGATGTTGCCCACGACACCGGCCTGAACCCGCATCGCGTCCTGCAAGCCGCCGACCGTGTTCTGCCAGCGCGAACGCGCGTCGGAAACGAGTTGCTGATCACTCGCCGACATCGAGACGTTCCCGTATTTCAGCTGGAACATCTGGTCGATCTTCTGGACGTCGTAGGCGATGTTCTGCGCCTGGCTGAGGAGCTGCTGCGTCTTCTGGACGGATTGCTGCAACTGCTGGAGCGCGGAGAACGGCAGGCTGGTCAGATTGCGCGCCTGGTTGATCAGCATCTGCGCTTCGTTCTGGAGCGAGGTGATCTGATTGGTGATCTGCTCCAGCGCGCGAGCGGCCTGAAGAACGTTCTGTGCGTAGTTCGTAGGGTCGTAGACGATGATCGCGTGCGCGGGCGTTGCCAGCATGGGCGCGAGCGCGATCGGGGCAGTCAGCAACGCGGCAGCAAAACGCGCTGCGCGGGAATGGCGCAGTTTCATGTCAGTTCTCCTTGGTGGTGAGGGTGGGAACGAGATCCGCCGCCCAGCCGACGTCGCGGTGGTGCAGCCAGGCGGTGAGGAAGCCGTCGCGGCCATGCTCGGCGACGATGCGGGCGATGGCCGTCTGATCCGTCTTGGCGGATGCGGCGCAGAGCGCGAGCGCAACAGCGGACAGGCCGAGTTCGAAGAGGCGATTGCCGCGCCGCGACTGGCAGTAGTAATCGCGCTTGGGCATCGCGCGAGCGATGATCTCGATCTGGCGATCGTTGAGACCGAAACGGCGATAGATCGCGGTGATCTGCGGCTCGATCGCGCGCTCATTCGGCAGCAGGAGGCGGGTCTGGCAGCTTTCGATGATGGCCGGCGCGATCGCCGAGCCGTCGATGTCAGACAGCGATTGCGTGGCGAAGATGACGCTGGCGTTCTTTTTTCTGAGCGTCTTCAGCCACTCCCTGAGCTGGCCGGCGAATCCCCCGTCGTCGAGTGCAAGCCAGCCCTCGTCGATGATGATCAGCGTCGGCGAGCCATCGAGCCGGTCATCGATGCGATGGAAGAGATACGCGAGGACCGCGGGCGCAGCGCCGGTGCCGATCAGCCCTTCGGTCTCGAACGCCTGGACGGAGGCCGAGCCGAGAAATTCATGCTCGGCGTCGAGCAGCCGACCATAGGGGCCACCGACGCAATAGGGCCGGAGCGCCTGTTTCAAGTCGTTCGACTGGAGAAGCACGGCCAGGCCCGTAAGGGTACGCTCTTCGACCGGCGCGCTGGCGAGTGAGGTCAGCGCTGTCCAGAGGTGTTCCTTCACTTCCGGCGTGATGGTCACACCTTCGCGAATGAGGATTGCGACAAGCCAGTCGGCGGCCCAGGCACGCTCCGGCACATCATGGATGCGCGAGAGTGGCTGAAGGCTGACGCTGTCGGACGAGCCGTCGCTAAGATCGCCGCCGAGATCGTGCCAATCGCCGCCCATCGCCAGCGCGGCCGCGCGGATAGAGCCGCCGAAGTCGAACGCGACGACCTGCGAGCGTGCGTAGCGGCGAAACTGAAGCGCCATCAAGGCTAGCAGCACGGACTTGCCCGCGCCGGTCGGGCCGACGATCAGCGTGTGGCCGACATCGCCAACATGAATGGAAAGCCGGAACGGGGTCGAGCCTTCGGTCTTGCCGAAGAGCAGTGGGGGCGCTGCAAAATGCTCGTCCCGTTCCGGTCCCGCCCATACCGCCGAAAGCGGGATCATGTGGGCGAGATTGAGCGTGGAGATCGGCGGCTGCCGAACATTGGCGTAGACATGGCCCGGCAGAGAGCCGAGCCAGGCGTCAACCGCGTTGACAGTCTCCACCATGGCGGTGAAGTCGCGACCCTGGATGACCTTCTCGACCAGCCGCAACCTCTCGTCGGCGGCGCGGGGATCGGCGTCCCATACCGTCACCGTCGCGGTGACATAGGCCATGCCGGCATAGTCGGCGCCGAGTTCCTGCAGCGCCATGTCCGCGTCGGCGGCCTTGTTCGCGGCGTCGGTGTCAACGAGGACGGACGCCTCGTTGGTCATCACCTCCTTGAGGATCGCGGCGATCGACTTGCGCTTGGCGAACCATTGCCGCCGGATCTTGGTCAAGAGCTTGGTCGCGTCGGTCTTGTCGAGCAGGATCGCGCGCGTCGACCAGCGATAGGGAAACGCGAGGCGATTCAGTTCGTCGAGCAGACCGGGCGTCGTCGCGGTCGGAAACCCGGTGATAGTGAGGACGCGAACATGCTGTTCGCCAAGTCGTGGTTCGAGCCCGCCGGCGAGCGGCTGATCGGCGAGCAGCGCATCGAGATAAATAGGTGTCTCGGGAACGCGGACGCGATGGCGCTTGGTCGAAACGCAGCCGTGTAGATATGTCAGGGTCGCGGCGTCATCGAGCCAGCGGCACTCCGGCATGAAGGCTTCGACCAGGCGCAGGATGCGGTCGGTGCGATCGGCAAAGCCGGTCAGCGCCTCGCGCGGGTCGATACCCGACTTCTCGCGGCCCTCGTAGAGCCAGGTTTCCGCGCGCGCGGCGTCTTCGGCCGGAGGCAGCCAGGCGAAGGTCAGGAAGTAGCTGGATTCGAAGTGCGCGCCTGCTTCCTCGAAGTCGGCCTTTCGCTCGGCATCGACAAGGGCGGAGGCAACGTCGGGAAACTTGCTGTCGGGATAGCGGTTCGAGGGGTGGCGCTGGGCCTCGACGAAGATCGCCCAGCCGGAGCCGAGCCGGCGGAAGGCGTTGTTGAGGCGACCGATGACAGCAACCAGCTCGGCGG
Organism: Xanthobacter sp. AM11; assembly: GCF_047444035.1. Lineage (NCBI taxonomy): Bacteria > Pseudomonadati > Pseudomonadota > Alphaproteobacteria > Hyphomicrobiales > Xanthobacteraceae > Xanthobacter > Xanthobacter sp. AM11. The sequence continues at coordinate 2,290,794 of NZ_JBLAOA010000001.1, forward strand.
GTACAGCCGAATCCAGATCGGGTCCGCGGAATTGTGCGGTGCGCTGAAAGCTGCCGTCCTTGTTGAGGACTATGCCAGCGCCCACTAAGGCGACCCAAGGCAGGAAGTCAGCGAGCCGGCTGTTGCGATTGCGATATTCGGCGAGGTTCATCACGGCGACGCTCTCCCTCAGACCGCGAGATGGGCGGGGGTGCGCAGGTGGCGACGCACGACGTCGACGAAGAGCGGGTCGCGCTTCGCCGCCCAGACGGCCGCAACATGGCCGATCGCCCAAATCGCGATGCCGACGAGCCAAAGGCGCAGGCCGAGGCCGACGGCGCCCGCGAGCGTGCCGTTCATGATCGCGATGGCACGCGGGGCGCCGCCGAGCAGGATCGGCTCGGTCAGCGCCCGGTGGACCGCGACCGTGAAGCCCGGCACTTCGCCGGTCTGATCCACGACACCCGCCATCAGACGAGCGCTCCGCCGCCGAACGAGAAGAACGACAGGAAGAAGCTCGACGCGGCGAACGCGATCGAGAGGCCGAAGACGATCTGGATGAGCCGGCGGAAACCGCCCGAGGTATCGCCGAAGGCCAGCGTCAGACCGGTGACGATGATGATGATCACCGCGATGATCTTCGCGACCGGACCTTCGATCGACTGGAGAATCTGCTGGAGCGGCTGTTCCCACGGCATGGAGGAGCCGGAAGCGTGGGCGGCGGGAGCCATCGCGACGCTGAGGACCATCGCCGACGCTGTCATCATAAGGCGGCGAGGCAATATGCGGGCATGCGAGATCATGCGGATTCTCCTTCGTTTGGGGTCGTGGTGATTGGGGTGACGCGGTAGTCGCCGTCAGAGCCGAGACCCTCGACACGGGCGAGTTCGGCGAGGCGGCGCGCGGAGCCGCGGCCGGACAGGACGGCGACGAGATCGATCGTCTCGGCGATCAGCGCGCGGGGGACAGTGACGACAGCTTCCTGGATGAGCTGTTCGAGGCGACGCAGCGCGCCGATGGCGCTGCCGGCGTGGATGGTGCCGACACCGCCGGGATGGCCGGTGCCCCAGGCCTTCAGCAGGTCGAGCGCTTCCGCGCCGCGCACTTCGCCGACCGGAATGCGGTCGGGGCGAAGGCGCAACGACGAGCGCACGAGATCGGAGAGTGACGCGACGCCATCCTTCGTCCGCAGGGCGACGAGGTTCGGCGCGGCGCATTGCAGCTCGCGCGTGTCCTCGATGATCACGACGCGATCGGCTGTCTTCGCGACCTCGGCGAGCAGCGCGTTTGTGAGTGTGGTCTTGCCGGTCGATGTTCCGCCGGCGACGAGGATGTTGGTCCGCGAGGCGACGCCCTGGCGGAGCGCGACGGCCTGCTCGGCCGACATGATGCCGGCCGCGACATAGTCGTCGAGCGTGAACACTGCGACGGCGGGTTTGCGAATCGCGAAGGCGGGTGCGGCGACGACGGGCGGCAACAACCCCTCGAACCGCTCTCCCGTTTCAGGCAGCTCGGCCGAGACGCGCGGTGCGCCAGCATGGACCTCGGCGCCGACGTGATGGGCGACCAGGCGAACGATGCGCTCGCCGTCCGCCGCCGACAGTCGCTCTCCCGTATCGGACAGGCCTTCGGAGAGGCGGTCGATCCAGAGCCGGCCATCGGGATTCAGCATCACCTCGACGATGCTGGCGTCGTCGAGATAACGCGCGATGGCGGGTCCAAGCGCGGTGCGCAGCATCCGCGCGCCGCGCGCGAAACCTTCCGAATTTTGGTGAGACGCCGCCATGAAACCCCGATTCAAACGGGGTTGAGACAGACCTTCCCCGGACGGGGATGATTAAAAGGACCTGATTTTGGGCCGATTCAACAAAGATTCATTGGCGTAGTATCGTAGCGTGCAAATACAGGAGATAGCGTAGATCGCGACGTTGTTATGATGTGAGCGCACCCGAAGGAGACACACCGATTCGCTGTTACCGGAGCGCTAAATGACAGCACGATTGCAACGAACATTGAAGCGCGCCGTTCGCCTCCAAGACATGAGTGTGATTTCGAGCGATGACCTGATTCGGGTCGATGCAGACGGCTACCAAGAGATCAGGCGTTCCGCCACACGAGCGCGAAATGAAGGACAGCCCGCTTTCGTCTGTGACCATTGCGGCTTTGCCGTTTATGCCCCGCGGGAGCCCAAGACGCGGTTGCCTTTCTGGCGACACCACAAGGGTGCGCCCCGCAGTTGTCCGTGGTGGACAGGCGAACCAGGCTCGACGGATGACGTGAGCGCTTCGCAGTTTCAGGGGGCGCAAGAAAGTCCTCTGCATCTGCGCGTCAAACATCTGGTTGCCGAGCTGCTGGCTGCCGATCCTCGCACGGAACCGGGATCCGTCGTGGTCGACGAATATGTCATGTGCGGAGAAAGCCGACGCCGTCCCGATGTGCGCGCGATCTACGACGGAAAGCCGATCGCCATCGAAATCCAGCTCGCAACGACACAGATACCGATCATTGTCGCGCGCGAAGATTTCTATCAGCGCGAAGAGCGGCATCTTATTTGGCTGACTTGGAACTTCGTGCCTGTTGAGCGCGCGCACCTACTGACAGCCTTCGAGGATATCTTCTACTCTCACAACAAGAATCTGTTCTCGCTTGACGACGAAGTGGTTTCAGAAAGCCGGGAAAGAGGAGCCTTTCTCGTTCGGGCATTCTGGGAACACGGCTCTGGTTGGAACTCAAAAATCACGACGCTCGCAGACCTTGAATGGCCTTCGTCCGGTTTGCCCTATGCGGTCGCTCCTCCTCCGCCATGGCATCGTGAGTTTCGCGCGCGCTGGCTGGCAGCAACGACGGCGCAAGGGACGCCGTGGCCGGCTCGAAAAGAACTGTTTTCCGAACTGGCTAAAAAGCTCGACGATGATTCGATTGATGCATCGACGCTTGAGGAAAGCGACATCGCAGCGCTTCTCAATGCAATATTGTCGTTCGTTGAAGGCAACCCTGTCGGTTCGGCGCAAAGAAATCTGACTGAGGTGATCAACACATTCTTGGCGAGCGAACGACGCTTTAGGTTTGCCCGCATCATGCGAAAAGTCATCGCGGTGACGGGGGTGCCGGAAATTCTCGACAAGCCCAGCGTCGTGGCGAAATTCTCTCGGGCGACGGAAGATGCTCAGTCCGGGCCGGACAGCCACGCCGGTAGAGTGGCTCTGCTGCTCTTTCCCGAATTGTTCGAGAAGCGCCAGTTAACCCGCTAGCGCTCGTCTTCTTGAGGACTGACATCCTCAACGATCTCCTGTCTCAGCTTTGGCCCCTTCGCGAGCCGCCGGCCGAGCGCGGTGACGAAGGCCTCGTAGCGCTCGCCGGTCTTGGCGCGCGCTGCCTGCGCGGCGGGCTCGGGCAACGCCGGCGTCGTCGCCAACCAGAACCGGATGAACACAGCCAGCGACTCGACCGCGATGCCGAGGTCGCGTTCGAGCCGGGCCATGTGGCGATCGAGCTGATCGAGCCGCCTGGTGATGGCCGCTTCCTGCCGTTCGGCCGCATCGGGCGAGAGGAAGGATTCAATCGCCGCCTCCGCGACCAGAGATCGCGAATGATCACGTCGCGCGGCATGTTCGGCGAGTCGACCCATCACACCCGGATCGAGGTAGACGGAGAGACGTTGCTTCCTGGGTGATTTCGACATCGGCGCCTCACAGTTCCATGCCGTCGTTCGGGTCGAGCGACACCTGGCGCGCCACGCCCTGCATCATCCGGATCATGCGCCTGTTGCGCGCGGCAACGTCGTCATCTTCGTCACGCTCGACATCGATTTCGAACTCGTTCTCGACAGGCGGCTTCTTTTCGACCGGCTTCACGCGGTTGAGCTCGGGCTGGTGCCGGCGTTCCGACTCGGTCGGATCTTCGTCGGCGGCTTCGCGCGCGGACCCGGATTCGAGCGGTTCGGGTCGAGCAGGACGTGGCAGGCTCGTCCAGTCGTCGGATCGACCTTTTTCTGGTGCCACAAGCGCTGGCGGCGGCAGGAGGCGTTCCTTGAAGCGCGCATCTTCGTAATAGCGAGCCTTCTTCGCGCGGATCGGTGGTGTGCCCGCCACCATGACGATCTCGTCCGCCGGCGGAAGCTGCATGATCTCCCCGGGCGTGAGCAGCGGCCTCGCCGTTTCCGAGCGCGACACCATCAGATGGCCGAGCCATGGTGAAAGCCGGTGGCCGGCATAGTTCTTCATGGCCTTCATCTCGGTGGCGGTGCCGAGCGCATCCGACACGCGTTTGGCGGTGCGCTCGTCGTTGGTGGCGAAGCTCACACGCACATGACAGTTGTCGAGGATCGAATTGTTCGCGCCGTAGGCCTTCTCGATCTGATTGAGCGACTGCGCGATGAGGAAGCTCTTCAGCCCGTAACCCGCCATGAAGGCCAGCGCGGACTCGAAGAAGTCCAGCCGCCCCAGCGCCGGAAACTCGTCGAGCATCAGCAACAGCCGGTGGCGTCCGGCCTTCGCCTGCAGATCCTCTGTCAGGCGTCGGCCGACCTGATTGAGGATCAGGCGGATGAGCGGCTTGGTGCGATTGATGTCGGAGGGCGGCACGACGAGGTAGAGCGTCGTCGGTCGCTTGTCGCCCACGATGTCGGTGATCCGCCAATCGCAGCGCCGCGTCACCTCGGCGACGACCGGGTCGCGATAAAGTCCGAGGAACGACATGGCGGTAGAGAGCACGCCCGAGCGCTCATTGTCGGATTTGTTGAGCAACTCGCGCGCCGCACTGGCAATGACCGGATGCGGACCGGCTTCGCCGAGATGGGCCGTCTTCATCATGGCGGCCAGCGTCGACTCGATCGGGCGTTTCGGATCGGAGAGGAACGCCGCGACGCCGGCGAGCGTCTTGTCGTCCTCGGCATAGAGGACGTGGAGGATGGCGCCGACCAGCAGAGCATGGCTGGTTTTTTCCCAATGGTTCCGCTTCTCCAGCGAGCCCTCGGGGTCGACCAGGATGTCGGCGATGTTCTGGACGTCGCGGACTTCCCACTCGCCGCGACGCACCTCAAGCAAGGGATTGTAGGCTGACGACTTCGCGTTGGTCGGATCGAACAGCAGCACGCGGCCGTGCCTGGCGCGGAAGCCGGCGGTGAGCTGCCAGTTCTCTCCCTTGATATCGTGGACGATGGCTGAGCCCGGCCAGGTCAAGAGCGAGGGCACGACCAGGCCGACGCCCTTACCGGAGCGGGTCGGCGCGAAGCACAGAACATGCTCCGGCCCATCGTGGCGCAGATAGGCATGATCGTAGCGCCCCAGCACAACGCCATCGGGACCGAGAAGGCCGGCGGCCTCCACCTCCTTCTTATCGGCCCAGCGCGCCGAACCATAGGTCTCGACCTTCTTGGCTTCGCGCGCCCTCCAGACCGACATACCGATCGCGACCGCGATCGAGATGAACCCGCCGGACGCGGCGATGAAGGCGCCCTCGACGAAGATCGCCGGCGCATAAGCGTCGTAGAAATACCACCACCAGTAAAAGGCGGGCGGGTAGTAAAACGGCCATCCGAGAACCGTGAACCAGGCCGGGCCGAGCTGCGCCTGAAACCCGAGCTTCCACACGACATATTCGGTGGCGCCCCAGGTGGTGGCGAGCACGATCAGGAAGACGGTGAGAATCTGGCCCCAGAGGATTTTTGTTGCCGACATGACGGCGGTCCTTTCCGAGAGAGGTTAGAGGCCGAGCCCGCGCTTGCGGCCGAAACTCCAGTCGACGCCGCCGTCGTCGCGGGCGACGCCGGAGACGTGTTTGCCGAGCTGCTTTTCGAGGGAGGGCGACCAGGGCACGAGCTGAAAGCCGAAGCCATCGTCCAGCATGGCGAAGCGGCCGGAGGCGAGCGTGAGACGCTGGCGGTACGTGCCGGCGACATATTCGCCGCTTCCCGCGCGATTAAAGGGCTGTCCGGTCTCGGCCGCGAGCTTCTCGCCAACCGACTCCAACTCGCGGCGACGCAGCGTGTCGATCAGCCCGCGATTGAAGGTGACGCGCTGCCCGCGCCGCTCGCCCAAGCCCTGTCCGACCAGATGATCGGCGCGCCGATCCATCGCCTCCCGAACCGCGGCGCCGAAGCCGCCCTCGGACAGCGCCGCCGGTTCGCGCGCGATATTCTGCCGGTCGAGCCAGGTCGCGCCCGTCGCCGTGATCTGCCGATCGATGTCGAGATCGGAGCGGACGGCGATGGCCACACGTCGCTGGCCCTGCGCGTCGTCGAATTTGCGCAGCTCGACGATCGAGCCCGCCGCGCTATCGCCGGCCGCGTCGAGGTCGGGCAGCTTGATGTGGTGTGTTCGGCCATCGACCCCGTCGACCACGGCGTAGGCGGTGCCCTTCAGTTCATCGTCGAGACCGCGGTCAACGAGACGGCCGATGATCGGCGTTTCGAGGCTTTCTGCGGCGAGGACATAGCTGGCTGAGCCGCGTTCGATGTCGCGCTCGGTCAACGCCCGGTGCATCCGCTTGATGATGTCGCCGCGCTCGCCGAGTTCGCGCAGCGTCGCCTCGGCTTTGTCGTCGATCATCCACTGGCCCGGGCCGACCTGTTCGGCGAGGCCGAGGGTTTCGAGTTTGCGCAGCCGCCCGACCTTCAGCGCGTGATATTCGTCGGGCGGTGACTTCGGATCGACCGCCATGTCGATGACGCCGGTGTCGCGACCGTCGCGAACAAGCTGGCGATCGAGCTGCGTCCAGCGTTCCGCTTCGACCTGACGTTCCAGATTGCGATGGATGTCGAGATCGGTGCGCGGGCCAAGCTCCTGCGTGACGAGATCGGCCGCGCGGGCGCGCATACCCTCCTTGATGTAGTCGCGCGCGATGACGAGGTCCTGGCCGTCATCGGTCCTTCCGCGCACGAGGATATGGACGTGCGGATTGTCGGTGTTCCAGTGATCGACGCCAGCCCAGTCGAGCTTCGTGTCGAGATCCTTCTCCAACTGCCCCATGAGATCGCGGGCGAAGGATTTGAGGTCCGCCATGTCGACGGCGTCCTCCGGCGAGACGATGAAGCGGAAGTGATGCCGATCGTCCTGGCACCGCTCGGCGAAGGCGCGGCCATCCACCTCGTCGATATCCGGTCCGAACAGCCGCGCCTTTTCCCCGTCGCGGGTCACGCCCTCGCGGCGCAGATAGGTGAGATGGGCGGCGACCGGCGCGGAGCGCGCGGTGTGACGGACGACCCGCGTCTTGATGACGACGATGCGCGAGCGCCCGGTCAGGAGGCGGTTGGCGCGAACGCTCGCCGTGCGTCCGCGCCCGAAGGTCGAGCGATTGCCGGGGCTGATCCGGCCGGAGCGGGAAACACGGGCGCCGGCCTTCTGCGCGGCCGCAAGCGCCTGTGCGATGAAGGGACGCGCCGCCTGTGCCCGCGTCGAGCGGATGCGGCCTGGCCGGACGCGGAATTCGCTGTCGCCGGTCATGGCCGATGCTTCGCACATCGCGCCAAGCGCAGGAAATTCCTGGGAAAACGGGTTTGCCGCGAGGTGCGCGAAATTCCCGCACCTCGCGAAATCGCCTCATAACCCCTTGAAAAACCACAACCGACCGGCGCCGCACCTCGCGGCTTTTTATCTCGCCATCCTCCGGTCGTGTTGCCTGCCTCCCACCTCTGCGTCCTCTCCGATACGCTGGGCTGCGATCCTTTGCGAATGCTGCCGTGCCCCGTCATCGCGGCTCTCCGACGGCAGTCCGCGCCACGAACAGTCCGTTCGACTGCGGCACGATGGCGGAAACATCGCGCACGGCGGTCGCGGCCGGGGCTTCATCCGCAGGTCGTTCGGCCGGCACGGAAGCGGCGGTCGAGGTGCGGACGGCCTGCACGATGAACAACGGCGCCCGTGTCCAGGCCGCTCGGTCGATCGCGGCGACAGCGATCGGATTCGTGCTGGCGGAACCGTCGATGAAGGGCGCGAGCAAGGCGACATAGGCGCGCGTCTCCGCCGGCAGCGGGCGGCCGGAAAGCGATTCCTCATAGCGTCCGGGTCCGGCGTTGTAGGCCGCGAGAAATCCCGGCGAGCCGTAGCGATTGTGCAGCTCGCGAAGATAGGCCGTGCCCGCGAGGATGTTGTCGCGCGGGTCGTAGGGATCGCGGCCGAGGCCGTGCCGCGCGCGCAAATCGGTCCAGGTCGCGGGCATGATCTGCATCAGGCCCATCGCACCGGCTGAGGACAGCGCGCGCGGCTCTCCGGCGCTTTCGGCGCGCATCACGGCCCTGATCCACGCGATCGGAACGCCGAAGCGCCGCGAGGCCTCCGCGATATGATCGGCATAGCGCTCGCGCGGCGACGGTCGCGCGATGGGCATGTCCTGCGCCATCGTGACCGCCGGCATGACGCTCGCGAGGGAAAGGCCGGAAAGGAGAAGGAGAGCCATGCGCCGGGCAGCGCGATACAGCCCGGACGCACGCGGTTGGCTCATGGGGCGATGACGCGCCGCCATCGCTCAGTCCTTCTCGCCGCGATCGCGGGGACGCGACCAGTGCAGCGACCAGGCGCTGCCGGCGTCATCGTCGCGGAAGAGATTGGCGCGGATCGGATGCGGGAATGTCGGATCGTCGATCAGCAGCGCGATATAGTCACCGGCTTTCTCGCCGGTGCGTTTCCATCCGGCGCCGATCTCAGCGGCGGCTTCGTTGTTCATGCCGTCGAAGACGTGGACGCGATACTGGGGAGCGTTCTCGGCATCGGACGGTTCGGCCACGATGACGATGACGTCCTGGCTCAGCAGCAGCGTCGTCAGATGTCCGATGAAGCCGCTTTCGTCGTGAGTGAATGTGCCGATCTGTGGCATGGTGATTTCCTTGGCGGTGGCGTTGAGAAAGCCATCGGCGGGCACCGCTCCCGCCGATGGCGAAGCGGTCAGCGCGTCGGCGCGCCCCATTCGAAGCGGCTGTTTCCGTCCTCATCGGTCCACAGCGGGACCGCGCGGCCGATGATCTGGTCGGTGGAGGTCAGGCCGAAGTAGCGGCCGTCGAGGCTGTCACGGACCTGCCAGTTCATCAGAAAGACTTCGCCGGTGTGGATGCGGCGACAGCCCTGCCAGACCGGCAGCTCGCGCCCGGCGCGGTCGCGCTCCAGCGCCGCACCCACCTCGAAGCCATCGACGGTGATGGTGAGATTCGAGCGGCAAACGGTCTGTCCGGAAACACCAAGGATGCGCTTCAGCAGCGGCACACCCTTCGGCAGATAGCCGCGCTCCGCGAGGTAGGTCGCGAGCGGCTCGGGCGCGTCGACCGCGACAAGATCGGTGACTTCGAACGTGCCGTCGAAGTCGATGGAATAGAAGCCGATCGGCGCGCTGGCCGACGCATTCCAGATGAGCTTGGTCGGCATCGGCGTGAGCGCCGGATAGCCGACGCCCATCGCGGCGAGCGTCGTCGCGATGAGAAGTCCGGCGCGGCTCACGGCTCCGCCCTCCGACGCAGCAGAAAGGCGCGGTGATGGTCGAGCGTGTAGCAGCGGGGCTCATGCCCTGCGGTCAATCGGTTGTGGACGTGACGCCAATGAACGGGCGAGACAGCCTCGGGGTCGATGCCGAGACGTTCGATCGCATCGATCGCCTGCAGCACGCGCTCGACCCTGGGCCAGCTCTCGACCTTCAGCAGGATGTCGCCGCCGGGCCGCACGAAAGGCAGCGTCTGGTAGGCCTCGCCGCGCGACACGGCGCGCACGATGTCGATGCGCGAGATGATCGTGCCGAAGTCGTTCGACGCCCAGCGCACGAAGGCGAAGACCGTGCCGGGACGGAACGACAGGACGCGCCGACGCCGGTCGAGGATCTGTTCGTGCGCGTGCGTGCCGAAGCGTATCCAGTTCTCGATCTTCTTCTCGACCCAGGTCAGTTCGACGTGGGTGAGGTTGTCGTGCGGGAGCGCGGCCGGCGTCGGGCCGCCGCGCATGCGGGAGGCCGCGATGCCGGTCATGGTGTGTCTCCAGGGGTTGACGGAAATTCGCGTGCGAACAGCTCGCGCAGCATGTCGGCGACGGTGACGCCGCGCTGGAACGCGATGATCTTGATGCGTCCGCGCAGGTCCGGCGTGATGTCGATCGTGAGCCGCGCGGTGAAGGCGGACGTGTCAGCCATCCGCGCTGGCTCGGCGCCAGCGGCCCTGATCCAGGCATCGGGATTGGTTGGGCGCGCCGCGAAACCGCGACGAGAGGATCGCTCGCTCATGGCGCGATCCTCTCGATCTCGCTGACGAGCGCCGCGATCTCGCGCGCGGCGGGACCGTCATCATCGATCTCGAACGCGAGCCGGCCGGACTGCGCAGCGTCGGCATAGATCACGCGCTGGCCGATCGCGGTGCGCAGCGCCTGCGGATCGTGGTCGGCGAGCGTCTCGGCCGTTTCGCGGGCGATGACGGTGCGCGAGCCGCAGCGATTGAGCACGAACCGCGCGCGCAGCTCCGGCCGGTAGATGCGCGCCTCCGAGAGCAGCGCCAGCATCGCGGCCGATGCCCAGCCATCGAGTGGCGACGGCTGCACGGGGATCAGCACGAGGTCGGCGGCGAGCAGCGCCGAGCGCATCAGCCCGGCGACACGCGGCGGCCCGTCGATCACGACATGATCGACGTCGCACGCCAGCTCGGGCGCCTCACGGTGCAGCGTATCGCGCGCGAGGCCGACGACGTTGAACAGCCGCGGAAGGGCGCCGCGGCTGCGCTGCTGCGACCAGTCGAGAGCCGAGCCCTGCGGGTCCGCGTCGAGCAGCGTAATCCGCTTACCCCTGCCGGCCCATTCGCCGGCGAGATGCAGCGCCAGCGTCGTCTTGCCGACGCCACCCTTCTGATTGAGGAGCGCAATGATCATCGCGCACCTCCCGACCGCGGCGGAAGCGGAAGCTCGGGTGCGGATTCTCGGGCGAGGCGCTCCGGCGCCGCGGCAGGCGCGGCGGCGGGTCCGATGCTCTTCCTGGCGGCTGTGCCGAGGCTGCGCGCGGTGGCGCGGATGAGCTTTTGCACATCGCGCGCGCGCTCTTCAAAGTTAGATTCTTGGTTAGCCGGGGTACTGACCAGTGCCCCTTCGCCGGCGATCTGGCGGTGGCGATGATGCCCTCCTGCGATCCAGGACTGCGGGGCGTGGTGCTCCGTCCGGATTGGCGACGGAGGCGAACCATGGACGTCTATGCGGGACTGGATGTGTCGCTGGAATCGACCAGCGTGTGCGTGGTGAATGCCGAGGGCAAGGTCATCCGGGAGGGGAAATTGCCCTCCGATCCGGATGCCATCGAGCTGTTCCTGGCCGAATGGGGTGTCCACCTGAAACGCGTCGGGCTGGAAGCCTTCTCGTTCAGCGCCTGGCTGTTCTCCGCCCTCGACGACAAGGGTCTGCCGGTGTTCTGCATCGAGACCCGCCACACCAAGGCGGCGCTGAACGCCATGCTCAACAAGACCGACAAGAACGATGCGCGCGGCATCGCCCAACTGATGCGCACCGGCTGGTTCCGGGCGGTCCACGTCAAGTCGCGCGAGGCGCAGGCGTTGCGCGTCCTGCTTGCCGGCCGCAAGGCGCTGCTCGGCAAGGTGATCGACATGGAGAACATGATCCGCGGCGTGATCCGCCCGTTCGGACTGAAGGTCGGCGAAGTGTCGACGGGCAAGTTCGAGGCGCGGGTGCGCGAACTGGTCGCCGGCCTCGGCGAGCTCGAACAGATCATCGCGCCGCTGCTCGCGGCCCGTTCGGCGATGCGGTTCGAGTTCGCCCGCATGCATCGCATGGCGCTGGCGGCGGCCCGCAACGACAAGGCGGTGCGGCGGATGATGACGGTGCCCGGCGTCGGCGCCATCGTGGCGCTGACCTTCCGCGCCACCGTCGATGATCCCACGCGGTTCAAGAAATCCACGACCGTCGGCGCCCACTTCGGGCTGACGCCACGCCGCTACCAGTCGGGCGAGACCGATTGGTCGGGCCGCATCTCCAAATGCGGCGACGAGGCGACGCGGGCGATGCTTTACGAGGCGGCGATCGCCATCCTCACGCGCATCCCCAAGAGCTTCAAGCTGCGGCTCTGGGGGCTCCGGCTGATGAAGAAGAAGGGGCTGAAGAAGGCGGCGACCGCGGTGGCGCGGGCGCTCAGCGTTCTCCTGCACAAGATCTGGGTCGACGGCTCGACCTTCCGATACGGCGCCGGCCTGAAGGGCGGCCGGCTCGCTCGCGCATGATGAGAGGCTGAGCGATCCGGCCGCCCCCACCAGCGGCGTCACCAGGTTCCGCCACGGCGGAGCGGCGTCTCCCGGGGAGACGGGGATTTGGGCGAGATCGAAACTTGACGTGCCGGCGTCCGCCTTCGGGCGAAACCGTACGGCGCTTGTTAGCCTGACCGCCTGGTCTCCAGATCCCGGAATGTGGCGGACACCATGCCGACCACGGACGTTAGCGAGTGCTCCTCGGAGAGACATGCGCCGCACCTCAGCGTGACGAAGTTGGACGGGACCGGCCGCAGCGCGGGCAGACGGCGGCGCCCGCGCGCTCCGGCGCGCGGCTGCGTGCGTCATCGCAAGTAAAAGCGGCTTTACGGATCAGTCTGTCAGTGGCAGACTGAAATGGAGAGGCATCGTCTCCACAGCTTGTTGCTGAACAACAACAAGTTAGAGTCAGTACGTTAGACTCTAAGTTAAGGGCCGGATTCCCCGTTTGGATTCCGTTGGTTAAGCCCGGTTTGGGTTCCTGATAGCACGAGCCTCGGGTTCCCGATGGCACGATAGTCCGGGTTCCCGATAGCACGAGGCTATCCACAGTCTGTCCACAGGCTGGGGCAGGCTCGAAGGCGAGCAGGACGCGACCGCCGATCTCGGTCTCGATAGAGAGCACGTAGCCGGGAAGCGGCTGGCGGCGGATGATGTCGCGCAGCTCGAACGCGAAGCGTTTGAACGGCGACAGGCTGCCGGACTTCTGATGAAGGTGGCGGAAGTCGAAGCGCCACCCGTCGCGCTGGCGACCGCCGTGCTTGCGGACCAGCCGGTAGAGCCAGCGATCGAGCCCGCCGGTGAGATCGAAATAGGCGCGATCGATTGTCAGCACGAGCGCGTCGTCGAGGACGGCGCGATAGAACCAGTCCGGCACGATCAGTTCGATCCCGGCCGGCTTGCCGTTGCGATCCGTCCGCTCCTGCCATTCATTGATCCAGGAGAAGCGATGTCGCCGGCCTTCGGCTGGCTGACGGATCGACGTGGAGACGGTGGTCGATTGGAGGCGGTCCAGGGCAGCCTTCAGGCGCTGATAGTCGCGCAAGGACGTGCCGCGCCCGACGAACATGAGGATTTCGTATGGCGTTGCCGCTATCAGCCGCGAGGTGCGAAGGCCGGCGTCACGGGCCTCTACGATCTGGCTGGCGGCCCAGATCAGGAAGTCGGCATCCCAGATGGTCGCCATGCCGTGATCGGGCACAGCCTCGACGCGGATCGACACATTGCCGGCGGCAAAATCGATCGGGGCGACGCGATGAGATTTGGAGAGGGAGAAAAACGGATAGGCCATGAGATCCTGCGCGTCTCGTGGCGCGAAGCCGCCGGGGAGCGCCCGGAACAGATCGAGCTGTCCGCGCTCTGAAAGTGGCCGTGGTCGCGCCGCCATTCGGAAATCCGGTCAGCGTGCGTAGCGGCCGGCATGGGCCGGCGGCGCGGACGTCTGGCGCTTGGCCGGAAGCACGTTGCCGCGCGGATCGGAGGTCGAGGTGACGGCACCGCGCTCGGCCCAGGCCTGGAGGTCGTCGACGGCATAGACGACGCGGCCGCCGAGTTTCCGGTAGGCCGGGCCGGTGCCGTAGGTCCGATGCTTCTCGAGCGTTCGCGCCGAAAGGCTGAGGAACTCGGCGGCTTCCTTGGTGCGCAGGTAGCGCGGCGGCAAAACGGCGAGTTCGGGTCGCATGGATAGGGCCTCCGTGGGTTCGTTGGGGCCGCTGCGGATCAGCGGATGACGAAGGCCACGATGGCGAAGCAGAACCGGCGAGATGCAGGGCGAATTTGGGGGGTATCGAATTCGCCCACCGGGCCGGGAGCGTTAGTCGGCTAGCTTGGCCTGCGATGACGAAGCAGCATGCGATAGCCGCCCGCGATCATGGCGTGGGCATCCCTGAGCAGGGATTTGATCGCGTGGCGGGCGGAGGACGCCTGCCAGTCGTCACGATCGAATGCGCCGGCACGAAGCACGACCTGCGCGATCTCCTGCTGGGTCGCGCCATCGCGATAGCCGTCGAAGCTTTGCAGCATCCGACGCAATCGCGCGCGCTGCTGCGGCGTCAGTCGCGTGTCCGGTGGAATGGCCCGTGCGTGAAGGGAGGAGAGAAGGCGGCGGATCGATTCAAGCCGGTCGAACCCCTCGATGCCGAGTGGCACGAATGCGCCGAGCGTGGCGCCGGCGGGAGCGACACCGGGGCGAACGACCTGGACACGCTGTCCGTTGCCGAGGTCATAGAGGAGAAAGGCACCACCTTCGACGTCGGTCGAGAAGGCCGTTTCGATGGTCGGATAGTCTTCAGCGCTTGCGGAAAAAACGGCTGGCGCTTCTGCAAGGACGATGGCGCTTGTATCTTCCTGCGTGAGCCAGACCACATGCGCTCGCGGAGGGGCGTCCAATGGGTTCACCGGGAAATCGCAACCCCCACCGCTGGCCGATCTTGTCGGTCAGCGGGCGCGGATCTTCCTTGGTCGCGGTCAACGCCTGGAAGTCCTTGTCGTAGGACTCGTTGCGACGCAGCCATTCCCACGCGAGGTCCGACGCGGTCATGCCATCGACATGATCGTAGCCCTTGGGCGAACGCCAGCCGGACGCATCAGGTGTCATCGCGATCCTCCCTAGTCCTTGAACTTGTGGGAGAGTCAGGATTCCCGGCTGAGTTGTTCTGTGGAAGCCAAGCGGTTGGCAAAGGGCGGTGCCGAAACGGCATCGCCGCGATCACTGCGCCGTGCGGATGAACTCGCGATAGCCGTGTTCGGTCATCCACTGCGCGCGTGCGAGATGCGTGTCATGGACCTGACGGCAACGCTGCGGCTCGCGCGTCGGGTCGAGACCGAAGAGAATCTGGACGGCTTCCTGCCAGTCGGCGCCATCGCGCGCCGAATCGAGGAGACGCAGGTAGAGCGCCATATGCTCGCGATCGTAGGTCGTGAGGGTTTGACTGATCGGTGGCTCGTCCAGAAATTGCGGCATCGCATGTCCCATCAGGCGACTATATTCGCTCGACCAGTGTTCGTTAACACGCCCAACGGTCGGCAGTATGACAAAGGGGACAGGCAGTATTCGCAGTCCGATCGAAGGAGTTCAGCGGCGCCCCGGACGATCAAGCCGATCATGGAGCAGCAGCACCCCTTCGCCCTTGTCGGTGGAAAGCAGGACGATACCGGCCGCTTCGAACGCCCTGCGAACCTGATCGCGCGTCGACTCATACACCTCTAATCCACTCTCGGATTCAAGGCGCTTGAGCGCGGTCAGCGATGTTCGGGCCTTGTCAGCGAGCGTCTCCTGTGTCCACCCCAGCAGCGCACGTGCGGCCCGTGATTGGCGGGCAGTGATCATGCATGATCACCTCCCACCGACGCGAACGCACTTGCCAGAACTACGACTATAATAGTCGTTCTATGATGCTCTGGCGAGGAGATTCGACAGTATTTCCTTGGCGCAAGCCTCGCGCGGGCGGAACTGATTCGGTCCCGCGCGGGAAAGGCCCCGGCCGAACCGGCCGGGGCCTTCCGTGGGGCTCAGTCGCCGCGCCGGCCGTTCGGGCGGGACCAGATGAGCGAGAAGGTGTCGCCTTCCTCGTCGTCGAAGAGATTGGCGTAGATCGGAGCGCTGAAGCTCGGATCGTCGAGCTTGAGGCCCAAATAGTCGCGGCCCTCGTTGGAGCGTTTGGACCAGGCGGCGCCGATCTCGGCTCGGCCGACCAGGACGCGGTGGCTGGGGGCGTTTTCGCCGGTGGCGCGCTGGTCGGGGACGATGCGCACGCCCTTGGCCTGGACGCTGAGGGTGACGATTTCGCCGGTGAACTCGTTGTTGCCGGTCTTCTTGAAGGTGCCGATGGTCGCCATGGTATTTCTCCGTTTTTGTTCCCGAGACCGCACCATGCGGCCTCGATGGCGATCGGTGGGCCGGAGGCGACCGACGCCGCATCGCTTGCGACCGAAGCAAAGCGGAGGACGGCGCGGACACGGCTTTCTTGTCTCGCGAGGAATGGCGGCGCAGCCGGCAGGGGAAGAAAGTCGAGACGCGCTGTTGCGGCATAGGCGGTCGAGGCGTCAGCCGTCCTTCGGCCAGATCAGCCCATTGAAGAGGCCGTTTGGAGCGCTCGCTGAACGGATTGGCAGCGGAGAAGCTGGAGACGAGCCACGCCTGAAAAAGCCGCAACGTGTCGGTGGCCGATCGTCCTCATTCCGGGTCTGCTTGCGCTAGTTCCGACGAACCCCGCACGTCGAATGCTCCGGACCCCACCATCACCGATGGTAGGTCGCCGTGTCGCCGTGTTCGCCGCTTGGAGCTAGAGAGTGACCGGCCGCCCGGACTTGGGCCGCTGCTCGCAGACTCAGTATCGCGCCCGGTCAGCACTGTGTCTTTCTCGATGACGAGATGGCGCTTGCGGTTCGCCTGGCCCGCCGTTCGGCGTGTCGCGCACATTCAAGCCTGCGCATGGTCCGGGCCGGATTGGTCGGAGGACGCCATCCCTGCAATCCGAACGAACGACACGATCCCAACCGCGATGGCGCCAACGATGGAGAACGCGATCTGCCACCCCTCTGACGGCATGAACTGTTTCGCGATGCCGTGGGTCGCGTGATAGCCGGCAACGGCTGCTGGCGCGACGAAGACGAGGGCGATCGCGAATTTTCCCCAGAGCGGGCGGACGGTTCCGAGCAGAAGTTGGCCGATGCCGAACGTCAGTCCCGCAGCGGCTGCGCCGACGAGGATGGCGCCGAGCCAGCCGGCGCCAGAGTTGAATGCCCACATACCGGTCGTCACGCCGACGAAGAACGGCAGCGCGAACACAGCGAGCGTGAAGAGCAACCAGCAGAGGAAGCCGATTGCGACCATGCAAAGGAGGATGCCGAGAATGATCATGGTGGTGTCTCCGAAAGGATAGCTCTGACGGATGCGCCTTCCACCACCACCGCGGCGCGATGCCGAGCATAGCAAATGAGGAACGTCTGCGGGAGCGAAAACCGTGCAGGTCTTCGCTCCCGCAGGCAGGATCTTCGCCTCGTCATGAGGCGAAGGGATCGATTTCGCCGACGATGGCGGCGTCGTCACCGTCGTATTCGTTCGCTGGCACGACCGAGAGCGTGCCGTCGCCGGCGCGGAAGATGACGATGGCGACCATCAGCGTGGTGGCGAGGCTGAAGGCGAAGGCGTGTGCGTCGGGGAAGGACATCGATCCGGCTCCTGCTGGGGCGGAGGACCATCCCCCGCTGACAGGCGCCCGATGTGTTCGGCCGATGGCCGCAATCACCGCGCTGGCAACGCCGGCGCGGCGGCACGCTATGCGTAGTCCGACCCCTTGCGGGTTGATGGCGTCAGGCCATCGGCTGGAC
The DNA here is from genome assembly GCF_047444035.1 of Xanthobacter sp. AM11. Lineage (NCBI taxonomy): Bacteria > Pseudomonadati > Pseudomonadota > Alphaproteobacteria > Hyphomicrobiales > Xanthobacteraceae > Xanthobacter > Xanthobacter sp. AM11. The sequence continues at coordinate 2,308,309 of NZ_JBLAOA010000001.1, forward strand.
CAAGGATCAGCGACGAAAAGCGGGGGTGGTCTATCGAGTCAGGTACCGGCGTGTCTTACGGCGGAGTAGAATTTCGCGTGGGAGACCGTAGATTTCGCGTGTCGCATACTACTCGGGGCTAGCGTCGTGAGATCTAGATCCACAGAATAGTGACGACAACGATTCGAGGTAGGAAATTGCCGTCAGTTCAAGAATTAGAGCCGTTGGTATCGGAACCTCGCGAGGATCTCGGTGCTGAATACAAAGATTGGTTGGATCTAACGAGAAATGAACATCGAGCCACATTGGCAAAGGCGGCAATCGCATTGATCAATCATGGCGGTGGCTTCATCACGCTCGGCTTTGAAGAAAGCGTGTCGGGCCTTCAGTCTCACGACAGGCCTGTGGATGTCCCCGAAATAACGCAGGATGCGGTCAATGCAGCTATCCGGCGATATGCGTCTCCCGAATTTCACTGCGAACTTTACACGATCCAACATCCGACAACAGGAGTGACTCATCCAGTCGTGGTCGTGCCTGGCACAATGACCGAACCGGTGATGAGCAAACGAGACTGCGTAGGCGTTATCTCTCAAAACAAGAGCTACATCCGAAAGCCTGGTCCGAGGAGCGAAGAGCCGCAGACGGGCGAAGAATGGCGAACCTTACTCAACCGCTGCGTTCGCGCTGGGCGTGAGGACATGTTGGAGGCAATCCGCTCGATTGTCTCAGGGCGGGTTGAGCCGGCGACAGTGGCCCCGAACGCAATTGCCGACCTTCGGTCATTCAGCGAAGCGGGCCGTGCCCGGTGGCAGGAATTGATCGCCAATGAGCCCTCGGATGCGCCGCCGCGTTTTCCGAATGGCTGTTACGAGATGGCATTTTCTCTGGTTGGCGCGATTCCCGCAAATGGCCTGGCGACCTTACAGGAGCGGCTTCGGCAAGCCAGACGGATCAAGCTTACGGGCTGGACGCCTTTTTTGGAGATGGGTACGCCCGAATGGGCGCCATATCCGCATGAGAACTTTGTCGAAGCATGGGTCGGACGCACTGCTACTGATAGGTCGCCGCGAACTGCGTCACACAGCGATTATTGGCGGGCATCACCCGTTGGCAAGCTCTATACGATCCGCGGCTATAGCGAGGACGATCTCGACAGCCGACCTCCGGGAAAAGTGTTCGACGTGACCTTGCCGGTCTGGCGAACTGGAGAAGGAATGCTTTTCGCGTCGAGATTGGCGGAGACATTTCAAGACGTCGAGGCGATAGCGATCTTGTGTCGTTATACTGGGCTGAAAGGCCGCCGATTGGTCAGCGTTACAGGGGATCGCGCCGTGTTCGGTGACGATATCAGCCAGACTGAGGAGATCACTCTGGAGCTGCAAGCCACATCTAGTCAGTTGCGAGACAATCTTGCTGAGGCGCTTCATCAACTGTTGATTCCGCTTTACGAACGCTTTTCTTTTTTCCAACTCCCAATAACCCTGGTCGAAAGCGAACTTGCCAAGATGGCAAAGGGACGATTCTGATGAACAGCTTACGGCGCCGATACGTCGTCTAGGGGAGATGCAGCATGGGAGAGCTTTATATCCCGCGTGATCAACAGAATGCGCTCGCAGCGATCGATACCAGCGAATTGGAAAGGCTCCTCGACCAAGCGATTCAGGAGGAGCGATCAAGTGCTTTGCACCGATTAGCTCTCGCGAGCTGTGGCCCCTATGTTGCCGGCAAATACCAGTCCTTCTACGAGGCGTTGGCGAAACATCGCGACGCCAAATCATCTCGGAAGCGGGAGCAAACGGGGGACACGCTTCGACGCGCCGCTCGTGATGTGTCCTTCGCCGTCCGAAGTATGAAGCAACGGATTGAAACGGAACAGAAGGAATCGGAACTCTTCGTTATCGACGACCACATCATGCAGCCTTTTCACTTCAGCAAACATATGAGTGTCAGGGTGAGCTATCGGTGGCGACGGACTGTCGATGACGACTGGAACCACGGCAGCATCACGTTTGTCCATGATGTCGACCTGCGTCCCGACTATACGACCCCGGCTCCCAAGCGAAAGCCGAGCGCGGCCAAGCGGGAGGAGGAGCTACAGTACAGGCTGTATCAAACCTGGGAGCATCTCATGAGAGGAGCGCTCTATTCGGTCAGGGATTATTTCAGGGACGGTGGTGACGGCGAGAAGGTCCCGGAGACCTTCAAGGTGACGGTCGATTCTTATTCGCGCGGCCTGAACAACTACAGCACGCAGTTCTGGCGTGAGCAGCCTTGAGCTCCTTCTTCGTTCGGGATGGTTGAAGGATGACGATCGCGGCGCCTACGCGCCGCCGAACTTCCAGACCAGGATGCCGAGCTTCTTGGCCTTGTCGGCTAGGTTGTCGTTGATGCCCGTGCCGGGGAAGTGCATCACGCCCGTCGGCACGATATTGAGCATTTCATCGTTGCGCTTGAAGGGCGCGGCGCGGCCGTGCTTCGTCCAGTCGGGCGCAAAGCCGATTTGTGGCACGTTGCGGTTCGTCGCCCAGAGCGACGCGATCTTCTCGGTGCCCTTCGGTGACTTGCCGTGAACCAGCACCATGTCGGGGTGCTTCTCATGCACCTGATCGAGCTTGGCCCAGATCAGCCGGTGATCATTGAAGTCGAGCCCGCCGGTGACGACGATCTTCGGACCCGGCGGTAGGAGCACTTGCTGCTCTGCCCGCTTCTTCGCCATGAGGAAGTCGCGGCTGTCGATCATTGCCGAGGTCAGGTTGCGGTGGTTGACCTTTGAGCCTGTGCGGGGGAGCCACGGCTTGCCGATCTGGCGTTCGTAGTGTTCGGCGGCCTGGTCGCGCATCAGCTCGAAGGCGTTCTGCCGTTCGATGAGCGTCTTGCCCTCGGCGATCTGGCGCTCGAGTTCGACCGACTTCACCTCGCTACCGTCCTGCTGCCGCTGCGAGCGCCTCTGCGCCTGCTCATTGTCGTCGAGTTCGCGGCCGATCCGCTCAGTGGCGCGGTGGAAGACATTGACGGTCGACCAGAGAAGATCGTCGAGGTCGGGTTCGAGGCGGGTGTCCTCCAAAGTCGAGATCAGGGCGTCGAAGATGTCCGCGAGCGCGCCTGCGACCTGATTGCCGTCGGGCAGGAGACGCTGGTCGGGCTCGTCGGCGAAGGGACGGTAGCCGTGAAGCTGCAATTCGTTGAGGACGTGGTCGGTGGGCGAGGATTCGTGGTGGGGCTCGTAGTCGTCGTGCTCGCGCATGGGATGCTCCTTTGGCTGGACCGCGACCGTCGCGGCCTTCATGGCGACGGAGCCCACTGGCGGAGCGGACCTGCACCCGGCGTGCGCGCCGGGCCGGAGCGAATGCGGAGGATGCCGGAGGCCGGCTATTTTGGCTCGCGATGGAAAGGCCCGTAGGGCCGCCGGAAAATAGTCGGCCGCAGGCATTGCCTGTCCGAGCCGCCTGTGGGCCGATCGCCCTCTCGAAGGCCGAGGCGTGGTCCTCTCCGAAGGGTCGTGCATCCGTGCGAGCATGACGGCGGCGACATGCCGCCAACGTCAGTCCCCGATCTATGCCGCCAGCGACATGAAGCGGGCGACGTCCTGCGGTGCGAGCTGAACCCGGATATGCGCCATCACCGCGTCCCGGCCGAATGTGCGGAGATCCTCGTTGAAATCCCCGAGCATGGGGGACAGGGCAATTGCCTCGATCCCGACCGCGTTCGCCCGTTCGATCAGCGTGTTTCGCGCACCATCCCCGGCGCGATCGTTGTCGCTGATGACATAGAGTCGGCGTAGCGCGTCGTGGAACTGGATGGCCATGAGATGAGCCGCGGAGAGTGCCGCCGCTGCCGACATGCCGGGCATGACTTCACGGGCGGAGAGCACGCTTTCGATGCCTTCGCCGGCCGCCATCACCTCGCCAGAGAGCCCGAAGCGGACCGCGTGCCCGAGAAGCTCACCCATCGCTTTCCGCTGGATGTCGATCGGCGCCTTGCCGGAGCCATCCGGGGCGAGCCAGGTCCGATGCGCGCCGGTGATCCTGTCGGAGAGGTCGGTGACGATGCCGATCATTGCCGGCCAGGTCTCGGTTGGGCTGTGCTCGTCCGGTCGATAGTAGCAACGCGGGTGGAAACGCAGGTTTCCGGTTCCATGCAAAGCCGTAATCCCGCGACCGCGCAAATACGCTTCTACGAGCGTGCCGCCGATTGGCTGACACATGGCGACCAGCCGCCGTGCGGCCTCGGCCGATCCCGATGGTGCGGGCGTGGGCGCGTGCTGTTTCGGCTGCGGCTCGGGATCGGGAGGTGGCAGGCTGAGGAATAGACGTGCCTCCTCGGCGACGTCGGCGAAGTCGATGAGACCCAGCGATTCACGGATCACGTCGAGCAGATCACCATGCTCGCCCGTCGCGGCGTCAGTCCATTTGCCAGCGGGGCCTTTGACGGTGTCCTTGAGGCGCACGAACATGGATCGGCCTGGCGTGTTGCGGACATCGCCGACCTGCCAATAGTTGCCCTGTCGGCGGCCCGCGCTGAGATAATGCCGACACACCGCCTCGGCCTGTCTGCCGAGACGGGATGCGAGATCGGAGGCATCGCGACGAGCCATTATGCTGCCTCCCGTTCGCCGATACGCGCGACCGGATAGGTGTCGAGCAGTTTGCCGATGACGGATGGTCCGGAGGCATCGACCGGCACGAAGAAGCGCAGCTTCCAGGTGATGATCTCCGCGAACAGGCCATAGGCCCGCAAGCGATCCCGCATGGCCTCGGTGAAGCCGGAGAGTTCGATGCGGTTGGCGCCCATCACGCGGACGCGACGGAGCTGGAGCCCTTCGGCCAGATCGAGGATCGTCCGCCCATCGATCAGTGCGGCATAGGCAGCATCGGCTGAAAGGCTTGCTGCACCTGTGGACGCCGCGTTCGCGGCCCAGGCCGGCGAAACGCGGCGACCGATGATGCGCTCGCCGTCATCGGTCTGGAGGCGATAGACCCGCGTCGACTCGTTCGGCAGGCGCTTCCAGACCGGCAGGAGAAGTCCGGCGACGATGTGGATGGTGCTTTCCGAGTAGGTGGGCACCTCGGCGATTTCGCGATTCCACGCGGCGACGAAGGTGGCGCGGTCGACGTTGTCCCAATGGCTGTCGGCCATCATCTTCAGCGAAGCATGATGATGCTCCATGGGGCGGATCAGCCGCACGCGGCGTTCGATCTCGCCATCGTCGAGCATCAGCGACGGAGCGGGAACCTGTATGGCGGCGCGGCCGGACTTGCCGTTGACGAGCAGCCTGCCGCCATCCCCTTCGGCATAGCCGAGCGCATCGTTCAGCGTCGTTGGCCGGTTGCGCCGCTGCTCCGCGATCGTGAGCAGGCGCGTCTGCGCGCCGGTCGCGGGATGGGTGTAGATGGAGGTGCGGTCGGTGACGACGAAGCTTTCCGCCGTCAGCGTCTCCAGCCCGATGTCGTAGACCCCGCTGGCGATGGCGCCCGTTACCTTCGCATCAAGCAACTGCTCGAAGGCCGTGAACAGAATGCCCTGCAACTCGATGGTGAGCGCGAGCAGCCGGTTCAGGAACGTGGTGATCGGCGGCAGTTCATCCTTGATGCCGTTGTCGTCCATCAGCTTCAGACCGGTGGCCGACTCGAAGCGGTCGAGCGAGCAGCCCTCGATCTTGCCGCGCACGATCAGTAGGTAGAGCTGTCGCAGCGCATCGCGGGCGTAGCAGGATTCCAGATTGTCCTCCGGCCGGAACAGGCCCTGGCCGCCGGTCTGGCGCTGCCCTCGCGTGATCGCGCCGAGCGTATCGAGCCGCCGCGCGATCGTGCTGAGGAAACGCTTTTCCGCCTTCACATCGGTCGCGATCGGGCGGAAGAGCGGCGGTTGCGCCTGGTTGGTCCGGTTGGTGCGGCCGAGCCCCTGAATGGCGGCGTCGGCCTTCCAGCCCGGCTCGAGCAGATAGTGGACACGCAACCGCTGATTTTTAGCGGACAGCTCGGCATGGTAGCTGCGGCCGGTTCCACCGGCATCGCTGAAGACGAGCACGCGCTTCAGGTCGTCCATGAAGGCGGCGGTCTCGGCGAGGTTCGCCGAAGGCGCGCGGTTCTCGACGGCCAGGCGGTCGCCCTTGCGAACGATGCGCCGCGAGCGGCCCGTGACCTCTGCCACCATGTCGGTGCTGAAGCGCTGCACGATCTGGTCGAGCGCGCCCGGCACGGGCGGAAGCGACGCGAGGCGTTCGATCAGTTCGTCGCGTCGGGCGACGGCTTCGCGGCTCTCGACGGGCTGGCCATCGCGATAGACCGGACGTGACGACAGATTGCCCTCGCCATCGGTGAACGGCTCGTAGAGCTGCACCGGGAAGGAGTGGGCAAGATAATCGAGCACATATTCGCGCGGCGTGATGTCGACGCGAACGTCGTTCCATTCCTCGGTCGGGATCTCGGCCAGGCGACGTTCCATGAGTGCTTCGCCTGTCGATACGATCTGCACCACGGCGGCATGCCCGGCCTCCAGATCGCGCTCGATCGAGCGGATCAAGGTCGGCGTCTTCATCGAGGTCAGCAGATGACAGAAGAAGCGCTGCTTCGCGGATTCGAATGCCGAGCGGGCAGCCGACTTAGCCTGCCGGTTCAACGTCCCCGTCGAGCCGGTGATGTTGGCGGCCTGCATCGCCGCGTCGAGATGATTGTGGATGATGGCGAACGCGCCGGCATAGGCATCATAGATGCAGCGCTGCTCATCGGTCAGCGCGTGCTCGACCAGCTCATATTCGACACCATCGTAGGAGAGCGACCGGGCGGTGTAGAGGCCAAGTGCACGCAGATCGCGGGCGAGCACTTCCATCGCCGTGACGCCGCCGTCCTCGATGGCTTCGACGAACTCGGCCCGCGTGGCGAACGGGAAATCCTCGCCACCCCAGAGGCCGAGCCGCTGGGTATAGGCAAGATTGTGGACGGTGGTCGCGCCGGTGGCGGAGACGTAGACGACGCGGGCGTTCGGCAGGGCATGCTGAAGCCGCAAGCCCGCGCGGCTCTGCTGCGATGGAGCGACATCGCCCCGTTCTCCCTTGCCGCCGCCGGCGTTCTGCATCGCGTGGCTCTCGTCGAAAATGATCACTCCGTCGAAGTCGGAGCCCAACCATTCGACGATCTGCCGCACGCGCGAAACCTTCTCGCCGCGGTCGTCGGAGCGCAGCGTGGCGTAGGTTGCAAATAGGACGCCTTCCGACAGGGTGATAGGCTTGCCCTGCGGGAAGCGTGAGAGCGGCGTGACCAGCAGGCGCTCCATGCCGAGCGCTGACCAGTCGCGCTGCGCGTCCTCGATCAGCTTGTCGGATTTGGAGATCCACACCGCCTTGCGGCGACCGCGCAGCCAGTTGTCGAGGATGATCGCGGCCGACTGGCGGCCTTTGCCGGCACCGGTGCCGTCGCCGAGCATGAAGCCGCGCCGGAAGCGGACGGCGTTTGTGGCGTCAGCCGGCGCGGCCTGAACAAGGTCATAAGTCGCGTCGACCGTCCATGATCCGGCGAGATATTCGCCATGGGCTTCACCGGCATAGATGACGGTTTCGAGCTGGGCGTCGGACAGAAGCTCGTGGATGTTCGCCGGCAGGATCGGGGGATAGCTCGGCTTGGGCGGCGCGACGCTCGCCATGGCGGCGGACTGCACCAGCTTGGTCGGATGGGGCTGAGCGCCGGGAATGCGGATCGACTGCAATCCGAATTCCTCATAGATCGCGTCGGTCAGGCGCGTGCCGTCGGGCGGCGTCCAGTCGACGGTCTCATAGGCAAGCTCGATCCCCTCGGGATCTGCCGCCACCGCAGCGGGCTGCGAGGTGGCCGCGCGCGCGAGATAGCCGCGCACCGTCCTCGGCGCCGCGACGGGGAGCGGAGCGGCGATCGCCGCCGGCAGTTCAACCGGCAGGCGCGGAGGGACATGGGCCTCGATCCAGGTGAGCAGCGTGGCGACGTCTGGCGCCATGCCGGGTGAAGCTGGGAACATCGCGGGGTCGTCGGCGGGTCGCTTATCGATGACGGTGAGCCGCGTCGGGAAACTCGTGCCGTGCCTGGCATACACGGCCCCGGCGATGGCGGCGGAGAAGACGATCGTGCCGCGCTCCTGCAGGCGGACGAAGGCGTCGCGCCAGTCCGCCAGGTCCGGCCCGACATTGGCGCCGGTGATCGCCACCATGCGGCCGCCCGGTGAGAGCCGGTTCAGCGCGGAGGCGATATGGCGAAACCCGGCGTCGGCGACGCGGCCGGCGACATGCGCCATCGCCGAGAATGGCGGGTTCATCAGCGCGACGGACGGGATCGCGGCGCGATCGAGATGATCATCGATCTGGGCGGCGTCCAAGCGGGTGATGGGAAGTGCCGGAAAGAGTGAGGCGAGCAGATCGGCGCGGGTCTCGGCCAGCTCGTTGAGGATGAGCGAACCGCCGGCCGTCTGGGCGAGGATCGCGAGAAGGCCGGTGCCGGCCGATGGTTCCAGCACGCGATCGGTCGGCGAGATGGCGGCGGCCGTCAGCGCGGCCAAGCCGAGCGGCAGCGGCGTCGAGAATTGCTGGAGCGCTTGCGATTCCTCTGACCGGCGCGTGTGCGTCGGCAGCAGGTCGGCGATCTTGGTCAGGACGGAAAGACGCGCAGCCGGAGAAGCGGCTTTGCGGAACAGCGCCTTTCCGTATTTGCGCAGGAACAGGACGGTCGCGACCTCGCACGCTTCATAGGCGGTTTTCCAGGTCCAGAGACCGGAGGCATCGGATGCGCCGAAGGCATTCTCCATGGCGCCGCGCAGAACCGTGGCGTCAATTCGGGCGCCGCGCTCGAAATGCGGGAGAAGGAGATTGGCGGCCGACAGGATGGCCGCGGCGGGATTGGTGGACGCCGAGGCGTGCGGCAGCGGCGCGGCCGGCGAACCGGACACGGAAGACAGGATGTTCATGGCGGGAAACCTCGAAGAGAGCGGGAACGGATGGGCCCGGGGGCGCTCTCTCTCGAACCGCCCGGACTCACCTCGTCCCGGCGGACCTCTGACTCTCAGGCATCGGACATGAAAAAAGCGCCCGACCGCGAGGTGGGCGCTTTTTCGTCAGGTATCGGGATCGCCCTCCGACAACACCGTGTCGAGCCAACCATCGGTGTAGGTCCATGCGATCGTCTCGCCGGTCGCGAGATCGAGCACATGCGCGCCGCCGCCAAAACCGTCGAGGCGTGGCCGTGAGCAGGTGTTGGCGTATTGGAATCCCCAGCGGCCGGTGAGGCCGAACGTGGCGGCGCAGCGCTTCACGAACTGGATCAGTCGCTCGGGATCGCCGGTGACATCATCGCGCATCCAGAGTTTGGTGCCGCCGTGCTCGGGCTGGATCGAGAGGAGGAATCCTTCAGAAGGCGGCTCTTCCGATGCGCCTTCCCTGGAGAGGGCATTGTAGAGATCGAGCGCGCGGGCGGCGTTTTCGGGTGTGCCGACATCGAGCGGGCACGAGAAATGGGTGAAATAGTCAGCCATCGCAGGCTCCTGAAAACGAAAAGCCCGGCGCGAGGCCGGGCTTTTGGGGAATGGGATGAAGCGGTCGGGTCAGTAGCCGAACCGCCAGGACGGCCAGGGCTGGCCGTTGTCGGCTGCGGCGACGGCCGCGGCGAGATAGTACGTATCGCCCTCGACGACGGTCGGATCGTGCACGGGCGTTTCGTCGATGACGGTGACGCAGGTCACGTGATCATCTTCGATCTCGACATGAACGGGAACGAGGAACTGGATGACGACGCGCCGACCGACGGCCTGATGATGGATGGGCATGATGATCTCCGTGGGAAGGTGCGGAGAGCGGCCGAAACCGCCCCCCGCAATGCACGTCATTCGGCGGCAGCGAGAACTTCCTCATCCTCGGCATCGGCGTCGTCGTCTTCGTCACCATCCGCGGTGAGGAAGTCCGGCAAGGCCGCGTCTTCTCCCGCAACGCCGTGTTCGGCCGCGACCTGCTGCTCGCCATCGAGCGGCGCGAGCCGCAGCGGCTCCGGCAACCAGCCTGTGTCGGCCAGGAGGCGTTCGGCTTCCTTGGCCATATCGCCCTTCTTCAGGTGGTCGATGAGCTGCGCTGCCCGCTCGCCGGCGCCTTCGCGGACGGCTTCCAGGATGCGGGGCTTGGTGACGTGGCCGAGATAGTTGCCGACCGTCGGCTTCCAGCCAGCCGCCACCATGTCGAGCCCTGTCGCGCGTGCGAGCCGATCGGCCTGCGCCAGGCGCACGTCGAGGCCATGCTGGCTGACGCCCGAGCCGGAATACGGGTTCGGACGCTCGAAGAGCGCGTTTACGCCATAGCTGATGCAGAGAGCCAGCAGGTCCATGCGCGTACCGTCATCGAGATGGGTCAGCCAGTCCCACAGCGCCTGATCGTCGGCGGGGACGTGATCCCCCCAGCGCTCATGGCGTTCGTTGACTGCCCGCGCCGAGGGGCTGTCCTTCAACTCCCCGGATTGGGCCGAGAAGAAAATATGGCGGACATTGGCCTCGAGGCAGCCGGTCGGCGCGGTATGACGGAAGGTGTCGCTGACGAGCTTGTGCAGCAACATCGTCATCGCGACTTGGGGATTTTCCGCCAACGCATTGCGCAGCGCGAGTGTGCGTTGGGCGGTCAGTTCGATGACGAGGCGTTCGGGCAGCGGCTTCCAGCCGTCATCCTCGTCCTCCTCTTCGGTCCGGACCGGCTGGCCGCCGATCGTGATGACCGCGCGCTGGATGGTCGGCGTGCGGATTTCGCCGGTATCAGGATCGACCTCTTCGTCCTGCGTGTCGCCATCCACGATCTGGGTCGGCTGCTCGTCTTCGGGGCGGACGTAGCCACGATCGATGGAAAGCGAACCGTCGGCATCGATGCTGACGAACACGCCGGCGATGGCGACCTCGTCCGGGTCGTAGCGAACGGGACGATCGTCGAGGGCTTCGATGGCCGCTTCGATCTCGCTCAGTCGGGCATCGACTTCGTCCGGAAGCTCATCCGCGTCCTCATATTCGGCGACCAGGCGGTCGAGTTCCTCCTGCAGCGCGTCGCGCGTGGTCTGCTCCTCCCCGGTGATGTCGATCGGAACGCCTTCGATCTCGCGGAGACCATGGGTGACGCCGTAGGGAATGCTGACGGCGGCTTCGACCCATTTCCAGCCGTGGCTCGCGACCTCGTCGGCGATCGCCGTCAGTTTTTCGGAGACGAGGCGGTCCAGCAGGCCGATGTCCTGAAGCCAGCCGCCATCGTCGGACTCGAACAGGTCGCGCAGAACCGTCCCGCCCGCCGCCTCATAAGCATCGACGCCGACGAAGACCGCGCGCTTGTCAGAGGCGCGGACCGTGGTTTCGGTCAGCATGCGCCGGATATGAAACGGCTCCTTCTGCCAGCTATTGCAGACGGTCTCCCAGACCTGCGCCTGACGAGCATGGTCGTGCGACACGCTGAAGGCCATGAGCTGTTCGAGCGTCATGCCGTCATCGGCATAGACGTCCAGCAGGGTCGGCGAGACCGACACGAGGCGCAAGCGCTGCTTCACCACGTTGACTCCGACGAAGAAGGCCGCGGCGATGGCCTCTTCGGTCATGCCCTTGTCGCGCATGGTCTGGAAGGCGCGGAATTGATCGAGCGGATGAAGCGGTGCGCGTTCGATGTTCTCGGCGAGCGACACCTCGTCGATGAGAATGCCGGCGTTCGCGGCCGACACGACGCAGGGGACCGGCGTGGTCTTATTGAGCCGCTTCTGTTTGGCGAGCATTTCCAGCGCGCGATAGCGGCGGCCGCCGGCGGGCACCTCGAACATGCCGGTTTCCTGACCGTCACCGTCGAGGAGCGGACGCACATGAAGGCTCTGGATCAGGCCGCGACGGGCGATCGATTCGGCCAGCTCGTCGATCGAGACGCCGGCCTTCACCCGGCGGACGTTCGACTGGCTGAGTACCAGCTTGTTGAAGGGAATGTCGCGCGAGGACGACAGGGTGATTTTCTGAACGGCAGTTGCCATGTTCCTTACTCCGCGACGGGCGCCGAGAGCCTCTCTCTCGAACCCAAACCCGTCACGAAGCGAAGCGCCGCCCTCTCACTCTTGGAGGGCGGCGCAACGGGAACCGAAGAACGGAAAGGCACGAAAGCGCAGAGCCGGAGACACGGAAAACCACATTTCCGGCTTCACGGAGATCAGGCGGCGCGGTCGAGCAACTTCTTGGCCTTGCCCTCCAGTTCGAGCCGCGCGTCCTGGTTGGTCTTTTCGCGGGCAACGGCGGTGATGCCTGCGACGAAGTCGAAGATCGACTCCGGCGGGCGGCCTTCCTCGGCCAGGACTGTCTCGATGATCTTGCCGGTCTCGGCTTTCGAGAAGCCGCGTTTGCGCAGGAATTCCGTGCGGTCCTCGTCGGACTTGGCCACGATCCGCTCGCGCGCCGCCTTGATGCCGTTGACGAAGGGCATGGGCGAGGAATTCGCGAAGTTCAGCAGCGCCGGAGCCGCTTCGTGGGCGAAGCGGGACGCCGCGTATTTGCTATGGCGGATGGTGATTTCCTCGAAATCTTCCACGCCCCACAAATTGCGATTCTGGCAGACCGCGCGGAGATAGAAGCTCGCCATGCCGAGCGTCTTCGCGCCGACTTCGGAATTCCAGCAGTAGAAGCCGCGGAAATAGAGGTCGGGCGAACCGTCGGGGAGCCGGCCGGCCTCGATGGGGTTGAGATCGTCGACGAGGAAGAGGAATACGTCGCGGTCGGACGCATAGAGCGTCGTCGTGTCCTTCGTGATGTCGACGTGGGGATTGTAGACGCCGGTCGACCAATCGAGCACGCCAGGCACCTTCCACCGCGTATCACCCGCGCCGTTGCCGGCGATGCGCTGCACGGCTTCGACCAGCTCGTGGTCGTAGATCCGGCCATAGTCGGGGCCGGTCACGGCGCGCAACTCGATGCGGCCGTTGTCGGTTTCGAGCGTTTTGATCTGCTCGGCCCGATGCGAGGTCAGACCGTATTGCAGGTTGATGCCCGCGAGCGTTGCGGGAAGCTGGCGCAGATAGGCGGCGGGAGCGCCGACCTGGCTGGCGAGTTGACCGAAGCTCCAGTGTGTCGGCACGACGGGGGTGTCCGAGCCCGGCAGGATGAGAGACAGCCGCTCCGGATCAGTCCGGCTCGCCTCGACACGGATGAGCGCGGTGTCCACCACGCGCGTCCGGCTCCGCTCCGACCGGCTCCGCACCGATTCCGCCAGATCCGAGAGGGAGAGATAGCGCTCGTCATCGGGGCGCGAGAACCACTCGGAGGAGACGCGGCCAATCCGCTCGCCGCGGCTGACGTCCACCTTGTAGCCGCCACTCAGGTCGCGGCGGGCGTCGAGAACTCGCATGTTCATGGGATCAAACTCCATGACGGGCGCCGAAAGCCTCTCTCTCGGCACTCAACCCGTCACGGAAATCCCGTCCGCGCTCTCACTCTCTGGGGGCGTTGCGGGGTCTCCCCGCAGAAGGGGTCGGCCGAGACCTTGGCTCGGCCGCAGGGGAAGGCGTTCCCCTTCCTCCATTCACACCGTCCCTAAAGCGTTAGCAGATAAGCTCTCATCCCGAGAAACATCACGGCCACCGGTCCGCCCAACATAAGGGCAATGCAGCCCAGGAGGCGCAATTTGAGCGGATTGCTAATCTGGAGGTTGCGCTTGCGTACCTCGATATTTCTTCGCGACCCCGATCTTGATCGGGGAGCATCCGCCTCGTCATACGCCCTCCTACACATTCCAAAGGTCGTCCGGGCCGAGATAGACGAGGTCGAGTTGTCCACCTTGTGCTGCGACTGTGGCCCGTAGAAGCCCGCGGCGACCTGCGTTCAATGCGTAGGGGAGGATGCCATGCGACAATCCTTCGGGTGACAGGACGAGAGGCTGGCCATTCCAGTGATACAGGGAAACCGGTGATCCTGGAGGCGGCGGCAAAGTGACCCAGTTTACATTCGCCAAATAGGTGCGCTCCGACCAAGTCTGGTTGGCGCCTGGTGCGAACTCCTGCGCGAAATCGAGCCACAGGCTTCGTGTTTCGGGCGTTGGCCAGTCCGGCTGGTCGGCAAAAGCAGCCAATTCAGGCGAGCGGAGCCAAATTCTCAAGTCGTGCCCGGTCTCGAATGTCGCCCCTGTGTCATTTACGGCTTTGATAGCGGCGAGGCGCGAGTTGAATCCAGCTTGCATCAGGATCGAGGCTGACCGGTTCATGGTGCCGGTTTCGACTGCCGACAGTGCTAGACCAAGCTCATGATCTTCTAACGCGGCAACCGCGCCGAGACCGCCAACGACATCGCCATTTGCAGCCGCTCGAACGCGTAGCGCCTCCATGGCCCATGGCAGTCGGTAGACAAGGCCATCTTCGATGAACCGCAAGCCATCACCATCGCCATTGGCGAACAAGGCCGCCAGAGGCTCTCCGCGAAGCCAAAAGCGCAGAATGTCGCGCCAGTTGCCGGGTAGCGGATCCGGCGAGAAGGGATGGAAGGGGAATACACGCTCGGCAATGCCGGTGATCGCCGCGATCGCCGCATCGCTGTCGCCAATAAGCAGAGCGCCGTTCGCCTGGACAAGCAACTGATTGGCCTCTGGTGCGACGGCATCCAGAGCTTGGCCTGCTGCCAAGCCAAGGCCCGCGAGGAAGTAGCCCTTGCGCTTTGCCGGGGTGGAGTTGGCCCAGATATGCCGACTTCGGGTCAGCAGCGTCGACTTAAAAGCGATGCGAGCTTCGTTCGAAGTTCGCAGAAGCCGTCGCTGCCATAAAGACGATTGTAGGATCGCGTCGAGCGTCGCCTCGATGTCGGCATCCGGCACGTCTTCTTCGCCAATGAGGCTGAGGATCGCGGTGTCGAGCGTCGCGAGGTGCGTTTCCCATCGCTTCCGTGCGTCATCCCGGTCTTTAGGCTTTTCGCCCGGCACCTCTGGAAAGTTCCAGGCAGCCGCGTTGTTGACGACATATTCCGTCAGATGATTGAGATCGCCGCCGACGATTTTGTGCATGCGCAGCAGAAGGGCCGTGAGCAATTGGATCAGGCCGCTTTCCATCTCGCGGGCGCCTGGGTCTCCAATCAGCTGGACCCATTCGTTGTGCTTTTTGCTCCGTCGATCCTCGAAGATCGGGAAAAGGACAAGGCCTTCGACGTCGATATAGGCTCGGCCGGCGCGCCCAATAACATTCTTGAACTCCGAGACCTTGATCATCTCACCGTTGCGATAAAGCGAGTGCATGACGACGGCGGTGGCCGACAGGTTCAGGCCCTGGGCAAGGGTCGGCGACGAGATCGTGACTTTGAGGACGCCGTCGCGAAGGAGACGTTCGACTTCCTTCCGGTAGGCCGTAGGTAAAGCACCGTGATGGAGCGCAACGCCGAGCCGGAGGCACTTCAGAATATCGCTATTCGGGCCCAGCCATTCTTCCCCCAAAGCGATGGCGGTCTGGAGCGCTGCAGGATCCACTGCCAGGAGCGACGGGAGCGCGCCGCGTTCGTGCAAATCAACGATGACCCCGGCGTATGGCTCCACGCTCCGGCGTTGCGGGCAATAGATGAGAACCGTTTGCCCTTCTTCGACCAGGCGCCAAGCCGTGGCGAGGCAAAGCTCTCGTTGGTCACAGGGGAATATCTTCGTCCGCTTCCTTTTTGGTTTGACGAAAAGCTGCGGAATGAAGCCGGCAAAGAACCGGGGCACGAACGGACGTTCGTCATCGACACGGAGGTTCAGGCGTGCATTCGGGCTGTTCCAGCCGACTTCTCCGAACCGGAGGCGGGTTGGGCGCCAATCGTTTTTGACAGGCCCGCCAGCCTGATCGCGGCGTAGCCATGCGGAGAAATCCTCCAGCTGATCTCCATCAGGGAGGATTGCAGAGAGGCACACGATCCGGCGCTGATCGGCGTCCGGTCGGCGAAGCAAGCGCTGAATCTGGACTTCGTAACGAACTTCACGTTCGCCTGGGCCAATCATATGGCCTTCATCAAAAATCAGCAGACCGACATCGTCGAGCAGTGAAGGATCATTGCGAAGCGCGAAATCGATCTTCTCCGGTGTAGCGACGACGATGTCGCGTTCTCGAATAGCGTCTTCATCGAACCCGGAGACGCCGATGCTCCCATAAAGAGCTGAAATCGTCTTTCCGAGTGGCCCAAAGGTACGTTGGAGGTTCGCTTCCGTCTGGGCTGAGAGAGCCCTTAGCGGTGTCACGAACATGACCCTCCGGCCGCCTGCAAGGCACCGGAGAATGCATAGCTCCGCAACACGGGTTTTGCCGGCGCTGGTCGGCAGTGAGACGACGAGATTATCGGACTGATCGACGGCGCGAGCCGCCGCCTCGATCTGCGACGGCCACAGATCTATTTCCGCCCTTGAGCGGCAGGCGAGCGATGCAATCAAGATCGATCGCAAACTTAGCCAGTCAGCTGCCGCACCGCCCGTGGGAGCAAGAGGGACCCTCTCATGAAAAGTGTTGGACCAGAGGTCGGACAGAAGATGAATAGCGACTCGGTGCGCCCACCATTGCGGGAGGAGGTTGAGCTCGGCACAGATGGAAAGGCTGTTCCGCAGTCGTGCGATTGCTTGCTCGACTAAGGCACGCTCACCGCGGTCGAGTGCTAAGAGGAAAATGGAGATGGCGCCGAAAAAGTTGTCGGTGAGCGCAATGTCCAGCCCTTCCCAGAGGAAGTCATGGCCGTCGCGGTCGGGAGCTGCTTCGTCAGCTGGTTGAATGGGTTCGAGCGCGAGCCGCTCTTGAAATAGGCCTGAGATTCGCGCGTCAGAGCCTTCTCCATCGAGGCGATAATTATGGACCCGTGCGCGGAGACCATTGATATCCCGGCGCATCAGCTGCGCCAAAGCGCGCTCAAGTGGCGAGAAGTTTTCTTCGTTTATAACGATCGCGAGAAGCGAATAGGCTCGGGCGGAAAGCTGCGCGAGGTGATAGCTGGCGGCCGCCATGACGAAATGGAAGTCCCGATCCGCTTCGCCGCGATCACCCTTGGCCATCACCGATTCAAGGGCGGTCGCAGCCTGCACGAAGGCGACCCGAGCCTGATCGGCATCACCAGCCATCTCAAGCATGCGAAGGCCAAGACCCAGGAGACCGTAGGCGTAGCTATGAAGATCGAAGCTGAGCTGCGGCGAGAACTGTGGCGCGTCGGGTGGTAGAACGCCGTCTCGCCATATCATGGCACGGGCCTGCCCTTGCGCGATGAGTCTACCCCGAAAGCCGGCTGCCGCTGCTTCGGTGATCGCGGCCGAGATCGTGTCAGGGTTGGTTGGCATTGGCGATCACACGATCATAGATGGCGCCGACAAAGGCTGCATGGCCATCGACGTGGAGAGCGACGCCCCACTGATGGATTTGCCCCGGGTAAGCTTGAAGTGACTGCGTCAACAATGCTTGCGGCGCGTTGCCCGAGAACGTGAACAACAGATGCTGCACACTGGCCAACGGGATACCATGACGCACTAGCGCATCGTCGATTGCGTCTGCCAGCGGTTCGTTCGCAAGTTCGAGAAGGCGCGCGGATATGAACGACAGCGCGTGCGATGAAGGGCGTCCATTGTGCTTATCAAGGCCAGCACGCGCCTCCGTGAGAGTCTGCGCGCGAAGAGAGGCCCGACTCTTTGCCTCGGTCTTGAGGAAGCGAAGTCGTTGTGTGGCTTGGTCGAGGACCATGCCGATCACGTCGTCACCGCGCATTGCCATGTTGCGATGATCTTTCCATCGCAGACGCTTGATCGGAGCGCGATAGCCGCTGTGCGCATCGATCCATTCGGTCGCGTAGATCTCCCCGAGATCCCCGGACCGGATTTGCTTTGTCTGAGGCAACAACCCTGTGACCAGATCGGCAGCCCCTGGTTTGCCGAGGCGACGCAATGCGCGTGCGACTCGCTCTTCCGCCGCATAGTGCCCAGGCACGGCCGCGGCGGACAGCTGGACGCCCGTCGGGCGGTCGGCGGCGCGAACGGTCTTGATGTGGAGGTGGTGGTTGCCGAGTGGAGTGTCGGCTCCGTCACACCAGTCGTTGAATTGCACCATGCGCTCATACCCTCTCGATTAAGCGCGGCGCAGCATTCGCGGGATGTGGACACGGTGAAAACCGTGCGTCTGCACTTGTCGGCGAAGCTTGGGTGTATCGTTGACGCCGAACGCGACGGCCGCCTTCAAGGGGCTGGCAAAGGTCGCGTAGAAGGTCCAGCGAGCGTCCTTCGGCAGAGGCGCGTTCTGCCGACGGTCGGTGATGACGACATCGCGGGGGTCTTTCGTATTGCGAAAGGCATGGAAGGTGATCCAGTCGGGCCGCCTGTAGCGTGCCGCCTTGGTGAAGGGCACCGACTGAACCTTCACGTCGCTTTGGTCGAGAACCCAATCGCGCTGTTCGAGTATCTGCCTGACCATGTGGCCGACCATCTGCTTGACGCGGTCAATCAGGACGTCTTCGCGGAACTCCTCGAGAAGCTGTTCTTCGATGCCTTCGACGGCGGGCTTTCCAAGCTCTGAGGCCGTCTCCAGGCGAGCGATAGTGGCAGGCCGCGTAAGAAACGTCCAAATGCGCTTGCCGACGTCGGACTCTGACAGCGAAGCGAATTTTTCCGGATTATAGCGAAGCATGATAAGGCCTCCTTGACCGGTCATAAATGGCCGGTCATAAATGCCTAGTCAAGGGCACCGCACGTTGAATCGCTTAGTCTGCCGGTTTGCCGCTCGTGTGCCGCTCCGATTCCGGTCGGCTGCCTCACGCTGGGTCGCTTCTCCATGTAGGCTTGGATCATCGAAAACGCGGAATGAGGTTGAGATGAAGAAGGTCGTGCCGAACGGTAAGGTCGTGAAAGCTTTGAGGGAACAGCTCGAGAGACTGTCGACCCAAAAGGAAATGGCGAATGAAATCGGCGTCAGCATTCGGATGCTTCGCATGATCGAGAATGAGAATGCGCCAATTGCAGTGTCAACGGCCGATCGGCTGGCAAAAGCGCTGCAAGTTCATCGCGAGCGCATCATCCTCGTTTCGGAAACTTTGGAGATGGCGCCGACGGGAAGCGCGCCGGATGTCTTTTCCGCGCTGATGGAGGATGACGACCGGCTCATACCCCGCAACGATTATGACATCGCCAGTGCGACGACGGATGAAGGCGCGCTTTATACGGAGGCGGCCCGCTCACACGACGTGGCCTGCATTATCGAGACGACGCTTGATGAGGAAACGGGTGCCTACGCGCAGGAGCTGTTCGATATCCTCGTCGGATTGTCCTGGTCGCAGCGAGATATTCTCGTAGACATTCCCCCTGCAACGGAGATCGCGGTTCGCCGGCGCCTGCGACAGCTCATCGTTCGTCTCAAGGGCAACGACATCTGGATCTATCACACCTCGGTCCTGAGGCGATTGCCGGAGCGCTACACGGTCGCGCCGCCGGACGAGCCTTGCTCGTATCAAAGCCGGCAGGTCGTGGCGCTTGGCCCGCCGGGTGAATATGGCGAGACTACCATGCGCGTGCCGATCGATCATGGCCAGCCGTTCATCCTTCCGGCATGGCGCAAGCTTCGCAAGAGCGACAATGAGGAGGCAGCGACAGCTTCATGATGAGACGCAATCGTTTGATCGTCGCTACATTGGGCGCACGCGCTGAAATCGAATAGAATCGCATTGGGCGGAAGTCGGGGGGGCGTATGAAGTTTAAGCTGGAAAATACTTTCGAGGACAATCTCGCCTTGTTTCAGGCTGAGGCCGAGCAGATCGATCCTGAATGCGCGAAGATCCTCTTTGACAATTTGCACCTCCTGGATTCAGGAGGTGACACCGCGCCAAGCCGGGCAACGATCGGCGAGTTTCACAAGGCGGTGCTGGCTGCACTTGATGGTCTGTCCAACCCTGCGGGCGAGGACAAGGCATGACGCGGTATTTCCTGGGCAGCCTGTCGATCGAGGGTTTTCGTGGGATCAACAATGACGGCGACCCACTCGTCCTCAAGTTCAAATCCGACGCCGTCAACTCGGTCCATGCGCCGAACGGCGTCGGTAAAAGTTCTATATTCGAAGCTGTTTGCTTCGCGATCCACGGCATCGTCCCGCGCCTGAAGGCGCTCCAAGAAGCCGAGCAGGGCGACAGCTATATCGTCAATCGCTTCCATCCCGGGCAGCAGGCGACGGTCGACCTGATATTCGCAAGCGATGACGGCTCGCCGGATGTGGCGATCAAGGTGGTGCGGGCTGCCAACGGTGCGCGCCTGGTGACTTCCCCGAGCGGTCATGCCGATCCGCAGCAGTTCCTGGCGAGTCTGCAGGAGGACTTCGTCCTCGTCGATTATAACCGGTTCGCGAAGCTCATCGACATCTCCGCCTTGGAGCGGGGGCGTTCTTTCGCATCGCTCGTGGGACTGAGCCGATACTCCCGCCTGCGTCAGGCTCTCGACGGCGCCAAGCGAACGCAAAACGTCAACAGTGATCTAGGCCTCTCTGCGCTCGATGCTGAGGTGACCACGGGCGCGCGTGCATTGAGTGCGATTGAGCGGCGGGTCATTGCCGCCCACGACGAGGTCGCCGGGGCGGGAGGCGCCGCTGTTGATAAGCTTGCCGATCTGAAGGCAGCGGTGACGGCTGCCTTGTCCGCCATCGCCTTGCTCAAGCCATTGGTCGGCGAGGGCTCGGTCATGGATTTAGATTTTGACGCCGCGGAACTCGCGATCGAGAAGGAGGAAGGCGGGGAAGCGCGAAAGAAGCTGGATGCGCTGACCAGCTCGGTCACGTCGCTGTCGGGGCTAGAGGTCACGGCGGACGAACTTGCCGATCTCGATCGGCTGCTCGAGCTGGCCGGAAGGAGAGACGACGCGGTGCGCAGCGTCGGCGCGGAATCATTGCATGCCCTTTTGCGCGATGCGCTGGCCGTGGTGTCCGGCGCCGATTGGCACGATCCGAATCAATGCCCGGTTTGCGAGGCGAAAAGTGGCGACCCGCTAAAGCCGCGGCTGGAGAGCAAGATCGCCAAATACGATGCCGCCGCCCAGCTGGGTGCCGAACTCGTCAAGGATGTCGCCACGGCACCCGGGGTCGCAAAGCTCCGTCAGCTTGAAGAGGCGGCGGCGATGGCGATCGCGACGGGCGATCGATTGCATGTCGCGTTCGACTTGGCGGCCAAGAAGGGGGATGTGACGACGTCCGACCTAGAGAGTATCAAGGCGCGTCTCGGGGTCCTCGAAACGCAGCGCGGCGAGACTCTTTCCCGGGTGCAGGGCGAGGCTGGCGCGTTGCAGGCGCGGTTGCCGCCGTCATTGGTGCAGGTGACCCGTATCCTCAGCTTTGCAAAGCAGTTCCGTGATGCCGTCCTAGAATACGAGACTGGAGCGCCGGCGCTCAAGGCGAAACAGGACAAGCTCAATCTGCTGAACCGGTGGAAGACGTTCATCACGCGCGCCGGCCAGAGCTTCGCCGATGCCGAGGCGGCGCTGGCTAACGAGCGGATTGCCGAGATTCAGACCGCCTGCCAGGATCTGTTCGCTCGCTTCGTGCGCGGCGGGCCTGATGTGAAGCCGACCCTCAGCCGGGCTCAAAACAGCGAGAACGTTGATCTGAAGCTCGCGGACTTTTTCGGCCTTCAGGATCTCAGTGCCCGGGCTCTCCTATCGGAAAGCTATCGCAACGCTGTTGCGGCCGCGATTTTCCTGGCGGCTGCGACCAAGCATAGTGGCGTTCCGCGGTTCATGGTGCTTGATGACGTGACGTCCAGCTTCGACGCTGGTCACCAGTTCGCGCTGATGGATGCTGTGCGGACGTTGCTGCGCTATGGCGCTGTGCCGGACGGGCTTCAGTTCATTTTTCTGAGCCATGACACCAGTCTGGAGAAATACTTCGACAAGCTGAACGGTACCGCGGATTGGCATCATCAGAAGTTACAAGGCATGCCGCCGAAGGGGCGGCTGATGGTATCGGCCCAGGAGGCGGATCGCCTCAAGGCGCAGGCGTTGCAGCACCTGAATGCCGGCCAGATCGATATAGGCGCACCGTTTCTGCGGCAGTATCTCGAGTACAAGCTGGGGCAGATTATCGCCAAGTTGGAGGTCCCGGTCCCACCGGACTACGCCACCCGAGGCGACAAGCGGACGCTCTCGACCTACATTGACGCGATCGGCGAGGCAGTAAAGCTGTATCACGCCGCCAATCGGTGTGTGCTTACGCCTCAGCAGATCACGGATCTCCAAAACCATCACGTACCGTCGATCGTTGGCAATTTCGTCAGTCACTACGAGACCGGGGCGGGGACGCCTTTCAACGCTTATGCCTTGTTGGGCGTGCTGCAGAGCATCGATAATCTCGCGGACTGCTTCACCTATGTCGATCCGAACAACAACCAGAAGCGTTTTTACCGCCGGTTAGACCGGCGCTAGGCCGAGTGTCGGGAAGGGCGGGATCGACGAGTCCGATCCTGCCCCTGCGAGCACAAGATCGCTGGCGAGGCTGAGGGTCTCGGTTTCGCGCTTGGTGATCCGCAAGCAGCGTCAATCGAAGTCCGGATCTGGATAGCGCTGCTCGATGACATAGCGCATGATGTTCCACCAGACGTTCTCGATCGTGTAGTCCATTGGGTTCATCTTGCGCGGGGCCCACTCGCTAAGAGTTCCTGCTATACGAACATGCCCGGGAACCTTCATCTCTGACTCTCTCTCGGGCGGCTTGCCCGATTTGACGGACAGATTGGCGACGCTGAGCGTGGTCGGTTCGTACGTGAGAGTTGCCTGCAGGAAATCGCCTTTGTCAGTAAGCGGATGAGCCGTCGTATGCGAGATGAGGGCCTTCTGCAGTTTGTCTCCCATGGCGATGTACGGTTCTAGGAGGCCGTCTGCCTGCAGGCCCAGGCGCCAACGATCGTGCGTGTCGAGTGCGCTCGGAAGGTCGCCCCAGTGGAAGTCCGCTCTCCCGCCGAAGGTGATTTTCCCGTCGCCATCAACATGCTGGCGTAGGTCATCCATCAACTCGAGGGCGCGACGCGGGTCTTTCTCGGTCAGGACGGCGTCGATGGCTCCCAATACTTCCTCCATATCGAAGACAATCTTTCTCAGCTCCTCCTTTTGGTCCACAAACATCTTCGGGATTTCGCCGACGGGGTTCGGGAGCGGAAGTGTCCAGGGAAATTCAATGTCGTCTTCACTGAAGCGTCGATATGGGATGTTGAGCTGATCCAAGAAGGCGGCCGATTGGTAGTAGGTCTGGCTCTTCAAGCTGTGCTCGATCTGATCGAGAGCGAATTTGCGCGCCTTGACGCGGAAGGTTTCCTGAAGCGCCGTGGCGCCGACAACATAGCTTTCGGGTGAATGGCTGCTGCTTATCGATAACGTATCGACTATCTGCCGTGCGGACAGCAGATACATTTCGCCGTCGTCTTCTTTCCCGACATGGAGAAGTGCGAAAAATCCTTCAAGCGGAGTTCCGCCAGCGTCAATGACGTAGCTTTTGGGGATGTGGTGCGTCGTGCGCCGGTCTTGGAAGTATTTGGCTTGGATCACGCCGACGCGGGGCGGAACTTTGTCCGTGAATCGTTGGGTCGTGGTGCGACGTTGTATGAGGAAATCGGCGCCGTCGGCGTCGACGCTCCGCTCAAGCACCCAAAATCGGTCGATTAGGAAGGAACGCGTGCGCGCTTCTCCGACAGCGCCGTTCTCCATAACCTTGAGCCACGTCGGCCAACTATCATCCACGAGGTATGTCCTGTCCTTCTAGGGTGTCGCGAAAGATGGTTTCCGCGTTAGCATTTCAGCCGTCAGTGTTTAGTGCCTTGAGTTCAGCAAGGAACACCGTCCCGATTTCCACGGCCTGTTTCGCCGTTTCAGAGTCGACGTCCACGCCGTGCGAGGCCGCGTTCATGGTTTGCAGCGCACCGAGCATCCGCTCGGTGCTGGCCGGCACTGCCCCTTGGCGGCGAAGGTCGCGCAGCATGTTCATGATGCTGGTGGGCCGATCGAAGAGGACGCCCTTCCTTTCGGCGAGCTCGCGCACCGCGCGCTCAATTTCGATGCGTAGCTTGACTACAGACATCAAAGGGAACTCTCGGGCTAACTCTGCTACCGTCGGGAGATCCTCCTCAAGCTGGGGCGGCAGCGCGGCGGAGAGCTGATACTGGGCGACGCCCATTGGCTTGCTGGAATCGCGCAGGGCGTATTCAACGATCACCTCGTTGCGCCCCTTGCACAGGATGATGCCAATGGTCGGCTTGTCGTCAGCATGGCGCAATTGCTCGTCCACGGCCGACAGGTAAAAATTCATCTTGCCGGCGAATTCGGGTTTGAAATCCTCGATCTTCAGTTCGATCACCACGAAGCAGCGAAGGCGCAGATGATAAAATAGGAGGTCGAGGTAATAATCCTGCCCGCCGACTTCGAGATGATATTGGCTGCCGACGAAGGCGAAGCCCTTGCCGAGTTCGAGGATGAGCGAGCGTAGATGCTCAATCAGGCCGCGTTCGAGATCGCGCTCCAGCATCTCGGGGCCAAGCGAGAGGAAGTCGAACGTGTAGGGATCCTTGAGGATCTGCTGGGCAAGTTCGGATTGCTCAGCGGGCAAGGTTCGCGAAAAGTTGGTGAGGGCGCTGCCTTGCCGGGCGAGAAGGTTGCTATCGATCTGGTGGACGAGAACGTTCCGGCTCCAGCCATGCTCAATCGCTTGCCGAGCGTACCAGGTGCGTTCCTCCCGTGTCTTGAGGGCGTCGAGGAGGCGGACGTTATGGCCCCAGGGCAATAGTGCAACAACCTGTTGCACGAATTCATCGTCGGGCCAGGCCTCGGCGAATGCGCGCATATATTTCAGGTTTCGAGCTGAGAGTCCCGTCATCTCCGGGAAAGCCCGGCCCAGGTCACCGGCTAGGCGGTCGATGACCTTGGCGCCCCAACCTTCACGCTCCTGCCGGCCCAGAATGTCGCGACCAATGGTCCAATAGAGGACCACCAGCTCGCGATTGATCGACAAGCCAGCCCGGTGGCGGGCGGCCGCGATCTTCTGCTTCAGGTCTCCGACGAAGGTGGCGTAGGTCAGTGCGTCGATTTCGGTAGCGGGATCGGATGTCCTTGCGCGGCGAGGGACGGGTTTCGGCGGCCGGGAAGTCATGCGGCCGCCTTCAAGCGCTTCTTCGCCAGCATGGCGCGGACGAACTTGTCCCATTTCGCCATACCGGCCCGCTTCTCCGCCATGTAGTTCCAGCGGTCGTAGTGCTTCGAGCTGACGTCCTGCAAGGCATGGTTTTGCAGGCGATCGCGGATGTCCTTCGGAACGCCAGCCTTGCCGGTCAGCGTCTTGAAGGTTCGGCGCAGGTCGCGGTTCGTCACGTAGGGGATCACGCCGCGGTCCCGCTGGCGCCACATGAACGAATAGAGTGTGCCGTGGCTGACGGGCTTCGACGGGTCCTTGGCCGAAGGGAAGAACCAGCCGTATTCGTTAACGTTGATGGATGAGATGAGCTCTGCCGCCAGCGCGGGCACCGGAACGGCATGGGGCTGCTCGTTCTTGGTTTTGGACCAGTCGATAATTTTCTCCTTGGCGTCCCATTGGTCGATGTGGAGATTCGCGATCTCCTCGACGCGCTGGCCGGTCAACATGAGGATGCGGACCGCACGGGTATACGGCGGATGGACAGGCGTGTCGGGACACTCCAGCCAGCGGTAGAGCTGAACGAATTCGTCCTCGTCGAGCCAGCGCGTGCCCTGGACCTTCGGTTCGGTCGGAATGCCTGTCGCCGGATTGAAAGGGATACGGAAGCGCCGAGCAGATTGCTGCCTGTAGTCGTTGTCGGACTTCATGCCCCAGCTAAAGGCGGCGTGGATGTAGGATCGCACATGATCCGCCATCGACTTGGCGCCGCGATCATAGATCGGGCGGATCAGTTCAATGATTTCCTCGGACTCGATCTCGCGGGCGAGGCGGTTGCGTCCGAGGGTGTCGGCAATTTTGTTCAGGCCCTTTTCGGTTTCCTTCCACGAGGGTTTGTTGGCGGCCTTGAGCGATGCTACATAGCCCTCGAAAAGATCGGCGACGGTGCCGGGGCGCGTATCGGTGGCGATCTTGATGCTTCGACCCTTCTGAATCACATCTGCATAGTCGCGCTTGAAAATCTCGCGGGCCTGGCCGAGCGTCATTGACGGGTAGGCGCCGAGCTTCTTCTTGGTTCGCTTCCCATCGCGCCACTGTTGCGCCATCCAGTCAGCTGTCACGCGCTTGGGCATGGGCTTCAGGACGAGGACGAGACGGCCTGTGCCACGCCCTTCGCCGTCGGCGAGGTTTTCTTGCTTCTGGCTCACCTCGACCCGCTTCAGCGCATGTCGGATGGCGGTGTCGGTCAGGCTTGGCATAGCGTTTCCTCCTCTTCCGCAACTGGGATCGGTCGAGGAGAAACGGGGATCGTTTGCTGGGAGCGGAAAGCCGTATTCTACCCCTTCAACCGCCCCCAATTTGCCATAACCGCCCCCTGTACGCAATCCGCAAAAATCGCGGAAACTGTTGATGTTTCAGTGGTATCGAGCGTGATCCAGCGTGATCGAAATTGGAGTAGTGGGGTGGTTATGGAACAAGATGAGGGCGGAGGCGGAAACCTCCAGCGCCCGTTTCACCACCTCCCGGGGATAGACCGGCGCATGGTCCACCGTGCCGGTCTGCAGCACCTCGTCGGCAATCAGCTGGTTGCGCTTGTCCAGGAACAGCACGCGCACCTGCTCGCGCTCGGCATAGGCCATGGCGGTGCGGCAATAGTCGATCACCGCGCTCCAGGAGGACAGGGCCGGCCGCCGTTTCACCTGGCCCTTGGCGAGGCGCTGGGCGGCCGCTTCCACCACCTTCAGCTCGGTGATGATGGCGTCGCGCATGCCCGGCACCTCGGCCAGCAGGGGCGGCGGCGCCGCCACCACCTCGGCGAACGAGCCGAAGCGGTCCACCAGCGCCTTGGCGAGGGGCTTCACGTCGCGCCGCGGAACGGCGCGGAACAGCACCAGCTCCAGCAGCTCGTAATCGGCCAGCGCCTGCGCCCCGGCCTCCCGGAACCGCGCCCGCAACCGGTCGCGATGCCCATGGAAATGGGGCGCCTCGCTCAAGCCGTCTTCCGGCGCCTCGGCCATGCGTTGCCCCGGATTTCTCAGGCGGTGAGGTAGGGCGGCTTGTGGTAGCCCTTGGGGCTGAGGGTGAAGATCTCCACCCCCGTCTCGGTCACGCCCACGGCGTGCTCGAACTGGGCGGAGAGGGAGCGGTCGCGGGTCACCGCGGTCCAGCCATCGGACAGCACCTTCACGTGCGGGCGGCCCAGGTTGATCATGGGTTCCACGGTGAAGATCATGCCCGGCATCAGCTTGGGTCCCTCGCCGCGGCGGCCCACATGCACGATGTTGGGCTCGTCGTGGAACACCTGGCCGACGCCGTGGCCACAGAAATCGCGCACCACGCTCATGTGCTGCGGCTCCACGAAATCCTGGATGGCGGCACCGATGTCGCCCACATGGCCGCCGGGGCGGATGGCGGCGATGCCGCGCATCATGGCCTCGTAGGTCACCTCCAGCAGCCGTTCCGCCCGCCGCGCCACCGGCCCCACGGGATACATGCGGCTCGAATCGCCATACCAGCCGTCCAGCACCAGGGTGATGTCCACGTTCACGATGTCGCCGTCGCGCAGCGGCCGGGCATTGGGCATGCCGTGGCACACCACGTGGTTCAGCGAGGTGCACACGGAATAGCGGTAGCCGCGATACATCAGCGTCGCGGGATAGGCGCCGTGGTCCATGGCGAAGTCGAACACCAGCTTGTCGATTTCGGCGGTGGTGACGCCGGGCTTCACCATTTCGGCCACCGCATCCAGGCAACTGGCGGTCAGGGCGCCGGCCCGGCGCATGCCCGCGAAGCCCTCGGGCCCGTAGAGCTTGATGTGGCCGGTCTTGCGCAGCGGCGCACTCGCCGCCTCAACATAGGTCATGGCACTGCTTTCAGAGGCGGGCCGGACAGGCGGGCCGCGCGCGGGATATCTCCATGAAGGAGATTTATGCGAAGCCGGCGGCAAAGCAAGCGCTGCGGGCAAAAGCGCCGGGGCGGGGCCGGTTGCGGGGGCAATTCCAACCCATGGCCGCGCGCCGTAAGATCGCCCACCCGAATCCGTCGCGAGTCGCCATGTCCATCCGCCGCCTGCCGCCCGTGCTTGTCGATCGCATCGCCGCCGGCGAGGTGGTGGAGCGGCCGGCTGCCGTGGTGAAGGAACTGGTGGAAAATGCCCTCGACGCCGGGGCCCGGGCGGTCGAA
Organism: Xanthobacter sp. AM11; assembly: GCF_047444035.1. Classification (NCBI taxonomy): domain Bacteria; kingdom Pseudomonadati; phylum Pseudomonadota; class Alphaproteobacteria; order Hyphomicrobiales; family Xanthobacteraceae; genus Xanthobacter; species Xanthobacter sp. AM11. The sequence goes on from NZ_JBLAOA010000001.1 coordinate 2,336,520, forward strand.
GTGGTGATCGACGGCGGCGGCCGGCGGCTGGTGCGCGTCACCGACGACGGCAGCGGCATGGGGCCGGACGACCTCGCCCTGTGCGTGGAGCGCCACGCCACCTCCAAGCTGCCGGGGGAGGACCTGCTGGCCATCGCCACCCTCGGCTTCCGGGGCGAGGCGCTGCCCTCCATCGGCGCCGTGGCGCACCTGTCCATCGCCAGCCGGCCGGCCGGCGCGGCGCATGCCTTCGAGATCCGGGTGGACGGCGGGGTGGTGACGCCGCCGCGCCCGGCCGCCCTTGTCGGCGGCACGCGGGTGGAGGTGCGCGACCTGTTCTTCGCCACGCCGGCCCGCCTCAAATTCCTGAAATCCGACCGTGCCGAGGGCGCCGCGGCGTCGGATGTGGTGCGCCGGCTGGCACTGGCGCGGCCGGATGTGGCCTTCACCCTGGTGATGGACGAGCGCGCGCCCGTCGTCTTCCCCGCCTGCCCACCCGATGCGCAGGGGCGGGCGCGACGCCTGGCCGATGTGCTGGGGGCGGAAGCGGAACGCAATGTGGTGGCCGTGCGCGGCGAACGCGGCGGCGTGGTGCTGGAGGGGCTCGCCGGGCTGCCCACCTTCTCCCGGGCCAATTCGCTCGGCCAGTTCCTGTTCGTGAACGGCCGCCCGGTGCGCGACAAGCTGCTCATGGGCGCGGTGCGCGCCGCTTATGCGGATTTGCTGCCCTCCGATCGCTTCCCGGTGCTGGCGCTGTTCTTCAGCCTCGATCCGCGGGAGGTGGATGTGAACGTGCACCCGGCCAAGACCGAGGTGCGCTTCCGCGACGGCGGCAATGTGCGGGCGCTCATCGTGCGCACCCTCACCGATGCTTTGGGGCAGCGGGCGCCTTCCACCGCCGCCACCATGGCCGATCGCCTCGCCGGTCTGGCCCGGGTGGCGGAGCTGCCCGGGCCGCGGCCGGGTGGCCTGCCGCCGGGGCGCTGGTCGCAGCCGGTTGAGGATCACGACTGGCGCAACTCCTCCTCCCGCCCGCTGGAGGGCTTCGCCGAGGAGGCGCAGGCCGCCTTTCTCACGGCGCCCTTCATGGCGCCCTTCATGGCGCCGGCGGCGGATGCGCGCGCGGACGCGGCGCCGCCCTCCGCCGCCGACCTCGACCGCCCGCTGGGCGCCGCGCGGGCGCAACTGCACGAGACCTATATCGTCGCCCAGACCCGGGACGGGCTGGTCCTCGTGGACCAGCACGCGGCCCACGAGCGCCTTGTCTACGAGAAGCTGAAGGCGGCGCTGGCGCGCGACGGGGTGGCGCGCCAGGGCCTGCTCATTCCCGCCGTGGTGGATCTCGACCCGGCCGACGCGGACCGGCTCGCCGAGCGTGCCGGCGACCTCGTCGCCCTAGGCCTGGTGCTGGAGCCGTTCGGCCCCGGGGCGGTGCTGGTGCGCGAGGTGCCGGCCATGCTGAAGGATGCGGACATATCGCGCCTCATCTGCGATCTCGCCGAGCATGCGGCCGAATGGGACGATGCCCTGCCCCTGGAGCGGCGCCTGCTGCACGTCGCGGCCACCATGGCCTGCCACGGCTCCGTGCGCGCCGGGCGTCGCCTGCGGGTGGAGGAGATGAACGCCCTGCTGCGGGAGATGGAGGAGACGCCCAATGCCGGGGAGTGCAACCACGGCCGCCCCACCTTCGTCACCCTGTCGCTGAAGGACGTGGAAAAGCTCTTCGCCCGGCGCTGAGGGGCGCTGCGCTCAGGGATGGGGCAGAGCTGGCGCGCGGCCTTCCCGCAGCCCGCGCCGCGCTTCAGGCCGCCTTCAGCAGCTTCTGCAGGTCGCGCTGGATCATCTCGTTGCCGGCCAGCACGTGGCCCTTCTCCAGCATCTTGTCGCCATTATCCATGTCGGAGACGAAGCCGCCGGCCTCGCGCACCAGGATGATGCCCGCCGCCATGTCCCAGGGCGAGAGGTTGCGCTCCCAGAAGGCGTCGAAGCGGCCGGCGGCCACCCAGGCCAGATCAATGGCGGCGGAACCCGTGCGGCGCAGGCCGGCCACCTGGGGCTGCACCTTCTCCAGCTCGCGGTTGAACTGGCCATGGTCGCCCCGGCCCATGTGCGGCAGGCCGCAGGACACCACGCTATCGGCGAGCTTCTTGCGGGCGGCGACGCGCAGGCGCCGGTCGTTGAGATAGGCCCCCTGGCCGCTCTCGGCCACATAGAGCTCGTCCATGACCGGATTGAAGATGACCCCCGCCACCGGCATGCCGTTGCGCACCAGCGCCAGCGAGATGGAGAAAATGGGGATGCCGTGCAGGAAGTTGGTGGTGCCGTCCAGCGGGTCCACCACCCAGGTATTGGCGGGGTCCGTGCCCTCCACCGCGCCACGCTCCTCCATGAGGAAGCCGTAGGCGGGGCGCGCCCGGGAGAGTTCGGCGAAAAGCGTATCCTCGGCCTTCCGGTCGGCGGCGGAGACGAAATCCGCCGGCCCCTTCATGGAAACCTGCAGCTGCTCCACCTCTCCGAAATCGCGGGCGAGCGCGCGGCCCGCCTTGCGGACGGCCTGGACCATGACGGTGATGAGCGGAGAGCGGATCATCAGGAAACCTGGGGTTGGGGCGAAGTCGCCGGGCGGGCAAGCGAGCGGTCGAAGTGGACGGATGGAAACGGGCGGCGCCCGCCGGGCAGGGACGTGTGCCCGCCTTGGCGGGAGCCGTCAAGGCGCGTTCGGCCGCAACCGGCGCCCTGCGGTCAGGCGCGGCCGCGCTCCCATCGCTCGGCCTGGGCCTCCGCTTTCTTCCGGTCGGCTTCCGGCAGCTTCGCCATCACGTCGTCCAGCATGGGATCGCCCAGCCCACGCTTCTTGGCCAGAAGGTGCCATGCCACCGCCATCGCCTTGTCCTGCGGGACCCCGCGACCGACGGCGAGCAGCCGGGCATAGCGGTTCTGGGCAATGACGTTGCCGCCGAGCGCGGCCTTGCGGAACATGACGGCGGCCGCCGCCTCGTCCTTCGGCACGCCGGTGCCGTTGAACTGCATGATGGCGAATTCCACCTGCGCGGTGATGTGGCCGAGGCGCGCGGCGGTGCCCATCAGGCGGCCCGCGGCGGCCACGTCGCGCTCCACGCCGTTGCCCTCCTTCAGCAGCACGGCCAGGGCATATTGCGCATCCTCGACGTCCTGCGCCGCGGCGATCTCGAACCAGCGCGCCGCCTCGGACGGCTCCTTGGGGATCTTGCGGCCCTGCAGGTAGAGGAGGCCCAGATTGTAGGCGGCGGCGCCATGCCCCTTTTCCGCCGCTTCACGGAACCGCTTGGCGGCGGCGACCTCATCCGCCTTCACCCCCTGACCGGCCAGGGACATGAGCCCGAGGGCGAACACCGCGGAGGTAGAGCCGGCCGCTGCGGCCTTTTGATACCATTCCAGCGCCTTGGCGCGGTCGAGGGGCACGCCGTAGCCGCTGAAATAGAGTTCGCCCAGAAGCGTCATGGCGGCCGGGTCGCTGGTTGCCCGCGCGCGCTTCAGCGCCTCGTTGAAGGCCGTAAGGTAATAGCCGCGCTGGTAGGCGCCATAGGCGGTGTCGCCGGCCTCGGCGGGATTGGCGGTGGGCGCCGCCGGGGCCGGCTTCGCGCCGGGCTTTGTCGCGGGCGCCTTGGCGTCGCCCTTGGTGTCGTCCTTGGGGTTCGGCTTGGCTGCAGGCTTGGCAGCGGGCTTGGCCTCAGGCTTGGCCTCAGGCTTCGGCTGGGGTTTCGGGTCCGGCTTGGCCACCGGCTTGGGCGCGGCAGGGGACGGCGCGGGGGTGGCGGGGGGCGGGGTCTGGGCCTGCGCGGCGGGAATGCTGCCGGCCAGAAGCGCGCCGGCCAGCAGCAGCCGGGCGGGAAGCGTGCCCGCCGGGAGCCGGCCAATCGTGACCCACCCGGCACGGCGCCCGGTCATGGCTGCCGGCGTTTGCGGTCCCTGCGCCGGCGGACGGGGGCGAATCATCTGTCGCTGCCTGCCACGGCGAGCCGGGCCTGGGCCTGCGCCACCGCGCCGGCGCCACCGGCGGCCACCAGCGCCTCGTCCAGCGCCACGAAATCGGCGCCGGCGCGGGCGAGGGCTTCCGCCTCTTCGAGGGTGGAGGCGACGCCCACGCAGGGCACCTCGAACAGTTCCGCCCACCACTGGACGAAATCGAGGGTCCGGGGAAAGGCGCCGGCAGCCGGGGAGAGGGCGCCGAACAGCACATAGTCGGCTCCGCTTTCCCCTGCGACCATGGCGTCGTGTCGGCTTTCCAGCCCTCCGGCGCCGACGATGGCGCGGGGCTTCAAGGCGCGCAGGGTCGGTTCCAGCCGCTCCGGCAGGTCCACATGCACCCCGTCGAGGCCGGCCGTGGCCACCAGGCCCTCCGGCCCCTCGACGAGGGCGGCGGCCTCATGGCGCTGGACAGCCTCCACCACGGCGGCGAGCCGGTCGGCGGCGGGGGCGCCCTGCTGGGGCACCCGCAGCACCACCGCCGCCACGTCGCCTGCGCGCACGGCTGCGTCCACCGCCTCCGGCCGGAGGTCCGCGGACAGGGTGAGGACGAGCATCAATCGGGCGGTCGGCGTGGGCTGGGGTGCGGGCATGGATGATCGGTCGGACAAGAAACCGGCAAATTGGGGGCACGCCCCTTCAGGAGGGCGGGGCGGATACGAAAAAGGGCCGGCGTGGGCCGGCCCTCTTCCCTGGGTTGCGGACGCGCGCGCCTCAGGCGGCCTTGCGCTCGACTTCCGTCGTCCACTGGCCGAGGGCGGCCAGCGAGTTCATGTGGGCGCGGTGGTCGAACGCGGCCTGGGCCGCGGCGACGTTCTCGGCCTTGCCGGACCACGCCTTCTGCGGCGCGGCCTGGAGCGCGCGGCCGTAGGAATAGGTGAGCTTCCACGGCAGGCCGCCGTGCTTCACCATGGCGTCGAGATGGGCGGTGGCCTCCTCGTCCGACTGGCCGCCGGAGAGGAAGGCGATGCCGGGAACGGCGGACGGCACGCAGGTCTTCAGCAGGCGCACGGTCTTTTCGGCGACCTCGGCCACGGAGGCCTGCTTGGGGCACTTCTTGCCGGGCACCACCATGTTGGGCTTCAGCACCATGCCTTCGTGGCGGATGCGCTGGTAGTACAGCTCTTCAAAGGTGGTCTTCAGCACCCACTCGGTCACCCGGTAGCAGGTGTCGATGTCGTGGTCGCCGTCCATCAGGACCTCGGGCTCCACGATGGGGACGATGTTGGCTTCCTGGCACAGGGCCGCATAGCGGGCCAGCGCATGGGCATTGGCGCGCACCGCCGGATAGGAGGGGATGCCGGCGCCGATGTCGATGACCGCGCGCCATTTCGCGAAGCGGGCGCCGAGGTCGTAATATTCCTTCAGGCGGCCGGCGAGGCCGTCGAGGCCCTCGGTGATGGTCTCGCCCGGGCACAGGGGCATGGGCTTGGCGCCCGCATCCACCTTGATGCCGGGAATGGCGCCGGCCTGCTGGATCAGCGCCACCAGCGGGGTGCCGTCCTTGGCCTTCTGGCGGATGGTCTCGTCGAAGAGGATGACGCCGGAGATGTACTTCTGCATGGCCTGCGAGCGGAACAGCAGCTCGCGATAGTCGCGGCGGTTGTCCTCGGTGGATTCGACACCGATGGCGTCGAACCTCTTCTTTATGGTGCTGGTGCTCTCGTCTGCCGCCAGGATGCCCTTGCCGTCGGCCACCATCTTCTGTGCGATCGCGTCGAGCTCAGCCGTCATGTGTCTTCACCCTGCCTTTGCCGCCCCTCAGGCGGGATTGGGAACTGGAGCGCGCGCCCCGGTCCGGAAATCCACCCGTTCGGCGCCGCAACGGGCCGGGCCGGGTGGCGTGCGGATTACCATAACATTGCATTGCAGCAAAAGGAGGCCCCGGGCAGGCGCTTTTCTACGCCCGCCCGGGGAAACCGCATCAGCGCCGCAGCGCCTCCACACCCGGAAGGGCCTTGCCCTCCAGCCATTCCAGGAAGGCGCCGCCGGCGGTGGAGACATAGGAGAAGTCACCCGCCGCGCCGGCATGGTTGAGCGCTGCCACCGTGTCGCCGCCGCCGGCCACCGAGAGCACCAGCCCCTTGCGGGTGAGCGTGCCCACATGGCGGGCCACCGCCACGGTGGCGGCATCGAACGGCACCATCTCGAACGCACCGAACGGGCCGTTCCAGACCACCGTCTTTGCCGCCGCCAGCTTCTGCTCCACCACGGCCACCGTCTGCGGGCCGGCATCGAGGATCATCTCGCCCTCGCCCACATCGTCCACGCCGACGGTGCGGTGGGGGGCGTTGGCCCGGAACTCGGTGGCCACCACCGCATCCACGGGCAGGACGATCTCGCAGCCGGCCGCCTTGGCCTTTTCCAGGATGTCCAGCGCCACCGGCGCAAGGTCATGCTCGCACAGCGACTTGCCTACCTTCATGCCGAGGGCGGCGAGGAAGGTGTTGGCCATGCCGCCGGCGATGACCAGGATGTCCACCTTCTTCACAAGGTTGCCCAGCAGCTCGAGCTTGGAGGACACCTTGGAGCCGCCCACGACGGCGAGCACCGGCCGTTCGGGGGCTTCCAGCGCCTTGGTGAGGGCGCTGATCTCGCTTTCCATGGAGCGGCCGGCATAGGCCGGCAGCTTGTGGGCGAGCCCTTCGGTGGAGGCATGGGCGCGGTGGGCGGTGGAGAAGGCGTCGTTCACATAGATGTCGCCGAGGCACGCGAGCGCCGCCACGAAATCCGGGGCGTTCTTCTCCTCGCCGGCATGGAAGCGCGTGTTCTCCAGGACGATGACCTCGCCGGCGGCGAGGCGGGAGACGGCATCCTGCGCCGCATCCCCGACGCAGTCGTCGGCGAACGACACCTTGTGCCCGAGCTGGGCCTCCAGCGCCTTGGCGACGGGGGCGAGGGACTGGCTCTCGTCACGGCCCTTGGGCCGCCCGAAATGCGCCAGCAGCACCGCCTTGCCACCCTTCTGCGTGATGGCGCGGATGGTGGGCAGGATGGCTTTCAGGCGCGTGTCGTCGGTCACGCGCCCGGCTTCCATGGGAACATTGAGATCGACGCGGACGAGCACCCGCTTGTCGGCGAGGTCGGCGTCGTCGAGGGTCCGGAAGGCGTTCATGTCAAAGCCCCCCTTCCGGCTCAGCCGAGCCTGCCCATGGCCACCGCGGTGTCGGCCATGCGGTTGGAGAAGCCCCATTCGTTATCGTACCAGGACAGCACGCGCACCAGCGTTCCTTCCAGGACCTTGGTCTGGTCCAGGTGGAGGGTGGAGGAGTGCGGGTCGTGGTTGAAGTCGATGGAGACGTTGGGCTGGTCGGTGGTGCCGAGGATGCCCTTCAGCGGGCCGGCCGCAGCCGCGAGTACCGCGGCGTTGATCTCGTCCTTGCTGGTGGCGCGCTTGGCGATGAACTTGAAATCCACCACCGAGACGTTGGGGGTCGGCACGCGGATGGAGGTGCCGTCCAGCTTGCCGTTCAGCTCGGGGAGCACGAGGCCCACCGCCTTGGCGGCGCCGGTGGAGGTGGGGATCATGGACATGGCCGCCGCGCGGGCGCGGTAAAGGTCCTTGTGCATGGTGTCCAGGGTCGGCTGGTCGCCCGTATAGGAATGGATGGTGGTCATGAAGCCCTTCTCGATGCCGACGGCATCGTGGAGAACCTTGGCCACCGGGGCGAGGCAGTTGGTGGTGCAGGAGGCGTTGGACACCACCAGGTGATCGGCCGAGAGCTTGTCGTGGTTCACGCCGAAGACCACGGTGAGGTCGGCGCCGTCGGCCGGGGCCGACACCAGCACGCGCTTCGCGCCGGCCGCCAGATGCGCCGCCGCCTTGTCGCGGGCGGTGAAGATGCCGGTGCACTCCAGCGCGATGTCCACGCCCAGCTCCTTGTGGGGCAGCTGGGAGGGATCGCGGACGGCAGTGACCTTGATGGGGCCGCGGCCCACGTCGATGGTATCGCCGGCGACCTTGACCTCGCCGGGGAAGCGGCCGTGCACGCTGTCGAAGCGGAAGAGGTGGGCGTTCGTCTCCACCGGGCCGAGGTCGTTGATCGCCACCACCTCGATGTCGGTGCGGCCCGATTCGATGATGGCGCGCAGAACGTTACGCCCGATACGACCGAAACCGTTGATGGCCACCTTGACGCTCATAATGGGTCCTCCATGAGCCGGCTTGAAGCTCGGCCGCTGTGAAATGCGATCCGCTGCCGCAGGCTTGCCCCGCAGCGCGGCCCTCTCGCGCCCGCCGTGCGCCTGTGATTACCTCCCGGTGATCACGCCTGCCGGAGACGGTCGAGCGCGCTGGCCGCGACCGTGTCCGGTGTAATGCCGAAATGGGCGTAGAGATCCTTTGCTGGGGCGCTGGCGCCGAACGAGGTCATTCCCACGAAGGCGGCATCCGAACCGACGATGGCGTCCCACCCCATGCGGATGGCGGCTTCCACCGCCACCTTGGCCGGAGCGTCCCCGATCACCTTGGCCCGCTCTGCGGCAGGCCTTGCGAGGAAAAGTTCGAACGAGGGGATGGAGACGACGCGGGTGGGCACACCCTGCGCCTCCAGAATCTTTGCGGCCTCAACGGCCGTGGAGACTTCCGAGCCGGTGCCGAACAGGCTCACCTGGGCCGGGCCCGAAGCGGCGCGGATCTCGTAGGCGCCGCCGGCCGAGCGGTTCTGCGCCGTGGCATCCGTGCGCAGCAGCGGCAGGTTCTGGCGCGAGAGGATGAGGGCGGAGGGCCGGTCCATCGCCTGAAGGGCGATCTGCCAGCATTCGGCCGTCTCCACCGTGTCGCAGGGGCGCAGCACCAGAAGGCCGGGAATGGCGCGCAGGGCCGCCAGGTGCTCCACCGGCTGGTGGGTGGGGCCGTCCTCGCCGAGGCCGATGGAATCGTGGGTGAGCACATGGATCACCCGCTCGCCCATCAGCGCCGCGAGGCGGATGGCGGGGCGGCAATAATCGGAGAACACCAGGAAGCCGCCGGAGAAGGGCACCAGGCCCTTGTGCAGGGCCATGCCGTTCATGGCCGCGGCCATGCCGTGCTCGCGCACGCCATAATGCACGAAGGAGCCGGAAAAGTCGTCCGGCGTGATGGACTTCGCACCCTTGGCCTTGGTGTTGTTGGAGCCGGTGAGGTCGGCCGAGCCGCCGATCATCTCCGGCACCGCCGGGGTGATGATATCCAGCACCATCTCGGACGACTTGCGGGTGGCGACCGCCCCGCCGTCCTTCACGGCCTTCTCCTTGGCGACGACGATGGCGCCTTCCAGCGCCTCGGGAAGGGTGCCGAGAATGCGGCGCTCGAACTCGGTCCGGGTCTCGGCCGGCAGGGCTTCGAGCCGGGCTTCCCAGGCGGCGCGGAGGGCGGCGCCGGCGGCACCGGCCGCGCGCCAGCCGGCGAGGACGTCGGCGGGAATCTCGAACGGGGCGGCTTCCCAGCCCAGGGCGGCGCGGGTGGCGGCGATCTCCTCGGCGCCCAGCGGCGAGCCGTGGGCCTTTTCCGAGCCCGCCTTCTTCGGCGCGCCGAAGCCGATGGTGGTGCGGCAGGCGATGAGGGTCGGCCGGTCCGACGCCTTGGCGGCCTCCAGCGCGGCGAGGATGGCCTGCGGGTCGTGGCCGTCGATGCGGGTGGTGGCCCAGCCGGAGGCGGCAAAGCGCGCCAGCTGGTCGGTGGAGCCGGAGATGGAGGTGGGGCCGTCGATGGAGATGTGGTTGTCGTCCCACATCACGATCAGCTTGTTGAGCTTCAGGTGGCCGGCAAGGTCTGCTGCCTCCTGGCTGATTCCTTCCATGAGGTCGCCGTCGGAGGCGAGCACATAGGTGCGGTGGTCCACCACGTCGGCGCCGAAGCGGGCGCAGAGCGCCCGTTCCGCCATGGCCATGCCCACGGCGGTGGCAATGCCCTGGCCCAGGGGCCCGGTGGTGGTCTCGATGCCTTCGGTGACGAAATTCTCGGGGTGGCCGGGGGTCAGCGAGCCGAGCCGGCGGAAGCGCCGGATCTCGTCCATGGTGACCTTCTCGTAGCCGGCGAGGTGGAGCACCGAATAGAGCAGCATGGAGCCGTGGCCGGCGGAGAGCACGAAGCGGTCGCGGTCCGGCCAGGCGGGGCAGGCCGGATCATACTTCAGCACCCGGGTGAACAGCACCGTGGCAAGGTCGGCGGCGCCCATGGGCAGGCCGGGATGGCCGCTGTTGGCGGCTTCCACCGCATCCATCGCGAGGAACCGGATGGCGTTGGCCATTCGGTCGTGACGCGTGCCGTTCAGCATCAATTCGGTTCTCCCGCGCGGGTCCCGTTCGCGCTGCCCGGCTGGAGGTAACTCCGTCGGCGGCAGGTCGGGCCCTTGATGGCCGCCTTGATAGCAAGGCCCATGGGGCTGTCAAACCTGCCCCGTCCTCCAAGGTCAAGCGGATGGCGGCCGGCTCGCCCGCGCCGCATCGTCGCGGCCGGGGCAAAGCCCTGTGCGGCGCAGCATCCGCGTGCCCCGGGGGCATTTCCCAGCATCGCCGGGGGGCGTCCGCCGCCGCGGGACCCCACGGCGGCCGCCCTGCATTTTCCGGTGGCGCGCCGGGCGCAATCATGTTGACAATGCTGGAAAGAGTGGCGCTGCGCCGCTCGGTTCGGCTAAACTTTCACAATGTATGCGCTGAAGCACCGCCCGCCGCTGCAGGACGCCCCCATCGAGGCGGCGACGAAGCGGCTTCATGCGGCCCTCGATGCCCTGACCGACGCCATCGACCGCCGTCGGGAGGCCGACCGCCACCAGGAGGCGCTGCTCGCGCAGCTCCACGCCCTTGGCAACGACCGGGCGCGGCTGGCCGCCGAGCTTGACGTGTCGCAGTCCCAGGCCGGGGCGGTGGAGGAGGTGGGCCGCGAGGTGATCCGCCGCCTCGACGTGGCCATGGGCACCATCCGCGACGTGCTCGCGACCCACGGCGGCTGAACGGATGCCCCATGTCTCCGTCACCATCGCCGGGCGCCAGTACAGGATGGCCTGCGACGAGGGGCAGGAGGAGCATCTCATCCGCCTGGCGCACGACATCGACGGGCGCATCTCCCAGCTGCGCGTCGCCTTCGGCGAGATCGGCGACCAGCGGCTGGTGGTGATGGCCGCCATCACCATCGCCGACGAACTGGCCGAAGCCCGCGTGCGCATCCGCGCGCTGGAAAGCGACATCGAGAGCCAGCGCGACGCCCGCGCCTCCGCCATCGCGCGCATCGAGGCGGGCGAGGAGGAGGTGGCCCGCACCATCGACGCCGTGGCCGAGCGCATCGAGCGCCTGGTGGCCGAGCTGGCCCCCAAGGAGCGTGGCACGGTGGGCATGGGGTGACCCGCTCCGCCGCCGGCCCGCGACGAAGAATTCGCACCGGCGGGAGATTTGCACAGGTACGACTTGGCGCATGATGGGCTGGCACATGATGGGGCTGGCGCCGGGCCGTCATCATCCCTACATTGGTCAGGCGGGGCTGCGGGGTGCGTTAGGAGCATTTTCCCCGGGGCCTTATCGATCCTTAAGGGAGCTGTCCCTGACCTCGCCCCTGGGCTTGGACACACGGCGCCCACCTACGTTGTAGGTTCCCGGGATCGACCTCCGACGGCCACTGTGGCTCCGCACGTCTTCTTTTCCCGCCCGCGGGCCTGCCCCGCTGCGGGATTTCGTTTGCCGGGGCACTTGCGGCGCCCGGCCCGCCTTGGCCAGCAGGTGCTTCGGCTGCATGTCGCCCGCCACCTTCCCCGCAGATCCCGCCGCCGAGAAGAAGCGCTTGCGTTCGCTTGCGCTCGGGCGCCGCGCTGCCATGGGCGAGGGTGCGCGCGCCGCCGCGAGCCGGCAGGCGGCAGGCCATGCGCTGGCCGCCATCGGCCCGGCCGCCGGCCGCACCATCGCCCTGTTCGCCCCGTTCCGCGACGAGATCGACACCGCGCCCCTCGCCGCGGCGCTGCGGGTGGCGGGGGCGGACCTGTGCCTGCCGGTGATCGAGGCCCGTGATGCGCCGCTGCTGTTCCGCCGGTGGGCGGCGGGGGCGCCGCTGGTCGCCGCCGGCGCCTTCCGCATCCCCGAGCCGCCGGCGGACGCTCCGCTCGTGTCGCCCGCGCTCCTGCTGGTGCCCCTCGCGGCCTTCGATCGCCACGGCTACCGCATCGGCTACGGCGCCGGCTTCTACGACCGCACCCTTGCCGGGCTGCGCGCGCACGGCCCCGTCTCCGCCCTCGGCTTCGCCTTCGCCTGCCAGGAAGTGGAGGGGGTGCCGCACGAGGCCCATGACGAGCCGGTGGACATGATGGTAACGGAACTTCGGGCGGCGTCCTGCGTGGCGCCGCGCTGATCACGACACAGCCGCGTGCGGCTTCACAGGTTCTGCTAATGCGTATTCTCTTCCTCGGCGACGTGGTGGGCCGCTCCGGCCGCGAATGCGTCGTCTCGCGCCTGCCGGCTCTGGTCTCGCGCTGGGCCCTCGATCTCGTGGTGGTGAACGGGGAGAATGCCGCGGGCGGGTTCGGCATCACCGAGGCCATCTATGACGAACTGCGCGCGGCCGGTGCCGACGCCATCACCCTTGGCAACCATGCCTTCGACCAGCGCGACGCCCTCGTCTTCATCGAGCGTGCGGAAGGCCTGGTGCGGCCCATGAACTATCCGGCCGGCACGCCGGGGCGCGGCGCCGCCCTCATCGAGGCGAAGAACGGCGCCCGGGTGCTGGTGGCCAACGTGATGGGCCGGGTGTTCATGGACCCGCTGGACGATCCCTTCGCCGCCCTCGACCGGACGCTGGAGGGCGCCGCCCTCGGCCGCGTGGCGGATGCGGTGGTGGTGGACGTGCATGCGGAAACCACCAGCGAGAAGCAGGCCATCGGCCATTATTGCGATGGGCGCGCCACCCTCGTGGTGGGCACCCACACCCATGTGCCCACCGCCGACGAGCGCATCCTCGCCCACGGCACCGCCTATATGACCGATGCCGGCATGTGCGGCTGCTATGATGGCGTCATCGGCATGGACAAGGAGGAGCCGCTGCGGCGCTTCACCCGCAAGCTGGCCTCCGGCCGGTTCGAGCCGGCGTCCGGCCCGGCGGCGCTGTGCGGCGTGGCGGTGGAGACGGACGACCGCACCGGCCTTGCCACCCGTGTCTCGGCGGTGCGCATGGGCGGCGGGCTTTCGGAAGTGCGGCCGGCTTTCTGGGAGTGAGCCGGGCGGAACCCGACGGCCGGGACATGCGGGCATGACATCGTGCTGCACCCGCTTCCTTGCTCTTTTCCCCGGCTCCGACCTATAAGGCCGCTCCAGTCAACGGCATTCGGCCCGGGCGGCCCCGCAGGACGCGGGGCGCGGGGCGGGATCTTCAACGGACGGTGACGGCATGGCCGGGCATTCACAATTCAAGAACATCATGCACCGCAAGGGGCGGCAGGATGCCATGCGCTCCAAGCTGTTCTCCAAGCTGGCGCGCGAGATCACGGTCTCGGCCAAGATGGGCCTGCCCGACCCGAACATGAACGCGCGCCTGCGGGCCGCCATTCTCGCCGCCCGCGCCGAGAACATGCCGAAGGACAATATCGAGCGCGCCATCAAGAAGGCGTCCGGCGCCGACGGCGAGAATTACGATGAGATCCGCTATGAGGGCTACGGTCCCGGCGGCGTTGCGGTGATCGTCGAGGCGCTGACCGACAACCGCAACCGCACCGCCTCGGAAGTGCGCTCCTATTTCACCAAGTCCGGCGGAAACCTCGGCGAGACGGGCTCCGTGTCCTTCATGTTCGACCGGGTGGGGGTGATCGAGTTCGACGCCGCCAAGGCCGATGCCGACGCCATGATGGAAGCCGCCATCGAGGCCGGCGCGGACGATGCGTCCTCGTCGCCGGATGGTCATGAAGTGGTGTGCGCCGCGGAAAATCTCTCGGAAGTGCAGCGCGCGCTGGAGGCCAGGTTCGGCGATCCGCGCAAGGCCGCCCTGGTGTGGCGACCGCAAAATACCATCGCGGTGGACGATGAGACCGGCGAGAAGCTGCTCCGCCTGGTCGAGACCCTTGAAGACAATGACGACGTGCAGAACGTGACCGCCAATTTCGAGCTGTCCGATGCGCTCATCGCCAAGATGAGCGGCTGAGGCGGCGGACGGCGGGACGGTTCATGGCAAAGGCGGCCGCGCGGGCCGCCTTTTTCGTGCGTGGCCTTCAGGCGGCGAGGGTGGATGCCATCGCCTTCAGCTCGGCAATGGCGTCGTCGATCTCGGTGCGCTGGCGCTCCAGCTGGGCCAGCTGGGCCAGGCAGCGCTCGCGGCTGAGGGAAAGGCCGGCCTCGGCGCCGTCGGCCTTGTCATGGGCCGCCACCAGGGCGCGGATCTCGGTGAGGGTGAAGCCCAGGTGCTTGCCCTTGAGAATCACCGCCAGCCGGCGCCGGTCGGCGTCCGAATAAAGGCGGGTCATGCCGTCGCGCCGGGGCGAGATGAGGCCCTTGTCCTCATAGAAGCGCAGGGCCCGCAGCGTGATGCCGAATTCCCGCGAGAGATCGCCGATGGTGAGCACGGCGCCCGCCACGCTGGGCATCTCGGCCGCGCCCTCAAGATAGGCAGGCTGACCCGGGGCAGGCACGCTGCCCATATCCTGCTCGAACGTCTTCGCGTCCATTCCCGTCTTCCCTTCGCCATCCACCGGCGCCGTTGCGGCAGGCGGAGCAGTGATTCGTCTGGCGCAGAAAATGTCTCTGCTGGTCCCTATGCCTACCGAAGGCGGCGGGGCGGGGGGAGGGCGGACGGGCTACCGTAGGGGAAAGTAACAGTTACGCGGCCTCTGGAATCAGGACTTTAACGCTGTGTTTACCAAGTTCCGAAACTCTCTGTTCAGATGAATCACCATGCGCGGCTATGGTACCTTGGCACCATATGGTAGCCTGATAGCCGCAGGGAGGCCGGAATGGAGCGGATGGAGCGCACGGCCCGGGCAGGCGCCGCGATACGTTCGTCCACGGTGCGGGCCCGTACCACAGACGAGTTTCGTGATGTTCCGGCGTGGGACGTCATCGACGTTCCCGCGTCCACCATCGACGCGCTGCGGGAAGAGGTGAGCGCCCTGCGCGAGCGCCTCGCCCAGGCGGCGCCGCGGCGCGTGATGGTGGAGATGGACAAGGCCATCTCCCTGCTGAACCGGCGGGTGGAAGATATCCGCGAGGCCGGGGCCGCCGAGAGCGACGGCCGCGAGCGCAGCTTCATCCGCGAGCTGGGGGAGCTGAAAGCGGCTCTCCAGGCGCTGAAGAACCCGGAGCGCTTCCGCGCGATGGAAGCCGGCCTGGATGCCCTCGGCCACCGCATCGATCTGCTGGGCGCACGGGCGGTGGACCCGGTGGAGGTGGCCCGGCTCCAGGGCCAGCTTGCCGAATTGAAGGATCTTGTCTCCCGCGCCGTGGCCGGGACGCAGGCGCACGGCGGCCTGCCGAAGATCGCCGAGCGCCTCGCCGCCTGTGCCGAGGACGTGTCCCGCGCCGGCGAGGATGCCGCGCGGCGCGTGGCCGATGCCACCGTGGCGTTCGAGCGCAATGCGGTGGCCCTCTTGACCCGGGTGGAGCAGATGCAGGCCCGCGCCCAGGCGGGCGATGCCTCGGTGGCCGACGATCTGCGGCGTTCGCTGCTGGCGGCGCTGGAAGGCGTGCACCGGCGCCTGGATGAGGTTTCCAGCCAGGTCAGCCAGCAGGTGGCGGCCCTTTCACCGGCCATCGGCGCGGAGCTGACGCAAAGGCTCGGCAGCCTGCATGCCCGAATCACGGCGGCGGAGGAGGCGGGCCGCTCCTCGGTTGCGCCGCTGGCCGATGTGGTGGAGCGCCACCTGCTCACCCTGACCGAGCAGTTCCGAGACACCCATGTCCGGCTCAGCCGGCTGGACGACATGGAAAGCTCCCTCAACCGCATGGTCGAGGAGATGCGTCAGGTGCGCGAGAGCACCCATACCGCGACCGCCGACGCGGTGCGCGCCGTTGCCGCCAAGGTCTCGGAAGATGCCGGCGGCCCGGCGGTGGTGGGGCTGAAGCGCGGCCTTGCCGCCCTGGAGGCGCGCCAGGACGAGATCGAGCGCCGCACCAGCGAGCTGCTGGCCGACCCGTACGACGCCGAATTCGATGATGTGGCCGTGCCCCTCGGGCGCGAGACCACCGACACCTGGGCCCCCCAGGCCCCGTCGCCCCGGGAGCCCGAGCCGGCGCCGGACATCGCCGACGTCAAGGAACCGGCCTTTGCCGATTTCGAGCCCGCTGATGCTCCCCGCGTCCACGCCGCCGGGCTGCGGGAGGAGCGGCCGCAGGCGCCGCTCGCCGATGCGCCGGCCCCGCAGGCGCAGGAATCCGCCTCGCCCCTCGCCGGCGACCTGCCGTGGCCGCGCGCCCGCAGCGCCGATCGCAGCCAGGGCGCGCCCACGGTGGATGCGGATCAGCGCCCGCGCGTCGGCAAGCGCCGCCCGCTGGGCAAGGCGGAACCAAGGGGCGAGCGCAAGCCGAAGCCGAATGCCTTCGCCCGCCGGCGCCATGTGGCCATGGTGGCCCTCATCGCCGGTGCCACGACGATTTTTGCCGGAACCGCGGTAGGCCTCGCCTGGCGCAACGGGCCCGACCTCCTCTCCAGCGTCACCTCCGCCGTCCGCCGGCTCGCCGAGCCCATGGCCGCGGTGGCGGCGCCGGCCGACCTGCCGGCGGCCATCGGCACGCCGGCCTTGCAGGCCGCCGCCCGTTCGGGTGATCCACAGGCCGCCTATGTGGTGGCGCGCCGCTATGCGGAAGGCGGCGATATCGACGCCGCCATCAAGTGGCTGGGCTTTTCCACCGCGCAGGGCTATGCCCCCGCCGCCCACCGGCTCGGCGCCATCTACGAAACCGAGAAGCGGGACCTCGGCGAGGCGCGCCGCTTCTATGAATGGGCGGCGTCGCAAGGCAATGTGCGGTCCATGCACGCCCTTGCCATGCTGCTGTCGGAAGGCCTCGGCGCCGACGCCAAGCCGGACTGGGACCAGGCGGTCCGCTGGTTCCGCACTGCCGCCGAGCTGGGGCACCGCGACAGCCAGTACAATCTGGGGGTGGTGTATGCGCGCGGCCTCGGCGTGGCCGCGGACATCGGCGCCGCCTGGAAATGGCTGAGCCTCGCTGCGGCCCAGGGTGACGAGGACAGCGCCCGCAAGCGCGACATCCTCGCCCGCGAGATCGACCCCTCCACCCTGGTGCGCGCCGTGCAGCAGGCGAGCGACTTCGTGCCCGGCACCCAGAACGCCGCAGCGAACCTCATTCCGCAGCGCCCGGACTGGGAGAGCGCACCCGGCGGCGACGGCGTGGCCAGCGCCCCCGCCGGCGGCGCCACGCAGATGGCGAGCCGCAGCACGACTGCCGGAAAGTAGCCGGTGGGGGGCGGCGGCGCCCCTTCCGTCACGGCGCAGGGAGGCGCAGGTTGCCCCCATGGATCAGAATGCGATTCGCATCCTCGGCCTCGACCCCGGCCTGAGGCGCACCGGCTGGGGCATCATCGAGGCCGCGGGCTCGCGCCTCGCCTTCGTTGCCTGCGGCACCATCCTGCCGCCGGAGAGTGCCCCCATGGGCGAGCGCCTCGCCAATCTCCACCGCCAGCTGCTGGGCGTGCTGGAACAGTTTTCTCCCCACGAGGCGGCGGTGGAGGAGACTTTCGTCAACATGAATCCCGCCTCCACCCTGAAGCTGGGGCAGGCCCGCGGCGTGGTGATGCTGGCGCCGGCCCAGATGGGGCTGAGCGTCGCGGAATATGCGCCGCTCCTGGTCAAGAAGAGCGTGGTGGGCGCCGGCCGCGCCGAGAAGGCGCAGGTGCGGATGATGATCGGCATCCTGCTGCCCCGGGCGGCGCCGCAGACCGACGACGCCGCCGACGCGCTGGCGGTTGCCGTCACCCACGCCCACCATCGCGGGGCGGCCGCGCGTGCCCGCGCCGTCCATGAGGGCCGGATCTGACCGAGCGGACCGAGAGCCGTTCCCCGGGACCGGATCGCGCTTCTAGTGGATCAAGGCGTTGTGGTTCGACCTGGTCGCGACAGATGGGTTCCATCTGTCGCGGTCGAACCACTAGGATCGTCCATCTCGACCCGCGGGGGGAGCGCATGATCGTCGGGCATCTGGCACTGGTGGCGGCGGCGCTGTTCACCGGAGCCGCCTTCTATATCAATTTCGCCGAGCAGCCGGCGCGGCTCGGCCTGCCGGATGCTGCAGCGCTGGCGCAGTGGAAGCCGGCCTACAAGCGCGGCTTCGCCATGCAGGCCTCCCTGGCGCTGGTGGGGGCGGGGCTTGCGGCTGCCGCCTTCATCCAGGATTCCGATTGGCACTGGCTGGCCGGGGGCGTGCTGATGCTGGCCAACTGGCCCTATACCCTCATCGGCATCATGCCCACGAACCGGCGCCTGCTTGCCACCAGGGAGGACGCGGCGGACGCGCAGACGCGCCGCCTCATTGCCAATTGGGGGCAGCTTCACATGGTGCGCACCGGCCTCGGCGCGCTCGCCACGGTCGTCTTCTTCTGGGCGGCGACAGCGTGACAGGAGCGCGGACAGGGCCATGATCGGAAAGCTGAAGGGTCTGGTGGACGAGGTGCACGAGGATCACGTGATCCTCGATGTGGGCGGCGTCGGCTATCTCGTCTCCTGCTCGGCCCGCACCCTTGCGGCGCTGCCGCGGGCGGGCGAACGGGCGGCTTTGTTCATCGAAACCTATGTGCGCGAGGACCAGATCCGCCTGTTCGGCTTCTCCTCCGAGGCTGAGCGGGACTGGTTCCGGCTGCTCCAGGGGGTGCAGGGCATCGGCACCAAGACCGCGCTGGCCCTGCTCTCCACCCTCACCGCGCCGGAGCTGGCCCAGGCCATCGCGCTGGGAGACAAGGCCATGGTGGCCCGTGCGCCGGGGGTCGGGCCGCGGGTGGCGACGCGCATCATCACCGAGCTGAAGGACAAGCTGCCGGGGTTCACGGCCAACGATCTCGCGCTGCCGGCGGTCGGGGCCGCCGCGGCGCCGGAGCGCGGCGGGCCGGCGGCCGATGCGGTTTCGGCCCTGGTCAATCTCGGCTATGGCGCCCCCCAGGCCCATGCCGCCATCGCCGCCGCCCTGCGCGGGGCGGGGGAGGGGGCCACCACGGAGGCGCTGATCCGGCTGGGACTGCGGGAGCTGGCGAAATAGCCGCCTCACGGCATCTTCGAGGCGATCTTCAGCATCTCCCCGTCCACCGCGAAGCGGCCGAAGCCGTGGTGATGGATGGTGCGCGGATTCTTCTGCGCCGGGTCGCGCCACGCCTTCACCACTTCCAGCACGAACAGGTTGAAGCGATTGACGAGGCGGGTGTCCACCACCCGGCATTCGAGATTGGCGAAGCACTCGGCCACCAGCGGCGGCCGCACCAGGCTTGCCGGCAGCGCCGTGAGGCCCACGGCCGCGAACTTGTCGCCCTCGCGCCCCGAGCAATTGCCCGCCGCCACCACCTTTTCCGCCAGTTCCACGGCGGGAATGGCGATCACGCATTCGCGGGTGGCGCGCAGCGCCGTGAAGCTGAAGTCGGCGCCGGAGACGATGCAGGCGATCAGCGGCGGGGTGAATTCCACCATCATGTGCCACGACATGGCCATGACATTGGCGCGGCCCGCCTGGGCGGTGGTCAGGAGCACCACCGGCCCCGGCTCGATGAGCTGATAGACTTCAGCCAGCGGCAGATCCTTCATGGGGCACATCCTTCATAGAGCGGCAGGATCATAACGCGGGCAGGGCGCGGCGCGTTGCGGCAGGTCTCACGCGGCAGGTCACGAAGCCGGGGGCGCGGCCCCGGCTGCGTGCGGCGCCGTCTATTTCCCTTCCGCGCCGGGGGATGGCGCTCTAGATTCGCGCGAGTCGCAGGCGCGGCGGCATGCAGGTCTTTCATGAACACCCGTCTCCTCTCGGGGGAAAAGCGCGGCGAGGACGCCGCAGACGCCACGCTGAGGCCCCAGCTCCTGTCGGAGTTCGTGGGCCAGGCGCAGGCGCGCGCCAATCTCGAAGTGTTCATCAAGGCCGCCCGGGCGCGCGGCGAGGCGCTGGACCATGTGCTGTTCGTCGGTCCGCCCGGCCTCGGCAAGACCACCCTGGCCCAGATCATGTCGCGGGAGATGGGGGTGGGCTTCCGCTCCACCTCGGGCCCGGTGATCGCCAAGGCGGGCGACCTTGCCGCCATCCTCACCAATCTGGAAGAGCGCGACGTTCTCTTCATCGACGAGATCCACCGCCTGTCCCCGGCGGTGGAGGAGATTCTCTATCCGGCCATGGAGGATTACGAGCTGGATCTGGTGATCGGCGAGGGGCCGGCGGCGCGCTCGGTGAAGATTTCGCTGCCCAAGTTCACCCTGGTGGGCGCCACCACGCGATCCGGCCTTCTCACCACGCCGCTGCGCGACCGCTTCGGCATTCCCGTGCGGCTGCAGTTCTACACCGTGGAGGAGCTGGAGAAGATCGTCGTGCGCGGGGCGCGGGTGCTGGGCATCGCCATTGCCCCCGACGGCGCCACGGAAATCGCCCGCCGGGCCCGGGGCACGCCGCGCATCGCCGGGCGGCTCCTGCGCCGGGTGCGCGACTTCGCTTTGGTGGCGGAGGTGGAACGCATCGACCGCCGTATCGCCGACCGGGCCCTGCTGGCGCTGGAGGTGGACGCCATGGGGCTCGATGCCATGGATCGGCGCTACCTCACCGTCATTGCCGAATTCTACAATGGCGGGCCGGTGGGGGTGGATACGCTCGCCGCAGCCCTGTCGGAGCCGCGCGACGCCATCGAGGAGATCGTGGAGCCCTTCCTGGTGCAGCAGGGTTTCATCCAGCGCACGCCGCGCGGGCGGCTGCTCACCGCCGCCGCCTTCCGCCACCTGGGCCTGCCCGAGCCGGCGGCGGCGCGGCCCATGCCCCTGTTCGACGACGGGACCTAGTGGTTCGACCGCGACAGATGGAACCCATCTGTCGCGACCAGGTCGAACCACAACGCCTTGATCTGGTGGATCAACTTTTCGAAACGGATGGGTACCATCCGTTTCGGTTGATCCACTAGGCGTGGACGGCCCGGCGCCCCGCCCATCGACGCCGCCCCGCCACCCATGTAAAGCACATTCACATGAGCTGGACCCGAAACGGCGAGACGCGCTCCTACCATCACGGCAACCTGCGTGAGGCCCTGATGCAGGCGACGCTCGCCCTCATCGCTGAAAAAGGCATTGCCGGCGTCACCTTCGCCGAGGCGGCACGGCGTGCCGGCGTGAGCGCGGCGGCGCCCTACCGGCATTTCCGCGACCGCGACGAGCTTTTGGCGGCTGTGGCAGCCGCGGGCTTCGACCGGCTGGCGGATGCGCTCACGGCCGCCTGGCAGTCGGGCAAGCCGTCCCCGGCGCGGGCTTACGAGCGGGTGGGGCGCGCCTATCTGGACTTTGCCCGGCGCCACGCCGCGGAATATGCCGCCATGTTCGAATCCGGCCTGCCCACCGAGGGGCACGAGGCGCTGCAGCAGGCCGGCAACCGGGCGTTCGGCGCCCTGCGCGAAGCAGCGGAAGTTCTGGTTTCTCACATTCCCGGTCCCGGCCGGCCGCCGGCGCTGATGGTGGCGCTGCACACCTGGTCGCTGGCCCATGGGGTCGCCTCCCTGTTCGGCCGCACCGACGGCGCCCGGCGCAAGCTGCCCATGGCGCCGGAAGAGCTGCTGGAGGCCGCCTTCCTCGTTTATCTGAAGGGCCTGGGGGCGCCTTCGGCCCCCTGACGCGGGAGCGCCATTGACACCGCGCGCGCTCGTGCCTATCTATGTAAATGTAATTAACATTAACCGGGACAGCTGCCATGGAGCTCGCCTACAAGCTCGACAGTTACGGCAAACCGGCCTGGATCGCGCTGGCGGTCTTGGGCTTTCTGGCGTGGTGGCCGCTCGGCCTCGCCCTTCTCGCCTTCATCATCGGCAGCGGTCGCCTGGGCTGCGGTGCCAAGCGTGGATTGGCGCGATGGCAGGAAGAGGGCGGCGACGCCATGCGTGGCGCCTTCCACCGCTGGGGGCGGCCCATGCCGTCCAGCGGCAACCGCGCCTTCGATGAGTATCGCGAGGAGACCCTGCGCCGCCTTGAGGATGAGCAGAAGGATTTCCGCGAGTTCCTCGATCGCCTGCGCCAGGCCAAGGACAAGGCCGAGTTCGACCAGTTCATGGCCGAGCGCCGCCGCCCCGTACCCCCGCCGCCGGCGGACGCGCCTTCGGGCAACTGACCGGCACGGGTGCCGGCCGGCGCTCCCCCGCCCCCTGGGAGCGCCGGCCGCATTTGCGCCGGATGGACCGTGGCGGCGCGGTGTCGCCACCGGGTCTGGCGCGGGCGGCAAGCCGCGCCGTTCCGCTCCGCTTGCCTTTGCGCAGCGAGGAAGGGTAGGTGTCGGTCCCGCAGCGGCAGCCCGCCGGTTGGGCGGCCGAGCGGGAAGACGGCATGAAGACGGACATTACCGGCGAGCGCGCGACCGCCCCCGGCGAACTGGAGCGACACCCCCACCTCGCCGGCCGGCTCATTCCCGGCGGGCATGCGCTGGTGCTTCGGGTCTATTACGAGGACACCGACTTCTCCGGCATCGTCTACCATGCCAATTACCTGCGCTTCATGGAACGCGGCCGCTCGGACTACATGCGCCTGCTCGGCGTGGTGCAGGGCGACCTGTTCGCGCAGGCGGCGGAGGAGGCGCCGGGCTTCCATTTCGTCGTCCGCTCCATGCAGCTCGATTTCCTCAAGCCCGCCCGCATCGACGACGTGCTGGAGGTGGTGACCCTCTCGCGCGATGTGGCCGGCGCTTCCATCACCTTGCTGCAGCAGGTGAAGCGCGGCGACGAGGTGCTGGTTTCCGCCACCGTCCGCGTCGCCTTCGTCTCGCAGGGGCGTGCCAAGCGCATTCCCGACTCGCTGCGCCAGGCGACGATGGAGGATGCGCGCGCCGCCGATGCCCTCCCGGACATGAAGCGCTGAGCGCCTTGCGCGCCCCGCGCTAACCGGCCGTTAAGCCTGTTCGTGCACAGGTTCTCCCCGTGCTGCGGCGATATCGCACCGCAGCGGGGAACCGCGCTCCCGTCAAAGTTTGGACAGACTCGCCCGCTCAAAGAGCACGCGAGCCTTGAACCTGGACTTGGCGCACGTTCCCCGTGCGGCGCGCGGCCGCGCCGGGAGCCGGATGCTTTTCGGGGAGCCGCGCCGCGGCTTCGCGACGGGCCATTGTGCGCCTCCCGCCACCGGGAGGCAGCGGAGCCGAGAATGAATGACCTGACGCGCCGATCCGGCATCGTGTCGCCCCTGACGCTGGCGCTTGCCGCCGCCGCGATGCTCGGCCTGTCCACCGCCGGGCTGGCCCAGGACATCGCCGCCGCGCCGGCCGCGGCGCCGGCCGCCGATTTCTCCTTCCTGTCGCTGTTCCTCCAGGCTCACCTGGTGGTGAAGCTGGTGATGATCGGCCTCATCGCCGCCTCGGTGTGGGTGTGGGCCGTCGTCATCGACAAATGGCTGCTGTTCGCCCGCAACAAGCGGGAGATGGACCGGTTCGAGCAGGTGTTCTGGTCCGGCCAGAGCCTGGAAGACCTCTACCGCACCCTCGCCGGGCGCTCCAACCACGGCATGGCCGAGATCTTCGTGGCCGCCATGCGGGAGTGGAAGCGCACTTACGAGGGCGGCGGGCGCTCCCTCGCCGGGCTCAACCAAAGGCTCGACAAGGTGATGAACGTGACCATCACCCGCGAGGTGGATCGGCTGGAGAAGGGCCTCATCGTGCTGGCCACCGTGGGCTCGGCGGGTCCGTTCGTGGGCCTGTTCGGCACGGTCTGGGGCATCATGACCAGCTTCCAGTCCATCGCCGCCTCGAAGAACACGTCCCTCGCCGTGGTGGCGCCGGGCATCGCCGAGGCGCTTCTTGCGACTGCGATAGGCCTCATTGCCGCCATTCCGGCGACCATTTTCTACAACAAGTTCATTTCCCAGACCGGGCGGCAGGCTCAGCGGCTGGAGGGGTTCGCGGACGAGTTCTCCGCCATCCTCTCGCGCCAGATCGACGAACAGCGGGGCTGAGCCATGGGCATGTCCGGCGGGGGAGGCGCGGGAGGGTGGCAGAGCCGGCGCTCGCGCCGCAAGATCGCGCCCGCAATGGCCGAGATCAACGTGACGCCCATGGTGGATGTCATGCTGGTGCTGCTCATCATCTTCATGGTGGCGGCGCCGCTGCTCACCGTGGGGGTGCCCATCGACCTGCCGCAGACGCAGGCGAATGCGGTGAATCAGGACAACAAGGAGCCCATCACCCTCTCGGTGAACGGCAAGGGACTGATCTTCGTCGGCGACAGCGAGATCAAGTATGAGGATCTGGTCCCGAAGTTGCAGGCGATCACCCAGGCGCGCGGCGGCTTCGACGAGCGCATCTTCGTGCGGGGTGACAAGAAAGTGGAATACGGCGCAGTCATGCGCGTGCTCGGGCGCCTCAATGGGGCGGGTTTCAGGAAGGTGGCCCTCGTCACCGAATTGGATCAGGGAGGCTGACGGGACAGATGCGCGGCGGCCTTGTGGCATCGACGGCCCTTCATGCGGGCGTCATCGTCCTCACCCTGGTGTCGTTCTCCGGGGCGAAGCCGTTCGAGCCCATGCCGGAATCCCTGCCGGTGGACGTGGTGTCGTTTTCCGAATTCACCAAGATCACCAAGGGCACCAAGAGCGCGCCCAAGGCCGATGTGCCCAAGCAGGTGGCGGAGAAGGTGGACCCCGTTCCCACCCCGCCGGACGATCCCAAGGTGAAGGTAAGCGAAAAGCCGCCGGTGGAAGCCACCGCGCCGCCGCCGCCCCCGCCGCCGCCGCCGCCCAAGGTGGATCAGCCGGCCCCGCCCAAGGCCGCCGATGCACCGCCGCCCAAGGAGCAGGCGGAAGTGGCACTGAAGAGCGAGCCGAAGAAGGAAGATCCGCCCAAGCAGGAGCCGAAGCAGGAGGCCGCCGCCATGCCGGTGCCGCCGCGCAAGCCCTCCATCCCGCGCGAGCCGGCCAAGCCGTCCGACGCGCCGGACCGTCCCAATCCGCTGGACGAGGCGGCCAAGCTCCTCGACAAGCGCACCCCGCAGCGCCAGGCGGCGGGTGGGCCGCAGGTTTCCGACACCGGCTCGCTCGGCACCCAGAGCGGCACTTCGGCGACGCTGAGCGCGAGCGTGATCGACGCGCTGAAGCGCAAGATCGATTCGTGCTGGAGCCCGCCGGCCATTCCCTTCGACCAGAACGTGAGGGTGAAGGTGAATTTCGAGCTGCGGCGCGACGGCACGCTGGTGGCGACGCCGCGCCTCATCGCCACCGATCCCGCCGGATCGGCCTATGGCCAGGCCTATGCCGAGAGCGGCATCCGGGCCATCGGTATGTGCGGCCCCTATTCCTTCCTGCCGCAGGCCCAGTACGACCTGTGGAAGAACATCAACTTCACCTTCAATTCGGATGATGCCCGCCAGTTGTCGGTTCACAGATGACACGGCGAGGCCGCCCCGGGCGGCCGTGTGCACGCGCCAACTCCAGAGAGGAAAAATGATCCCGCCCGCGATGCCCTTCAGCCCCGAGCGCCGCCGCTTCCTCGCCTCGGGCGCCGCAGTCTGCCTCGCCGGCCTCGCCTCGCCCGCCCGTGCGGCGCTGGACCTGGATCTGCGCGCCGGCGCGCCGAAGCCGATCCCCATCGCCATCACCGACCTCGTCGGCGAGACGGACATGGGGCGCAACATCTCCGGCGTCATCACGGCGGACCTCAGGCGCTCCGGCCTGTTCGCCCCCATCGACCCGAAGGCGTTCGTGGAGCAGATCTCCAACCCGGACACGCCCCGCTTCCAGGACTGGCGCGTCATCAACGCCCAGGGCCTCGTCACCGGCCGCGTCACCCGCCAGTCGGACGGGCGCTTCCAGGTGGTGTTCCGCCTGTGGGACGTGGTGGCGGGCCAGCAGCTGGCCGGCCAGCAGTTCGTGGCCCAGCCGGAGAACTGGCGGCGCATTGCCCACATCATCGCCGATGCCATCTATGAGCGGCTCACCGGCGAGAAGGGCTATTTCGACACCCGCATCGTGTTCGTGGACGAGAGCGGCGCGAAGGAGCGCCGCATCAAGCGCCTCGCCATCATGGACCAGGACGGCGCCAATGTGAGCTACCTCACCCGCGGCGATTCGCTGGTGCTGACCCCGCGCTTCTCGCCCACCAGCCAGGAAATCACCTACATGTCCTACGGGCAGGCGGACCCGAAGGTGTTCCTGCTCAATATCGAGACCGGCCAGCGCGAGGTGGTGGGCAATTTCCCCGGCATGAGCTTCTCGCCGCGCTTCGCCCCGGACGGGCAGCGGGTGATCATGAGCCTGCAGCAGGGCGGCAATTCCAACATCTTCGTCATGGACCTGCGCTCGCGCGCCATCTCGCGGCTCACCGACACCGCGGCCATCGACACCGCCCCGTGCTATTCGCCCGACGGGCGGCAGATCTGCTTCGAGAGCGACCGCGGCGGCACCTCGCAGATCTATGTGATGAATGCGGACGGCTCCGGCGCCAAGCGCATCTCCTTCGGCAACGCCCGCTATTCGACGCCGGTGTGGTCGCCGCGGGGCGACTGGATCGCCTTTACCCGTCAGGCGGAAGGCCGCTTCGCCATCGGCATCATGCGCACCGACGGTTCGGGCGAGCGGGTGCTCACCGAGGGCTATCACAACGAGGGGCCGACCTTCGCCCCCAACGGCCGCGTCATCATGTTCTTCCGCGATCCCGGCGGCGCCGCCGGCCCGTCGCTCTATACGGTGGACGTGACCGGCTACAACGAGCAGCGCCTGCCCACCCCCAGCTACGCCTCCGATCCCGCCTGGTCGCCGCTGCGCTCGTGAGGGGAGGGCGCCCGGCGGCTGTTGCCCGATTGCAACGGTTCGTTCGCCTCTCGTTCTGCCTTCCGGCTTCCATCCCCTCGCCATGATGACGCCACGGAGCGGCATCAGTGAAGACGGCACCGGATGGCGCGGCGCGCCCGCGCCTGCGGCCCCCATGAATGGCAAGGACGCTCCCGCCCTCCGGTTCGGGATTGCGGCGGCGTGCGCCAGGACGGGGCATCGGGAATAACGGCTCGGAAACCATGGCACGCGGGAGTTGGTCCGCGCCGCCGGTTTTCGGCCCTCCACCGGGGCCTGCGGCCTGTCACGGAACGTTCGCTTAACCGGACGGCTGCTAGACGAAAGCCTCCGGTCCAGCGTTGAGAAGGGAGATACCGGAATGCGTTTCCTCAAGGTTGCTCGCGGCTTCCGGTTCGCGGCGCTGTTCGGTTTCGCGCTCGCGCTCGCCGCCTGCGCCAACAACCCCAACCAGAATGCCGGTGTCGGCGGCGCGGGTGGTCCTCCCGGCTCGCCGCAGGAATTCGTGGTGGCGGTCGGCGACCGGGTGTTCTTCGAAAGCGACCAGACCGACCTCACCCCCCAGGCCCGCGCGACCCTCGATCGCCAGGCCCAGTGGCTGCAGCAGTACAACCGCTATACCTTCACCATCGAAGGCCATGCGGACGAGCGCGGCACCCGCGAATACAATATCGCCCTCGGTGCCCGCCGCGCCCAGTCGGTGCGCGACTACCTGACCGCCCGCGGCATCGACCCGGCCCGCATGCGCACCATCTCCTACGGCAAGGAGCGCCCGGTGGCGGTGTGCAACGACATCTCCTGCTGGTCGCAGAACCGGCGCGCGGTCACCGTCCTGAACGCCGGCGGCGCCTGACTGCCGCCTGCCCCGAGCTTGCGACGAAAAGGGCCGGTGCCGCCTGCGGCCACCGGCCCTTTCGCGTGAACGGGCCTTGGGCAGGCCGCGAGGTGCGCCGGCAAACCCTTGCCGAGTCACACTTTGGACGCGATCCGTGCCTTATGTTCCTCGCACCGCGCACTATGGCGCACGTCCCCCAATCTTCGAGCGGCAAGTCCAGACCATGATGATCCGTCTGCCTCTGGTGGGTTTCCTCGCCCTTGCATTGTGCGCCGCCAGCGTGCCGGCGGCCGCCCAGGCGGACGGAGGGCTGTTCGGCAACATCTTCAAGCCGCCGGCGCCGGCCCAGCAGGAGCCCGGCCGCGACGATGCGGAGATCGTGGCGCGCATGGAGCGGCTGGAATCCACCCTGCGCCAGCTCACCGGCCAGGTGGAGCAGCTGCAGTTCCGCAATCAGCAGCTTGAAGCCCAGGTGCGGCGGCTGGAGGAAGCTGGCGGCGGCGTGCGCACGCCGGCGGCTGCTCCCGGCCCGGCGCCCGGCGCCACCGTGCCGCCCGCCGGCCGGACGCCGGCGGCGCCCGCCACGCCGGGCAAGCGTTCCGATGCCTTCGACCCCAACATGGACCCCACGGCGCCGGGTGCGCCGCAAATCCTCGGCACCGCCCCGGTCGGCACCGGCGCCGTGCCGCCGCGGGCCGGCGCCGCGGGCCCGCAGGTGGCCGCGCTGCCGGGGCCGGGCGCGTCGGTGCGCGACCTTTACGACGCCGGCCAGGCGCAGATCCAGCGCCAGGACTATGCAGGCGCGGAGCAGACCTTCCGCCAGATCATCCAGGCCCATGCCGGCGACCGCATCATCCCCGACGCCACCTTCATGCTGGGCGAGAGCCTGTTCCTGCGGCAGGCCTATTCGGACGCCGCCGCCTCCTTCCTGGAGGTGTCCACCAAATATCCCAATTCCACCCGCGCCCCGGAGGCGCTGCTGCGCCTCGGCCAGTCGCTGGCCGGCATCGGCGAGCGCGAGACCGCCTGCGCCACCTTCCTCGAGGTGGACCGCAAGTATCCGCGCGCCTCCTCCTCCATCCGGCAGGCGGTGGAGCGGGAGCAGAAGCGTGTCGGCTGCTGACGGGACAGAACCCATCGCCGAAGGCGAGCTGGCCGGGCTGTTCGCCGGTTTCCTCCACCATCCGTGCATCCTGATCGCCGTGTCCGGCGGGCCTGATTCCACCGCGCTGCTGCATCTCGCCGCGCGCTGGCGCGCCCTGCGGGCCGACGGTCCGGCCCTGTTCGCCGCCACCGTGGACCATGGCCTGCGGGCCGCCTCCACCGGCGAGGCCGAGGCGGTGGGCCATGCCGCGAGCCGGCTGCGCATTCCCCACCATACCCTCGCCTGGAGCGGCGCGAAGCCGGAGCGCGGCATCCAGGAAGCGGCGCGCGACGCCCGCTATGGCCTGCTTGCCGCGGCGGCGCGGGAGACCGGCGCCACCGCCCTTGCCCTGGCGCACACCCTGGACGACCAGGCGGAGACGGTGCTGTTCCGCCTCGCCCGCGGCTCGGGCCTGTCGGGGCTTGCCGGCATGCAGGGCGCGAGCGTGCGCGACGGGCTGGTGTTGCTGCGGCCGTTCCTGGCGGTGCCGAAGGCGCGGCTGGTCGCGACGCTGCAGCGGGACGGCATCACCTTCGTGCAGGACCCCAGCAACCAGGATGCGCGCTTCGCCCGCCCCCGGCTGCGGGCGCTGGCCCCGGCGCTTGCGGTCGAGGGGCTCGACGCCGGCCGCCTGGCCCGCCTTGCCCGCCGCATGGCGCGGGCCGACGCGGCGCTGGAGGCGGCCACCGACACGGCCGCGGCACGCCTTGGCCGCGCGCCGGAGGCTTCGGGGAAGCCCGTTACGCTGGACCTTGAGGGCTTTGGCGCGCTGCCGGAGGAGATCGCCCTGCGGCTCCTGGGCCGCGCAGTTGCCGCCGTCGGCTCCGAAGGGCCGGTGGAACTGGCCAAGCTGGAAGCGCTGCTGGAGGCCCTGAAGGGCGCGGCAGGGCGTGCCCCTGCTCCATTTCGTCGCACCCTCGCGGGGGCGCTCGTGACGGTCCGAAACGGGATGCTCACCGTAGAGACTGCACCACCGCGGCGTGAAACGCGTGCATTTGCGGTAAATTCAGGCGGTCCGCAGGCCGGTGTCCTTGGCAAGGAGCGGCCTCGCTCCTAGATTAGGGGCTGGACGGTGCGGGAGTTCCTGTCGACGACAGCCGAGGGCGGAGCTATTCCTTCCCTTTGGGAAGCGTGTCGTGACGGCGTTCCGGTCTGTCCCCAAGAGGGTTCAATGAACACCAATCTACGCAATTTCGCCCTTTGGGTGATCATCGTCCTGCTGCTGCTGGCGCTGTTCTCGCTGTTCAACAGCCCGGGCCAGCGCACGAACGCCAACGAGATCTCCTTCTCGCAGCTTCTCAACGATGTGGACGCCGGCAAGGTGCGCGAGGTCGTGATCGAGGGGCCGAACATAACCGGCACCTATTCGGATCGCCCCGGCAACTTCCAGACCTATGCGCCCAACGACCCGTCGCTGGTGCAGCGGCTCTATGGCAAGAACGTGCAGATCACCGCGCGCCCGCCTTCGGACACCGTTCCGTGGTTCGTGAGCCTGCTGGTTTCCTGGCTCCCGTTCATCGCCATGATTGGCATCTATCTCTTCGTCTCACGCCAGATGCAGGGCGCCGGCGGCAAGGCCATGGGCTTCGGCAAGAGCCGCGCCAAGCTGCTCACCGAGGCGCACGGGCGCGTCACCTTCGACGACGTGGCCGGCATCGACGAGGCTAAGAGCGATCTCACCGAGATCGTGGAATTCCTGCGCGATCCGCAGAAGTTCCAGCGCCTCGGCGGGCGCATTCCCCGCGGCGTGCTGCTGGTGGGCCCGCCCGGCACCGGCAAGACGCTGCTGGCCCGCGCCATCGCCGGCGAGGCCAACGTGCCGTTCTTCACCATCTCCGGCTCCGACTTCGTGGAGATGTTCGTGGGCGTCGGCGCGAGCCGCGTGCGCGACATGTTCGAGCAGGCGAAGAAGAACGCGCCTTGCATCATCTTCATCGACGAGATCGACGCGGTGGGCCGCCACCGCGGCGCCGGCCTCGGCGGCGGCAATGACGAGCGCGAGCAGACCCTCAACCAGCTGCTGGTGGAGATGGACGGCTTCGAGGCGAACGAGGGCATCATCCTCATCGCCGCCACCAACCGTCCCGACGTGCTCGACCCAGCGCTGCTGCGTCCCGGCCGCTTCGACCGCCAGGTGGTCGTGCCCAACCCGGACGTGGTGGGCCGCGAGCAGATCCTGAAGGTGCACGCCCGCAAGATCCCGGTCGCCCCCGACGTGAACCTGAAGGTGATCGCCCGCGGCACCCCCGGCTTCTCCGGCGCGGACCTCGCCAACCTCTGCAACGAGGCGGCGCTGATGGCCGCCCGGCGCAACAAGCGCATGGTCACCATGTCCGAGTTCGAGGAAGCCAAGGACAAGGTGATGATGGGCGCCGAGCGCCGCTCGATGGTGATGACGGAGGAAGAGAAGATGCTCACCGCCTATCATGAGGCGGGACACGCGATTGTCGCACTGAGCGTACCCGGTACCGATCCTGTGCATAAAGCGACGATCATTCCGCGTGGGCGTGCGTTGGGATTGGTCATGCAGCTTCCGGTAGGGGACCGGATTTCCGTTCCTCTGGAGTGGATGACCGCCCGCCTTGCGATCGTCATGGCTGGACGAATTGCCGAAGAGTTGGTGTTTGGACCCAACAAGGTGACGTCTGGGGCTGCCTCGGACATCCAGCAGGCGACCAAGCTTGCCCGCGCAATGGTTACGCAGCTCGGGTTCTCGCCGGAGCTGGGCACCGTGGCCTATGGTGACAACCAAGACGAGGTGTTTCTTGGAATGTCCATGCAGCGGCACCAGAACGTGTCTGAAGCCACTGCGCAGACCATCGACAACGAGGTGCGCCGGCTGGTGAATGAGGGATGCGAGGAAGCGCGGCGCATCCTGACCGAAAAGCAGGATCAGCTCGAGACACTTGCCCGCGGGTTGCTCGAATATGAGACCCTCTCGGGCGACGAGATCATCGACCTGCTCGACGGAAAGGAACCGAACCGGGAGAGCGTGCTTGAGCCTGCCAACCCGCGCGGCTCTGCCATCCCCACCACCAAGCGCCCCCGCCCCGGCGGCGCGGGCGGTTCCATCGAGCCCCAGCCCCAGGCCTGAGGGGCGCGGCAAGGCAGATGAGGAAACGCCCGCGCAAGCGGGCGTTTTCTTTTTGCGCCGGCCTTCGCGCCCGCTCCCGTGGCGGGTGACGCAGCGCGGCGTATCGACAGCCGCGCCGCGCCGGGGCATAGGCAGCCCATGTCCCTTCTCGCCCGCACCTCCATCGTCTCGGCGGCAACCCTCGCCTCCCGCGTGCTCGGCTTCGTGCGCGATGCCGCCACGGCCGCGGTGCTCGGCGCCGGGCCGGTGGCGGATGCCCTGGTGGCGGCGCTCGCTTTGCCGCTGCTGGCCCGGCGGCTGCTGGCGGAGGGGGCCTTCAACCTCGCCTTCATTCCCGCCCTGGCGCGGGCGGAAGCTGCGGCGGCCGGCGCCCCTCGCCGCCTCGCCGGCGCGACCCTCCTGCTCCTGTCCGGTGCGCTCCTGTCGTTTTCGCTCGCCGGCGCGGTCTTCATGCCGCAGGTCATCGGCCTTTTGGCGCCGGGCTTCGCGCCGGACGGCCAGCGCGCGGAAGTGGCCATATGGTGCGGGCGCGTGGCCATCCTCTATCTGCCCCTCGCCGGGCTTGCCGCCATCTTCGGCGGCATCGCCAACGGGGCCCACCGGGTGCTGCTCCCGGCCCTTGCCCCGGTGGTGGCCAACATCACGGTGCTTGCGGTCATTGCCGTGCTGCTGGCACGCGGCCTGGTGGCGAGCGATGCGGCCGCCTTCGCCATCGCCGCCGCCACGGTGGCAGCTGGTGTGGCGCAGCTCGCCCTGATGATGCTTGCCGCCCGCCGGTGTGGCGCGGTGCCCCGCTTCGAGCGCGCCGGCCTGCCCTGGCGCGCGGCGGCGGGGGTGATGCGCGCGGCCGCGCCGGCGCTGCTGTTCGCCGGGCTCAGCCAGTTCCGCCTCCTCATGGTCGCCGCCGTGGTGTCGGTGAGCCCGGGCGCCGTGGCGGCGCTCAATTATGCCCAGCGGCTCATGGACCTGCCCCTGGGCCTTGTGGGGGCAAGCGCCGGTGCGATTCTGGTGCCTGCCCTGCTGAAGCGGAGCCGCGCCGGGGATGCGCCGGAGGCGGCGGGCCGCGCCGTCCTCGCGGCCCTGGCCTTCGCCTTGCCGGCGGCGGTGGGGCTGGCGGTGCTGGCGCAGCCCATTGTCGTCACCCTGTTCCAGCGCGGCAGTTTCGATGAACAGGACGCGCGGCTCACCAGCGCGCTGCTGGCCGTGCTGGCCTTGTCCCTGCCGGCGCAAGGGCTGGAACGCATCCTCTCCGCCACCGCCGCGGCGGCCGGAGAGGTGAAGGCGGCGGAGCGCATCGCATTGGCCTCGCTGGCGCTCTGCCTCGCCGCCGCGCTGCTGCTCGCCCGCACCGGCGGCGCGGCGCCGGCGGCGGTGGCGGTGGCGCTCTCCGCCATGGGCTCCATCCTCGGCCTCGGCGCGCTGCTGGCGCGGCGCGGGGCGCTGCGGCTCTCGGGCCCGGTCCTCGGCTCCGCGGCGGGGCTCCTGGTGGCCAGCCTGATGATGGGCGCGGCGGTGGCGGGGCTTTCCGCCCTGTGGCCGGTGCCGCAGGGCATGGCGGCTGCTGCGGTGCGCCTTTGCGCGCTCGTCGGGGCCGGCGTTCTCGTCTATGGCGGGGCCGCCCTGGCGCTCAAGGCGCTGCTGCCGCGGCTGGCGGGGGCGGGGGCGGGCGGCTGAGGCGGGGGCGGAGGGGCGGAGGGGCGGAGGGGCGCACTTGCGCCGCCCGGCGGGGGGTGGCAATACGCGGCCCATCGCCTTGCGCCCCGTTGGCGTGCGCTTCCTGTCCGCCTGGGTTCGATGCTGCGGCGGCACGGCGCGCCGGGGGCGGGCGGTTCATGTCTGTCGGGCGCACAGCCGCCCTTGAGGAGGTCGCCATGGCGGCGGTCGCGGAACGCGTTTTCTCCGGCGTGCAGCCCACGGGCAACCTGCACCTCGGCAATTATCTGGGCGCCATCAAGCGCTTCGTGGAGCTGCAGAACAGCCACGACTGCCTGTATTGCGTGGTGGACCTGCATGCCATCACCGTATGGCAGGACCCGGAGGAGCTGCGCCGGCACACCCGCGAGGTCACCGCCGCCTTCATCGCCTGCGGCATCGACCCCAAGGCGCACATCGTATTCAACCAGAGCCAGGTCTCCGGCCATGCGGAGCTGGCCTGGATCTTCAATTGCGTGGCCCGCATGGGCTGGCTTAACCGTATGACGCAGTTCAAGGAAAAGGCGGGGAAGGATCGCGAGAACGTCTCGGTCGGCCTGTTCGCCTATCCCAATCTCATGGCCGCCGACATCCTGCTCTACCGCGCCACCCATGTTCCGGTGGGGGAGGACCAGAAGCAGCATCTGGAGCTGACCCGGGATATCGCGCAGAAATTCAACACGGATTTCGCCCCCTCCATCGCCGCCAACGGGCATGGGGAGGGCTATTTCCCGCTCACCGAGCCGCTCATCGCCGGCCCCGCCACCCGCGTCATGAGCCTGCGCGACGGGGCGAAGAAGATGTCGAAGTCCGACGCCTCCGACTTCTCTCGCATCAACCTCACCGACGATGCGGACGCCATCGCCTCCAAGGTGCGCAAGGCCAAGACCGACCCCGAGCCGCTGCCGGGCGAGGAGGAGGGGCTGAAGCTTCGCCCCGAAGCCGACAACCTCGTGGGAATCTTCGCCGCCTTGTCGGACCGGACCAAGGCCGACGTGCTGCGCGAGTATGGCGGCGCCCAGTTTTCCGCCTTCAAGGGGGCGCTGGTGGACCTGGCGGTGGACAAGCTCGGCCCCATCGGCGGGGAGATGCAGCGGCTCATGGCCGACCCTGCCGCCATCGACGCCATCCTCATCGACGGCGCCGGGCGGGCGCGGGCCATTGCGGACGAGACCATCCGGCAGGTGAAGGATATCGTGGGCATGGTGCGGGGCTGAGCTTTCCGCTTCGCTCGGCGCGAGGCGGGGCGTGCCCCAAGGTCACGGTGACGTTTGTGGAGCCCCGCTTCGCCCTCCGCTAAGGTTGCCGGGCGCGGGGCGGCGGGGTCGATCGGCATCAGGCCGGGAAACGTCGTCATCCGGCCGCGCTCGCGTATCGTATCGAGTGCATGGATGTCGCCGAGCCCCTTGTCCTGCCCCCTTCGCCCGAAATGCCGCCCCGCCCACGTGCGCGGACGGAAAGGGGCCGCATGAGCGCGCCTGCGCCCCAAAGCGAGGACATGAGCGCCCTCATCGTCGCCATTGCCCGGCACGCGGACAGGCAGGCCTTCGCCCGCCTGTTCCGCCATTTCGCGCCGCGGGTGAAGTCCTTCCTCATCCGCGGCGGGCTGCCGGCCAATGCGGCGGAGGAGCTGGCGCAGGAAACCCTGTTCGCCGTGTGGCGCAAGGCGGCCTATTTCGATCCGTCGCGGGCGGCCGCCTCCACCTGGATCTTCACCATCGCCCGCAACCTCTCCATCGACCTCAAACGGCGCGAGCGCTATGGCGATACCGCCAGCGCCGCGGCGCAGGAGGAAGAGGTGGACGAGACTTCCGGCGAAACCATTCTCATCACTGCGGAGCGTGATGCGCGGGTGCGGGCCGCGCTCGCCAAGCTCTCGCAGGAACAGGCGATGATCGTCCGCCTCTCCTTCTTCCAGGAGAAGCCCCATTCCCAGATCGCGCAGGAGCTGGGCATTCCCCTGGGTACCGCCAAGTCGCGGGTGCGCCTGGCGCTCAGCCGGCTGCGCACGCTGCTGGAAGACCTGAAATGAACCCGGCCTTGCACCCCAGCGCCCAGACGCTGCTGCGCCATGCGGCCGGCCTGCTGCCGCCGGGGCCGAAGCTGGTGGTGGATATCCACCTTGGCGACTGCCCCCACTGCC
Source organism: Xanthobacter sp. AM11 (assembly GCF_047444035.1). Taxonomy (NCBI): domain Bacteria; kingdom Pseudomonadati; phylum Pseudomonadota; class Alphaproteobacteria; order Hyphomicrobiales; family Xanthobacteraceae; genus Xanthobacter; species Xanthobacter sp. AM11. The sequence continues at coordinate 2,372,283 of NZ_JBLAOA010000001.1, forward strand.
GGGCGCTGCTGCGGCAGTTCGAGGCCGTGGGCGGGGCGCTGCTGGAGGACATGGCGCCGGCGCAGATGGACCCCGGCGCCCTGGAACAGGCGCTGGCGCGCATCGACGGATCACCCCTTCCGGCGGCGCAGGAGCCACGGCACGGACTGGCGCCGGCGCACGCCTGGCCGCCGGGCCTCGTTCTGCCCGCCGGCATCGCCCTGCCGCCGCGGCTTGCCGCCTGCCGCATCGATCCGCTGCGGCCGGTGGCGCCGGGGGTGCGGCTGGGCCGGGTGCATGTGCCCGATGACCCGCAGGCGAATGTTCTGCTGCTGCGCCTCGGCCCCGGCCGCACCATTCCCGATCACACCCACGATGGCATCGAATATACCCAGGTGATCAGCGGCGCCTTCAGCGATGCCGCCGGCCGCTACGGGCCGGGCGATCTTTCCGAGGCGGACGGGGCGGTGGAGCACGCGCCGGTGGTGGAGGCGGACGCCGAATGCGTCTGCATCGCCGCCTTCGAGGGCCGGCTGCGGTTTCGCGGCCTTCTGGGCATCGCCCTGCGGCCGTTCATCTGAGGTCAGGCGGGCAGCGGCGTTCCGCGGGGGCGCGGGCGGGGGGAGCCGGAGCGCGATCCGATCAACTGGACTCAATTTGATCGGTGAATCGCCCTCTCACTTAAGGATAGAGAACGCGTTATCCGATCAGCTTGCGGTGCAAGCTGATCGGCGCGTGCTCTAGCGTTCTCCCTTCAGAACGTCGTCCGCGTCACGCCCTTCTTCACCGCGGCCAGGGCGCGGGTGAGGTCGCTGGCCAGCACGGCCTTTTCGGCGGGGCCGAGGAAGCGGCCCACCGGCACCGTGCGCGCGCCGCTCACCAGCGCCACGTCCAGGGTGCCCAGCTCGTCGTCGTCCTCGCGCCACAGGCGGGTCCAGAACGGGTTGAGGCGGGCGGTGGAGGCCCGGCCGCGGGCCGGCTCGCGCCGCACCTCCACCAGGCTCGGGGTGACGAGAATGTGTTCGCGCGCCCGCGCCGCCCGGAAATTGGCGCGGAAGGCGATGTAGACCAGCAGCACGTCCAGCCCGAAGAAGCCGAAGATGGGCCAGGCCCCCATGGCGAGGAAGACGGCGCCGGTCACGAAGCTCACCGCGCCGATGCCCGCCATCACCAGGAAGAAGCCCCGCCGCGACAGGGAGCGGTGCGGCGCGAGCGTCACCGCATAGACGACCGGCTCCTCGGGGAAGCCGCCATCGTCTTCGGGCAGGGTGTCCGGTGCGCTGGAACGGGGCATGAGGAATAAGTATACCGGAAAAATGACGCGCCGGACCCCTCCCCCAGACACCACCCGAGCCAGCAGGACCTCCGCGGCGAAACGGGCGGCTGCGCCTGCCCCGCCCGCCGCCACCGGGCCCGAAGGCGCAGCCGGCGGCAAGGGGGGCGCCAAAGTGCCCGCCGGATCTGCCTCACCGCCGCCCCCGGCGTCCGCCGGCCTGCCGGCCGGAACCGTGGGCAAGCCGCCGGTTAAGGAGCCGCCGGTCCAGGCGCAGGCCGCACAGGCGCGACGGGCAAAGGTGGAGCCGCAGGTCGCTCCACCCCCGGCGCCCGCGCCCAAGCCCCGGGGACGCAAGGCCGGCGCCACGCCCTCGGCCGCGCCCGTCTCCGCCCCGCCCGCCGCTGCGACCAGGCCCGCCGCGCGCCAGCCGCAGGGGCCGAAAACGCCCGCCGGGCGGACGCTGCCGGAGGCCACCCCGCCGGCGGTGTCGCCGGCCCGCCGCAACAAGGCCGTGGCGAACGCCGCCGCCGCCGCCCATGGCCGCACGCTCGCCGCCGCGGCCCTGTGGAGCGCGGCGGAGATCGCCGACGCCTTCGCCCGATTCGAGGCGCAGGACCCCGAGCCCAAGGGCGAGCTGAACCACACCGATGCCTTCACCTTGCTGGTGGCGGTGGTGCTCTCCGCCCAGGCCACCGACACCGGGGTGAACAAGGCCACCAAGGGCCTGTTTGCTGCCGCCGCCACCCCCGCCGCCATGGTGGCGCTGGGCGAGGCGGGCGTGGCGCACCACATCCGCACGCTGGGGCTCTACCGGGGCAAGGCGAAGAATGTGGTGGAGCTGTCCCGCCTGCTGCTGGAGCGCCACGCCGGGGTGGTGCCGCAGGATCGCGCGGCGCTGGAGGCCCTGCCCGGGGTGGGCCGCAAGACCGCCAATGTGGTGCTGAACATTGCCTTCGGCGTGCCCACCATTGCCGTGGACACCCACCTGTTCCGCGTCGCCAACCGCACCGGCCTTGCCCCCGGGGCGACGCCGCTGGCGGTGGAACTGGGGCTGGAGGCGCGCATTCCCGACCGCTTCAAGCTGCACGCCCACCACTGGCTGATCCTGCACGGCCGCTACATCTGCAAGGCGCAGCGCCCGGAATGCGGCCGCTGCATCATCGCAGACCTGTGCCGCTGGCCGCAGAAGCAGTTCTAACGCGCGATCCGATCAAATTGAATCAATCTGCTCCGTGAGCCGCCCTCTAACAGATTGAGTGAGACGGATTGGCGATGCCCCTGGAGCGGCCCGCGGCTAGATGCCCTTGGGCAGTCCCGCTTCCAGCGGCACCACGGGGGCATCCTTGGCCTGCTTCAGGGTGAGCGCGGTCTTCACGTTGCGCACGTTGGGCGCGGCGGTGATTTCCAGCACGAATGCCTGGAACGTGCGCAGGTCTGGCGCGACGCACAGCATCAGGAAATCCACGTCGCCGGAGAGCATCCACGCGCTGCGCACCAGCGGCCAGTGGGCGATGCGCTCCTGGAAGGCGCCGAGGTCGGCTTCCGCCTGGCTGATGAGATGCACCATGGCGAAGGCCATGAGATCGTAGCCGAGCCGCTTCTCGTCCAGAAGGGCGCGATAGCCCTCGATGATGCCATCCTCCTCCAGCGCCCGCACGCGGCGCAGGCAGGGCGGCGCGGAGATGCCGACGCGGCGCGACAGCTCCACATTGGTGATACGCCCATCCCGCTGCAGCTCGTCGAGGATCTTCCAATCGACAGCATCGAGGCGAACGGTCAAGGCGGGCTCCTTCGGGCAGGCAAAGCGGCACCTTAGTGAGCGGATGCGGCAACGCAACGAAATAATCTTTCGCAGCTCTGCGGCTTGCGGCCATCTGCGGCGCCCGCCGGGGGCGGGGCGCCTTGTGGCGGTGCGGGGGAGCCCCTACATTTGGGCATAGCTCGCGCTACGGCGTGGCCCGCTGCGCAGTCCTGCGCCCGGCGTTGGTTTCTTGAGGACAGCATGACCGCCCAGAACGTCAAGGTCGTCATCGTCGGCTCCGGGCCGGCGGGCTACACCGCAGCCATCTATGCCGCCCGCGCCATGCTGGAGCCGATCCTGTTCGAGGGCATCCAGCCCGGCGGCCAGCTCACCATCACCACCGACGTGGAGAACTACCCCGGCTTTGCCGACCCCATCCAGGGGCCCTGGCTCATGGAGCAGATGCGCGCCCAGGCCGAGCATGTGGGCACGAAGATCATCGCCGACCATGTGGCGAGCCTGGACCTGTCCAGCCGCCCGTTCCGCGTCACCACCGAATCGAGCGCGGCCTATCTGGCGGAGGTGGTGATCCTCGCCACCGGCGCGCAGGCGCGCTGGCTGGGGCTGGAATCGGAGGCCGCCTATCGCGGCTTCGGCGTTTCCGCCTGTGCCACCTGCGACGGCTTCTTCTATCGCGGCAAGGAGGTAGTGGTGGTGGGCGGCGGCAACACCGCGGTGGAAGAGGCGCTGTTCCTCACCAATTTCGCGTCCAAGGTCACCGTTGTGCATCGTCGCGAGGGGTTCCGGGCGGAAAAGATCCTGCAGGAGCGCCTGTTCGCCAATCCCAAGGTGAATGTGGTGTGGCATGCGCAGGTGGCCGAGATCCGCGGCACCGACGATCCCGTCACCAAGGTCACCTGCGCGGTGCTGCGCGACGTGCGCACCGGCGCGACCTCCGAGCTACCCGCTGACGGCATATTTATCGCCATCGGCCATGCGCCTGCCACAGAGCTGGTGAAAGACCAGTTGAAGCTCAAAGAGAGCGGCTATGTGTGGACGGCCCCGGATTCGACGGCGACGTCGGTTCCGGGTGTCTTTGCGGCAGGCGACGTGGCGGACGATGTGTATCGTCAGGCGGTCACGGCGGCGGGTCGCGGATGCATGGCCGCCCTTGAGGCGGAGCGCTTCCTGGCCCACCACCACGTGGCACGGGCCGCGGAATAGACCTGCCTTTCGCCCGCGGCGTGCGGGCGGTTTCAGCGCCAGTCGTTAGGGCCGGCCCCGGCAGGAATGCGCCTGCCGCGGCATCGGAGGTCTAACCGGTTGAACGGTGCCGCAGGCTCGGCCAGTCACTGGCCGGTGCCGCTTGAGGGGCTCGGGCCTGATGGATTGGGACAAGCTTAAGGTTTTCCACGTCGCCGCCGAAGCCGGCTCCTTCACCCATGCAGGTGAAACCCTCGGCCTGTCGCAATCGGCGGTGAGCCGGCAGGTCTCGGCGCTCGAGGCCGAGCTGAAGGTTCCCCTGTTCCACCGCCATGCGCGCGGCCTCATCCTCACCGAGCAGGGCGAGCTGCTCTACCGCACCGCCCACGAGGTGTTCCTGAAACTCGAATCGGCCCGCGCCCAGCTGACCGACAGCCGGGAAAAGCCGAACGGCGACCTGCGGGTGACCACCACCATGGGCCTCGGCACCCACTGGCTCACCGCCCGGGTGGGGGAGTTCGTGGACCTGTTCCCCGACATCCGCATCCAGCTCATCCTCACCGACGAGGAGCTGGACCTGGCCATGCGCGAGGCGGACGTGGCCATCCGCATGCGCCAGCCGGTGCAGCCGGACCTGGTGCAGCGCAAGCTGTTCACCGTGCATTTCCATGCCTATGCCTCGGCCGACTATCTCAAGCGCCACGGCCACCCGCGCACCCTGGACGAGCTGGACAAGCACCGCATCCTGCTTTTGGGCGGGCCGATCCCGTCCTATTTCCAGGGCCTCAACTGGCTGGAGCATGCGGGGCGCGACGGCTCCACCCCGCGCATTCCCGCCTTCGAGGTGAACAACGTGCTGGGGCTGAAGCGGGCGGTGGAGCGGGGCGTGGGCATCGGCACGCTGCCCGATTATCTCTCCGACGATTCCACCTCCCTGGTGCAGCTGTTCACCGATCGGGAAACGCCCAAGCTGGAGGCCTATTTCACCTATGCCCAGGAAATGCGCTCGGTGGCGCGCATCCAGGTCTTCCGCGACTTCCTCATTTCCAAGGCGCAGCGCTGGAACTACTGATTTATGACCGCTTGAGGTATTCCAATCCGCATTTCGGGGCCCAGCCCGGCGCTGGGCACATGCCTGATATGCGGTCAGCCTGCGTTGCAAAATGCCTAAGCGAAGGGCATTTTGGTCATGCGCTGATTGCATCTTGTGCGGTGCATCAGCTGTTCCCCTCTGGAAGGTTCGCCGCTCTGCGGCGATACTTGCCGGGTCCCGCAACGGACCCGGCATTTTTCTTTTTGGGGGCCTGCTTCCCCTATCCATGTGTCATGGGTCCGGCCTATGACTCGGCCGTCAACTCCGACTCTGAACTGAGGGGGATGCAATGGCCATTCTGAAGCGTGGGCTCGCGGGCGAGCCGGTGAAGATCCTGCAGGCCAAGCTCGGTGTCGCCGCCGACGGCCAGTTCGGCCCGGCGACCGAGGAGGCGCTGAAGGCCTACCAGAAGGACCACGGCCTCGCGGTGGACGGCATCGCCGGCCCGGACACCTTCATGGCGCTCGGCCTGCCGGAACTCATCCTGCTCACCGTGGGCACCAAGGGCGAGGCGGTGAAGAAGCTGCAGACCGCCCTCGGCATCGCCGCCGACGGCCAGTTCGGCGCCGGCACCGCCAAGGCCGTCACCGCCTTCCAGGAGAAGAACGGGCTTGAGGCCGACGGCATGGCCGGCCCCGTCACCTTGTCCAAGATCGAGGTGTTCGCCGGCGTGTTCTCGCCCGAAGCCATCGCCACCTCGCAGTCCGGCACCGTCAGCGCCGATGCCAAGCCCGCCGAGGCCGGCGCCGCTGCCGCGCCGAAGAAGAGCATCTGGCAGACCATCACCGGCCTGTTTTCCTGACGCCGCGGGCAGCGCCGGCCCCGGCGTGAGGGCCGGCGCCGCCCGGCTGCGTGCGGAACAGCCACGGATGGCGGGCGTTCCCGAAGAAGGGAATGCCTGCACAGGCCGGCCCGCGCCGCCGGCAGCCCCCTGCATCGGCGGCAGTGCGGCGCTCGCCCGCCGGACCGGCGGGGAAGCGGGCCGGGGTGGGGACATTGCCATGCGCCGCTTTCTCATGGACACGCTCGTGAAGCCTGCCGCCCTTGCCCTCAGCCTTGCCGGCCTGCCCCTGGCGGCCGATGCCCGCACCGATCGTCCCGCTGTGTTCGTGGACGTGGCGCCCCTGGTGCCGGACGCAGTGCTGGACGTGCGATATTTCGGCACTGACAATTTCGTCGGCGCCCGGGTGGACGGCTATGGCGCGCCGCGCTGCATCCTCACCCGCCCCGCCGCCGAGGCGCTGGCCGCCGTGGCGGCCGATGCGCGCGCCCGCGGGCTGGGCCTGCGCCTGTTCGATTGCTATCGCCCGGCCCGGGCGGTGGCGCATTTTGCGCGCTGGGCCGCTGATCTTGCCGATACGCGCACCAAGGCCGCCTTCTATCCCGACATGGACAAGAAGGACCTGTTTGCGGAAGGCTATATCGCCGCCCGCTCGGGCCACTCGCGCGGCTCCACCCTGGACCTCACCCTGTTCAGCCGCGCCAGCGGCGCCGATCTGGATATGGGCACGCCCTTCGATCTGTTCAGCTCCCGCTCCTGGCCGGGCTCGAACCAGGTGACGGCGGCGCAGAAGGCCAACCGCCAGTTCCTCGCCGACCTCATGACCCGTCACGGCTTCGTGCCGTTCGAAAAGGAATGGTGGCACTTCACCCTGAAGAACGAGCCGTTCCCCGACACCTATTTCGATTTCCCCATCGAATAGCCCCGGCGCGTGCTCCAGCCTCAAGTTGGAGCGCTGCGGGACGCGCAGCCAATGGCGGGCGCTCGCCCGGTCAGTTCGGGGAAATCTCCTCCACCTTCAGGCGGCGGCCGCGGGCGTCGAAGAAGTCACCGGAATTGATCACCAGCCGGTCGGCGGCGATGCGCTGCTCCAGTGCGCGCAGCCGGGCGCGGGCCTCGCCATTGTCCAGCGGCCCGTCGTCATCCAGCTGGGCGAAGAAGGCGGCGCCGTCCCACGGGCGGCCGGAGCCGGAGAGCAGCGCCACCATATCGGGCCAGCCCACCTCGTCGCCCACCACGGTGAGGAAGGTGGAGGCAAGGGGCGTCAGGGCCGGCTCGGCAATGCGCACCAGCACCACCAGGGTGGTGAAGTCGCCATGGGCGCGGAAGGTGCCGGCGAGCCAGAGGTCGAAATCGGTGGACGCGGCCATGGCCTCGATGTCCTGCGCTTTCAGAAGTCCAATTTCAGAAGTCCAAGATCAGAAGTCCACAAGGGGCGTGTCGGGCATGTAATGCTCGAAGAGATACCAGAAGGCGCCGGGGCGGGTCTGTGCATACCAGGCCTCGAACGCGGCCAGCGCGCCGGCAGGGTCGGCGCACGGGTCGGCCGGCTGCGCGCCCTCGGGCACGGGAACCTGCGCCGCCTCGTGCAGGGCCACGGCCACCGGGGCGAAGCGGGCCAGCACCTCGGTGCGGGCCGGGCTGTCCTCGTCCCAGCCCAGGCGGGCCCGCAGCAGCACCTGCGCCGCCGCCACCGCCATCTCGGGGCTGCCGGCGTCGCGCAGGACGGCGACGAGGGCGGCCATCAGGTCGGCCCGGCGAAAGGCGTGGGCACGTGCGCCCGCCAGCTTTTCCGCCTGCGCCGCCGCCTCCTGCCGGAAGCGCGTCTCGGCCACGGCCGCTGCGTGCTTCGCCGCATCGAGGCCCGCGAGATAGGCGGCGAGCGTATCGCCAGCAGCCGTCGCGTCGGGCAGGGGCTCTGGCAGGGTCCCGGGCGGGGTCTCTGGCGGGTTCATGGCTGGGCTCACGGGCGCTTTCCATAGCGTGGCGGAAGAGAGTGGGAGTCGAACCCACCAAGGACCGGCTCGCGGCCCCTCCCGGATTTGAAGTCCGGACGCCCCACCAGGGACGCTTCTCTTCCCCGCGGCGGCGTTGCCGCCGCCTGGTCCGTCGTCGCCGCATCATTCCCTGCGCCGGCGAACAAATCCAGCCGGAACGGGTTGACGCGGCGCAGGTCTCCCCGGCGCAGCGTCACGCCGTGCCGGTCGAAGAATTCAAGGATCTGGATGGCCACCTTGCGGCCGTTCTGCACCTCGTCGCGGAACTGGGCGGCGGAGAATTCGTCCTTCATCCGCTCGCCGCCCAGCCGGCGCACGATCTCCACCATCTCTGCCACGGTGGCGCGCAGGAAGAAATGGTCGTGGGCCACCTCGTCCACACGCCCGAGGCGGCCGAGGAGCTTCAGCAGGCGCCGCACGTCCGCTTCCGCCAGGCCCATGAGGTCGGCGATGTCGCGCACCCGCGGCGGGCGGAAGCGCTCGGTGCCGCCCAGCAGGGGCGCGATGCGCGCCCAGGCCGCTTCGTCCTCGGCGGTCAGGCGCACCTCGAAGCCGGCGCGCCGCACCCAGGCCCCTTCCAGCTTCACCAGGCCGTCGGGCAGGCCCTGCAGCGCGGCGAGGAAGGCGGGGGCGGGCAGGCGCGGCACCAGCGCCAGGCGCAGCCGTTCCCGGCTCATGCCGGGCAAATCGGGGCTGTCGGCGTGGAAGGCGTCGAGGGTGGCGAGCATTTGCGCGGTGAAATCGGTGAAGCGGTCCCGCGCCACCACCAAAGGCCGGAGGCCAGCCTGGATGCGCACCAGGTCGAGCCGGCGCGCCATCTCCTCCATGTCCGCCGCAGCCAGTGCGCGGTCGCGGGCGAAGGCCGCAAGGTCGGCGAAATGGGGGGCCAGCTGCAGCAGCCGCGCCAAAGCGAGCTGCGCATCGGGCTCGGCCAGGGCCTCCAGCTGGGCGAGCCGCTCGGGGGTGCGGCGCTTGCGCTGGGGGCCGCGCAGATCGAGGAAGCGGCCGCCGCCCACCGTGCGCCGGGCCGAGGTGTCGCGGATGACGAAGCGGTCCCCCGCCGCCGCGGCGATGGGCTGCTCCAGCACCAGCTGCACCTTGCCGGTGGCGCCGGGGGCGATGGGATCACCCAACAGCACCACCCGGGCGCCCACCTCCCGCGCGGCATGGTGCAGGCGCACGGGAAACCACTGGCCCACCGGGCGCGGCTCGCCGGACAGCACCTTCAGTTCGGCGTCGATATGGTCGGCCGGGGCATGGAGCGCGGGGTCCAGCACCACGTCGCCGCGGGCGATGGTGGATTTGCTGATGCCTTCGCCGGCCAGGTTGAGGCCGCAGCGGTCGCCGGCCACGCCGTGCTCCGCCGGCCGGTCCTGGGCGCGGATGGAGCGCACCCGGGCGGCAAGGCCACAGGGGCTCACCAGCACCCGGTCGCCCACCTCCACCCGCCCCGACAGCACCGTGCCCGTCACCACCGTTCCCGCGCCCGAGAGGGTGAAGCTGCGGTCCACCGCCAGGCGGAAGCGGCCGGCGGCGCCGCGCCGGGCGAACTGCCGCGCCGCCTGTGCCAGGGCATCGGCCATCTGCGCCACCCCCGCCCCGCCGGTGGCGCAGACACGGCGGATGGGCGAGCCGGCCAAGGTGGTGCCGGCGAGGGCGGCGGCGATCTGCGCCTCCACCGCCTCCAGCCGCGCCGCATCGGCAAGATCGGCCTTGGTGAGGGCCACCATGCCGTGGGAGATGCCGAGGAGATCGAGGATGGCGAGATGCTCGCGGGTCTGCGGCATCACCCCGTCGTCGGCGGCCACCACGAGAAGGGCGAAGTCGATGCCGCTGGCCCCGGACAGCATGGTGTGCACGAATTTTTCGTGCCCCGGCACGTCCACGAAGCCCAGCACCTGCGGGTCCTCGCCCTCGCCCGGCCCGGCGCCGAGCGGCAGGTAGGCGAAGCCGAGGTCGATGGAGATGCCGCGGGCCTTCTCCTCCTTCAGCCGGTCGGTATCGACACCGGTGAGGGCACGCACCAGCGTGGTCTTCCCATGGTCGATATGTCCGGCCGTCCCGACGATCACGTCACGGAATCTCCCCCAGCGGGATCGCCGCGCGGCGGCGGGCGGCCGCTTCCTCGTCCGGGGACAGGCTGGCACGCACCGCCTCGAAGAAGCGGTCGGCGAGGGCGCTGTTGCCGGCGCGGGCGCGCAGCAGCCAGGCGAAGGCGGCCACGCGGTCGCGCGGCACGCCGGCACCCATGTGATGGGCGGCGCCCAGCATGGCCTGCCCGTCCGCATCCCCGGCCTCCGCCCCCCGGCGCCACCAGCGGGCGGCTTCGGCGGCGTCGCGCTCCATGCCCAGCGCATTGTGGGCGATCATGCCGAGCCGGGTCATGGCGGAGGCGATGCCCTGGTCGGCCGCGGCGCGGGCCCAGCGGCGCGCCTCCACGGGATCGGTGGGCATCACCTCGCCCTCCAGCAGCATCCAGCTCAGCATGTCCTGGGCGGGGCCGTCGCCGTCTTCGGCGGCGCGGCGGTAGAGCTGCGCGGCGCGGGCATAGTCCTGGGGCACGCCCTCGCCCTTGAAATAAAGGGTGGCGAGGTTGCGGCAGCCCACCGGGTCGCCGCCCTCGGCGGCGAGGTCGAGCCAGCGCCTGGCGAGGTCCAGGTCGCGCTCCACGCCCAGCCCGTCCACGAAGCAGGCGCCGATATTGTTCTGCGCCCGGGCGTTGCCGGCGCGGGCGAGGGGCTCCCAGATGGCGAGGGCCGCCTCATATTCGCCGGCCGTGGCGGCGGCGAGGGCGTCGGCCATGAGCGCGTCCGGCGCGCGCAGGTCCGCCGTCTCGGGCTCAGGCTCCGTCTCCGGCGGCATCTGCGGTGCGGGGGGAGCCGCCATGGAGCGCGGGGCGGGGCGGGGCGGGGCCGGTTCCGCCGCGCCCGCGTCGCGCACGGCGGGCGCCATGGGCGCCTCCCCGGGCTCGGTGCGGGGCGCCATCTCCTGTCCCGCGCGCCCCACGAGATCCTCCAGGCGCGGCCGGCGCGCGGCCGGTGCCGAGGGCGCCTTTTCCGGCTCGGCCTCGCCGCCGAGGCCGGTGACGATATCCTTCAGCAAGGCGTCGAAATCGTCGTCCGCCATGCGCTCGCGCGGCCGGGCGGGCCGCTCCGGGCCGGGACGGGCGGGGCGCTCCGCGGCCTCGGGCGGGGCGTCGCCCCCTTTGCCCTTCAGTCTGTCAAGCCAGCTCATGCGGCCCCTCCCATTTGGTCTGTCCCCTCCAGTGCGCCGATGGAGAAAAGGAATGCCGCTTCATCCTCAAGGCACCTGAGGTCCAGTAGCAGGGCCTGGTCCTCGATCCGGCCGATGACCGGCACCGGCAGGCGGCGCAGGGCGTCGGCGAGGCGCGCCGGGGCGCCGCCGCTGCCATCCCGGGCCCTGAGGGCGAGGGCGATGCCCGGCAGGGTTTCCAGCGGCAGGGCGCCGGACCCGATCTGGCTCCGGCACGGCGCCACGGACACGGTGAAGCCGGGCAGAAGGTGCGCCAGCACCGGCGCGAGGCGCTCGGCCTGGGCGGCCATGTCGTCCGGCCGCCGGGTGAGGAAGCGCAGCGTGGGCAATTGCTCCGGCAGGCGGTCGGGATCGCGGTAGAGCCGCAGCGTCGCCTCGATGGCGGCGAGGCGCACCTTGTCCACCCTGAGCGCCCGCTTCATGGGGTTCTTGTTGAGCCGGGCGATGAGGTCGCGCCGGCCGACGATGAAGCCGGCCTGCGGCCCGCCCAGAAGCTTGTCGCCGGAGAAGGTCACCAGGTCCGCCCCCTCGGCCACCGCCTCGCGCACCGTGGGTTCGTGCACCAGCCCGTAGCGGGCGAGGTCGGCCAGCGTGCCGGAGCCGAGATCGTTCACCAGCGGTACGCCATGGGCATGGGCGATGTCCGCCAGTTCGCGCGGCGGCACCTGCGCGGTGAAGCCCTCCACCCGGTAATTGGAGGTGTGCACCTTCAGGATCACGCCGGTTTCGGGGCGGATGGCCTCGCGATAATCGCGGGCGTGGGTGCGGTTGGTGGTGCCCACTTCCTCCAGCTCGGCCCCGGCGCGGCGCATGATCTCGGGCATGCGGAACGCGCCGCCGATCTCGATCAGCTCGCCGCGGGACACCACGGCGGGCCGGCCCTGGGCCAGGGTGTTCAGCACCAGCAGCACGGCGGCGGCATTGTTGTTGACGAGGGTGGCGTCCTCGGCCCCCGTCAGCTCGCAGATGAGGTCGCGGATATGGTCGTCGCGCTCGCCGCGCCGGCCGCCGCCGAGGTCGTATTCCAGCGCCACGGCGCTGCGCATGGCCTGCGTGGCGGCTTCCACCGCCGCCTCGGCGAAGACGGCGCGGCCCAGATTGGTATGCAGCACCGTGCCGGTGAGGTTGAACACCGGCCGCAGGCTGGGCACGGCGGCGGCATCGAGGCGGGCGAGGGCGGCGGCGGCGATCTCCTCCGCCGCGGGCACGGCGCCGGCCCCGGCCCTGAGGGCGGCGCGGCGCTCGTCCAAAGCGGCGCGCACGGCGGCGGTGGCCGCCTGCCGGCCGTGGCGGGCCAGGGCGGCGCGTCCGGCCTCGGCCTTCAGCGCCGCATCCACCGATGGCAGGCCGCGCAGGGGCGCCGCGGGCGCGGCGGGGGTCGGGGACAGGACCGCGGGCGCCATCACGTCGCCCTAATAGCCGAGGAGGAAGGGGTTGAAGGCCGCCCGGCGATAGGGGCCGGCCTTCATGAGCAGGTCGAGGCCAAGGCTCGCCACGTCGTCCGCCACCGGCTCGATGTCCGGGTCGCGGGCGAGGTAGAGCACCTTCACATAGGAATGGCAGGTGTCGCAGGTCTCGGCCTTCACCGCCCCGCTGCCGCCGTCCACCTCCTGGTAGCCGATGCCGGCGGTGGAGCCGCAGGCGGTGCAGCGCACCCGCACGAAGTTCCACAAGGTGCCGCACAAGGTGCAGGCGCAATAGCGCGCGCCATGGGCGGAGGGCCAGTTCACCACCAGGCTGGCCACCGGCGGGCCGCCGCAGGTGGGGCACACGCCGTCGCCCACCGGCACCAGGGCCCCGGCATCCAGCCGGGCGGCGAGGCGGGCGAAATGCACCTGCAGGGCGGCGGCCACGTAAAGATGCTCGCCCAGGCTCTCCACCGGGATGGAATCGGCCAGCACGTTGCGCACCATCTCGCCGCGCGCCACCTCGGAGGCGGTGCGCACCCGCTCCAGCGCCGCCTGGGCGGCCACCGGCTTGTCGATGGGCGCGGCCTGCGCGAGCAGGCGCTCGAACACGCTGTCGAAGGCCGCGTCGGCGGTGAAGCGGCCGCGGTCGAGGGGCGGCATGGCATGGGTGCGAGCCCGCGCCAGGGCCTCGGCGTCCGGCGGCTCCGGCGCGGGGGCGGCGGACTGGGCCAGGTGCAGGGCCGCGTGCTGCGCCTCGGCGATCTGGCCGAGGAAGGACAAATAGGTGCCGAGCTGGTGGCCGGCGGCCAGCTTGCTGAAGCGCTGCGCACGGCGGGCGAACAGGTTCGCCGGGTCCGGCAGGTGGGCGAAGGCGGGCGCGCTCACCCCTTCGAGCACCGACGGGTCGGGAATGACGGCCCCGGGCTGGCCGAACGAAGACGACATCACCACCTCACGAACCTCACGGGTCACGTGTACACCACCCGGCCGCGGGAGGGCGCGGCCGGGTGGCATTATACGCCAAGGGTTACTCCGCGGGAGTCCCCCGCGTCGGTGATTTGCGCGAGGAGACAAGTTCGCGCAGCCACTTGCGGTGATGCCGCCAGGCCCAGCCGCCGGTGACCTGCCCGCGCGTCATGGCCCCGATGGTGCCCTTCACCCAGATGGCTGCATAGACGTGGATGATCCATACGCAGATGATCGCCACCGCCGCCACCGCATGCACCAGCAAAGCGATGCGCTGCTGCTCGATGGAGGTGTAGGTGGAGAAATAGGCGTTCCAGATCACCACCCCCGAGCCGATCAGCACCACGATGAGGAAGCTCATGCCCCAGAAGACCAGCTTCTGCCCGGCATTGTACTTGCCGAGCTCGGGCAGCCTTTCCTCGTGCCCGGCGATCACATCGCGGATGCGGCGCATCCAGGTGCCGTCCTCGCTCTTCCACAGATTGGCCTTCCAGAAGCGGAAGAACATGCCGGAGAAGGAGAAGAACAGCACCACGCCGATCCAGGGATGGATGGTGCGGGTCATCTGCCCGCCGCCGAACAGGGCGGTGAGGAAGAAGAGGCTGGGGTGGAACAGGGCGAGGCCCGAAATCGCCAGCAGGATCAGGCTGATGGCCGTGACCCAGTGGTTGATCCGGGCGCCCACCGTGTAGCGGTCCAACTTGACGGGATGGCCGGGATGGACCGCATCGCCGGATTCCAGGTCATAAGGTGCGCTCATGAACGGCCTCCATTCGGCATGTTCTGAGCCGTCAGCTTTTCGGCGTTGGCTTCATCTTCGGGCGACACCTTGTTGGCGCCGTTGACGAGATAGTGCAGGGCGCCGGCGAGGGCGGCAAAGCCCATCACGCCGAGACCCACATATTTGGTGACGCCCTTCCAGGCCTCCACGATGGGGCTGATGCGCGGATTGTCCGGCAGGCCCGCATAGATGGACGGCTTGTCGGCGTGCTGCAGCACGTACATGACGTGCGTGCCGCCCACGCCGGGCGGATCATAAAGCCCCGCATTCTTGTAGCCGCGGGACTTCAGGTCCTTGATGCGGCCCTCGGCCCAGTCCTTCATCTGCGTCTTGGTGCCGAACACGATGGCCTGGGTGGGGCACGCCTTCTGGCAGGCGGGACCCTGGCCCACGGCCACGCGATCGGAACACAAGGTGCATTTGTAGGCCTTGTGGTCGGTCTGCGAGATGCGGGGAATGTTGAAGGGGCAGCCCTTCACGCAATAGCCGCAGCCGATGCACCTGGCGTGGTCGAAGTCCACGATGCCGTTGGAATACTGCACGATGGCGCCGGGCGCCGGGCAGGCCTTCAGGCAGCCCGGATCAGCGCAATGCATGCAGCCGTCCTTGCGGATGAGCCATTCGAGATTGTCGGTCTCGGGGTTCACCCACTCGGTGAAGCGCATGAGCGTGAGCGACGCCGGGGTGAGGTCCGGCGGGTTGGTGTAGGTGCCGTTGAAGGTGCCGATCTCCTCATGGAGCTCGTTCCATTCCAGGCACGCGGCCTGGCAGGCCTTGCAGCCGATGCATTTGGAGACATCGATCAGCTTGGCCACCGGCTCCTTGAACTCGACCTTGGAGGGCGAGCCGGAGGCCGAGCGGCGCACCAGATCGGCATCGCCGAACTTCGGTGCGACCGGGGCGGTGGTGGGGTTCGGGATCGGAGGAAACATGGCTGCGCTCCTTCTCCTTACGCCACCGGCCCGGTGGAGGGCTCGATGTTGACCAGGAACGCCTTGAACTCGGGCGTCTCGATGTTGGCGTCACCCACGAACGGGGTGAGCACATTGGCCGGGAAGCCCTTTCTGGCCGCGCCGATGAACCCCCAGTGGATGGGAATTCCGACGATGTGCACCGGCTTGCCGTCCACCATGAGGGGACGGATGCGCTTGGTCACATAGGCCTTGGCGAAGACCGAGCCGCGCTTCGACCACACCCGCACCCAGCCGGCATTCGCAATGGACTTCTCCTTGGCCAGCTCCTCGGAGATTTCCACGAAGAATTCGGGCTGGAGCACCGCGTTCACGTGGTTGTTCTTGGTCCAGTAATGGAAATGCTCGGTCAGGCGGTAGGAGGTCGCCGCATAGGGAAACTCCTTGGATGCCGTCTCGGCGAACTGGGCGAAGTCGTCCTTGAACACGCGCGCCACCGGATTGCCCCGCACCTTGGGGGCGATGAGGTTGGCGACCGGGCTTTCGAACGGCTCGTAATGCACCGGGAACGGCCCGTCCCGCATCATGCCCCGCGTGAACAGGCGGGAGACGCCTTCCGGGTTCATGATGAAGGGGCCCACATCGCGCGGCTTGGCGGTGGGGGCGATGTCGGGCACGTCGTAGCCGGTCCACTTGGCCCCGTCCCACCAGATCAGCTTGCGGGTGTCGTCCCACGGCTGGCCGTCGATGTTGCAGGAGGCGCGATTGTAGATGATGCGCCGGTTGGCCGGCCAGGCGAACGCCCACTTGAGGTAGGCGCCGGTGTCGCCGGGATCGGAATTGTCCCGGCGGGCCATCATGTTGCCGGCCTCGGTGTAGCAGCCGGAATAGATCCAGCAGCCGGCCGCGGTGGAGCCGTCGTCGCGCAGGACGGCGAAGCCCGGAACCTGCTTGCCCGCCTCCAGCACCTTCTTGGTGGGGTCGTTGGGGTCGAGCACGTCGGAGACGACATAGCCGTTCATCTCCTTGGCCAGCTCTTCCGGCGCCGGCTCGTGCGCGTCCTTGTAGGGCCAGTGGAGGTTGACGATGGGGTCCGGGAAGGCCCCGCCCTCCTTCTGGTACAGGGCCTTCAGGCGCAGGAAGATCCCCGCCATGATGCCGATGTCGGTCTTGGCCTCGCCGGGAGGCGAGCCGCCCGGCCAGTGCCATTGCAGCCAGCGCCCGGAATTGACCAGGGAGCCCGCATCCTCGGCGAAGCAGGTGGTGGGAAGCTGGATCACCTCGGTCTTGATCTCGGCGGGCTTGGCCGGGTTGTAGACGCCGTGGTCCTCCCAGAAGCGCGCGGTCTCGGTCTCAAGCGGGTCCATGACCACGAGCAGCTTCAGCTTGGCCAGCGCCTCCGCCAGCTTGGCCTTGTTGGGGAAGGCCTGCAGCGGGTTGAAGCCCTGGCAGAAGTAGACGTTCATCTTCCCCTGCTTCATCAGCTCGAACGCACGCAGCACGTCATAGGCCGGCACGTCGAGCTTCGGCAGGTAGTCGAACGCGAAGTTGTTCTCCGCCGTCGCCGCCGCGCCCCACATGGACTTCTGGAAGCTGACGAAGAATTTCTTGTAGTTCTGCCAGTAACTCATCTGGCCCGGACGCAACGGCTTGAAGCCGCGGGTGGACATGTAGGCGTTGAAGTCCGGTTCCCTCTCCGTGGGCAGGGTGAGATAGCCCGGGATCAGGTTGGACATCAGGCCGATGTCGGTGAGGCCTTGGATGTTGGAATGCCCGCGCAGGGCGTTCATGCCGCCGCCGCGCACGCCGATATTGCCCAGGATGAGCTGGAGCATCGCCATGCAGCGGATGTTCTGGGAGCCCTTGGAATGCTGGGTCCAGCCGAGCGCGTACATGGAGGTCATCGTCTTGGTGGGCGACGCGCACTCCGCGATCATGGACGCCACCTTCAGGAACTTGTCCTTGGGGGTGCCGGTGATGCGCTCGACCATCTCGGGGGTGTAGACCGAGACGTGTTCCTTCATCAGGTTCCAGACGCAGCGGGGGTCCTGCAGCGTCTCGTCCACCATGGCGTAGCCGTCGGCGCCCACCTGGTAGTCCCAGCTGGAGCGGTTGTAGTCCCGCTTTGCCTCGTCATAGCCGGTGAACAGCCCGTCCTGGTAGGCGAAGCCGTCCTTCACCAGGAAGGCTGCGTTGGTGAAGGCCTTCACATAGTCCCACTGCACTTTGTCGTTCTTGATGCAGTAATTGATGACGCCCAGCAGGAAGGCGATGTCGGTGCCCTGCCGGATCGGCGCGTAATAGTCCGCCACCGCGGCCGAGCGCGTGAAGCGCGGGTCCACGACGACGAGCTTGGCGCCACGGTTGGCCTTCGCCTCGGTCACCCACTTGAAGCCGCACGGATGCGCTTCGGCGGCATTGCCGCCCATGATGACGACGAGATCGGTATTCTTGATGTCCGTCCAGGAGTTGGTCATTGCTCCACGGCCAAAAGTTGGGGCGAGACTCGCCACCGTCGGGCCGTGTCAGACGCGTGCCTGATTATCGAACACCAGCATGCCGGCGCTGCGCACCACCTTGTAGGTGCAGAACGCGGTTTCGTTCGTGGTTGCGGAGGCGGCGAGGAAGCCCGTGGTCACCCACCGGTTCACCGTCACGCCGTCCTTGTTCTTGGCGATGAAGTTCGCGTCGCGGTCGTCCTTCATGGCGCGGGCGATCTTGTCGAGCGCCTCGCTCCAGGAAATCGTCTCGAACGTGCTCGACCCCGCGCGCCGGATCATCGGATGCTTCAGGCGCGTCTCGGATTTCACGATGTCGAGAAGGGCCGCGCCCTTCGGGCACAAGGTGCCGCGATTGGTCGGGTGGTCGGTGTCACCCTCGATATGGGTGATCTCCGCCTTTTCCCCCTTGGCCAGGTTGCCCTTGGCGAAAATGAGGATGCCGCAGGCCACCGAACAATAAGTGCAGGTGTTGCGCACTTCCGTGGTGTTCACGAGGCGGAAGGGCTTGATCGTGGAGGCCATCGCCTCCTCGACCGGACCGAAGCCGAGGGCTCCCAGTGTCGTCCCCGCCACACCCGCGCCCGCCGTTCGCAAGAACTGGCGACGCGTGAGTTCCATGTTCATCGAAGGAAACCTCCGACCATATTCGCCCCTGACCGGGGACCATTGCAGGCGCTGTGTTGCCGCCCGATACCGGATTTCCGGCTCCCGTGACGGTATTTTGGAACTGGAACGATGTCAATTTGCAACAGCACAAATGCTTGTGTCTGCATTGTCATTTCGCACGCTCGGCACATTGCACTGCAGTGTAGGGCGCGCTTCCGGCAACTTTTGGCCGGCCTTGATTTTCACCTCGCACGTCAATTCATATTGTGCACTGCAAAATCGGCGGGGCTCACAGTTTTGAGCGTTGACGGGCCGGGACGCGCGCAGCAGATTGCTTGCGTGCATCTCAGCAAGGCTCCCGAGGCTCGGGGCGAAGCGCGCAATTTTTCTTCGTCGCGGAAGGATTTCCGCCACCCGGCGCGGCCATGGCCGCCGCTGCGCGTCCATCTGCGTGCGCGGCCGATGGGGGCCGGCCTTCTGGCGCTCGTGCTCGTGCTCGGCGCGGCGGCAGGACCCGCCCGCGCGGCGCCGGACCGGGCGGGGGAGGGGGCGGGCCTTGCGGCCATCACCGCTCCTGCCGCCACGGCCGCCGCGCCGGAAGCCCCGCCGCCGGCTGCGCCCCGCCTGCTGGAGGCGCCCGCCGTCCTCCCTGCCGATGCGCCCCTTGCCGATGCGCCCCTTGCCGATGCGCCCCTTGCGGCTCCGTCCCTTGCGGCCCCGCCCCTCGTTCTCGACCGCCTCGACGGCGGCACCGCCGATCTGGCCGCGGCGGGCGGCACCGCCGTCATCCATTTCTTCGCCACCTGGTGCGCGCCGTGCCGCACCGAGCTGCCGGCGCTGGCGCGCTTTGCCGCCCGCCATCCCCACCTGCCGGTGCTGCTGGTGAACGTGGCCGAGCCCGACGCCCGCGTGCGGCGCTTCTTTTCGCACGGCGGCGCGCCGGGCGCCGTGCTGCTGGACCGCGACCGGGCGGCGGCGCAGGCGTGGGGCGTCAGCCTGCTGCCGGCCACCTTCGTGGTGATGGACGGCCGCATCCGCCTCGTCGCCGAAGGGGAAGTGGCGTGGGACGCGCCGCAGAACGACAGCCGGATCGGGCGGTGGCGGGCGGCAGCCCAGCCGGATCACCGCATCATCGGGGAGGAGCAGTGACATGACCACGAGAAGAGAGCTTCTGAAAGCCGGTGCCCTTGCCTCGGCGGCGGCGTTCCTGCCGCGCGCGGCCTTTGCCGATGCCGCGCCGTCCACCGTCTTCGCCCCTGGCGTGGGCCGCTGGCGCAGCTTCCAGATCGTGACCACGGTGGAGATCCTGAAGCCGGAAGGCCGGGTCGAGGCCTGGCTGCCGGTGGCGTCCTTCAGCAATCCCGACTGGTTCAAGCCGGGCGACAACAGCTGGACCACCAATGCGACGTCCGCAAAGCTGGTGCGCGATCCCCGCTCGGGCGCCGACATGCTGCACCTGGTGTTCGCCGAGGGGGAGAAGGCGCCCCGCGTGGAGCTGACGAGCCGCGCCACCACCCGCGACTGGTCGGTGGACCTCGCCGCCCCCGGCAAGCCCGCGCCGCTGTCGTCCGACGAGCGCATGCGCAACATCGCCGCCACCGACCTCATCCCCACCGACGGCATCGTGAAGGCCACCTCCGACAAGATCACCGCCGGCAAGGCGGGCGAGGTGGAGAAGGTGCGCGCCATCTTCGAATGGATCGTCGAGACCACCTATCGCAACGCCGCCACCCGCGGCTGCGGCATCGGCGATATCGCCGCCTTGCTGAAGAGCGGCGACCTGGGCGGCAAATGCGCCGATCTCAACGCGCTGTTCGTGGGCCTGGTGCGCGCGGCCGGCATTCCCGCCCGCGATGTCTACGGCCTGCGCGTGGTGCCCTCGCGCTTCGGCTACAAGAGCCTCGGCGCCAATTCGGAGATCGTGACCAAGGCCCAGCACTGCCGGGCCGAGGTGTTCCTCTCTGATTTCGGCTGGGTGCCCATGGACCCCGCCGACGTGCGCAAGGTGATGCTGGAGGAGCCCCCGGGAAAGCTGGCGATCGACGATCCGAAGGTGGCGGCGGCGCGCAAGGCCCTGTTCGGGGCCTGGGAAGGCAACTGGTTTGCCTATAACACCGCCCACGACGTGGCCCTGCCCGGCTTCGACGGCCCGCGCCTCGGCTTCCTGATGTATCCGCAGGCGGTGAGCGCCGGCGGCCTGCTGGATTGCCTTGACCCGGACACTTTCAAATACGTCATCCGCGCGTCCGAAATCGCGGTCTGATCGCCATTGCCGGCCGGGTGCTGCGCCCGGCCGGCCCGCTTCCTGCGAGGGTTTCCATGCTTGATGTTCCGTCCGTCCGCCTCACCAGCCTGGCCCACGGGGGCGGGTGCGGCTGCAAGCTCGCGCCCGCGGTGCTGCAGGAGCTGCTCGCCGGGCAGCCGCAGGCGGGGCCGTTCGAAAAGCTGCTGGTGGGCACCGAGACCGGCGACGACGCGGCGGCATGGAACCTGGACGGCGAAACCGCCATCATCGCCACCACGGATTTCTTCATGCCCATGGTGGACGACCCGGACCATTTCGGCCGCATCGCCGCCGCCAATGCCATTTCCGACGTCTATGCCATGGGCGGCACGCCGCTGATGGCGCTGGCCATCCTCGGCATGCCGTTGGGCAAGGTGGACACCGCCACGGTGCGCGCCATCCTCGCCGGCGGCGCGGCCATCTGCGCAGAGGCGGGCATTCCGGTGGCCGGCGGCCATTCCATCGACTGCCCCGAGCCGGTCTACGGCCTTGCCGTCATCGGCTCGGCGCCGCGCGCACGCCTGCGCCGCAATTCCACCGCCCGGCCGGGGGACGCCCTCATCCTCACCAAGGGGCTGGGGGTGGGGGTCTATTCCGCCGCCTTCAAGAAGGATGCGCTGCCCGCCGCCGCCTATGAGGAGATGATCGCCTCGGTGACCAAGCTCAACCGCGTCGGCGCCGAGCTGGCCAAGGACGAGGACGTGCACGCCATGACCGACGTCACCGGCTTCGGCATCCTCGGCCATGGGCTGGAAATGGCGCGCGGCTCCGGCGCGACGCTGCGGGTGTCCCTTGCCGCCCTGCCGCTGCTCTCGCAGGCGCAGGCGCTGGTGCAGCAGGGCTTCGTCACCGGCGCCTCGCACCGCAACTGGGCGAGCTATGGCGCCGAGGTGGACCTGCCGGAGGGCGCGCCCGACTGGCAGCGCCATTTGCTCACCGATCCGCAGACCTCCGGCGGCCTGCTTGTTTCCTGCGCGGCGGATGCGGCGGACCGGCTGCTCGCGCAGGTCCTCGCCGCCGGCTATCCCGCCGCCGCCCGCATCGGCACGGTGGAAGCGGGGCCGGGTCGGGTGGTGGTGGCTTGACACCTGCCCGCCTGCGGGGGCCGGAACCGCAGGCGGTTTCAGGCCGTTCTCTGAGAGCGCGATCCGATCACATTGAATCAATTTGATCGGCGCATGCTCTAGAGCACGCGCCGACCAGCTTGCACCGCAAGCTGGTCGGATAACGCGTTCTCTATCAATAATTTAGAGACTGATTCACCGATCAGGTTGATTCAACCTGATCGGATCAGGCTCTAAGTGAAAGGAGAACGGCCATGCCCTCGAAGGCAGATCGCAAGGCGCCCCGGCGCGCGGCCCCCGTCATCCTTCCGGCCCCGGCCGCCGTCCGCATCCTCGCCACCGGCCTCGTGGGCGCGGTGATGGTCGTGCTCGCGTCCGCAGTGCCCGCGCCGGCCGCGGCGCAGGCGGACCCGCCCGCCGCAGACAAGGGGGCCTGCGAGCAGCCGCCCCACGCCGCCGCGACCCCGCCCGCGACAGGCGCGCAATCGGGCACGCGTCCGGGCAGCGAAGGCTCCACCGGCTGGACCGGTGGCACCGGCGGTTCCTACACCGGCCTCACCCCCCACGCCGGAACCCCCGCCTCGCCGGACCGCCAGCCGGAGGTGGTCACCGGGGTCAATCCGAAGGCGGAGCCGGGCAAGGCGCCATGCTGATGACATCCATGGTGTGCCGCTGCCAGCGGATGTCGCCCAGGTCGTAGGCGAGCTGGTGCCGCACCACGGCGGCGTCGGCGTCGGAGGCGTCGCCCGTGCGGGCCTCGACACGCCGGATCAACTCGGCCTCCGGCACGTCGAGCCACAGGCCGTAGAACCGCGCGTCCGCCTCCTGCGCCACCACTTCGATGGCGTCGCGCTCGCCGGGTCGGGCATGGACCGCATCGACGATCACGCTGTAGCCCGTGGCAAGCACCCGGCGCGCCAGGGTCCGCAGCCGCTCATAGACCCGCTCGCCCGCTTCGGGCGTGTAGGCCGCGGGCGGCAGCTTCTCGGTCTCGGCGACGCCGAACAGGCGCTTGCGCTCGATGTCCGAGCGCACGATGACGGCCCCGGGCGCGCGCCCGAACGAATCCGCCATGTTCGCTGCCCAGGTGCTTTTGCCGCTGCCGGACAGGCCGCCCACCGCGCAGAGCGTCGGGCGATGGGGGGCTGCGCACGGCCATATGGTGTTTCCAGTGAACGACGCCACTGTCCTGCTGGGGGGCGCCTCGACATCGGCGAACCGCAGCGCCTGCGCCAGTTCCCCGCACACCCGCCGCTCCGCCTGCGCCCGCTTCTCTCCCGCAAGATGGGAAAGCCCCGCCGCCTCCACCTTGGCGCGGATGCCGGCGCGCAGGCTGAGGAAGAAGGGCAGGGCCTTCAGCCCGTCCAGTTGGGCATCGTCGCTCGCCCACAGATAGCGGTTGAAGACCGCGTTGGCCTGTCTGGTCAGCCCCTCCTGCCACAGGTCCATCAGCAGGAAGGCCAGGTCGTAGAGCACGTCGCAGGTGGCGATGTCGTCGTTGAACTCGATGGCGTCGAACAGCACCGGCCGGCCGTCCAGGAGCACGATGTTGCGCAGATGCATGTCGCCGTGGCAGCGGCGCACGAAGCCGGCGTCGCTGCGGGCCTTCATGAGGGGCGTGATGACAGCCAGGGCGTCTTGCGAAAGCTGCGCCAGCCGGGCCACGTCCTGCGGCGGGAACAGCTCCGGCCGGGCGGAGAATTCCTTCGTATTGTCCGCCACATAGGCGCCGAGCCGGGTGGCGGTGTCGAAACCGCGCGCAATCGGGGCGGCGGCATGGGCCGTGACCACGGCGGTCGCCAGCGCCTTCACGAGCTCGCTCGAAAGCGCGCCACGCCCGGCCACCTTGTCGAGGGTGAGGGAGGTGTCGAACCGGCGCATCTTCACCGCATGCTCCACCACCTCGCCCACCCCGCCCAAAGCAAGGCCCGCGGGCGTGCGCACGATGGGCACGACGCCGAGATAGAGGCCGGGCGCGCCGGGACCGGAGATGGCCACTTCGGCGGCGCAGGCGGCGCGGCGCTTCTCCAGCGTGGAGAAATCCATGAAGGGAAACAGCACCGCCCGCTTCACCTTGTAGGCGAACGGCCCGGCAAGGAAGACGGCGGCGCCGTGGGTGTCGATGCGGTCCACCGGCCCGGGAATGCCATGGGTGGCGGGATCGGCGAGGAAGGCGAAGACGGCGCCCTGGTCGGCCACCACATGGTCGGCGGCAGGCTGCGGGGATGGCGGGTGCGACGGCGCCGTCATGGGGGGCTCGCAGCAGGAGGAATGCGGCCCCGGCACGCGGCCGGGGCGGCTTTCACCTTAGGGCGTGATCGCCACCTTGAGAACGCCGTCGCGCTGGTTGGCGAACAGGTCGTAGGCGGCCTCGATGTCGTCCAGCTTGAAGCGATGGGTGACGAGGGCGCGGGCATCTACCCGGCCGGAGGCCACCACATCCATCAGCCGCCGCATGCGTTCCTTGCCGCCGGGGCAGAGCGAGGTGACGATGGCATTGTCGCCGAGGCCGGCGGAGAAGGCATCCAGCGGGATTTTCAGGTCGGTGGAATAGACGCCGAGGGAGGAGAGCGTTCCGCCCGGCCGCAGCACCCGCAGCGCGCCCTCGAACGTTTCCTGCCGGCCCAGCGCCTCGATGGCCACGTCCACGCCGCGCCCGTCGGTGAGGCGCAGGATCTCCTCCACCGGGTCCACCCTGGAGAAGTCCACCACCTCGTCCGCCCCCATGGCGCGGGCCACGTCGAGGCGGGCGGCGACCCGATCCACCGCGATGATGCGCGTCGCCCCCATCAGCCGGGCGCCGGCGGTGGCGCACAGGCCGATGGGCCCCTGCGCAAACACCGCCACCGTGTCGCCGATGCGGATGCGGCCGCTCTCGGCGCCGGAAAAGCCGGTGGACATGATGTCCGGGCACATGAGCACCTGCTCGTCGGCCAGGGCCTCCGGCACCGCGGCAAGGTTGGTCATGGCGTCGGGCACGAGCAGATATTCCGCCTGCGCGCCATCGATGGTGTTGCCGAAGCGCCAGCCGCCCATGGGCTTGAAGCCGTGCTTCATGCGCGGGCCGTCCTGGGAGGCGCAGCCGCACAGGCAGGCGTTGGAATAGCCCGAGGGGGTGATGGCGCCGGCGATCACCCGCTGGCCTTCCGCAAAGCCTTCCACGGCGGAACCCAGCTTCTCGATGATGCCCACCGGCTCATGGCCGATGGTGAGACCTTTGGCCACCGGATACTCGCCCTTGAGGATGTGGACGTCGGTGCCGCAGATGGTGGTGGTGGTGACGCGGATGAGGGCGTCGAGCGGCCCCACGTCCGGAATCGGCTTTTCGTCCAGGACGATACGGTTCTTCTCGACGAAGATCGCCGCCTTCATCCTGCCGGTGGCGGGGCGGTGGCGGGGGGTGACGGTGGCGGGGGTCTGCGCGATGGTATCGGACATGGTTCCCTTCCCTCCGGACGGCGGGGCCGTTGGAATATGGTATTTTGATAGGCGTGTGCGATGCGGGCCGCATTGACCCCGGTCAAGCTGGCCGCCGGCGCCGGGTTGTTGTATTTTCTTGTAGTATGGCAATGGTTTGCAGCATTTTTCAGGCGAGGATTTCATGACCGGGACATCGGATGAAGGCGGCATTGCGCAGGTGGCGCTGGAGCGGTGGAACACCTTGGAGGAGGGGGTTCCCCTGGCCCTGGCCCTGACCCGGGCGGACATCGACAACCTATTGCTGGGACTAAGAAATCTCGCCATCGGCCAGAACCGGCTGGTGGCCGCCCTGTCGGCCCACAGCAACCAGGATTTCAACGGCTGCATGGAGGCGATGAAGCTGTCGAACGAGCTGACCGTCGCGTCGTTCGACAGAATCAACGCCTTCATCACTGCGGTCATGGCCGGCGCCACCCCGGTTTGCGGCCCCCGCGGCTGAGGCGGCGGCGAAGGTTCGCCGGCTTCCACGCCTTCGCCATCAAGGCGCCTGCGGACGGGGGCGGGCGCCCTCGCGCCGGGGTGTCATTTTGCGGTATGAGAGTCGCGCGATGCGGTGCAGCATCGCGTCCGGTGCGGAGGCGCGACATGGGGATTGCGGGGGGACGGCACGGCGTGTTCCGGGCGATGGCCTTCTTCGCATTCTGGGTGGTGCTGGGGCGCACCGGCGCGGCGGACCTCGTGGTGGGGGCCCTGGCGGCG
This sequence comes from Xanthobacter sp. AM11, assembly GCF_047444035.1. Classification (NCBI taxonomy): domain Bacteria; kingdom Pseudomonadati; phylum Pseudomonadota; class Alphaproteobacteria; order Hyphomicrobiales; family Xanthobacteraceae; genus Xanthobacter; species Xanthobacter sp. AM11. Next base: position 2,398,327 of record NZ_JBLAOA010000001.1, read on the forward strand.
GTGGCGGCGGCGGCGCTCAGCCTGCGCCTGCTGCCGCCCGGCGCCACGCGACCGGACCTTGCCGCCGCCCTGCGCTTTGCCGCCCGCTTCGCCGTGGGCTCCGTGGTTGCCGCGGTGGATGTGGCGCGCCGCGTGTGCGTGGCGCGGGTGCGGGTGCGGCCGGGCCGGCTCCAGGTGCCCTGCGCGATTGCCGACGCCACCTTGCGGCAGGCCTTCTGCGCCGTCGCCAGCCTGCAGCCGGGCACCCTGCCCCTGGCCGGCGACGAACGGGGCCTGACGGTGCACTGCCTCGACGTGACCGCGCCGGTGGCCGAGGCGCTGGCGGCGGATGCGGCCGCCTTCCTCGCCATTTCCCAAATGGCTCCCGCCCGCCCGGCCGCCGGCCATGGCTGATCTTCTGTTGGCCGGCGCCGCCGTGCTGCTTGTCACCGTGGCCCTCGGCCTCGCCGGCCTGTGGCGGGGCGGCTCGGCCGCGGACCTCCTGCTGGCGGTGCAGCTGCTGGGCACGGCGGGGGTGGCGCTCCTGCTGCTGCTGGCGGTGGCGACGCCGGATGCGGCCATCCTCGATGTGGCCGTGCTGCTGGCGGTGCTGGCGGCCTTCGCCGCCGCCGCCTTCCGGGCCTGTGCCCCCGCGAGCCCCGGGCCCGGCGCGGGCGAAGGCACCCCCGGACGCCGCCCGTGAGCCGGCTTGCCGATCTCTTCACCCTGCTCTGCGTCGGCGCGGGGCTCGGCTTCTTCATGGTGGGAACGGTGGGGCTGCTGCGCCTGCCGGATACGCTCAGCCGCATCCACGCTTTGGCCAAGGCGGACAATCCCGGCCTCGGCTTCATCGTCCTGGGTCTGCTGCCGCAGGCCGGCGGGGTGCTGGAGGGGGCGAAGATGGTGGCGGTGTGGCTGCTGGCGCAGCTGGCCTCCGGCGCCGTGGCGCAGGTGATGGCAAGAGCCGCACTGGAAGGCACCGCACTGGAAGGCACCGCGCCGGGCGATGGCGCAGGCGGTGCCGCCGCCACCGGCACGGCTTCCGCCGCCGTCCCCGGAGCCAGGGCGGCCGGTGCGGGCGGGAGGGCGGCGCCGTGAGCCTTCTGCTTGAGGTCGTAGCCGCGCTGGAACGGGCAGTGTCGCAGCGCACCGCGCCGGGCGATGGCGCAGGCGGTGCCGCCGCCACCGGCACGGCTTCCGCCGCCGTTCCCGGAGCCGGGGCGGCCGGTGCGGGCGGGAGGGCGGCGCCGTGAGCCTTCTGCTGGATGGCGTGCTGTGCCTCGCGCTGGTGGCTGCCGCGTGGCGCGTCACGCTGGAGCGCCAGCCGGTGTCCGCCGCCGTGGGTTTCATCGCCTTCGGCCTGCTTCTGGCCATCGCCTGGGTACGGCTCGCGGCGGTGGATGTGGCCCTCACCGAGGCGGCGGTGGGCAGCGGCATTACCGGCGTCGTGCTGCTGCGCGCCGCGGCCCGGATGCCGCCGCCGGCCGGCCCGCCCGGCCTGCCCCTGCGTCTTTGCGCGGCCTTGGTTTCGCTGGTCGCCGCGGCGGCCATCGCCGCCCTCGTCCTCACCCTGCCGGAGCCGGCGCCCAGCCTCGCCCCCGCGGTGGCGCAGGCCATGCCCGCCACCGAGCTGGGCAATCCGGTGACCGGCGTGCTCATGGTGTTCCGCGCCCTCGATACGGTGCTGGAAACGGTGGTGGTGCTGCTTGCCGTCATCGGGGTCTGGGCCCTGGCCCCGGAACGGCACTGGGGCCACGCGCCCGCGCCCCTGTGGCCGGCCGCGCCGGAAGCCCCGGTGGTGTTCCTGGCCCGGGCGCTGGTGCCGCTGGGGGTGCTGCTGGGCCTCTACCAGCTGTGGGCCGGGGCGGACATTCCCGGCGGCAAGTTCCAGGGCGCCGCGCTCTTGGCCGCCATGGCGCTGCTGTTGCTCATGGCCGGGCTGGCGCGGCCGCCGGCCCTGGGCAGTGGGCGGCTGCGCGGGCTGCTTCTGGCCGGCCCCTTCGTGTTCCTGGCGGTGGGGGTTGCCGGCTGGGCCACGGCGGGGGTGTTCCTCGGCTATCCGGCGGGGTTCGTGAAGCCCGTCATCATCCTGGTGGAAGTGGCCTCCACCGCCTCCATCGCCTTGGCCCTGGCGCTTTTGGTGCTCGGCCCGCCGCAGGCGGAGGAGGGGCCATGACCCCGGCCGAACTTCCGGCGCCCGGCGCCCTGCACGGCGGCGCGATGCCCGCGGGCCTTGCGGCGGCCTTTTTCCCCGCCGCCCCGCGGGGCCGGGCGGCCGGCGGCGCGGCCGTGGCGGGGGCCGTCCCCGGCCATCCGGCGGGGCGCGGGAGGCCTGTCGTCATCCCCGCGGCCGTCACCGCTTTTGCCTCGGTTCCGGTCCCGGCGCTCCGGGTGCCCGCCCCGCAGGCGCAGGAGATGCCATGACCCTCGCCACGCTTCTGGCGCCCGGCGCGCTGATGGGCCTTGCGGCGGCCGCCCTGGTGGGGCTCGGCCTCTACGGCCTCATCACCGCGGGCGACGGGCTGCGCCGCATCCTCGGCTTCAACATCCTGGGCGGCGGGGTGTTTCTGCTGTTCGGCGTGGTGGCGCGGCGGGGGGCGGGGGCGGGCTTCGGCGGCGATCCGGTGCCGCAGGCGCTGGTGATCACCGGCATCGTGGTGGCCTTCTGCGCCACGGCGCTGGCCGCGGCGCTGCTGATGCGGCTGGCTGCCCTGAAGGCGGCGGCGAAGCAGCCGTCCCCCGGCGGCGGGACGGAGGAGGAGGCGTGAGCGCACCGTCCCTGTTCGTCGGCGGCGCGGTTTCCGCCCCCCTGTTGCCGCTCTCCCTTCTGGTGCCGCTGGCGGGGCTGGTGCCCCTGATGCTGCTGGGGCCATGCTGGGGGCGGCGCGCCGCTCTGGCCTGCCTCGCGCTCGGCTGCGTGCTGGCGGCGGCCATCGGCTTCGAGGTGGCGGGGCGCGGGGCGGCGCTGGCCGATTTCGTGGGCGGCTGGGCCCCGCCTCTGGGGGTGGCGCTGCGGGCGGACGGCTTCGCCTGCGCCATGCTGGCCATGTCGGCGGCGGTGCTTTTCGGCACCGGCGTGTTTGCGGCCATCCCGCCGCAGGCGGACGGGCAACCCCTGCCGCGCGCCTTCTTCATGCTGCTGCTGTGCCTCGCCTGCGCGCTCAACCTCGCCTTCCTGGCGCAGGACCTGTTCACCCTCTATGTGGCGCTGGAGCTGCTCACCTTCGCGGCGGTGCCGCTGGTGTGCCTCGACGGCAAGGCGGGGCAGATCGAGGCGGCGCTGACCTACCTCATGTTCGCGCTGTTCGGCTCGGTGCTCTACCTTCTGGGCGCGGTGCTGGTCTATGGCCTGTTCGGCACCCTCGACATCACGCTGGTGGCGGCGCGGGCGGGTGCGCCGGGCACCGCCCCGGCCTTCATCGCCGCCCTCGCCCTGATGAGCGCCGGCCTGGTGGCCAAGGCGGCGCTGTTTCCCTTGTACCTGTGGCTGCCGCCGGCCCATTCCGGCGCGCCGCCGGCGGCGAGCGCGGTGCTCTCGGCGGTGGTCATCAAGGCGCCCTTGTTCCTGCTGGTGCGCCTGTGGGCCGACCTGACCCCCGCGCCCCTGGCCGACGCGGCGGCGCCGCTGCTGGCCGCCTGCGGGGCGGGGGCCATCGTGTTCTGCGGGGTGCTGGCCCTCGCCCAGACGCGGCTCAAGCTGCTGATCGCCTATTCCACCGCGGCGCAGATCGGCTATCTCTGCCTCATGTTCCCGCTCGCGGCCGGCGCCGCGGTGATGGGCGATGCGGAGTGGCGCGCGCTCGCCTGGACCGGGGGAACGCTGCATCTCGTCTCCCACGCCTTTTCCAAGGCCGCCATGTTCCTGGCGGCGGGGCTGATGGCCGAGCTGATGGGGCATGATCGCCTGTCGGGCCTCACCGGCATGGCGCGCCGGGCGCCCCTGAGCGTCGCCGCCTTCGGGCTGGGTGGGCTCTCCCTCATGGGGCTGCCGCCGGCGGGGGGCTTCGTGGCCAAGGTCATGCTGCTCACCTCGGCGCTGCAGCAGCAGGTGTGGTGGATCGCCGTGGTCATCCTTTTGGGCGGCCTGCTGGCCGGCGGCTATGTGCTGAAGGTGGTGGTGGCGGCCCTGCAGCGGCCGGACGGCCCGCTGCCGGCGGCGCGGGAGGCGCGGGGGCGGGCGCTGGTGGCGCTGGGGCTCGGCCTGGTGGCGGTGGCGCTGGGCTTCGTGCCGCTGGCGCCGCTGGATGTCCTCGCCATCGGCCGGCCCCTGTCCTGGGAGGGCCTGCTGCCGTGAACGCGCCCTTCCCCCTGCCGGCGCCGTCCGCCGGCCTCACGGCCCTTGCGGCGGCAACCGCGCCGGACCTCCTGCTGCTGGCGGCGGTGCTGCTGCCGCTGGCCCTCGCCGCGGCGGCGCTGCATCCGCGGGCGCGGGGCGCCATTCCGCGGCTGATGGCCTATGCGCCGCTGCCGGCGCTGCTGGCCGCGCTGCTGGTGCCGGCCGGGCGCAGCGTGCTGGTCTCGCCCGATCCGTTCCGCCTCACCCTCGCCCTCGATGCCCCCGGCGCCCTGCTCCTGGGTGGCGCGGCGGTGCTGTGGATGACCGCGGGGGCCTATGCGCGGGCCTATCTGAAGGCGGACCCGGCGCGCGGCGCCTTCGCGGTGTGGTGGCTGCTCACCATGGCCGGTTCGTTCGCCGTGTTCCTGGTGGCGGACGTGGCGAGCTTCTATCTCGCCTATGCGCTGGTGAGCTTCTCCGCCTTCGGCCTGGCCGCCCATGACGATACGCGCCAGGCGCGGCGGGCCGGCGACCTCTACCTCGCCCTGACGGTGCTGGGCGAGGCCTTCCTGATCGCCGCCTTCGTGATGCTGGCGTCCGGCGCGCCGGAGGCCAATCCCTTGATCCGCGACGCGGTGGCCACCCTGCCGGCCGCGCCGTGGCAGGGCGCTATCGTGGCCCTGCTGCTGCTGGGCTTCACCCTGAAGATGGGCCTGTTTCCGCTGCATGTGTGGATGCCGCTGGCCCATGCGGTGGCGCCGGTGCCGGGCTCGGCGGCGCTGTCGGGGGTGGTGGTGAAGGCCGGGGTCATCGGCCTCGTGCGGTTCCTGCCGGAAGGGGTGCCGCTGCCGGGCTGGGGCGAGGGGTTGGTGGCCGCCGGCCTGTTCACCGCCTTCTACGGCGTGGCGGTGGGCCTCACCCAGCGCCACCCCAAGTGGGCGCTGGCCTATTCCACCGTGAGCCAGATGGGCGTGGTGGGGGTGGTGCTGGGGGCGGGGCTGGCCGCGGGGGATGCGGCGGCGCCGCTTTTGGCCGCCTTCTATGCGGTGAACCACATGCTGCTGAAGGGCGCCATGTTCCTGGCCGTGGGCATCGCCATGGGCGGCCCGCGCGGGCGCATGGGGCCGGTGCTGGCGGTGACGGCGCTGGCCGGCCTCAGCCTCGCCGGCCTGCCCTTCACCGGCGGGGCGCTGGCGAAATACGCCATCAAGGGGCCGGTGGGGGAGGGGATGGCGGGCCTCCTGCTCACCCTCTCGGCGGCGGGAACCACGGCGCTGATGGCACGCTACGTGCTGCTGCTGGCGCGCGCCGGGGGCGGGGCGGGGAAGGCCGAGGGGGCGCCGGCCGGCCTGCTGCTGCCGTGGGCGCTCCTGAGCGCGGCGGCGCTGGCGTGGCCCTTCGTCCTGTTCACCGCGGCGACCGGGGCGCCGCTGGGTGCGGCCTTCACGGCGGCGGCGCTGGCCAAGGGCCTGTGGCCGGTGGCGCTGGGGCTTGCCCTGGCCGGGCTGTTCCACCGCCTGGCGCCGCCGGTGCCGGAGATCCCGGCGGGCGATATCCTCGCGATTGCGGTGCGGGCGCGCCCGCTGGCGGCCCGGGCCATGGCCGCGGCGGTGCGCGCCGACGAGATGCTGCGCCGCTGGCCGGTGGCCGGCCTCGCCCTCGCCGGGCTGGCGCTGGCGCTGGCGGCAGCGCTGGCGGCGAAGGCCGGCGTCACCTTCCCGGCGCGGGCGCCGTGGTAAGGAAAGCGCCGCCGCCGCCGGGTGGCGATCATGCCGGGGCTCGGCTATAGGAGGACAGGTTGCGTCGCGAAATGGACGCGACGTTGTGGCTGCACCGACGGACCAGACACCGAACGAGGGTTTGCCCCCCATGCGCTCTTCCCCCTGCCCGGCCCTTCTCCTCGCCACCGTCCTCGCTCTCGCCGGATGCGGCGCCGAGCCCGAGGCCAAGGCGCCGGAGCCGCGGCCCGTGCGCACCGTGCTCGCCGCCAACCGCGCCGCGGGGGATGCCATCACCCTCACCGGCCATGTGGAGGCGCAGAACGAGGCCACCTACGGCTTCCGCATCGGCGGGCGGGTCATCGAGCGGCTGGTCAATGTGGGCGACCGGGTGAAGCCCGGGCAGGTGCTGGCGCGGCTTGACCCGCAGGACGAGCAGAACGCCCTGCGCTCGGCCCAGGCCGCTGTGTCCGCCGCCAACGCCAATCTCAGCCAGACCCGCAACCAGTATGAGCGCCAGCGCCAGCTCCTGGCCCGCGGCTTCACGCCCCGCGCCCAGTATGAGCAGGCCGAGCAGGCCTTCCTGAACGCCCGCGCCCAGGTGGAGGACGCCGAGGCGCGGCTGCGCATCGCCCAGGACCGCCTCGGCTTCACCGAGCTGAAGGCCGATTCCGCCGGCGTCGTCACCGAGCGGCGGGCCGAGCCGGGCGAGGTGGTGCAGGCCGGGCAGGCCATCGTGCAGGTGGCGCGGCAGGACGGGCGCGACGGCGTGTTCGAGGTGCCGGCCCAGCTGCTCGCCGGCCTGCCGGGCGACCCGGAGATCCAGGTGTCGCTGGCCAGCGATCCCGCCGTGGTGGCCACCGGCCGGGTGCGCGAGATCGCCCCCCAGGCCGACCCGGTGACCCGCACCTTCCGCGTGCGCGTCGGCCTCATCGACCCGCCGGAGGCGCTGCGCCTCGGCACCACCGTCACCGGCCGCGTGGTGGTGGACAGCGGCCCGGTCATCGAGATTCCCGCCAGCGCGCTCACCCGGGTGAACGACAAGCCGGCGGTGTGGGTGGTGGACCCGCAGGCCAGGACGGTGGCGCTGCGCAATGTGGAGGTGCTGCGCTTCTCGCCCGCCACGGTGGCGGTGGCCGGCGGGCTCCAGCCCATGGAGATCGTGGTCACGGCCGGGGTGCAGGCGCTGCATCCCGGGCAGGCCGTGCGGCTGCTGGAGGCCGCCCGGTGAGCGGCTTCAACCTCTCCGCCTGGGCGCTGAAGCACCGCTCGGTCATCATCTATCTCATGGCGGTGTCGGTGGTGGCCGGCATCCTGGCCTTCCGCAATCTGGGGCGGGGCGAGGACCCCACCTTCGTCATCAAGACCATGGTGGTGCAGGCCTCCTGGCCCGGCGCCACCATCGAGGAGACGTTCCGGCAGGTCACCGAGCGCATCGAGCGCACCCTGCAGGAGACGCCGAAGCTCGACTATCTGGAGAGCTACACCAAGGCCGGCGTCACCACCATCTTCGTCCATCTGAAGGGCTCGGCCACCGGCGCCGAGGTGCCGGACATCTGGTACCACGTGCGCAAGAGCGTGGGCGACATGCGCCACACCCTGCCGCAGGGCGTGGTGGGGCCGGGCTTCAACGACGAGTTCGGCGACACCTTCGGCATCATCTACGGCTTCACCGCGGACGGCTTTACCCACCGCGAGTTGCACGACCATGTGGAGGAGGTGCGCTCCGAGCTGCTGCACGTGCCCGATGTCTCCAAGATCGAGATCCTCGGGGCGCAGGACGAGCGCATCTTCATCGAATTCTCCATGATGGAGCTGGCCAGCCTCGGCATCGACCGCGCGGCGGTGCTCGCCGCGCTGCAGAGCCAGAACATCGTGCGGCCTTCCGGCGAGATCCAGACCAGCAAGGAGAACCTCGCCGTGCGCGTCACCGGGGCGTTCAGCTCCGAGGACGACATCGCCAACGTCAATTTCGCCGTGGGCGGGCGCCTCATCCGCCTGGCCGACATCGCCACCATCCGGCGCGCCTATGCCGATCCGCCCCAGCCGATGTTCCGGGTGAACGGCAAGCCGGCCATCGGCCTTGCCATCGCCATGCGCGACGGCGGCGACATCCTGGCCATGGGCGGCAGGCTCGCCGAGGCCATGGCCCGCATCACCGCCGACCTGCCCATCGGCATCGAGCCGCATCTGGTGGCCGACCAGGCGGTGACGGTGGACAACGCTATCGGCGAGTTCATGGAAAGCCTGTGGCAGGCGGTGGGCATCATCCTGGTGGTGTCGTTCATCAGCCTCGGGGTGCGGGCGGGGGCCATCGTCGCTTTGGCCATCCCGCTCACGCTGGCGATCGTGTTCGCCATCATGCAGATCGTCCACATCGACATGCAGCGCATCTCCCTGGGCGCGCTCATCATCGCGCTGGCGCTCATGGTGGACGACGCCATGACCACCACCGACGCGACGCTGACCCGCCTTGCGGCCGGCGACGACAAGGCGACGGCGGCCTCCTTCGCCTTCAAGGCCTATGCCATGGCCATGCTGGCGGGCACGCTGGTGACGGTGGCCGGCTTCGTGCCGGTGGGCTTCGCCGCCAGCTCGGCGGGCGAATACACCTTCTCGCTGTTCGCCGTGGTCACCATCGCCCTGCTGGTGTCGTGGGTGGTGGCGGTGCTGTTCACGCCCCTGATGCAGGTGCTCATCCTGAAGGCGCCGGCCAAGGGCGCGGTGCCGGACCCCGACGCGCCGCCCACGGGGGTGCTGGGGCTTTATCGCGGCCTCCTGGTGGCGTGCCTGCGCATGCGCTACCTCACCATCGCCGCCACCCTGGGCCTGTTCGTGCTCTCCGTGCTGGCGCTGCCGCTGATCCCCTCGCAATTCTTCCCCTCGTCCGACCGGCCGGAGCTGCTGGTGGACCTCGCTTCGCCGCAGAATGCCTCCATCTATGCCAGCGAGAGCGTGGCGGAAGCCTTCGACAAGGTGCTGGCGGACGACCCGGACGTGGAGCGCTGGTCCACCTATGTGGGCCGCGGCGCCATCCGCTTCTACCTGCCCCTGGACGTGCAGCTGCCCAATGATTTCTTCGCCCAGTCGGTGATCGTGGCCAAGGACATCGCCGCCCGCGAGCGGCTGCGCGTGAAGCTGGAGAAGGTGGTGGCGCAGGACTTCCCCCAGCTGGTGGCGCGCATCTCGCCGCTGGAGCTGGGGCCGCCCGTGGGCTGGCCGGTGCAATATCGCGTGTCCGGGCCGAACATCGAGAAGGTGCGGGCCATCGCCTTCGACCTCGCCGCCGTGATGGCGTCGAGCCCCGAGGCGCGCACCGTGAATTATGACTGGATCGAGCCGGCGCGGCAGATCCGCATCAAGGTGGACCAGGACCAGGCCCGCCTGCTGGGCCTGTCCACCCAGGCGCTGGCGGGCGTGCTCAACACCGTGCTCTCCGGCGCGCCGGTGACGCAGGTGCGCGACGACATCTATCTCGTCAGCGTGGTGGCCCGCGCCACCGACGAGGAGCGCGTTTCCCTCGACACCCTGGCCACCCTCCAGGTGCCCCTGCCGGGCGGGCGCACCGTGCCGCTCTCCCAGCTTGCCACCTTCGACTACGGCCAAGATTATCCGGTGATCTGGCGGCGCGACCGGGTGCCCAGCCTCACGGTGCAGGCGGACGTGGTGCGCGGCGTGCTGCCGGAAAGCGTGGTGACGGGGCTGGAGCCCAAGGTGGAGGCCCTGCGCCGCACCCTGCCGGCGGGCTATTCCATCGCCGTCGGCGGCACCGTGGAGGAGAGCGCGGCCTCCCTCGCCTCGGTGGTGGCGGTGGTGCCGGTGATGCTGCTCATCATGTTCTCGGTGCTCATGTTCGAGCTGAAGAGCTTCCAGCGGCTCGTCATCGTGCTGTCGGTGGCGCCGCTGGGCCTCATCGGCGTGGTGGCGGCGCTTCTGGTGTCGGGCCGGCCGCTGGGCTTCGTCGCCATCCTCGGCGTGCTCGCCCTCATCGGCATGATCACCAAGAATGCGGTGATCCTGCTCGGCCAGATCGAGGCGGACCGCGCCGCCGGCAAGAGCGTGTGGGATGCGGTGGTCACCGCCTCCTCCATGCGCTTCCGGCCCATCATGCTCACCGCGGTGTCCACCGTGCTGGGCATGATCCCCATCGCCCCCACCGTGTTCTGGGGGCCCATGGCCTTCGCCATCATGGGCGGTCTCATGGTGGGAACGCTGCTCACCCTCATCTTCCTGCCGGCGCTCTATGTCACCTGGTTCGGGCCGCAGACCGGGCCGGACGGCGCGGTGGGCGATGCGGCTCTGGCACAGGGATAAGGTCCCGCCAGGCCGGGGCCGCCGGGGGGAAGCGCCAGAACGAACGCCGCCCGCGGCGAAGCCACATCCACCCCGGCCGCTGCAGGCCGGGCGAACCTTTCGGAGATGCGCGCCATGGAACGCTCCCCCCTTCTCGTGGATCTCGCCCTGCAGGGCGGAGGCGCCCACGGCGCCTTCACCTGGGGCGTGCTCGACCGGCTGCTTGAGGAGAGCTGGCTGCAGATCGACGGCGTTTCGGGCACCTCCGCCGGGGCCATGAATGCCGCCGTGCTGGCCGACGGCTATGCCGCCGGCGGCGCGCAGGGGGCGCGGGACGCCCTGGACCGCTACTGGAAGGCGGTGTCGGACGCCGCCCGCTTCAGCCCGTTCCAGCGCGGCCCCCTCGACCGCATGATGGGGCGCTGGACGCTGGATTCCTCGCCCATGTTCGTCGGCATGGACCTCCTGTCGCGCCTGTTCTCGCCCTATGACCTCAACCCGGGCAATTTCAACCCGCTGAAGCGCATCCTGGACGAGTGCATCGACTTCGAGCGGCTGAAGGCCTCGCCCATCCAGCTCTTCATCACCGCCACCAACGTGCGCACCGGGCGCGGCCGGGTGTTCCGCAACGCCGAAATCTCGGCCGACGTGCTGCTGGCCTCGGCCTGCCTGCCCACCATGTTCCAGGCCATCGAGATCGACGGCGATCCCTATTGGGACGGCGGCTATTCCGGCAACCCCACCATGACGCCGCTGGTGCGCTACCTGAATTCCGACGACACCATCCTCGTGCCCATCAATCCGGTGGAGCGCCCGGGCACGCCCAAGACCGCCGCCGAGATCATGAACCGGCTCAACGAGGTGTCCTTCAACGCGGTGCTCCTGAAGGAGCTACGCATGATCGCCATGCTGCGCAAGGTGGCCGACCCCGGCAACACCGAGGGCGCGGAATGGGCCAAGATGCGCATGCACATGGTGCCCAACACGCTGATGGCGGGCCTGGGCTTCTCCTCCAAGCTCAATGCGGAATGGGATTTCCTCTCCATGCTCAAGGTGGAGGGGCGCAAATCGGCGGAGGAATTCCTCGCCCGCGACGGCGACAAGCTGGGCGTCACCTCCTCCATCGACCTCGACGTGCTGCTGGAAGGGGTGTGAGCCATGGGTCTCATCGGCATTCTGGTCGGCCTTTCGGCCCTCATCTACCTGGCCTTCCGCGGGTCGAGCATCCTGCTCCTGGCGCCGCTGGCCGGCCTCATCGCCGCCGCCTTCTCCGGTGAGCCGCTGCTGGCGAGCTGGACCCAGACCTTCATGCGCAACGCGGCGGATTTCGTCGCGCAATTCTTCCCGCTGTTCCTGCTCGGCGCCCTGTTCGGCAAGCTGATGGAGGATTCCGGCTCGGTCACCGCCATTGCCAACACCATGACGCAGAAGCTCGGCACCCGCCGCGCCATCCTCGCCGTGGTGCTGGCGGGGGCCATCGTCACCTATGGCGGCGTCTCGCTGTTCGTGGCCTTCTTCGTCATCGCCCCCATGGGCATCGCCTTGTTCCGCGCGGCCGGGGTGCCGCGGCGGCTGATGCCGGCGGCCATCGCGCTCGGCACCTCCACCTTCACCATGTCGGCCATGCCGGGCACGCCCTCCATCCAGAACGCCATTCCCATGCCCTTCTTCGGCACCACGCCGTTTGCGGCGCCGGGGCTGGGCCTCATCGCCTCGCTCATCATGCTCGGCTTCGGCATGTGGTGGCTGAAGCGGCAGGAGGCGCGGGCGCGGGCGCGGGGCGAGGGCTTCGGCCCCGTCACCGAGCCGGACAACGAGGCGGCGGAGGAAGCCGCCGAGAACCCCATCGTGCGCGAGCGGGCCACCACCGCCGGCCCGTTCGACCCGGCCGAGATCCACTCCAGCGAGGAAACGCAGAAGGTGCCGCCCATCTTCCTCGCGGCGCTGCCCATCATCGTCGTCATCGTGGTCAACCTCGTCATGTCGTTCGCGGTGCTGCCGCGCATGGACGTGGCCTTCCTGGCGCAGCCGGAATGGGGCAGCTCCAGCCTGTCGGCGGTGGGCGGCGTGTGGTCGGTGATGGTGGCGCTGCTGGCGGCCATCCTCACCGTCATCGCCATCAATTTCCGCTCGGTGCCGGAGCTGCGCGCCACCATGACGGCGGGCGCCAACGCCTCGGTGCTGCCCATCCTTTCGGTGGCGAGCCTTGTGGGCTTCGGCGCCATCGTCGCCTCGCTGCCGGCCTTCGCCGACGTGCGCAACTGGGTGCTCTCCATCGAGGGCGGGCCGCTGGTGTCGCTGGCGGTGGCCACCAACATCCTGGCCGCGCTCACCGGCTCGGCCTCGGGCGGGCTCACCATCGCCCTTGATGCGCTGGGGCCCACCTACATGAAGATCGCCGCCGAGATCGGCATGGACCCGGCCCTCATGCACCGCGTGGCGGTGATCGGCTCGGGCACGCTGGACAGCCTGCCCCACAATGGCGCGGTGGTGACGCTGCTGTCCGTGTGCGGGGTGACCCACAAGGAAGGCTATCTCGACATCGTCATGGCGGCGGTGGTGGGGGCGCTCATCGCCCTGGCGGCGGTCATCGCGCTCGGCACCCTGGCGGGCAGCTTCTGATCCGCCGGCCCCGCCCGGTGCCGGGCCGGTCGGCGCAAGCGCCGCGGGCTTGACCAGAGGCCCGCGAATTGCGCTCATGGGTCCGATGCCGCGTCCTGCCCGCAACAGGCCCGCACGCGGCGCCGCATCCCGTCCGGCCGGCTTCGCCCCGTGGGCGCGAAGCCCGGGCCGCCCCACCCGGACAGGCGAGAGAGGTGACATGCCGGCCACCCACGAGGTTTCGGGTTTCCTGACCTTCACGCTCGCCATCGTGGTCTATTTCGCCGGCGCCGGAATCAACGGCGTGGTCGGCCCGCTGCGGCGCTGGAACATTCCCGAGGCGGTCACCGGCGGGCTCCTGGCGGCCATCGCCACCCTTCTTGCCTATCGCGTGTTCGGCCTGGCCATCTCGTTCGATCTGGCCGCGCGCGACATGCTGCTATTGTATTTCTTCACCGGCATCGGCCTCAATGCCCGCCTGTCGGACCTGGCCACCGGCGGGCGGCCGCTGGCCATCCTGCTGGCGCTCACGGTGGTCTATCTCGGCCTGCAGAACCTGGTGGCCATCACCGGCGCCTCGGCCCTGGGGCTGCCGGAGGGGGTGGCGCCGCTCTTGGGCTCGGTCTCGCTCATCGGCGGGCACGGCACCACCATTGCCTGGGCGCCGCTCATCTCCGAGCGGTTCGGCCTTGAGAATGCGCTGGAGATCGGCATCGCCAGCGCCACCCTGGGCCTGGTCATCGCCAGCCTGGTGGGCGGGCCGGTGGCGGGGCTGCTCATCTCCCGCTTCAAGCTGCGCAGCGAGGAACTGCTGGCGCCCATGGTGGGCCTGCCCGACGACGACGTGGGGCCGGACGCGGGCAAGGTCACCTATCACAATATCCTCAGCGCGCTGCTGGTGCTGAACGCGGTGATCCTCGTCGCCTACGCTTTGGAGGACGTGGTGGAGGCCACCGGCATCAAGCTGCCGCTGTTCGTGGTGTGCCTGCTGGTGGCCATCGTGGTCACCAATACGGTGCCCCACGTGCTGCGGCGGACGCCCTGGCCGGCCCGCACCTCGGCGCTGGCGCTCATTTCCGATCTGTCGCTGAAGATCTTCCTGGCCATGTCGCTCATGAGCATGCAGCTGTGGACCCTGGGCGGGCTCGGCCCGGCGCTGGCGCTGGTTCTGGGGGCGCAGACGCTGGTGGCGGTGGCCTATATCCTGTTCGTGGTGTTCCCGGCCATGGGGCGGGACTACCAGGCGGCGGTGCTGGCGGCGGGCTTCACCGGCATCAGCCTGGGCGCCACCCCCACCGCCATCGCCAACATGACGGCGGTGACCCGCACCCACGGCCCGGCGCCGCTCGCCTTCATCATCCTGCCGCTGGTGTCCGCCTTCTTCATCGACATCGCCAACGCGCTGGCCATCGGCTTCCTGCTGCGGTGACGGCGCCCCGGCCGCCGCGGTGCCATGCGCCGGGCGCGGGTGAGGCATCGGGCTGCGGCGGGGGGCTACCGCCGCGCGCACGGCTGCCTATGTGAAGCAGACGGGCTCAGTTCCATGTCACACGATGCGGCGCGTGACACCTTCCGGCATGGCGCGCGGGCGCGGCGCGTGCGCAGCAACAGCAGGCGGCGACATGGTTGCTCTCTCCATTCTCGATCTCGTGCGCGTGCGGCAGGGGTCCGATCCGCGCCACGCCCTCGACCACGCGCGCGACCTCGCCGCCCATGCGGAGGGCTGGGGCTACCGGCGCTTCTGGGTGGCCGAGCACCACAATATGGAAGGCATCGCCAGCGCCGCCACCGCTGTCGTCATCGCCCATGTGGCGGCGGGCACGCGCACCATCCGGGTGGGGGCAGGGGGCATCATGCTGCCCAACCATGCGCCCATGGTGATCGCCGAGCAGTTCGGCACGCTGGCGCATCTTTTTCCCGGCCGCATCGACCTTGGCCTGGGGCGGGCCCCGGGCACCGACCAGGGTACCATGCGGGCGCTGCGCCGCTCGCTCGCCAATTCCGACAATTTCCCCAATGACGTGCTGGAGCTGCAGGCCTATTTCGCCCCGGACACGCCCGGCCCGGCGCTACGGGCAGTGCCGGCCACCGGCACGCAGGTGCCGCTGTGGATCCTGGGCTCCAGCACCTATGGCGCCCAGCTCGCCGCGGCGCTGGGGCTGCCCTATGCCTTCGCCTCCCATTTCGCGCCGGCGGACCTTCTGCCCGCCCTCGAAATCTACCGCGAGAGCTTCCGCCCCTCGGCCCAGGCGCAAAAGCCCTATGCCATGGCCGGCATCAATGTGATCGCCGCCGGGGACGACGCCACCGCCCGCCGGCTGGCCACCACCCAGCAGATGTCCTTCGCCGATATTTTCCGCGGCGCGCGCGGCCTCAGCAAGCCGCCCATCGACGATATCGAGACCTATTGGAGCCCGCTGGAGAAGGTGCAGGCCATGCGGATGCTGGCGCGCTCCGTGGTGGGCGGGCCGCAGGCGGTGCGCGCGGGGCTGGCGGCCTTCGTGGCGCAGACCGGGGTGGACGAAGTGATGGTGGTGTCCGACGTGTTCGACCACGCGGCGCGGCTGCGCTCGTTCGAAATCATCGCCGAGGCGGCGGCCGGCCTGTGAACGGATCGCGCCCCAGAGAACGCGTTATCCTCAAGTGAGAGGGCGATTCACCGCCCATATGGAGCCGCGCCGCGGCTCCATATGGGCGGATCGCGCTCTAATCCACGATCTGCGTCTGGATGGTGAGGATGTCGTAGGCCGGCGCCTCCGGCGGGTTGGCGTAGCGGGTGGTGAAGCGGCCCTGCCGGCCCTCGGCATCCACCGTGGTCCGCTCCAGCCCTGCCAGTTCCCCGCCATGCACCTGGATGGCGATGGCCCCGCCGGGGCCGGCGGGGCAGGCCATCGCAAGGCCCGCGGCGCCGGCGGCGGGGGAGAAGGTGGCCACCATTCCCGCCGTCAGCAGCCGCGCGGCGCCCTGCGCCACCGGCGGCGCCCCCTCCGGCAGCGCGAAGGCCTGCCGGGTGAGGCCGCCGCGCAGCACGCCGGTGATGTCCCACACCGGTTCCCGGCACAGGGGCAGGCTTTGCCCCGCGCCGATCACGGTGGCCA
The DNA here is from genome assembly GCF_047444035.1 of Xanthobacter sp. AM11. Taxonomy (NCBI): domain Bacteria; kingdom Pseudomonadati; phylum Pseudomonadota; class Alphaproteobacteria; order Hyphomicrobiales; family Xanthobacteraceae; genus Xanthobacter; species Xanthobacter sp. AM11. Next base: position 2,414,292 of record NZ_JBLAOA010000001.1, read on the forward strand.
CCACGCAGAAGCGCTCCATTGCGTCCGCATAGAGCTGGAACTGGCGGAAGGGCGCGTCCTCCGCCGTGGCGAAGGCGGCGGGAAGCCAGTCGTCGGCGGCCACCAGGCGCACCATGAGGTCGCGGCCGATCATGAGGATCTCGCGCTCGCTGTCCGCCAGCTCCACCATGGACTGGATGTCCCAGATGAAGCGCTTCAGGGCGGGGGGAACGGGCTGCATCACGTCTGTGTCCTGTGTGCCGGGGGATCAGGGATGCCCGCCGGCGGCGGGCGCATCGTGGCCGTCATGGCCGTCATGGTCGTCATGGTCATGGTCGGCCGGCCCGGCGGCAGGCTTGCGCACCACGGTGGCGGAGAGGAAGTCGCCGGCGGCGATCACGCCGTCGTCGTCGCTGGCGTGGCCGAGGCCCGGCCGCCGCATGCCCTTGGCCGGCACGCCGAGGGCCTTCAGGCGCTCGCGGGTGGCGGTCATGGCGGCGAAGGGCACCACCTCGTCGGCCTCGCCGTGGATCATCAGCACCTGCGGGCGGGCGCTGATCTCCTGCTCCAGCCCGTCGAGGTCGAACAGGGCGCCGGAGAAGGCGACGATGGATGCCGGGGTGCGGGGCCGGCGCAGGCCCACGTGCAGGGCCAGCATGGCGCCCTGGGAGAAGCCCACCAGTGCCAGGTGGCTGTCGTCCAGCCGGCGCTGCGCCAGCATTTCGTCCAGGAAGGCGTCGAGCTGGGGGGCGGCGGCGCGCAGGCCCGCCTCCACCGCCTGCGGGGTCATCCCGCCGCTCTCGAACCATCGCCGCCCGCCGCCGGCACAGGGGAAGGGGGCCTGCGCGGCGAGGAAATCCGCCTTGGGCATGGTGGGGGCCCAGTTCAGCGCCAGGTCGATCACCGCCTGCCCGTCGCTGCCCTCGCCATGCAGCAGCACCACCAGGAACACCGGCTTGCCGCAGGAGAGGGCGGCGATCTTGGGCCCCGGGGTGATGGCCGGCGGCAGGCCTTGCGTCATGATATCCCCCTTAGGGCGTGGCGGCTGTCGTCTTTGCGCCGCGGCGGGCGGGGCGCCGTGCGGGCGGCATTCTCCGGCTTTATCAAAGGCATGGCTCGGTTCCGGCGGCGCGGCTGCGCAGCGCCGGCACAAGCGTAGCAAGATGCGGGCCGCGCCGGGTCAGGGGCGGGGCAGGGTGCTGCGGTTCAAGATCAGGTCGGAGGTGGCGAACAGCTGGGCCACCCAGTCCACGAACACCCGCAGGCGGTTGGAGAGGTGGCGGCTCGGTGGATAGACCACGTGCACCGGCAGGGGGTCGGTATCCCAGCCGCACAGGACGGGCACGAGCGCGCCGCTGCCCACATGCTCCTGCACCATGTAGGCGGGCGCCATGAGCACGCCGGCACCGGCGAGGCCGGCGGCGAGATAGGCGGTGCCCTCGTTGCAGGCGATGCGATAGCGCCCCTGCACCTCCAGCGTTTCGTCCCCGCGCCGGAACTCGAACGGATAGTGGCGGCCCGTATGGGCACTGAAATAGCGCACCACGAAATGACCGTCCTCCAGCTCCCGCGGGTGGCGGGGGGCGCCGTGGCGGGCGATGTAGCCGGGCGATGCCACCGCGACGAAGGGAATCTCGCCGATGCGCCGGGCGATGAGGGAGGGATCGCCCAGCGTGCCGGCGCGGATCACGCAGTCCACATTCTCGCCCAGCAGGTCCACCGGCCGGTCGGTGCAGCCCACATCCACCTCGATGTCCGGGTACCGGGCCAGGAAGTCCGGCAGGGCCGGGATGAGGATGATGATGGCGAGGGACGGGGGCAGGTCGATGCGCAGCCGCCCGCGCGGGCTCGCCTGGGAGGACGACATGGAGCCGTCCAGCTCGTCCACGTCGCTGAGGATGGCCAGGGCCCGCTCATAATAGGCGGCGCCGTCGGGGGTCACCGTCACGCGCCGGGTGGTGCGGTTCATGAGGCGGGTGCGCAGATGGGTCTCAAGGCCCTGGATGTGCTTGGTGAGGGTCGCCTTGGGCATGCCCAGCAGGTCGGCGGCGCGGGTGAAGCTGCCCGTCTCCACCACCCGCACGAACGCACGCATTGCAGCAAGCTGGTCCATGATGGCCCCTTCCGCCCGCCGCAACACGGGCGATTATTTACTTATATGAACAATGTTATCACGCAGTGGCGGTTTATCCACCTGAAACGGTCCAGTAGCTTGCATGCACTGCACAAGGCGCGAACGGCGCGCCGGCAGGGACGGACCACCATGCACACGCCCTTCACGCAAACGCACATCGAGACCGAGGCCGGCGCCCTGCCGGCCCGCCTCTATGGCGGCGGTGCGAAGCGGGCGGCGCCGCTGGTGCTCTACCTGCACGGCGGCGCCTTCACCGACGGCACGCTGGAGTGCGGCGCCGTGGTGGCGAGCCTTCTGGCCCAGGCCGGGGCGGTGGTGGTTTCCATCGAATATCCGCTGGCCTGCGAGCACCCCTTTCCCTATGCGCTCACCGCCGCCTATGCCGCGCTGTGCGCCCTGCACCGGCTGCGCGGCAGCTTCGCCGGCAAGGCGTCCCGGCTGTTCGTGGCCGGGGAGCAGGCGGGCGGCAACCTTGCCGCCGGCCTCGCCATGATGGCGCGCGACCAGCAGGCGCCGCCGCTGGCCGGGCAGATCCTCATGTCGCCCATGCTGGACCCCTGCCTTGCCACCGCCTCGGCCCGCCAGGCGGACGCGGGGGTGGCGGGCTGCCGCTGGGCGGACGGCTGGCAGAAATACCTCGGCTCGGCCGACAAGGGCGCCCATCCCTATGCGGCGCCGCTCACCTCCGCCCGCCTCGCCGGGCTCGCGCCGGCCCTGGTGGTCAGCGCGCAGGACGATCCCATGCGGGACGAGAGCGTGCGCTACGCCCGCGCCCTCGCCCAGGCCGGGGTGCCGGTGACGCTGGAGGTTCTGCCGCCCACCGGCTGCAGGCGGCCGGATGAGACCCAGGATGCCGCCGGTGCGGCGGGGCCTGCGCCCGCCATGCCGCTGCCGGCCCTGGCGGACGCGCTGCGCGCGCTCTTCGCCGGCTTTCTCGAATCCGCATGGGTGCGTCGGCAGGCCGCCGCCTCGCCCGTCCTTTGACAGATCGGACACAAGGACTGCCCCCCATGAGCCGAATCTTCCGTTTCCTGTCCAGCCCCATCGGCGCCCGCGTCCTGCTCGTCGCCTTCGCCGCCGGGGCCTCGACCCTCGCCACCCTGGCGGTGCTGCCGGCGGGCGATGCCCGCGCCAGCGATCCCGCCAGGGCGGCGCTGGCGCCGGCGGCGGTGCCGGTGTCCGTCGCCACCGTGGAGCCGCGGGAGGCGCGCATGTACGACACCTTCTCCGGCCGGCTGGAGGCGGTGGAGCGGGTGGAGGTGCGCTCGCGCGTCGCCGGCGCCATCAAGGCGGTGCATTTCCGCGAGGGCGCGCTGGTGAAGGCCGGCGACCTGCTCGTCTCCATCGACCCCGAGCCGTTCCAGGCGGAGGTGGACGAGGCCCAGGCCCAGGTGGCCGCCGCCGAAGCCCGGGTGCAATTGGCCCAGAACGAGCTGGAGCGCGGGCAGCGCCTGTGGAATTCCCGCACCGTCTCCCAGCGCGACCTCGACGAGCGGGTGAACGGCCAGCGCGCGGCGCAGGCGGCCCAGCGCGCCGCCGAGGCCAAGCTCCAGTCGGCGCGGCTCAATCTCGGCTACACCTCGGTGCGCGCCCCGGTTTCCGGCCGGGTGGGCAAGTCCGAGATCACCGTGGGCAATCTGGTGGCGGCCGGCCCCGGCGCGCCGGTGCTGACCACGCTGGTGTCCGTGGACCCCATCTATGCCAGCTTCAATGCCTACGAGACGGTGGTGGCCCGCGCCCTCGCCAGCCTCGGCTCCGCCGCCGACCTGACCGGCGAGCTGCACCGCATTCCGGTGATGATGACCACCGCGGCGGGCGGCGCCCCGCTGCAGGGCCGCATGCAGCTCATCGACAACCAGGTGGACCCGCGCACCGGCACGGTGCGGGTGCGCGCCGAATTCGACAATGCCGACGGGCGCCTGCTGCCCGGCCAGTTCGCCCGGCTGGAAATGGGGCAGGCCACCACCGCGCCGGCGCTGCTGGTGAGCGAGCGGGCGGTGGGCACCGACCAGGACAAGAAGTTCGTGCTGGTGGTGGATGCCGACAACAAGGCCAACTGGCGGGAGGTCACCCTCGGCGCCCCGGTGGATGGCCTGCGGGTGGTGACGAGCGGCCTTGTCGCCGGCGAACGGGTGGTGGTCAACGGCCTCCACCGGGTGCGCCCCGGCGCCGTGGTGGCGCCCCAGCCGGTGCCCATGCGGGTGAGCGAGGTGGCGAGCCCCGCCAAGGCCGCCAACTAGTGGTTCGACCGCGACAGATGGAACCCATCTGCCGCGACCAAGTCGAACCACAACGCATTGATCTGGTGGATCAACTTTTCGAAACGGATGGGAACCATCCGTTTCGGTTGATCCACTAGGGCGCCATCCGCTCACAGGGAGCCGTGGCACGGTGCCCCGCCCCGTGCCCCGTTGAACCGGGCCGCGCCCCGGCCCGCCGGGTGCGCCCGGGATCGATCCGAACACGTTCCCTCTCCCCCGCATGGGAGAGGGTTGGGTGAGGGGTGCGCCGGGCGTCACGCCCCCGACAAACGGCGCGCTCCTCACCCGCCTTTTCCGCCCCCGGCCCGCCGCGGCATCCGCGCCGGACCCCGGGCTCCCGCGTTCCGCGTTCCATGAAACGCCGATCAGCCGCCTCCCGTGGAGGAAGGTGCCATGAACCTGTCCCGCTTCTTCATCGACCGCCCCATCTTCGCGGGGGTGCTGTCGGTCATGATCTTCCTTGCCGGGCTGCTGGCCATGCGGGCCATGCCCATTTCGGAATATCCCGAGGTGGTGCCGCCCCAGGTGGTGGTGCGCGCCACCTATCCCGGCGCCAACCCGAAGGTGATCGCCGAGACCGTTTCCACCCCGCTGGAGGAATCCATCAACGGGGTGGAGGACATGCTCTACATGTCCAGCCAGGCCACCACCGACGGCATCATGACGCTGACCGTCACCTTCCGCCTCGGCACCGACCCGGACAAGGCGCAGCAGCTGGTGCAGAACCGCATCTCCCAGGCCGAGCCGCGCCTGCCGGAGGAGGTGCGCCGGCTCGGCGTCACCACCGTGAAGTCGTCGCCGGACCTCACCATGGTGGTGCATCTCACCTCCCCCAACGGGCGCTACGACACCACCTACCTGCGCAATTACGCGGTCTTGAACGTGAAGGACCGCCTGGCCCGCGTCGAGGGTGTGGGGCAGGTGCAGCTGTTCGGTGCCGGCGACTATTCCATGCGGGTCTGGCTCGATCCGCAGAAGGTGGCCGAGCACGGGCTTTCCGCCGCCGACGTGGTACGCGAGATCCGCGCCCAGAACGTGCAGGCGGCGGCCGGCGTGGTGGGCGCCTCCCCCGGCCTGCCGGGCCTCGACCTGCAATTGTCCATCAACGCCCAGGGCCGCCTCGCCAACGAGGAGGAGTTCGGCGACATCGTGGTGAAGAGCGGCGCCAATGGCGAGATCGTGCATCTGCGCGACATCGCCCGCATCGAGCTGGGCGCCTCCGAATATGCCCTGCGCTCGCTGCTCAACAACACCTCCGCCGTGGCGGTGCCGATCTTCCAGGCGCCCGGCTCCAACGCCATCCGCATCGCCGACGAGGTGCGCCGGGTGATGGAGGAGATCAAGGGCAACATGCCGGAGGGGGTGGACTATTCCATCGTCTACGACACCACCCAGTTCGTGCGCGCCTCCATCGACGCGGTGGTCCACACGCTGCTCGAAGCCATCGCGCTGGTGGTGCTGGTGGTGATCGTGTTCCTGCAGACCTGGCGGGCCTCCATCATCCCGCTTCTGGCGGTGCCGGTGTCCATCGTCGGCACGTTCGCGGTGATGTATGTGTTCGGCTTCTCCATCAATGCGCTCACCCTGTTCGGGCTGGTGCTGGCCATCGGCATCGTGGTGGATGACGCCATCGTGGTGGTGGAGAATGTGGAGCGCAACATCGCCGGTGGCCTCGCCCCGCGCGAGGCCACCTACAAGGCCATGCGGGAGGTGTCCGGCCCCATCATCGCCATTGCCCTGGTGCTCATCGCGGTGTTCGTGCCGCTGGCCTTCATCACCGGGCTCACCGGCCAGTTCTACAAGCAGTTCGCCCTCACCATCGCCATTTCCACGGTGATCTCGGCGGTCAATTCCCTCACCCTGTCGCCGGCCCTCTCGGCGCTGCTGCTGAAGGGGCATGATGCGCCCAAGGACTGGCTCACCCGCGCCATGGACCGGCTGTTCGGCTGGTTCTTCCGCGGCTTCAACCGCGCCTTCGTCGCCGGCTCGGGCGGCTATGGGTCGGTGGTGGGCGGGGTCATCCGCCACAAGGCGCTGATGATGGGCCTTTATGTGGCGCTGGTGGGCCTCACCGTGGTGCTGTTCCGCACCGTGCCGCCCGGCTTCGTGCCGGGGCAGGACAAGCAGTATCTGGTGGGCTTCGCCCAGCTCCCCGACGGCGCCACCCTCGACCGCACCGAGGCGGTGATCCGCGCCATGAGCGACATCGCCCTGAAGCAGGAGGGGGTGGAATCGGCCATCGCCTTCCCCGGCCTCTCCATCAACGGCTTCACCAACTCGTCCAATTCCGGCATCGTCTTCGTCGGCCTGAAGGCGTTCGAGGAGCGCACCCGGCCGGACCTGGGCGGCGGCGCCATCGCCATGCAGCTGAACCAGAAGTTCGCCGCCATTCCCGAGGCCATGATCGCCATGTTCCCGCCGCCCCCGGTGCAGGGGCTGGGCACCATCGGCGGCTTCAAGCTGCAGATCGAGGACCGCGCCGGCCTCGGCTACGAGGCGCTGGATGCCGCCACCCGCGCCTTCCTCGCCAAGGCGTCGCAGGCGCCGGAGCTGGCCGGCCTGTTCTCCTCCTACCAGGTGAACGTGCCGCAGCTGTTCGCCGACATCGACCGGGTGAAGGCGCGCCAGTTGGGGGTGGCGGTGACCGATGTGTTCGACACCATGCAGATCTATCTTGGATCGGCCTATGTGAACGATTTCAACAAGTTCGGACGCACCTACACGGTCCGGGTGCAGGCCGACGCCCCGTTCCGCGCCCGTGCCGACGACGTGGGCGGGCTGAAGGTGCGCTCGGCCTCCGGCGAGATGATCCCGCTCTCCGCATTGCTGAAGGTGCGCTCCGCGGCGGGGCCGGAGCGGGCCATGCGCTACAACGGCTTCCTCTCGGCGGACGTGAACGGCGGCGCCGCCCCCGGCTTCTCCTCCGGCGAGGCGCAGCAGGTGGTGGAGCGCATCGCGGCTGAGACCCTGCCCAAGGGCTTTGCCTTCGAATGGACCGAGCTGACCTACCAGGACATCCTGGCCGGCAATTCGGCGGTGTGGGTGTTTCCGCTGGCCATCTTCCTGGTGTTCCTGGTGCTGGCCGCCCAGTATGAGAGCCTGATGCTGCCGCTGGCGATCATCATGATCGTGCCCACCGGCCTGCTGGCGGCCATGACCGGGGTGTGGCTCTCGGGCGGGGACAACAATGTCTTCACCCAGATCGGCCTCATCGTGCTGGTGGGCCTCTCGGCCAAGAACGCCATCCTCATCGTGGAGTTCGCGCGCGAGCTGGAGTTCGCCGGCCGCACCCCGGTGGCCGCGGCCATGGAGGCGAGCCGGCTGCGGCTGCGGCCGATCCTGATGACCTCGCTGGCCTTCATCATGGGCGTGGTGCCCCTCGTCACCTCCATCGGCGCGGGGGCGGAGATGCGCCATGCCATGGGCGTGGCGGTGTTCTCGGGCATGATCGGGGTCACGGTGTTCGGCATCTTTCTGACGCCGGTGTTCTACGTGCTGCTGCGGGCGCTCTCGGGCAACCGGCCGCTCACCCAGCACGGGCACGGGACCATGGAAGCCGGCGCCCCCGAGGGGGCGAGCCACGGGGCGGGCGCCGCCGCGCCCCACGGCGCCCCCGCCGCCCCGGCCCCGGCCACCCTCGGCCCGCAAAGCTGACGGCGGCGCCACCGGCCCGGCCGCTGTCCGCAGGGACGCGGCCGGGCCTTTTCTGTGCTGTCGCGCCCGCTGCCCGCGCCGCCCCTGCCGGCCGTTCTGGACGCCCTTGCGGAAGCCTCCCGCGGCAGTGTCGCAGCCGGTGCCCGGTTATTCCACGCTTGCGGTATGTCAATGCGTCAGCCCGATGCCGGGCAGACGGTCCGCGCTGTTTGGAAGAAGTCGAGGTCGAATCTGCGGGCCGGGCGTCGCCGTGGCGGCGGTGCCGGTGTCCGCAGGGGCTCCCGTTGCGGGCTGGCCCGGACCCGACGGCGGAGGGCGTGGACATGGACGACAGGGAAACCGCAGGTCGGGGATCACGGTGGCGCACCGTGCTCGGCTTGGCGCTGGGGGCCGCGGTCATCGGCGCCGGCGTGTTCTGGTGGGTGGTCACGCCCCCGCGCATCGAAGATGGCGGCCGGGTGCTGGCGGCGGCACCGGATGCGCAGCTGATCGAGCGCGGCCGCTACATTGCGGAGCTGGGCGACTGCGTGGCCTGCCACACCCGCCAGGGCGGGGCCTTCATGGCCGGCGGCCGGCCGCTGGAGACGCCGTTCGGCGTGCTGTTCTCCACCAACATCACGCCGGACCCGAAGACCGGCATCGGCGGCTACAGCTTCGGGGCGTTCGACCGCGCCATGCGCCAGGGCGTCACCGCCGACGGGACCCACATGTACCCGGCCATGCCGTACCCCTCCTATGCGAAGATGACGGCGGACGACATGTTCGCCCTCTACGCCTACCTCATGAAGGGCGTGGCGCCGGTGGCGCAGGCCAACAAGGCCTCGCAGATCGGCTTTCCCTTCAACCTGCGCTGGTCGCTGGCGTTCTGGAACGTGGTGTTCCTCGACACCCATCCCTTCGTCGCCGACGCGGCGCGCGATGCGCTGTGGAACCGCGGCGCCTATCTGGTGCAGGGCCTCGGCCATTGCGGCGCCTGCCATACGCCCCGCGGCATCGGCTTCCAGGAGGTCGCCATGTCGGACAAGGGGCCGAACGGCGACCGCTTCGTCTCCGGCGCCAAGGTGGAGGAGTGGAACGCGGTCAACCTGCGCGACCTGTGGACCGTGGCCGATACGGTGGAGCTGCTGAAGACCGGCCAGAACCGCTTCGCCACCGTCTCCGGTTCCATGACCGAGGTGATCCACAATTCCACCCAGAACTTCACCGATGGCGACCTGACCGCCATCGCGACCTATCTCAAGTCGCTGCCCACCGAGCACCCGCTGGCGGCCCCGCCGCGGGCGCCGGCGGCCGACGGCATTCCCGAGGCCATGTTCACCACCCGCGGCGGGCTTGCCTATTCGCAGTTCTGCGCCGATTGCCACCGGCTGGACGGCGCCGGTGTCGCCAAGGTGTTCCCGCCGCTGGCGGGCAATCCCTCGGTGGTGACCAAGGATGCCGCGACCCTGGTCCACATCACCCTCACCGGCTGGAAGACGGCGCAGACGCAGGCCTATCCGCGGGTCTACACCATGCCCGGCTTCGCCCGCCTCGACGACCAGGAGGTGGCCGAGATCGTGTCCTTCATCCGCACCAGCTGGGGCAATGCCGCGGCGCCGGTGAAGGCGGAGGAGGTGAAGGCGGCGCGCGCGCTGCTGGACCCCAAGGTGGACATGTCCCGGTTCGAGACGCCCCGCCTTGCCGACCTCCTGAGCGAGGCCAACGCCCCGCAGCTCGTCCGCGGCATGCGGCTGAACACGCAGACCCACACCCTCTTGCCCAACAATGTGGGCAATGTGCTGAACTGCGCCAGCTGCCATCTCAACGGCGGCACGGTGGCTGACGGCTCGCCTTATGTGGGCGTCTCCGCCTTCTTCCCCAGCTATGGCGCGCGGGCCGGCCGGGTGATCACGCTGGAGGAGCGCATCAACGGCTGCTTCCAGCGCTCCATGAACGGCAAGCCCCTGCCCAAGGAGGGCGACGACATGAAGGCCATGGTGGCCTATTTCAACTGGATGAAGGGCATCACCAAGCCCGAGGACAAGGTGGAAGGGCGCGGCATCGGCAAGGTCAGCCAGGACATCAAGCCCGACCCGGACAACGGCAAGCGCATCTACGCCGCCCAGTGCGCCGTCTGCCACGGGGACAATGGCGAGGGGCTGAAGGATGCCGCCGGCAAGTTCGTCTATCCGCCGCTGTGGGGCGACCTGTCCTTCAACATCGGCGCGGGCATGGCGCGCACCTACACCGCGGCGGCGTTCGTGAAACGCAACATGCCCATCGGCTTCCACGAGAAGTTCCCGCTGGGCCAGGGCGGCCTTTCGGACCAGGAGGCGGTGGATGTGGCGGAATATTTCAGCCATATGCCGCGGCCGGACTTCGCGCCCAAGGTGAAGGACTGGCCCAATGGCGGAAAGCCCGCGGACGCGCGCTACTGACGCCATCCGCCCCGTCTGCAGCCCGCAAGGCCGGTGAGCCCCCCTCACCGGCCTTCGCCGTCAAAGCCGGGCGGCGAGGGGCGGGCGGTCGCGGCCGATGAGGTGGCGCACCCGAGGCGGGGCCTCGCCCTGGTGGAAGGCCCGCAGGGCGGCCTGCAAATCGGCGTCCGCATGGGACACGCGGCGGTGCTGGCGCAGGTGCTCGGCCCAGGATTCCACCATGAACCATTCCACCAGAAGCTCGGGGTCGGCGGCGTCCTCGCTGATGCCCCAGGCATAGGCCCCGTCGCGCCGCCGCGCCGCGGCGAGGGCGTAGAGCGCGCGCAGGAAGGCGTCCTGCTCCGCCCGGGGCACGCGATATTCCACCTCCACCAGCACCGGCCCGCGGTCGTTCTCCACCGGCTCGGCCAGCAGCGGCTCCGGCCAGTGCATCGAGGGGGAAAGGTCCGCCTCGCCGGCCGGCAGCGCCACGCGATGGAGCGCGAGGCCGGCCAGCGCGGCAAGGCCGCCGGCCCACAGCAGGGTGGCGGCAAGCCCGATCTGCTGCGCCACCAGCCCCCAGCCGAGGCTGCCCGCCGCCATGGCGCCGTTGAAGACGGTGAGATAGACCGCCAGCGCCCGCCCGCGCACCCAATTGGGCAGGATGGACTGGGCGGTGGCGTTGAGGGTGGTCAGGGCCACGATCCAGGCCGCGCCAAGGGCCACCAATATGGCCAGCGCCAGCCACGGCGGCGGGGCCAGCGCCAGGGCGGCGGTGGCCGCGCCGGTCACCAGCGCCGCGCCCAGCACCAGCCCGTCGGCATCGGCGCGGGACCGCAGGCGCGGCAGCGCCAGCGCGCCGACGATGGCCCCGGCCCCTACCGCCCCCAGCAGCAGGCCGTAATAGGCCGCATCCCCCTTCAGAAGGTCGCGCGCCACCAAAGGCAGCAGCGCCCAGATGGCGCTGGCGAAGGCGAAGAAGCAGGCGGCACGCATCAGCACCACATGCAGCTCGTGGCTGGACCGCGCATAGCGCAGCCCGGCACGGAAGGCGCCGGAAAACCGCTCCTGCAGCTCGTCCCCGGTGCCGGGGGGCCGGCGCCACCACCACAAGGCGGCGATGACCACCACATAGCTCGCCACGTCCGCGCCATAGGTCACCGCCGCGCCGAACGCGGCCAGCAGCACGCCGCCCACGGCCGGGCCGATGGAGCGGGCAATGTTGATGCCGAGGGAGTTGAGCGCCACCGCGCTGCGCAGCTCCGCCCGCGGCACCAGCTCGGGCACGATGGATTGCCAGGTGGGCGCCATCAGCGCCGCCCCCATGCCGCCCAGGAAGGTGAGGGCCACCAGCGACGACACGCTCATCAGCCCGCTGTGCGCCAGCGCCAGCAGCGCCAGGCTCACCAGCGCCAGCCCGGCCTGGATGACCATGAGGAAGCGCCGCCGGTCGAGGATGTCGGAGAGCACGCCGGCCGGAATGGCCAGCAGGAACACCGGCAGCATCCCCGCCGCCTGCACCATGGCCACCGCCGCGGGGGAGGCCGACAGGTCGGTGACCAGCCAGGCGCTGGCCACGTCGCGCATGAAGCTGCCCGTATTGCCCAGCACCGCCGCCGCCCACAGCACCAGGAACACCTTGCGGCGCAGCGGCGCGAAGGCGCCCGCGGGCGCCGGCCGGGCGGGTTTCGATGGCTCGTCGGTCACGCGGGTGGCCTCCTTCAGAATGCCCAGCAGGCGCAGCCGAGGGCGCCGAAGAAGCTGCGCGCATCGGCCACCGGCACGCCGGAGGCCCAGGCGCCGGCATGGGCATGGCCGTGGACGCCGCAGGCGGAGGCGCAGCCGCAGCCGGCGGCGAAGGCATAAGCGCGCCCCTCCGCCGCCCGCTTCTGGTAGCCGCCGAAGCTGCGGGCCGGCGACCAGTCCGGCATGGCCGGCGGCAGATCCGGCGCCAGCGGCCGGAAATCGCCCGCGCCATGCACCGGCACGCCGCCCAGCAGGGTGAGGACGGACGTGATGTCCTGGATGCGGTCGTCGGGCACCGAGAAATAGTCGTCGGACAGGATGGCGAGGTCGGCGAGCTGGCCCGCCTTCACCTGCCCCTTCTTGTCCGGCTCGGCGGAGAACCAGGTGTTGGCGTGCGTCCACAGGGCCAGGGCGCTTTCGCGGTCCACAAGGTTGGCCGGCGGGTAGAGGGGGAGCCCGCCCAGGGTGCGCCCGGTCACCAGCCAGGAGAGGCAGACCCAGGGATTGTAGGAGGCGACGCGGGTGGCGTCCGTGCCCGCGCCCACCTTCACCCCCGCATCCAGCATCCTGCGGATGGGCGGGGTGCGTGCGGCGGCGGCCATGCCGTAGCGCTCGGCGAAATATTCGCCCTGGTAGGCCATGCGGTGCTGCACCGCGATGCCGCCGCCCAGCGCGGCGATGCGCGCGATGTTGCGGTCGGTGATGGTCTCGGCATGGTCGAAGAACCAGTTGAGGCCGGCCAGCGGCACGTCCGCATTCACTTTCTCGAACACGTCGAGGGCGCGCGAGATGGTCTCGTCATAGGTGGCGTGCATCCGCCACGGCCAGCGGTTTTCGGCCAGAAGGCGGATCACCGGCTCCAGGTCGCCCTCCATGTTGGTCGGCAGGTCGGGCCGGGCCACCTGGAAGTCCTCGAAGTCGGCGGCGGAATACACCAGCATCTCGCCCGCCCCGTTGGCGCGGTAGAGGTCGTCCCCCCGGCCGGGCGTCACCTGTCCGGCCCAGGCGGCGAAGTCGGCCAGCTCCTCCTTCGGCTTCTGGGTGAAGAGGTTGTAGGCGATGCGCACGGTGAGCTGCCCGTCGCGGTGGAGCTCCTCGATGATGGAATAATCCTGCGGGTAGTTCTGGAAGCCGCCGCCCGCGTCGATCACGCTGGTGACGCCGAGCCGGTTCACCTCGCGCATGAAATGGCGGGTGGAATTCTTCTGGTATTCGGGCGGCAGCCGGGGGCCCCGGGCCAGGGTCGCATAGAGGATGGTGGCGTTGGGCCGGGCGATCAGGAGGCCGGTGGGGTTGCCGGCCGCGTCGCGCGCGATCTCGCCGCCGGGCGGGTCGGGGGTGTCGCGGCCGTAGCCCACCGCCCGCAGCGCCGCGGCATTGAGCAGCGCGCGGTCGTACAGGTGCAGGATGAACACCGGCGTGTCCGGCGCGGCGGCGTTGATCTCGTCGAGGGTGGGCAGGCGCTTTTCCACGAACTGGTGCTCGGTGAAGCCGCCCACCACCCGCACCCATTGGGGCGGCGGGGTGACGGCGGCCTGCGCCTTCAGCATCTCCATGGCCTGGCCCAGGGAGCGCACCCCGTCCCAGCGCAGTTCCATATTGTAGTTCAGCCCGCCGCGGATGATGTGCATGTGGCTGTCGATGAGGCCGGGAATGACGCGCCGGCCGCCGGCGTCGATGCGCTGCGTGTGCGGCCCGGCATGGGCCATGGCCGCGCTGTCGGTGCCGGCGAGGAGGATGCGCCCGTCCTTCACCGCCACGGCGCTGGCCTGCGGGTTGGCGCGGTCGAGGGTGGTGACCTTGCCGTTGAAGAGGATGAGGTCTGCAATCACGGCTTGCTCGGTCATGGCTCGGCCCCGTGGATCAGGAGTTCGGCGGCGTTTCGGGTGTGTCGGGGGCGGCCGCCTGCCGGCCGGGCAGCTGGCCGAGCACGTGCGCGCCGCAATCGGCAAGGCCGATGGCCCGGGCGAAGCTGTCGCCGGCCATGAGGTTGCGCGCCACCGGAACGATCTGCTCGCCAATGAGGATGCCCAGCAGCCCCACCAGCGCCACCACCGGCGGCGCCGGCGAGCGCACCTGCAGCAGGCTGTAGACGACGCCCACCAGCAGGCCGGCGCCGAGGGAGAGGAGATAGAGCTTCATGCGGCCTCCGCGGCGCGGGCGCAAAGGTGCCCCGGGGCGCCGGCGCCGGCCGCAGGGACCGGCGCCGGCACGGGATCACTGGGTGATGAAGGCGAGGAGGTCGGCGTTGATCACCGGCGCATGGGTGGTGCACATGCCGTGGGGATAGCCGGCATAGACCTTCAGCGTGCCGTGCTTCAGGAGCTTGGCCGAGAGGAGGGCGCTGTCGGCGATTGGCACGATCTGGTCGTCGTCGCCGTGCATCACCAGGGTGGGCACGTCGCAGGCCTTCAGGTCGGCGGTGAAGTCGGTTTCCGAGAAGGCCTTGATGCCATCGTAATGGGCCTTTGCGCCGCCCATCATGCCCTGGCGCCACCAATTGGTGATGGCCCCCTGGGACACCTGCGCGCCCGGCCGGTTGAAGCCGTAGAACGGCCCCGCCGGCACGTCGAGGAAGAACTGGGCGCGGTTGGCGGCCAGCGCCGCGCGGAAGCCGTCGAACACCTCCAGCGGCAGGCCGCCGGGGTTGGCCTCGGTCTTCAGCATCAGCGGCGGCACGGCGCCGATGAGCACCAGCTTGGCCACCCGGCCCGCGCCGTGCTTCACGGTATAATGCAGCGCCTCGCCGCCACCGGTGGAATGGCCGATGTGCACCGTGTTCTTCAGGTCCAGATGCGCCACCACGGCCGCGGCATCGGCGGCATAATGGTCCATGTCGTGGCCGTCGGAGACCTGGGTGGAACGGCCATGGCCGCGCCGGTCATGGGCCACCACGCGGAAGCCCTTCTGCACGAAGAACAGCAGCTGGGCGTCCCAGTCGTCCGAGGAGAGCGGCCAGCCGTGGTGGAACACCAGGGGGCGGGCGTCCTTCGGCCCCCAGTCCTTGTAGAAGATCTCGACGCCGTCGGTGGTGGTGACGCTGGGCATGGGGGGTGTTCCCTTCGTTTCGGCGGGGGTGGTGGCGGCAGCAGAAAGGCTCGGGCCGAGGGCCTGGACACCGGCGCAGAGAAGGGCGGCGGCGGCCCCCAGCTCCAGCACCGCGCGGCGCGAGGGCCGAACGGCGCCATCGGGGGCGGGGGTGTCCGGCGGCGGGGCGGCGGGGCGCATCAATGGCCCTCGGACACGCCGAACATGGACTTGGCGTAGATGATGCCGAGGCCGTAGGCGCCGCCGAACTTCTTGGCGATGCCGGTGGTCATCTCGTAGGTCTCGCCGCGGGCCCAGTCGCGCTGCAGTTCCAGAAGATACTGCAGGGAGGTCATGGGCCGGGCGCCGGCCTGGATCATGCGCTGCATGGCGCGCTCGTGGGCCTCCTCGGAGACGTCGCCGCAGGCATCGGCAATGACATAGACCTCGAAGCCCTGCTCCAGCGCGGACAGGGCCGGGCCGACGATGCACACGCCGGTCCACAGGCCCGCAAGCACGATCCGCGACCGGCCGATCTCGTTGACGCGGGCGATGACGGCCGCATCCTCCCAGGTGTTCATGGAGGTGCGGTCCAGCATGGCCTGGCCGCCGAACGCCTCGGTGATCTCGGAGAACATGGGGCCGGAGAAGCTCTTTTCCGCCACCGTGGTGAGAATGGCGGGCACCTGGAAGCCGGCGGCGGCCTGCGAGATGAGCGCGGCGTTGTTGCGCAGCGCCACGGCGTCGATCGAGCGGGTCGCAAACGACATCTGCGACTGGAAGTCGATCAGGATGAGCATGTGGTTGGCGGGGTCGATCAACCCTCTGCCGGGGGTCGGGGTCGCGGTGGCCATGGGGGATCCTCTCGGGGGTGGTCCGCGCGGATTTGTAGGAACGAGCCGCGGTTCGGAACAATTGGCTCCGGGTGTCGGTCGGGCTGGACCTGCGTATAATCCCCTAGGTGAAACCACGTAGGCGCCCGGCGCCTGGACGCCGCCGGCCGCCATCCCGCCGGCTCGCGGTGCAAGCCGGTCGGCGCATGCTTCAGGCCATCGCCCGCCGCAGGCAGGCCTGCAATTCCTCCGGCACCACCGGCTTGCCCAGATAGGCGATGATGCCGTGGCCGAGGGCCAGCGCCCGCGTGGTCTCGTCGGGATAGGCGGTGACGAGGATGGTGGGCGGCGCCAGCCCGGCGCCGGCGAGGCGGCGGTAGAGCTCGAAGCCGCCGATACCGGGCAGGCGGACATCGGCGATGAGGCAGCTCACCTCCTGCGCCGCGCCGCAGGCGAGGAAATCGCTGGCGTCATGAAAGCCGCGGACCCAATAGCCAAATGCGCCCACCAGGCTGGACAGGGCCGCCAGCGCGGATCTGTCGTTCTCGACGATGGCCACCGTATTCCAAGCGCGCATCCCGTGACCCTCGGCAATGCGTCCTTCGACCGGGGGGCGAGGCGCGGGCCTTGCTGCAAGTTTCGAGACAAGCCCGGTGCGCGGCAATTATGCCGGGGGAGGGGGTGTCTACGCCCTGGAGGTATCCTGGGCGAGCTTGTCGGCCATGCGCACGAGATCCGCAAGGGTCTTGGCCTGCAGCTTCTGCATGATCTGGGCGCGATGCACCTTCACCGTCACCTCGCTGAGCTGCAGGCTGGCGGCGATCTGCTTGTTCATGAGGCCGCTGGCGACGAGGGGCAGGATCTCGCGCTCGCGCGGGGTCATGGCGGCGAAGCGGGCGCGCAGTTCCGCCATGCCGGCGGCGGCGGCGCGGCGGCGGCGGTCCGCCTCGATGCCGTTGTGGACCGCATCCAGCAGGTCCTGGTCGCGGAACGGCTTCATCAGGAATTCGATGGCGCCGGCCTTCATGGCGGCCACCGACATGGGCACGTCGCCATGGCCGGTGATGAACACCACCGGCGTGGCGATGCCGCTGCGCGCCAGCTCCCGCTGCACTTCCAGGCCGCTCGCGCCGCGCAGCCGCACGTCGAGCACCAGGCAGGCGGGAACATCGGGCCGCGCCGCCGCGATGAAGGCCTGCGCCGTCTCGAAGGTGAGCACCGCATGGCCGTCGGACAGCAGCAGGCATTCCAGCGAGGCCCGCACGGACGCATCGTCGTCCACGACGAACACGGCGGATGGCTGGGTCATGAAAGGGTCTCCGGGCTGCCGGGGGAGAGGATGGCGGCGGGCAGCGAGAAATGGAAGATCGCGCCGCGCGGGCTGTTCGCCGTGGTCCACAGGCGCCCGCCGTGCGCCTCCACCACCGAGCGGCAGAACATCAGCCCCATGCCCATGCCGCTGGCCTTGGTGGAGACGAAGGGATCGAAGATGCGCTCGGCCACGTCCGGGGCGATGCCGGTTCCGGTGTCGGCGATGGATACCCGCACCTCGTCGAACGGCTGGCGGCAGGTGTGCACGATGAGGCTGCGCTGGCGGTCCCCCGCGGCCCGGATGGCATCCACGGCATTCTCCAGCAGGTTGGACAGCACCTGGCGCAGCTGCACCGCATTGCCGATGACGGGCGGCAGGTCCGCGGCGAGGTCGGCGCCGATGGCCACGCGCTCCAGCCGGGCCTCCGGCTCCACGCCCCGCAGGGCCTCGCGCACCAGGGCGTTGAGGTCGATGGGCATGCGCTCCTGCGCGCCTTTCATGAACATGGTGCGGATGCCCGACACCACCTTGCTGGCCCGGTGGCCGTCATCGACGATGCGGCGCAGGGCGGCGGCGGCCTTGTCGAGGTGCGGCTCCCCCTTGGCCAGCCAGCGCACGCCGGCATCGGCATTGGTGATCATGCTGGCCAGCGGCTGGTTGATCTCGTGGGCGATGGATGCGGACAGGGCTTCCATGGCCGTCAGCCGGTTTGCGCGCGCCCGCCGCTCCGCCGCCGTGGTGCGCGCCAGCCGGGCGTAGACCGAGGTGGTCTCGGAAACCAGCACCAGCAGCACGATGCTGGCGGCGGCAAGGCCATAGAGCCGCCCCGCCCACCACCCCAGGCTGAGGCGCACGCCGGCGCTGAGATAGGACAGCAGCAGCAGTTCGATGACCAGGGAGAACAGGACGAGGCACACCCAGATGTCGAGGGCGGTGCGCCGCCGTGCCAGCAGCATGGCCATGGCCGCGCCATAGAGCACCAGCGCGGTGGCGGGCACGTGGCGCCACAGGTCGGTGACATTGTGCGCATCGCGCATGAAGCGCGGCAGCGCATCGGACCGCTCAATCACCAGGCCGAAGGCGAGGCCCGCGACCGCGCATACCGCCAGGATGCTGCCGAGAACCACGCCCCCGGCCCGCCGCCGGCCCGATCCGGCGACCGGTGCGAGGGCATAGCCCAGCACGAACAGCGGGAAGCCGATGCGCCGGATGGCAGCGACCGTGGCGGTGACCTGCCCGCCGAACTCCAGCCCCAGCGCCGCGAACACGCCGGGAAAGGATAGCGCCCAGAGCGGAATGGTGAGGGCGGTGAACAGGTAGCCGCAGGCGAGAATCAGCACCGCCGGGGAGCGCTGCACATTGTAGAGGGCGAACAGCAGGGCGCAGGTGATGGTTTCCAGCACGAAGGTGGCGGCCGCATAGGCGGGCACGATCCCTTCGGTGCCGCGGGTGGCGATGCGGGCATAGGGGGCGGTGGCGATGAGGGCGGCCAGCAGGGCCGCCGACACCGCCAGCACGAGCAGCGCCTGGCTGCGGGTGGGCCGCGGCGGGGAAACAAGGTGATCGGCCCGGTCCGGCATCTTTGCTCCACGGCCCCGGCGCGGGGCCTCCCCCATGGTGCGCCGCCCGGTGGACGGGCGACAGGCGCATTCGCGGACATCGCCCCCTCAGGCGGCGCAGAGCCGGCCTCGCTTATGGCCGGCTGCGGCGCTGGGATGCTGTGCATGTTCTGGTGAGATGCTCACCAGAACATGCCTGCAAACGTGGCAGAAGCATTATTATATAATTGAAATTACGCAACATTTCTGAATGGTGCCGTGATGCTTCTTTGATCTTGAGGCGCCCATGGGCTCTTTGTAGGCTGCTCACAGCGGTCATGAGGAGTGATCAAGGTGGCAGGCAAGCAAGAGCCGTCGCGGACCGGAGCCGGGGGAGTGCTGGAGGTTCCCAGCACCACCCTCAAGGGCAACCAGGCCTATGAGATGCTGCGGCGGGAGATCGTCGCCTGCCGCATCCTGCCCGGCACCCGCTTCACCGAAGCCGAGCTGATGGAGCGGCTGGACCTGGGCAAGGCGAGCTGCCGCATCGCCCTGCAGCGCCTGATCCAGGACGGCTTCGTCTCCTCCATGCCGCGGCACGGCTACCGCGTCACCCCCATCACCGTGAAGGATGTGGAGGAGGTGTTCGCCCTGCGCGTGGTGCTGGAGCCGCTGGCGGCGCGCGGGGCCGCCGGGCGGGTCAACCGCGCCCATCTGGAGCGGCTGGAGCAGGCCTGCCGCGGCAAGATGCCGGGCGACGTGGGAAACCAGATCGACTTCTTCCTGGAGGCCAACCGCAGCTTCCACATGGCCATCGCCGAGGCCGCCGGCAATCCGCGCCTGTGCCGCATGCTCTCGGGCCTGCTGGACGAGATGACGCGCCTCGTGGCCCTGGGCTTCGGCGTGCAGCGCGTGCGTCCCAACATCGACAACGACCACACCCTTATCATCGAGCATCTGGTGGCGGGCGACGCCGACGCCGCGGAAAAGGTGGCGCGCCGGCATGTGGAGACCTTCCGCGAGATGACCATGGAAAAGGTCATCGCCAGCCTGCGCGATTCCGCCGCCGTGGTGCCCGTGGGCCGGCCGTCCGACGTGGCGGGGGGCGAGCGTTGAGCACCGTCCGCCTGGAGGGCGTGGGCAAGAGCTTCATGCGCCGCGACGGCGCGCAGCTCGAAGTGCTGCGCAACATCAACCTCGATGTGCCGCCGCGCTCCATCGTCGCCATCGTGGGGGCCTCGGGCTGCGGCAAGAGCACGCTCCTCAACATCGTGGCCGGGCTGGTGCCGCCGGACCAGGGCTGCGTCTTCCTGAACGACGTGCGCTCGCGCGATTTCAAAGACTGGCGGTCCATGGCCTACATGTTCCAGGAGGACCGGCTGTTTCCCTGGCGCACCACGGCGCAGAACGTGGCCCTGGGCCTGGAGGCGGCCGGCGTGCCGCGGGGCGAGCGGCGCGAGCGGGTGATGCAGGTGCTCGCGCTGGTGGGCCTTGAGAAGTTCGCCGACGCCTTCCCCCACGAACTGTCCGGCGGCATGCGCTCGCGCGCCGCGCTGGGGCGCAGCCTCGTCATCGAGCCCACCATCCTGCTCATGGACGAGCCCTTCTCCAAGCTCGACCCCTCCATCCGCGCCCAGATGCACGACGAGGTGCTGCGCATCGCCGGCCTCAAGGCGATGACGGTCATCTTCGTGACCCACGACGTGGAGGAAGCGGTGGTGCTGGCCGACCAGATCGTGGTGTTGCACCCGCGGCCCGGCCGCGTGCGCGAGACGCGCCCCGTGGGCCTTGCCTATCCGCGCAACCCGCTGTCGCCGGAGGTGGCCGAGGAGGTGCGCCTCCTGCGCCTCAGCCTGTGACCTCACCCGAGCCCCCTGCCGTGGCGGACCCCTTCATGCAGCGCACCCACAAACAGATGGCCCAGGATCGCCGGTTGCGCCTTTTCGGCCTGCGGCTCCTCCTGCTGGCGGTGCTGCTCGGCCTGTGGCAGCTGGCCTCCATCGGCACGCCGGCCTTCATCCTGCCGGGCCCTGCCCGGGTGTGGTCGGCCTGGAGCAGCCTTGTCGCCACGCCCGGTTTCTGGAGCGATTTCGGCATCACCTTCTATCGCATCTGCGTGGGCTTCCTCATCGCCGCGGTGGTGGGCGGCGTGCTCGGCATCGTCCTGGGCGCGAGCCGGACGCTGGGCGAATTCTTCGAGCCGGTGCTGGTGGTGATCAACACGGTCTCCTCCTCCATCTGGGCCATCTTCGCCCTCATCTGGTTCGGCCTGTCCAACTGGAGCACCATCTTCGTGGTGTTCATGACCGCCATGCCGCTGATCCTGACCAACGTGTGGCAGGGCACGCGCACCGTGAACCCGGAGTTCGTGGAGCTGGCGCAGACCTTCCGCATGTCGCGGGGCAAGGTTCTGCTCAAGATCTATCTACCCACAATTCTTCCCCTCTTCTTCGCCGGCGCCCGCCTTGCCTTCGGCTTCGGCGCCCGGGTGAGCATCGTGGCGGAGACGCTGGGGGCGTCGAGCGGCATCGGCTATCGGCTGCGGCAGGCGGCAGACCTCGTGCAGACCGACCAGGTGTTCGCATGGACCCTGACTCTGGTGGCCCTGATGATCGCCCTGGAATCCATCGTTCTAAAGCCTCTCGAAAGGCATCTGTTCTCGTGGAGGGAACGGCAGTCCCGGTGAACAGCCGGAATGCGTGACGCGCGTACGAAGTCATCGACATCAATCCGCATCGGAGAAACGACATGAAGCGCATGGCTCTTCTTGCTGCCACCCTCGTCGTCGCCGCCATTACCGCCCTTCCTGCCGAGGCCGCCAAGGTGCGCATCGGCTACTGGAGCTCCGGCGTCAGCCTCGGCTTCGGCTCCTTCCTGGAGGCCGGGAAGTTCATGGAGAAGCAGGGGCTGGACGTCGAGTTCGTGACGTTCCCGGACGTGAACGCCCCCACCAAGGCCATGGCTGCCGGCGCCATCGACTTCGCCATCGGCGCCAGCGCCGGCAGCGCCCTTTCCGTGGCGGCGGACGGCCTGCCCATGAGCATCGTGCTCGCCACCCAGGTGGCCGACCTCGATTTCGTCGCCCTGGAAGGCTCGCCGGTGGCGCGCATGGCGGACCTGAAGGGAAAGAAGATCGGCATGTCGCCGGCCGGCAGCGCCACCGCCGCCATCACCTCGGCCATCCTCATCAAGAATTACGGCTTCACCGCTGCCGATTTCCAGGTGGTGCCGGGCAATGATCCCCGCCTCGCCCAGTTCCTGGTGCAGAAGGACATCGACGCCGCCGCCCTGCGCACCGTCACCATCGCCCTTCTGCCGGACGTGAAGCTGAAGACCCTCGGCAGCTTCCGCGCGGAATGGAAGAAGATCACCGGCAAGGATGCCCCCCCGGTGCTGGGCGTGGGCCTGATGCGCAACGAATGGCTCGCCGCCAACCCGGAGGCCGCCGCCAGGGTGGTGGCCGGCATGCGCAACGCCTTCGAGGCCGGCAAGGCCGACAAGGCCGGCGTCGCCAAGGCGCTGATGGCCGCCGGCAACATCCCGCAAGCCGATGCGAAGGCCTACGCCGCCCTGTGGGACGGCATCTACACCGTCTCCATGGAGCCCGCCGACATCGCCTCCCTGAAGGCCGAGTTCGAGGTGTTCAAGAGCGTGGGCGCGGTCAAGGGCACCCTGCCCGAGGCCGCCCTCGTCGCCGGCCCCTACGAGGCCTCCAAGAAGATCAAGTGAGCGCCTGAAGCACCCGGCCGATCCGGTAAAGCATAACCAAAGAGAGAGTAGTGGAATGCCCGACAATACGTCCAGGACCATGAAGGCCCTGCTGCTGAAGCAGCACGGCGACGTGAGCGACCTCGTGGTGGTGGACGATTATCCCGTCCCCACCGCGAAGCCCGGCGAGGTGGTGATCCGCGTCGGCGCGTCCTCCTTCAACTACCACGACGTGTTCACGGTGAAGGGCATGCCCGGCATCAAGGTGCCGCTGCCCGTCATCATCGGCCTCGACATGGCCGGCACGATCGTGGAACTGGGCGAGGGCGTCGCCGGCTGGGCCGTGGGCGACCGGGTGCTGGTCAATCCCCTCAACCCCGGCAAGGGGCTGATGGGCGAGATGCTGGACGGCGGCATGGCGCAGTATTGCGCCGTCACCGCCGGCCAGCTCATCGCCATGCCGCCGGACGTGAGCTTCGTGGATGCGGCCTCGCTCCCCGTCGCCTACGGCACCGCGCACCGCATGCTGGTGACCCACAACACGGTGAAGGCCGGCGACAAGGTGCTGGTCCTCGGCGCCTCCGGCGGCGTGGGCACCGGCTGCGTCATGCTGGCCAAGCAGATGGGCTGCGAGGTCATCGCCTGCGCCGGGTCCGACGACAAGATGGCGCGCCTGAAGGAGCTGGGCGCCGACCACGTGGTGAACTACCGCACCACCGACTTTTCCAAATGGGCCATCCAGCACTATGGCAAGCCCGAGCGTCGCAGCTATGGCGGCGGCGTGGACGTGGTGGTGAACTTCACCGGCGGCGACACCTGGGTGCCCTCGCTGAAGTGCGTGAAGCGCGGCGGCACCATCCTGGTGTGCGGCGCCACCGCCGGCCACGACCCGAAGGAAGATCTTCGCTACATCTGGAGCTTCGAGCTGAAGGTCATCGGCTCCAACAGCTTCTACCACGATAACCTTTCCGCCCTCATGGACATGATCCAGGCCGGCACGCTGAAGCCGGTGGTGGACAAGGTTCTGCCGCTCGAAGAGGCCGCCGAGGGCCTGCGCATGATCCGTGACCGCGAGGTCATGGGCAAGATCGTCGTCACCCCCTGAAAGGCCGCACCATGACCGATACGCCTTTGACCAAGGAACAGGTGGAGGCCATTCTGCTGCGTGGTCCCTTCCACCAGTGGCTCGGCCTCACCGTGGAAGAGGTGGGGGAGGGCACCATCCGCCTGCGCGCCAAGTGGCGACCGGAATGGGTGGTGAATGCCGATCGCGGCTACACCCACGGCGGCATCCTCGCCACCCTGGTGGACCTCACCGCCGACTGGGCCCTGGTGTCCAGGACCGGCCGCGGCGTGCCCACGGTGGACCTGCGGGTGGACTATCACCGCGCCGCCATGCAGCACGACCTCATCTGCGTGGGCCAGGTGATCAAGTTCGGCGGCCAGCTCTGCGTCGCCGAGGCGCAGGTTCTGGACGAGGGCGGCAAGCTCCTCGCCAGCGGCCGCGGGGTCTACATGATCCCGCCTGCGGTCTGAGGCGATGGCGGTGGCCGGCCTCGACCACGTGGTGGTCAACACCCTCCTCGACATGGATGCGGCCGCCGCCGCCTTCGCGGCGCTGGGCTTCACGCTCACCCCGCGGGGCCACCATTCGCTGGGCTCCATCAACCATCTCATGATGAGCGAGGGCGCCTATCTGGAGCTTGTCGGCGTGCCGGCGGAGGGGCTCCAGCGCCAGGAGGTGCTGGACAGTCCCCGCGGCCTCTCCGGCCTCGTCTTCGCCACCGCCGACGCGGACGAAACCCACGCCCGGCTTTCCGCCGCCGGCCTGCCGGCGCTGGAGCCGCTCGCCTTCTCCCGGCCCGTCGCCCTGAGCGGCCGGGAGGAGGCGGCGCGGTTCCGCACGGTGCGCCTCGCCCGCGAGGCCTTTCCCGCCGGCCGGGTCTATTTCTGCCAGCACCTGACCCCCGGGCTGGTGTGGCGGCCGGAATGGATCGCCCATCCCAACGGCTTTCTCGGCATCGACCGGGTGGTGGTGGAAAGCCCGCAGCCGGAGGCGGAGGCGCGCCTTTACGCCCGCCTCGCCGACAGCCGGGCCGAGCCCCTCGCCCAGGGCTGGCGGGTGCCGCTGGCGGGGGCCGACATCCAGGTGATGGCCGGCCCGCGCCCGCGCTTTCTCACCGCCCACCTGCTGTTTGAAGACCTCGACGACATCGAGCGGCGCGCCCGCGCCCACCTTCCCGCCGAATGGCGGCGCCACGGCCGCAGCGCCGGCACGCTCGCCCTGCCGGCGCTGGAGGTGAGCCTTGCCTGCCGCGCCGCACCCACCCGGAGCCGTTCATGACCCAGCCCGCCAGCCTTTCCGCCAATCTGGGCGACCTGGTGCGCCGCACGGGCGCGGCCGAGCGCCCCGTCATCATCGGCCTTGGTGCGGACGGAACACCGACGGTGATGACCCGCGGCGCACTGGACGCCATGGCCGATGCCTTCGCCCGCGGCCTGCTCGGCCGCGGCCTGCGGCGCGGCGACCGCATCGCCATCGTCGCCGCCAACCGGCCGGATTATGTGGCGCTGCTCATGGGCGCCATGCGCGCCGGCATCGTGCCGGTGCCGGTGAACTTCAAGCTGCCGGCCGCCGGCATCGCCGAGATCGTGCGCGACTGCGGCGCGCGCCTGGTGGTGCACGACGCCCCGCGCGCCCATGCCCTGGACCCGGCCCGCTTCCCCGATGCCCATCTCGCCGATTTCGATGCGGCGGGCAGCGCCGGCCTCGCGCCCTGGCTGGACCCCGGCCCGTTCGTGCCGGTGGTGCCCGCGCCGGACGAGCCGGCCCTCAGCCTCTACACCTCCGGCTCCACCGGCCGGCCCAAGGGCGTGCTCCTGTCCCATGCCGCCCACCGCTGGGTGGTGGAGGTGCGCATGGCCGAGACCGGACTTTCCGGCGAAACGGTGCTCATCGCCGCGCCGCTCTACCATATGAACGCGCTGGCCCTTTCGCTGCTGGTCTGCGCGTCCGGCGCCACGGCGGTGATGCTGCCCCAGTTCCAGGCAGTGGCCTATATCGAAGCCATCGCCCGCTACGATTGCACCTGGCTCACCGCCGTGCCGCCCATGATCGCCATGATGCTGCGGGAGAAGGAGGCGCTGGCCGCCGCCGACCTTTCCGGCGTGCGCACCGTGCGCATGGGCTCGGCCCCGGTGAACGATGCGCTGGCGGCGGAGATCCGCGCGCTTCTGCCCAATGCCCGCATCATCAACGCCTATGGCACCACGGAGGGGGGCCCGGTGGTGTTCTCCGCCCATCCCGCCGGGCTGCCCACGCCCACCGGTTCGGTGGGCTATCCGCACCCGGGCGTCAGCGTGCGCCTGGTGGGTGGGGAGGACGCCGACACCGGGGTGCTGGAGATGAAGAGCCCCGCCGTCATGCTCGGCTATCACAACCGGCCGGACGTGCGCTCGCCCATCACCGTGGACGGCTTCTACAACACCGGCGACGTGTTCCGCCGCGATGCGGACGGCTTCCATTATTTCGTCGGCCGCGCCGATGACATGTTCGTCAGCGGTGGGGAGAACATCTTCCCCGGCGAGGTGGAGGCGGTGCTGGAGGCGCACCCGGACGTGCTCCAGGCCTGCGTGGTGCCGGTGGCGGACGACATCAAGGGGCAGAAGCCCGTCGCCTTCGTGGTGCGCCGGCCCGGCGCCGGCCTGGACGAGGAGACGCTGAAGCGCCACGCCCTCGCCAATGCCCCCGCCTACCAGCATCCGCGCCGGGTCTGGTTCCTCGACCAGATGCTGCTGGCCCCCACCAACAAGATCGACCGCGCCGCCCTCAAGCGTCGCGCCGAAACCGCGATGAAGCGCGCATGACGCCGGCCATGGACCTGCGCCCCCTCGCCCCCGCCGCAGCCCTGCCGTCGCCGGCCGCCGGCCGCGCGCCCTTCGACCGCGCCTGGGTCACGGAGGCGGTGGGGCGCATCGAGGCGGATGTGAACCGCTCGGCGGACACCCACCTCATCCGCATCCCGCTGCCGGGCGCCCCGGGCATCACGCTGTATCTGAAGGATGAATCGAGCCACCCCACGGGCAGCCTGAAGCACCGGCTGGCGCGCTCCCTCTTCCTCTATGCCCTGTGCAACGGCTGGATCGGGCCCGACACCACCATCATCGAATCCTCCTCCGGCTCCACCGCCATTTCCGAGGCCTATTTCGCCCGCCTCCTGGGCCTGCGCTTCATCGCCGTGATGCCGCGCGCCACCTCGCCGGAGAAGGTGGCCGCCATCGCCTTCCAGGGCGGCGAGCCCTTCCTCATAGATGGCTGGAACACCTCGGAGGCGGCCCGGCGCCTCGCCGCCGAGCGGAACGGCCATTACATGGACCAGTTCACCTATGCCGAGCGGGCGACGGACTGGCGCGGCAACAACAACATCGCCGAATCCATCTTCGCCCAGATGGCGCGCGAGCCGCACCCGGTGCCGGCCTGGATCGTCTGCGGCGCCGGCACCGGCGGCACCGCCGCCACCATCGGGCGCTTCGTGCGCTACCGCAAGCTGGCGACCCGCCTGTGCGTGGCGGACCCGGCGGCCTCGGTGTTCCATCGCCATTTCGCCGATCGCTCGGTGCTGCGGGTGAAGGCCTGCACCAGCGTCATCGAGGGCATCGGCCGCACCGAGGTGGAGCCCTCCTTCCTGCCCGACCTGGTGGACCGCATGGCGGTGGTGCCCGATGCCGCCAGCATCGCCGCCGCCCGCCGCATCTCGCAGGTGGTGGGACGGACCTGCGGCGGTTCCACCGGAACCAGCATCGCCGCCTGCCTCGACCTCATCGCCGAGATGACCGCGCGGGGGGAGGGCGGCTCCATCGTCACGCTGCTGTGCGATTCCGGCGAGCGCTACCGCTCCACCCTTTATGACGACCACTGGCTGAAGGCGCAGGGGCTTGATATCCGGGACCAGGCGGCACGGCTCGACGCCGTGTTCGCGGCCCGGCCATGATCGCGCCGGCTGCCCCGGGGAAAGATCTCATGCACGCCTCCTTCGACTGGACCTGCGGCTACCCGTCCCGCCGCCTGCCGGTGTTCGGCAACAATGTGGTTTCCACCTCCCACCCGCGGGCGGCGCAGGCGGGGCTGAAGATGCTGTGGCAGGGCGGCAATGCGGTGGACGCCGCCATCGCCGCGGCGGCGGTGATGACGCTGGTGGAGCCCTGCAGCAACGGCCTCGGCTCGGATGCCTTCGCCATCCTGTGGGATGGCGAGCGGCTGCATGGCCTCAACGCCTCCGGCTTCGCCCCCGCCGCCTGGACGCCGGACTATTTCCGCGCCCGCTATGGCGCCGATGCCAAGACCCTGCCCATGCGCGGCTGGGATTCGGTGACGGTGCCGGGCGCGGTGGCGTCCTGGGTGGCGCTGTCCGAGCGCTTCGGCCGGCTGCCCTTCGCCGATCTTCTCGCCCCCGCCATCGAGCTGGCGGAAAGGGGCTGGCTCGTCTCCACCAACGTGCAGCACAAATGGGCGGCCGCGGCGACGGTGCCGGACCTCGTGTCCCAGCCCGGCTTTCGCGAGGTGTTTCTGCCCCGGGGCCGGGCGCCGCATGTGGGCGAGCATTTCCGCATGCCGGGCGCCGCCCGCGCCCTCGCCCGCATTGCCGAGACGCGGGGCGCTGCTTTCTACGCGGGCGAGATCGCCGAGGCGCTGGAAGCCTATGCCCGCGCCCATGGCGGTGCCCTCACCGCCGCCGACATGGCCGCCTACCGGCCGCAATGGGTGGAGCCCATCGCCAAGGCCTATCGCGGCTACACCGTGCATGAGATTCCACCCAACGGGCAGGGCATCACCGCGCTGATGGCCCTCGGCATCCTTTCCAGCTTCGATCTCTCCGCCATGGCGGTGGACGGTGCCGCCGCCCAGCACCTGCAGATCGAGGCCATCAAGCTCGCCTTCGCCGACGTCTACCGCTACGTGGCCGAGCCCGCCGCCATGGGGATGACCGCCGCCGACCTTCTGGACGACGCCTATCTCGCCGGCCGCGCCCGGCTCATAGATCCCGCCCGCGCCCAGCGCTTCGCCCCGGGCAATCCGGTGAAGGGGGGCACCATCTACCTCACCGCGGCCGATGCCTCGGGCATGATGGTGAGCTTCATCCAGAGCAATTACATGGGCTTCGGCTCCGGCGTGGTGCTGCCGGACTGGGGCATCTCCCTGCAGAACCGGGGCTTCGGCTTCAGCCTCGACCCCGCCAGCGCCAATGTGGTGGCGCCGCACAAGCGGCCGTTCCACACCATCATTCCCGGCTTTCTCATGAAGGACGGCGCGCCGGTGATGAGCTTTGGCGTCATGGGCGGCAACATGCAGCCCCAGGGCCATGTGCAGACGCTGGTGCGCATGATCGACTTTGCCCAGAACCCGCAGGCCGCCTGCGATGCGCCGCGCTGGCGCTTCGACCACGGGCTCTCCATCAATGTCGAGCCCGGCACCGATCCCGCCCTGATGGCGGGGCTGGCAATGCTGGGGCACGACGCGGCCCTGCTCACCGACACCTACCAGGATTTCGGCGCCGGCCAGTTCATCTGGCGCATGGGCGATCCGGCGGTGGAGGGCTATGCCGCCGCCAGCGACCCCCGCCGCGACGGGCAGGCCGTGGCGGGCTGAACACGCCGGCGCCTCTCTCCAGCCGCCGCCGCGGCCTCAGGGGGCGCTGCAGGCCGCATCCGCGAGGCGGGTGCGCCAGAGCGCGGCGCCGGCGGTGGACGGGTGCAACCCGTCGCGCGTGCTGGCCTTAAGCGGGGCGGGAACCACCCGCGCCCCCACCTGCCGGGCAATGGCGCGGATGGCGGCATTCTGGCCGGCGATGAAATCCTGATCGAGCCGGCGCACATAGTCCGAGGCGCGCGGGTCCACCGGATTGACCTCCACCAGCACCAGGTCGGCGCCCTCGAATGCGGCGACCAGATCCAGATAATCGGCCCGCCACGTCTCGATGCTGCGGTGCGGACGCGGGGAATCGTTGACGCCGATGGCCACCACCACCCGCCGCGGCCGCACCCGCGCGAAAAGGGCGGGGGCGCGGGCCAGGAGGTTCGCCAGCCGGTCGGCGGGCACTGCGGCGTTGAACACGGCGTCGCCGCACAGGCTGTCCTGCGCCGCCTCATGGGCGATGCTGTCGCCGATGACCAGCACCGGCGCATGGGTGAAGCGGGAGCGGATGTCCACTTCGAAGGCGATGCGCTGGCGCCGGGGGATCTGCTCCGCCGCCAGGGTTGCGGCCAGCGCCGCACCGGCCAGCGCCAGCGCCGCCAGCATCCAGCCCCGCGGCCGGGCGGAGCTGCGGCCGAGGCGGGAGCTGCGGATGTCGGCCATGCGGCTTGCCATGAACGATCGCCTTTCCAAATGCCTTCCCCGGTGCCGCCCGGGTGCCCGCGCGGTTCCCCGTGAAGGCCCCATGCGTTTCAGCAAGTCATTGTCGGGGCTGGCATGTCGGCAGTAGGGCCGCAGCGCATCGTTTGGTTTCGGGGCGTGTCCGAAGATGTCCGGCGGGGCGCTCTTCTCCCCAGGCGGGCCTCCGCCATGGGGATGTCCTTCAAATGCCTTGAGGCCCTGTTGCCCGGTGCGGTCGAGCGCGAACGCAGGCAGGATGGCGGCGCCGGTGTGCGCGGGCATGGTCATTCCTGTCCGAGGGACGGATGCGGCACCCTGCGGTGGGGCAAAGGCGTGTTGCCGCGGGACATTTGGATGGCCGCGGGCAAGGCGAGGAAAGCGAGTAATGGCCGGGCGGGACCGTCTGGCGGCGCGGGGCGGAATGTGCTTGCGCCTGTCGTCGCGCAAAACCGCTTCGCACTTTTGCTGGATTTGTCGCGACGTCTCGCTGCCGCGCAAATCCGGACGCAAAACCGCTTCGCACTTTTGCTGGATTTGCTTTAGGTCTGCCGCCCGGCGGATGATCCACCCGGGGCATGGACATGGCAGGCACCACCGCGACGCTCGATAATGGCCGCCTTTGCGCGCAGATATCCGATCTCGGCGCGGAGCTGGTGCGGCTGCGCGATGGCGAGGGGCGTGATCTGCTCTGGTATGGCGATGCGGCCTTCTGGGCCGGGCGCGCGCCGCTCCTGTTCCCCATCGTCGGCCGGCTGCCGCAGGATGAGCTGCTGCACGACGGCGTGCGCCATGCCATGAAGCAGCACGGCTTTGCCCGGCGCAGCCGGTTCGATCTGCTGGCAGTGGACCCGCAGCGCGCCGTGTTCCGTCTCATGCCCAATGACGAGATCCGCGCCCAATACCCCTTCGCCTTCGCCCTGCAGGTGGCCTATGGGCTGGAGGACGCCACCCTCACCATCGAGGCGCGCGTGGACAATCCGGGGCTGCGGCCCCTTCCGGCGAGCTTCGGCTTCCATCCCGGCTTCCTCTGGCCGCTGCCCTATGGCGGCAGCCGCGCGGACCACCGGCTGCTGTTCGAGGCGGCGGAAACCGCGCCGGTGCACCGGCCGGTGGGCGGGCTGCTGTCGGCGGCGGGCGAGCCCAATCCGGCCGCCGGGGGCGTCATCGCCCCCGACGACGCCGTGTTCGAGCGCGATGCACTGATCTTCACGCAGCTTCGCTCCCGCCGCATCCGCTATGGCGTGCCCGGCCGGCCGGGGCTGGAGGTGGCCTTCCCGGGGATGCCGCAGCTGGGCATCTGGAGCAAGCCGGGCGCGCCCTTCCTGTGCATCGAGCCCTGGGCCGGCCACGCGACGCCGGAGGGCGACGCCAGGCCCTTCGTGGAGAAGCCCGGCCTCGTGCACATTC
Source organism: Xanthobacter sp. AM11 (assembly GCF_047444035.1). NCBI lineage: Bacteria > Pseudomonadati > Pseudomonadota > Alphaproteobacteria > Hyphomicrobiales > Xanthobacteraceae > Xanthobacter > Xanthobacter sp. AM11. The sequence continues at coordinate 2,445,659 of NZ_JBLAOA010000001.1, forward strand.
CGCCCGGCGGCAGCGCAGCCTTCGCCATGGCCATCCGCTGGCTGCCCGACACCGCCGGCTGAACCGGCACCGGTCCGCCGCGCGGGATCAGGCGGTGGCGCGCGGCGCCTTGACGGGTCCCACGTCCACCTGGATCTCGTCCCCCTCCACCCGCAGCTCGTAGGGGTGGAGCGCGTTGCGCACCAGATGGGTCACGCACTTGCCGTCCATGCCGTCGAAACCCCACTGGTGGATCGGGCAGGTCACGGTCTTGCCGTTGAAGGTGGCGTCGGTCAGCGGCATGTCCGCATGGGGGCAGCGGCCGCGATAGGCCTTCAGCTCGCCGCCCTGGGGCCAGACCAGGAGCACGCTCTTGCGGCCGGCCTGGAACAGCCCCATGGCCCCCTCGCTGACGGCATTGGTGTGGCAGATGAAGGTGAACGCCATCGCTGTCGCTTTCTCAAACGCAAGGTCCGGCAGGGGACACGCAAGTTGCGGACCACCGGCAAACCCCGGGAATGGCGGGTGCAAGTGTCGCAAAAGCGACCTTCGCCGCGTCGCTCTTCGGGCACCGGCGCGCGCGGCCCGCCGGCGTCACGCCACCAGTGCCGCCACCGCCGCGCACTGCGCGGCGGTGAGGCGGAAATCGAAGATGGCGAGGTCCTGCGCCATATGCTCCCGCGACGAGGTGCCGGTGAGGCAGGCCATGTCCTGCTGGGTCAGGTAGCGGAAGAAGACCTGGGCCGGGGTGCGGCCGAGGCCTTGCGCCAGCGCCGTGAGGACGGGATTGGCGAGCACCTCGGGATTGGCGGTCAGGGTCCAGAAGCTTTGATAGACCATGCCGCGGCTGCGGCAGAAGGCGCGGATCTGCGTGTCGAATCCGGTCTTGGCATAAAAGCGGTTCTGCACCACCGCGGGCTTGATGCGGGCGTTGGCACAGAGCATTTCCAGCCGCGCCGGCTCGTAGCAATTGCTGATGCCCAGCTGGCGGACGGCGCCCTGGTCGTGAAGGCGCTCCATGGCCCGCCACACCTCCAGCGTGTCGGCATCCTCCGGGTAGGGGGAGTGGAGGATGAGGCCGTCCAGGTAATCGGTGTGGAGATTGGCGCACGATGCCGCGAACGACTGGCGCACCTGCTCGGCCAGGGGCGCCGCCGGATCATAGGGGACGTCTTCGGGGTCCTGCCCGCGCAGCGGGGTGAACTTGGTCTGCAGATAGACCTGCGCGCGGGCAAGCGCGCTGCCCAGCACGGCGCAAAGCCCTTCGCCCACGCCCGGCTCGTTGTAGTGCTTGGGCTGGCAGGCGGTATCAATGCCGCGGAAGCCGGCGCGCAGGGCCATTTCCACCAAGCCGGCGGTGCGCTCCTTCTTCCAGGCCGTGCCGTAGAGCATCCGCGGCACCGCCACGCCGGCGGCGGAGACGATGCGGTGACCGCCGTCGGACTCCGCGCTCAGGCCCGCGTCGGCGCCGTGGGGCGTTGCCGGCCGGCTCACCATGGCGCGGGCGCCGCGTTCGGGCGCGCCGTCGTCGCCCTTGCTCCGCCAAGCGTTCGCGTCATGGTGGCGCCGTCCCCTTGTCAGGTGGCTGCGGTGAAGACCGTCAGCACGCCGGTGTAGCCGTACAGATGGTGGCGGGCGATCTCCCCGCCGGCGAAGAAGCCGGCCAGCGGCACTTCGCCCAAGGCCTTTCGGACCATCTGGAATTCGGCGTTGGGGTGGCCGAAATGGGGGCCGCCGCGCCCGGAGCAGCTGATATAGAGGGCGCCGCGGATGCCGCCGGCCGCCTCGGCCTGGGCGCGCACTTCGGCGGTGATGCGCAAGAGGTCGTGCCGCGCCGCTTCGGCATTGCGCCGGCAGAACGCAAGCTGCATGCCGGCCGCGATCCGTTCGGCCACCACCAGCACGCCGCTCTGGCGACCGACGCCGAGCAGGTGGCGCACCTGCGTATTGGTGCCGAAATGCCCCGGCTTGGCGGACACGTCCTCGCTGGTGGCCACCAGCCCGGCAAGGGTGTGGGCCAGCTCGTGGCGCAAGTCCGGGTCGGAAATCTCCCCGTCGAGGCCGAGATCCTCCAGCACGCAGTCGAGCGCCCGGGCATTGTCCAGGCTCACCAGATAATTGCCCTCGGCGCGGGTGATGGTGCGCTGGGGGCCGATGGGCTGGCACCCCTGCGTGACCCGGGAGAGGATCGGCACCTGCGGGCCGAACGCCACGCCGGAAACCCCGCCCAGCAGCACGTCGTCGGCAAAGCACAGGGGCTGGTTGCGGGCCGACGACAGGCCGCCGAACAGGTAGCCGGTGGTGGTCTTCCCCGCCAGGGCCTTCAGCTGGTCCGGCAGGTCCGCGCCTGCGCCGTCGGCATGGACCAGGGCGGTGAAGGCCTCGAAGCCGTCCGCCGCCGGCTCCAGGGGCGTCGGGCCGGAAAACAGCCGGAACGAATCCGGCGGCAGGTGGGCCAGCATGAGCACCATGCCCGGGGCGTCGAAATATTCCACCGCCTCGGCCGCCACCCCCACCCCCACGGTGCCCACCCAATGCACCCCGGGCATGTGATCGCGAAGCGCCTCCAGGATGTTGCCTGCGGCCTTGGTGTGATGGTCGGTGAGGTAGCACCAGCCCAGGTTGGGCGCCGGCGCATCCTTCAGCTGGAAGCGGATCTGGGCCCAGCAGTCGCCCAGGGCGAGCTGCCACTCGGCATTGCCCGCATGGGCCTGGATGAATGCGCTCATGTTGGGCCGCCGGCTCGAAAGATGTGGGCGGCACCGCCCGCCGAAGCCGCGACCCGGCCCCATGGGCGGATGCCGCCGCATGGTCGGCTTTGTCGCAAACTGACGGTGGTGCCTTCAATCTCCCCCGCCGATGCAATCGCCATGCCGGCACGTCCCTCACCGCCGGGGCGGCGCAAATTTCCGCCTCCACCGGCGGCGCGGGCCGGGGCGAGCCTTTACCTCCTTGTGGCGGGGCGTGCGCTATGGCAGGGCAATGCATCACCATGGGCGCGCGGCGGCCGCAGGGGCGGCCCGCTGGCGGCGGAGGGACGAAGACCATGAGCACGGCACACCAGCCAGGCGGCCCGGATCTGGCGTCCGGCCCCCATGCCGGGAGCTTCCTTGTGCGCGAGCTTCCCTACCTCGCCATCCTCGTCATGACCGTGGGCGGCGTCGCCTATGGGGCGATGACGCGCAGTCCCCTCGTCACCTATTGGGAATTGGTGGCCCTCATCAGCTGCGGCGTCGGCATCTTCGCCGGCTGGTCGCGGGCGACGGACAAGGACGAGCGCGTTCGCCTCGTCTGGACGCAGGTGCTGCACTGGGGCGCGTTTCTCGCCGCCATGAACCTGGTGTTCCTGCCCAGCGTGCAGGCGGTGGCGGATGCCGATTCCACCAGCCTCGTGGTGCTGCTGCTGCTGGCCCTGGGCACCTTCGTGGCCGGCGTGCATACGGCCTCCTGGCGCATGGGCCTCAACGGCGTGGTGATGGGGCTGTGCGTGCCGGCGGTGGCGTGGCTCGACCAGTCGGCATTGTTCGTGGCCCTCCTGGCGCTGGGGCTGGTTGCGGTGGCGGGGCTGGTGCTCTGGGCGCGTGCGCGCATGTGAGGCCGGTCATCGGGCGGAGGGCAGGCGATGGGCGGGAGCGAAGACAGGCGCGCGGACCAGGACGGCAGGAACCTGGGCCTGCGGGCGACGCGGTTCCACATGGTGGTCATCGTCCTGCTGTTTGCCGTCACCGTGGTGAACTACATCGATCGGGCGGCCATCTCCTATGCCATCCCGCTGATGGAGGCGGAGCTCGGGCTGTCGCGGGAGGATGCGGGGGTCATTCTCGGCGCCTTCGGCCTCGGCTATGCGGTGACGACCCTGCTCGGCGGCTTTGCGGTGGATCGCTACGGCGCGCGGCTGGTGCTCACCATCGCGGCGCTGTTGTGGAGCTTCTCCATCGGCCTGACCGGGGCGGCCACCGGCTTTGTCACCCTTTATCTGGCGCGCACCCTGCTCGGCCTGTCGGAGGGACCCAATTTCCCCGCCCTCACCGGCGCGGTGAGCCGCTGGCTGCCGCCGCAGGAGCAGGCCAGCGCGCTCGGCTATGCGCTGGTTTCGGTGCCGCTGGCGCTGGCCATCGGCGGTCCCATCGTCACCTTGCTCCTCTCGGTGCTGGACTGGCGCTGGACCTTCGCCGTGCTGTTCGCGATCTCCATCGCCTGGGTGCCGCTCTGGTATGTCCTGTTCCGTGACGATCCCGCCCGGTCGCGCCATGTGAATGCGGCGGAGCTGGACCATATCCGGGCCGCAGGGCAGGCCCCCGCGCACCAAGCGAAGCGGGAATGGCCCAGCGGCGCGGAGATCCGCGGCCTGCTCACCAACCGGACGCTGCTGGTGAACTACTGGGCGTTCTTCGTCTTCGGCTATTTCCTGTTCTTCTTCATGACCTGGCTGCCCAGCTACCTGCGCCAGGCCTATGGGCTCAATCTGACCCAGGTGGGGGCGTTCACCGTTCTGCCGTGGCTTTCGGCCGCCATTGCGCTGTGGATGCTCGGGCGCTGGTCCGACCATCTGCTGAAGGTCACCGGCCGGCTGCGGGTGGCGCGCTCCTATCTCATTGCCGGCACGCAGTTCATCGCGGCGCTGGCGGTGGTGCCGGTGGCCCTCAGCAACAACCTCGCCGTGGCCATCGCCGGCATCACGGTGGCGGTGGCCGCCTCCATGGGCGCCAACGCGGCCTATTATGCGGTGAATGTGGACGTGGCGCCGAAGCGGGCGGCCACCGCCCTCGGCATCATGGATTTCGGCTTCGCCCTGTCCGGCTTTGCGGCGCCGGTGATCACCGGCTGGGTGCTCGGGCTGCGCGGGTCCTTCGCCGACGGCTTCCTGCTGATGACGGGGCTGGCCCTGTCCTCGGTGGTGCTGGTGCTCGCCTTCCACCACCCCGACGCCGACAGCAAGCCGGCCTGAGCCACCGGGCGCTCCCTCAGGCGGCCGCGGAGAGCCTGTCCTTCGCGGCCTCCACGTCGCGCACCGGCGACAGGCCGAACAGGCGGCCATATTCCCGGGTGAATTGCGGCACGCTCTCATAGCCCACGGCGAAGGCCGCGCTGCTGGCGCTTGCGCCCTCCGCCAGCATGAGCCGGCGCGCCTCGATCAGCCGCAGGTGCTTCTGGAACTGCAGCGGGGAGAGGGATGTGAGCGCGCGAAAATGCTGGTGGAAGGTGGAGGGGCTCATGCCCGCCTCGGCCGCGAGCCGCTCCACCGGCAGCCGATGGCGGAATTCGGCGCGCAGCACCGCGATGGCCCGGGCCACCCGCTGCACCTGGCCTTCCGGCCAGCCGAGACGGCGGATCGCGGCGCCGTGCCCGCCGGCCAGCAGCCAGTAGTGCATTTCGCGGATGAGCTGCGCGCTCAGCACCGGCACCGCGGCGGGGCGGTCCAGCAGGCGCAGCAGCCGCAGCGCCGCATCCGCCACCTCCGCGTCGGTGGGATCGACCCGCACGGGCGCGGGGTCGGGCACTTGGGCATGGGTCATCTCGGCGGCAAGGCCGGCAATGACCGCCGGGTCCAGCTCCAGCACCAGGGAGAAATAGGGCGCCGCTGGGCTGGCCCGGGTGATCTGGCTTACCGTCGGCACATCCGCCGTGACCAGCAGGGACTGGCCGGCGCAGAAGGCGAAGCCCTGCGTGCCCACGGTGACATGCTTGCTTCCCTGCAGCACGAGGCACACCAGCGGCCGCAGGATGTCGTGGATCAGGTCGCTGGGCATGGTCGCGCGCACGATGGCAAGGCCGGGGATGGGCGTGGGCACCACCCCCTGGATGTTGCCATGGGCTTCCGCATGGCGGCGGACGGCATCGAGCAAGGCTGTCATGAGCCAAGCCTAGCGCACCCTTTCGGCCGGCGCACGCCCGGCCGGAGGATCAGGCAAGCAATGGCGAGGATCCGGCAACACAGGGCGGCGGGCGGGAGCGATACCGGAGCCCTCACGCCAACGGAGACGGCCATGACCACGATAGCTCTTGTTACCGGCGCCAGCCGCGGCCTCGGCCGCAACACCGCCCGCGCCATCGCCCGCCATGGGGGCGACGTCATCCTCACCTATCACAGCCGCAGCGACGAGGCCGAGGCGGCGGTGGCGGAAATCCTGGCGCTGGGGCGCCGGGCGGTCGCGCTCCAGCTCGACACCGGCGATGTCGCCGCCTTCGCGCCGTTCGCCGGGCGGCTGCGCACGGCGCTGGCCGAGACCTGGCAGCGCGAGACGTTCGACCATCTGGTGAACAATGCCGGCCACGGCGACCATGCCCTGATCGGCGAGACCACCGAGGCCCAGTTCGACCGGCTGGTGGATGTGCATTTCAAGGGCGTCTACTTCCTCACCCAGGCGCTGCTGCCGCTGATCGCCGACGGCGGGCGCATCGTCAACCTGTCCACGGGCCTCACCCGCCTGACCCATCCCGGCTATGCGGCCTATGCGGCGGTGAAGGGAGCCGTGGAGGTGCTGACGCGCTACATGGCGAAGGAACTCGGCGGCCGCGGCATCGCCGTCAACACGGTGGCGCCGGGTGCCATCGAGACCGATTTCGGCGGCGGGGTGGTGCGCGACAATCCCGACATCAACAAGGTCTTCGCCGCCATGACCGCGCTCGGCCGCGTGGGCCTGCCCGACGACATCGGGCCGATGATCGCCAGCCTCCTCGGTCCGGAGAATCGCTGGGTGAATGCGCAGCGGATCGAGGTGTCCGGCGGGCAGGGGATCTGATGCGCAAGGCCCGTGGGCGCGCCTCACGGGCCTTCGCCCCGGCTTGGGGGCGGTCGGGCATCGGATGAGGTGTCGAGGGCACCCGAGGCGATGTGGTGCGGCTAGAGCGCGATCCGATCAAATGGACTCAATTTGAGCGGTGAAAAGCCCTCTCACTTAAGGATAGAGAACGCGTTATCCGACCAGCTTGCGATGCAAGCTGGTCGGCGCGTGCTCTAAGCCGTTCATCCGAACACGAGCGGGCACGAGGCGCCCGAACCCCAGTATTCCTGCGGCATCAGGCAGCCGACAACGCCCGCACCACCGCTTCCGGCTTGCGCTCGATCACCTTCAGCCGCACGCGGGGGCTCGAACATGGGGGGTGAAGAGAACGCTTACGTTTGCGGCCGATCCCGGCCGGGCTTGCGGCGCGCGATCTGTCGGAAGGCAAGCCGGACGCCTTCGGCAAGCCGCTGCGCGGCGGGGGAGATCGGGCGTCCCTGGCGCATCACCAGTCCCAGGGCGCGGGAGACGTCGGGCGCCCGCAAGGGGCGCAGGGCGAGGCCTCGCCGGTCGAACATGGCGAAGGTGAAGGCCGGCAAGGCGGTGATGCCGAGGCCGGCGCGCACCAGGCCCACGGCGGAGGGAATCTGCTCGACCTCGTACCGTGCGGCAAGGGCAAGGTCGGCGGCGGCCATGGCATTGTCCACCATCCGCCGCACCGAGGTGGAGGGCGCCAGAGCAACGAAGGGGTGGCCGGCGAGGCGCGCCCACGGCAGCGCCCCGCGCCCGGCAAGGGCATGGCCGCGCGGCGTCACCAGGTGGAACAGGTCCGCCCCGAGCGGCTCGAAGGCGAGTTCCTCGTCGGCCGGACGCATGGTGACGGCCATGTCGGCGACGCCTTCCATCACCAGCCCGCCCGCGCGCTCGTGCAGCACGTCGAACACGGAGAGGTCGGCCAAAGGATACGCCGCCTTCAAATGATCCACCGCGGCGGGGAGGAGCGCGGACGCGAGAGACGGCAGCAGCGCGATGGCGACGCGCGGGCGGCGCGCGCCGCGCTCGACCACATCCTTCAGCCCGAGGCGCACGTCCCGCACCACCTCTTCGGCGAGGCCGGCCAGGGCCCGCCCTTCCGCCGACAGCACCACCCGGCGGGTGGTGCGCTCGAACAGCCGCAGCCCCAATTCCTGCTCGATCCGCCGGATCGTCTCGCTGAGCGCCGGCTGCGAGATGCCGAGCCGCGCCGCCGCTTCCGTGAAGCTCGGAGCCTGCGCGGTCGCCGCGAACACCTCCAGCTGCCGGATCGTCACATTCATAAGCAAACCCTATGTTTTGGCCAGATCTTGCTATTTGACTAGATCAATCCCCCGCGTGTCTAGTTCGCCCGGACGGCGAGAGACGCGAGGGAGGGGGATGCCATGGACGCGATCGTGCGCATCGGCAGTGGTGCCGGCTTTGCCGGCGACCGCAAGGATGCCGCGGTGCCGGTGGTGGACATGCTTGCCGCCTGCGCCGGGCCGCGCTTCCTCGTGTACGAGACCCTCGCCGAGCGCACCCTCGCCTTGAGCCGCCTCGCCCGACGGCACAATCCCGAGGGCGGCTACAGCCCGGCGTTGGAGGGGCTGCTCGCCGGCGTGCTGGTGCGCTGCCTCGATGCCGGTATCCGCATCGTCGGCAATTTCGGCGCCGCCAATCCCCTCGCCGGCGCCCGCCGCATCGCCGCCATGGCCCGTGCGGCCGGCCGCACCCCGCGCATCGCCGTGGTGGACGGCGCCGACATTTCCGGCCGGCTGACGCCGGAGGCGTTCGCGGCCCGGGAGAGCGGAGGCCGGCTCCTCGCCGGCGCGCCCGTTCCCGTCTCGGCCGATGTCTATATCGGCGCGCGGCCCATCGCCGAGGCGCTCGACCGCGGCGCCGACATCGTGGTGACGGGCCGCATCGCCGATCCGGCGTTGGTGCTCGGCCCGCTGATCCACGCCCATGGCTGGGCCGAGGACGACTGGGACAAGCTCGCCGCCGGCACTCTCGCCGGCCATCTCCTGGAATGCGGCAGCCAGGTGAGCGGTGGCTATTTCGCCGATCCGGGCTTCAAGGCGGTGCCCGGGCTCGACGAGGTGGGCTATCCGGTGGCGGAGATCGCCGCCGACGGCAGCTTCGTCGTCACCAAGCCCGAGGGCACGGGCGGGCGCATCGACCGCCTGACCGTCATCGAGCAGATGCTCTACGAGATTCACGATCCGGCCGCCTATCTCACACCCGACGTGGTGCTCGACCTGACCTGCGTGCGCGTCGCCGAGGCCGGCCCCCATCGGGTAAGGGTGACGGGTGCGCGGGGGCACCGGCGGCCGGATACCCTCAAGGCCACGGTCTGCGTGGAGGCCGGCGTCCTCGCCGAGGCCGAGATTTCCTATGCCGGTCCCGGCGCCGCCGCCCGCGCCCGCCTCGCCGCGGACGTGGTGCGCGCCCGCCTCGCGCGGCGGGTGCCGGGCCTCGCGCTGCGGATCGACGCCATCGGTGTTTCGAGCCTGTTCAACGACACCGCCGGCGCGACGCTCGACGCCGCCTTCGGGGGAAGCGCCGCCGAGGACGTGCGCCTGCGCTTCGCCGCAGAGAGCACCGACGGGCGGATGCTGGAGCTGATGCTGGACGAGGTGGAGGCCCTCTATTGCGCCGGTCCCGCGGGCGGGGCGGGGGTTCGACGGCGCCTCACGCCACGCCTGTTCAGCGCCTCCTGCCTGGTGGAGCGCGACCTCGTCGCGCCCACCGTGACCCTCTTGGAGACCGAAGCCATGGAGGCGGCGTCATGAGCGCGGAAGCAACGGCCATGGTGCCCCTGCGCACCCTCGCCAACGCCCGGGCGGGCGACAAGGGCAACCGCCTGAACCTCGCCCTCGTGTGCCGCGCTCCCGCGGTCTATCCCGTGCTCGCCGCACAGGTGACCGTGGAGCGCGTGGCCGCCCTGTTCGCGGCCCGCCGGCCGGCGAGGGTGGTGCGCTACGACCTGCCGAACCTGTGCGCCTTCAATTTCGTGCTGGACGAGGTGCTGGACGGCGGCGTCAACGCCTCCCTCGGCCTCGACGGGCACGGCAAGTCGCTTTCCTTCCTGCTCCTCACGCTGCCGGTGGAGGTGCCGTCTTCGCTCGCGGACGGGATCAGGGAGGGCGCGGGCGACCCCCTCAGCCCTTGAAGAGTGCCGAGATCACCACAAAAACCATATGGGAGGAACCATGATGCCGACGAAGCTCACCTCGCGCCGGGGCCTCATCGCCCTCGCCGCGTCCGCGGCCCTGGCCGTCGGCGCACTTGCTGCCGTCCCCGCGGCCGCCGAGACATGGCCGAGCCGGCCCATCCGCTTCGTGGTGCCCTTCGCGGCCGGCAGCGCTACCGACACGCTCGCCCGCGTCCTCGGCCAGAAGGTTTCGCAGACCCTCGGCCAACCCGTGGTGGTGGAGAACCTGCCCGGCGCCACCGGCCAGATCGCCGCCAACAATGTCGCCCGCTCGGCGCCCGATGGCTACAGCGTCCTCGTCACCTCCAACTCCACCCACGCCTCCAACCAGGCCCTCTACAGGAAGCTCTCCTACGACCCTGTGAAGGATTTCGAGCCTGTCACCACGCTCGGCACCATCACCCTCGCCTTGGTGGTCAACCCGAAGGTGCCGGCCAGCACGGTGCAGGAGCTGATCGCCTATGCCAGGGCCAATCCGGGCAAGCTGACCTTCGGTGCCGGCTCCGCCTCCTCGCGCCTCGCGGTGGAGATGCTGAAGACGAGGGCGGGCATCGACATTCTCTACGTCCCCTACAAGAGCAACCCGCAGGCGGTGAGCGACCTCCTCGGCGGGCAGATCGACCTCATGTTCGCCGACATCTCCACCACCCTGCCGTCGGCGCGGGCGGGCAAGCTCAGGGCCCTCGGCGTGTCGAGCGCCGAACGCTCCGCCCTCGCCCCCGAGCTGCCCACCATGGGCGAGGCTGGGATCGCCGGCTACGAACTCACCGCCTGGTTTGCGGCCTTCGTACCCGCGAAGACCCCCCAGGCCATCGTCGTCACCCTGAACGCGGCGATGGTGGGCGCCATGAAGGACCCGGCCGTGCGGGCTTCCCTGCTCGCCGCAGGCATCGAGCCGTCGTCGTCGAGCCCGGCCGACCTTGCGGCGTTCGTCGCGAGCGAGACCCGCAAATGGGCCGAGATTACCAAGGCGGCCGGCATCGAGCCGGAATGACTTCGGCGCCTGGAACGGCGCGGTGGTGCTGGCGGACTACGTGTCGCGTCGGACAACCCGGTCGATCAGCGCATCGATCGACAGGGCGCCCGGCCCGCGCAGGACCAGCAGGAGGAAACAGGTGGCCCAGACCCCATGGGTCGGCCATGCGTCGGGATAGACGAAGATCTCGATCACCGCGGTCATGGCCAAGAGGGCCGCTGCCGACACCCGCGTGGCGAGGCCCAGCACCAGCAGAACGGGGAAGAAGTGCTCGGCGAACGCCGCCAGATGTGCCGCGATCCAGGGATCGAGCAGCGGCAGCTGGTATTCTTCCCGGAACAGGGCGACGGCTCCATCCGTCACCTGCCAGCCGTCCACTTTGGTCTGCCCGGATTGCCAGAAGACCGCCGCGGGGAAGATGCGGGCGCACAGGCAGACAAGATCGAGGGGGACGGCATCCAGCCGCCGATGCACGCGCGCGAGCATCAGGATGATGGGGGACGGGTGCCGGTGGCGCCCGAGTTCGTTCGCGGTCATGGCATCTCTCCGTTGGGGCACTCGATGCGGGTCGCCAGCCCCGACCCGATCATCTCGGCCAGCGCCGCCGGCAGGTCGAAATCCGAGTCGTCCGCCGCCGCCCCGGTGGCCGCGGCCTCAAGGCCGTCGCCCCCGGCCAGCTGGTTGAGGAAGGCGGCCGTTCCGAGGGGGATCGGACGCACCACCACGTCGAAGCCGGGGCGGTCGATGAGGACGGCCTCGGCGGTCCAGTTCTCGATGGGCGCTTGCGGCATCCATCCGCGCGCGACGGCGTGGATGCGTCCCACCGGATGCTCCGAGCGGACCACCATCACGGCGGGGTGAAGAACGATGCGCAGCGTCGCGAGCCGGTCGGCAGACAGGCGCGAGAACATCCCGCGCCCGGCGCGGGCGGTATCGGCTGCGTGGTAGGCACGCGAGATCGCGACCTCCACGCGGGCCACGTCGGCGAGATAGGGCATCTCCCGCGCAGGCGCGAATGTGGCGATGAAGGCTGGAAACGCATCCCCATACGCCATGAGCACGGGCGAGCGCGGCGGGTGGTGGCGGGTGAAGTCCCGGGCCATGGCGCGGAAGAAGTCTTCGCCCACCAGGTTCGCCAGCGCCGGAAAGCGCGCTTCAAGCGCCCCGATCAGCCCCACGGCCACATTGTTGCGGTAGACCGCGAACCTGCGGTCGCACGCGCCTGAAAGGCCGGGCGGCGGCCGGCGGGCGGCGTCGGTGAGCGCCGATGCGAAGGCCTGGAGGGTGGTCGCGGCCATGGCCGGCTTCCTCGCTCAGGCCGCCGCGCGCACGGGCTGCGCCAGCGTGCCGGCGGCCCGCTCGGCTTCCGCCCGGAGCGTCGGCCAGTCCGGCACGTCGTTGTCCCATTCGATCAGGCTGGGCAACGGTCCGGTTCGTGCGATCACCTCGGCGAACAGCGCCCACACGGGCTCCGCCACCGGCGCGCCATGGGCATCGATCAGCAGCGGCGCGCCGGTTTCATCGCGGTCCGCGTCGTGGCCGCCGAGATGGATTTCTTCCACGGCTTCCAACGGGAAGCCGGCGAGGTAGGCCCGGGCATCGGTTGTGTGGTTGACGGCCGAAACGAAGACGTTGTTGACGTCCAGAAGCAGGCCGCATCCGGTACGCGCCACCACGGCGGCGAGGAAATCCACCTCGGCGAGGGTGCTCTCCTCGAACCGTACGTAGGTGGCGGGATTCTCCAGCAGCATGCGCCGGCCGATCACGTCCTGCACCTCGGCGACGTGATCGGCGACGCGAGCGAAAGTCTCCGCTGTATAGGGCAGCGGCAGAAGGTCATTGAAGAAGACGTTGCCGTGTGAGGACCAGGCGAGATGCTCGGAAAAGCTTTCCGGCCGGTAGCGGTCGAGGAGCGCGCGCAGCCGGGCAAGATGCGCCTTGTCGAGCGCCGCCTCGCCCCCGATCGAAAGCCCGACACCGTGAACCGACAGGGCGAAGCGCTCGCGCAGCGCGGCGAGCTGGGCGTGGGGCCTGCCGCCGGCGCCCATGTAGTTCTCGGCATGCACCTCGATGAAGGCGAGCGGGCCGGGATCGGCGAGCATGGCGTCGAAATGCTCGGGCTTGAAGCCGACGCCGGCACCGGTGGGCAGGCGGACACTCATGATGGGCTCCTTTGATGGGAGGGGCGGCCGGAAGGCGTGCGGGCGCCCTCCGGCCGAGGGAGGCTGCGCGTGCTCTAGCCTCGCGTGCCGTCTCACATGGCCTTCAGGTGGCCCATGCCATTCGGCGTCTTGATGGTCTCGCACGTGCCCTTGGCGACGTACTTCCAGGCCTTGCCGTCGTAATTGACCTTGGAGGTGCCGGCGCAGGTGGTGCCGGCGCCGGCTGCGCAATCGTTCTTGCCGGCCAGCGAGATGCCGTAGCACTTTTCCATGCTGGGCTGCTCGGCCACGGGCCCGGCGGCGGCGCTCGCCACCATGCCGAGCGCGGCGGTGAGGGAGCCGGCGAGAGTGGCGGCGATGAACGTGGTCTTCGTGGTCATGGGTCGTTCTCCGTGGAAGATCGGCGCGCGGCAGGCGGTCGTCGTCTTGCGCCATCTCCTTGTTCGGGAGGACGTGCCATTGCGTTACACGTGGCGACGAAGAAAGATGCGCGCGAAAAATCGTCGGCGCTGTCCTCTCGGGCCGTAACGATCCCGCCGCCTCGTGCGAACTGACCTTTGGGAATGTGTCGATGGACGACCGCGAGCAGCGGTGGGCGCAGATGATGCAGGCCGCGCTTGCCGGCGATCAGCCGGTATATGAGCAGTTGCTGCGCGAGCTGGCCCCCGCCGTGCGGGCGGTGGTCCGCCGCCGGCTGTCGCGCCTTGGCGTTCCCACGGGCGAGACGGAGGATGTGGTGCAGGAAACGCTCCTCGCCGTGCACCTGAAGCGGCACACGTGGCGCAGCGCCGACCCGATCGGCCCCTGGCTCTGGACCATCGCCCGCAACAAGCTGGTCGATCACCTGCGCCGGCGGGGGCGCCGCGTGGAGGTGCCGGTGGAGGATTTCGCCGACATCCTGCCGGCGCCGGAAGAGCGGCCGGACACCGCGGCCTCCGATGTGCAGCGTCACCTCGCCTTGCTGCCGGAGAAGCAGCAGGCGGTGCTGCGGGCGGTGGCGGTCGACGGCGCTTCCATCGGCGAGACGGCGGAGCGCATGCGCATGACGCAAGGCGCCGTGCGGGTGGCGCTGCACCGGGCGTTCGCGAGCCTCGCGGCGCTCGTCAGGACGGACAAGTGAAGGAAACGACGGTGTGAAGACGGAAGACCTGATACGCGGCCTCGCCGCCGACATGCGCCCAGGGCGGAGCCTGGAGGGCGGGCTCGCGCTCGGCGTGCTGGCGGGCGTGGGTGCCGCGGCGCTGCTGTTCGCGCTGATCCTCGCGCCGCGTCCGGGCCTTCTGCCTTTGCTGGCGGAATGGCGCATCGTGCTCAAGTTCGCCGTGACGCTGCCGCTCGCGGCAGCCTCTCTCATGCTGGCGCTCCGGCTGTCGCGGCCCGCCGCCGATGCGGGACGGTGGGCGCTGTTGCTGCTGCTGCCCGTCGCGGTGCTGGTGGCGGGCGTCGTTGCCGAACTGGCCGCGACGCCGCCCGCGACCTGGCGGTCGGATCTCATCGGCCGCTATGCGCCCTATTGCGTATCGCTGATCCCGCTCCTGGCGGCTCCCGTGCTCGGCGCGCTGCTTCTGGCCCTGCGGCGTGGCGCCGCGACCCGCCCGGCCGTGGCGGGCGCCGCCGCCGGCCTGGCTGCCGGGGGCCTCGCCGCCGCGATCTACGCCCTCCACTGCGTTGACGATTCTCCCCTTTTCATGCTGGCGTGGTACAGCCTCGCCGTCGTCATCGTCACCGCGGCAGGGGCGGTTTTGGGCCGGCGCATTCTCGCTTGGTGACCTGCTTCCCGGGACGCGCGTTCCCGGAAAATTCCGTTCTTCAGAAAATCGCCGGTCCGGGTGATTGCGGGGTCTGGATCACGCGCCGATCAGCTTGCATCTCAACCTGATCGGATCACGTGTTCTCGATCCTCAAGTGAGAGGGCGAGGTCGGCACCCGATGGCCGACGCCTGCTGCCAAGGCCGGCCTCAGCCGACACCGATGGCCTGAAAATCCTTTGATTTCCAGAATTCCGCGAGGGTGAGCGCCGCCGCCAGACGGGCAAATGGTGCCGGATGAGGGGATCGAACCCCCGACCTTCGGTTTACAAAACCGCTGCACTACCGCTGTGCTAATCCGGCTCCTTTCCAGTGATCTACCAGCGCGGGCGCGGGCGAACAAGCGGCCGCTCGAAAGAAGAACGGCCCCGCTTGTGGCGGGGCCGTTCCGGTGCTGGTTAGGCGCTTCGGCGGCGCCCGGCGGTCAGTGCCAGTGATCGATGTTGCGATCCTTGGTCTCGGGCACGAACAGAAGGCCGATGACGAAGGTCATCAGGGCGATCACGATCGGATACCAAAGGCCGTAATAGATGTCGCCGGTGGCGGCCACCATGGCGAAGGCGGTGGCCGGCAAGAGGCCGCCGAACCAGCCGTTGCCGATGTGGTAGGGCAGCGACATGGAGGTGTAGCGGATGCTGGCCGGGAACAGTTCCACCAGCGCCGCCGCAATGGGCCCGTACACCATCGTCACGAAGATGACGAGGATGAACAGGAGCCCGATCACCGCCGCGATGCGCGGCTGGAAGATGTCGAACGGGTGCGCCATCTTGATGACGTCCTTGTTCGTCGCCGCGCTGGGATAGCCCGCCGCCTGCAACGCTGCCGTGGCAGCCTTGGAGAATTCGGGCGTGAACGGCACCACCGCGTCGTTCACCTTCAACTGCACCGGGGAGCCGGCCGGACCGGGTTCCGTCGAATATTTCACCGACGACTTGGCGAGGAAGTCGCGGGCGACGTCGCACGGCTGGGTGTAGATGCGGGTGCCCACCGGGTTGAACAGGCTGCCGCAGTTCGCCGGGTCCGACACCACCACCACCCGCACGTTCTGGATCGCCTTTTCCAGCGCCGGATTGGCGTAGGAGGTGATCATGTTGAACAGCGGGAAGTAGCTCGCGGCGGCGATCAGGCAGCCGGCGAGGATGATGGGCTTGCGGCCGATCTTGTCGGACAGCCAGCCGAAGAACACGAAGAAGCCCGTTCCGAACACCAGCGACCAGGCAATGAGCAGGTTGGAGGTGTAGCCGTCCACCTTCAGGATCGACTGCAGGAAGAACAGGGCATAGAACTGGCCCGTATACCACACCACACCCTGGCCTGCGACGAGGCCGAACAGGGCGAGCAGCACGTATTTCAGGTTAGACCACTTGCCGAATGCTTCGGAAAGCGGCGCCTTGGAGGTGGTACCCTCTTCTTTCATCTTCTGGAAGGTGGGAGATTCGGACAACTGCAGGCGGATCCAGATGGAAACGCCGAGCAGAGCGATGGACACCAGGAACGGAATGCGCCAGCCCCAGGCCGCGAACGCCGGCTCGCCCACGATGGTGCGGGTGAACAGGATGATGATGAGGGAGAGGAACAGGCCCAGCGTCGCCGTGGTCTGGATCCAAGAGGTGTAGAAGCCGCGCCGGCCATGGGGGGCGTGCTCGGCCACATAGGTTGCGGCGCCGCCATATTCGCCGCCCAGCGCAAGGCCCTGCAGCAGGCGCAGGGCGATGAGGATCACCGGCGCGGCGATGCCGATGGAGGCGGCGTTGGGCAGGATGCCGACGATGAAGGTCGACAGGCCCATGATGAGGATGGTGATGAGGAAGGTATATTTGCGGCCGACGAGATCGCCGATGCGGCCGAACACGATGGCGCCGAACGGGCGCACCAGGAAGCCGGCGGCGAAGGCGAGCAACGCGAAGATGTCGCGGGTTGCCGGCGGATAGGCGGAAAAGAACTGGGCGCCGATGATGGCAGCCAGAGAGCCGTAAAGGTAGAAGTCGTACCACTCGAAAACTGTGCCAAGGGACGAGGCGAAGATGACCTTCTTCTCCTCGCGGGTCATGGGGCGTGGCTTGGCGGCCGCCCCTGCTGTGGTTACGCTCATGGAAACAGTCCCTCCCATCGCTTCGGGGCTCCGCAGGGGCGGAGGAAGTGCTGGATATAGAAACTGCCAGAAGCGGGCCGGATCGGCGCAAACCCACGCGCCCGCGCGCACATGTAGTGCGGCGGCGAAAGGGCGTTCCTCCTCGGCTCGCCGGCCCTGCTTTTTTGGTGTGCAGGTACCTGACGGGCAGGGCGCATTACAGCGCCATACCGCCACCATGGCGAAATCGAGGCAAACTATGAATTAGTCATTGGTCTTAGGTGCAGGTGCGAAGGCCGGCCGGCCGAGGCGGCGCCCGGCGCCCGACCCCGGCGATGGCCGCCGGCGGTGTCAGCGCCGCTTCATCACCCGCCGGGCCATGCCCAGGGAGAGGGCGGCGGCGTTGGAGACATTGAGGCTCTTGATGACGCCGGGCAGGTCGATGCGCGCCAGCACGTCGCACGTCTCGCGGGTGAGCTGGCGCAGGCCCTTGCCTTCCGCCCCGAGCACCAGGGCGAGGGGCGCGCGCAGGGGCGTGTCCTCCAGGTCGGCGGGGCCCTCGCTGTCGAGGCCCACCACCAGCATGCCGTTCTCCTTCAGCTCGGCGAGGGCGCGCGCCAGGTTGGTCACGAGGCAGAAGGGCACATGCTCCAGCCCGCCCGAGGCGCTCTTGGCCAATACCCCGGTGGCTGCCGGGCTGTGGCGGGCGGTGGTGACGATGGCGCTCACCGCGAAGGCCGCCGCCGAGCGCACGATGGCGCCCACATTGTGCGGGTCGGTGATCTGGTCCAGCACCAGCACGAGGTCGGTCTTGGCAATGTCCTTCAGCCGCGGGGAGGGCAGATGGTCCGCCTCCGCCAGCAGGCCCTGGTGCACCGCGTCGGCGCCGAGCAGCTTGTCGATCTCGGAGGGACGGACGATCTGCGGCGCAACGGGAAAGGCGAGCCCCTCCTCGGCGATTCGGTTTGCCGCATTCTCGGTGGCGAGGATGCGGCGGAAGCGGCGCCTGGGGTTGGCGAGGGCCTCGGCCACCGTGTGCCAGCCATAGAGCAGGGCCACGTCGTCGTCCCCGGTCCAGGCTGGAGGCTTGCCACCGCCCTTGGGCCGGCGCGGCGGAAAGGGCGCGCCCGCCCGGCCGGCGGGCCGGCTGGCGAAGGGCGGGCGGGCGCCGGGGCGGCGGGGGTCGCGGGGCGGTTGATCGGCCATGGGATGGCTTTGTCAGAGCGCGGCGCGCGGCGCAAGGGGCGGGTGGCGCGCCCGGGTGGCTGTGGTGCCGCGGTATTGCGCGGGGCGATGGCGCACCCGCGGCGGCGGCGCAGTGTTGCGTCGTCCACAGGCGAAGTGCGCGGCGGTGATTTCCGGTTGACTTCATCGCGCCTGCCTCACATAAAGCCGCTCCTCGGATGACGATTTGAGCTTGCGCTCGTCGTTGCCTTCGGCCGCTGGCGCTTTCCTGCATCACCAGCCCGGCGCGAAGCCTCCCCGCCGCGGCTGGGGGGTCCGGGGCGACGGGCGTCGGATGGAGGGGTGCCCGAGTGGTTAAAGGGGACGGACTGTAAATCCGTTGGCTCTGCCTACGTTGGTTCGAATCCAACCCCCTCCACCACCCGTCGTCGCGCAGGAAAAGGCGCCGCCAGCCGCAACCGGCTGCCGCGCGCCCTTTTCCCAACCTTGCGGGCGCCGCCGGCGGCGGCAGGCTCTTCCACAAGCCGGGAGGCCTGTGTTAAGCGTCGGCAGATGCGGGTGTAGCTCAATGGTAGAGCAGCAGCCTTCCAAGCTGAATACGAGGGTTCGATTCCCTTCACCCGCTCCAACTACCGTTTTTCATGAAAATTGTTGAAAAACAATGACTTATGTCATGGGTTCGTTTTCTTTCGGGGAGGCGTTCGGGAACGAATTCGGGGAATTTACGGAACTATCTTGTGTTTTAATCTCTTTTCCAATTTTCTGCAGGCATTCCATGCAATCCCGGTAAAAATTATTGAAATCAGAAACAATCTTCGCGACCGTGTGGCTGTGCAGCTTAGCCGGGTTCGTGAGGTTGTTTGACGTTAATGCGAGAGCATTAACAACAGGCTCCAGTTCACCCGCGATGTTCAAATCAGAATGGACGAATGAATGTTTAAACGCATTTGATATGTCGTTCATGGTTTGTAGATTATTGCGGTTTCGGTCCAACAATCCACTTTCTTCAATGCTATGTTCCTGTAGGGCTCTGCCAATTGAATCTATCTTGATGCGGGTTGGCCATGATCCGGTTTTTCTCTTTTGATCCAACATCCAAATCATTGATATTAAGTCATCAGCTATCCGCCTCATTAGGTAAATTGCTTGTTCTGTTGCAAAAATATGACGCGGATATGCATTGTACCCGCTATTAATGTCATTCATTTTTAGAATATTCCAAAAATAGAAGGCGTCTATAATTCTTAAATTGGCCTCGTCTGCACACATTATGATTTTAATCAGCTTGAGATTCATGTTGCCGTAAGGCGTATCTGGCGGAAGCCAAACCAATCTGTGATCAATGTGCAGCGGATCACTTGGCTGCTTTCCGTTGTCGATCAAAACGGGTTCCATTGAGGGTCTCCAACTGGCACCAAGCTGGCTTAGCCACTGCGTCAAACTTAGCCTGACACGAATCGCCCGGCCTCTGCCATGTCGCGGGGAATCACCTTCTGAACGCGCCGGCTCCCACACTCGCCGCAGCGTAGGCGCAGGGAGCTAACGGCGGTCATACTGCCTCGCAGAAGGCGCCGACTGGCAAGCTGGTGGCCGGAAATGAGTGTGCGATGGCCGCAGTCCTCGCACGCGACGCATAGCGGGCAACCGCCAGATCGGGGCGCTGCGTGCCCTGTAGCGCGACTATTTCGTGTTCATGGGCGAGCCGGACCGGGACAATCCGTTCACCGGCCTGAACTTCGAGGAGCGCACCAAGACGAAGCTGACGAGTGCAGCAGCACTCGGCTTCGTCCGACAGCTGCAGCCGAAACAGGTGTGAAGGTTGGAAAACCGGCGCCTATGCGGCGCCGGTCTCCGCGAAGCGCGACACCGGAATGCCCATCTGGCGGGCCTTGTCGGCCAGGTTGGCGACGATGCCCGAGCCGGGAAACACCAGGATCCCGATGGGCAGAGGGCCTGCAGCATCGCATCATTGCGCTTGAACGGCGCGGCATGGGGCGCCGTGTCGGGCCCGGCATCGGTCGGAGAGAGGAAGGGATGGATCTCGGTCATGGCGGTCACCTCGCGTTTCGCGGCCGCGCTGATCGCGGCCTTCACGGGCGATCGTCCGCCGGGGACGGTGCCGGCCGGCACGCCCGCAGCCCCGAAGGGGCGAGGGGGCCGGAGCGCGAGCGGAGGATGGCGGGAGGCGGCTATTTTGGTTCGCGATGCAAAGGCGGGCCTGCCCGCCGGCGGAAAATAGCCGCTGGACGCCATTGCCGGACCGGCCCCGTCCCTGGCAGATCGCCTCCCCCGGGAAGTCTGCGGTGCGGGGCTGCGAGGAGCAGGTGAAACGGCGGGGCGCGGAGCCTGTCGACGCCGATGCGGGAGCAGATTGGGTTCCCCTTTGGGTGACACGCGACCGACAGAGCTGCGCACTGCGTAAACCGGACAGGCATCTGGCCGGCCGAGGGCCTTGTTGCACCGAACCCGCGAGGCAGATGAAAGACCGCGACGGGTGCGCAATGGGCCGCGCCGCCGGGCAGATGCGGGCTTGACCTTGGCGCCGGAGAGCGGCACGAGGCGGGGGCATTTGCTTGGGGGGGTATCATGGCGAACCAAGAGGAGGCGCGCATTCGCGCTCGCCTTCGTGCGCGTGGCGCCTGGCTGGTGGAGGCGGGCGATCGGCCGATGGAAGAGGCGCGGACGCGCGCGGACCTCTCCCGTGCGATTGCGGATGCCTATCCGGCCTTCGAAGCGTTGCGCGATGTTGCGCTCGGGCGTGCGGAGTACGCGCGCGCGCGTGATGCCGCCCTGCTGCGGCTCCTTGCGGGGCATGGGCTCGTGGAGACGCACGCCGGCCGCGCGGTCGCCGCCGGCGCAGTGGCGCGGCGCTATCTCAGCGGCGGCTGGCTGGAGGAGCTGGTGTTCCTGGCTGCGGAGGCGGCGGGTGCGGACGAGGCGCTGGTGGGGCAGCGCGTGCGCTGGCGCGCGGGCGGACACGAGGGAGAAAACGAAATCGATGTTCTGGCGCGGTTCGGCGAGCGTCTGGCCTTCTTCTCATGCAAGGCGCTGGCGGCGGAAATGGAGCGGGAGGACCAGGCCCATCGCAAGCGGCTGATGTCGGCTCTGGACGAGGTGGACAATCTGATGGACCATTTCGGCGGGCCGCAGGACAAGGCGGCGCTGGTGGTGAGCACCGATCTCTTTGCGGAAGAGGCGCGCTTGGTGCGCTATGAACAACTGCATGGCAAGGCCGCCGCCCTGCGCGTCTCCCTCATTTCGCTGGAGCGGCTGGGCTGGGCGGATCTGGTGCGGGCGGTGAGCGCCTGAGGGCGGGTCAGAGCTCCACCGCGGCCGGGGCGACCTTGCGCACCAGGGTCCGCAGCGAAGCGAGCGCGCGTTCCGCCACTTCGATTTCCTGGCGCAGCATCAGGGCGTCGCGATGGTCGATGCGCCCGTCCCGCAGCGCCGCCTCCACGCTCTCCAGAACATCCGTGGCCTCGATGACGATGCGGGTGGCGCCCCGGTGGATCTGCTCTTCCACGGCGCCGCCATCGCCCTCCAGCCGTTCCGCGGCCACGTAGGGCGTGCCGCGCAGCAGATAGGCCACGAGGCGCGGGTCCGGCGCGGCGGCGAGCAAAGCGCGGATCTCGTCGGCGGAAAAGGGCACGCGGTTGGACGTGCGGGCATAGAAGGCCGGCTCCGAAAGCCCGAGCGCGGCCGCGACCACCTTCGCCGAATGACGCCGCTCGTCGATGACCACCTGATGGACGAGGCCCGCAAAGACCCGGCCCCGCTCCTCCTGCCCGATCCCCATCGCAAGTCCCCCCCCACCGCTGGCCGAGCTTACCGGCAACCTGCGCGCGCGTCATCGTCCACTGAAGGCCGACACAGGCATTGTGCAGACGCGGAGCCTGCCGGCAGAAATAGCCGGGAGGGGAGCAACTGCGGAAAGGTCTCAACCCGAGTAGCTGCTGAATACTCAGGCAGATGGTCACCAAGAACCCCAACCTGAACAGCTATGGGCCTCAATCCGCGTAGCTGCGGAACACGCCGGCAGACTCACCAACTACCAGGCGACCGACGCCTCGGCCTAGTCTCAATCCGCGTAGCTGCGGAACACGCCGGCAGACCTGGAGGGCGATAACGCCTTTCAGCGCGTATGCGCGTCTCAATCCGCGTAGCTGCGGAACACGCCGGCAGACGCAGATTGGCAAATCGCGCTCAAGCTGATTGCGTCTCAATCCGCGTAGCTGCGGAACACGCCGGCAGACGCGAGCGTCTGGACAAGATCGAGCGCCGGCAAGTCTCAATCCGCGTAGCTGCGGAACACGCCGGCAGACGAGCAGCAGCGGCGCGGCCGCAAGGGTGACCGTCTCAATCCGCGTAGCTGCGGAACACGCCGGCAGACCGGTTTTGTTGCCACGCAGGACGGCGCCTTTCGTCTCAATCCGCGTAGCTGCGGAACACGCCGGCAGACCTGCGTTTTCACGCGCCGGGCGGACGCAGAGGTCTCAATCCGCGTAGCTGCGGAACACGCCGGCAGACGCCGGTTTCTCGCTGGTGTGCTCCGTCGCAGAAGTCTCAATCCGCGTAGCTGCGGAACACGCCGGCAGACTACAATGCTGATGGTCGGCAATTCAGAAAGGTCTCAATCCGCGTAGCTGCGGAACACGCCGGCAGACGTAATTCAGGGAGTATTGGCGTAGCAACTGCAGAGTCTCAATCCGCGTAGCTGCGGAACACGCCGGCAGACGTCCTCGTACCGGAGCGCAGCGAGGGCCGCGTCTCAATCCGCGTAGCTGCGGAACACGCCGGCAGACGTGAGCGCGATTCAGTCCGAGGGCGGAAAGAGTCTCAATCCGCGTAGCTGCGGAACACGCCGGCAGACTTTTCGTCAGGACATCAAGGAGAGTGGGGAATGTCTCAATCCGCGTAGCTGCGGAACACGCCGGCAGACTCTACTCGGCCGCACTGATGCAGGGCGGTTTGAGTCTCAATCCGCGTAGCTGCGGAACACGCCGGCAGACGAATTTTTGATTCTGCGGGCCGCGTACCTGCGGTCTCAATCCGCGTAGCTGCGGAACACGCCGGCAGACGAACATGATGGCGAGCCCCTGCCCCGGCGCGTCTCAATCCGCGTAGCTGCGGAACACGCCGGCAGACCGAACAAGCAGGGGAATAAGGATCTGAGTCGCGTCTCAATCCGCGTAGCTGCGGAACACGCCGGCAGACTGCCCCCCTTGAATCCTATTGTCAAGCTCCACCATTTCAGCCTTAACTCCAACCCAAATGGGCCGCGTGCGGCAGAATACGGAACAAAACGCGATCTGGATGTTCCGCATGCGCTCTATCTTCCAGATAAAAAATGATAATCCAGATTTCCAACAAATTTTACATGTCCCGAACCCACGAGGCATCCCATGGCGGAGGCGGGCCGGCCGCTGATTGACGACGCCAAGCTGTTCGCGCGGGCCACGAGCAAGGAGGCGCTGTTTGCCGCCTGGGCGCGGGTGCATGCCAATGGTGGCGCGGCGGGCGGGGATGGGGTCGGGCCGGAGCGTTTCCGGCTGGCCGCCGCCCGCGAAATTCCCCGGCTTT
The DNA here is from genome assembly GCF_047444035.1 of Xanthobacter sp. AM11. NCBI lineage: Bacteria > Pseudomonadati > Pseudomonadota > Alphaproteobacteria > Hyphomicrobiales > Xanthobacteraceae > Xanthobacter > Xanthobacter sp. AM11. The sequence continues at coordinate 2,469,374 of NZ_JBLAOA010000001.1, forward strand.
CCACTTTGCTGGTCTCCGGCGCCTACCGGCCGGGGCCGCTGCGAAAGGTGGAGATTCCGAAAAAATCCGGCGGCACCCGGCCGCTCACCATTCCCTGCATCATCGACCGCGTGGCCCAGACGGCGATCCAGCAGGCGCTCTCGCCGCTGCTGGAGCGGGAGTTCGAGGAGGCCTCCTTCGGCTATCGGCCGGGACGCTCGGTGGCGCAGGCGGTACGGCGGGTGGAGGCCCTGCGGGCCCGCGGCAAGACCTTCGTGGTGGATGCGGACATCGAGCGCTATTTCGAGCGCGTGCCCCACGCCCCGCTCATGGAGCGCCTGGCCCGCTCGCTCTCGCCGGGACCCACCACCGACCTCATCGCTTTGTGGCTGGAACATGCCTCTTCCGACGGGCTCGGACTGCCGCAGGGCTCGCCGCTCTCGCCCCTTCTGGCCAATCTCTTCCTCGACGCGCTCGACGAAGCCTTCGGCGAGGAGGCCCATATCGTGCGCTATGCGGATGATTTCGTCATCCTGTCCGGCAGCGAGGCGGGCGCGCAGGCGGCCCGGCGCAAGGCCGAGGACCTGCTCTCGGCGCAGGGGCTGAAGCTGCACGCGGAGAAGACCCGCGTGGTGGATTTCGACGAGGGGTTCCGGTTTCTCGGCCATCTGTTCGTGCGGTCCCTCGTGCTGCCGGGCGGCGCCGCGCCGGAGACGCTCGACGACGTGGAAGGCCTGATGCGCCTTCTGGCCGAGCGCGACGCCGCCGCCGAAGCGGACGAGGCCCGCGCGGCCGCCGAGGAGGCGCGCCGCGCCCGCGGCGGTTACGAGCGCGATTTCCGTCTCCTGCATCTGCGCGGGGACGGCAGGCGGCTTCACATCCGCAACATGGCCTTCGTGGTGGAAGAGCCTTTGGCCGATCCCGAGCGGCCGTTCCGGGAAATCCTCGCCCTCTCCCACGTGGAGGTGGATCGCATCGACATCGGGCCGGACGCGCGCATCTCCGAGGCGGCGCTGCGCCATGCCCTGGCCACCGACACGCCGATTGCCTTCACCACCGGCGCCGGCGAAACCCAGGGCTGGCTCGCCACCCCGCAGGCGCCCAACGCCCGCCGCCATCTGGCCCAGGCCCGCCATGCGCTCGATCCGGTCCTGAAGCTCGATCTGGCGCGGCGGTTCGTCGGCGGGCGGCTGGCCAACCAGCGGGCGCTGCTGCGGCGCATGAACCGCGAGGCCAAGGATACGGACGTCACCGTTGCGCTCACCGAGATCAACCGCCAGATCCGCGGCGTGCCCCATGCCCGCGACATGGACGCGCTGCGCGGGCGTGAGGGGCGCGGCGGGCAGGTGTTCTGGCCCGCCTATTGGCGCTTGCTGCCGCCCGGCCTCGCGCCCGCTGCCCGCATCCGCCGGCGCAGCGCGGATATCGTGAACCTGCTGCTGGATTTCGCGGCGAGCCTGCTGGCGCGGGACATGGCCCTCGCCATCGCCCGCGCCCTGCTGCATCCCGGGTTCGGCTATCTCCACGAGACGACGGACGGGCGCGACAGTCTGGTCTATGACCTCGCCGAGGAATTCCGGGCGCCTTTGGTGGAGGCCGTGGTGGCGGGGCTGGTGGCAAGCAAGGGCTTTTCGCGGGACGCCTTCACGCCGCGCCCGGAGGGCGGCGTACGCATGGCGCGCGAAGGGGCCGAGCAACTGATCCGGGCCTATGAGCGGGCGGCGGAGCGGGTGGTGCGAAGCCCGCGCACGGGCGATCGCCGGTCGTGGCGGGGCCTCATGGTGGAACAGGCCCTCTGCCTTGCCGCCCATGTGGAGGGCCGCGGCCTCTACGTGCCCGTGGCCATGGATTATTGAGGCGCCCATGGCGGAGACCCGCATGCTCACGGTCATCGTCTACGATATCGCGCGCAACCGGGTGCGGGCGAAGGTTGCCGACGTCCTGGAGGCGCGGATGGTGCGGGTCCAGGACAGCGTGTTCGAGGCCCATCTCACCCGCGGCGAGAGCGCGGCGCTGTTCGCCCAGGTCCGGCGCCTCGTTGAGCCGGGCGACCTGCTGCGGCTCTACGCTATCCCCCACGCCGGCCGCGCCCGCTGCCGCACCCACGGCGGGGCTCCCATCGCCGAGGACGGCGGGGCGCTGATTCTGTGAATTTGGGTTGGAAATGAAGATAGTCATGATAAATCAATCAATTATTGATCTGTACACGATATTGTTCTGTGTACGTTCTCTCAAAGCTCGGAATCCGTACATTATGGTTGGAACAGAAGGCTGGAACCGGAGACTTGACAGCAGCTTTGAAGGGGGCCAGTCTGTCGGCCTGTTCCGCAGCTACGCGGATTGAGACTTGTTCTGTTTTATAGGACATTAGGTCTTCGTGTCTGTCGGCCTGTTCCGCAGCTACGCGGATTGAGACTCAAGCTTCTTCACGTTGCCCGCCTGCTTCGTCTGTCGGCCTGTTCCGCAGCTACGCGGATTGAGACGCGAGGCCTCGGCTTCCGCGTCGGCCTTGGCCTGTCTGTCGGCCTGTTCCGCAGCTACGCGGATTGAGACATGCCAGTTGATCGCGGATCTCAAAGCCCGCGTCTGTCGGCCTGTTCCGCAGCTACGCGGATTGAGACCGATGCCGGGCGGATACGCGATCACGTCGCGTCTGTCGGCCTGTTCCGCAGCTACGCGGATTGAGACTGCAGGCGTGGGAGGGAAGGGGGTAATCCATCTGGTCTGTCGGCCTGTTCCGCAGCTACGCGGATTGAGACACGTTGAACGTCTCGACGGTGGAGGGGTCAAGTCTGTCGGCCTGTTCCGCAGCTACGCGGATTGAGACGCAAAGGCCGCGGTGGCGAAAATGAAGGCCGCGTCTGTCGGCCTGTTCCGCAGCTACGCGGATTGAGACTCTTCAGTTGATTTGAAAACGGACACCTTAAGTCTGTCGGCCTGTTCCGCAGCTACGCGGATTGAGACACAGATGAACACCAGGTCGTGATTCTCCGCCGTCTGTCGGCCTGTTCCGCAGCTACGCGGATTGAGACTCCGCCAACGACGCCCGAGGACCTTCCTCTTGAGTCTGTCGGCCTGTTCCGCAGCTACGCGGATTGAGACGCCGCCACCGATCTCCAGCTGCCAGTTGTTGGCGTCTGTCGGCCTGTTCCGCAGCTACGCGGATTGAGACGTCAGCTCCGGCGTAATCGCCTTCCCGGCTTCCGTCTGGCGACCTGTTCCGCAGCTACGCGGATTGAGACTCAGAATTCTGTGAGCTCTCGTCTTTCTGGAGAGGTCTGGCGACCTGTTCCGCAGCTACGCGGATTGAGATCCATCCGGCACTGCCACCGGGGCAGGCGGCGGCACGAGACTGCCCGCCGGGCTCTTCCCGGAGGCGCCGATCTTGACGCGTCGCCCGTGCCGCGCTTCGTGTGCCGCCATCAAAACCGCCCGCTTTCTTTTGATGGCGCCCGCCCCCCGCCCGGCGGCATCCTCGCCACGTCCCGATCCGGTGCTTGCCAGGGGCGTTGGTTGCGTGCCACTAATCGGCACGCTGCAGTAGTTGGGGGGGCTATGGCACAGTGGATTTTGCGCGCCGAAGGCGTGAATTTCGATGCAACCCTGCTTGATACATCCGATCTTTCAACCGTCCGCGGCGCTTCGCTCGCCCTTCTCCGTCTCGATGAAGTCATTCAGGGCGCGCTGGGCGGCGGGGTCGGCGTTCGCAAGCTGTTTTCCGGCGCCTCCCAATGCGCCTTCGTCTTCGAGGCGCCCGACGCGCCGGCGGCGGAAGGGCTGCGGGGCAAGGCGGAGCGCGCTCTCCGCCAGAACGGCACCGGCCTGCCCACGGCCCATCTCTGCGTCATGGTGGATGTGGCGCCGCTGGCCGGGGAAGGCCTGAGCGCGGAGCTTGCCGCCCTTGCCGTGGCCGAGGCGCGCAACCGCACCCGCCAGTTTCGCTCCTGGACCCTCGATCCCGTGCCTCCCGAACTGGGGGCCACCCGTGCCGACGCGCTCGACCGAACGCGGCCGGCCAGCACGGTCATCCGCCGCCCGGCCGGCGCCGGCGACCAGATGGAAGAGCTTCCCGTCTCGCGCGCCGTCAAGGCGAAGCGCGATTTCGGCCGCAACGCGCGGCAGGGCTTCTATCGCACGCCCGCCGGGCTGGGGGGCGAGGCGGCGCAGCGCATTCTCGGCGCCGACGACCGCCTGCGCTTCACCGACAGCATCGAGGACATTGTGGCCAGCCCTCCCGAGGGCCTGCCCCTTTCGGTGTGCGGCAAGGTCGCCCTGGTCTATGCGGACGGCAACGGCTTCGGCGCCAAGGTCCGCCAGGTTGGCCCCGAACGCTTCGGCGCCGAACTGGCGGCGCGGCGCCGGGATCTGCTGGCAGCCGTCCTGTCCTGGTATGCCCAGGGCGCAAAGGGTCCTCACTGGCGCCACTTCGCAACTGTAGACGGCGACGATCGCCTGTGCTTGCGGTTCGAGACCCTGCTCTGGGGCGGCGACGAGTTCGCCTTCGCCATGCCGGCCTGGCTGGTCTTCCCCTTCCTTGAAGGCCTGTTCTCCATGACAGCCGGCTGGACTGTCCACGCCGCGGACGGCGCGGCCCTGCCGCTGACCCATGCGGCGGGTGTCGCCGTCGCCAACCGCAAGACGCCCATCCGGCAATTGCTCACCATCGCCAAGGCGGCCGCCGATTTGTCCAAGGGGGCAGGGATCACGGGTGAGGACAGCGTCGCCTTCGAGATCTTCGAGAGCCTGACGCCGCCGGATCTGGGCGACGGGCTTTCGCCCCTGCGCGGGCGCACGTACGGCGCGGATGCCAGGCTGGACGCCTGCCTCGCGATCCCCGGCGGCGCGTTCCGCACCCTTGCTGACGGCCTGTCCAATCTCGCCGCGCGGGAGGGCTTTCCCCGCTCCCAGCTCTATGGGGCCCTGCGCGCGGCCCGCGACAGGGCGTCGGCGGCGGGGGAGAAGGCACGATCCCTCTTCGCGCAGGAAGCCGCGGACGCCGCCGGTCGGCATCTCGACGCCTACAAGCTGCGCCCGGGCGGGCTTGAGGCCGTGGAGTTGCTGCGCGCCAATCTGCCGCCCGCCTGTGCCGGCATCGAACGGCCCCTGCCCGTGGCGCTCGCTCTCATTGCCCAGCTTTGGGACTATGCGCAGGCGTCGCAGATCATCGATACCATGCCCGTCGAGGCTTCGGAGCTTGCAGCATGAATGCGCATCTTCCGCTCCGGCTTTCTCTCAATCTCACCGTACGCAGTCCCTTCATGTTCCGGGGGCTGGACAGCAGCGCCTTCGGCGTCGATGTGGCCTGCCTGCGGGACGAGCAGGATCGGCCGATCATCCCGGCGGATCAGATCCGCGGCGTCCTGCGCGAGGCCCTCGGCGACCTTGCCGCCGCGGGCGCCGGGATCACCGCGTCCGAGATCGACGAGATCTTCGGCCGCAAGAGCGCCGATCTGGCCGATGACGCGAGCGCGCGCAATGTTCCGGACCGAACGCGCATCCTCTTTGGCGATCTTCATGCGGCCGGCATGGTGCTCGATCCAGATGCGCGGGCGGGCGCGCCCCACAGCACCGAACTGCCGCTCGGCAGCGCGATCGAGACGGCGCGGGTGCAGATCGACGATGTGACGGGCGCTGCCGAGACCGGCAAGCTGCAATTCATCGAACTGGCGGCCCCGTTCGGTGCGGCGGTGCGCTTCGCCGGGGAGATCGTGCTGTTCGTGTCGCCCTCGCAGGCCGGCCGGTGGTCGGGGCTCCTGAATCGCGCCTTGGGCATTGTCGGCTCGATCGGCGCCTTCAAGAGCGTCGGCTTCGGCGAGGTGCTTCAGCTGGGCGCCCAGGTGCAGCAGGTGGCCCAGAAGGCGCCGGCCAAAGCCTCATCTCCGCTTCCGGAGCGTTTCACGCTCCGCGCATGGTTTGATCGCCCCATCCTGGTGGATGCCGAGCGGATTGCCGACAACGCCTTCGCCGGGCGTGAGGTCGTGCCGGGCGCGGTCTTCAAAGGGGCGTTGGCGCGCAATTTGGAGCTGACCGGCCGCAGTCCCGAAACCGGTGAACTGGGCGTGGCTCTCGCGGCGCTGTCGTTCAGCCACGCCTTTCCCGAAAGTAGCGAGGCGGGGCAACGGGATTTGCGGCCACTCCCCCTTTCGATGGTCGCTGCGCTGCCGGAGGGCCAGCCAAAGCCGATCGTGGGCGACGCTCTTCTGGTGCCCGGCGGGCAAGGCGCGATGATCGCCGGGCGAGCCGCCTTGTTCCAGAGCGACTGGAAAGGCGGCTGGTTCACCGATGCGCTGGCAGCCATGGGCCGCCCGCAGCCGCGCCACACGATCGGCATCGCACGGACCCATACCAAGATTGATGCGACTACGGGGACGGCGGAAACGGGCGCCTTGTACACCACCATCGCTCGACCGGTCGAGCTGGAGGGAGCCCCCCGAGCCTGGCTGCTGGACATCGATTTCACCGCTGTTCCGGCCGGCGCCGTGCGGGACGAACTCGAAGCCGCGGTGGCGCAATGTCTTGCCACAGGCTTGCATGGGATCGGGAAAACCGGGGCAAGCGCGCGCTTCGAGCTCGTGGCGGAGACTTCAGCCCCCCTTGTGGCTCCGATCCATGGCACCACTGATGAATTCGCCCTGGTGCTCGAGGCTCCGGCATTGATGCTGGATCGCATTGCGGTGAGCGGTGAAGAGGGCTGGTCCTGCGATCCCGAGCAGGCCTACGCGGCTTATTTCCAGCGTGTGCTTCCGGGGGCGCAACTCCTCTCGTTCTTTGCTTCCCAGAAACTGGCGGGTGGGTACCTGGCGCGCCGCCGGCGGGCCTATGGAGACGGGCTTTACCAGCCTTTCCTTCTCACCGAGGCCGGTTCGGTCTTCCGCCTGCGGGTGAGCGATCCTGAGCCGCTTCATCGGCTGATCCGCTCGGGTCTTCCAGCGACGCCCTTGTCCGGCGTTGCCGCGGTGACGTGGGCGAACTGTCCCTTTGTCCCGGAGAACGGCTACGGGCGAATATCGGCCGACCATCTGTCAGGCCAGGTTGGAGCTAAGCTCACGGGTGTGGTGCAGCATGTCTAAGGTTCGCTATGACATCAAAGGCCAGTTGCTCGTTCTGAGCCCGCTTCATCTGGGCACCGGCCAAGTTCGCCAGATATCCACCATAACGGGGAAGGAAGGCGCCAATACCAGCCCCGAGGTGGCGGCCCTCCTGCGGGATGCGACCGGGCGCCCCTATCTGTCCGGTTCGACCCTGAAGGGTCTCCTGCGCCGGATTGCCGAAGGCGCAATGGAGCAGGAGCTCGTTGACGCTCTGTTCGGCGCGCTCAAGGGAGAGGATGGCGGAACGAAGGGTGCGCTCGTCGTTGCCGGTGCCAGCCTTGATCGGCCGGGCGAGACGGCAGACGCGCCATATGTGCAGGGAGCGGCGCAGGAACTGGGTGGTGGCGTGTTCGTCGCGGCACGAACGGCTGTCGATCCTGCGTCCGGCACGGTGGACGACGGCAAGCTGTTCTTTGCGGAAATGGTGGCCCCCGGCGCGCAGTTCGGTTTGCGTCTTTCCATCGAGCGTAGGGGCACCGATTCATTGGCGGACGCAAGCTCCATACTCGACAAGACTCTTCGACTGCTGAAATCTCTGGCGCAGGACGAGGGTTGGAGCATCGGGAAGGGACAAGCGGATGGCTTTGGCCGCGTCCGCCTCGACCCAAGAAGCGTCAAGATCGAACGGCGCGCGTTGAACAGCAGCGGCGTTTTCGCGTCTTCGAGCGTGAGCGGCGTCTGGGAAAAGGCGCCGGCGATGGTTCGCCGTAAGCCTCCGCGATCTGTCGATCTCCATCTGTCCTGCGAGGGGCCATTCGCAATTGTCGATGCGTCGCGCGGATCGTCGTCGGGAAAAGGAAAGGCAGAGGGCGCCGCTCAGTTGGCCGCGCAGCGCATCAGACAGGTGCCCCTTGTCTTGGGATCAAGCTTATCTGGCGTCTTGCGGGCACGGGCCAACTGGATCGAGAAGCTGCAACTCCTCCGGGGCCAACGATCGCAAGCGGATAGTTGCCTGCGGCTTTTCGGGACGCAGGAGGCGCGTGCGCTTGTTTCGATTTCTCGCCTGGACGTGGTCAAGGCAGACCGCTGGCAGGTGACATCCGTGAAACTGGACCGCTTCTCGGGTGGGCCGGTGGACAACGCTCTATTCACCACAGACTGCTTCATCAATACAGAACTGTCCCTTCGGCTGGTCCTTGAGGATCGGGGCGGTGTGATGTCCCCTTCCGAAGACGACGTCGCCCTTTTTGATGCCCTGGTTGCCGATGTTTCAGAGAACGGCATCGAGCTTGGACATGCGACCAATCGCGGGTTCGGCTGGTTCAAGGTGCGGGAGGCCCAGCATGTCCATTGATCCGAAGATTTTGGATGACGCCGTTGCCTTCTTGAAAAAGAAAAAGCACATCGGGCCGCGTTCGAATCTCGAAGATGTTATGGAAACGCTGAGCGAGCGTTCTCCATTTGATGATTTGGATGATCAAGAATTGGAAGCGGTGGCCCTGGCCGCGCTCAAGGCACTGGCATCAAGCGCGCCGCCCGCCCCGGCGCCCAAGCCGGTTGCGTCGTCGCAGCGCGGAGGCCGCCCACAGGGCGGGGCCGTCCGCGCCTGGCCGGACATTCCTGCTGCCGCGCCCTTCCGGTTCGTCGTGCTGCCGGAAGAGGTTGCGAGCCCCGAACAGCAGGTGGCGCTCGACGAGCCCCTGAAGGATGGCTTCTGCGCCACACTGACAGTGGATTGGGCGGCCGAGACCCCGCTTCTCATCGGAGCGACCGCCGAGCGGGGCGACGACGCCGCCAAAGGGAAACGTGCCCCTCCCGTCAAACCCATGCGGCTCGGCCTTGGCGGTTCCCATATCATTCCAGGGGCGACCATTCGCGGCGCCCTCCGGTCGGCGACCGAAATCGTCGCACTGGGCAAGCTCGGCGCGGCCAATCTTCATCACCGCTACGGATTGCGCGATTTCGAGCATCCGGCTTATGGGCGGGGCGCCATGCCGGTGAGCCAGGTGGACGAGGTTCACGCCGGTTGGCTGCATTGGGAAGGCAGCCGAACAAGCCGGCAATGGTTTATAACACCGGCTCAGGAGTGGGCACATATTTCCATTGATCAGATGCTCGACTCGGGCCTCGTGGGACGGACCAGGCTGACGCGTGAACAATGGATCGACCAGAAGCTCGACGCGAAGTACATCGCGGCGGGCATGTTCGAGAACGGTCTTTTCGATTTCCGGAAGACCGTTGCAGTCGGGCCTCCGGTGCCCGATGAGACGGGCCGAAAGATCAGTGCCCCTCGCGGCGGCAGGACGGGCACGCTGGTTTTCGCCGGGAAGCTTCCAAAGGGGAAGGGCGAGGGCGGAAACAAGAAATTCGAATATGTCTTCTTCGATGCCCCTTCAGCTGAGCCGCAGCTGTTGGGCGAGGAGACGGTGGCAACCTTCATCCGTCTGAACTCCAAGCCGTCGCGCAACAAGCCGGTGCCCGACGGATCCTTCGCCGCGCTGGAAAAGACCCTTGAGGCGGGCCGTCGCGTGCCCGTGTTTTATGTCGGGCGGCTTGAAGGCTCTCAGGGACGCGACTTCGCCTTCGGGCTGACGCGGCTCTTCAAGGTGCCGCACGAGCGCTGCGTCGGCGATGTGCTGGGGAGCCAGCCCAGGCACGCGCCCTGGCGAAACGCATCACCGACGCATTATGCCCCGGACTTTGTGGAGAACCTCTTCGGCTTTGTGCTGGAGCCGGACGATATCGGTCTCGGCTTTGGCGACCGTGTCTCCCCACAGGCTGCAGCGCTCAAGGGGCGGGTGAGTTGCTCTCACGCCGCGCTGCTGCCGCAAACGCCGGCGCGAGAATTGCAATCCATCGCAACAGTGATGATGGCGCCGCGTGCGTCCTATGCGCCCTTCTATTTGCGCAGCGAGGCCGAAAAGGACTACAGCGCGGCCACGCAGCCTAAGCTGGCCGGACGCAAGCGCTATCTGCCGCGCCGCACGCCCGACATGGCCTTCGCTGCTGCGCAGACGCAGATGCAGACGCAGCTCACGGAGCAGATCCGGCGCCTGGAGGCGACTGGCAAGGGCGTGAGTGCGGACATTCAATCCGACCTCATCTTCCTGGCGCCGGCCAAGGACGCCGAGCTCACATTCCGGGGCGCGATCCGTCTGCACAATGTGACGGCGGCGGAACTTGGCGCCGTGCTGTTCGCGCTGACCCATGGTGGCGATCCCGCCAAGCCCTATCGCCACATGATCGGGCGGGCCCGTCCGTTCGGAGCAGGGCAGATGCGCATTGCGGCGTTGCGCCTCGCTGTGGAGCCCAACGCTGGCGAGAGCGATCTGGTGCGCGCGCCGGACGCCGATGAGGTGCTGCGGCGGGAGGGGCTCGAGGGCTTCGTTCCCGCTCCGGCAAGCGGCGAGGCCGCAGGCGCCAATGCCAGCCTGCGGCCGTTCCTTGATGCCTTTGCAAAGCACATGCGCAAGACGGCGCCCCTCTATCCCCGCATCCCCGTGGTGCAGGAATTCCTCGGGGCCTGCGATCCGCGCAGCACGGCCGCCATTCCTCCGGCCGAGCTCTCTTACATGGAGCTCAAGCAGTTCAATGAGATCCGCAGGGCGGTGAAGCCACTAAAGGAGGATGCGAAAACACGGCAGGCCCGAGCGCCCGCGTCTTATGCCAAGGCGCGCGACGGCCGGCTCTTGCCTGCGCCGATCAAGAAGGACGCGAAGTTCTGGACCTGATCGGAGCCGGACATGGATGCGCGCACGCCGCCTGAAGGCGGGCCCTCCTGCGAGCGAGACGAGGCGCCCATCGGCGCCATCGGCGCCTTTCTGCGCGATCCCGAGGCGGTGGTGGATCTGGAGGGGTTGGTGGCAGCATTTAAGATGCGGACCATCCAGCTTCGCGTGGGCGGGGCTGCGGCTCATGCCGCTGATCCGCTGCTGTGTGGGCGGGTGCGCGGCGCTCTGGGGGATCTGCTGGCGGCTTCCGCATCCCCAGAATCGCGTGCCGGACAACCGTGCCCCTGGAGCCCGCCGTGCGCCTTCGAGGCCCTCTTCCGCAAGCAGGGGCGGATGCGTCCGGGCGTCGATTTCCCCAGCCCCTGGGTCATCTGCGCAGAGGAAGGGGAAGGCGATCTCCTTCTGTCTCTCCGCCTGTTCGGCATCGCCTGCGAATGGGCGCCAGCCGTGGCGGAGACGCTGGTGCTCGCGGTTGACAGGCATCTGGGCTGGGCCGCCGGAACGGGCGCGATCCTCGATCGGCAGCTTATCGCCGCGGACGGACTTGCGATACCGGACCTCGGGGCGGAGGGCGCGCAGCGCATTCGGGTGGATCTCGATTTTCGCTCGCCCGCCGTGTGCGGCCGGGGCGGGGAAGCGCGCGATCCGGCCGTGCTGTTCACGGGCCTGCGCCATCGCATTGAAGGCCTTGCCCGCTGGCATGGCCTCACGGTCGCGCCGTCGCAATGGCCTCCCATCACCCGGGCGGTGCGGGCGCTGGAGGTGCGCTGGGCCGCGCCGCGCGCCCTCTCCTGGCGGCGCGGCTCCCGGCGGCAGGACCGCTGGGTGCCCATGTCCGGCGTCGCCGGGCTGCTGCGGCTCGCGGGCCGATCGGATGATCTGGCGCCGCTCGCTCCTCTCCTGGCGCTGGGGGCCGAGGTGCATGTGGGTGCAGACATCGCCTTCGGCTGCGGCCGCTACCGCCTGACCCCAGCCGAAGCCTTTTAGCCGGGTGGCGCCGCATCAGTTTGGGCGTGATATTGGTTGGAATTTTATAAGTATTTGAATTATAATATATTTTATCATGATATTAAAAGTAGTTCTCTTTTTGGTCCAAACTCGACGTTCCGAGCTGCGTCTGGCCACGTGTTCCGCAGCTACGCGGATTGAGACGGCTTTGGAGATGGGCTTGGCCTTCTGGCCGTCTGGCCACGTGTTCCGCAGCTACGCGGATTGAGACGACGGCACGCGCGAGGCTAGGAAGTGGACGCGTCTGGCCACGTGTTCCGCAGCTACGCGGATTGAGACTGGCTGGTCATCTGCGTCGTCCCCGTTTCGAGTCTGGCCACGTGTTCCGCAGCTACGCGGATTGAGACTCCGATGCGGGGATCGTCAGCCGGAGCATATGGTCTGGCCACGTGTTCCGCAGCTACGCGGATTGAGACGCGCGACAGATCCTTGTTTCCCTGCTTATTCGGTCTGGCCACGTGTTCCGCAGCTACGCGGATTGAGACTCGGGGTGGAGGGCGCGAGCTTGATGCTTGGCACGTCTGGCCACGTGTTCCGCAGCTACGCGGATTGAGACCTTGTTGGTGATCGAGCGGGTCTTGGCATCAAGTCTGGCCACGTGTTCCGCAGCTACGCGGATTGAGACCCCACCGCGCCGTTGCCGACGCGGGGAGAGAAAAGTCTGGCCACGTGTTCCGCAGCTACGCGGATTGAGACGGCGACGAAGATTGCCCCGAAAAGGCCCGCGTCTGGCCACGTGTTCCGCAGCTACGCGGATTGAGGCCACCGGCTCCCGCGGCTGGCGGGCGTGGGCAAGCCTGAAGGCGGTTTTTCGCAGCGACGCGGATTGACACTCCTCTCCCTATGGCTCGGCGGGGAGGGGGCGTCTGGAGAGGTGCCGCATCCAGGCGGATTGGACCTCCGGCTTCGGGGCGTTGGGGTGGGTGGCGAGGTTGCAGGCTTTTCCGTAGCTGCGCGGACGAGGCGACGTGACCGCATGAATGCATGCCACCACGTTTCGGCTCTGCTGCCACGTCCTCGCCCGCCCCTGTCCGTGGCGGGGAATGGTATGTTCCTCTCCCCATCTGCTTCGCGGAGTGCTCCATGTCCCTCGCGCCCCAATCCCAGACGCCCGCCTGGCGGCCCGCGTGGCTTGGCCCTCGCCCGGAGCTCTATCGGCCGGCGTGTTGGGGCGCGCGCAGCGCGGACATTGCGGTGCGCGAATTGCGCTTCATCCTCATCCTGCCGCTGGTGCTGCGCGAGCCGCAGCGGCTGGAGGAAGTGGCCGGCGCCCTTCACGCTTCGGAAGACTGGCAGCCGGTTGCCGACCTCGCGGATCACGCCGCGCCGGCCGGATGGAGTGGCGCTCCGGCGCCAGGCGAGCAGGCCAGCCGCTATGCGGAGTTCGTCTATTTCCACGATTTCGTGCAGCAGATCCTGTTCAAGGCCGATGCAAGCGGGCCGGGCGAGCCTGTGCGCCTGTTCCGCCACACGCGGGTCTCCGGCTTCTCCGTCACCCTCAATCAAGACAGCGTATCGACCCGTTATTCCGGCGCGGTGGACCGGGCGCTGATCTATCTCTTCGGCAGCGGCTCGGCGGCCTTCGTGGCGGAATTGCGCTTTCCGCCCGGCTGCATGGCCCGTCCCGAGAATGGCCCGCCGCGCCCCCTTTCCCTCGCCGATGCCCTCTGGCTCAGCGATCACGTCCGGCGCACCTACGCGCCCTATTTCGAAGTCAGGGGCGACAGGAGCGAGGCCGGCGGCGTTCCCCTGGACTTCACCTGGCATGACCGGCGCGGTGAACCGGCCTTCCCCAGGTCGCCGTCGACCGGCCTCGACGAAGCCTTCTGCTTCACCTTCCGGGACTCCCATCCGCGCACGGCGCCCATGTTCGCGCACTGGCGGGATATTCTGGCGCCCCTGACGATCGCCGGCTACGAGCAGCAGGGCGGCGGGCAAGCCGATCCGCCGGTCTGGCGGCATGTGGTGGACGACCGCATCCCGCTCATGAGCTATGTGTCCCTGACGGGTGCTGCGGCGTCATGGGCGCAAGGCCGAAATGACGAGTTCGGAACTCGGCTCCGCAGCTTGCCGTCCGACCACGCCGACCTTCACATGCTGAATCGCGGCGATTGGGTGCGCCTATGTTATGCGGATACGGCAGGATCGGACGCGCTCCCCTACAATCCCGAATTCCTGCGGAATTTCGAGGCCGAGGCCTGCTACGATCGCTTCTTCCCGTCCGAGGCGATGGCGGGCAACATCTCCAGCCGGATCATGTTGGCCGGCTACCATATGAACATGACGGGCGCCGGCTGGTTCTTCGATAACCTGATGGTCGAGCATTTTCGCCGCCATTACTTCCAGATGGGTCTCGTTGTGAACATGGAGCTCGCCTCCATGCTGGCCATTTCCAGCCGGATCACCGAGACCACGAAGCTCTATGTGGCCGCGCGGAACGCAGCTGAAGCAAAGCAGCGCGAAGCCTCGGAGCAGTTCCGGCGCGCAATGGCGCAGATCGAGCGGGATTTCCTGGAGCTCACACACCTCTACATATTCCGGGGCCTGTCAAACCAGCTGCAGCCGATGGAACTGTACGACATGTGGCGTCGGCAACTGAACCTGGACGCCATCTACGATGACCTGAAGGGCGAGCTCGATGCCGCCATGAAGGTGGTGCAGACGGATGATGAAAGTGAGCGCGCCGACCGCTCGATGCATCTGGGCCAAACGGCGAACGCGCTTGCGTTGCTTGCGGCTTTTGGTCTGGTCGCCGGCATCGTCACCGGTCTGCTCGGCATCGATTTTCTCATTACCACCGATATGTTCGCCCAATTCTTCGCATTCCTGCGCCAGCTGACCGGGCAGGGCAGCGGACCTGGCGTGCTCGGCCCTTCCGGGCATCTGGCGGTGGTCAGCGCCGTCGTTTCTCTGACCAGCTTTCTCGGCTGCGGGATGCTGAGGCTCGTCGCGCCCGATCTGCATCGCGCGCCCGCCGGCGGAAGCGGTGTTGCCGAGAGCCAGAGCGCCGGCCTGTCAAAAGTCCAGAGATGGCTCGTCTGGGTCGGTGGGATCGCGGGCGTGCTGGCGGTCTTTGCGACCGTGGTCGCATGCTCCGGTTGAGTTGGGGCCGGTGGTCCTTCCGCGCGCGTTCGGCGGCCTTGCGAAGCTCGGGTCGTGTGTTCCTGACGCCGCCGCCGCGAGCCGCGATGGCAACGCGCCTGTCCTCTGTTATGTCAGACTGCCAAGTCCGGCGGGGGTGATCGTCGCCTGCCCTATGCCCGGAGGCGGGTGAGGTGAAGGCCCGCTTACGGCCGATTCCGTTGAAAAAGTCGGCCTGTGAGGCGTGCTGGCACGGAGCCGGATTTCGCCAGCGGACGCCTTCTCCGGTCATGCCGGGCTGATCTGCGGCGCGCTCGGGAGGAGCTTGGCGAGCTTCCGGAGGTTCTGGGCGGTTGCGGCGAGGTGGAACTCATCCCGAGCTCCGTTCGGGCCTCGCAGGCGCAGGCGGTCGAGCTTCAGGATGCGCTTGAGATGCGCGAACAGCATCTCGACCTTCTTCCGCTGCCGCCGCGACGTGACATAGGCGTCGGTGCCGGCGATGGCCCGCGCCATGTCGCGGGCGCCCTCGTGGATCGAGCGGGGTATTTTCCGGGCAGGCGTGGTCGGGCAGCAGCGAGGCTTCAGGGCACAGGCATCGCAGTCCAGCTTGCTGGCGCGATAGCGCATCATGCCATCCTCATCGACCAGGGGCTTGGGTGTGCGGTAGAACTTCTGGCGCTGCCGCAAGAGCTTACCGGCCGGACAGACATAGGCATCCGCCTCGCGGTCATAGGTGAAGTCGGCTCGGCTGAAGGTGCCGTCGCGACGTCCCGACTTGTCGAACACCGGAACGTGCGGCTCGATGCCATGCTTATAGACCAGCCAGGCAAGCATCTCGGCGGAGCCATAGGCGCTGTCGCCCATCAGCCGTGCCGGGTAAAGGTCGAAGCGGTCCATCGAACGTTCGATCATGCGTTTCGCTGCCAGGACTTCGGCCTGACGGATCGCCGTCGTCGCCTCTACGTCGACGATGATCGCGTTCTCCACGTCGATCAGATAGTTGGTGGAATAGGCGAAGAAGGCTTGGCCACCATGTGCGCCGGTCCAGCGGGCAGCAGGATCTGCCGGCGAGAGGAATTTTGGCGTGACTTCGGTGGCCGCGCCGAAAGCTGCATCGTCGAGCACGGCGAGATATTCCTCGACCGCGCGTCCGGCTGCCTCGGGCGATAGCCCCGCTTTGCCCTCGACACCCTTCTGACGGCTGGCCTCGGCCTTGATCAGGCTGGCATCTACAGCGAAGCCTTCTCCGCCAACCAAGCCCTCCCCGATACAACGCTGCAGCACGGTCTCGAACAGATGCCGGAGCAAATCGCTGTCGCGGAAACGGCCGTGCCGGTTCTTGGAGAAAGTCGAGTGGTCCGGCACGCGGCCATCGAGCCCGAGGCGACAGAACCAGCGATAAGCAAGGTTCAGGTGGACTTCCTCGCACAGCCGCCGTTCCGAGCGGATGCCGAAGCAATAGCCGACGAGGAGCATCCGGATCATCAGTTCCGGGTCGATCGAGGGCCGACCGGTCTCGCTGTAGAAAGGCTTGAGGTGCGCCCGGATGCCGCAAAGGTCGACAAACCTGTCGATGGCCCGCACGAGGTGGCCGGCAGGGACATGGCGCTCCAGGCTGAACTCGTAGAACAGAGCCTCCTGCACCCCGGTCCGCTCGCCCATCATCGCCTCGTCCCTCCATCCGCAAGGACAACTGAATCAGGACTTCGGCCCAACAGCAACGCCGACTTTTTCAACGGAATCGGCCAAGGAGCGACAGTTCGGAAAACTCTAATTCCAAATGGTTCAATTTGCTGGGCTTACGTCCATCAAAATGGCCGCTCGTGCTTTGCTGGCCTGCCGGCTCCACGCATCCTACCAGAGGAGCAGGGAGGATCTGAGCCAATGCATCTGATTATCATGGTCATATTTGGCATCCCTCTTGTGGTCATGTTTTTCGCGCTCACCATCTGGGCGCTCGCCCAACTGATCATGGAGGGGATTGCAAACGACAACGCCGGAACAATTCTTGCCGGCTTGACTTGGTTTATTATTGTATGGGGCGGTCTCTTCGCAATATTCGGACATAGCTGACCTTCAGTTCACATAGTCTGCGGCGAGGCATGCTCGGGTGCAGTCATGCGCTCGCGCAATATGCCGCCATCACCTCAGCCTCGACTGGTGTTTCATCGTTGTGCGGCAAAATCTGTTGGCTCCCTACTCCCGCCTTTCGCTCATCCCGTGCTGTCCCATGAGATGAGCGACGACTTTGCGCTCGGCGGCGGGCGTCACCACTTCTTTCCAAAAGATCTTTCAGCGGGACATTGTCCAGCATCAGCATGCAACATGCCCGATGATCCCCCATCTGCCTCAACCGATCTCCCGCCCCAGTCTTCGCCTGAGGCCGCGGGGGCCCATCCGCATCAGATCCTCATTGAAATCCCCCCACACCGGCACGAGCTCGCACACCTCGATCCCGGCACTCTCCCCCCGCGCCTGGAGCCGTTCCGCCGCCATGCGCCCGGCGGCGTCATTGTCCTGCGCCACATAGAGGTGCTTCAGCCCGGGCGGAAAGGTGATGGCCGCCAGGTGGCCGGCGGACAGGGCGGCGATCATCGGCAGGTCGGGCAGCAGCGATTTCAGCGACAGGACGGTTTCGATGCCCTCGCCGGCGAGGAGCACGTCTGTTGCGCGCCCGAAGCGCACGCCGTTGCCGAGGAGCGCGCCCAGCGCCCGGCGCGGATCGGGCAGCGGGGCCTTGGCGGGCGGGGGGCAGCCGGGGCCGGCGGGAGTGAGAAAGGTGCGATGAACACCGGTGATGCGGCCGTGGAAATCGGTCACGGCGGCAAGAAGACCGGGCCAGGACTGGCGCTCGGCATCGGGCGCGGCACGATACCAGAGGGCCGGGTGGGAAGCGCAGGGCGGGAGCGTCGAACGGCCCCGTGATGCTGCGGGCGCGCAGATAGGCCTCGGCCCGTGTCCCGATGATGGGCACGCCGCGGCGTGCGCATCGTAGCGCGGAGCGATGTCCCGGGGCCGGCGCGGCGCGGTGCCCAGTGGCAGGATGAGAAAATGCCGTGCCTCCGCGGCGAGGTCGCGGAAGCTGGCGAGGCCGCGGTTGAGGGCGATGAGGTCGAGCAGGTCGCCATATTCGCCGGTGGCGGCATCCTGCCAGCGGCCGGCAGCGCCGGGGCCGGGCTCCGGCCCGGCGAGGCGGACGAAGAGGCTGCGTCCCGGCGTGCCATGGACATCGCCGACGCACCAATAGCGGCCCTGGCGGTGGCCTTTGGGAAGATAGTGGCGGCACACGGCTTCGGCGCGGCGCGCGAGGCCCTCCGCCAGATCGGCGGCGCGGGCGGACATGGCATCCCCCTCAGGCGCCCGGGCGGTCGACGATGCGCGCGACCGGATAGAGGTCGAGGAGCCCGCGGAGCACGCCGACGCCGCTCGCATCGACAGGCACGAAGAAGCGCAACTGCCAGGCGATGATCTCGGAAAAGAGGCCGCAGACGCGCAGGCGCTCGCGCATGGCATCGGTGAAGCCGGTGAGCTCGATGCGCCGCGCCCCCATGATGTGGACGCGGCGGAGCTGCAGCCCCTCGGCGAGATCGAGGAGGGGCAGGCCCGCCATCAGCGCGGCGAAGGCCTCGTCCGGCGTCAGCATCGGCCGATCCGTGGCGGCGTCCGCCGCCCAGGCCGGGGACACCTTGCGGCCGATGATGCGCTCGCCGTCGTCGGCCTGGAGCCGGTAGACCCGCGTCGATTCATCGGGCAGGTGCTTCCACACCGGCAGCAGCAGGCCGCAGACCATGTGCAGCGTGCCGTCGGTGAAGGCGGGAGCCTCCGACACCTCATTCTGCCAGAGCCGGGAGGCGGTCTGGATGTCCGCGCGCTGCCAGTGGCTTTCCGCCATCATGGTGAGCGACGCATGATGCTGCTCCATGGGCCGGATCAGCCGGACGCGGCGCTCGATCTCGCCGTCGTCCAGCATCAGCGCGGGCGCCGGCACCTCGACGGCGGCGTGGCCGGAGCGCGCGTCGTCCAGCAGCCGCGCGCGCGGATCGTCGAGATGGCCGAGGGCCTCCTCCGGCGCCAGGGGGCGGTTGTGCCGTTTCTCGGCGATGGTCAGGAGCCGGGTCTGCGCGCCGCTCAAGGGGTGGGTGTAGATGGTCCGGCGGTTGGTGACCTTGTGCGTCGGCAGGAGTGCCGCCACCTTCTCCAGCACGGCGAGCCGGGCGGCAGGAGACGGGGCCTTGCGGAACAGCGCCGCGCCATATCTGCCCAGGAACAGGACGGTGGCGGCCTCGCAGGCATCGTAGGCGAGCTTCCAGTCCCAGGCATCGGCCGCGTCGGACGCGCCGAAAGCGGATTCCATCTCGCCCCGCAGCAGCGTGGCGTCGATCCGCGCCCCGCGTTCCAGAAGGGGGAGAAGGCGCGTTGCGGCATGGTGCAGGCGGGATGGGGTGCAGGGAGGTGTAGTGGAAGCGTGCGACAGCGGTGCGGCCGCAAGGGCCGCACAGGGGGAGATGGGGGTCATGGGGAAGGTCCGGGAGAGCGGGAAACGGGCAAGGCCGGCGGGCCGCTCTCTCTCTGTGCCCGTCCGCCTCACCCCGTCCCGGCCGTCCTTTCCCTCTTGGGACCCTCCGTTCCCCGGACTATGGGGAGCTACAGTCCTTCATTTTTATGAGCATATATCCGCTGTAAGAGCAGATTTTCATACACAAACTCTTAAAATTGAGGATTCATGTTGAAATTTCCGCTAAAACCACGGATAATGAAGCATGATTTATGACCAGCGATCCGCGCTTGCGACCCATATCGCCGGGCTTCTGGCCCAGGGCCGGATCATCTTCACGAGCCGGGAGGCGGAACAGGCGCTCGATATCCCGCGCGGCGCGTTTCTAGACGCCGCCGAACGTCTGCTGCGCCGCAAGGCCCTGATCAATCCGCGCCAGGGTTTTTATGTCGCGGTTCCCCCGCAATTTGCGAACTGGGGCGGGCCGCCGCCCAGCTGGTACATTGATGCGCTGATGCAGCACGAGCAGCAGCCCTATTATGTCGGACTACTGAAGGCCGCCGAACTTCATGGCGCCACGCATCAGGCCGTCATGGAATTCCAGGTCATCACGGCCAAGCGCCTTCCCCGGATCAAGGCGGGCCGCAGCCTGATCGCCTTCTATTATCGCAAGGACATGGCGCCGGTGATGGCGGGGATCGAGGATCGCAAGACCGACACCGGCCTAATGAAGATATCCTCGCCCGCCCTGACGGCGCTCGATCTCCTGCGCTACCCTCAGGCGTCCGGCGGCATCGACAATATCGCGACGGTGCTGGCCGATCTCGGTTCGAAGATCGACCCGATGCAGCTTGCCAACCTCGCCGCCACGGTGGAAAAGCCGGTGGCGCAGCGTCTTGGCCATCTTCTGGATCGCCTCGGGCATGAGGCGCCGGCGTCTGCGATGCACGATGCGTTGGGCGCGCGCGGGACGATCGCCTGGACGGAGCTTGACCGCCGGGAGGCGCGCGACCCCGACTTCACGCCATCTCCCCTGGAGCGCGATCAACGCTGGCACGTCGTCGTGCGCCGTACACCGGAGCTCGACGAGTGATCCCGGCACAGAACATCGTCGCCTGGGGCGCGATCGTCCCGTGGGCCGATCCACGGCAGGTCGAGCAGGATCTCATCATCAGCCGGGCGCTGGTGGCGATCTTCGCCGATGCTGAACTGCACGAGGCGCTGCGTTTCCGTGGCGGGACGGCCCTCAACAAGCTGCATTTCCCCGCGCCCCTGCGTTATTCGGAGGATATCGACCTCGTGCGGACCTCGTGCGGACCTCGGCCGGTCCGATCGGCCCGGTCCTCGACCGGCTGCGCATGGTGCTCGAGCCGTGGCTCGGACGGGCGCAATTCGATCAGAGCGCGGTGGCCCCGAAGCTTCGGTTCCGGATCGAGGCGGAGGACGGCAGCGGCGCGCCGATCCGGCTGAAGATTGAGATCAATACCCGCGAGATCGAGGCCTATGATCCGCTGGCCGCGCTGAAGTTCCGCGTGGACAATCCGTGGTTCACGGGCGAAGCATCTATTCCCACCTTCTCCCGCGAGGAGATGCTGGCCACCAAGTTGCGAGCCTTGCTGCAGCGCGACAAGGGCCGTGACCTCTATGATCTCGCCCACACGCTGCGGGTCTTCAATGGACTGGCTGCGGAGCGTGTGGCGATCCTGCTTGCTCGCTATCTGGAACGCGCGGGCCAGTCGATTTCCCGGGCGCAGGCCCAGGAGCGGATGTTCGCCAAGCTGGTCAATCCGCGCTTCCTGCTGGATATGAGACCACTTCTGCCGGCGGGCGTTGCCGCGCAGCTCGATGAAGCCGATGCGGCGCGGTCCTTTCGGGACGTTTTCACGAGCTTCGTTGACCGCTTGCCCGGTGAGGCTTGGAGCCGGACCCCGGACATGAAGGAGCGGTTCGACATCGATTGGTAGGGGCATCGCCGTCGGCACCGCGGTTGCGTCCGACAGTGGCTTTCAGCTTCCTGTCGCGCGGGGAAGCCGGGCGGCGTCCTCGGCCGGGGGCCGATAGGCCTCGAACGGGTTGCCGTCGCACAGATGGCCGAAGGGCGTGAGGACATAATCGCCCTTGTCGCGGCTGACGGCGCACAGCACGTAGCGTGGCGCGCCGGTGGCGGCGTCGGTGCATTCGACCAGCGCGAGATGGCCCTGCGCGGCGGCGCGCAGCAGGGTGTCGAAATTGGTGCGGTGGTGGTCGGGAATGGCCATTTGGATCTCCTGAAATGGCAACGCCCGGCGCGGAGCCGGGCGGAATGTTGGGTCGGGGCAAAGCGTCAGGCTGCGTCCAGGCTGCCGCGGCTCGGGGGACTTTCCGCCGCCGGTAGGAAGTTCAGAATCCAGTCGGCGGCCTTGCTGGCCTGGGACGCAGCCCGCACGATGGCGCGGTTGTCCTCGCGCAGCACGTCGAGCCAGGCGCCGATATAGTCGGCATGGCGCACCGTCGGCACGATGCCGAGGCAGGCGCAGCAGAAGGCGGCGTTCATCTCCGCCACCAGTTCCTCGAAGGCATAGGCCTTGGTGCCGAAGCGGCCGGACAGATCCCGGTTCAGCCGCGCGGCATGGCCGGTGGCGTGGCCGAACTCGTGCAGGGCCGTGCGGTGCCCGTTGATGGGCTCGTAATAAGCCTGGGGCGGCGGCACCTGCACATAATCGAGGGCCGGGGCGTAGAAGGCGCGATCCCCGCCGATGCGCAAATCGATGCCGGTGGCCCGGATCAGCGCTTCGACCCGCGGCTCGATGAGGCCGGGCGGCGGCGGCGCCACGGCGGTGATCTCCTCCGGCAGGTTCTCGCATTGCGCCGCATTGAATACGGTAAAGCGCTTGAGGAAGGGGAGGGTTGCGGCCTCCTCGCCGGTCTCGTGGGCACGGCGTTTCTCGTCCTCCGGGGTGAAGCGGTCGGTATAGACGATGGTGGTACCGCGCTCGCCCTTGCGCACATGGGCGCCGAGGGCGACGGCCTGGCGGAAGGTGAGAAAGCCCTGGCCGGGGAAGCCGCGCTCGATTACTGCGCCCCACAGGATCAGGATGTTGATGCCGGAATAGGGGCGCCCTGTGGCGGCGTTCCGCGGCAGGGCGAGGGAGGCCTTCGCCGCCGCCGTGCCCCAGGGCTGGACCCAGGGCACGCGGCCGGCCTCCAACTGGGCGATGATCTTGTTGGGTGATCTCGTCATAGAAGTTCGCCCGCCTTCGCCGATGCGGGCATGAAGGGATGGTTTCGCCATGGCCTGTCTCCGCGACGGGCGCGGGAGACCTCTCTCCAGCTTTCGACCCGTCACGCCGGCCCGCCGGCCCTTTTCCGCTCGTCCGAAGGGGCGCCGGCTCTACCCATGGGACAAAAGAAAGCCCGGCTGCCGCATGGGCCGCCGGGCGCGTGAGCAGGAAGAGCAGAAGCCGGGAGCAAACCCCGTCAGCCGATCACTCGGCTGCGTCCGCCACGCCGTCCTCGTCGCCTTCGGTGAGGAAGGCGGGCAGGGCGGGCACGCCGCCATCCGCATCGGCACCCGCTTCGGTCGCGGCGGTCGCTTCGGAATCGCCCGGCCGCAGCGGCTCCGGCAGCCAGCTGGTGTCGGCCAGAAGGCGCTCGGCTTCCTGGGCCATCTCGCCTTTCTTGAGATGTTCGATCAGCCCGGCCGCCCGCCCGCCGGCGCCCTCGCGCACCGCTTCCAGGATGCGGGCCTTGGGCACGCGGCCGAGATAATTGGCGAGGGTGGGCCGCCAGCCGGCCTCGGCCATATGGAGCCCGGTCGCCCGCGCCAGCCGGTCGGCCTGGGCGCGCCGGAGCTTCAGCGCGTGGGCGGTGACGCCGGCGCCATAGGGGTTCGGCTTCTCGTGCAGCGCGGTGATGCCCTGGCTGATGCAATGGGCGAGCAGGGCCATGCGGCTCGCCTCGTCCAGGGCCGCCAGCCAGTCCCACAGCGCGGTTTCATCCGCCGGGATGTCCGCCCGCCACGCCTCGTGCCGCGCGGCGATGGATTTTGCCGAAGGACTGTCCTTCAGGTCGTCCGCCTGGACCGGCAGGAACACATGCCGGACGCTGGCCTCCAGGCAGCCCGCGGCCGAGGAAAGCCGGAAGGTCTCGGACACCAGCCGGTGCAGCAAGGCGGTGAAGGCGACATGGGGATGGTCCGCCAGCGCGTCGCGCAGCGCCAGGGTGCGATGGGCGGTCAGCTCGGTGAGAAGGCGGTCTGGCAAAGGCTTGATGCCCTCCTCCTCCTCGTCCTCCGCCGCGCCGCCGCGTCCCACCCTGCCGACGATCAACCGGGAGGCCGGCGATCCGGCGTCCGGGCCGTCCGCGCCTTCGACCGCCGCTTCACCTTCATGATCATCCTGCGCCGAGGCCGCGTCCCCGGGCCGGACATAGCCGCGGGCGACCGACAGCCGTCCGTCCGCGTCGATGCTCACGAAGGCACCGGCGCGGGCGATCTCCTCCGGCTCGAAGCGCACCGGCCGGTCCTCGAAGGCGATCAGCGCCGTCTCGATCTCGCCGAGCCGCGCATCCACCGCGTCCGGCAGCTCCGGCGCGTCCTGATACTCCGTCTCCAACTGGGCGTGCTCGGCCTCGAGCGCGGCGCGGGTGGCCTGCTCCTGCGGGGTGAGACCCTGCGGCGTGCCGGCGAGCTCGCGCAGCCCGTTGTCGAAGCCATAGGGAAAGCTCACCGCCGCCTCGACCCATTTCCAGCCCTCGGCGGCGACCTCATCGGCCATCACCTGCAGCTTCGACGCCACCAGCCGGTCGAGCAAAGCCGGGTCCTGCAGATAGCCGCCGCCATCCTCGGCGAACAGATCGCGCAGCAGGGTGCCGCCCGCCGCCTCATAGGCCGCGATGCCGACGAACAGCGCCCGCCTGTCCGACCCCGGCACGGTGCGTTCGGTGAGCTTGCGCCGGATCTGGTGGGGCGTGTCCTGCCACGTCTCCTTCTCCGCCTCCCAGACCTGTTCCTGACGGGCGTGGTCGTCCGACACGGCGAAGGCCATGAGCTGCTCCAGGGTCATGCCGTCCCCGGCATAGACCTCCAGCAGCGCCGGCGAGACCGCGGCGAGCTTGAGGCGCTGGCGCACCACCTGCGCCGGCACGAAGAAGGCGGCGGCGCTGGCCTCCTCGGTCATGCCCTTGTTGCGCATCGCCCTGAAGGCGCGGAACTGGTCGAGGGGGTGCAGCCGCGCGCTCGATATTCTCGGCCAGCGACACCTCGTCGATGAGGATGCCGCTGCCGGCCTCCGACACCACGCAGGGGACCGGCGCGGTGCGCGACAGCCGCTTCTGCTTGACCAGCATCTCCAGCGCCCGGTAGCGCCGCCCGCCCGCCGGCACCTCGAACATGCCGGTGTCATGCCCCGCGCCATCAAGGACGGGACGCACATGCGGGGACTGGATCAGCCCGCGGCGGGCGATGGATTCCGCCAGCTCCTCCACCGAGAGACCGGCCTTCACCTGCCGGACATTGGACTGGCTGAGTACCAGCTTGTTGAAGGGAATGTCCTGGGACCGGCTGAGGGTGATCTTGGTCGGGGAGACCTTGGCGGGGGACGTCTTGGCGGCGAGCGCCCTGGCTGCGGACGGGCTGGCCGGGGCCGTGTCGGTGGGGGGGGATGTGGTCATGAGATTTCTCCATGACGGGCCGGCGGGAAGCCTCTCTCCCCACCTTCAACCCGTCGCGGAGACGGAATTCGTCCTCTCACTCTGGACGGCTTGCGCCTTCGGACCGCGGCCTGGAGGGGGACGACGCGGCGGCCGTCAGATGGGCCAACGGCCTGGCGACATATCAAGATAGATTGAATCCGAGCGGTGGATGAAGACGCCGAATCCCATGTGCCAGACCTTATCCCAGCTGGGTAGTATCGCAGATTGTGGATTATTCGGCAGAATGAGGGCCATTCACTCCTTGTCGCACGGCGCGCAATCGGCCCGGCGTCACGCGCTCAATGTCCCCTTCGCTCTGCCATGAGCGATAGGACGGCTATCTATCAATCGCATATTCGCTATTATGTGAGCTATAGAAAGGAGTTCTATCGCTCATGGTGTGGAACTGGACGCAGCACGGCTGGCCGCATTTTGCCTATGATCCGGTCGCCCTCGAACCGCTGGAGCGGCGGTTCCTGCTGCTCACCGGCGAGGTGATCGGCGCGGTCCGGCATGTCAGCGAGGGTGAACAGGACCTGCTGCGGATCGAACTCCTGAGCGACGAGGCGGTCAAGACCAGCGCGATCGAAGGGGAGACACTGGATCGCCTGAGCGTGCAATCCTCCCTGCGCCGTCAGCTCGGCCTCGACACCGACAATCGCAACGTGAAGCCGAAGGAACGGGGCATCGCGGAGATGATGGTCGATCTCTACCGGAGCTGGGCGGATCCTCTCGATGCCGACACGCTATTCCGCTGGCACCGCATGCTGATGGCGGACAGCCGGCACCTCGAGACCATCGGCGGCTATCGCCACCATGAGGAGGCGATGCAGATCGTGTCCGGCCGCCAGGATCGGCCGACCGTGCATTTCGAGGCGCCGCCATCCTCTCGGGTTCCGGAAGAGATGGCCGCCTATCTCACCTGGTTCAATGGCTCGGCCCCGAACGGCGATAATCCCCTGCCGGCACTTACCCGTGCCGGGATCGGACATCTTTATTTCGAGAGCATCCATCCCTTCGAGGACGGCAACGGCCGCATCGGCCGAACCCTGGCGGAAAAATCACTCGCCCAGAACATCGGCCAGCCGACGCTGATCGCACTCGCCCACACCATCGAGCAGCATCGCAAGGCCTATTACGACCAGCTCGAAGTCCACCAGCGGACGCTCGATGTCACGGGCTGGCTGGTCTATTTCGCGCAAACGATCATCGCGGCCCAGCAGACGGCGCTCGGCCGCGTCGCCTTCCACATCGCCAAGGCGCATTTCTACGATCGCTTCCGCGACAAGATGAACGAACGGCAGGAGAAGGTCATTGCCCGCCTGTTTCGCGAGGGCCCCGGCGGCTTCACGGGCGGCCTGAGCGCGGAGAACTACATCGCGATCACCGGCA
Organism: Xanthobacter sp. AM11; assembly: GCF_047444035.1. Taxonomy (NCBI): domain Bacteria; kingdom Pseudomonadati; phylum Pseudomonadota; class Alphaproteobacteria; order Hyphomicrobiales; family Xanthobacteraceae; genus Xanthobacter; species Xanthobacter sp. AM11. Next base: position 2,495,761 of record NZ_JBLAOA010000001.1, read on the forward strand.
CCTCACGCCCCACCGCCACGCGCGACCTGCACGATCTGGTCGAGAAAGGTGCCCTGACGCGGACCGGCGAGCGCCGCTACACGCGCTATCACCTGAATTTGCCAGGAAAGGTTGTAAAATCGTGAGCTGGCGGCACGTCGCGCAACTGTTCGGCCCTTTCGGTCGCGCCCGGCGAGGCATCCCCTTGAACCTGCAAGATGCGCCAAGGGACTAAACCGCTGCCGCGGTAGGCGCCCTGCATGACGGGCGGCTGGGTACTTTCCATGTGGCGCCCGGCATAGGCGGGCGGACGATCACGGGGTTTCTTCCGACAGGAGAACCCCGTGGACCATCAGGAGCACCCCACCAGCACACGGCCGGCCGTCAGCCCGCTGCGGCAGCGGATGATCGAGGACATGACGATCCGTCGGTTCGGCGAGCACACCCAGCGCGATTATGTCCGCCAGGTCGCCGAGTTCACCGCCTTCCTCGGCCATTCGCCGGACCAGGCCGAGCCGGAGGACCTGCGGTGCTACCAGCTTCACCTGGCGAGCCTCGGCGCCAGCTACAGGTTCGAGTCGCAGCCGGGTGTCGCCAACCTCACCGGTAGCGCGATGTACTTTTTCGCTGCGACTGGCGTCACGCCGGCGATGGACACGCAGATCATCGGGGAGGGTTCGACCTACCCATGGGCGGTAACGGATGCCGACAACAATCCGCTCGATGGAGGCAAGAACTACAAGCTGCACTTGCCGCCGCACATTCCGGTCAAGATGTTTTGGTCGGTGATCGTGTATGACGCGCAGACCCGATCGATGCTGCAGACCGATGCACAGTTTCCGAGCGTGAGCAGCCAGAACCAGACTGTGCAAGCGAATCCCGATGGCTCCGTGGATGTGTATTTCGGCCCGAAGGCACCTGCCGGGCACGAGAGCAACTGGGTTCAGACCGTCCCCGGCAAGTCGTGGTTCACGATACTCCGCCTCTATGGCCCGCTGGAAGCGTGGTTCCAGCAGGAGTGGCGGCCGGACGACATCGTGCAGCAGCTGTGAGCCACTGCGGTGATGGGGATGGCACGCGATGATGCCTCCTGGCAGCCATGGAGTACACAGCTGCCCCGCGCAAGCGGCGCTGCCATTAGTTGAATATGGCGGCGAATGTCTTGGGACCACACGGCTCGTATGGCCAACAAGGCCAGATCCAACCGCCAGAACAAACTCGCCGCGGGATAAAATTGGGGGCAACGGCAACGTGAAAGTCAAGGCCTCAGCGTGCGGGTTCAACGATATTTCCCAAATCATAACCGCATGAGCCATGGTGGGTGCGAGGGGTTATAGTGCCGGGAGATGAGGAGAATGCCGAAGCTGCCCGTACGTTCGACCAGATCAGCGACGCCACGATCAAGGGGCGAGCCTTTGGGGCCGGTAGCCGCCACGTCCAGCCCCCGCGATCTCCATGTCATCGGCGTAGGAGCTTCGGCCGGGGGGCTAGAGGCGTGCAAGAAGCTGCTTGCAGCGCTACCCGGCAATCATGGAATGGCGCTCATCCTGGTGCTTCACCTCGATCCGACCCATGAAAGCATGATGGCGGATCTCCTGGCACCCCACACCACCATGTCGGTGCAGCAGGCTGCCGATGGCATGCTGGTCGAGCCGGACCACCTTTATGTCATTCCACCCGCATTCTATCTGTCGGTCGAGGCAGGCCACCTGCGCCTCTCCACGCCCGGGGCGCCCCACGGGGCCCGCCTGCCTTTCGACTTCCTGCTGAAGTCGCTGGCATCGGAATACGGCTCCAGTGCCTGCGGGGTCGTGCTGTCCGGAACGGGAGGAGACGGCAGCGCCGGGCTCAAGGCGGTAAAGGAGGGCGGTGGCTTCACCTTCGCGCAGGATCCCGAGGAGGCCGATTACGATGGCATGCCGCGCAGTGCCATCGCAGCTGGTGTCGTGGATCTCGTGCTGCCCGTGGACAAGATCCCAGCCGCCCTGCTCGTCCGCACTCGGCAGCCGGACGACGGACCGGCGAACGGCGCCTTGAAGCAAGTTGTCGAGCTCCTCCGGACGAGCACCGCGTTCGACTTCACCCTCTACAAGCCCGGAACGTTGCAGCGCCGCACCGAACGGCGCATGGCCCTGGCCGCCATGCCGCCCCACGATATGGACCGGTATCTCGACCTGCTGCATAAGGACCCGGTTGAGCTGGAACTGCTGGCCAAGGACCTGCTCATCAACGTCACCGGTTTCTTCCGCGATCCCGAAGTGTTTAAGGCGCTCGAGGAAAAGATCATCCCCGATCTGGTCCGGGACCACCCGCCTGGCCGCCCCCTGCGCATATGGGTGCCCGCGTGCAGCACGGGGGAGGAAGCCTATTCCCTGGCGATGCTGTTCTTCGAGGCGATCGCGGCACGCAAGCGCAACCTCCACCTGCAGGTGTTCGCATCGGACGTCGATCCCGACGCCGTCGCCAAGGCCCGGGAGGGCTTCTATCCGGATGCCGTCACCGAGAGTGTTTCGCCGGGGCGGCTCGAACGCTTCTTCCTGAAGGACGCCGGGGGCTTCAGGGTCGTGGCGGACCTGCGCGCTGCGGTGGTGTTCACCGTGCAGAATGTGCTGGCGGACCCGCCCTTTTCACGCCTCGACATGATCTCCTGCCGCAACCTCCTGATCTATTTGACGCCGGAGGCGCAGGGCAAGGCCATTTCCTTGTTTCATTTCGCGCTTCTCGACGATGGACTTCTCCTGCTGGGAACCTCGGAAGAGGTGAGCGGCGGCGACGCCCGGTTCGATCTCCTCTCCAAGCCCCTCAGGCTTTACCGGCGTGTCGGGCAGCGCAGAGCCGGTGCTCTGCCCTTTCCGATCGGCGCGAAGGATGCCGTTCACCTTCCTGCGCGCCCGGCCAAGGTCGCCACGCCGTCGCGGCAGGTCGCCTTCGCCGAGCTGTGCTGGCAGGTGGTTCTGGAGAACTATGCGCCGGCAGCGGTTCTGATCAATCGCGCATACGAGTGTCTTTACTATCTGGGGTCCACGGACCCCTATCTGCGGCTCGCTCCCGGCCAGCCGACCCACGACCTTCTCTCAATGGCCCGGGAGGGCATCCGCACCAAGCTCAGGGCGGCGATCCATCAGGCCAGCCAGGAGAAGAAGCGCGTCGTCGTGACGGGCGGCCGCGCCCGCCGGGACGGCGAGCCTTTCTCCTTCAGCATCGCCGTGCATCCATTGCAGAGCGAAGGCGAAGACCTCCTCCTGATCTGCTTCCTCGATGCCGCCACAGCCGGTGTCTCATCCGCGCCGTCGCGCCCCGCGCGCAATGTCTCGCGCGTGAACGAGCTGGAGCGGGAGCTTGAAGCCACCCGCGCGGAACTCGAAGGCGCCATCCGCAACCTCGAGCTTCTCCAGCGAAGAGCAGAAGGCGGTGAACGAGGAGGCGCTGTCGGTCAACGAGGAGTTCCAGTCCACCAACGAGGAGCTTCTGGCTTCCAAGGAGGAGTTGCAGTCCCTCAATGAGGAGCTGACGGCTCTCAACGGCCAGCTCCAGGAGACGCTGGAGCGTCAGCGCACCACGTCCAGCGACCTCCAGAACGTGCTCTACAGCACTGACGTTGCTACCCTTTTCCTCGATACCGAGCTGAAGATCCGCTTCTTCACTCCGGCCACGCGTGCGCTTTTCAATGTCATCCCGAGCGACGTGGGACGGCCTCTATCGGACCTCAACTCGCTGGCCGCCGACGAGGCCCTGATCCGGGACATCGAGTCCGTGCTGGCGAACCAGGCGGCGCTGGAGCGCGAGATCGAGGCCCGCGGCGGGGCCTGGTATCTACGCCGCATCCTGCCGTATCGGACACAGGACGGAGGGGTCGACGGCGTCGTCATCACCTTCGTCGACGTCACGGAGCGTCGGCGCGCTGCTGATGCGCTTGAAACCGCGCGGCGAGAGGCGGAACTCGCCAACAGCGCCAAGTCTCGCTTCCTGGCCGCCGCGAGCCACGATCTGCGGCAGCCGCTGCAATCGCTGGTCCTGCTTCAAGGCCTTCTGGCGAAGGTTACGCAGGGGGAGAAAGCCGAGCGGCTGATCAAGCGGCTCGACGAGACCATCAGCGCCATGTCCGGAATGCTGAACGCACTGCTCGACATCAACCAGATCGAGGCCGGCACCATAAAGGCCGAGGTTGCGACCTTCCCCGTAAACGATCTGCTGGATCGCATGCGAGAGGAGCTGACCTATCACGCGCGCGGCAAGAAGCTGAGCCTGAGCGTGATCCCGTGCAGTCTCTCGGTGGAAAGTGACCCGCGCCTTCTGGAGCAGATGCTGCGCAACCTCATCTCCAATGCGCTGAAATACACGCCGCGAGGCCGTGTGCTGGTGGGCTGCCGACGGCATGGACCCTGGCTGCGCCTCGAAGTGTGGGACACCGGGATCGGCATTCCCGAGACCGAGCTGCGCGCCATTTTCGACGAGTACCACCAGCTTCACAACGCGGCCCGCGAGCGCAATCTTGGCCTTGGACTCGGCCTCTCCATCGTGCAGCGGCTCGGCCTGCTGCTGGATCATCCCGTCCACGTGCGCTCGCGCCCCGATCATGGGTCGGTATTTTCCATCGACGTGAAGCTCGCGCCCCGGGCTCCGGAGCGTCGCGTCGCGTCGCTCCCCGCCCCGCTCCCCGGCAAGGATGCGGGGAGCCGGAAGGCTGCGGTCCTGGTGATCGAGGATGATCCGGATGTGCGCTCCCTGCTGGAACTCCTGCTCACGACCGAGGGACATGCCGTGACCATGGCGCCCGACGGCGACAGCGCGGTCGCTATGGTGGAGCGCAGTGCCATCCGGCCCGAGCTCATCCTCGCGGACTACAACCTGCCCAACGGCATGACGGGGCTGGAAACGGCATCGCGCCTCCGCGCCAGGCTGGGCCGGCGGATTCCCGTGGTGATCGTGACCGGCGACATATCCACGATCGCCCTGCGTGACTTTGCGGGCCAGGATTGCGTGCAGCTCAACAAGCCGGTGAAGGCGGACGAGCTGACCCACATCATCCAGGGACTGCTTTGCGCGCAGCCTTTGCCTGTGGCGCCGGGCGTCGCGTCCCCGGGCGCCGAACACGCGCCGGCGGCTTCGCCGACCATCTTCGTCGTCGATGATGACGACCATGTGCGGCAGGGCATGCGCAGCGTGCTGGAGGAGGATGGCCGGACGGTCGAGGACTTCAACAGCTGCGAGGCCTTCATCGAGGCCTTCGGCGCCGGTCGTGCCGGTTGCCTCCTGGTCGATGCCTATCTGCCCGGCATGAAGGGGCTGGAGCTGCTGAAGCGTCTGCAGGGATCCAGCCACGACATGGCCGCCATCATGATTACCGGGAACAGCGATGTGCGGATGGCGGTCGAGGCCATGAAGGCCGGTGCCTTCGATTTCATCGAGAAGCCTGTGGGCCGGCGGGAATTGCTCGCGTGCGTGAAGCAGGCGCTCGACCATGCGGAAAATGCGCAGGCGCGGCCGGTGTGGCACGCCGCGGCCGCCGCGCAATTGTCGTCACTAACACACCGCCAGCGGGAGATCCTCGATCTGGTGCTCGCCGGTCATCCCAGCAAGAACATCGCTGCGGACCTCGGCATCAGCCAGCGCACAGTTGAGAACCACCGGGCGGCCATCATGAAGAAGACCGGTGCCAAATCCCTGCCGGCCCTCGCGCGTATCGCGCTCGCTGCGGCCTGGACGGGAGCAGGTGAACGCTTCAGCTAAGGACGGCCTCGCCGGCTCGGGAGGAAATTCCGCGGATGCGGCCCCAAGGGGTGAGGCCGCCCCCCGCCTTCGATCCCAGCTCCTGTCGCTTGGCGCATCACTGGGCGTATGAGAAATCCGGTACTCACTGATGCGACCTGAATTCTGAGATGCCTCGCCGCTCGACTGGACGCAGCGTCTTGGCCGCAGCGGGATCGAGGAGGCGATGGGGCTGACCGACGCGCACGACCGGCCAGGCCGATGGCGGCCAGCCGCGGCACGGGAGAGTGCCTGGGCCGTGCGGGCGAAGCTGAGTAGTTTCCGAGCCTGCCGCCACGCTCTCGCGGAGCTAGAATGGTCTCGATACGGCGTGTCTGTGCAAGCGGGCCGCCTGACGCTTGGCGTGGCCTAAGGGCCTGCGAGCCAGAAAGTCTGGTGATCAGAACCGAAATATTTTCGTCAGTCGAAAAGTCAAACAAGGAGGCCTGAACGTGAGCACAATACTTTTGATCGTGGTTCTTATCCTGCTGTTCGGCGGCGGAGGCTATTACGGTTTCAACCGCTACGGCAGTCGCGGGCTCGGGGGCGTGCTCGGCCTGGTCCTGCTCATCATCGTCGTGCTGTGGCTCCTGGGTGGGCTCCAGGGACTGCGTCTCTGACGCATTGAGAGCCGGTCGAGACCAGACAGGGGGCGGCCCCGCGCCTTGCTGGGCTCGTGTGCCCGCGGGCCGCAGTTCCACTTACGGCGGGGAGATGCCGTCGATCATGCGTTGGATGGCGCGGGTAAGGACTTCGGGCCGAAATGGCTTCTCCACGACGACGGCAGCCGGCAGGGCCGCCTTGACGCTCGCCGGATCGCCGCTGACGAAGACGTGGGGCACCTTTCGGTTTCGACAGATGGTCTCGACCGCCGAAATGCCGCTGCCGTTCCGCAGGAACGCATCCACGATCAGCAGGTCCGGGTGGCAGCGCTCGGCCGCGGCGATTGCCTCGGCCTCGGTGGTTTCGACGGCGCAGACCTCATGGCCCATGTCTTCGAGTATTTCGGCGAGATGGACCCCGATCATGAAATCGTCCTCGACGATCAGAATCCGCAGCATCATATGCATTGTCCCGAAGCGATATGGCAGCCCACCCGCCGGGATTTTCGTCCCAACGCGACAAGCTCCACCAAGGTTCTGTGCATCAACATCCCGTTGGACGCCTTCCGGCTGATGCAACCCGGAGATCTACCGGCGGCAGAACGCCGCCGCCGGCAGGGCGCGGTCGCGGCAAGCCGCGGCGGGGGAACGCACCGTCTGCAGGGTGCACGCCGGATGGAAGAAAGAGCAGGGTCGGAAACTACTCACTCGCGCAGCGTCGACGCCCCCAACCCCGGCGCGACGAAAACGGTCGCGGTGCCACAGCGGACTGCCTCGTCACAAAGGTCGATCACGATGAACCGAAATATTCTCTACCTTGCCATCGGCGCGCTCGTGCTCGTCATCGCTGTCGTCGGATACCAGCTCTACAAGGAGCGGCAGAAGCCCTCGGGCATCGAAATCAATTTCGGCAAAAGTGGCATCTCCATCGAGGAAAAATAGCACCGTCACACAGGCGGGCGGTTTCCCCGAGGCTCGGCGTGGCTGAGCCACCAACCGCCCGCCGATGCGCCGCACTTGACCGGCGGGACGAGCATAGGTGAGGCTTGACGCGGGTCCCTTCAGCGCTGCTCTGTGGCGCAGGTCTGGCGTTTCCGGGATGGTTGCGATGTCCCTCGATCCGTACCTTCCCCCAGATCAAAGGCGCCTCCTCTATCGTTTCTGGGAAAGCGCATCGGGGTTCTGGCGCGGCCGCTCCGGCGGCCGCGCATGGCTTCTGGCGGCCGCGATGGTAACCACGGTGCTTCTGCAGCTTTGGACCCAGTATCGGCTCAATTTCTGGAATCGGGATTTCTTTGACGCCGTCGGCCGACGGGATGGGCTGGAACTGTGGAGGCAGGCGCAGCATTTCGTGCCGCTGGCTGCCGCCAGCGTTTTGCTTGCCATCGTCTCGGTCTGGGCACGCATGACAACGCAGCGCGAATGGCGCCGCTGGCTCAGCGGCCATCTTTATGACTTTTGGCTGGGAGCTGGGCGCTATCGCCGACTGAGATTCATGCTGGGAGAGCATCAGACCCCCGAGTATCGGATCGCCGAGGACGCCAAGGTCGCAACCGACGTCCCCGTGGATCTCGTGGTCGGCCTGCTTTCTTCGGTGCTCAACGCGATCACCTTCATAGGGGTCCTCTGGAGCGTCGGGGGCTCGCTCGTCATTCCCGCCCTTGGAACCCACGTCACCATCCCGGGATATCTCGTGCTCGCCGTCGTCGGCTATTCGGTGCTGGTCACGGCCGCGATGATGTTCATCGGGCGCCACCTGATGCGCGTCCTGGAAGAATGCAAGCGCGCCGAGGCGGACCTGCGCGCGGTCGGGGCTCATTTGCGCGAAAGCGGAGAACGACCTCTGCGTCCCGATGCGACGCAGGACGGACGCGGCGTCATCGGCGATGCGCTGGCGAAGGTGATCGCCCAATGGCGCGCCCTGTGCTGGCAGCTCATGCGGATGACGCTGGTATCGCAGACGAACCTGCTGCTGACGCCGGTGATCGGATTGTTGCTCTGCATGCCCAAGTACCTGGTAGGCCTTATGAGCCTTGGCGAGGCCGTCCAGGCCGCTGCGGCATTCACCATCGTGCAGGGCGCATTCAACTGGATCACGGACAGCTATGCCCGCCTCGCGGAGTGGAGATCCTCCGCCAACCGGGTCGCCTCCCTCCTGCTCGTGCTGGATCACGTCGACCGCTCCGAATAACCCGCGATCTCTTTGTCAGAAGACGTTTCCCAGAATCCCGCCACACGTCAAATTAAAACGGTCAAGCTAAAAGCCATTTTGCCACAGATCGAAAGCAGAAAGTGGATAAAATTGTAAGCCGGAACGATATGTGTTATGTATTCGCCATGAATGAGATCCACCAAATCAAACCGTTCGATGCCACGGAGATGGCGGCCGCGGTCGCTCGCTGGGAGGGGGAAGGCGGTTCTCTGATGCCCCGGCCCGAGGTCTCCTCGTCGGTCAGCGCCCTGACGGGGCTGGAGCGGCGCGTTCTCGAGCATTTGGGTGTAGCCGTGGTCAAGGAGTGGAACGTGCTGCCGACGGCGATTCAGCGCGCGCTCTTTACGAACGCCACCGCCAGCACGGGCGATCCAGCGCAGCTGAAGGCGCTCATCGCGCGTTTTCTACACCAGCATAAGGACGCCTCCGCCAGCATGACTGTGAAGACGTAGTGCGGCCCTGGATAGACGCGTTGCGATGCCGCGCGCGTTGTTGTGTTCGGCGTGTTCCGACGGTGAACCAAAAATGCACCGCATGAACAAGCTGACGAACGGCCTCGGGCGGCTTCCTCAGGAGCCTGCCGACCGCTTTACCAAACCGTTCATGCGCTTCCTGCGGATCGAGAGCATGGCTGGCGCAGCGCTACTGCTTGCCGCCATTGTGGCCCTGACGCTCGCCAATTCTCCCTGGGCGAAGCCGTTTCTCGCAGTCTGGGACACGCGCGTCGGGCTGGAAATCGGTCCGGTCAGCTTTTCCCGTTCCCTGCAGCATTGGATCAACGATGGTCTGATGACGCTCTTCTTCTTCGTTGTCGCCCTGGAGCTGAAGCGTGAAATCGTTCTGGGAGAACTGCGTGATCTCCGGACGATTACGCTCTCGCTCGCGGCCGCGCTTGGGGGAATGGCGGTGCCAGCCGCTCTGTTCCTCCTGCTGCAAGGTGGCAGTGATGGCTGGCATGGCTGGGGCGTGGTGATGGCCACCGATACCGCCTTCGTCATCGGCGCGCTCGCCGTGCTGGGCAACCGCATTCCCTTGAGCTTGAGGTTGTTCCTGCTGTCGCTGGCGATCTTTGACGATGTGGGGGCGATCCTGGTGGTGGCCATCGGCTATGGTGGGACCATCTCCTGGCTCCCCATCGCCCTTGCAGGAGCAGGATTTGCCCTGGTGGCGATCATCTCGCAGTTGGGAATCCGCTCCATCCCGGTCTATTTCGCCATCGGCGGAGCAATCTGGCTGGCGCTGGATTCGGGCGGCATCCACCCGACCTTGGCCGGCGTGATCCTTGGTCTCATGACGCCGGCCCGAAGCTGGGTCAGCGGCATTCGCCTGCATGCGATCTTCGATCGGGTGGTCGCCTATCCCCTCGACGAGCATTGGACCGGCGACAGCCAGGGGAGACAGGACCTGCAGCGGGCCAGAGTAGCCGCCCGCGAGGCGCTTTCACCCATCGAGCGCCTGGAAATGCTGCTCCATCCCTGGGTGGCGTTTGCGGTCATGCCGCTTTTTGCCCTGGCGAATGCCGGTGTGGGCATCGTGTCCGCCGAATTCCACCGCGGGCTCGCATTTGCCGTCTTTGCCGGCTTCGTCCTGGGCAAGCCTGTCGGGATCGTGATGTTCAGTGCGATCTCCGTCGCGCTGGGTCTGGGCAAACGTCCGGCGGAACTCTCCTGGGGCGTGCTGGCGGCGGGTGCAATGCTCACGGGCATCGGCTTCACCATGGCCTTGTTCATCGCCGAGATGGCGTTCGAGGGGGGACTGCTCACCTCGGCGAAACTCGGAATCCTGGCGGCGTCGATGGTCTCGGCCGCCGGTGGGCTGCTGACCCTGACATTGCTGACATCTTCCAGGCTGCCGCGCCCCATCCCGTCATGACATGAACGTTTACCAGCGTATCCCGGAAACGGCGCCGTGGCGACCGCATTGCCGAAAACATCCTGGGCCCAGTCCACCCTCGCCGCCGGGGTCAGCATCAGCTGATTCGACGTCACCCGCAGGTCGCGGTTTTCACGGGGGCGGAGCATCAGTCTGTGGAGCCCGAATATCACGGGCCGATGGAAGCGATAGGTGGTGATGTGGCGGATCTGAAGAGGGATCAAGGGCGCTCCGTGGGGCTCTGCCTCGGGTGAGGGTCTGGCAGGGCTGCGCAAACAAGAAGCGCACCTCGCTGGCCTGGGTCAGGTCGGCTCAAGAGGGGCTTCATTTACTTAGCATATGATAGATTTATTGCAGCGCTGAAGTGATTGATATATAAATAACGTTGCAAATCCGCGAATATCGGAGCATATTGATCGGGTCGATACAAAGTCAGATCACTTGGCTCTGCGCAGAGTTTGTTTTTGCGCCCATCCAGAAATTCTCGCCAGAAAATGCGATGTCGACCACCGGCCATGGGCTGGTGAGCTAATTATCAAAATTGAGAGGGTTTCCCATGACTGAGGGAACCGTGAAGTGGTTCAACGCCCAAAAGGGCTTTGGATTCATCGCCCCCGATGCGGGCGGCAGCGACGCCTTCGTCCATATCAGCGCCGTGGAGCGCTCCGGACTCGGTGAGCTGCGCGAAGGCCAGAAAGTGGGCTTCGAACTCGTCGCTGACCGCAAGAGCGGCAAGATGGCCGCGGACATGCTCAAGGATCTGAGCTGACCTTTTGGGCGGCATCCCGAGCCTTTCGGAAATGCCACCCCTGCGCCTCGTTCCGAATGCCGGCCGCGGATGTACCGGCGGCTCAGGTCGCGATGCGCCTCCCTGGCCCTGCAGGGCGCCCGACGCCTTGTGGCCCCTGAGGGTCGCAGGGCGTTTTTCGTCTCGCCTGCCGGATTTGCCGACGCGACCAAGATCTACCGACGCGACAAAGAGGAGGCGGCCATGGCCAAGGACAGATGCGCGGCAATCGCGAAGCCAAGAAGCCGAGGAAAATCAAAGTGCCTGAAGCGCCTGCGTCCGTCTTGAAGGGGGCGCCCGTATCCTTGGGTCCGCCCAAGAGGAAAGGCTGAGGAGGCCATAATGGATGTCCGAACCCGTGAAACCACGATTACTTTCGATCACCCCTTTCACCTGAGCGACGCCGACGGCGATCTTCCGGCGGGGACCTATCGGATCGTCATAGATGAGGAGCAGCTTCTCGGCCTCTCCTTCATTGCCTACCGGCGCATGGCGACGATGCTGCACACGCCCGCCCTCGCTGCGCCCCAAGGTCGAAACGAGTGCCTGTCGGTGAATGCGGCCGAACTCGATGTCGCCTTGTTGAAGGACCAGCAGAAGTCCGCAGGGGAGCCCGCCTCTCCTTCCGCGGCCGCGGCCGCTCTGATGGACGTGCCCCAAACAGGGAACTTCGATGCCACTGCAATTTCCCAACGCTAGCCGCGTCTTTGATCCGGTCAGGCGCTCCGTGACCTTCTGGGGGCATGATTCTGCCTTCGAGGTTGCGTTCCATCTGGACGGTGATGCCCTGAAGCGGTTCAAGTTCCCAGGGCGGACAGGACGAAGCGGCATCTCTGCGGACCTTCGACACGAACCGGCGACGGATCGAGCGCGTCGCAAGCGGCGTCTTGCGCGCCGGCGGCAAAGCTTCCACCGCCTCTCCGCGTCCGATTTCTAGGGCCGCACATATTGGCCTGCGTACCGGCTCTGTCGTGCGCAGAGCGCTGGACAGGCGAGTATGGCTCCACGTGCCCGGCGCTCCAAGTGCCCCAGATGAGAAAGGCGGTCCAATCGCCATGAACAAGGGCCTCGACATCGTTTTCCAGTCGCTCGACGCCGAGCACGTGCTCGCCCGCGTGATCTGGCGCGAGCGGGACAGCGGGGGCGGCACCGTCACGCTCGAGATTCCCGTTCGCAACAGCGCCGCCGCACCCAAGAGCACCGAGCAGCTCAAGGCGGACGCGCGAGCCCTGGCAATTCGGTTTGCGCGGGCCTTCGCCGACACAATCCAGGATTAGCCCGTTGCACCGACGATCATGAGACTGCGGGGCGTCGATGCGTTCGGCAGCGCTCCCGGCTCAGTCGATCGTGGGCGCGCCGCGTAGAAAGGTCCCTTTGCGCTCGCATCTCCTCCGCCCCTTCGGGCGCACGTCCGCGTCATCCCCCTGGGATGACCAGCCTGTCCGCGAAGAGCTCTTCGGCATGGAGCGGCTCGAAGAGCACGCCCGTAGCCTGGCCGAGGCGCAACCGGTGGAGCCGCGGCTCACCAAGGGGCATGCGCTTTCGGTCCGCCTCGCCGAGAATGGCGCTGTTCTGCTGTCGGCCTACCGCGCCATCGCCGCCGCCGTCGCCGAAGGCGGCGCCATCACCCCTTCGGCGGAATGGCTGATCGACAATTATCATCTGGTGGAAAAGCAGATCCGGGAGATCCGCTCCGATCTGCCGCCGGGATACTATCGTCAGCTTCCCAAGCTCGCCGCAGGACCCTTCGTCGGATATCCGCGCGTGTTCGGGGTGGCCTGGGCGTTCGTGGCCCATACCGACAGCCGCTTCGATCCCGAGATGCTGTCGCGCTATCTCACGGCCTATCAGGAGATCCAGCCGCTGACCATTGGCGAGCTTTGGGCGGTCTCCATCACCTTGCGCATCGTGCTGATCGAGAACCTCCGGCGCCTGGCCCAGGCGATCGTCGATGATCGTATCGCCCGGCGCGACGCCGATGCCCTGGCCGACCGCCTGCTAGGCGTCGGCGGCGGCCCCAGCCAGCCTGTTGCGACCGTGCTCGCCAATCATGAGCAGGACGGGCTCTACGATGCCTTCGCCGTGCAGTTGGTCCACAGGCTGCGCGACCAGGATCCCAGGATCACGCCCGCCCTCGTCTGGCTCGACCAGCGCCTGGCGGCCCGCCATACGACGGCCGACATGGTTGTCCGCGACGTGCATCGCAGCCAGGGCGCGGCGAACGTGACCATTCGCAACATCATCACCAGCCTGCGTCTGATCTCCGACATGGACTGGCAGGAGATGTTCGAGCGCACCAGCCTCGTACACGCCATGCTGGCCGCCGGAAGCGGCTATGACGCCATGGACTTTCCGACCCGCAATCTCTACCGGGACGCGATCGAGCAATTGGCGCGTGGATCTCGCCGCAGCGAGCTTGAGGTCGCCCGTCAGGCGATCGCCGCCACTGAACTGGCTCGCACCGAGCATTGCGACCCGGAGGGGCCCCGCCGCGACAGCGATGCCGGCTACCACCTGATCGGAGCCGGGCGGCGGGCGTTCGAACGCCAGCTCGGCTTTCGCCTGCCCATCGGCAGCATTTCCACCCACCTGAACCGGGCCTTCGGCATCGGCGGGTACGTGGGGGCAATCGCCATCGTGGCCGCGGTGCTGCTGGCGCTGCCGGTACTTGCACTGGCCACCGCCGGCATTGGCGCAGCACAGCTTGTTCTGCTCACCCTGCTCGGGACCCTGCCGGCTATCGATGCCGCGGTGGCGCTGGTCAATCGCGCCATGAGCTACGGCTTCGGGGCGACGGCGCTGCCGGCGCTGGAACTGCGTGACGGCGTTCCCTCGCATCTGCGGACTCTGGTGGCCGTCCCCACGCTGCTGACGAATGCCGCATCCATCGAGGAAAATGTCGAGCGACTCGAAATCCATCACCTGGCCAGTCCCGAAGGCGATCTTTATTTCGCGCTCCTGTCCGACTGGACCGATTCCGAGATGGAGCACGCGGCCGGTGACGACGCTTTGGTCGCCGTGGCCGCGGCAGGGATCGCCCGTCTCAACGCGCGCTACGGGCCCGCGCCGGGCGGCGCCCGGTTCGTCCTGCTGCATCGGCGGCGGGTCTGGAACGCGGGTGAGGCGCGCTGGATCGGCTGGGAGCGCAAGCGCGGCAAGCTTCATGAGCTGAACCGCCTCCTGCGCGGTGCCTCCGACACCACCTTCATGGACATCACAGGAGGCCCGTCGAGGCTGCCGGAGGACGTGCGCTATGTGGTGACGCTGGACGCCGATACGCGGCTGCCGCGCGACACGGTCCGCCGGCTCATCGGCAAGATGGCCCATCCGCTCAACCGGCCCCGCTTCGACGCGGCGGCGGGGCGGGTGGTGGAAGGCTACGGGGTCCTCCAGCCGCGGGTGACGCCGTCCCTGCCCATGGGCGAGGACGGATCTCTGTTCCAGCGCACCTTCTCCTCCATGAGCGGCATCGACCCCTACGGCTCGGCCGTGTCCGACGTCTATCAGGACCTGTCAGGGGAAGGCTCCTACGCCGGCAAGGGCATTTATGACGTCGATGCCTTCGAGGCCTCCTTGAAGGGCCGCGTGCCGGATTCGACCCTCCTCAGCCATGACCTCTTCGAGGGCGTGTTCGCGCGTGCCGGCCTCGCCTCCGACGTGGAAGTGGTGGAGGAGTTTCCCGCCCGCTACGACGTCAGTGCCCTGAGGCGCCATCGCTGGGCGCGTGGCGACTGGCAGCTTCTGCCCTGGATCTTCGGAAGCGGCCCCCAGCTCCCCGGCGCCACCCGGGGCTTCGGCGCTATCCCCGTCATGGGGCGCTGGAAGATGCTCGACAATCTGCGCCGCTCCCTCTCCGCGCCCCTGGCCGTCGCGGCCCTTGTCGCCGGCTGGACGCTACCCTTTGCCGCCGCGCTGTTCTGGACCGCCGTGGTGCTGTTCACCCTCGCGCTGCCCAATCTCATTCCGGTCCTCGCCGCCATCGTGCCCCGCCAGCGCGGCATCGCCATCTCCAGTCATCTGCGCGCCCTCCTGGGAGACCTGCGTCTGGCGGTGGTGCAATCCGTGCTCGCGGTAGTATTCCTTGCCCACGAGGCATGGCTGATGGGCGATGCCATCGCCCGCACGCTGTGGCGGCTGCGGGTCACCCGCAAGCATCTGCTGGAATGGGTCCCCGCCGCGCAGGCGAGCCTTGCCCGGCGGCTCGATCTTGCCGGCTCCTATCGCCGGATGGCCGGTGCCCTGGCCATCGCCGCCGTGGCGCTGCTCGTCGCGGTCCTCGCCGGACAGGGTGCCTGGCCGCTGGCGGCGCTGTTCGCCGCGGCATGGGTTGCATCGCCGGCCGTGGCGCGCTTCGTCAGCCGCTCACCTCATGCGGCGGACCAGCTGCAGATGTCCGAGGCTCAGGCCCGAACGCTGCGGCTGACCGCCCGGCGCACCTGGCGGTTCTTCGAAACCTTCGTGACCGATGCGGACCACGCCCTGCCGCCGGACAACTTCCAGGAAGACCCCGCGCCGGTGCTGGCGCGGCGGACGTCGCCGACCAATATGGGCCTCTATCTGCTGTCCGTCGCCAGCGCCCGCGATTTCGGATGGCTGGGAACCGGCGACGCCGTGCGCCGTCTGGAGGCGACGCTTCACACCATGTCCGGCCTGCCCCGCTGCCGCGGCCATTTCTACAATTGGTACGACACCGGCGACCTGCGCGCCCTCGATCCGAAATACGTCTCCACCGTCGACAGCGGAAACCTGGCCGGGCACCTCATCGCGCTCGCCAACGCGCTGCGGGACTGGAAGGCGTCCGCGCAGCCGATCACGCAGCGTCTTGCCGGGATCGCCGACGCTCTGGATCTGGCCCGCGAAGAGGCGGGCCTTCTTGCGGACGGGCGCCGCACCCAGATCGTGACCCTTCTGGACCTGGACGAAGCGCTCACCGCCCTCGCCGCGGCCGCGCGCCGGGCCCTGTCGGACGGCGAGGACATCTCCCGCCAGCTGGCGGATCTCGCCGCTGCTGCGGACACGATGATGGATATCGCGCGGGCCCTCGCCACCGAACGTGGCGACGCGCCGGGCTCGGACGTGCTGTTCTGGGCCCAGGCCAGCCTCGACGCGATCGCCAGTCACCGCCGCGATCTGGCGGATGCACCGACGGATGAATCCGGTCTGGGGGCCCGCCTGGCCGCGCTCGAGAATACCGCCCGGACCATGGCGCTTGGGATGGAATTCGGCTTCCTCCTGGACCGTGACCGCAATCTCCTGTCCATCGGCTATCTGGTGGCCGAGGGGACGCTCGATCCGAGCTGCTACGACCTTCTGGCCTCGGAGGCCCGGCTCGCAAGCTTCTTCGCCATCGCAAAGGGCGATGTCCCTGCCCGCCACTGGTTCCGTCTCGGGCGCTCGGTGACACCCATCGCCCACGGCGCCGCGCTGATCTCCTGGTCCGGCTCCATGTTCGAGTATCTGATGCCATCGTTGATCATGCGCGCGCCGGCCGGCAGCCTGCTCGACCAGACCAACCGGCTGGTGGTTCGCCGGCAGATCGACTACGCGGCCGGCATGGGGGTGCCGTGGGGGATTTCCGAATCCGCCTACAACGCCCGCAACCTCGAACTGACCTATCAATATTCCAACTTCGGCGTTCCCGGCCTCGGGCTGAAGCGGGGGCTCGGCGACAATCTGGTGATCGCACCCTATGCGACCGCGCTCGCCGCCATGGCCGACCCGATCGCCGCCTGCGCCAATCTCGCCCGGCTTCGCGAAGCCGGCGCCCGTGGCCGCTACGGCTTCTACGAGGCGCTGGACTTCACCGCGAGCCGGCTCCCGGCGGGCGAGAGCCGCGCCGTGGTGCAGGCCTTCATGGCGCATCACCAGGGCATGACCATCGTTGCCGTCGCCGACACGCTTCTGGGCGGCATCATGCGCGCGCGCTTCCATGCCGAGCCCATGGTCCAGGCCACGGAACTGCTGCTGCAGGAGCGCACGCCCCGTGACGTGGCGGTGGTGCGCCCCTGGTCGGCGGACGGGCTTACCGCGGCGCGGGTCCGTGATCTGGAGCCGCCCACCGGGCGCACCTTCACCTCCGCCCGGCAGGCGTCGCCTGCCACCCATCTGCTTTCCAACGGACGCTATGCCGCCATGCTCACGACCGCGGGCTCCGGCTACAGCCGCTGGGGGGAGTTCGCGATCACCCGCTGGCGCGAGGATGCGACCTGCGACGATTTCGGTTCCTACGTCTTTGTCCGCGACGTGCACAGCGGGGAGGTCTGGTCGTGCGGCTTCCAGCCGAGCGGCGTCGAGCCGGCGGCCTATCATGTGACCTTTCACGAGGACCGCGCGGAATTCATCCGCCGCGACGGCACGCTGGAGACGGCGCTGGACGTGCTCGTCTCCGCCGAGGATGATGCGGAGGTCCGCCGCGTCTGCCTGACCAACACGGGCAACCGCATACGGGAACTGGAAATCACCTCCTACGCCGAGCTGGTGCTGGCGCCGCAGGCCTCCGACATCGCCCATCCCGCCTTTTCCAAGCTGTTCGTCGAGACGGAATACCGCGCCGACATCGGCGCCATCCTCGCCACGCGCCGGCGGCGTGCCCCGAGCGAGCCGGAAATCTGGGCCGCCCATTTCAGCGTGCTGGAAGGCGAAGCCGTCGGCACGCCGGAGATCGAAACCGACCGTGCGCGCTTCCTTGGTCGGGGCCAGGGTGTCAGCACCCCCATCGCAGTCATCGACGGACGTCCTCTGTCGAACACGATCGGGACGGTGCTCGACCCCATCTTCGCCCTGCGCCGGCGCGTGCGGATCGAACCGGGCGGCATGGCGCGTGTCGCGTTCTGGACCGTGGCGACGTCCACCCGTGACGCGCTGCTGGACGGCATCGACAAGCACCGGGACGCGGCCGCCTATGGCCGTGCGGCAACCCTCGCCTGGACACAGGCGCAGGTCGAACTCTACCACCTCGGCATCACGGCCGGCGATGCAGCCACATATCAGCGCCTCGCCGGCTACGCGCTCTATGCTGCGCCGACGCTGCGCCCCGCATCGGACACGATCCTGCGCGGCAGCGGTCCGCAATCCGGCCTCTGGGCGCAGGGCATTTCAGGCGACCTGCCCATCGTGCTCCTGCGCATTTCCGACATCGACAATGTCGACGTCGCGCGGGAATTGCTGAAGGCGCACGAATACTGGCGCATGAAGCAGCTGGCGGTCGATCTGGTGATCCTGAACGAGCGCCAGTCGTCCTATGTGCAGGATCTGCAGATCGCGCTCGAAACCCTCTCGCGGACCAGCTCGTCGCGGCCCCCGGCTGGGCGGGACAGCCCCCCGGGGCGGATCTTCGTGCTGCGGGCGGATCTCGTTTCGGCGGACGTAGTCTCGCTTCTGTCCTCCTCCGCCCGCATCGTGCTCGTGGCGCAGCGCGGCAGCCTTGCTGAGCAGCTCGATCGGATCAGCCAGACGGAGAGCGCCGCGAAGGGGCGTCCCAAACCCCTCGCGGCGGCGCCAGAGTCGCCGCCGATGGTGCCGGAGCTGGAGTTTTTCAACGGGCTTGGCGGCTTCGCCGACGACGGGCGGGAATATGTAACGGTGCTCGGCCCGGGGCGGTCGACGCCGGCGCCGTGGATCAACGTCGTCGCCAATCCCGCATTCGGCTTCCAGGTGGCCGCCGAGGGCTGCGGCTCCACCTGGTCCCAGAACAGCCGGGAAAACCTGATCACGCCATGGTCGAATGATCCGGTCACTGACCGGACCGGCGAAGCCTTCTACCTGCGGGACGATGAGACCGGCGCCGTCTGGACGCCCACCGCTTTGCCCATGCGCGACGAGGCGGCCACCTACGTGGCCCGCCACGGCCGGGGCTACAGCGTCTTCAGCCATGCAGCCCGTGGCATCGCGAGCGAGCTTATCCAGTTCGTGCCCGTCGAGGGATCCGTCAAGATCTCCCACCTCACGCTGCGCAACCTGACAAACCGCCCGCGCCGGCTCTCGCTCACCGCCTACGCGGAATGGGTGCTCGGCCCGTCGCGCTCCGCCACGGCGCCCTTCGTGGCGACGGCCATCGACAGCGAGACCGGGGCCCTGTTCGCCCGTAATCCCTGGAACGGCGATTTCGGGTCGCGCGTCGCCTTCCTCGACATGGGCGGACGCCAGACCGACTGGACGGGCGACCGCCGGGAGTTCATCGGGCGAAACGGCACGCTTGCCGACCCCGCGGCGCTCAGGCGGCCCGCTCCGCTGTCCGGGTTGACGGGCGCAGGCCGCGACCCCTGCGGGGTCATGCGGTCGACCGTGACTCTGCTCCCGAAAGCCAGCGCCGAGATCGTCATCCTCCTCGGTGAGGGATCTGATGCGCCGGAGGCCCGCGAACTGATCGCCCGGTTCCGTGCCGCCGACCTGGACGCTGTCCTCGCCGAAGTGACCAAGGGCTGGGACGATATCCTCGGCGCTGTCGAGGTGCGCACGCCGGACCGCGCCATGGACATCATGCTGAACGGCTGGCTGCTCTACCAGTCGCTGGCCTGCCGGGTGTGGGCGCGCTCGGCGTTCTATCAGGCGAGCGGTGCCTACGGCTTCCGCGACCAGCTCCAGGACGGGATGGCCCTTGCCCCGCTCCGTCCGGACATGACGCGCGCGCACCTCCTGCGGGCCGCCGCACGGCAATTCGTCGAAGGCGACGTGCAGCATTGGTGGCTGCCCCATTCCGGGAGGGGCGTGCGCACCCGCATTTCTGATGATCGGGCCTGGCTCGCCTATGCCGCCGCCCATTATGTGAAGGTGAGCGGCGACCGTGGCATCCTGGACGAAACGGTGCCCTTCCTGGAAGGCCAGAGGCTCAATCCGGGCGAGCACGAAGCCTTCTTCCCGCCCACCGTTTCCGACGAAGCCGCCTCCCTGTTCGAGCACTGCGCCCGCGCCCTGGACGAGAGCCTCGCGCTGGGCGGCCACGGCCTGCCGCGGATCGGCACCGGCGACTGGAACGACGGCATGAACCGCGTGGGCCAAGGCGGGGAGGGCGAGAGCGTCTGGCTCGGCTGGTTCCTGCACGCGGCGCTGACAGCGTTCGTCCCCCTGGCAGACGCAAGGGGAGAGGATCTGCGCGCTGCGCGATGGCGCGCCCATGCGGAGGGGCTTGGCGCTGCGCTCGACCGTGCGGCGTGGGACGGGGAGTGGTATCGCCGCGCCTTCTTCGACGATGGCACTCCGCTGGGCTCGGCCATGAACCAGGAATGCCGCATCGATTCCATCGTGCAGTCCTGGGCGGTGCTGTCGGGCGCGGGTGATCCCGCGCGGGCGGTCCGCGCCATGGCGGCCGTGGAGCGGGAGCTGATCCGGCCAGGGGAGGGACTGGCGCTGCTGTTCACGCCGCCCTTCGACAAGACGCCGCTCGATCCCGGCTACATCAAGGGCTATCCGCCGGGCATCCGCGAGAATGGCGGCCAATACACCCATGCGGCGCTTTGGTCCGTAATGGCATTCGCAGCCCTGGGAGATGGCGACAAGGCCGCGGCCCTGTTCTCCATGCTCAATCCCATCAGCCACGCGCGGACCCGCTCCGACGTCCTGCGCTACAAGGTCGAGCCCTACGTGCTCGCCGCCGACATCTATGCCGAGCCGCCCCACGCGGGCCGCGGCGGCTGGACCTGGTACACGGGCTCGGCGGGCTGGATGCAACGGGCGGGGATCGAGAGCATCCTCGGGTTACGCAGAGAAGGGGATATGCTCCGCCTAGATCCCTGTATTCCGCGAGACTGGCCTGAATTCGGTCTCACGATCCGCCATGGCGCAGCGCGATATCGCATCACAGTGGAAAATCCGCAAGGTGTGAGCCGGGGCATTGTGTCCGCCACGCTGGATGGGGCCGCACTGCCGGTGAACCCGCTGCTCATCGCTCTGGATAATCGGCCTGCAGATCATCCCATCCGCGTTACGCTTGGGTGAGACGTGCTGTCCTGATGTCACGTCCAGCCTCTACGCAATGGCGAGCTGGCTCAGCCAGTTTCGATCCACGCCCCCGCATGGGGGGCGACAGGCTCGTGGTGTCGGCCGCACCGGTGAGCCCCATGTTTCGATCCACGCCCCCGCATGGGGGGCGACTGGTCTCGAACGGCATGGCGAAGGTGCGCCCCATGTTTCGATCCACGCCCCCGCATGGGGGGCGACGTGACCCGGCCGGAGTGAGGAGAAAGATCATGAAGGTTTCGATCCACGCCCCCGCATGGGGGGCGACTCGTGGGGACCTCGTTCTCCTCGGCGACCCAAATGTTTCGATCCACGCCCCCGCATGGGGGGCGACGACGATGACCTTACGTTCGCGCTCACTGCCGTGGACGTTTCGATCCACGCCCCCGCATGGGGGGGCGACCCGACCGCCTCCGGCGTCGGCGGTGATGCTGTGGGTTTCGATCCACGCCCCCGCATGGGGGGCGACGTCAGCACGCCGGCCGGGTCTTCTTCCTTCACCTTGTTTCGATCCACGCCCCCGCATGGGGGGCGACAAAGCGCCGCGCCGCCTCGCCCAGGTCCTCGATGTTTCGATCCACGCCCCCGCATGGGGGGCGACATGCGCGCGCTCAACTGGCGCCTGACCGGCGCCGTTTCGATCCACGCCCCCGCATGGGGGGCGACGCCGTCACCGAGGTCGACGAAGGTGGGGCGCAGGTTTCGATCCACGCCCCCGCATGGGGGGCGACCCTGCGATGGCGGCGCGTGGGCATTGCGCCTGCATGTTTCGATCCACGCCCCCGCATGGGGGGCGACCCTTGATCTGCGCGTGGTTGACGAGCTTGTCGAAGTTTCGATCCACGCCCCCGCATGGGGGGCGACTTCGGCAGCAGCACCTGCGTCGCCTTCACGTCGATGTTTCGATCCACGCCCCCGCATGGGGGGCGACCCGTACTCCGCATAGGCCTGCCCATAGCGCCCGCAGTTTCGATCCACGCCCCCGCATGGGGGGCGACGGTTGGCCGAAGCGCAGAGTGCGCAGCAGCGCGTGTTTCGATCCACGCCCCCGCATGGGGGGCGACGCGCCGCGGCCGCTGATGACGCCGTGGAGAAGGCGTTTCGATCCACGCCCCCGCATGGGGGGCGACCATATGGCAACGGGGTGCTGCTCTATCGCCATGGTTTCGATCCACGCCCCCGCATGGGGGGCGACTGAAGCGCAGCGCGCCGCCGCCAAGGTCGCCGCGGTTTCGATCCACGCCCCCGCATGGGGGGCGACCCTCGCCCTTGACGATGGCGGACGCCGCGCCGGAGTTTCGATCCACGCCCCCGCATGGGGGGCGACGGCGCCAGGGCAAAGCGCCCGCGGGCGGCCCCATCGTTTCGATCCACGCCCCCGCATGGGGGGCGACCCGCGGCCTGTGCGGCCTCAGCCGCGGTGTTGGGGTTTCGATCCACGCCCCCGCATGGGGGGCGACCTCCATCGGCGGGGCGGTGTTGCGAAAGAGGTTGCAGTTTCGATCCACGCCCCCGCATGGGGGGCGACATGATCATGGGCAGCGGCAATGAGCGCGAGCTGCCGTTTCGATCCACGCCCCCGCATGGGGGGCGACCGCTCACGCTCTCGCCGAAGCCCTCGCGCTGCATGTTTCGATCCACGCCCCCGCATGGGGGGCGACAGCGACAGGATATCGTTGATGGCGTTCTTCATCGTTTCGATCCACGCCCCCGCATGGGGGGCGACACCCGGTATAGCTGACCTCGCGCGAGCGGCTGATGGTTTCGATCCACGCCCCCGCATGGGGGGCGACCTCCGTGGTCCACCACGCCAACGCCGGCGGGCTGTTTCGATCCACGCCCCCGCATGGGGGGCGACCTCCGCTCACGCGACCTTCGGGGGGCTCCTCGTGTTTCGATCCACGCCCCCGCATGGGGGGCGACGACCGCCAGTTCCTGTCCTGCATCCTCGATGCGGTGTTTCGATCCACGCCCCCGCATGGGGGGCGACACGGGCCGTCGACTGCTTCACACCCACCGGCATGTTTCGATCCACGCCCCCGCATGGGGGGCGACCAAGCGGAGGCCCGCGCGAGGCGCGTTGGCAAGCGTTTCGATCCACGCCCCCGCATGGGGGGCGACCACCCTCCGCCACGCCGCGACATAGGCGCCAAGAGGTTTCGATCCACGCCCCCGCATGGGGGGCGACGGCGTCGTCGTTCGGGTTCGCGATGATGAGAGCGTTTCGATCCACGCCCCCGCATGGGGGGCGACGTTTTGGGCAGGTCCTTCCGATCAAGGAAGACGACGTTTCGATCCACGCCCCCGCATGGGGGGCGACCACCCGGTCCTCCCAGGCCCCGTAGAGGGCGGGAGTTTCGATCCACGCCCCCGCATGGGGGGCGACCGCGCCTCTGCGGCGCCCTCCCGCTCAGCGGCGCGGTTTCGATCCACGCCCCCGCATGGGGGGCGACAACCTCCAGGACGGCGGCGCGGGGCAGCGCGGCGTTTCGATCCACGCCCCCGCATGGGGGGCGACATGCGAAGGGGTGAAGGCCGATGACATCCGAGGTGTTTCGATCCACGCCCCCGCATGGGGGGCGACTGCGTCCGTCCGGCGCGAGGAAAACCAGATCTCGGGTTTCGATCCACGCCCCCGCATGGGGGGCGACGTGGTCGATGCGCTCAAGATGCTGAACGATCTTGTTTCGATCCACGCCCCCGCATGGGGGGCGACGGCCGATGGCTTCCAGCGCAGCGCTGGGGTCGTGTGTTTCGATCCACGCCCCCGCATGGGGGGCGACCACTGGACGAGACGCGACCTTCTCCACCCGCGCGATGTTTCGATCCACGCCCCCGCATGGGGGGCGACAGAGCGAGGCGAAGGTCTGGGCACGTGCGGTGGCAGTTTCGATCCACGCCCCCGCATGGGGGGCGACGACGTGTAGTGGGGCTGCCAGGGGCCGATGTCCCAGTTTCGATCCACGCCCCCGCATGGGGGGCGACAATTGGCCATCGGCAAACGAGCCGGCCACCAAGGTTTCGATCCACGCCCCCGCATGGGGGGCGACCTGACCGTGGTGCAGGAGCCCGACATCCTCAATGTTTCGATCCACGCCCCCGCATGGGGGGCGACGTTCCACTCGATCACATGGTCCGTCATCGCCCCAGTTTCGATCCACGCCCCCGCATGGGGGGCGACACGAGCGGCGGGGGTGGCGGGGGCGGTGATGTGTTTCGATCCACGCCCCCGCATGGGGGGCGACACGGCGTGCCGCCGGAGTTGATCTCGGCATACCAGTTTCGATCCACGCCCCCGCATGGGGGGCGACGCCATCGCCATGTTCTTCTGGTTCACAGCTGCAGCGTTTCGATCCACGCCCCCGCATGGGGGGCGACCGCAGATCCGGCTATCGCTTCCCGATGCCACCACACGGTTTCGATCCACGCCCCCGCATGGGGGGCGACCGGACGATGCGGTCGCCCTGGCGCGGGCGCACCGCGTTTCGATCCACGCCCCCGCATGGGGGGCGACAAGTGCCTGAGCAGCCCGCGCATGCGGGCGTGGCGTTTCGATCCACGCCCCCGCATGGGGGGCGACGCTTCGCCTCGATCCGCTCGCGCCGCGCCTTGCGGTTTCGATCCACGCCCCCGCATGGGGGGCGACCATGGCGGCAGACAGCTACTTGCGCGCCGAAGAGTTTCGATCCACGCCCCCGCATGGGGGGCGACGCCGAGCTGTTCGCGGAATATGTGGTGGTGGAGCGCGTTTCGATCCACGCCCCCGCATGGGGGGCGACCAGGATCGAGCGCCCATCCAAGCCGAAGCCTAAGGTTTCGATCCACGCCCCCGCATGGGGGGCGACTGCGTGCTCATTTGGATGGCTCCTCGTCCCATAGGTTTCGATCCACGCCCCCGCATGGGGGGCGACTCCACGAGCATGATCCAGACGTCGCGGTCCGAGGCGTTTCGATCCACGCCCCCGCATGGGGGGCGACTTGTCGGGCAGGATCACGACGTCGGCGCCGGCGAAGTTTCGATCCACGCCCCCGCATGGGGGGCGACGGCCCGGCCCCGCAGAAGTGGGCCGAAATGCTCCAGTTTCGATCCACGCCCCCGCATGGGGGGCGACGGCCCGGCCCCGCAGAAGTGGGCCGAAATGCTCCAGTTTCGATCCACGCCCCCGCATGGGGGGCGACTGTACGCCTGCTCGTCCGCGCTGAGGTGAAGTCCGTTTCGATCCACGCCCCCGCATGGGGGGCGACAACGATCGTCACCAAAGGCGAGTTCGCGACCATGTTTCGATCCACGCCCCCGCATGGGGGGCGACGATATGGAAGAGATAGCCCAATACCTCGGGCATGTTTCGATCCACGCCCCCGCATGGGGGGCGACTGGCTTTCAGCGGCCCAGCGAATCGCACCCGCTCGTTTCGATCCACGCCCCCGCATGGGGGGCGACGCATCACGAACTCGACCTCAGGGGCATCGGTCATGTTTCGATCCACGCCCCCGCATGGGGGGCGACCGCCGCGTCACCCGCCTCGCCCAGATCCGGGTTGTTTCGATCCACGCCCCCGCATGGGGGGCGACAACAGGCGGGCGACCACAGCGACAAGGTCGGCCCAGTTTCGATCCACGCCCCCGCATGGGGGGCGACCCCGTTCAGCGTGACGGAGCCAAGCACCTCGCCCAGGTTTCGATCCACGCCCCCGCATGGGGGGCGACGCCAAGAGCGACCTCGCTCCCCCGCTGGCGCTCGTGTTTCGATCCACGCCCCCGCATGGGGGGCGACGCGCAGTGCCCACGAGGCCCACCACCGAGAGGTCGGTTTCGATCCACGCCCCCGCATGGGGGGCGACGCGGGCCGACGATTGCTTCACGCCAACAGGCATGTTTCGATCCACGCCCCCGCATGGGGGGCGACGCGCACCGAGGAATAGGTGGCGCCGACAAAGTCGTTTCGATCCACGCCCCCGCATGGGGGGCGACAAAGCGCCGCGCCGCCTCGCCCAGGTCCTCGATGTTTCGATCCACGCCCCCGCATGGGGGGCGACCAGGAGGACGCGGGCGACCACGCCCCCCTCGATGTTTCGATCCACGCCCCCGCATGGGGGGCGACTCGCACGGCATGAGTTGGAATGCAACTACTAAAATGTTTCGATCCACGCCCCCGCATGGGGGGCGACCCGTGTAGTGGGGCTGCCAGGGGCCGATGTCCCAGTTTCGATCCACGCCCCCGCATGGGGGGCGACCCGGCGCGCCGCCGTGGGGCGGGTTGCGTTTGCGGTTTCGATCCACGCCCCCGCATGGGGGGCGACCTTGATCTGCGCGTGGTTGACGAGCTTGTCGAAGTTTCGATCCACGCCCCCGCATGGGGGGCGACGAGGCGCTGGCCATAGAGGGCGCGGGAGCACGCGTTTCGATCCACGCCCCCGCATGGGGGGCGACCAGTTGATGATGCTGGATACGTGCCTGGAGGGATCAGCGGCACACGCTTCGAGTCGGCACGCTCGCGAGTCTGCTCGAAGGTAAATGGCGCCTGCTCTTCATTGAACCCGGCGACGGACGCGCCCTCATCCACGCGCGGAAGTAGCGGCTCGCTGTCAGTCAGCCCGAGAGTGACGATCCGGTTGAAATCGTCCGGCGAGAGCGGACGTGGACATCGACATGCATCTGGACTTCGGCACCGATCCGTCGGCGCTGGATCTCGAATATGTGTGCGCCCTCACCGAGCGCCATGGCTGGGGCGGGCGGGTGGCGGTGGGGCATGTGACCAAGCTGGCCTACGTGCCGGCCGATCGCCTCGCGGCCCTGGCCGGACGCATGCGGGATGCGGGCGTGGCGCTCACCGTGCTGCCGTTCACCGATCTCTTCCTCATGGGCCGCGACCGCGATTTTGCGAAGACCCGCGGGGTCACGCCGGCGCACCTGTTCCTGCGGCACGGGGTGAACTGCTCCCTCTCCACCAACAACGTGCTCAACCCCTTCACCCCGTTCGGCGACTGCTCCCGGCTGCGGATGGCGAACCTCAACGCCAACATCTGCCACGTGGGCTCGGCGCAGGACATGATGCAATGCTTCAACATGGTGACGGCGCGGCCCGCCCGCCTGCTGAACCTGCCCGACTGCGGCCTGGAGCCGGGCAAGGCGGCCGATTTCGTCATCATCGACAGTCCCTCGCCGCGCGATGCGGTGGCGGAGCTGCCGCCGGTGCGGGCGGCCTTCAGGATTTCGTTTCGACGAGCTTCCGCAAGGCGTCGTTGATCCGCTCCTGCCACCCGGCGCCGCCGGCCTGGAAATGCTCCAGCACCTCGCGGTCGATTCGCAGGGAGACGAGGCTCCGGGCGTTGGGAATCACCGGCGCCTTGGGCGGGGCTTCGATCGGCTTCGTCGTGGCCGACTTGAAGGCCGCTTCGGCCGCATCTCGCACCGAGCTTCCGGTTCGGCGAATGGGCGGTCTTGGCATCGGTCGTTGTCCTCGCTCGTCTCGTGCGGCCTCGGCCGGATGCCCTGGCCCACCCTGTTCTCGGCAACGGACGAAACAGGTGCCGCGGGGAGGCGGGGCGGATGGCGGCTGCGTGATGCGTTGTCGCGCTCGGGCGCGACGCGTCGTATGTCCTGTCAGTGCAACGGATCATCCCGAGCGTCAACCCGTGCCGTCCGTCCGGCACCTGCGGGCGCCCCATGGCATGCGCCGGACCGGCAGCGGTGTCACGCTTCTTGCTTGCCGTCATTCCATGGCACTGAAACTCTACATGACCCCCGGCTCCTGCTCCACGGGCATCCACATTCTGCTGGAAACCCTGGAATTGCCCTTCGAGGCCTGGATCATCAACATTCCGGCGGGGGATCACCTGCGGCCGGACTATCTGAAGATCAATCCGAGGGGCACCATCCCCACCCTCGTCCTCGACGACGGGCGCGCCTTGACCGACTTCAGGTCCATCGCCCTTTGGCTCGCGCAGACCTATCCGCGGGGCAAGCTCCTGCCGGAAGATGCGGAACTGGCGGCGCGCGCGGTGGAACTGCTCGACTTCGCCTTGGTGCAGCTGCATGGCGAGGGCTTCACGCGCATCTTCACCGCGGAACGCTATGTGGCGGCGAGCGGGGCGCCGGGCGGGCAGCAACTGAAGGACGACGTGCAGGCCCATGGCCGGGAGATCGTGAGCCAGGCCTTCGAGCTGCTGGAACAGCGGATGCCGGCGGAAGGCTATGCGGTGGGGCCGCACTTCTCCATTGCCGACGCGGCCTTGTTCTACAACGAATTCTGGGCCGACCGGACCGGCCTGCCGCTGCCGCCGCGGGTGGGCGCACATTACCGGCGGGTGCGCGCCCGCCCGGTGGTGCGTCAGGTTCTGGCCGAGGAGGGATATCGCACCTGACCGGGGCCGGCCGTGCCGTGCCGGGTCCGCCGATGGGCCGCCTTCTGGCGCGGTCCCGACAATGGCGTGTTCTCATTGCGCCACGCCCGGCGGCGGCAGGGCGCCTTTGGGCCTGACATTTGCACGCTGGCATCCCGGCGCCGCCCGCCGCAGAGAAGCCGCGGCCGGGCCGGCTATGGCCGCGGCGTTGCTGCCCCGGAGGTGTCCTGCGCCTTGGACAGGGCATCATAAAGCCAGCGCCGCAGGTCGGCCGCGAACATGGCGCCGGCCACGCGGGCAACCTCGCGGTGCGCGTGGATGAAGCTGAGGGTGGGGATGGAGCTGATGCGGAAGTATTCGGCCAGCTCCCGCTCCGCGTCGGTGTCCACCTTGGCGAAGCGCACATGGGGTTCGAACTCGGCGGCGAGCGCTTCGAACACGGGCGCCATACTCTTGCACGGCCCGCACCAGTCGGCCCAGAAATCGATGACGAGGGGAACTTCGCTATGAGCGGTGTGGGCGGTGAAGCGCGCGGCGGTGAGGGCCATGGGCCGCCCGGTGAAGAGCAGCCCGCCGCAGGCGGTGCAGCGGGCAGCCTTGGGGTCGGCCTCCGGCACCACCACCGTGGTGCTGTCACAGGTGGGGCAGGCGATGGTGCGTCCGGTCCGCACCGCATCGGTCGTGGGGTTTGTCATGGCTGCAATGCATCCGGCGCCTGATGTGATCCTTAGAGCACGCGCCGATCAGCTTGCACCGCAAGCTGGTCGGCGCGTGCTCTATCCTCAAGTGAGAGGGCGATTGACCGATCAAATTGAGTCAATTTGATCGGATCGCGCTCTAGCGCCCCGCGACGCAAGAAGCGAACCAGCACCCGGCGCCGCGCCGCCGGCTTCCGTCCCATCCCCCAGGCGGCGCCTGTCGCGCAGGGTCAAAAGCGCAGCGAGAAGCGCAGCGACCCCGCGTGGGACACATAGTCGGTCCCGAACACGCCTTCGTAGCTGAACCGCAGGTCCACGCCCTGCGTGGAGCTCCATTGGAGCCCCACATCCACGTCCGCCAGCAGGTCGGGCAGGGTCACGACGGTGTCGAACCCGCCGACCCCGGCCGGGGCATTCGCCAGCCGGGCGGTCACGTCCCAGCTGTTGCTGGAGAACCATGTGGCGCCGATGGTGCCGAAGGGCCGGAGCACCGATCCATCCGGCAGGTCGAAGCGCGCACCCACCTCCAGGTGCGGGCCGAGGGCCACGGCGAAATTGTCCTCCTGCGCCACCACCAGATCGACCGGGCTGAGGTGCCCGCCCTCGCTGAACCCGGGCACGCTGGTATAGATCAGGTCGAGCTGGCCGTAGGGCTTGAGATACCAGGCGCTGAAGGGCAGCTCGTATTCCGCCTTCAGGCGCCCCGCCACCGTATAGGCCTCGTAGGACGAGGACGAGATGTAGGCGGAATGGCCGATGATCGTATTGCGCGTGGCATCATACCAGCCATAGTCGAGATGCACCGCCCCGGAGAGAAGCCAGGGCCCGAGCTCGCGCTTCAGGGACGCGGACAGGCCGACATTCTGCCCGCTTGAGGACGAATATCCGAACTCGTTGGTGAAGGCGTCCAATCCGTAGGCGGCGGACGCCCCCGCGAACCAGCCGGGCGCGATCTCCTTCTGCAGGCCCATGCGATATGCGGTCTGCTTGAGGTCGAACCCGGTGTAGTCGGCGGGCGTGAACGAGGTGAAGCCCGCATCCACCCGCGCCCAGGAACACTCGCCCTGTTGCAGCAGCGTGCCCGTTGGCTCGAACTCCGGGCAGCTCAGCACCGAGGACAGGGCGGTGCGGGAACTGCCGATGGCCGCCACCGCGCCCGCGCCGATGATGGCGGGGGCCGCGGTGCCCAGGGCCCGCTGGTAGGCGGCGGCACCCGGCACATTGACGAGCCCCGCATAGATGGGACCGAGGGCCGCCGCCCCGCCGGCGTCCCAGGTCGCCTGCAGGTGCTGCGCATAGGCGGTCTGGTTGGCGTTGAGCGGTGTGCCGCTGGGAGTGAAGTCGGCCACCGGGGCGATGGTGAGGGTGTTGGCGGTGAAGCTGGGCGTCCACGTCAGCTCCGCCCCGCCGCTGTTGATGGGGGCGTAGGTGAGATTGGCGGCGGCCGTGCCCAGGGGGGTCAGCCCCTGGGTCTGGGTGATGATGGTGAACTGGTCCGTGGGGTTGATGGCGTTCATCACGTTGACGGTCACGGTGCCGCCGATGTCGCCCGCCGACGAGATGATGAGCTGGTCCGAGGTGGGCGCCGCGCCCGGGCCCGCCCCGGCGCCCTGCACGTCCACCTGAAGGGTGCCGGCGGTGGTCTGGGCGAAGGCGCCGTCATTGAAGGAGACCGCCTGCGTTCCGGTGACGGTCGCTGCGGCGATGGTGTTGGTGCCGCCGATGTTGAAGGTTCCGGCATTGCTCATGGTGCCGGTGGCGCCAAGCTGGATGGTGCCGTTGCCCGGGCTGGCGGGGGTCGGCGGCGTCCCGGTGGACTGGTAGTAACCCGATTCCGCGTTGACGAAGACGAGGCTCGAGGCAGCGTCGCCGGCACTGACCGGCAGGTAGAGGTCGCCGAGGAGGAAGCCGGAATTGGAGACGCTGGTGGCGCCCCACGGAACGGAGATGGCCACGTTCGAGGCTGCGGTGACGCGCGCGCCATCCCCGATGGTGATGGTGTTCGTGCCCCCGCCGTCGATGAAGATCGCCATCCCCTGGCCGCTGCCGCCGGTGATGGTGCTGTCCGCGCCGATGGTGACCGTCACATCCCCGGACGGGGAGGTGGCATAGCTGCGGTCCATGGCGCCGGAGGTGGTCTGCACCCCGCTCTGGGCGAAGATGGCGATGGAATCCGCGCCGGTGGTGCTGAGGGTGCCGGTATAGGTGATGGTGACCGAGCCGGGCGAAAAGCCGTCGGACTGGAAGGTGAGGTTGCGGCTCGCGCCGCCGGCCGCCTGGGGAATGACGAGGCCGTTCGCATTGCCCACGAGGCCGCCGCCGCCGCTGAGGCTCTGCGCGACGATGCCGTGGGCGTTGGCCCCGGTGGTGGAGATGCTGGCGGACCCCACGGTCTGGATCACCACATCGCCGCCGGCGCTGTTGTTGTTGACCACCATGTCGTTCTGCGGGGCGCTCAGGAACGTCTGGTAGGTCATGTCGGCGGAATCGATGGCGCCGGTATAGCCGCCGCCGCCGCCGATGGACTGAGCGACGATGGCCGTGGCGCCGGCGCCGGTGGTGGTGACGGCGCTGCCGTCGGCCAGGGTCACGGTCACGGTGCCGCCGGATTGGGGAAGCGATTCCCCTTCCAGGTTGCCGAGGGTGCCGGCGATGGACAGGCTGCTGAGCGGCACCCCGGTTCCATCGGTGAAGAAGCCGCCGCCGCCGCCGATGGACTGGGCGAGAATGCCGAAGGCATCGGCGCCGCTGGTGGCGATCGTGCCGGAATTGGTGACGTTCACCGCTCCGCCCGCGCCTCCGCCGCCGTTCACATCCACGCCCGCAGGCTGGCCGCCGATGTCGAGAGTGATGGTGCCGGAGGAGGCGGCCATGGCGGCGTTGAACTCGGCCACCGCCGCGTCCACGGCGGCCTGGCCCACCGCGGCGACGACGATGTCGGCAATCTCCTGCTGGTAGCTGAGCGAGCCGAGATCCGTCTCGTCGGAGGGGTTGATGAAGAATACGCCGCCGCCGCCGCTGACCGACTGGGCGACGACGCCATGGGCTTCCACCCCGGAGGTGCTGACCGCGCTGACGGTGACGTTCACCGTGCCGCCGGTGGAAGTGGCCGCGCTCGCCGTGGCCCCGCTGCCGCCACCGATGGTGATGTGCGGAAGGAAGGTGGCGGTGCCCACCGCGGTGGCGAGGCCGCCGATGCCGCCGCCGCCGCCCACGGACTGGGCAAGCACGCCGAACGCGCTGTCGCCGGCGGTCGTGATCGACCCGGTGCTGGTGACGGTCACGTTGCCGCCGGTGCCATAGGCGCCGCCCTGGCCGCCGACATACATGTTGGAATTCAGAAGCCGCGAGCCGGAAACCGTCGCCGTCGCGCCGACCCCGCCGCCGCCGCCCACCGATTGCGCGACGATGCCGATGGCAAGATCGCCGCCGGTGCCGCCCGACGCCCCGGTGGTGATGCTGCCGGAATTGGTGACGTTGACCGCCGCGCCATTGCCCCCGGCGCCGCCCTGGCCCCCCACGGTGAAGGTGATCTGCACCGTGGGGCTGAACTCGAGCAGCTTCTGGCCGGTCTGGGCATAATGGGCGATCGTGGCGATCGTCGCCTTGGTGATGGCCTCCCAGGTCTGGTCGCCCTGCGAGCTCTGGGTGTCCGCCGTGGCGGTGCCCCCGGTGCCGCCACCGCCGCCGATGGACGCGGCAAAGATGCCGTGGGCGCCGTCCGCCGAGGTCTCGACGATGCCGTCGGCGGTGTTGGTGACGGTCACGATGCCGCCGTTGCCGCCCACGCCGCCGGTGCCGCCGACCGTGGCGGAGAAGGCGACTTCCTGGCTGGCGGTCGCCTTGCCCGCCGCGGCGGCTCCACCGCCGCCGCCCAGGGACATGGCGACGATGCCGCGGGCATCCAGCCCGGTGGTCACCAGCTTGTAATTGTTGGTGACGGTGACGCTTTCGCCATCGCCGCCCTGGCCGCCGTCGCCGCCGAGGGTGATGGTCTGCGAGAAGCTCTGGGAGAAGGCCAGCGGCAGGAAGCCGAGCACGGTCTGGAAGGGCATGGCCGCATCCACCGCGCTGACGCCGGCGCCTCCGAGGCCGCCGCCGCCGCCGATGGAATAGGCGGCAATGGCGTCGGACGCGAAGCCCGAGGTGGAGATTTCCGCGCTGCCCGTGAAGGTGGGGTCGGCGGAATTGGTGTTGTTGACCGTGACGGTGCCGCCATTTCCGCCGGACCCGCCCGCGCCGCCGGCGGTGATGCTGATGGTGCTGTTGGGGGAGATGCCGAAAGCCAGGCTCTGGGCCAGGGCGTTGCCGCCATTGCCGCCGCCGCCGCCGATGGACTGGGCCACGATTCCCGGTGCCAGCGCGCCCGTCGTGGTGATGTTGCCCACATTGTAGACGGTCACCGTGCCGCCGTCGCCGCCCGTGCCGCCGGCCCCGGCAATGGTGGCGGAGAAGGTGAAGGAGGGCACGTCGGTGAGGAAGCCGAAGGCGAAGGTGGAGGAGGAGGCCTGACCGCCGATGCCGCCGTCCCCGCCGAGGGACAGCACGCCGATGCCGGGCGAATCCCACCCGTGGGTGGTGATGTCCCCGCCCGCATTGTTGGTGACGGTGACGGTGCCGCCCTTGCCGCCCGAGCCGCCCTTGCCGCCGACGGCGATGTCGATGGACGGAACGCCGAACGCGCCCAGCCCGAGGTTCGAGACGCTACCGCCGGCACCGCCGCCACCGCCCATGCTGGCGACGAAGATGCCGTAGGCGGCCTCGCCAGAGGTGGTGATGGAACCGGAATTGACGAGATTGGAGAGGCCCGCATCCGCGCCGGATGCCCCCTGTCCGCCCTGCACGAAGAGCTTGAGCGTCTTGGATTGCGGGTCGTAGGCATTGTAGGTGCCGCCGCCGCCGCCCACGGACATGTTGGTGATGCCGTGGCTGCCGTCGCCGGAGGTCACGATGATGCCGGCGTTGAGCACCTGCACATTTCCGCTCTTGCCGCCGTCGCCGCCGGACCCGACCGAGCCGCCGTTGCCGCCCAGGCTGATGACTTCGATGCCAGGCGCGGACGTGCCCAGGGTCGAGATCGTGCCCTGGTTGATGACGGAAACCGCATAGCTGGACAAGGTCCAGGAGCCGCCCGCGCCGGCCGCATCCACGCCTGCGCCGCCGTTGCCACTGTTGCTGACGGCGAGGATGCCGGCGGACGAATCGCCGAGGGTGGCGATGGTGGCGCTGGTCTTGATCTCGATGGTCCCGGCGGTGCCGCCGTCATTGCCGTTGATGCCGGAACCGCCGTTCCCGCCGCTGGCGTTCGCGGAGATGCCGGCGGATTGCGCGCCGGTGGTGACGATGCCCACATCGGCAGAATAGATGTGCAGGGTGATGCCGCCGCCCGCCCCGCCGAGCCCGCCCGATCCGGCGTCATCGGTGGAGCCGCCGGTTTCCGCGTGCCCGATGCCGCCGGTGCCGCCGATGGCCTGAAGGTCGATGCCCGGCGAGTTGCCACCGGCGGTGAAGAATTGCGGCGCGCCATTGGGGCCGTTGGTCACTTTGAGGGTGACGGTGCCTGCCGCCCCTCCGCTGCCCAGCGGGCCTGGGCCGTATTGGCCGCCATACCCGCCGTTGCCGCCGGAGCTCTGGATCAGGATGGCCGGGGCGACCGACTGTCCCGGGTTCCACCACGGCGGGCTGCCGGTGCCGCCGGTGGTGATCGAGCCGCTGACCACCACATAGGCGTTCCCGGCGCCGCCGCCGGCCCCGGTGGTGCTGCTGAGGGTCTGGTAATACATCACATGGTCGGGGGTGATCTTGCCGACCTGGTAGAAGGCATTGCCGCCGCCGGTGTTGACCCGCAGGCCGGCGCCCGAACCATCGCCGGTCACGCTGATGCTGCCGGCGCTCTTCACATAGGCATAGCCGCCGGAGCCGGCATTCACCGGCCAATGGTAGAGCGAGCCATATCCCGTGCTGCCGCCCCGCGTGCTGACATAGACCCCCATGGCGCCCGTGCCGGAGGCGATCACCTGGGCGGTGCTCGTGAGGCTGGCCGTTCCGCCGATGCCGCCCGCGCCGCCGGTGCCGGTGTTGCCGGACGGGTCCACGCCGCCCGTGCCCCCCATGCCGCCGGCGGCCAGCACCACGATGCCGCTGGAATTGGTGCCGCTGACGACGATCTGGCCGCCGACGGCGACGGTGGCCGAGCCGCCCGCGCCGCCGGCGCCGCCATTCTTGCCCGCGGCTCCGATCCCGCCCGATGCATTGGCCAGAAGGCCCGCGGAACTGGCACCGGTGGTGGTGTACTGCCCGGCGGCGGTCACGAAGCTCGCGTCGATGATGACGGTGCCGCCCTTGCCGCCCTTGCCGCCGGCGATGGTGTAGGGGCTGAACGCCGGCACGCCGCCGTTGCCGCCCACAGCCACCCCGGCCACGGCCGGCGCGTTGTCGCCCCAGGTCTGGAAGGTGCCGGCCGCGGTGATGGTTGCCGTTCCGCCGGTTCCGCCGTCGCCGCCCCCGGAGGAATATCCATCGCCGAAGCCGGCAAGCCCGCCGTTGCCGCCGGACGCGCCGGCATAGACCGCCGGCACCTGCTTTGCCGTCGTCAGGATGCTGGAGCCGGAGGTGATCACGATACTGGCGATGCCGCCGCTTCCGCCCTGGCCGCCCACGCCGCCATAGACGCCGCCGACGTCGTAGTGAACGCCGCCCTGGCCGCCGACACCGCCCGCCGCCACCGCGCCGACGCCCGCCGCCACGTAGCCCACGTGCGGGACGGAGCCGTATCGCCCCTCCACGCGGATGGTGCCCGAATGGCTGACATAGACGGTGCCGCCATTGCCGCCGGCGCCGCCCGTATAGGTCGAATAGCCGACGTTGCCGCCCCTGCCCCCCGACGAGCTCGCCCAGACGCCGGAGAAGATGTTGTTGGTGGAATAGGCGCCGGCGCTGGAGACGAAGATGGATCCGCTGTTGTTGATGGCCACCGCGGCATTGGACAGGTTGACCGCCGAGCCCTGAACGACACCGTTATTGCCGATGTCGGCGTAGCCGCCGCCGTTGCCGCCGATGCCGACCGGCGCACTCGTGACGAAGGTGTCGTCCTGGAAGGAAACGCCGTCGCCCCCGGCGCCGCCGTCGGACACGGCGATGATGCCCGAATTGCTGATGCCGCTCGCGGTGATGCTGGCGTTGTTGGAAATGGTGATCCAGCCGCCGCCGCCGCCGCTGCCGCTGGGGCCGGCATTGGCTTCGCTCCCATTGCCGCCGCCCCGTCCGCCGGCGCCGCCGGAGGCATAGGCGGTGATGCCGGCGACGCCGAAGGGCCCGTCGGCGGTCGTGTTGGTGATGGAGATGGTGCCGCCCGCGGTATTGGAGATGAAGATGTCGCCTCCGCCTCCGCCGTTCCCGCCGCGCGCGCCGGGAACTGTCACCGTGCCGTTGCCGCCGTTGCCGCCCGCGGCGCCGACCACCGCCGCATAGATGCCGGGCACGCTGTTGACCGACGGGGCCACGGCGCCGGAATTGGTGATGGTGACGTCGCCGCCATTGCCGCCGGTCTGGCCGGCCGTAGCTGGGTCGTTGGACCCTATGGGGTGCCAGTCGCCATCTTCCCCGTTCGCGCCGCTGCCGCCCAGGGTCGTGCCGGAGAGGGCGAGATTGCCCGTTGTCCCCGTGCTGGTGATGGTGACGGCGGCGCCGCCCGCGCCCGTTAGGGGGGCGCCGTCGCGGCTGATGCTTGCGACCCCCGGGCTGATGACGCATTCCGCCGGGGTGCAGGTCTGCGCCCGCGCATACGGGGCGCCGCCGGCCATGAGTGACGTGCTGAGGAATGTCGCCTGTAAGAGATTGCCTCGCAGCCCCCTGAACCTCGCCGTCATCGTCCAGCCCCCACGTGCACGAATTGTGTTCAGATCCGAAACCACCGCGCCGGTTCGGCGCCGGCCTGCCATCGCCCGTCATCCCCGCGTCTGCGACCGGGGGTTGACGGAAAATGAGACACTTCGCCCACCCGCGCACCGCGGGGCGCCCCCGCGGCGGTCAGGACCAGCCGGGCTGGTCGAGCGCCCGGTCGGGCGCCTCGATGGTGATAAGGTCGGACAGCTCCGGCCCCATGAGCGGAGCTGCCATGGGGCACGCCGCCCCGGGCAGCGCCACCACGTCGAACAGTTCGCGGATGGCCCCGTCGAGGCGGACCCATTCCACCACGTCGCCGGTGGACAGATTGATGATCTGCACGCCGCACCAGGGCGCACCGCCACGCCGGGCGATTTCCTCCTCCAGCGGCAGGCCTGCGAACGAGATGTTGCGGGGCAGGGAGAGGGTGACGATGGCATGTCCGTCATGGAGGGCGAGGCCGCGCATGAACCCCGGGCAGAAGGCCACGTCTTCCCTGGCGCCGGTGCGCGGGTCGATGCGCACCAGGTAGCCGCGCCCGCTGTCGAGCACATAGACCTGTCCCTGATGGACCCGGGGCGAGTGGGGCATCGACAGGCCCTCCGCCACCACGGCGTCGTCCTCCACCCGCAACAGCACGCCACCGCCGCGCCGGTGCTCGCGCCAGCCATCCACCACATCGGTGCGGGCCACCGCCGTCACGTAGGCCACCCGCCCGTCCTCCAGGGCGAGGCCGTTCAGGTGGCAGCGGTCCTCGGCGGCGAGGCGGGAGACGAACTTGGGGCGCCACAGGGGCTTGAAGCTGTGGCTGCGGCTGATGGTGGCGAGGCAGGAATAGCGCGTGTTCACGAACACCAGGCGCCCGCTCGCCTCCACCGCCACCTCGTGGGCGTCCACATCGCCGGTGATGCAGGCGGTGCGCGGCACATAGAGGCGGTCGAAATGGGTGTTGGCCCGCTCCTCCGGCCCCAGCACATTGTCCATCCGCCAGATCTGGATCATGGACGCGAGGTAGAGTTCCGGTCCCCGCTGGAACAGGCCCATGGCGCGCAGGAAGTCGCGCTGGTGGAAGGAGACCCTGCCGTCACCGAACTGGCCGACGAGGAAAAGCTGCCCGCTCTGGTAGGAGGAAAAGGCGAGGCTGACCCGGTGATGGGCAAGCCAGGCCGCAAAGGTCCGCGAACAGGTGATCTGCGTTGCGTCGGCCGGCGCCTGCGCACCCTCCGCCGACACGCCATTGGCGTGCGCAGGCGCCATGTCGTGCGATGCTGTCATGTGAAAAGTGCCGCCCCCCGCCGCGCCGTCTCCGATTCCTGTGCGATCAGTGCGACTTCGCGACGATCGCAGCTTTGCCTTTTGTCTCGGCTTCGTCAACGTGGTGCCGCTGCATCACCGGCCGTGCGATCGCGGATGTGGCGGGGGCAGCGCACCGGTTCGGGCGCGCCCTCAGGCGCTGGCCTTTTCCGAAAGCCAGGCCTTCACCTTGCCCACAAGGGCGGCGGCGATGCTGTCCACCGATTCCCCGCTGAACTGGGCCGATGCGCTGGTAGCCTTCACCTCGGACACGGATGCCAGCACGGCGCCCGTGGCGACGTCCGCCAGGGCGATGTCGCAGGTAATGAAGATGCCCTGGGTGGTCGCCACGGAAACCCCGGCGGCGAGGGGGCCGGCGATCACCGCCGTGAGCGCCGTGGCGGCGAGTACCTGCCCGGTGCGCTCCTGGCTGGTGGGGATGAGCAGGCTGCGCACGGTGATGTCCAGCCGCGCGGGCCGGGTTCCCGCAAGCACACCGGCCAGCAGGCGGTGGCTTTCCGTGGTCAGCGCCGCGGCCAGCCGGTGCTCCGCATAGGAGCGGAAGCCGGCGCGGTCCAGCTGGTGAAGGCCGGGGTTGGGCGTTGCCTGCTCCTTGGCCTCGAGGTCGCCGGCCTCCGCCCATTTGACGGTGGTGTCCGGCGGGAAGGTCACCTTCACGCTGGCGAGTGTGAGGCTGGCGATCTCCGCTTCGGACAGGCCATGCTTCGGCAGCGTGGCACACGCACTCACGACCAGGGCGATGAGCATCGCGCCGGCAAAACGAAGGATGATTTTCACGCCAAGTCCCCTGACCCGTGATTTGCGACTGTCGGTT
Source organism: Xanthobacter sp. AM11 (assembly GCF_047444035.1). NCBI lineage: Bacteria > Pseudomonadati > Pseudomonadota > Alphaproteobacteria > Hyphomicrobiales > Xanthobacteraceae > Xanthobacter > Xanthobacter sp. AM11. The sequence goes on from NZ_JBLAOA010000001.1 coordinate 2,534,968, forward strand.
GCAGGCCGTCACGTAGCAAGGGGAAAAACCCTTCTCCGCTACCTTTTGCGTGGGTGTGCCCGGCGCATCACACCTCCGGCTTCCGCCGGCTGCGGGCGTGCGTGACCCCGCGCTCCCACACGAGCGTCGCGCGGGTCCTGCGCGTGCCCGCCACCGCACCGGCGTGCGGGCCATTTGCGCGGCTCTTGCAGAAGGGCGAGAAACCCCCTATCCCACGGCGGCTTTTTTCGCGGCCCGTGCGGGGCGCCTGATCGACTGAGAGAGAACGATGGCCAAAGAGAAGTTCAACCGCTCGAAGCCGCACTGCAACATCGGCACGATCGGTCACGTGGATCACGGCAAGACGTCGCTGACGGCGGCGATCACGAAGATTCTTGCGGAGTCTGGCGGGGCGACGTTCACGGCGTACGACCAGATCGACAAGGCGCCTGAAGAGAAGGCGCGCGGCATCACGATCTCGACGGCGCACGTGGAATACGAGACGCAGAACCGTCACTATGCGCACGTGGACTGCCCCGGTCACGCCGACTATGTGAAGAACATGATCACCGGCGCGGCGCAGATGGACGGCGCGATCCTGGTGGTTTCGGCGGCGGACGGGCCGATGCCGCAGACCCGGGAGCACATTCTTCTGGCGCGCCAGGTTGGCGTTCCTGCGCTGGTGGTGTTCCTGAACAAGTGCGACATGGTGGACGACGAGGAACTTCTTGAGCTGGTCGAGCTTGAGGTCCGCGAGCTTCTGTCGAAGTACGACTTTCCCGGGGACGACATCCCGATCATCCGCGGCTCGGCGCTGGTTGCGCTTGAGAATGGCGACCCGAAGCTGGGCCGCGACGCGGTTCTGAAGCTGATGGAGGCGGTTGACGCCTACATCCCGCAGCCCGAGCGTCCCATCGACCTGCCGTTCCTGATGCCGATCGAAGACGTTTTCTCGATCTCGGGCCGCGGCACGGTGGTGACGGGCCGCGTGGAGCGCGGGATCATCAAGGTTGGCGACGAAGTTGAAATCGTCGGCATCCGGCCGACGCAGAAGACCACGGTGACCGGCGTCGAGATGTTCCGCAAGCTTCTGGACCAGGGCCAGGCCGGCGACAACGTCGGCATCCTGGTTCGCGGCACCAAGCGCGAGGACGTGGAGCGCGGCCAGGTTGTGTGCAAGCCGGGTACGGTGAAGCCGCACACCAAGTTCAAGGCCGAGGCCTACATCCTGACGAAGGAAGAGGGCGGGCGCCACACCCCGTTCTTCACCAACTACCGCCCGCAGTTCTACTTCCGCACCACGGACGTGACCGGCGTGTGCACGCTGCCCGAAGGCACCGAAATGGTGATGCCGGGCGACAATGTTTCCATGGACGTGGCGCTGATCGTGCCGATCGCCATGGAAGAGAAGCTGCGCTTCGCCATCCGCGAGGGTGGCCGCACGGTTGGCGCCGGCGTCGTCGCCGCCATCATCGAGTGATCCAGGGGCTGGACCTTGCGTCCGGCACATGACGAAATGGAGCGGCTCCCCATGCGGGAGCCGCTCTTTTTGTTGGCACCATGGCCTTTCGCGTCGTTCTGCTGGTCCTGTTCTTCTTCGCCGGCACTGGAGCCGGCGTGGCGAAGGAGCCTTGCCCGGACCGCCCGACCTGCCGCGGCTGCGGCTGCAAGGGCGGGCCCGGCTATCGCGGCCCGGATGGCCGCTGCGTGGGCTTCAAGAATCTTGGCAAGGTGTGCGGAGATCCCCCGGAAACCCGCTGCGTGTTCGAAAACGCGCCGGGGACCGGTGCAAACCGGGAGTGCGCCCTCGGCGTGGTCCCCCCGTCCGGGCCGCAGGTGCCGCCGGAGCCGGGGAGGCCGGCGCCCTGACGGCGGCGGCGGCTGCCCCAGCAGTGGATTTTTGTTGCGATCGCCGTGCGCCGCGTCTGGGGACAGCGGGTCCCCTTTGCCTGCGCCCCCTTTACAGGCGCCCCGCCGCCCTCTACACACACCCGTCCGATGCGCTGGGTCACTCCCCGGCGCGGCGGAGTCTACCCTCGAAGCCGGCGGGCGGATGCTTCCCCTTCGAGGTGACGGCCTAGGAGTGTAGCTCAACTGGTTAGAGCACCGGTCTCCAAAACCGGGGGTTGGGGGTTCGAGTCCCTCCACTCCTGCCAGCCCTGGCGAAGGACGGCCTGAAGCGGCAGGTCCCGGCGGGCGGCAGGCCAGACGGCGGAAGAGCGGGACGCGGGATGCGTCCCGGGGCCCGCCCGGCCGATCCCGAAGCAACGTCTCGCAAGAGCCGGCGCCGGCGGGTCGATAGGAATTCATGCGGCGGTCGTGCCGCGACGCGATGGTGGCGGGTGCCGGATGTGCCGGCGCCGCTCCGCGCGGCAGAAGGTACAGGCGGCAAGACGCTATGGCGAAGAACAGCCCTGTCGAGTTCTTTCAGCAGGTCCGCGCCGAGACGGCGAAGGTCACTTGGCCGAACCGGCGCGAGACGCTCATCACCACCGCCATGGTGTTCGTGATGGTGCTGCTGGCCTCCATCTTCTTTCTCATCGCCGACCAGATCATCCGGTTCGGCGTCTCCACCCTCCTCACCATCGGGCAGTGAGGCGGCAATGGCGAAGCGCTGGTACATCGTTCACGCTTATTCCAACTTCGAGAAGAAGGTGGCCGATTCCATCCGCGAGCAGGCGGAGCAGCGCGGGCTGACCGAGCTGTTCGAGCAGATCCTCGTGCCCACCGAGAAGGTGGTGGAGGTGCGCCGCGGCCGGAAGGTGGACACCGAGCGCAAGTTTTTCCCCGGCTACGTGCTGGTGAAGATGGACCTGACCGACGAGGCCTTCCATCTCATCAAGAACACGCCGAAGGTCACCGGCTTCCTGGGCGCCGACAACAAGCCCATGCCCATCTCCGAGGCCGAGGCCATGCGCATCCTGCAGCAGGTGCAGGAAGGCATCGAGCGGCCCAAGCCCTCCATCTCGTTCGAGGTGGGCGAGACGGTGAAGGTGGCGGACGGCCCGTTCGCCTCCTTCAACGGCATCGTGGAAGAGGTGGACGAGAGCCGCTCGCGCGTGAAGGTGGCGGTGTCCATCTTCGGCCGCGCGACGCCGGTGGAACTGGAATTCGGTCAGGTCGAGAAGGTCTGACCGGCACGGGCGGCCATGCGCCGCCCGGTCCTGGCGCTCCGTCCGGGGCGCCGGCGTGGGAGGGGAGGGGGCGTCTCGCCAAGCGCCCTTTGAACCGCACCACGCGATCCCGGCCGCACCACCCTGCGGGGTGGCTCGCGGCATATTGTGGGAGTTGTTGAAATGGCGAAGAAGATTACAGGCTACGTCAAGCTGCAGGTGCCCGCCGGCAGCGCCAATCCGGCCCCGCCGATTGGTCCCGCGCTCGGCCAGCGCGGCCTCAACATCATGGAATTCTGCAAGGCGTTCAACGCCCAGACCGCGCAGCTCGAAAAGGGCATGCCGATCCCGGTGGTGATCACCGCCTATCAGGACCGCTCCTTCACCTTCGAGCTGAAGACCCCGCCGGTCTCCTACTTCCTGAAGAAGGCCGCCGGCCTTGAAACCAAGAAGAAGCCCGGCTCCGGCTCGAAGACGCCCGGCAAGGGCACCTTCGTCGGCAAGGTCACCCGCGCCCAGCTCGCGGAGATCGCCGAGAAGAAGATGAAGGATCTGAACTGCGAGACCGTCGAGGCCGCCGTCCAGATGATCGAAGGTTCGGCCCGGTCCATGGGCCTGCAGGTTCAGGGGTGAGCGCCATGGCGAAGCAAGGCAAGCGCGTCCGCGCCGCGAACGAGGGCATTGACCGCGTCAAGCTCTATGGCCTCGACGAAGCCCTGGCCCTCCTGAAGGAGCGCGCCACCGCCAAGTTCGACGAGACCATCGAGGTGGCCCTGAACCTCGGCGTCGATCCCCGCCACGCGGACCAGATGGTGCGCGGCGTGTGCAACCTGCCCAACGGCTCCGGCCGCACCGTGCGCGTGGCGGTGTTCGCCCGCGGCGCCAAGGCCGATGAGGCCAAGGCGGCGGGCGCCGACATCGTGGGCGCCGAGGACCTGCTGGAGACCATCCAGGGCGGCACCATCGAGTTCGATCGCTGCATCGCGACCCCGGACCTGATGCCGCTCGTGGGCCGTCTCGGCAAGATCCTGGGCCCGCGTGGTCTCATGCCGAACCCGAAGGTCGGCACCGTGACCATGGACGTGAAAGGCGCCGTGGGCGCCGCCAAGGGCGGTGCGGTGGAGTTCCGCGTCGAGAAGGCCGGCATCATCCATGGCGGCATCGGCAAGGCCTCGTTCCCGGCCGACAAGCTGGCCGAGAACATCCGCGCCTTCGTGGACGCGGTGGTGAAGGCCAAGCCGGCCGGTGCCAAGGGCACCTACCTGCAGCGCGTGGCGGTGTCCTCCACCATGGGTCCGGGCATCAAGGTGGAGCCCTCCACCGTGCTCACCGCCTGATCCGGCTTCAGGCTTGAAGACAGAAAGGCCGGGCCTCTGCGCCCGGCCTTTTCGTGGGCGCTGCGCTGTCCCGGCAAGGCAGGGTTGCGTTCCGCGCGCTTCCGCAAGGCTGCGGCGCGCCATACCTTCTCCCTGTGTGCTGCAGTGCACGCGTCCGCGCCGCGCGCGGCAAGAGGAGAAGACAGAAATGTTCGCGCTCCAGACCCTGTGGGTCTCCCTTCGCACCGCCGTTTCCGAAGCGGTTCTGCGCCGCCGCGTGATGGATGAGCTTGCGGCCCTCACCGACAGTGACCTTTCCGACATGGGCATCAGCCGTTGCGACATCCGCCGCATCGCGCACGAGACGGTGGAGGAGCGCCGTACCTCCCGCACCCGTGCGCCCAGCCGTTCGCCGGCCCTCAGCGGTTCGGCCTATCCCGCCTGAGGAGTGCATCCGCAGGGACGGGACGTGGTGCAGGCCCGGCTCCGGGCCTGCCGTCATTTGGCGGCAAAATGTGCGAAAGGGGCGTGACAAGCTTGTCAAGACCCTTTATATGGACGGTTTCCCGAGCGGCGAGCCGAGCGGGATTATGTATGGAGCTTTCACCCTTGACGGGGTGGAAGGGCTGGGAGGGTTCGCCCGCCCGGCCTTATCGTCTGTAATGACAAGTCGCCTGCGGCTTGTCAGATCGGGCGAAAGTCCTGTCCGAGACTGCCGGTGCCCTGATGTTCGTCCAATTTGGCGTATTTTCAAGGCTTAATTCTCGCACCGCCCACAAGGGGGGTGTTTGCAGAGCCAGCATAGACGGGGAAGATCGGATTTCGGCTCCGGCGGTTTGTGCCGCGCGGGGTTAAGGATCGGTTCGGAACCAGCGCCTTGCGCTCCGTGACACGGGCTTTCCCGTGCCCCGCGGCAAGAGGGGACAGGGCATGTGAGCGTCGCTTTTGCGGCCGGCATGTCGTGACGACAGGTTGGGCTGCGGGAAGCGGCAAGGCGCAACCGATGGAGTTCTTCAGGTCCTGCGGGACTTGGGGGAGTCTATCACAGGCTTAAAGAGAGCCAGACGTGGATCGAGCGGAAAAACAAGAGCTCGTCACGACGCTCACGGAAGTGTTCAAGACCACTTCCGTCGTCGTGGTCGCCCACTATTCCGGCCTCACCGTCGCCCAGATGTCGCGCTTGCGCCGGCAGATGAAGGCGGAGGGTGCGTCCGTGAAGGTGGCCAAGAACCGCCTCGCCAAGATCGCTCTGGAAGGCTCCGACGTCGCCCATGTGGCGTCCCTGCTGAAGGGACCCACCGTGATCGCCTATTCGGATGATCCGGTGGCGGCGCCGAAGATTGCCGTCGAGTTCGCCAAGGCCAACGACAAGTTCGTGATCCTCGGCGGGGCGATGGGCAAGACGGCCCTCAATGTGGATGGGGTGAAGGCGCTCGCCACACTTCCGTCCCTGGACGAACTGCGCGGCAAGCTGGTTGGCCTGATCCAGGCCCCGGCGACCAAGATCGCGCAGCTCACCACGGCACCGGCGGCCAAGCTCGCCCGCGTGTTCGGGGCCTATGCCAAGCAGGACGAAGCCGCGTGAGGATGCGGCCGCTTGATGCGGCCAGATCTCGCAATTCCAAAATCCGAACCTATCTTAAGGAACAATCCAATGGCTGACCTGACCAAGCTCGTCGACGAGCTGTCCTCCCTCACCGTGCTCGAGGCCGCCGAGCTGGCGAAGCTCCTCGAGGAGAAGTGGGGCGTTTCCGCCGCCGCCGCCGTGGCCGTCGCCGCTGCCCCGGCCGCTGCCGCCGCCGCGGTGGAAGAGCAGACCGAGTTCACTGTCGTCCTGGCCGCGGTCGGCGACAAGAAGATCGAAGTCATCAAGGAAGTGCGTGCCATCACCGGCCTCGGCCTCAAGGAAGCCAAGGACCTGGTGGAAGGCGCGCCCAAGCCCGTCAAGGAAGCCGTTTCCAAGGACGAGGGCGAGAAGCTCAAGGCCCAGCTCGAGAAGGCTGGCGCCAAGGTCGAGCTCAAGTGAGCTTGTGACGGTCAGGGTCCCGGATCTGTCCGGGGCCCTGTCCATAACACCGCTCCCGCAATGCCGGGGGCGGTGCACGGAGAAGACGGTTCTCCCGGCAGCCGACCGGAGCTGAAGGCTCCTGCGGCTGCCGGGAGAGCCGTTATGGTGCTGAAGGGGGATGGCGTCGAGCCCCCACCTCTTCAGCGGACGGTGGTGAGGTTCAGGCGCCGGCGCGGCGAGCCCCTTCTCTTCGGGGAACAGGGGTGCCGGCCCGACAGGACCAGGACGGACGAGGATCGAGATGGCGCAAACGTTCACCGGTCGTAAGCGGATCCGCAAGTTCTTCGGCAAGATCAAGGAAGTGGCCGAGATGCCGAACCTCATCGAGGTTCAGAAGGCGTCCTACGACCAGTTCCTCCAGATCGAGGAACCCAAGGGCGGACGCGACGACGACGGCCTGCAGGCGGTGTTCAAGTCGGTTTTCCCCATCTCCGACTTCTCCGGCGCGGCCATGCTGGAGTTCGTGCGCTACGAGTTCGAGCCGCCGAAGTATGACGTGGACGAGTGCCGCCAGCGCGGCATGACGTTTGCTGCCCCGCTCAAGGTGACGCTGCGCCTCATCGTGTTCGATGTGGACCCGGACACCGGCGCCAAGTCGGTCAAGGACATCAAGGAGCAGGACGTCTACACCGGCGACATCCCGCTGATGACCATGAACGGCACGTTCATCGTGAACGGCACCGAGCGCGTCATCGTCTCGCAGATGCACCGCTCGCCGGGCGTGTTCTTCGACCACGACAAGGGCAAGACCCATTCCTCGGGCAAGCTCCTGTTCGCCGCCCGCATCATTCCCTATCGCGGCTCCTGGCTCGACATCGAGTTCGACGCCAAGGACATCGTGTATGCGCGCATCGATCGGCGCCGCAAGATTCCGGTCACCAGCCTGCTCTACGCCCTCGGCCTCGATAATGAGGAGATCCTCTCCACCTTCTACGAGAAGATCCCCTACGAGCGCGCCAAGGGCGGCTGGCGCATGCCGTTCGATCCCAAGCGCATGAAGGGCTACAAGGCCGTCGCCGACCTGATCGACGCCGACACCGGCGAGGTCGTGCTCGAGGCCGGCAAGAAGCTGACCGTGCGCGCGGCCCGCCAGCTGGCGGACAAGGGCCTGAAGGCCCTGAAGATGTCCGATGAGGAAATGATCGGCCAGTACATCGCCGAGGACCTGGTGGACGTCGCCTCCGGCGAGATCCATGCGGAGGCCGGCGACGAGATCACCGAGAAGACGCTGAAGCTGCTTGAGGAAGCCGGCTACAACGAAATCCCGGTGCTGGACATCGACCACGTCAATACCGGCGCCTACATCCGCAACACGCTCTCCGCCGACAAGAACGTGACCCGCGAGGACGCGCTCTTCGACATCTACCGCGTGATGCGCCCGGGCGAGCCGCCGACGCTCGATTCCGCGCAGGCCATGTTCCACTCCCTGTTCTTCGATCCCGAGCGCTACGACCTTTCCGCGGTCGGCCGGGTGAAGATGAACATGCGCCTCGACCTCGACTGCCCCGACACCATGCGGGTGCTGCGCCGCGCCGACATTCTCTCCGTCATCAAGACGCTGGTGGAGCTGCGCGACGGCAAGGGCGAGATCGACGATATCGACCACCTGGGCAATCGCCGCGTGCGCTCGGTGGGCGAGCTGATGGAGAACCAGTATCGCGTCGGCCTCCTGCGCATGGAGCGGGCCATCAAGGAGCGCATGTCCTCCGTGGACATCGACACCGTGATGCCGCAGGACCTGATCAACGCCAAGCCGGTGGCGGCGGCGGTGCGCGAGTTCTTCGGCTCGTCCCAGCTCTCGCAGTTCATGGACCAGACCAACCCGCTCAGCGAGATCACCCACAAGCGCCGCCTCTCGGCGCTTGGCCCGGGCGGCCTCACCCGCGAGCGGGCGGGCTTCGAGGTGCGCGACGTGCACCCGACCCACTATGGCCGCATCTGCCCCATCGAGACGCCGGAAGGCCCGAACATCGGCCTCATCAACTCGCTGGCCACCTTCGCCCGCGTGAACAAGTACGGCTTCATCGAGGCGCCCTACCGCCGGGTGGTGAACTCCCAGGTGACGGACGAGGTGGTCTACCTCTCCGCCATGGAGGAGGGGAAGTATTACGTCGCGCAGGCCAACATCCCGCTCGACAAGGACGGCCGCTTCGAGGAGGACCTCGTGGTCTGCCGCCATGCGGGCGACGTGCTGCTGGTCACGCCCGACCGCGTGGACTTCATGGACGTGTCGCCCAAGCAGCTGGTTTCGGTGGCCGCGGCGCTCATCCCCTTCCTTGAGAATGACGACGCCAACCGCGCGCTCATGGGCTCCAACATGCAGCGCCAGGCGGTGCCGCTGGTGCGCTCGCAGGCGCCGCTGGTGGGCACCGGCATGGAGGCCGTGGTGGCCCGGGATTCCGGCGCCGCCATCGCCGCCCGCCGCACCGGCGTCATCGACCAGGTGGATGCGACCCGTATCGTCATCCGCGCCACGGAAGAGGCCGACCCCTCCAAGTCGGGCGTCGACATCTACCGGCTGATGAAGTTCCAGCGCTCCAACCAGTCCACCTGCATCAACCAGCGTCCGCTGGTGCGCGTGGGCGACCAGGTGAAGCGCGGCGACATCATCGCCGACGGCCCGTCCACCGAGCTGGGCGAGCTGGCGCTGGGCCGCAACGTGCTGGTCGCGTTCATGCCGTGGAACGGCTACAACTTCGAAGATTCCATCCTGCTCTCGGAGAACATCGTCAAGGAGGACGTGTTCACCTCGATCCACATCGAGGAATTCGAGTGCATGGCCCGCGACACCAAGCTCGGGCCGGAGGAAATCACCCGCGACATTCCCAACGTCTCGGAAGAGGCGCTGAAGAATCTCGACGAGGCGGGCATCGTCTATATCGGTGCGGAAGTGCGGGCCGGCGACATCCTGGTGGGCAAGATCACGCCCAAGGGCGAAAGCCCGATGACGCCGGAAGAAAAGCTGCTGCGCGCCATCTTCGGCGAGAAGGCCGCGGACGTGCGCGACACCTCCCTGCGCCTGCCGCCCGGCACCACCGGCACCATCGTGGAAGTGCGCGTGTTCAACCGCCACGGCGTGGACAAGGACGAGCGCGCCCTGGCCATCGAGCGCGAGGAGATCGAGCGTCTCGCCAAGGACCGCGACGACGAGCAGGCGATCCTGGACCGCAACGTCTACGGCCGCCTGATCGAGATCCTCGACGGCAAGACCGCCATCGCCGGCCCCAAGGGCTTCAAGAAGGACACCCAGGTCAGCCGCGAGATCCTCACCGAGTATCCGCGCTCGCAATGGTGGCTGTTCGCGGTCGCCGACGACGCCATCATGGCGGAGCTGGAGGCCATCCGCGCCCAGTATGACGACTCCAAGAAGCGCCTGGAGCAGCGCTTCCTCGACAAGGTGGAGAAGCTGCAGCGCGGCGACGAGCTGCCCCCCGGCGTGATGAAGATGGTCAAGGTCTTCGTCGCGGTGAAGCGCAAGATCCAGCCCGGCGACAAGATGGCCGGCCGCCACGGCAACAAGGGCGTGGTCTCGCGCATCGTGCCGGTGGAGGACATGCCGTTCCTTGAGGACGGCACCAATGTGGACATCGTGCTGAACCCGCTGGGCGTGCCCTCGCGCATGAATGTGGGCCAGATCCTGGAGACCCACCTCGGCTGGGCCTGCGCGGGCCTCGGCCGGCAGGTGGCCGCCGCGGTGGACGCCTATTACAGCAAGCAGGACCTCAAGCCGCTGCGCGATCGCCTGGAGACCATCTACGGCAAGGCCGAGATCGAGCAGCTGAAGGACGGCGAACTGCCGGAGCTGGGCGAGAACCTGCGCAAGGGCGTGCCCATGGCGACCCCGGTGTTCGACGGCGCCCATGAGGCGGACATCGAAAAGGAGCTGGAACGGGCGGGGCTCGACGCCTCCGGCCAGTCCACCCTGTTCGACGGGCGCACCGGCGAGCCGTTCGATCGTAAGGTCACGGTGGGCTACATCTACATGCTGAAGCTCCACCACCTGGTTGACGACAAGATCCACGCCCGTTCCATCGGCCCCTATTCCCTCGTCACCCAGCAGCCGCTGGGCGGCAAGGCGCAGTTCGGCGGCCAGCGCTTCGGCGAAATGGAGGTGTGGGCGCTCGAAGCCTATGGCGCCGCCTACACGCTGCAGGAGATGCTGACCGTGAAGTCGGACGACGTGGCCGGCCGCACCAAGGTCTACGAGGCCATCGTACGGGGCGAGGACACGTTCGAGAGCGGCATTCCCGAGAGCTTCAACGTGCTCGTGAAGGAAATGCGCTCCCTCGGCCTCAACGTCGATCTGGAAAACACCTGACGGGCGGGCGCGGGGAGGTCCCGCGCCGCGCGCCGTCCTCCGCGCAAGCGGATCGCCTGACCGGCGCGCCGGCCGGTCAGGATTGCAGATAAAGGCCCACTTCGTTTGGGAGCCAGCTCATGAACCAGGAAGTCCTGAACGTCTTCAACCCGACCGTTCCGGCCCCGGCCTTCAACCAGATCCGGATCACCATCGCGAGCCCGGAAAAGATCAAGTCCTGGTCCTACGGCGAGATCAAGAAGCCGGAGACCATCAACTACCGCACGTTCAAGCCGGAGCGTGACGGGCTGTTCTGCGCGCGCATCTTCGGTCCCATCAAGGACTATGAGTGCCTGTGCGGCAAGTACAAGCGGATGAAGTACAAGGGCATCATCTGCGAGAAGTGCGGCGTCGAGGTCACCCTCTCGCGCGTGCGGCGCGAGCGCATGGGCCACATCGAGCTGGCGGCGCCGGTGGCGCACATCTGGTTCCTGAAGTCGCTGCCGAGCCGCATCGGCCTGCTGCTCGACATGACGCTGAAGGATCTGGAGCGGATCCTCTACTTCGAATACTTCGTCGTCACCGAGCCGGGCATCACCAAGCTCAAGTACCGCCAGCTCCTCTCCGAGGACGAATACCTGCGCGCGCAGGACGAATATGGCGAGAGCGCCTTCACCGCCATGATCGGCGCCGAGGCCATCCGCGAGATCCTGCGCGGCATGGACCTCGACAAGATCGCCGCCGACCTGCGGGTGGAGATTTCCGAGGCCACCACCGAGCTGAAGCCCAAGAAGCTCGCCAAGCGCCTGAAGATCGTGGAGGCCTTCCAGCTCTCCGGCAACAAGCCGGAGTGGATGATCCTCACCCACGTTCCGGTCATCCCGCCGGACCTGCGCCCGCTGGTGCCGCTCGACGGCGGCCGGTTCGCGACTTCGGACCTGAACGACCTCTATCGCCGCGTCATCAACCGCAACAACCGCCTGAAGCGGCTGATCGAGCTGCGCGCGCCGGACATCATCATCCGCAACGAGAAGCGCATGCTTCAGGAGGCGGTGGACGCGCTGTTCGACAACGGCCGCCGCGGCCGCGTCATCACGGGCGCCAACAAGCGGCCCCTGAAGTCGCTCGCCGACATGCTGAAGGGCAAGCAGGGCCGGTTCCGCCAGAACCTGCTCGGCAAGCGCGTGGACTATTCCGGCCGCTCGGTGATCGTGGTGGGCCCGGAGCTGAAGCTGCACCAGTGCGGCCTGCCCAAGAAGATGGCGCTTGAGCTGTTCAAGCCCTTCATCTACTCGCGTCTCGACGCCAAGGGCCATTCGGCCACCGTGAAGCAGGCCAAGAAGCTGGTGGAGAAGGAGCGTCCCGAGGTGTGGGACATCCTGGACGAGGTGATCCGCGAGCATCCGGTGATGCTGAACCGCGCGCCCACGCTCCACCGCCTCGGCATCCAGGCGTTCGAGCCGGTGCTCATCGAGGGCAAGGCGATCCAGCTGCACCCGCTCGTCTGCTCGGCCTTCAACGCCGACTTCGACGGCGACCAGATGGCCGTGCATGTGCCGCTTTCGCTGGAAGCCCAGCTGGAAGCGCGCGTGCTGATGATGTCCACCAACAACATCCTGCACCCGGCGAACGGCCAGCCCATCATCGTGCCGTCGCAGGACATCGTGCTCGGCCTCTATTATCTCTCCATCATGCGCGACAAGGAGCCCGGCGAGGGCATGATGTTCGCGAACATGAGCGAGATCGACCACGCGCTGAACGCCAAGGCGATCACGCTGCACACCAAGATCCGCGGCCGCTACATCGGCATCGGCCCGGACGGCAAGCAGTATTCCAAGATCTATGAGACCACCCCCGGCCGCATGAAGATCGGCGAGCTGCTGCCGAAGGACCCGAAGCTCTCCTACGACGTCGTCAACAAGCTGATGACGAAGAAGGAAATCTCCAACATGATCGATGCCGTCTACCGGCACTGCGGTCAGAAGGAGAGCGTGATCTTCTGCGACCGCATCATGTCGCTCGGCTTCTACAATGCGTTCCGCGCCGGCATCTCCTTCGGCAAGGACGACATGGTGGTGCCGAAGAAGAAGTGGGACCTCGTGGAGGAAACCCGCTCGCTCACCAAGGAATACGAGCAGCAGTACAATGACGGCCTGATCACCCAGGGCGAGAAGTACAACAAGGTCGTGGACGCCTGGGGCAAGTGCACGGACCGCATCGCCGACGAGATGATGAAGGAAATCTCGGCGGTGCGGAAGGACCCGAAGACCGGCCGCGACAGGCAGATCAACTCGATCTACATGATGAGCCACTCCGGCGCGCGTGGGTCGCCGGCCCAGATGAAGCAGCTTGCCGGCATGCGCGGCCTCATGGCCAAGCCGTCGGGCGAGATCATCGAGAGCCCGATCATCTCGAACTTCAAGGAAGGCCTGACCGTGATGGAGTATTTCAACTCCACCCACGGTGCGCGCAAGGGCCTGGCCGACACCGCCCTGAAGACCGCGAACTCGGGCTACCTCACCCGCCGTCTGGTGGACGTGGCGCAGGATTCCATCATCACCGAGCGCGATTGCGGCTCGGAGAAGGGAATCCACATGCGCGCCATCATCGACGCCGGCCAGGTGGTTGCCTCCCTCGCCTCGCGCGTCCTCGGCCGCACGGCGGCGGAAGACGTGATCGAGCCGGCCACCGGCGCCGTGATCGTGCCGCGGGGCTCCATGATCGAGGAGCCGCATATCGACCGGATCAACAAGTCCGGCATCCAGGAGATCAAGATCCGCTCGGTGCTCACCTGCGAGACCCGGAACGGCGTGTGCGGCACCTGCTACGGGCGCGACCTCGCCCGCGGCACTCCGGTGAACATGGGCGAGGCGGTGGGCGTCATCGCCGCCCAGTCCATCGGCGAGCCGGGCACCCAGCTCACCATGCGCACCTTCCACATCGGCGGCGCGGCGACCCTGGCCGACTCCTCCTTCGTGGAATCCAACTTCGAGGGCGTGGTCAAGATCCGCAACCGCAACGTGGCGCGGAACTCGGAAGGCGACCTCATCGTCATGGGCCGCACCCTGGCGGTGGTGGTGGGCGACGCGGACGGCACCGAGCGCGCCGTCCACCGCGTGCAGTACGGCTCGCGCCTGAAGGTGGACGAGGGCGACACCATCAAGCGCGGCCAGCGCATCGCCGAGTGGGACCCCTACACCCGCCCCATCCTCACCGAGGTGGACGGAACGGTGGCCTTCGAGGACCTGATGGAAGGCTCCTCCATGAACGAGACGGTGGACGAGTCCACCGGCATCGCCAAGCGCGTGGTCACCGACAGCCGCGCCGGCCGCGGCCCCGAGCTGCGTCCCGCCATTCTTCTGAAAGGCAAGGACGGCAAGGTGCTGAAGCTCGCCCGCGGCGGCGACGCCCGCTATGCGCTGCCGGTGGAGGCCATCATCTCGGTGGACCCCAACCAGCAGATCCGGGCCGGCGACGCGGTGGCCCGCGTGCCCATGGAAAGCGCCAAGACCCGCGACATCACGGGCGGTCTGCCGCGCGTGGCGGAGCTGTTCGAGGCGCGCCGTCCCAAGGATGCGGCCATCATCGCGGAGATCTCCGGCACCATCCGGTTCGGCCGCGACTACAAGAACAAGCGCCGGCTCTCCATCGAGCCGACCGAGGGCGGCGATCCGGTGGAGTACCTGATCCCGAAGGGCAAGCATATCCATCTCCAGGACGGTGACGTGGTGGAGAAGGGCGACTTCATCGTCGATGGCAACCCGGCGCCGCACGACATCCTGGCCATCAAGGGCGTGGAAGAGCTTGCCGCCTTCCTCGTCAACGAGATCCAGGAGGTCTACCGGCTGCAGGGCGTGAACATCAACGACAAGCACATCGAAGTGATTGTCCGCAACATGCTGCAGAAGGTGGAGATCGACGATTCGGGGGAGACCGACTTCCTCGACAACGAGCAGGTGGACCGCCTCGAATTCATCGAGGCGAACGAGAAGGCCATCGAAGAAGGCAAGAAGCCCGCCACCGGCCATCCCGTGCTCCTCGGCATCACCAAGGCCAGCCTGCAGACGCGCTCCTTCTTCTCGGCGGCCTCCTTCCAGGAGACCACCCGCGTGCTCACCGAAGCCGCCGTCAACGGCAAGGTGGACCCGCTGGAAGGCCTCAAGGAGAACGTCATCGTCGGCCGGCTCATCCCCGCCGGCACCGGCGCGCAGATGAACAAGCTGCGCTCGGTGGCCAACAGCCGGGACGATCTCATCGTCGCCACCCGCGACGAGCAGACCGAGGGCCACGCTTTGGTGGAAGGTCCTGCCGACGCCGCGGAGTAAGCGCGCCGTTCACGTCGCACACGCAAAGCAAAAGGCGGCCTCCGGGCCGCCTTTTCTTTGTCTGCAGCCGGTGCGATCCATCCAGGGGGAAGCGCGCTGCGGGTCCGACCGTGGGGCGGGTTGCCGATGGGGGCGGATGCTTCCCAATCCGGGCGCGCGATCACCCGCTGTGGAGATGATGCGATGCGGTGGTTATTCTGCGATGCAGCATTAATCGCTTAAGGGCATGGAAAAATGTAATAATCAATATTGCTGTATACATGAGTGCGGGGCACTCTCCCGCGTGCGTTGCAAACATCGCTCATGATTATAGAAAACAGATGAACACGACTTGAGTTTTTGCTTTAATGGCCGTTCAAGAAAATGAGCTGCAGGCTGCTGCGGCTGCGGGAGGACAAATTGGCATTCGAAATCAAAAGGACCATGCGATCGCCCTCAGGGCACGCTGCGGCGAGGAGCATCGCCGTCCAAGATGATTTCGCGCGCAACAGCGCTGCGGTGATGGTGGTGGCGTTTTCGTGCGCCATGTCCGGCCTGCTGATGGGTCTTTGCCTCGCGGGGGCCCATTGGTCCGCCCTCGCCTTCCTGTTCGGCGCCGTTCTTGCCGGCACCGGCACTTGGTTTGCCCGCGACCTGATGGAGCATCTTCGCGGCTGACGCCCCGGGCACCGGTTTCCTGCTGGTGCCAGCAGTGCGGTGCTGACGGTCGGCGGGGCGGGGCAGGGTCCCTCTCCACCGTCTCGCCGCGGGCCGGCTACGGGCCTTCTGCCCGATGGGAGGCCATGCCGGGTTCCCGTGGATGCCGGGTCCCCGTGCCGGCAGGCCGGGCGCATCCGGGCGGGCAACATCCGGGTGGGTGCATCCGGGCGGGTGCATGGGCTGCGCCGTCACCGGTCCGCCGTCCGCTTCTTTCCCAAACTCTGGAACAGCCGGCGAGGCCGCCCGCAGGGGCGCGCGCCGCCTCATCCCATCGGCCCCGGTCTTTGACCGGTGCCGAGCAGGTTCGCTCATGCGCCGCGCGGGCTTGTCCCATGTCCCATGAGCAGTGCTCACGGGCCGCTGGGATCAATCGGCGGCGAACGGGTGGCGGGCGCTGCCCGCGCGCTCCAGCACCTCCTGGGGCCGGGGAGAGCCCGTTGCGGCACGCTCGATCGCCTGCCGGGTGGCCTCGTAGTTGAATTGCTGGATCTTGGCATCATCGGTGGCATCCCAATGGATGAAGACGCCGACGCAGATGAAGATGTCGTCCGCCTCCTCCACCGGAATGATGCCCTCGGCCACGCAATCGGTGACCGCCTTGGCCACGGCATATTGGGCGGGGCCGAACATCTGCACCGCCTGGCGGGCATCCTTGATGGTCACCTTGTTGAACAGCACCGTGGCGGGCTTGGCCAGCAGGTTCGGCTCCACCACCGCAAGCAGGGTGGTGAAGCCCGCCTTGTTGTTGGTGAGCGCGTTGACGAAGGCCATCTCGGCCGGGGAGCCCCGCGGCCCCATGATGAGGTCGATGTGGGCCACCTCGTTGCCTTCCCCCACCAGGGATTCGCCCACCAGCAATCGATCGATCTTCGCCATGAAATGTCCTTGCATGAAGCCGGGATGAAAAATTCAGCAAATGAACACCGCTCCGGCAGCCCGCAGGGGACAGGCGGCGCGTGCTTTATTGTACCTCGAACGGCAGGTTTGCGGTTGCGGCCGCACCCTTTCCGTCGCGCACCACCACGAAGACGCGGTAGCGGCCCGGGGGCAGGGTGGCGAGCCGCGCCCCGCCGAGGGTTGGCTCGTGCACGCCCTGCGGGAAGCTGGGGGGCACCGGCTCCCGATCGCCGCCGATGCTGGGGGCGGTGGTTTCGGCCATCACCTGCCATTCCGCCTTCAGCGGGTCGCCGTCCGGGTCGCTGGCCGCCAGGCGCACCAGGGTGCTGCCCTCCGGCGCGAAGCGCATCGGCCCGGCAAAGCCGAAGGAGAGGATGCGCGGCGCGCGGTTGGGGCCGCCGGGCACGGTGCCGTCCCACGTCTCGGCCATCACCTCCACCGTCTGCGTCCACTCGCCGCTGGGCAGCAGCAGGGAATACCAGGTGGGCGTCACCTCCTGCTTCTGGCCCCACAGGAAGGGCAGGGCGCCCACCCCCGCCTGCCGTGCAGCCGCAAGATAGCGCCGCACGCGATCGGCCTTCTCGGTGGAGGTCAGCTCCGCCCGCGCCCCCCAGGGGGTCTTGGGCGCCTCCCAATGGCCGAGCGCGCCCATCTCGGTGAGGATGACGGGTCCGGTCCAGCCCTGCGCGCGGGCGCGGGCCACGGCGGTCAGCAGCCCGTCGCCGTAGCCGTTGATGCCGAGCACGTCGATATGGGGCGCGAGGCGCTTCACCTGGTCCGCCTTCTGGTTCCCCACCTCGGCCACCACCGCGAGGGTGGGATGCTGGGGGTCCAGCGACTTCACCAGCCGGGCGGCCTCGTCGATGGCCGGCCACACCGCCATCGCCTCCTCCGGCGGCAGCTCCACCTCCACCTCATTGCCGATGCCCCACATGAGCAGCGCCGGGTGGACGCGATAGCGCTCCACCATGTGGCGCAGGGCCTCCAGCTGGCCGGCCACGGCGGCGCGGTTGGAATAATCGAAGCCGAGGCGGGGATGGCCCAGCCAGAAGCCCACGATCACCTTCAGCCCGGCGCGCTGGGCGGCGTCCAGGATCTCGCCGGGGTCCTCCCCGTAGGTGCGGATGACATTGGCGCCGAGCGCCTTCAGCTCGGCCAGCCGCCCCAGCGCGCTGGCGCCGTTGGGCACGAAGGGGCGGCCGTCCACGATGATCTGGGCGCCCCGGACGGTGACCTGGGAGGCGCGGGCGGCGGAGGGGATGAGCATGGCGGCAAGGGTAAGGCAAAGGGCAGCACGCACGGAACAGGCTCCCGGTGGCGGATCGAGGCGGGAATGCGGTGCACCATGAAGGGTGCGAGACAGCGGCGGCAACATCAACTTATTGTGGGTTTTGCAAATCGTTTCAGACCACCGCGCCGGGCGTGCGGCTTCCGGCAGTCGCCGCCGGGAGGCGCGTGCGGGCGGGACACAAGGGCCGGAGCCACGGCCCGTGCATCGGCCTGACGATTCCCGCAGCAGGAGGACGCCCCATGAATCTCGCCCGCAAGCTCAAGGCCCGCGCCGCGGAAGGCCGGCCGGTCCGCGTCGGTCTCATCGGCGCCGGAAAGTTCGGCTCCATGTTCCTGTCCCAGGTGCGCACCACGCCCGGCATGCATCTTTATGGCGTCGCCGACCTCTCCCGCGATCGCGCCGTGGCCGCCCTTGCCGCCACCGGCTGGGACACGGATGCGGCGCTGGCGCGCGATTTCGACACGGCGCGCCGCACCGGCGGCACGGTGGTGACGGAAGACGCGCAAGCCCTCATCGCCGCCGAAGGGCTGGAAGTGCTGGTGGATGCCACGGGCAGCCCGGCGGCGGGCATCCGCCACGCCCTTGCGGCCATCGCCCACGGGCGGCACGTGGTGATGGTGACGGTGGAAGCCGATGTGCTGGCGGGGCCGCTCCTCGCCCGGCGGGCGGAGCAGGCGGGCGTGGTCTATGCGGCGGCCTATGGCGACCAGCCCGCGCTGGTCTGCGACATGGTGGACTGGGCGCAGACCTGCGGCTTCCGGGTGGTGGTGGCGGGCAAGGGCACGCGGCACCTGCCGGCGTTCCATGCCTCCACCCCGGACACGGTGTGGGACAACCTCGCCATCCCGCGCGAGATGGCCGCGGCCGGCGGCATGAACCCGCAGATGTTCAATTCCTTCGTGGACGGCACCAAGTCGGCCATCGAGATGGCGGCCATCTCCAACATGACCGGGCTGAAGGCGCCGCGCGACGGGCTGGCGTTCCCGCCCTGCGGGGTGGACGACCTGCCGCGCCTCCTGAAGCCGCGCGCCGACGGCGGGGTGCTGGAGGAAACCGGCATGGTGGAGGTGGTGTCCTCCCTGGAGCTGGACGGGCGGCCGGTGTTCCGCGACCTGCGGTGGGGCGTCTATGTGGTGCTGGAGGCCGACCCCTCCCCGCGGGGGGACTATGCCCGGCGCTGCTTCAGGGAATACGGCATGGTCACCGACCCGTCGGGCCGCTACACGGCGCTTTACCGGCCGTTCCACCTCATCGGGCTGGAGCTGGGGGTCTCGGTGGCGGCGGCGGCCCTGCGGGGCGAGGCGACGGGCGCCGCCATCGGCTTCTTCTCCGATGTGGCGGCCACCGCCAAGCGCGACCTTGCCGCCGGCGAGATGCTGGACGGGGAGGGGGGCCACACCGTCTACGGCCGGATCATGCGGGCCGAGGAGTCGCTTTTGCGCGGCGTGCTGCCCATCGGCCTTGCCCATCGGGTGGTGCTGAAGCGGCCGGTGGCGAAGGGCGCGGCGATCGGCTGGGCGGACGTGGAGATGGCGGACAGCGACACCGTGCGCATCCGCCGCGAGATGGAGGCCATGTTCGCGCCCGAGCCGGAGCGCCTGCGCGCCTGAGGGACAGCACCCCCCGCCCGGCTTCGGCCGGGCGGGTTGATCCGCCCCGCCGCGGCGGCAGCCGTGATCTGTTATAAGCCCCGGCATTGCAGCGCAGCGGGGTCCGTCCATGTATGTCATCGCCCACCTCTCCGATCCGCATCTCGGCCCCATTCCCGAGGCGCGGCTCTCCGAGCTGCTGGGCAAGCGCTTCTTCGGGATGATGAACTGGATCGGCGCCCGGCGGCGCAATTTCGGCGCCTCCACCCTCGGTCCGCTCATGGACGACCTCGCGGCCCAGGACCCGGACCACATCTGCGTCACCGGCGACCTGGTGAATGTGAGCCTACCGGAGGAGTTCGACACGGGCGCCACCTTCCTGTCGTCCCTCGGCGCGCCGGAGAAGGTGAGCGTGGTGCCGGGCAACCACGACGCCTATGTGCGCTCCGCCATGCATTACCACCTGGAGCGGTGGGCCCCCTTCCTGGCGGGCGACGACACCCACCCGCATACGCCGGTGGATGTGGATTCCTTCCCCTTTGTCCGCCGCCGGGGCGACGTGGCGGTGGTGGGCGTTTCCACCGCCGTGCCCACCGCCGTTTTCCTCGCCAGCGGCGAGGCCGGGCGGGGCCAGCTCGGCCGGCTTGCGGCGCTGCTGACGGAGCTGCAGGAGGAGGGGCTGTTCCGGGTGGTGATGATCCACCATCCCCCGGTGGGGGAGCGCCCATTCCACCGCGACCTGCGCGATGCTGCGGCGGTGCGCGCCGTGCTCGCCCGCGCCGGGGCGGAGCTGGTGATCCATGGCCACGACCACCGCGCCAGCCTCGGCCGCATTCCGGCGCCCGGGGGGGCGATCCCGGTGGTGGGGGTGCCCTCCGCCTCCGCCGGGCCGGAAGACGATCGCGGTCCGGGCGGCTATTGCCTCTACCGGGTGTCCGGCGCCCACGGCGCCTGGCGCTGCGAGATGGAGCGGCGCGGCTATGCGCCGGGCAGTAGCACGGTGCAGTCGCTCGGCTGCGAAGTCCTCTCGGGCTAGGGCACGCGCCGATCAGCTTGCATCGCAAGCGGATCGGACAACGCGTTCTCTATCCTTAAGTGAGAAGGCGATTCACCGATCAAATTGAGTCCATTTGATCGGATCGCGCTCTAGATGCTGAAGTCGTGGCGGCAGGGCAGCCCCCTGCTGGCTGTATGTATCATCCTGGGAACTTTGTAACATCTTGATACAGTGAATTAATTACCGAACTTTAAGTTGCCCTGCGGCGCCCCGCGGCCGATGCTTCCTTCGCCCCTTCAAGGAGGACCAATCATGAAGAAAGCAGTCATCGCCGCCGCCGCGGCTGCCCTTATTGCCGGCTCTGCGGCAACCTATGCGGCCAACACCTCCGGCGGGCCCGAGCGGCAGGGCCGCTGGCAGCCGAGCGCGGAAGACCGCGTCATTCTCACCGATGCGCGCATCGCCGCCTTGAAGGCGTCGCTCAAGCTCACCCCCGATCAGGAAAAGCTCTGGCCCGGGGTTGAGGCGACGCTGAAGGACGTGGCCAAGGAGCGCATTGCGCGGCGTGACGAGGCCCGGGCGGCGCGCGAGGCGGCGCGGCAGGCGACCACTCCGGTCGATCCCATCGCCCGCATGCGCGCCGTCGCCAGCCGGATGGATGCCGGCGCCGCGGACTTGCGCAAGATCGCCGACGCGGCGGACCCCCTCTACAAGTCCCTGGACGACGCCCAGAAGCGCCGGCTCAACCTGGTCATCCGCCAGAACATGCGCGGCATGGGCGGGCCCGGCTGGCACCACGGCCCCCACGGGGACGGGCCGCGCCGCGGCTGAGCGGGCAAGGCGGCGGCGGGAAACCTTCCGCCGCCGCCAATCCATGAGGATGCTTCATGGATTGCGTGACAATTATTGATTTTCATCGGTAGGGAAGATGGCCATACACTGAGCGCGAAGGGCGCCCGACGCGGCGCCGCCGAGCGAGCATTTCCATGTCTGCCATGTCCTCCCCGCCGGCTGCGCGCAGCGCCGTTCCGGTTGCCCTGATTCTGGTGGCCGGGTGCGCCATCGCCCTCATCACCTTCGGGCCGCGGTCCGTGTTCGGCCTGTTCCTGCTGCCCATGACGCAGGAGAACGGCTGGGACCGTAACATCTTCTCCATCGCCGTGGCGGTGCAGAACCTGCTGTGGGGCCTCGGCGCGCCCTTTGCCGGGGCGGTGGCCGACCGGTTCGGCACCGTGCGGGTGCTGTGTGGCGGCGCGCTGCTCTATGCGGCGGGGCTGGTGGTGATGGCCTTTGCCGACACGGCGGGGCTGCTCTATCTGAGTGCCGGCGTGCTGGTGGGCTTCGGGCTTTCCGCCGCATCCTTCAACCTGGTGCTGGCCGCATTCGGCAAGCTGCTGCCCAACCACCTGAAGTCGCTCGGCTTCGGCGCGGCGACGGCGGCCGGCTCCTTCGGCCAGTTCCTGTTCCCGCCCATCACCGGCGCGCTCATGGACAGCATCGGCTGGCAGGAAACGGCCATGGTGTTCGGCGCCTCGCTGCTGCTCGTCATGCCCTTCTCGCTGGCGCTGGCGACCCGCGGGGCGGCTGCGCCTGCGGTGGCTGCCGCGCCGCAGCAGAGCATCGGCAGCGCCCTGGCCGAGGCGCTGCGGCATCCCAGCTATGTGATGCTGGTGCTGGGCTTCTTCACCTGCGGCTTCCAGCTGGCCTTCGTCACGGTGCACATGCCCGCCTTCCTGGTGGACGAGGGCATGACCCTGACCGTGGGGGCCACCACCCTCGCCCTCATCGGCCTGTTCAACATCCTCGGCTCGCTCACCGCCGGCTACCTGTCCAACCGGGTGTCGCGCAAGTGGCTGCTGGCGTGGATCTATGCGGGGCGGGGGGTGGCCATCACCCTGTTCATCGCGCTGCCGGTCACGCCTTTGTCCTGCTACCTTTTCGGGGCGGCCATGGGCTTCCTGTGGCTGTCCACGGTGCCGCCCACCTCCGGCCTGGTGATGCTGATGTTCGGCACCCGCTACATGGCCATGCTGTATGGCTTCGCCTTCTTCTCCCATCAGGTGGGCGGCTTCCTGGGGGTGATGCTGGGGGGCTGGCTCTATGTGACGCTGGGCTCCTATGACTGGGTGTGGTGGCTCTCCGTGGCGCTGTCCTTCGCCTCCGCGGCCATCAACCTGCCCATCAAGGAGCAGCCGGTCCACCGGGCGGGGGTCGCCGCCGCCTGAGGGGGCGGCGGGAAAGGCACGCCCCGCCAAAATCCGCATCGGCCGGCGCCTCCGCGGGGCCGGTTGCAGGCCTGACTCTTGACAAGGGCAGGGCGGGTCTGCGCAACGTGGTACCAAATCAATCAGGCATTTGCGAACGAGCCATGCGCAGCATCCTTCTCGCGGCCGTCGCCCTCGCCACTCTGGCGTCGGTCCCGGCCGCAGCCCAGCAACTGAACGCCGAGCAGGCACGTCTGTTCGTGATCGGCCGCACCTTCTCCTTCAACTGCTTCGAGGGCTCCAGCGGGTCCGGCCGCATCTATGCCGACGGCTCCGTGGCGGGCATCATCGCCCTGCGGGAGAAGCCGCCGCGCTTTGTGCGCCTGCCGCCCAACACCCTGCGGGTGCGCGGCGATGCGGTCTGCGGCTTCGTGCAGGGCATGACCTTCGAGCCCTGCTTCGACCTGGTGAAGACCGGGCCGTCCTCGTTCCGGGGCTCCCTGGCCGGGGTGCAGACCATGTGGTGCGAGTTTACCGGCGGGGCCGGTGATCGTCAGCAGGTGGCCTCGCGCCGCTCCAAGGCCAAGACCCGCAGCACGACGGAAGCCTCCGCCGAATAGGGCTGCGCCGGAAAAGCGCGGCGCTGATTCGCAGCGCCGGGTCCCCTGGCTTTCCTGCCCCTAGCTTTCCTGCCCCTCGATGCGCGGCCGCAGGCGGGCGAGTTCGCGCCCGGCATGCTCCATGAAGGTGCGCACCCGGGCGGTCGCCTTGATGTCCGGGTGGGTGAGCAGCCACAGGCCGGATTCCATCTCCGATTGCGGCTCCATCAGCCGGACCAGGCCGGGCGTGACCGAGGCGATGAAGCAGGGCAGCACCGCCAGGCCGATCCCCGCCGCCGCCGCTTCCGCCAGCCCGAGCACGGTGTTGATGCGGTAGATGAGCTTCTCCTCGCCCACCCGCTCGCGCAGCCATTTCGCCGGCTTGATGGCGCCGAGATTGTCGGAGAAGCCGATCCAGTCGTAGCGGCGCAGGTCGCCCACGGCCAGCGGCTCCGCAGGTGCAAGGTCGGCGCGGCAATAGATGCCCCAGGCGATGGAGGCGATGCGCCGGCCCACCAGCGTGTCCCCGGGCCGGTCGTTGGCGCGGATGGCCACGTCCGCATCCCGCTTGGACAGGCTCAGGGACTGGTTGGAAACCACCACGTCCAGCCGGATCTCCGGGTAGGCGGCGCGGAACGAGGCGAAGACCGGGGTGAGCATATGCACCAGGAGGGTGTCGTTGGTGGTCACCCGCAGTTCGCCGGAAGGGCGCAGATCCTGCCCGGTGATGCGCCGCTCCACCGCGAGCACCTCCTCGGCCATGCGCTCGGCAAGCCGGACCATCTCCTCCCCGGTGGGGGTGGGCACGTAGCCGGAGCGGGCGCGTTCGAACAGGCGCGCCCCCAGCTGCGCCTCCAGCGTGCCGAGGCGGCGGAAGATGGTGGAGTGGTTGACGTTGAGCTGCTCGGCGGCGCCGGCGAGGCTGCCGCTTTCGGAAATCGCCTGAACCAGACGGAAATCGTCCCACGCGATCATATTGCACCAATGCAAATTGACACTGCTGTTTGTGAGTATGGTCTTGCATTCGTGAGAAAGCTAGATGTGGTGCCACCTCAAACCGGAGATCACTCCCATGGTTGACGCCCGCACTGCCCCCTACGGCCTCCTCCTCCTTCGCCTCGCCCTCGGCTTCATGTGGCTGACCCACGGGCTGATGAAGGTGTTCGTGTTCACCATTCCCGGCTTTGCCGGCTTCCTCGCCAAGATCGGCCTGCCGTCCCAGCTGGCGCTGCCGCTGATTGCGGCCGAGATCGTCGGCGGCCTGCTCATCATGTCCGGCGTCTATGCCCGCCAGGTGGCGGTGCTGCTCATTCCGGTGATGCTGGGCGCGCTCAATTTCCACCTGCCCAACGGCTGGGTGTTCTCCGCGCCGGGCGGCGGCTGGGAATATCCCGCTTTCCTGGTGGTCGCCTCGCTGGTGGTGGCCCTTGCCGGTGAAGGCGCCTACGCCTTGAAGCCCGCGGCGCTGATCCCCGGCCGGCGTCCCGCCGTCGCCTGATCGCACCTTCGCCCCATCCCCCCGGCCGGCCCGCCTGCGCGTGGCCGGCCGCTTGGCTTCATGCCGCAGGATCGCGGCCGGGACGGCGCGGACCCGGCGTCAGTGGGCGCGGGCGAGGCAGAAGTCCACGGCCTCCATCAGCGCATCCTTGGCCTTGCTGGCTGGGAACAGGGCCAGCGCATCCTTGGAGATGGCGCCGTAGTGCCGGGCGCGTTCCACCGTATCGGAGATGGCGCGGTGCCGGGTGAGCAGGCCGATGGCGTGGTCGAGGTCGGCGTCGCTCACCTCGCTGCGCTCCAGGCATTTCTGCCAGAAGGCCCGCTCCTTCGCGTCGCCGCGGCGGAAGGCGAGGAGCACGGGAAGGGTGATCTTGCCCTCGCGGAAGTCGTCGCCCACATTCTTGCCGAGCTTGGCCTGGCTGCCGCCATAGTCCAGCGCATCGTCCACCAGCTGGAAGGCGATGCCGAGATTCATGCCGTAGGAGCGGCAGGCCGCCTGCTCCGCCTTCGGCCGCTGGCCCAGCACCGCCCCCACCTCGCAGGCGGCGGCGAACAGCTCTGCCGTCTTGCCGCGGATGACGGCGAGGTAGTCGTCTTCCGAGGTCTGGGTGTTCTTGGCGGCGGCCAGCTGCATCACCTCGCCTTCGGCGATGACGCAGGCGGCGGTGGACAGGATGTCGAGGCAGACGATGGACCCCACCTCCACCATCATGCGGAACGCCTGGCCGAGCAGGAAATCGCCCACCAGCACGCTGGCTTCGTTGCCCCAGAGCTTGCGGGCGGCGAGCTTGCCGCGGCGCATGTCGCTCTCGTCCACCACGTCGTCGTGCAGCAGGGTGGCGGTGTGCATGAACTCCACGGACGCCGCCAGCTTCACATGGCCGTCGCCCCGATAGCCGGAGAGCGCGGCGCAGGCGAGCGTCAGCATCGGCCGCAGCCGCTTGCCGCCGGAGGAGATGAGGTGGTTGGCCACCTCGGGAATCATCGCCACGTCGGAGCCCGTGCGCGCCAGGATGGCGGCGTTCACGCGCTCCATGTCCGCCTTCACGAGGGCCACGAGGGCCTCGATGGACGGTTCGTTCGGCTCGAACGGCAGGACGAGGGCCAAGAAACGCTCCCGCTTGTCAATCTTCGGGGCGCACCATAGGGATGCTGACCGGCTCCGTGCAAGCGCCGCCGGCCCGCGGGGCGCCGCATATCGCCGCAACTTCAGGTGTTTTGCGATGCAGGAGGTGGTTCGAACCAACGATCTGGTGCTGCTTGGCGCCATCGAGGCCCTGCTCACGTCCGCCGACATCGGCCATTTGGTCGCGGACGGCCACATGAGCGCCATGGAGGGGTCCATCGGCATTTTCCCCCGGCGCCTGCTGGTGCCCGACGACGAGGCGCCGCGGGCGCGCCGCCTGCTGGAGGAAGCCGGCTTCGGCGCCGCGCTGCGCCATGGCGGGTGAGGTGCCGGCACCCGGCCCGGAAATCACGTCCGACGGCGTGCTGGGCGGCCGCCTGCGCCTGCGCCAGCCGGCCAGTGGCCACCGGGTGGGCCATGACGCCTTGCTGCTCGCCGCCTTCGCGCCGGACGACCGCCGCCGTGCGGTGGACCTTGGCGCGGGGGTGGGCAGCGCCGGCCTGGCCTTCCTCACCCGCGTGCCGGCCGCGCGGGCGACCCTGGTGGAGATCGACCCGGCCCTTGCCGTTCTCGCCGGCGAGAATGTGCGGCTGAACGGCCTTGCGGACCGCTGCACGGCGGTGGTGGCGGACGTGGGGATCGTCGCCCGGCCGTCCGGGCCGGGCGAGCCCCTCGCCGGTGCCGCCGACCTGGTATTGACCAATCCGCCATTCAACGCCGAGGCGCGGCACAACACCTCGCCCAACGGCGGCCGTGCCCGCGCCCACATGGCCGAGGCGGGCCTGCTGGCGGAATGGGTGCGGGCCGCGGACCGCTGCCTTTCGGCCCGTGGCGTGCTGTGCCTCATCCACCGGCCGGAGGCGCTGGAGGACATTTTCCGTGCGCTCGCCGGCCGGTTCGGCGCGGTGGAGATCCTGCCCGTGCATCCGCGGCCGGACCGGCCCGCCGTGCGCCTGCTGGTGCGGGCGGTGAAGGGGCGGCGCACGGCGCCGACGCTGCTTCCCGCTCTGGTGCTGGCGGAACGCGACGGCACCGCGACGGCGGCGGCCCAGGCGGTGCTGCGGTCCGCCGCCGGCCTGCCGCTGGCATGAGCGCGGTGCCTTGAGCCCGTCACCTCGACCCCCTACATCTGGGACATGGCCGATCCTTTCCTCTCCTCCGTTTCGCGCCGCCTCCGCGGCATCCTGCCCAGACGCTGGCGCCGCGACCTGCCGGTGGTGCCGGTGGTGCGGCTCGCCGGCCCCATCGGCATGGGCAGCCCCTTCAGCCGCAGCCTGACCCTGGCCGGCGTCGCCCCCGCCCTCGAAAAGGCGTTCGGCATGAAGGGCGCGCCGGCGGTGGCGCTGCTCATCAATTCGCCGGGCGGGGCGCCGGTGCAGTCGCATCTCATCTTCAAGCGCATCCGGGCGCTCGCGCAGGAAAAGGACAAGCACGTCTTCGCCTTCGTGGAGGATGCGGCAGCTTCCGGCGGCTACATGATCGCCTGCGCCGCGGACGAGATCTTCGCCGATCCCTGCTCCATCGTCGGCTCCATCGGCGTGGTCACGGCCGGCTTCGGCTTCAACCAGGCCATCGCCAGGCTGGGCATCGAGCGGCGGGTCTACACGGCCGGCGAGCGGAAGGTGACGCTGGACCCCTTCCGCCCCGAGCAGCCCGAGGACATCGAGCGCCTCGACACGCTCCTGAAAGAGCTTCACACGGTCTTCGCCGACCTGGTGCGCGCCCGCCGCGGCACGGCACTGGCCGCCGACGACGAGACGCTGTTCTCGGGCGAGTTCTGGCTCGGCACCCAGGCCGCCGGCCTCGGCCTGGTGGACGGGCTGGGCGATGTGCGCTCCATCCTCAAGGCGCGCTACGGCGAGGAGGTGGTGATGCCGCTGGTGCCGACCTCCTCCTTCTTCCTGCGTCGGCCGGGCGGCTTTTCCGGCAGTCTCGCGCAGGCCGCAACCGAAGGGGTGGCGGCCGCGGTGGAGGAGCGGGCCATGTGGTCGCGCCTCGGCCTCTAGGGCATGCGCCGATCAGCTTGCAACCCAAGCTGATCGGGTAGCGCATTCTCTATCCTTAAGTTGGAGGGCGATCCGATCAAGGGGAGCCGCGCCGGCCTCCTGTGGCCGGCTCCGGCTCCCGGCCTCCCGGCACGGCCGGGAACTGGCGCGCGATGAGGCAGAATCCGCACCTGCACGTTTCTTCTTCTTTCCCCCGTTCAAGCCTGCGGTTACACCAGAATCATGACGACGCCCGACCCCGCCACGCCCGCCGATACGCTCTTCATCGCCGTTGCGCAGCTCAACCCCACGGTGGGTGACGTGGCCGGCAATCTCGACCTCGCCCGCCGTACCCGGGACAGCGCCCGCGAGGCCGGGGCCGACCTGGTGGTGTTTCCCGAGCTCTTTATCGCCGGCTACCCGCCGGAAGACCTGGTGCTGAAGCCGGCCTTCCAGGAGGCCTGCCGCGCTGCCATCGAGGCGCTGGCGGCGGAGAGCGCGGGCGGTCCGGGCCTGCTCATCGGCGCGCCGTGGGTGGACGAGGGCCGGCTCTACAATTCCGTGCTGCTGCTGGATGGCGGCGCTATCAGCGCGGTGCGCCACAAGGTGGACCTGCCCAATTACGGCGTGTTCGACGAAAAGCGGGTGTTTGCGCAGGGGCCGCTGCCCGGCCCCATTGCGTTCCGGGGCGTGCGGCTGGGCGTGCCCATCTGCGAGGACATCTGGGGCGCGGACGTGGTGGAGTGCCTCGCCGAGACCGGGGCGGAGATCCTCATCGTCCCCAACGGCTCGCCCTATCGCCGCTCGGTCTATGCCGAGCGCGACAATGCGGTGGTGGCCCGGGTGGTGGAGAGCCGCCTGCCGCTGCTCTACGTGAACCAGGTGGGCGGGCAGGACGAACTGGTGTTCGACGGCGCCTCCTTCGCCCTCAATGCCGACCGCTATCTGGCCATGCAGTTCCCCTCCTTCATGGAGCGGGTGCGGCTCACCCGCTGGCAGCGGTTCGAGAACGGCTGGCGCTGCCTGGGCGCCAACATGGCGGACCGCACCGAGGGGGATGCGGCGGACTATGCCGCCTGCGTGGTGGGCCTGCGCGACTATGTGAACAAGAACCGCTTTCCCGGCGTGGTGCTGGGGCTGTCCGGCGGCATCGATTCCGCGCTCGTCGCCGCCATGGCGGTGGATGCGCTGGGGCCGGAGCGGGTCCACTGCATCATGCTGCCGTATCGCTACACCTCGGACGAGAGCCTCTCGGACGCCGCCGCGGTGGCGCAGGCGCTGGGCGTTCGCTACGACATCATGCCCATCTCCACCGCGGTGGAGGGCATGGAGGCGGCGCTCGCCCCCCTGTTCGAGGGCACCCAGCGCGATGTGACGGAAGAGAATCTCCAGTCGCGCGTGCGCGGCACGCTGCTCATGTCGGTGTCGAACAAGTTCGGCGCCATGGTGGTGACCACGGGCAACAAGTCCGAGATGTCCACCGGCTACGCCACCCTTTATGGCGACATGAACGGCGGCTACAACCCCATCAAGGACCTGTACAAGAGCGAGGTGTTCCGCCTCTCGCGCCTGCGCAACCGCTGGAAGCCGGCCGAGGCGCTGGGGCCCGACGGCGTGGTCATTCCCGACCGGCTGATCGACAAGCCGCCCACCGCCGAGCTGCGCGAGAACCAGAAGGACGAGGATTCCCTCCCGCCCTATGCGGTGCTCGACGCCATTCTGGAGCGGCTGGTGGAGGGCGAGCTTTCGGTGGCGCAGATCGTCGGCGAGGGCTACGACGCCGCCACCGTGGCGCGGGTGGAGCGGCTGCTCAACATCGCCGAATACAAGCGCCGGCAGGCGGCGCCGGGGGTGAAGGTGACGGGCCGCAATTTCGGCCGCGATCGCCGCTATCCCATCACCAACCGCTTCCGCGAGGGCTGACGGGGCCGGGGGCTTCCCCCGCGCTGGCCTCGCCCGCAGGGCGCAGCGGGCGGTGTCGGCGCTCTGCTACCGCCGGCCAGGAGATGGAAATCCCTGAGAAGTTTTCAGGGTTTAGAGCGCGCGTGGTAGCGCAGCCTTAGCGATGGCGCTAGGCTTGGCCGGATTTCAACCGGTGGGCGCGGCGATGGATGAGTGGGTCCTTCTCATTCTGGCGGTTCTCGCCTTTCCGGCGATGGTCATCGTCTCCTTCGTCCTCTCCCTCACCCATCGCAGCCGCATCCGCGTGCTGGAGGCCCGGGTGGCCGCGCTGGAGATGCAGGCGCTCGGCGCGATGATGCCCGGGCCGCAGGCGGCGGGGGCCGCTGCGCCGCCTGAAGCTGCGCCCACCCTCGCCCCGGCCGCCCCGCCTGCTGTTGCGGATGTGTCCCGTCCGCCGCCCATCCCCGATCCGCCCGCCACCAGCCCGCCCATCCACGCCCCGGTCACCCCCGGCCGTGCGGCGGACGGGCCGCCGCCGGCGTTCGATCCGGCCCGCCTCAAGGAGCGGCTGTCCGGCTTCGAGGAGAAGGTGGGCGCGCGCTGGGCGGTGTGGGTGGGTGGCATCGCGCTGGCGCTGGGCGGGGTCTTCCTCGTGCGCTTCGCGGTGGAGCAGGACCTCATCGGTCCCGCCGCGCGGGTGGGGCTGGGGCTGGCCCTGGCCGTCCTGCTGCTGGCGGGCGGGGAATGGCTGCGCCGCCACGACCGCCGGGACGATTTCGCCGGCCTGCCCGCCGCCCATGTGCCCAGCGTGCTCACGGCCGCGGGCACCATGACCGCCTTCGGCAGCGTGTTCGCCGCCTATGAGCTTTATCATCTCGTCTCGCCGCAGCTCGCCTTCCTGCTGCTGGCGCTGGTGGGCATCGCCACCCTGCTGGCGGCGCTGCTGCACGGGCCGGCGCTGGCGGCGCTGGGTTTTGTCGGCGCGGCGGTCACGCCCTTTCTCGTCACCACCAGCGAGCCCGATGCGTGGGGCGTTGCGCTGCTGATCGCGGTGGTGGCGGCGAGCGCCCTGGGCGTGGCCCGGGTGCGGCGCTGGGTGTGGCTGGCGCTGCTGGCGATTGCCGGGGTGGTGGCCTGGGGCCTGACGCTGCTTGCGTTCGAAGTGCCGCAGGGGGTGGCGGCGTCCGGCGGGCTGGGCCTGGTGCTGCTCGCCCTCACGGCGGCGCTGCTGGCCCCGGGCCTGCTGTGGGGGCCGCCGGCGGACGAGCGGCCGGACCCGGTTTCCTCCGCCGGTGCCATCGGCGGGCTGGCGGTGGCGGCCGCCGCGGCCGTGGCGGGGCATCTGGAAGCCATGCCGCTGGCCGTCTTCGTCGTCGCCTGCCTGGGCGTGCTGGCCCTGTCCTGGCGGGTGGGGGCCGCCACCTTTGCCGCCGTGGCGGTGGCGGTGCTGGCCCCGGCGCTGCTGACCCAGTGGGTGTTCCCGCCGGAGCCGGGCGCGGCGGTGGCGCCCGGCGGGCCGGTGGCCGGCGTGGTGCCGGAGCCGGTGCGGCTCTCCCTGGGGCATTTCATGGCCTATGGCTTCGGCCTGGGCGTGCTGCTCCTCGGCCTCGGCTTTGCGGGCTCCCGGCGCAGCCGGCGCGGGCTCCTGGCCGTGGGCTGGGCGGTGGCCGGGTCCCTCGGGCCTGTGCTCATGCTGGTGGCGGCCTATGGCAAGCTCGCCGGCTTCGACCGCAACCTGCCGTTCGCGGCGTTGGCCCTGGCTCTGGCCTTCGCCTTCACCCTTGCGGCGGAACGGCTGACCGGGGCCGGCCGCCGCCACGCCGCCACGGTGTTCGCCGCCGGCGCCGTGGTGAGCCTCTGCCTTGCTCTCACCTTCGCGCTGGAAAAGGGCTGGCTGACGGTGAGCCTCGCGCTGGCGGCGCTGGGGGTGGCCTGGGTGTCCACCCGGCGGCCGCTGCCGGGGCTGCGGCGATTTTCCGCCGGCCTCGCTTTGGTGGTGCTGGCGCGCATCATCTGGCTGCCCACCATCGCCGGGGTGAGTCCCGGCGCCACCCCCCTCTTCAACTGGCTGCT
Organism: Xanthobacter sp. AM11; assembly: GCF_047444035.1. NCBI lineage: Bacteria > Pseudomonadati > Pseudomonadota > Alphaproteobacteria > Hyphomicrobiales > Xanthobacteraceae > Xanthobacter > Xanthobacter sp. AM11. The sequence goes on from NZ_JBLAOA010000001.1 coordinate 2,566,925, forward strand.
CTGGGGCTATGGGGTGCCGGCCGCCGCCTTTGCCGGCGCCGCCTTCCTGCTGCGCGACCGGGACGACTGGAGCCGGCGGGTGCATGAATGCCTTGCCCTGGTCTTCGCCGTGCTGCTGGCGGCCTTCCAGGTGCGTCACCTCGCCCATGGGGGCGATGTCTATGCGCCGGGCACGCGGCTGTTCGAATCCGGCCTCATGGCCTCCATCTACGGGGCCTATGCCGTGGGCCTCGCGCGGCTGGCGGCGGTGACCGGGCGCGGGCTCTACCGCATCTTCTGTGATCTCGTCGCTGTGCTGGCGGGTTTGAGCGCGATGGCCGGCCTCACCGGCAACAACCCGTTCCAGACCGGCGGAAGCGTGGGCGGGCCGGTGTTCAACGACCTTCTGCTGGCCTATGCGCTGCCTGCGGCGCTGGCCCTCGGCTTCGCCGCCCTGCAGCCGCCGGAGCGGGGGAAGGTGCGCATCGCCGCGCAGGCGCTGGCGGTGCTGCTGGGCCTGGCTTACCTCGCCTTCGAGGTCTCCCGCCTGTTCCAGGGGCCGGTGCTGCGGGCCGACGCCATCACCTCGGCCGAATGGTACGCTTATTCCGCCGCCTGGCTGGTGTTCGGCATCCTGCTGCTGGGCCTCGGCCTGTGGCGCGGCGCGCGCACCCTGCGGCTGGCCTCGGCGGCGGTGATGGTGGTGACGGTGCTGAAGGTGTTCCTGTCCGACATGGCGGACCTGGAGGGGGTGTTGCGCGCGGTGTCCTTCATCGGCCTGGGGCTGGTGCTGGTGGCCATGGGCTGGCTGTACCAGCGGCTGCTGGGCCGCAGCCGCCCGGGGTCGCAGGCCGGCGCCTGACCCGCCTCAGCCCCGGGGGCCGAACACGATGACCGCCGCCCCGGCAAGGCACATCAGCGCGCCGGCAGCGTCCCAGCGGTCCGGGCGCACCCCTTCCACCGCCCACAGCCACGCCAGCGACGCCGCAATATAGATGCCCCCATAGGCGGCGAAGGCCCGGCCGGCCGCCTCCGCCTCCACGAAGGTGAGGGCATAGGCGAAGGCGGCAAGGCTGGCTGTGCCGGCCGCCAGCCACCACGGCGCGCCGCCGTGGCGCACCACGTGCCAGAAGGCGAAGCAGCCGCCGATTTCGGCCAGGGCGGCGACGAGGAAGGCGGGCAAAGTCATGCTGTGGCTCCGCGCCGCAGCCTGCGGCGGCCTATCTGAGGATGGTGGGCTTCACCCACCAGCGCGGTTCCGCCGCAAGCACGCGCCGTGCCACCGCAGCGGCCGTGCGGCAGGTGTCGGTGACGGCGAAGACGGTGGCGCCCGAGCCGGACATGCGCACGAGCCGCACCTCGGGCGCCGCCGCCAGACGCGCCATGGCGTCGAGGATTGCCGGGGCAAGGCCCGTTGCCGGCGGCTCCAGATCGTTCGGCACGGCGCGGATCGCGGCAATGAGGCCGGCCGGCGTGCCGGGCAGGGTCCGCGGATGCGACGGCCCGGCCAGCGCCTGTCCGGGCGCAAGGCCCAGGGCGCGGAACACGCCGGCCGTGGGCACCGCCACCCCGCAATTCACCAGCACCGCCGGCAGCACCGGCAGGTCGAGGGGGGCGGAGAGGCGATCGCCGACGCCGCTCATCATCCGTGCCCGCGGGTCCAGGCACACCGGCACGTCCGATCCGGTGGCCCGGGCGGCGGCGACCAGGCGGGGATCGTCGAGGGGGAGGCCGTTGAGGCGGGCGAGCAGGCGCAGGGCCGCCGCCGCATCGGAGGAGCCGCCGCCGAGGCCCGCCGCCACCGGCAGCCGCTTTTCCAGGAGGAAGGCGCCGAGCCGCGCGCCCGGCACCTCGCCGGCGAAGGCGGCGGCAGCGCGCAGCACCAGATTGTCCGCATCCGGGCCTGCCGCCGCCGCGGTGGGGCCGGTGACGGTGAGGGAAAGGGGCCGGGCGGGGTCGAGGGTGACGAGATCGCCCGCCCCGGCGAAGGCCACGAGGCTCGCGAGATCGTGAAATCCGTCCGCCCGTCGGCCTTCCACCCGCAATGTCAGGTTGATCTTGGCGGGGGCGCGGGCGCGGAGCGGTTCCATGGGCCGGCTTATGCCGCGCCGCACAGTGGCGGGCAAGGCGCAAAGGCGCCGGTGATCGCACCGGCCGGTGCCCGCGCCTGCGGCCACCATTCTGGCGTGTGGCGAGCGAAACTTGCGGCGCAACAGGAAAGCCGCCATCCTCCCGCCATCTCGCCCCGCTTGGATGGTGCGTTCAATCGGCCGGGCCGGCACTTCAGGACATGCGATCGGTGATCACTTCACGCCCCTTCTTCTCCATGGCTCTGGCGGCCGGTTTTGCTGCAATGCTCCAATTGGCGGGCAGCCCGGCGCGGGCCGAGGCGGTGCCAGATGTCGACGCCTCGCTGGCCGGCAGCTATCTTGCGGCGCGCCTTGCCAGCTCCGAACGCGATTCGGATGCGGCCGTGGTCTATCTGCGCACCCTTTTGAAGCTGGACGCGCGCAACGAAGAGGTCATCGAGCGCACCTTCTTCGCCATGCTGATGGATGGCGAGATCGACGATGCCATGAAGCTCGCGGACCGGCTGGTGAAGACCGACCGCACCCACCGCATCGCCCGCCTGGCGCTGGCCACCCGCGCCATCAAGAAATCCCATTACCAGAGCGCGCGCACCAACCTGGCCTTGTCCGTGCGCGGCCCGGTGGGCGACCTCACCGCCACCCTGCTGGCCGCCTGGACCTTCTTCGGCTCCGGCAACACCAAGGGCGCGGTGGAGCTTATCGACCGGCTCGAAGGGCCGGACTGGTACGTGCCCATGAAGGAGCTTCACGCCGGGCTCATCCTTGATGCCGCCGGCATGAAGAAGGAGGCGGGAAAGCGCCTCGAACAGGCGATGAAGATTGATTCCGGCTCGCTGCGCGCCATCGACGCCTATGCCCGCTGGGCCTCGCGCAACGAGGGCATCCCGGCGGCGCTGGCGGCCTATGCCACCTTCGACCGCCAGCTGCCCAACCACCCCATCGTGGTGCAGGCCATCAAGGAGCTGAAGGCCGGCAAGACCTTGCCGCCGCTGGTGAAGACCGCGCAGGAGGGCTCCTCCGAGGTGCTCTACGGCCTCGGCTCCACCCTGGGGCGCCAGGGCGGCGAGGACCTCGCCCTCGTCTATCTCCAGCTCGCCATCTGGCTCGATCCCGACCACCCCTTCGCCAGCCTGACGCTGGCCGACCTCTACGAGCAGCTCAAGCAGCCGGAGAAGGCCATCGAAGTCTATGAGACCGTGCCGGAGGCATCGCCGCTGAAGCGCAATGCCGAGGTGCAGCTGGCCGTCAACCTCGATGCGACCGACAAGTACAAGGAGGCGCGCAGCCATCTGGACAAGATGATCGCCGCCGATCCCAAGGACCTTGAAGCCATCGTCGCTTTGGGCAAGATCCAGCAGGCGCGCAAGATGTTTGCCGAGTGCGCGGACACCTATTCCAAGGCGATCACCCTCATTGCGCAGCCCACCAAGGGAAATTGGGGCCTGTTCTACTTCCGCGGCATCTGCAACGAGCGCAGCAAGAACTGGCCGGGGGCGGAAGCGGACCTGAAGAAGGCGCTGGAGCTGAACCCCGACCAGCCGCACGTGCTCAATTATCTGGGTTATTCCTGGGTGGACCAGGGCGTCAACCTGGATCAGGGCCTCGACATGATCCGCAAGGCGGTGAAGCTGCGCCCGGACGACGGCCCCATCGTGGACAGCCTCGGCTGGGCCTATTATCGCCTCGGCCGCTACGAGGAGGCGGTGACCGAGCTGGAGCGCGCGGTGGAGCTGATGCCGCAGGACCCGGTGATCAACGACCATCTGGGCGATGCCTACTGGAAGGTGGGCCGCAAGCTGGAGGCCGGCTTCCAGTGGGCCCACGCCCGCGACCTGAAGCCCGACCCGGACGAGCTGCCCAAGATCGTGCAGAAGATTGACAAGGGGCTTGATTCGGTGGACCAGACCGCCCCCGTCCGCAAGGCGGAGGACGAGCAGAAGGGCGGCTGAGCCAAGCAGGGCGGGGCGGCGCCACCTTTCGCGCGCGCCTTCCTCTGGCCTGATCTGTGGATCGCTGGCCCGTGGCGCCATTCCCCCCGCCGCGGGAAGGCTGTTGTGCCGCCGGCACCGCTTCCCTCGCGCTGTGCGAACCGATAGCTTCGGCGCGTCCGGGGACCGTTGCATGCACCAGAGAACCGCCATTGCGCTCGATCCCGCGTCCGATGCGGCCATAGCGGCCGGCGTGACGCCGCTGCCCATCGAGGCGGTGGGCGAGAAGCTCGGCATTCCCGCCTCGGCGCTGTATCGCTACGGCCCGCACAAGGCGAAGCTGGCGCTGGATTTCGCGGCAGGCCTTGCGGACACCGATCATGGGGAAGTCCGCCCGCGCGGGCGGCTGGTGCTGGTCACGGCCATCAATCCGACTCCGGCGGGGGAGGGCAAGACCACCACCACCATCGGCCTTGGCGATGCCCTCTCGCGCCTCGGCGCGCGGGCCGCCGTGTGCCTGCGCGAGCCGTCCCTCGGCCCAGTGTTCGGCGCCAAGGGCGGGGCCACCGGCGGCGGCCGGGCGCAGATCATTCCCATGCAGGACATCAACCTGCATTTCACCGGCGACCTGCACGCCATCACCGCCGCCAACAATCTGCTCTCGGCGCTGATCGACAACCACATCCACTGGGGCAATGCCCTGGACCTCGACGCCCGGCGCATCAGCTGGCGCCGGGTGATGGACCTCAACGACCGCGCCCTGCGCGCCGTCACCGTCGGCCTCGGCGGGCCGGCCAACGGCTTCCCGCGGGAAGACGGCTTCGACATCACGGTGGCCAGCGAGGTGATGGCCATCCTGTGCCTGGCCGACAGCCTTGCGGACCTGGAGGCGCGGCTTGCGCGCATGGTCATCGGCCAGACCCGCGGGCGCCGCATGGTGCGGGCGCACGAGCTGGGCGGCGTCGGGGCCATGGTGGCGCTGCTGCGCGATGCCTTCCAGCCCAACCTCGTCCAGACCATGGAGGGCACGCCGGCCTTCGTCCATGGCGGGCCCTTTGCCAACATCGCCCACGGCTGCAATTCGGTGATGGCGACGCGCAGCGCCCTGGCGCTGGCCGATGTGGTGGTCACCGAGGCCGGCTTCGGCGCCGACCTCGGGGCGGAGAAATTCCTCGACATCAAGTGCCGGCAGGCCGGCCTCGCGCCCGATGCGGCGGTGGTGGTGGCGACGGTGCGGGCGCTGAAGATGCACGGCGGCGTGCCGCTGAAGGCGCTGGGCACGCCCGATCCCGAGGCGGTCGCCCGCGGCTGCGCCAACCTCCGGCGCCATGTGGAGAATCTCGGCAAGTTCGGGCTGCCGGTGGTGGTGGCGCTGAACCATTTCACCGGCGATGCCCCGGCCGAGATGGAGGCGGTGCGCGCCGCCATGGCGGACCTCGGCGTCGGCGTCCATGCCTGCGCCCACTGGGCGCGGGGCGGGGAGGGGGCGCTCGCCCTCGCCCGTGAGGTGATGGCGCTGGTGGAGCGGCCCAACGGCTTCCATGTGCTCTATCCCGACGACATGCCCCTCGCGGCCAAGATCGAGACCATCGCCCGCGAAATCTACCGGGCCGATCGGGTGGACTTCTCCACCGCCGCCGCCGCGCGGCTGAAGGAGTTCGAGGCCGAAGGCTTCGGCCGCCTGCCGGTGTGCATGGCCAAGACGCAATATTCCTTCTCGGCCGATCCCGCCGCGCGCAATGCGCCCACCGGCCACGCGCTGCCGGTGCGCGAGGTGCGCCTTTCCGCCGGGGCCGGCTTCGTGGTGGCGCTGGCGGGGGACATCATGACCATGCCGGGCCTGCCCTCCGCGCCCGCGGCCGCCGACATCTTCGTGATGCCGGACGGCTTCATCGCGGGCCTGTCATAGGGCATCGGCCGCCCCCATATCGGAACGACCATCGCGCACCAAGGGTGGCGTCACGCCGCCGGGAGGAAGACCATGGAGACGAAGGCCGCCATCGTGGGCTGGGCACATTCGCCCTTCGGCAAGCTGGAGGACGCGGACACCGAGGCGCTCATGGGCCGGGTGGCCGGCGCCGCCATCGAGCATGCGGGCCTGCCCCCGGATCAGGTGGATTCGATCCATGTGGGGGTGTTCAACGCCGGCTTCCAGAAGCAGGATTTCCAGGGCGCCATGCCGGCCCTGGGCGTGCCGGAGCTGGCCTATGTGCCGGCGGTGCGCCTGGAGAATGCCTGCGCCACCGGCTCGGCCGCCATCCATTCGGCGCTCAATTATATCGAGAGCGGGCAGGGCCGCATCGCCCTCGTGGTGGGGGCGGAGAAGATGACCGCCAAGCCCACCGCCGAGGTGGGCGACATCCTGCTCAACGCCTCCTACCGCAAGGAGGAAGCGGACATCGACGGCGGCTTTGCCGGCCTGTTCGGGCGCATCGCCCAGCATTATTTCCAGCGCCATGGCGACCGCTCCGAGGAACTGGCGCGCATCGCCGCCAAGAACCACCGGAACGGCGTCGCCAATCCTTATGCACAGATGCGCAAGGACTTCGGCTTCGAGTTCTGCAACACCATTTCCGAGAAGAACCCCTATGTGGCGCCGCCCCTGCGCCGGACCGACTGCTCGCTGGTTTCCGACGGCGCCGCCGCGCTGGTGATCGCCTCCGCCGACGTGGCGCAGACGCTGGGCCGGGCCATCGCCTTCCGGGCCCGCGCCCAGGCCAACGACATCATGCCCCTGTCGCGGCGCGATCCCATCGCCTTCGAGGGCGCCCGGCGCGCCTGGGCCAAGGCGCTGGAGGATGGCAGCATCACGCTGGACGACCTGAGCCTGGTGGAAACCCACGATTGCTTCACCATCGCCGAACTGATCGAATATGAGGCCATGGGCCTCGCCAAGCCCGGCGAGGGCTACAAGGTGGTGCGCGAGGGGCTCACCGAGAAGACCGGCAAGCTGCCGGTGAACCCTTCGGGCGGGCTGAAGTCCAAGGGCCATCCCATCGGCGCCACCGGCGTCTCCATGCATGTGCTCAGCGCCATGCAGCTCATGGGCGAGGCCGGCGACATGCAGATCGAGGGGGCGCGGCTCGCCGGCATCTTCAACATGGGTGGCACCGCGGTGGCCAACTACGTGTCGATCCTCGAACGGGTGAAGTGAGCATGCGCCGGGGCACTGGCCGGGGCGGGGTTGCCGCGCTGGTGCTGCTCGCCGCCGCGCTTGCCGCCGCCCCGGCCGGAGCGATGATGATCCGGCACACGCTGGGTCCCGTGGACCGGCGCATCGTCGCACGCATCGAGGCCGGCGCCATCCGCGCCGGCCTTGCCACCACCGCTGCGGAATGGTTCGTCACCTTCGACCAGAACGACGATGGGGTCATCGACTGGCAGGACGACGCCCTCGCGCTGCAACTGCAGCTGGCGTCCCGCCGGGCCATGGGCGTCGCCTTTGTCCTCGCCATGGACCTCGACGCGACGGGGTGGTGACCGAGCCGGAGGCCATCGCCTTCGCGGTGGCCCGCAGACCCGCCAGCCCGCCGGCGACGAGGGCGGACCTTGATCAGGCCGTCCGCGCCAGGATCGGGCCGTTCGATGCCGACAAGGACGGCCGCGTGACGTTGGCCGAGGTGCTGGCCGCGGCCAATGCTTCCGCCGTGGCTGGCCCGAACGGGGAGGTCCCGCTGGCCCGGGACGCGGCGCCCCTGTCGCGGCAGGCCTATGGCGCGCTTGTGGACGCGCTGTTCACAGCCGGTGATGCGGACGGCGACGGGGTGCTTTCCCTTGAGGAGGCCAACGCCCTGAGGGCGCGCCATGGCGCGCCGCTCCTTGTCGCGCGACGGCCGGCGCGGCCCGTCATCCCCGCGACAGGCCCTGTGCCTCCAGCGCCTTGAGATAGGCGCCGAACTTCTCCTCCTGCTGCACGCCGTAGGCGTAGAGCAACTCCCAGGTGTAGAGGCCGGTGCCGTGGCCGTCGTCGAAGATGAGGCGGACGGCATAATTGCCCACCGGCTCCACTTCGGCGATGCGCACCGTGCGCTTGCCGGGAATGGTGATCTTCTCGTCCGGCTGATGGCCCTGCACCTCGGCGGAGGGGCTTTCCACCCGGAGATATTCGGCCGGCAGAGTGAAGCGCGCGCCGTCCTCGAAGGTGACGGCAAGGGCATGGCGGTCATTCACGACGCGCAGTTCCGTGGGCCATGCCGGCGCGGGGGCAGTCGCTTCAGGCATTCTCATGTCTCCCATCGCACGCTCGGGCGGCGCCTTGCGGGCGGGCACACTGGAAAGTGTTGCCGGGCGCGCCCTATTCATCCGTCCTTTGCATACGATATAAAGCACATGCGCCGAAGTCCGCGTGGTGCCGCAGCCCGGGAGGGCAGGGCGCATGCGGCGTTTCGAGACCGGCGGCAAGCCGGCGGGAAAGCGGCGCAGGGTGGTGTCGGGGAGTGAGCCTGTGAGTGACCTGTTCAGGGATATCATCGACCGGCCGGGCACCGCGGCTGCCGCAAAGGCGGGTCCGCTGGTGGACACTTTCGGCCGCGCCGTCACCTATCTGCGCGTTTCGGTCACCGACCGGTGCGATTTCCGCTGTGTCTATTGCATGGCGGAACACATGACCTTCCTGCCCAAGCAGGACCTGCTGAGCCTTGAAGAGCTGGACCGCCTGTGCAGCGCCTTCGTGTTGCGCGGCGTGCGCAAGCTGCGGCTGACCGGCGGTGAACCGCTGGTGCGCCGCGACGTGATGACCCTGGTGCGCTCTCTGTCCCGGCATCTGGAAACCGGCGCGCTGGAAGAGCTGACGCTGACCACCAACGGATCGCAGCTGGCCCGCCACGCCGCCGATCTTGCCGCCTGCGGCGTGAAGCGCATCAACGTGTCCATCGACACGCTGGACGCGGCGAAGTTCCGCGCCATCACCCGCTGGGGCGACCTTTCCAAGGTGCTGGAGGGCGTGAACGCCGCCCGCGCCGCCGGGCTCAAGGTGAAGATCAACGCGGTGGCACTGAAGGACGTGAACGAGCACGAGATCGCCGCCATGATGGAATGGGCCCATGGCGAGGGCCACGACCTTTCCCTCATCGAGGTGATGCCGCTGGGCGAGGTGGGCGAGGAGCGGGTGGACCAGTATCTGCCGTTGTCCGCCGTGCGCGCCCGGCTGGAGGAGCGCTTCACCCTCACCGACATCGCCTATCGCACCGGCGGGCCGGCCCGCTATGTGGAGGTGAAGGAGACCGGCGGGCGGCTGGGCTTCATCACCCCGCTCACCCACAATTTCTGCGAAGGCTGCAACCGGGTGCGCGTCACCTGCACCGGCACCCTCTTCATGTGCCTGGGCCAGGAGGATGCGGCGGACCTGCGGGCGCCCCTGCGGGCCTCGAAGGACGATGGAGTGCTGCATGGCGCCATCGACGAGGCCATCTTCCGCAAGCCCAAGGGGCACGATTTCGTCATCGACCGCCGCACCCGCCAGCCGGCGGTCAGCCGCCACATGAGCACCACCGGCGGCTGATGGCCGGCTCCTGCCGCGGGGCGGAAGCGGGCCTTGCCGCAATGGCTTGATCGCGGCCGCGAATGCGGCGAAGGCGTGGCGGCGTCATGTCCGCCAGGAAGGGCTTGTGCGCGAGCCCCGGCATTTCAGCAACGCCCGATTCAGGCCGAATGGGTTACATCTCCTCCAGTTAAATCGAATAGGGGCGGATTTCGCCTGTCCGGCCCTATGGGAGAAAACCCGAAGAGGTCCGACGTGAGCCTGCCCCGGCTCGCCGCGCGTTGCAGCGCCGGCGATTGCGCCATTCGCCCCTCTTGCGCCCTGCGCCGTGCCCGGATCGCCCATTGCGGGTGGCGGGCATGAGTGACCTTGCAGCCGCGCGCAAGCCGGAACCCCGCGGCGGCGGGGCGTCCGCCTCCACCGTGAAGGGCGTGGTGGCCATGGCGGCGGCCATGGGCCTGTTCGTCACCAACGACACGTTCCTGAAGCTCGCCATGCGGGAAATTCCCCTGGGCGAGGCGCTGGGCCTGCGCTCGTTCGCAGCGGGGCTGCTGCTGCTCGCACTCATCGTGCGCGCGGGCGATCTGGCGGCGCTGCCCCATGCTTTGCGCGGCCGGGTGCTGGTGCGCTCCGCCCTGGATACGCTGACCACTTTTGTCTATGTGGCGGCGCTGGCGGCCATGCCCATCGCCTCCACCACCACCATCTATATGGCCGCCCCGCTCATCACCACGGCCCTGGCCGTGCCCATGCTGGGCGAGAAGGTGGGCTGGCGCAGCTGGTGCGCCATCACCATCGGCTTTCTCGGCGCGGTCATCGTGACGCGGCCGGACCCTTCCACCTTCAGCGCCATTGCCGTGCTGCCGCTGCTGGCGGCGTTTTTCGGCTCGGTGCGCGACATCGCCACCCGCGGCATCGGCATGGAAACGCCGGGGCCGGTGGTGGGCTTTTCCGGCACGCTGGTGCTGTGCCTGGCGGGCGGCATCTTCATGCTCTGGGAGGATTGGCGGGTGCCGTCCCTGGAGGTGAGCGCCTATCTCCTGGCCGCCGGGCTGGCCTTTGCCGGTGGCACGGTGGCCCTCGTGTTCGCCTTCCGCAACGCCCCGGTGGCCTCGGTGTCGCCGTTGCGCTACCTCCTGGTGTTCGGGGCGCTGGTGTCGGGCTTCTTCGTGTTCGGCGACCTGCCGGACGCCTGGACCACGGTGGGCATGGTGCTGGTGGTGGGGGCGGGGCTCTATGCGCTCCACCGGGAGCATCTGCGCAGCCGGGCGGCGCGCCTCGCCGCCCGCAATGCGGCCGCAGGGGGCGGGCTCGGCGTCTCGGCCCCGTGCAGCCCCGTCGCCGCCTGCGCGCCACCGCACGATTGATGGGCGGGTGCCCGGCTTCAGGACCGCTTGATCCCTTGACCGCTGGGTGTCGGGACCGTTCAGTCGCCGCTCAGCCCTTGGGCCGGTAATCGCCGGTGGCCGGGTCGCGCTCCAGCGGCACGGTCTTCAGCTCGCCCTTGTCGGCGGCGCGCTGGCGGTCGAGGGCGGCGTTGATGCGCCGGCTCTCCGCCGAGATCACCCGGGCAAGCGCCACGGCGCCGATGGCACCCAATGCGACGATGAGGAACGGGGGCACGCGACTTCTCCCACCCGGCATCCGCTTCCCCGGATGCTCCGGCACAGGTTTCACCATCTCCCGATGGCGAAAAAGCGTCAGCGCGCCCGTCAGCGCGCCCCGTGGGCGAACACCTTGTAGCGGCGTGGCAGAAGCCCCACCCGCGTGCCGGGCTCCAGCGTCTGCCCATGGGGCACGGCGGCTTCCACGATGAGCGGGCCGGCGTCGCCGGAAATCTCCACGTCGGCCCGGCGGGTGGGGCCGAAGGTGCGCACCGCCAGTACCTTGCCGGCGAACGGGGTGTCGGCGGGGTCGGCCAGCTCCACATCGTGGGGCCGCGCGAGGATGCGCGCCGGGCCGTCGGCGACGCCCTGGGAATCAAGCTCCAGCGCCCGGCCGTCCAGATAGAGCGCGCCGCCGCGCACCTCGCCGGGCAAGGCGATGGTCTCGCCGATGAAATCGTGTACGAAGGCGGTGGCGGGCTCGTCATAGACCTCGGCCGGCGAGCCCACCTGCTCGATCCGGCCGTGGCCCATCACCACCACGCGGTCGGCCAGCTCCAGCGCCTCCTCCTGGTCGTGGGTGACGAGGACGGAGGTGACGGGCAGCTCCTCGTGCAAATGCCGCAGCCAGCGGCGCAATTCCTTGCGCACCTTGGCGTCGAGCGCGCCGAAGGGCTCGTCCAGCAGCAGCACCCGCGGGGAGATGGCGAGCGCCCGGGCCAGGGCCACGCGCTGGCGCTGGCCGCCGGAAAGCTGGGCGGGGTAGCGCTCGGACAGCCAGTCGATCTGCACCAGGCAGAGCAGTTCGTTCACCTTGGCCTGGATGGCGGCTTCCGGCAGCTTATCCGCCCCGCGCCGCACGCGCAGGCCGAAGGCCACGTTCTCGAACACGTTCATGTGCCGGAACAGGGCATAGTGCTGGAATACGAAGCCCACGTTGCGCTCGCGCACGGAGCGCGCCAGCGCATTCTCGCCATCGAACCGCACTTCGCCGGAATCAGGCCATTCGAGGCCGGCGATGATGCGCAACAGCGTGGTCTTGCCCGAGCCGGACGGGCCGAGCAGCGCCACCAGCTCGCCCGAGCGGATGGTCAGGCTCACATGGTCGAGGGCGGTGAAAGTCTTGAAGCGCTTGGTGACGCCCACGACGTCGATGCTCATCTGTCTTCCTCGGCGAGGCGGTGTTCCAGGATGGTCTTGGCGACAAGCGTCACAAGGGCGAGCAGCGCCAGCAGCGATGCCACCGCGAAGGAGGCGACGAACTGGTATTCATTATAGAGGATCTCGATGTGCAGCGGCATGGTGTTGGTGAGGCCGCGGATGTGCCCCGACACCACCGACACCGCCCCGAACTCCCCCATGGCCCGGGCGTTGCAGAGCAGCACGCCATAGAGCAGCGCCCATTTCACATTGGGCAGGGTGACGCGGAAGAAGGTGGAGAGGCCCGACGCGCCCAGGGAAAGCGCCGCCTCCTCCTCCGCCGTGCCCTGCTCCTGCATGAGCGGGATCAGCTCGCGCGCCACGAAGGGGAAGGTGACGAAGATGGTGGCCAGCACGATGCCGGGCAGGGCGAAGATGATCTTCACGTCCCACGCGGCCAGCGGCGCCGCGAACAGCCCCTGCGCGCCGAACAGGAGCACGAACACCAGGCCCGCCACCACCGGCGACACCGAGAAGGGCAGGTCGATGAGGGTGATGAGCAGGCTCTTGCCGGGAAAGTCGAACTTGGTGATGGCCCAGGCCGCCACCACGCCGAACACGAGGTTGGCGCTCACCGATATGGCCGCCACCAGCAAGGTGAGACGGATGGCGGCGAGGGCATCCGGCTCCACCAGCGCGGCCACGTAGGCGCCCCAGCCGCGGCGGAAGGCCTCCACGAACACCGTCACCAGCGGCAGGCCGATGAACAGACCGATGAAGGCGAGGGCCGTAAGCGTCAGCACGATGCGCACGGCGGCCGGCTCGGTGCGCACCGGGCGCGGGCTGTGCTGCATATAGGCCGGCGCCTGGGCCATGGCGGTGGGCAGGCCCTCGCTCGCGCCCTCGACGGCATGGGTGGCGGGCGCGCTCATGCGTTCTTGCTCCCCCGCAGCTCCGCCCAGCGCTGCAGGCGGTTGATGATGAGCAGCAGCAGGAAGGATGCCACCAGCATCACCGTGGCGATGGCGGTGGCGTCCGCATAGCGGAACTCCTCCAGCCGGATGATGATGAGCAGCGGCGCGATCTCCGAGACGCCCGGCAGGTTGCCGGCGATGAAGATGACGGAGCCGTATTCCCCCACGGCGCGGGCAAACGCGAGGGCGAAGCCGGTGAGCAGCGCCGGCCACACCGAGGGCAGCACCACCTTGGTGAGGGTCTGCAGCCGGCTGGCGCCGAGGCTGGCGGCGGCATCCTCCAGCTCCTTGTCGAGGTCGGCCAGCACCGGCTGCACCGTGCGCACCACGAACGGCAGGCCGATGAAGACGAGGGCCACCAGGATGCCGAGGGGGGTGAAGGCCACCTTGATGCCCAGGGGCGCCAGCAGGCCGCCGATCCAGCCGTTCTCGGCATAGAGCGCCGTCAGGGCAATGCCGGCCACCGCCGTGGGCAAGGCGAAGGGAATGTCGATGAGGGCGTCCACCAGCTTCTTGAACGGGAAATCGTAGCGCACCAGCACCCACACCACGATGGCGCCGAACACCACGTTCACGCACGCCGCCGCCAGCGAGAGGCCGAACGAGACCTGCAGCGCGTGCAGGGTGCGGGTGCTGGTGACGATGGCGATGAAACGATCAAGGCTGATCTCGCTGGTCTTGATGAACAGCGCCGAGAGCGGCAGCAGCACGATGAGCCCCAGCCACGTCAGGGTGAGCCCGAACGTGAGACCGAAGCCGGGAATGACGCTCGGCTGGCGAAAGGCGATGCGGGGCGGGGTGGCGCTCATGGGAAGGTTTTATACGCTGCGCACGCTGCTGCGTCGTGCGTCCGAATGACCATGCCCCTGCCGGAGGTCGTCCGGCAGGGGCGATGAGTTGATGGGGCGGAAATCAGTCGCTGTAGATCTGGTCGAACACCCCGCCGTCGCCGAAATGGGTCTTCTGCGCCTTCTGCCAGCCGCCGAACACCTGGTCGATGGTGAACAGCTGCACCGGGGCGAACTTGTCCTTGAACCGTGCGGCCACCGCTTCGTTGCGGGGGCGGTAATAGTGCCTGGCGGCGAGCTCCTGGCCTTCCGGCGTATAAAGATACTTGAGGTAGGCCTCGGCGACCGCGCGGGTGCCCTTCTTGTCCACCACCTTGTCCACCACCGCCACCGGCGGCTCGGCGAGGATGGAGATGGACGGGGTGACGATGTCGAACTTGTCCGGCCCCAGCTCGTTCACCGAGAGGTAGGCCTCGTTCTCCCAGGCGATGAGCACGTCGCCGATGCCGCGCTCCACGAAGGTGACGGTGGCGCCGCGGGCGCCGGTGTCCAGCACCGGGGCGTTCTTGAACAGGGCCTTCACGAAGTCCTTGGCCTTGGCCTCGTCGCCGCCGTTCTGCTTGAGGGCGTAGCCCCAGGCGGCAAGGTAGTTCCAGCGGGCGCCGCCGGAGGTCTTGGGATTGGGGGTGACGATCTTGACGCCGGGCTTCACCAGGTCGCCCCAGTCCTTGATGCCCTTGGGATTGCCCTTGCGCACCAGGAACACGATGGTGGAGGTGTAGGGCGCGGCATTGTCGGGCAGGCGCTTCTGCCAGTCCGTGGCCAGGAAGCTCCGTCCGGCGATGGCGTCGATGTCGTAGGCCAGCGCCAGGGTCACCACGTCGGCTTCCAGCCCGTCGATCACCGAGCGGGCCTGCTTGCCGGAGCCGCCATGGGACTGGCGGATGGTGAGAGTGTCGCCGGGATGGGTCTTCGCCCACTCGGCGGAGAAGGCCTTGTTGACGTCCGAGTAGAGCTCGCGGGTCGGGTCGTAGGAGACGTTCAGCAGCGTGACATCCCCGGCGAGCACAGCCCCGGCCGAGAGGGTGAGCGCGGCAAGAGCGGTGAGACCGGTGCGCAGGATGGAACGGCGCGACGACATGGGAACCTCCGGCGAATGATGTCCGTGTGGTGGACCGTTCGTTCGATGTAGCGAACGATGGCACCGGCACAGCGGAGGGTCAATATCTAACATTACAAAATCTATGGAATTAAATTAAATACCGTCGCCGAAATGGATTCCGCACTCCGTCTTGGCCTTGCCCCGCCAGCGGCCGGCCCGCGGGTCCTCGCCCGGCTTCACCCGCGTGGTGCAGGGCATGCAGCCGATGGAGGCGAAGCCGTGCTTTTCCAGCGGGTGGCGCGGCAGGTCATGGGTGTCCATGTAGGCGAGCAGCTGCTCGCGTCCCATGGCCGCCAGGGGGTTGAACTTCACCCGGTCACCGTCCTGCTCCGCCACTGCGATGGCGGTGCGGGTGGCCGCCTGGTAGCGCTTGCGGCCATTGATCCAGGCGCCATAGGGGCCAAGTGCCCGGGCCAGGGGCTCCACCTTGCGCAGGGCGCAGCAGGCGTCCGGGTCTTCCGCCCACAGGCCGCTTTCCGCATCCCGCGCGGCGAGGGCGGCGGGGTCCGGGCTGAAGGTCTGCACCTGGGTCAGGCCGAGGCGGGCGGCGAGGGTGTCGCGATAGGCCAGGGTCTCCTCGAACAGGTGGCCGGTATCGAGGAAGAGCACCGGCGTCGCCCGGTCCACCTGCGCGATCATGTGCAGCAGGACGGCGGATTCCGTGCCGAAGGACGACACCGCGGCGATGCGCCCGGGAAAGGCGGCGATCCCGGCGGCGATGATCTCCAGCGGCGCCGCCTGCTGCAGCCGGGCATCGAGGGCGGCCACGTCGAGGGGGGGAGGGGGGCGGTCCAGCGCGTTCATGGCCACGCTCACCCGGCCGTCCCGGCCCGGCGCAGGTCGCGGGCGGTCGCCCGCCCGTCGCCGGTGGGCTGGTAGAAGACGGAATAGGTGGCGAGGGCCTTGCTGAACGCCTCCGCATCCGCCGCCTTTTCGAAGCCGAAGGCGTCGAATCCGGCACGAACCATGAGAAGCGTCTGGTCGCGCAGCACATTGCCCACCGCGCGCAGCTCGCCCTTGTAGCCGAAGCGCTCCCGCAGCAGGCGGGCCTGGCTGTAGGCCCGGCCGTCGCGGAACTTGGGGAAGGTGAGGGCCACCAGCGACAGGCGCGGCAGGAAGGGCTGAAGCAGCGTCACGTCCCTGTCATTGGGCCAGGCGACGCCGATCTCGCCGTTGCGTCCCAGGAGGTCGGCGCCCCCGGACAGGAGGCGGTCGGCGGAAACCAGCACCGGCCCGTCGGCCAGGGCGGCATCGTCGGCAATGGCGGTGAAGGGGTCGGCGGCGATCGCCCCGTTCTTAACGAGGGGCATAGGCGCGCTCCTTGAAAGGCTCGATGCCGAGGCGCTCCACCGCCGCGACGAAGGTTTCCGCCGGCGAGGTGCGCAGGTCGAGATAGGTGTCCACCAGGCGCTCCACCACGTCCACGATCTGGCTTTCCGGCACCGCCGGGCCGATCAGCTCGCCCAGGCGGGCCTTGGAATTGCCCTTGCCGCCCAAAGTGATCTGGAAGAACTCCTCGTCCTTCTTCTCCACCCCGAGGATGCCGATGTGGCCCACGTGGTGGTGGCCGCAGGCATTGATGCAGCCGGAGATGTTCACATGCAGCCGGCCGATGTCGGCGATGCGCGCCTCGTCGGCGAAGCGCTCCGTGAGCTTCTGGGCGATTGGGATGGAACGGGTGTTGGCCAGCGAGCAGTAATCGAGGCCCGGGCAGGAGATGATGTCGGTGATGAGCGCCACGTTGGGGGTGGCGACGCCGATGGCCTTCAGCTTGGCCCACAGGGCCGGCAGGTCTTGCTGGCGCACGTGGGGGAAGGTGAGGTTCTGCTCGTGGGCGACGCGGATCTCGCCATAGGCGTATTGCTCCGCCAGATCGGCGATGGCGTCCATCTGGTCCGCCGTCGCATCCCCGGGCGGCGCGCCCACGGGCTTCAGCGACAAGGTGACGATGGCGTGGCCGGGCACCTTGTGGGGCGCCACGGAATTCGCGTGCCAGCGGGCGAAGGCGGGATCGGCCAAGGCGTCTGCGAGCACGGCCGGCGCGTCCTCCAGGGGGGCGAAATCCGGGGTGACGAAGCGGTCGCGGATGGCGTCGAGGGCGGCCTCGTCGAGGCGCAGGGCGCCGTCGCGGATCTGCGCCCATTCCGCCTCCACGCGGCGGGCGAATTCCTCGGTGCCCACCTCGTGCACCTGGATCTTGATGCGCGCCTTGTAGATGTTGTCCCGCCGGCCGCCGAGATTGTAGGTGCGCAGGATCGCCTCCAGGTAGGAGAGCAGATCCTCTTTCGGCAGGAAGTCGCGGATGGTCTTGCCGATGAAGGGCGTGCGGCCGAGTCCGCCGCCCACGATCACCTCGAAGCCGGTCTCGCCGTTGCGCCGGTGCAGGCGCAGGCCCACGTCGTGCACGCGGATGGCGGCGCGGTCATGCCGGGCGGCGGTGATGGCGATCTTGAACTTGCGCGGCAGGTAGGTGAATTCCGGGTGCAGGGTGGACCACTGGCGGATCACCTCGGCATAGAGGCGGGGGTCTTCCACCTCGTCCTGCGCCGCGCCGGCCCACGGGTCGGTGGTGGTGTTGCGGATGCAGTTGCCCGAGGTCTGCAGGCCGTGGATGCCCACCTTGGCGAGGTCCGCCATGGCGTCCGGCAGCTCGGCGAGCTTGATCCAGTTGAACTGGATGTTCTGGCGCGTGGTGAAATGGCCGTAGCCGCGATCATACTTGCGGGCCACGGCGGCCAGGGCGCGCAGCTGCGGCGCCGACAGGGTGCCGTAGGGGATGCACACGCGCAGCATGTAGGCGTGGAGCTGGAGGTAGACGCCGTTCATCAGCCGCAGCGGCTTGAACTCCTCCTCGTTCAGCGCGCCGCAGAGGCGGCGGGCCACCTGGTCGCGAAACTCGGCGACGCGTTCCTCAAGGAAGGTCCGGTCAAACTCGTCGTAGACATACATGGGGATAGGGCTTCCTCGTCAGGCGGCGCCGGGCAGGGCGATGGTCGGACCCGCCGCGCGGATCCGCTCGCGCAGGTTGGCGGGCTGCGGCGTCCCGTCGCCGGAAAGGACGACGGAAGCCGGGTAGGCTCCCACCGCGGTGTTCTCGTCGGCATGGGCCCGGTCCAGCAGCGCGCCCACCGCATCGCCGGTGGCGGCCACCGCGGCATCGGCAAGCGTCGTGCTCCAGCCGCCCGATGCCGTGAGCCAGACCGATGCGCCGTCGGCCAGGCGGTTGGCCGTGACCACCGTGGGGCCGGTGATCCTGAGCTTGCGCTGCAAGGGAGAAGTCATGAAAGGCGGCTCCGCGCCCCGCCTGACGCTATTTCACATCGGGCAGCGCGCCAAATAATCCAGTTGACGTGTGTCTTAAGCTAAATTACCGATCCAAATTGCGCAATATGAAATTAATCGCCTCTCGGAAATGTAAATTCTACCGGATTGGTAGATTTTAGGACCGTTCCAGATCCTTCACGGCATGCGGAACGGGAATGGCCGGGCGGCGCATCCGCACTTGACAATCGCCTCCAACCGGGCGCGTAGCGTGCCTGACAGGCGGCTCAGGGAAGTTGGCAGGACAGGCGCCATCCGGGCGCGACGAGGGAATGACGGCATGACGCGTCTCGATGCGCTGGAAGCGCAGAGCATCTTCATCTTCCGCGAAGCATTCGCCCAGCTGCGCAAGATCGCCATGCTCTGGTCGCTCGGCAAAGACTCCAACGTGATGATCCATCTGGCGCGCAAGGCCTTCTTCGGCAAGCTGCCGTTTCCGGTGATGCACGTGGATACCGGGCGCAAGTTCCCGGAAATGTATGATTTCCGCGATCGTTACGCAGCGGAATGGGACCTCGACCTCATCGTCGAGGATTGCCCGCCCATCGAGAGCACCGACCCCACCCTGCCGCCGGCCGCGCGCTCCGCCGCCCGCAAGACCGAAGGGCTGCGCATGGCGCTGGCCAAGCACGGCTTCGACGGGGTGATCGCCGGCATCCGCCGCGATGAGGAGCCCACCCGCGCCAAGGAGCGGTTCTTCTCCCCCCGCGGCACCGACGGCGCCTGGAACGTGCGCGAGCAGCCGCCGGAATTCTGGGACCAGTACAATACCGCGCTGACCCCCGGCGCCCATGTGCGCATCCATCCCATCCTGCATTGGACGGAGATCGATATCTGGGCCTACACCCAGCGCGAGCAGATTCCGGTGATCCCGCTCTATTTCTCCAGGGACGGCAAGCGCTACCGCTCGCTGGGCGACCAGGACATCACCAGCCCGGTGGTGTCGGACGCCGCGACGCTGGACGAGATCCTCATCGAGCTTGCCACCACCAAGACATCCGAGCGCTCCGGCCGCGCCATGGACCACGAATCCGAGGACGCCTTCGAGCGCCTGCGGACGGCCGGCTATCTCTAGAGCACGCGCCGATCGGCTAGCGATGCAAGCTGATCGGATAACGCGTTCTCTATCGTCAAGTAGAGGGCGTTTCACCGATCAAACGGGTTCAACTCGATCGGATCGCGCTCCAGGCCGCCGCCCGCGCCCCGCCGTCCGCGCTTTTTGAAGAGATCCTCATGTCCGCTCGTCCGCTGTCCTCCTCCGCCCCCACCCCGGCCCCCGGCGCCCCGGCAAGTGCGCCCGAGCGCGAGCTGTTGCGCATCGTCATCGTCGGCCATGTGGATCACGGCAAGTCCACCCTCGTGGGCCGGCTGCTGCACGAGACCGGCTCGCTGCCCGACGGCAAGCTGGAAATGCTCAAGGCCGTCTCCGCCCGCCGCGGCATGCCGTTCGAATGGTCGTTCCTGCTCGACGCGCTGCAGACCGAGCGCGACCAGGGCATCACGGTGGACACCAGCCAGATCCGCTTCCGCACCGCCCAGCGCGATTATGTTCTCATCGACGCGCCCGGCCATGTGGAATTCCTGCGCAACATGGTCACCGGCGCCGCCCAGGCCGATGCGGCCATGCTGCTGGTGGATGCCGCCGAGGGGGTGCGCGAGCAGACCCGCCGCCATGCCTTCCTGCTGCACCTGCTCGGCCTGCGGCAGGTGACCGTGGTGGTGAACAAGATGGACCGGGTGGCGTTCGACCGCGCCGTGTTCCGCACCATCGAGGACGACGTAACCTCCTATCTCTCCGGCTTCGGCCTGCGGCCCAGCTTCGTCATCCCGGTGTCGGCCCGCGACGGCGACTTCATCTCCGAGCGCACCGCGCGCCTGCCCTGGTATGAAGGCCCCACCGTGATCGAGGCGCTGGACGCCTTCACCGCGCCGCCCGGCCTTGCCGACCAGCCCCTGCGCTTCCCCATCCAGGCGGTCTACAAGTTCGATGAGCGGCGCATCCTGGCCGGGCGCATCGAGAGCGGGCGCCTCAGCGTGGGCGACGAGATCGCGTTCGAGCCCTCGGGCACCACGGCGATGGTGAAGTCCATCGAGGCATGGCCGGGTCCGGCGCCGCAGACGGTGGAAGCCGGCCAGTCCGTGGGCATCACCCTCGACAAGGACCTGTTCGTCACCCGCGGCGACATGGGAGCCCATGGCGACCAGCGCCCGCGTGCGGCCAAGAGCCTGAAGGTGCGCCTGTTCTGGCTGGACGACGCGCCCCTGAAGGCGGGCGACCCGGTGGTGGTGCGCCTTTCCACCGCCGCCGCGCCCGGCACCGTGAGCGCGGTGACCAGCGCCGTGGACCCGGCCAGCCTCATCACCGAGGGGCAGGCGACATTGGGCCGCAACCATGTGGGCGAGGTGGAGATCGCCCTGCGCCGCCCGCTGCCGGCGGACCCCTACCATCTCAACGCGCTGACCGGCCGCATCGTGGTGGAGCGGGACCGGCGCATCTGCGGCGGCGGCATCATCCTGCACGCCGCCCGCGAGGCCAGCGTGGAGGTGGCGCGGCGCGGCCCGGTGGTGGCCGTGGATTCGGCCGTCACCGCCGCCGAGCGGGTGGCCCGCCATCGCCACCACGGTGCGGTGCTGTGGCTGACGGGGCTTCCCGCCGCCGGCAAGTCCACGGTGGCCCGCGCCATGGAGCGCCGCCTGTTCGACCTGGGCGGCGCGCCGGTCTACCTGGACGGCGACACCCTGCGCACTGGCCTGAATTCCGACCTCGGCTTCACCCCCGAGGAGCGGTCCGAGAACATCCGCCGCGTCGCTCACCTGGCGGCCTTCCTGGCGAAGAACGGCCACATCGCCATCGCCGCTTTGGTGTCGCCCACCCGTGCCGACCGGGCGCGGGCGCGGGAGGTGTGCGGCGGCACCTTCCACGAGGTGTTCATCCGCGCCTCGCTGGACGTGTGCGAGGCGCGCGACCCGAAGGGCCATTATGCCCGGGCGCGGCGGGGCGAGATCGCCAATTTCACGGGCATCTCCGCGCCTTATGAGGAGCCCCTGACGCCCGAGGTGGTGGTGGACACCACCGGCGACCTGCCCGCCTCGGTGGCGGCGCTGGAGGCCTATCTGGAAGAGGCCGGCGTCCTGTTCCCGGCGGATTCCGATTCGCCGATCTGAGGGCGATGCCCGGGCCGGGGGCGCCTTGTGGCGCCGCCGCGTCTTTGGCAGCTTGCGTCCCTTGATCCGGCCCGCATCATGTGGAGCCGGGCGCAGACGAGGAACGCCCATGAGCGCCGAGAAGACCGCCGACGATGCCCCGATCCTGCTCGATATTTCGGAGGGCATCGCCCGCATCCGCTTCAACCGCCCGAAGGTGCTGAACGCCATCGACGAGGCGGCGGTTCTGGCCCTGAATGCGGCGGTGGGGCGGGTGGCGAAGGATGAGAGCGTGCGCGTCGTGGTGTTGTCCGGCGAGGGGCGGGCCTTCCTCGCCGGCGGCGACGTGGGGCGGTTTCACGAAGCCGGGCGCGACGCGCCGAAGGTGGTGAACGCCATCATCGATCCGTTCCACCATGCCATGCTTTCCCTTGCCGCCATGCCGGCGCCTGTCATCGCCAGCCTGCACGGCGCGGTGGCGGGGGCGGGGGTTTCGGTGGCGCTGGCCGCCGACCTTGCCATTGCCGCCGACGATACCAAGTTCACTTTGGCCTATACCCGCATCGGCACCTCGCCGGACGGGTCGGCCACCTTCTCGCTGCCGCGGGTGGTGGGCCTGCGCAAGGCCATGGAAATCGCGCTGCTCTCCGACATCATCGACGCGCCCGAGGCGCTGCGGCTGGGCCTGGTGAACAAGGTGGTGCCGGCGGCGGACCTTGCCGCCGAGACCGATGCGCTGGCGCGCCGCCTCGCCGCCGGCCCCACCCTGGCCTATGGCCGCATCAAGCACCTGCTGCGCTCGTCCTTCGGCCACAGCCTTGCCGAGCAGCTCAATGCCGAGCGCGACGCCTTTGTGGCCAGCGCCGGCACGCGGGACTTCGCCGAGGGCGTGGCCGCCTTCGTGCAGAAGCGCGCCCCCACGTTCGAAGGCTCCTGACGCTGCTCTGCCGTCACGGGCGGGGCCGACCCCGGCGCAGGCCATTGCCGTTGCGCCGGGGTTGGCGAAACTAAAAACACATCTAAAAAATGTTTATTGACGCAAATCACTTTCCGTATAAAATTACTGGAAATAATGGAAAGTGAAATATGAGCACCGCGCGCGGCCGCGTCCTGCGGGACAGCATCTTCTTCCTCCTGGCGTATGGTGTCGTCGCTTCTGCCGTCCTGTTCGGCTGAAGCCCCGCGGCCGGGCGTTCAGCCCTGCACCGGCGCCGGCCGGGGCAGGGCGAAGCGGGCGGCGATGCGGTCGAAGGCCTGCGCCGTGGCCGGATCAATGGGAATTCCCTCCGCCCGCCGCTGGGCGGCCACCCGCCATTCCCGGTCCCCCGGCGCCATCACCATGTCGCCGTTTGCGGCGCGGGAACCGCGCAGGGTGTCGCGATAGCGCCGCATGGCCGCGTCGAACTGCACTTCCGGCAGGAAGGCGCCCGGCTTCAGCGCCATCACGAACGCCCCCACATTGCGCGGCGTGGCGAAATCCGGGCCGCCCATGGGGGCGATGTCGAACGACAGGCGCGCGCCGGTGAGCACGGCGCTGAAGATCTCCACCACCCCGGCCAGCGCCGCCCCCTTGAAGCCGAAGGCGGCGCCCAGCGGCGCCAGCATTTCCACCGCGTGGGGGTTGATGGTGTCGTGGCCCGCCGCGTCGGACGCCACTTCCGGCGGCAATTGCTGCTCCAGGCTGCGATAGAGCAGCACGCGGTTATAGGGGATGGCGCTGGTGGCCATGTCCAGCAGCCACGGGTCTTCTCCCGCCACCGGCGCGCCCATGGCGACGGGATTGGTGCCATGGAAGCGTTCCGCGCCGCCGTGCAGCCGCACGAAGCTGTCCGAATTGCAGAAGGCGAGGCCGAGGAAGCCCTTTTCCGCAGCCGCCAGCGCATAGGCGCCGGCCGCGCCGAAATGGGAGGAATCGCGGATGGCCACCGCGCCGATGCCGTACACCGCCGCCTTCTCCATGGCCCGGTCCATGGCCGCATAGGCGGCGCGCGCGCCATGGGCATGGTCCGCCTCCAGCGTCGCCACGGCGGCGGCGCCCTCGCTGAAGTGCAGGTTGGGGCGGCCGGTCACGCGGCCGCCCTCGATCACCGTCACATAATGGTCGAGCAGACGGACGCCGTGGCTGTCCACCCCGAAGCGCGATCCATGGAGCATGGCGCGGCTTGCCGCTTCCGCCGTCGCCGCATCCGCGCCGGCAGCCACGAGCGCCGCTTCGCAGAAGGCGAACAGGCTCTCTTCCCGGTGGCGCTCCAGCGTGGGAGCGGAGGAAGCGGCGGCAGGGGGGAGGGGGGGCATGAACGTGGGTCCTGATGCGGCGTGTCGTGAGTGTCCTATGTAGACAAAGGACGCTGCGCCTGTAAACTACCATTCGCCCGGCCGCCGAGGATCTGCGACGTGTTGCCATAAGTCGTTGGCAGTCTTGGCATCGATCGCGCGGTGGGGCACCCTTTGCGCTTGGGGGTGCGATTGCGTGGGCCAGTCGCGCGCAGCATCAGAACAAGGAGCCGGGCGGTCCAGTGATGTCGGAAGAGGTTTCAATCGTGCCTTCGGAGAGCCGCGACGACCTGGCTGAGCGGATGCCGCCGATTGCGGAAGCCAGCGGCATCGCCCCGCGCCTGTACGAACGCGCCTTCGATATCCTGGCCGGGCAGATTGCCGCGGGCGTGCTCCCGCCGGGCGAGCGCCTGCTGGAATCGCGCGTGGCGGAACGCTTCGGCATTTCCCGGGCGCCGGCCCGCCAGGCCCTCGCCCGGCTGGAGCGGGTGGGGCTGGTGCGGCGCGCCGAGGGGCATGGCTTTCTCGTGGAGCGCCTTCCCGGCTCCCTCGCCGTGCCGGAGCGCGCGCCCGCGGAGCCGGCGCCGGTCCAGCTCGCCGCCCAGTCCAGCTGGGAGCGCATCTACAAGAGCGTCGAGCAGGAAGTTGTGGCCCGCACCGCCTTCGGGGCGTGGCGGGTGGTGGAGAACCACCTTGCCGCCTATTACGACGTGAGCCGCACGGTGGCCCGCGAGGTGCTCTCGCGCCTCAGCCAGCGCGGCCTTGTGAAGAAGGACGCGCGGCTGCACTGGTTTGCGCCCGCGCTCACGCCCGCCTATGTGGCCGAATTGTTCGAGATGCGCGCCATCCTTGAGCCGGCGGCGCTGCGGCAGGCCTTCCCCCGGCTGCCGCCGCCGGCGATCAGCGATCTTGCCCGCCATCTGCGGGAGGCCATGGGGCGATCGGGCAGCCTGACCGGGGCGCAATTGAGCATCCTGGAAACGGAATTGCACGTGGACCTGCTGGGCCACTGCGGCAACGCCACGCTCATGGAGGCGCTGGCCACCTATCAGTCCATGCTCGCGGCGCTCACCTTCCTTTATCGCTGGTCGCCGCAGTTCTACGCGCCGGAACCCTTCCTTGCCGAGCATCTCGAAGTGGCGGAGCGCCTTGCCGCGGGCCACCCGGATGCGGCGGCCGAAGCGCTCACCCGCCATCTGCGCGGCTCCTTCGGCCGCGCCGTCGAGCGCCTGGACCGGGTGCGGCGGGAGTTCGTGCCGGGGCCGCTGCCCTATCTCGCGCAGCTTTAGGGGCGGGGCGCGCGCCGCAGGGGTCACATGCCCGTGACGCCTCTGGCAGGGATGCGGCGAATCATCATTTCATTGATGCAGTCGGGTGCGCTGCCGGGCGAACCGCGATAAGGTCACAAAGTTCGCCGGCACATAATCCGCGCCCCGTGGTGATTTCGCCGCGGGGGATCTGGTGGAGATCAGTCCATGTCCCTGCTTGCCGCTACCGCCCTCGCCATTGCAGCCGTCGCCGCGGCGATGGCCCTTGCGCAGCGCGCCGCGCAGGAGAAGCGGCTTGTGCCGGTGCCGGTGCCGGTGCGGGTGCGCGCCCGTCGCGGTCAGCGGTGAGGGCAGGCCTTCTGGCTCGGGGGCAGGCCGCAGGCGCGGGGATTTTCCTTGGCCGATAACGAAGCCATCGAGATCCGCGTGGAGCGGGTTTCCCAGCTGTTCAACATGCTGGACCCCTTTCCCTTCCGCGATCGGGACCTCGATGCGGACGCGGAGGCGTTCATCGTCGATTGGGCCCGGGAACTGCCCCCCGGCGATCCGATACACATCATCGTGCATTTGCCGGCGGCAGAGGCGGGAACGCGGGAAGCGCAGGGCCTTGCCGATGCGCTGACCCATGCCTTCGCCAGC
Source organism: Xanthobacter sp. AM11 (assembly GCF_047444035.1). Taxonomy (NCBI): domain Bacteria; kingdom Pseudomonadati; phylum Pseudomonadota; class Alphaproteobacteria; order Hyphomicrobiales; family Xanthobacteraceae; genus Xanthobacter; species Xanthobacter sp. AM11. The sequence continues at coordinate 2,592,715 of NZ_JBLAOA010000001.1, forward strand.
CGGGCGTCGGCCCTCTCGGCGGAGCTGCGGGAGCTGTTCCGCATCGGCCGGCTGTCGCTGGTCATCGGCTGCGGCGTGCTGGCCCTGTGCCTGGCTCTCGCCCGCGTCGTCGGCGAGATGGCGGGACGGGAGAATATCGCCGGCTTCGCAGCAGAGGGCCTGCTCATTCTGGGCTGGGTGGCCCTGTGGCGGCCGATGGAGATCTTTCTCTACGATTGGTGGCCCATCGCGCGGCAGCGCCGGCTGTTCCGCCGGCTCGCCGCCGCCGATGTCGCGGTGCGCGCCACCCGTCCGGGTGAGGCCGCGCAGCCCATGCACGCTCCGCCCTTTCCCGCGTAGCCCGGCCCCGCCTCAGGCGGCGGCGAGGGCCGCGTGGGCGTGGGTGCGGATGCGCTCCACCATGGACCGCAGGCCGTTGGAGCGCTGCGGGGTGAGGTGGCCTTCAAGCCCGATCTGCCGGAAAACCCCGAGGATATCGGTTTCCAGGATCTCCTTCGGGCTGTGCCCCGTCACCAGCGTGAGCAGAACGGCCACCAGCCCGCGCACGATATGCGCGTCGGAATCGCCCTGGAACTCCAGCACGGTCCCGGCCGGGGTCTGGCGCACGCTGGCAATGAGCCACACCTGGCTGGCGCAGCCCTGAACCTTGTTCGTGTCGTTGCGTTCCGCCTCCGGGAAGGGGGGCAGCTTCTTGCCCAGCTCGATCACGTGGCGGTAGCGGTCTTCCCAATTGTCCAAGAATTCGAAATCGGCAATGAGATCGTCTGCATTCATAAGGCTTGTTCCTCGTCCCACCTGACCTGCCGCGAGACGGCTTCCGGGCGCAATATGGCTCCGTGCGATGCAGCATAGCACAGCCGGCAAAGGCCCGCTGCCAGTTTGTGGAGGCCGCCGCCGGCCCCGCGCCGGATCAGGCGGGACGCCGCGGCGGCAGGGGCGGGCCGGCGGGCGGCGCGGCGGGTGCGCCGGTGGCCGCCGGTGCAACGGTGCGGCCGGCCTCTCCGCCGCCCCAGGCGGGCAGAAGGTCCTGCGGCGTGAGAGACTGGGGCGCCAGCAATTGGGGGGCAAGGTCGAGGGCGCCGGCCTGGCCCGGGGCCGCGGCAGGACGGTCTCCGCCCGCCCCATCGCCCGCGGAGGGCGCGCCGAGGGATTCGTAAAGCCACTTCGCGCCCACCTGCGCCTTTTCGGTGAGGTGGGTCACCATCTGCCCGCCCACCGCGCAGGCCTGCGGCTGGCGCTCGCAGAAGCCGCGGGCATCGGCGATCACGGCCTGCGCCGCGCCCAGCGCATCGAACACGCTCACGCCCTGCCCGTCGGCGCCCTTGAGGCCGAGCGGCAGCAGCAGCAGCACGAGGCCGAGCCAGAAGGCGAGACGCAGCAGGAAGAACATGGCTCCCTCACAACAGGCGCGGAAGAGCTTCCGACGCCTCCCGAGAATACCAGTTCCCGCCGGCCTTGAGCCCCGCACGGACTGCCGGCGGGCAGGACTTTTCAAGACATCGTTAACGCTGAAGCATCATCCCCGCGCCGTTTAGCACTCGCTTAAAGCCTGCCGTGCCAAGGTTTTGGCCACATCACGACGGCAATGCGGGGCCGGGCTCCGCACACTGCACTTGACAGGGGGCGACGTGCGTCACCTCGACAGCGGCCTATTTTCAGGTCCCTACCGCTCCGAACCGCCCGCGCAGACCGGTGGCGACGATGCGCTGCCGCGCCTCGCCAGCCTCGGGCGCGCCACCGCGGCGGTGCTTGCCGCCCTCGGCGTCCTGGCACTGGCGAGCGGTGCGGCGGCGCTGCTCATCGAGGCGGGCGGGCTGGTGCATGGGGCCGCATCCAACGCCACCTTCCTTATGGCCTCGGGCCTCGCCTGCGGCGCGCTGGCGGTGGTGGCGGGGGGCCTATCCCGCGCCGCCCGCCATGCGAGCGAGGCGGCCCTGCCCGCCGGAGCGCTCCTGGTCACCCGCCACGGCGCCCGCGGCGAGGTGCTGGCCGTGGACGCGCAGGACGGCCCGTTCGCCGATGCCGCAACCTTGCTGGGTCCTCTCCTGTTCGAACGCGTGCTGGTGGCGGACCGGCCGGCCTTCCTTTCCGCCGTGCAGGCGGCGGCGCGCGGGCACACGGTGTCCTGCGAGCTGCGGCTGCGCGCCAATGCGGGTGCCGCCACCCCCTCCTTCCTGGCGCTGGAGGCCCATTGCCGGCCGGCGCGCGGCGCAGAGGTGCGCATCGTGTGGCGCGCCCCGTGGCGCGCGGCCGATGCCGAGCGGCTGAAGGCGGATGCAGAGGCCCGCGCCCGGGCCGAGGCGGAGGAGGCCAACGCCGCCAAGAGCCGCTTCCTCGCCGCCATGAGCCACGAGCTGCGCACCCCCCTCAACGCCATCCTCGGCTTTTCCGAGCTGCTGGCCATGCCCTCCGGCGCGCCCCTGGACGAGGCCCGCAAGCTCGAATACGCCCGCATCATCCACGACAGCGGCCAGCACCTGCTGGGCCTCGTCAACGACATCCTCGATCTCTCGCGGGTGGAGGCGGGGGCCTACGAGCTGGAGCGCGAGGCGGTGGACGTGGCCGCCCTCGTGGAGGGGTGCGCGCAGATGGTGGCCATAGATGCGGCGCGCAGCGACGTCGGGGTGCGCACCCATGCCCCCGGAGGCCTGCCGCACCTTCAGGCCGACCGGCGCGCATTGCGGCAGATCGTGCTCAATCTCCTGTCCAATGCGGTCAAGTTCACCCCTGCCGGCGGGCGGGTGCAGGTGGCGGTGCGGGTGGAAGGGCAGGGCCTTGCCATCCGCGTGCGCGACACCGGTCCCGGCATGCGGGCCGAGGATGTGGCCCGGCTGGGCGAGCCCTTCTTCCAGGCGGGCGACTGCGCCCAGAAGGCGCGGGGCAGCGGCCTGGGCATGGCCGTGGTGAAGGGATTGGTGAAGCTCCACGGCGGCGACATGCGGGTGAACAGCGCCCCGGGCCGCGGCACCAGCGTCACCGTGAGCCTGCCGTTCGGCGCCGCCGGCGCGGAGGGCGAGCGCCCGGCCCGCAGCGAGGGGGTGGTGTCGCCTTTTCCGGTGCGCGCGGAGGCCGATGCGGCGCGTCGCGCGCGCAGCGCCATGCCTGCGAAGGGCTGAGCGTGGTTGGTCGCAAATGGGTGGGAGGAACCGGCCGGCGGCTGACGCGCCCGGGCCGGACAGACCCCGAGAGGATGGTATGAGAGCAGAGCCGGCATTTCAGGCGCCGACCCTCGAAGGGGAGGCGGAGCAGCCCGGACAGATGGACCGGGCGCAGGAAGAGCGTCGGCTGCGTCGCCTGGATTTCGCCGCCGGCGCCCTGGCGCTGGTGGCATCGGGTGCATTTCTGGTGAATGCGCTGGTGCTGCAGGCAACGCCGGCCGGCGTCCCGCTGCCGGAGGCACGCCCGGCCGGCGCCGGCTCCAGCGCGGACCGCGGGAAGGGGTCCCGCACCACCGTGCCCCTGCCGGCGCCCAATCCCACCCACGGTGCGGCGCCTGCCGGAGGGGCCACCAATGGCGCCCTCGGCTATCTCGCCATCCGCACCACCACGGCGCAGACCGCCGCGCCGCTGGTGCCTGCCACGCCGGGCACGGGAACGCCGGTGGTGGTGCATACGGTGCCCGACATCCGGGCGGACGGCACCCGCCGTCCTCCCGCCGCCATCGGCCCCGCGCCGGAGGTGACGGGCGCGGTGCGGCCGCCCGCCGAGGTGCCCGGCAGCGCGCGCATCCTGGCCGTGCAGAAAGCCCTGTCGCGGCTCGGCTACGGGCCCTTGAAGGTGGACGGGCGCCCGGGGGGCGAGACCCGCAGCGCGGTGCAGCGCTTCCAGCGCGACCGGAACCTGCCGGCGGACGGCGAGATCACCGACCGGGTGGTGCGCGAGCTGTCGTCGGTTTCCGGCATGGCGCTGAACTAGATGCGGCTCAAGAGCGCAATCTTCGTCTCGGCGCTCATCCGCCGTGCCCAGGTGGAAGGCGCCTATGCCGTGATGGTGCGGCGCGGCGCCGAGGATGCCGGCGCCATCTTCGTCAAGGTCTCGCGCCTCGATGGCACCGCGGCCCTCTACGGCCCGGCACCGCAGTCGGCATTCGACGAGGCTTCCCCCTCCGACCGCAAGTTCTCCGAGCTGGTGGCGCCCGGCCGCCCGGAGACGGATGCGGACGCACGGCTGGTCCGCGAGATGAAGTTCGATCCCGACCTCTATGTGGTGGAGATCGAGGACCGGCAGGGCCGGCATTTCCTGGATATCGCCGCCCCCTGAGCCGGCCTGCGGCGCCCCTTCCCCCCTGAGCCGCCCTGCGGCGGCCCTTCCCTATGGTCATTCGTTAAGGCGCCATTCAGGTTCGCGAAACCATAAGGGCGTCTGCGACGTTGTGGTCACGGCTCTCGGTGGAGAAGGAGGAGGGGATGAGCAACGTCATCGCGTTCCCTGCCGCGGACACGGTCCCGGTGCGACGGGAGGCGCCGAAGCGGAGGAAGCCGGACGCGCCGCTCCGCACGGGCGCCGATATCGTCATCCTGCCGGTGGTGCGCATCGAGCGGCACGATGCCCCCGCGCCCGGCACGGCGCAGCTTGGTGCGGCCGGCCGGCGCAGCCGCTAGAGAGCGATCCGATCAGCTTGCATCGCAAGCTGAGTGGTAAAACGTTCTCTATCAATAATTTAGAGACTGATTCACCGATCAGGTTGATTCAACCTGATCGGATCAGGCTCTAGAGGGTGATCCGATCAATTTGATCGGTGAATCGCCCTCTAACTCCAAGGTAGAGCACGCGCAGCGGCCCGCGCGTGAGCGAGGGTCTCGCATGGCCGGGCGCGGCGCGAAAATGCTCCCGCTTCAGTTGGCGGGGGTGCAGGACGCGGCTTCCAGCTGCCTGCGAATGAGGTCGCGCATGCCGCGCTCGCGGACGAACGCGCGAACCGACACGATCCCCTCCTGCGACGGTGACACGATCACCAGCCGGTCCGCGGCGGTGATTTCCTCGTCTTCCGGCAGGGCGGCCCGCTGGTCCGCCGTCATCAGGTCGAGCTCGATCACCTTTCCCGCCGCCTGGTCGCTGAGCGCATAGAAGGCGAGGCCCTCCGCCGTGTAGAACGACACGGAAGTATAGTCCGCCGTCGCCGGCACCCGCACCTTCAGCGCCCCCTCCGCCAGGTCGTAGAGGCACACCGCCGCCACGAAGGCGGGGTCGATCATCGGCAGGATGCTGCCTTGCGGGGTCGGGTCCGCCAGCATGACCAGCGTGTTGGCATCCGCGAGGGTGGATAGCCGCGCATAAGCGTTGCGCTCGGCCACCGCCGGCATGGCGAGAATGGACACGATGTGGGCGATGGCGCCCAGCACCACGGCGAAGGCGATGGGCAGGAGCAGGCCCGTGGGCGCCGTGAGGCGCGGACGGGGCAGCCGCCCGGCCAGCTGCCGCAGGCGTGTGGCGAAATCGGCGGCGTCCGCCCGCAGGTGGTCACGCATGGTCACGGGCAGGCCTCCCGCACGATGCGCGGCAAGGCGGCCGCATCCACCGCGCCGGAGGTGAAGGAGAAGGGCGCATCATAAAGGCGCAGCGCCACCTTGAGGCGGGAGCGTGCGCCCGTGGGCAGCCAGTTGCCGGCCCGGGCGCGGGGCGACAGGCGCACGTCGATGGCGCCGTCGGCGCGGTAGATCGCCTCGGCGCTGGTGAAGCCGTAGCGTCCGGCATCGTTGGGGATGAGGCGGCCGTCCTGGTCCATCACCGTGAGGGACCACAGGCGGGCCTGCGGCAGCACGCCGACGATGCGCGTCTCGCAGCGCCCGTCCAGCGGCGCGCCGTCATCATCGGTGCTGGCGAGGAAGAGCAGTCCGTCCGCCAGCTCCAGGGGCAGCTCGCCGGAGCGGGCGAAGGCGGCGCGGGCATAGGGGTCCGCCTTCACCGTGCCGGCGCGCGGCCAGCCTTCCCACGCCCCCGAGCGCACCACATCGAGCCCGCGCGACTGGGTTACGGAGAACCAGGTGACGCCGAGACCGAGAATGGTGGCGACGAGCAGCGTGAAGGCGAGAGGCAGCAGGCGCACGGCACGTCCAGGGCTTTTGCCGTCTTTCTAGAGCACATTGGCCGCGCGGCAAAGCGAAGCCTCGCCGCCGGGCTCAGTCCGCCCGGGCCATCTGCAGGCTTTCCAGCACCGCCCGGCTTTCCGGCGGCAACGCCATGGAGCGGCGCTGCACCGGATCGAACAGCACCACCACCGTTTCCGCCGTGGCGCAGCAGGTGCCGTCCTGAAACACCGCCTGCACCAGGGTCATGGACGACCGCCCCACGGCGGCAACGCCGGTGCCGATGTCCACCTGCCCGGGCCAGAGGATTTCCGCACGGTAGTCAAGCACCAGGCGGGCGATGACGAAGCCCGCGCCCTCCGGCGCCACGCGCCGCCGCGGGTCCAGCAGCAGGCGGGTGCGGCCGGTTTCCAGATAGGTGGAGAACACCGCATTGTTGACATGGCCGAGCTTGTCGGTGTCGCCGTAGCGGATGGTGTCCATCGCCTTGATGGGGAAGTCGTCGAGGGTGGGCAGGGGCGGCTTCGCGGCGGTCATCACGCCTGCCCTCCCAGCGCGCGCCAGCCGATGTCGGTGCGGTAGAAGCCGTCCGGCCAGGCAATGCGCGCAATGGCCTCGTAGGCCCGGTCGCGGGCGGCGGACAAGGTGGGGCCGGTGGCGGTGACGTTCAGCACCCGCCCGCCGTTGGAGACGATGACCCCGGCCTTGCGCCGGGTGCCGGCCTGGAACACCAGCACGCCGTCCTGCGCCGCTGCCTCGATGCCGCCGATGGGGCTGCCGATCTGGTGCGGGCCGGGATAGCCGCGGGAGGCATAGACCACGGTGAGCGCCGCATCCTCGGACCACAGGGGCGTCACCTGTGCCAGCCGGCCGGTGGCGGTGGCGTGGAGCACCTCCAGCAGGTCGCCGGCGAAGCGGGGCATCAGCACCTGGCATTCGGGGTCGCCGAAACGGCAATTGTATTCCACCAGCTTCGGCCCGTCGGCGGTGAGCATGAGCCCGGCATAAAGAACGCCGCGATAGGGCGTGCCGGCCGCCACCATGGCCCGGGCGGTGGGGATGAGGATTTCGTCGAGGGCGCGGCGCTCCAGCTCGGGCGTGAGCACGGGGGCGGGGGAATAGGCGCCCATGCCGCCGGTGTTGGGGCCGAGGTCGCCGTCGAAGGCGCGCTTGTGGTCCTGGGCGCTGCCGAAGAGAACCACCGTCTCGCCATCCACCAGGGCGAAGAGGCTGGCTTCCTCGCCCTCCATGAACGCTTCGATGAGAATTTCGCTGCCGCCGGCGGCGAACACCTGTTCCACCGCCTCCACCGCGTCTTCCACGGTGAGGGCGACCACCACGCCCTTCCCGGCCATCAGCCCGTCCGCCTTCACGACGATGGGCGCGCCCTGCTGGCGCACATAAGCGGCGGCCGCGGCGGCGTCGGTGAAGCGGGCGAAGGCGGCGGTGGGAATGCCGTTGGCGCGGCACAATTCCTTGGTGAAGAGCTTGGAGCCCTCCAGGCGCGCCGCCGCGGCGGTGGGGCCGAAGGCGGGGATGCCGGCCGCTTCCAGCCGGTCCACCAGCCCGGCCACCAGCGGCGCTTCGGGCCCGACCACCACGAAGTCGATGTCGTGGTCGCGGCACCAGGCGACGAGGGTATCGTGGGCCGACAGGGGAATGCCCTCGATCAGCTCCGCATGCTCGGCGATGCCCGGGTTTCCCGGCATCGCATAGAACTGGCCGAGGCCCGGGCTCTGCGCCAGCTTCCAGGCGAGGGCGTGTTCGCGGCCCCCGGACCCGAGCAGCAATATGTTCATGCGGCCTCCCCCTCGTGTGCTTATTCCTTTCGCCTATCGGCTCAAGGCCGCGCAAACAAGACCCAAGGCTCTGCGCTCGCCGCATGGGGGGATCGCCCGCTATGCTTGTACCTTATTCGTCGGCTGAGGCTGATTCGATGGTGGATGCCGCAGAACCGCGCGCCAACGCGCCAGAATGGAGCGTCTCGGAGCTTCTCCGCCGCGCTTCGCCGCACGGTTGAGGATGCCTACGGCCACGTGCGGGTGCGCGGCGAGATTTCCGGGTATCGCGGGCCGCACGGGTCGGGCCACGCCTATTTCAGCCTCAAGGACGCCGGCGCGCGGCTCGATGCGGTGGTGTGGAAGGGCACGTTCCAGCGCCTGCGGGTGCGGCCGGAGGAGGGGCTGGAGGTGGTGGCGGTGGGACGCCTGACCACCTATCCGGGCAAATCGGGCTACCAGATCGTCATCGAGGCGCTGGAATTCGCCGGTGCCGGCGCCATCATGGCCATGCTGGAGGAGCGCAAGCGCCGGCTTGCCGCCGAAGGCCTGTTCGACCCGGCGCGCAAGCAGGAACTGCCGTTCCTGCCGGCGGTGATCGGCGTTGTCACCTCGCCGACGGGGGCGGTGATCCGTGACATCCTCCATCGCCTGGCCGACCGCTTCCCGCGCCGGGTGCTGGTCTGGCCGGTGCGGGTGCAGGGCGACACCAGCGCGGCGGAGGTGGCGGCCGCCATTCGCGGCTTCAACGCGCTGCCCGAGGGCGGCGCCATCCCCCGCCCCGACGTGATCGTGGTGGCGCGCGGCGGCGGCGCCCTGGAGGATCTGCTGGGATTCTCCGATGAAGAGGTGGTGCGGGCGGCGGCGGAAAGCGCCATTCCCCTGGTTTCCGCCGTGGGCCACGAGACCGACGTCACCCTCATCGACTTTGCCGCCGACGTGCGCGCGCCCACCCCCACCGCGGCGGCGGAAATGGTGGTGCCGGTGCGGCTGGACCTGATCGCCGGGGTGGAGGATCTCGGCGCCCGCCTCGCCGTGGCCCCGCTGCGGCTGCTGGAGCGGCGGCGGGCGGACCTGCGCGCCCTCGCCCGCCTGTTGCCGGGGGTGGAGAGCCTGCTGGCCGGCCCGCGCCAGCGGCTCGACGTGGCGGGCGAGCGCCTGCCGCGGGCCCTGAAGGCCAATGCCGCCGCCCACCGCCTGCGCTTCGTAGCGGCCCGTGCCCGGCTTTCGCCGGAGGCCCTGAACGCGCGCCTCGGCCGCGGCCGGGACCGGACGGAGGCGCTGGGCGGCCGCCTTGTCCGCGCCGTCCGGGTGACGGTCGAACGGCAGGGGGCGCGGCTCCGGGCGTCCGGCCAGCTCATGCAGGCCTTGTCCTACAAGGAGGTGCTGCGGCGCGGCTACGCTTTGGTGCGCGATGCGCAGGGGCAGGCGGTGCATCGTGCCGCCAGTATCGCGCCCGGTGCCGCGCTGGAGCTGGAATTCTCCGACGGGCGGGTGGCGGTTGCCGCGCAGATGCAGGGGGAAACCGCCGCCGCCCCGCGCCCGGCGCCGCCGAAGCGGTCGCGCCGGAAGGTGGAGGGGCCGACCCTTTTCGATCCGTAGGGCGCGCGCTGCTCCCCTGGAGCCCCGCTGCGGACACGGGAAATAGCGGCCGGCCGCCGCAGCCCCTTCCGTGCTGCGGCATAAAGGAATATCGTGAGCCGACCTTGTTTCAGGATGCCTGCTGCGGTGATGAATCGATTCGAACGCTTCCCCGAGCCCCATGGCGAGGCCGAAGTCCGCTATCTCGACGGGGAATTCCGCATTCTGCGCCCCGGCAGCTTCGTGCGTTGCGCCGTCACCGGACAGGCCATCCCGCTGGACGAGCTGCGCTATTGGAGCGTGGATCTGCAGGAGGCCTATTTTGACCCGCAGGCGGTGCTGACGCGCGTGCGCGAACGCCCGGCGGGCTGAGCCTACCCTCTGGCCCCTGACGGCGCGGCGCCGGACGCCGCGGTTTCGCGTGCCGCACATCGCGCCCCGGCGCGGGAGATGAGCGTGTCCAGGGCCTGCGGGGCTTCAAGGGTCAGCGTCACCGCAAGCGTGGCGATGTTTTCGCGCAGGGTTGCGAACGCCGGGGGCGACAGGCGCGCCATATCCTTCTGCGTGGTCACAAGGCGTGCGCCGGCCTTTGTTGCCGCCGCAGCCAGATCCTCCAGCTCCCGCACGCTGTAGGGGTGATGATCGACAAAGGCGCGCCGCTCCGCGAGGTGCAGGCCCCCGGCCTCCAGGGTGGCGAAGAATTTCTCCGGCCGGCCGATGCCCGCAAAGGCGACAAGCGGCTGCCCGCGCAGGGCCTCGATGCCCGCCGGATCGGGCGCCAGGCGCCCACGCAGCACGGCGATTCCCGCCGCGTGCGCCGCCCCGGCCACCGCCTCGCCCGCGCTTCCCTCTCCCACCAGCAGCACTGCATCCGCCTGCGCCAACTGGGGCGCGAGCGGTGCGCGCAGGGGGCCGGCGGGGAGGATGCAGCCATTGCCCACGCCCACTGCGGCATCCACCACCAGCAGGGACACATCCTTGTGCAGCGAGGGATTCTGGAAGCCGTCGTCCATGATGATGTGGCTCGCTCCGCCGGCCACGGCCAGAAGCGCCCCGCCCAGGCGGTCGCCGCCGGCGACGATGGTGGGGGCATGGCGCGCCAGCAGCAGGGCTTCGTCTCCCACCTCGGCGGCGCCATGGAGCGCAGGGTCCACCCGCAGCGGACCACGCAGGCTGCCGCCATGGCCCCGCAGCAGCGCGAAGGGGCGCGCGCCCTGCGCCGTCAGCCGGGCGAGAATGGCGATGGCGGTGGGGGTCTTGCCGGCGCCCCCCACGGTGGGGTTGCCGACGCAGATGACCGGCACGCCCACCCGGCCGCCGTCCCGCCCCATGCGCCGCACGGCGATGGCTCCCACCACGGCGCCGATGGGGGAGAGGAGGGCGCTGGCGAGGCCGGCCCGGCGCCACCAGAAACGGGGCGCGGCCAGCATCAGCGGGCCTGCAGGCGGATGTGGACCAGATAGGGTTCGATGGCGGCGAGGGTGCGCTCCAGCGCGCCACCCAGCGCGGCCACCGTCGCAAAGGCGGCATCGGCGGTCTGGGTCCGCAACTGCGAATCCTTGAGGAAGGCATAGACCGCGCGGGCGAGGCCGGGCGCATCGGCGATTTCGAGGGCGCCTTCTTCCGCGTCGAGGCGCTGATAGACCTCGGCGAAGTTCCACACATGGGGGCCATGCAGCACGACGGTGCCGAGCTTGGCCGGCTCGATGGGGTTCTGCCCGCCGTGCTCCACCAGGGAACCGCCCATGAACACCACCGGCGCGCAGCGATAGAACAGCCCCATCTCGCCGATGGTGTCGGCCACGTAGAGGCCGGTCCCGGGGTCCGGCAGTTCGCCGAGCTGGCGCTGGCGGACGCCGAGCTGCACCTCCGCGCCGAGGGCCGCCACCTGGGCGCCGCGCTCGGGATGGCGGGGGGCGATGACGGTGAGAAGATTCGGCACCCGGGTGACCAGCATCTCGTGCGCCTCGATCACCGCTTCCTCCTCGCCCTCATGGGTGGAGGCCGCCAGCAATACCGGGCGCGGACCCACCGCCTTGGCGAAGCGCTGGAATTCCGCCGGATCGACGCCGGGCGGCGGCACATCGAACTTCAGGTTGCCGCAGACCTCGACGCGGGGGGTGCCGAGGTCCCGGAAGCGCTGCCCGTCCTCATCGGTCTGGGCGAGGCACAGGTCCACGCGGGACAGGAGGGCCCGCGCGCTCCGGGGCAGGCGCGACCAGCGCCGCGCCGAGCGTTCCGACAACCGCCCGTTGACGAGGACAATGGGCGTGCCGCGCCGTCCCAGCTCGGCCAGAAGGTTCGGCCACAGCTCGGATTCCGCGAGCAGCACGAGATCCGGCGCCCAGTGGTCGAGGAAGCGTGCCACGAAGCCGCGCGCATCCAGCGGCACGAACTGGTGGATGACGCGCGGCGGGGCCCGGTGCGCGGCCACCCGGCTGGATGTGAGGGTGCCGGAGGTGAGCAGCACCTGGAAGCCGCGGGCATCGAGCCGCTCGATCAGCGGCAGCACCGAGATCACCTCGCCGACGCTGGCGCCGTGCACCCACACCAGCGGACCCCGTGGCCGGGGGGTGCTGGCGCGCCCGCGCCGCTCGGCGAGCCGCGCGGGGTCTTCCTTGCCCTTGCTCACCCGGTAGGAGAGCCACGCCGGCGCAAGGAGCGCGGCAGCGGAACTCGCGCCGCGATAGAGGCGAAGGGTGAGCGGCAGCGCGCGGCCCTTCATACGTCCCTCGACCCTGCGGCGGCGATGGCCTCGGCACGGGCGGTGATCGCCTCCAGGCGCGACTGGAGCAGGTCGCGCGCGGCCTGCAGGCCGGCCTCGTCCACATCCCGCGCCACGAACACCGGCTCGCCCACCACCGCGGCGCCCGGGCCGAACGGCAGGTTCAGGCTGGCACGGTCCCAGCTCTTCAGGGTGATGCGGTTTCGGGTGGCCATGGCGAGCGGGATGATAGGGCGTCCTGAGTACCGTGCAATGGTAACGACGCCGAGCCCGGCCTTGCGGGTGATTTTGGGCACGTCCGCCGTCATCGCTACATTGATACCTTCCGCCAGCGCGTCAAGCATCTCGTAGGTGGCAGAAACCGCTCCCTTGCGATGAAAATCGCGGCGGGAGGTGGCGCCGGACCCGCGAATGGTGCCCACGCCCAGCTTCTCGGCGGCGATGGCGTTGATTTCGGCGTCGGCATGGCGGGAGATGAGCACCTTCGCCTTGTGGTGCGGCTTCATGGCAAAGGGCGCGAGAAAGTGCTGGCCGTGCCAGAAGGTCATGATGACCGGCATCCTCTCGTCGATGGTCTCGAAGATGTCGGGGGGCTCGATCACGAACCGGGTGGTGCGCGCCACCAGCTTGAAATAGGACGCAAACGTCGTCCCCGCCGCCAGCTGGAAGGCGCGGTTTGTCCTCAGTCGCCGCCACATGGGAAAGTTGGCTCGCTCATCTTGACGGACCGCGGCGCGGTCCGGGTGCGTGGGCTTCAGCAGGTCGGCTCAGTCGCCCTGCACCTTGCCGGTCTCGGGGTCGAGCAGGCGATGCAGGTGGACCACGAAATAGCGCATCATCGCGTTATCCACGGTCTGCTGCGCCCGCGCCCGCCAGGCCGCCGCGGCGCTCGCATAATCGGGATAGATGCCGACAATGTCGAGCTTGGAGAGATCCTTGAACTCGCCGCTGTCGAGCGACTTGAGCTCGCCGCCGAAAACAAGGTGCGGAAGCTGCTTGGATGCGCTGGTGTCAGTCATGATGTGTCCGATGTTGCAATGAAGGCAGGGGATGGCGCACGGCGGAAAGTGCCGCATCGTGGAGCGCCGGGCCGGCGCAGATCAAAGGGGCATGGCGGGGCACCGGCGCGTTGTAGCGGGGCACCGCGCCGTCGCGGGTGGTGAGGCGGCCGGCCGCCTCGTGGACGATGAGGTCGGCGGCGGCGATGTCCCAGTCGCTGCTGTTGCCGCCGGCGAAGGCGATGTCGATCTCGCCCGTCGCCACCCGGGCGATGCGCAGGGCCAGGGAGCGCACCCGTGGCAGGCGCTGCACCGCGGCGAAGCGGGAAAGACTGTCCATGTCGGCGGCCGGGCCGGCCACGGCGGCCTCCTCCAGCGCGGCCCGCGTGCCCGCCCGCAGCACGACGCCGTTCCGCCGGGCGCCGCCGCCGGCAACGGCGGTGAACAATTCTTCGCTCGCCGGGGCGAACAGCGCCGCCGCCACCGGGCGGCCATCCTCCACCAGCGCGGCCGAAACCGCCCAGTCGGTCCCGCCGGCCATGAAGGCGCGGGTGCCGTCGATGGGGTCCACCACCCAGAGGCGCCGGGCCGAAAGGCGGGCGGGGCTGTCCTCCGATTCCTCCGACAGCCAGCCCAGCGCCGGGTCGAGGGCGAGCAGGCGCTCGCGCAGGAAGGCGTCCACCGCCATGTCGGCTTCCGTGACCGGGGAATCGTTGCCCTTGGTCCAGGTCTTGATGCTGCGGCGGAACATGGCGAGCGCAATGGCCCCGGCCGCCGTCACCGTCTCGGCGAGCTGGCGGGCGAGGGGGTCAAGGGTCGCGGGGTCCTGCCCGTGCGGCCCGGTCATCGGCTCGGCACTTATCTCGGCACTCATGGCGAAGGCACATAGGGGCGCCCGCGCCGCGAGGCAAGCCGTCTCTTGTTGCATTGCGGCAGTCGCCGCGCTGCCATGCCGCGCGGATCAGGGCAGGAGAGGCACCAGGCTGTTGGGAATGATGCTGTCGAGGGCCAGGCCTGCGAACAGGATGAGCCCGGCGTCGCGGTTCGACTTGAACACCTCCAGGCAGCGCGTCGGATCGTCGATGTCGAGCCGTCGCACCTGCCAGTGCAGGTGCAGCGCGAAGCCGGCCAGCCCCAGGGTGGCGAACAGGCCGGTGGGCACCGAAAGGAAGGCGGTGGCGAACAGGATCACCACCAGCGCATAGCACAGCGCCACGGCGAGGGGCGTGCTGCGGCCGAACAGGAGCGCGGTGGACCGCACGCCCACGATGGCGTCGTCCTCCTTGTCCTGGTGGGCATAGATGGTGTCGTAGGCGAACACCCACAGTACGCAGCCGGCGAACAGCAGCAGGGCCGGGTCCGCTATGGTCTCGAACACGCTGGCCCAGCCCATGAGGGCGCCCCAGGAAAAGGCGATGCCGAGGATGAGCTGGGGCACCGAGGTGATGCGCTTCATCAGCGGGTAGACCGCCACCACGCCGAGGGAGGCGAGGCCGGTGACGATGGCGAAGTGCGGCAGGCTGAGCAGAACGGCAAGGCCGACCAGCGCCTGGAAGATGAGGAAGGCCAGCGCCGCGGTGACGCTCACATCGCCGCTTGCCACCGGCCGGCCGCGGGTGCGCGCCACCTGCCGGTCGATCTTGCGGTCGAGGATGTCGTTCCAGGTGCAGCCGGCGCCGCGCATGGCCACCGCGCCCACGGCGAACAGAACGAGGAGCTTGGGATCGGGATAGGGGGAATCCGCCGCAACGGCAGCCAGGGCGGTGGACCACCAGCAGGGCAGCAGCAGCAGCCACGAGCCGATGGGACGGTCGAGCCGGGCAAGGCGCAGATAGGGGCGCAGGGGCGCCGGCGCATGGCGATCCACCCAGTTGCCGCGTGCGGCATCCGCGATGGGCGGGCCCATGGACCCTTGGCTGAAACTCATCGGCTGGAACTCAATCGGGCCGCCTCACTTCAGCGCATTGCCGTTGAGCGTGTCGAACACGCCGCTGCCCTTCGACTGGCCCAGGGAATAGCCGGTGGTGATGCCGAGCGCGCTGGACAGGGAGCCCTGCGGCGGAGGCTTCGCCGCGCCGCCACCGGGCGCCACGCCGCCGTTCGCTGCGGCCTCGCACACCTTGTTGCGGATATCCACGGCCTTCTTGTTGCTGAGCTTGGCCTGCTCGATGGCCTGGGGCGGGATCTGGCACCAGTCGGCATTGTCGGTGAGGAACTTCACCCACTTGCCTTCGGCGGCGGTGTAGGCGCGGAACAGGGGGCACAGGGTCTGCGGGTCCGCCTTCTTCTTGCTGGCGGCGCTCAGCACCTTGCCCTTTTCCTCCAGCTCCTGGCGGATGGACAGGACGTCGCTCTGGCAATCCGCCCGGGCGGCACCGGCCGCGAGCGCGCTTGCAGCGAGTGCCGCCGAGATCGCGAGCGTGAGTTTCTTCATGAGGCTCTGCCCCCTCCTCGATCCACCCTGGCGGACCGTTCATGTTGATATACAGACCCCGAAGATGGGGCAATATCGCGGCGGACGGGCCGTAAGCCTTGCATACATTCCCTAACGGAGTCTCGCCGCCGGCACTTTGCGGCAGCCCGCGCCCGCCGGGGCGGTTGCGAAAAAGCGTTCCGGCGCTTGACGGGGGCGTTGCGCGTGGGTAGGTTCGCGCAACTTTCGGAAGGGATGGCGCCACAATGCGCAATTTCGTTATTCTTCTCGTAGGGAAACGCGCCACTTTCGGCCCAGCCTGACGGCTGTGTCGATAAAGGGTGGCGCGTATCGAGGGGCCTTCGGGCCCCTTCGTCGTTCTTAAGGGTCAATGTTGGCCGAAAGGCCGCGTCGGGGCCGCGGGGCCCAGCGGGAGTCCAGGACCATGAGCATTGAGATGACCGGCGCCGAAATGGTGATCCAGGCCTTCGCCGACCAGGGCGTCGAGCACATCTTCGGCTATCCGGGCGGGGCGGTGCTGCCCATTTATGACGCGCTGTTCCACCAGAACGCCATCGAGCACATCCTGGTGCGGCACGAGCAGGCGGCGGTCCATGCCGCGGAGGGCTATGCCCGCTCCTCCGGCAAGGTGGGCGTGGTGCTTGTCACCTCCGGCCCCGGCGCCACCAATGCGGTCACCGGCCTCACCGATGCGCTGATGGATTCCATCCCGATCGTCTGCATCACCGGGCAGGTCCCGACCCAGCTCATCGGCAACGACGCTTTCCAGGAATGCGACACGGTGGGCATTACCCGCCCCTGCACCAAGCACAATTATCTGGTGCGGGACGTGAACGACCTCGCGCGTGTGCTGCACGAAGCCTTCTATGTGGCGCAGAACGGCCGCCCCGGCCCGGTGGTGGTGGACATTCCCAAGGACGTGCAGTTCGCCACCGGCACCTATGTCGGCCGCGAGAACATCCAGCACAAGACCTACCGGCCCAAGCTCAATGCCGAGGCGCCGCAGATCGCGGCCGCGGTGGAGATGATCGCGGCGGCGAAGAAGCCCATCTTCTACACCGGCGGCGGCATCATCAATTCCGGGCCGGAGGCGAGCCGCCTGCTGCGCGAACTGGCGCGCCTCGCCGGCGTGCCGGTGACCTCGACGCTGATGGGCCTCGGCGCCTTTCCGGCGGCCGACCGCCAGTGGCTGGGCATGCTGGGCATGCACGGCACCTATGAGGCCAACATGGCCATGCACGGCTGCGACGTGATGGTGTGCATCGGCGCGCGCTTCGACGACCGCATCACCGGCCGCCTCGATGCCTTCGCCCCGGGTTCGAAGAAGATCCACATCGACATCGACCCCTCCTCCATCAACAAGAACGTGAAGGTGGACCTGCCCATCATCGGCGACTGCACCCGCGTGCTCGCCGATCTCCTCGCCGCCTGGAAGGGGCGCGGCCTCGCCATCGACAAGGGGGCGCTGGAGGGCTGGTGGGCGCAGATCGAGCGCTGGCGGGCGCGCAACTGCCTCGCCTATCGCGCCTCCGACGAGATCATCAAGCCGCAATACGCCATCGAGCGGCTTTATGCGGCCACCAAGGACAAGGACGTGTACATCACCACGGAAGTGGGCCAGCACCAGATGTGGGCGGCGCAGTTCTTCCGCTTCGAGGAGCCCAACCGCTGGATGACCTCCGGCGGCCTCGGCACCATGGGCTACGGCCTGCCCGCCGCCATCGGCGCGCAGAAGGCCCATCCCGGCGCCTTGTGCATCGACATCGCCGGCGAAGCCTCCATCCTCATGAACATGCAGGAGATGTCCACCGCCGTGCAGTTCGACCTGCCGGTGAAGATCTTCATCCTGAACAACAAATACATGGGCATGGTGCGCCAGTGGCAGGAACTGCTGCACGGCGGGCGCTACTCCCACTCCTATTCGGAAGCGCTGCCCGATTTCGTGAAGCTGGCGGACGCCTACGGCGGCGTGGGCATCCGCTGCGACCAGCCGGGCGACCTCGATGCGGCGATCGCCGAGATGATCAACGTGAAGCGGCCGGTCATCTTCGACTGCATCGTGGACCAGCAGGAAAACTGCTTCCCCATGATCCCCTCGGGCCGCGCCCATAACGAGATGATCCTCGGCGACATGGCCGTGGACCTCGACGCGGCCATCACCGACGAGGGCAAGATGCTGGTGTGACGGGACTGCCGCCACGGGGGGCGGGCGCGGCAGCCGCGCCGCCCCTTCACCCTCCCCCCGGGCGGGGGAGGGAGCCCATCACACATCCCCATCCTTCTTCCTTCAGGGCCCATCCATGTCCCATCCCCCCGAGCCCATCGAGCGCCACACCCTCTCCGTCCTGGTGGACAACGAACCGGGCGTGCTTGCCCGGGTCATCGGCCTGTTCTCCGGCCGCGGCTACAATATCGACAGCCTCACCGTGTCCGAGGTGAGCCACGAGGGGCACCTCTCGCGCATCACCATCGTCACCACCGGCACGCCCATGGTGATCGAGCAGATCAAGAACCAGCTCGACCGCCTCGTGCCGATCCACCGGGTGCGCGACCTCACGGTGGAGGCCTCCGCGCTGGAGCGGGAACTGGCCATGGTGAAGGTGCGCGGCGTGGGCGAGGCCCGCGGCGAGGCGCTGCGCCTCGCCGAGGCGTTCCGCGCCCGCGTCATCGACGCGACGCGCGAGAGCTTCGTGTTCGAGATCACCGGCAAGTCGGACAAGATCGACCAGTTCGCCTGGCTGATGGAGCCCCTCGGCCTCGTGGAGGTGGCGCGCACCGGCGTGGTGGCCATTTCGCGCGGGCCGGAGGCCATGTAAGAGGCACGTCTGCATTTTTCGGATTTGTCCCGGTGCCGCTCGGGTGCCGGGGCAAATCCGCATTTCCCATCGAGAAAACGCCCACAAGGAGAAAGTTATGCGCGTTTACTACGATCGCGACGCCGATCTGAACCTGATCAAGGGCAAGAAGGTTGCCGTCATCGGCTACGGCAGCCAGGGCCATGCCCATGCGCTCAACATGCGCGATTCGGGCGTGAAGGATGTCGTGGTCGCCCTGCGTCCCGGCTCCGCCACCGCCAAGAAGGCCGAGGCCGAGGGCTTCAAGGTGATGAGCCCGGCGGACGCCGCCAAGTGGGCCGACGTGGTGATGATGCTGACCCCCGACGAGCTGCAGGGCGACATCTATCGCGACAGCCTCGCCGACAACATGAAGCATGGCGCGGCGCTGCTGTTCGCCCACGGCCTCAACGTGCATTTCAACCTGATCGAGCCGCGCGCCGACCTCGACGTGCTGATGGTCGCCCCCAAGGGCCCCGGCCACACGGTGCGCTCCGAATACCAGCGCGGCGGCGGCGTGCCGACCCTCATCGCCATCGCCCAGGACGCCTCGGGCAATGCCCATGACCTCGGCCTCTCCTACGCCTCCGCCATCGGCGGCGGCCGCGCCGGCATCATCGAGACCACCTTCAAGGAAGAGTGCGAGACCGACCTGTTCGGCGAGCAGGTGGTTCTGTGCGGTGGCCTCGTGGAGCTGATCCGCGCCGGCTTCGAGACGCTGGTGGAAGCCGGCTACGCCCCGGAGATGGCTTACTTCGAGTGCCTGCACGAGGTGAAGCTGATCGTCGACCTCATCTATGAGGGCGGCATCGCCAATATGAACTATTCCATCTCCAATACGGCGGAGTATGGCGAATACGTCACCGGCCCCCGCATCATCACCGCCGAGACCAAGGCCGAGATGAAGCGCGTGCTGGACGACATCCAGTCCGGCAAGTTCACCCGCGACTGGATGCTTGAGAACAAGGTCAACCAGGCCTCGTTCAAGGCCACCCGCGCCCGCGCCAACGCTCACCCCATCGAGGAAGTGGGCGAGAAGCTGCGCGCCATGATGCCCTGGATCAAGGCCAAGGCTCTGGTGGACAAGACCAAGAACTGATCCTCATCCCATCAGGGTTCGCCCCGGAGCGGCATTGGCTGCTCCGGGGCTTTTTGTTGGCAGGCGCTCGATCAACGCTGTTATCTTGCGGTCGGCTTGGGTCCACCGGAGCGAACGCCGTGCCTACCAAGAAGCAATTGGAAGAGGCCGATCGTCTCGCAAAGACGATTGATTGGGCGAAATTCGATGCCATGTCGGACGAGGAAATCCGCGCGCACTGGGCCTGGGACAAGGACATGACCTGGCCCACCGACGCCGAACTCGCCGAATTCGATCTCGTCATCCCCGCCAAAAGCCGGCGCAAGCCGCCGAAGGAAGCGGCGGAATAGCCGCCGGGCGCTTCGCCGCCGAAGGCTCCCTCATCTCCTGAAGCTGTCCCGGCCCGCTGCTTTGCGGTGGATGCCCTGCGGCTGTCACCGTCCGGCGTCCGCATTGCCGTGGCCAGCGCGGAGCGCGGGGCAGATGATATCCGTTCCAGAAAATACTTCGAAATGAAACAGTTCAAAAGAGCTGTCGTGGCGGTGCATTTTCTAGCATGCAGCTTGGCCACGGGCAATTCGTGTCTATACTGTATTGCTATTGGTGTTTGGCGTTCATAGCCTTCTGACATTGGAGGCGTTCCGGGGCGCAATCCGGGGCGGCTTCGCATTTTAAAGCTATTCCATTCAGAGACAGGCAGATGATTGTAACGGTGATCTACGGCTCCGATGGCGGCGCCACAAAGGGCGTTGCTTCCAAGATTTCCAAGAAATGCCAGGGCCGCTCGGTCGATATCAAGGCCGCCACCAAGGCCGATTTCGAGAATTGCGAGCTGCTCATCCTCGGTTCTCCCACCTACGGCGACGGCACGCTGCAGACCGACTGGGAGGAGAATATCGACAAGCTGCGCAGCGCCAACCTGAAGGGCAAGAAGGTGGCGCTGTTTGGTACCGGCGACCAGGAAACCTATCCCACCTCTTTCGTGGATGCGATGGGCATCCTCTTTGACGAGGTGTCGGACCTTGGCGCCGTGGTGATCGGCCACACGGAGACGGCGGGCTACGATTATGTGGGCTCCACCGCCGAGCGGGACGGCAAGTTCGTCGGCCTCGCCCTCGACCTCGACACGCAATCCGGCATGACGGACAAGAGGGTGACAGCATGGCTGAGCAAGCTGCTCTAGACGGAGAGGCGGCGCCGCCTCTCCACATTCTCGCCGGCCCCCGGCTTGCCGAGGCGGCACCGGCTTCCGCAGTGCTGCGGCTTTTCCATCATCATGTCTATGAATACGGCCGGGGGGTACGTGCGCTCTTCCTGATGACCCTCAGCCGGGGCGAGCTGGCGCTGGTGGCGGCCAAGCTGCGCAACCAGGGCATCGAACATTTCGTGCAGGAGGTGAGCCCCTCCAAGGTGAACCTCTTCTTCGGCCGCCCGGCCTTCGTGGCGGTGGCGCGGGCGTTCGTCACCCGTCCGCTCAATGCCCTGTCGCCGGAAGAGGATTTCATGCTGGGCACGCTCCTGGGCTACGACCGGGAGCAGCAATGCCGGCGCTTCCTCGCCCGGTCCGGGCGCGGGATGCCGGAAGAGGCGGCGCTGGCGGCCGAATAGGCCGCGCCGCCGTCTCAGCCGGCCTGTCCCCCGTCCGCATGGCGGGTGGACAGGGGCAGGGAGGCGGTGGCGAGGAAGGAGCGGTAGCGGCGCCGCGCATCCATGGCGGTGCCGTTGTCGGCGATGGCGGCTTCCTGAAGCTCGGCGAGGGCCCACGGCCCCGGCTCCACCGGCACCGCGACGATGTCCGGCGCCGTGCGGGAGGTGATTTCGATCACATCGTAAGGGGTCAGGGCCTGCAGCGCATGGGATGCGAGCTGGCGCTGATAGGCGCGGCGCTCGGGCGAAAGCTCCTCCCACGCCTCAAGCAGCGGGTAGCGCTGCCGGGAGAATGCGTGCATCGCGCGCGCCATGCGCTCCACCATGTCCGTCGAGACCATCCCCCGCCTCTTCAACGCCGTGCTACATCAGGCCCGGGACCCCGGTTGGCCTCATGATGCGGCGCATCCCTTTACCGGACCTTGCATCGCCACGAAAGCTGCAGTCATGGTCAACATGACGTTAATCCCAAAGGCCCCGGCACACCCTCCCGGCCCCGATGGTGTGCGGCGCGAGGGGCGCACCGGCCGCCGGCATCAAAATGTTGTCTTGCCGCGCTATGCTGGCGCTGCGCTCCTTTGGCCCGGCCGGAAAAGGCGCGCAGCGCGAGTCCCGCCCGGCAGCGAATCCGTCTTCCTTCAACAGGTTGGGGGCGGCGGGGCGCTCATGGGGAGCCACGTAATGGTTCCCTACGGCCCGATCGCGCTCTTTCTTGAGTTCAGAGGGCGATTCACCGAGCAAATGGATTCAATTTGCTCGGATCGCGCTCTAGGATGCGGCCATGCCGCCGCAGGACGGGCCGGCCGCCGGGCCTTGTCGGGCCGGGCGGAGGGTGCGTCTTCCAATTCGAAGCAAGGGCGCGCTTTGCGGTCCGATCGCGGGCGATCCGGCCGGTGCGTTCCAGGAGGAGCAAAGGTGATGTCCGTGAAGCTCGCAGACCTCAAGGTGAAGCTGTTCACCGACGGGGCCGAGAAGGCGCAGATCGTGGAAATGGCGAAGCAGCCTCATATCGCCGGCTTCACCACCAATCCCTCCTTGCTGCGCAAGGCCGGGGTGACCGACTACGAAGCCTATGCCCGTGATCTGGTGGCGGCGGTGCCCGACCGGCACATCTCGTTCGAGGTCTTCTCCGACGACATCCCCGAGATGCGGGCGCAGGCGCGCGTCATCGCCACCTGGGGCGAGAACGTGCACGTGAAGCTGCCGGTCTCCACCACGCGGGGCGAGACCCTCTACGATCTGGTGCGCGACCTGGTGAACGACGGGGTGAAGGTGAACCTCACCGCCATCTTCGACGTGCCGCAGGTGGAGGAGGGCGTGAAGGCCCTCGCCGGCGGCGCCCCCTCCATCATCTCGGTGTTCGCCGGCCGCCTCGCCGACCTCGGCATCGACTATGTGCCCGCCATCTCCCGCGCTGTGGAACTGGCGCGCGCCACCACCAACGTGGAGGTCATCTGGGCCTCCACCCGCGAGGTGTGGAACGTCATCGAGGCCGATCGCCTGGGCTGCCACATCATCACCGCGCCCGCTGACGTGCTGAAGAAGCTGCCGGCGCTTGGCACGAAGACCGCGGCGGAGCTGTCCCTCGACGCGGTGAAGGCGTTCCGCGCCGATGCCCTGGCGGCGGGCCTCACGCTGGACCTCACCGGCCGGGCGGCAGCCGAGTAGTCGGCATTTGCCTCATCGCAGGGCAGGCCTCGGCATTGCGCACGCGGCCTGCTTTGCTAAACTGCCGGCAAGGCGCAGCCAGATGCTGGTCCAGCGTTTCGGCCTGAGCGCGTGTTTCGCCTTGCGGCGAGGGGATGAACATGAGGGACGAGACGCACGGGCCCGGGACGGGTCCGGAGCAGTCTTCCCGCGAGCGCGCGGCAGCCGAAGGGGCTGCGGACGGGCGCATGGCGGTCGTGCGGCGCGCACCACGCGCGCCTGCCGGTGTCCCTCTTCCCGCCGGCCCCGTCTACGCGGCCATCGACCTCGGCACCAACAATTGCCGCCTGCTGGTGGCGCGCCCCACGGCGCGCAGCTTCCGCGTGGTGGATGCCTTCTCGCGCATCGTCCGGCTGGGGGAGGGCCTCACCGGCTCCGGCCGCCTGTGCCAGGATGCCATGGACCGCGCCCTCGCCGCCCTTGAGATCTGCGCCTCCAAGATGGAGACGCGCGGTGTCACCCGGGCGCGAATCGTCGCCACCGAGGCCTGCCGCGCCGCCGACAATGGCGAGGATTTCTGCGCGCGGGTGGAGGCGCGCACCGGCCTCACCCTCGAAGTCGTGGACCGCCGCACCGAGGCCGGGCTCGCGGCCACCGGCTGCGCTCCCCTCGTGGACCCCACCTGTGATGGCGCCGTGCTGTTCGACATCGGCGGCGGCTCCACGGAAGTGGTGTGGCTCGGCCGCCGTTCCGCCGGCGACGACGGGCCGCCGCGGGCGCGCATCCGCTCCTGGGTTTCCCTTCCGGTGGGTGTGGTTTCCCTGTCCGAGCGTCATGGCGGGGTGAAGGTTTCCCCCGAGGTGTTCCGGGCCATGGTGGACGAAGTGTGCGCCATGCTGGACGGCGTGCGCCAGAGCTGGGGCGTGCGCGCCCCGGGGCGCCTGCACCTGCTCGGCACCTCCGGCACGGTGACCACCGTTGCCGGCATCCATCTGGGCCTGGAGCGCTACGACCGGACCCGGGTGGACGGTGCCTGGCTGGGCGCCGGCCATATCGAGGAGGTGGTGGAGCGGCTCATGGGCATGTCGTTCGAGGAGCGGGTGGCCAATCCCTGCATCGGCGCGCAGCGCGCCGATCTGGTGCTGGCCGGCTGCGCCATCATGGAGGCGGTGCGGCGCATTTTCCCGGCGGAGCGGCTGCGGGTGGCCGATCGCGGCCTGCGCGAAGGCATGCTGGTGCAGCTCATGCGGGCCGACGGGGCGTGGCGTCGCGGCCGGCCGGAAACGGGCGCAGACCTTTCGCGCGGAGACAATTGCGCGTGACCACTCCCCCCCGCGGGCCGGACGGCCGGCCCCTGAAGGTGCGCGTGAAGACCTCGCGCGGGCGCACCACTTCTTCCCAGAAATGGCTGCAGCGGCAGCTCAACGACCCCTATGTGGCGAAGGCCAAGCGCGAGGGCTGGCGTTCCCGCGCCGCCTTCAAGCTCATCGAGATGGACGAGAAGGCGCGCCTTTTGAAGCGCGGCATGCGGGTGGTGGACCTTGGCGCGGCGCCCGGCGGCTGGAGCCAGGTGGCCGCGAAGAAGATCGGGCTCGATGAAGGGCACGGCAAGATCGTGGCCATCGACCTTTTGGAGATCGACCCCATCCCCGGCGTGGTCTTTGCCCAGATGGACTTCCTCGCACCGGAGGCGCCGGAGCGGCTCGTCGCCATGCTGGGGGGCGAGGCCGATCTCGTCCTGTCGGACATGGCGGCCAATGCCACCGGCCACAAGAAGACCGACCATCTGCGCATCGTCGGCCTGGTGGAGCTGGCGGCCGATTTCGCCCGGCAGGTACTGGCCCCGGGCGGCGCCTTCCTCGCCAAGGTGATCCAGGGCGGCACCGAGGGCACGCTGCTGGCCGATCTGAAACGCGATTTCGCCCAGGTGAAGCACATCAAGCCCGCCGCCAGCCGCGCCGATTCGGCCGAACTCTATGTGCTGGCCACCGGCTTCCGCAGGCAGGCGGAAGCAGAGGCCGACGCGGCCGACGACGGGCGGGAGAGCGGGGAGCGCTGACACCACCTCCTCCGCATGAGGACCCCGGGAGGATCACGGGCGTTTCAGGGGGCATGTGGCTCAGGGTGCGCGCCCCTCAGGGGGCCGGCGATACTTCGCTGCGCGGGTCGGCAAGGTCCGGCTTGCGTCCGGTCAGTTCGGCGCCCGCATCCTTCGGCAGCCGCAGGAAGTAGATCACGCTCATCAGGCTCACCAGCGACACCACGATGAAGGCGGCGGCGAAATCGCCCTGCGTCAGGCTGGTCTCGCCCCGCTCGGCGCGCAGGGTCTCCAGCACGAAGCCGGCGAGGGCGACGCCGCAGGACAGGGAAACCTGCTGCGCCACGCTGGCGAAGGAGGTGGCGCGGCTCATCTCCTGCGCCTCCACCTCGGCATAGCTCAGCGCGTTCAGTGCCGTGAACTGCAGCGAGCGCAGGAAGCCGCCTGCGAGCAGGGCGCCGATGATGGCGAGATGGGGCGTCTGCGGCGTGAACAGGCCGTTCACCGCGATGAAGCCGGTGCACATCAACGCGTTCACGATCAGCACGTTGCGGTAGCCGAGCCGCCGCAGCAGGGGCGCCGCCGTGAACTTCATGGCCATGGCGCCGGCCGAGGCGGCAAACGTCAGCAGCCCCGAGGCGAAGGGCGTGAGGCCGAACGAGAGCTGCAGCATCAGCGGCAGCAGGAACGGGATGGCGCCGATGCCCACCCGGAAGAAGGAGCCCCCGACGACGCCGGCCCGGAAGGTGGCATGGCGCAGCAGGCGCAGGTCCAGCACCGCGTGGGGCGTGCGCCGGGCATGGCGCCGGTAGAAGACGAGGGCGACCACGCCGATGCCGGCCGCCGCTGGCGCCACCCACGCCGGCACCAGCGCCTGCCCCAGAACCGCGAAGCCGAAGACGAGGCCCGCCAGGCCCACGCCGGAGAGCACGAGGCCCTTCAGGTCCAGCGGGGGAACATCCTCCTCGCGCACATTCTCGATGAAGCGGGTGGCGAGATAGACCCCGAGCACGCCGATGGGCACGTTGATGAAGAAGATGAGCCGCCAGTCGAAATAGGTGGTGATGAAGCCGCCGATGGGCGGGCCGAACACCGGCCCGAGCAGGGCGGGAATGGTGAGCCACGCCAGCGCCGAGACCAGCTGCGACTTGGGCACCGAACGCAGGATGACGAGCCGGCCCACCGGCACCATCATGGCGCCGCCCATGCCCTGGATGATGCGGTAGAGCACGAAATCGACAAGGGAGGTGGAGAGCCCGCACAGCACCGAGCCCACCGTGAAGATGACGATGGCGGAGCGGAACACCGTGCGCGCGCCATAGCGATCCGCCGCCCAGCCGCTGGCCGGGATGAACACGGCAAGGGACAGAAGATAGGAGGTCAGCGCCAGCTTGAGCGCCACCGGGTCCTCGTGGAGATCGGCGGCGATGGCCGGCAGCGAGGTGGAGATGACGGTCGAATCCACCTGCTCCATGAACAGGGCGCAGGCGACGATGAGGGGGATGAGCACTTGCTGCGGCATTGCCCGAAAAGGCATGGCGTGTCCCGGAAGGCGCGCGCCGGGGCAGGAAAGCGCGTTCGGCCGTGCCCTGACTTACGTGCTCGCACCGCCGCAATCAACCGGATGCCCGTCAACCCGGCGGCACCACGGCGGCCGCTTGAAGCGCGAGGCGGCCTCCCCATATGAATTTGCGGGCCTCAAGGAGGGCTCGCAAAGCCATGGTCTACATTCTCGCCGCCTTGCTCCCGCCGCTCGGCCTCCTGGTGAACGGACAGCCGATTTCGGCGCTGGTGAATCTGGTGATGATCGTGCCGTGCGTGCTGCTCGGCCTGATCTTTCCGCTGTTCTTCCTGGTGCCCTCGGCCCATGCGGTGATTGCCGTGCACATGAAGCGCAGCGATCGGCGCCAGCGGGAGATCGTGGACGCCATCGAGCGCAGCGGCGCCCCGCCGCCGAACTGGCGGCCGTGAGGCCGTGCAACCGGCCGCGCGTCTGACGCCGCCGGTTGCGGAATGATGACGGCGCTCCCAAGGGGGCCGGCCGGAGAGGGCGGCCCTATGCCTGCTCCGGCACCGTGAGCACGATCTTGCCCACATGCGCGCTTGCATCCATCCGGGCATGGGCCGCCGGCGCCTCCGCAAGGGGGAAGGTGGTGTCCATCACCGGGCGGAAGCGGCCGGCCGTCACCAGGGGCCACACCTTTTCCACGATGGCGGCGGCGATGGCCGCCTTTTCCGCCACCGGGCGCGAGCGCAGGGTGGACCCGGTGTGGGTGAGGCGCTTCAGCATGAGGCGCATGAAGTCCACTTCGGCCTTCGCGCCTTCCTGGAAGGCGATCTGCACGATCCGCCCGTCCACCGCCGCGGCTTCGTAATTCTTCTGGATGTAGCGTCCGCCGATCACGTCGAGAATCACGTCGGCGCCCTTGCCGCCGGTGGCGCTCTTCACCTCGGCCACGAAATCCTGGGTGCGGTAGTTTACCGCCACGTCGGCGCCGAGGGCGCGGCAGGCCTCGCACTTCTCGTCCGATCCGGCGGTCACCACCACCCGGGCGCCGAACGCCTTGGCAAGCTGGATGGCGGTGGTGCCGATGCCGCCGGCCCCGCCGTGCAGCAGCAGGGTCTCGCCCGCCTGGAGGCGGCCGCGCTCGAACACGTTGCTCCACACCGTGAACACGGTCTCCGGCAGGGCCGCGGCCTCGGCGGCGGAAAGTCCGTCGGGAATGGGCAGGGCGGTGGATTCGTGGGTGGTGCAATATTGCGCATAGCCACCGCCGGTGACGAGGGCGCACACCCTGTCGCCGATGGCGAAGCGGCTCGCGCCGGTACCCAGCGCCACCACCGTCCCGGCGATTTCAAGGCCGGGAATGTCGGAGGCCCCGGGCGGGGGCGGATAAAGGCCCTTGCGCTGCATCACGTCCGGGCGGTTCACCCCGGCCGCCTCCACCTTCACCAGCAGTTCGCCCGGCGCGGGGACAGGAACGGGGCGTTCGCCCGGCACCAGAACGTCCGGCCCGCCGGGTGCGCTGATGAGGATGGCGGTCATGGTGGCGGGCAGGGCGGGGGAGGGCAACATGGAGGTCTCCGGAACGGGACAGCCAAAGGCGCCTTGAAGGCAGCCGGGCGTGGGTCTTTAAACCTTGGCCGGAACGCGCAAGATAGGGGCGGTGACCGCCCGCCGTGCGTGCCGTCCCCGGCGGTGGCGCCGGGTGCGCAATGGCGCGGGCAAGAATAAGGACAGGGACGGGAGAAGCCAATGGACGAGGAGCCGCCACCCCCACCGCGCGACGAGATCGCGCAAGCCGATCTCTCGCGCCTTTCCGTGGACGAGATCGAACACCGGATCGGCCGGCTGAAAGCGGAGATCGAGCGGCTGGAAACCGCGCTGGCGCAAAAACGTGCCTCCCGCGCGGCTGCGGACGCCGCCTTCAAGCTGTGAGCCTGGCCGCGGAGGTATGGCGTAACCCATTGATTTTACCGGGGCGGAATGGGGCGCCTAGCGTGCTTGCGTTAATGCGGCGTTAATATTTGCCTGCCACACTGCATGTGTCCGTCGGATTCGTTTCCTCCCCCGGACTTCTGGCAACTCTCCCTGTCGGACTTCGAGCCGCCGCAAGGCGGCTCTTTCTTGGGTCCCCGGGTGCCGTGCGCCTTTCCCGCTATCCCCAGCCCGATCCCGGCCCGGGCCCTTTACGGGCCGGCCCAAGGTCCGCTTCATGCGTCGCGGCGACAGGAGCGGGGCGTTGAGCGAGCACGGGGCAAGGGAGCGCGATTTCCATCTTCGCTTCCAGGACGCGATGGACACCCTGGCGGGGGCCGAGGCGCGCCTGTTCACGGCGCCGGCCGGCCTTGCGCCGCCGGAGCGGGAGGTTCTCGCCAGCCTGATTCTGGATGCGACTTCCGCCCTGCTGATGCTGCGCGCCCGGGCGGCGGGCGACATGGACCACGCCACATTCCAGCGGGAAGCCGGCCGCCTGCGCCTTGATCCGGTGCTGGAGCCGCAGCTTCTGGCCCGGCTGCCGCAGCCCGCGCGGATCGGCGCCCTCGCGCTCCATGACCTCGCATCGCGGCTGTCGGCCGGACTTGCTGCCTGCCTCGCGGCAGCGGACCAGGAGGGCAGGGCGTCGGCAGGGCGCACGCACGAAAAGCCGCGACGGCGGCAGGGCCGCCCGCGGCTGCATCTCGTGGCGCGGGGTGTTGCAGACAATCCTGCGTGATGGGACGGTGCCCGCCGCGCAACCTCTCCGCCGCCCTGCGACCGAGGCGCGCAGGGCCCACAGCGTCAGGCGCGGGCGCTCAGCCCTTCAGCAGCGCGCCGAACTTGTTCTTGAAGCGCGAAACGCGGCCACCGCGGTCCATGAGCTGCTGGCTGCCGCCAGTCCAGGCCGGATGGGTGCGCGGGTCGATATCGAGCTGGAGGGTGTCGCCCTCCTTGCCGTAGGTTGAGCGGGTCGTGTACTCCGAACCGTCCGTCATCAGCACCTTGATGAAGTGGTAATCGGGGTGAATGTCGCTCTTCATTGGTTCAATCCTTTTTCGCCACGCCAGCCCGGATCCCGGGACGGCAGCGCCAATTTCGGTTCCTGACGGAAGTGGCGGGTCTATAGCCGAGAGCATGCTTTGACACAAGCCGACACCTCATCTGCCCCCACCGCGCCGGCCGCCGGCCGCAAGCCGCGCCGCTCCCTTGCGCCTCTGCGGGGTCTCGCCCCCCATGTCGCGCGTTATCGCGGGCGGGTCGCTGCCGCCCTCGGTGCCATTCTCCTCGCCGCCCTGGCCACGCTGGCCCTGCCGGTGGCGGTGCGGCGCATGATCGATTTCGGCTTCGCCGCCGATCAATCCGCCCTCATCGACCGCTATTTCGCGGTGCTGGTGGGGGTGGTGGCGGTGCTCGCGCTGGCGTCCGCCGCGCGCTATTATCTGGTCACCACCCTCGGTGAGCGGATCGTGTCCGACCTGCGGAGCGCGGTTTTCGCCCGGCTGGTGACGCTGGATGGCGCCTTCTACGATTCGGCGCGCTCGGGCGAGCTCACCTCGCGGCTCACGGCCGATACCACCCAGATCAAGTCGGCGGTAGGCGCTTCCGCCTCCACGGCGCTGCGCAATCTCGTTTTGTGCGTCGGCGCCATCGCCATGATGGTGGTGACCAGCCCGCGCCTGTCCGGCCTGGTGCTGGTGGCCATTCCCCTCATCGTGCTGCCGCTGGTGGCCTCCGGCCGGCGGGTGCGCAGCCGCTCCCGCCATGCACAGGATACGCTGGCCGATGCGTCGGCCTATGCCGCGGAAGCCCTCAACGCCATGCGCGCGCTGCAGGCCTCCAGCGCCGAGGGGGCCGCGCGGGCGCGCTTCGACGGAGCGGTGGAGGATGCCTTCACCGCCGCGCGCGACGCCACCCGGGCGCGGGCGCTGCTCACCGGCGTTGCCATTTTCCTGGTGTTTGCCAGCATTGTCGCGGTGCTGTGGGCGGGTGCCCAGTCGGTGCTTTCCGGCACCATGAGTTCGGGCGCCCTCAGCCAGTTCGTGCTCTATGCGGTGCTGGCCGCCGCCTCCCTCGGCAATCTCTCGGAAACCTGGGGAGAGGTGTCGGCCGCCGCCGGCGCGGCGGAGCGGATCGGCGAGCTGCTCAAGGCCGAACCGCAGGTGCGCGTGCCGTCCCGCCCGGTGGCGCTGGCGGCGCGGGTGTCGGGCGCCATCCGGTTCGAGGAGGTGAGCTTCGCCTACCCGACCCGCGGCGACACCGCCGCCCTGCATGCGGTTTCCTTCGCCATCCGCCCCGGCGAGCGCGTGGCCCTGGTGGGCCCCTCCGGCGCCGGCAAGAGCACCGTCTTCCAACTGCTGGAGCGCTTCTACGATCCGCAGGCGGGGAGCATCCGCCTGGACGACGTGGACATCATGGGCGTGGACCCGGTGGACGTGCGCCGCCAGATCGCCCTCGTGCCGCAGGATGTCTCCATCTTCGCCGACACGGTGCGCGCCAACATCCGCCTCGGCCGGCCGGACGCCAGCGATGCGGAGGTGGAGGCGGCGGGCCGCGCTGCGCTGGTGGACGAGTTCGTCGCCCGCCTGCCCCAGGGGTGGGATACGCCGGTGGGCGAGCGGGGCGTCACCCTCTCGGGCGGGCAGCGCCAGCGCGTGGTCATTGCCCGCGCCATCCTGCGCGCGGCCCCCATCCTGCTGCTCGACGAGGCGACCAGCGCGCTGGATGCGGAGAGTGAAACCCTGGTGCAGACCGCGCTGGAGCGCTCCATGGAGGGCCGCACCACCCTCGTCATCGCCCACCGGCTGGCCACGGTGCTGGAGGCGGACCGCATTCTGGTGATGGAGGCGGGGCGCATCGTGGACGAGGGCACCCATGCGGAGCTGGTGGCGAAGGGCGGCCTTTATGCCCGCCTCGCCCAGCTGCAGTTCAGCCACGCGGCGTAGGGCCAAGGCAGCGTTTGCATCTTGCCAAGTGGAAGGTCTCAGGCAGGATGCGAGCGCGCGGATGGACCGCGCCTGTCTGGGGGGTGGGGTATGACGATCACCAAGGTGATCCTGTTCGCGTCCGCGCTGCTGTTCGCGGTGCCTGTGTCCGCCGGCGCTGCGGGTCTGGTCTGGCAGCCGGCAGAGGGCCGGCCATGCGACCAGGTGTGCGCCGGCCTCGGGCTGAAGCCTCTTTCGTCCGGTGTCCACGCGCCCGGCGGCAAGCCGACGCGGGATCCCTTCTACATCTGCGCGGCCAACTACAATGGCTTCCGGCCCGGCTACAATCTCCAGCCGAGCTGGAGCAAGGCGTGCTTCATCCCCTATGGCGGCAAGGAAGTGGCCGCCAAGGACTATCGCTGCGCCTGCCAGTGAGGGCCGGCGGCGCGACGACAGGTGCCTAGGGGTTCGACCGCGACAGATGGAACCCGTCTGTCGCGACCATGTCGAACCACAACGCCTTGCCACAACGCCTTGATCTGGTGGATCAACTTTTCGAAACGGATGGGAATCATCCGTTTCGGTTGATCCACTAGGGCCGCCATTCCATGCGGAAGGTGCGGCGGCCGGACATGGGGTTCTCGCCCTCGGAGACGATGGCGAGGCCCATCTTCTGGTAGAAGCGCACGGCGCGCGGATTGTCCTGGTTCACGTCCAGGGCCACGAGGGCCGGCGAAAGCCGGCGCGCCTCCGCCATCAGGGCCTCGGCCGCGCCCTTGCCCCAGAAGGCGGGGGCGACGGCAAGCTGGTCCAGATAGCCGGTTTGCGGGTGGATGACGACGAAGCCGGCCACCTCGCCCTCCGGCGCCAGCGCGACGCGCAGCTGCGCCCCGCCCGCCGCCAACTGGTCCAGATGGTTCTCCAGCCACGGCAACCGCGCTGCGAAGTCGATCTCCGGCAGCGTCTTCACCCAGCTTGCCACCCACAGCCCCGCCATGGCGGGGCGGTGGTCGGGCCGGGCGGGGGCGAGCGTGTAGGCGAGGGGCATGGCGTCGGGGCTCAGCGCTCGGTCAGCTTCAGCTCGATGCGCCGGTTGCGGGCGCGGGCCTCGTCGGTGATGCCGGTGTCGATGGGCTGGTACTCGCCGAAGCCGGCGGCGATGAGGTGGGCGGGGCTCACCCCCTTGGCGATGAGATATTGCACCACGGCAATGGCGCGCGCCGCCGAAAGCTCCCAGTTGGAGGGAAACTGCGCGGTGGCGATGGGCCGGCTGTCGGTGTGGCCGTCGATGCGCAGGGCCCAGGAGATGTCCGGCGGAATGTTCTTCTCCAGCTCCAGGATGGCGGCGGCGAGCTTGTCCAGCTCGGCCCTGGCCTCCGGGCGCGGGGTGGCCGAGCCGGGATCGAAGAACACTTCCGACTGGAACACGAAGCGGTCGCCGACCACCCGGATGTCCGGCCGGTTGCCGAGGATGTCGCGCAGGCGGCCGAAGAATTCGGAGCGGAACCGGGTCAGTTCCTGCACCCGCTGGGCCAGCGCCACGTTCAGCCGCCGGCCGAGGTCGGAGATCTTGGCCTGGCTTTCCACATCGCGCTTCTCGGACACGTTGAGGGCTTCCTCCAACGCCGCCATCTGCCGGCGCAGGGCTGCGATCTGCTGGTTGAGCAGCTCGATCTGGGCCGCGGCGCGGGCGGCGATGTCCTTCTGCAGGTCCATCTCGCGGGACAGGGCCTGGGCCTGTCCCCGGTCCGGGGCGACGGGGACGGCGGCGAGGTTGCCGCTGAGGCGCGTGCGCTCCGCCTCGCTCGCTTCCAGGGAGGCGCGCATGGCCAGAAGCTCCCCCTCGGTGGTCTGGCTGGTGGCCCGCTCCAGGGAAAGCAGCTCGGTGAGCTGGCGGATCTGGGCCTGCAGCCGCTGCATCACGTCATCCTTGCCCGACATCTCCTGGGTGAGGAAGAACTGGGTCAGCATGAACACGGAGAGCAGGAAGACGAAGACGAGCAGCAGCGTGGACAGGGCGTCCACGAAGCCGGGCCAGTAGTCGATGTGGCGGTCGCGGCCGCGCCTGCCGAGGGCCATGGGTCGATCGCTCCTGCTTGTGGGCGCTCAGATCTTGCGCTGGCCGCGCCCGTCCGACGCCTCGGTGCCGTCTTCCAGGCGCTTCAGGAGACGGCGCAATTCCTCCTGCTGGATGCCCTGGGCCTCGATCATCTGCTTCATCAGGGCCTGTTCCGAGCGCATGTGGGTGACGAGGCCCTGCAGGCTTTCCGCCAGTTGCGCCATGGCCGTGGTGACGCGCTGGGAGCCGGCCTCGGTCATGGATTTCTCCAGCCGCCCCATGGCGGCCACCAGCGGCGCGGTGTCGAGGGTGGGGGCCGGCGGCGGCAGGGCGAGGGGGGCGCTGGCCGGAACCGCCGGCGGCGGGGCGACGCGGGTCGCGCTCTCCCGCGGATCGCGCGCCGAGAGGCCGGCGCGGTCCTGGGCCGGCTGGTCGAGGTCGCGGACGGTGGTGGAGAGCCAGTCTTCCAGGTCGGTATAAAATCGATTCTGCGCCTGGCCCGCCTGCAGATCGAGGAAGCCGAGCACCAGCGAGCCGGACAGGCCGAAGAGCGAGGAGGAAAACGCCGTGCCCATGCCGCCCAGCGGCGCGGCAAGGCCGCTCTTCATGTCGTCGAAGATGGAGCCGGCATCCGGCCCCACCTGCAGCGAGCCGATGACGGTGCCGATGGA
Source organism: Xanthobacter sp. AM11 (assembly GCF_047444035.1). Lineage (NCBI taxonomy): Bacteria > Pseudomonadati > Pseudomonadota > Alphaproteobacteria > Hyphomicrobiales > Xanthobacteraceae > Xanthobacter > Xanthobacter sp. AM11. Next base: position 2,626,633 of record NZ_JBLAOA010000001.1, read on the forward strand.
GGAGACGGTTTCCAGCAGGCCCCAGAAGGTGCCGAGCAGGCCGAGGAACACCAGCAGGCCGGTGAGATAGCGCCCCATGTCGCGGCTCTCGTCCAGGCGGGTGCCGATGGAATCAAGGATGGAGCGCATGGTGGCCTGCGAGATGGACATGCGGCCCACCCGGTCGCCCAGCAGCGCCGCCATGGGCGCCAGCAGGGTGGGCGGGCGCGACACGGCAAGTCCGGGATCGGCCAGGCGGAACGAATTCACCCAGTCCACCTCGGGGAACAGCCGCGCCACCTGCCGGATGGCGAGGATGATTCCCACCGCCAGCACCCCGAAGATGACGCCGTTGAGCCCTGGATTGTTGAGGAAGGCGCTCCAGATCTGCCGGTAGAGCACGGCCGCGAGCGCCGTGCACAAGGCCAGGAACACCATCATCCGCACCAGGAAGATGCGGGGGGACGACACCTTGAGGAAAGGATCGACGACGCGCGCCATGGATGCTCCTGAGGGTGTGCTTCCGGGGGACGAGGCGCCTCCACAATCCCCGGGCGGCTGCCGGAACGGACTATGGCACAGCCCCGCTGCCGGGCGAAGCCGTTCCGGCCTTGCGGAACACCACGGAGAGGTTGTTGGCCGGCATCTCCAGCACCTGCGCGCGGGCCAGCCCGCTGGCAGCGGCGCAGGCTTCCACGTCGGCGAGGTTGCGCAACCCCCAGCGCGGGTTGCTGCGCTTCAGCTCGGCGTCGAATGCCTCGTTGCTGGGGGCGGTGGGCACATGGTCCTGCCGGAAGGGGCCGTAGATGAACAGCAATCCCCCCTCCGGCAGCCGCGCCGCCGCGCCGCGCATGAGGCCGAGCGTCGCCTCCCAGGGGCTGATGTGGATCATGTTGACGCAGAGCACGGCATCCACCTGGCCGATGGGCCAGTCCTCGGCCGCGGCGTCGAGCGCCAGGGGCGGGCGCAGGTTGGGCAGGTGCTCGGCGGCGATCCAGGCGGCAATGGAGGCGCGCGCTTCCGGGGTGGGGTCGGAGGGCTGCCAGGTGAGGCGCGGGGTCTGGCGGGCGAAATGGACCGCATGCTCGCCGGTGCCGCTGGCGATCTCCAGCACCAGGCCGGAGGCCGGCAGCAGCGGCAGAAGCAATTCGCCGATGGGGCCGCGGTTGCGCGCGACGGCCGGAGCCGAGCGTCGCGCCTCAAGGGAGGGGGCAGGCACGTGAGTTTCTCCGAACACGCGGACAGGTCAGCGCCGGGGCGCAGGGCGGACGATCTTGAACCGCAGCCGGCATGGGCTCAACCATCGGCATCCCGCCGACGGGCGCAGGCGTCTTGATCCGGCAACAAAAGTGCCGCAAGCCTATGTGCGGCGCCGCATGGACGGCGATATAAGTGCGCACGCACCAGCCGAGACCGGACCAGACCGCAGATGACATCCACCCGAGACGCCGCCTTCCGCGAAGGTGCCTTTGCCAAGGCGCGGCCGGCGGCGCCCGACCGCGGCGCCCTGGTGCGGGCCTTCGACGACCTCTCCGCCTACATGAACGCCTGCATTCTCGGCCAGCCCGCCTTCGTGGAGCTGCTGCTCATCGCGGTGCTGGCGGACGGGCACCTTCTGGTGGAAGGCGCGCCGGGCCTCGCCAAGACCAAGGCCATCAAGGCGCTGGCCCGCGCCATCGACTGCAGCGACCAGCGCATCCAGTTCACGCCGGACCTCCTGCCGTCCGACCTCACCGGAACCGACGTGTTCCGCCCGGAGGACGGTTCCTTCCGCTTCCAGGCCGGCCCGGTGTTCCACAATTTCATCCTCGCCGACGAGATCAACCGCGCGCCCGCCAAGGTCCAGGCTGCGCTGCTGGAGGCCATGGCCGAGCGGCAGGTGACGGTGGGCGGGAAGACCTATCCGCTGCCCGAGCTGTTCCTCGTCATGGCGACGCAAAACCCCATCGAGCAGGAAGGCACCTATCCCCTGCCGGAAGCCCAGCTCGACCGTTTCCTGCTGCACGTGGCCATCGACTTTCCCGACATGGCCGCGGAGCGGGAGATCCTGCGGCTGGTGCGCGGCGAGGCGCAGGGCGAGGCCATCGACTTCGGCGCGCCGCTGCCGCAGGCGGTGGTGTTCGCCGCGCGGCGGGAGGCGCTTGCCGTCCATATGTCGGACGCGGTGGAGGAGTACCTGCTCCAGCTGGTCCAGGCCACGCGCCATCCCGAGCTCTACGGCGACGACCTCGTGGGGCTCGTCACCTACGGCGCCAGCCCGCGCGGCACCATCGCCCTCGACCGCTGCGCCCGGGCCCATGCCTGGCGGCGTAAGCGCGCCTATGTGGTGCCGGAGGACGTGCAGGTGATCGCCAAGGCGGTGCTGCGGCACCGCATCGTCATGACCTTCGAGGCGGAGGCGGACGGGGTGACCAGCGACGACTTCATCGAGCTGCTGCTGGCCCGGGTGCCGGTGGGGTGAGGCACGCCGGCACCATGGCCGAAGCGGACCCGATGAAGGGCGTCGTCGCCCGCCTCGACGAGCTGGTGGCGATCCGGCCGCGGGCCGGAGGCGGATTTGCGCCCGGCGGCAAGGTGCGCACCCACCAACTGGGCGGCCATCGCTCCGGCTTCCGCGGGCGCGGCATGGAATTCGACGAGGTGCGCGCCTATCAGCCCGGCGACGACATCCGCACCATCGACTGGCGGGTGACCGCCCGCACCGGACGCGCCCATACCAAACTGTTCCAGGAGGAGCGCGAACGCCCCGTCCTGGTGCTTGCGGACGCCCGCGCGGCCATGCGCTTCGGCACCCGCGGCTGCTTCAAGTCGGTGCTGGCGGCGCAGGCGGCGGCCATCCTCTCCTGGGTGGGCATCGCCGGCGGCGACCGGGTCGGCGGAGTGGTGATCGGCCCTGCCGGTGTGGCGACCTTCCGTCCCGAGCGCAGCCGGCGGCGCATCCTGAGCTTCGTCAAGTCCATCGCCGATGCCACGGCGGATGCCCCGCGGGCGGGCGAGCCCCCGCTCGCCGCCGCCATCGCCCACATCCGGGCGCTGGCCCGGCCGGGGTCGCTGATCTTCCTGGTGAGCGACTTCTTCGACCTCGACGACCACGCGGTGCGCGAGGTGGAGCGGCTGGCGCTGCAGAGCCACGTGACCAATCTGTTCGTCTTCGATCCGCTGGAGGCGGCCCTGCCGGGCGCGGGGAGCTTCCCCGTCACCGACGGGCGCATCGTGGCCCGGCTCGATGTGGACCGCCCCGCCGCCCGCGCCGTCTACGCCCAGCGCTTCCAGGCGCGGCGGGACGCGGTGGAGCGGATGTCGCGCGAGCGGGGCATGACCTTCCTGCCCCTGGACACCGGGCAGAACCCGGTGGACATCCTCCACCCCGAGCGGCTGGGCGCGAAGCCTTCCGCCGCCGCGCGGTCCGCCCGATGACGGAGCCTGAAACGGTGCCGGGCGATCCCCTCGCCGGCCTCGCCGACATCCGCCTGCCGCCCGACGTGCCCCTCTGGCCGCTGGCCCCGGGCTGGATCGGCCTCGCCGGCCTCCTGCTCCTTGTGCTTCTGGTGCTGGCGGTGCGCGAATGGCGCTGGCGGCGCACCGTGGCCTACCAGGCGTTGTGCGAGTTCGACACCCTCGCCCGCGACCCGCGCCACGGCGACGCGCAGGCCCTGGCGGCGGCGTGTGGCGGCCTGCTGCGCCGGCTTGCCCAGATGAAGCAGGCGACGGCGCCGGCCGGCGCTGCCCCCGCAGGGGTGGCGGTGATGACCGGCGATGCGTGGGCGGCCTACCTCGCCAGCGGCAAGGTTGCCTTCGAGGCACCGGTGGCGAGCTTCCTCGCCTGGGCGCCCTACCTGCCGCCGGGCACGGCGGAGGAGATGGACCGCGCCCGCATGGTCGCCGCGGTGCGCCGCTGGATCAGGGCGCAGGCATGATCACCCTCCAATGGCCGGCGATGCTCGGCCTCATCCCCCTGCCGCTGATCGTGTACCTGCTGCTGCCGCGCGTGCCGGAGCGGCGGGCGGGCGCCCTCACCTTGCCGTTCTTCGCGGCCCTTGCCGGGGCCGGGCTGGTGGCCGGCAGCCGGCCGCGCCGGCTCTGGGGCCGGCTGGCGGCGCTTGGCGCGATCTGGCTTCTGCTGGTGCTGGCTGCGGCCCGCCCGGTCCATGAGGGCGTGCCGGTGCCGGTCGCCGTCGAGGGGCGCGACGTGATGCTGGCGGTGGATCTCTCCGGCTCCATGACGCAGAAGGACATGCTTGAGAACGGCCGTCCCACCGACCGGATCGAGATGCTGAAGGCGGTGGTGAACCGTTTCATCGCCGGGCGGGCCGGCGACCGGGTGGGGCTGGTGCTGTTCGGCGCCGCCGCTTTCCTCCAGGCCCCGCTCACCCTCGACCACGACACCGTGCGGGCATTGCTCGACGAGGCGACGCCCAACAAGCGGGACCGCGGCAACGCCATTGGCGATGCCATCGCCCTCGGGGTGAAGGCGCTGCGGGTGCGCCCATCGGAGCAGCGCGTCCTGGTCCTCGCGGCCGACGGTGCCAGCAATTCCGGCATTCTGCGCCCGCTGCTGGCGGCGGAGGTGGCGCGCAACGAGCAGGTGCGGATTCATGCCATCGGCGTCGGCCCCGAGGCGCCGGGGGGCACATCCGACGGGATGCCGGGCGCATCGGCCCCCCTCGACGAGGAAACCCTGAAGGCCGTGGCGGCGCTGACCGGCGGACAGTATTTCCGCGCCCGCGACGGGGCGGAGCTGAAGGCGGCCTATGCGGCCATCGGACAGCTGGAGCCGGCCGCCGGCGCGCCCCTGTCGTTCCGCCCGGTGACGGTGCTGTTCCAGTGGCCCCTGGGCGCCGCGCTGGTGCTGAGCCTGCTTGTCGCTGCCATCCTCCTGCGACCACGCCGGATGCCGCCGCTGGAACCGGGGGAGGCGCCGTGATGCCCGCCGGCTTCCATTTCCTGCGCCCGGAATGGCTCCTCGCCTTCCTGCCCGCATGTCTGCTGTGCGCGATGCTGTGGCGGCGCCTGCGCACCGGCGGTTCGGACTGGGCGCGGGTGGTGGAACCCCACCTGCTGCGCCACCTTGCGGCCACCGGCGGGCAGCGGGGCGCGCGCTGGCCGGTGCCGGTGCTGCTCGCCGGCTGGGCGGCCGCCATCCTCGCCATGGCGGGTCCCGCCTATGAGCGGCTGCCGCAACCGGATGCCGGCCGCGCCGACCCGGTAGTGGCGGTGGTGAGCCTCTCGTCCTCCATGGCGGCGAAGGATGAAAGCCCGAGCCGCCTGGGCGCCGCGACCTTGAAGGTGGAAGACCTCGTGGAGCGGATGCGCGGCGTGGAGGTGGGGCTGGTGGTCTATGCCGACGTGCCCTTCGTCGCCACGCCGCTCACGGTGGACGGGCGCACCACGGCCCAGCTGCTGACCGATCTCGACACCGATCTCGTGCGCGCCGTCGCGGTACGGCCGGCCCCGGCGCTGCGCAAGGCGGTGGAGCTGATGAGGAATACCGGGGCGGTGCGCGGCCGCATCCTGCTGTTCGCCGATGAGCCGGGGGATGCCGCCGCGGCCGCCCATGCGGCGGCGGATGCCGCCGCCGCCGGCTTCACCGTGAGCGTGGTGGGCGTCGGCCGGGCCGACGGCGCGGCGGCGGGCTCGCCCCTGGATGCGGCGGGGCTTGCCGCCATCGCCGCCTCCGGCGGGGGCACCTACACCCACCTTTCCGCCGACGGCTCCGACCTCGATGCGGTGCTGGCCGCCACGCCGGTGCCTGCGGCGGAGGCCGGGGGAACCCTTCCCGCCGACATCTGGGCGGACCTCGGACCCGTCGTGCTGCTGGTCGCGCTGCTGCTGGCGCCGCTGGCGTTCCGCCGGGGCTGGATCATCATCCTGCTGCTGGCGGCCGTTCCGGGCCTCCTGCCGCCAAATCCCGCCGCGGCCGCTTCCCTCGGGCCGGTCGAGAGCTGGGCCGACCTGTGGGCGCGGCCGGACCAGCAGGGCGCCTCGGCCTTCGGCGAAGGGCGCTACGAGGCGGCGGCACAGCAATTCGAGGACCCCGCCTGGCGTGCCGCGGCGCTCTACCGGGCCGGGGACTATGCGGCGGCGGCGGAAGCCTTCGCCGCCATTGCCGGGGCGGATTACAATCGTGGCAACGCCCTGGCGCGGGCGGGGCAGCTTGAGGCGGCGGTCAGCGCCTATGACGCGGCCCTTGCCGCCGATCCCGGCGCTGCCGATGCGCGGGCCAACCGCGATCTCGTCCAGGGGCTGATCGACCGCCGCAAGGCGCAGGAGGAGCAGAAGAAGAAGGAGGCGGAGAAGAACGCCCCGGGTGGGGGCGGCGGCAATCCGCCCGGCGGCGACGACGGTGGCGGGACCCCACCGCCGGGTGGCGGCGATCAGGCGCCCGACAGCCGGAATGCGCCGCCGCCCCCGGCCAGCCCTTCCGCGGACACCGCGCAGCGCCCGCCGCCCGGCCCCGCGCCGCTGCCGCCCCGCCGTCCGCCCGAACTCGCCGCCGCGCCTGCCGCGCCGCCGCCGGCTGCACTTCCCCCCGCCGCTCCGCCGCCCGCGGCGCCGGCCGCCAAGGAGCCGCCTGCGCCGCCGCCATCCTCCAGCCCGCCGCCGGAGGAGCCGCGGCCGCCGCCATCGCGCATTGCACCCACCCAGTCGCTTGCGCCGCAGGCCGACAACACGCCCGACGTGACGCCGCCGCCATCCCTGAGCGAGGATGCGCAGAGCCGGGAGCAATTGCTGCGCTCCGTGCCCGATGCGCCCGGGGCATTGCTGGGGGCCCGAATCCGGTCGCATTATCGCGGCATGCCGGAACGGATGCTGGATGAAAAGTGAAGCCGTGCGCCGCCTGATCCCGACCCTTGCCCGCGTCCTCGCGCTCGCTTCCGGGCTGCTTTTCGCCATGGCCGGGCCGGCCGCCGCCGGGGCCCTGGTGGCGCGGGTGGAGCAGCCGCCGGTGACGCAGGGCGACACGTTCGACCTCGTGCTCTCCCTCGTCGGCCGCGACAGCCTGGAGCCGCCCAACGTCGCCGCGCTCAGCAAGGATTTCGACATTCTCGACCGCAGCAAGCGCAGCGGATCGGCAATGGCGGCCGGGCGCCCCGTGGAGGTGGCGGAATGGCTGCTGACACTGGCCCCGAAGCGGGCCGGGCGCCTCACCATTCCCGCCTTCACCGTGGCTGGGGAGACCTCTTCCCCCATCACCCTCGATGTGGCGCCGGGCACCTCCAGCGGCCCGCCGGACGACGGCCCCTTCTCCATCGACCTGAGCCTGGGCGGCAACCCGCCCTATTTCATGCACAGCGACGTGCCCATGCGGCTGCGCATCTTCGATCGGGTGGGCGCAACCCGGGTCAGCGACGAGCAGGGGGCGATCGCGGACGGGGCCCGCTTCACTCCCGATGGGGCGCCCCGCACCTATTGGCGCACCTTCGGCAACCAGCGCTACCTGGTGCGCGAGATCCGCTTTATGGTGCAGCCGCAGCGGCCCGGCACCATCTCCATGTCGCCGCTGGTGCTGACGGCCACCATCCCCGATCCTGCGTCGCCGGGCGGACGGCGCATCGAGGTGCGGTCCAATGGGGCGGAAGCCGTGGTGCGGCCGCGCCCCGAGGGGGTGGATGGCTGGTTCCTGCCGGCGCGCGCGGTGACGCTGACTCAGGCCTGGTCCGGTTCGCCCGCCGCGGCGAAGGTGGGCGTGGCGCTCACCCGCACGGTGCGCATCGAAGCCCGTGGCGCCGGCGCCAACCAGCTCCCGCCTTTGTCCCCGCCCGAGGCCGACGGCGTGCGCCAATATGCCGGCGAGGCCATGCCGCAGCGGGCGCTGGTGGATGGCGCGCCGGGCGCGATCCTGGAAACCGCCATCACCATCGTGCCCACGCGGGCCGGGACGCTCACCCTGCCGGCCATCTCGGTGCCGTGGTGGAACATGGCCACCGAGCAGCAGGACGTGGCCATCCTGCCAGCCGTGACGCTCACGGTCGCCCCGGCGGGCCGGCCGGCTCCCGCGCCGGCGGACGCCCGGCCGGTGGCGGCGGGCGCACCGGCCCGCAACGACGTGTCCGAGGTTTCCGGTGCGATGCGGCAGGTCCTGTCCGCCCTTCAGGAGCACGGCTGGATGGCGGGCATGGCGCTGGCCATTCTGGCCGTGGGGGCGGCGCTCATCGCCCTGCGCCCTCGCAATGGCCCGGCGGGCGCGATGGGCGGGCTGGGGCCGCAGCTCGCGGTGCCGGGGGGCGCCGGCGTGGCGCGTCCCAAGCGGCGTGGCACGGGTGCGGCCGGCGCGGCGCGCAGGCCCTCGAACGCGAAGGAAAAGCGCGCGGCCGCAGCCGGCAAGGCCGGACCGGCACGCGCCAGGGACGCCCGGGGGGAAGCGGCCGCCGTGCGGGCGCTCGATGCCGCCTGCCGCGGCGGTGATCCGCGGGCGGCCCACCGGGCCTATCTGGCCTGGAGCCGCACCACAGGCGCAGGGGCGCCCGCCGCGCCGGACATGGTGCGCGCCGTCGCCGATCTCGGCCGGCATCTTTATGCGGGCGGGGCGAAGGACTGGGACAGCCGCGCCTTCCGCAAGGCCTTCGCCGCCGAACAGCGCGCCCGCAAGCGCGGCAAGGCCGCCTCCGCCGCCCCCCGCCTCGCCCCCCTCTACCCAGGCGCACGTTGACGCAGGCTGCCGCCCGGACGACGCCGGGGGATGGCATGGCGGGGCAAAGGCCGGGGTAGATGGTTTCGTCGGGCGGACGCATTCCCTCACCCCCGCCACCGGGCGCCCGTGCGGCGTCTTGCTGGATCTGTCGGGATGAAGGGTGGAGCCGGGCGAAAATGCCGAAGGCCGGCGCCTTGCGTAGGAGAACCGGCGCGGCATCGGTCGAAGACACGAGGCCGATGGTTCAAGTGGCGCGGCGGCTATGGGCCAAAGGACACGACGATGTGTCCTGCGCCGTTCATGTTTTCAGGATGTTGATTGACTTCATTGGTGGAGCCGAGGTCCACCTAACTGATGGTCGCCGAGGTTCGCGGACGTTCGAATAGTTCGTTGTTTGTCAGTGCATTGCTTGGATTGTGTGTTGCCGGAGTTCGCCCAAATTCGCTACAATCCGCGTCGCCTGCTAGGGCAGATGCTGGGGCAGCGCTGGGGCAGAGATGGGACGCGAGACCAAGAGGCTGACCGCTCGCACGGTCGCGACACTGACGAAGCCGGGCCGCCACGCGGACGGCGGCAATCTCTATTTGTCCATCTCCGCGAATGGCGGGCGCCGGTGGATATTTCTCTTCCGCTGGGAAGGGAAGCAGCTGGAGATGGGGCTGGGCTCGGCCCGAGACGTGTCACTCGCCCGCGCCCGCGAGTTGGCTGACGCCGCGCGCGCGCGGCTTGCCGAGGGGATCAGCCCGCTGGATGCTCGCCGGGCCGAGCGTGTCACCATTCCGACCTTCGGGGATTTCGCAGACGGCCTCGTGCAGGACATCCAATCCGGGTTCCGCAATGAGAAGCACCGCTGGCAATGGCAGCACACCTTGGAGGTCTACGCGGCGGCGCTACGGCCTATTCAAATCGATCACGTAACTACCGAGGACGTGCTCGGCATCCTTCAACCCTTGTGGCAGACGAAGCAGGAAACGGCCTCCCGGCTGCGCGGGCGCATCGAGCGCGTGCTCGACGCAGCTAAGGCGAAGGGGCTGCGGAGTGGCGAGAACCCCGCCCGGTGGCGCGGCCACCTCGACGCCCTATTGCCCAAGCGCCAGAAGCTGCAACGCGGGCACCATCCGGCCTTGCCTCATGACAAAGTGCCAGCGTTCGTAGCAGATCTGCGAAAGCGCCAGGCAACCGCCGCGCTCGCCCTCGAATTTGCAATCCTGACGGCCGCGCGCAGTGGCGAGGTGCTGGGCGCGACATGGACGGAGATTGATCGATTCCGTTGAAAAAGTCGGCGTTGCTGTTGGGCCGAAGTCCTGATTCAGTTGTCCTTGCGGATGGAGGGACGAGGCGATGATGGGCGAGCGGACCGGGGTGCAGGAGGCTCTGTTCTACGAGTTCAGCCTGGAGCGCCATGTCCCTGCCGGCCACCTCGTGCGGGCCATCGACAGGTTTGTCGACCTTTGCGGCATCCGGGCGCACCTCAAGCCTTTCTACAGCGAGACCGGTCGGCCCTCGATCGACCCGGAACTGATGATCCGGATGCTCCTCGTCGGCTATTGCTTCGGCATCCGCTCGGAACGGCGGCTGTGCGAGGAAGTCCACCTGAACCTTGCTTATCGCTGGTTCTGTCGCCTCGGGCTCGATGGCCGCGTGCCGGACCACTCGACTTTCTCCAAGAACCGGCACGGCCGTTTCCGCGACAGCGATTTGCTCCGGCATCTGTTCGAGACCGTGCTGCAGCGTTGTATCGGGGAGGGCTTGGTTGGCGGAGAAGGCTTCGCTGTAGATGCCAGCCTGATCAAGGCCGAGGCCAGCCGTCAGAAGGGTGTCGAGGGCAAAGCGGGGCTATCGCCCGAGGCAGCCGGACGCGCGGTCGAGGAATATCTCGCCGTGCTCGACGATGCAGCTTTCGGCGCGGCCACCGAAGTCACGCCAAAATTCCTCTCGCCGGCAGATCCTGCTGCCCGCTGGACCGGCGCACATGGTGGCCAAGCCTTCTTCGCCTATTCCACCAACTATCTGATCGACGTGGAGAACGCGATCATCGTCGACGTAGAGGCGACGACGGCGATCCGTCAGGCCGAAGTCCTGGCAGCGAAACGCATGATCGAACGTTCGATGGACCGCTTCGACCTTTACCCGGCACGGCTGATGGGCGACAGCGCCTATGGCTCCGCCGAGATGCTTGCCTGGCTGGTCTATAAGCATGGCATCGAGCCGCACGTTCCGGTGTTCGACAAGTCGGGACGTCGCGACGGCACCTTCAGCCGAGCCGACTTCACCTATGACCGCGAGGCGGATGCCTATGTCTGTCCGGCCGGTAAGCTCTTGCGGCAGCGCCAGAAGTTCTACCGCACACCCAAGCCCCTGGTCGATGAGGATGGCATGATGCGCTATCGCGCCAGCAAGCTGGACTGCGATGCCTGTGCCCTGAAGCCTCGCTGCTGCCCGACCACGCCTGCCCGGAAAATACCCCGCTCGATCCACGAGGGCGCCCGCGACATGGCGCGGGCCATCGCCGGCACCGACGCCTATGTCACGTCGCGGCGGCAGCGGAAGAAGGTCGAGATGCTGTTCGCGCATCTCAAGCGCATCCTGAAGCTCGACCGCCTGCGCCTGCGAGGCCCGAACGGAGCTCGGGATGAGTTCCACCTCGCCGCAACCGCCCAGAACCTCCGGAAGCTCGCCAAGCTCCTCCCGAGCGCGCCGCAGATCAGCCCGGCATGACCGGAGAAGGCGTCCGCTGGCGAAATCCGGCTCCGTGCCAGCACGCCTCACAGGCCGACTTTTTCAACGGAATCGATCGGAAGGCGAAGCTCTGGACCGTTCCCGCGGTTCGGATGAAGGCCGGCAAGGAACATCGCGTGCCGCTTTCGGATCGGGCACTCGAAATTCTCGATGCCGCGTCGGAGGGGCGAACCGATGGCGGTTTCGTATTCCCCGGCCCTCGGAAGGGGAAGCCGCTTTCCAACATGGCTATGGCGATGCTGCTCAGGGTGCGCATGAAGCGCCCGGAAATCACCGTGCATGGCTTCCGCAGTTCTTTCCGGGACTGGGCGGGCGAGTGCACGTCCTTTCCGCGCGAGGTCGCCGAGGCCGCCTTGGCGCACACGGTGGGCGATGAGGTGGAGCGCGCCTATCGCCGGGCCGACGCACTCGAAAAGCGCCGGAAGCTGATGGACGCATGGGCCGGTTTCGTCACTGGTGGCGCGGGCGCGAAGGTCGTGCCGATGCAGAGTGCGAGGAAGCGATGACGCCCTGGGCGCGAACCGCCGCAGTTCGCGCGCGTGGGAGGTGCGAACCATCGGTGCGAACTTACTCAGTCAGATCGCTCTGCAATCGCCAAGGCGACCGGAGTTTTTCGGAGTGACTTGCGATGCGCGGCCCATCGCCCAATGGCCGACGGCGCTTTCGGAGCGGTCGTAATCCATGGCTGCGGTTTCAAATGCCGTCCGGGCTGAAACCTTCTGAAACCAGCCGGCCTGAAACCTCATTGCCGCCCTCTCGGAGATAGAGCTTCCTGACTCCTCAGACGCGAGAGGTGGTGCTAGCGTGCGCGCTCAACCTTGGGGGAGGATGGGATGGCCGTACTTTTGGTGACCTACGATTTGAACCGGGAAGTGGTCAGGCCAAATATCGTCAAGGCGATTAAGGACCTTGGCTCATGGGCCAAGTTATCGGAGTCGTCTTACGCCATCGACGTGAGCGACACTCCGCAGGGAGTGTTCAATAGGTTGTCGCCGCTCCTGGATGGAGACGATAATCTGTATGTAGTTACCCTTTCTCGCCCATATTTCGGTCGTGGTCCGAAGGAAGTGAACGAGTGGTTAGCGGCTCGGCTTTGACCGTAACATTACCAACCAAAGCCACTAGACGCTCCGCTTCCTCTTTTGTCTCAGGCTCTAGGAGGAAGTCGCTTCCAATTTGCACGAGTTTCATGAGAACTCTCCTATGAACGAGATTATAGCGCGCGTTTCAGAGCTGCGCAGGGATGGTCGATTCAATAATCTTGGAGAATTTCGCTTTGTTTCCAAGCCATCGTCCGGAGATCGGCTCGTGATCGGCGAGATGAGCGGAGACCTCGACATTTACGAGGTCGATCATATCGAGCATCATCTGGCACGGACAGGCCTCGTTCTTGCCGGTGACCCGTCTTTGACGGTGATCGTCCGCTATCACTCCTCATGGTCACCGGATGGCGACTAACGAGATCACTCGGAGAGTGACGGCGCCACCGATGCCCGCATCAGAGCATTCCGCAGATTGAGCGCCTGCCGAGGCGTGACCTTCATCGACCTTTCCAGCAACACGCTGGCAAGCTTCGGGTCCAACATCGCGTCCCGGAGAATGGCGTCGGCGTTCTTGATACCCGCGTTGCGCATGGCCCCGGCAATGCCGATGACAGCTGCGCCGGCAACGCCCGGCAGGAAGCCGCCAACGGCGCCGCCCGCGGCACCAACCGCCCCGGCCCTCATGAGGATCGATAGAATTGACTGAGGCTCACCCGTCGTCGCCCTGCCAGCGGCCCCAGTGTCGCCGGCGGTATTCGACTGGCCAGGAATGCGCGCCGCCGTGCTGGAGCGATTGGCCCGGTGCAGGTCATCGGCAATGCGGCTCATCATCTCCACCTCGGGATCGGTGAAGAGCGTGCGCAGGGTGTTCCGGCTGTCCTTCACGAACGACTGGAATTGACCCGCCCGGATCAGGTCCACATCGCTGGTGGCGCCTTCCGTATTGGAGATGAAGCGCTTCGTGATGTAGTCGGACACCGCTTTGCGGAGCCCCTGCCGAGCATCGGGATTGCCGGCCGTCTCGGAAACGAGCTTCCGCATCTGAGCAACCGCGTCCTGCCGGCCGAAGATGCCCCCCACCGTCTTCACCACGTCCTGCGGGTCATCCACGCCGATCAGCCTGCCGAAGACGCCGGACTGGTATCCGTCCAGAGCCTCCTTGCGGGCCTGGGCGAGGGTGGCGATGGCCTCGGATGCCGCGACGGGATCAGCGAGCTTCGCATCCACTTCGGGGAGGGCTCGGAGCGCCTCCTTGTGCCGGGCGCGCCACATCTCGACCCTCTTGGGATCGAGGGTGCCGGCGAGGTCGCCGCCCTTCATTTCGGCAAAATCACGAAGGCGGTTGATGGCGTAGTCCTCAAGGATCGTCTTGGCACGGTCGTCTCCCATGGCGCGGACGAAATTTGTCACGCTCTCATAGCCGCCGGGGCCAGAACGGAAGACCTTCCCGCCAACGTCCGCATCCAGCACCCCTTCGGGGATCAGGCGGGCATCATCCAGAAGGCGAGATGCCCGCTCTGCCGTGCCGATGCTCTTCAAGAAGTCCGGGAACGCGCGGATGGCGTCCGCATATTTTGCCCTCCACCGTCCATAGGCGTCGGGGTCCAGCGTGCCGTTCGGGCGCATTGCCGTGTCGCGCAGGTCGCGGACCGCGGCCTGCTGAAGCAAGTGAATGGCGGCGGCATCATCGCCCACGGCCTTCCGGAAGGCCTGCACGGCGTGGAAGCCCTCAAGGCCAGGGCGGAACAGTGCACGCGGAACGGCGCTTTCCGACATCCGGAAGCGATCAGCGGGGCCGGACGATTCCAGCACCCGACCGACAGGCCCGGTGTCGAACGTCTCGGCCCGCGCACGGGTTGCCGCATTTGCAGCCCTCATTCGGGCGAGGTCTTCTTCCCCAAAGCTGGCAGGAGCGACCACCCCAGGCGGCGGAACTCCCTCACCTCCCGGAGAACTCCCAGGTCCCCATCCCGCTTGCCCTCGTGTTCCAGCATCGCGAGGATAGCCTGCCATTCCTCCGGGGGGTATTTCAGCAGCAACCTCGCCAGCGCGCGGCCCCATACTCCCTCGTCCGGCTCCTGCCCCCTCAGTGGCGAATCCTTCGGCGGGTGATCTGCCATGCGACGACCGGACACGCGATTGGAGATTGGCCGCAATCGTATGCGGCGGCGCGTCACCATAAAGCGCAGCCTCTTGGTTCAGCAAGTCAAAGGCGACCTGTCGTGAACGTAGAGGAACACCCTGATCGGCGGCCAGCCGGGTGATGGTCGCGGCGATCCTCGCGGCCTCTTCACGTTCGGGACTGGCATGCATCGCGATCCACCAGTCGGGATCCCGCCCGTTGGCCGCCTCGGAAATCCAATCGAGAATCTGATTCTCGTCCGGCCGCTCGCGCATGCCACCGCGCTCGGCAATGGCCATGCCCATTTCGTCCACGCTCCGCCCCGCGGAACTGAGGATGCCGCCGTGCCGTCGGTCTGCGGCATCGAGAACAGACACAACGTTCGCATCCGGACGCACACCGCCGCGGGCCCCGATCCACCTGAGAAAGGACGGCGGACGATAGGGAGCGCGGCGCCCCAATGCGATGTCTGCCGCCTCCAGCAGGACGGCATCGGGCTTCCCAGCCGCCGAGCTGGCGCCACCTATGGGAGCCGCAGGACCACGCGCCGCAGCAGTGGGACCCGGCCACTCGCCGGCCCCACCACCCGAAGCAACGGCCTGCACCCGGCCGAGCAAGGTGTCTTCCAAAGCCACCACGCCGCTCGCGATCATCTGGGCTTCGTCCTCGGCCTGCCGCAGCACCGCCGTTTCAAGGTCGCGCTCGATTGCCGACTGAAGCCGCGCAAGACGGCCATACTTGACCGTCCGCCCCTTCGTCTGCCGCTCTTCCCATGCGGCATCACGCAGGCGACTGCGCAGCGCCGCAAGCTCTCGATAGGGGACGGCCTGACCTGCGTAGCCATTGGCCACGGCGAGGATAGCGACCTCTTCCCCCTCAATAGGACGGGCGGAGCTGGGCAGCGAGGCGCTGACCTCACGCGCCGTCCTTGTCGTCTCGCCCGCAGCCAGGTTAAGTC
Source organism: Xanthobacter sp. AM11 (assembly GCF_047444035.1). NCBI lineage: Bacteria > Pseudomonadati > Pseudomonadota > Alphaproteobacteria > Hyphomicrobiales > Xanthobacteraceae > Xanthobacter > Xanthobacter sp. AM11. The sequence goes on from NZ_JBLAOA010000001.1 coordinate 2,642,106, forward strand.
TGCCGCCGGGATCGACGGCATCATGAAGAACGCTTTCCCGCTGCTTCGCGACCTCGCGCGCATCGGCGAGCTTGTTCCGCAACCCCGCGCCGTAGAATTCACGTTCATCGAGGCCGCCCGCCGCGCGCATCGCCGCCTGAGCATCGGCTTCAGCGCCCTGGACGATAGGCCGCTCAATATCCCTCAGCGACGCGCCATAGGCTTCCGGGGGAAGATCCCCGCCCAAGGCCCGCGTGCCCTGCACAGCCCGCCCGGTAGCCTCATCCACCGCCTGCGCGGTCATCTGGTCGATGATATCGAGCTGTTCGCGAAGGGCGCGGCTGACAGCTTCAGGATAGCCGCCGGGCTCGATTGAGCCGAGGACTTCCCGCCGCGCGATGTTCTGTTCTGCGGTGCGCTGTTGGAACGCGTCCCGGTTTTTCGTCGCCACGCCGGCCTCAAGGCTTCCGAGGCCCATATCGCCTGTTGCCTGGAACGTGGTCGGACGGGAGCCGGGGATGATTTCCGTCGCTCCCTCGGCAAGAGCGTCCCGAACAGCATATGGATCGGTCGCCGCATCTCGGATCACTGCGCCAGCAGCCCGCTCCTGTGAGGCCCGCGTCGGGAGAAGATGGTCCATCGCCATCCGGCTCCCCTCGCTGACGGCGCGGGGGGCTACAGCCATGCCGGCGCCCGCCACGCCACCGAGGACATTACCTGCGAACTCGCCGAGAGGACGGAACTTCTCCCCGCCAGCTCCGGCGGCAATGTCGCCCCCAACCGTTCCGACACCGCCTGCCGCTCCGCCAATGGCAGCATTCGCGGCCATGGCGCGCGCGGACTCTTCGCCGACAAAGGGCGTGACCGCCTCCTGCGCCGCCTTGGACAGCACACCGGCCCGGTTGAGGACGCCCACCCCCATGGCCGGAACGATCATGCTCCCGACGCCCTCGCCGACGCCGCGCGCTATCCGCTCCTCCAGCGTGTTGGCCACGACATTCTCGGGATTATTGACGCCAATCCGCTCGAAAGCGCGCGTGATCGATCCCTTGCCGCCAATGGGGTCCGTGATTTCCTGAACCGTGGCGCCGGTTCGCTCCCGCACCTGACGCCCGGCCTCATTGATAACCCCGGCCGCGAGATCAACGGGACCGCCCGCGCCGGAATAGACCCAGTTGTTGACCCGGCTCGTCAGGTTATTCCAGATACCACCGACCTTGTCTTCGCCATCGTCCGGTGGAGGCGCATCGGGCTTTGGGGCCATCGGAACGCCCATCACGTCCCACTGAGCAGGCTCCTTGTGCTTCTGGCCCGACACCGTGTAGGGGCGAAGGCCTTCACGGAGGTTCTGCATCTTTAGGTCGTCAGCCGAAGGTGTCGCGCCTTCGACCTGAAGGGGAGAAGCGGCTTCCTTCTGCACGGGCTCATTGCCGGACCAGTCCATCTCCCAGGGCATCAGATCGGATTGATGCTGGGGAGCCGCAGCTTGCGGCGCAGCGTCCGGCCAATCCATCTCCCACGGCATACGCGTGTCCTGAGATGCGGACGCCATGGTGGGGCGCGGCGGGATCGGATCGGCACCGGGCACCGGACGAATGGCACCCTCGATAGCCTGCACACCGGCCGGGCGCGACGGCTCTCCGGTGAAAGCCATGGGGGCGCTGCCTCGCGGGATGAACTGGACCCCAGAAAGGCCTTGATTGGTATCCCGCGCTCCAAGATCACGCCCGATCGGAACGTCGAACCGGCCTTCCGGGGCGGTCTTGAATGCGCCCCCGGTATCGTGGACCACGACGGGAACATCCTTTAGCGTGTAGCGCTGGCCTCCGACCTGATAGGACACTTCGGGCATGGTGTACTGGCGCCCATAGAGGGACGGGTTCCCAGCCACCGTCACATAGGGGCTCGCGCCCGTGCGGAAGTCCTCAAGGGTGCGCACAACAGCCTGACCATCGGGGCCGGGACGTGCGGCCTCATAGCCGCCCTCCATCTGGTCCCCGCCGCGCTGAGGGGAATAGGTGGTGGCGCGGGGGACGGGGGGCTGGCGCTGAGGGGCGCCGCCATAGGCCGGGGAACCTTCTGTGTCCCAGTCCATTTCCCACGGCATCTCATTCATTGCTGGCGCCCCCAAGAGTTCGGATCCTTCGGATTGCCACCGCGATAGACGAAGCCCTTCACCACCGTGCCGGGGGCGATAGAGCCCGGCTTCTGGACGGGAGGCTGTGCCGCTCCGGCCTGGGACGTGGCAGTGGGTGCGGCTGGGCCATTTCCGCTGCCAGAGGGAGAGGCAGGCACCATGGCGCCCTGCGCGCGCAGCTTCGCGAGGCCGGTCGTCAGCGCGTCCTTAAACTCTCCGAGTGCCTGCTTATAGTCTTTGAGATTCTGCGCGGCATTCAGGCGGGCCATCGCGTTCTCGGCCTTGAGCCCCTCCACCTCAGTGATAGCGCCACCGCCCTTGAGCATCTGGTAGCCCTGGAGGAACACACCGCCCTGCAATTGGTCCATGCGCGCCTGAACGCGAGCCGCATCAGATGTGACGTTCGGCAAGCGCGACGCAAGCGGGCCAACCATGTCCGGCAGCTTCGGATCATTCGCCAAGTCATCGATGTGCTTGGTGACCTGCGCCGCCATCCCCTCGACGCCAGGGAGCTGCGCCTGAGCCTGCCCCGCTGCCGTTCCCACCGCCTTGTCGCGGGCTGCACCGGCAACGTCCTTCGGGATTGTGTTGATGGGCTGGCGGGTGATCGGATCCAGAAGCACGAAGTGGGTGCCGGCATCCAACTGGATCGGCTTCTGCGAGATGGTCACGCCCTGCGGCATCTGCGACTTCACCATCTGCCCGTTGGTGCCAGGCTGAAGCACGACCGGATTGCCGGCTTCGTCAGTGCCATAGAGCGGGTTGAGTCCGAACTTCGGCTGGGACAGGGCGTTATTCCCGCCGACGACCTCGACCTTGCCTGACGAGGACCGTTGCAACGGCACGCCGTCGAGCCCGATGGACTTGGCATCTGCCGCGGGCACGGTGCTCCATGTCTCTCGCCCGGCCAGCCCGTGCTGCACCTTCCATAGATCCTGATCCCGCTGCATGGCGAGTTCCGCAGACTTTTCCGGATACGCGTAGTTGATCAGCACGTTCTGCACGTCTGTCGGAGACGAGAACGACTGTGTGTAGGAGCGGCCATCGGCGCCGCGGAACGACGCCTGCCACGTCGGCTTCCCGTCCTTCCCGTCCACCTTCTGCACACCGCCGTAGACGTAGCCTTTAAATGGCGTGTTCTTCATATAATTATCGAAGGCGCCCATGGATGCATCCATGTCGCCACTCCGAACCGCCCCAAGTGCCGTGCCGAAGTTCGTCGCGACCGTCTTGGCGTGGTCGGTGTCGATATACTTCTGATAGAATGCCGCCCTCTCCGCATCTCCAGTCGAGAGCGCATTCTGGACCATCAGCGGTCCGGCATTCTTGGTCCAATAGCTGGCATAATCGATGTCTGGCGCGACCTTCCCCGCGGCCTTATCGGCCTCGAACGCCGACTTCGTGTCGGTATTGATCTTTTCTACAGCCGCCCGATCATCGCTTTTGCGCTGGGCGTCCTGCCACTTTTGGCCGAGCCCGATGCCCCCTGCAAAGCCCTGCGCAAAGGCCCCAAGGCCGAGACCGAAGCCTGCCATTAGTTCGCTCCCCGCTTCTTGGCCTGCTCCGCCTCGGCAAGGCTCCGAGCCACAGCACGACGAATGAACTCGGCGAATGTGATCCCCCGCTTACGCGCCTCCGCGCTGACGGTGGAATGGAAGCCCTCCGGGGCACGGAAGTTGAGCAGTTCAACGAGCTTCATCGGAATATCCTCAGTGCACCAGGCCATGTGTGTCCGGGACTTCACCGGGCAGCGGCTCCTCACCTTCGGCCTTCTCGGACATTGCATCGGCGGGCGGAGACGGCTGAGGAGCGGCAGCCGCCATGATGCCTATGAGCACATCGAGAGATTCCGACGCCGCGAGATAGCCGCAGACCACGAAGTGCTCGAATACCGAAGCATAGCGAATGGCCGTGCGGGGATCGGACGACATGCGCGCCGCTGCTTCGAGACACATGTGCCGAACTTTGATTTGGTTCACGGCCAACCCTCCAAGAAACCCGAGCTTAAAATTATACTGTTTGTCACACAGGATCAATTGATGTATACCCCGCCCCATTCCGCTATTTACATTCACCAATATTTTTCAAAATATTTCGGCATCCATCTTTGTCTGCGAATTTATTTTGCCCACGGAGCCGATGCAGGGATTTCGGAAGGCGCCGCCCCTCGATGCCACGACTGGTGGGCAGCTGTGGGCTTCGTCCGGGTAGACCATTGCGGACGAGTGAGGATTTCAGCATATTCAAGGAACATAACCTGAACGCGGAAGAGGGCGGCCAGTCCCGACTGGTGCTCTCGGGTGCGGCTTCGGAGAGCTTATGACCGACGAGCTGGATTTCACTTTCGAACTCATGCCGCTATCCGACGAGGAGCCCCTCAGCCTTTCGGAAGCAATGCAGTTTCTGCGTTACGGAGGCGTCCCAAGGATTCGATATGAGGGTGTCATACCGTCCCGTCAGATTGAAGGCGGCCGCCTGAGCATCGCAGACGATGGTCACTATGTTTTGCATCCGCTCTACTCTGATGCTCGCCTTCGAGGCCCCCATGCTCTCGATATCGCGAAGGTAGGCGGCGTGCTGTTCGGCGTCGCGAAGGATGATAGGCTCGATCCCGAGGCTCTTGAGAACGCCAATGCCTGCCAGGATCTTAGGCTCGCCCGCCATGATGGTGCGAAGCGCGACTTCGCAGAGAACAAGGCGCGGCGCGCCGATGCCGTCGAGCTGCACAGGCAGTGGCAAGTCTTGAGCGTCGAATTCGCCCAGCAGTTCAGGACGTGGGAGTCCGGTGGAAAGGTCGGCGCTAAGCCGGAATGCCCGGAGGAGCCGGCGATCCCCGACGAGCCAATGCCTCCAACTCCCCCGGCCGCTCTCGATACCACATGCCTGCCGAAAGCCTGGCAGGCGGAGAAGGAACGCCGCGAAGCCGCACTACAGGCCCACCTAAACGACGCTGCCAGATCTGGGAGGCTCAAGATATTGGGCGTGCAGGTCGACGATCCGCTTTGCCTTGAGCCCAGCCCGCCGCCGCGGCAACGGTGCCAGATCAGCGTTGAATACTTCAGCATCAGCCGCGACTTCGATCCAGACTATGAGCGGATCCACTTTGTAGACAGCAACAATAGCGCCGCGACGGAGGATTATCTCCTGGCCGCGCTAGCCGGGGAAACGATGCACTCGTACTCCAACGTGACATTGGATCGGGAGGGACTTTTGGCACTGGCGGCGGAGATTGCGCCGGCTTTGGCTCACACCGAGCAGAACGCGACCGGATCTGTCGCTGCCCAGGTTGCCACCCCAAAGAAGCGGGGACCTAAACCCAAGTACGATTGGGGGTCCTTCGACCGGCGACTACAGCTCGTGTTGGACGATGAAGGCGCGATTAATCCGAAGATCGATCCTGGCCCCAAGGGCCTTACCCAAGCCCGTCTAGAAGAAAAGATGACAGAGTGGTGCGAATCGAATTGGGGCACCGCTCCCGCAGAGAGCAGTATCCGCGATAGGGTCTCGGCCTTCCTTGCCAAGGCCGGTAATTGATGGAGGAATTGCCGGCCTAATTATCGGCTTTGTCGGCGGACACCACGGTTAGGCTACTGATATCTATCGTCATCCACTGAGCGCGAACGCCGCGCGCCAAAATATGGATGGCCGAAATGAACGATATTGCTGCCTTCGACATCGAGACCTTCTGCGCCCGCTACGGCATTGGCCGGTCCAAGACCTACCTTGAGATCAATGCCGGCCGCCTCAAGGCTGTGAAGGTCGGTCGCCGCGTGCTGATCCGCTATGCCGACGCCGAAGAGTGGCTCGCCTCCCTCACGCCGGTCACCAAGACCTACGCCGCCTGAAACGCAAACACCCGACGCTCTGATCAGCGCCGGGTGCGAATGTCTGCGTTCGAAATCCATTCCCGCCAAGGAAGAACTTCATGACCTTCGTAGCAAAGGCGCCGCCCAAGCGCAAGAAGAACCTGCCCACCCCCGGCTATTTCCCGGCCCAGGACAGCAACGCGCCCGCTCGGATCATCGCTCGGAAGGTCTCGGAGCGCATCGGCATCCCCTTCGCCGTCGCCCTCGCCCACATCGAGGCGGCCGGTCTCGGCAAGGAGGCGGCCCATGTCTGACATCACGAAATTGCGCGTCCGCATCGATGGTCCGGAAGGGCCGGAGCTGACCGTTAAGGGCCGCGTGGCTTGGACCCTCGCCCACCTCTTGCAGGCGGGTGAGCGCGGCTGCACTCCCATTGAGCGCCCGGCGCCGCGTTGGAGCGACTACGTTTTCAAATTGCGCCGGGCCGGCTTCACCGTCGAGACCATCGACGAGGCGCATGGCGGCAACTACAGCGGGACGCACGCACGGTACGTGCTGCGCACCCCCGTCGAGGTTATCGCGGAGGAGCGCAAGTGAGCCAGATCAAGCCTGCGGGCCACATTCCCTCCCCTTATGGCGTGCCGCTTGCGGTCTTCGAAGACCCCACGGAGCCTATGGACAGCGATAAGCGATATTTCCACGATATCGACGGCTGCATGACCGTTGCCGGCATCCACAATCCCGATAGCCGGGCGCGGTGCAAGGTGGCTCTGAAAGCCGCCATGGGCAAGGGCGGCGTGCCCTTCCAGATCTTCTTGGACCACGGCGGCCGGAGGATCCAGAAGGAGCCCCTTCCGCGCCCCGCCGAGCCGGTCTATCCGAGCCTCCCCAGCGACTGCGGCGTGGACATTCCTGTCGAGAACTGGATCACGCTCGCCCTGGACCACGCGGATTGGTGTGGCCGGGCGCGAGTCCTCCTCAAGATCATCGATGAGAACTTGGACCGTTCCGATGGGTTCGACCTCCCGCCCGAGATCATCGGCCTCAGCCTTCAGGCTCTCCTGACGGCGACCATCGAGCACGTCGGTGACAAAGAAATCGACTGCCTTGAGGCCGCGGCGCTCATTGTCTTGACCGCGCACCACGAGTGGACCGAGCCGGCCATTCGGTGGCTGGCGCCGATCCGCGACACGTGGTTCGCCGACTGGAAAGAAAGCCGTCCCGCGTACCGAGAGTTTGCCGGGATCTGCTGCAAGATCAATCCCAACCTGCCGGGGTGGCTGGCATGAAGGGGTCCAACATCATTGACATCGCGTCCCGGCGCGAAGCCATCCAGTCTGCACGCTGGGACGCCTACGCGGGCGCACTGCGGCGCGCCCAGGCCACCTTCGATATCCGCGACGGCATCGCCGCGGGGGAAGCATGGCGTGACTTCCTCGCCCTCTTCCTGCCGCCCCAGGGAGAGCTGTGCAAATTCCGGGGGCGCAAATGACCATCTCCGAATGTCACATCCACAATGTGGAGGCCGAGCAGGCATTGCTCGGCGCCATCTTCGTGAATAACGCGGCCCTCGGCGTCGTGAGCGGGATTGTCCGCCCGGAACATTTCTATGAGCCGATCCACTCGCGGATTTTTGAGCTCTGCGAGGACGCCATCCTTGACGGCCGCGTGGCGACGCCGATCACGCTGAAGCCGAAGCTTCCGGGCGACCTGGACATCGCCGGCCTCAGCCCTGTTCAATACATGGGGCGGCTGGCGGCGGAGGCGACGACGGTCCTGTGCGCGCCGGACTATGCACGCACCGTGCGCGACACTTGGGCGGCGAGGTGCGTCGCCGAAGCTGCGGCGGCGGTTATCGGTGAAGTCGCCGATCCGTCCACCAACATCAAGACCGTGATTTCCGTCCTTCTCGGTCGTCTGGATGGCATTCGCGCCAGCGTCGATGACAAGCATCGCTCCTGCCGCCCCGTGGCGGACGGCATGTCGGCGCTGCTTCAGCGCATCGACGCAATCCAGGCGGGGCACATTCCGCCGAGTGCCACCACCGGCCTCTCCGACCTCGACCAGATGATCGGGCGCCTTCAGGGCGGACGCCTCATCATCGTCGCCGGGCGGCCGGGAATGGGGAAGACCATCGTCGGTGCGAACATCGCGCGCGCAACCGCGCAGGCTGGGAATGGTTGTCTCCTCTTCTCCCTGGAGATGCCCGACGAAGAAATCAACGCGCGCCTTGCCGCCGATCAGGCTTTCACCTCGAAAACGGCGGGGCCGCCGATCACGGCGAAAATGATTTCAGAAGGCACGCTGGCGCCGGCACAGATCAAGCGAGTTGAAGAAGCCGCAGAGGCGGCCAGTCACCTGCCGCTGATCATAGACACCTCCGCCGGCCTGTCAGTCAGCGAGATCCTCGCAAAGACGCGCAATCGGGCCGACGAAATGCGAGCGCGTGGCGTGACGCTTCGTGTCGTCATCGTGGACTACTTGAAATTCGTCCGCGCCTCCGATCGGTACCGGGGTCAGCGGGTCTATGAGGTCGGCGAAATCACTGCGGGCCTGAAGGCCATGGCCAAGGATCTCGGCGTCGCCGTCGTGCTCTTGTGCCAGCTTAACCGGGTGGTTGAGCAGCGCACCGACAAGCGGCCTGAGCTGTCGGACCTGCGCGACTCCGGCGACATCGAGGCCGACGCCGACGTGGTGCTCCTCCTGTTCCGCGAGGCATATTATCTCGCCGACAAAACGGACCCCGATTCTTTGGCGCGCATGGATGCCGTCCGGAATCGGCTGGAGATCATCGTTGCGAAGTCGCGGATGGGGGCGACGGGCGTTGTGCAGGCCTTTTGTCACCCTGGCGCGTCCGCCCTCCGAGACGGGGGCTTCTGATGAGCGCGCCCTGGATGAAGTTCTATCCGAGGGACTGGCGTGGCGACCATGCCTTGCGAGCGGTCAGCATGGCCGCCCGCGGGCTTTGGATGGAATGCCTCTGCATCATGCACGAGGCAAAGCCCTACGGGCATCTCCTCATCAACGGCGTGGCCGTGGAGGGAGACGTATTGGCGCGCATGGTAGGGGCGTCGGCGGACGATGTTTCGGTCCTGATGGCCGAGCTTCAAAAAGCCGGTGTCCTGAGCGTGACGCGTGCAGGCGTCGTCTTCTCCCGCCGAATGGTGAATGACTATGGGAGAGCCCAAAAGGGTTCGAAAGCAGCGCGCAAGCGGTGGTCGCAAGGTGCTGAGAATTCAGACGAAAACGACAGACCTAATGGGTACCCCAATGGGACACCTATTACTCATATGCCAGAAGGCAGAGATAATATTAGGGAAAAATCGAGTGCAGGTTCTACCGGTTTGGAACCTCGAAAGCCGAGGAAGGTCGGCTGTTTGTGTCCTGGGGACTGGATGCCGAAGACGACGCATTTCGATCTGGCCAAGACCCTCGGAAGGCCTCCAGCGTGGGTTTCGGAGCAGGCCGAGCTTATGCGCAATTGGTCCCACGCGAATGCCCATGAGCCGAAGGCCCGCAAGGCGAATTGGGATGCCGCGCTCTCCAACTGGCTGCGCTCCACCAAAGAAAACGAAGATAAGCGGTTTGGAGGCCGGCCACCGGTTGTGCCGTTCGTTCCCGCCGAGGCTCCAACCTCCACCGACTGGACGGACCACGTCAGACGGTTCGCGAATGGTGACACATGGCCCCGCGTCCTGGGGCCGGCTCCCGGCTATTCCGGTTGCCGGGTTCCGCCGCCCGTCCTGGCGGAGTTTGGTTTCGGGGCATCCCCCGGCTCCGGAGGTGAGGCATGATCGGCCACCCGGCCCCGACCTCGCGTGCACCCGCACGCCCGCGTGTGCGACCCCGTTCGGCAAGGGTCGCCAGCGCTCACGCCTCCAGCCGCACGGGCAGCCGCATCGCGAACGTGAAGGTCTCGAACGCCTGCCTTGCGCGGCGCTCCATCTCCGGCTCGTCCGCGGCCTCCATCACGTCGATCAGCGGCTCGGTGTGCTCGGCGATGGAAAGGGTGCGCAGGAAGCCCACGGCCTCATCGATGGAATTCAAGACGACGGTCGGCTGGATGGCGCGGACCTGCATCGGGCGGGTTTCGAGGCTCTGCATGGTTCGGTTCTCCTGCGTGATCGGCCGCCCCCTTCATCGCGATCCTGGCGGCGAAACGCGTCCCCACTTTGGGGGACATGTGACAATTCCGGGGAAAGCGGCCGAGGCCGTCATTTGTCGTCACCACTCAGCAACATCCGTGCCGTTGCCAGCCTGTCCAAGTTGGACATTTAGAAATTGGCGCTCCCCGTCCAACTCCGTCCCCGTGAGGCCCTGATGGCAACGCTTGATCTGGACAAGCTCCGCAAGGTCCGCGGCCTCATGACCGGCGGTGCGACCGAGGGCGAGCGCTCCGCTGCCCGGTCCCGCGCCGAGAGCATCGCGAAGGCTGCCGGCATGTCGCTGAAGGTCGCTCTGTCCAAGTTGGACACCCCACCGCCGCCGACCGCCCGCAACATGTTCGAGGGCTTCGACGATTGGATGGAGGCGAAGCAGCCCGGCTACAAGGCCGGAGAGGCAGCGAAGCGGGCGGAGCGGGAAGCCCGCAATGCGCGGCGCCGTGCGGAAGTGCTGGCCGCTTATGGCTCGGAAGCCGCCCTGTTCGCCTGCACCGAGCGCGAGGTGCTGCTGGATGCCGCCATCGCGCCAATCGCGACCTGGGACCAATGGATCGACGAGGCCGGCACGGTGCACCGCTTCGCGAAGATGCTCGATGGCCAGGGCGGCGACTTCTGGAACGTGAAGGACATCACGCCCGCTATCCGTAAGGCTGTGATGGGCGCCTATCCGTGGCCAGAGACGCTCGCCGATGCCCTCACTGAGGTCAGGGACTGGGAACGCCTTCGGCGGGATCGAGGGCTATTCTGCCGACAAGGTGAATGGAACCACTATTGCGAGGTCGGATGCCGCGTGGTGATGCTGGAGCACACGCTGGAAAGCAGTCAGCCTGCGGCGACCTGGGATGACGTGCAGGCCCGTTTTGACTGGAAAAGATACGAATGGGAACGGCAGTGGATTGAGCCCACCCAGCGGGATGATCCGTTCCTTGATCGCCTGGAAGCCGACTTCGCCTTCCTCAGGACGAATGTGCAGCCCGCCGGGACGGAGGCGAGCGTCACAAACGGTTCATCAGGATCGGCTACCCCACAGCCCACCACCCGCCGCACCAATGCCGCCAAGCGTGCCGACGTGCTGTCCATGTTGGACAGCCATCCCGAGCTATCGGACCGAGAGATTGCACGGCGCGTGGGGGTGTCGCCCCAGACCGTGAGCACGCACCGCCAGCAGGCAAGGAAACGCCAAGGTGGCTAGTTGGGCCCATCCTCAGGCGGAGGGCGGCCGATGGGGCCCCGCGCGCGTTGGGGCTGCGTACCGGGGAGCGTACCTGACTCACACGCACGTGCCCGTGAGAGAGAGCGCCGGAGGCGAAGCCGCTTCGCCTCTTCGGAGAGGGAGGCGACTTTCATGGCGCGGCGGGCGTCATCACGGTCGATACCAAACTCTCTGGCGGCTTCGCTGATGCCCCCCCCCTGTTGCCGCGCCCCCCCTTGGAAACCTGCGCAACTTGCGCAGGTTTATTCTCGCCAACTTCGTCCACTAGGCTGATCCACATCGCAACGTGGTTATCCCGTTGCAGTTGTGTCAGATCGGCGCGGTGAAGGTTCTCCGAGATTTCCCACATGCGGAGGGGCACGGCATCCGACACAGGCAAAGTCCGCAGCTGATGGCATCAACTCCTTTTAGGGGATGCAAAAAACACTTGCCCCATGCTGCCTGGCATAATTCCCATTTGATTTCCGTTTGATTCCCAGACGCGTGTGCTGGTCACGCGTAACGCCGAACCGCTTTCGCTACCGACGGCGCTTCGGCGACCGGGCAGGGCGCGCTCGGTGGAGCAGCTGCCGAGGTGCCTCTCCATCCTCACGCACCTCCAGTCTCATGCAATCGGGATCGAGACATTCCCAGAAATCGCCGTAGGGTTCGGGGCCGGCGGTTCTGGATACCGCCCGCATTCCTCCGCCACAAACTGGGCAATGTCGTGTAAACTGCATCGCCCATGCTTTCGACAAGCCCGGCGCAAGGTTTCGACTTGGATCCGGCGGCGCCAAGGCTGCTCTATCCTCAGCTGCATCCGCAGCCCGACGAGCGGAGTTCGCAGGGGGCCGAGCACACGAGCGGAGCCAAGCTGTGATGCCGCCCGAGACTGCGCCTACCAAAAGGGCCAGCCACGGCGCTGATGAGGGGCGGACGCCGCCGTGATGCGAGCACGCGCCTTGCGTCCCGATAGATGAGGAATACCATCCGTCGCGGCAACGGGCCGGCCCATCCACCCTCAAAATCATACCCCACGAGATAGCGAAGGCCAGGAAGCCAACGAGTCAAGGTGAAGCCGGCATCTTAGCTCCATCGACAGATCAGAAACCTCCAGGGCAAGCCGGGCGGCCAATGGGGTAGACCGCCCGGCTCCCGTCCGCCCCGGTCAGGGCTGGGACAAACAGGCAATTGTACCATGGATGCGAGAGCGGCGGCGCCCGGTTTCCCTGACGCGGGCCGCTGTGCCTCAGGCCGTCTCCACCTCGCGGATTGCGCCCGCCATGGCCTGCGTCGGGTGGCACCCGCGCCGCCGCATTGGCGACGCCAAATGCCGTGCAGCGCGCCGCAACTGTGAGCCGCGACGACTTGGCGCGGGCTATCATGATGGAGGGCAATCGGTATCGACGACTTCGGAAGGGACGCGTGCGACACGTTCGTTCTCGATGGTACTGTCATGTATCTTGGCTTTGGAAAGGCGAACCCGCCGACTTCCCAGTGTCGCACGCGGCGACCTTTTAATGGGTGGTGACGGTTCGAGATTCAAGGCCGTGGGCACACTGTAGCGCTTTCATTTTTGGCGCCATGCGAGAGCGGCAAGCGGCAAATAGGCAGATCCAATCTTTTCCCTTGAAAAATGCCTTGAAACCATCAATATGATGGTTCATGAAGCTGATCGCGAGGCCGCATGAGCGCCGACGTCGTACCATTGACGCTGACACCACACGCGGCACTGCGCATGATCAGGGAAATCGCGGAAAATACCGCGAATATAGTCGTTCTTGATCATGCAAAGAAGCAATGCAATCGGCGTGGAATTTCGCGTCGGCAAATAGAGATGTGCGTTCAAAGGGGAACTATTCAAGAGGGGCCGTTCTTGAATTCGCACGGGCAATGGCAGGTGACTCTTTTCCGGCATGCTGCCGGAGACGAATTGTGTTGCCCGGTGGCAATCGACTGGCCGAACAAGGTTCTCGTTATTACGGCGTTCTAGGAGGGAGAGATGGCTTATCACTATACCGAAAGCGGTCTCGATAACGTGTATCTGGAGAATGGCTACCAGATCCATGAGACCCCCTACGGCAAGGGTGTTTCTATTCAAGACACCGAGGAGCTTCACAAGGCGATTGCCGAATGGTTGGTCAGCCTTCCGAACAAGCTCACCGGCGCTGAGTTGCGGTTTCTTCGGATCGAAATGGACCTCTCTCAGCGGAACCTCGCAGCTATAATCGGCGGTGAGGAGCAAAATGTATTCCGTTGGGAGAAGGCTAGGAAAAAGCCTATTCCTGGGCCGGCCGATAGGCTTATTCGCAGTCTCTATATCGAGTACTCTGGAGGCGATGGATCAATCCGACGTATGTGCGAACGCCTGAGCGAACTAGATCAAATTGAAGCGCCCGTTTTGCATATCCGCGATACTGAAAGCGGGTGGAAAGTTGAGTGCGCTGCCTAGATCCATGAATGCGCATAGAGCCGACCAATTTCGCCGACTAGCCTAATTCTGTCGCATCTTGCCTCGGTCCACGAGCTGCAATTCGTAGTTCGTGGGCCGGGAGCGGCTCGACGGCGGGGGCAGGCTTCTCCTTGTTGCGGGCCATGGGGCTACACGCCGCGCCGCAACTTTTGGAGAGCCAGTTCGCAGGCTTTCACGGATTTCGCTACCGTCAACGGTAAAGCGCGCCCAGAGCGTGTCTCCGCGCCAGTATGTGAATTTCGGCGCACCGGGTTGGGCTGCACGGTACGTTCCTCGATCCATTTGCGCAGGGCCGTTTCGCTGAACGTCCACACCCCGCCAATCTTGGCTGCCCCCGGAAGTTCCCCGCGCAACGCCATGGATTGGACAGCGCGGGAGCTAATGCCAAGGATCGAAGCCGCCTTCTCAACTCGGATGCGTTCTGGCTGAAGCCGTTCGGAGCCCATCTGCGTGTCTCCCTGAAAGGAGAGGTCAATGTGGGCGGCGATCATGGCCGCCGAACGACGCTGGCCGGCTGGCTGTGTCCGGTCGTGCGCTGCCGGTGCTGATGGACGGCAACGCTTCGATGCGCCGAACCTGCTCACCCGCCCTTCCTCAACCTCACGCCCGGCCCCTCGCCGTTCTCGGCGACGAAGATGACGCCGGCGGCTTCGAGGGCGGCGCGGATGGCCTGCCCATCACGGTCCCGCTCCCGCAGCAGCAGCCTCGCGCCCGTGTGTGCCAGCTCGGAGTAGCAGATCACTGCCAGCCTCATCCCATGTTCGGGCAACACCGCGCGTCGCCGCTCGTCATAGAGCCGGCGCTGCTCGCCGCGCGGGATGCCAGCCGCGGTAATCCGGCGGTCGAAGAATGGCACGGGCTCGCCGTGCTGGCGCTCGTGATACTCCACCACAAGACCAAGCTCGGAATAGAAGGCATCCACCGGAAGCCGGACGCATCTCCCGTTCCGGCCGGGATCGCCCAGGAGAAACGGGAATCGCCATTGCCTTTGCGCCTTCATCTCAAGGATACGGTCGCACAAGTCGATCACATAGGCTTCGTCGCTGTGGGCTCGGGATGCCATGGCTATTTCCGCTTGCGGAGCTTTGCCACGGCGGCCTCCCAGCCCGCGCCGAGCGCCTTCCGATTGTGCCTTGACCAGATCGCATCGGCCGTTCGCCCGCTTAGCGAATCCCGGAGGCGCTCGAATTCAGCTCTGTCCTTCGCGGTCGCCTCGTGCGGATATAGCACGCGCTGAAGCGCTAGTTTTGCTTCTCGCGTCGCGCGCACCGACCGGCTCTCCGCGTACATACACGAAAGGACCACCATCGCCGGGGGGTAGCCCATGGCCTTTGAGAGCCAGAACTTGGCCTGCGGCCGGGAATTGCGGGAAAGATGCCAACCCGCCAGCCTGACACATGCGGCGTGGTCCCCGTGCCGGGCGGCGCGCTCGAACCAAATCATGGCGGCCCGGACATTGGGCTTCCCGCCGACCCCATGCTCGACGAAAGAAGCGTAGAGGCTCAGCCCAGGAAGGTGATCGGCATCGGCCGCTTCGCGCATCAGCCGGCGCGCGCTTTGGATATCGCCAGCACTGAGGTGGGCCATCGCCCTTGCGAACGCGCTTGGTCCGCCGGAATCGATACGCATCGTCCTTCCCTTGTCCGCCACCAGAAATGGCAGGGTTGGGGATCGCGGGCGAGACTTGATACCCGCTGCTGGCTTTCGTGCTCGGATGCGTCCACCCGGTTGCCGCCAGACCGACTTCCTGCGTTCCCTGTCCGTCCAAGGATGCCGCGATCCCCAATGAGGAAAGGACTATCGAAGCACCCTAACGTCAAGGTCGCTTCAACCTCACCCCCGGCTGCCCGTGGTTCAGGAACTCGACGCCGGCTTCTTCAAGGGCAATCTGCACCTTGCGAACCGTCATGGCGCCGCTCGTGATCGGTTCGGCGCCTCGCGCCTCCATGTTTCGGATTGTGTTGATGCTGACCCCCGACTTGTCGGCGAGCCATTTCTGTTCGACGCCTGCAAGGGCTCGTGCGGCGCGCAGCTGGTTTCCGGTGCTCAAGCTCATGTTGGGTGTGGTACCTAATTTTGTGGTTGACAGCAACATGAAATAAGCGCTTAGGTACTAACGCCAGATTAATGGCGCTGGTACCTAATCAAAGGCGCCCACCATGCCCAACCTCTCCCACATCATGCGCCGCGCCTGGTCGCTCCTGCGGCAGTCCATGGCGCCCTACAGCCGGCCCGCCTTCGCTGCCCACCTGCGGCAGGCGTGGCACGAGGCCCGCAACGCCCCGGTGACGCCGTGGGACGTGCTGCAGCGCTATATCGTCGTGTCGCGCGGCGCCCACCGGGCCGAAGCGATCGGCAAGCTGGAAGACGCCTTGGCCGTCGCCCGGTCCCGCTCGGCGCAATACAGCCGGGCTGGCGCGCCTGCCTCATGGTCAGGCAGCAAGCACCGCTCCGCCGACCTGATGCGCCTCGCCAACGTCGAAGCCATCCTTCGCACCGAGAAGGCCGCTGCCGGCATCGCCGCCACCTACACCGCCAAGCGTGATGGCGCCGGCTTTGTCCTGAAGCGCAACGGTGTCCAGTTTGGACGCCTGACCGGACCGGCCGGCGCGCTCACCTTCATCACCGACGATGACGCCCTCGCCGAGCGGGTGCGCACCGCCGTCGTGCCGTGGGGCGGTGTCCCAGCGGCGCTGGCCAAGGTCCGGGCCGCAGACGAAGCCCTGCGCCTCGCTCGCATCGCCTGACTTTCCCCCAAACTGAAGGAGAAGCACTCCATGGAACAGGCTAGTCGAGCCCACATCACAGACGACGCGCGCGGGGGATACTCCGACCAGCGAATTGGCGACATGTCGGTCAACGAGCTTGCCGCATTCTATGACGCGGTGGTGGCGGCGGCCGAGGCCTACGGTGCCCACATGCTGGATTTCCGGATTACTGACGGCGCCTCTCTCGATGCGATGCTCGATTTCAAGAGCCACATCGGCGGGCTCACCGACCGGATATCGGACGCGATGAGGTCCCGCACCCCTGTCGGCCTTTGGGAGCGTCGGAACCGCAGCGAAGTCCTGATCCGCCACGAGCTGCGTTGCGGCTCCTCCATGGCGGCTATCGCGGCCCTCGCTGCATCGCTCGCCATCGAGCGCACCAGCTAGACCCTTCCGGCGCACCGCGCGCGCCGGCCTCACTTCACCATCACACCCCTGGAGCCTACCCATGCCGAAGCCCACCGCGGCGGCAAACGCCGCCCCCATGTCCAAATCCTCGCACCGCATGATGCTGCTAGCCTACGCCGAGTGGCTCCATAACGAGCGCGCCATGCTGTGCCACCTCATGGGCTGGGATGACCGCCTCGTCGCCTTCACCGAGGCGCGCCGGTTCCACTATCCGAGAGGCGGTGGAAGCTGGCAGGACGTGCCGCCGCCCTCCACCCGCGCCATTGCGGTCATGGACGCGGCCGGCGTGGATCTCGCCGCGGTTCGAGCCTGGGCGCAACGCGCCGCTCGCACCGGCAATCCGCAGGACGGCTTCGTGGTGGAGGCGACCAATGCGTGAGCATCCCACCACCCGCCGCGCCCTTCTCAAGGCCACCGGTGCGCTTGGCACCATCGCCGCCCTCGCGGTGCCCGTTGCCGTCCTGCCGAAGGCAGAGGCGGCCGAGATGGCGGACGCCGAGTTGCTCGCTATGGGGCGGGAACTCGAAGCCCGGTGGGCGCGCGAGCGCGAGCTTGTCACTGCGGCGGCCAAGTTGGACGAGGTTGCCCATCGCGACCGGCCGGCGCCATCGGCGGCGCTGCTCGCCTATAACAACGAGGGCGCCCCCCTCTTCCAGTTCAGAGCCGGCGCATACCGGCTGAACACTCACGTGATGGTGCGCTTCCACGACTATGAACGGGCCTGGCGCATCACCGGCTTTCGCGAAAGCCCATGCCCTGAGGCAGACTTGCTTGCCGATCTGGCGACCTGGAAAGGCGAGGGCAAGCTCGCGCGAGAGGCTTGCGGTGCTACCGCCGCCGGGCGTGAGGTGGAGCGCGCTGCTGCCGCGTGCGGTGAGCTGGCGGGGCGCATTGTCGATATGCAGGCCAAAACACCGGCCGGCCTCGCCGTGAAGCTCCGGGCGCTCACAATCTGCCGTGCGGATGATCCGGAGGACGATTGGATAGGCGAAGTCATCACCAGCCCCGGCTACTCGACAGACGAGCGCATGGCGTTCAGCGTCCTTCGCGACGCGCTCACCATTCTCGGTGTGGGAGGTGCCCATGTCTGAGCACCGCACCAGCCGCCGCGGCCTCCTGGCGGGAGCCGCTGCTGTCGCGCTCTTCCGCCCCGCCACCGCCCACGCCGCCGACCCGCTCGTGGCTCTCATCGCCGCCTATCGCACTGAATGCGAACAGCTCAACGCGACCGTGGGCGACATCCCGGACGACACCCCCATGCCGGTATGGCAGGCCCTCAACGAAGGCCGCATCCCAGCCGCTACAAGCAAGGAAGGTGCGATTGCCGCCCTGCAGCTCGCCGTGGAGATGTCCGAGGACTTCGCCGGCGCCGATACCGTGCCGAACCTCATGCAGGCTGCCCTGAGCTTTCTGGCAGGAGCCACAGCATGACCCGCCGCACGTCCGCCGGCCGGCCCGGCCGCGCCCTCGCCACGAAGCCGCAGCTCCCGGCTGTCCAATTTGAGCACCAGCCCGAGCTGCGCGCCCTGATGATGCTCCCGACCCTCCCGCCGGGGCACATGACGTTCCCGGTGGAGGATGACGTTTTCCACCCGCACCTGCGCCGGGGCGAGTTCGCCGTGGTGGACCTGGCCGACTACCAGCCAGCGCAGGGCGAGCTGTTCCTGATCGCCTATTCCGACCCACGGGTCGAATGCGGCCGTACCTTCGCCCTGTGCCAGATGGTGGGGCGGATGCGCTATCGACGGCCGGGCGGCGGGTGGGTGGAGCAGTCGGAGGCGGGCGCCGAGCCCGCGACGTGCTGGATGGCCCGGCACTGGATCCCGCCGGTCGATCCGCGGGACCGCGAGGCGGCCCTGCGTTCAGGTCGCGTCGGCACCAGCGAAGGCCCGTTCACCACCGAGCACGCGGCCGAGAAGCTGGTGGGGCGGGTCGTGGGTGTGTGGGTGCCATCGGCGTGGTAGGAAAGGCGCATCCAATCCGATGCCGGCATTGGGTGATTATTCAATCCACATTATATCGAATCGAACATGAGCCGAGGGCTCTCTATCTTTATCAACTCTAAGAACCCTTAAATTTAAGTATGTCCGGAATGTTTGATTTACATAAACAACATATTCGTCAGTGAATTGCGGGTTGTCGTTCGCGGGAGATCTGGTTTGGACGAATACTGCTGCAGGTAAATCTCCCAATATTCCATGCCCATCGATATGAACCTGAAACTGAAAGTATTTTGCAGGCCGAATGTCGACAGAAAAAATATGAACTCCCGGAGATACAAACTTATATCTCTGTGGAACAACTATGCCTTTATCTTCAAGCGCGATCCCGTCTACTAGATTATCTTCACCCATGGCCTTCCCCCCGTCCGCCCAGGCAATCCGTTATGCCTAAAAGGTTGCAGAAATCGTGAGTTCGGGCAAGAGATCACATTCCGCGGCGAACACCGGGTCGGCGTCGGCGTTTTGCAAGGAGGATGTCGCGCCCCTCCATGCGCCACTCTCACGGCGAGTCACCAGGTTTTGGTTACGGCCGCTGTCCCGCCTCCTCCCGCGTGGTCCCGGCAAATCCCGTTTGTGTCCACCGTGGACCACCACGAGCTAACGCACGTGCTGGGGCAGATGCTGGGGCGGGAATTCCCCGCGCCGCAAATTGTCTTTAAATTTCAGATGTTTAGGGCATTTCATTGGTGGAGCCGAGGGGAATCGAACCCCTGACCTCTGCAGTGCGATTGCAGCGCTCTCCCATCTGAGCTACGGCCCCGAACCAAGGGAGGCGCCATTTATGATTTGGTGCCCCCCCCTGTCAAGCAGGGATGATGCCGAATTTCGGCCTCATCCCGCCCTTTCCGCCAATGGCTCCGCTTCAGCCTGCCGGGGCCACCTTTTTTCCCCGCAGCACCACGTAGATGGCCGGGATCACCAGCACCGTGAGGGCGGTGGAGGAGGCGAGGCCGAACAGCAGCGAGATGGCGAGGCCCTGGAAGATGGGGTCGGTGAGAATCACCGCGGCGCCGATCATGGCCGCAAGTGCGGTCAGGAGGATCGGCTTGAAGCGGATGGCGCCGGCCTCCAGCAGCACCTCCTGCAGGGTGCGGCCCGGGGTGCGGGCGTGGCGGATGAAGTCCACCAGCAGGATGGAATTGCGCACGATGATGCCGGCCAGCGCGATGAAGCCGATCATCGAGGTGGCCGAGAAGGGGGCGCCGAACAGCCAGTGCCCCGCCATGATGCCGATGAAGGTGAGCGGAATGGGCGTCAGGATCACCAGCGGCAGCTTGAACGAGCCGAACTGCGCCACCACCAGGATGTAGATGCCCAGGATCGCCACCCCGAACGCCGCGCCCATGTCGCGGAAGGTCACCCAGGTCACCTCCCATTCCCCGTCCCACAGCAGGGTGGGGCGGGTCTCGTCCGTGGGCTGGCCGTGCAGGGCGACGACCGGCTTGGGCAGGTCGCCGAAATCCTGCGCCTCCAGGGCCCGGCTCACCGCCAGCATGCCGTAGACCGGCGCCTCATAAGCCCCGGCGAGGTCGGCGGTGATCATCTCGGCCGGCCGGCCGTTGTGGCGGAAGATGGGGAAGGAGGCCGGCTCGCGGATCACCCGCACCACGTCGCCCAGCTCCACCACGCCCCGCCCGCCGGGCAGCGCATTGGCCGGCACCGGGGTGGAGAGGGTGCGCGCGTCCACCACCTTCTCGCCCTTGGGCAGGGCGAGGCGGATGGGGATGGGCGGGCGCCCGCCGCCGCGATGGGAATAGCCAAGGGTGGCCCCGGCATAGACGGCGCGGATGGCGTCGTACACGTCGGACTGCTCCACCTTGTAGAATTCCAGATTGTCCTGGTCGATGGCGAGGCGCACCCGCTCGCCGGGCGTGCCGAAGCTGTCGTCCACATCCACGATGAAGGGCACGCTCTCGAACGCCTGGCGCACCTTGCGGGCCACCGCGCGCCGCGTTTCGGCGTCGGGTCCGTAGATCTCGGCCAGCAGGGTCGCCAGCACCGGCGGTCCCGGCGGCGGCTCCACCACCTTCAGGGCGCTGCCCGGGGGCAGGGGAATGGCCTTCAGCCGCTCGCGCACGTCCAGGGCCACCGCATGGCTCGGGCGGCTGCGTTCGCCCTTCTCCACGAGGTTGATCTGGATATCGCCTTGCCGCGGCGCGGCGCGCAGGCCGTAATGGCGCACCAGGCCGTTGAAATTGAACGGCGCGGCCGTCCCCGCATGGGTCTGGAACGACACCGCCTCCGGCAGGTCCGCCAGCGCGTCCACCATGTCCTGCAAGGTGCGGTTGGTGGCCTCCACCGAGGTGTCGGCCGGCAGGTCGAGAATCACCGCCAGCTCGGTCTTGTTGTCGAACGGCAGCAGCTTCACCGTGACGCCATGGGTGTAGAACAGGCTCAGCGACGCCAGCGTCGCCACCCCCACGGCGGCCAGAAAGGCCCCCGAGCGGGCGCGCGAGGCGAGGATGGGCCGCGCCACCCGCACATAGAGCCGCCCCAGCCGCCCGCCGTCGGCGGCTTCCGCATGGGTGGCGTGCGCGCCGTCGCGGCCGGCGATCTTCAGCATCAGCCACGGGGTGAGCATGACCGCGACGAAGAAGGAAAACACCATGGCCGCCGAGGCGTTGGCCGGAATGGGGCTCATGTAGGGGCCCATCATGCCGGACACGAACAGCATGGGCAGCAGGGCCGCCACCACGGTCAAGGTGGCGACGATGGTGGGGTTGCCCACCTCCGCCACCGCGTCGATGGCCGCCTGCGCCCGGGGCCGCCCGTCCTTCATGGCCCAGTGGCGGGCGATGTTCTCGATGACGACGATGGCGTCGTCCACCAGGATGCCGATGGAGAAGATGAGCGCGAACAGGCTCACCCGGTTGAGGGTGTAGCCCATGAGCCGGGCGGCGAAGAGGGTCAGCAGGATGGTGGTGGGGATGACCACCGCCACCACCAGCGCCTCGCGCCAGCCGATGGAGAAGCCCACCAGCACCACGATGGAGACCGTGGCGAGGCCGAGATGCAGCAGCAGCTCGTTGGCCTTCTCGTTGGCGCTCTCGCCGTAATTGCGGGTGACCGCCACCTCCACGTCCGCCGGGATGGTGCCGCCATGGGCGGCCTCAAGCTGGGCCAGCACCTCCTCGGCGATCACCACCGCATTGGTGCCCGGCCGCTTGGCCACCGCCAGCGACACGGCGGGGCGGCGGGACAGGCCATCGGCCGTGCGCTCCACATGGTACATGCGGGTTTCGGCCGGCTCGGTCACCAGCGAGACGGTGGCCACGTCGCGCACATAGACCGGGCGTCCGTCCCGGGCGGTGACGAGGATATTGCCGATCTCCGCCGGGGTCTGCAGGGTCTGGCCGGCCACCAGCGTGCGCTGGGCGCCCGCCTCGCGCACCGAGCCGGTCTCGAAGGTGCGGTTGGCGCCTTCCAGCTTGCCGGCGAGCTGGGCCAGCGTGATACCGTAGAGCGAGAGGCGTTCCGGGTCCGGAGCGACGCGGATCTGCTCCGGCTGGTCGCCGACGATATAGGTGAGGCCGATGTCCGGCAGCTTGGCGATGTCCGCCTGAAGCTCCCGGGCGACGCGGGTCAGGCCATTGGCGGTCCAGCGCTCCGCCGCCTCGGGCTTGGGCGTGAGGGTGAGAACGAGGATGGCCACGTCGTCGATGGAGCGCCCGACGATGAGCGGCTCGGTGATTCCCACCGGAATGCGGTCGAGATTGGCCCGCACCTTCTCGTGCACGCGCAGGATGGCGGCGTCCGGGCTGGTGCCGGTGAGGAAGCGGGCGGTGACGATGACGCCGTCGTCCTGGGTGGTGGAATAGACGTGCTCCACCCCGTCGATGGCCTTGACGATGGTTTCCAGCGGCTCGGTGACGAGCTTCACCGCATCTTCCGCCTTCAGGCCCTGGGCGGAGACGCGGATGTCCACCATGGGTACGGAGATCTGCGGCTCTTCCTCGCGCGGCAGGGTGATGAGGGCGATGACGCCGAAGGCGAAGGCGGCGATCAGCAGCAGAGGGGTGAGGGGCGAGGCGATGAAGGCGCGCGTCAGCACGCCGGCGATGCCGAGGGGGCGGTTCTCCGTGGTCATGTCAGTGCCCCGGGTCCAGCAGGTGGTCGCCGTCCTTCAGGCCGGTGAGCACTTCCACCCGCTCGCCGCCCTCGCCATGGAAGCGGGCGCCGAGGATGACGGGCACCTCCAGCACGCCGCGCGGGGCGGCGATGCGCACATAATCTATGCCGTGGCGCGTGAGCACCAGGGCCGGGGGCACGGCGAGGACCGGCCGGCGGCCGATCTCGATCCACACCAGCGTGCGTTCGTTGACGAAATAGTCGCCGAGCCCGCCCACCTCCACGTCGGCCACCACGCGGCCGGCAGTGATCTCCGGGTACACCTTCACGATGCGTCCCGGCCGGGCGGCGGCCGGGGTGCCGGCCACATCCTCGGTGATGCCGCGGTTGCCGATGCGCACCGTGCCGCCTTCGCGGATGTTGGCGGCATGACGCTCCGGCAGGCTGAGGCGCAGGTAATAGGGGCCCGAGGCGATGCGGGCGATCTCGTCGCCGGCGAGCACGACGCTGCCGGGGGTGACGGGAACGGTCAGCACCCTCCCGTCGGCCGGCGCCACCACCGCGCCTTCCCGGGCGCGCTGCAGCACCACGGCGCGGTCGGCCTGCGCCGCCGTCACCTGGTTGGTGGCCACGTCGAACTGGGTCTTTGCCGTATCCACCCGGCTCTGGCTGGCGACGCCGCGGGCCAGCAATTGCTGGGCGCGGTCCAGCTCGGTGCGGGCGTTGTCGAGCTGGGAGGTGAGTTCCTTGATCTTGGCGTCGGCGGCGTTGAGGCTGAGGGCGAGCTTGTCGTCCACCACGAGGGCGATCTCGTCGCCCTCCTTCACCTGCGAGCCTTCCGAGACGCGCACCTGGCGCACGGTGCCGCCGATCCGGGCGCGGGCGGGCACCACGGTGCGGCTTTCCACCTCGCCGAACACGGCCTTCAGCTCCGGCACCTCCTGGCGGCGGACCACGAAGTCTTCCGCATGGGCGGCAGAGGCGCAGCAGGCGGCAACCAGTGCCGCAATGACGGTGAGGGGACGCAAGGGCATGGATCTCTCTTCACGCCCGGCGCGGGCGGGCAGGACGGTCCGTGCACGGCTGCCGGGCCGGGCACGCGGGGGCGGGTCAGGAGAATGCGACGCCGGGCTTCAGGCCCAGCATCTTGAACACGATGGCCGCCGGGCAGAAGCCGGTGACGGAAGCCTGCATGAGGTTCACCCCCACGAAGGCGGTGAGCCAGAGCCAGTAGGGCGAGGCATAGATGCCCAGCGCCAGGGACAGGAGAACCATGAACCCGGCAAACAGCATGACGGCGCGATCGACCGACATTATCCTGATCCTTGAAATCACGCCGGCCCCGTGCCGGCTTCACCCCATTGCACATAACATTCAAATATCATAAATTCAATACTATGAATGTAGATGACATGATGCCGGCCTCCGAGCGGGCCGCAGACCTGATGCGCAGCCTCTC
This sequence comes from Xanthobacter sp. AM11, assembly GCF_047444035.1. Classification (NCBI taxonomy): domain Bacteria; kingdom Pseudomonadati; phylum Pseudomonadota; class Alphaproteobacteria; order Hyphomicrobiales; family Xanthobacteraceae; genus Xanthobacter; species Xanthobacter sp. AM11. The sequence goes on from NZ_JBLAOA010000001.1 coordinate 2,666,562, forward strand.
CCATCCGCAGCGGCTGCTGGTGCTGTGCGCGCTGGGCGGGGAGGAGAAGTCCGTGGCGCAGCTTCGGGACGAACTGGGCATCGAGCAGGTGCCCATGTCGCAGCAATTGATGCGGCTTCGCGCCGACGGGCTGGTGGAGGCGCGGCGGGAGGGAACGAGCGTGTTCTACCGCATCGCCAGCGCCGAGGTCCTGCTGGTCATCGAGGCGCTGCACACGGCCTTCTGCGGCCAGGCAAAGGCGGGCTGCTGAGGCGCCCGCACCCTGCACCCGCCGCCCGGCCGGCCCGCCGGGGGCGGGGCGTCACCCCTGCGCGCCGAGGGTTTCCAGGAAGCGGATCGGGGCGCCGGTGGACGGGCCGGTCAGCTCGCCCTCCCACATCACCCGCGTGCCGCGCACGAAGGTGCCCACGGGCCAGCCGGTCACCTGCTTGCCGTCATAGGGGGTCCATTGGGCGCGGGAGGCGATCCAGCCGTTGGTGATGGTGGCCCGCCGCTTGAGATCCACCACCGTGAAGTCGGCGTCGTAGCCCACCACGATGCGTCCCTTGCGGGCGATGCCGAACAGCCGGGCCGGGCCGGCACTGGCAAGGTCGATGAAGCGTTCCAGCGTCAGCCGGCCGGCGGCCACATGGTCCAGCATCAGCGGCACCAGGGTCTGCACCCCGGTCATGCCGGAAGGGCTTTCGGGATAGGGCTTGGCCTTCTCCTCCAGCGTGTGGGGGGCGTGGTCGGAGCCGAGAACGTCCACCACGCCCGCCGCCAGGGCCGCCCACAAGGCGTCGCGGTGGCGGCCGTCGCGCACCGGCGGGTTCATCTGCGCCAGCGTGCCGAGGCGCTCGTAGCAGTCCGGCGCCGCCATGGTCAGATGGTGCGGCGTCACCTCCACCGAGGCCACGTCGCGGGCGTCGGCGAGGAATTCCATCTCTTCGGCCGAGGTCACATGCAGCACGTGCACCCGCGCCCCGGTCTCCCGCGCCAGGTTCACCAGGCGGCGGGTCGCGGTGAGGGCGGCGATCTCGTCGCGCCAGACGGGATGGGAGGCGGCATCCCCCGGCACGCGCAGCCCCTTGCGCTCCAGGAGCCGCGGCTCATCCTCGCAGTGGAAGGCGGCGCGGCGGCGGATCGCCTTCAGGATTTCGCGCACGCCGGCATCGTCGGCCACCAGCAGGGAGCCGGTGGAGGAGCCGATGAACACCTTGACACCGGCGGCGCCGGGCAGGCGCTCCAGCTCCGGCAGGTCCTTCACGTTGTCGTGCGTGCCGCCCACGTAGAAGGCGAAATCGCAATGCATCCGCGCCGTGCCGCGGGTGATCTTGTCCTCCAGCGCGGCGGCGGAGGTGGTCTGCGGAATGGTGTTGGGCATCTCGAAGACGCCGGTCACCCCGCCCATGACGGCGGCGCGGGACCCGGTTTCGAGATCCTCCTTCTGCTCCAGCCCCGGCTCGCGGAAATGCACCTGGGTGTCGATGACGCCGGGCAGCACATGCAGGCCGGTGGCGTCCACCACCTCGCCGGCGCTCGCGGCCCCAAGCTGGCCGATGGCGCGGATGCGCCCGCCCGTCACCCCGATGTCGGCGACGGCAATGCCGGCGGGGGTCGCGACCGCGCCGCCCTTCAGCAGCAGATCGAAAGTGACAGGCATGGGGAAGCTCGCTCTTGAGGGGACAGGCTTGCGGCCTTAAATCTGTTTTTTATTTTTCTGACAAGGACGGCCCCCATGCCCGTCATTCATTTGACCGATCGTACGCTCATTCGTGCTTCCGGCCCCGAAGCCTCCAAGTTCCTCCACGGTGTGATCACCTGCAACGTGCAGACCATGGCGCCGGGGGATTCCCGCTACGGCGCGCTGCTGACGCCCCAGGGAAAGATCATCTCCGACTTCCTGTTCTACTGCGAGGATGCGGACACCTTCCTGTTCGACGTGCCGGCGGAGCGGGCGGAGGACCTGCTGAAGCGCCTGGTGTTCCACCGCCTGCGGGCCAAGGTGAATTTCGAGAGGCTGGAAGGCTTTGCCGTCGCCGCGGTGTTCGGCGCGGCGGGGCCGGTGCCGGCCGGGCCGCTTTATGCGGACCCGCGCCTGCCGGCTCTGGGCGGCCGGCTGGTGCTGCCGCTCGACGCCGCCGCGGCCCTTTCGTCCGATCCCGCCGCCTATGAGGCGCATCGCATCGCGCTGGGGATTCCCAAGGGCGGGCCGGACTTCGCCTATGGCGACACCTTCCCCCATGAGGCGGACATGGACCAGCTGGGAGGGGTGGATTTCAAGAAGGGCTGCTATGTGGGCCAGGAGGTGGTGAGCCGGATGGAGCACCGCTCCACGCCGCGTAACCGATTGGTGGAAGCGCTGTTTTCCGCACCGCTGACGGTCGGGCAGGAGATTTTCGCCGGCGACAGGAGCGTGGGCCAGCTCACCTCCGTCACCGATGGCCGGGGCATCGCCACCGTCCGCCTCGACCGGGCCACCGATGCCCGGACGGAGGGGGTTGCGCTGCGGGCCGGCGAGGTGGAGGTGGAGTTGCGGCGGCCGGACTGGGCCACTTTCTCCATGGACTGGGAGAAGAAGGTCAGCGAGCTCGACCGCAAGTTCAAGCCAAGCTGAAAGGGCGTTCCGGCATGTCTGATGTCGTCGTGAAGGCGGAGCGGGCCGCAACACTACACCACCCGGATGGACGAACCCGCTGCTTCTGGTGTGGTACGGACCCGCTCTACATGGCCTATCACGACGACGAATGGGGCGTGCCGGAACATGACAGCCGGGCGCTGTTTGAAAAGCTGCTGCTGGACGGGTTCCAGGCCGGCCTGTCCTGGATCACCATCCTGCGCAAACGGGAGAATTTCCGCCGCGCCTTCGACGGTTTCGAGCCCGGCCTGATGGCCCGCTACGACGCCGCGCGGGTCGAGGCGCTGATGCAGGATGCCGGAATCGTGCGCAACCGGGCCAAGGTGGAGGGGGCCGTGGCCTCCGCCCGCGCCTATCTTGAACTTCAAGAACGGGGCATCACCTTCGCCGACATCATGTGGGACGCGGTGGACGGGCAGACCCTCGCGAACCGGCCCCAGCGCATTGCCGACATCCCGGCCGAGACGGCGCGCTCGCGGGCCCTGTCCAAGAGGCTCAAGGGGTTCGGCTTCAAATTTGTCGGGCCCACCATCGTCTATGCCGCCATGCAGGCCTGCGGGCTGGTGGACGACCACCTCGCCGGCTGCCATCGCGCCAGGGGGTGACCCACCGCAGCGGGAGCCGCGGGGGTGGGTGATGGTTTTAAATTACCGGGCGACGGCTCGTGCCCGCTTGTCCGCCTGAGCTGCGTCCGCCTGCGCCTCCACCGCCGCGTCGGCGCGGGTGGGCGGGGCCGGGGGCGCCTCGGCCTCCAGAAGGGTGCGGATGCGGGTGGCAAGGCTGCCGGGCCCGCCGTCCGCCACGAAAGCGGGAACCGGGGAGGCGTCGCCTTCCATGCGGGTGGCGAGGGCCACCAGCCGGGCCGCCACCTCGGCGAGGCTCTCGCGCAGGGCGGTGACGGTTTCGGGGGTGAGGAGCTCGCCGGCCGGCGTTTCGGTGTCGCGCCGCGGCCGGCGCACCGCCTCTTCCATCAGGGCGTGGTCCGCCTTCAGCATGTGCAGGGTGTCGGCCAGGCGCCGGTTCTCCGCCTCCGCGGTGGCGAATTCGGTGGCGCGGCGCTGCTCGAAGGCATGCACCACGGCGCGGTTCGAGTCGAGGTCGGCGCGGGCGGTGGCAAGGTCGGCCGCCAGCTGGTCGCGCGCGGCTTCCAGCGCGGCGATGGCCTCGGCCCGCGCGTCGCTCTCGCCGGCCTTGTGGGCAAGGGCCGCCTGGGCTTCCGAAAGGTCGGTGGCGAGGCGGGTGGCGGCGGTGGCGGCGGTGGCCCGCGCCTCGGCGGCGGCGGCGCGCTCGGCCTCCAGCATGGCGCTGGTTTCATCCAGCTGCCGGGCGGTGCCGGCGAGGCTGGCAGTCAAGGCGGCGCGCTCGGCCTCCAGGGCGGCGATGCGCGCGCGGTCGCCGGCCAGGGTGGCCTCCAGGGTCTTCAGCGTCGCCGCAAGCTCCTGCGCCTGCGCCTGCAGGCGGCGGTGGGCCTCCTCCAGGGCGGCGAGGGCCGCGCCGCGCTCGGCGAAGGCGGCCTCCAGCTGCTCCATGGCGGCGGTGCGATCGGCCAATTGGTCTTGGATCTCCCCCAGCACCACGTCGCGTTCGGCGCCGGTGGCCTGCGCCAGGTCATGGCGCGTGCGCAGCTCGGCCAGGTCGCCTTCCAGCTCGAAGATACGCTGGCGCTGGGTTTCGATGGTGGCGGCATGGGCCACCACGGCATCGCGCATGGCGTCGGTCTGCAGCTCCAGGCGCCGCTGGTTCAGGGCGAAGAAGGCGCGTTGCTGGTCCTTGTCCGCCTGCACCTCGAAGATGGAGATGGGAACGGCCGCCTCCACGCGCCGCGTGGTGAGGCGCACGGCGCGGTGCCAGACCGCGGGCAGCACCAGGAGGGCCACGAGCGTCGCCAGCAGCACGCCCAGACTGAAATACATGATCTGCTCGATCACGCGCCAAATCGCCCTTTGCCGGTTCGCCCTTCGCCCGTGGCCGGTGGGGCCGCCGGAGCGATGCGCAAGGGCCGCCGCCGGCCGCTTCCGCCATTCCGGGGCGGGCGCCCGGCCAAAACGGCTGGTGCGCCTCGGAATGTTCTTTCATTCATGCCACGGCGCAGCCGCCGGCACCAGCGCCCCCGGCGCGGCGCGTCGGCCGGCTTGCAGGGGGCGCCGGGTCCGCTGCGCCTTCAGGCCGGCCTTGCGGCGTCAGAAGGGGTTCCAGGTGGGGGCGGGCGTGAACTTGAGATAGCCCAGATTGGCCCCGAGCCGCACCCCCACGCCGGAGCGGATGGGCACCACCACGATGCCGTCCGCCCCCAGGGCGGTCATGCCGAAGCCCGCCACCAGATAGGCCGAGCCGGAAATGCCGCCGAAGCGGCGGAAGATGTCTTCCACGCTGCGCATGTTGTAGACGAGAATCATGGTGCGCGCGCCGTCGCCGCCGAAGTCCCAGCCCACCGAGGGGCCCTGCCAATACACCTTCAGGTCGCCGGCATTGCGGGTGTAGAGCACGCCCTCGCCATATCGCAGGCCGCCGATGAAGGCCCCCGCCCCCTCCTGGCCGAGGATGTAGCCGTTGGGCTGGCCCCACTGGCTCACCGCCTTTTCGATGGAAAGGGCAAGCCCGCGCGAGACGCTGCCGAAGAAGGAGTGTCCCTTGCTCACCAGTTCGTTGGTGGAATAATTCTGCGGTGCCGGCTGGCCCGCCCCCTGGCCCGCTCCCTGGGCTCCCGCCGGGGCCGCGGCGAACATGGCCGCAAGGGCGAGGGCGAAGGCCGCTACCGGCCCGGCCATGCGGCGGCGCAGGCCGGTGGCGGGCAGGGCGCTGGCGGAAGGGAAGCCGGCAGACAGGAAGCGCGCGGTCTTTTGGAAGGTCGCAGTGAAGCGCATGGGGAATCTCGCTGGGGGCTTCGACACGGCGGGCGCCTCGAATCGCCTCGATTATGGCGATCAGTGTGACGCGGCGAAGGCGCGCCGCAGCTTGTGCCGCAGCGTTGCGCGGCAATCACCATCGCCAATGCGGATTATCTCGCGGTTAATGCCGGCGGCCGGTGGCTTGCGCGTCGGGCCTTGCGGCGGGCGGGTGCCGCGGGTTCAGGGCTGGCGGACGTGGCGTTTCCCCCTTCCACCGGTTCAGGGCGACGCGGGCCGGCCGCCGCTCCGGCCTTCCCCCCGCAGGCGGGAGGGGGGCTTCGGCGCGACCCTGTTTTCAACCGGACCCACGGCTCCGTCGCCCTCCGGCTTGACCGGAGGGTCCATGCCGCCGCCCCGCGCCGGACCCGGACGCGCGACAGGCCCTCCGGTCAAGCCGGAGGGCGACGGCGGGCGCAAGGTCGCGCTGTGGCGCGGGGTCCAGGCCGGCGGGCGACGGAGGGCGCACGTCCACCGGTTCAGGGCGGCGCGGGCCGGCCGCCGCTTCGGCCTTCCCCCCGCAGGCGGGAGAGGGGGCTTCGGCGCGACCCTGTTTTCAACCGGACCCACGGCTCCGTCGCCCTCCGGCTTGACCGGAGGGTCCATGCCGCCGCCCCGCGCCGGACCCGGACGTGCGACAGGCCCTCCGGTCAAGCCGGAGGGCGACGGCGGGAGCAAGGTCGCGCTGTGGTGCGGGTCCAGGCCGGCGGGGCCGGTTCTGCCGGGAATGGCGCGCCAGGCGCGGGCGGGAGGCGCCGCGTTGCGCTGCAGCTATTGAATGGAGCCGGCTGCGGGCGTGGGCGGCGGCCCGCCGGCGCCCCAGGCGATGAAGCCGTGCACCTTGTAGCCGGATTCCGCATGCCCATAGGTCAGGGGGCTGCCGTCGGGACGGGTGACGCTGCCGCCGGCCGCCGCCACCAAGGCGTGGCCGGCGGCGCTGTCCCATTCCATCACGGTGCCGAGGCGGGGGTAGAGATCCACCTTGCCTTCGGCGAGCAGCCCGAATTTCAGGGCCGAGCCCGCCGGGATGCGCTCGGCCACCGCATGGCGGGCGATCAGCGCGTCGGTGGCGGCATCGCCATGGGAGCGGCTGGCGGCCACCACCAGGGGGCCGCGGGGCACCGGGCGGCAGGCGATGGGGGTCCAGTCCTGCGCATCGGCGCGGGCGCCGGGGGCGCGGATGGCGCGGAAGGCGGCGCCGGGCCGGCCGGCGAACAGGAGGGCGCGGGCCGGGGCATAGACGATGCCGAGCACCGGCGCGCCGTCCTCCACCAAAGCGATGTTCACCGTGTATTCGCCATTGCCGGAAATGAACTCCCGCGTACCGTCCAGCGGGTCCACCAGCAGGAAGCGGCTGCCGCAGGTCACCTGCGCGCCGCCGGCCATGGCCTCTTCCGCCACCACCGGCACGCCCGGCAGAAGCCGGGCGAGGGCATCGCAGATGACGGCTTCGGCGGCGTGGTCCGCCTCGGTCACCGGGCTGGCGTCGGCCTTGTGGCTGTGGCTGATGCCCTGCGCCTCGATGCGGCGGATGGCGACGCCGGCCGCCAGCGCGGCATCGGCCAGCCCGGCGAGCAAGGCGGCATCGGTGGGCGCAGGCCCGCGGGGGGAGGTGGGATGCATGGCCGCTGTCGCAAGGTTAGGGGTCCCCGTCTGTAGAGCAGGTGGCGGCCGGAAAGCAATGCGGCCGCGCCGCAGGGCGGGGGAGCCTGAAGATCCGCCGCGCCGGCGGGCGCCCTGTGCCTTCCGCAGGCGGCCCCGGCCGGGAGCCTTCCGGGCAATGCCGCCGGGCAGCTCCGCCGGGCACAGGGCGCCGGGCAATGCGGCGAGGGGGCGTGCGGCGGGGGGCGTGCGGCGGGGGGCGTGCGCCCCGGCGCGGCGCTTCAGGCCGGCCGGGCGGCCAGGAAGGCCCGCCAGCCGCCCAGCGCCGTGATCTCCTGCGCCCGCGCCACCGCATGGGCCTCGCACAGGAAGCCGGGCACCTGGGAGCCGTCGTCCAGGGTCAGCTTGCCGATGCCCAGCGGTGCCGGGATGCGGGCGACGAAGCGGCCGAAGGCGGCCGGCTCCAGCGCCCACACCTCCACCTCCAGCCCCGGCCCGGCAAAGCCCGGCTCGCGCACCACGCCCGGCTTCTGGGGCGTGGTGTCCGGCAGCACGAACAGCCGGTAGTCGGGGGCGGTGCGGCAGCGCTTCACCAGCACGCCGCCGGCCTCGGTGAGCTCCGGGTTCAGCGGCATGCCGGACAGGTGCGCCCCCACCACGGCGATGGGCACGGCTTCCGCCGAGGGATCAGGCGACGGGCGACCACCGCTGAGCGATGCATCGGTCATCATGGGCGGCTCCTCACAGGGCTTCGAGCACGGCGACCACATCGCCGCTTCGCACGACGCGGCCGGGCGCGGCGCGCACTTCCCGCACCCGTCCGGCAGCATGGGCGGTGATGGAGATTTCCATCTTCATGGATTCGATGATGGCGATGGTGTCGCCGGCGGCGACCACCGCCTGTTCCGCCACCAGCACCTTCCACACATTGCCGGGAACGCTGGCGGCGACGCCGAAGCAGCCTTCGGGCATCTCGCCGTCGCTGAGAGGGGCGGCAGCGTCGTCGGCCACGAAGCTGTCCAGCCCCTGCGCCTTCCAGCGCGCGCGCTCGGCCTCGAAGGCGGCCTGCTGGCGCGCCTTGCCGGCGGCGATGGCCCCGGCATTGGCGGCGAGGCTTGCCGCATAGTCCGCATAGGAGAAGCGGCTCGCCTCGATGCGCACGGGATAGGCCCCGTGGGGGAAGGCGGCGCGCGCCTCCATCAGTTCCTGGTGGGAGACGGGGAAGAAGCGGATCTCGTCGAAGAAGCGCAGCAGCCAGGGCGTGTCGCGGAAGGCCGGTGTGCGGTGCCAGGTGTTCCACATCTGGATGGTGCGGCCGAACAATTGGTAGCCGCCCGGCCCCTCCATGCCGTAGATGCACATATAGGCGCCGCCGATCCCCACCGCATTTTCCGGCGTCCAGGTGCGGGCCGGGTTGTATTTGGTGGTGACGAGGCGGTGGCGCGGATCAAGGGGGGTGGCCACCGGCGCGCCGAGATAGACATCGCCCAGCCCCAGCACCTGGTAGCTGGCGCCGAAGATGATGTCTTTGACCGCCTGCTCGTCTTCCAGCCCGTTGATGCGGCGGATGAACTCGATGTTGGAGGGGCACCACGGCGCGTTGGGGCGCACCAGCTCCTGGTACTTGCGCATGGCCAGTTCCGCCTGCGGGTCGTTCCAGGAGAGGGGCAGGTGGACGATGCGGCTTGGCACCACCACATCCTGCGCCCGGGGCAGGCCCTTTTCGATTTCCGCCAGGGCGTCCAGGAGCTTGCGGCGCGCCAGCGTCGTCCCGTCATAATGGATCTGCAGCGAGCGGATGCCGGGGGTGAGGTCGATGATGCCCGGCAGCCGCGCGTCGCCCACCGCCTGCGCCATCAGGTGCGCGCGCAGGCGCAGGGCGATGTCGAGGTGCATGTCGCCGAACTCGACGAGGAGATTGTCGTCCCCCTGCCGGCGGTAGACCACGCGCACCGGCCCGTCGTCATGGATGGCGAGGATGGGGGAGCCGTGGTTCCCTCCAGAGCGGGAGGCTCCCTCTCCCGCGTGCGGGGGAGGGCTGGGGAGGGGGCTCGCCTCCGCTCTCCTGACATTGGCGCGAGCGGCCCCGCCTTCCCCCTCCCAACCCTCCCCCGCACGCGGGAGAGGGCTAGAGGGTGCGGGGTCTTCCGCCCGCGCCAGCGGCACGAAGCGCACGCGGTCGCCGGGCTTCAGCTGGCCCATCTTCCATTGCTCGTCCCGCGCGATCACCGCCGGGCAGACGAAGCCGCCCAGCGAGGGGCCGTCCGGGCCGAGGATGATGGGCATGTCGCCGGTGAAGTCGATGGCGCCGATGGCATAGGCATTGTCGTGCAAATTGGAGGGGTGGAGCCCCGCCTCCCCGCCGTCGGTGCGGGCCCAGCGCGGCGTCGGCCCCATGAGGCGCACGCCGGTGCGGGCGCTGTTGAAATGCACCTCGTAGGTGGCCGAGAACAGGTCCGCGATGTCTTCCTGCTGGAAGAAGTCCGGTGCGCCGTGGGGGCCGTAGACGACGCCGATCTGCCAGTCGCGGGTGAGCGGGGCAGGCGCGGGCACCACGGGTGCCGGCGCGGTCGGGCGTTCGGCTGCAGGCGCGAGGTGCAGCGTATCGCCCGCCTTCAGCGTGCCGGTGGCATGGCCGCCGAACTGGCCCAAAGCGAAGGTCGCCCGCGAGCCCAGCACCTCCGGCGCCTGGAAGGCCCCGGCCACCGCCAGATAGGCCCGCTGCCCCGGCCCCGAAATGGTGCCGATGGCGAGCATCTGCCCCGCCTGCACGGGGAAGGCAGCATCGTGCGGCACAGGCGCGCCGTCGAGCTTCGCCGGCATGTGGGCACCTGAGATGGCCACCATTGCATCATCATGGAAGCGCAGGGTGGGGCCGTTGACGGTCATCTCCAGCGCGCAGGCGGTTTGCGCATTGCCCACCAGCGCGTTGGCGCGGCGGAAGGAATGCGCGTCCATGGGGCCGGACGGCGGCACGCCCACATGCCACAGCTTGAGGCGCCCCGGCAGCTCCTGCAGGCTCGACTGGGCGCCTGCGGCGATCACCTCCACGCTCGCGGGGCGGAAGGCGAAGTCCTTCAGCGCCGTGGTCGCCACCTTGCCGGAGAGGAGCAGCTCCGACGCCGCGATGGCGCGCAGATAGGCAAGGTTGGTCTCGATGCCGCAGATGGAGGTTCCGTCCAGCGCCTTCTGCAACGCCGCGATGGCGCTGGGGCGGTCGTCCGCGGTCACGATCACCTTGGCGAGCATGGGATCGTAAAACGGCGTCACCTCCGTGCCGGTCTCGATCCAGCCGTCGATGCGGGCGCCCGCGGGGAATTTCACTTCCGTGAGCAGGCCGGCGGAGGGCTGGAAATTGGTGTGGGGAATTTCCGCATAGACGCGCACCTCCATGGCCGCGCCCTTCGGGGCGAGCGGGCCGGCGGAAGCGATGGGGTCCTCCCCCGCGGCCTGGCGGATCATCCATTCCACCAGGTCGATGCCGAACACCGCCTCGGTGACCGGGTGCTCCACCTGCAGGCGGGTGTTCACCTCCAGGAAGTAGAATTCCTCCCGCGCCGGGTCGTAGATGAATTCCACCGTGCCGGCGCTCTCGTATTTCACGCTCTCGCCGAGCTTAACGGCGGCGGCGTGGAGGCGGGCGTGCACATTGTCGGACAGGAGCGGGGCGGGGGTCTCCTCCACCACCTTCTGGTTCCGGCGCTGGAGCGAGCAGTCGCGCTCGCCGAGCGCCACCACGCGGCCCTTGCCGTCGCCGAAGATCTGCACCTCCACATGCCGCGCCTGCGAGACAAAGCGCTCCAGATAGACGCGCGCATCGCCGAAGGAGGCGCTGGCCGTGCGCTGGACGCGGGCGAACACCTGCGCCAGCTCCTGCGGCGTATGGCACAGCTGCATGCCGATGCCGCCGCCCCCGGCGGTGGACTTCAGCATCACCGGATAGGTGATGGCCTGCGCCGCCGCGAGCGCGGCCTCGGCGCTGTCGATGAGGTCGGTGCCCGGCAGCAGCGGCACGCCGGAGGCCTTGGCCAATTCGCGCGCCGTGTGCTTGAGGCCGAAGGCTTCCAGATGCTCGGGCTTCGGGCCGATGAAGGCGATGCCTTCTTCCGCCAGCCGCTTGGCGAAGCGCACGTTCTCCGACAGAAAGCCGTAGCCGGGATGCACGGCCTCAGCCCCCGTCGCCTTGCAGGCGGCGATGACGGCCTCGACGTTCAGGTAGCTCTCGGCGGCCGGGGCCGGGCCGAGGCGCACGGCCTCGTCGGCTTCCAGCACGCCGCGGGTGAAGCGGTCGGCGTCCGAATGGACGGCCACCGAGGCGATGTTCATGGCGCGCAGCGTGCGGATGACGCGCCGCGCGATCTCGCCGCGATTGGCGATGAGGACTTTCGTGAACACCGCTCAGTCCTCCGCGCCGGCGAAGACGAGGACCTGGATCGGCGTCGGGTTGAAGCCGTTGCAGGGATTGTTGATCTGCGGGCAGTTGGAGATGACGAGGAGAACATCCATCTCCGCGCGCATCTCCACATAGTCGCCGGGGCCGGAGATGCCGTCCACGATGGCCAGTTCGCCCGAGGGCTCCACCGGCACGTTCATGAAGAAGTTGATGTTGGGCACGATGTCCCGCTTGGACATGCCGTGCTTGGCCACCTCGATGACGAAATTCTCGCGGCAGGCGTGCAGATACTTCACCTGATGGCCGAAGCGCACCGTATTGGCCTCGCAGGAACAGGCCCCGGCCGAAGTGTCGTGCCGCCCGCAGGTGTCGGCGGTGACGGTGAGCATCACATTGCCTTCGCACGAGATCAGCTTCGTGCCGGTGGTCACATAGGCCGAGCCCTGCACCCGCAGCGTATCCTGGGAAGAATAGCGCTCGGAAAAATCATCGGCCTTGTAGAACAGCGTATCCACCGCCTGCTGGCCTTCCAGATCGACGATGCGCACGCTCTCGCCCTTCTTCACCAGGCAGGAGAAGGGCGCGTTGGCGGGCACGAAGTAATCGTGCAGCGCCGAAGCAGCATCGCGCACGGGGGTTGCAAAGAATTGGGTCATGAAAGCCTCCCCTCAGCGCGCGGTGTTCTGGAAGCCGCGGACGGCCTCGATGGTGGCGGTGCGGCACAGGTCGTCCGCGGCGGGGGCGGGCGCGCGGAACCGGATCGCCTCCACGGCGGGCGGCGCATAGGCGGGCGCCGGGTCCATGGGGTGGGGGCAGTTGGAGAGGGTGACGATGAGGTCCATCTCGGCGCGCAGATCCACGAAATCGCCGGTCTGGCGCTTGCCCTCCAGCCAGCGGAAAACGCCGTCCGCATCGGTGCGCACGGGGGCGAAGAAGGTGATGGCGGGGGGAATGTCGCGCTTGTCGTAGCCGAGCTTGCCGGCGGCGAGAATGAAGTTGTCGCGGGTGTTGCGCAGCACCTTGTCGCCATAGCGGGCGCGGTTGGAGGCGCTCGTGGAGCCGCCCACCAGCGCATCATGCATGCCGCTCGTGTCCTCCATGAGCGAGAACATCACCCGGCCCATGTCGGAGAACAGCACGCGGCCCTTGCCCAGCGCCGCGGTCCACTGCACCTTCACCGTGTCGGCATAGTTCAGCCGCTCGGATTTGTCCGCCGCCGCCCAGGCGATCATGGACACTGCGGCAGGCCCCTGCGCCAGAAGGATGCGCAGGGCCTCGCCGGCCTTCAGCGGCGTGGACCAGTACCAGCCGCCGGGGATGGTTTCGGCATGGATCACGGCGCCCTGCGGCAGCGGCGTGCCGCGCGGCGTCGGGCCGGGCAGGGCCTTGGGGGCATGCTTCTGGCCGGCGGCCTTCAGGTCCTCGTACCGGCGCTTGTTCTCTTCGATGAACAGGCGGGTTTCTTCGCTGACGGTCATGTGCTGTCTCCTCAAGCCGTCTGAAGCGCCGGGTCGTCCCGGCCGGGTCCCGAGGGATTGGCCGGGTCGTCCCGGCCGGGGTTCACGGATTTCGTCTCGGGCTGGCCGGCGATGCGCGATCCTGCGATTCTCTTGGGCCAGACCTCGATGTCCTTGGCGATGGTGGCGCCGTAGCGGGCCTTCTCCTCCGGCCGGTTGCGCCGGCGCTCGAAGGCGATGATGCGGGTGGCCAGGGTGAAGGCTTCCTTCAGGTCGTGGGTCACCATCACCACGGTCATCTCGCACTCGTTCCACAGCTTCAGCATCAATTGGTGGATGTCGGCGCGGATGCCGGGGTCGAGCGCGCCGAAGGGCTCGTCCAGAAGCAGGATCTTGGGCTTGCGCATGATGGCCTGCGCCAGAGCGAGGCGCTGCTGCATGCCGCCGGAGAGGGCGGCGGGATATTTGTCCTCCGCCCCCTTCAGGCCCACTTCCGCGATGAGGGCGCGGGCCTCCTCTTGCGCCGCCCGGCGGCGGGCGCCGAACAGCCGGCCGGTGAGGGGGGCTTCCGCCATCTCGGCGGCGAGCACCACATTGCCCAGCACGGTCAAGTGCGGGAACACGGAATAGCGCTGGAACACCACGCCCCGGTCGGCGCCCGGCTCGCGGGCGATGGGCTGGCCGCCCACCAGCACCTCGCCGCGGGTCACCGTCTCTTCCGAGAGCAGGATGCGCAGGAAGGTGGTCTTGCCGCAGCCCGAGGGGCCGACCAGGGCGATGAAGGCGCGCGACGCGAAATCGAGGCAGATGTCCTCCAGGACGATCTGCTCGCCATATTCCTTCCACAGGTGGCGCACGCTGATGGCGGTCATTTCGCGGCTCCGAACCAGGGGAAGAAGAAGCGGCGGGCGCGCACCAGCGCGAAGTCCATGGCCACGGCCAGAAGGGTGATCCAGGCCACGTAGGGCAGGATCACATCCATGGCGAGATAGCGCCGCACCAGGAAGATGCGGTAGCCGAGCCCGCTGTCCGAGGCGATGGCCTCCGCCGCGATGAGGAACAGGAAGGCCGGGCCCAGCGAGAGCCTGAGCCCGTCCATGAGGCGGGGCAATATCTGCGGCAGCACCACGCGCAGCCCCATCTGCCAGGTGGAGGCGCCCAGCGTCTGCGCCTTGATCATCTGCTCGCGCGGCAGTTCCTCCACCCGCATGGCAAGGTCGCGGACGAGGTAGGGCGTGACGCCGATGGCGATGAGGGCGATCTTGGATTCCTCCCCCAGCCCCATGACGATGAACAAGATGGGCAGAAGCGCCAGCGGCGGCACCATGGAGACCATGGCCACGAACGGCGCCAGCAGCGCGCGCATGACGGGCAGCATGCCGATGAGCACGCCCACCAGCACGGCGATGGCGGTGGAGATGGCCAGCGCCGCGAGCAGCCGGCCCAGGCTGGCCAGCGTATCGGACCACAGGAGGTAGTTGCCGGTGCGCGCATCCGCCGTGAAGGCCACCTTCACGATGGCGTCGCCCAGGGTGGAAAGGCTCGGCAGCAGCTTGTCGTCCGGGTTCACGGCGAGGCGCTCGGCGGAGCCCAGAAGATAGGCGAGGATGACGAGGGCGAACGGCAGGATGGTGAGGAACAGCGCCGTTCCCCGATCCGGCCTGATATTGACGAGGCGCATCAGCGCTGCTCCTGAAGGGTGGATGAAGGCGGGGCATGCCCGGTTCGGCCGCCCGGCCCTGGAATGGGCCCTCCGGTCAAGCCGGAGGGCGACGGTCCGCGGCTTTCGCCGTCATGCTCCGGCTCGACCGGAGCATCCACTTTCGCCGCCGTCACCACCGTGCCCGGCCCTGGAATGGGCCCTCCGGTCAAGCCGGAGGGCGGCAGGGGTCAGGGGAGGTCGCGTCGCCCCGGTCTGCGGCACCCGCTTCCACGCGGGGAGGGGGAAGCCGCCGCCTCACAGCTTCCCGTCGGCGGCGGCGCCCATATAGGTGTCGGTGAAGCGGAACTTCACGTTCCTGGCGTCGCCCAGCACCTTGCCGCCCACCAATTCGATGCCCACCGCATCGGCGGACTTGGCGCCGGAGCCGAGAAGCTCCTTCTCGAACAGGAACTTGCGCACCCGGTCCATGGTCGTGCCGACATCCGGCGAGCGCACGAAGGCGACCGCGTCGGGCGCCTTGGCAAACAGCTTGGTGGCGGCCAGCTGGGCGTCGAAGCCGGCAAGGTCGGTGCCGGAAGCCTTGCCCATGGCGGCGCGGGCGGCCTTGCCTTCCGGCGTGTCGGCGGTGAACAGGGCCGTGGTTTCATACCAGATGCCGGCCAGCGCCTTGCCGAAATCTGGATTGTCCTTCAGCACGGCAGTATTGGCCACCATGAGGTCCATGATCTCGCCGGGGATCTTGGAGGAATCGAAGACATTGTGGGCGTTCTTGTCGGCGAGGATCTCGGAGACCAGCGGGTTCCAGGTGACCACCGCGGTCACGTCCCGGGTCTTGAAGGCGGCCACCATGTCCGCGTCGGAGGTGTTCACCACCTTCACGTCGCGCTCCCTGAGCCTGATGCTCTCAAGGCCGCGGGCCAGCAGATAATGGGAGACGGAGAACTCCACCAGGTTCACCTTCTGGCCCTTGATGGCCGACAGCTCCTTCTTGCCCTTCAGGATCACCGCGTCATTGCCGTTGGAGAAGTCGCCGACGATGACGGCGGTGGTGTCCACGCCGCCCGCGGCGGGCACGGAGAGGGCGTCCATGTTGGTGACGGTGAGGGCGTCGAAGGCGCCGGCCGTGTACTGGTTGATGCTTTCCACGTAATCGTTGAACTGCACCACGTCGATCTTGATGCCGTATTTGTCGGCCCACTTCTTCACGATGCCGGCGTCATTGGCATAGCCCCACGGCATCCAGCCCACATAGATGGACCAGGCGACCTTGAATTCCTTCTTGGGCGCGGCCATCGCCGGCTGGGCGCCGAGCGCGAGGCCGGCCACGGCGGCCATGCCGAGAGCGCCGGCGGCGAGCGATTTCAGGCGGTGGGCGGAAAATGAGAAGAGAGCGCGCATATAAATTCCCCTTCGCTGCTTGGGAGGCGGATTCACCTCCTGACGATTGGGAACTGGCGGAAACCCGAGTGCCGCCAATTCCTTGGCCACTGAGGTCTCCCGGGCTTTTATCCCGCCGTGCACCCGCTGCGGATGTCTCCCGCAGCGGTGGCAGCTCTCGGACCAGCGCACCCCGCAGGATGCCGGAACCCTAGCCACCAAACTCGCCACAGGAGAAGCAACCGGTGTGCCAGTTCACAGGTTATGCAATATCAAAGGCTTGGCGAGAATGGCGGGCCGGCGCCTGCGTCTGGCTTGGGCATTGTGAGATTAAATAATGAGCACAATGGCCGCAATTTCTGCGCATTGCATACATTGGTGCCGGCGCTCGCCTGCCCCCGGCGCCGCGGCCTCTCGCCATCGGCCGCACGCTGCGTTAAGCGGCGCAGGCGGCACCGCCGCCGGGGAGGGGACGACATGAGGGTTCTTCTGGGTCTGGTGGCGGCCGTGGTGGTGTGCGTCGCGCTGCATCTGGCGCGCACGCTTCTGGCCCCGGTGGTCTTCGCCTTGTTCGTGATCGCGGTGGTCTATCCGCTCCAGGGCGCCCTGGAGCGGCGGATGCCGAAGCTGGTCGCCGTGCTGGCCACCCTGGTGGTGACCCTGCTGGTGGTGGGCGGGGTGTCCTCGGTGGTGGTGTGGGGCTTCAGCCATGTGGGCGCCTGGGTGTTCCAGAATGCGGCGCGGTTCCAGGCGCTCTATGCCCAGGCCGGCATCTGGCTGGAAGGCCACGGCTTCGTGCTGGCGGGCCTCGTCACCGAGCATTTCGACGTGCGCTGGCTGCTGCGCCTGTTCCAGGACCTGTCCGGCCGGCTGCAGGGGCTGGCGAGCTTCCTCGTCTTCACCCTCGTCTATGTGCTGCTGGGGCTTCTGGAGGTGGATGCCATGCGCAGCCAGCTGGCGCGCCTTGCACGGACGGGGCGGGTGGCCTTCCTCGGCCCGGCCCTGGCCGACATGGCGGTGAAGCTGCAGAAATATATGATGGTGCGCACGCTCATGAGCATCGCCACCGGCCTGGTGGTATGGCTGTTCACCCTCACCGCCGGGCTGGAGCTGGCGCTGGCCTGGGGCGCCATCGCCTTCGCGCTGAACTATGTGCCCTTCATCGGCCCGTTCACCGCCACCCTTTTGCCCACCCTGTTCGCGCTGGTGCAGTTCGAATCGTGGGAGATGGCGCTGTTCGTGTTCGTCTGCCTCAATATCATCCAGTTCCTCTCCGGCAGCTATATCGAGCCGCGCCTGGCCGGCAAGGCGCTGGCGGTGTCGCCTTTCCTGGTGCTGTTCTCGGTGTTTGCCTTCGCCTTCCTGTGGGGCATTGCCGGCGCCTTCATCGGCGTGCCCATCCTCATCGCCGGGCTCACCTTGTGCGCCCACCACCCCAGCGCCCGCGTGGTGGCGGACCTGTTCTGCGGCCAACCGGCGCCGGAGGAGGCGTGAGGTGAGCTCTCAGGGGCGCGGCGGCAGGCCCGCCTCCACCCGCTCCAGCACATAAGGGAAGAAGGGGTTGGAGGACATGCGCACCAGCATGTCCACGCCCACCACCAGCGCCCCATATTCCCCCCGCGCGGCGATGTTGCCGAGGCGGATGCCGAAGGCGTCCGCGGGGTCGGGCTTTAGGCCGTAGAGCCCGTCCTCCAGCGGGAAGGGCAGGGCCACGTGGGACAGGGAATAGACATCGTGCGGATAGGCGAGGCCCAGCTCCTCCACCGCCTCCTGCGTGCTGCCCGCGGGCGTCACCCGCAGCACCATGGCTTCGGTGCCGGGCGCCGCATTGGTGATGAGGGCGGTGCGGAAGCGCCGCGGTGCCGGCGGCAGCAGGCGGGCCAGAGCGGTGTCGGCGCGCGCCGTCAGAAGGTCCTCGAAGCTGGTGTTGCGGTTGATGTCGAACAGCACCAGCTCGCTGCCGTTGTCGTCCAGCCGGGCGTGGAGCTCATCGATCACCGCCCGGGTGCTCACCGTGTGGTCGAGCACCGACTGGAAGGTGAGCACCGGAGCCAGCCCCGTGAGGCGCCCGGCGCGCATGTGCCGGTCCAGGCTGGACTGCAGCGCCCGCGTCAGCAGGAAGGACTGGCGCGCCGCCTTCACTGGAAAGGAATTGTATTTGAACGGGTTGAACTCGGGAATGAGATTCAGCCACGCGGCCTTGGCGAAGGCGGGGAAGAGCGAGGGCAAAGCGGCGAGGCCGGAGAAGCGCGCGAATGCCGTCACCCCCACCATGGGCGAGAACAGCACGATGCGCGCCGGGGCGACGAGGGCGGGGTCTTCCAGCGCATCGAGCGCATGCAGGAGGGCGAGCGCACCGCCATTGGAATAGCCCACCAGATGCACCGGCTTGTCCGGCCCCACCCGGCGGCGGGCCTCGCGCATGGCCAGGCGCGTGGCGGCGGTCCAGTCCTCATGGTTGGTCCGGGTCAGCGCCCCGGGCACGGTGCCGTGACCCGGCAGGCGCAGCACGATGGCGAGGAAGCCGCGCGCCGCATAGCGCCGGGCCACATGCCGCAGGCTGTAGGGCGAATCGGTGAGCCCGTGCAGGAACACCGCCGCCCCCACCGGCGGGCCTTCCGGCTCCAGCACATAGGTGCGGTTGAAATCCTGGGCGAAGCGGCCGGGGTAGATGGGGCTTCCGGCGAAATAGCGGTTGAAGCGCACCCGCTCGGGCGGGGTCAGATCGTCCGTCACATGGGTGCGCACGGCCGCGAAGGCCTTGTCCTCCGCCGCGAGGTAGGCGGCAAGGTCGGCCCGGTCCAGCTCGGCGCGGCTCAGCTCCGGCGGCACGAAGGTGTGCCAGGGGTCCAGCGGCGGGCCGCGCTGGGAATCCACCGCCCGCACCACGAAGATGGTGGCGACGATGGCGAGCACCAGCAGCCCCGCGAGCTTCACCATGCGCCCTGCGCCCCGCCAGAGCCCGCCGAACAATCCCATGTCGCTTCCGCCCCCCGTTGCGCGCGAGCCTATACGGCTGCGCGGGCCGGGCAAGGTGGCGGCTGCGCAAGCGGGCGCTTGAGCCTTTTCGACGCCCGGGGCAAGCGCCCCCCTTGCAGCGGGGGCCTTGCGTCGCTATCTGCCAACCATGCCCCGGAGAGGCAGCAAGCCCATGGAAAACCTGAAGCTCATCGCCCTCGACGAGGAAGACCTCGCCATCGTTTCCGCCCATCTGCAGGATGCGGTGGTGAAGATGGTGGACATGGGCTTCCTGCCCCGGTCGCAGCGCTTTGCCATGCTGCTCAACCGCTTCGACTGGGACCAGAAGGTGCTGGCCAACGAAACCGTGCGCCGGCGCACCGGCCTGCATTTCGAGCGGGTGCGGGACGTGAAGTGCCGCGGCATGGCCGAGGCCCAGCGCACCGGCGTGCTGAACCTTCTGGCCGTCACCTTCATTCCGGCCGATGCACCGTCCGGCTACGTGCTGCTGACCTTTTCCGGCGGTGCCGAGGTGCGGCTGGAGGTGGAATGCATCGAGGCGGGCCTGCGCGATCTCGGCCCGGCCTGGGGCTGCGCCCATACGCCCAAGCATGTGGCGCCTGATCCTCTGGGCGCCCCGGCCGCCGATGGCGCCCAGAAGAGCCCCCGCGCGGGGACCGACGACGCGGCCTGAGGGTCCCGATCTCCGGCACGGCTGCGCGCAAGGTCGCGGACGGCGGGGCTTCCCTCGCGCGCGAACCTGATCTAGCAAGGCGACATGCCGATCCGTCTTTCTGCCGAACAGCCCGATTTTCCTGAACGCTTCACCGCCTTCCTCGGCTCCAAGCGCGAGGCGTCGGTGGACGTGCAGGAGCAGGTGGCCGCCATCATCGCCGACGTGCGCGCGCGCGGCGATGCCGCCCTCGTGGATTTCTCCCGCACCTTCGACCGGGTGGACCTTGAGGCGCTGGGCCTGCGCGTGAGCGATGCCGAGCTGGACGCCGCCCTCGCCTCCATTCCCGAGGAGACCCGCGCGGCCCTCGCCTTCGCCAAGGCCCGCATCGAAAGCCACCATGCCCGCCAGAAACCGGCGGACGAGACCTATACGGACGCCACCGGCGTGGTACTGGGGCACCGCTGGACCAGCGTGGACGCGGTGGGGCTCTATGTGCCCGGCGGCACCGCGGCCTATCCCTCCTCGGTGCTGATGAATGCGGTGCCGGCCCAGGTGGCGGGCGTGCCGCGCATCGTCATGGTGGTGCCGGCGCCGGACGGGCAGATCGCGCCCCTGGTGCTGGCCGCCGCGCGCCTTGCCGGGGTGCATGAGGTGTATCGCGTGGGCGGCGCCCAGGCGGTGGCGGCCCTGGCCTACGGCACCGCCACCATCGCCCCGGTGGACAAGATCGTCGGCCCCGGCAACGCTTATGTGGCGGCGGCCAAGCGGCAGGTGTTCGGCAAGGTGGGCATCGACATGGTGGCCGGCCCCTCCGAGGTGCTGATCCTCGCCGATGCTGACGCCAGCGCCGATTTCATCGCCGCCGACCTCCTCGCCCAGGCCGAGCACGACACCGCGGCCCAGTCCATCCTCGTCACCTCCTCGCCGGAGCTGGCGCAGCAGGTGGAGAAGGCGGTGGAGGGCATGCTCGCGACCCTGCCGCGGGTCGCCATCGCCTCCGCCTCCTGGCGCGACCACGGCGCCATCATCCTGGTGCCGGACCTTTCCGCCGCCATTCCCCTGGTGGACCGGATCGCCCCCGAGCACCTGGAGATCCATGCGGCGGATGCGGACGCCCTGGCCGCCCGGGTGCGGCATGCCGGCGCCATCTTCATCGGCGCCTGGACCCCGGAGGCCATCGGCGACTATGTGGGCGGCACCAACCACGTGCTCCCCACCGCCCGTTCGGCGCGCTTCTCCTCGGGCCTCTGCGTGCTCGACTTCATGAAGCGCACCTCCATCCTGAAGCTCGATGCGGACGCGCTCGGGGTGCTGGGGCCGGCGGCCGTGCGCCTCGCGGCGGTGGAGCGGCTCGATGCCCACGGCCGTTCCGTGCTCATCCGCACCAATTCCCGGCCGGGAGCCTGACGGGCATGACCGAGACAGCCAACGCGCGTTCGCCCACCCGCCTCAGCGCGGTGACCCTCGACGAGGGGTCCATCGGCCATGCCAGCCCGGACATCGAGCACGAGCGCGCCACCGCCATCTGGGATCTGGTGGCCGACAACAGCTTCCAGCCCGTCGGCGACCCCGGAACGGGGCCCTATGCGCTGCACATCTCGCTGATGGAAAGCCGGCTGGTGCTGGACATCAAGCGCGAGAGCGGCGACCAGGTGGTGCAGCATCACCTGTCCCTCACCCCCTTCCGCAAGGTGGTGAAGGACTATTTTCTGGTCTGCGAAAGCTATTACAACGCCATCCGCAGCGCCTCCCCCAGCCAGATCGAAGCCATCGACATGGGCCGGCGCGGCTTGCACAACGAGGGTTCGACGCTGTTGCAGGAGCGCCTCGAAGGCAAGGTGGAGCTGGATTTCGACACCGCCCGGCGTCTGTTCACGCTGATCTGCGCCCTGCACTGGAAAGGCTGAGCGGCCATGGAGCCCCCTGCGGCGTCGAAGCGCTCAGCGCGGCCGCAATCGGTTCTCTTCATCTGCGGGCAGAATGTGGTGCGCTCGGTGATGGCCGCGGCCCTCACCCGGCACCTGTTCGGCAAGTCGATCTACGTGGGCTCGGCCGGCGTCATCGCCGGGGAGGCCGACCCCTTCGTCACGGCGGTGATGGAGGAGATCGGCCTCGACGTGAAGAAACACCGGCCGCAGAGCGTGGAGGAACTGGAGGAATACGAGGGCCTCGGCTTCGACCTCGCCATCTCCCTGTCGCCGGATGCGCACCACCGGGCGCTGGAGATCACCCGCACCAACGCGCTGGATGTGGAATACTGGCCCACCTCCGACCCCTCCCGCGAAGCCGGCAACCGCGCCCAGCGGCTCGACGCCTACCGCGCCGTGCGGGACGAGCTGGAGCAGCGCATCCGTGCGCGCTTCCGCCAGCCATGACCGGCGTCTTCCACCTTGTGCCCGGCCCGGGCCTCTGCAAGGGTGCCGGCACGTCGTGACCATTTGTGGGGACCTTTCCGCCATGCAGCTCAAGGGACTTCTCGCCTCCACCGTCCTTGCCGGGGCGCTCGCCTGCGCCGGCGCGGCCGCCGCGGACCCGGTGAAGGTGGGCCTCGTTTCCACCCTCTCCGGCCCCTCCGCCGTGCTCGGCCAGCACATGCGCGACGGCTTCCTGCTGGCGGTGAAGGAGATGGGCGGCAAGCTCGGCGGGCAGGAGACGCAGGTGATCGTCGTGGACGACGAACTGAAGCCCGACATCGCCGTACAGAAGGTGAAGGGCCTTCTGGAGCGCGACAAGGTGGATTTCGTGGCCGGCGTGGTCTTCTCCAACGTGATGGGCGCGGTGGCCAAGCCGGTGACGGCCAGCGAGACCTTCCTCATCTCCGGCAATGCCGGCCCCTCCACCATCGCCGGTGCCGGGTGCAGCCCGTTCTTCTTCTCCGCCTCCTACCAGAACGATCAGAACCACGAAGTGTTGGGCCAGTATGCCCAGCAGAAGGGGTTCAGGAAGGTTGTTCTGATGGCCCCCAACTATCAGGCGGGCAAGGATTCGCTGGCAGGCTTCAAGCGCTATTTCAAGGGCGAGGTGGCGGACGAGATCTATACCCAGCTCGGCCAGCTGGATTTCTCCGCCGAGCTGGCCAAGATCGCCGCGCTGAAGCCCGATGCGGTCTTCACCTTCATGCCCGGCGGCATGGGCGTGAATCTCGTGAAGCAATACCGGCAGGCCGGCCTTGCCGGCTCGACGCCCTTCCTCTCCGCCTTCACGGTGGACGAGACGACCCTGCCCGCCACCGGCGAGGCGGCGCTGGGCTTCTTCTCCGGCGCCGCCTGGGCGCCGGATCTCGACGTGCCGGCCAACACGGCGTTCGTGGCGGCGTTCGAGAAGGAATATGGCTACATCCCCGCCCTCTATGCGGCGCAGGGCTATGATGCGGCCAAGCTCATCGACAGCGCGCTGAAGGCCACCGGCGGCAAGACCGCCGACAAGGCGGCGGTGCGCGCGGCGCTGAAGAAAGCGGACTTCGCCAGCGTGCGCGGCGACTTCAAGTTCAACACCAACCAGTTCCCCATCCAGAATTTCTACCTGGTGAAGGTGGGCAAGCGCGCCGACGGCAAGGTGGAAACCATGGTGGCGGAGAAGGTGTTCTCCAATTATGGCGACGCCTATGCGGACAAGTGCGACATGAAGTGAGAGAGGGCATCTCTTCTCCCTCCTGCCTGAGGGAGACAGTGCCGGTGCCGATATTTCCCGCCGTCATGCCCCGGCTTGTCCGGGGCATCCACCCCGTCGTTGTTCCGCGGCCAGCCACCTGGTCACGTGTCCCGCCGCACCATGGATCCCCCGGACAAGCCGGGGGATGACGGCAGTGAGGTGGCGGCACCATTCACTCGGCCCTCAATCCAGCCCTCGTCTCCGCCCTCCCCATGAGCCTCACCCTCCTCCTCGTCCAGATCCTCAACGGGCTGCAGCTCGGCATCCTCCTGTTCCTGGTGGCGGCGGGGCTGACGCTGGTGTTCGGGGTGATGGACGTGATCAACCTCGCCCATGGCGTGCAATACATGCTGGGCGCCTATCTCATGGTCACCGCCACGGCGCTCACCGGCAGCTTCTGGCTGGGCCTGCCGCTGGCGCTTGCCGCCGCTTTGGCGCTGGGGCTGGTGCTGGAGCGCCTCGTCATCCGGCCGCTCTATGGCCGCGACCATCTGGAGCAGGTGCTGGCCACCTTCGGCGTCATCCTGTTCGTGAGCGAGGCGGTGAAGATGGCGTGGGGCTCGGCGCCCCTCGCCATTCCCATGCCGCAGGCGCTCTCCGGCTCGGTCCGGCTCATGGAGGGCATCACTTATCCGGTCTACCGGCTGGTGCTCATCGGCGCCGGGCTCGGCGTGGCGGGGCTGCTCTATGTGCTGGTGACGCGCACCCGTACCGGCATGCTGCTGCGGGCGGGGGCCACCAACGCGCCCATGGTTTCGGCCCTGGGGGTGGACATCGCCGGCCTGTTCGCCCGCATCTTCGCCTTCGGCGCCATGCTGGCGGCCTTCGCCGGGGCCATGGCGGGGCCGATCCTTTCGGTGGAGCCGGGCATGGGGGAGGGGCTGCTCATCCTCGCCTTCGTGGTCATCGTCATCGGCGGCATCGGCTCCATCCGCGGGGCGTTCGTGGCGGCGCTGCTGGTGGGGCTGATCGACACGCTGGGCCGCTCCTTCCTCACCGACATCCTCAAGCTGGTGATGTCGGCCCCGGCGGCCAGCGCGGCGGGGCCGGCGCTCGCCTCCATGAGCGTCTACCTTTTGATGGCGCTGGTGCTGTTCTTCCGCCCGCGCGGCCTGTTTCCGGCGCCGGCATGACGCGGCTGGCGCCCCTTCTCCTGTTCGGCGGCCTTGCCCTGGTGCCGGCCTTCGGCGACGCGCCCACCCTGACGCTGGTGGCGCGGGGCATGATCTATGCCCTGGCGGCCACGAGCCTCGGCTTCATCCTGGGGCCGGGCGGGCTTGTCTCCTTCGGCCATGCGGCGGCCATGGGCATCGGCGCCTATGCGGTGGGCATCGCCATGGAGGAGGGCACGCGCGACGCTCTTCTCGCCTTCCCCCTGGCCATGGCGGCGGCGGGCGTGTTCGCGCTGGTCACCGGCGCGGTCTCGCTGAAGACGCGGGGCGTCTATTTCATCATGATCACTCTGGCCTTCGGCCAGATGGCCTTCTTCGTGGCGCAGAGCCTTTCGGCCTATGGCGGCGACGACGGGCTGTCGCTGGCGGCGCGCTCCACCGTGGCCGGCCGGCGCTGGCTGAAGGACCCGGCCACCTTCCATTTTGTGGTGCTGGGCCTTCTGGCCGCCACGGTGCTGGCCTGCCGCATGCTGGCGCGCTCGCCCTTCGGGCGGGTGCTGTCGGCAGGCAAGCAGAACGAGCGGCGGCTGCGGGCGCTGGGGGTGGACCCCTATCCCTACCGCCTGGTCGCCTTCGCCATCGCCGGGGCGCTGGCGGGGCTTTCCGGCGCGCTCTATGCCAATCTGACGGAATTTGTCAGCCCGGCCTATCTCTCCTGGCACCGCTCCGCCGAGCTGATCGTGATGGTGGTCGCGGGCGGCGCGGGCACGGTGCTGGGCCCGGTGGCGGGGGCGCTGGGGGTGGTGCTGGTGGAGGAGGGGCTGTCCCGTCTCACCGAGCACTGGCGCATCCTGTTCGGCCCGCTGCTGGTGCTTTTGGTGCTGGGGCGCGGCGGCCTCGCCTCGCCCATGAAGAGTCTGCGCGGCGGCCTCGCCTCGCCCACGAAGGGTCTGCGCGGCGGCCTCGCCGCGGTTGCGGGGAAGGTGCGCGGCCTCGCCGCCCTGATGGGGGGCCGGCGCGATGGCTGAGGCGCTTCTGCAGATTTCCGGCCTCGCCAAGTCCTTCGGCGCGCTGGCGGTGACGGCCGGGGTGGATCTTGAGGTGCGCACGGGGGAGATCCACGCCCTCATCGGCCCCAACGGCGCCGGCAAGTCCACGCTGGTGGGCGAGATTGCCGGCGAGGTCATGCCCGATGCCGGCACCATCCGCTTCGCCGGCGCCGACATCACCCGCCTGCCGGTGCACCGGCGGGCGCGGCTGGGCCTGTCGCGCGCCTTCCAGATCACCTCCATCTTTCCCGGCTTCACCGCGGCGGAGAATGTGGCGCTGGCGGTGATGGCGGCCCGGCGCCGCACCTTCCGCCTGGTGCGGCCCGCCAGTGCCGATGGCGAGGCGCAGGCGCAGGCGGGGCGCCTGTTGGCCGAGGTGGGCCTGGCCGCCCGCGCCGCCGCGCCCGCCGGCGGCCTCAGCCACGGGGAGAAGCGGGCGCTGGAGCTGGCCATGGCGCTCGCCGGCCGCCCGCGCCTGCTGCTGCTGGACGAGCCCATGGCCGGCACCGGCCCGGCGGAATCCGCCGCCATGGTGGGCCTGCTGGAGCGGCTGGGACGCAGCCATGCCATTCTGCTGGTGGAGCACGACATGGATGCGGTGTTCCGCCTGGCCCACCGCATCAGCGTGCTGGTGGCCGGCCGCATCATCGCCTGCGGCACGCCGGACCAGGTGCGCGCCGATGCGGCGGTGAAGGCGGCCTATCTGGGGGACGGGGCATGAGCGATCCGCGCCCCGGCGATCTGCTTTGCGTCCGCGCCCTCACTGCCGGCTATGGTGCAAGCCCGGTGCTGTTCGGCGTGGATCTCGCCGTGCCCGCCGGCGGCGCGCTGGCACTGATGGGGCGCAACGGCATGGGCAAGACCACCACGGTGCGGGCCGTCATGGGCCTTTTGCCGGCCGGCGGCGGCATCGTCTTCGACGGGATGGAGGTGCGCGGGCTGAAGCCCCACCGCATGGCCCGGCTCGGCATCGGGCTGGTGCCGGAGGGGCGGCAGATCTTCCCCACCCTGACGGTGGAGGAGAACCTTGTGGCCACCGCCGCCCCTGCGCGCCCCGGCCTCGCGCCCTGGACGCTGGAGCGGGTCTACGGCCTGTTCCCGCGCCTTGCCGAGCGGCGGCGGCATTATGGCAATGCCATTTCCGGCGGCGAGCAGCAGATGCTGGCCATCGGCCGGGCGCTGATGACGAACCCGCGCCTGCTCATCCTCGACGAGGCGACGGAGGGGCTCGCCCCGCTGATCCGCGCGGAAATCTGGGCCGTGCTCGCGGTGCTGAAGGGGGAGGGGCTGTCGCTGCTGGTCATCGACAAGCACGTTTCCGCGCTGGCGCAGCTGTGCGACGGCGTGGCGGTGATGGAGAAGGGCCGCGTGGTGCATGCCGGCCCGGCCGCGGCTTTCGCGGCGGATGCAGCTCTGGCGGCGCGGCTGCTGGGGGTGTGAGCAGGCGGGCGCCATGCGCCCAGGGGCGCGGCATTGCGCTGGAGCACGCGCCGTTCGGCTCGCATCGCAAGCTGATCGGCCAACGCGTTCTCTTTTCTGAGTTTAAAGGGCGATTCACCGCCCCTATGGAGTCGCGGCGCGGCTCCATAGGGGCGGGTCGCGCTCCAGGGGCTTGACGGCGCGCGGTGATCGGTGGTCTTTGGGGCTGCGCCCGCCTCTGGCGGCGCCGTAAGCGTCCGACGTCAGGCAACGCATCCAACCCGGTCCCAGGCCGGCCGGATGCGCATCGCAAGCCGGACCTGCCGGGACCGTCCGAAGAAGGATGGCCCAGATGGCCTCTTCCACCCCCTCCCGCAAGCTGCCGGCGCGCTATGCCGGCATCGTCATGCCGCTCGTGCTGTCGGTGCTGATGACCTTTGTGGTCTCCGCCATCGCCACCGCAAAGAGCCTGGGCTTCGGCCCGGACTTCCTCGCCACCTGGCCGACGGCCTGGGGCTTGTCCTGGCTCGTGGCGTTCCCGACGCTGCTGCTGGTCCTGCCCGTGGTCCGCCGCATCGTCGCCTTCGTGGTGGAGGCGCCGGCGCGGTAGCACCAAAAAGAAAGGCGGCCCGGGGGCCGCCTTTTCGTCTGGTCGCGTCGTGCGCTCAATTGTCCAGGAACGACCTGAGCTTGCGCGAGCGGCTCGGATGCTTGAGCTTGCGCAGGGCCTTGGCCTCGATCTGGCGGATGCGCTCGCGGGTCACCGAGAATTGCTGGCCCACTTCTTCCAGCGTGTGGTCGGTGTTCATGCCGATGCCGAAGCGCATGCGCAGAACCCGTTCCTCGCGCGGGGTCAACGACGCGAGAACGCGCGTCGTCGTTTCACGAAGATTGCTCTGGATCGCCGCGTCGATGGGCAGGATGGCGTTCTTGTCCTCGATGAAGTCGCCGAGGTGGCTGTCCTCCTCGTCGCCGATGGGCGTTTCGAGGGAGATGGGCTCCTTGGCGATCTTCAGCACCTTGCGCACCTTCTCCAGCGGCATGCCGAGCTTCTCGGCCAGCTCCTCCGGGGTGGGCTCGCGGCCGATCTCGTGCAGCATCTGCCGGCTCGTGCGCACGATCTTGTTGATCGTCTCGATCATGTGCACGGGAATGCGGATGGTGCGCGCCTGGTCGGCGATGGACCTCGTGATGGCCTGGCGAATCCACCAGGTGGCATAGGTGGAGAATTTGTAGCCGCGGCGGTACTCGAACTTGTCCACCGCCTTCATGAGGCCGATGTTGCCTTCCTGGATCAGGTCCAGGAACTGCAGGCCGCGGTTCGTGTACTTCTTGGCGATGGAGATGACGAGGCGCAAATTGGCCTCCACCATTTCCTTCTTCGCCTGGCGGGCTTCCTTCTCGCCCTTCTGCACCATCTGCACGATCTTGCGGAACTCGGAGATTTCCAGGCCCGTCTCGGTGGCGAGGCCGTGGATGTCGCCGCGCAGGTCGCGGATGGTGTCCTTCTCGTGGGCGACGAAGCCCTTCCAGCCGCGCGAGCCGAGCTTGGAGACGCGCAGCACCCACTTGGGGTCCAGCTCCGAGCCGATATAATTCTTCAGGAAGTCGTCGCGGGTCACGCCATAGCTGTCGGAGAGGCGCAGCAGGCGACCCTCCAGGCCCACGAGGCGCTTGTTGATCTCGTAGAGCTGCTCCACCAGGGCGTCGATGCGGGCCTGGTTGAGGGACAGGCTCTTCACGTCGCCGACGAGGTCTTCCTTCAGCTTCTTCGCCTTGCGCTCCTGCGCCGGCGAGAGGGTCTCGTTCTTCAGCTTGGATTCGACGTTCTGGTCCTGCAGGCGCCGCAGCTTGGTGTAGCTGGAAGCGATGCGGTCGAAGGTTTCCAGCACCTTCGGCTTGATCTCGGCCTCCATGGCGGCGAGCGACATGGAATTCTCCATGTCGTCCTCCTCGCCCTCCGGCCCGGCGCCGTCGCCCAGCAGGCCGTCTTCGCCGGCGTCGGGGGCGAGGGCCGCCTCGTCGCCCAGGGCGGCCGGCGGGTTCTTGCCCTCGGGGCCGGCGTAGGTGGCCTCAAGGTCGATGATGTCGCGCAAGAGCACGCGGCCTTCGGTCAGCTCGTCGCGCCAGATGATGATGGCCTGGAAGGTGAGGGGGCTCTCGCACAGGCCGGCGATCATGGCTTCGCGGCCGGCCTCGATGCGCTTGGCGATGGCGATTTCGCCCTCGCGGGAGAGCAGCTCCACCGAGCCCATCTCGCGCAGGTACATGCGCACCGGATCGTCGGTGCGCTCGGCCGGCTCGGACTTGGTTTCGGAACGGGCGACCGCGCGCGGGGCGGGCTCGGCGAGCTCGCCGCCCTCCGCCTCCTCGGGCTCCTCGACCGTCTCGGCCTCCTCGGTGCCCTCCTCGGCCTCGGCCTCCTCGGCCTCGATGACATTGATGCCCATATCGTTGAGCATCGCCAGGGTGTCCTCGATCTGCTCGGACGTGACCTCCTCGGAAGGCATCACCTCGTTGAGCTGCTCGTAGGTCACATAGCCACGGCGCTTGGCATTCTTGATCATCTTCCGGACAGCAGCGTCCGAGAGGTCGAGCAACGGCCCGTCGGGCGCGTCAGTCTCCTTCTCGGGAGCCTCGGTCGTCTCGGAAGATTGCTTCGCCATGGACTTCTCCTGCTGATCCCGCCGACTGCCAACAGCAGAACGGCGGCGCGGCCCCTCGGCCTCGCCACCTTTTGCCCTTGCGCTCGGGAGCGGCTTCTTTGACGCCATCCCGTTAAACCAGCCTGAACGCGCTTCCAACCCCTATGGTCGATGCGGCAGGCTGCCTTCCATCAGTATGCCAGCGCGGATGCCATCCGGTTCTGGCCAAATTAAGCCCATGCGCCCACGTGCCGCCATAAGCGGCCCATATTCTAGACAGACCGTGCCGACGCCCGGCCGGAGGAGGCACCGAACCCTTCCACCAGGGCCTCGGTTCCCTCTATGGCCGAAAGTCGCTCGCGCACGTCCCTGAGCCAGGCGAAATTGGCCTCGCTCGGGTCCTCCCCCAGGCTGCGCTCGGCTTCCTTGAGCTCCTTAGATAGCGCGTGGGCCTTGTGATGCAAGGCCGTGCGCTGGTGCCACCAGAGCCGCACATCATTCGGTGCGGTATCGGGATAGGCTGGCCAGTCGTGGCGGGGGTTGGCGAGGGCGCGTACCCGCCGCGTCAGCGCTTCCAGGTCCGCCCGTCCCAGCCGTTCCGCCACCGCCTCGGCGTCGAGGCCTTCCAGGTGGGCGGCGATCAGCACCTGCCGCAGGCGGTCGCCCTCCGGGTTGGCGAAGGGCAGGGCCGAGGCCTCCTCGCCCAGCTCGTCCAGCAGGAAGGGGTGGTTGATGAGGCAGAACAGCAGCAAGGCCTCGTTGCGCGGCAGGGCGGCCATGGGCCCGCGCACCAGCGCGCTGCGGGCGATCTCGCCGCTGCGGGGAACCAGCGGCGGGGCGGAGGGGGCGCCGCGCCCGCCCCGGCCGCTGCGCAGGCCCGGCTGCCAGCCTTCCCGTGCGCCGTCCCTCCGGTCCCGCCGCTGGCCCGTGCCCTGCGGGTTCACCAAAGCGGAAAAGCGTCCCATCAGCTCCTGCCGGTAGTGCTTGCGCACCGTCTCGTCGGCGATCACCCCCACCAGGTCCTGCAGGCGCGCCTCCAGCGCCGCCCGGCGCTCGGGGGTGTCGAGGGCGGCGGCCTCGCGCTCGCGCAGCCACAATTCGTCGGCCAGGGGGCGGGCCTGCGCCAGCACCTGCTCCATGGCCTCGCGGCCGGAGCGGCGGATCAGGTCGTCGGGGTCCTGCCCCTCGGGCAAAGCGGCGAAGGCGAGGCTGCGCCCGGCCTTCAGATGGGGCAGGGCGAGGTCCATGGCGCGATGGGCGGCGCGCCGGCCGGCCTTGTCGCCGTCGAACAGCAGCAGCGGTTCCTCGGACATGCGCCAGAGCAGCTGCAGCTGCTCCTCGGTCAGGGCCGTGCCGAGGGGGGCGACGGTGGCGGCAAAGCCGGCCTCCACCATGGCGATCACGTCCACGTAGCCTTCCACGGCAATGACGCGGCCACCGGCCTGCGCCGCGCCCCGCGCGGCAAATCCGTTGTAGAGCAGCGATCCCTTGTGGAAGAGCGGCGTTTCCGGGGAATTGAGGTATTTGGCCGGAACATCCTTCTCCAGCGCCCGGCCGCCGAAGGCCACCACGCGGCCGCGCAGGTCGGTGATGGGGAACATCACCCTGTCGCGGAAGCGGTCGTAGGGCACGGGAATGTCGTCGCCGGCGATGAGCAGGCCCGCCTCCACCATGGCCTCCACCGGCACGCCCTGCTTGCCCAGCGCCTCCTTCAGGTGGAAGCGCTCGGCGGCGGCATAGCCGAGGCCGAACCGCTTCTGCGCCGCCGGGCCGAGCTCGCGATCGGCGAGGTAGCCGCGCGCCCGCGCCCCCAGCCGCGACTGGAGGGTGTCCTCGTAATGCTGCGCGGCAAGGGCCATCACCTCCACCAGGGTGCGCCGGCGCTGCTCCTTGGCCGCGGCCTCCGGCGTTGCCTGGGGCACCGCCAGTCCGGCCATGGCGGCGAGCCGCTCCACCGCCTCGGCGAACGGCAGGCCCTCCGTCTCCATCAGGAAGTCGAACACGTCGCCGTGCTTGCCGGAGGAAAAGCAGTGGTAGAAGCCCTTCTGGTCGTTGACGAAGAAGGAGGGCGTCTTCTCCGCATTGAAGGGGGAGAGGCCGGCGAACTCGCGCCCCTGCTTCTTCAGCTTGACGCGCCGGCCCACCACTTCCGACACCGGCAGGCGGGCGCGGATCTCGTCGAGGAAGGCGGGCGGAAAGCGCATGGGAATCATCAGCTCGGGGCGACGGTTTCGGCGCCGGCCGGCCAGTCTAGCCGGTTCCGGCGGCGCAAGCCAAAATCGATTGCCGGCCCCGCCGCCGTGCCTGCTTTCCTCGTTATCCACAATCGGAATTTCCCGCCGGCCCGGCCCGTGGCCCGTCGCGGGACGATGGACCATGCGGCAACCACTGGTTAGCCTGACCCTGGAATCGGGGGCTGGGCCATGGATGGGATCATTGATTTCCTGAATACCGTGTTCTGGGGCTATGTCCTCATCTACGGCCTGCTGGCGGTGGGAGTGTATTTCACCCTGCGGCTGCGCTTCATCCAGATCGTGCATTTTCCCGAGATGCTGCGTTCGGTGCTGCGGTCGAACGAGACCGACAAGTCCGGCATCACCCCGTTCCAGGCCCTGTGCACCTCGCTGGCCTCGCGGGTGGGCACCGGCAACATCGCCGGCGTCGCCGTGGCCATCACCCTCGGCGGGCCGGGCGCCATCTTCTGGATGTGGATCGTGGCGGCGCTGGGCATGGCCACCGCCTTCGCCGAGAGCACGCTGGCCCAGCTCTACAAGGTGAAGGACGACGAGGGGCGCTATCGCGGCGGCCCCGCCTTCTATATCGCCGCCGGCCTCAAGGCGCCGTGGGCGGGCACCATCTTTGCGGTCTGCCTCATCCTGTCCTTCGGGCTGGTGTTCAATGCGGTGCAGGCCAATTCCATCGCCGAGGCGATGGAGGGCGCGTTCGGCGTGCCCAAGCTGGGCACCGGCCTGGTCATCGCCGCGCTTTCGGGAATCATCATCTTCGGCGGCATCTCCGCCATCGCCCGCACCGCGGAAGTGGTGGTGCCGTTCATGGCGCTGGCCTATGTGGGCCTCGCCCTGTTCGCGCTGGTGACCCACATCTCTGTCGTGCCCGCCATGCTGGGGCACATCGTCGGCAGCGCCTTCGGGCTGGAGCCGGCGGCGGGCGGCATCATGGGCTCGGTGGCGGCGGCCATGCTCAACGGGGTGAAGCGCGGCCTGTTCTCCAACGAGGCGGGCATGGGCAGCGCCCCCAACATCGCCGCGGTGGCGACGCCGGACCCGCACCATCCGGTCAGCCAGGGCTTTGTGCAGTCGCTGGGGGTGTTCATCGACACCATCGTCATCTGCACCGCCACCGCCTTGCTGATCCTCCTGTCCGGCGTGGAGCCGGGGCCGAACCTCACCGGCACCCAGCTCACCCAGGCGGCGCTGGAGGTGCATGTGGGCGGGCTGGGGCGCTATTTCGTGGCCGTCGCCATCTTCTTCTTCGCCTTCACCTCCATCATCGGCAATTATTCCTATGCGGAAAATGCGCTGGTCTTCCTCGGGCACGGCCATGTGTCGGGGGTGATCATCCTGCGCTGCGGGCTGCTGGCCATGGTGGTGTGGGGCTCGCTGCAGAGCGTGGCGACGGTGTTCAACACCGCCGATGCCTCCATGGGGCTCATGGCGTCCATCAACCTGGTGGCCATCGTGCTGCTGTCGGGCATCGTGGCGCGGCTGGCGAAGGATTATCTGGCCAAGCGCAAGGCGGGGCTGGAGCCGGTGTTCGTGGCGCAGGACATGCCCGACCTGCCGCCGGGGGTGGATGCCCAGATCTGGAGCCGCAAATAGGGATGCGGCAGGCCCGCAAGCGGCGGCCGCGCCCGGGGGACGCGGCCGGACGGGGGGTCAGGCGGCGGTGAGCGCTTCCTTCACCCAGCCGGAGGCCTTGCCGAAGTCGATGGCGCCGGCGTGGCGCTCCTTCAGCACCGCCATGGTGCGGCCCATGTCCTTGATGCCCTTGGCCTCGATCTCGGCGATCACCGCGGCGATGGCGGCGCGGGTGTCCGCCTCGGAGAGCTGCTGCGGCAGGAAGGCCTGGATGTAGACGATTTCCTCGCGCTCCTGCTCGGCCAACTCGGGGCGGCCGGCCTCGTCGTAGATCTTCGCGCTTTCCTCGCGCTGCTTCACCATCTTGGCGAGCAGGGCGCGCAGCTCGTCGTCGCTCAGCGGGTCCTTGCCGTGGCCGCGCTGCTCGATGTCGCGGTCCTTCAACGCCGCGTTGATGAGGCGCAGCGTGCCGGTGCGCCGCTTGTCCTGGGCTTTCAGCGACTCTTTCAGAGCCGCATTGATGTCGTCACGAAGCACGGAACGTGTGTCCTTGTCTGAAACCTGTCCGGGAAGGGCGCGCGGGTCGGCGGGAACGGGCAGATGGCGATGCGGCCCCTTCCGCGATGCTGCCACACACAGGGTCTACCTGTGTGGGCGCGCGGCCGACGGGCACCGCGACGCACAAATTCGCGCGCATGACGCTGGAAACGCGGCGCGCGAGCCTCTATCTAGGCGATCCATGACGAACGAACAAGATCACGCTCCGACCGCACCGGCCGAAGGCCGCGCTGCGATGACCTCCGCCGAAGGCTGGAGCGAGCCGCGGCCCACCGCCGTGCTGGTGCTCGCCGACGGCACGGTGCTCGAAGGATTCGGCATCGGCGCCGAAGGCAGCCTTGCCGGGGAAGTGTGCTTCAACACCGCCATCACCGGCTATGAGGAGATCCTCACCGATCCCTCCTATGCCGGGCAGATCATCACCTTCACCTTCCCGCACATCGGCAATGTGGGCACCAATGAAGAGGACATCGAAACGGTGTCCCTGGCCCAGGCCTCCGGCGTGCGCGGGGTGGTGCTGCGCACGGCGGTGACCGACCCCTCCAGCTACCGCGCCACCCGCCACCTCGGCGACTGGCTGAAGGCCCGCGGCATTCCCGGCATCACCGGCATCGACACCCGCGCCCTCACCGCCTTGATCCGCGAGGCGGGAATGCCCAACGCGGTCATCGCTCACGCCGCCGACGGCGTGTTCGACCTGGAGGCGCTGAAGGCGCAGGCCCGCGCCTGGCCGGGGCTGGTGGGCATGGACCTCGTGCCCGGCGTCACCTCGGCCCAGCGATTCGGCTGGGACGAAACCACCTGGGAGTGGGACAAGGGCTATGGCCGGCAGGAGGCGCCGCGCCACCATGTGGTGGCGGTGGACTATGGCGTGAAGCGCAACATCCTGCGCCTGCTCGCCCGCGCCGGCTGCAAGGTCACCGTGGTGCCGGCCACCGCCTCGGCGCAGGACATCCTTGAATTGGCGCCCGACGGCGTGTTCCTCTCCAACGGCCCCGGCGACCCGGCGGCGACCGGGGAATATGCGGTGCCGGTGATCCGCGAGATCATCGCCACCGGCATTCCCACCTTCGGCATCTGCCTGGGCCACCAGATGATCGGCCTTGCGGTGGGCGGGCGCACCGTGAAGATGCACCAGGGCCACCACGGGGCGAACCACCCGGTGAAGGACCTGACCACCGGCAAGGTGGAGATCACCTCCATGAACCACGGCTTCGCCGTGGACCGGGACAGCCTGCCGGCCAATGCGGTGGAGACCCATGTCTCCCTGTTCGACGGCTCCAACGCCGGCATCGCCTTGGCCGACCGCCCGGTGTTCTCGGTGCAATACCATCCCGAGGCGAGCCCCGGCCCGCAGGACAGCCACTATCTGTTCGACCGGTTCGTGGCGCTGATCGAGAAGAACAAGGCGGCCTGAGCGGCGCCCGCGATGCAGGCAAGGAAAGGGGCCGGCATGGCGCGATGCCGGCCCCTTTCGCATTCCGGCGCGGCGGGCGGGGCTTCAGCCCTCCCGCCAGGCCCACAGCAGGTCGTGCATGCCGTCCTTCACGCTAAAGCCCTGGGCCACCAGATGGGCCTTCAGGTCGGAGCGGGTGCGCGGCGGCTGGCGCTGGTCGTGCACCTCGATCACCATCTGGCGGATGCGGGCGAGGGTGGCGGCGGGGGTGCCGTAGAGGATGGCGTATTCCGCCCCCTCGCAGTCCATCTTGAGGAAATCGCAGGTGTCCATGCCGTGGCGGGCGAACACGTCGTCGAGGGTGGTGGTGGCCACCGTCACCTTCTCGCCCTTGGTGCTGAGCAGGGAGCCGGAGGTGGAGACGCCGCCGGTGTTGCCGCGGTGGAAGGTCATTTCCCCCGCCTGGTCGGCCACCGCCTGCTGCATGGCCACGAGACGCCCGGCCGGGGCGAGGGCGGCATTGGCGGAAAGGTGGGCGAAGTTCACCGGGTCGGGCTCGAAGGCGATCACCCGGCCGGCGTCGAGGCGGTGCAGGGCGAACATGCTGAAGGCGCCGATGTTGGCGCCGATATCCACCACCATGCCGCCGGCCGGCACCGGCAGCGGCATTCCGGCGAGATAGGCCTCGTCGAAGAACACCTCCTTGAACTCGTGCAGCACCTCGCGCGGGACCTTCACGTCGAAGCCGGAGCGCAGGCGGAAGCGGGCGAGGGGGGCTTTGGTGAGGCCGTATTTGAACGCGAAATAGGTGGGCCAGTTGGAAATGTTCTTCACGAGATTGGCGTAGCGCATGGCGTGACGGGGCTGCCCTTCTGCGGACCCACGTGGCATGGGTCCTCCCGCCCCCGGCCGGGGGAGAAGCCACTCTTAGAGCGCGATCCGGGCAAATTGAATCAATTTGCTCGGTGAATCGCCCTCCAAACTCAAAAAAGAGAATGCCAATAGGTCAGTCGAGGAAGTGGCCGTGCTCGGCCACATGGCGGGCGAGGCCCAGCGTGTGCTCGCGCACCAGCCGTTCGGCAAGGTCGGCATCGCGCTTCTCGATGGCGGCGACGATGCGGTTGTGGTCCACGATGGAATGCTGGGCCCGGTGATCCTGGCCGATGGTGACCTTGCGCACCCCGCGCATATGGGGGAACAGGCTTTCCGTGGTCTCGGCGATGAGCCGGCAGCCCGACATGCGGATGATGAGCTTGTGGAAGGCGAGGTTGGCCTCGGAATATTCCGAGACATATTCCTCCGGGTCGCGGTCGGCGAAGGCGCGCACATTCTCGCGCAGCTGGCGGATTTCCGCGTCGGTGGCGCGCTCGCAGGCGAGGCGGGCGGCCATGCTCTCCAGCGCCGCCCACACGGTGATCATCTCGATGATCTCGCGCTTGGACTTGCGCACCACGAAGATGCCGCGCCGCGGAACCGAGCGCACGAAGCCTTCCTGCTCCAGGAGCGTCATGGCTTCCCGGATGGGGGTGCGCGACACGCCGAGCTTTTCGGAGAGCTGGCGCTCCTCCAGGCGTATTTCCTCGGCGTGGCTATAGATGTCCATTTCCATGATGGCGGCCTTGAGGGCCTTGTATGCCTTCATCCGGAAGCTCGATTCGGTCTCGATCGGCTTCACGTTGATATCCTGGTACGTCATCCGCACCCCTTCGCCTTAGGCTTTCCCGACGCGGCGCCCGCTGAGTCTCTACGCTGCGCACCAAATACATCATATCAGATGGCAGGCCGCGCGCGTCAGGGCAAGTAATGCCGCATCCACGGACGGATTTGTCGCAATGCAGCATATAATCCTTCCAGATGGCGCCGCGTTGTGCGTTGACAGATTGTATTCTGAATACCAGCATCATCCCCGTGACGGGACGGCGATGGACCGGCCCCGCGCTCCGGCGAACCCGACGCCGAGGGAGGACGCCAATGATTAGCGTGGACGATATCCTGCGCGAGAAGCGCGATACCCGCATCATCACCATGCGCATGCACGAAACCGTGGCCGATGCGGTGCTGGTGATGAAGCGCGAGAACATCTCTTCCGTGGTGGTGAAGGATGTGTGCCGCACGGAAGGCAACACCGTTGTCGGCGTCTTCTCCGAGCGTGACGTGACGCGCGCGGTGCTGGCGCACGGGCCCAACACGCCGAAGGTGGTGCTGGCCAGCCTCCTGAAGCGGGAGGTGATCGCCTGCCGCCTTGCCGACAGCATCCACACCGTGCTGCGGCTGATGGACGAACACCAGGTGCGCCATCTGCCGGTGATCGAGGACTACAACCTCGTGGGCGTCATCAGCGCCACCGATCTCATGCGCCACTACCTGCGGGAATCCGAGGTGAGCGTGTTGGCCGAGCCGGCCAAGGGCGCGCTTTCGCCGGGCCTCAGCGCCCTGCGCTGACGGCGCGCAGACACCACCCCGCCGGCGGTCGATCAAAAGGATTGCGGGCGGCGGGGAGCGGTGTTAGTCTTTTGTATCTGGCATACGTAATTTCGTACACCGATATGCCACGGACGATACCCTAAGGGCCAGTCCAAGCCGGCACAGACCGGCGCTCTACCAGACCAGGGCAGGAAATCCGGGAGTGGTGCATGGGCAAGGCGCTCGACGGCGTGCGCGTCCTGGACATGACGCACGTGCAGTCCGGCCCGTCGGCGACGCAATTGCTCGCCTGGCTCGGGGCCGATGTTGTCAAGGTCGAGATGCCGCGGCGCGGGGATATCACCCGCACGCAGCTTCGGGACAAGTCCAACGTGGACAGTCTGTATTTCACCATGCTGAACGCCAACAAGCGCAGCGTGACGCTGAACATCAAGACGCAGCAGGGCCAGGACGCGCTGTTCCGCCTCATCGAGGCGAGCGACGTGCTGGTGGAGAATTTCGGCCCCGGCGTGCTCGATCGCCAGGGCTTCGGCTATGAGGCGGTGCGCGCCCGCAATCCGCGGCTCGTCTATGCCTCCATCCGCGGCTTCGCGGAGGGCTCCGGGGTCGAGGCGAAGGCCTACGAAACCATCGCCCAGGCCATGGGCGGCGCCATGAGCACCACCGGCTGGCGCTCGGGGCCGCCCACCGCCTCCAGCGCCCAGATCGGCGATACGGGTACCGGCATCCATTGCGTGGCCGGCATCCTCGCCGCCTTGTTCCAGCGCACCGTCACCGGCGAGGGGCAGAAGGTGGACGTGGCCATGCAGGACTGCGTCATGAACCTGCTGCGGGTGAAGCTGCGCGATCAGCAGCGCCTCGGCGCCGGGCCGCTGCCGGAATATCCCGGCGCGCCCGAGGGCGGAAGCGTGCCGCGGGCCGGCAATTGCTCCGGCGGCGGCCAGCCGGGGGCGGCCCTGCGCTGCGCGCCGGGGGGCGAGAACGATTATTGCTACGTCATCATCCAGCCCCAGGGCTGGGCGCCTTTGATGCGCCTGGTGGGCCGCAAGGACCTCATCGACGATCCCAAGTTCGCCGCCCACGAGGCCCGCGCCCAGCGGCTGGAGCAGTGCTTCGAGGTGATCGAGCGCTGGACCGTCAAGCGCACCAAATTCGAGGTGATGGCGGCGCTCAACGCCATCGACGTTCCGTGCGGGCCGGTGCTCTCCACCCAGGACATCCTGGACGACCGCGCCCTCTACGAGCGCGGCTTCCTGGTGGAGGTGCCGCACCCGGAACGGGGCACCTATGTGACCGTCGGCTCCCCCATTCGCATGTCGGCGAGTGAGGTGCCGGTGGACCGCGCGCCGCTGCTGGGCGAGCACACCGACGAGGTGCTCGCCAGCCTCGGCTTCAGCCAGGACGAGATCGCCGGCATGCGTGCCGCCGGTGCCGTGTGACGGAGGGGCAAACCTCCGATCAGAAATCCGCCGCTCCATGAGGGATAACAAGAGGGTGGGGCGGTTAAACAGACAAATCAGATAAAAATGGTCCGTAAGGGGTAGGAAAAATGGTCGAGTCCGCTGTAAAGGCGCCAGCAACAAACCGCTGGATGCAATTGATTGCCGGCGTGGTCTGCATGGTTGCAGCCGCGAACATCCAGTATTCCTGGACGCTTTTCGTCCCGGAAATCGTGACCACGCATGGCTGGTCGCGCGCGTCCGTGCAGGTGGCCTTCACCGTCTTCGTGGTGGTGCAGACCTGGCTGACCCCGATCGAGGGCTATTTCATCGACAAATACGGCCCGCGCACCATGGTGCTGGTGGGTGGCCTCTTTACCGGCCTCAGCTGGGTGCTGAACTCCTATGCCACCTCCCTCACCGCCCTTTACGTGGCGGCGGCCGTGGGCGGCATCGGCGTCGGCTGCGTCTATGCCACCTGCATCAACGCGGCGCTGAAGTGGTTCCCCGATCGCCGCGGCCTCGCGGTGGGCCTCACCGCCGCCGGCTATGGCTCGGGCACGGTGCTGACCATCCTGCCCATCGCCGCCATGATCAAGTCCAGCGGCTACCAGGAGACCTTCTTCACCTTCGGCCTGGTGCAGGGCGCGGTGATCATGCTTGCCGCCGGCTTCCTGCGGGCGCCGTCCAAGGATGATGTCACCTACTCGTCCACCGTGGCGCAGAGCCGCCGCGACTATACCCTGGGCGAGGCGCTGCAGACCCCGGTGTTCTGGACCATGCTGGTGATGTTCATCCTCACCGTGTCCGGCGGCCTGATGGCCGTGGCGCAGCTGGGCGTGATCGCCGAGGACCTGGGCGTCAAGCACATCGACGTCAACCTCTACTTCTTCGCGATGGCGGCCCTGCCGTTCGCGCTGATGCTGGACCGCATCCTCAACGGCTTCTCGCGGCCCTTCTTCGGCTGGGTTTCCGACCATATCGGCCGTGAGAAGACCATGTTCTTCGCCTTCGCGCTGGAAGGCATCGGCATTGTCGCCCTGGGCACGTTCGGTACCAATCCCTGGGCGTTCATCTTCCTGTCGGGCGTGGTCTTCCTTGCCTGGGGCGAAGTCTACTCCCTGTTCTCGGCCACCGCCGCGGACACCTTCGGCTCCAAGCACATCGGCAAGATCTACGGCATGCTCTACACCGCCAAAGGCTTCGCCGCCCTGCTGGTGCCCATGGCCAACATCCTGATGGAGGCGACGGGCACCTGGACCACCGTGCTCTACACGGTGGCGGCCATGGACCTGACGGCCGCCTTCGCCGCCCTGTTCGTGCTGCGTCCCCTGCTCGCCCGCCATCACCGGATGAACCAGGAAGCTGCCGCGGCGGCCGCCGCCACCCGCGAGGCGACGGCCTGATCGAACCACGGCGCTGCGGGCGGCCGCCACCGCATTGCCCGCAGCAGCCCCGGACTTCGCCGCCACCCTCCGGCCATGGCCCGGGCCGCGGCAGAACAGGTCCCTCCGCCGCTCACCCGAGCGGCTCCTCATGCCCCGGCTTCGGCCGGGGTTTTTTTGTGCTCGGCGATTTTGTCCGGCGCCCGGCTCCGCGGCGCTCGCGACGGCCTGCGCCGGTGTGAGGCAGCGCGCGCCTGGGCTGGGCAGCCCATCGGCCTGTCCCCGCAGGCTGTTTGCCTCATCGGGCCGACTGACATGTTCGCCTCGGATTGGTTCGTGGACACGTTCTGTCCGCGCATCGTCGTCTTCATCGGCGCCATTTTGTGCAGCCTGTCCTGGGTGCTGAACTCCATGGCCGACAGCCTCGCCGCGCTCATGGCCCTGCTCGTGCTGAAGCCGCTGCGCGCCCGCTTCGTCAGCCAGGCCACCGCCAGCCAGGCGGTGGAGGCGGCGAGCCCCCGGGTTGCCGGATAGGCCAGGTCCATCCCATCGGCCCACCTACCCCGGGCCCGACTGGAGGGGGCGGCTTGCCGCACCCTCCTTTTTCGATTCGCTCAGAAGCCGGTGCGCCCCGCCTGCATCCGCGAATCGGCGGAAACCGCCGCGTGGCGATACTGCGCCCAGCGCGGTTCCGGGTTGGACAGCAGCACGTCTTCCAGCGGGATGCCGCCGGCGCCGGCTACCGTCATATAGGGCGTCTGCGCGGAAAGGCCCGTGGCGGCGAGCGAGAGCACAATGCCGAAAAGTCCGTAGGCCGTCAGTTCAAGCGCGTTCATGGTCAAGTCCCCCGGCACCTCAAGTGCCGAAAACCCGGGCGACGACGCGCCCGTTCCCCGTCTTCTTAGGCCAGCCTACGGCTTCTGTGGTATACATAATACGCAGAGGCGACCCGCAATGCTGCATGGCAGCGCGCACAGCAGTGCCATGCAGCATCGCCGCCGGGAAGGCGGCGCGCGGTCGCGTCCCCCGCCCGGCGGGGAGGCTGCGCTCCCTGGCGGGGTCTTGCTCTCCGCGGGGCCCTGCGCTCAGGTCTTGGTGATGGCGTCCAGATGGCCCAAAAGGCCGGCCGTGGAGGGGGAGGCGCCCGGGGGAAGCACCCCCTCGGTCACCGCAGGGAGGAACTGGGTCGCCAGCTCCTTGCCCAGCTCCACGCCCCACTGGTCGAAGGCATTGATGCCCCACACCGCCGCCTCGACGAACACCCGGTGCTCGTAGAGGGCGATCAGCCGGCCCAGGGTAAAGGGGTCGAGCTGGGCATAAGCGATGGTCACGGACGGCCGGTCGCCGGGGAATACGCGGTGCGGGGCAAGCTGCGCGATATCGGCTTCCGAAAGCCCGCGGGCGCGCAATTGCTCCGCCGCCGCCTCCAGGCTGCGCCCGCGCATCAGCGCCTCGGACTGGGCGAGGCAATTGGCCACCAGCAGGTCCTGGTGCGCCTTGAGGCCGGGCTCGTGCCCTTCCGCCGCCACCAGGAATTCCACCGGCACAATGTCCGTGCCCTGGTGCAGCAGCTGGAAGAAGGCATGCTGCGCATTGGTGCCCGGCTCGCCCCACACGATGGGGCCGGTGGCGCGGGCCACCGGGCTGCCGTCGCGGCGCACGCTCTTGCCGTTGCTCTCCATGTCCAGCTGCTGGAGATAGGCGGGCAGGCGCGCCAGCCGCTGGTCGTAGGGAATGACGGCCCGGCTGGGAAAGCCGCAGGCATTGCGGTGCCACAGGCCGACCAGGGCCAGCAGCACCGGCAGGTTCTGCGCCAGCGGCGCCGAGCGGAAATGCGCGTCCATGGCCGCGGCGCCGGTGAGGAACTCGCCGAACCGCGACGGGCCGATGGCGATCATCACCGGCAGGCCCACCGCCGACCACACGGAATAGCGCCCGCCCACCCAATCCCAGAAGCCGAAGGCGCGCTCGGGGGAGATGCCGAACGCCTTCACCCGCTCAAGCGCGGTGGAGACGGCTGCGAAATGCGCGCCCACCGCGTCCTCGCCCAGGGCATCGGCGATGAAGGCGCGCGCCGTGGCGGCGTTGCGCATGGTTTCCACCGTGGTGAAGGTCTTCGAGGCCACGATGAAAAGGGTGGTGGCCGGGTTCAGCCCCTTCAGCACATCGGCGATGTGGGCGCCGTCCACGTTGGAGACGAAATGGCAGCGCGGCCCGTCGTGATAGGGCGCCAGCGCACCGGTCACCATGGCCGGGCCGAGGTCCGAGCCGCCGATGCCGATGTTCACCACATCCGTGAAGACGTGCCCGCGGGCGCCGGCGATCCGCCCCTCCCGCACCGCGGTGGAGAAATCGGCGAGGCGCCGCAGGGTCTCCTCGACCCCCGGCATCACGTCGATGCCGTCCACCGGCAGCGCGGCGCCGGCGCCCGCGCGCAGGGCGCTGTGCAGCACGGCCCGGTCTTCGGTCAGGTTGATGTGGTCGCCCGCGAACATGGCGTCGCGCCATTGCTCCACCTGGCCGGCGGCCGCCAGATCCAGCAGCAGCGCCAGCACCTCGTCGGTGATGGCGGTCTTGGAGAAGTCGAGCAGCAGGTCGCCATAGGCGCAGGAGAAGCGCTCGAACCGGTCCGGTGCCGCGAACAGATCGAGGATGCGGGTCCTGCGGCCGGCCCAGGCGGCGGAGAGAGCCTCGAAGGCGGCGTCGGTGGCGGGGCCGGGAAGCGTCATGGGCGTGAAATCTCCGTCAGGGGCACCACAGCACATCGAGCGGCGCAGGGGCATTGCGCAGCACGGCGCGGATCGGCAGCTCCGCCGTCGCACCGTCCGTGCAGGCACGCTCCAGCACCGTCCGCTTG
Organism: Xanthobacter sp. AM11; assembly: GCF_047444035.1. Taxonomy (NCBI): domain Bacteria; kingdom Pseudomonadati; phylum Pseudomonadota; class Alphaproteobacteria; order Hyphomicrobiales; family Xanthobacteraceae; genus Xanthobacter; species Xanthobacter sp. AM11. The sequence goes on from NZ_JBLAOA010000001.1 coordinate 2,709,943, forward strand.
GTCATGCCTTCGATATGTAGCAGCACCGTGTCGGCCGCCAGGAGGGGCGGCAGGGCGAAGGTGATTCGCGGTTCTCCCGCCGCCGGCGCCCGCACCGCCACCAGCGGCGCCGGGCCGGCGGGGTCGATGGCGGCGGCAAGGGTGGGGGCGCCGGGAAAGAAGGAGGCGGTGTGCCCATCGTCGCCCATGCCCAGCACCACGGCGGCGAAGGGGGCGGGCAGGGCCGCCACCGCGGCCGTGGCGGCGGCGAGGCCCTCCTCCGGCGTGGCGTCGCCGGTATAGAGCGGCACGAAGCGCGCGGCGGCGGCCGGTCCCTGCAAGAGGTGGCGGCGCACCAAAGCGGCGTTGGAGCGATCCGACGTCTCCGGCACCCAGCGTTCGTCCACCAGGGTGACGGCGATGCGGCGCCAGTCCAGCGGCGCGCCGCCGAGGGCTTCCAGGAAGTGCACCGGCGTGCGCCCACCCGAGACGGCAAGGCTTGCCGCGTCATCGCGGGCGAGGCGCGCGCGCAGCGCTTCCGCCACATGGGCCGCCAGAGCGCGCGCCAGGGCCGCGGCGTCCGCATAGGGGACAAGGGCGATGGGGGATGCGCCGCTCATGGCCGGGCCTCAGGCGTCGTCGGTCCAGGTGCGCCCGTCGCGCTCGATGAGGGCGATGGCGGCGGACGGGCCCCAGGTGCCGGCGGTGTAGGGCCGGGGCGCCTCATGGGTGGTGCGCCAGGCATCCAAGATGGGCCCCACCCATTGCCAGGCGGCCTCCACCTCGTCGCGGCGCATGAACAGGGTCTGGTTGCCGCGGATCACGTCCATGATCAGGCGCTCGTAGGCGTCCGGGTTGCGCACCCCGAACACGCTGGCGAAGCTCATGTCGAGGGGCACATGCTGCAGCCGCATGCCGCCCGGGCCGGGGTCCTTGATCATGAGCCAGAGCTTCACCCCCTCGTCCGGCTGCAGGCGGATGACGAGACGGTTGGCCATGATGGGGCCGGCGTGGCTGTCGAACACCGAATGGGGGATGGGGCGGAAGGCCACCACGATCTCGGACACGCGGGAGGCAAGGCGCTTGCCGGTGCGCAGATAGAAGGGAACGCCGGCCCAGCGCCAGTTGCTGATCTCCGCCTTCAGGGCGACGAAGGTCTCGGTTTCCGAGGCGCCGGAGCCCAGTTCCTCCAGATAGCCGGGAACCGCGCCGCCGGCGGAGGCCCCGGCGCGATACTGGCCGCGCACGGTGAGCTGGGCGGCGTTGGCCTCGTTGATGGGCTCCAGCGCCTTCAGCACCTTGAGCTTCTCGTCGCGCACCGCATCGGCGTCGAGGGTGACGGGCGGCTCCATGGCGACGAGGCAGAGCAACTGGAGAATGTGGTTCTGCACCATGTCCCGGAGGGCACCGGCGGTGTCGTAATAGCCCGCGCGCCCCGCGGTGCCGATGCTCTCGGCCACGGTGATCTGCACATGGTCGATGTGGGCGTTGTTCCACACCGGCTCGAACAGAGCATTGGCGAAGCGCAGCGCCATCAGGTTCTGCACCGTCTCCTTACCGAGATAGTGGTCGATGCGGAACACCGCTTCCTCACGGAACACCTTGCCCACCGCCGCATTGACCTCCCGCGCCGAGGCGAGGTCCTTGCCCACGGGCTTTTCCACCACCACCCGGGTCTTCTCGGTGACGAGCTGGTGGGCGCCGATGCGCGAGCAGATGGGGTCGAACAGGTCCGGCCCCACCGCGAGGTAGAAGACCCGGACCCGGTGCGCGCCGGTGGCCAGGAGGGCGGCGAGCTCGGCCCATCCGTCGTCGGAGACCGCATCCACCGCCACATAATCCAGCCGATCGAGGAAGGCGGCGACGCGCGCCGGCTCCACATCCTCGATGCCGTCGGAGGCGTCCACCGCATCCCCGGCGAAGCGGCGGAAGTCGGCGGCGGGCATGGGGCGGCGGGACACGCCGATGATGCGGGCCTCCGCCGGGATCTGGCCGGCGAGATCGCGCTCGAACAAGGCGGGCAGCAGCTTGCGCCGGGCCAGATCGCCGGTGGCGCCGAAAACAACGATGTCGAAGGGATCGACCGTGACGACACGCGCGACCATGGGCCTCTCCGATGAGGGGGCGCCGCCCCCGCCTGCGCCGCGGTGCCGGATGCGCCGCAGCATCCCGACCTCGCGGGCGCACTCTAGAGCGCGATCCGATCGAATTGAATCAATTTGATCGGTGAATCGCCCTCTCACGCAGGAAACGGATACGCGCGATCCGATCGAATTGAATCAATTTGATCGGTGAATCGCCCTCTCACGCAGGAAACGGATACGCGCGATCCGATCAGACCGATCGCTGAGTCGCCGTCTCACCCGGGAAACCAGCGTGAACCGCCCCGAGGGCGATGGAAGCGGCCTCGGGAATTTAGCTAACATATTGAACGAGGCCGGGTTTGCCGTCTCTTGCCCACCCGGCATCACACCTGTGCCATTGGGCAGGGAGGCATTGTAAGCGATGGACCATGAAACGCTGCCGACAGGCCGAAAAATGGCGGCACCGACACGCGGCCGGGGGGATTGCGATGTCCAGGCGGGGCGCAGCTGTGGAAGGGGTGCCGGGACGCTCACGCCAAAAATCCGCGCGGAACCGGCCGCGCGGATGACAACAGCTCGATACTCAAGGAGGCTTCGCCCGCGGAACCCTTCGCCGCAGAGCCCGCGTCTTCGGAAGATGCCTTCCTCAGACCCTTGGGCTCAATAGGCGCAGGCCGTCCGCGGCGAACCGCTGATCAGCGGGTGGGGCGCGGCTTGGACGGGATGAGGCCTTCACGCTGGGCGCGCTTGCGGGCCAGCTTGCGGGCGCGGCGGATGGCCTCGGCCTCCTCGCGGGCGCGCTTCTCGGACGGCTTCTCGTAGTGACCACGCAGCTTCATCTCGCGGAAGATCCCCTCGCGCTGCATCTTCTTCTTGAGCGCCTTGAGGGCCTGATCAACATTGTTGTCGCGGACGAGAACTTGCACGTGTTTACCTCTTCGAGCTGTTGCGCCGAGCCGGTGCCTGACCTGATCTGAAACTGCGGACCGGGGAAGATGGGGCGTCAGCCCTCTCTTCGGCATGTCCGAGAGAAGCGCTCTCTTATCAGAGGCGCGGTGGCTTGTCCAGACACCGCGGCCCGCGGGAGGCAGGGTGCGAGGCCTTGCGCCGGCTCAGTTCGCGGTGCGCAGGCGCAGGTGCGCGGCGGCCGGCCGCCGGTAAGCGAACGCCGCTGCGGCCTGCTGGGTCTGGGTGCGGGCCGGCGCGGCTGCCGGGCGCCGCTGGGCCTGGCGGCACAGGTCGTCCAGCTCGAAGCGGATGGCGGTGTCGCCGAAGCAGGATTCCGCTTCCCGGATGCCCTGCATGAAGCGCAGCTCGATCTGGATGAGGCGCCAGCTGCAGAACTTGCCGGATTGCGCCATGCGCCGCGCCAGCTGGCGCAGCGTTTCCGCGGAAACGTCCCAACCCATCGGCATCCCCCGAGGCCGTATGGAAGATCGCCGGCGCCCACGCGACGGCAGATGAGCCGCCCCCCCTGCGCAGCGGCAGGCCGGCGCAGGCGAGGCGGTCAACATAGGTATCATAGACACGTCACATGACGGTTTGGCAACAAGGCGATTCGCAAATTGCCTTTCCGCGCAATTTTCAGCAGCCGTCCTCGGGAATGTTGGCGCAGGCCTGCGGGTCGCGCCGCACCCGCACCACATGGCCCATCTTGCGGCCGGCCCGCGCCTCTTCCTTGCCGTAGAGGTGCAGGTGGGCGCCCGGCTCGGCCAGCAGCGCCTGCCAGTCGTGGACATCGGCGCCGATGAGGTTGGTCATCTGCGCCCGTCCCAGGCGGGCCACCTCGCCCAGCGGCCAGCCGGCGATGGCGCGCACATGCTGTTCGAACTGGGAGGTCACCGCCCCGTTCTGGGTCCAGTGGCCGCTGTTGTGCACCCGCGGGGCAATCTCGTTCACGATCACCCGCTCGGCGGCGCCGCGCCCCACCACGAACAATTCCACCGCGAACACGCCCTCATAGTCCAGCGCATCGGCGATGCCGAGGGCCATGGCCCGCGCCTGCCGTGCCGCCGCGGGGGTGATCTCGGCCGGCACGGTGGAGGTGTGCAGAATGTGCTCGCGGTGCACGTTCTGCGTCACCTCGAAGGCCGAGAACGCCCCGTCGCCGCGCCGCGCGGCCACCACGGACACCTCCCGCTCGAACGCCACGAACCCTTCCAGGATGGCGCTCTGCCGGCCCAGCGCGTGCCAGGCGGCGGTGAGGTCGTCGCCGGGGCGGATCATCACCTGCCCCTTGCCGTCATAGCCGAAGCGGCGGGTCTTCAGCACTGCCGGCAGGCCGAGGGCGGCCACCGCCGCTTCCAGTCCCGCGAGGTCGTCCACCGGCGCGAACGGGGCGGTCTCGATGCCGAGGTCGCGCACGAAGCTCTTCTCGGCCAGCCGGTCCTGGGTGATGGCGAGGGCCTTGGCGCCCGGTCGCAGGGGCTTGCGGGCGGCGAGGAATTCGGCGGTGGCCAGCGGCACGTTCTCGAATTCGTAGGTCACCACGTCCACGCCGGCGGCAAACCGCTCCAGCGCGTCGAAATCGTCATAGGCGGCGCAGATGTGGTGCGCGCTCACATGGAAGGCGGGGCTGTCCTTGTCGGGGCAGAGAATGTGGGTCTTCAGCCCCAGCTCGGCGGCCGCAAGGGCGATCATGCGGCCGAGCTGGCCGCCGCCGAGGATGCCGATGACGCAGCCGGGCGTGAGCATGGGTCAGGCCGGCCGCTCGGCCACGGCCTGCGTGCGCGCGGCGCGCCAGGCATCGAGGCGCTCGGCCAGGGCCGGATCGGCGAGGGCGAGCACGGCGGCGGCGAGCAAGGCGGCATTGGTGGCCCCCGCCGCGCCGATGGCCAGCGTTCCCACCGGCACGCCCGCCGGCATCTGCACGATGGAATAGAGGCTGTCGAGGCCGGACAGGGCCTTGGACTGCACCGGCACGCCGAACACCGGCAAGGGCGTCAGCGCGGCCACCATGCCCGGCAGGTGCGCCGCGCCGCCGGCGCCGGCGATGATGACCTTGAAGCCCTCCGCCTTCGCCCCCCTGGCAAACGCATACATGCGCTCCGGGGTGCGGTGGGCGGAGACGATGCGCGTCTCGTGCGGCACCATCAGCGCATCCAGCGTCTCGGACGCGTGGCGCATGGTGTCCCAATCGGACTGGCTGCCCATGATGACGGCCACCTCAGGCACGCTCATCCCTCAAGACCCCGCAAAAAGGAAAGCGCGGCTTTATAGGATCGCAGGCGTGCGGGCAAGGGCGAAGCGCGCGCCGCCCCCCTCATCGCCATCGCCGGTGCAGCCACAGCCACTGGTCGGGATATTCGCGCACCCAGCCTTCGATCACGGAAGTGACCGCCTGCATGGCGCCCACCACCTCGATCTTGCCTTCGCTGTCGCGGGGCAGGGCCACCTCCTCGGTGATCTCCACCCGGAAGCGCGCGCCGGGCAGGCGGATGACGCGCATGCCGTGCACCGGGCAATCGAACTGGCGGGCGAGGCGGGCGAGGGTGGGATTGGTGGCGCAGGGCCGGCCGAAGAACATCACCTGCGGCCCGCCGGTCCAGTATTGGTCCACCAGCATGCCCAGGTGCTGGCCGTCCGCCAGCATCCGCGCCATCACCCGCCCGGCATCGCGGCCGGCGCGGATGAGGCCGGGCATGGTGCCGGAGCGCATGTCCTCGATCATGGCGGCGGCGCGCTTGTTGTTGGGGGCGCGGTAGAGCACGCCGCCGGGCACCTCCAGCTTGGCGCCGGCGATGGCGCACAGCTCCCAATTGCCGGTATGGGCGGTGAAGAACAGGGCCGGGCGCCCGTCGTCCTTCAGCCGCGCCATGATCTCGGCGCCCTTCACCTCGATGCGGCCGGCATCTGGCCTTGCGGGGTCATAGTCCCACAGGCGGTCCTGCTGGGCGAACTCGGCGGACAGGCGGCCCATGTTGGCCCACACGCCGCGCACCAGCGCGTTGATCTCCCCCTTGCTCTTCTCAGGGAAGGCGGCGGCAAGGTTGCGCCGCGCCACCTTGCTCACCGCGAAGAACGGGCCGAGCGTGCGCGCCCAGAACGCCATGCCGCCGGCCGAGAGCCACAGCGGCCACAGCCTGAGCCACCAGATGGAGCCGCGCACATAGCCCGCCACCAGCACTTCGACGGCCGGCGCCAGCGCCAGCTTCAGGCGGTGGATGATCTTGCGGACGGGGAGGGGGAGCCGGGCCACGGTCGTGCGCGCCGCCCCGGCTCTAGAATTTCACCACGATCTTGCCGAACACCTTGCGGCTTTCCAGCCGCTCCAGCCCCTCGTTGAAATTCTCCAGCGGCACCACCGTGTCGATCACCGGGAGGATGCCGCGGCCCATCTTCTGCAATCCTTCGGAGACATTGCGGATGGTGGCGCCGAACGAGCCGAAGATCTTGTACTGGCGCTGGAACAGCTGCATCAAATTCATCTGCACGCTCACACCCGAGGTGGAGCCGCAGGTGACGAGCCGCGCGCCGGGCTTCATGGAGAGCAGCGAGGCGTTCCAGGTGTCCGCGCCCACATGCTCGAACACCACGTCCACGCCCACCTTCCTGGTGATCTTGCGGACCTCGTGCTCGAACCGGTCCTTGCGGTAGTTGATCACATGGTCGGCGCCCAGCGCCTTCGCCTTTTCCAGCTTTTCGTCGTCGCCCACGGTGGTGATGACCGTGGCGCCCACATCCTTCGCCAGGCGGATGGCGGCCGAGCCGATGCCAGAGCCGCCGGCATGCACCAGCACGGTCTCGCCCTTTTCCAGCTTTGCATTGTCGAACAGCATGTGCTCGACCGTGGAGAAGGTGATGCCGGCGCAGGCCGCATCCTCGAACGACACGCCCTCGGGCGCGGGGATGACCAGGCGCTCGGGCATGTTGATGACGTCGCGGGCGAAGCCGTCGATATGGAAGCCGAGCACGCCGCCCACGTTCTCGCAAAGGTTGTCGCGCCCCGCCAGGCAGTTCTTGCAATGGCCGCAGGTCATGGCGCCGTACATGGCCACTGTCTGCCCCACCTTGAGGCCGCGCACGTCGGCGCCCAGCGCCACGATCTCGCCCGCCGCCTCGGCGCCCACCACGAGGGGCATCTTGCGCTTGGCAAAGGCCATGCCGCGCCAGCCCCACACGTCGATATGGTTCAGCGCCAGCGCCTTCACCCTGATCTGCACCTCGCCGGCGCCGGGGGCATCGGGCGCGGGCAGATCGACGAGCTGGAGGTTGCGGTCGGAGACGAGCTGGAGCGCGCGCATTGTTGTTCTCGTGAAATCGGGTGTCAGCGGTGGGCGGCGAGCGAGGCGGAAAGCCCGCCATCCACCGGCAGGATGGCGCCGGTCATATAGCCCGCGCCGGGGGAGAAGAGAAAGGCCACCACCTGGGCCACGTCGTCGGGGGTGGCGAAGCGGCCGGCGGGGATCTGCGCCTCCATCTTCGCCCGGTAGTCGGCGAACTTCTCCAGCATGGCGGTGTCGATGAAGCCGGGGGCCACATAATTCACCGTCACGCCGCGCCGGGCGGTCTCGATGGCGAGGCCGCGCACATGGGCGAGAAGGGCCGCCTTCGAGGCCGCATAGGCGGCATTGCCCTGGTTGGCCTGCAGCGCCGCCACCGAGCCGATGGCGACGATGCGCCCGGCGCGCGCCCGCGTCATGGGCCGCACCAGGGCGCGGGTGAGGCGCACGAAGGCGAAGTGGTTGACCTGCATCACCGCTTCCGCCTTGTCCTGGTCGATCATGGCGGCGAGCGTGTCGTAGGAGGCGCCGGCATTGTGGCAGAAGCCGAAATAGGTGTCCCCCGCCTCCAGCTCCTGGGCGAAGGCCTCCACCGCGGCGCGGTCGGCAAGGTCGAGGGGCCGGACGTTCAGGGTGCAGCCGGGGTGGGCGGCGCGAAGCTCGGCCACCAGCGCCTGCGCCTCGCCGACCGCCGAGCGGTAGGTGAAGGTGACGGGATATCCGGCCGCCACGAGGGCGCGCACGATGGCCGCCCCGAGCCCGCGCCCGCCGCCGGTGACGAGGATGGGCTTGGCCATACTCACCGGCCCGTCCCCTCTCCCGCTTGCGGGGGAAGGCTAGCGAGGGGGGGAGGGCTGCGGAGGGGGCAGGATCGCTTGGGGTGTGCGTGACGTTCGAGCGTGGCACCAACGGAGGGGTTCGCCCCCACCCCGGCCCTTCCCCGCAGGTGGGAGAGGGGACGCGGCGCACATGCGTCGACGGACAGCACCCTCACGCCGGCTCCCCCGCCAGCACCAGGCACACATTCTGCCCGCCGAAGCCGAACGAATTGGAGATCACCCGCTTCACCTGCGCATCGCGGGCCACGTTGGGCACCACGTCCAGCGGAATGGCCGGGTCGGGGATGTGGTAATTGATGGTGGGCGGGATGCGGCCGTTGGCGATGGTGAGCAGCGACACCGCCGCCTCGATGGCGCCGGCCGCCGTCAGCGTATGGCCGATCATGGACTTGTTGGACGAAATGGGGGTGCGCGCCAGCTTCTCCTCGCCGAACACCGCCTTCATGCCCACATATTCCATGCGGTCGTTCTCGGGCGTCGAAGTGCCGTGGGCGTTGATGTAGTCCACATCGTCGGGGGTCACGCCCGCATCGGCGAAGGCATTGGTCATGCAGCCGATGATGGGGCGGCCGTCGGGGCTGGAGCGGGTACGGTGGAAATTGTCGGCCATCTCGCCGCAGCCTTCCAGCACGCCGAGAATCTTCGCCCCGCGCGCCACCGCATGCGCATAGCTCTCCAGCACCAAAGCCGCGGCGCCCTCGGCCATCACAAAGCCGTCGCGGTTCTTGGCGAAGGGACGGGCGGCCTCCTCCGGCTTGTCGTTGGCGGTGGTGAGGGCCGAGAGCAGCGAGAAGCGGATGAGGGCTTCGGGGTGCACTGAACCGTCGGTGCCGAGGGCGAGGGCCACGTCGGTCTCGCCGCGGCGGATGGCTTCCACGCCCAGCTGGATGGCGGTGGCCCCCGAGGCGCAGGCGGTGGAGAGCGAAATGGGCTGGCCGCGGGTGCCGAAACGGTCGGCCAGGCGGTCCGCCACCGAGCCGAACAGGAAGCGCTCGTGCCAGGGGCGGAACTTGCCCGAGGCGGCGGCGCCCAAGAGGTCGTGATAGACGATGGGGTAATGGCCCACCGCATCGGCGATCTGCCGGCGCTCCGGCCATTCCAGTTCCACCGGCGGCACCGCGGCGAACAGCGGGCCGGGGAAATCACCCGATGTGCCGATCGCGGCTTCGCCAATGGCTTCCTCGGCGGCGAGGGTGGCGAGCTTCTCGGACAGGTTGGGGGCCGCCACGCGGCCCTCGAACAGGAAGTCCACCGTGCCGGCGATGGTGGTGCGCATGCCCTCGATGGGAAAGCGGGTGATGGTGTGGATGCCCGATTCGCCCGCGGTGAGGCGCCGCCAATTGTCGTCCTTGCCCTGCCCCAGGGAGGTGACGAGGCCGATGCCGGTGACCACCACGATGGGGCGGCCGAACTTGTCCAAATGCGCCTGCGTCATGTTCGCGGCTCCCTCTTGTGAAGCGCGCCCGCCCCAGGCGCCTGTCCATCCCGGTCCTGTCGTCGCCGCGCCGATGCCGCGCGGGCGGTGCTGCCGACGGGCCGGAAAATAAGCCGAAGCGGGCGCCGAGGACAATGCGCCGGCGCATCATGCCTGCCGTGCCCCGCGGGGCGCCGGGCCGGCGTCAGGCCTTCTCGACGAGGCCGGCGCCTTCGCCGCGCCAGTGGCCCACCTGCGTCACCACGATGCGCGCCACCCCGTCGCCCGGCTGCTCCAGCGGATCACCGGCGGCGGGCGGGAACAGCGTGCCATGGGACACCGCCAGCGCCGCCAGCGCCAGGCCGGCGATGAACTGGGCCTCGAAGCCGTGGCCCAGGCGGTTGGCCACCGCGCGCACCGGCAGGCCGCAGGCCTTCAGCGCCTCGGCCTCCGCGGCGGTGGCCTCCTGCGCGCCGGTGGCGCCGGAGATGATTGCGGTTCCGGCGCCTGCGCCGGCGGCGGAAAGCAGCGCCGCCACCTGCGCGGCGATGGCGCCGGCCACCGCGCGCTTCGCCCGCTCCGACCACACGCCGGAGAGCCTGGCGATGGGCGTGGCGCCGCGCGCCTGCGCATGTTCGGGCGATTCCAGCACCAGGAAGGCGCCCATGGAGCCGGAGGCGATGCCGGGCGCCTCGAACACCGGACGGTAGTCGCCCTTCAGGCAGAAGCCGTCCAAATCGTTGAGGAGCAGCGTGTCCTCGCGCTCGGCATTGTAGGCGCCGCCCACGAGGGCGATCTCGCTCTGTCCGGCGGCGATGCGCGAAAAGGCCACCCGGGTGGCGTCCACGCCCGCGCTCTCCTCGCCCATGAAGGTGCGCGAGGAGCCGGTGACGCCGTGCACGATGGAGATGTTGCCGGCCAGCAGGTTGGAGAGCTGGGCCAGCGACAAGGTGGGCCGCAGGTCCGACAGAAGCCGCTCGTTGAGCAGCCGGCCGGCATCGTTGGAGGTGGCCAGATCATTGAGGATGGCGGCGTCCACGGCGAAGTCGCGCTCGCCGCCACCCGCCGCCACGATCATGTCGGTCTTGGACAGGATTTCGGTATTCTTCGCAATCCCGGCCGACTCGAGGGCAAGGCCGGCCGCATAGGTGCCGATGCGCTGCCAGGGCTCCATCTGCCGCTGGTCGCCCTTCTTGGGAATCTGGCTGTCGAAGTTCACCTTCACCAGCGGATGCACCACATAAGGCGCAAAGCTGGTGGTGTCGATCACCGGGGCGGCGCCGCTGGCAAGGGCCTGCCAATGGGCGTCGGGTCCTTCCCCGAGGGAGGAAACGAGGCCGATGCCGGTGATCCAGACGTCGCGCCGGCTCCGGTCACCTTTAGTTTCAGGCATCTGCAAAGTCCGCTAGGGGGAAGGAGACGTGCTCGGCCACCTTCTTCACCACGGCCTTCATCTTGCCTTCCGGCCAGGGCAGCACGCGGAAGGTGAGCTCGGCGTTGCAGATGGGCTTGCCCTCCAGGGTGGCGCTGGTCTTGGCCACCACGAAGCCCGAGCCCTCGTGCAGGATCTCCGAGAACAGGTCGAGATTCTGCCCGGGCAGCACGAAGGTGCGCAGCTTTGCTTCCTTCACCGTGGCGAGGAAGGGCATCTTCTCGAAGCGGTTGCGCGCCAGCACCAGCCAGCCGGTGGTCTGGGCCATGGCCTCGATGAGAAGCACGCCGGGCATGATGGGATAGCCGGGGAAATGCCCATCGAAGATGGAGCTTTCTTCCGGGACCATGCCCTGGCAGTGGATCTTCTCGAGCGACGGGTCGATGGTGACGACCCGGTCGATCATCTTGAAGACTTCAGGACGCATCTATTCCGTCCGGCCTCACGCGGCCTTCGCAGCGACCAACTCGTCGATGCGGGCGCACAGGTTCTTGAGCACGAAATATTGCTCGGTGGTGGCCTTGCCGTCGTTCACTTCCTGCGTCCACTGCTCCAGCGGCAGCTTGATGCCGAACGCCTTGTCGATGGCGAAGGCGATGTCGAGGAAGTCGAGGCTGTCGATGCCGAGATCGTCGATGGCGTGGCTGTCCGGCGTGATGGTGTCCCGCGGAATGTCGCAGGTTTCCGCAATGATATTGGCCACCGTGTCGAACGTCGAAGACATGGACTGACGCCTCTCGTGTACTCGGCCGCTCTGCGCGCGGCCCGCGCGCATCATGCGTTCGCGCATCATGCCAGGGTACCGGCCCGGGCCGAGGGTTGGCCGCATGGCCCCTTCGGAATGAGTTGTCGGCCCCTATAGCGAAGGCTGCAAGAGGTTTCAATGGCCGACGCCCGACGGCCCGCGCAGGGCTTTCCCGCGGCGGCTCCGTGCGTGCCCCCGTCCTTCGCATGCCGGCGGCCGCGGGGCAAGGCCGCAGGCCGGCCTTACGCGCCCTCCGCGCCGGGCGAATCCCCGCCCGCGCTGAATTGCCCTGCGGCTTCAGCGCGGTGCGCCGGCCGCCGCAGGGTCAGGCGACGAGGGCGCGGTCCAGCAGCGGGGTCCGCGCCCGCCCCACATCATTGGTGCCGTAGGGGCCGCGCGGGCGGGCGAGGCGGGTAGCGGCGAACGCCTGCGCCACCTCCGCCGGTGCCGATTCGGCCAGGGCCGCCGCGGCGGCGAGGGTGGCGAGGCGGTCGGCGGCAAGGCGCGCCTGCGTCTCCCGGTCCGGCGCCCGCAGGCAGTCGGACACCGTCTGCGCCGCCTCGCGCGCGCCCGGCAGGTCGCCGGCCTCGCGCATCAGCTCGGCGAGGACCGTGGCGATGGCGTCCGGCTCGCGCAGCGCCACCCGCGTCAGGTCCAGGGCCATGACGTTGCCGGAGCCTTCCCAGATGGCGTTCACCGGCGCCTCGCGATACAGGCGCGGCATGGCGCAGTCCTCCACATAGCCATTGCCGCCCAGCACCTCCATGGCCTCGGCGATGAAGCCGGGCGCGGCCTTGCACACGGCGAACTTCACCACCGGGGTCAGCACCCGCGCCCGGGCCGCCTCGTCCGGCCGGCCGCCGCCGCGGGGGCCGGCGCGGTCGAAGCTGCGGGCGAGGCGCAGCACGAGGGCGGTGGACGCCTCCGCATCGAGGGCAAGGTCCGCCAGCACTCCGGTCATGGCCGGCTGGTCCACCAGTTTCTTCTGGAACACGGTGCGGTGACGGGCATGGTGCAGGGCGCGGGAGAGCGCCGCGCGCATCAGCCCGGCGGAGGAGACGGCGCAATCCAGGCGCGTCATCTGCACCATCTCGATGATGGCGGGAATGCCGCGGCCTTCCTCGCCCACCCGCCAGGCGAAGGCGCGCTCGAACTCCACCTCGGACGAGGCGTTGGACCGGTTGCCGAGCTTGCGCTTCAGCCGCACCAGTCGCAGGGCGTTCACCGCGCCGTCGGGCCGAAATCGCGGCATGAGAAAGCAGGTGAGGCCGCCCGGCGCCTGGGCGAGCACCAGGAAGGCGTCGCTCATGGGCGCGGAGAAGAACCATTTGGCGCCGGTAATTTCGTAGTCCTCGCCGCCGATCGGCGTGGCGCGGGTGAGGTTCGTGCGCACGTCGGTGCCGCCCTGCCGCTCGGTCATGCCCATGCCGATGGTGACGCCGGCCTTTTCCCAGAAGGGCAGGAAGCGCCCGTCATAGATGCGCGAGCGGATGCGCGGCAGCCATTCGCGCAGCAGGTGGGGGGCGGCGGCAAGGGCGGCGGGCGCGGCGTGGGTCATGGTGAGGGGGCACACATGGCCGGCCTCCACCTGGCTCACGAGGTAGAGCCGTGCGGCACGCGCCGCCAGAAGGTGCGCTCCCGCCCCGTCCCAGCCCGAGGCGTGCAGGCCCGCCGCCATGCTCTGGGCCATGAGGGCGTGATAGGCGGGGTGGAATTCCACCACGTCGCAGCGCCGGCCCTGGGGGTCGTGGCTGTGCAGCTCCGGCGGGTTCTCGTTGGCGAGGCGGCCGAGGGCGAACTGGTCCGCCCCGCCCCATTGCGCGCCGAAGGCGGCGAGCGTGCCGGCCGTGTCGTCGGGCCCGGCGCACGCCATCAGCGGTGCGTCGAGGGTGGCAAGGTTCACATCGGCGAAGGGCGGGGGCTGGTTGCACCCGTCGTCCGGCCAAGCAGGGGCGGGCCAAGCGGGGGCGGGCAATCCTGTTCCGGGCAAAGCGGCGTCCGGTCTGGCGGTGCGGTCCATGGCGTTTCCCCGCCGGCCTGCCGCCCCTCGTGCGGGAGCGTGCGGCCGGCCTGGCACCGGGCCCGGATGCGTCGCCCGGGCCGCAGGCCTGCGCCAAGTGGTGCGTGCATTCCGCCGCAATTGCAAGGGCGCCCGCCGGCAGCGCGCGGGCGGGCCTGCGGCCTCAGATGGGCCCGGAGAAGGTGTTGCACTGCTGCATGGAGCCGGTCTTCAGGCCGCGGGTGAACCAGTTCACCCGCTGCTGCGACGTGCCGTGGGTGAAGCTGTCCGGCACCGCATAGCCCTGAGACTGCTTCTGCAGCCGGTCGTCGCCGATGGCGCTGGCGGCGTTCAGTGCCTCCTCCACGTCGCCCGGCTCCAGGATGCGGAAGCGGGCGTTGGCGTGGTAGGCCCACACCCCCGCCAGGCAGTCGGCCATCAGCTCCACCCGCACGGACAGGTTGTTGGCCTCGGCCCGGGAGGTAGCACGGGCCTGGGCCTGCTGCACCTTGGGCAGGATGCCGATGAGGTTTTCCACATGGTGGCCCACCTCGTGGGCGATGACATAGGCGGCGGCGAAGTCGCCCCCGGCGCGGAAGCGGTTCTTCATCTCCTGGAAGAAGGAGAGGTCGAGATAGACCTTCTGGTCCAGCGGGCAATAGAACGGCCCCATGGCCGATTGCGCGCCGCCGCAGGCCGAGCGCGTGGCGCCGGAAAACAGCACCAGCTTGGGGTCCTGGTAGGTCTTGCCATCGGCGCGGAACAGCTCGGTCCACACATCCTCGGTCTGGGCGAGGACCGCCGAGGCGAAACGGCCCATCTCATCGGTGGGTGGCCCCTTCTGGGTGGCCTGCGGCGCGGCCTGCTGCTGCTGTGATCCGCCGCTCATGCCGTTGATGGCTTCCAGCCCGCCGATGAGCACCGCCGGGTTGATGCCCAGCGCCCAGCCGATGAGGCCCACGACAATGATGGTGCCGATGCCGAGGCCGCCGCGGCCGCCCGGCATCTGGAACCCGCCGCCGCCACCGCCGCGCCGGTCCTCCACATTGCCGCTGGAGCGAAAGTCTTCCCACCGCATCGCCCGTCTCCCGCACTGGTTCCGGCACGGAAAGCGCACCCGGAAAGGGCGGCGGTCCGGCTCTGGCGTCCCCGGGATGGCCCCGGAGCGTTTCGGCGGCCCGCACCCGGCTTTCCTCACCTGCGCACGGGATTACACCGCAACCTCGACCCTGCCCAGCCCCCGGGGCGGCGCCATGATATCAGGAAGGGCGTTGCGAATCAGGCGGGCCTCCTGCTGCGATGCCGCGGCGCTCCCCGCCCCGCCACCCGCGACGGATCACCCATGAAGACCCCGCGTCCCCGTTCCATCGCACCTGCCACCGCACCTGCCACCGGCCGTCCCCGCAAGGCGGCCGGGCCGTCCCGGCCGGGGCTGGACTTCGCCCGCGAGCGCGCCCTCCTCGCCGGCGGCTTCGCCCCGGTGGCGGGGGCCGACGAGGTGGGGCGCGGCCCCTTGGCCGGGCCGGTGGTGGCGGCAGCGGTGGTGCTCGATCCCGAGCGGGTGCCGCCGGGGCTGGACGATTCCAAGAAGCTGACGGCGGCAAAGCGCGAGGCGCTCTACGCGCAGATCTGCGCCACGGCGGAGGTGGCGGTCTGCCTCGCGCCGCCCGGGCGCATCGACCGCGACAACATCCGGCAGGCCACCTTGTGGGCCATCGCCGGCGCGGTGCGCGGCCTGCCGTGCCACCCCGCCTATCTGCTGGTGGATGGCAACGACCCGCCGCAGGCCGCCTGCACGGTGGAGACGGTGGTGGGCGGCGACGGGCTCATCGCTTCCATCGCCGCGGCCTCCATCGTGGCGAAGGTGGTTCGGGACCGGCTGATGGCCGGCCTCGGCGCGGCCTTTCCCGCCTACGGCTTCCAGCGGCACATGGGCTATGGCACCGCCGAGCACGGGGCGGCGCTGGCGGCCCACGGCCCCTGCCTGCACCACCGGCAGTCGTTCGCCCCGGTGCGGGCGCAGCAGCTTGCCCTGTTCCCGGCGGGACCCGACGCACCGGACGCGCCGGGCTGAGGGGGCGCGGCTCAGCCGGCGCCTGCGCGCCCGCGCCGCCGGCCTGTCCCCCCATTGCCGCCAGCGGGGGTGTCGGCACCGGGGCCGTTCGCCGCCGCGTTGCTGTCCCTGGCCTTGCTCCCCTTGCTCTTGCCGCCGGTCTTCGCGCCAGCGCCCGCAGCCGTCGGGGCCGGGCTTTCGCCGGGGTCGCGCGGGGATCGCACGCGTGGCTTTCGCCCATGGGGGTCCGCCGCAGGGGCATCCGGGGCAGTGGCGCCCGGGGTGCTGAGGGACCAGAGGGTGTCGAACATCGCCAGCTGCAGGCGCGCGAAATCCTCGCTCTCGATGACGAGCGCGTAGTTCTCCCGCTTGGACGAGATGATGGCCACCTTGTCGTCATACACATATTGGGTGACGCCCAGGGTGATGCCTTCCGGGGCGTAGCGCAGGTCGCGCAGCTGCGCGGGGCCGGTGGGCCAGATCTGCTCCACGTCCTTGTCGCGCGAGCGCAGCACCTTCAGCGTGATGCCCCGGCGCACCCGCTCGTCGATATAGACGTCCATCTCCTTCAGGCCGGGCGTCTCGATGAGCTCGCCCATGCACAGGATGCCGCACAGGGTCTTGCTCTGGCAGGTCAGCGTGTCCCACAGGACCGTCTGGATGCCGTCCTCGCCTTCATAGAAGCGGATCTGCGGCTTGCCCTTGGAGCGGTTGTAGAGGGAGCGGATCTGCGGCATCAGATCGCCGATCACCTGCTTCTTCAGCTCCAGGCGCTGGAGCATGCCCACCGGGTCCTCCGCCACCACATAGCGCCGGCCCGCGCGCGCCTCGATGCGGATCAGCTCCTCCTGCTCCAGCCGCTCCAGCACGTCATAGGCGGTGGTGCGGGCGAGGCCGGCGCGCGCCGCCACCTCCTGGACCGGGGCCTCCCCCAGTTCCACGGCGGCGAGGTAGAGCTTGAAGAGCTTGCCGCTGATGCCGATCTTGGCGAGTTTTTCTTCCATGTCCATGAAGCGCGTCTCTCGCGGGCGGCGCCCATGCGCCGCGCCGTGAGGATGGAGGATATCGCGGGACTTTGCATGCCCCGCGCGGGCATCACGCCTTCAGGTTCACCGCCTGCTGCGGCGCCTCGTTCACCGTGAGGGTGAAGACGTCCGGCCTGGCATAATTGCCGGCCACGTCGAAGTCGAACTTGGCGCGGGCGAGGTCGTCCAGGTCCAGTTCGGCGGTGAGCAGCGTTTCCTCGTCGAACACCGGGCCCGCCAGCACCTGGCCGAGGGGGCCGATGATCGCCGCCCCGCCACGCATGAGGAGCGCTTGCGGATCATCAGTGATGGAGCAGCGGTAGTCCTCGGGAAAGTCGCCCCGCTTCACCACCTGGCAGCTGGAGAGTACGAAGCAGCGGCCTTCCAGCGCAATGTGCCGCATGGTGGGCAGCCACGTCTCCCGGTCGTCCGCGGTGGGGGCACAATAGAGCGAGACGCCCTTGGCATACATGGCCATGCGCAGCATGGGCATGTAGTTCTCCCAGCAGATCACCGCGCCGATCTTGCCGATGGGCGTGTCGAACACCGGCAAGGTAGAGCCGTCGCCGAAGCCCCAGGCGAGGCGCTCGCCGGCAGTGGGCATCAGCTTGCGATGCTTGCCCAGAAGGGCGCCGTCCGGGCCGAAATAGAGCACGGTGCAATATTGGGTGCCGAGCTCGCGCTCCATCACGCCGATGACGACGAAGGTCTGCGCCGCCGTCGCCGCCTTGCCGATGCGCTCGGTTTCCGGCCCCGGCACCACGATGGCGGCATCGAAATAGCGGCGGAAGGCCTCGCGCCCGCGCCCGGTGCGCACGCCGATGGAGATGTCGAAGTCCGACCCCTTGGGGTAGACCGAAAGGAAGGCCTCGGGGAACACCACGATCCGGCAGCCCTCGGCCCCGGCCCTGGCGATCCACGCCTCCGCCTTGGCGAGCGAGGCTTCCACATCGAACGGAACCGCGCCCACCTGGGCGACGCCGGCTTTCACCTTCATCGGTCTTGCTCCTTGAGAATGTCACACGCCGAGATAGGCGCGCCGGATGCCGGGGTCGGCGGAAAGCTCCGCGGCGGCGCCGGCCAGCACCACGTGTCCCGCCTCCAGCACATAGCCGCGATGGGCGACGGAAAGGGCGAGCATGGCGTTCTGCTCCACCAGCAGCACCGAGACGCCCTGACGGTTGATGGCGCCGATGGCTTCGTGCAGCTCGTCCACCACGATGGGGGCGAGGCCGTGGCTCGGCTCGTCCAGCAGCAGCAGCTTGGGCTGGCCCATCAGCGCGCGGCCGATGGACACCATCTGCTGCTCCCCGCCGGACATGGACCCCGCCATCTGCCCCTGGCGCTCCCTGAGGCGCGGAAACAAGGCGAACACCCGCTCGATGCGCGCGGGGATGTCGCCGGCGCCGCGATGGAGGAAGGCCCCCATCTTCAGGTTGTCCAGCGTCGTCATGCGCGGGAAGACGTGCCGGCCCTCCGGCACATGGCCGATGCCGAGGCCGGGAATGGCATGGGCCGGCCGGCCCATGAGCGCCGTGCCCTCGAAGGCGATGTGCCCCCGCGCCTTGGGGATGAGGCCGGAGATGGCGCGCAGCAGGGTGGTCTTGCCCGCCGTATTGGCGCCGAGCACGGCCACGGTCTCCCCCGCCTTCACGTCGAGGGTGACGGACGAGAGCACGTCCGGCCCGCCATAGGCGGCGCAGAGGTTGCGGACTTCAAGCATGGGCGCCCTCCTTCCCGGTGGCACCATGGCCGAGATAGGCTTCGATGACCTGCGGGTCGGCGGCCACCACGGCCGGGGTTCCCTGGGCCAGCAGGCGGCCGAAATTCACCGCCAGCAGCCGGTCGCACAGGGCCATGATGGCCCGCATGTGGTGCTCCACCACGAGGAAGCTCAGGCCCTCGTCGCGCAGCGCGCGGATGACGTTCATCACCTCGTCCATCTCGGCGGGGGTGAGGGCCGCCATCACCTCGTCCAGCAGCAGCACGCGCGGTTCGGTGGCCAGCGCCCGGGCCATCTCCACCAGCGCCTTCTGGGGGAAGGTGAGGTCGGCCACGTCCGCATGGGCGATGGGGCCGAGGCCGAGCTTGTCGAGCACCGCTTCCGCCTTGGCCCGCGCCCCCTTCAGGTCGTGCCGCAGCAGGGCGGCGGTGGTGACGTTCTCGGCCACGCTCATGTCCGGGAAGAGGGCGGCGTTCTGGAAGGTCTTGGTCATGCCCTTCGCCGCCACCTTGTGGGGCTTGAGGCCGGAGACGACGACGCCATCGAGGCGCACCGTGCCGGAGGTCAGCGGCTGGAGGCCGACCAGAGCGTTGAACAAGGTGGTCTTGCCCGCCCCGTTGGGGCCGATGAGGCCGATGATCTCCCCCGGCCCCATGGTGAAGGACACGCCATCCACCGCCCTCAGCCCGCCGAAGGTGACGCAGACCGCATCGGCCTGAAGCAGCACGCCCATGGGTCAGGCTCCCTTCGCGGCGGCGGGCAGGGCGGGGGCCGGCATGGCCTTGGCCGCCGGCCGCTTCTTCGGCCACCAGGCCATGAGGCCGCGGGGCTGGATGAGGATGGCGGCGATGAGGATGACGCCGAACACGAATTGCGAGAGGCCGGCCGCCTTCGAGGAGAGCGTGGCATTGGCCACCTCCTCCAGCGGGATCAGGAACAGGGCGCCGAGGATGGGCCCGCCCAGCGTGCCGAGCCCGCCGACGATGGCGATCATGGCCATGCGCACGGAGATGCCGGCGAGGGCGAAAATGGAGTCCGGGTCGAAGAAGAAGGTGAATTGCGCGAACACCGTGCCGCACATGGCGGTGAGCGCCGCCGAGATGACGCTGGCGGTGAGCTTCACCCTGAAGGTGTCCACTCCCGCCACCTCCGCCGCATTCTCATTCTCCCGCACCGCGCGCAGCCGGTAGCCGATGGCCCCCGAGGCGAGCAGGTGGAAGACGAGGCAGACGAAGGCGAGCAGCCCCAGGATGATCCAGTAATAGGAGGACACCGCGCGGAAGGCGAATGAGGCCGGCTGCGTGCCCATGAAGGGGATGGAGAGGCCCACCGGCCCGCCGGTGAGGCCGGCCCAGCTGTTGGCGATCACCCGCATCACCTCGGCAAAGGCGAGGGTGGCCAGCGCGAAGTAATGTCCCTTCAGCCGGAAGGTGGGCAGGGAGAGCAGCGCCGCCGCTCCGCCCGCCACCAGCGCCCCCGCGAACATGCCGATCCAGGGCGAGAGCCCGAGCTTGAGGAACAGGAGGGTGGAGGTATAGGCGCCGAGGCCGAAGAAGGCGGCATGGCCCAGCGAGATCTGGTTGGCGAGCCCGCCGACGATGTTCCACGACTGGGCCATGGCTGCGAACAGCAGCACCATGGCCGCCACCCGCAGCAGGTGGCCGCGCGGGTCCACGAAGAGAGGCAGCACTGCCGCCGCCACGAAGAACAGCGCGAGCGCCGCCCGGGAGGGGGAAAGAAGCGACCGCATGGCTCAGGCGCCCTTGATGAGGCCCTGCGGGCGCAGGGCGAGAACGGCGATGAAGATCACGAACAGGCAGAGGTTCTGCAGCTGGATGGGGAAGACGAGGGTGGACATGGACTGCACCACCCCCACCACGATGCCCCCCGCCAGCGCCCCCGCCACCGAGCCGAGGCCGCCCAGAACCACCACCGTGAACATGAGCACCACGAACTGCCCGCCGATGGTGGGGCTGACCGTGATGTAGGGCAGGATGACCGCGCCGCCGAAGGCGGTGAGGGCGACGCCCAGGCCGAAGGCAAGGCCATAGGTGCGCCTCGTATCGACGCCCACCAGGGTGGCGGCCATGGCATCTTGCGCCACGGCGCGGATGGCGCGCCCGGTCCAGGAGCGCTCCAGGAACAGCCATAGGGCGCCGGCCAGCAGCACCGCAGCAATGAAGGCGTAGAGATAGGGGGCGCCGATGAAGATGTCGCCGAGGCGATAGCCCTGCACCTGGTAGGGCACACTCACCGAGCGGAATTCCGAGCCGAACACCATCAGCGCCGCATTCTCGATGACGATCAGCAGGCCGACGGTGAGAAACACCTGTGCCGCCGGCGGCGCCTTCAGCACCCGCTCGATCAGCGTGCGCTGCACCAGGTAGCCCACCGCGAACACGATCACGAAGGAGAGCACCGACCCCAGGAGGGGATCGAGCCCCAGCCAGCGCCAGGCGAACCAGGCCACATACATGCCCAGCATCAGGAATTCGGCATGGGCGAAATTGACGACGCCGAGCACGCCGAACACGAGCGACAGGCCCGTGGCGATGACGCCATAGACGCCGCCCAGCAGGATGCCATCGACAAGGGCCTGGAGCATGGAACTTCCGCGGGCTGGAGGGACGGGGCGCTGGGTATCCGCCGGCCCGGCCCTTCGCCGCGAGGGGCGGGAAGGGAGGGGCGGGGAAACGGGCGGAACGGGAAGTTCCGGCAGGCGCGTTCTCTATCCTTAAGTGAGAGGGCGATTCACCGATCAAATTGAGTCCATTTGATCGGATCGCGCTCTAGAGCACGCGCCGATCAGCTTGCATCGCAAGCTGGTCGGATAACGCGTTCTCTATCAATAATTTAGAGACTGATTCACCGATCAGGTTGATTCAACCTGATCGGATCAGGCTCTAAGGCGCCGGCTTGCCGCGCCAGAGGGGGGCCTGCCTGGCGGCCTGGGGCGGGTAGACGGTGACCGGCTCCTCGCCGCGCCACTGCACCATCACCGGGAAGGCGGAGGTGTTCAGCCCGGTCTTGTCGAACGTGATGCAGCCGCCGGGCACGCCCTTGGCGAGGCCGGTGCAGGTGTCGAGGGTGGCGAGGGCGTCGCGCACCTTCTGCGGGTCGGACGACTTGGCCTTCTCCATGGCCTGCGCCACCGCATCCAGCGCCGCGGCGTGGATGATCGCCTCGTGGGTGATGAAGGAGCCGTACTTTTCCTTGTACGTCTTCGCCAGCTCGGGGATCAGGTCGCCCGATGCCGCGGCCACCGAGAGCACGCCTTCGGCATAGGCGCCGAGGCCCTTCCTGAAGTCGGGGATGATGTAGCCGGCCGCGCCGCCGATGACCGCAATGTCGATCTGCTGCTGGCGCAGGGCGCGGATGATGAGCAGGCTGTCATTGAGGTAGGACACCGGAAAGGCGATCTGGGCGCCGGACGCGCGCAGCTTGTTCACCAGCGGGGAGACATCCGTGATGCCCAGCGGATAGGCCTCGTCCAGCACCACCGCGACGCCGGCCTTCTGGGCCGCCTCGCGCAGGCCCTTGGCCTGGGCGGTGCCATAGGCGGTGTCTTCATAGAGGATGGCGATCTTGTCGATCTTCTCGCCGGCGGCCTTGGCGATGGCGGTGGCATAATCGAACTGCGCCGCGCCGAACGCCGTGCCCTTGGGCGACACCTGGAACACATATTGGTAGCCGCGGCCGGTGATCTGGTCGGCAAAGGCGAAGGTGACCAGCGGGATGCCGGCGCGCTCGGTGACTTCCGAGGCGGCCAGCGTGGTGGAGGAGACGAAGGCGCCCACCACCGCGCTCACCCCGTTCTGGGAGATGAGGCGCTGGGTGGTGGCGGCCGCGGTGTTGGGGGTGGGCACGTCCGCCGCCACCAGCTTGATCTTCGCCCCGCCCAGCGCCTTGATGCCGCCGGCCGCGTTGATCATCTGCGCCGCCAGCTCGGTGCCGCGCTGGGCGCCGATGCCGAACTGGGCATTGGGCCCGGAGAGGGGCTGGATCACGCCCACCACCACATCGTCCGCGGCGCGCGCGGGTCCGGCCAGCGTGCCGGAGGCCAGGGCCGCGAGCGTGAGGCCGCCTGCGCCGAGCAGGGCCGCGCATAACCGGCGCCGGTGGATCGTGGGGGTTTTCATGGAGGTCACCTTTCCGCCTGGGCTCAATCCTGGGGCTCAGGCTACGGCGTGTCGGAATATTCCGTCAACATGCGTTGGCTGGAAATTTCAGGCAGATCATGTCCTGGATTGCCTGAAATACGTTAACTACATGAAATATAATTATATTATGTGCATTCAATTTGGGCATGTGGAGGGTGGAGAGGCGGCGCATGGTGTCAAATCATGGTGTCGAAAAATCCGACCATTGGCTCTTGTCGCGGCTCCTGTACCGGCGGTTGCGGGAACGCTGCCGGGCGGTGATGTCGAAAGATGCCGACATGGACAGGCGCCGCGCAGTACAAGCAGTAGCAGCCGAAGGCCGCCTCCAGCCGTTGTCGGCGCGGCATCTTGTCGGAGAGGGTTGACACACGGGTCGGCGGGGCATCCACTTCCTGGCGCCGATGTGCCGGCGCCGACCTTCCGCGCGCCGGCATGCACGCTCTTGGGGCCGTGCCGCGCCATGGACCGCCGGGCCTGCCCGGACCTGCGTGATTGCAGATTTCGTTCTTGTCAACTCCTGATCGCAGGATGCGGGCGTGCGGCCGCGCGCTATGATGGCGGCTGATCACCCCCTGGGCGTCCCCGCCCGTGTGCCGACCGGGCGCGCGCGGGGCGTCTTCGGGTCCGCCTTGTCCGGCGGGCGTGCGTGCCAGGGGGCACGGCGCGTTTCCGTCTCCATCCTGGAGTGCGACCCGCCTCCGGGGCGCGTGCCGTCCGCGCGGCACGGGCGGACTGTCGATGGGGGGCGAACGTGGTGGCCAGCCGGGGCGTCCTTGATGCGGTGCGACGCCATCCCGAGCAGGCGGCGGCGGCGCTCGATGCCATCGGCCGGGGCGCGTCCACCGCGCTCAGCCTGGAAGGGGTCGCCGCCGCCGCCGCCTTTCTGGGCGCAAGCCCGCCACAGCTGCTGCTCGACTGCCTCGAAGCCGATCACGCGCTGGAAGCGTTTGCCGGGGCCCTTTGCGCCCGCGACGTGGATATCGGCGAGCGGGCGCCCCGGCTGCCCCCCGCCGCGGCCGATTGCGGCGGCTTCAACGTGCCCGATGCCGTGCTCGCATTCGTGCGCCGCTCCCACCGCAAGCGCTGCCTCATCCTGGTGAACAACCGCAGGGCGGGGTCGGGCTGGCTGGTGGGGCCGAGCCTCGTGCTCACAGCCTGGCATGTGATCGCGCCGCCCGCCGGCCCGGCTGCGGCGCATCTCAGCGTGCGTCTCTCCAGCCGGCAGATGGTGGATGCGGTGCCGGCCCCCGTGGCCGCCTCGCCCTGCACCGACCTGGAACGCGGGAACCGCTTCGTGGAGACGGACGCCGATGACGAATTCGAGGCGCACGACGATTTCGCCCTGATCCGCCTCACCCGCCCCGCCGGCGTGGCGACCGGCTACGACCCCCTGCCGGAGCTGGGCGAGCGCGGGACCAACCCGGCGCACGCGCTGCTGTTCCACTTTCCCGGCGGCGGCGATGAGGGGGTGGGCTTCGTGTGCCTCCAGCCGGACCCGCACCTGTCGGCACGCTGGATCTATCGCGCCGCCACCCGCCCGGGATCATCGGGCGGGGCCTGCTTCGATTTCTCCGGCCGCTTCCTCGGCCTGCACAACGGGCGTGGCGAGAAGTGGCAGCGCCTGGTGCCGGCCAGCCGCTTCATGGACCGCATCCGCGGCTTCATCGATGCCGACGTGGCGCCGCGCTTCCTGTGGCAGCTCGACGAGGAGATCGTGATCGGCCGCGACCAGTTCTTCGAAGCCGTCCACGCCGCCGCCCGGCCGCGGAGCCGCATCCGCGGCATCCGCGTCAAGCGGCTGAGCGCGGAGGCGCAGGGCGCGCACGGCCTCGCCTTTTCCATCACCCTGCTGCGGCAGGTGCTGGAGCGCCAGCCGGGCGTCCACCAGCTGGTGGAGGTGGGCTTCGCCGCGCTGCACGACGACCTTCTCGCTGATGTGGCGGAACGCGCCGGCCTGGCGCCCGTCGCCGCCGGCCTTGGCCTGAAGCCGGGGGAGACCTCGCCGCAGGCCGTCGCCAAGGCGCGGGCCGAGGCGCTGGCGGCGGCGCTCGAAGCCCGGGTGGCGGCGGAAGGCGGCGGCCGGCTGTGCTGGTTCTTCTTCCACGATCCCGGCCGCAGCCTCTTTGCCGACGAGCGCCGCGCGCTGGAGGAATTCTGGGGCGCGGCGATCCGCCGGCCGCATCTGCGGGTCGTCGTCGCCGGCTGCGAGCTGATCGCAACGCCCGGCGCCGAGCTGTCCGGCGTCGCCCCGGAGGAAGAAGGGGAGCCGGGCTTCGTGGTGGAGATCTTCGGCGGCGTGGAGGCGCGCGACGTCGCCCACGTCATCGAGCTGGCCGCCGCGCAGTTCGGCCACCCGCTCGCTGAGGGCGAGGTGGAGCTGCGCGTCGCCGACATCATGCGCGTGGGCGGCGGCGTGCGTGCCGTCAACGGGCGCTACGGGCCGCAGGGGGTGGAGGCCATCAAGGCCGCCATCACCGCCGACCTCTGGCGCCTTCAGCCCTGGAGCACGCGACGGCCGGACGGCCCTGAAGCCTGACCGTACCGGCCTGCGGGCGGATCAGGCGACGGCGGATGGATCAACGGGGTGCGGCAGGCGGAGGGTCGAGCATGAGCGGAACCGGACCGGAGCAGGCCGCCATGGAGCAGGCGCGGCGCTTTGCGGCCCTCTCCGCTCCGTTCGATCCGGTCCGGGCGCTGGCGGCCGCCGGCCTTGCGGGCGCCGCCCCGCTCGCCGTGGCGCGGGTGGCCAGCGACCTGGCGCGGCGCTGCGAGACCCGGCTGCCCGGCGCGGATGCGCGCTGGCTCCTGCTGCCGGGGCCGCGGCGGGACATCATCGCCGCGCTGACGCGGGAAAAGGGGCTTGCCGACGCCATCGCATGGCGCCGCACCCTCGGCACGGACCCGGGCACCGACGACCTCCTCGACGCCCTGACCGGCACCGGCCTGTTCGCGCCCAAGGCCCTGCGCGCCCTCGCCAGCCGGGCCATGCGTGCGCCCGCGCCGGACCTTGCCGAGCCGCTGCGCCGCGCCGCGGCCACCTTCGGCCTCCTGGGCACGGACGAGGAGGTGACGTCCGCCGCGCGCGACCTGCGTGCGAAGGTGGGCATCGCGCTGGCGCGGGTGGTGGCTGCCGGCCAGCGCGCGGAGGAGGCGCCCTTCATCGGCCGCGACGCGGCCCTGTCCGAGGTCGCGCGCTGGCTTGCCGCGCCGGCCACGCTCCCGGCCCGCGCCCTGCTGCTGTGTGGGCCGGCGGGCATCGGCAAGTCCACTTTGCTGGATCGGGCGGTGGCGCAGGCCTGTGCCGTGCGCCCGCGCACCCTGGTGGTGCGGCTGGATTTCGACCGGGCGGGGCTCGACATGGTCGATCCGCCGGGCCTGACGCTGGAGCTGGCGCGGCAGGTCGCCAGTTCCCTGCCGGCGGCGGCGGCCGCGATCCGCGAGCTGCGGGTGGATGCCGCTGGCCAGAGCCGGGACCAGACCAGCCGGGGCGAGCGCCCCGACAGCCTGCCCGGCCGGCTGTCGGCGGCGCTGGCGGAGGCTTTTCGCAAGGCGAATGCCGCATCCCGGCCGCTGCTGGTGGCCATCGACACGGCGGAGGCCCTGCGCGGGCGCGGCGCGACCCATCCCGCGCGCCTGCGGGACTGGCTGGAGAGCCTGCCGCAGCTGGGCCTCAGCCCGCCCCATGTCATCGCTGCGGGCCGGGACGACGCCTTCCGGGATGTCCCCGATTTCGTGGGGGAGAAGATCCCCATCGCCGGCTTCGGCACCGGGGAAGCCCGCCTGTTCCTCGACCGCCTGGGCGCGGACGAGCGCACCCGCGCGCTCGTGGCCACCCTCTCGGCCCCGGGCGGGCTGCTTGAAGCCCTCGCCGGCAATCCGCTGATGCTGCGGGTGGCGACGCAGGCGCTGCAGGAGGGGCCCGCAGGCGAGGGGGCTGCCGGGGAGCAGGCGGAGCGAAATCCCGAACGCGCCATCGCCCGTGCCCTGGTGGAGCGCATCCTCCTCTCCCGCATCGCCGATCCGACCCTGAAGGCGCTGGTGTTTCCGGGGCTGGTGGTGCGCTGGGTCCATGCCGGCTTCGTGCATGATGCGCTGGCGCCGGCGCTGGGCGTGGCCCTGGACGGGCCGGCCCATGCGGAGCTGCTGCTCGGCGCGCTCTCCCGCCAGCAATGGCTGTGCGAAACCGGCTTCGGCGTGCCGTGGGTCCGCATCCGGCCGGAGGCGCGGGCGGTGCTGCTGCCCCTGTTCTACCGCCTGCGGGCGCGCCGGTGCGCCTGCGTCAACCGTGCCGCGGCGGACTGGTTCGAGGCCCAGAGCGACCCGTGGCTGAAGGTGGAGGCCACCTACCACCGCCTGCAGCTGGTGCGGGCCGGCGCGCCGGCCCCGGAGATCGGCCCCGACACCTCCGCCCGGCTCGGCGCCACCACGCTGGCGGAAATCCCGCTTATCGCCCGCATCGCCGTACCGCAGATGGCGGTGCGGATGGACAGCAACGCCATCGTCGCCCGCAAATGGGCGGCGGCGCGCAGCGCGGCGGTGGACCATTCCGGCGCCTGCGACCTGCGCGCCTTCATGGAGCGGGCGGACTGGGCCGAGGCCGCCCTCGTCTTCCGCCGCGAGTTCGCCGGTCGCGCCCTTGATCCGGCGAGCGACGCGGCCGATGCGGCGCGCAGCTTCCTGTGGCGCAGCGGGCAGTGGGAGCAGGCCCTGGGGCTGCTGGCGGATGCCGGCCGGCCGGACGATGCGGACCTGGCCGACCTGCGCCTCATGGACCTCATGGTCCGCCTCGAAATGCGCGCGGAATTCGCCTTCGACCACCTGGCGGCGCGGCTTGCCGCGGAGGATGCGGCGGGCGAGGGCCTGCGCCGCGCCGTCGCCCGCATTCCCCTCACCGGCGCCGCCTCCGATTTGACGGCGGGCGCTCTCGGCTTCTGCCTTGCCGCAGCCGGTGCGCCGCGTCCGGCGGTGGCGGCGCAGGTGGCCGACCCGGTGGGGGCGGTGCTCGACCTATGGAGCCCGCGCGGCCGCCGGGGCGTGCGCACCGCGCGGGTGCTTCAGGCGGTGGCGGTGGCGGGCGAGCAGCGCCGGCGCTGCGGCTTCGCCCCCCTGTCTGCCGATGCCGGCGGAATGATCAGTGCGGCGGCCTGTGCCCGGGCGCTCGCGAGCCTTTCGCCTTATGGCGCCAGCCTGCAGCAAGCGGTGCTGGCGGTGCAGGACGGCGCCCTGCAGGCGCAGGCGCAGGCCGACCTTCAGGACTTGCGCGGCGCGATGGGCGCCAGCCTCGGCCTGGTTCCGCTCAAGGCGGCGCCGGGCCTCCAGGCGGAGGCCCAAAGCCCGGTTCGCACCCTGCGCGATCTCGGCCTTGTGGCCGAATGGGGCTGGATCGCCGGCGCCGGCGCGCCCGGGGATGTGGCCCTGATCACGGCGGCGGCCGAGCGTTTCCGCGCCACGGTGGCGGGACGCTGGAGCTATGGCGCGCCCCCGCCCTTGGGCTGGGCGGGGTTCGAGGGCGGGCCGGGCGACGTGCTCGCCTCAGCGCTCGCGGCTTGCGCCCCACCCGCGGCGACAGCCGCGCAGGCTTCCACCTGGACCGACATTTTCTTGCGGGCCGCCGCCGTCAGCGCCGGCACGCCTCCGGGTCCCGCCGCCGCCACCCAGGCGGAGGCGTAGTTGCGAGCAGACCAACAGGGAGGGTCGAGTGATGGATGACGTGACAGGCGGCGCCCGCAGGCGCAAACGCCCCAGTGAGGAAGAAAGCGCGCGGCGGCTGGATGATCTGCTTCCCAAGTTCCGCGATGCGGCGGCGGCGGCCATCCAATCCGGCCAGTTGGACCCCGCCGCCTTCGGAATGTCCAGGGCGCAGGCGCTGGATGCACTGTCGGGCGGAACGGCGGCGCTTGAGAGCCTCGATGTTTTCGCCCCGGCGCTGGAGGCCTTGGTGAAGACGGCCGGCCGCCCGCCGCTGCTGGTGCACAACGGCAAGGTGCGCTTCAAGCCGATTCCCGAGATGCCGGCGGACATCGGCGTGAAGATCACCGCCGTGGAACCGCTGGTGATGTCGGTGGGGCGGGTGGAGTTCTTCAATCACGGCATGCCCTGGGGCGGCACCGCCTGGGTGCTGAAGAAGGATGCGGGCGGGTGCACCGTGGTGACCAACCGGCATGTGGCGCGCCTCGTCGCCCGCCGTGCCGCCGATGGCACCGGCGTGTTCCTGCGCTCGCCCGTCACCGGCATGCGCTACGGCGCCGCCGTGGACTTCAACGAGGAGGTGGAGGCTCTTCCCGAAGACGCCCGCGCCGCCAAGGTGCTGGCCATTCCCTACATTGCCGAGGACTATGCGGCGGATGCCGCCCTGATGCGCATCGCGCTGCCCGCCGGGGCCGCCTGGGCGCTTCCCGACGAGGTGCCCCTGGCCGAACGCGAGGGGGACAGGGACGAACTCGTCGCCGTGGTCGGTTATCCGGCCCGGGACGGTCGCAGCGAGCGGAGCAGCGAGGCCATTGCCGCTCTGGCCCGGTATTTCGGCAATGACTACGATGTGAAGCGGTTCTCGCCGGGCGTGCTCACCTCCGGCATGGCCGATGGGCTCATCCGCTATGATTGCACCACGCTGGGCGGCAATTCCGGTTCGCCCGTGCTCAGCCTCGACCAGAAGGGCGCGGTGGGCCTGCACTTTGCCGGCACCTACGGCGTCGAGAACACTGCGGTGAGCCTTGCGACGCTGAAGGCGCTGAAGGGTTCGGACGGGCGCACCCTCTCCACCGGCGCCCTGCTGCACAGCCCGGAGGCCGCGGAGGCGCGGGCCGACGCCGCCCATGAGGCCGGCTTCTTCGAAGGCCGGGCGGGCTACGATCCGGCCTTCCTCGGCGGCGGCCTCCTCGCGCCGTGGCCGCGCCTGCCCGATGCCGTGGCCGGGGGCCTTGCCACCCCGTCCGACGCCGAGGCCGGGCGGCCGCACGAGCTGCGCTACACCCATTTCGGGGTGATGTATTCCGCCGCCATCAAGCTGCCGGTGGTGACCGCGGTGAACATCGACGGGGAGACATCGAAATCCATCAAGCGGGGCGACGACCAGTGGTTCTTCGACCTGCGCATTCCCCGCGCCGTGCAGCACGACGCTCGCTCCTTCCGCGACCGCAAGATCGACCGCGGCCACATGGTGCGGCGCGAGGACCCCAACTGGGGCGAGGAGGCCCGGCAGGCCAATGACGACACCTTCCATTATGTGAACAGCGCCCCCCAGCATTCCGACCTCAACCAGGGCAAGACCCTGTGGCTGGGACTGGAGAACTACATTCTCAACAGCGCCCGCACCGGCGGCTTCAGGGCCTGCGTCTTCACCGGCCCGGTGCTGGGCGACGAGGACCCGGACATCGACGGCATCCGCACGCCGCTGGAATTCTGGAAGGTGGTGGCCATGGAGGATGCGCAGGGCAAGCGGCTGCACGCCACCGCCTATCTGCTCAGCCAGGGCCAGCTCATCCGCAAGCTGCTGGAGGATCGCGACCGCAGCGAGGCACGGGAGGGGGCGAGCCTGCTCGGCGCGTACCGCACGTTCCAGATCATGATTTCCGATCTGGCCGCGGCCACGGGCTACGATTTCGGACCGCTGACGGCGGCCGATCCGCTGGCCCGCCGGGGCGAGCTTTCCGAGGCCATCGCCACCGGGCAGCCGGTGGTGTTCGCGCTGGAGGCGCTTTCCGACCTGGTGCTGTGAGGCGCAAGCCGCCGTCACGGTTCCAGGTGCGCCCCATGCCGACACCGGCGCCCCCTCACAGGCGGCGCCGGTGCCGGATCGGCGGCGGGGCGTTCAGGCCGCGCTGGCGGCGAAGGCCACGGATGTGGGGGCCTGCGGCTCTCCCTCGAAGCGCAGGCTGAACAGGCCCGGTTCCGCCATGGGCGGCAGATAGACCGTCAGGCCCTCGATTGCGGGGCCGCGATAGGCGATGGGCTGTAGCAGCGGTGGTTGCGCCAGCAGCCGGCCCGCCTCGTCCACCGCCTCCACCACCAGCGTGCCGAAGATGCTCGTGGCCCGCACGGGTTCCGCGGCGATGCCGGTGGCGGGGCCGGCCACTTTCAGGGTCACCTCGATGTCGCGGGCCAAAGGCTGCACCGGCTGGTCGAGGGACAGGACCAGCGACGGCCCCTCCGGCTCCCCTGCCGCCTCAAGTGCCGCCCCGTCATCCCCGCCCAGCAGGCGGAAGAACACGCGGCGGAACGGACGGCCGTCGAATACCGTGCCATGCTCGTTCACCACCAGCTGGCGCTGGGCCGGCTTGGGCAGGGCGCTGTAGAGGGGCACGGTGCCGTCACCGGCATCGGCGGTGCGGGTCACCACCGTCCCGGCGTGGTCCACGACACTGCCGTTCACCGTCACGTTGACGCGGGTGACGGTGCGGTGCCCGACGCCGGCGAAATAGAAATAGCGCACATGGGCCGGCGCGGTCCCGGCCGCCAGCGCATCGTGCTGGGCCCGGGCGTGGGCCACCAGCGCGGGGTCCATGCCCAGCATCCGCGCGGTGGCGTCGTCGTAGATGTCCAGTGGGCGCACGTCCGGGCTGTTGGTCATCCACACCGCGGCCTCCCCCGGGGCGGGCAGGAGCTGGTAGCCCGAGGGGAAGTCCCGGTTGGAGGCCAGGGTCGCGAAGTCCGGGCCGCTGATGCCCAGGGTGGTCTCATCCACCCCGAAGACACGGGCGAGGGTGAGCGGCGCGCCCAGATGGGGCGTCGCCAGTGCGGCGAACAGATGGATGTCGCCGAACCACGGGCGCTCCACATAGGTGGGCGTTTCAAGGAGCAGGCGGGCAATGAGGCCGCCCATGGAATGGGCCACGATGGCGATCCGGCGCACGCCCTCGGCGTGGAGGGCATCGAGCCGCGTTGCCAGCAGGCCGGCGGTGTGGAAATTGTCCAGCCGCCAGTCATAGGGGAAGGGAACGAAGCACTTTTCGTGTCCATCTTCCGTAAAGCCAAGCTCGTTCAGCTGGCGGGCGATGATGCGATAGATGGAATAGCACAGGACATTGTTGATGAGCGTCGTCGGGACCGCCCGCTTGTCTTGCAGCTCGGCGATCCGGCGATAGCCGAATTGGGTCTCCCATGGCGTGGGAGGCCATACCTCTTCTTCATCGCGGCCTGGCGATGCCGGCAGGACGAGACGCGTGCCCATGATTCCGGGAACAAGGACGACAGCCTCCACGGCTCCCTCCCCATGCATGAGTGGAGAACCCCGCGGCGCGCAGGATACAGCCTGGGATACGGCCGTCCATCGCTTTCAACCGCGCGGGGCGCGATCCGCTCATCGCCTGCGGCCGGGTCAGGGTGCGGGCACCTCATAGAGGGTGGGCGCTCCGTCCTTGATGCCGTCGGCGAGCACCAGCACCTGATAGGGCCGGCCGGCGGTGCTTTCGGCAACGAGGAGCATGGCTTCCGGCTTGGCCTCGCCGGGGGAGGTGATCTGCGCCAGCGCCGTGGTGGTGGCGGATTGCCCGTCCCAGAAATGGATGGTGCTGCGGCGCACCGGCAGGTGGTCGTCCGACCGGCCGCTGCCGGCGAGAATGAGGAAGCCGCCCGCCACCGGCACCAGGTCCCGCACCCCGGCGCCGGCCCCCAGATGCACCCGCAGGATCTGCGCCTGGGGCGCCGGGCCGGGGAACAGGGACGCGGCGGGCACCCTGATCAGAATGGCCTGCTCCGCCGCCGGATTGCGCAGGCCGAAATAGAGCGCCCCGTCCCGCGCGGCGAGGCCTTCGATGGTCAGCCCGTCCCGGTCGAGGCGCTCGCAGGCGATGTGCGGCCGGCAGGCGACCCGGGCCAGCTCGGGGCTGGCGGCGATGATGGCGGCGAGGGCCTCGGTGCGCACCACGCCCGGTCCGGTCCGGGGCAGGCCGGTGGCCGGGTCCGCGGCGATGCGGAACACCTGGTAGCGCGTTGCCTCGAACGCCCCCGAGCCGCGCGCGGCGCCGTGCGAGCCGGTGAGGTAATAGGCGCCGCCATCCGCCCCGGCGGCGAAGGTGGCGGCCTCCAGATCAAGCTCCGCCGCGCCGCGCGCCGCCGCCAGCCGGATGCGGTGACGCAGGCGGATGTGGCTGTCGGTCAGCGTCACGCTCCACAAGAGGTCGTTCTCGTCGCCGGCCAGAAGGCAGGCGCGCTCGCGGGCGCCGGGCGGCGTGGCGCAGGCGATGCCGCTCAGGCTGCGCCGTTCCTTCCCGCTGCCGAGATCGCCCTTAAGGGTGAGGGTGCGCACCACACGGGCTTCCGGCACGCCGGCCGCGGCCGGCTGGGCGTGCGCCGGCAGCGTTGCGCCGAGAAGGACGGCCACAAGCGCGGCCAGCCCCGCCCCCCGCCGCTCCCGCCGGGGCGCGTCGGGGAGTGAAAGCCGGCGCCAGGCCGGGGGTGCGATGGTGTGACGCCGCGCCAAGGGCTTCTCCCGCAAAAGTTGTCGTCAGTAAATTCTGCGCCCGCCGTCCACTGCCTGCAAGCGAGGGCGCCGCACCCGGTCCGCCGCTGCCCGGGCCGTCTGGCACGCCCGGTGCTTGCCATGGCCGCAAGGGCCGTATCGCGGCGCGGAGCAGGACAGCCATGGCGTATTCTGGACATTTCGGCGTTCACACCGCGCCCCGCCCGGCGCGTGGCGGGGGTTGCCCATGACCGTGCGCGCCATCGTCACCGATATCGAGGGCGCCGCCGGCCCCCTGGATTTCCTGAAGGAAACACTGCTGCCCTATGCCCGCGACCGGCTCGGCCCCTTCCTCGCCGCCAATGCCGAGGATGAGGAGATCGAGGAGGCGCTGGACGAGGCCGGGCGCCTCATGGGCGGGTTTGCGCTGAAGATCGACGAGGCGGCGGCCCTGCTGCAGCGCTGGATGAAGCAGGGGCGCAACCCCACCCCCCTCAAGATCATCCAGGGCCGCATCTGGCAGGAGGGCTATGCCAGCGGGGCACTGACGGCCGCGCTTTATCCCGATGCCGCCCCGGCCCTTGCCGCATGGAAGGCGGCGGGTCTGCGGCTCGCCACCTATTCCTCCAGCTCGGAGCTGGCGCAGAAGCTGTGGCTGGGCTCGGCGGGAGCCGATGCGGCGGGCCTGTTCGAAACCTTCCTCGACACCCGGGTGGGCCAGAAGGTGGAGGAGGAATCCTACAAGGTCATCGTCGAGCAGCTGGCGCTGCCGGCGGCGCAGATCCTCATCCTGTCGGGCAATACGGACGAACTGGACGCCGCCCGGGCGGCCGGCCTTGCCACCTTGCGCATCGCCCGGGACGGCGGCGATGGCGGCGCCCATCCCGCCGTCGCCGACTTCGCGTCCGTTCAGCTGGATTCGATGGGTTAGCGCAGCGCTGCGAACCTCACCCCTTGGAAAGGCCCGGCCATGGCGCGCTTCACCCTTGAAACCCGGAACGGCGAGCTGGTGGAGGTGGCCGGCAAGGACGGCGTGACGCTGCTGAAGGCGATCCGCCGCGCCGGCATCGAGGAGGTGGTCGCCCAGTGCGGCGGGGGCTGCGCCTGCGCCACCTGCCATGTGCTTGTGACCCCGCCGCCGGGCGTGCGCCTTCCGCCGCCGGGGCCGGGCGAGAACCGGATGCTGGCGACCAGCAGCCATCGCACCCTCGCATCCCGGCTGGCGTGCCAGCTCAAGCTGGAGCCGGCATGGGAGGGCATGCATGTGGTGATCGCCCCGGACGACGGCGGCGATTTCTGACCCGTCGGCGGGATGGCCGGCTCAGGACAGGAAATGGCCCATGGCGATGCCCGCCAGGGCGGCGGCGGCGGCGATGGCCAGGGTCTCCGCCGTGGCCCGCACCACCGAGCGCTTCGCCACCAGCCCGCGGCCGATGCCGAGCCCCACCAGCAGCACCGTGGTGAGGACGAGGCAGACGATGCGCGCGCGCTCCATGGGCAGGAAGGCGAAGGGCAGCACCGGCGTGAAGCCGGCGAACAGATCGGACACGAACATCCAGAAGGCATGGGAGGTGGGGCTTGCCCCGTCGTCCGCCTCCACGAGTTCCGTGCGCAGGCCCGCCACGGCGCGCGGGGCGCGGGCGAGGGCATCGGCCACCTGCGTCACATCCTGCGGCGCCATTCCCCCGCGGGCCAGCGCGTCGGTGATGGCCGACGCCTCGATGCGGGCGGCGGCCGGGTCCACCGGGCCGTCGCGCCGGGCCCGCCGGGCGTCCCGCACGGATTCCGCATCAAGATAGCTGCCGGCCATCATGGAAACCGCGGCGGCGGCGGCGCCGGTGGCGCCGGCCACCAGCACGGTGTGGGGATCATCGGTGCTCAGCGCGACGCCGAAGACGAGGCCGAAGATGGAGACCGTGCCGTCCTCCATGCCGAACACGACGTCGCCGATGGACGCCTTGAGCGAGGAATAAACCCGCGATGCCGCCGACATGTCCCGTCCCTTCCCGACCGATCATCGCCGGCGCGCGACTCGGCCGGGCGGACCCGGCCTGAAGGTCCGGGCCGCACGAGGATAGCTGTTCATTCCGACAGGATGAAAAGCCTTCGCCGAAAGCGCCCGCTCCACTCCCCAGCCGGGGGCGGGGGCGCCCTACAGGTCCACCACCAGCCGCGGGCCGGCGGACAGGGCGACGCAGGCGAGCAGCGAGCGGTGGCGTTCATCGGGGCTGAGGGCCCGGTCGCGGTGCAGGGGCTCGCCCTCGATCCAGTCTACCTTGCACAGGCCGCAGATGCCCCCGCCGCATGACTGGGGAATAGGGATGCCGTGGGCCGTCAGCGCGTCCAGCATGCTGGCGCCGGCCGCCACCTCGATCTCGGCGCCGCTGCGGCTGAGGACCAGCCGGTAGGGTCGGGCTTCCGGCGGCGCGGCCAGGGGCGGGGCAACGAAGCGCTCCACATGCACCCTGTGCGCCGGCCAATGGGCCGTCGCTGCCGTAAAGCCGGCCAGCAGCGCCTCGGGTCCGCAACAGGAGGCCGCCGCCGCATCGCCGAACGCCTCCAGCAGCGGGCCGAGCCGGGGCCGGGGGCCGGCGCGGGTGTCGTGCACCTGCGCCACCCCCGCGGCCACGAGTGGCGCCACCAGGCTTGCCAGCGGCGGCGCCCCGCGCGTGATCACATGCAGCATGAAATCACGCCGGCCCGCCCGCAGCAGCGCATCGGCCGCCGAGAGGAAGGGCGTGACGCCGATGCCGCCGGCAATGAAGACCTGGGGCTGCGGCCCCAGCTCCAGGCCGCCGCGGGGCAGGCCGACGCCGATCTCCGCCCCGGCCTCCAGCCTATCGCACAGCAGCCGGGAGCCGCCGCGCCCGGCCGCCTCGCGCTTCACCGCAATCACGTAGCGGTGCTTGTCCGCCGGTGCGTTGATGAGGGAATAAGTGCGCACCAGCCCGCCGGGGAGGTAGAGGTCCACATGGGCGCCGGGGCGGAAGGGAGGCAGCTCCCACCCCTCCGGGTCCTTGAGCACGAAGGACACCACGTCCGCGCCGGCCGGGACCCGGGCGGCCACCACGGTGCGGATGCGCCGGGGCGCCATCACAGGCTCCGCACCGCGTCGCCCAGGCGCACCACGCCGCCCTTCAGGATGCGGCAGTTGAGGCCCGAGCGGTTGATGAGCGGGTCGAATATGGCCTTGCCGGTGATCTCCTCGATGTGGCGGCAGGGCACCGAAAGGCGCGTCGCCTCCAGCAGCGTCTCGCCGAGAAGGAAGCGCCGGCCCACCAGATGGTTCAGGGGAACGCCCTCCACCGTCACATTGCGCCGGTGATCCTGCGGCCCAAGCTCGATGCCGGAATCGCGCTTCAGCGCCTCCAGCGTCTCGATCTCGAACAAGGTGACCTGCCGGCCCTCCTCGGGACGGTCGGAATAGAAGCCCTCCTCGCGGCCGATCATGTAGCGGTCGCCCTCGATGCCCTTTCCGGCCACCAGCGTGATCTGCGGCACCGCATGCATGGGCAGGAAGGCGCGCGGGGTGATGTGCAGGAAGCGCACGACGCCGACGAAGGCGGGCGAAACCGGCGTGGCGCCCTCGGCCGGGCTTGCGATGAGGTCCTGGAGATCCATGGGCTTGTCCTTGGCACTTGGGAGTGGAAGGGCGGCGGCGCCGCGGCCGCCGCTCGGTTGCGTCAGGTCAGCTCCTTGCCGGCCGTCTCTGGCGCGGCCCAGGTGGCGATGGCGGTGATGAGCGCGCAGAAGATGAGAAAGAGGGACACCGGCCAGGTGGCGCCGCCGCTCCAGGCCATCAGCGCGGCCGCCACCACCGGCGTGAGGCCACCGGAGATGGCCGCGCCGATCTGGAACCCCAGCGAGGCGCCGCTGTAGCGCAGGCGGGCGCTGAACAGCTCCGAGTAGAAGGGCGCGCCCACCCCGAACATCACCATCTGGCCGAAGGAGATGGCGACGACGACCGTGAGCGAGACGATCACCGGGTCGCGCGTCTCCAGCAGCGCAAACATGGGGAAGGCGAAGCCGGCGCAGAACAGGCAGCTCAGGAAGAACAGGGTGCGCCGGCCGAACCGGTCGGACAGCCAGCCGAACAGCGGGATGGAGAACAGCGCCACGAAGGAGGAGAGCATCACCCCGTTGAGGATGGTGGCGCGCGCCATGCCCAGATGCTGGGTGGCGTAGGAGAGGATGAACACCGCAGCGATGGAGGCGTAGGAGATTTCCGCGATCTTCAGGCCCACGGCGGTGAAGAAGGTCTTCTTGTGGTGGCGGAACACTTCGGCCACCGGCATGGGCGCCACTTCGTGCTTCGCCTTCACCTGCCGGAAGGCGGGCGTCTCGTGCAGCTTCAGGCGGATGAACAGGCCCACCCCAATGAGCACGATGGAGATGAGGAAGGGAATGCGCCACGCCCAGCCCAGGAAGTCCTGCTCGGGCAGTTGCGAGGCCAGCGCGAACACGCCCAGCGCCGCGAGGTTGCCGATGGGGTTGCCCACCTGCACCAGGGAGCCGAGGAAGCCGCGCCTTTCCTTCGGCGCGTTCTCCACCACCATCAGCACCGCGCCGCCCCACTCGCCGCCGATGCCGATTCCCTGCACGAACCGCAGCAGCACCAGCAGGATGGGCGCGGCGACGCCGATCTGCTCATAGGTGGGCAGGAGGCCGATGCAGAAGGTGCCCAGCCCCATGATGATGATGGTGATGGACAGCATGGCCTTGCGGCCGAGCCGGTCGCCGTAATGGCCGAAGATGGCGGCGCCCAGCGGGCGGGCGAGATAGCCCACCGCATAGGTGCCGAAGGCGGCGATGGTGCCGATCGTCGGGTCCTGCGTGGGGAAGAACAGCTTGTTGAAGACCAGGGCGGTGGCCACCGCATAGATGAGGAAGTCGTACCATTCGACCGCGGTGCCGATGACCGACGACCAGACGATCTGCCGCATTTCCGAGGCCTTGAGGGCCGGGGCGGAAATGGACGGATGGCCCGGGACTGCGTGTTCCGTGACAGCCATGTGAGTATCCCCGTGGGAGGTCTTGAAGATTGGGGCGCACGCCCTCCCGTTCCGCCCGGCTTCTGATGTCCGGGCGGCTGGAGTCTTGCGGGTCGTTGGGGCTTCAGGCGGCGGGCAGGGCCGCGATGCAGCCGATTTCCACCTTGATGCCGGGATGGGCCAGCCGGCTTTCCACGCAGGCCCGGGCGGGCGCCTCGCCGGGCGGCACCCAGGCGTCCCACACCGTGTTGAAGGCGGCAAAGTCGCCGATGGCCGGCAGCCAGACGGTGGCGGTCACGATGGCGCCCTTGCCGGTGCCGGCTTCGGCAAGGATGGCGTCGATCTTGGCGAGCACCTGCCGGGCCTGGTGTTCCACGCCGGTGGACAGGTCGTCCGGCACCTGGCCGGAGACGAAGACGAAGCCGCCGGCGACGGTGGCGGCGCTGAGGCGGGGGCCGACCCCGATGCGGCGGATCACGACGCCACCTTCAGGCTCGGCAGCACCGCCGGCTGGCCGAGGGCGCGGGCGATGGTGGCGTCCAGCATCTCCAGCCGGTCCTGGCCCCAGAAGGCCTCGCCGCGGAAGAGATAGAACGGCGCGCCGAACATGCCGCGGGCGACGCCCTCGTCGGTGTTGCGGTAATATTGTTCGGCCGCCTCCTTGCCCCTTGAGCGGGCGAGGATGGCCGCGCCGTCCAGCCCGAGGCCGTCGGCGATGGCGACGAGGGTCACCGCGTCCTCGATGTCCTTCTCCTCCACCCACAGGGCGGTCATGATGGCGTGGATCAGATCGTGGGCGGGAAGGCCCAAGTGCATGGCCGCGATGGCGAAGCGCGACGGGATCTCCACCGATTGGGTCATGTGTTTCGGTTCGAGATTGATGGGCATGGCGAGGATGTCGCGGAAGCGCCGCATCTCCATGAAGCGGTAGTCGCGCCGCTCTTTGGAGCGCAGCGGCAGCTTGATGCCGCCGGTGCGGGCATAGACCGCGCCGATGTCCACCGGATAGTAATTGATCGGTAGTCCATAACGCTCGCCCATGGCTTTCAGGCGCGGATTGCCGAAATAGGCCCAGTCTGAATTGATCCAGAAGTAGTAATCTATGGCGTCTGGTATTGATTTGCTCATTTTCAAGTCTCTCATCAGGGTTCAGCGTTCGTTGAACTGGGGCGACCAGCGCAGAAGACGGCGCTCCAGGTGCTCGGCGATGGAGACGAGGCCGATGCCGCACAGGCCGAGCACGGTGATGGCGGCGAACATCTCGCTGGCATTGAGGGTGGAGAGGGAGGAAACGATGAGGTAGCCCATGCCCGTGGTGGTGCCGACGAACTCGGCGATCACCACGCCCACCAGCGAGAAGGAGATGGCGTTGGGCAGCGCGGCGAAGGTCCAGGCCAGCGCGCTCGGCACCCGCACATTCCACAATATCTGCCGGGGCGAGGCGCCGAGGGTCTGGCAGAATTGCAGGATGTGCTTCTCCACCGACAGGGAGCCCTTGAAGGTGTTGAAGAAGATGAGGAAGAACACCACGAACCAGACCGTCACCACCTTGGCCAGGAGGCCGAGGCCGAACATCATGGTGATGAGCGGCACCATGGCGATGCGCGGCAGCGAGTTGCAGCAGACGATGAAGGGGTTCAGCGTCCGGGAGAGGATGGGGTTCTGGCTGAGCACCAGGCCGGCGCCAAAGCCCGTGACCCCTGCCACCGCAAGGCCGAGGACGGTGGCCCCCAGCGTCGATGCCAGGTGGGGCAGGAGAAATCCGGCCTGGGCGCCGAAGGTCCAGGACCACAATTGCTCGGCAATCAGCGAGGGGCGGCTGATGAAGAACGGGTCGAGGAAGGTGTTCTTCACCAGGTAGGGCACCCGCGTAAGTCCTTCCCACAGGCCGAGGAAGACGACGAGCAGAAGAAACTGGTAGAGCCGCACGCGCACGGTTTCGCTCAGGGGCGCGCGGCGGGCCGGCGGCGGCGCGACGGGCGCCAGCGGGGCATCGAGGCTTTCCATGGTGCTGCTCATGCGGCGGCTCCCATCACGCTTCCCGCGCCGTCGGGCGTGCGCTGGTATTCCCGCCCCAGCACGGCCCAGATGGCCTTGAGGTTCTGGCCGAAGGCGTCGGTCTCGCGCACGGCGTAGGGGTTGCGCGGGTGGGGGATGTCGATGCGGTGGTCGAGCAGCACCCGGCTCGGCGGGCCGGACAGCACGACCACGCGGTCGGCCAGCGCTACCGCCTCGTCGAGGTCGTGGGTGACCATGACGATGGTCTGGCCCAGTTGCCGCCAGATGTCGTGCAGCTCGCGGTGCAGGTTGATCTTGGTGTGGGAATCCAGCGCCCCGAAGGGCTCGTCCAGCAGCAGCACCTGCGGGTCGCAGGCCAGCGTCATCAGCAGGGCGGTGCGCTGGCGCATGCCGCCGGAGATCTGGTAGGGGAAATAGCCCGCATAGGGCTCAAGATTGGCGAGCTTGAGCAGGCCGCGCACCTTCTCGGCGATGCGGCCGGGCTGCATGTGGGCGAAGCGCAGGCCGAGGCCCACATTCTGCTCCACCGTCAGCCAGGGCAGCACCGTATCCTTCTGGAACAGGTAGCCGAGGCCCGGTGGCACGCGCCCCGGCTCCACCGTCGCGCCGTTCACCGTGATGGTGCCCGTGGTCGCCGGCTGGAAGCCGGCGATCATGTTGAGGAGGGTGCTCTTGCCGCACCCGGAGGGGCCGACGACGCAGACGAACTCGCCCTTGGCGATGTCGAGGCAGACGCTGCCGATGGCGGTGTGGCGCGCGGTGCGGGAGCTGTAGGTCTTGCCCACGGCGTCGAGGCGGATCATGACGCGCATCAGGCCTTGCCCCGCGCCTTGAGCACGAAGGAATTGTCCACGAGATCCGCGAACCTGGCCCGCGCCGCAAGGTCGGCCGAGGGATACATGCGGCCCTCGCCCATCACCGCCATGAGGTCGGCATAGGCCTGCGGCGTGAAGGTGTTGTCGAAGTTCCAGGTGGCCTTGAACTTCCTGGCGGCGCTCACCAGCGCGGGCAGGGGGGTGGTGGGCAGGAAATCGGCCTTCACCAGCTCGGCAATCTCCTCCGGGGAGGCGGCCTTCACGAAGTCGGTGCCCTTTACGAGGCCGTCCACCAGCTTCTGCACCTCGGCGCGCTTCTCCTCGATGGTGTCCTTGAGCACATAGACGCCCACGCCCGGCAGGTCGCCCTTGAAGGCGGAGTTCCAGTCGGCATCGTCATAGGCGCGGAAGATGGGCATGCCCCAGCCCTCGGCCTCGGCCGCATCGAGCATGGAGAAGGAGGCGATGCAGCCGTCCACGGAGCCTGCCTTCACCGCGCCGAGCATGGTGGTGAAGTCGCCCAGCGGGCGGAAATCCACCTTGCCCTTCAGGCCGGCGGCCTCGGTGATGGCGACCCCCAGAAGCCAGGTGAGGGCCTGCGGCTGGGTGACGCCGATCTTGCGGCCGGCAAGGTCCTTCACGCTGCGCACGCCGGCATCATAGGCGGCCTTGCTGACGAGGATGTTCGCCAGGGCCGGCCGGCGCTCGAACGAGCACACCAGCACCGAGAGCTTGCCGGCCATGGTGAGGGCGACGGAATCGCTGGACCCGGTGGAGGCGGCGAAGATCTGCCCGGCCGAGAGCATCTGCTTGGTGCGCGGGCCGCTCTGGGAATTGAGATGCTCCACGTCGAGGCCGGCCGCGGCGAAATAGCCCTTCTTCAGGGCTGCGTAGATGAAGGCGTAGGAGACATCGAGGCTGGCGACGCCGAAGATGACGCGGGGTGCCGCCACCAGGCGGCCGGGACGTAGAGCAATGCCGGCGCCCACGGCCGCGGCTCCCAAAAGGCTGCGGCGGGTGATGTGACTGTTGGCCATCCTGATTCCCCTCGTTTGGCATGGCGCCCGTAGTTGCGAGCTACTCGCAAAGCCAATCAAGTTTACTAATAGAAATCAAGAGCCGCTTTTTTGCGCGATGCGGCTGATTGCTCAATCCATGGGCGCACGGGTAGGGAAAGGTAGATATCTAGCCATTATTCCGGCCTATCGCCTAAACTTTCGGCTGAGCTGGCACGAAATTTCCGCAGCGGGGTGTTTACCTCTGGATTTATTCCTGACAGAACAGCTATTCCCGTTTGGGATTAACGCTGCGCCGCATCGTCCGCCGATCGTCCCTGTTTGCTGGCGATTGCGTTGCGCAGGGGGAACGCGTTTAACCTGAGCAGGGAGTTCCGGCTCCAGAGCTGCAAGCGGAGAACCGATTGCTCGACGTTTCGAAGTCAGATCGTCTTGGCCCGAACCTGCGCACGCTCCGCGTGGAGCGGGGCCTCACCCTGGACCGCCTTGCAGCCCAGAGCGAGCTGACGCGCGGCTACCTCTCCCTGGTGGAGCGGGGCTTGAAGACGCCGTC
Source organism: Xanthobacter sp. AM11 (assembly GCF_047444035.1). Taxonomy (NCBI): domain Bacteria; kingdom Pseudomonadati; phylum Pseudomonadota; class Alphaproteobacteria; order Hyphomicrobiales; family Xanthobacteraceae; genus Xanthobacter; species Xanthobacter sp. AM11. The sequence goes on from NZ_JBLAOA010000001.1 coordinate 2,752,411, forward strand.
CATCGCCGCCCTGCTGCGCGTGGCCGCCGCCCTCGGCGTGAACGTGGCGCAGCTGTTCGATCTCAACGCCGCGCCGAGCCCGCGCTACATCCTGCAGCGGGCGGCCGATGCCCTGCCCGGCGAAAGCGGCGCGGCGAGCCTTGTTCCTTTGGCCACGGGCCGCACGCGCAAGGCGATGGAGCCCTTTCTGTTCCGGCCCCCCAGGGCCGGCGGCAGCAAGGCCAGCCCGCGATGGGCCCATGGCGGGGAGGAGATGCTGTTCGTCGTCTCCGGCTCCATCGCCGTGAAGCTCGGGAGCGAGGAATTCATCATGGAAAAGGGCGATTGCCTTTATTTCGGCGGCGAGGAGCGCCACGAGCTGCGCAGCCTCGGGCGCCAGCAGGCGGAAGTGCTGGTGGTGGTGGCCGTCAGCGCCGCCGATGGGGACTCCGCTCCCGCCGCGACCGATTGAGCCTCTCGCCGCCGCGGCGCCGCCGGCGTCACCTGCCAGCCATCACGGCGGCGACAGGTAGCCCGCAAACCGCTGCTCGAAGTCCGGGTAGTAATGGGCGATCACCGCCATGTCGAAGCGGCCGAGGATGTTCTCCTTCGGCTCCCGGTCCAGCAGGAAGCGGAAGGCCGCCTCCACGCAGCGCACCGGGCTATGCGCGCCCGCCGTCAGCGCCTGGTAGGTGGCCGGCGCCATGGTGACCACGTGACGGGTCTCCCCCGCCTCGTCCCGCACCGCCACCGCGAATTTCAGCGGGTCCCCGCCGGCACTTTGCCGCACCTCGATCATTCCGGCGCCTCCCGTTACCGCGCCAGTATAGTCCAGCCGCGCCCGGCGCAGGAGGATGCGCGCAGGCGGCTCGGGGGTCCAGGGCCGGCGCCGTGATGGCACGGATCTTGATTGGCGCGGAAAAACCTGACAGGGGACGGACGGACGAGATGCAGCGCAAGCCCGACAGCGGCGATTACCTTGCCCTTTTCGGCCAGTACAAGGAGGACTTCGGCGACGTCTATCTGGAGCCCGAAGACGAGCGTTTCCGGCTGCTTTTCGACCAGATCTGCCGGATGCTCACCCAGCCTTCCGCCTTCAACCTGACGCTCCCCGAGCAGTTCCGCACCACCGCCTTCCGCTATCTGGAGGGCGACGCCCATACGGTTGCCCACATGAAGACGGTCGAGAACCGCCATTTCATGCTGAGCGACCTGTTCGACTACATCCATCTGGTCCAGACCATGGGCGGCTCGTGGGACCAGCGCGGGCGGTAGGTGCCGCTCCAGCGCTCCTCTTCCGGCTTTCAAGGATATCCACGTGGACACGCGCGCGCTCGGCACGACCGCAATCCGCATCGCCCCGCTCGCCCTCGGCGGGAATGTGTTCGGCTGGACGGTGGACGAGGCCACGTCCTTTTCCCTCATCGACGCCTTCGTGGCCCGCGGCTTCTCGCTCATCGACACGGCCGATGTCTATTCCATCTGGGTGCCGGGGCATTCGGGCGGGGAATCGGAGCGGGTCATCGGCGCCTGGCTGAAGCGCGGCGGGCGGCGCGACGCCATCCATATCGCCACCAAGGTGGGCATGGATATGAAAGCCGCCGGCAAGGGCCTCTCCCGGGCCCATGTCATCGCCGCGGCGGAGGCCTCGCTGCGCAACCTCGGCACCGACTGTATCGACCTCTACCAGGCGCATATCGACGACAGCACCGTGCCGTTCGAGGAGACGCTGGAGGCGTTCGCCCGGCTGGTCGAAGCCGGCAAGGTGCGCGTGGTGGGCGCTTCCAATTATACCGCGCCGCGCCTCGCCGAGGCCCTGGCCGCCAGCGACGCCGGGGCTTTGCCGCGCTTCAGCGTGCTGCAGCCGAACTATAATCTTGCCAATCGCGCGCTGTTCGAGGGCGAGCTGCAGAAGCTGTGCCTGAAGGAGCAGATCGGCGTCATCCCCTATTACGCCCTGGCGGGCGGCTTCCTCACCGGCAAATACCGCAGGCCGGAAGACCTCGAAGGCAAGGCCCGGGCGGGCACCGTGGCCCATTTTCTCGATCCGCGCGGGCTCGACCTTCTGGCGGAGATGGACAAGATCGCCGCGCGCCTCGGCGCGACGCCGACCCAGGTGGCCCTGGCCTGGCTGATGGCCCAGCCGGGCGTCACCGCGCCCATCGTCAGCGCCACCAGCCTCGCCCAGCTCGACGACATCATGGCCGCGCCCGGCCTCACGCTCGATGCGGCGGCCCTGAGCCGGCTCGACCGGGCCAGCATCTGAAGCCCGGCGGGGTGGCGGGCCCGGCACCGCGTGGATGGCCGGTCAGTTCGGCCTCGACCTCTCGGGCGGGCCGGGCAGCATCTATCGTGTGGACGGGGCCACCGGCTCGGTCACCGTGTTCGCCGAGATGATGCTGAACGGCGTTGCCAATCCGGCATCCGGCCTCGGCAGTTTCGCCTATGACCCGGCGCGCCGGCAGCTCTTCGCCTCCGACCTCCACACCGGCATGATCCACCGTTTTGCGGTGGACGGCGGCGCCGAACCCGGCCCGCCTTTCGACCATGGCATCCAGGGCCGCGTCGCCGCCGGGCTCGCGCCCGTGGCGTTCGATCCGGCCGGGCGCCCCAACATCGCCAACGCGCGCTTCAAGGCGGACGATCCGAAGACCTGGGGCTTCGCCCCGTCGGCGCGCCGGGTGATCGCGCTCGCGGTCCATGACGCGCGCCTGTTCTATTCGGTCAACAACGGGGCGGCGGCCGAAGCGCCGCAGATCTGGTCGGTGGTGGTGGTCTCCGATCCGCCCGACTGGCCGCCCGGCGTCTGCCCGCCCGGCGCGAGGTGGGGCGGACCGCGATGCCGGGCGGCGGCATTTGAGGGGACCGAACCCGCGCGAGCGATGCTGGACCATCGAAGTTCAGTGCTGCCGATTTGCGCGGGCGCACATCGAGAGGCTCTGTTTCGTGGCAACAGGCTGAAAAGTATAGATTAAAATCACCACGATCGAGGCGGCTGACCAGGGGGAGCCGAAATTTGGTAGGCCCGGAGGGACTCGAACCCCCAACCAGACCGTTATGAGCGGTCAGCTCTAACCATTGAGCTACGGGCCCGCGGCGGCGCAACCGAGTCGCGCGGCCTTGTCCCTTCTGCTGTAGCAATCCGGCCCGTGGCAAACAACAGGGCTGCCCCATTGGCGCCGCCTTCGCAGCGTCGTTTCGCAGCGCGGAGCAAACCGCCGGGGTCGTGTCGGCCCGGGCGGGGATGCCGCCTCCCGGCCAGAACGGGAGAGTGCCCGCCGGCCACGGCAGGATGGCCGGTGCGGTCCAGCCAACGGGAAGAGAATTCATGCGCGCATCCCCCACCCGCCGTCTGCCCCTTCTCGCCGGTCTCCTCGCCGGAGCCGTGTCGTCGGCGCTCCTCCTCGCCCAGCCGGCCGCGGCGGCCACGCTGACGGTGGTGGGCGAGGCCCGGGTTTCCACCCCGCCGGACATGGCGACCCTTTCCACCGGAACGGTTTCCGCCGCCAAGACCGCCGACGAGGCCCTCGCCGCCAATTCCAGGGCGGTGGCCGAGGTGATCGCCGCCATCAAGGCTGCGGGCATCGCCGCGGGGGATATCGCCACCGCCAATTTCTCGGTGCAGCCGCAATATGCGCAGGGGCAGTCCTCCTCCCGCGAGGCGCCGAAGCTGGTGGGCTTCGAGGTGCGCAACTCCGTGCGGGTGACAGTGCGCGATCTCGACAAGCTGGGCGCGCTCCTGGACAAGGCCATCCAGTCCGGCGCCAACCAGGCCAGCGGCCTAGCCTTCGCCTTTGCCGACCCGGCGAAGATCGAGCGCGAGGCGCGGCTCGCCTCGGTGAAGGATGCCATGGACCAGGCCAAGGCCCTGGCCGCCGCCGCCGGCCTGCGGCTCACCCGCATCACCTCCATCCAGCCGGAAATCCAGGGCGGCATCGTCATGCCGGCGCCCATGCTGATGAAGGCGGAAGGCGCCCGCATGGCGGTGCCGGTGGAGGCGGGCGAAATCGAGGTCAGGGCCCGCACGGTGATGGTCTACGAGGCCGAGCCGCTTTAGAGCGCGATCGGCCTGCGTCCCGCACGCTGGCGGAGCTTCCGGGGGCGGATCGCGTGCTGCAGTGCGACCGCATCCGGGCGTGACGGCTTGCCGCGGCGCGTGTCTATGGTACAGGAGGCCGGCGGCTGGTCCGCCGGTGGTGTTGCGACGCACGGTGCTGCGCGTAGCGCGATGCCGCCGTCCATTTCGCCGCGCCGCGCGCCCATTCCAGGAATGCCCATGTCGCTCCCCTCGGGTTGGCCGGATGAACCGGGCGTCGGCAATCATTCGCCCCGCCGGGTCCAGTATGCCGCCTTGCCCTACCGGGTGCGCCGGGATGGCGAAGTGCAGATCCGCCTGATCACCTCCCGCGAGACGCGGCGCTGGGTGGTGCCCAAGGGCTGGCCCATCAAGGGCCTGACCCCGCCCAAGACGGCGGCGCGCGAAAGCTATGAGGAAGCGGGCCTGCTGGGCACCGTCGCCCGCGAGCCCATCGGCATGTACACCTACGAGAAGCGCATCGGCTCGCGCAGCGTGCTGTGCGATGTGCTGGTGTTCCCGCTCAAGGTGAAGCGGATGCTGCAGAAATGGCCGGAGCGGTTCCAGCGCGTCGGCTTCTGGTTCTCCATCGACAGCGCCGCCGCGGCGGTGCAGGAGCCCGAATTGTCCGCGCTCATCCGGGCGCTGGGCGATCTCATGGCCCGCAAGCGGGAAGCCAAGCTGCGCACCGCGCAGGAAAAGACGCAGCAGGAGAAGGCGGCTTCGGGAAAGGCCGCCAAGGCGCGGCCGGCGCAGGACGCCGCCGGCACAGCGCCGGCCGCACTCCTGCCCGATACCGACGCGCCGGCGGACGTGCGCCCGCAGGAGGCGCCGGCAGCGCCGGCGGCCGATGCTGTGGTGCGTGGCGCCCGCCGCGGCCACCCGGCCGCTCCCGAACCCGCGCCGGTCATTGCGGAGGCGGCGGATCGCAAGCCTGTGGCCGGGAAGAAGGCGGCGGCGGGGCAGAAGGCATCCGCTCCGGCGAAACAGCCCGCCGGCAAGAAGGCGCGGACGTTGGCCACGCCCGTTGAGGTGGTCGAGACGTCCGCCGTCTTGGCCGAGGCGGCTTCCCCCGAGAGCGCGTCGGCAAAGGCGTCTTCGGCAAAGGGGGCTTCGGCAAAGGCGTCTTCGGCAAAGGTGAAGCGCAAGCCCGCCGCCGTCCCGGACGATCCGGCCGGCGAGGGCTGAAGCGCTCCTCCCCGTGCCCTGCGGCGACGGCATCGCGCGATTCGGCCGATCCCTTGTCCCGCCGGCCGCAATCGCCCGGGAGCGCGCTATTGCGCCGGGACCACCGCCCGGCGGTAGAGGTGCCAGGTGGCGTGGCCCAGCACCGGCAGCACGAAGATGAGCCCCAGGAAGGCCGGCACCGCGCCGATGAGGAGCAGCGCCACCACCGTCACGCCCCAGGCGATCATGGGCCCGGGGCTCAGCAGCACCACCTGGACCGAGGTGATCATGGCCGTCACCACGTCGAGGTCGCGGTCCATCAGCAGCGGAAACGACACCACCGAGATGGAGAACAGGCCGAGGGCGAGGGCGGCGCCCACCACGTGCCCCACGGCCAGAAAGCTCAGCCCGTCGGTGGTGGTGAACAGCACCCGCACGAAGTCCTGCAGGGTCGCGAACGAGGCGAAGCCCAGGAACAGGGCCAGCAGCAGGCGCACCTGATACATCCAGATGATGAAGGCGAAGATGCTCACGAACGCCATCCAGCCCAGTTCGCGCTTGCGCTGGGCGAAGATGGTGGAGAAGACGCCGCCCCAGCTGGGCGTGCGCCCGGCCTCCAGCTCCCGGCTCACGTCGTAAAGGCCGGCGGCGACGAACGGGCCGATGAGCACGGACCCAGCGAACAGCGGGTAGGCGAGATAGCCGAGGTCCAGCGCGAACACGCAGGCGACGATGAGCAGGCCGCCCAGCGCATAGACCGCGCCAAAGAACAGGCCGAAGGCGGGCGCGCGGGAGAAGTCCGAGAGCCCCGCCATCAAGGATGCCTTCACGTCGCCGAACGTGACTGCGCGAATTGTGGGTATTACAGGCGCCGCAGCCGCGGGCCGTTCCAGAATGTCCGCCATGTTCGCTCTCCCGGGGGGCTCCCTGAGGGAGCCCTTGCTCTTTTGTCCAGGAGAGTGCGAGCGCTCCGGCGGGTTGTAAAGGGTCTTGGTGTGACGACGGGACGCGGGGCCGGCCCCCGCGCCGCCGGGGTGGGCGGGCGGCGGAAGGCGCCTCAGCCGGTCAGCATCTCGATGCGGGCGGTGGCCATGCGGATGCGCCCGGCCAGCAGCACCGCAAGGTTGCGGATGATGCGATCGGCGGCGCGGGCGTGGGTTTCCTGGAAGGCGCGGAACGGTTCCATGCCCAGTTCCAGGCAGACCGCCTCGGTGTCGGCCCACACGTCGGTGCTGCGGGGCTCGTCGATGAGGGCAAGCTCGCCGAAGGACATGCCGGGAATCAGGGTGGAGAGCCGCACATTGGCCGCCGAGCGCGCGCTCACCATGCCGCGCAGCAGGAAATAGACCCGCGCCGACGGCTCGCTGGCGGACAGGATGCGCGTGCCGGCGGCGAACACCACCCGGGTGCCGAGCCGGGAGAGATCGGCCAGCTCCTGCGGCGAGAGCCCGGCGAGCAGCGCCTGGCGGCCGAGGTCCGCCTCGATGCCGATCTGGGAGAAGCCGCCATGGCGGTAGACCACCTGGTCTTCGGCCCATTCCACCGCCGCATCATAGGTGGGGAAGATGCGCACCCGCACCCCCTGCGCCCGCAGCGCATTCACCTGCGGCGCCACCGGCGAGCCGCCCTCCACGCCGGCCACCACCGCCGTGGTGGCGGGGGGAAGCTGGGTCTTCAGCATCCCGGTCAGAAGCCGCATGCCGGCATCGGTGATGGTGGACACCCGGTGCAGGTTGAGGATGAGGAATTCCGGCACCCCCGCCGGGTCCATCAGCCGCCGGGTCACGTAGTCCATGGAGGCGAAGGAGAGCTTGCCGGCCAGTTCCAGCACGCGGATGGAGCCGGAGCGCGCTTCCAGGATGCGCTGCTCGTGGGGCTGGCGGCCGGGCTTGGAGGGCACGGTGTGGAAGTCGTAGTCCGCCAGCACGCAGGTGCGCACATCGTCCCGGCGCGACAGCATGTGCAGGTCGAAGGCCTCGGACAGGGCCTCGCAGGTGCGGATGCCGCGCACGCTGTTGCCGTGCATGTCGAGCCGCGGCGAGAAGGTGCCGAGGCCGAGGTGGGAGGGCAGGGCCGCGAGGATGCCGCCGCCCACGCCGCTCTTGGCCGGCACGCCCACGCGGTAGATCCATTCGCCGGCGAAGTCGTACATGCCCGAGGAACTCATCACCGCCAGGGTGCGCGCCACCGCATAGGTGGAGGCCACCTGCACCCCGGTGACGGGGTTGGCGCCGTGGTTGGCGAAGCACGCGCCCATGAGGGCGAGGTCGCGGGCGGTGACGAGCACCGAGCACTGGCGGAAGTAGACGTCCAGGAGATGGTCCACGTCGCCGCGGATGCCGCCATAGGTGCGCAGCAGGTAGGCGATGGCGCGGTTGCGGTCGCCGGTGGTGCGCTCGGAGGTGAACACCGCCTCGTCCACCTCCAGCGTGCGCCCGGCGAACCGGCCGAGGGTGGAGCGGATCAGCTCAAAGGCGTCGTCCCCCGCCGCCTCGGCGATGAGGCCGCAGCAGGCGATGGCCCCGGTGTTCACCATGGCGTTGAACGGGCGGTTGTCGGCGCGCAGGCGGATGGAGTTGAAGGCTTCCCCGCTCGGCTCCACGCCGATCGCCGCCTCCACCCGCTCGGAACCCAGCATGTCCAGGGCGAGGGCGTAGACGATGGCCTTGGAGATGGACTGGATGGTGAAGGGAATGCCGGTGTCGCCGGTTTCGTAGACATGGCCGTCGGTGGTGGCCACCGCAATGCCGAAATGGTCCGGGTCGGCCTTCCCGAGCTCGGGGATGTAGGAGGCCACCTCGCCATCATCCACCGGGGCGAAGGCGGCGTGGGTGTCCTTCAGGAACCGCAGCAGCGGGGTTTCGAGGGGGGCGGCAGGCAGGGTGGATGCGGTGGGCAAGGGTCCGGCTCCGAAAAGGCTCCCGCCCAGTGAAGACGCCGTTGCGCTGCAATGCAACGATTTGCCATGCGCGGGCCGGATTTCCTGTCCGTCCGCCGCCGCAGGGCGGAAGCACAAGCCTTTGATCCACTAGGGCCCGCCGTCCTTCACCGGCTCCATCACCACATAGGTGGAGGTGCTGGCCACATGGGGCAGCGCCGAGATCTTCTCGCCCAGCACCTCGCGATAGCGGCGGATGTCGCGGGTGCGCACCTTCAGCAGGTAGTCGAACGGCCCCGCGATCATGTGGCAGGCCTCCACCTCGCGGATGCGCCGCACCGCATCATTGAAGGCGGACAGGGCCTTCTCCGTGGTTTCGGAGAGCTTCACCTCGGTGAAGGCGATGTGATCGAGCCCGAGCCGGGCGGGGTCGAGCACCGCCCGGAAGCCGCGGATAAAGCCGTCGTCCACCAGCCGCTTCAGCCGCGCCTGGCAGGGGCTGCGGGAGAGGCCGACGCGCGCGGCCAGATCGGTGATGGACATGCGCCCGTCGGCGGCGAGGGCTTCGAGGATCTTGGCGTCGAAGCCGTCGATCTGGCTTGCAGAATTGAAGTTTTCCATAAAATCATCCGCTTATGAGCGCATTTTCAGGTGAAATGTAGCATGAAGTGCCGGCTGAAAAGGCGGAATGATTTCCGCTCCAGCCCTATCCTTCCCGGGTCCGCCAAAGGCTGGACGGGGGCCACCCCTGCGGGAAGGAGAGAAGCATGTCTGCCACCAGAGGCGCCCAGCCCGCCGCCCCGCTGCCGGCCGGGCCTGAAGCGGCGCCGTTTGCCGCCTTCGCGCCTCCACTGCGGCCGGCTGGTGCGCTGCGCGCAGCCGTTGCCGCCGCCCATCGCCGCCCGGAGCGGGCGTGCGTCGCCGATCTCCTGGCCGCCGCCAGCCTGCCGGAGCCCCTGCGCACCGCCATCGCCGGCCGCACGCGCCACCTCGTGGCCCGCCTGCGGGCGCGGCCCCACGGCTCGGTGGTGGAGGAGCTGGTGGGCGAATATGCCCTCTCCAGCCAGGAGGGCGTGGCCCTCATGTGCCTGGCCGAGGCGCTGCTGCGCATCCCCGATACCGCCACCCGCGATGCCCTCATCCGCGACAAGATCGGCCATGGCGACTGGCAGGCGCATGTGGGCGGCGGGCGCTCCCTGTTCGTGAATGCCGCCACCTGGGGCCTGGTGATCACCGGCCGGCTGGCGGCCACCGCCGACGACGGCAGCCTCTCCGGCGCCCTCACCCGGCTGGTGGCGCGGTGCGGCGAGCCGCTCATCCGCCGCGCCGTGGACATGGCCATCGGCATGATGGGCGCCGAATTCGTCCAGGGCCGCACCATCGGCGAAGCCCTGGCCCGGGCCCGCGGGCGGGAGGCGGAGGGCTTCCGCCACTCCTTCGACATGCTGGGGGAGGCGGCGGTGACGGCGGGCGATGCGGAGCGCTATTTTATTGCCTATCGCGACGCCATCGACGCCATCGGCGCGGCCGCGGCCGGGCGCGGCATTCTTGGCGGGCCGGGCATTTCCGTGAAGCTCTCGGCACTCCATCCGCGCTATGCCCGCGCCCAGGCGGAACGGGTGAGGGCGGAGCTGCTGCCGCGCCTTGAGGCGCTGGCCCTTGCCGCCCGCCGGTCCGACATCGGCCTCACCATCGATGCCGAGGAGCAGGACCGGCTCGACCTCTCCCTCGATCTGCTGGAGGCCCTGTGCGCCCACCCGGGGCTGGCCGGGTGGAACGGCATCGGCTTCGTGGTGCAGGCCTATGGCAAGAGGTGTCCCGCCGTCCTCGACCTGCTGATCGACCTGGCCCGCCGCACCGGCCGGCGGCTCATGGTGCGGCTGGTGAAGGGGGCCTATTGGGACGCGGAGATCAAGCGTGCCCAGACCGACGGCATGGCGGATTTCCCCGTCTTCACCCGCAAGGTCCACACCGACCTTTGTTACATCGCCTGCGCGCGCCGGCTGCTGGCGGCGCGCGATGCGGTGTTTCCCCAGTTCGCCACCCACAACGCCCAGACCGTCGCCACCGTGTGGGAACTGGCCGGCCCCGGCTTCCGCGAAGGCGACTATGAGTTCCAATGCCTGCACGGCATGGGCGAGCCGCTCTATGCGGCAGTGGTGGGGGCGGGGGAGGCGGCGCGCCCGTGCCGCATCTATGCCCCCGTGGGCACCCACGAGACGCTGCTGGCCTATCTGGTGCGGCGGCTGCTGGAGAACGGGGCCAATTCCTCCTTCGTCCACCGTCTCGCCGATCCGTCGGTGCCGGTGGAGGCGCTCATTGCCGATCCGGCGCAGGTGGTGGCGGAGATGGACGATCCCGGCGCCCCCGACGCGCGCATCGCCGCCCCCCGCGCCCTGTTCGGCACGCGGCGCAATTCCGCCGGGCTGGACCTGGCCGGCGAGACGGAGCTTGCGGACCTCTCCGCCCGCCTTGCCGCCGATGCCGCCACGCCGTGGCACGCCGCCCCGGCCGCGGGGGGCGGGCCGGTGCGGCCGGTGCGCAATCCCGGCGACCATCAGGACGTGGTGGGCCATGTGGCGGAAGCCGATGCCGCCGCCGTGGCGCGGGCGCTGGAGGCGGCAGCGACCGCCGCCGTCCCGTGGGCCGCGCGCACCCCGGGCGAGCGTGCCGCGCCGCTGCTGAACGCCGCCGACCGGCTGGAGCAGGACATGCCCCGCCTGATGGGGCTCATCATGCGCGAGGCGGGCAAGACCGCGGCCAATGCGGTGGGGGAGGTGCGCGAGGCGGTGGACTTCCTGCGCTATTATGCCGGCGAGGCCGGCGCGCGGCTTGGTTCCGCACACCGCCCCCTCGGCATTGTGGCCTGCATCAGCCCATGGAACTTCCCCCTGGCCATCTTCACCGGGCAGGTGGCGGCGGCCCTGGCGGCGGGAAACGTGGTTCTGGCCAAGCCGGCCGAGGAAACGCCCCTCATCGCCGCCGAGGCGGTGCGCCTCCTGCATGCCGCCGGGGTTCCGCCCCAGGTGTTGCACCTGCTGCCCGGCGACGGGGCGGTGGGCGCGGCGCTGGTGGCGGCGCCGCAGGTGGCGGGGGTGATGTTCACCGGCTCCACCGAGGTGGCCCGCCACATCGCCGGCACGCTGGCGCAGCGCCTTTCGCCGGAGGGCCGGCCGGTGCCCCTGGTCGCCGAGACCGGCGGGCAGAATGCCATGGTGGTGGATTCCTCCGCCTTGCCCGAGCAGGTGGTGGCGGATGTGATCGCCTCCGCCTTCGACAGCGCCGGCCAGCGCTGCTCCGCGCTCCGGGTTTTGTGCCTGCAGGAGGACGTGGCCGCGCCCATCCTCACCCTGCTGAAGGGGGCGATGGCGGAGCTGGAGGTCGGCCGCACCGACCGGCTCGCGGTGGATGTGGGGCCGGTCATCTCAGGCGCGGCGCAGGCCGGCATCGAGGCCCATGTGGCGGCCATGGCGGCGAAGGGCTTTCCCGTCCATCGCCTGCCGCTGCCGGCGGCGACGGCCGCCGGCACCTTTGTGGCGCCCACGCTGATCGAGATCGGGTCCATGGCGGACCTGTCGCGGGAGGTGTTCGGGCCGGTGCTGCATGTGCTGCGCTTTTCCCGCCGCGACCTCGGCCGGCTGCTGGCGGACATCGCGGCCACCGGCTACGGCCTCACCTTCGGCCTGCATACGCGGCTGGACAGCACCATCGCCGAGGTGACCGCCCGGGTGGGGGCCGGCAACATCTATGTGAACCGCAACATCATCGGCGCCGTGGTGGGGGCACAGCCCTTCGGCGGGCGGGGGCTCTCGGGCACCGGGCCGAAGGCGGGCGGGCCGCTCTACCTCGGCCGCCTCGTCCATGGTCCCGCCTTCACGCCCGGCGAAGGGCAGGCGGACCCGGCGGCGGGCCGGTTCGCCGACTGGCTGGCGCAGCATGGCGATGGTGCCGGCGCGGGCGCGGTGCGGGCGCTGGCGGCAGGTATGCCGCTGGGCTGCGAGATGGAGCTTCCCGGCCCGGTGGGAGAGCGCAACAGCTGGCGGCTGCGCCCGCGCGGCACCGTGCTGCTGCTGCCGAAGACCCGCGCGGGCCTGGTGCGGCTTGTGGGCGCCGCGCTGGCGGCGGGCTGCCGGGCGGTGGTGGAGGCACCGGCCGATGCGGCGGCGTTGCTGGCGGGGCTGCCGCCGGATTTGCCGCCGGAACTGGTGGCGCGGGTGCAACTGGCGACGGCAGGGGCGGCCCCGGCGGGCGCGGGGTTCGCTGCGGTGCTGGCGGAACGCGCGGAGACGGGCGGGCAAGAGACGGGCGGGCAAGAGATAGGCGGGCAAGAGACAGGCGGGCGCGATGCGCGCGGGCTGGGGGCAAACGGGGAGGCGGCGCGGCTGGTGGCGCTGGCGCAGCGCATCGCCGCGTGGCCGGGGCCGGTGGTGCCCTTCTACGTCGTCTCGACGGCGGACCTTTCGCGTGGCGCCGCGGCGCTGCCGCCCACCGCGCTGCTGGAAGAGGCCTGCCTCTGCGTGAACACGGCGGCCGCCGGGGGCAACGCCACCCTCATGGCCATGGCGTGAGAGTGGCGGCAAGGGCCGCGGGCCGTGCCCGCGGCCGTGGGCTCACTGCTTCGGGGCGGCGGCGAGGCTGGCGAGGCCGTCCTTGCAGGTGGGCGAGACGTCCGCCTGATGCTGCCGCAGGCACTGGATGAGCCGGCCGCCGCCGGGCTGGATGCCGCTGCACAGCTTCTTCACATCGGCCTCGCAGGCGGTGCGCAGGGCCTGGAGCTGGGCACCGGAGATGTTCTGCGCCTGGGCGCCGGTGACGAGGAACAGGCCGGCGAACAGCGCCGGCAGGGTCAGGATGGCGGCGGGACGGATGGCGGTGACGAGGCGACGGCGCATGATGATTTCTCCGTGTCCGGGGCCTGCTCCCGCCCGCCCGTGGGGTGGCGGAAGGCGGGGCGGCTCCTTAAGCCGGCGCTGCCGCCCTGCGCGGCGGCCGACTGCGGGCACTCTCCCCAAGGCAGGTTACATCCGCATTCCGGCAACGTGACGTTTCGTGACGAAATGTAACGCCGCCGGCCGCCCCGTCAGCGCGCGATCTGCCCATATGGAGCCGCGGCGCGGCTCCATATGGGCAGATCCGGCTCTAGTGGTTCGACCGCGACGGATAGAACCCATCTGTCGCGACCAGGTCGAACCACAACGCCTTGATCCACTAGGGGGCGTCGCCGGGCAGCTTCGTGCCGGTGATGCGGGCATAGAGCCGGGCCACGGAGGCGTCATCGTCGCGGCCCATGCCGGCGGCGGAGGCCATGAGGAACATCTGCAGCGCGGCGGCCGAGACCGGAACCGGGAACCGGGCGCTGCGGGCCATGTCCTGGATGATGCCGAGATCCTTCACGAAGATGTCCACGGCGCTGCGCGGGGCATAATCCCCGTCCAGCACGTGGGGCATGCGGTTCTCGAACATCCAGCTGTTGCCGGCGGAGGCGGTGATCACCTCATACACCTTGGCAAGGTCGAGCCCCTGGCGGGCGGCGAACGCCATGGCCTCGCAGGCGGCGGCGATGTGCACGCCGGCCAGGAGCTGGTTGATCATCTTGAAGGCGGCGCCGTGCCCCGGCGCATCGCCCAGCACGTAGAGCTTGGCCGCCATGGCGTCGAGGGCGGGGCGCGCCCGCGCGAAGGCCGCCGCGCTGCCCGATGCCAGGATGGTGAGCGCGCCTTCCGCCGCCCGCTGGGCGCCGCCGCTGATGGGCGCATCCAGATAATGCCGGCCGGTGGCCTCCAGCCGCTGCGCCAGGCCGCGCGCCGCCTCCGGGTCCATGGTGGCGCAGGAGATGAACACGGCGCCCTCGGGCAGGGTCTGCGCCACGCCGCCGGGGCCGAACAGGATGGCCTCGGTCTGCGCCGCATTCACCACCACGCTCACCACATGGTCGGCGCCGCGCGCCGCCTCGGCCGGGCTCAAGGCGCCGCGGCCGCCCTGGGCCACGAAGCGCTCCACGGCGGGCGCGCCCGCGTCGCAGCCAGTCACGTCCATTCCCCCCCGCAGCAGCGAGAGGGCCATGCCCATGCCCATGGAGCCGAGGCCCACCACCGCGGCGCGGGAGGTGGTGGCGGGTGGGCTTTGGGCTGGCGTTTCCCCGGAATTCGTCATGGCCGCGTTCCTTATGGCGTTCGGCGCTGGGCCGGAGGCTGGCGTTTGCCCTTCTTGTAAGCGTGGCGCAGGATGGGATCAAATCGTTTCAGCCGCGCGCCGGCGCCGCCTGTGCGGGTCCGCTTGTTGCCGGCGGTCCGGCTTTCGTGCGAGCCCGGCGGCAGGCTTTCGGGGAGGAATGGATGGACGAGGCGAAACTGCGGGAAGAGATCTGCCGGTTCGGGCGCTCCCTGTTCGAGCGCGGGCTCACCCCCGGCTCGTCCGGCAACATCAGCCTGCGGCTCGATGACGGCGGCTGGCTGGTGACCCCCACCAACGCCTCCCTCGGCTTCCTCGATCCGGCGCGCATCTCGCGCCTCGACGGGCAGGGGCGGCTTTTGTCCGGTGATGCGCCCACCAAGGAAATCCCGCTGCACAACGCCCTTTACGAGTCCCGTTCCGGCGCGCGGGCCATTGTGCACCTGCATTCCACCCATGCGGTGGCGCTCTCCATGCTGCCGGAGATCGACCCCCGGGCGGTGCTGCCGCCCTTGACGCCCTATTATCTGATGCGGGCGGGGCAGACGGCGCTGGTGCCCTATTTCCGGCCCGGCGACCCGGCCGTGGCCGATGCCATCCGCTCCCTTGCGGGGCGCTATTCCTCGGTGCTCCTGGCCAATCACGGGCCGGTGGTGGCCGGCGAGACGCTGGAGGCGGCGGTGTTCGCCACCGAGGAGCTGGAGGAGACGGCGAAGCTCTATCTGCTGCTGCGCGGGCTCAACCCGCGCCATCTCTCACCGGCACAGGTGGCCGACCTGGTGAAGGTGTTCGGCCTCACCCTGCCGGAGCACGACCATGACCACGGCTGATGCCGCCCCGGCCGCCGGGGCGGTGCCCGGCCGCCGCGCGGATCAATAGAGGTTGCCGGCGCGCGGCTGGGCGGGGCTCGCCGCGGCGGAGGGCTTGGGCGCCTGGGGCTTTGCCGCGGAATTGGCCGCGACCGGCTTGGACGCCGGCTTGGCGGAGCCGTTCGCGCTGGCGTTGGGCTTGGGCTTCTGCGCCTTGGGCTGGCCGTTGGGCTGCAGCGCGGCCACGGCCACCGGCTTCTGCGGCTTGTCCATGGCGATCATCTGCGAGAGCGTGGCGAACTTGTAGCCCTTGGCGGCGAGATCATCGAGCACCCGGGGCATGGCCGCCACCGTGGTGGCGTAAATGTCGTGCGAGAGCACGATGGCACCCGGCTTCACCTGCGCCATGATGGCGTCATAGACCTTCTGGCTGTCGCGGTCCTTCCAGTCGTTCGGGTCCACGGACCAGTTGACGATGGAGAGGCCGAAGGTCTGCTCGATGTGGCTGCGCAGGGCCGGCTTCATGGAGCCGTAGGGCGGGCGCAGGTAGAGCGGGCGCTTGCCGGTGGCCTGGAAGACGATCTCGGAAGTGTCGGCGATCTGCTTGTCCGCCGCCGCGGCGCTGATGCGCGTGAGCTGCGGGTGGCTCCAGGAATGGTTGCCGATCTCGTGCCCGTCGTCGGCGATCTGCTTCAGCAGCTCGGGATGCTTGGCCGCCATGGTGCCGAGCACGAAGAAGGTGGCCTTGATGCCCCGCTCCTTGAGGATGGCGAGCAGCCTGGGGGTGGTCTCCGGGCTCGGGCCGTCGTCGAAGGTCATGGCGATGTAGGAGCCATCCACCTCGAACGACTTGTAGGTGTAGTTCCGCCGTGGCTCCACCTTGGGCGGGGGCGGCGCCACCGGAGCCGGGGCCGGCGCCACCGCGGCGGTCACGGGCGGCGGGGCCTTGGGCGTGATGGATTGGGTGGTGGCCGGCGCATCGTCCGCGGACGCCTGCAGCAGCGGGCCGATGGCGAGGCCGACGCCCACGGCGCTGACGGCGAGAAATCCGGAGACGATCAGGAGCGGCTTCACGACGGCGGCTTTCCAGCAAGGGTTTCACCTGCCCTGCAGCCTCGCCCCTTTTTGTGGATAAATCGTGAATTGTCGGCGCTTCAACCTGACCGTGCGTCAGTACCGCCAACCGAGGCGGCCGCATGGCCGCAGCACTGGCGCGGCGGGTTGCCGCCGGCGGCCGGGCGGCCGGATCACGCCTTGAAATTGCCGCAAGGTGTGGCCCTGTGGAATGAGAAAGGGGCACCCCGTGGGGTGCCCCTTTCAGCTTCATGACCGGCGTGGCGGGCGGCCGTGCCGCAGCACCCGCCCCCTTGCCCGCGTGCGAGGCATCCGCCCCGCCCGCGGCGCCGGGCAGCCTCAGACGAAGCGGAAGTCGTCGGCGGTGAGCGCCCCGGAGGAAACGCCGCGCAGGGTGAGCCGCGCGCCGTCGTCGAAGGTGATGAGGGTGCCGGAGAAGTTGCTGGTGATGGCACCGTCCGCCACCAAAGCGGCGAAGTCGGCATAGTCGTCCGTGTCGATCTCGATGGCGTCGATGCCGTCCTCGAAGTCGAACACCGTGTCGCGGCCGTAGCCGCTGTGGAAGACGAACACGTCGCCCCCGGTGCCGCCGCGCAGCTGGTCGTTGCCCGCACCGCCGTCGATGCGGTCGGCGCCGGCATCGCCCTTCAGGTTGTCGTTGCCGAGGCCGCCGATGACGAAGTCGTCGCCGTCGCCGGCATTGATGCGGTCGTTGCCGCCCAGGCCGTCGATGAGGTCGGCCAGCGCCGTCCCGTTGATGGTCTGGTTGCGGTCGGTGCCGGTGATGACGTTGTAGTCCGAGGTGCCCTCGACGGTGAGGACGAACTGGCCCTCGTCGCTGCCGCCCTGTCCGTCGGTGACGGAATAGGCGAGGGTGATGACGGCATTCTCCCCGTCCTCAAGGTCGTCGAACAGGGTGCCCGGATTGAAGGACACCTTGCCGTCCACGATGGAGAAGGCTTCCGCCGCATCGGCAGCGTCGATGGCGAAGCCGGAGACCGAGGCGACCTCGATGCCGGCGAGGGTGAGGGCGTTGCCCTCCGCGTCGGTGTCGTTGGCCAGCAGGTCGAAGAGCTTGGCCTCGTTCTCCCCGGCGGTGCCCGCATCGTTCACCGCGACCGGGGCATCGTTCACGGCGGTGATGGTGAAGGAGGCCGTGGCCGCGGCGGTGCCGCCCTCGCCGTCGGCCACTTCATAGACGAAGGAGGCCTCGCCGTTGAAGTTCGCCGCGGGGGTGAAGCGGATGCCGGTGGCGGTCAGCTCGGCGACGCCGCCCACCGCGTTCTTCACGCCGGTGATGGTGAGCACGTCGTCGTCGCCGTCGGTGTCGTTGGCCAGGAGGTCGGCGAAGGGCACCTCGAAGGCGGCGGCGTCCTCGGCCATCGGGTCGAGCACATCGGCGCCGGCCACCGGGGCGCTGTTCTCCAGGCTGCCGAGAATGGCGTCGCGGTCCAGGGTCTCGCCGTCGGCGAAGACGATTTCCTCGACGCCGCCGGAGCCGTCCACCTGGTCCTTCAGGATGACGGTGCTGCCGTCCTCAAGGTGGACCACCACATCGTTGCCGTCGCGGCCGAAGGTGACCTTGTCGGATTCGATGTCCTGGAACACCAGGGTGTCGGTGTCCCCGTCCTGGCCGGCGTCCTCGACGATGGTGTCGGAGCCGTCACCCTCCTCGTAGGAATAGGTGTCGGAGCCGTCGCCGCCGAGGAGCATGTCGTCGCCGCGGCCGCCTTCGATCTCGTCGGCCTGTTCGCCGGCATAGATCTCGTCCGCGCCGGCGCCGCCGAGAAGGAGGTCCTCGCCCGAGCCGCCGATGAGGAGGTCGTCGCCCGCGCCGCCGCGCAGCACGTCGTTGCCGCCGTGGCCCTTGAGCATGTCGTTGCCGGCATTGCCGGAGAGCACGTCGGCCAGCGCCCCGCCTTCGGTCATGTCGGCAGCGGAGCCGCCGGAGAAGGTCACCGCCTCCGCTTCGAGAACGGTGTCCTCGGCGCGGTAGTTGAGGTTCTGGATGCGCTCGTCGCCGGCCATGCCGGTGTCGGCGAGGTCATAGGCGGTCTCTTCGGTGGCGTGGTTCTCGCGCATGTAGCGCTCGAACGCAGCCTGCTCGCCCAGGGCGTCGGTGGGGGCGAGGCCGACCAGGGCCTGGCTCTCGTCCAGCACCGGGCCGAGGGTGCCGTCGGCGAGCAGGTAGCGGAAGTTCTCGCCGTTGGCCTTGATGGGATAGCCGTCGCCGCCGTCGGCGAGGAAGTTCAGCGTCACCACCGAGATGGAGGCGGGCACGTCCTCCAGCAGCACGCCGTCGTCATAGAGCTGCACGAGGGTGTTGCCCTCCGCGTCCACCAGCGCCATGTCGAGGATGCGGCTGCCCGCGGGCGCGTCGGGATCGAAGGAGAAGGAAACGCCGCCGATCTGCGGGAAGCGGCCCTGGTTGCCATAGACCGCCACACCGTGCTCCAGGATGGCCTTGAGGCCTTCCGGGGTGGTGTCGAAGGCGATCAGCTTGTTGTCGAAGCGCAGAGAATTCTCCACGTCGAGCTGCGAGACGCCGCCGTCCGGGGGCAGCTTGTCCACGGTGCCGTCCACCGGATCGGGCGCCGAGATGGTGCCGATCTGGGCGCGGATGCCGCCGCCGTTCTTGAGCGAGACCACGTAGGTGGCTTCGGCCGCGGTGCCCAGGGCCTCCGTGAGCGCGCCGGTGAGGCTGCCGGCATTGGCGTCGGCGGAGAGGTTGCCGAGGTTGGTTTCCTGGTTGCGGACCTGGCCGCGCTCGCCTTCGAGATAGACGTCGGAATAGCCGTAGACGTTGCCGTCCTTGACGTCGATCACGCTCTGCACGGCGTCGGTGATGGTCTTGACGTCGCCGCCCTTGGTGCCGTCGGCGAAGGCGGTGGCGTCGAGATTGTCCACCGTGGTTTCCCAGGCCTCGGCCACGTTCTCTTCGGTGGCGGCGATGGCGCCGTTGATGGACTGGTTGGCCACCAGGCTGTCGGTGATGATGTGGCCGTTCTCGTCGAAGTCCACCACCAGGCGGCCGAGGTAGGTGTATTCGTTGTCGGTGTTGACGATGAGGATCGGGTTCCCCTCGGCGTCGGTGCCCAGATACGGGTATTCGAGGGCGAAGTCCGCGGCATGGCCGGGGAAGGCCACCGCCTCGTCGTCGGCGTCACCCATGCGGGTGTTGGAGCCGGCGGAGAGGATGATGTCCACGCCCTTGAGCTTGGAGGCCAGCTCGATCTCGTTGCCGATGATCTGCAGGTGCGACTGGAGGATGATCTTGTCCACGCCCTCGGCGATCATCTCGTCGATGATGGGCTGCAGCTGGGCGGCCAGCAGGTCCATGTCGTCCACCTCGCCGTTGGCCCCGGCGCCGCCGGGATAGCCGGCGATCTCGGCGCCCGAGGGCGAGGAGATGGTTTCCAGGATCTGGGTGGTGACGCCGACGATGCCGATCTTCTCGCCGCCCTCGGTGATGACCGCGGCCGGCACGATCTTGCCCTTCAGCGTGGAGGCCTCGGGGATGGCGGTGGTGGTGGCCGGCTGGTTCACGCCCGCCTGCACATTGTAGTCGACCGTATCCACATAGATGGCGTTGAGCGCCGAGTCGGTGGCGGTGGGGTCGGTGTAGTAGGGCGAGGAGGGGCCCACCACCAGGTTGGCGGACACCGACACGAACTGCGCGCCCACCCAGCCCGAGCCGGCCGAGAGCGAGGCCGCCAGCACGTTGGAGCCGAGGTCGAAATCGTGGTTGCCGAGGGCCGAGGCTTCCACGCCGATGACGTTGTGGATGGCGATGTCGGCGGCCGCGATCGGGATGGTCCCGGTCATGGTGGAGCCGGTCACCTCGTTGATGGCGTCGCGCACCGCGGGATCGGTGCCGGCCGCGAGGAAGGGACCCGGGAGCCAGTTGTCGCCGCCGGCGAGGATCAGGGTGTTGGAATAGTCGTCGTCATAGGCGTCCACGAGGGCGGCAAGGTTCGGCGCGGTCTCGGAAGCGAGAAGGCCGGCTTCGCCGTCAGAGAAGTGGAGCAGCTGGAGCGTATAGTCAGCCACGGGTTCTTCCTCCACGAGATTGAGACCGATCACGATGGGGTCGTGGTCGGACACGCGCACCGGCGTGTCGCCGTCGAAGATGGTCGGGTCGCGCCCGAAATCAGTGTTGTAGTCGAGGGCGTCGGCTTCATCGGCATTGATGTGCCATTCGGTGACGCCGGTGACCTGCTCCGCCAGGCTTTCATTGGCGAAGATATAGTCGAGGGAACCGGTCTGGCCGTCGAAGACATAGGAATAGGGGTCTTCGGTGCGGTCCTGCAGGTTTTCATAGCCGGCGTCTTCGAGGACGCCGATGGCATCTTCCTTGGCGTAGGCGTTGAAGTCACCGAGGAACAGAACGTCGGCGTCGCCCGAGCCGGTGGGGTCGGTCTTCATCCATTCGGTGAGGGCGGTGGCGGCCAGCTCGCGCTGCTGCTGCCAGTTGCCCTGGCCGTCGAGCTGGTCGGCGTCGGCCTCGGTGCCGGTGCCGCTCTTCGACTTCAGATGGTTGGCCACCGCCGTGAACTCGGCGCCGGTGGCGACTTCCTCGAAGGTGACCGCGAGGGCCGCGCGGCTGGTGTTCTCGCCGGTGAACACGCCGTCCACCGTGCTCTGGTCGATCAGGCCCTGGAGGCCGAGGCCGGACAGGTCGGCGTCGTCCAGGATCTCGATGGAGGTGTCGTAGGCCACCGTCACCATGGAGGGCTTGTAGATGAAGCCAACCGCGATGGCGTCGCCGCCGACGAACTGGGTGCCGGGATCGACCCAGGCGTAGATCTCGGCGCCCAGCTCGGCATTGAGCTGGTCCACCAGATATTCAATGGCGTTGCCCTCGGAGCCGGCGAGGAAGTCGTTCTCCAGTTCCACGAGGGCGAGCACGTCGGCGTCGATCTCGATGATGGCGTCCACCAGCTTCTCGGTCTGGCGGGCGAACTCCTCGGCGCTGTCGGCGCCGCGCGGGTCGAAGCCGGCGGCGGTGTTGTCGCCGGGCTGGTCGGAGCTGGAGTCGGCGAGGGTGTCCAGCGTCACGAAATAGTTGAGCACGTTGAAGGAGGCCACCTGGAGCCGGCCGCCCACGTCGGCCGGCTCGGCCTCCCGCACGCTGCCGTCCTCGAAGGTGTTGGCGCCGTCCTCCACCGAGCGCACGCGCCAGGTGGCGCCGGAGGAGGAATTGCCGGCCCACTGGTAGTCCAGCACGCCGGTGAGCCCGCTCACCGTGTCGCCCATGCGCGGGGCGGTGGCGGTGTCGTAGGTGGGGCCGAAGCCGTCGAGGTTGGTGATGGGCTGGTTCTGGCTGTTGAGGCCGTCGTCATAGGTGATGGTGCGCGCGCCCAGCGCTTCCAGATAGTCGGCATAGGCCGCCGCATCCGGGGCGTTCTCGGCGGTGAACTGGGCCGGGCGATCGCCGGCCACCAGCTTGATTTCGTTGAAGCGGTCCAGGTTGAACTGCTCGGTGATGGTCAGCTCGTCGGTGAAGGTGACGAGCATGCCCTCGTAGGCTTCCAGGTCCGGCTGGTAGTCGCCGTCCTGGCTGGTGGTCGCGCCCGCCGCCGGAAGGGCGATCTCGGCGGCCATGGTGTTCACGTCCGCAACCGCGCCGGCCTCGATCACCTCGATGGCGGTGGCGTTCAGCTGGGTCATGCCGAAATATTCGCTGACGGTGGCGGTCACCCGCACCCGGTCGCCGATGTTCACGTCGCCCGAGCCGCCATAGACGAAGATGCCCTCGGAGGTGAGCGGGTTGCCGTCGGCGTCGAAGGCTTCTTCCTGCAGGTAGAAGCCGTTCAGGTTGCGGCCGGTGTCGGCGTCGCCGTTCTGGAAGTCGCCCACCACGATGGCTTCCACCGTCACGGTCTGGCCGATCATGCCGGAGGTGGCACCCTCGCCCTGGATCTCGCTGATCTTGGAGACGGCCGGGTCTTCCAGGTCATAGACCGTGACGGAGCCGGAAATCTCGTTGGCAGTCATCAGCAGCGCGCGGCCGGTGGGGCTTTCCTCGGCGCTGACGAACTTGATGACCTCCGGGCCGTAATCGTCCGAGGTGGCCGGCACGTAGGTGACGTACTTGGCGTCCTCGGGGTTGGACACGTCCCACACCATCACGCCGCCGATGCGCTCCAGCGCCACGAAGGCGTAGGTCGCCCCGTTCACCTCGCCCACGGTCACGCCTTCCGGCTCGGCCGCCTTGTTGTCGGAGCGGGTGTCGAACTCCCCGCCGTTCTGGCCGTTGAACACCGCGGTGGCGTTGGGCAGGGCGGCGAGGATCTGCTCGAAGTCGCCGCCGGTCTCCTCCACCTTCTCGATGGTGCCGTCGGCATTCTGCTTGAAGATGGAGAAGCCGCGGCCGCCGAAGCCATAGAGATCGCCGGCGCTGGACCAGGTGGTGTCCACATTGTAGCGGGCATAGTCCGCCGTGGTGCCGCCGTAGGTGGAGGCGCGGGCCTCGTTCAGCCCCTCCTCCCCGTTCTGCACGATGCGGCTGTCGCCCTCGTTGGCGGTGATGAAATAGGTGGCGCCGTCCACCTCGAACGAGGCGATGGCGTCGGGCTGCAGCAGGCCGTTCACCGGCGTATTGCCCACCGAGATGGAGGCGGTACTGCCGGCGCCGTCACGGTCGGAGAAGTCGCCCTCGTTGCCGGTGAGGGAGAAGTCCACATAGCCCAGCGGCAGGATGGAGACCGGCTTGTCGGCGGCGGTGTCGGTGAGGTCGATGACCGCCACCGCATTCACCTCCTGCAGCGTCACATAGGCCTTGGTGCCGTCGGGCGAGACCGCCACATATTCCGGCTCGATGTCCTGGGAGGCGGTGGGGGCGGCAAGGTCGTCCGAGCCGGCGAAGATCTTGATGCCGAGGTCGGCCAGCTCGCTCTCGAAGCCGTCGAGGCTGGAAAAGCCGATGGTGTTGCGCACCGTGGCCGCCGCCGCGCCGCCGGACATGTCGATGACGCTCACCGAGCCGGAGGCGTTCTCGATCACGCCCGCGGTCTCGTCATTGTAGGGCTCGGCCTCGTTGGCCACCAGCAGCAGCTTGCCGTCCGGGCTGAAGGTGAGCTGGTCGGGCAGCACGCCCACGGTGAGGGTGTTCAGGAGGGTGCCGCTGGTGTCGTAGAGGGCCACGAGGCCCGCCTCGCCGCCGTCGGCATTCTGCACCGCCACGGCGATGATGCCGTCCTTCGCCGCCACCGAATTCACCTCGCCGTAGCCGGCAAGGGTGGAAAGGTCGATC
This sequence comes from Xanthobacter sp. AM11, assembly GCF_047444035.1. Lineage (NCBI taxonomy): Bacteria > Pseudomonadati > Pseudomonadota > Alphaproteobacteria > Hyphomicrobiales > Xanthobacteraceae > Xanthobacter > Xanthobacter sp. AM11. The sequence goes on from NZ_JBLAOA010000001.1 coordinate 2,775,819, forward strand.
TCGCCTACCTTCACCGGGGCGAAGGGGTCGGAGATGTCGAGGATGTCCACCGCGTCGTCGGCGGCGTTGGTGACGAAGGCGCGCTTGGAGCCGGCGTCGAAGGTGATGCTTTCCGCGCCGCCTTCCCCGTCGCCCGAAATCCAGGAGCCGCGGCGGGTGACCTCCAGCGTGTTGGTGGCCACCGGCGTCTCCACCGAGCCGGCCAGCGAATCCGCCATGTCGAGAATGGTGATGCCGCCCACCGTGTTGCCGGGGGCCGCATCGTCATTGACGATGGTGGCGACGGCGGTGGCGGCCTCCGCCTTGAGCGCGGTGGGGATGGCCGCGGAATTGACCACCTCGGTCAGGGTCAGGTCGAACCGCTCGTCCAGCTCGAACACCGTGTCGCCGTTGACGGCGATGGTGAAGGTGGTGCTCGCCTGGCCGTCCAGGATGAGCCCGGCGAAGGAGGCGATGGCGTCGCGGATGTCGTCCGGGGTCGCGGTCTGCGGCACGAGGGAGCCGGAGAAGGACACGTCGCCGGTGAGCCCGCCGGTGCGCTCCACGGTGAAGCTGAAGAGGGTCTCGCCGCTGTCGCCCTCGCTGAGGGAGACGGAGAGCGAGGCCGGGGCGAAGCCGACGCTCTGGCTCTCGGCCGCCGCAGCGCTCGTCACCTTGATGTTGTCGATGCCCACCCACTCGTCGCTGCCGACGGCATTGGTGGTGAGGATGCGCACCTGCAGGTCGGACCGCCCGTTCACCGCCTCGGGCAAAGTGAGGTCGAAGGCGGTGGACTGGGTGGCGGTGCTGCCGGTGGTCACGTCGGCCACATAGCCGCCGGTCACGTTGGTCCAGGTACCGCTGTCGCCCAGGCGATACTGCACGGCGATGGGCTGGGCGGCGTTGTCGCCCGAGCCGTCGATGTCGCGGGCGTCGAAGCTGAGCGTCACGTCCTGCCGGCCGGTGGCGTCGAGATAGAGGACGAGGCTGGGCGCATCGGCGGTGCCGGAGCCCTGCAGCGCGACGGTGGGGTTGGTGAGGGTGTCGAACTCGGCCACGCCGCCGTTGGTGATGGTGGTGGCCGTCTGGTTCGCGATCACGTCCACGGCGCCGAGGCTGGCCGCCGTCAGGGTGGTGGGATCGACCGCGGTGGGGCTGCCGGCGTCGATGTCGCCCAGGTAGCCGACGATGCCGGACACGGCGGACCAGTCGTCATTGGTGGAGATCAGGCCGGTGTCGGTCCAGTCCTGCAGAAAATCGCCCTCGGACAGGACGTGGGGGGTCGTCGTCATGGCTGCGCTCGCTTTCGAAAAACGAACGACGGCAATTATGGGATGTCTGCGTGTGTGCCGGCGTCGCCGCCAAGTGTCACCGGCACCAATGTCCCTTCAGGGAATGACGCGGCGGAAGCTAGGAGGCGATTATAACAGGGGCATGAATGAAATCTGTACCGACCATGACATGCCGGAGGTATGGTCAGAAGGACGCATGGCATAAAGTCGATGCATCAATACTTATTCGGCAAATATCTATACAGATGCGACGGCTGCCGGCGGGGCGGTGTCGGTGGCGGGCGGTGTCAGTGGCGGAAGGCCCGCATCACCTGGTCTTCCACCGGCTTCATCAGATAGGCGAGGGCGGTGCGCTGGCCGGTGCGGATGAAGGCTTCCACCGGCATGCCGGGCATCAGCGCCTTGCCGGCGAGCTTGGCCGTTTCCCCGTCGCGAAGGCCGATTCGCACCACATAGAAGGCCATGCCGCTCTGGGGGTCGCGCGTCAGGTCCGCCGCAACGCGGGTGAGCACGCCGGACAGGTCCGGCGTGGTGGCGCTGTCAAAGGCGGAGAAGCGCAGCGTCACATCCTGCCCCACCTTGAGGCGGTCGATCATCTGCGGCTCGATGCGCGCTTCCACCACCATCCCGTCGCGCTCGGGCACGATGAGCATGATCTGCTCGCCCGCGGCGATGACGCCGCCGATGGTGTGCACCGCCTTTTCGTGCACGAAGCCGGCCAGGGGCGCCCGCACGTCGATGCGCTCCAGCTGGTCCAGCGCCGCCACCCGGCGTTCCACCAGGTCGGCGATCTTGGCCTCCACGTCGCGCAGCTCGGTGGCCACCTCGCGCCGCTGCTCCTGGCTGATCTGGATGATCTGCAATTCGGTCTCGGTGATGCGGCCCCTGGCCCGGGCGGTTTCCGCCACCAGCTGGCCGGCCTCGCCGGCAAGGCGCGCCGCCTCGCGCTCCAGCCCGGTGAGCCGGGACATGGCGACGAGGTTCGCCCGGAACAGCTTGCGCACGCCTTCCAGCTCCAGCTCGATGATTCGGATCTGCTCCTGCTTCGAGTCCACCTGGGCGGCGAGGCCGCGGATCTCCTCCCGCGTCTGCTCGATGCGCTCGCGCAGCTGGGACACCTGGCCCTCCAGGGCGGTGCGGCGGGACAGGAACAGGGTGGTCTCGCCGGCAATGATGCGGGCGATGGCGGGGTCCTGCGCCTGCCGTTCCAGCTCCGGCGGCAGGTCCAGGTCGCGGCGGCCGTCGCGCTCGGCCTCCAGGCGCGCCTTGCGGGCGCGCAGCTGGTTGAGCTGGTTGTCCACCATGGCAAGGTTGGCGCGCGCGGTGGTCTCGTCGAGCCGCAGCAGGATGTCGCCGGCCTTCACCAGGTCGCCGTCGTTCACGCGGATCTCGCCGACCACGCCGCCGGTGGGATGCTGGATGCGGCGCACATTGCTTTCCACCACCACCTGCCCGGAGGCGATGACCGCGCCGGCGAGGGGGGCGGTGGTGGCCCACACGCCGGCCGTGCCCAGCAGCCCCACCATGATGCAGAGCCCGACGATGGCGGCGATGCGGATGTCGCGGAAGGGATCGAGCCGCGGCCTGGCCATCAGCGCCCCTCCTGCCCGCGGTTCACCACCACCCGCGGCTTCACCGTGACGGGGCCGGGGGCGGCCGCCGCCGCGGGCATGGGTTTCGGCGCGGGTGGGGGATTGGGCGCGGCGGCGGGGGCCGCCTTGGCGTCGCGCTGGGCGAGGCTCTTGCGCAGCACCTCGTCCTTGGGGCCGAACGCCTGCACCTGGCCCTGCGCCATGGCCAGCACCATGTCGGCGGCGGCGATGGCGGACGGCCGGTGGGCGATGACCACGCAGATGCCGCCCCGCGCCCGCACGCCCTTGATGGCCTCGGTGAGGGCGGCCTCGCCCTCGGCGTCGAGATTGGCGTTGGGCTCGTCCAGCACCACCAGGAAGGGATCGCCATAGAGCGCGCGGGCGAGGCCCAGGCGCTGGCGCTGGCCGCCGGAAAGGGCGCAGCCGCCTTCGCCGATGCGGGTGTTGAAGCCCTCCGGCAGGCGCAGGATCATGTCATAGGCGCCGGCGGCCTTGGCGGCGGCCAGGATGCCGGCCTCCGCGGCGTCGGGATCGAAGCGGGCGATGTTCTCGGCCACGGTGCCGTCGAACAGCTCCACGTCCTGCGGCAGGTAGCCGGTCATGGCGCCACGCACCTCCGCCGGCCACTGGTCCAGGGTGGCGCCGTCGAGCCGCAGCTCGCCGCGCAGGGTGGGCCACACCCCCACCAGGGCGCGGGCGAGGGTGGACTTGCCGGAGGCCGACGGGCCGATGACGCCCACCGCCTGCCCGGCCTCCAGCACGAAGGAGACGCCCTGGACGATGGGGGTGGTGGTGCCCGGCGCCGCCACCGCCACCTGCTCCAGCGTCAGCTTGCTGTGGGCGCGCTCGGGGGCGACGGGGCGCGCCGCGTCCGGCTCGGCCAAGGCGTTGCGCAGCCGCTGCCACGACTGGCGCGCCGACAGGAAGGGCCGCCAGCTGGAAATGGCCAGCTCGATGGGGGCGAGGGCACGGCTGGCGATGACCGAGGAGGCGATCATGACCCCGGGGGAGGCCGCCCCGGAGATGACGAGGAAGGCGCCCATGCCCAGCATGGCCGATTGCAGCATGAAGCGCAGCACCTTGGAGAGCGCGCCGAGGCCGCCGGCAATGTCGGCCGCCCGCTGCTGCGCCTCAAGATAGTCCGCGCCCTTGTCCTCGAAGCGGCGCACCACCCGCTGCTCCATGCCGAGGGCCGCCACCACCTCCGCATTGCGCCGCGCCGCCTCCAGCACCACCGCGCGATCCGCCCCGGACTGGGCGGCGGCACGCACCGGCTTGCGGGTGCGCCATTCGGTGATGAGGGTGAGGCTGACCAGAACCAGGGCGCCGCCCACCAGAGTCCAGCCCAGATAGGGGTGGAGCAGGAAGCAGGCGAATACGTAGAGCGGCATCCACGGCAGGTCGAACAGGGTGGTGGGGCCGAGACCGGACAGGAAGGAGCGCACCGTGTCGAGGTCGCGCGAGAGCTGCAGGCCGCTGGCCTCCTCCCGCCGGCGCAGCGGACCGCGCAGGATGGCGGCCACCACCGGGCCGGACAGCGCCTGGTCCAGCACCACGGCGATGCGCCCGAGGATGCGCTGGCGCAGCCAGTCGAACAGGCCCTGCACCGCATAAAGGACCATGACGATGATGGAGAGCGCCACCAGCGTGGGCAGGCTGCGCGAGGGCAGCACCCGGTCGTAGACCTGGAGCATGTAGAGCGAGCCGGTGAGCATCAGCACGTTCACCACGGCCGAGAAGGCCCCGACCGCCAGGAAGGCGCGGCGGCAGGTGGCGAGCGCGCGCGTCGGGAGGTCAGGGGCGGGGCGCTGTCCCGCTCCGCCCTTGCTGGGTCGGCTGCTCATGACAATCGTCGGCTGGTAAAGGTCTGCCCCCTTGGCGCACCGCGCCGGAGAAGGGTCTTCCTAGCCGCGGCCAGCGTCGGTTTTGTGACATCATCATACCGGCGCGGGCCGGCCGGGGCCGCGCCTCAGCTGAGGAAGCCGAGCACGGCGGAGGAAAAGCCCTCCGCCTGCTCCACGTTGGACAGGTGGGCCGCCGGCAGGGTGGCGTGGCGGGCGCCGGGGACGGCCGCGGCGATAAAGGCGCCTTCCTGCGGCGGCGTCGCCGGGTCGGCGTCCCCGGTGATGACGAGGGTGGGCGCCCGCACGAGGGGGGCAGTGAGGCGCAGGTCCATGTCGCGGATGGCGGCGCAGCAGCCGGCATAGCCGGCGGGACTGGTGGCCAGCAGCATGTCGCGCACCGGGGCCACCGCCTGCGGCGCCTGCGCCACGAAGCCGGGGGTGAACCAGCGGGCGATCACCGCATCCACAAGGGCCGCCATGCCGCCTGCCGCCACGGCGGCGATGCGCGCATCCCAGCCCGCGGGCGGGCCCATGAAGGCCGAGGTGTTGGCCAGAACCAGGCGGCCGAGCCGCTCCGGCGCCCGTGCCCCCAGCCACTGGCCCACCATGCCGCCCTTGGAGAGGCCGCACACATGCACCCGCTCCAGCCCGAGGGCGTCCAGCAGCTCGATCACGTCGCGGCCCAGCCGGTCCATGCCATAGGCGCCGGCCGGCGCATCGGAGCGGCCATGGCCGCGGCTGTCATAGCGCAGCACGCGGAAGCCGGCGGTAAAGGCCGCCATCTGCGGCTCCCACATCTCCCAGCGGGTGCCGAGGGAATTGGAGAGCAGCAGCACCGGCGCCGCCTGCGGCCCGTCGAACCGGTAGGCGATGCGGCAGCCGTCGCCGAGGGTGACATGTGCGTGCGTCATCACACCCGCTCCAGCGCAAGGGCAAGGCCCTGGCCCACGCCCACGCAGAGGGTGACGAGGGCGCGGCGCTCCCCGGTCTTCTGCAGGGTGCGGGCGGCGGTGAGGGCGATGCGCGCGCCGCTCATGCCCAGGGGATGGCCGAGGGCGATGCCGCCGCCATGGCGGTTCACCCGCGCCTCGGCCGGGTCGGCGCCCAGTTCGCGCATGGAGGCGATGACCTGGGAGGCGAACGCCTCGTTGATCTCGATGACGCCGAAATCGTCCATGCTCAGGCCCAGCTGCGCCATCAGCCGGCGGGAGGCGGGCACCGGGCCGATGCCCATCACCCGCGGCTCCACCCCGGCGGAGGCCATGCCGAGGATGCGGGCGAGGGGGGTGAGCCCCTGCGCCTTCACCTGCGCCGCGCTGGCGACGATGAGCGCCGCTGCCCCGTCGTTCACGCCGGAGGCATTGCCGGCGGTCACCGTGCCGGGATTGCGGAAGGGGGTCTTCAGCGCCGCGAGGCCTTCGAGGGTGGTGTCGGCGCGCGGGTGCTCGTCGGTGTCGAAGGTGAAGGGCCGGCCCTTGGCGTCCTTCACCTCCACCGCGATGATCTCGCCGGCGAAGAAGCCGTCGGCCTGGGCGGCGGCGGCGCGCATCTGGCTCTGGTAGGCGTAGGCGTCCTGCTCCGCCCGGGTGATCGCGAACGCCTCGGCCACGTTCTCGCCGGTCTCCGGCATGGAATCGACCCCGTATTGCGCCTTCATCAGCGGGTTCACGAAGCGCCAGCCGATGGTGGTGTCCTCGATGCGGGCGGTGCGGGCGAAGGCGGTCTCCGCCTTGGCCATGACCAGGGGCGATCGAGTCATGTTCTCCACCCCGCCGGCAATGGCGAGGCCCACCTCGCCGGTGCGCACGGCGCGGGCGGCCTGGCCCACCGCCTCCAGCCCGGAGGCGCACAGGCGGTTGACGGTGACGCCGGGCACCTGCGGCGGCAGGCCGGCGAGCAGCAGGGCCATGCGGGCCACGTCGCGATTGTCCTCGCCCGCCTGGTTGGCGCAGCCGAGGATCACCTCGTCCACCGCCGCCGGGTCGAGGCCGGGGTTGCGGGCCAGCAGCGCCTTGATGGGCAGGGCGGCGAGGTCGTCGGCGCGGGTGTGGGCGAGGGCGCCGCCGAAGCGGCCGATGGGGGTGCGAACGCCGTCGCAGAGGAAGGCTTCAGTCATCAGGCGTTTCCATGGGCTTGGCGGGTGCGTTCGTTGAGGGCGCGCAGAACGTCCAGTTCCTCGGCGGTGGGGGCGGGGGTCTCCTCCACATGGGCGGCGAACTTCACCGCCCAGCCGGTGTTGTCGGCCACCTGCTGGCGGGTGACGCCGGGATGCAGGCTCTCCACCGTGAGTTCCCGGCTCTGCGGGTCGGGCCGCAGGATGCACAGGTCGGTGATGACCTGGGTGGGTCCCTTGGTGGTGATGCCGAGCTTCTCCCGGTCGCCCGCCCCGCGGCCGTGGCCCATGGAGGTGACGAAATCCAGCCGGTCCACGAAGCCGCGCCTCGACTGCTTCAGGATGATGAAGACCTCCTGGCAGTTGGTGGCGATCTCCGGCGCGCCGCCGCCGCCGGGCAGGCGGGTCTTGGGCTTGTCGTAGGGGCCGACCACCGTGGTGTTGAGGTTGGCGAAGGCGTCGATCTGCGCGGCGCCGAGAAAGCCGACGGTGATGCGCCCGCCCTGCAGCCAGTAGGCGAACATCTCCGGCACCGGCACGGTGGCCAGCGCCGTCTCGCACAATTCGCCGTCGCCGATGGACAAGGGCAGAACATTGGGCCGGGTGGCGATGGTTCCGCTCTCATAGATGAGGGTGATGCCCGGCGCATGGGTGAGGCGCGCCAGGTTGCAGGCGGCGGAGGGCGCGCCGATGCCGACGAAGCACACGTCGGTGCTGGAGAGGAGCCGCGCGGCGGCAATTGTCATGATCTCGGTGGCGGTGTAGCTGCTCATGGCTCAGGCCGCCTTTCCGGCGTTGGCGGGGCGGGCGTGGGCGGCGAAGGCCTGCGGGCCCTGGCGCATGACATTCTCCTCCATCCAGGCGGCGAAGGCGTCGCGGTCGCGGGAGATGGGGTCCCAGGCGAGATAGAAGGCGTTGCTGCGCGGGTAATAGCCGTGGGCATAGGAGGGGAAGGCCCCGCCCGGCACCGCCACCACGGCGGTGATGGCCCAGCCCGGCAGGATGCAGGCATTGGGATGGGTGGTGCCGCGCAGGTCGTCCACGATCTCCTCCACCGTCACCAGCGAGCGCCGGGCGGCGAGCACCGCTTCCTTCTGCACGCCGACGATGCCCTCGATGAGCACATTGCCTTCGCGGTCGGCCTTCTGGGCGTGGATCACCGCCGCATCGGGGCGCACCGCCGGCACGGTGGCGAGCACCTCGCCCGTATAGGGGCAGGTGACGGAGCGGATGGCGGGGTTCACCCGCACCAGCTCGGCGCCGCGATAGCCGCGCAGCACCGCGAACGGCAGGTTGGACGCGCCCGCCGCATAGGCCGCCGCCATGGCCGCGTGGCTGTGCTCCTCGATCTCGATGGGGCGCGGCCAGCCCTGCTCCACCGCCTCGCGGATGCGGTGAGCCGAGCCCACCCCGGGGTTGCCGCCCCAGGAGAAGGTGAGCTTGCGGGCCATGCCGCAGCCGATCATCTGGTCGTAGAGGATGTCCGGCGTCATGCGCACGAGGGAAAGCTCGCGCCGCTTCTGGCGGATCACCTCATGGCCGGCGGCATAGGGGATGAGATGGGTGAAGCCCTCGAAGGCGACGCAATCGCCATCGCGGACGACCTCTTCGCAGGCTTCGGCAAGGGTGAGGAAGCGGGCCATCGGAAATCCGTGCTTGACCGATAATCGTACAACATGTACGATATTCGATAATCAAGATCAGGCGGCGGCGATGGTCAAGCAAAATCCTCCTCCGGCTGCCGCGGCTGTGCCGGGGCCCACCCCCGCTGCCGCGCTGGATGCCTTCGCGGGCGACCCCGATTTCATGCTGTCCCTGGCCCGCGGCCTTCTGGTGCTGCGCGCGTTCGAGGCCGAGCCGCGGCTCTCCGTCAGCCGGGCGGCGGCGCTCACCGGCCTGCCGCGCCCGGCGGCGCGGCGCTGCCTCTATACTTTGGAGCGGCTGGGCTACCTGGCCGCCGAGCATGGCGAATGGCGGCTGCGCCCGCTGCTGCTGACGCTGGCGCGGGCCTACCTCACCTCCACCCGCTTCGCCGAGGCGGCCCAGCCGCACCTCGACGCCCTGCGCGACACGGTGGGCGAATCCTGCTCCATCGGCGTGCTGCAGGGGGGCGACGTGGTCTATGTCGCCCGCTCCGAAACCCGGCGCATCCTTTCCATCGCGCTCCAGGTGGGCAGCCGGCTGCCGGCCTATTGCACCTCCATGGGGCGGGTGCTGCTGGCCGCATTGCCGGCCGAGGCGCGCGAGGCCGCTCTGGCCGGGGCGCCGTTTCCCGCCCGCACGCCCTTCACCCGCACCGGCGCGGCGGAGCTGCGCGCGGAGCTGGAGCGGGTGGCGGCGCAGGGCCATTGCGTGATCGACCAGGAGCTGGAACCGGGGCTGCGCTCCATCGCCGTGCCGGTGCGCGATCCCGCCGGGCGCGTGGTGGCGGCGCTGAACGTGGGGGTGGCCGCGAACCGGGCCGGGGCCGCGGATCTCGTCGCCCGCATCCTGCCGCAGCTCCTGCGCACGGCGGCCGAACTGCGGGAGCTGGCGGACCTTCCTGCCTGACCTTCCCGCCTGACTTTCCCGCCCGACTTGCCTGTCCGGCTCTCCCGCCTGACTTGCCCGCCCGACCTGCCCGCCCGACTCTCCCGCCCGACCCGCGGCCGGGCGGGTCCTTTTCGATTCCATGAGGTGGACCGCGCCTACGGCGGCAGCAGGCGGTTTTCGGAGAGCTGGAGCCAGTCGGGCTGCGCCGCATACATCTCGCGGATCAGCTGCTTGATCTCCTCGATCCGGCCGGAGCGGTCGTTGGCGCGGTAGCTCATGATGATGGGCGAGACCAGCTTGCGGTCGTCGAAATGGCGATAGGCCACGTCGTAGCTGCGCAGACGCTGGGCCGCCGCGGGCACGATGGTGACGCCGGCATCGGCGGCCACCAGCCCAAGGGCCATCTGCAGCTCGCGCACCTCCTGGATCGCCGCCGGCCGCACGTGCCGGTCGGCCAGCAGCGACAGCACCTCGTCGGCGAAGCTGGGGCGCGGCTCGGAGGGATAGAGGATGAGGCTCTCCTCCTCCAGCGTGGCCAGGGGCAGGGGCGCCTTGGCGGCGGCCTTCGGGTGGTCCAGCGGCAGGGCCAGCACGAGGCGTTCCTCCCGCAGGATGATGCGCTCGATGGCCGGATCGGTGACGCGCACGCGGCCGAAGCCCACGTCGATGCGCCCTTCCTTCAGGGCCTGCACCTGCAGGCTGGAAATCATCTCCTTCAGCTCGATCTCCAGGTCCGGCCAGAGCCGGCGCATGCGGCGGGCGAGGTCGGGCATGCCGCCATAGAGGGTGGAGGCGACGCAGCCCACCACGAACAGGCTGCGGCCGGAGCGGCCCAGCTGGCGGGTGGTGTCGCGGATCTGCTCCATGCGGCCGATCATCTGCAGCGCCTGCTCGTAGAAGAAGCGCCCGGCCTCGGTGAGCTTCAGCGGCCGCTCGCTGCGGTCGATGAGCAGGACGCCCAGGTCCTCCTCCAGCGCCTGGATCTGCCGGCTCAGGGGCGGCTGGGCGATATGCAGGCGCTCGGCCGCGCGGCTGAAATTGCGCTCCTGCGCGACGGCGACGAAATAGCGAAGCTGGCGAACGTCCATCATACCCTGAGGGTATACAACCAGACCAACTCGGTTTTGGATTTGCCTCATCGTCGCGCCTATCACATTCGCATGACGATACATGCGACCCCTTCCAAGCCTGCGCTGAGCGTCGAGCGGATCGAGACCCTTCTCGTTGATCTGCCCACCATCCGGCCCCATCGCCTGTCGGTCGCGACCCTGGAGGGGCAGACCCTCATGCTGGTCCGCCTCCACATGTCCGATGGCATCGTCGGGGTGGGGGAGGGCACAACCATTGCCGGCCTGGCCTATGGGCCGGAAAGCCCCGAAGGTATGAAGCTGGCCATCGACACCTATATGGCGCCGGTGCTGCTGGCGTGTGATCCCGCCCGCATCCAGGCCACCATGGCCACCATCGGCAAGGTGGTGAAGGGCAATCACTTCGCCCGCTGCGCTATCGAAACGGCGCTTCTGGATGCCCAGGGCAAGCGGCTGGGCCTGCCGCTCTCGGAACTGCTGGGCGGGCGGGTGCGCGAGCGCCTGCCGGTGGCCTGGACGCTGGCCTCCGGCGACACCGGCCGCGACATCGCCGAGGCCGAGGAGATGCTGCAGCGCCGCCGCCACCGCATCTTCAAGCTCAAGATCGGCCGCCACGAGGTGCGCACGGACGTGGCCCATGTGGCCGCCATCAAGGCGGCGCTGGGCGATCGCGCCAGCGTGCGGGTGGATGTGAACATGGCGTGGAGCGAGAGCGAGGCGGCCTTCGCTCTGCCCGCCCTGGCGGATGCCGGCTGCGACCTGGCCGAGCAGCCGGTGGCCTCGGGCGCGGCGCTGGCGCGCCTGACCGCCCGCGGCCACCTGCCGGTGATGGCGGACGAGCTGCTGCAGGGCCCGGCCAGCGCCTTCGAGCTGGCCGCGGCCCGCGCCGCCGATGTGTTCGCGGTGAAGATCGAGCAATCGGGCGGCCTGTTCGCCGCCGGCCGGGTGGGCGCCATCGCCGATGCCGCGGGCATCGGCCTCTACGGCGGCACCATGCTGGAGGGCGCGGTGGCCACCACCGCCGCCGCGCACCTGTTTTCCACCTTCCCCAACCTCGCCTGGGGCACCGAGCTGTTCGGCCCGCTGCTGCTGACCGAGGAGATCCTGGCCGAGCCCCTCGATTATCGCGACTTCGAGCTTGCCGTCCCCGCCGGCCCCGGCCTCGGCCTCACCCTCGACGAGGACCGCATCGCCCGCTTCCGCCGCGATGGCGCCCGCCGCACCCTGTCCATCGCCGCGCTGAAAGTGGGGGCCTGAGCCATGCTGTTTCAAGTGGAAATGGATGTTCGCATTCCCCGCGACCTGCCAGAGGCCGAAGCCGCCGAATTGAAGAGCGTGGAGCGCGCGCGCGCCCAGGAGCTTCAGCAGGCGGGCAAGTGGCGACATCTTTGGCGCGTCGCCGGACGCTACGCAAACATCAGCATCTTCGACGTGAGCAGCCCCCAAGAGCTGCACGACATCCTGTCCACCCTGCCGTTGTTTCCGTTCATGGAAATCGCGGTCACCCCCCTGTGTCGCCACCCCTCGTCGATCCGCGAGGACGACACCTGACCCCTGCCCGACGCCGCATTCTGGAGGAAACGCCAATGCCCAAGAACATCATGGACAAAGCCACCATCGGCACCCTTGCCGACCGCGCCGCGGGCCTCGACGCCGCCGGCGGCAATGCCCGCCTCAAGGAGATCGTGCGCCGCCTGACCTTCGACCTCATGGTCGCCATCGACGACCTCGACATCTCCATGGATGAATTCTGGACGGGGGTCACCTACATCGCCGCCGCCGGCCGCAGCAACGAGCTGGGGCTCATCGTTCCCGGCATCGCGGTGGAGCATTATCTCGATCTGCGCCTGGACGAGGCCGAGCGCCTGGCGGGCCTTGCCGGCACCACCCAGCGCACCATCGAAGGGCCGCTCTATGTGGCCGGCGCCCCGCTCTCCACGGGCGAAGCGCGGCTTGACGACGGCTGCGACGACGGCGAGGTGCTGTTCGTGCAGGGCCGCGTCACCGGCACCGACGGCCGCCCGGTGGCGGGCGCCATCGTGGATGTGTGGCACGCCAACACCATGGGCAATTATTCCCACTTCGATCCCACCCAGCCGGCCTTCAACCTGCGGCGCCGCATCGAGACGCGGGCCGACGGCACCTACGGCTTCCGCACCATCATGCCCTCCGGCTACGGCTGCCCGCCCGGCTCCCAGAGCCGGCTGCTGATGGAAAGCCTCGGCCGCCATGCGGAGCGCCCGGCGCACATCCATTTCTTCGTCACCGCACCCGGCTATCGCAAGCTCACCACCCAGATCAACATCGAGGGCGACACCTATCTCGACACGGACTTCGCCTTCGGCACCCGCGATGGCCTCGTGCCGCCGGTGCGCCGGATCGACGACGCCGGCGAGATCCATGCGCGCGGGCTGAACAAGCCGTTCGCCGTCATCGACTTCGATTTCTCCATCGCCGCGCAGGCCGAGGGCGTGGCGGGCACCGAGGTCAGCCGCCCCCGCGCCGCGGCCTGAGGCCGACCCACCCGGTTCCCCACCCCTTCAACACCCCGCAGGGCCCGCCGCACCCGCCGGCGGGCCGCAGCGGAGGGAGGACAGCCATGACTGCACACGCCCCCATTCCCCCGGCCGCATCGGTGGCCGCCCGCATCGACGGCGCGGTGGTGGAGGACCGCGCCAACGGCCTCTACCGCTGCCGGCGCGACATCTTCACCGACCCGGAAATCTTCGAGCTGGAGATGCAGCACATCTTCGAAGGTAATTGGATCTACCTGGCGCATGAGAGCCAGATCCCCAATCCCAACGATTATTTCACCACCTTCATCGGCCGCCAGCCCATCGTCATCACCCGCGACCGCAAGGGCGAGCTGCACGCCCTCGTCAACGCCTGCTCCCACCGCGGGGCCATGCTGTGCCGGCACAAGCGCGGCAACAAGGCGACCTACACCTGCCCGTTCCACGGCTGGACCTTCGCCAATTCCGGCAAGCTCTTGAAGACCAAGGAGCCGGACGGCGCCGGCTATCCCGAAGGCTTCAACACCGATGGCTCCCACGACCTCGCCCGGGTGCCGCGCTTCGAGAATTACCGGGGCTTCCTGTTCGGCTCGCTGAAGCAAGATGTGCTGCCGCTGGCGGAACATCTCGGCGAGGCGGCGAAGATCATCGACATGATCGTGGACCAGTCGCCCCAGGGGCTCGAAGTCCTGCGCGGCAACTCCACCTATGTCTTCGACGGCAACTGGAAGGTGCAGGCGGAGAACGGGGCCGACGGCTATCACGTCTCCTCGGTGCACTGGAACTATGCCGCCACCGTCAACGCCCGCAAGGCCGCCGCCGCCGCCGCCGCGGGCAAGGACGACGTGCGGGCCATGGATGCGGGCAGCTGGGCCAAGCAGGGCGGCGGCTTCTATTCCTTCGCCCACGGCCATCTTCTGCTGTGGACCCGCTGGGCCAATCCCGAGGACCGCCCGCTCTACGAGCGCCGGGCCGAGCTGACCCAGACGTTCGGCGAGGCCATGGCGGACTGGATGATCAGCCGCTCGCGCAACCTGTGCCTCTACCCCAACGTCTATCTGATGGACCAGTTCTCCTCGCAGATCCGCACCTTCCGGCCCATCAGCGTGGATAAGACCGAGGTCACCATCTATTGCATCGCCCCCCGCGGCGAGAGCGCCGAGGCGCGGGCACGCCGCATCCGCCAGTATGAGGACTTCTTCAACGCCTCCGGCATGGCCACGCCCGACGACCTGGAGGAATTCCGCTCCTGCCAGATGGGCTTCATGGCCAAGGCCGCGCCCTGGAACGACCTGTCCCGCGGCGCCGCCCACTGGATCACCGGGCCCGACGCGGGCGCCGCCGCCATCGGCCTTCAGCCCCTCCTGTCGGGCGCGAAGACCGAGGACGAGGGCCTATTCGTGGTCCAGCACCAATATTGGAAGGACGTGCTTTCCGCCGCCCTCTCCGGCGACGCGCCGCGCGCCGCGGCGGCCGAATAGTCCGCCGCCATCGTGAAACAAGACGGCGATGCAGGACCGCCCGCGGCCGCATCGCAGGGGAGGACCACATGAACGTGACCCGCGAGGCGGTAGAGGCCTTTCTCTACCGCGAAGCCCGCTATCTCGACGACAAGGACTGGGACAGCTGGCTCGCCCTCTATGCTCCCGACGCGGTGTTCTGGATGCCGTCCTGGGATGACGACGACCTGCTGGTGGAAGATCCGCAGAAGGACATCTCGCTGATCTATTACGGCCAGAAGCAGGGGCTGGAGGACCGGGTGTTCCGCATCCGCACCGAGCGTTCCAGCGCCACCAGCCTGCCCGAGCCGCGCACCTCCCACAATCTCACCAATATCGAGATCCTGGAGGACACCGGCGCCAGCTTAAGCCTGCGCTTCAACTGGTTCACCCTGAGCTTCCGCTACAAGACGACGGACACCTATTTCGGTGCATCGTTCTATACGCTGGATACCAGCGGAAACGACTTCAGGATCAAGAACAAAAAAGTCGTGCTGAAGAACGACTACATTCATCAGGTGATCGACATCTACCACATCTGACCGCCGGATCGAACGTCCGGCCGCCCTCCGGGGCGGCCGCCGGCACGCGCGCGGGAGGCGGGCAATGACACACACGATCGCGTTGAGTTTCGAGGACGGCGTGACCCGCTTCATCGCCTGCGGCACCGGGGAAACGGTGGCGGATGCGGCCTACCGCTCGGGCATCAACGTGCCCTTCGACTGCCGCGACGGCGCCTGCGGCACCTGCAAGAGCTTCTGCGAGGCCGGCAGCTACGACGCGGGCGACTATATCGAGGATGCGCTGGCAGCGGACGAGGCGGCGCAGGGCTATGTGCTCACCTGCCAGATGCGGCCGAAAAGCGATTGCGTGGTGCGCATCGCCGCCACTTCGGCCATGTGCAAGGCGGCCGCGGGCACCTTCACGGCGCGGCTCTCGCGGGTGGAGCAACTTTCGGCCACCGCCATCCGCTTCGCCGTGAAGCTGGAGGCGGGGGCGCAGCTGTCCTTCCTGCCCGGGCAATATGCCAACCTGGCGGTGCCCGGCGGCGGCGAGGTGCGGGCCTATTCCTTCGCCTCGCTGCTGCGGGAGGGAGAGGTGGAATTCCTCGTCCGCAACATTCCCGGCGGGCGCATGTCGTCCTATCTCTCCGAGCGGGCGAGGGTGGGCGATGCCATCGCCTGTTCCGGCCCCATGGGCTCCTTCTACCTGCGGCCGGTGACGCGGCCGCTGCTGTTCCTCGCCGGCGGAACCGGGCTCGCGCCGTTCCTCGCCATGCTGGAGCTCTTGGAGCGCGACGGCCTCGGCGTGCCGGCGCACCTGGTCTATGGCGTCACCTCCGACCGCGACCTGGTGCTGGTGGACCGGCTGGAAGCGTTTGCGGCCCGCCTGCCGGGCTTCAGCTTCGTCACCTGCGTGGGCGATGCCGCCAGCACCCATCCGCGCAAGGGCTATGTGACCCACCACCTTGCGCCCGAGCACCTCCACTGCGGCGCGGTGGACACCTATCTGTGCGGGCCGCCGGCCATGGTGGATGCGGTGCGCCAGCACCTTGAGGCCGCGGGCGTGGTGCCCGCCGCCTTCCATTATGAGAAGTTCGCGCCCGGCGCGCAGGCGAAGGCGGCATGAGCACCCCCGGCATGAGCACCCCCGGCATGAGCGCCCCCGGCACGGCCCGCCCGGCCCGCTTCGCCGGCAAGGTGGCGGTGGTCACCGGCGCCGCCCAGGGCATCGGCCAGGAGGTGGCGCGGGGCCTTGCGGCGGAAGGGGCCTGCGTGGTCATCGCCGACCGTTCCCCCCTGCTGGCGCAGACCGAGGCGGAGCTGGCCGCGGCCGGCGGCACGGTGACGGCGGTGACGGCGGACCTGGAGGCCTTTTCCGGCGCCGTCGCGGTGATGGAGGCGGCCACGGCGCGCTTCGGCCGCATCGACATCCTGGTCAACAACGTGGGCGGCACCATCTGGGCGAAGCCTTACGAATATTATGCGGAAGCGGAGATCATCGCCGAGATCAACCGCTCCTTGTTCCCCACCCTGTGGTGCTGCCGCGCCGCCCTGCCGGTGATGCTGGGGCAGGGCGGCGGGGTGATCGTGAATGTCTCCTCCATCGCCACCCGCTCCATCCACCGCACGCCCTATGCGGCGGCCAAGGGCGGGGTGAACGCCATCACCGCCGCGCTGGCGTTCGAATATTCGGGCCGTGGCATCCGCGTGGTGGCCACCGCCCCGGGGGGCACCGAGGCGCCACCGCGCCGGATTCCCCGCAACAGCGCCGGGCGCTCCGCCGCCGAGGAGGCCTGGTACCAGGAGATCGTGGACCAGACCGTCTCCTCCAGCCTCATGAAGCGCTACGGAACCCTTGCCGAGCAGGCGGCGCCCATCCTGTTCCTGGCCTCCGACGAGGCCTCCTACATCACCGGCGTGACGCTGCCCGTGGGCGGCGGCGACCTCGGCTGAGCCGACCCGGCCGCAGCGGCCCAATAAGCCTGAAGAAAAATCTTCGCCCCGAGAGGAAACCCCGAGAGGAACCCCCATGTCTGCCAAAAGAACCATCAATGTCCAGCAACTGATAGACGACAGTCCCATCTCGCGTTTCCAGCTGCTCATCATCGTCCTGTGCTTCGTCATCGTGGCCGTGGACGGCTTCGACACGGCGGCGGCGGCCTTCATCGCCCCGGCCATCCGCGCCGAATGGCAGCTTGCCCCCGCCATGCTGGGGCCCATGTTCGGGGCCGGCCTGTTCGGGCTCATGGTGGGCGCCCTCGTCATCGGCCCGTTCGCCGACCGCTTCGGGCGCAAGCCGCTGCTGGTGTGCTCGGTGTTCTTCTTCGGCCTCGCCTCGCTGGGGGCGGCGTGGTCCGGCTCCATCACCGAATTGACCTGGTGGCGCTTCGTCACCGGGCTGGGCCTGGGCGCGGCCATGCCCAGCGCCATCACCCTCACCTCCGAATACTGCCCGCAGCGGCGGCGGTCGTTCCTGGTCACCGCCATGTTCTGCGGCTTCACCCTGGGCTCGGCCATGGGCGGCCTGCTCGCCGCGCACCTGGTGGCGGATTATGGCTGGCGCTCGGTGCTGGTGGTGGGCGGGGTGGTGCCCATCGCCATCGCCGTGCTGCTGCTGGTGCTGCTGCCGGAATCCATCCGCTTCCTGGTGATGAAGGACGAGCGCTCCGCCGCCGCCGCCCGCAACCTCGCCCGCATCGCGCCGGGAACCGACTTTTCGGGCGCCACCTTCGTGGGGCCGCAGAAGGCCAGGGGGCTGCCGGTGCAGCAGCTGTTCTCGCGCCATCTGGTGGGCGGCACGCTGCTGCTGTGGCTCACCTTCTTCATGAGCCTGCTGGTCTATTACCTGCTCACCAACTGGCTGCCCACCTTCATCAACAGCGCTGGCGCCACCATCCAGCAGGCGGCCCTGGTCACCATGCTGCTGCAGTTGGGCGGCACCCTCGGCGGGGTGGTGCTGGGCCTGTTCATGGACCGGGTGAACCCCCATGTGCTGCTCGGCTGCGCTTATGCGGCGGGGGCCTTGTGCGTCACCGCCATCGGCTATTCGGCGGGCGTGCCCGGCCTGCTGCCGGCGGCGGTGTTCGGGGCCGGCTTCTGCATCGCCGGCTCGCAGATCGGCATCAACGCGCTGGCGGCGGCCTTCTACCCCACCGCAAGCCGGGCTTCCGGGGTGAGCTGGGCCAATGGCGTCGGCCGCAGCGGCTCGGTGGTGGGCTCCATGGTGGGCGGGCTGCTGCTGTCCTTCAACTGGGGCTTCGACACCATCTTCGCCATCGCCGCGATTCCGGCGCTGCTGGCGGGCCTTGCCATCTTCCTCAAGGGCCGCCTGCAGGGCGAGGCGCCGGCCGAGGCGGCGCCGGCCGGCGAGGCGGTGCAGAACGCCTGAGGCGGAGCCGGCCCGCAGGGGCGGGGCGGTAAATTCGGCGCCCGGGCGGGTTCAACCCGGGCGCCGGCCGCACTAATCTGCCGCCCCGCGGCGGCTCAACGCCGCGCCAAGAGGAACGCACCATGGTCTATGAGGTCGCCACCATCGACATCAAGGAAGGCTCGGAAGCTGCCTTCGAGGCGGCGGTGAAGGAAGCCGCGCCCTATTTCCAGAAGTCGCGCGGCTGCCGCGGGCTGTCGCTGGAGCGCTCGGTGGAAACGCCCACCCGTTATTATCTCGTCGTCACCTGGGACAGCGTGGAAGACCACATGGTGCACTTCCGCAATGCGCCCGAGTTCCAGGAATGGCGCCGCCTCGCCAGCCCCCATTTCGCCAGCGCGCCGACGGTGGAGCATACCAGCGTCGCCGTCACCTGCTTCTGACGCGGCGGCGTCCGGCCCGGTTGCGGCAGCCGGACGCCCCGCTGCCCGGCCCTATCCGTAATGTCCCTCTGTTGAGCGATATTCCTGTGTGGATATAGCTTGTTCCATCTCAATGCGCCCGCCGCACCGCGTCGGCGAGCGTGGGGCAGCCCGTTGCGGGCGGATGGAATATTTGGAGGGTTTCGGTGGCGCAGCGTGATGAAACCCAGGGAGGGCCGGAGGCCGGCCCCGCCGCCTTCTTCCGCGCCCAGCATGCCGCCTTCGCCGCCACCCTCGGCGCCCACGCGGCCAGCGCGGAGCTGCTGGATCGCATCTGGATGCAGGCCTTTTCCAGCTATGAGCACAATGTGGCGGAACAGACCGGCGGCCTGCCGCCTTTGGCCTGCCGCAAGGGCTGCGGCACCTGCTGCCGCATCCTGGTGGTGGCCACCGCCCCCGAAGTGCTGATGGTGGCGCGCTACATCCGCGGCATGGCGGCTGGCTTCCGCACCATGGGCATCGACCTGCCCGCGCGCCTGGCCGCGACCCCCGATGCGCCGGCCGGGGCCTCCGGCACCATGGCGCTGGGGCACGATTGTCCGTTCCTCGTGGAAGGCATCTGCGTCATCTATCCGGTGCGCCCGCTGGCCTGCCGCGGCCATGCCTCGTTCGATGCCGACGCCTGCATCGCCGCGCTGGAGGGGGAGGCGGACGAGGTGCCGGTGTCCGAGCCGCACCGCACCGTGCGGGCCCTGGTGCAGGGCGCCCTGCAATCGGCCCTGCGCGATGCCGGGGCGCCGTGGGGGCTTTATGATCTCGTGGCCGCGCTCAAGATCGCCCTGGCCCGTCCCGATGCCGAGGCCGGCTTCGCGGCGGGATGCGATGTGCTTCACCCCGCTTTGGTGGACCATGTGAGCCGCGAGGAGATGGGCCGCACCTTCGACCGGCTGAAGGGGTAGGGCTCAGCCCTCCGCCTTCTGCGGCCGGGCCATCAGCGCCTCGATGGCGCCGTCGATGGACAGGCGGCCGCAGAGCACCGCATCCACCGCCGCGCTCACCGGCACATCCACGTTCCGCGCCCGGGCCATCTCCACCAGCACGCTGGCGGTGAAGGCGCCTTCCGCCAGCCTGCCGCCCCCCGCCGTGCCCGCGCCCAGGGCCTGGCCGAAGGCGAAATTGCGCGATTGCGGGCCGGAGGTGGTGAGGATGAGATCGCCGAGACCGGACAGGCCGGTGATGGTTTCCGCCTTCGCCCCATAGGCGCGGCCGAAGCGCATCAGTTCCGCAAAGCCGCGCGCCACCAGCGCCGCCGCCGCGCTGGCCCCGAGCCGGCGCCCGGCGACGATGCCGGCGGCGATGGCCAGCACGTTCTTGGCCGCGCCGCCGATCTCCACCCCGCGCACGTCGGTGGAATGGTAGAGCCGCAGGGTCGTCGAGCCCAGCGCCGCGGCCAGCGCCTGCGCCAGCGCCGCATCTTCGGCGGCCAGCGTCACCGCCGTGGGCAGGCCCGCCGCCACGTCGCTGGCGAAGCTGGGACCGGAGAGCACGGCGGGCACCGCGTGCGGCGCCGCCTGGGCGATCACCTCGCTCATGAAGGCGCGGGTGCCGCGCTCGATGCCCTTGGCGCAGGAGATCACCGGCGCGCCGGGGCGCAGCAGCGGTGCAAGGCGGCCGAGGGCCTCGCGGCAGGCCTGCGCCGGCACCACCAGCAGCACCGCATCGGCGGCGGCGAGGGCGTCCAGATCGCCGGTGGGGGTGACGGCGGGATCAAGGGCGATGCCAGGCAGGTCCGCCTGGTTCTCCCGCAGGCGGGCCATCTGCGCCATGGCGGGGGCATCGCGGCCCCACAGCACCGCCTGTTGCCCCGCGCGGGCAGCGGCATTGGCAAGGGCAGTGCCCCAGGCGCCGGCCCCCATGACGCCCACGCGCCGGAAGTCCCGGGTGCCCACGCTTCAGGCCCGCGCCGTGGCCGAGGCGGCCGCCGCCGGGTCCAGGGGCCAGCGCGCGCGCGGGCTCACGTCGAGCGTGTCGCGGATGCCGCGGGACAGCCGCTCGGCCCCCGCCCAGGCGATCATGGCGCCGTTGTCGGTGCACAATTCCGGCGCGGGCAGGGCGAAGCGGGTGTTCAGTTCCGCCGCCACCTTGGCGAGGCTTTCGCGGATCATGCCGTTGGCAGCCACGCCGCCGGCCACCACCAGAGCGGTGGGGCCGCGGCCCAGCCGGTCGCGGAAGGCGCGGGCGCCGGCGCGCACCCGGTCGGCGATGAGGTCCACCACCGCCGCCTGGAAGCTGGCGCACAGGTCCGCCACGTCGTCGTCGGAGAGCGGGGCGAGGCGGTCCGCCTCCAGCCGCACGGCGGTCTTCAGGCCGGAGAGGGAGAAGTCCGGCTCGCGCCGGCCCAGCATGGGGCGGGGGAAGGCGAAGCGCGCGCCGTAGCCCAGCTTCGCCTGCGCCTCCACCTGCGGCCCGCCGGGATAGGGCAGGCTCAGCATCTTGGCCACCTTGTCGAAGGCCTCGCCCACGGCGTCGTCCAGCGTGGTGCCGAGGCGGGTGTAGCGGCCCACGTCCTCCACCGCCAGAAGCTGGGTGTGGCCGCCGGACACCAGCAGCAGGAGGTAGGGAAAGGCCACCCCGTCGGTGAGGCGGGCGGTGAGCGCATGGGCTTCCAGATGGTTCACCGCAATCAGCGGCTTCTTCGCGGCGAGGGCGATGGCCTTGGCGGTGGTGAGCCCGACGATGACCCCGCCGATGAGCCCCGGCCCCGCCGCCGCCGCCACGCCGGACAGTTCGGAATAGTCCACGTTCGCCTGGTGCATGGCCTCGGCGATCACATGGTCGAGGATTTCCACATGGGCACGCGCGGCGATCTCCGGCACCACGCCGCCATAGGGGGAATGGATCTCCACCTGCGAGCGGATCACGTTGGAGCGGATGTCCGCCGCCCCCGAGGGCGAGCGCGCCACCACCGCCGCGGAGGTCTCGTCGCACGTGGTCTCGATGCCGAGGACCAGAAGATCCGCCAAACCCGTCACCCCTGAACGTTGTGCGCTGCGCCGGAACGCCGCTCTATTTTATTTCGATTCCGTTGAGCATTGTACGCGCCCGGGAACCAGAACGCGAAATGTGCCAGAACACCAGATGAGCCAGATCCCCACATCCGACACCGATTCCGCCGGCGCGGTGCTGCGCATCGGCACCCGTGGCAGCCCTTTGGCCTTGTGGCAGGCCCATGCGGTGCAGGCGGCGCTGGCGGCGGCCCTCGGCGTGGCGGCGGAGCGCATTCCCATCAGCGTCATCCGCACCTCGGGCGATGCCATCCAGGACCGTGCCCTGTCCGAGGCGGGGGGCAAGGGCCTGTTCACCAAGGAGATCGAGGAGGCGCTGCTGGACGGCCGGGTGGACCTGGCCGTGCATTCGGCCAAGGACGTGGCCACCGTCCTGCCGGAGGGGCTGCATCTGGCCGGCTACCTGCCGCGGGCGGATGTGCGCGACGCGCTGATCCTGAAGGCGGGCCACAGCCTGGCGGACCTTGCCCCCGGCGCCCGCGTGGGCACCGCCTCCCTGCGGCGCGAGGCGCAATTGCGCCGCATCCGGCCCGACCTGAGCGTGGAATTGCTGCGTGGCAATGTCCACACCCGCCTCGCCCGGGTGAAGGACGGCGATCTCGACGCCACCCTGCTGGCGTTCGCCGGCCTCAGCCGCCTGGGCCTTGCGGCGGCGGCGAGCTGCCTGCTGGAGCCGGGCGATTTCCTGCCGGCGGTGGGGCAGGGGGCGGTGGCCATCGAATGCCGCATGGCCGATCCCGCCACCAATGCCGCCATCGCCGCCATCGCCTGCCGCGACACCGGCATTGCGCTGGCCGCCGAGCGGGCCTTCCTGGGCGCGCTGGACGGCTCCTGCCGCACGCCCATCGGCGGGCTCGCGGTGGTGGAGGGCGACACGGTGCTCCTGCGCGGGCTGGTGCTGGCGCCCGATGGTTCGGATGCGGCGCAGACCGAGGCCCGCGCCCCGGTGGCCGATGCCGCCCGTCTCGGCGCCGAATGCGGCGCCCGCCTGCGCACCAGCGCCCCCGCCCGCGCGCTGGGCCTGTAAAGCCCGGCCGGACCTTGCCCCGGCCGGCGGCGCGCGACTGGGACAAGCCTTTCGCCCGCGGGCTCGCGGGGCAGGGGTTCTCAGGGCATGAGCGCGCGGGACATGGGCGCGCGGGACATGAGCGCGCGGGGAAATTCGGCTCCCACCGCGGCGGATCGCACCCTGCTGCTCCACCCGGCCCCATCCAGCGCCCGCCGCGGCAAGCGGCAGAGGGGGCGGCGTCGGGTGCCCTGCGGCGTGCCGGGGAGCGGCCGCTTCGGGCTTGACGAGACGGTGCCGGAAGGCCCCGCCCGCGAACGGAGGAGCCGCCGGATTGTCCAGGTGGTGGCGCGCCACCCCCGCCCTTGGCGCCCCCTCTCCCGCTTGCGGGGGAGGGGGAGGGCCTCGCCCGCGGACGGGGGTAGCGGAGGGTGCAGGCATCGCCACGGGAACAGGCCGGCCTCACCCGTTTCCGTCCGCCACCCCGGGAAACCCCGGGCTTGACGGAAGCAGGCGGGGGATGTCGCCTCAGCTATCGTTCACCCCCTTGAGGCGACGGGCGAGGGCCACGGGGCGAGGACCATGGAGCAAGGGCCACGGGCCACGAGGCAAGGGCCACACCCCAGTTGCGGATCGCGATGAGGCCCGTCCGGCGCCAGGAGCCGTTTCGTCGCGTCCCGGTTTCAAGCAGAGATTGTCCCGACCCATGCATATTCTCATCACCCGCCCCGAGCCCGCCGCCACTGAGACCGCCGAGCGCCTCGTCGCCCTCGGCCACCAGGTGACCGTGGACCCCATGCTGCGCATCGTGCCCAACGACGCGGCCATGCCGGAGGGGGATTTCGACGCGGTGGCCTTCACCTCCATCAATGGCGTCAAGGCGCTGGCGGCGCATCCGCGAGGACCCGGCCTGTTCCATCTGCCGGCCTATGCGGTGGGCACCCGCACGGCGCGCGAGGCCCGGGCGGTGGGCTTCACCCGTGTCACCGACAGCAAGGGCAATGCGGAGGCGCTGGCCGGCACCCTGGCCGAAACCCTGCCCCGGGGGGCGCGGGTGCTCCACCCAGCGGGGGAGGACCGGGCGGCGGACCTCTCGCAGCTGCTGGCGTCGCCCGGTATCGAGGTGGTGCTGGCGGTGATTTACGAGGCGGTGGCGGCGGATGCGCTCTCGCAATCGGCGCGCGCGGCGCTGGCCTCGGGAACCGTGACGGCCGCGCTGCACTTGTCCCACCGCACGGTGGACACCTTCCTGCGTTGTGTCGCCGCGGCGGGGCTGGAGGATCGATTGCCGGGCATTCGCGAGCTGTGCCTGTCCCATCAGGTGGCGGAACCTTTCCTGAAGGCGGGGCTCGCCGCGGAAATCGCCGCGGCACCCAACGAGGACGCGCTGATCGCCTTGCTGTGACGGCCAGCCGCCGGCAGGCGGTTGCGGCGGGGCGCCGGCCGGTCTATCCCGAAGCTGAACAGCGGATCCGATCTCACGAGGGAGGCCCATGGCGAGCGAAGATCCGAAGGCGGAAGGGCTCGCGTCCCGCCCGTCCCGCACCCCGCCCACGCTCGACCTGAAGGCCGAGGACATCACGCCGCCCGCCGCCGGGGAGCCCCCGGCGCAAGCGCCTGCACCGGCCGATGCGGATGGGGCTGCGCCCGCCGACGCGCCCGCCGTCGATGCTTCCACGGACGATACCTCCACCGCCGATGCGCCTCCGGCGCCGGCCGCTCCCGAATCACCTGCGCCGCAGCAGAGCGCCGAGCAGGCCGCCGAGGCGGAGCTGGCCGCCGCGGCCGTGCCGCCGGCGCCGCCGCCCGCCCGCTCCGGTGCCGGGCTGGTGATCGCCGCCCTTCTCGCCGGTGTGATCGGCGGTGGCGCCGCGGCCGGCGGCCTGTGGTACGGCCTGCCGCTTTGGTTGCCGCCGGCGCCTGCGGTCGCTCCCGCGCCGCCCCCGCCGCCGGTGGACCTTTCGCCGCTGGAGCGGCGCATTGCCGCGCTGGAGGCCCGCCCGGTGGCGGACCCGCAGGCGGTTTCCGCCCTGGCCGCGCGGCTCGACCGCAGCGAGGCGGCGCTGAAGGGGCTGGAAGGCGCCGTGGCGGCGCTGAAGGCGGCACCTGTTCCCGCCGCCCCTGTTCCCGTCGCGCCTGCCCCGGTCGTTCCCGTCGCTCCGGTTCCGGTTGCTCCGGTTCCCCCGGCGCCCGTCGCCGCGGTGCCGGCGGCGCTGGCCCGCTCGGTGGAGGAGCTGAAGACCGGCGCCGAAGCCACCCGGGAGGCCCTGGCCTCGGCCAAGCGGGAGATCGAGGCGCTGCGCACCGCGCAGGCGGGGCTGCAGGGCGCCCTTGCCGCCGCCACCGCCGGTGCCCAGCAGGTGCAGACCCAGTTGCAGGCGCAGGTGAATGCCCAGATCCAGGCGCTGGGCCCGCGCATCGACGCGGTGGGGCCGCGCCTGGATGCGCTGAAGAAGCAGATCGAGGAGGCGGCCGCCGCCGCCACCGCCTTCAACCGCGCCGCGGCAGGGCTGGTGGTGCTGGGCAGCTTCCGCGATGCCGTCGCCTCCGGCCGCCCGTTTCCGGCCGAGCTGGCCGCCGCCCGCGTGGCGCTGGGCCCGGCCGCCGGCGCGCTGGACCCGTTCGCGTCCGCCGCGGCGCAGGGCTATGCCCCGCCGGTGGCGCTGGCCTCCCGCCTCGCCGCCGCCGGCGCCAAGGCCGTCGGCGCCCTGGCGCCGCCCCCCGCGCCCGAGGGCGAGACGCTGGTGAACCGGCTTCTGGCCTCCGCCGAAAGCCTGGTGAAGGTTCGCCCGGCCACCGGCCCCGGCGCGGTGGACGTGCCGGCCCTCATCGACCGCGCGGTGGCCCAGGTGAAGGCCGGGCAGCTTGAGGAGGCCCTGGCCACCCTGAAGCCCCTGCCGCAGCCCGTGGCGGCACAGCTCGCCATCGTGACCGCCGAGATCGAGGCCCGCGTCGCCGCGCTGCGCACCGCCTCGGCTCTCTACCAGCAGTCGCTCGCCGCCATTTCGGGGAAGGTGCCGTGATCCGCCTCGTCTTCTTCCTCATCCTGCTTGCCGCCCTTGCCTTCGGCGCCTCCTGGCTGGCCGACCGGCCGGGCGAGATTTTTGTGGTCTGGCAGGGCTGGCAGGTGGAAACCACCGTGCCGGTGGCCCTGGCCGTCCTCGCCGTCGTCACCGGCGTCATGCTTGCGGTGTGGCGGCTGCTGTCGCTGCTGCTGCGCTCGCCGAAGCTGATTGCCGCCTTCTCCCGCCGCCGCCGGCGCGAGAAGGGCTGGAATGCGGTGACGCGCGGCCTGCTCGCCGTGGGCATCGGCGATACCGCCGCGGTGCGCCACGCCCGGGCCGAGGCGGTGAAGCTGCTGCCGCGCGAGCCGCTGACCCATCTGCTCACCGCCCAGGCGGCGCAACTCGACGGCAACCACGAGGTGGCCGTGGCCGCCTTCCGCTCCATGGTGGACGACCCCGCCACCCGCCTTCTGGGTCTGCGCGGCCTGCATATGGAAGCGCGCAGGGCCGGCGACATCCGCGCCGCCTATGCCATCGCCGAGGAGGCCGCTGCGGCCGCCCCCACTTTGGCCTGGGCGGCCGAAGCGGTCATCGAGGCGCGCTGCGCCGATGGCGACTTCCCCGGCGCCCGCGCCGTGCTGGAGCGGCAGATGGCCCAGAAGGGCATCGACAAGGCCCAGTACCGCCGCCGCAAGGCCGTGCTCCTCGCCGCCGAGGCGGTCGCCCTGGAGCACAGCGACCCTCTGGTCGCCCGCGAGCGGGCGGTGGAGGCGGTGCGGCTTGCGCCTACTCTGGTACCGGCTGCTGCCTGTGCGGGCCGCCTGCTCGGCGCCGCCGGGGAGCTGCGCAAGGCGGCGAAGATGGTGGAGACGGCCTTCGCCGCGAATCCCCATCCCGAACTCGCCGATGTCGAGGCCTATCTGCGCCCGGGCGACGCCGCCCAGGACCGGCTGAAGCGCATCCGCACCCTGGTCAACCGTGCGCCGGCCCACCGCGAAAGCGCCATCGCCCTTGCCCGCGCGGCCATCGACGCCCACGAGTTCGCCCAGGCCCGCATGGTGCTGGAGCCGCTGCTGGCCGAGCCGAGCCAGCGCGTCTGCCTGCTGATGGCTGAACTCGAAGCTGCCGAACATGCCGATATCGGCAAGGCGCGGGAATGGACCGCGCGGGCGGTGCGCGCCAACCGCGACCCGGCCTGGATCGCCGATGGCGTGGTGTCCGATCGCTGGGCGCCGGTCTCGCCGGTGTCGGGGCGGCTGGATGCCTTCGTGTGGGAAGTGCCGCCCGGCGTCTCCGCCACCCCCATTCTGGAACACGAGGCGGAGCGGGTGAAAGCCGCCATCGCCGCGGTGCGCGCCAGCGAGGACGCCAAGGCGGCCGCCCTCGCTGCCGCCACGGCCGAGCCGCCCGCCCCCCCGCCGCCTGCCCCGGAGCCGCCGCCCGCGCCCGTCCCGGCGGAGCCCGCGCCCATCGCAGCCCCGGCCGAAGCGCCTTCTGCCGCAACGGTTTTCACGCCGCCGCCGGCATCGCCGGCGAGCCCCGCGCGGGCCGGGGAGCGCAGCCGGCCGGCCCCCATCATCGCCCAGCCGCCCCTGCCGGACGACCCCGGCCCCGACCCGGACCTGCCCGACGAGCCGGAGAACGGCGGCAAGAAACGCCGGCTGATGGGGCTGTGAGAACAGGGGGCGCCGGGGCGCTCCCCTTCGCCTCGACCTTGTGGCCGCCCCGCGCCGATGCTATGCGGCGCGGATGACCGCCAGCGCCCAGAAGAACATTCGCAACTTCTCCATCGTCGCCCATATCGACCATGGGAAATCGACCCTCGCCGACCGCCTGATCCAGATGACCGGCGGGCTGAGCGAGCGCGAGATGACGGAGCAGGTGCTCGACAACATGGACATCGAGCGCGAGCGCGGCATCACCATCAAGGCCCAGACGGTGCGCCTCTCCTACAAGGCGCTGGACGGCGAGACCTACGTCCTCAACCTCATCGACACCCCCGGCCACGTGGACTTCGCCTATGAGGTGAACCGCTCGCTCGCCGCCGTGGAGGGCTCCCTGCTGGTGGTGGACGCCTCCCAGGGCGTGGAGGCGCAGACGCTGGCCAATGTCTACCAGGCCATCGACAACAACCACGACATCGTCCCGGTCCTCAACAAGATCGACCTTCCCGCCGCCGAGCCGGAGAAGGTGAAGGCGCAGATCGAGGACGTGATCGGCCTCGACGCCTCCAACGCCATCGGCATTTCGGCCAAGACCGGCCTGAACGTGGACCAGGTGCTGGAGGCCATCGTCACCCGCCTGCCGCCGCCGGTGGGCGACCGCGAGGCGCCGCTGAAGGCGCTCCTGGTGGACAGCTGGTACGACACCTATCTCGGCGTGGTGGTGCTGGTGCGCGTGGTCGACGGTGTGCTGAAGAAGGGCCAGCGCATCAAGATGATGGCCGCCGATGCGGTCTATGACGTGGACCGCGTGGGCGTCTTCACCCCCAAGATGGTGGCGCTGGCGGAGCTCGGCCCGGGCGAGATCGGCTTCCTCAACGGCTCCATCAAGGAGGTGGCGGACACCCGGGTGGGCGACACCATCACCGAGGAAAAGCGCCCCTGCGCGGAGATGCTGCCGGGCTTCAAGCCGGCGCAGCC
The DNA here is from genome assembly GCF_047444035.1 of Xanthobacter sp. AM11. NCBI lineage: Bacteria > Pseudomonadati > Pseudomonadota > Alphaproteobacteria > Hyphomicrobiales > Xanthobacteraceae > Xanthobacter > Xanthobacter sp. AM11. The sequence goes on from NZ_JBLAOA010000001.1 coordinate 2,804,281, forward strand.
GGTGGTGTTCTGCGGCCTGTTCCCGGTGGATGCGGCCCAGTTCGAAGATCTGCGCGCCGCCATGGGCAAGCTGCGCCTCAACGACGCCAGCTTCTCCTTCGAGATGGAGACCTCGGCCGCGCTGGGCTTCGGCTTCCGCTGCGGCTTCCTCGGGCTTCTGCACCTGGAGATCATCCAGGAGCGGCTGGAGCGCGAGTTCAACCTCGACCTCATCGCCACCGCCCCTTCGGTCATCTACGAGATCCAGATGACCGACGGCTCGGTGATCGATTTGCACAATCCCGCCGACATGCCGGACGTGGTGAAGATCGAGGAGATCCGCGAGCCGTGGATCCGCGCCACCATCCTCACCCCGGACGATTATCTGGGCAGCGTGCTGAAGCTCTGCCAGGACCGGCGCGGCACCCAGATCGAGCTCACCTATGTGGGCGCGCGGGCCATGGTGACCTATGACCTGCCGCTGAACGAGGTGGTGTTCGACTTCTACGACCGGCTGAAGTCCATCTCCAAGGGCTACGCCTCGTTCGACTATCAGATCACCGAATACCGCCCCGGCGACCTTGTGAAGATGTCCATCCTGGTGAATGCCGAGCCGGTGGACGCGCTCTCCATGCTGGTGCACCGCGCCCGCGCCGACGCCCGCGGCCGGGTGATGTGCGAGAAGCTGAAGGACCTCATCCCCCAGCATCTGTTCAACATCCCGATCCAGGCCGCCATCGGCGCCAAGATCATCGCCCGCGAGACCATCAAGGCGCTGCGCAAGGACGTGACGGCCAAGTGCTATGGCGGCGACATCAGCCGCAAGCGCAAGCTTCTGGATAAGCAGAAGGAAGGCAAGAAGAAGATGCGCCAGTTCGGCAAGGTGGAGATTCCGCAGGAAGCCTTCATCGCCGCGCTGAAGATGGATGAATGAGGCTTAGAGCGCGATCCGATCAAATTGAATCCATTTGATCGGATAACGCATTCTCTAGCCTCACTCCGCCGCAACCACCTTCGTCCGGGCGGCAGCCTTCGCCGCCCGCGCCTTGCGCCCCGTGCGCTTCATCCACCACACCATCACCCCGGTGACCGAGAGCATCGCCACCACGAGGCCCATGACGGCGACGAGGATGCGCCCCGGCAGGCCGAGAATGCGGCCGGAGTGGATGGGGAATTGCAGCTGGATGAAGACATCCCCCGCCGTTCCCACGCCGGGGATGAAGGCGCTGGTGAAGGCGCCGGTCTGGCCGTCGAAATAGAGCCAGCGCGTGTCCATGGGATCGTCATGGTCGCCGAAGGCCACGCCGAACACGCCGTAATGGGGCGAATAGAAGATCTCGCCTGCCGGCTCGTCCCAGCCCCGGGCCCGGGCCTCCTTCAGCCCCGCCTCCAGCACCATGTCGAAGGAGAGCGTGCGATCGCGCAGGGGGGCCAGCATGGCGCCGGAGAAGGGCGTGGGTGTCACCTCCGAGAACAGCCCCACCACGGGCTCCACCACCTGCTGGCGCAGATTCATGGTGACCGACGAGATGGCCACTACGATCAGCAGCAGAAACAGCCACAGGCCGGCGGCGCGGTGCAGGTCGATATTGAGGCGGAAGGTGCTGCCGCCCTTGATGGCGAAGGCGGATCGCCACTTGGCGAAGAACGGCCGCCCGCGCGGAAAGGTGAGGGCAAGGCCGATGAAGCCGTCCACCAGCCACAAGACCGCGACCACGCCCATGAACAGGATGCCGTACACCCCGGGCAGGCTGAGATTGTGGTGGAATTCATAGAGGAAGGGAATGAGCTTGAGGGGCGCGAAGCAGCACGCCCCCCACAGCCGTTCAGCGAGGATTTGCCCGCTCACCGGGTCCACCTGGAACACATCGGCCTTCAGCGCAACCGGCTCGCCGGTGGCGGGATCGGTCCGGCCGATGGCGGCGGCGTCGGCGGCATGGCCGGGCTCGTTCACCAGCGACATGTACCAGACCACCCGCTGCGGATCGCCCGCCTCGATGTGCTTTGCGAGCGCATCGGGGGAGAGGGGCGCGCCCACGGCGGTCGCCCGGTAGGCCGCGGGGTTCAGCCATTCGTCGAGCTCGTGGTGGAAGGCCAGCACGCTGCCGGTGATGCCGGCCACGAACAGGAACAAAGCCGTGGCGAGCCCGAGGATGCGGTGGGCCCACACCAGGCCCGGGCGGAGACTGAAGCGGCGCTCGGCTGGCATCGGCTCGCGCTCCCGTATCACCAGCGATACTTGGCGGTCAGGAGCACGGTGCGGCCCTGCTGCCAGTACCAATAGCCCTCATTGTTCAGCGCCTCCTGCTGGTCGAACAGGTTCTTGGCGTTGAGCGCGAGCTTCCAATCGTCCTTTTCGTAGTAGATGGCCGCATCCACCGGGAACTGGGCCGGGTTCTTGTAGGTGTTGTAATTGTCGGCCCAGAAGCCGCTGAAATAGCGGATGCCTGCGCCCACGCCGAAACCCTTCATGGGACCGTCGAGGAAGGTGTATTTCATCCACAGCGAGGCCACGTTGGCCGGCATGTTCACGGGTACGTTGCCGATGGTGGCGATATCGGCGCTGTCGATGATCTCGCCCTGGGTGAAGGTGTAGGCGGCGGTCAGGTCGAGGCCCTGCGCCAGCTCCACCATGGCCTCGGCCTCGAAGCCGCGCACCCGCACTTCGCCCACCGGGCTGTAGTAGAAGGTGTTCGGATCGGCCACCGCATAATTGCTCTGGGTGATCTGGTAGGCGGCCAGGGTGAAGAAGCTGCGTCCACCCTTGGGCTGGAACTTGATTCCCGCCTCGTATTGCTCGCCGGTGGAGGGCTCCAGCACCTGGCCCTGCGAATCCACATTGGTGGTGGGCAGGAAGGAGGTGGCGTAGCTCACATAAGGCGAGACACCGGCGGCGAATTCATAGAGCAGGCCGGCCTGCCAGGTGAAGGCCTGGTCGTCGCGCGAGGCGGTGGTGATGCCGAAGGTGCTCTGGTCGGTGGATGCGAAGTCCTGCCGGCCGCCGATGGTGAAGTGCCAGCCGTCGCCGAACGACATCTGGTCCTGGGCATAGAGGCCGATCTGGCTCAGGTTCACCCCGTAAGAGGTGGTGATCGGCGGCATGACCACGAGGTTGGGGACGTTGGGATTGAAGATGTTGACCGGGGCGGCATTGAAGCCGATGCCGTAGCCGAAATCCGTCGCGCCCCAGAGATAGTCGAGCCCGCCCAGAAGCTTGTGCTGCACCGCGCCGGTGGCGAACTTGGCGGTGAGCTGGTTGTCCACCTGGAAGGTGTTGTACGTCTCCTCGTAGTTCCAGGGATAGACGCCGATCTGCGGGCCGACCTTGGTGCCGGTGGGCTCCAGCCAGAAGCTGTGATTGTCGATATGGCCGTAGCGCAGGTTCTGCCGGGCGCTTACCGCATCGTTGAAATCATGCTCCAGAATATAGCCGATCTGCTCCTGGGTCTGCTGGATGGCGTTGTAGGTGGTGCCGAGCGGAATCTTGGTGAGGATGTTGTTCGGCTGGTAATAATAGGTGCTCGACGGCAGGCGGATGTCGAGGATGCTGGCGAGCAGGGTGAGGCGCGTGGCGTCGTTCTGGAAGGTCACCGCCGGCGCGATGTAAAGCTCGTTGTTGGTGGTGTAGTCCATGGTGCCGTCGGCGGCGCGGGCGACGCCGGTGAGGCGGTAGAGCACGCTGCCGTCCTCCTTCGCCTTTCCGCCCACGTCGAACGCCACCTGGGACCAGGCGGGGTCGCCGAGCTGTCCCTCGATCTCGGCGAAAGGCGTCTCCACCGGCATTTTGGCGATGCGGTTGATGAGGCCGCCGGGCACGGTCTGGCCATAGAGCACGCCGGCCGGACCCTTGATGATGTCGATGCGCTCCAGCCCGTAGGTTTCGGTGCGCCAATAGGCGAAATTGCCCGAGCCCTGGGACAGGCCGTTGAGGAAATCGCCGCGGGAGGTGACCGGGAAGCCGCGGATGTAGATGTCGTCGAAGCGCGGGTCGTAGCCATAGGCGCCGGTGACCACGCCGGCGGTGTAGGAGACGGCGTCCACCACGTTCTGCGCCGCGCGGTCGTCCATTTCCTGGCGGGTGACGACGGAGATGGAGCGCGGCGTCTCCATCAGCGGCGTATCGGTCTTGGTGCCGGCCGCCGAGCGCTCGGCAATATAGCCTTCCACCGGGCCCCAGGCGGTCTGGCCGGTGGTTTCCACCGTGACGGTGGGCAGGCTCACGCTGGTGTCCGCCTCCTGCGCCGCCGCTGGTCCGGGCGTGAGAATCTGCGGGGCGCAGAGGGCCGTGGCTGCAAGGAGAGCCGAAAATCTCTTGCGGCGGCAATGGGATGGCTCTTGATGAAAGAACACGCGCGCCATGTAATTTCTCTCGGGAAAAACAGATCGTGGTATTTTGATATTTGGCCGGGGAGCCGGGTGCAATGCACGCGTGGCCAGATTGGAAGTATTGAAAATGATGATTTTAACTATAGTAGTTACAAAGAATAAGTATCCACACTAGAATTATTACAATTTTCATGCGGGCCGCAAGCAGGATTCCGGGTGGGGCCGTGCGGCGCCACGGCTCTGGCATGTCCCATGCTTGCCGCAGGACCGGTGATGGATGACGGAGGTGGTGGCGTGCTTTCACGGGAGAAGGAGACTGCGGCCTACAGCCTCGAATCGGTGGTCGCGCGCGCCCTGACGCGGGCGCAGGGTGACCTTTCGGGCGAGCTTGCCGCCTATATTCCCGAGCTTGCCCGCGTGCCGCCCGATGCCTTCGGCGTGGCGGTGGCATCGGTGGGCGGGGACGTCGCCGCCGCCGGCGATACGGAGGTGCCCTTCACCATCCAGTCCATTTCGAAGGCACTCGCCTATTGTCTCGCCCTTGATGTGGTGGGCACGCCGACCGTTCTTTCCCATGTGGGCGTGGAGCCCTCGGGCGATGCGTTCAACGCCATCGTGTTCGATCCGGGCACCAACCGGCCCTTCAACCCCATGGTGAATGCCGGAGCCATCACCGTCACCGGCCTGCTGGCCGGCGCGCTCGGGGCGGAGGCGTTCGACTTCCTGCTGGATCGGTTCTCCGCCGCGGCCGGGCGGCCCCTGTCGTTCGACGCGGATGTCTACCGCTCGGAGGCCGAGACCGGCCATCGCAACCGCGGCATCGCCCATCTGCTGAAATGCTCCGGGGCGCTGGCCGCCGACGTGGACGCGACGCTGGACCTTTATTTCCGCCAGTGCTCCATCCTCGTCACCGCCTCCGATCTCGCCCGCATCGGCGCGACCCTGGCCAATATCGGGGAGAATCCGGGCACCGGGGCGGCGGTGTTCGCGGTGGAGGCCGTGCGTCACACCCTGTCGGTGATGTTCACCTGCGGCATGTACAATTTTGCCGGCAACTGGGCGTTCGACGTGGGCGTGCCGGCCAAGAGCGGCGTCGGCGGCGGCATCCTCGGCGTGGTGAACCGGCAGCTCGGCATCGCCACCTATTCCCCGCGGCTGGACGCCAAGGGCAATTCGGTGCGCGGCATCGCGGCGTTTCAGGAACTGGCCGAGGATCTCGGCCTGCACGTGTTCGACCCCACCAACCGGGGGTCGGCTCTGCTCGGTGCGTTCAAGGGCTGATCTTCACCGGGCCGGAGGCGGGGCGCGACGGCGCCCCGGTTTCCATCCCGGCCGCTGCCCGCTCAGGAGCAGCGCACATAGACCATGGTGCCGTAGCGCTTGGCCACTTCGGGGTCCACGAACCGCAGCACCAGCACATTGCCGTCGAAGCGCACCACCTGCCGGTCACGCTCGCCGCCGGCGGGATCTTCGGGCGGGCCGATATAGACGGGGCCGCCGGACACCTGCTTCGACACGACCTCGGTGAGCTTGTTATCGTCGGCGAGATACATCATCACACCGCCATTGGTGCCGGCGGTGATGACATAGGCATTGCTGCACTGGGCCCGGGCCTGCGCCTCGGTGCGGGTGGCATCATCCGGGCGATGATAGGCGGCAAGGCCCCAGCGGCCCACCAGGCGATCCGGCGGGATCGGGCTGGTATATTGCGGCCGGGCCGGAGGCGGGGGCTCGGTGGGGCCGGTGGTGCACGCCGCCAGAAGAAGGGCCGTGGCGGCGAAGACCGCTCCCGCCATGCTGGTGCGGCGGGCCCGGCCGGCCGGCGACTTCGACCACGCAAACATTTTCGTCATGAGCTTTCCGAGGCCTCCCGCCGCCCTGGATCTGATTTCCACCCGCCTGAACCTTGGCAGCGTGCCGCCGACCATAAAGGGAAGCGTCGCCCGCGTCGATTCCGCGCCTGCATCAAAACCATAGGGGGGCATAGTTACCGTTTTGCTATCTCCCGCGGGGGCTTCTCGCCCGGCGGATGCTGCGCCGCGCCTTGACGGACCGGGTCCGCCACCTTATCTCCGGCAGCGAGCTTGGCACTCTCCTCCCAAGAGTGCCAGAACCGGCGAGCTCCGGCTCGCGCTCCTCCAAGAGGTAACGACCCATGTCCTTCCGCCCCCTGCACGACCGCGTCGTGGTCAAGCGCATCGAAGCCGAGCAGAAGACCGCCGGCGGCATCATCATCCCCGACACCGCCAAGGAAAAGCCCCAGGAGGGCGAAGTGATCGCGGTGGGTCCCGGCGCGCGCGACGAGGCCGGCAAGCTCGTTCCCCTCGATGTGGCCGCGGGTGATCGCGTGCTGTTCGGCAAGTGGTCCGGCACCGAGGTGAAGATCGACGGCCAGGATCTCCTCATCATGAAGGAAAGCGACATCCTCGGCGTCATCGTCAAGTGATCCCTCGCTCGGGGCGCGCCGCTTCGTGATGCGCGCCCGACGGCATTGAAATTCCCATTCAGGAGGCCGAAATGGCTGCCAAGGAAGTGAAGTTTTCCGGCGAAGCGCGCGAGAAGCTGCTGCGCGGCGTCGATATCCTCGCCAATGCGGTGAAGGTCACCCTCGGTCCCAAGGGCCGCAACGTCGTGATCGAGAAGAGCTTCGGCGCCCCCCGCATCACCAAGGACGGTGTGTCGGTGGCCAAGGAGATCGAGCTTGAGGACAAGTTCGAGAACCTCGGCGCCCAGCTGGTGCGCGAGGTTGCCTCCAAGACCAACGACCTGGCCGGCGACGGCACCACCACCGCCACCGTGCTGGCCCAGTCCATCGTGAAGGAAGGCGCCAAGGCGGTTGCCGCCGGCATGAACCCCATGGACCTGAAGCGCGGCATCGACCTGGCCGTCGCCGCTGCCATCGCCGACATCAAGGGCCGTGCCAAGAAGGTCTCCTCCTCCGCGGAAGTCGCGCAGGTGGGCACCATCTCCGCCAACGGCGATGCCTCCATCGGCGAGATGATCGCCGGCGCCATGCAGCGCGTGGGCAATGAGGGCGTCATCACCGTCGAGGAAGCCAAGACCGCCGAGACCGAGCTCGAAGTGGTCGAGGGCATGCAGTTCGACCGCGGCTATCTCTCTCCCTATTTCATCACCAATGCGGAGAAGATGATCGCCGACCTGGAAGAGCCCTACCTCCTCATCTTCGAGAAGAAGCTCTCCGGCCTCCAGCCCATCCTGCCCGTGCTCGAAGCCGTGGTGCAGACCGGCCGTCCCCTCGTCATCGTCGCCGAGGACGTGGAAGGCGAGGCGCTGGCCACCCTGGTGGTGAACAAGCTGCGCGGCGGCCTCAAGGTCGCGGCGGTGAAGGCCCCCGGCTTCGGTGACCGCCGCAAGGCCATGCTGGAGGATATCGCCATCCTCACCGGCGGCCAGGTGATCTCCGAGGACCTCGGCATCAAGCTGGAGAACGTGACCCTCGCCCAGCTCGGCCGCGCCAAGAAGGTGATCCTCGAAAAGGAGAAGACCACCATCGTGGACGGCGTCGGCGAGAAGGCCGACATCGAGGCCCGCGTGAACCAGATCAAGGCCCAGATCGAGGAGACCTCCTCGGACTACGACCGCGAGAAGCTCCAGGAGCGCCTGGCCAAGCTCGCGGGCGGCGTGGCGGTGATCCGCGTCGGCGGCTCCACGGAAGTGGAAGTCAAGGAGAAGAAGGACCGCGTTGACGACGCCCTGAACGCCACCCGCGCCGCGGTGGAAGAAGGCATCGTCCCCGGCGGCGGCGTGGCCCTGCTGCGTGCCAAGGTGGCGGTGGCGGCTGTCACCTCCGACAATCCGGACATCAAGGCCGGCATCAAGATCGTGCTCCGCGCGCTCGAAGCCCCCATCCGCCAGATCGCCGAGAATTCCGGCGTGGAAGGCTCCATCGTGGTGGGCAAGGTGCAGGAGTCCAATGATCCGTCCTTCGGCTTCAATGCCCAGACGGAAGAATATGTGGACATGATCGCCGCCGGCATCGTCGATCCGGCCAAGGTCGTGCGCACCGCCCTGCAGGACGCGGCCTCCATCGCCGCCCTCATCGTCACCACCGAGGCGCTGGTCGCCGAGCTGCCCAAGAAGGACAGCGGCATGCCCTCCATGCCCGGCGGCGGCATGGGTGGCATGGGCGGCATGGACTTCTGAGGACGTCCAAGCCAGTCCAGGAATGACAGAGGGCGCGGCTTCGGCCGCGCCCTTTTCGTTTGCGGCGGCGCCGCTCACGTCCCGCAGAACGTCCGGTATCCCTCCATCTGCGGCGGCAGGCCGGCATAGGGGGCAAAGCGCGGCTGCTCCTCGTAAGGATGCGCCAGCGCGGCGGTGAGGGCTTCGAACGGGGCGAAGTCACCATCTTCCGTGGCCGCGGTGATGGCCCATTCCACCAGATGGTTGCGGGGAATGAAGAGGGGGTTCACCCGGTCCATCCCGGCGCGGACCTGCGCACCCTCCCGCCCGCCGGTGGCAAGGCGCGCGCGCCAGCGGTCCGCCCAGGCGTCGAACGCCTCCCGGTCCAGGAACAGGTCGCGCACCCCCTCCAGCGCCGCTGCGTCCTCGGCGGCCGGGCCCAGGCGGCGGAAGGTGAGGGTGAAGTCGGCCTTGCCGGCGGCCATCACCGCCAGAAGGTCGAGGGCGAGGGCCACATCCTCCTCATTCACGTCATCAAGGCCGATCTTGGCGAGAAGTCCGGCCCGGTAGGCACCCTTGAAGCGGGCGGGGAAGGCCGAAAGCGCGGCATTGGCGGCCGCCACGGCCGCCTCCTTGTCGTCGTCCAGCAGGGGCACCAGGCATTCGGCAAAGCGGGCGAGGTTCCAATGGGCGATGTCCGGCTGGTTGGCATAAGCGTAGCGCCCCATCTGGTCGATGGAGGAGAACACCGTCTCGGGATCATAGGCGTCCATGAAGGCGCAGGGGCCGTAGTCGATGGTCTCGCCGGACACCGACATGTTGTCCGTATTCATGACGCCATGGATGAAGCCCACGTTGAGCCAGCGCGCCACCAGCTCCGCCTGTCGGCCGATGACGGCTTCCAGCAGGGCCAGATGGGGCCGCGCCGCCCCCGCAAGGTCGGGATAGTGGCGGGCGATGGTGTAGTCGGCGAGCTGGCGCAGGGCCGGCGTGTCGCGGCGCGCGGCGAAGAACTGGAAGGTGCCGATGCGGATATGGCTCGCCGCCACCCGCGCCAGCACCGCCCCGGGCAGCGCCCGCTCGCGCCAGACGGGCTCGCCCGTGGTCACCGCCGCCAGCGCCCTTGTGGTGGGAATGCCCAGCGCCGCCATGGCCTCGCTGACGATATATTCCCGCAGCACCGGGCCGAGGCCGGCGCGGCCGTCGCCGCGGCGGGAGAAGGGGGTGGGGCCGGAGCCCTTGAGCTGGATGTCGCGCCGGCCGTTCCGCCCCACCACCTCGCCAAGCAGGATGGCGCGGCCGTCGCCCAGCTGCGGCACGAACTGGCCGAACTGGTGCCCGGCATAGGCCAGGGCGATGGGCTCGGCGCCGTCGGGCACGCGGCTGCCGGCGAACATCTCCACCGCTTCCGGCGAGGCGAGGGCCTGCGGGTCCAGGCCCAGTTCCTCGGCCAAAGCGGCATTCACCTTGATGAGCGCGGGCGCCGCCACCGGCGTCGGCACGGCGGGGGCGTAAAAGCCGCCGGGAAGGCGGGCATAGGAATTATCGAAGGGAAAGGGGGCAGTGGAAACGGAAGCAGTCATGGTCCGGCAATCTCCCCCGGGGCGGGAAAGGGGCAGTCCCCGGGTTCTCTACGATCAGGGAAGGGTGAAGCCTTCCCCCCTCCCTGTCCAGATCGGGAGCCGCGCGAGGCCCCGCAAGGGCGGCCGGGCCGGCGCGCATTGCGGGGATGCGCGGCGGCGTGCGCCGCTCCCCGGATCGTGACCCGGCGCTGTCTGGAAACATTCAAGCCTGCCCGCTAGTATCCCGCTTCGGACACCTGCGTCGGGGGCGATGCCTTGTCCTTATGGGGCGCAAAGGTTCGCCCCCGTTACCCTGCCATCTGCACAGATGCGGCTGTGCCTCTCGCAATCATGAGGTTCCCATGGCCGTCACACTCAATGTGAACGGGCAGGCGCGCACTGTTGACGCCGATCCCGATACGCCCCTGCTCTGGGCCCTGCGCGACGATCTCAATCTCGTCGGCACCAAGTTCGGCTGCGGGCAGGCCCTGTGCGGCGCCTGCACCGTGCATCTGGACGGCACCCCCGTCCGTTCCTGCCAGACCGCCATCGGCGATGTGGGCGACGCCAAGGTGGTGACCATCGAGGGCGTGTCCGGTCGCGAGGCAGAGGCGGTGAAAGCCGCCTGGGTCAGCCTCGACGTGGTGCAGTGCGGCTATTGCCAGTCGGGACAGATCATGTCCGCCGTGGCGCTGCTCGCGCAGAACAAGAAGCCCACCGACGCCGACATCGACAGCGCCATGGACGGCAACGTCTGCCGCTGCGCCACCTACCATCGCATCCGCGCCGCCATCCATGATGCGGCCCGCCGGCTGGAGGCCTGACCTCATGCACATGCTCCAGAAGCTCGCACCCGACGCCGTGTCCAAGGCCGCTGCCGCGCTGGCCGGGCCGGCCGCCGCGCTCCTCTCCCGCCGCTTCGTCCTTGCCGCCATGGGCGGCGTGGGGGTCGGCCTGATGCTCGGCTTCGCCCCCGCCGCCGAGGCTGCCGCCGATGCCGGAACCGGCGCCGCGTTCAACCCGTTCGTCCGCGTCGCGCCCGATGGCACGGTCACGGTCATCATCAAGCATCTGGACAAGGGGCAGGGCACCGCCACCGGCCTTGCCACCCTGGCGGCCGACGAGATGGATGCGGACTGGTCCAAGGTGACCACCGCGTTCGCCCCGGCCGATGCGAAATACTACGGCAACGCCCTTTTCGGCGGCGCCCAGGGCACCGGCGGTTCCACCTCCATGGCCGCCAGCTACGACGTCTACCGCAAGGCCGGCGCGGCCGCCCGTGCCATGCTGGTGGCCGCCGCCGCGCGGCAATGGAGCGTCGATCCCGCCACCGTCAAGGTTTCCAACGGTATGGTGAGCGCCGGTGGCCGGAGCGCCGGCTTCGGCGCGCTGGCCGAGGCGGCGGCCAGGGAGACGGTGCCGGCCGATCCGGTGCTGAAGGCGCCGTCCGCCTTCACCCTCATCGGCAAGGAGGGCGTGCACCGGCTGGACAACGTGGCCAAGACCACCGGCGCCGGCATCTATACCCAGGACGTGAAGCTGCCTGGCATGCTGGTGGCCGTGGTGGCCCATCCGCCACGCTTCGGCGCCAAGCCGAAGAGCTTCGACGGCGCCGCGGCCAGGGCGGTGAAGGGTGTCTCCGACGTGGTGATGGTGCCGCAGGGCGTCGCCGTGCTCGCCACCACCACCCATGCGGCCATCAAGGGGCGCGATGCCCTGAAGGTGGAGTGGGACGAAACCGCCGCCGAGACCCGCAGCACCGCCGACATGATCGGCGAATATCGCGCCGCTTTGGCGAAGCCGGGCGCGCCGGTGGAGAGCCACGGGGATGTGGAAAAGGCCCTCGCCGCGCCCGGCGTGAAGCTGGTGGAGGCCGAGTTCGAGTTCCCCTACCTCGCCCATGCGGCCATGGAGCCCATGAATGCGGTGGCGCAGCTGAAGGATGGCGGCGTCATCATCTGGACCGGTTCGCAGCTGCCGGTGGCCGACGTGCCCAACGCCGCGCGCACTGCCGGCGTGGCGCCGGAGAAGGTGGATATCCGCAGCCTCTGGACCGGCGGCAGCTTCGGCCGGCGGGCGCTGGCCAGCTCCGATTTCGTGGTGGAGGCGGTGGCCATCGCCAAGGCCCATGGCAAGGGCGTGCCGGTGAAGCTGGTGTGGACCCGCGAGGACGACATGAAGGCGGGCTATTATCGCCCGCTCTATCTCCACAAGGTCCGCGCCGCCGTGGATGCCTCCGGCAAGCCGGTGGCATGGCACCACCACGTGGTGGGCCAGTCCATCCTCTCCGGCACCTTCTTCGAACCGATGATGGTGAAGAACGGCATCGACGAGACCTCCATCGAGGGCACCCACGGCGCCTATGTGGTGCCCAACCTGAAGGTGGAGCTCACCACCGTGAAGACCGGCGTGCCGGTGCTGTGGTGGCGCTCGGTGGGCCACACCCACACCGCTTATGCGGTGGAGGTGATGATGGACCAGCTCGCCCGCGCCGCCGGGCAGGACCCGGTGGCCTTCCGCCTCGCCCACGCCACCGACGAGCGGATGAAGGCGGTGATCCGCCTGGCCGCCGAGAAGGCCGGCTGGGGCGGGCCGCTGCCGGCGGGGCGCACCCGCGGCATCGCCGCCCATCGCAGCTTCAACACTTATGTGGCCGAAGTGGTGGAAATCACCCTCGCCGATGCCGGCATCAAGGTGGAGCGAGTGGTGGCAGCGGTGGATTGCGGCCGCATCGTCAACCCGGACGTGGTGCGGGCCCAGGTGGAGGGCGGCATCGGCTTCGGCCTCGGGGCGGCGCTGCACGGTGCCATCACCCTGGACAAGGGGGCGGTGGAGCAGGCGAATTTCGACACCTATGTGCCGCTTCGCATGTCGGAGATGCCAAAGGTGGAAGTGCACATGGTGGCTTCCGACGCCGCGCCCACCGGCATCGGCGAGCCGGGCGTACCGCCGCTTGCCCCGGCGGTAGCCAATGCCATCTTCGCCGCTACCGGCCGCCCGGTGCACAGCCTGCCGTTCGCCGGCCAGACCTTCAAGCCGTCCTGACGCCGGGGTCGCGGCGCCGGGATTGGAGAGGGAGCCGCCCGGAGTGAATCGCCGCCGGCGTTTCACTCCGGGTCGCAATTCCGTTTCTGTTCAATAAGCTGGAGCGCGGTCGAACCACAACGCCTTGATCCACTAGAGCACGCGCCGATCAGCTTGCACCGCAAGCTGACCGGATAACCCGTGCTCTATCCTTAAGTGAGAGGGCGATTCACCGATCAAATTGAGTCCATTTGATCGGATCGCGTTCTAGGGGCGGATCGCGCTCAGGGGCCGGAAGCCCACCTCCCCGGCGTCGGCATCGAACAGATAGTCGAACGCGTTCAGCGCCCGCACCGTGGTGTTGACGAAGGGCGGGCGCGTCCCGCCGCCCACCACGATCACCCGCTCCGGCGCCACCGGGTTCGCGCGGTCGCCCACCGTGAAGCCGTAGGCGGGGGTGCTCGCGCCCTCTGACGGGCTCACGGCGAGGGTGGTTCCCGCCGCCAGCACCGGCTCGCCGCGCCGGTCCCGGGCCAGCAGGCCGGAGGTTTGCGCATCGGGCAGGCTCAGGAACATGGTGGTGACGCCGGTATCCATCAGCAGGCTGCCGCAGGCCGGCGGTGTGCGCTGGTCGAGGGCGAGGCAGGCGGGCGTGGGGGCAAAGTCGCCGGTGGCGGCGTCGGGCTGCAGCTTCACCAGCGAGAAACCGGCCTTGTCGTCCGGGGAAAGGCCCACCTTCACCGCCCGCCGGCCCACCACATAGCCGCGGCCGGCCTGCTCCATGCCCGCAGGATTGAGGAAGGGGTTGCGCTCCGGCCCGGTGCCGGCATGACGGCTCCGCGCGAAGCCGATGCCGAGCATGGCGACCCGGCGCGGCGCCTCCACCGGCACGCAATTGCGCGCAGTGGCCAGGCAGTCGATGCGGGTGACCGCCAGCACCACGATGGGGCGCGTGGTGAGGCGCGTGCCGTCGGCCCCCACCACGGTGACGGGCGTGCGCACATGAACGCCGCGCATCACCCGGCCGGATGAGGTGTAGGTGATCTGCCCCGTCCCCAGCGGCTCCAGCGCGGCAAAGCCGGGAATGGAGCTCGCGGCAATGACCACGCCGGTGGAGCCCGTATCCATCACCGCCCGGTGCACCGCCCCGCCGATGGCAAGGCCGAGGGTGGGCGGGCGCCGGATCGGCGCGCCTTCGGCCGGCGCGTTGAAATAGGGCAGGGTCACCGCCTGCTGCGCCGCCGCCGGAATGGCGCCGGGCAGGAGGGCGAGAAGCAGCGCGGCAACGCCGCGGCGTTGCCTGCTGGAGAAACCCCGAATCCGGGGCAAGAAGGCCCCGCTCACCCGTGCATGAGGGCGGAGACGTGGGCGGCGGCGGAGGAGGCGAGCCCCTCCAGGTCATAGCCGCCCTCCAGCACCGACACCACGCGGCCCTTGCAGGTCTTGTCGGCGATGGCCATCAGCTCGCGCGTGACCCAGGCGAAATCCGTATCCACCAGCCGCAGCGAGGCGAGCGGGTCGCGCACATGGGCGTCGAAGCCGGCCGAGATGAGGATGAGGTCCGGGGAGAAGGCGGAGATGCGCGGCAGGATACACGTCTCCATGGCTTCCTTGAAGATGGCGCCGTCATCGCCCGAACGCAGGGGCGCATTCACGATGGTGTTGGCTTCCCCGGTCTCGCCCACGGCCCCGGTGCCGGGGTAAAGCGGCATCTCGTGGGTGGAGCAATACATCACGCTGTCGTCGGCCCAGAAGATTTCCTGGGTGCCGTTGCCGTGGTGCACGTCGAAATCCATGATGGCGACGCGGCCCAGCCCGTACTTCGCCTGGGCGTGACGGGCGGCGATGGCCACCTGGTTGAGCAGGCAGAAGCCCATGGGCTTGCGCGTCTCGCAATGGTGGCCGGGCGGGCGCATGGCGACGAACGCATTGTGCACCTTGCCGTCCATCACCTCGTCCACCGCGAAGCAGGCGCCGCCCACCGCGCGCAGCACCGCATCCCAGCTGCCGGGGGAGAGGAGGGTGTCGGAATCGATGCGCACCAGCCCTTCCTTCGGGGTGGCCTCGCCCATGGCGTCCACGAAGTCGGCGGGATGGACGCGGATGATGTCCTCCCGCTCGCCCAGCGGGGCGAGGTCGCGGACGAGATGGGAGAATTTTTCCTGCTCGAAGATGCGGTCCAGCACCCGCAGCCGGTCGGCCCGCTCGGGGTGGCCGGGGGGCGTGGCGTGATTCAGGCCGGCAGGATGGGTGACGAGCAGCGTGGACATGGACCTTGGCGCCTCCCTGGCGTCATCTTTGGCTTGTCGCTTTTGACATACCATATTCCAGCTGCAGCCGCAGGATGTTGCGCCGGATCAAGAACTCCGGTCCGCGCTTCATTTTCCATCGAGGCGGCGGGAAAAGACGATGCGCGGCTCCTCGTCATAGCCGGCCGCCTGGTAGAAGCCGCGGACCTTCTCATTCTCCGGGCGCACCAGCAGCATCAGCTTCGGCACCGCGCGGGCGCGCAGCCAGTCTTCCGCCGCGCGCACCAGCACCCGGCCGATGCCGCGCCCCTGCATCGCGGGTTCCACCGAGAGGTAATAGACCCAGCCGCGGTGGCCATCGTGGCCCACCATGACCGAGCCGGCGAGGGTAGCGCCGTCTTTCGCCACCAGGATGGTGGAATGGGGTCCGCGGCGGGCGAGGGCGATGTCCGCATGGGGATCGTTCCATGGCCGGATGAGGCCGCAGCGGTCCCACAGGACGATGAGGCCCGCGGTGTCGGCATCCTCGGCATGGGTGAGATTGAGCTGGAGGCCGGCGACGGCTTCGGGGGTCGCGGTGTCGGTCATGTGGGGATCTCTCGTTCGGGTCGTGGCGCCGCGGCGCGGGCCAGACGGTCGGCGATGGCTTCGCCGAGGCCGGTGCGCGGCAGGCGTACCACGGCAATGGAGGGGCAGCCCGAGGCATCGAGGCTCCGCAGGGCGCCATAGAGCCGGGCGGCCGCCTCGGTGAGGTCGCCGGCGGGGCTGAGGTCCAGCACCTGCGCGGCGTCCTGCGCCCCCGGCGGCCGCGCACCGGCGAAGGTGAGCAGGCCCTCGCCCGGCAGCACCCGGTCGGCATCGAGCCGCAGCACGGCGCGCGGCGCATAATGGGAGGCGAGGCGGCCGGGCGCCAGCGGGCGGGCCGCATCATCCGCCGCCGCCCCGGCAAGGGGAACGCCAAGGGCGGCCTCGATCTCCTCCCGCGCCAGGCCGCCGGGGCGCAGCAGAACGGGCGCGTCGCCGGTGAGGTCGAGGATGGTGGATTCCACCCCCACCGGCGTCGGCCCGCCATCGAGCACCGCGTCGATGCGTCCGGCAAGGTCGCCCATCACATGGGCTGCGGTGGTGGGGGAGACGTGGCCGGAGCGATTCGCGCTCGGCGCCACCACGGCGCCACCGAAGGCCGCAAGCAGGGCCAGGGCATCGCCATGGGCGGGAACCCGCACCGCCACCGTGTCGAGGCCGGCCCGGGCCAGATCGCACACCGCCGCACCGCCCGCATAGGGCACCACCAGGGTGAGCGGGCCGGGCCAGAACCGCTCCGCGAGCCGCTGCGCCGCCGGGTTGAAATGGCCGAGCCGCAGCGCCGCGGCGGTGTCGTGCACATGGGCGATGAGCGGATTGAAGGCCGGCCGGCCCTTCGCGGCGTAAAGGTCCGCCACGGCCTGCGGGCGCGCCGCATCGGCGCCGAGGCCGTAGACGGTTTCCGTGGGGAAGGCCACGAGCCCGCCCTCGGCCAGCTGCCGCGCCGCCTGCGCCAGGGATTGCGGCCGGTCCACCGGCAGCAGGAGGGTGTGTCGCGGCGGGAGCGAGCTGGATGAAGCCATGTGCGGAACCCGCGCACTCCGGCCAAAGGCCGAGGCGCGCCTCTTGACGAAGACCGCCGGCCCCGCGATTTGGAAAGCCGGCTGACGCGCGCCTGGAGCACGCACCGGACTGCCCGCGGCACGGGCAGTCCGGATGCTGCGTTCTCTAGCTTGAAACACGGGCGGGAGACAATGACGGGACCGGCGCGGCCGCCCTGTCAGTCGATCGGACCCGGATTTTCGCGCCAGCCGGCCCCGCGTGCGCGCAGCGCCGCATTTTCAGGAGGTGTCCATGAGCTATCGCGCGCCGGTTGAAGAGGTGTCCTTCTTCCTCAAGAGCTGCACGGCGCTGCCCAAGCTCATGGAGCAGGGGCTGGTGGACCTGTCCTTCGACGTGGTCGATCCGGTGCTGGAGGAAGCCGGCAAGTTCGCCGCCGCCGCCATCGCCCCGCTGGATGCCGGGGCCGACCGGCAGGGCTGCCGGCTGAAGGACGGCGCGGTGACCACCCCCGACGGCTGGCGCGACGCCTATGCCGCCTGGACCGCGGCGGGCTGGGGCTCGGTGGCGGCGGAGGAGGAGTTCGGTGGCCAGCACCTGCCCACCTCCATCACCTCGGCGCTCACCGAATTCTGGAACTCGGCCTCGCCCTCCTTCGGCATCGGCGGGGTGCTCACCATGGGCGCCATCGAGGCGCTCACCGCCCATGGCGCGCCAAACCTGCAGGCCATCTACCTGCCGAAGATGGTGGCCGGCACCTGGACCGGCACCATGAACCTCACCGAGCCGCAGGCGGGCTCCGACCTTGCCGCCCTGCGCGCGCGGGCGGTGAAGGCGGCGGACGGCACCTACCGCATCTTCGGCACCAAGATCTTCATTTCCTACGGCGAGCACGACCTTGCCGAGAACATCATCCACCTGGTGCTGGCCCGCCTGCCGGACGCGCCGGCGGGAACGCGGGGCATCTCGCTGTTCCTGGTGCCGAAATTCCTGGTGAATGCGGACGGCAGCCCGGGCGCGCGCAACGATGTGGTCTGCGCCGGCATCGAGCACAAGCTGGGCCTGCACGGCTCGCCCACCTGCACCATGGCCTTCGGCGAACAGGGCGAGGGCGCGGTGGGCTATCTGGTGGGCGAGGAGAATCGCGGTCTCGCCTGCATGTTCACCATGATGAACAATGCCCGCCTCGCCGTGGGCGTGCAGGGCGTGGCGGTGGCCGAGCGCGCCACCCAGCGCGCCTTCGCCTTCGCCAGGGAGCGCCGGCAGGGCAAGGCGGCGGGCTTCGAGGGGGCGGCGCCCATCATCGCCCACCCGGACGTGAAGCGCATGCTGCTCACCATGCGGGCCGAAACCGACGCCGCCCGCGCGATCTGCCTCGTCACCGCCGACGCGCTCGACCGCTCCCGCCGCCTGCCGGACCCGCTGGCCCGCGCCGTGGCGCTGGCGGAGGCGAGCCTGCTGACACCGGTGGCCAAGGCCTTCTCCACCGACATCGGCATCGAGGTGGCCTCGGTGGGCGTCCAGGTGCACGGCGGCATGGGCTATATCGAGGAGACGGGCGCGGCCCAGCATCTGCGCGATGCGCGCATCTTCGCCATCTATGAGGGCACCAACGGCATCCAGGCCATCGACCTGGTGACCCGCAAGCTGCCGCAGGAAGGCGGTGACGTGGTGAACGCCCTGATCGCCGATTACCGCGACATCGCCGACGAGGTGGCCGCCCTCAATGCGGTGGATTTCGGCCATGCCGGCGTGCGCCTCGGCGAGGCGGTGGACGCGCTGGGCCGGGCGACGCGCAAGATGCTGGACTGGCTGGCGGACGACCAGGCCAAGGCGCTGGCCGGCGCCACGCCCTACCTGCGGCTGTTCGCCCGCGCCGCCGGGGGCGCCTACCTCGCCAAGGCGGCGCTGGCGGCCCATGCGGAGCGTTCCGCCGGCGGAACCGATCCGCGTCTGTCGGCCCGCGTCGCCATCGCCCGCTTCTTCGCGGAGAACATGTGCACCCAGGCCCGCGGGCTGGAGGAGGCCGTGGTGGGCGGTGCCGGCGGCGTGCTGGAGGCTGAGGCGGTGCTCGGCCTCGCCTGACGGCGGGGCGACGGTCCGCCCCAGCGGGACGTGGGCCGCGCGGCAGCAGAGCGCGATCCGGTCACATCGGCTCGACGGGATCGGCGAAGGCGTGCTCCCGCGCCGGGGACGATCGGCGGCGCCCGGCGCCGGCATCGGGCGGTGGTGCCGGCGTTCCCCTGCCGGGCAGGGCGTGGGCGCCGCATGGCCGCGCGCAATGGCCACAGGTTCGCCCTCGCCGGGCGGGGCCGGGCATCCGCGTGCGATAGCGGATGGGCAGCACCCGTCGTGCAGGAGCGCCGGCGCGGGCCGTCAGGCGATTTCAGTTCAGGAGCGCGCTGCGCCCGCCCATCATGGCACCGGGAGAGGCGGCCACCCCCACCGCGCGCCAGGTGCCGCGGCCGGCATCCTTGGCCGCATAGAGGGCGGCGTCGGCCTCGGCGATGAGGGCGGCGGCGTCGATGGTGCGGTCGTCGGCCACCACCATGCCCATGGAGAAGGAGGCGGGGAGCGCCAGCCCCTCCACCTCCACCGGCCGGGACAGCTGCATGTGGAGGCGATCGGCCATGGCGGCGAACTCCTCCTTGCTCTTGCCGGACGCGATCATGGCGAACTCGTCGCCGCCATAGCGGGCCACGAGGTCGCCGGCGCGGATCGCCGCCTGCAGGCGGCGGGCGGCGGTGGTGAGCAGGAGATCGCCGGCCATGTGGCCGAACTTGTCGTTCACCGCCTTGAAGTGGTCGATGTCGATGAGCACCACCGCGAACAGCGCGCCGTCGCGGGTCAGGCGGCGGCGGGCCTGCTCCAGCGCGCGGTCGAAGCCCGCCCGGTTGGACAGGCCGGTGAGGGGATCATGGGAGGCGGCGTGCTCCAGCGCGGCTTCCAGGTGCTTGCGCTGGGAGATGTCGGTCAGCGTGCCCACCGCCCGCACCGGCCGCCCCTCCGCGTCGCGCTCCACCACCTTGCCGCGCTTCAGCAGCCACACATAGGTGCCGTTGCGGTGGCGTGCCCGCAATTCCTGCTGGTACAGGATGTGGCGCGCGTCCGCGTGATCCTTGAAGGACTTGATGAGGGTTGGCAGGTCGTCTGGATGCACCAGGCCCTGGTAGGCGGCAAGCGTCTGGGCGGCGTTCTCCGGGTCGTAGCCCAGCATCCGGTGTGCCCGGGCGCTGAAGAAAATGGCGTCGGTGGGAACGTGCCAGTCCCAGATGCCGTCGTTCGCCCCTTCCAGCGCATAGGCCAGGCGCCGCCGGTCTTCCTTCAGCTCCCGCTCCTGGTGGGCGCGCTGGGCCATGATGGCGGCGATGAGCAAGGCGGGGAAGGCGGCGAGCACCAGCCGGCCCTGCAGCCGCAGCAGGGTGGTCATCACGTCCTCCTGCGGCACCGTCCAGACCTGGGCCACCGCGAGGCCGATCACAGCCAGGGAAAAGGCGCAGGCGGCGACGGCGGTGGGGAACACGCCGAGGCGGAAGGCGAACCACAGGAGGATGGCGGCACCGATGTCGAGGAGCAGCGGCTCGCCATAATAGGCCGCGGCGGCGAATGCGCCGGCGAGCGCAAGGCCGGCCAGGACCAGCTCCTCATCCCGGCTGACCTTGAACAGGGAGAAGTGGCCATCATCCGGCGCAGCAGCCGGCCGCTCCTCCGATCGGGCGGTCCACAGCAGGACGGGCGGCAGCAGCAGCACCACGCTGGCCATTTCCGGCATCCAGCGGCGCATGAAAAGGGTGGGGAAGCTGCCGCCCAGGTCCAGCAGGTGCACGAAGGCGGTCAGCAGGGCGCCGGGGAGGGTGCCCACCAGGGCCACCACGGCGAGGCTCACCACCATGGGCACGCTGAGCAGGGCCCTGCGCTCCATCCCCGCACGCTCGCAGCCCCAGCCCACCAGAGCGAAGGTGAGGGCGCTGCCGATGCCGCCGGCGAGGGACAAGGCGAGGTCGTCGCCCAGAACCAGCAGGTGGACCAGGAAGGTGACGCCCCCCACTGCGGTGGCATGGCGCCCCAGCTCGCGCTTCTGCAGCAGGAAATAGATGCCCACCGCCAGCGCATCGGTGGGCCACAGGGCCGGAAACACCCCGAGCCTGCGGCCGATCTGCGTCGCCGCCAGCATCAGGCAGCCGTAGAAGAGGCTGAACAGGGCGAGTTCCAGGGCATCCTGCCGCCGCCGCGCGCGGGCGGCGGCGCGCTGGCGGGCGTCGGGCGAATCAGGTCCCGTGCCGGCGGCGGGCGGAGCCCGGCTGTCGGTCGCGGGGGGGCCGGCGGGGTGCATCGCGAAGGGGCGCATCTCACCTGATCCGAGGACGGGGCCGGCCCGCATTCTGCTGCGGGCCTGCGGCGAAACCTTGAGCGCGCAAAAATCCCGGCCGGTGAACGCGCGCCGGAAGCGCTATGCATCCGACGCATGACAACTTCAGCGGGGGCAGGCGCGCGCGTGCCTGCGATCTGCGCGGCAACTATGCCACGAACAACGCCAGGAACAAGGAAGGCGTGCCTCCCGGCGCCTCAGCGGCCGGAAAAAGCCTCGAAAATGTAGTCCGGCGCGCTGGTGTTGTGGCGCGACGGCACCAGCCGGCCGGCCCAGAACATGGCGACGTTCTCCGCATCGCTGAAGCTCATCACCGGCGATTCGCCCATGGCGCCGTGCGCCGTGCCGCGCCAGGCGACGCGGGCCACGTCCGCATTGCCTTCCGTGACATACATGGAGCGAAGGGCGGCGAAGGTGCGCGGGGCGGCGCCGTCGAACTGCACTTCCAGAAAGAGCGCGTCGCGGTCCAGCTTGGCGATCTGCATCCGCGCCTTGCCGCCCTCGGCGAAATGCAGGGTGAAGGTGCGGGTCTGGGGGGCGAAGTCGATCTCCTTCAGCCGCACCAGGGGGCGTTCCGCCTGCTCCACCGGCCCGACGAGGAAGGAGGAGCCATAAGCGGTGCTGCGCATATGGGCGGGGGAGAGGGGGCGGGCACGCCAGTAGCCGTCCGGCGGGTACACCACCAGCACTTCCTCGGCCTTGCCCTCGTGGCGCACCCAGACCTGCACCATGTGCAGGCCCTGCGTCACCTCCCCGCCGACCCGGAAGGGCACGGTGGCGGCGCGCCAGAAGGAGGGGAAGATATAGCCCGTCAGCCAGAGGTCCGGCGTCTCGAAGATGGTGACGCGGCGGGGTTCGGTCCTGGCGTCCGGCTTGCCCGCCGGCACCGCGGCGCCGGCCTTGGCGGGCGGCGGCTCGCTGGGCACCACCGGGTCGCGCGACATGTCGCAGGTTTCGAAATCCGGGTCGGTGCGGTCCATGAGGAGCGTGCCGATATAGGCCGGATGGCGGGCCATGATGCGAAACTTTTCCACCTTGTCCGAGCTGAAGGTGAGGGTCACGTTGTCGGTTTCCGCGCAGGTGGCCGACACGCTCTCGTTGCGCACGACGACGCCCAGCGGCTCGGCACCCGCCGCCGCCGGGGCCAGCAGCGCGGCGGAACAGGCGATGAGGCGCAGGGCTCGCAAAGCAAAGGCGGACATGGACAGCTCCGGAAGGGCACTGCATCGCAGGCAGGCGGCGGGACCTTAGCAGTGTGCATCCCATCGGCCAACGCGTGCGCGTGCCGCCACGGCGCCCCTCTCGCAATCCGGCGCGCGCGCCCTATATGAAGCGGGATTGCCGCTGCGGCAGCTATGGTGCGGTACCTACCGAGGGGTCGGCGAAGATGTGGATGTTGCGCAGGCGTTCAGTGCTGGTGGCGCTGGCTGTGGTCGGGGGCCTGAGCCTCCTTTGCGCCGACCACGCCGAAGCGCGTAAGGGCGGCTCCATCGGCAGCCGGGGGACACGGACCTACCAGTCCCCGGCCCCGACCACCACGGCGCCGGGAACCGTCGCGCCGGTGCAGCGCTCCACCACGCCCCAGCCATCGGCCCAGCCTGCTCCGTCCGCCGCGCGTCCGCAGCCGGCGGCCCGCCCTTCCATGTTCGGCAGCGGCCTTGGCGGCTCGCTGATGCGTGGCCTTCTGATCGGCGGCGTCATCGGCCTGCTGCTGGGCCATGGGCTCGGCGGCCTTGCCGGCATGCTCGGCCTTCTGGTGCAGGTCGCCCTGGTCGCGCTGGTCGTCATGCTGGTGCTGCGCTTCATGCGCCGGCCGCAGCCTGCGGCGGCGGGGGCCGGCGCGGGTCCCCATCCGCGGATGCCGCACCCCGCCGGGGCCATGGGCGGCGCGATGGGTCCCCGTGCCACCCCGGCCGGCGGTGCCCCGGCTTCCCGCCCGGCGCAGCGCGACGAGATCGGCATCACGCCGGCTGATCTGGATACCTTCGAGCGCCTGCTGGGCACCATCCAGACCGCCTTCGGGCAGGAGGACCAGGCGGCGCTGAAGGCCAATACGACGCCCGAGATCTTCGGCTTCCTCGCCGACGAGCTGCGCGACAATGCCGAACGCGGCGTCCGCAACAAGGTGTCCGACGTGAAGCTGCTGCAGGGCGACGTGGCCGAAGCCTGGCGCGAGGGCACACGGGACTACGCCACCGTGGCCATGCGCTATGCCAGCCGCGACGCCATGGTGGATCGGGCCACCGGCCGCGTCCTGTCCGGCGACCGCGCGGGGACGGGCGAGAGCACGGAGGTGTGGACCTTCACCCGTGAGCGCGGCGGCCCATGGCTGCTGGGCGCCATCCAGGGCAGCTGAGCCCTTGGGAAGGGGGACGGCGCGCGGGGCGGGGCTTCCCGTCGCCCGTGCGTCGTGGTCTAAAACGCGCCCATGCAGAGCGCGCCCATGACGAGCGTCATCACCGTCTCCCACCTGAACAAGACCTACGCCACCGGCCACAGCGCCCTGAAGGATGTCTGCCTGGACATCCGCCGGGGCGAGATCTTCGCCCTGCTCGGACCGAACGGGGCGGGGAAGACCACGCTCATTTCCATCATCTGCGGGCTGGTGAACGCCACCTCCGGCACGGTGGAGGTGGCGGGCCATGATATCGTCGCCGACTATCGCGCCGCCCGCGCCACCATCGGCCTGGTGCCGCAGGAGCTCACCACCGATTCGTTCGAGAGCGTGTGGGCGACGGTGAGCTTCTCCCGCGGCCTGTTCGGCCGTGCCGCGAACCCGGCGCATATCGAGCAGGTGCTGCGCAGCCTCTCCCTGTGGGACAAGAAGGACGCGAAGATCATGACGCTCTCCGGCGGCATGAAGCGGCGCGTGCTCATCGCCAAGGCGCTTTCCCACGAACCGCAAGTGCTGTTCCTCGACGAGCCCTCCGCCGGGGTGGACGTGGAGCTGCGCCGCGACATGTGGCGGCTGGTGCGCGAGCTGCGCGACAAAGGCGTCACCATCATCCTCACCACCCATTATCTGGAGGAGGCCGAGGAGATGGCCGACCGGGTGGGGGTGATCGCCAAGGGCGAATTGATCCTGGTGGAGGACAAGGCCACCCTCATGCGCAAGCTGGGCAAGAAGCAGCTCACGGTGGAGCTGACCGCCCCGCTGGGCGCGGTGCCGGACCGCCTTTCGCCCTACGGCCTCACGGTTTCGGCGGACCGCGCCTGCCTCACCTTCAGCTATGCCACCCACGGGGCGGGGGGGCAGGAGGACGGGCTTTCCATCGCCGGCCTTTTGGCCGACCTCTCGGCCGAGGGCATCGCCTTCAAGGATCTCCACACGGAGCAAAGTTCCCTCGAAGACATCTTCGTAAGCCTGGTGAGGCGCGCGCCATGAACCTGTACGCCATCCGCGCCATCTACGCCTTCGAGATGAACCGTACCCGGCGCACGCTGGGGCAGAGCGTGGTCTCGCCGGTGCTCTCCACCTCGCTCTATTTCGTGGTGTTCGGCTCGGCCATCGGATCGCGCATGGCGGAGATCGACGGGGTGCCCTACGGCGCCTTCATCGTGCCCGGGCTGATGATGCTGACGCTGCTGACGCAATCCATCAGCAACTCGGCCTTCGCCATCTATTTCCCCCGCTTCACCGGCACCATCTACGAACTGCTGTCCGCCCCGGTGTCCCCGTTCGAGATCGTGGCCGGCTATGTGGGGGCGGCGGCGACGAAATCCGTGGCGCTGGGCCTCATCATCCTGGCCACCGCATCCCTGTTCGTGCCGATGGAGATCCGCCATCCGTTCTGGATGCTGGCCTTCCTGGTACTCACCGCGGTCACCTTCTCGCTGTTCGGCTTCATCATCGGCATCTGGGCCGATGGCTTCGAGAAGCTGCAGATGATCCCGCTGCTGGTGATCACGCCGCTCACCTTCCTGGGCGGCACCTTCTATTCCCTGGACATGCTGCCCCCGGCCTGGCGCGCGGTGACCATGTTCAATCCCGTGGTCTATCTCATCTCCGGCTTCCGCTGGAGCTTCTTCGGCCATTCGGACGTGCGGGTGGAGGTGAGCCTTGCCATGACGCTGGGCTTCCTCGTCCTGTGCCTCGCCACCGTGCGCTGGATGTTCCGCACCGGCTACCGCCTGAAGAATTGAGGCGAAGCCGCGCCGTTCCCACCCATCGCCGTACCGGCGAAGCCGAAGGACACTCCCGTGAGCGACCACCTGCCCCGCCCCACCTACCAGGACTTCACCCGGCAGGCGCCGGACATCTATGCCGCGCTTTCCGCCCTCACCCGGGGGGTGGACGCCTCCGGCCTCGACAAGGGACTGACGGAGCTGGTGAAGCTGCGGGTGTCGCAGATCAACGCCTGCGCTTTCTGCCTGAAGTTCCACCTGGGGGTGGCGCGCAAGGCCGGCGTGCCGCAGGAGAAGCTGGACCTTCTGGCCGCGTGGCCCGATGCCGGCGTCTTCTCCGAGCGGGAAAGGGCGGCGCTGGCCTTTGCCGAGGATCTCACGGTGCTGGACGGCGCGGCGGCGTCCGATGATGCATGGGCGGCGGTGCGCGCGCATTTCTCGCAGGACGAGGCCATGTTCCTCACCGTCACCGTCGGCGCCATCAATGCCTGGAACCGCATCGGCATCGGCCTGCGCTTCGTCCCGCCGGCGGGCTGAGCGGGGCGAAGACGGGCCCGGCCCCGCGGCAGGCGGCCATGCAAAAGGCCCGTGAGCGTCACTCACGGGCCTTCGCAAAAGAGCGGTCGGCCCCGGCCAAAGTCCGGGGCCGGTGGCTTCAGAGCCCGCCGAGGCACATATACTTGATGCTCAGATAGTCGTCGCAGCCGTATTTGGAGCCTTCGCGGCCCATGCCGCTCTCCTTGACGCCGCCGAAGGGGGCGACCTCGGTGGTGATGACGCCGGCATTGATGCCCACCTGGCCATATTCCAGCTTCTCCGCCACCCGGAAGGCGCGGCCGAGGTCCTTCGTGAAGAAGTAGCAGGCGAGGCCGTATTCGGTGGCATTGGCGTAGGAGATGGCTTCCTCCTCCGTCTCGAACTTGAACAGGGGCGCCAGCGGGCCGAAGATCTCGTCGCGCGCGAACGCCATGTCCTGCGTGGCGCCGGTGAGGACGGTGGGCTCGAAGAAGGTGGTGCCCAGCGCCGAGCGCTTGCCGCCGGTGGCCACCTGCGCGCCCTTTTCGAGGGCGTCCGCCAGCAGCCGCTCCACCTTGGCGACGGCGCGGTCGTCGATCAGCGGGCCGGCGGAAACGCCTTCCTCCAGGCCGTTGCCCACCTTCAGCTTCTTGGTCGCCTCGGTGAACTTGGCGGCGAAGGCGTCATAGACCCCCGCCTGCACATAGAAGCGGTTGGCGCAGACGCAGGTCTGGCCGACATTGCGGTACTTGGAGGCGATGGCCTGTTCCACGGCGAGGTCGAGGTCGGCATCGTCGAAGATGAGGAAGGGCGCGTTGCCGCCCAGCTCCATGGAGATCTTCTTCATGGTGTCGGCCGACTGCTTCATCAGCAGCTTGCCCACCGGGGTGGAGCCGGTGAAGGTCACCTTCTTCACCAGCGGGTTGGAAGTCATCTCGGCGCCGATGGCGGGAGCGTCGCCCACCACGATGTTCACCACGCCGGCCGGAATGCCCGCCATCTCTGCCAGCACACCCCAGGCGAGGCCGGAATAGGGGGTCAGTTCGGAGGGCTTGCACACCACGGTGCAGCCCGCCGCCAGCGCCGCGCCAATCTTGCGCGAGAGCATGGAGGAGGGGAAGTTCCAGGGCGTGATGGCGGCCGCCACGCCCACCGGCTCCTTGGTGACGATGATCTTGCGGTTGGCCCAGGGGGAGGGGATTACGTCGCCGTAAAGGCGCCGCGCCTCTTCCGCGAACCAGCGCACATAAGCGGCGGAGGCGCCGATTTCGCCACGGGCTTCCGGCAGCGGCTTGCCCTGCTCGGTGGTGAGCAGAACGGCCAGTTCCTCGGCATTCTGGGTGATGAGGTCGGCGAGCTTGTGCAGCTTGGCGGCGCGCTCGGCGGCGGTGGTGGCGCGCCAGGTCTTGAACGCCTCGGCGGCGGCCTCGATGGCGCGGCGGGTCTCGGCGCCGCCGGCCTTGGGGATGGAGCCGATCAGCCCGCCGGTGGCGGGATTGTGGACTGCGATGGTCTCGCCGCTGTCCGCCCCCACCCAGGCGCCTCCGATCAGCATCGCCTCGCGCAGCAGGGTGAAGCTCGGGGTTTCGCTACGGGAAATAGGCTGGGGTGCTGCCATGTGTCTGCTCCTGAGGGCGTGAGCGGGCGCGGCGCTGAAAGGCGCGCGCGCCTCGATATAGGATATAGGACCAAAGTGCCAGAGGCACCCGTTGCGGTATCAACGTATGCAGGTGATGGAGTGGAAGGGGACGATCTGTTCCTTTTGCCCGGCGCCTATGGCCACCTGGCAGCGCAGATAGTCGCGGCCCACGCTGAGTGGCGCGAAGCCGGTTATGGTGTTGCCGCCCACCACCTGGATGATGATGGCCTGGCCGGCTTTTTCACTCACGATATCGAGCACGGCCTGGCGGAAATCGTCTTCCTTGCACTGGCACTGCATCGCGTCCCTCCCGGGGAAGGAAAACGCGTCTTTTCCCAAGGCCGGAGCCCGCGCCGATCAGCTTGCATCGCAAGCGGATCGGATAACGCGTTCTCTATCCTTAAGTTAGAGGGCGACTCACCGATCAAATTGAGTCAATTTGATCGGATCGCGCTCTAGGGTGCGCGTCCGTTGCGACTATAGACCCATCGCGCAACAACGGGGCATGCAGGAAACGCATGGATGCCCCGGCGGCCATCCGCCTTTGATCGGCGTCAAGCGCCTCCGTTGCGGAAAGGCCTATCAAGGAGCGTCTGCTGCGGGAGCCTCGCCGATGTTGAAGGTCGCAATTATTGTTTGGCTCGTGCTGGCCACCGTGTTCGCCGGTGTGGCCATCATGGCTGTGCTCGCCATGCCGTCGCTGAACGGCAAGGACATGAGCCTTATCCCCATCGTGGCCGGTCTCGGGGCCCTGGTGGCCATCCCTGCGGCGCTGCTGGTGGCCAAGCGCATCGTTGCCATCGGCTCGTCCCGCACCTGAAAGGGGCGTTGTCGGCCGGCGCAGGGCTCATTTGCGTGGCCCCCGCGCGTGGCGGCTCACGCCCGGGCAATGGCGTGGAAGAAGCTGCCGGTGACGGTTCCGCGGCGGCTGCCGGAGACGCCCAGCGGCCGGCCCTCGGCGTCGCAGAGGTCGGCGAGGGGCGCGTCCGCCCCGCGGGACACGACGGTGGCATAGTGGAATTCATGTCCGCGCACCCGCGCCCCCGGCATGCCGAGGGGCGAGGGGGCAAGGAGCGTGGCTTCCCGGTAGCCCAGGTTCATCCGGCGGCGGGAAAAGCTCGTTTCCAGGTCGAGGAGGCCCGCAAGGGCGTGGGTGGTCCCGTCCGCATCCTCAAGGGTGCGGCCCAGCGCCATGTAGCCCCCGCACTCCCCATGCACCGGCCTGGTCTGCGCGAAGTGCCGCAGGCCTTCCAGGAAGCGTGAGGCCGCGGCCAGCCGGCCGGCGTGCAGCTCGGGATAGCCGCCGGGCAGCCAGCACACGTCGCAGGACGGGTCCGGCGCCGCGTCGGCGAGGGGCGAGAAGGCGACGATTTCCGCGCCCATGGCGCGCCACGCCTCCAGCACATGGGCATACATGAAGCTGAAGGCGGCATCGCGCGCGAGGGCGATGCGCTGGCCGGGCGGCGGCAGGTGGTGCGCCGCTGTGGCGGCGCAGGCGAGCGGGCCGGCGGCGGCGCGGATGCCGTCCATGTCGAGATGGCGTTCCGCAAGGTCGGCGAGGGCACGCAGGCGGGCGGAAAGATCGTCCGTCTCCCCCGCCTGCACCAGGCCGAGATGGCGCTCCGGCAGCACGATGCCCGCCTCGCGCGGCACCGCGCCCAGCACCGGCACGCCCAGCGGCGCCACCGCCTCGCGAATCATGCGCTCGTGCCGGGCGCTGCCCAGCTTGTTGAGCACCACGCCGGCCATCCGCACCCGCGGATCATGCCCGAGAAAGCCGCGCAGCACGGCCGCGGCGGTCTGGGATTGGCCGGACACATCCAGCACCAGCAGCACCGGCAAGGCAAAGCGGGCGGCGATATCGGCCCCGGCGCCGGTGCGCCCGGGCTCTGCCGCCACGCCGTCGAACAGGCCCATGGCGCCTTCCGCCACGATGATGTCCGCATCCTGCGCCGCCCCGGCCATCAGGTGGTCGAGCAGGGCGGGGGGCATGGCCCAGCTGTCGAGGTTCAGCCCGGGCCGGCCGGTGGCGGCGGCATGGAAGGCGGGGTCGATATAGTCCGGCCCCGATTTCACCGCGCGCACCGCCACGCCGCGCCGGGCGAGGGCCGCCAGCAGGGCGAGGGTGACGGTGGTCTTGCCCGAGCCCGAGCGCGGGGCGGCGACGAGAAGCCCGCGCGCCGGCGGAACGGGGCTCATAACGCGCCGCCCTGCGGCGCGCGATCAACGCCAATGGCAGCGCGCCGCCGCATGCCCCCTTTTCCCGCCCGGCGCGCGTCTCTATCAAGGCAGGCATGAGCGATGCGCCCGAACCCGACGGCCCGCCGGACCGGCCGCTGAAGCGCGGCTGGACCACCGGCACCTGCGCCGCGGGCGCCGCCAAGGCCGCCTTCGCCGCGCTCGTCACCGGCGCCTTTCCCGACCCGGTGGAGGTGGAGCTGCCCGGCGGCACCCGCCCGGCCTTCGCTCTCGCCATCCAGGCGCGGGTGGGCGCGGGCGCCATGGCCGGCATCGTCAAGGATGCCGGCGACGACCCGGACGTGACCCACGGCGCGCTGGTGAAGGCGACGGTGACGCGCGCGCCGGCAGGGGCCGGCATCATCTTCCGCGCCGGGGAGGGGGTGGGCACCGTCACCCGTCCGGGCCTGCCGGTTGCGCCCGGCGAGCCGGCCATCAATCCGGTGCCGCGCCGCATGATCGCCGCCGGCATCCGCGAGGTGGCGCAGGCGGCGGGCGTGGCGGCGGATGCGGTGGTGGAAATCGCCATCGAGGACGGGGCGCGGATCGCGCAGAAGACCCTGAACCCGCGGCTGGGCATCGTCGGCGGCCTGTCGGTGCTGGGCACCACCGGCATCGTCGTGCCCTATTCCTGCGCCGCGTGGATTCACTCCATCCATCGCGGCATCGACGTGGCCCGCGCCATGGGCCTCCAGCATGTGGCCGGCGCCACCGGCAGCGCCTCCGAGGCGGCGGTCCAGAAGCTGCACGGGCTCGACGAGGTGGCCCTCATCGACATGGGCGATTTCGTCGGCGGGATGCTGAAATATCTCCACGCCCACCCGGTGCCGAAGGTGACGGTGGCGGGCGGCGTGGCGAAGATGACCAAGCTGGCCCAGGGCCGGCTCGACCTGCATTCCAAGCGCGGCAGCGCCGACATGGAGGCCCTTGCCGCCCTTGCCGCGGCGGCCGGCGCGGCGCCGGCCCTCGCCGCGCGCATCGGCGCCGCGCACATGGTGGCGCAGGCCTTCCGCATTGCCGGCGACGACGGGATGGCGCTGGGGGATGCGGTGGCGCAAGCCGCATGGCGCACCGCTGCGCGCGCCCTCGCCCGCGCCGATGTGGCGCTGGAGGTGGTGGTGTTCGACCGCGACGGAACGCTCATGGGTCGCGCCCCCTTCGCCCCGGCAGGCGGCTGACGCGGCGCGGGTCATGTGCCGGCTCCGCGGAAGCGGCGCACATAAGCGGCATCGTAGAGCGCGCTCTCGCGGAAATCCGCCGCCGCGAGCGCCCGCCCCACCAGGATCAGCGCGGTGCGGGCGATGGGATCGGCGGCGAGCTGGCCGGCAATGTCCCCGAGGGTGCCGGTGACCATGCGCGCATCGGGCCAGGAGGCCCGGGCCACCACGGCCACCGGGCAGTCGGCCCCCAGCACCGGGGTGAGCTCCGCCACCACCCGGTCCAGCGCATGGATGGCCAGATGGATGGCCAGCGTCGCCCCGGTGGCGGCGAAGGCGGCGAGGCTTTCCCCCGCCGGCATGGCCGAGGCGCGGCCCGATATGCGGGTGATGACGAGGCTCTGGGCCACCTCCGGCACGGTGAATTCCCGCCCGAGGGCCGCCGCGGCGGCGGCGAAGGCGGGCACGCCGGGGGTGAGGGTGTAGGGAATGCCGCGCCGGTCGAGCCGGCGCATCTGCTCGGCCACGGCGCTGTAGACCGAAAGGTCGCCCGAATGCAGCCGCGCCACATCCTCCCCCGCCGCGAAGGCACGCACGTATTCGGCTTCGATCCGGTCGAGGTCGAGGGGGGCGGTGTCCACGATGCGCGCGCCCGGCGGGCAATAGGCCAGCAGCTCCGGCGCCACGATGGAGCCGGCATAGAGGCACACCGGGCAGCGGGCGATCAGGTCGCGCCCGCGTACGGTGATGAGGTCTGCCGCGCCCGGCCCGGCGCCGATGAAATGCACGCTCACGCCGCCTCCTCCCGCCGCGCCAGGGCGCAGGTGACGGGCCCCAGCGCCAGGCGCGGGCCGAGCAGGCTGGCCTGCGCCCCCGCCGCCGCCAGCGCCGCCGTCTCCGCCGCCGAGGGCACATGCAGCAGCGCCACCACCCGTTCGGATCGTGTCCTGGTGCGGCTGGAGGCGGCTTCCATGCGGGTCTGCGGCACCAGCACCAGCGGCAGCCCGAGCTTGGCCGCCGCCTCGCTGATGCCGGCCTCGCCGCCCTTCACCGCCGGGGTGGCCATGAGGTCGATGTCGCCGCGGGCGAGCGCCGCCCGCTCCAGCGCCGCATCAAGGGCGGCGAGCACATCCTCGGCGCTGACGCCGCGCCTGGAGCCGATGCCGGCCACGATCATGCCCCGCCTCCCGCCGCGTGTGCGCGGTCCTTCACATGGCGCCACTGGGTCACCGGCATGGCCGGGCGCCATCCCGTCATGCCCTTCACCGGCGCCGCGCGGGCGAGGGCGATGCGCACCAGCTCGCCGCCCAGCCGGGCATGGGCGCCAAGCAGCAGCGCTTCGGTTTCCAGCGTCACCGCATTGGCCACCAGCCGGCCGCCCGGCTTCAGCGCCGCGAGGGCGGCATCCAGCACCCCCGGTTCGCTGGCGCCGCCGCCCAGGAAGATCACATCGGCAGGGGGCAGTCCCGCAAGGGCGCCGGGTGCCGCACCCTCCACCACCGCCAGGTGCGGCACGCCGAGGGCGCAGGCGTTGCGGGCGATGCGCGCGGCCCGCGCCGGGTCCTGCTCCACCGCCACTGCGGCGAGGGAGGGGTGGCACAGCAGCCATTCTATGGCGATGGAGCCGGCGCCCGCGCCGATGTCCCACAGCACTTCGCCCCGCCGCGGGGCCAGGGCGGAGAGGGTGAGGGCGCGAATCTCCCTCTTGGTGATCTGCCCGTCATGCTCGAACATCGTGTCGGGCAGGCCGCAGGCGAGGGGCAGCACCGGTGCATCCGCCGCCGCCGCCACCTCCAGCGCCACCACGTTCAGGGCGGCCACCCCGTCAAGGTCGAAGCCGTCGGCGCGGCAGGCGCGCACCCGCTCGCGCGGGCCACCCAGGGCTTCCAGCACCACGAGGCGCGAGGCCCCCAGACCCAGGCCCGCCGCCATCTGCGCCACCTGCCGCGGGCCGTCCCCGTCGCAGGTGAGGATGAGCAGGCGGGCGCCGTCCTGCAGGTGGGGCCGCAGCAAAGCGAGGGGCCGGCCGTGGAGGGAGACGAGATCCACCTCCTGCAGCGGCCAGCCCAGCCGCGCCGCCGCCAGCGAGACCGCGGAGGGGGCGGGCAGCACGCGCATTTCCGCCGCCGGCACATGGCGGGCAAGGCTTGCGCCCACGCCGTGGAAGAACGGATCGCCGGAGGCGAGCACGCACACCGGCCGTCCG
The DNA here is from genome assembly GCF_047444035.1 of Xanthobacter sp. AM11. Lineage (NCBI taxonomy): Bacteria > Pseudomonadati > Pseudomonadota > Alphaproteobacteria > Hyphomicrobiales > Xanthobacteraceae > Xanthobacter > Xanthobacter sp. AM11. The sequence goes on from NZ_JBLAOA010000001.1 coordinate 2,837,398, forward strand.
CGCGCCGCCAGCACGGCGGAGAGGCTGAAGGGGCTCGGCCAGGGGTGGGCCTCGCCTTTCACCAGCGCCACCGCCAGCGCCAGGTGGCGCGCGCCGCCGAACACCATCTGCGCGCTGGAAATGGCGGCGCGGGCGGCGGGCGAGAGGCCGTCCACGCCATCCTCGCCGATGCCGACGATGGACAGCCAGCAGCCGGCTGGGGCACTACTGCCCGCCATGACGGTTTCCTCTTCCGCGTCAGCCATGGCCCCGCGCATCCTTCTCCTCGGCGGCACCAGCGAGGCCAGCGCCCTTGCCGCACGCCTCGCGCCCGGGCGGCATCCCGAGCTGCCGCAGCTTCAGGTCATCCTGTCCCTTGCCGGGCGCACGGAACACCCCGCGCCCCAGCCTGTGCCGGTGCGGGTGGGCGGCTTCGGCGGGCCGGCCGGCCTTGAACACTACCTCAGGACGGAACGGATCGCTGCCGTGGTGGATGCCACCCATCCCTATGCCGCCCGCATGTCCTTCAATGCCGCTGCGGCCTGCGCCGCCGCCGGCGTGCCGCTCATCGCCCTGCGGCGCGGGCCGTGGGCGCCGGTGCCGGGGGATTGCTGGCAGGAGGTGGCGGACGTGGCTGCGGCGGTGACGGCGCTGGGCGCGGCGCCGCGCCGGGTGTTCCTCGCCCTCGGCCGCAACGAGGTGCGGGCCTTCGAGGCGGCGCCGCACCATGCCTATCTGGTGCGCAGCGTCGATCCGGTGCGCCCGCCCCTGGCGGTGCCCGCGGCCGATTATGTGCTGGGCCGCGGACCCTTCAGCGAAGAAGACGACCGGGCGCTGCTCGGCGCCCACCGCATCGAGCTGATCGTGGCCAAGAACAGCGGCGGCGCCGCCACCTACGGCAAGATGGCGGCGGCGCGGGCGCTGGGCATCGGCGTGGTGCTCATTGCCCGCCCGCCGGTGCCGGACGTGCCGGCGGTGGAGCGGCCGCAGGAGGCGCAGGCGTGGCTCGCCGCCCTGTTCGGCGGTGCAGGCGCGGGTCACGGCGCCGCTGCGGCCGAGCGCGGCGCATAGACGAGGGGTGTGCGCCCCGGCCGCGGCACGATGCGCGTCTCCCCGGTGCCGATGACGATGCAGGTGGCCATGTCGGCCTGCGCCGGGTCGGCCTGCGCCAGGGTGGTGAGGGTGATGCGCTCGTCGGCACGCCCCGCCGCCCGGCCGAACACCACCGGCACCGTGCCCGGCAAAGCCTGCCGCAGCAGCTCGAAGGCGCGCCCCAATTGCCACGGCCGCGCGCGGCTGACCGGATTGTAGAGGGCGATGACGAAGCCCGCCTGCGCCGCCAGCTGCAGCCGGTGCTCCACCAGAGCCCAGGGCTTCAGGTTGTCGGACAGGGAGAGGGCGCAGAAATCGTGTCCCAGCGGGGCGCCGCAGCGGGCGGCCACGGCCAGCATGGCGGTGACGCCGGGCACGATTTCCAGCTCCAGCTCGCGCCAGGCCGCCGGCCCGTGCTCGATGGCCTCGCACACGGCGGCGGCCATGGCGAACACGCCGGGATCGCCGCCGGACACCATGGCCACCCGTGCCCCGTTCGCCGCCGCCTCCAGCGCCGCGCCGGCGCGGGCGATCTCCTCGCGGTTGTCGGAGGGGTGCCGGGCCTGCCCGGGCTTCGGCGGGATGCGGGCGAGATAGGGGCCGTAGCCGAACAGGATGTCGGCCGCCTCCACCGCCGCGCGCGCCTGCGGCGTCATCTGGTCGTCGGCGCCGGGACCAAGGCCCACCACCGTCAGCTGCCCGCCCCGGCCGGCCGCGCCGCCGCTCATGCCGCGCGCTCCCAGCCGGGCACCAGCACGATGGAGAAATAGGGGGCCGGCGTGTCCGCCCGCTCGGCCAGGGGCACGAGGGCGCCGCCGGCCATGGTGCCGCGCTCCACATAGAGCGCCCGTTCCAGCCGGCCGGCGGCGGCCAGGGCCCGGCGGATCTTCGGCAAATTGCGGCCCACCTTCATGATCACCGCCGCGTCGGCCTCGGCGAGGCGGCGGGCCAGCTCGCCCTCCTCCAGGGTGCCGGGCAGCACGGTGAGCACGTCGTCGCCCTGGGCGATGGGCGCACCCGCCTGCGACCAGCAGCCGGACATGCCGGTGACGCCGGCCACCACCTCGGTGGGGAAGCGGGAGGCGAGGCGCACATGCAGGTGCATGTAGGAGCCATAGAACAGGGGGTCGCCCTCGCTCAGCACCGCCACGGTGCGGCCGGCATCCAGATGGGCGGCCACCGCCGCGGCGGAGGCGTCGTAGAAGGCGCCGATGGCGTCGCGATAGGCGGCGTCGTGGCGGTGGATTTCCGTGGTGACCGGGTAGAGCAGGGGCAGTTCGTGGGTCTGCGGCCGGAAATGCGCATGGGCGATGGCGCGGGCGTGGCTCGCATTGCCCGCCTTGGCGAAATAGGCCACCACATCGGCCGCGCCGATGGCCTTCACCGCCTTGAGGGTGAGAAGGTCCGGGTCGCCGGGGCCGACGCCCACGCCCACGAGGCGGCCGCTCATAGCCCCGCCCTCGCCAGCGCGTTGAGGCAGGCGGAGGTAATGGCGCTGCCGCCCAGCCGCCCGCGCACGATGGCGAAGGGCACGCCGCGCGGGTCCGCGGCCAGCGCCTCCTTGGATTCCGCCGCCCCCACGAAGCCCACCGGCATGCCGAGGATGGCCGCCGGGCGCGGCGCGCCGCGGTCCAGCATCTCCAGCAGATGGAACAGGGCGGTGGGCGCATTGCCGATGGCCACCACGGCGCCGCCGAGGTGCGCGCCCCACAATTCCAGCGCCGCGGCCGAACGGGTGGTGCCCAACTGCGCGGCGAGGGCGGGAACGGCGGGATCGCGCAGGGTGCAGACCACCGCGTTGCCGGCGGGAAGCCGGGCGCGGGTGATGCCGTGGGCCACCATCTGCGCGTCGCACAAGATGGGCGCGCCGGCCTTCAGCGCGGCGCGGGCGGCAGCCACGAAGCCGGGGCCGAAGGTGAAGTCGCGCGCCGCCTCCACAAGGCCGCAGGCGTGGATCATGCGCACCGCCAGGTCCTCTTCCTCGGGCGGGAAGCGGGAGAGGTCGGCCTCGGCCCGGATGATGGCGAAGGAGCGCTCGTAGATGGCGGCGCCGTCGCGCACATAGTCGAAGGGAATGCTCATTCTGGCCGGCCCGTCACGTCCTCATCCTCGGTCCTGTTGCGTCCCCGGCCGCCGCCATGCCCCACCGGGCCGCCGGAATGCGGCGGGCGAGGAGGTCGCGGCCGCTCTCCCCGGGGGCGCGGGCGCCATCGGCGAGGTCGGCGAGGGCTGCCACCAGCCCATCGGGCGCAAGCCCCGGCGCCGCCGCCTGCGACGGAGCGCCCTCATGCACCAGCGCGACGCCCGCGTCCATGCCCACGAGGGTGAGTGTGGCCGGCGCGGGATGGGCGCAGCCCTTGGCGCAGGCGGAAAGGTGCACGCGCACCGTTCCATCCAGCAGCGGCGCCAGCGCCGCCGCCACAAGGGGGGCCAGAGCGCGGGCGGGAAAATGGGCGCAGGCGCAGGCCGGCGCACCGGGGCAGGCGGCGATGAAGGCGCGCGGGTCGTCCCGCCCGGTCAGGCAGCCCAGCTGTCGGGCGGCCGCGGCGAAGGCATCGGCGGACAGGCGGCCGGTGGCCAGGAGGGCGCGGCCTGGCGCCGGGCGCAGGTCGACGGCGCCGGCGGCCTGTGCCGCATCGGCAAGGGCGTGGAGCAGGCCGGCGTCCGCGGCGCCGAACGGCAGGCCGACGCCGAACGCCGCTTCGCCCTGCTTCAGGGGAATGAGGCCGAGGGGGGCGGGCGCGTCGGCGGCGTCATCCGGCCCGGCGGTGCATCCGGGCAGGTCGGTGGCGCGGGCGCGGCGGCCGAGGGTCGCGATGCAGGCGAGGGCATCCGCCGCGGCGGTGGCGGCTGCCTCCGCGCGCATGCGCTGCGGTGCGCCGCCGCCGATGGACACGGCCCAGAGCGGGCCGCCTTCCGCCGCCACGGCGCCAAGGCGCACGTCAGCCTTCTGGCCGTCGAGGCTTACCGCGCCGCCGCCGTCGATGACCACCGACACCTTCGGCCCCAGCCGCCCCTCCAGCGCCGCGGTGGCCGCGCGGATGGCCGCGGCGAGGGGGCGCGCGTCGGCGATCTCGCCGGGATCGCGGCCGGCGAGGGGCGACACGTCGATGGCGAGGCCGGTCCGCGGCGCGATGCCCAGCGCAAGGATGGCGTCCTGAAGCGGTGCCACCGTGTGCGGCTGCAGCCCGCGCACCTGCAGGCTGCCGCGGGCGGTGACCTCCACCAGGCCGTTGCCGAAGGCGGCCGCCGCCGTCGCCACGCCGCGCAGCTGGGTGGGCGAAAGGCCGCCGTCAAGCGGCACGAGGCGCAGCAGCAGGCCGTCGCCGGTTTCCATGGGGGAAAGAAAGGCGGGGCAGGCGCCCCGGCGGGCGGGCGGGCGCGGCATCATTCCGCCGCCTCCCGTCCTTGCGCCGCCGCCAGCAGCGCCGCGAGGTCGCCGTCAAGGTCGTTGCGGCGGGCATGCCACAGGCCGCGCCGCCGGGCATCGGCGAAGCGGCGGGCGATGGCGCCGGCGGCGGCGCAGTTCTGGTCGAGCAGGAAGGCGCGCACCGCCGGGTCGGCCAGATAGGCGCCGTGCAGCCGGTCGAGGAGAGCGGAGGGCACCTGCCCGGTGGTTTCGGTGAAGGCCACCAGCCGGTCCACCGTCTCCGCCAGTTCCGCCGCCCCGCGCGGGCCGTGGCGCATCTGGCCGGTGATGAAGGTGGCCGAGACGCGGCCATGCACCAGCCGCGCAAGGGCTTCCGCCAGCGGCCGGGCGCGGGGGCGGTCGGGATCGGTGGTGTCGAGGATCACGAGGTGCGCGGCGCTGTCCAGCGCCGCCCCCGCCGCGGCAAAACCGCCGATGAAGGCGGCATCCTCGCTGCCGTCCAGGAGGTCGCGGGCGGCATCGTCGGCACCATGGATCAGCGCGTCCGCCTGGGCGAGGCGCGTGGCGAACAGGCCGGGGGCGGGCCGCGCCGCGCCGTCGGCGCCGCCATAGGCGTGGGAGGCGGCGTCGAGATAGGCGCGCCCCAGCTCGGCCCGGTCCGCGAAGGCGCCGCGCTGGAGCTGGGCCTCGATGCCCGCGCCATAGGCCCCCGGCGCCGAGCCGAACAGCCGGTCGAGGGGCTCGCCCCGGCGCCGGGCGTCGGCGAGGGGGTTCTCGTCCGCCGCCTCCTCCCGCCCGGCCACGGCCCGCACGGCGGCGTCGAGGAGGGCGATCTGGGCCGGGAAGATGTCGCGGAACAGGCCGGAGATGCGGAAGGTCACGTCGATGCGCGGGCGCCCCAGCACTGCGGGCGGCAGTACCTCGATGCCGGTGACGCGCCCGGTGGCGGCCTCCCACACCGGCCGGCAGCCGAGGAAGGCGAGCCCCTGGGCGATCTCCTCGCCGCCGGTGCGCAGGGATGCGCTGCCCCACAGGTCCATCACCAGCGCGCGGGGCCAGTCGCCATGCTCCTGCAGCAGCAGGCGCAGGGCCTCGTCGGCGGCCTTGCGGGCGAGGTCGCAGGCGGTGGGGGTGGGCAGGGTGCGCGGATCTGCGGTGAAGAGATTGCGCCCGGTGGGCAGCACGTCGCGCCGCCCGCGGGCTGGGGCGCCGGCCGGCCCCGCCGGTATGAAGCGGCCATCGAGGGCGGCCAGCAGGGCGCGGGTTTCCGCCGCTCCGCTGGCGCGGCGGGCGGGGTCGGCCTCCGCCTCCGGCACGTGGCCGAAGACATGGAGCCCGTCCTTCACCGCCAGGTCCTTCAGGTCGCACAGCCAGGCGTCGATGCGGCGCAGGGCCTCGTCCGCATCGGTGGCGGTGGTGACGCCGGCGGTGGCGGCAAGGCCGGTTTCCCCCGCCGTCTCCACGATGAGGGCGGCGAGGCGCTCCCGGCGGCGGCGGTCGAGGCCGTCGGCCTGCGCATATTCGTCCACCAGCCGTTCCAGCCGCTGCTCGGCCGCGCCGAGGCCGGCGGCGGCGAGCGGCGGCGGCAGGTGGCCGATGGTGACGGCGGCGAGCCGCCGCTTGGCCTGCGCCGCCTCGCCGGGATTGGAGACGATGAAGGGATAGACCACCGGCAGCGCCCCCATCACCGCCTGTGGAAAGCAGGCGGGGGTGAGGGCGGCGGCCTTGCCCGGCAGCCATTCCAGCGTGCCGTGGGCGCCCAGGTGAACCACCGCGTGGGCGTCCAGCCCCTCCCGCAGCCACAGGCCGAAGGCCAGGAGGGCATGGCGCGGCGGCAGCGCGGCGTCGTGATAATCGGCGCGCCGGTCCAGGGCCGTGCCGCGATCCGGCGCGAAGGCGAGGGTGAGGTGGCCGAGCCGGGCGAGGCGGAAGTGGAAGGCGCCGTCCTTCAGCTCCGCATCCGCGTCGGCCGGCCCCCATGCGGCGATGACCGCGGCGCGCGCGGCCTGCGGCAGGGTGGCGAGGAAGCGCCGGTAGGTGTCGAGGGGCAGGGCCGGGGCCGGGTTTATGGCGGCCAGCAGCGCCTTCGCATCGGCGGGGGGCGGCGCGGTGGCATAGCCTGCCGCGCGCAGGGCTTCCAGGAGGCGGCGGGCGCTCTCCGGCACGTCGAGGCCCACCGCATAGCCGCTGCGGCCTTCCGCGCCCGGATAGTCCGGCAGGATCACCGCGATCCGCCGCTGTGCGCGCGGCGTGGCGGCAAGGCGCACGAGGGCGGCGGCGCGGGCCGCCACATGGGCCACCGCATCGGGCTCCGGCCGGTTCACGGCGGGGGCGAAGGCGAGGTCGGCGTCGGCCGGGGCGAAATCCTTGAAGGAGAGGGCGCCGGCCAGCACCCGCCCGTCCAGCTCCGGCAGCACCACATGCATGGCGAGGTCGGCGGCGGAGAGGCCGCGCGGGCTCGAAGCCCAGGCGGCGCGGGCGGTGGTGGCGGGCGCCGCCTGGAGCACCGGCGGCCCGCCCGCCGGGAACAGTTCCCCCGCATCGCCGGCCGCAAAGGCGGTGGTGGTGACGATGACGGCGGGATCAAGGGCGGCCACGCCCGCGCGCACCGCGGCGCGGGCCTCCGGCGCCTTCAGGCTGGGCAGGAACAGGGGCACGGCGCAGATGCCGTGGCGGGCGAGGGCCTCGGCCAGCGCGTCCACCGGCGCGGTGTCGCCCGCCAGCCATTGGGAGCGGTAGAACAGCACGAGCGCCTTCGGCCGCGGGTCGGCCCAGGCCGCGCGGAAGGCCGCGTCGGCCGGCGCCAGCGCGTGGCCGGCACGATGCACGGCGATGGCCGGCACGGCCTGCGGCGGGGGCACGGGGGCGCCGGCGCCGAACCCCGCCGCCTGCGCCATGCGCGCCAGCAATGCCGCCATGTTGTCCGGGCCGCCGGCGCGGAAATGGCCGAGCCACAGGGCCAGATCGTCCGCCGGCAGGGTGGAGAGGGCGGCGAGGCGCGGGTCGTCCTGGTCCTCCCCCGGCAGCAAAGCCAGCGCGATGCCGCGGGCGCGGGCCAGGGCGGCCAATTGCTCGGCGCCGTAGCGCCACCAGTCGAGCCCGCCCAGCTGGCGCACCAGCACCACCCGGGCGTGGCTCGCCACCTTGGCCGTCCACAGGTCCACGGACATGGGGTGCCGCAGGTCCTTCAGCCGGGCGAGGCGCAGGCTGGGCAGGCTGTCGCGCCGCGCCCGCCAGGCGGCGGAAAGGGCGAGCAGGTCGCTGTCGGTGAAGGAGAGCGCCACCATGTCGCCGGGCGGCTGGGCGAGATCCACCGGCTCGGCCAGATCCTCCAGCGTCGTCGATGTGGTGGAAAGGATGTGCATGGGTGTCCCTCGGCCCCGGCCCGGGCCTGTCTTCAGCCCAGGATGGCCCGCTCCACCGCGGCGCGGTCGAAGCCCTTCAGGCCGATGACCACCAGCGCCCCGCGCCGCGCCTCCTCCCCGCCCCACGGCCGGTCGAAATGGTGCGACACCCGCGGGCCCACCCCCTGCACCAGCAGGCGCATGGGCTTGCCCGCCACTGCGGCGAAGCCCTTCACCCGCAGCACGTCCGGCGTTGCCGCGGCCGCCACCACGCGGGCGGCGAGGGCGGCGGGGTCGGCAATCTCGGGGAGGGGGAGGACGACGCTCTCGAACTCGTCGTGGTCGTGGTCCGCCTCGTCGTCATGATGGGTGCGACGGGCGTCGATGGCGTCTTCCGCGCCGATGCCGAGGCCGAGCAGAACCGCCGGGTCCACCCGGCCGGCCACGGCGCGCACCAGCTTCACCGCGGGCGGCAGGCTGCGGGCCACCGCCGCCTGTGCCGCATCGAGGCCGGCGGCGTCCAGGAGGTCGCCCTTGGCGAGCACCACCAGGTCGGCGCAGGCGATCTGGTCCTCGAACACCTCTTCCACCGGGTCGTCGTGGTCGAGGCTGGCGTCGTCCGCCCGCTGGGCGGCGAGGGCGGCGAGGTCCGGCGCCACCCGGCCCTGGGCCAGCGCCGGGCCGTCCACCACCGCCACCACGCCGTCCACGGTGACGCGGCCCTTGATGGCCGGCCACTGGAATGCCTGCACCAGCGGCTTGGGCAAGGCGAGGCCCGAGGTCTCGATGAGGATGTGGTCCACCCGCGGCGTGCGGGCCAGGATGAGGTCCAGCGCCGGCACGAAATCGTCGGCCACGGTGCAGCACAGGCAGCCGTTGGCCAGCTCGACGATGGTGTCTTCGGCGCAGCTCTCGATGCCGCAGCCCTTCAGGATCTCGCCGTCGATGCCCACGTCGCCGAATTCATTGACGATCACCGCGAGGCGCCGGCCGCCGGCATGCTCCAGAAGGTGGCGGATGAGGGTGGTCTTTCCGGCACCGAGGAAGCCGGTGACGATGGTGCAGGGCACCCGGGCGAGGGACGACATCAGGTATCCTCGGAGAGGGAAAGGGGCGGGATGCGCACGATCATCCCGCGCTTGAGGGGATCGGGCCGGCCGCGCCACGGCATCAGCCCGTCGGGGGCCTCGCTCAAAAGACGGGCGCCTTCCAGGAGGGCGGGGGCATCGGCGGCGGAAAGGTCGCCGAACACATAGGTCCAGCCGTCGGCACGGACCATGGCGACGGACAGGCCGCGCTTGCAATTGGCAAGGCAGCGCACGCCCCGCACGCTCACGCCCGGCGCCGCGTCGCCGCCCGTGGCCGCCGCCGCAGCTGCGGCAAGGGCGGTGCCGTCGGCGGCAAGGTCGGCATCCGCCGCCGCGTCGCGGCAGCTGGTGCAGATGAAGAGGGTGACGGGGGCCGGTGCCGGGCCGGTGGCGGCCGGCGCCGGGGGAGCGCTGTCCTGCCCGGTCGCATCCACTGCCGCGGTTTCGTGAAGATTGCCGCGCTCCACCCGTTCCATCCCAAGGGTGCGCGCTGCCCGCGCGAGACGGGCTTAAGGGACGCAGAACCGGAGCACCCCGCCCGGCGCGGACCTCGTCGAAGGCAGGTCTCCTGGCTCGCGGGTCAGTGCCCCGGCCGCCTTCCCGGATGGCTCCAGTGGCGTCTGGCGGGGGCTCGCCGCTTACAGTTGCGGGGGCAGCCGCGGCATGAGGAGGGTTGCCCCGCCCGCACCGCATTCCCTTTTGCGCCCGTGGCAAAACACGGGACCTTCGACCCGGCCACTAAAGGCAGGGCGGGGGAGATTGTCAAATGCCGCCCGGGGCGCCCGCGGCGGTGCAGCTTTCGCCCCGGCGGCGGGCGGTGTATCAGAGCCGACCTTTGTCCAGACGGATTCGGGCACGCGTTCCGCTGGTGCCGCGCGCGGCCGCCCCCGCCGTCGCCGTCCGGGAGCCGCCATGTCCATGCCCGACAGGCCTTCGTCCACGTCGTCCCAGCCCGACGCCGACCGCAACGCCGGCTCGACCCTCGATTTCGCCGCGCTGCTGTGCTCGCGCGTCTGCCACGACGTGATCAGCCCGGTGGCCGCCATCATCAACGGTTTCGAGGTGCTGGAGGACGAGAAGGCGGCGGACATGCGCGAAGTCGCCCTCGACCTCATCGCCAGGAGCGCCCGGCAGGCCTCGGCGCGCCTGCAGTTCACCCGGCTGGCGTTCGGCGCCGCCGGCTCGGCCGGGGCGCGCCTCGACCTCGGCGACGCCGAGCAGGTGGTCCGCGGCGTCATCGAGGATGACCGCACCAAGGTGGACTGGGCCCTGCCGCGAGAGCTTCTGCCCAAGAACCGGGTGAAGCTGCTGTTGAACCTGGTGCTGCTGGCCGGCAATACCATTCCGCGCGGCGGCGTCATCCATGTGGGCGCGATCGGCGCGGGGGAGCAGATGGGCTTTGCTATCGCCTCCACCGGCGTCAGCGCGCGCATTCCGCAGGGGCTGGAGGCGCTGGTGGGCGGGGCGGTGCCGCCGGACGGGCTCGACGCCCATTCGGTGCAGCCCTTCTATGCCGGGATGCTGGCCCGCGACTGCGCCCTCGCGGTGGCCTTCGCCCAGGACGGCGACACGGTGACGCTCACCGCCCTGCCATGAGCCTCATGCCCCGGCCCGTGGCCGCGCCAAAAGAAAAGCCCCGCGGCTGCGGGGCTTGTTCGGCGGCGGATGCGAGGAGGGGGTGATCAGACGGCGATGCGCTCGGCGCCGGGCATGGGCTCGCGCAGCACGTAGCCGCGGCCCCAGACGGTTTCGATGTAGTTCTTGCCCGCGGAGGCATTGGCGAGCTTCTTGCGCAGCTTGCAGATGAACACGTCGATGATCTTCAGTTCGGGCTCGTCCATGCCGCCATAGAGATGGTTGAGGAACATCTCCTTGGTGAGGGTGGTGCCCTTGCGGAGCGAGAGCAGCTCCAGCATCTGGTATTCCTTGCCGGTGAGGTGCACCCGGTTGCCTTCCACCTCCACCGTCTTGGTGTCGAGGTTGACGATCAGGTCGCCAGTCTGGATCACCGATTGGGCGTGGCCCTTGGAGCGGCGCACGATGGCGTGGATGCGCGCCACCATCTCGTCCTTGTGGAAGGGCTTGGTGAGGTAGTCGTCGGCACCGAAGCCGAAGCCCTTCACCTTGTCTTCCGTGTTGGCGAGGCCGGAGAGGATGAGGATGGGAGTCTTCACCTTCGCCACGCGCAGGCAGCGCAGGACCTCGAACCCCGACATGTCGGGCAGGTTCAGGTCCAGAAGGATGATATCGTATTCGTAGACCTTGCCGAGATCCACGCCCTCCTCACCGAGGTTGGTGGTGTAGACGTTGAAGCTCTCGGTCTTCAGCATCAATTCGATGCCTCGGGCCGTAGCACTGTCGTCCTCGATGAGCAGAACGCGCATGGCTATCCCTTTCCTCGCAACTACGCGAAAGGCGGCGATGCCGACCTTCGTTGCTCGGCCGTCGGGGGTGATTCGCGATACGTGTGTAGAATCGTTAACAGAAGCCGATTCTCGTCCACAAGGCCCCGCGGAAAAAACTTTGTGCAGAGAGCTGAAGACTGAATCATCTTCAGGCACTTAAGGTTTTTCCACAGGCCGCCGCATCCACCGTCCCACGCCGCCCGAGCCTTGTGGGCGGTGCCCGGCTCCCGCACCCAAGGATGCGTGACCCGAACCGTAGCGTCATCATTAACGAAGGCGGTAAACGATTGGTTGCCGGGACCACCTTCTCCGCGATTTTCCTCAGGAAGCGGCGCGGAGGTAAGGAAAGGGCAACCCTCGCCGGACATTCTCTCCCGGTCGAAGGGCTCCGGGCATGGCCGGGCACGGACGGCGGCGCGGGATGCTAGTGGTTCGACCGCGACAGATGGACCCCATCTGTCGCGACCAGGTCGAACCACAACGCCTTGATCCACTAGGCGCCGGTCGTGTCTCCAGCTGCGCGCACGGGGCGCATTCCCTCGTGCGTACCCGGAGTAGACGGCGATGAAGTCGCATGACCCCCTGATCCGTGCCAAGAAGTTCCAGATCGAGGACGCCCGCCGCCGGCTCGGGCAGATCGACACCATGATCGCCGATTTCGAGCGCATGGCCGGCGACCTCGACCGCGATATCGCCGCCGAGGAGGAGCGATCCGGCCAGAGCGATCCGCGCCATTTCGCCTATCCGCCGCTGGCCCTGGCCGCCCGCACCCGGCGCGACAACCTGCGCCGCTCGGCGGAAGACCTGAAGGTGCAGCAGGAGGAGGCCCGCGCCGCCCTCGCCGCGGCCGAGGCCGAGCTCGCCCGCGTCGAGGCCGCCGGAGAGATGGAACGCGCGGTGCGACTCGAGGGGCCCGCCCGCCGTTCCGCGCCGCGCCACATCGACACCGCCCGCTTCTGACGTCCGGGGCGGTAGAGGGGTAACAACTGCTGCAATGCAGCGTGTTTTTTTACCCGCGTTGCGGGTGGCGACCCCGCTTCCAGGCTTCCAATACCGGCTCCCGCTCCGTTAGCCTCTGCCCGGCTTCATCTCCGAGCGAGGGCCATCCGTGACGCCAGCCCGCAAGGTCCACGCCCTCCTTGATGCGGTCGCCGCCGGCGACCGCCGCGCGTTCGAGGACGTGTACCACCTGACGAGTCCCCGGCTCTACGGCATCGTGCTCCGGCTGCTGCGGCGGCCGGAGCTGGCGGCGCTGGCGCTGCGCCAGGCCTACGGGCGCATCCATGCGGAGGCGCACACCCTCAAGCCACAGGAGGACCCGGTCTGCTGGATGGTCGCCATCGCCCGCAGCTGCGCCCTCGACATGGCGTGGCAGCGCCCGGTGGGCGATGCGTTCGAGCCGTTCGACGCCGCCCTGCGCGGCGACGATCCGCTGGCGACCGACCGGCACAGCCCGGCCCTCTCCCGCCTTCTGGCCTGCCTCGGTAAGCTGCCGGAGGAGCGGCGGCGCATGGTGCTGCTGGCCTTTTATGACGGCTGGAGCCGCGAGGCGCTCTCGGTCTATTTCGATGCGCCGGCCGCGGGCATAAGGGCGTGGATGGCCCGCAGCGTGGCCCAGCTCGGCGCCTGCCTCGGGCGGCGGGCATGAAGGCGCCTTCGCCCGCGCCCCGGGACCCGAGGTCGCCCGCCCTGGCAGTGGTGAGCGAGGCGGAGCGCACGCTGGCGGTGGAATATGTGCTCGGCACGCTGGACCCGGAGGAGCGCAGCCTCGCCCGGGCGCGGCTGCTGTCCGATCCCGGCTTCGCCAGCCTGGTGCGCCAGTGGGAGCGACGGCTGTCGCCGCTGCACGAGCTTGCCGTTCCGGTGGCGCCGCCCTCCGCCTTGTGGCGGGCCATCGCCGCCGACATCCGGGAGGCCACCCTTGCCGCGGCCCCTTCGGGCGGGCATCCACGCCCGGTTCCGCCAGCCCCGCCCGCCGAGCCGGGGCGTCCCGTGCTCCGCAGCCGCCCGCGCGAGCGGTCCGGGGCCTTCGCGAAGATCGGCCGCCTGCTGACGCGCCCGTTCAGCGGCGGGCGTGATGCGGCCGCCGGCGAGGCGGCGCCGCGCCGGCGCTGGCCGGCCGCCCCCGAGCCTGGGCCGGCGGCCGCCGCGCCGTCAGATGCGCGCACTGCGGAGGCGCGCGCCCCGGCCGTGCGAACCCTGGGCGCCGCCGTCCGGCAGGCCGCGGCGGAAGGATTCGTGGAGCGGGAGGGCCCGCGCCCGGCGCCCGCTCCGGCCGCAAAGCCGGTGCCGGCAGTGGCGGAGGCGCCGGCACCGAAGGCTGCGGGGCGTCCCGCCGTGAGCCCTGTGGCGAATCCTGTGGCGGGCTCTGAGGGACGTGCTGCGGGTGTCCCCGCCACCGGTCCTGCACCGAATCCAATCCCCGCGCCCCCTGCCGCGCCCCCTGCCGCGCCGCCCCGTCCGCGTCCGCCGCCGGAGCCCCTGACGCCGCCGCCGGCCTTCATGTTCCTTGAGCCGGCCACGCCGGTTGCCGAGGTGGAGGCGGGCGCCGTGGCAGACGGCGCGGCGCCGGGGCCGGGGCAGGAGGGGGCGGCATCGGCGCCCGTGCCGGAAGGATCTTCGCCTGCGTCGGGGCAGGGCGGCGCTGCGCCGGTGCTCGGGCGGGAGGGTGCGTCGCCTGCGCCGGAGGGTGTCGCGCCTGCGCTCGCGCTGGAAGGGACTGAGCCGACGCCGGAAGGCCCTGCACCCGCCCCCGCGCCGGATGGCGCTTCGCTCTCCCCCGCGCCGGAAGGCGCTTTACTCTTCCCCGTGCCGGAAGGCGCTTTACTCTTGCCCGCGCCGGAAGGCGCTTCGTTCACGCCCGCGGCGCCACCCGGCGCCGAGGGGCCGCCGCCATCCTTGCCAGTGCAGGGGCCGGTGCCGTTGGTGGCGGAGGCCGTGCCGGTCTCCGCCGCTGTGCTGGCGGCGGCTGGGGAAGCCGCGCTGTCCCTGTCCCTTGACGTTACGCAGGCCGGCGCCGCCCCCGTCCCCGCCGTCCCGGTGGCCGGCGCTGCTCCACCGGCTGTCGAGGCCCGCCTGTCCGTCATCGACGGCGGTGCGGCCGGAACCGCCGTGGCTTCGCCCGTTGTGACCCCCGGCGCGGCACCCGTGCAGGACGCGCCATCGCCTGTGCTCCTTGCGTCCATGCCGGCGGAGGCCGGCAAAACGCGAGTTCCGGCGGAGGCCGGCGAAATGCGAGTTCCGGCGGAGGCCGGCGAAACGCGAGTTCCGGCGGAGGCCGGCGAAACGCGGGTTCCGGCGGAGGCCGGCGAAACGCGAGTTCCGGCGGAGGCCGGCAAAACGCGAGTTGCTGCGGAGGCCGGCGAAGCCCCGGCGCCGGCCTCACAGGACGCCGCCCCCGCCGATGGTACCGGTGATGCCCCTTCCGCCTCTTCCGCCGATGGCACGGCGGACGGGCTTCCCCTGCCGCGCTGGGCCGAGGCGGTGGCCTCCGGCGCGGTGTCGGCCCTGCCCGATTCCGCCGCGCGGCCGGGCCCGGCGGCAGAGCCTGCCGCCCCGCCGGCGCGGACCGCCGCCCTGGCCCGCTGGCGGGCGGTGGCGCTGCTGCTGGCCGCTGTCGGCCTTGGCCTTGCGGCTTATACGGCCTATCGCGAATGGGTCTGGCCGCGTGGCGGGCACTGGGTGGGCGTGCTGCAGCCGGAGCCGCTGCCGGTGGTTGCCGTGCGGGTCGATCCGGCGAGCGGTGCCGTGTTCGTGCGGGCGTTCGCGCCGGCGCCGGGGGAGGGGCAGACCTACCGCCTCTGGCTGGTGGCGCAGGGGCGCGCGCCGCTCCATCTGGGCGCCTTTTCCGCCGGCCTGGCGGCGCGCGTGCCGGACCTGCCCCAGCTGGGAACGGCCGGGTTGCGGACATCGGAGGTGGTGGTCACGCAGGAGGCGGCGGAACGGGCCATCGAGGCCGGCGCCGGCCCCGGGGAGACGGTGGTCTATCGCGGGCGCCTCGCGCCGGAATGAGGCGCCGCCGCCGCTTCAGGTGGACGGGCCGGCGGCGATGCGGGCGTCGTCCAGCGGCAGCCGGCCGGCCTCCAGGGGCGAATGCCCGGAGCCGGCCACCCGGTTGCGACCGTCCAGCTTGGCCCGGTACAGGGCCGCATCGGACGCGCCGATGAGATCCTTCACCTCGCACAATTCGCCCGTGGCGCCGCTGAAGCAGGCGACGCCGATGGTGAGGGTGACGCGGGTTTCGTATCCGTCCACCCGGTACAATTCACGCTCGGCGAGATGGCGCAGATGTTCGGCGACGGCGAGGGCGGCGGGCCCATCCGCGCCCGGCAGGACGATGCAGAATTCCTCGCCGCCGTGGCGACCCACCACGTCCCGTGGACGCACGGCGGAGCGCAGCACCCAGGCGAAATGGCGCAGCACCGTGTCGCCCACCTCATGGCCGAACCGGTCGTTCACCGACTTGAAATGGTCGAGGTCGGCCAGCAGCACCGCCAGCGGGCGGCCGTGGCCCTTGGCTGCCGAAAGCAGCCGCTGCGCCTGCTGCAGCGTGGCGCGGCGATTGAGCAGGCCGGTGAGGTCATCCACCGAGGCGAGCCGTTCCAGCACCATGAACAGGCTGCCGAAGCTCCAGGCGACCACCAGCACGGTGGCCGCCAGAATCATCATCAGGTCCGCAAGATTGTTCAGCGCGCCCAAATCCGGGGCAAAGCCGGACCAGGCGACGAGACCACGCACGGCAAAGGCGGCCGCCACCCCCAGAAGGAGCACGCCGGACGCGAAGCGCGACAGCAGCGGGCCGAAATCGCTGCGCCGGATCAAGGCGGAGCCGGCCATGGCGGCGAGCACGGCCACCAGCAGCGAGGCGATGGTGACGCGCTCCGCCATCCGGTCGCCTTCCGCCACGGACACGGCGAGGGCCGCAACCCCGGCGAGGGACACCAGCACCACCAGGTCGAGCCGGGCGCGGCGGCCGTCGAACGTGCGGATGCCGCTGAGCAGCAGGCCGGTGCCGAGGAAGACAAGCCCATTGCCCGCCAGCACGCTGACCGGAATGCCCAGCTCGCGGCGCAGGGCGAAGAAGGCGCACGCGGATGAAAGGGAAAGGCTCGCTGCCGCCCAGTAGGCGAGGGGGGTGGCCTGCAGCCGCTGGCTGGCAAGCAATTGCATGCCCCCGAGCATCACGCCGACCAGAGCCGCTATGAGAAGTGTGGTCTGGACGTGAAAGAACATGAGGTCGGGTTCTCGATGCTCCGCTACACGCAACGTCACTTATTGCCACCTACATGCACCATGGGCGTGTAGGCCACAAGGGGCAAAAATTGCGTCGATGGTCGGTCTGCAAGCAATTTTGTAACGGGGCGGCCGCCCGCGGCCCCCATGGCGCGGCCGGCCGGTGCCGGTATGATGCCGGCGCTTCGCCCCCCTCTTGCTACCGCGAGGATCTCATGGCCGCCCCGTCCCTTCCCCGCCCGGTGGACCGCGCCCTCGAACCCGGCTTTCGCCACGGCCAGTCCACGGAGCCGAACTATTCCGGCGTCACCTCCTTCCTGCGCCGGCGCTATGCGCGCGACGGCGGCGGGGCGCAGGTGGTGGTATGGGGCGTGCCGCTGGACGTGGCGGTGTCGAACCGGCCGGGCACCCGCTTCGGCCCGCGGGCGATCCGCGCCGCCTCCTCCATCCTGGACGGCGACCCTTTCTTTCCCTTCGGCTTCGATCCTTTCGCCACGCTGGACGTGGCCGACGGCGGCGACTGCGTGTTCGACTACGGCCTGCCCGCCGGCATCCCCGAGGCCATCGCCTCGCAGGCGGCGGCCCATTACGGGCGCGGCGCCCATCTGGTGACCCTGGGGGGCGACCATTTTCTGACCTATCCGGTGCTGCGCGCCCTCACCGCGCGGCTCGGCGGGCCGGTGGCGCTGGTGCAATTCGACGCCCATCAAGACACCTGGGACGATGCCGGTGACCGCGTGGACCACGGCACCATGATCACCCGCGCGGTGAAGGACGGGCTGATCCGGGTGGACCGCTCCATCCAGGTGGGCATCCGCACCCACGCGCCGCAGACCTATGGAATCGACATCGTGGACGCGCTGACCGCCGGCGAGATGGGGCCGGCCGCCCTGGCCCGTCGCATCACCGAGCGGGTGGGGGATGTGCCGGTCTACCTCTCCTTCGACATCGACGCCCTCGACCCCGCCTTTGCGCCGGGCACAGGCACGCCGGTGTGCGGCGGGCTGTCCACCCGGGAGGTCATCTGCTGCCTGCGTCGGCTCGGCGGCCTGGACCTGAAGGGGTTCGACGTGGTGGAGGTGTCGCCGCCCTACGACCACGCGGAGATCACCGCTTTGGCCGGGGCCACCCTCGCCTCCGTCTATCTGTGCCTGCTGGCCGACCGGGCGCAGCGGGGCCACGCGGTTTCGCCCTGAGCGCGGAGCCGGCCCGCGGCGGCTTGCCGCGCTGCAGCAAATGTGGGAGAGCGACGGGCGAAGCGGGCACGAAAGCACGGGAGCGCAGACGTGACGGGGAGCCGGCCGGGAGCCTTCAGCTATATCCTGCCGGTCGCGGCGCTGGTGCTGGCGGCGGCGCTCGCCGCATGGCCCGCCCTGGCGCCGGCGGCGCACGGCCCGGCGGCGCCCTTTGCCGCGCTGCTGGCGGTGGCCCTGCTGTGCGGCGCGGCCTTCTGCACCGTCGCCCATGCGGACCTGGTGGCCGATCGCGTCGGCCAGCCCTTCGGCACGCTGGTGCTCACCTTGTCGGTCACGGTGATCGAAGTGTCGGTGATCGCCTCCATGATGCTGCACAAGGGCAACAACCCGACCCTCGCCCGCGAATCGGTGCTGTCGGTGCTGATGATCGTGAACACGGCCATCGTCGGCCTGTGCCTGCTGCTCGGCGGGCTGAAGCACCGGGAGCAGACCATCCAGCAGCAGGGGGTCTCCGGCTATCTCTCGGTAATGATCGCGCTGGGGGTGATGCTGCTGATTCTGCCCAGCGAGACGCGGGCCGGAGCCACCGGCACCTTCTCCACGGTCCAGCTGGTCTATGTGGCGGCCATCGCCATCGCCCTCTACGGCGCCTTCCTCTACATGCAGACCGTGCGCCACCGCGAGGATTTTGAGGGGACGCCGGGAGCGGGCCATGCGGGCGGGACGCCCGGGGCCGGTCATGCGGGCGGGGCGCCCGGGGCCGGTCATGCGGGCGGGACGCCCGGAGCCGGTCATGCGGCGGGGGCTGTTTCCGCCGGCCGGTTCGTCCTGGCGCTGGCCATGCTGGTGCTCTGCCTGTGCGCCGTGGTGCTGCTTTCGAAGCATGTGGCGGCGGGGTTCGAGGATTTCCTCGCCCATTTCGCGCTGGAGGACCCGGACGCGGTGACCGGCGCGCTGGTGGCGGCCCTCGTGCTCATGCCGGAGGCCATCGGCGCGGTGCGGGCGGCGGCGCGCAACCATCTGCAGCAGTCCCTGAACATCGCCCTCGGCTCGGCGCTGGCCACCATCGCGCTGACCATTCCCGCCATGGCGGCCATCAGCGTGCTGATCGGCGAACCCATGGTGCTCGGCCTCGACAATGAGGACCGCACCATGCTGCTGCTCACCTTCGTGCTGGCCATCCTGTCGTTCGGCACGGGCAAGACCAACGCGCTCAACGGCGTGGTGCACCTCATCGTCTTCTGCGTCTATGTGCTGCTGCTGTTCGCGCCCTGAGGCGCCAGCCCCCGTGCGGCGGCAAGGCGGGTGGACATGGCAGGGGCCAGATGGCATGTTCCGCCCGAATTTCCAACGAGGCGCGGGCCGTGAAGACCTTCCTGCTCTACATCTTCACCTGGTGGCACAAGCAGACGGCCGGCACCTGGCTGTGGACCCGCCGCTATGGCGAGTTCGTCGGCGAGGACGAGCTGGGCAACCGCTACTTCCGCACCAAGGGCGGCGCGGTGGACCCCACCCTCGGCTTTGAGCGCCGCTGGGTGATCTATCCCGGCTATGCGGAGGCCTCCACCATTCCGCCGGGCTGGTGGGGCTGGATTCATCACCGCGTGGACACCCCGCCGGTGGACGAAACCTATGCTCCCCGCTCCTGGCAGAAGCCGCATCGCCGCAACATGACCGGCACCCCCGGCGCCTACCGGCCCAAGGGCTCGGTGCTGGCGGGCGGCCTGCGGCCCCGCGTCACCGGCGACTACAAGGCCTGGTCCCCCGGCGAATAGGCCGTTCCGGCGGGGACGCCCGCGCACGGCGGCTTGCCGCCGGCCCGTTTGCGTCCGGAGCCGGAGTGCCCGCCTTGCCGCTGCCCGATTTGGGCGATCAGAAGGGGCTGGGCCCGGGCCGGCCGTTCCCTTTCGACAGGTTGATGACCTTATGCGCTTGATCCGCACTGTTCCGCTTCTCGCCGCGGCGCTTCTTCTCGGCGCGGCGTCGCAGGCGATTGCGCAGTCGCGCGGCGTCATCGAGCAGTCGCCTTTGCCGCCGCCGGGCACCATTCCTGCCCCGCGGCAGGCGGTGCCCGCCGCTCCCCCGGCCCCGCGCCCCACCACCCCCGGCGTGGTCCAGCGCGCGCCGCTGGGGGCGCCGCAGGTGTCCCCGGGGGGCGGCCCGCCCCAGCCCTCCGCCGCCCCGCCCATGGCGCCCGCCCCCGGTTCCGACGCGGGCGGCGACGTGATGGTGGTGCAGCCGCCGGCGCAGAAGATTCCCAACGCCTTCGCCGTCTATGCCGGGCTCGACAAGATCACCGGGCGCATCACCTCGTTCGACGTGGCCATGGGCGAAACCGCCCAGTTCGGCGCGCTGCAGGTGACGCCGCGGGCCTGCTACACCCGCCCGGTCACCGAGACGCAGAACACCACCTCCTTCACCGAGGTGAACGAGGTGACGCTGAAGGGCCAGGCCAAGCGCATCTTCACCGGCTGGATGTTCGCCTCCAGCCCGGGCCTCCACGCGGTGGAGCACCCCATCTATGACGTGTGGCTGATCGGCTGCAGGGCCAGCGCCCCGGTCACGGCCCGGTCGGCGGGCCAGCAATAGAAATCGCCTTCCGTCTGCAGCGCGTGGTCGAGCATGCGGTGATACTGGCGCCGCGACACCTCCACCGCGCCGAAGGTGGTGAGGTGGCTGGTGACGAACTGGGTGTCCAGCAGCCGGAAGCCGCCGGCGATGAGGCGCCCCACCAGATGGACGAGGGCCACCTTCGAGGCGTCCCGCTCGCGGTGGAACATGCTTTCGCCGAAGAAGGCGGCGCCGAGCCGCACCCCGTAGAGCCCGCCCACCAGCTTGCCGTCGCGCCAGGCTTCCACCGTGTGGCAGCGCCCGCGGGCGAATAGCTCGCCGTAGAGCTTGCGGATGCGCTCGTTGATCCAGGTCTTGTCCCGCCCCTCCTGCGGCTCGGCGCACCCGTCGATGACGCCTTCGAAGTCGTGGTCCACCCGCACCTCGAACTTGTCCGAGCGCACCGTCCGGGCGAGGCGGGAGGAGAGGCGGAAGCCGTCCAGCGGGATGATGCCGCGCCGCTCGGGCTCGATCCAGTAGAGCCCGGGGTCGTCGGCGCTCTCGGCCATGGGGAAGATGCCGCAGGCATAGGCCTTCAGCAGCACCTCGGGGGTGATCTCGACGATCTGGTCGCTCAGCCGGCTCATGCCTGCCAGATTAGCAGCAAATCTTGCAACTGTATGGCGCGATGCGGCGCCGGCCTCACCCGCGCTTCAGGAAGGCGCCGATGCGCTCCACCGCCTGCGCCATGTGCGCCGGCGAGCCGGCATAGGAGAAACGCAGGAAGCGGCGGCCGTGGAAGGGGTCGAAATCCACCCCGGGGGTCGCCGCCACATGGGCCTCGTCCAGCATGCGGCGGGCGAAGGCGGCGGAATCGTCGGTGAAGTCGGACACGTCGGCATAAAGATAGAAGGCGCCATCGGCCGGCAGGAAGCGCGAGAGCCCCGCCGCGGGCAGGCCCTGGGTGAGGATGCGGCGGTTCTCCACATAGCCTGCCTTCACGCCGTCCATCTCGGCGCGGCCCTCGAAGGCGGCGTCGGCGGCGATCTGCGAGAGGGTGGGCACGCAGATGGAGAAATTCTGCTGCAGCCGCTCCATGGTGCGCGATACGCCGGGGGGAACCACCATCCAGCCCACGCGCCAGCCGGTCATGCAGAAATATTTGGAGAAGGAATTGATGACGGTCACATCCTCGCCGATCTGCGCCGCGCTCACGGCGGGGAAGGCGTAGTCCAGGCCGTGATAGATCTCGTCGGAGATGAAGGCGAGGTTCAGGTCGCGGGCGCAGGCGTGCAGGGCGGCCAGCGCCGGCCGGTCCATCATGGTGCCGGTGGGGTTGGCCGGGCTTGCCACCAGCACCCCCTTCAGCGGCGCCTGCCGGTGGGCGGCCAAGAGCTGGGCGGGGGTGAGGGCGTGGCGGTCCTCGGCGCGGGTCTCGATCAGCACCGGCTCGCAGCCCAGCGCCGTGAGCACGTGCCGGTAGGGCGGATAGCCGGGGGCGGCGATGGCCACCCGGTCGCCGGGCTCGAACAGGGCGAGGAAGGCTAGCACGAAGCCGCCGGACGAGCCGTTGGTGACGACGATGCGCTCCGGGTCCACCGCCAGGCCATGCACCTCGCCATAATGGCGGGCGATGCGGGCGCGCAGGGCCGGAATGCCGAGGGCGGCGGTGTAGCCCACCTGTCCGGCCGCCAGGGCGGCTGCGGCGGCCTGTCGCGCCACCAGCGGCGCGGGCGCGGCGGGCTGGCCCACTTCCAGGTGGATCACATGGCCGCCGGCCGCCTCGATGCGCGCGGCATGCTCCATCACGTCCATGACGATGAAGGGCTCCACGGCGCTGCGCCGGGACAGCACGGTGGCGCGGGCGGGGGAAACGGGCGCTGCGGCCATGACGTGGGGTCTTTCCTGCTGCGGCAGGGGCCGCCGGGTGCCCCAGGCGCCGGGTTGCCGCGCTGCCGCCTTAATCTGACTGTCCCTGAGGCCTGTTCGCCCCAACGTGAAGCCCGGTGCATTGACCGGTGGGCCGGCGGGCGCCAGTGTCCGGCGGTTTCGTAGCGCGGGATTTTCCATGCGCCAAGGGGGCTGCCGGTGCCGGCTGCCGGGGCGGCGGACGCCCCGGGGGGGCATTGTGAGTCGGGTTGAAGGAACGGAGCGAAGCCGAGCAGCCATGGGCATGGGTTTTCTCAGCATGTCTTCCCTGTGCAGAACCCCGCCGGTGCCGCGCTGCGGCGTGGCGGTCCCGGGGCGCTGGTCGATCGTGGGACGCTGGGCGATGCTGGGACGCTGGGCGGCGCTCGTCGCCGCGCTGGCGCTGCCGCTCCATGGCGCGCTGGCGCAGGAGCAGGGGCAGCGGCGCCCCACCACCATCCGCGACACCGAGATCGAGGCGCTGCTGCGCGACTACACCCGGCCCATCCTGAAGGCCGCGGGCCTCGCCCAGCAGAATGTGGAGGTGGTGCTCATCTCCGATCGCTCGTTCAACGCCTTCGTGGCGGACGGGCGGCGCATCTTCGTCAACACCGGCGCGCTGGTGGATTCGACCACGCCGAACCAGATCATCGGCGTGCTCGCCCATGAGACCGGGCACATCGCCGGCGGCCATCTGGCGCGCATGCGCGAGCAGCTGGCCGGCGCCCAGACCATGGCCATCGTGGCCATGCTGCTGGCGGCCGGCGGCATGGCGGCCGGCGCTGCCGGCGGCGTGAGCGGGCGCGACCTGGGCAGCATGGGCGCGGCCGCCATGACCGCCCCGCAGGAGGCGATCCGTCGCTCCCTGCTCAGCTACCAGCGCGGCGAGGAGCAGGCGGCGGACCGCTCGGCGGTGAAATATCTCAACGCCACCGGCCAGTCCGCCAAGGGCATGATCGAGACGTTCGAGCGCTTCCAGAGCGACCAGCTCTTCATCAACCAGAGGGTGGACCCCTATCTGCTCAGCCATCCCATGGCGCGCGAGCGCATCGCCGCGCTGGAGGAGCTGGCTAAGGCGAGCCCCTATTACAACACCAAGGACCCGCCGGCCCTGCAGGCGCGGCATGACCTGATGCGGGCCAAGCTCATCGGCTTCACCGAGCGGCCGGAGGTGGTGGCGCGGCGCTATCCCGCCAGCGACGGTTCCATGGCCGCCCAATATGCGCGGGCGATCTCCGCCTTTCGCTTCGGCAACGTCTCCTCCGCCATCGCCCAGATCGACGCGCTGATCGCCCGCGAGCCGGCCAATCCCTATTTCCAGGAGCTGAAGGGCCAGGCCCTGCTGGAGAGCGGGCGGGCCGCCGAATCGGTGGCGCCCCTGCGCAAGGTGGTGGCCATGACCAACGGCGCGCCGCTCATCCGCTCCATGCTGGGGCAGGCGCTGGTGCAGTCGGGCAATCCCGCCTACACCGCCGAGGCCATCCGCGAGCTGGTGCAGGCCACCCAGCGCGATCCCAATTCGGCGAGCGCGTGGCGCTCGCTGGCCATGGCCTATGGCCGCAACGGCGACGTGGCCAATGCGGACCTCGCCGCCGCCCACGGCTATTTCGCCTCGGGCGAGTTCAAGACCGGCCGCGAGCTTGCCGCGCGGGCGCGCCAGCGCTTCCCGCAGGGCACCCCCGGCTGGCTGAAGGCCGACGACCTCGTGAACTACAAGCCGCCCAAGAGCGCGGCCAATCGAGACCAGTGATGCCCTCTCACCACCAGGAGAATTTCATGTCCCCGCATCCGGGCTCGCCCCGCACCGGCCTCAAGCGCCTCGCCGCCCGCTTCGCCTCGCTGGCGCTGGCGGCCGCTTCGGCCGTCGCCCTTCTGGCGAGCCCCGCAGCCGCCTTCACCGATGCGGAGAAGAAGGAGCTGGGCACCATCATCCGTGAGTATCTCGTCCAGAATCCCGAAGTGCTGCAGGAGGCCATCTCCGTTCTGGAATCGCGCCAGATGGTGGCGGAGGCCTCCCAGCGCAGCAAGGCGGTGGCCGAGCTGAGGCCGCTCCTGGTGAGCTCGCCGCGGGGTATCGTCATCGGCAATCCGAAGGGCGATGTGACGCTGGTGGAGTTCTTTGATTATAATTGCGGATACTGCAAGAAGGCGCTGTCCGACCTGCAGGAGCTGATCAAGCAGGACCCGAACCTGCGGGTGGTGCTGAAGGAATTCCCGGTGCTCGGCCAGGGCTCGGTGGAAGCCGCCCAGGTGGCGGTGGCGGTGCGCCTCGCCGCGCCGGACAAGTACATGGCCTTCCATCAGGCCCTGCTCGGCAGCCGCGGCCAGGTGGACCGCGCCAAGGCGCTGCAGGTGGCGAAGGACGTGGGCATCGACCCCGCCGCGATCCAGAAGCAGGCCACCTCGCCGGAGCTGAACGCCACGCTGGACGAGAGCATGAAGATTGCCGAGGCCCTCGCCCTGAACGGCACCCCCTCTTACGTGGTGGGCGACCAGGTGGTGATCGGCGCCGTCGGCTTCGACAAGCTGAAGGCCGCCGTGGGCGAGGCCCGCAAGCAGCAGGCGGGCAAGTAGCAGGCGGGCAAGTAGCATCGCCGCTCCCTGGCGGCGGCCGCCCGCCCGGCCGCCGGCCGCGCCGCGCGCGCAACCCTCCCGCCCCGCCCGCCGTGGCGGGGCGGGGGGCCGGCGCCCGTCCACAGCGCCGCGCGGCGCGCGCGCCGCTCTTTCCTTGCGGGCCGCGCACCCCTATAAGGCAGCAATCCGGCCGAAGGGGCCGGTGGCAGATCAGTCACGGATGTCCGATACCGTCCACGTCCTGAACGGGCCGAATCTCAACCTCCTCGGCACACGCGAGCCAGGCATCTATGGTGCCGCGACCCTTGCCGACGTGGAGGCGCTTTGCCACGCCGAAGGCGCGGCGCTGGGCTTTGCCATCGTCTTCCGCCAGACCAATTCGGAAGGCGCGCTGGTGGACCTGATCCAGGCGGCGCGCGGGGCGCGGGGCATCGTGCTGAATGCGGCGGCCTACACCCACACCTCCGTCGCTTTGCGCGACGCGGTGGCCGCGGTGGGGGTGCCCACCATCGAGGTGCACCTCTCCAACGTGTTCGCGCGGGAGGCGTTCCGCCACCACTCCTTCCTCTCGCCGGTGGCGCGCGGCGTGATCTGCGGCTTCGGGCCGCAGAGCTACGTTCTGGGCCTGCGCGCCCTTGCCGGCCTGCCGCCGACGCCGTGAGGCGTCCTATCCCACATCCCTCGTGCGGCCGCGACCGGCCGTCCAGAGCAGGACCATGATGAACCCCAACAAGCCCCCCATCGACACCGCCATCGTCAAGGAGATTGCGGACCTCCTGTCCGGCAGCGATCTCACCGAGATCGAGGTGGAGCACGAGGGCCTGCGCATCCGCGTGGTGCGCGCGCCTGCGCCCATCACCATCGCCCAGGGCGCCGCGCTTGCCGCGCCGGCCGTGGCGGCGGCGCCGGCCGCCGTGGCGGCGGAGGCCGTGGCGGATTTCTCCAAGCATCCCGGCGTGGTCAATTCGCCCATGGTGGGCACGGCCTATCTCGCCGCCGAGCCCGGCGCCGCCCCCTTCATCGAGGTGGGCGCCAGCGTGCGCGAGGGCCAGACGGTGCTCATCGTCGAGGCCATGAAGACGATGAACGCCATTCCCGCGCCGCGCTCGGGAACGGTCACGCGCATCCTCGTGGGCAACGCCCAGCCCGTGGAATATGGCGAGCCGCTGCTCATCATCGAATGAACGCGTCCGGATCAGGCAGGCACCGCTGATGTTCAGAAAAATCCTCATCGCCAACCGCGGCGAGATCGCCCTGCGCATCCTGCGCGCCTGCAAGGAGCTGGGCATCGCCACGGTCGCGGTGCATTCCACCGCCGATGCCGACGCCATGCATGTGCGCCTCGCCGACGAGAGCGTGTGCATCGGCCCGCCGCCGGCCCGCGAGAGCTACCTCAACATTCCCTCGCTGCTCGCGGCCTGCGAGATCACGGGGGCGGATGCGGTGCATCCCGGCTACGGCTTCCTGGCGGAGAATGCCCGCTTCGCCGAGATCCTGGCCGACCACAACATCCATTTCATCGGCCCCAAGGCGGAGCACATCCGCATCATGGGCGACAAGATCGAGGCCAAGAAGACCGCGCAGAGCCTCGGCATTCCCGTGGTGCCGGGCTCCGACGGCGGCATCCATTCGGACGAGGAGGCCCACCGGGTCGCGGCCGAGATCGGCTTTCCCGTGCTGGTGAAGGCCGCCGCCGGCGGCGGCGGGCGCGGCATGAAGGTGGCGATGACCAAGGAGGACCTCTCCCAGGCCCTCTCCACCGCCCGCACCGAGGCCAAGGCGGCATTCGGCGACGATGCCGTATATCTGGAGAAATACCTCTCCACCCCGCGCCACATCGAAGTGCAGGTGCTGGGCGACGGCAAGGGCCACGCCATCCATGTGGGCGAGCGCGACTGCTCTCTCCAGCGCCGGCACCAGAAGGTGTGGGAAGAGGCGCCCTCGCCGGTGATCACCGCCGCCCAGCGCGAGGAAATCGGCGAGACCTGCGCGAGCGCCATGCGCAAGCTGGGCTACATCGGCGTGGGCACCATCGAATTCCTGTACGAGAACGGGAAGTTCTACTTCATCGAGATGAACACCCGCATCCAGGTGGAGCATCCGGTGACGGAGATGGTCACCGGCATCGACCTGATCAACGAGCAGATCCGCGTGGCGGCCGGCGAGCCGCTGACGCTGACCCAGAAGGATGTGGTGATCGAGGGCCACGCCATCGAGTGCCGCGTGAACGCCGAGCATCCCACCACCTTCCGCCCGTCCCCGGGCCGGATCACCCATTACCACGTGCCCGGCGGCCTCGGCATCCGCGTGGATTCCAACGCCTATCAGGGCTACGTCATCCCCCCCACCTACGACAGCCTGGTGGGAAAGCTGATCGTGCACGGCAAGACCCGGGACGAGTGCCTGCGCCGCCTGCGCCGGGCGCTGGACGAGTTCGTGGTGGACGGCATCGACACCACGCTGCCTTTGTTCCGCGTGCTGGTGCGCACCCGGGACATCGCCGAGGGCAAATATGACATCCACTGGCTGGAGCACTTCCTGGCCGAGGGCGAGGGCAGCAAGGGCGTGTGAGGGGCGCGCTCTGTGAGCGTCTCGGTGCCATTCCGGGCCTCTTGTTTGTGTAGCTCAATTGAGCGACAGAAGGCTCAGGAATGGAGGCGCATCGTGGCGACGACGACATTTGTTCGCGCCCGGGTCGATGAAAGCGTGAAGGACGAGGCCGAGGCCGTCCTGAACTATTTCGGATTGACCGTTTCGGATGCGATCCGGCTGACCTTGACGCGCATTGCCCGTGACAAGGCGCTGCCTCTGGAAATGAAGATTCCGAATGCCGAAACGCAAGCAGCCATGGCCGAGTCGCGTGCCATGATGGAGGCGCGACAGGCCCGGGCTGCGTCTTAAAGATGTCATGTTGCAGCTGGTTGCGAATGACATGCCGTTAGGGCCGGAATGGCTGGACCACCCCCTGAAAGGCGACTGGGCCGATCACCGTGAATGCCACATCGGCGGCGATTTTCTTCTGCTCTATCAGGTCGTAGGCAATTCGATAAATTTCGTTCGGGCGGGGACCCACGCCGAGCTCTTCGAATAGAAGCAGCACCAGGGCCGGCACCCGCCCGCCGCACAGGTGGCGATGCAAGCCGTGCGGCGCGTGCGCCAGGGGCCGGGCCGTAGCCGAACTCTTGTTTCAGCCGAACTGCGCCGCCCGCTTCAGCCCGGCCGCCGCGGCGGCAAGCTCGCGCACCCTGGCGAAGTCGCCGGCCTTGATGGCGTCCGCCGGCACCACCCACGAGCCGCCCACCGCCACCACATTGGGCAGGGCCAGATAGTCCGCCACATTGGCCGGGCCGATGCCGCCGGTGGGGCAGAAGCGCAGGTGGGGCAGGGGGCCGGCGATGGATTTCAGGAAGGCGGCGCCGCCCGAGGCTTCGGCGGGGAAGAATTTCAGCACCTCGAAGCCACGCTCGGCAAGGCGCATGGCCTCGGATGCGGTGGCGCAGCCGGCCATCACCGGAATGGGGCATTCCGCGAAGGCATCCAAAAGGTTGGGCGTGGTGCCGGGGCTGACGAGGAAGGTGGCCCCGGCGGCGATGGAGCTTGCGATCTGCGCTTCGCTCACCACCGTGCCGGCGCCGACGATGGCGCCTTCCACCTCGCGCGCCACCCGCTGAATGGCATCCAGCGCCACCGGCGTGCGCAGCGTCACCTCGATGAGGGGCAGGCCGCCCTCCACCAGCGCGCGGGCCAGGGGCACCGCATCTTCGATGCGCTCGATGACGACGACGGGGACAACCGGGGCTTTCGCCACAAAGGCGAGCGGGCTCGGCAGGCTCATGACGTGTGTTCTCCCAATGCCGCCGCCGTTGAACCGCATTCCGCGGCCGCTGTCGAGTGCCATACACTGGTATGGTGGAGCGGGGAGGGGCAGCCCCGCCCCGCCATGCCCGGTGTCGCGGCCTCAGGCGACGCAGGAGAGGAAACCGGCCTCCAAAGCCTTGCCGTCCAGCTTGCGGCCGATGAAGACGATGCGGCTCGATCGCGCCTCGTCATCCTTCCAGGGGCGCTGGTGGTCGCCGTCCAGGATCATGTGGACGCCCTGGAACACGAAGCGGTCCGGGTCGTTGGCGAAGGAGAGGATGCCCTTGGAGCGCAGGATGTTGGGGCCCTCGGTGGCGACGAGATTCTGCACCCAGGGGAAGAATTTGTCCGGGTCCAGGGGCTTGTCGGTGGCAAACGACACCGATTGCATCTCCGCGTCGTGCACCGCCTTCAGGCCGTGATGGTGGTGGCCATGGTCGTGCCCATGGCCGTGCCCGTGGTCATCGCCGCAGCCGCAGTCCGGCCCGTGCTCGTGATCATGGTGGTGGTGCTCCTCCTCCTCCAGGAAGGCGGGCTCGATCTCCAGGATGCGGTCGAGGTCGAAGGCGCCCTGGTTCAGCACCCGGGAGACGTCGATCTGCGACTTCTGCGTCCGGTAGAGCTTGGCATAGGGGTTGATGCCGCGGATGCGGGCTTCCACCTCGTCCAGCTCGGCGGCGGTGACGAGATCGGTCTTGTTGAGCAGGATCACGTCGGCGAACGCCACCTGGTTCTTGGCCTCGGGCGCGTCCTTCAGCCGGTCGCTGAGCCATTTGGCGTCGGCCACCGTGACCACGGCGTCGAGCCGGGTCCTGGCCTGCACCTCCTCGTCCACGAAGAAGGTCTGGGCGACGGGCGCGGGGTCGGCAAGGCCGGTGGTCTCCACGATGATGCCGTCGAAGGCCCCCTTGCGGCGCAGCAGCCCGTCGATGACGCGGATGAGGTCGCCGCGCACGGTGCAGCACACGCAGCCGTTGTTCATCTCGAACACTTCCTCGTCGGCGCCGACCACGAGGTCGTTGTCGATGCCGATCTCGCCGAATTCGTTCACGATCACCGCGAACTTCTTGCCGTGCGGCTGGGAGAGGATGCTGTTGAGCAGCGTGGTCTTGCCTGCGCCGAGATAGCCGGTGAGGACGGTGACGGGGATCTTCTCGGCCTGCGTTTCAGCCATGGGGTCACACCTCGAATGGCGGCGGGCGGCCCGCTGCTGTCGGCCGCCGCGCCTCGTCGTCGGGAGATGCGTGCCTTCAGCTCGCCAGGGCGGCGGAAAGGGCGCGCACGTTGGAGTTCATCATGTCGATGTAGGTGCTCGCCGGGCCTTTGTCATCGGACAGGGCGTCGGAATAGAGATCGCCGCCGATCTTGGCGCCGGTTTCCTTGGCGATGCGCTGCATCAGCCGCGGGTCGGAGATGTTCTCCATGAACACGGCGGGGATCTTCTGCGCCTTGATCTGGCGGATGATGCGCGCCACGTCCTTGGCCGAGGCCTCGCTCTCGGTGGAGACGCCTTCGGGGGAGATGAGGATGAGGCCATAGGCCTCGCCGAAATAGCCGAAGGCGTCGTGCGAGGTGATGATGCGCCGCTGCGCCTCGGGAATGGCGGCGATGGCGGCCTTCACCTGCGTCTCCAGCGCGTCGAGCCTGGCGAGGTAGGCGGCGGCGTTGGCGTCATAGGTGGTGCGGCCGTCGGGATCGGCGGCGATCAGCCCGTCGCGGATGTTGGCCACATAGACCTTGGCGTTGGCGATGGACTGCCAGGCGTGGGGGTCGATGCCGCCGTGGTCGTGGCCATGCTTGTCCTTGCCATGGTCATGCTTGTCGGCGCCCTTGGCCGCGCCCTTGCCGTGGTCCTTGTCGTCGTCATCGTCCGCATCGGTGCGCGGGGTGACGCCCTTGGTGGCCACCACGATGGTGGCCTTGGTGCCGGAGGCCTTGATGAGGCGGTCCATCCAGCCCTCGAAGCCCAGGCCGTTCACGAACACCACCTTGGCCGCGGCCACGCGCTTCGCATCGGCCGGGGTGGGCTGGTAGACGTGGGCGTCGCCGTTGGGGCCGACGATGGTGGCGACGGACACGCGGTCGCCGCCCACCTGCTTCACGAAATCACCGAGGATGGAGAAGGAGGCCACCACCGGCAGCTTCCCGGCGGCCTCCGGCGCACCCTGCGCGAAGGCGGGGCCGGCCAGGGCCGCGCCGGCGAGTATGCCGAGGAGAAGGCGTCGCGTGAACATGGGCAATTCCCTTTCAGGCTTCGAGATGGCGCCGCGGCAGGATGCGGAACAGGAGGCCGCCTGCCGGGCCGAAGATCACGGCAAGTCCGTAGGCGAGGCCGGCCACCAGGATGATGGACGGCCCGGACGGCGTGCCGAGGTGGTAGGAGACGAGAAGGCCGATGGTGCCCGAGACGAAGGCCACGAGGGTGGCCAGGGCCACCAGGGAGGTAAGGTCGCGGGCGAAGAAGCGCCCGGTCGCCGCCGGCAGCATCATCAGCCCCACCGCCAGCAGGGTGCCCAAAGCGTGGAAACCGCCCACCAGGTTCATCACCACCAGCGACAGGAAGGCGATGTGGCTCACTCCGCCGGCCCGGCTCACCGAGGCCAGGAAGGTGGGGTCCACGCATTCCAGCACCAGCGGGCGCCAGATGACGGCGAGGGTGAGAAGGGTGAGGGTGCTGATGACGGCGATCAGGATGAGGGTCGCATCGTCGATGCCCAGCACGGTGCCGAACAGCACGTGCAGCAGGTCCACGTTCGAGCCCTTCAGCGACACGATGAGCACGCCAAGGGCCAAAGAGATGAGATAGAAGGCGGCGAGGGAGGCGTCTTCCTTCATGCCCGTGGCCCGCGCCACCACGCCGGCGCCCACCGCCACCAGCAGCCCGGCGGCCAGCCCGCCGGCGGTCATGGCGTAAAGGTTGAGGCCGGCGAACAGGAAGCCGATGGCCGCGCCGGGCAGGATGGCATGGGCCATGGCGTCGCCGGTCAGCGACATGCGCCGCAACATGAGGAACGCCCCGAGCGGCCCCGCCCCCAGCGACAGGGCGAACACGCCCGCCAGCGCCCGGCGCATGAATTCGAACTCCACGAAGGGAGCGATGAGGGTCTCATAGAGGTTCATTCGGGTCTCTTGCGGCCGGGTCTCTGGCGCCCGCGCCTTCTGCAGGGAGGACGGTGGTCCCGGCCCGGCCCCCATCGAGGGCTGGTGGCCGGGCATTGTCTCCGGGCGCTTCTTGGCTTGGCCGGGAGGCCGGAACCCGAGGGTTGGAGCGTGTCGGGCCGGCCTCCCGAAGAAGCCGAGCCGGCTCCCGGTCAAGCCAAGAAGCGGTGGCGGTGCCGCGCCGGCCACCAAGCGGTGACGCGCACGCAGCGCACGTGGCGGCGGCACCGTGCCGCCGGAAGGCAGGCGCAGCCGGTTCAGGCCGCGTTGGAACAGGTTCCGGCATCCTCCCGCCAGGCCTCACCGAGGCGGCGGGCCTTCAGAAGGTTGTCCGGGCCGAGGGCCTCCGGGGTGGGGCCCCAGGCCACCGGGGTGCGCGCGAGCAGCAGGGTTTCCGGGAAGGTGGCGCGCACCAGGTCGAAATCGTGCAGCACGGCGATGACGGTGCGCTTCTCCCCGTGCCAGCGGCGCACCAGGGCCACAAGGTCGGCCACGGTCTTGGCGTCGAGGGCGGTGAAGGGCTCGTCCAAAAGGATCACGCGGGCGTCCTGCAGCAGCAGGCGCGCGAACAGGGTGCGCTGCATCTGCCCGCCGGAAAGGGTGCCGATGGGCCGCGCCTCGAAGCCTTCAAGGCCCACGGCGGCGATGGCCTCCGCGATGCGCTGGCGATCGGCGCGGCCGATGCCGCCGAACAGCCCGGCCTGCCGCCACAGGCCCATGGCCACCATGTCGTAGACCTGGATGGGGAAGCTGCGGTCGATCTCCGCCCCCTGCGGCAGATAGGCGATGTCGCGCGGGGACAGGCCATGGCGGTCGATGGCGCCGCCCAGCGGGCGCAGCGCGCCGCAGATGCCCTTGAGCAAAGTGGATTTGCCGGCGCCGTTGGAGCCGCACACCGCCAGCAGCGCGCCCGCGCGCACATCGCCGGTGAGGTGATGCACCGCCGGGTGGCGCTCATAGCCCAGGGTGAGATTGCGAAAGGAAATCTGCGCGGTCATGGCTATCCCCGCACCACCAGGAAAACCGCCACCCACAGGGGAAGGAGCAGCGCCGCGACAATGCCCAGGCGCGCGGCCAGCGACAGGCGCAGCACCGAGGGGCCGATGCGTGGCCGGCGGGCGTCCCTATGCCCCGCGGCGGCGGCATGGAGATGTGCGCCGCTGTCCTGCGCGGAGGGCGCGATGGCGGGGGCGACAGGAGACGGCATGGACATGAGGGGCTCTGGAACGCTTCGGACAGGCATTCTGATATAGTGTATCAGATCGACTGTCCAGCACTCCTCGCGGCCTCGTGTCCTGCCCGTCCGGCAGCTGCCGCAGCGCGATTGTGCTGCATCTTCACCGCGCCGCCGGCCCTTTCGCCGCTCCCCCGCGGGGGCGGCCTCAGGTCCCGCCTCAGGCCCCGGCGGGGGTGTTCAGGAAGGCGCGGAAGCCGCCGTGGGCGGTGATGTCCGCCGCATCCACCAGCGCCGCCGCCTCGGCGAGGAAGCCGGTGACGCGGCTGGCGTCCTCCAGCTCCACCTGGCCGAGGCCGAGGGGCGCGGGGATGGTGGCCAGCAACTGGCCCACCCCGGCCATGGGCAGGGACCAGATTTCGCCAGCGATGGCGGCGCCGTCTGCGCACACCCGCACCACGCCCGGCCGTGGCACGGCGCCGGGCAGCAGCTTCATGCGATAGGCCGGGGCGGTGGCGGCGGTGCGCACGAAGCGCCCGCCCATGGCCTTCAGGTCGCCATTCAGCGCCATGCCGGAGAGGTGGGCGCCGAACACGCAGATGTCGAGTCGGCCCGGCTCGCTGCGCGCGGGCAGGGGCGGGGCGGGCGGCGCGGGCGCGGTGTCGGCGCCCAGCGGCAGCGCGGCGGTGGCGACGAAGGCGCGGCCGAGGGCGGCCATCTGCGCGTCCTGTCCGGCCGGCGCCAGAAAGGTGATGCCATAGGGCACCGCGTTGGGCGCGATGGCGGCCGGCACGGCAATGCCGCACAGGTCCATGAGATTGACGAAATTGGTGTAGGTGCCATTGCGCGAATTGAGGCGGATGGGGTCGGCCAGCACCTGCGCCACCGTATAGGCCGAGGGCGCGGTGGGCAGCACCAGCGCGTCGATGCCGGCCAGGGTGGGCGCCACCTGCGCCCGCAATTCCTTCAGCCGGTACAGGGCGCGGAAGGCGTCCGCGGCGCTCGCCTTGCCGCCGGGCTCGGTGATGGCGCGGGTGACCTCGTGCACCGCCTGCGGATCGGTGGTGAGCAGCTTTTCCGCCACGATCCAGCGCTCCGCCACCCAGGGCCCCTCATAAAGCAGACGGGCAGTCTCGGCGAAGGGGGCGAAGTCGATCTCCTTCAGCACGGCGCCCATGGTGCCAAGGCGCGCAAGCGCGTCGGCATAGGCGCGGGCGGCCGCGTCGTCGCCGAAGAATTCGCGCTGGCCTGGCGCCAGCACCCCCAGCACCGGCACCGGCGGCGCGGCGCACAGGGGCGCCAGGGGCAGGTCGCGGGAATAGGCATCCTGCGGATCGAAGCCGGACATCACCTCCAGCACCGCCATGGTGTCGTCCACCGTGAGGGCGAAGACGGAGATGCAGTCGAGGGTCCGGCAGGCGGGCACGAGGCCGGTGTTGGGCACAAGGCCCAGGGAGGGCTTCAGGCCCACGATGTTGTTCAGCATGGCCGGCACCCGCCCCGAGCCCGCCGTGTCGGTGCCCAGCGCAACCGGCACGATGCCCGCCGCCACCGCCACCGCCGAGCCGGAGGAGGAGCCCCCCGGCACCAGCTGCGGATTGAACGCGTTGCGCGGAATGCCATAAGGCGAGCGCACGCCCACGAGGCCGGTGGCGAACTGGTCCAGATTGGTCTTGCCGATGATGAGGGCGCCGGCCGCCTTCAGCCGCGCCACGGCGGTGGCGTCGTGCTCCGGCACATAAGCGAAGGCGGGGCAGGCGGCGGTGGTGGGCAGGCCGGCAACGTCGATGTTGTCCTTCACCGCCACCGGGATGCCGTAGAGGGGAAGGGCCGTGTTCCCCGCCGCCGCCAGCGCCGCGGCGTCTGCCAGCACCGCGGCTTCCGGGCGCAGGGTGATGAACATGGCCGGATCGTCGTGCTGCGCGATCCGGGCGTAGACGCCGCGCACCGTCTCGGCGACGGAACGGGCGCCGGACCTGTGGGCGGAAAGAAGGCTGGCGACGGTCTGCATGGAAGGCCCGCATCTGTGCCGCACCGGCGCGGCAGCAGGGAGCTAGCAGGAAACGCGCCAATTGTATGCAATTTTATGAAGTGTGTTTTATATCAATGATATGACTGAAAATGAAACGCCCACCGCGGCTTGTGTCCGGCCGTGGCGGGCGGTGTTTGAGGCGGTGTGTGCACAAAATTAGTGCAGCCTAGTCGGATCGCGCGCTAGAGCACGCGCCGACCAGCTTGCACCGCAAGCTGGTCGGATAACGCGTTCTCTATCCTTAAGTGAGCGGGCGATTGACCGATCAAATTGACTCAATTTGATCGGATCGCGCCCTAACGCACCGGCTCGGACGGGGTGCGGCCGGGCGGGGTTTCCGGCGAGGTGGTCAGCGGCGGCGGGTTGCCGCTGGGGGTGGTGATGTTCTCCGGCGCGGTCTCGCTCGGCTCCGGGCCGCCGCGGTTGGAGAAGAGGCTCGCCGAGAACAGGGCCAGGACGAGCACCAGGCCTGCGGCGATGAGCACGGCATTGCGGGGCATGGGGGCTCCTCGTGTCGGGTCGTCCCCAAGACAACGCAGGCGCCCCCTTGTGGTTCGATCGCCCCCGCTCAGTCGCGGAACACCACCGTGCGCGTGCCGTTCAGGAGAACCCGGTCCTCCACATGCCAGGCGATGGCGCGGGCCAGCACCCGGCGTTCGATGTCGCGGCCCTTGCGCACCAGGTCGTCGGGGGAATCCTGATGGGAGATGCGCTCCACGTCCTGCTCGATGATCGGCCCCTCGTCCAGGTCGGAGGTGACGTAATGGGCGGTCGCGCCCATCAGCTTCACGCCGCGCGCATGGGCCTGGTGATAGGGCTTGGCGCCCTTGAACCCGGGCAGGAAGGAATGGTGGATGTTGATGCACTTGCCCGACAGCTTGGCGGAGAGCCCGTCCGAGAGCACCTGCATGTAGCGCGCGAGCACCGCGAGTTCCGAGCGGCTCTGCTGGAAGATCTCCCAGATCTGCGTCTCCTGCTCCAGCTTGGTGGCCTTGGTGACCGGCAGATAGTGGAAGGGGATGCCGTCGAAATCGAGATGGGCGTAAGTCTCGCGCGGGTGGTTGGAGACGATGCCGGTGATCTCCATGGCAATCTCGCCGATGCGCCAGCGATAGAGCAGGTCGGCCAGGCAGTGGTCGAACTTCGACACCAGCAGCAGCACCCGCCGCTTCTCCGCCTGCGGGCGCAGGGTCCAGGTGAGGGAGAAGCCCTGCGCCACCGTGGCGAAGCCGTCGCGGATCTCGTCGAGGCCGGCAGGGCCCTCCACCACGTTGAACACCACGCGCATGAAGAAGCGGCCGGTCTCGGTGGCGTCGTATTGCTGCGCCTCCAGGATGTTGCAGCCCTTCTCGAACAGGAAGGTGGAAACCCCCGCCACGATGCCCGGCCGGTTGGGGCAGGAGAGGGTGAGAATGAAATGATCGCTCGGCGTGGTCATCTTGCTTAGGCTTCTCGGCTGGCGCGGCGTGCGACGGGCGCAGGCGGGCGCGCGTGAAGGAAAACAGGGCGGAAAAGGCGGGGCGCGCGCCGCGCTGCGGTCAACCTCGCCCGGTGCCGGCGAGGGCGAAGCCGTATTCGGCCGCCGCGGCGCACAGCGCCCGCAGGACGGCCGGCGCGAACGAGCGCGGCACGGCGAAGCGGAACACCGGCGCGGCATCGGCCAGCCAGAAGGTCACGCCCGCATGGGCGGCCAGGGTGGTGGCCGCATCCCCCGCGCGGAACGCCGACGGGTGGAGGTCCACCGCCACGCATTTGGCCAAGGCGTCGCGCGCCTTCGCGCCGGAAATATCGAACACCAGGTTGGCGTCGCTCTGGTCGGTGACGGCGGCAAGGTCTGCGGCCAGGGCGGCGAGGCGGGAGCGCAGCGCGGCGCCGCCGGTTTCGGGCGCGAACACCAGCCAGCGGCCGGGGCCGGTGCCCACCGCCTCCAGCCCCGCCCCGGCGTAAAGGCGCGGCGCGTCGGCGAGGGGCAGGCCGGCGGCGGCGCAGGCCGCGGCGAGGCGGCCGGCGGCGCCCCTGCGGGCCACCAGCGTGGCGGCGGCAAGGCCCTCCACCAGCCGCGCGGACACGCCGGCGGCGCCATCGGCCCCATAGTGGCCTTCCGGCAGGAGGCGGGTGGGCGCGAGGTGTGCGATGAGGTCAGCCACGCTGCTTCTCCCCTTCCGGGTCAACGAATGCGGGAGAGCACACCTCGACCGCCATGTCACCGCCCCGCACCGGGTCATAGGCGCGCACCGTCTCGCCCAGGCGCGCGGGTCCGCGCTTCAGCAGGCCGAGGCCGATGGCGTGGCCGAGGGTGGGGGAAAAGGCCACCGAGGTGATGTATCCCTCGTCATTGGCGGTGGTGGGCGCCGCGCCGGGGCTGAGCAGGATGGCGCCGGCCCGCAGCCGGGCGCCGCGGTCCACCGGCCGCAGGCCCACCAAGGCGGGCCGGTCGGGATCGGCGATGCCGGGGCGCGCCGCCATGACGCGGCCGATGTGGTCCTTCCTGGTGGAGGCCATGCGTCCCAGCCCCAGGTCGCGGGCGCTGGTGCGCCCGCTCAGCTCGTTGCCGGAGACGTGCCCCTTCTCGATGCGCATCACCCCCAGCGCCTCGGTGCCGTAGGGGGTGATGCCGAACGGTTCGCCCGCCGCCATCAGCGCCCGCATGAGGGCCTCGCCGTGCCGCGCCGGCACCGCGATTTCATAGCCCAGCTCGCCGGAGAAGGAGAGGCGGAAGATGCGTGCCGCCACGCCGCCCATCACCGTGCCCTCCACCGCGCCCATGAAGGGCAAAGCGGCGTTGGAGACGTCGCGCCCGTCGGCGATCCGCGCCAGCACCTCCCGGGCGCGGGGGCCGGATATGGCGATCTGCGCCCATTGCTCGGACACCGAGGCCAGCGCCACGTCCAGCTCCGGCCACAGCACCTGCAGGCAGAATTCCAGGTGCTGGAACACCTTGGCGGCGTTGGCGGTGGTCGTGGTCATCACGAAATGGTGGTCGGCGAGGCGGGCGGTGGTGCCGTCGTCCATCACCAGCCCGTCCTCGCGCAGCATCACGCCATAGCGCGCCTTGCCCACCGGCAGGGTGGAGAAGGTGTTGATGTAGACGCGATCCAGCAGGGCGCCCACGTCCGGCCCCTGGAGGTCGATCTTGCCGAAGGTGGACACGTCGATGACGCCCACCGCCGAGCGGGTGGCCATCACCTCGCGGTTCACGCTCTGCTGCCAGTCGGTTTCGCCGGGCTGCGGGAAATACTGGGCGCGCAGCCACAGGCCCGCCTCCACGAACACCGCCCCCTGCGCCTGCGCCCAGGCATGGGTGGGGGTGGGCCGCGTCGGCTTGAAATCCACGCCGCGATGGTGGCCGGCCAGCGTGCCGAGGGCCACCGGCGTGTAGGGCGGGCGGAACAGGGTGGTGCCGGTGGTGGGAATGGACTGCCCGGTCAGCTCGGCCATGATGGCGAGGCCGGCCATGTTGGAGGTCTTGCCCTGGTCGGTGGCCATGCCCAGCGTGGTGTAGCGCTTCAGCAGCTCCACCGCGCGGAAGCCCTCAAGGTGGGCGATGGCCACATCCTTGGCGCTCACGTCGTTCTGCAGGTCCACGAAGGCGAGGTCGCCCTTGGCCTTCACCTGCCAGAAGGAGGCAAGGCCGGCGGGGGTTTCGTCCGCCACCGGGGCGGGGGCGGGGGTGGCGGCAAAGCCGGCGTCGGCCGCGGCGGCGGCGCCGGCCGCGGTGCCGTCGGCCAGGCAGCGCGCCAGCGTTCCGCGCCCGGCCACGGCGCCGGCCACCGCCATGCCCGGGGGCAGGGCGCCGGGCACGAAGGCGGCGATGTCCTCCTGCCAGCGGGGCTTGCCGCCCATATGGCAGGCGAGGTTGACATTGGGCGTGGCGCCGCCGGAAACGCCGAGCGCCTCCACCGCCAGCCGCTCGCTTCCCCCCGGGGTGCGGACGGTGATGGACGACAGGCACTTGCCGGACGTGGCCACCACCTCGCCCGAGGCGATGAGGCGGACCCCCAGCGCCTTCGCCCGCGCCGCCAGCCCCTCCGCCACGGCGGGCCGCACGTCGATGAGGGCTTCCAGCCGCAGGCCCGCGGCGGCGGCATCCAGCGCGGCGGCGACGGCATGGTCGTTGTTGCAGAACACGGCGGCGCTGGCCCCGGCGCCGACGCCGTAGCGGTTGGCATAGGTGGCCAAAGCGAGGGCGGACATGACCCCCGGCCGGTCGTTGCCGGGAAACACGATGGGCCGGTCGAAGGCGCCCGCCGCCAGCACGCAGCGCTTCGCCACGATGCGCCACAGGCGCTGGCGCGGCTGGAACGGGGCGGGCACCGGCAGATGGTCGGCCATGCGTTCCACGGCGCCATATTCGCCGCCGTCATAGGCACCGAATACGGTGGTGCGGGGCATGAGGCGCACCTGGGGCAGGCTCGAAAGCTCGGCTTCGGCCTTGGCCACGAAATCCAGCGCCGGGGCGTCGTCGATGGTGGCGCGCTCGGCCAGCAGCCGCCCGCCCAGGCGGAAATCCTCCTCCGCCAGGATCACCCGCGCCCCGGCGCGCCCGGCGGCGAGGGCGGCGGCAAGGCCCGCCGCGCCGGAGCCGATGACCAGCACGTCACAGAAGGCCGTCGCCTTCT
Organism: Xanthobacter sp. AM11; assembly: GCF_047444035.1. Classification (NCBI taxonomy): domain Bacteria; kingdom Pseudomonadati; phylum Pseudomonadota; class Alphaproteobacteria; order Hyphomicrobiales; family Xanthobacteraceae; genus Xanthobacter; species Xanthobacter sp. AM11. The sequence continues at coordinate 2,876,978 of NZ_JBLAOA010000001.1, forward strand.
CATACGTGTCCGGGTCCGGCGCATCGGCGGCGCGGCCGAGGCCGGCGGCACGCCGGATCATGGGCTCGTAGACCTTTTCCCAGAAGGCGGCGGGCCACATGAAGGTCTTGTAGTAGAAGCCGGCGCCGAGGACCGGCGCGGCGAGGCGGTTCACGCTCAGCAGGTCGAAGGCGAGGGAGGGCCAGCGGTTCTGGCTGGCCGCCTCCAGCCCGTCGAACACTTCCACCGTGGTGGCGCGGGTGTTGGGCTCGCGCCGGGCGCCGCTGCGCAGCTCCACCAGAGCGTTGGGCTCCTCGGAGCCGGCGGTCACCACGCCGCGCGGACGGTGATATTTGAACGAGCGGCCCATGAGGCGCACGCCATTGGCCAGCAGGGCCGAGGCCAGCGTGTCGCCGGGGTGGCCGCTGTAGCGCCGGCCGTCGAAGGTGAAGGAAAGGGTGCGGCTGCGGTCGATGAGCCCGCCTGCGGAAAGCCTCGTCATTCGGCCGCCTCCGTGCGGGTGAATCTCACCGCGGTGATGTCGTGGGTGCGGGTGTCGCGCGTCACCGTCAGCCAGCGGCGGCAGCCGCCGGCGTGGTACCACAGCTCCTCCATCACGCCGGCGATGTTGTCGCGCTCGTGGAGATAGGCGTGGAAGGCGTCCGCATCCGCCGTGTCCGGCCGTTTCGGCGCGGCATCGCCGAGATAGGCGAATTCGTGGGACGACCTCGCGCCGCAATAGGGACAGGTGATGCGCATGGGTCAGGTCCGGCTGGGGTGGTGGGGATGGAATGGCAGGCGGGTTTCACGCGCTGCCCGCCGCCGTCGCCCTCCGGCTTGACCGGAGGGCCCATGCGCGGGCCGGACGCGGTGTCCGGCGGAGAGATGGGGGCTCCGGTCAAGCCGGAGCACGACGGCTTTTGCGTCCGTCGCCTTCAATGCAGGTTCGGCTGGGGGCCGACTCCCTTTTCGTCGATCACATGGCCGGAGCGGAAGCGGTCCAGCCGGAAGGCGGCGTTGAGGGGGTGGGCCTCCTCCCGCGCGATGGTGTGGGCGAAGCACCAGCCCGAGGCCGGGGTTGCCTTGAAGCCCCCGTAGTTCCACGCGGTGTTGAGATAGAGCCCGGGCAACGGACCCACGTCGATGATGGGCGAGCCGTCCATGGACATGTCCACGAGGCCGCCCCAGGACCTGAGCATCCGCAGCCGGCCGATGCGGGGCATGATGGCCATTCCGCCCTCGGCCACATCCTCCACCACCGGCAGGTTGCCGCGCTGGGCATAGGAATTGTAGCCCTCGATGTCGCCGCCGAAGACGAGGCCGCCCTTGTCCGACTGGCTGACGTAGAAATGCCCCATGCCGAAGGTGATGACCCCCGGCACCAGCGGCTTCAGTCCCTCGGAGACGAAGGCCTGCAATGCATGGCTCTCGATGGGCAGGCGCAGGCCGAGATGGCGGGCGAGGCGCGAGGTGGAGCCGGCCACCGCCAGGCCCACCTTTCCGGCGCGGATGGGGCCGCGGGTGGTTTCCACCCCCACCACCGCCTCGCCCGCACGCAGGAAGCCGGTGACCTCGCAATTCTGCACGATGTCCACGCCCAGCCGGTCGGCGCCGCGGGCATAGCCCCACACCACCGCATCATGGCGCGCGGTGCCGGCGCGGGCCTGCAGGAGCCCGCCGCGGATGGGAAAGCGGGAATTGTCGAAATCGAGGAAGGGACACAGCGCCTGCACCTGGCCGCGGTCCAGAAGCTCGGCATCGGCGCCGGCAAGGCGCATGGCATTGCCGCGCCGCGCATAGGCGTCGCGCTGGGCATCGGAATGGTAGAGGTTGATGATGCCGCGCTGGGAAACCATGGCGTTGTAGTTGAGCTCCTGCTCCAGCCCCTCCCACAATTTCATGGACCATTCGTAGAACGGCTCGTTGCCCGGCAGCAGGTAGTTCGACCGGATGATGGTGGTGTTGCGCCCGGCATTGCCGGAGCCGATATGGCCCTTCTCCAGCACCGCCACGTTGCGGATGCCGTGCTCCTTGGCGAGGTAATAGGCGGTGGCGAGCCCATGGCCGCCGCCGCCGACGATGATCACGTCATAGGCCGGCTGCGGCGCGCCATCGCGCCAGGCCGGGACCCAGCCGGTCTGGCCGTTGAGCGCGTTGGCGATGAGGCTCAGGACGGAATAGCGGGACATGGGCGCTCACTGGAACGGGCGCGCCGGGACCGGCGCGGCGGCGGGGCAAACCCCGTGACCCTCTATATCTCGCTGGCAAACGAGGGTTAATATAAATCCTGCTTATAGTAGGGAGCGTGCGCCGTGCGGGAGCTTTTGCCGTTCGATCTCAAGACCCTGGAGATCTTCCTCGCGGTCTGCGAGGCGGGGGCCATGGCCGGGGCGGCGCGGCGGCTGGGGCTGACCCAGCCGGCGGTTTCGCAGGCGGTGGCGGAACTGGAGGGGCGCATGGGGCTTGCCCTGTTCGACCGCTCGGTGCGGCCGCTTGGCCTCACCGCCGCGGGCGGGGTGCTGCGGCAGAAGGCCAGCGCCCTGCTCTCCGAGGCGCGGCAGATCGTGCCCGCCCTGAAGGAGACCGAGCACGGCCGGCTGCCCCTCATCCGCGCCGGGCTGGTGGATTCCCTCACCCGCGCGCTGGCGGCGCCTTTGGCCGGGCGGCTGGCGGCGCTGGCGGAGCAGGTTTCGGTGCTCTCCGGCCTCACCGCCTCCCATGCCAGTGCGCTGCTCTCGCGCCAGCTGGACATGCTGGCGGGGGTGGACGAACTGGCGGACATCGAGGGGCTGGAGCGCTTTCCTTTGCTCACCGAACCCTATGTGCTGCTGCTGCCCGCCGGCACCGAGCCGCCGGCGCGGGTGGACGACCTCGCCCGCCTCGCCCGGCGCCTGCCGCTGGTGCGCTTCTCGGCGCGCTCCAAGACCGGGATCGAGGTGGAGCGGCATCTGCGGCGGCTGCGGCTCGACCTGCCGCGGCGGATGGAGTTCGACACGCCGCAGGGGGTGACGGCCACGGTGGCGGCGGGGGAGGGGTTTGCGGTGACGACGCCCCTGTGCATCCACGAGGCGGGGGTGGACCTGGCGCGCCTCGCCGCCGGTCCGCTGCCGGGACCGGCCTTTTCGCGCAGCCTCATCCTGGTGGCGCGGCGGCAGGAATTGGGACGCCTGCCGCGGGAGGCCGCCGCCTTCTGCCGGGAGGAGCTGGAAGCGCGGGTCCTGCCGGCGCTGCGCCCGGCCCTGCCGTGGCTCGATGCCATCGCGGTGCCCGACGGCGCGGCCGGGACAGAGCCGTAGCCCCCTCTCACGGCGCATCGCGCGGCCCTTGCGAAGGCCCGCGCGATGCCCGGTGGTGCGGGCGGGGCCAAGCCCCGCAAGATGGTGCGTACGGGCGGGGCCACGCCCCGCCCGTGGGCCACGCGGCCCGGCGCCGGCTATTCGGCCGGGGTGGCCATGGCTTCGGCGGTGTGGTCGATCTGTTCCTCGTGCAGCACCTTGTCCATGGAGATCTGCTTGGCGATGAACGCCACGAAGAACACCAGAGCGATGACGGAGAACAGCGGCTCGTATCCGGCGAAGGGATAGACCTCGGCCATCTCGGTGAGCTTGGCGAGGGAGGTGACGCCCGTATTCATTGGATTTCTCCTTGCAAGACGGTCAGAGCTTGGCTTCCCGGCGCTGGATGGCCTCGAAGGCCTCTTCCATGCCGGAGTGGTGGGGGTAGGTGGCGGGAACGTGCTTGCCGTCGAGGCCCTTCACCTCGGTGGAGGCGGGCACCCGCAGCAGGCCGGCCATGGCCAGCAGCTTCGAGATCACGTAGCCGGGGATGAAGCCGAAGCCGATGGCGAACACCAGCGAGCCGATGATGTTGCCCATGGGGGTGATGATGGGCAGGCCCTCGGCATTGACGCCGAACCAGCCCACGCCCTCGCCCAGGGTGATGAGCGCGCCGGAGGAGGGCAGCACCGCCGGATAGCCCCACAGGGCGAAGCCAGCGACGATGCCGCCGAACAGGCCGCAATAGCCGTGCACCGCGACGGCGCCCACCGCGTCGTCGATCTTGAACTTCCGCTCCACCCAATAATGCAGCTTGTAGGCCATGATGGTGCCGGCGACCGCGATCACCAAAGCGATGATGGGGTGGTAGAAGTCGTTGCCGGCGGAGGCGGAGATGAGCCCGGTCAGGCCGCCCGAATAGGTCCAGTAGGCATTGCCGTTGGAGACCATGTAAGCCGCGACCATGCCGCCGAACAGGGCAAGCAGGAAGTTCATGGTCACGCCCGACAAGGTGATCGGAACGCCATAGATGTTGGTGGCGGTGAAATAGGGCGCACCGGCGGTGCCCACGTCCACGATCGGGATGTGGCAGGCGGCATAGAAGCCCCAGAAGCCCACATAGATCATGAACAGGCCGATGGTGACGAGCCAGGGGTTGTGCGCCGGAATCTCGCGCGGCGTGCCGTCGGCGGCGAACTTGCCGATGCGCGGGCCGAGGTTGATCAGGACGCCCAGGGTCGCAAAGCCCGCCACCGAGTGCAGGACGGCGGAGCAATACTGGTCATGGAAGCCGAGATACTGGGCCATCCAGCCGTTTCCGGCCCAGGCCCAGGCGGCGGGGATGACCCAGGCGATGGCGCCCACATAGATGGCCAGGATGAAGAAGCCCGAAGTCTTGGTGCGCTCGATGAGGGCGCCGGAGACGATGGAGGCCGCGGTCATGCCGAACAGGGCGAAGGCCGCCCAGAACACGCCCGAGATGCGGTCGGTGAGGTTGGGCGCGATCTTGGTGGACCAGGGCTCGAAGCCCGTGGTGAAGGTCAGCGAGGACGTGGAGATGGGCCAGCCCTGGAAGGCGATGTAGATCCACATGCCGAACAGGAAGAAAGCCAGGCCCACCAGCGGAATCGCCATGGTGTTCTTGAGTAGCGTGTGTTGCACGTTCTTCACGCGGGCGGCACCCACCTCGTACATGCAGAAGCCGACATGAATGAAGAACATGAGGACGACCGTCAGGAAATAATAGAATTCCGTGAAGATGGTCGTCAGCGCGGCCAATTGATCCGTCATGGAGATCCCCGAACGCTGTTGCCTGTGACAGGGTGCGAGCGGCCGCCGTCATGCGGTGCCCCCCTCCGACCCTGAGTTCACTCAGGAGCAACTCTTATGCCAGAGAGTTATAATCGGCTCCCGGCCGCCCCCGCCGCCGCCCCGGAACCGGCGGGGACGGGAAAATGCGTTGATCGCGAAGGGCTTTTCGGGGCGCCATCCCGATGCAGTCCGTGCTTGCGGGGGGCGCGCGGGGCGGGGTAATGACCATTCCATGACGCAGAGGAGGACAAATCTTGCCCGCAAAAGAGGCGTCATTCCCCAGAAATCATGAAATAATGATGTAATTCAATGCTGTAGAAATGCAGGTCGGCGGCGCCAAAATGCCCAAACGACAGGCGTCCCCTCCGGGTGCGTCAGGGGCCCGCCGCCGCGCGCCAGGGGCGCGGGTTCGGGCGCGGGTTCGCCCCGGTGCCGCGCCGGCCGGCGGCGGATGGCGCGCAAGACAGAAAAAGGCCCCGGAGTGGTCTCCGGGGCCTTAAAAATGCAGCGGCTTAGAGCCTGATCCGATCAGGTTGAATCAACCTGATCGGTGAATCAGTCTCTAAATTATTGATAGAGAACGTTTTACCGCTCAGCTTGCGATGCAAGCTGAGCGGAACGTGCTCTAGAGCCTGATCCGATCAGGTTGAATCAACCTGATCGGTGAATCAGTCTCTAAATTATTGATAGAGCCGGTCGCCCGTGGGGGTCAGATGTCCAGCGTGTTGTCCCGCTCCCACTGGGTGAGGTGGCGGGAGAAGGCGTTCCATTCCTCGGTCTTCAGCTTCAGGTAGCCGGAGACGAAGGGGGTGCCGAGCCGGTCGGCGAGAACCCGCGATTTCTCCAGCGCCCGCAGGGCGTCCAGCATGTTCAGGGGCAGCCGCTTGGCGCCCTTCACCTTGTGCCCCTCGGTATACATGTTGATGTCGAGGCGCTTGCCGGGGTCACGCTCGTTGACGATGCCGTCGAGCCCCGCCGCCAGCAGGCCCGCCTGCAGCAGATAGGGGTTCGCCGCCCCGTCGGCCAGGCGGAACTCGAAGCGGCCCGCGTCGGGAATGCGGATCATGTGGGTGCGGTTGTTGCCGGTGTAGGTCACCGTATTGGGCGCCCAGGTGGCACCGGAAAGGGTGCGCGGGGCGTTGATGCGCTTGTAGGAATTCACCGTGGGATTGGTGATGGCGCACAGGGCGTCCGCATTGTGGATCAGCCCGCCGATGAAATGGTAGCCGAGCCGGGACACCCCCAGCTCGCCCTTGGGATCGGAGAAGGCATTCTTGCCCTTCTGCCACAAGGAGACATGGGCGTGGCAGCCCGAGCCGGTCAGGTTGATGAACGGCTTGGGCATGAAGGTGGCGCGCAGCCCATGCCTCTCGGCAATGGACTTCACCATGTATTTGAAGAACACGTGCCGGTCGGCGGTGAGGAGGGCGTGGTCATAGTTCCAGTTCATCTCGAACTGGCCGTTGGCGTCCTCATGGTCGTTCTGGTAGGCGCCCCAGCCCAGCTTGAGCATGGCATCGCAGATGTCCTTGATGACATCGTAGCGGCGCATCAGGGCGGACTGGTCGTAGCAGGGCTTTTCCGCAGTGTCCGAGCCGTCCGAAATGGCCTTGCCGTCGGGGCTGATGAGGAAATACTCGCATTCGACGCCGGTCTTCATGGCGTAGCCGAGGTCGGCGGCGTCGGCCAGCTGCTTCTTCAGCACCGTGCGCGGGGCCTGCGCCACCTCCTTGCCTTCCATGAACAGGTCGGCGGCGAGCCAGCCGATTTCCTCGTTCCACGGCAGCTGGATGAGGCTGGAAGGGTCCGGCACCGCGAACAGGTCCGGGTCGGCCGGCGACATGTCGAGCCAGGTGGCGAAACCGGCAAAGCCGGCCCCCTCCTTCTGCATGGGGCCGATGGCGGCGGCGGGCACCAGCTTGGCCCGCAGCGCGCCGAACAGGTCCACATAGGAGATGAGGAAATACTTGATGCCCCGCTCCTTCGCCGCCTTGGCGAGGTCGGTGCTGGCGGAGACGGCGGCGCGCCCCTCCGCCTCCCGTGCGATTTCGGCAGTGCGTCTCATGTTCGATCCCCGGAAAGGACAGGTCTTGTTTTGATTTGGCCCCGCCGGTCGAGCGGCGGGGCCGGGTCTGCGGCGGGGCGCGGCTCAGTAGCCGCCGGTCTTCCCCGGTATCCAGCTGGTGCCGGCCAGTGGCACGCCGGCCATGGCGGCGGCCTCAACCGTGAGGGCCACGAGGTCCTCCGGCTCCAGGTTGTGCACATGGCTCTTGCCGCAGGCGCGGGCGATGGTCTGCGCCTCCAGGGTCAACACCGAGAGGTAGTTGGCAAGGCGCCGGCCGGCCTTCACCGGGTCGAGCCGCGCCGCCAGCTCCGGGTCCTGGGTGGTGATGCCGGCGGGGTCGCGGCCCTCGTGCCAGTCGTCATAGGCTCCGGCGGTGGTGCCCAGCGCCTGGTATTCGTCTTCATAGTGCGGGTCGTTGTCGCCCAGCGCCACCAGTGCCGCGGTGCCGATGGCCACCGCATCCGCCCCCAGCGCCAGCGCCTTGGCCACGTCCGCGCCGGTGCGGATACCGCCGGAGACGATCAGCTGCACCTTGCGGTGCATTCCAAGGTCCTGCAGCGCCTGCACCGCCGGGCGGATGGCGGCGAGAATGGGAATGCCCACATGCTCGATGAACACGTCCTGGGTGGCCGCGGTGCCGCCCTGCATGCCGTCCAGCACCACCACGTCGGCCCCCGACTTCACCGCCAGCGCCACGTCGTAATAGGGACGGGAGGCGCCCACCTTCACATAGATGGGCTTTTCCCAATCGGTGATCTCGCGCAGTTCCTCGATCTTGATTTCCAGGTCGTCCGGCCCGGTCCAGTCGGGATGGCGGCAGGCCGAGCGCTGGTCGATGCCCTTGGGCAGGGTGCGCATGGCGGCCACGCGATCGGAAATCTTCTGCCCCAGCAGCATGCCGCCGCCGCCGGGCTTGGCGCCCTGGCCGATGACGATCTCGATGGCGTCGGCCTTGCGCAGGTCCACCGGGTTCATGCCGTAGCGCGACGGCAGATACTGGTAGACCAGGGTCTGCGACTGGCCGCGCTCCTCGGCCGTCATGCCGCCGTCGCCGGTGGTGGTGGAGGTGCCCACCGTGGAGGCGCCGCGCCCCAGCGCTTCCTTCGCCTGCGCCGAAAGGGCGCCGAAGCTCATGCCGGCGATGGTGACCGGGATCTTCAGGTGAACGGGCTTCTTCGCAAAGCGGGTGCCCAGCACCACCTCGGTGCCGCACTTCTCGCGGTAGCCTTCCAGCGGATAGCGCGACATGGAGGCGCCGAGGAACAGGAGGTCGTCGAAATGGGGCACCTTGCGCTTGGTGCCGCCGCCACGGATGTCATAGATGCCGGTGGCCGCGGCGCGACGGATTTCCGCCAGGGTGGCGGGATCGAAGGTAGCGGAGAAGCGCGGCGGCGTGCGCGGCGTGTTGCTGTGGGCGGTCATGGGGTCCTCACCCGGAACGGCGTTGATTGCGAACGGTGAACTCCCTCTCCCGCTGGCGGGGGAGGGTAGGGGAGGGGGGCGCGGTGCTGCCACGCGGCGCCGGTCCACGATCCTGGCGCCTTCCCCTCCCCGGTCCTCCCCCTCCGTGGCCCTCCCCCGCCAGCGGGAGAGGGAAAGCGCGGCTCGGGAGAGGCCGGTGTCGCTCAATAGGCGTCCACATTGTCCACGTGGAAATTGTAGAGGCGGCGGGCCGAGCCGTAGCGGCGGAACTCGCCCACATCCACCGCGCCCTCCAGGCCGGCGGCCTTCAGCTTTTCGGCCAGAAGCGCCTTGTGCGCGTCCCGCATCTCCTTCTCGATGCAGTCGGCCCCCAGGCTCTTCACCGTGCCGCGCACGAACAGCTTCGCCTCGTACAGGCTGTCGCCCAGCGCCTCGCCGGCGTCGCCCAGCACCACCAGGCTGCCGGCCTGGCCCATGAAGGCGCTCATGTGGCCCACCGAGCCCTTCACCACGATGTCCACCCCCTTCATGGAGATGCCGCAGCGGGCGGAGGCGTTGCCGTCGATCACCAGCAGGCCGCCATGGGCGGTGGCCCCGGCCGACTGGCTGGCATCGCCGCGCACATGGACGAAGCCGCTCATCATGTTCTCGGCGACGCCGACGCCGGCATTGCCATGGATGATCACCGACGCCTCGGCATTCATGCCGGCGCAGTAATAGCCCACGTGCCCCTCGATCTCGATGGTGAGCGGCGCGGCCACCCCCGCCGCCACCGCATGGCGGCCGCCGGGGTTGAGCACCCGCCAGCGGCGCGCATTGCTCTCGCCGGTGGCCTGGTGGAGGGCGGCGTTGAGCTCGCGCAGGGGGGTGGCGGCAAGGTCGAACGTCACGTCGGGGGAGATGGCGTTCATTGGGGGCGCTCCCAGAAATAGACGGTCGCCGGCTCCGGCTCGAACACGCGGGCCTTGTCGATGCCCGGCAGGCCCACCAGGGCGCGGTACTCGGAGCCGAAGGCCACATAGCTGTCGGTTTCGGCCATGACGGCCGGCTTGCAGGCGATGGGATCGCGCAGCACGCCGAAGCCGGTCTGCGTGCCGACGACGAAGGTGTAGAATCCGTCGAGGTCCTTGAGGCCGGCTTCCAGCGCCTCGCCCAAAGAGGCACCCTGCTTCATGCGCCAGGTGAGGTATCCAGCGGCCACTTCGCTGTCGTTCTCGGTCTCGAAGCTCACCCCCTCGCGCGTCAGCGACCGGCGCAAGGCATTGTGATTGGAGAGGGAACCGTTGTGCACCAGGCACTGGTCGGCGCCGGTGGAGAAGGGGTGCGCGCCGGCGGTGGTCACCGCGCTTTCCGTGGCCATGCGGGTATGGCCGATGCCATGGGTGCCGCGCATTCCGGCCAGGCCAAAGGTGTCCGCCACCGAAGACGGCAGGCCAACTTCCTTGAAGATCTCCATGCGCGCGCCCGTGCCCACAATGGCCACCTCGGGGTGCCGCTCGGCCAGGAACGCCCGGACCGCCGTCTCGCGCAGCGCCGGCACCTCGACGACCGCATGGGTGCCGCGCACGGTGAGTCCCGGCAATCCATCTGCCGGAAGGGAAAGGCCGGCATTGAGCGCGGCAAAATCATAGCCCCGCGCCGCGCGCAGCGAGAGCTTCACCTTGTCCTTGGCGCCCGAGCCGTAGACCGCGAAGCCTGCGCTGTCGGGGCCGCGATCCGTCATCACGCAGAGCATGGACGCGAGCAGGCCCCCCAGCTCGCCTTCGAGCTTGGGATCCTTCAAGAAAAGTCCGACGATGCCGCACATGGCGCTGTCACTGTCTCCGTTTTCGGCCGCGCAGGCGGCTCTGGGAAGAAGTGGTACGCCGGATGGAGAGGTGCGTCAACGATAAAGAATAAAAGTTTCGTTTGAAGAAAAATGTCGAAGGAACAAGGACCCGCACGGGGGTCGGATCAGTGCCGGTCCCGCCCGTAGACGATGATGGAGAGGTAGGTCATGGGGGTGGCGAGGAGCGTCTCCGGGCCGTGGGCGGCACCGGAATCGAACATCAGCGCATCGCCGGGCCGCAGGTGATAAGTGCGGTCCGCGTGGCGATAGATCACCTCTCCGCTCAGCATGTAGAGGAACTCCACCCCGGCATGGCGGAATCCGGTGTAGGGGGCGGCCTCCTGCGAAAGGGTAATGAGGTAGGGTTCCACCACGATGTCGCCGCCGAGGCCATGGCCCAGAAGCTCGTATTGGTGGCCCACCTTGGTGCCGCGCCGCTCGATGATGACGCCCTGGCGGGCGCGCACGAACGAGCAGTCCCGCCGTTCCTCGAAGGCGGAGAACAGGGTGGTGATGGGCACGTTGAGGGCCTTCGAGATGGCCTGCAACGTGGCGAGGGAGGGGGAGATCTGCCCGTTCTCGATCTTGGAGAGCATGCCCACCGAGATGCCCGCGGCGCCGGCGAGGTCGGAAACGGTGAGGTCCAGCTCCCGGCGGATGGAGCGCACCTGGACGCCGAGGGCCTGCTCCAAGGTTGCCGCCTCGGCGGCCGGCGCGCCGGATCCGGTGGTGTAGTCTGCCGGTTCCGGCGTTTCTGCGGTGCCCCGCGCCTTCCTCTCCGCCACTTTTCCCCCCGAAACTGCCGCCTGGATGGCGATGCATCCGATGGCGCACTGTGCCAGTTTCCGCAGAAGAAAACACGCCAAAATCGGCGGCTCCGGCCCGCGCCGCCCCCCTTCCCGCACAGCGCGGCGCCGGGCCGGCGGGGCGCGTTGTGGGCAGGCATCGCGCCATCCAAACCCTTCCTGGCGCTGCCAGGCCGTCGCGACGAAGCCCGCTTGCGCGCGGGGCCGCGAAGGCGAGGCGCCGCCCAAAACCGCACCCCGCGCCCGCCGACAGGCCCCGGCCGGCCCCCCGCCGATGCAGGGCCGGCACCGCTTTTCCACAGCTCCTGCCTTCGGGCAGCGATGATGTGGCCGACCCTATGGACAGCCCCCATCTTCCTCTCTATACACTCGCGGCTCTCGGGACGTGCTCACCACGTCCCGACGCCCAGGTAGCTCAGTTGGTAGAGCATGCGACTGAAAATCGCAGTGTCGGTGGTTCGATTCCGCCCCTGGGCACCATTCCCCATTGAAATCATAGCCTTTTATCGGCTGGCGAGCTTGGCAAGCTCCCGCTTGGCCCCGGTTTGGTTTTGCGCTTTCAGGGCTGATTCAGGTCAATTAAGCTGACCCGTTTGCCGCATTTTCGCCACCGTGCCAGGGCGACGGGCGCGCCGGTGCACATGTGCGTCGGTTGCCCGCGGGGAGCATTGGGCGGAACCGGCCTGGAGGGGGAAGGGGTGAAGCTACGCCCAACTCGCTGAGAGTACCTCGGCTTGTCGCAGAACCGTCTGGACCGCCGCATCCTGAAGATCGGGCGGATATCCGTGCTTCCGCAAAACCCGCTTCACCAGCACCCGCATTTTGGCTCGCGCGCTCTCCCGGTGCGACCAATCCACCGAGGCGCTACCCTTGAGGCCGACGAGCAGCTCATGGGCAATCACCTTCAGCGAATTGTTGCCCATCACCTGGACCGCACTCTCATTCTCGGCGAGCGCGTCATAAAAGGCGATTTCGTCAGGCGACAGGCCTTCTTCCTCGCCGCGCACGCGGGCTGCCCGCACATCCCTTGCAAGGCCGATGAGTTCCTGTAGCACCTCAACAGTGCTGATCGCATTCGTGTGGTAGCGCGCGATTGCCGCCTCAAGGCGCTCCGAAAATCTCTTGGTCTCGACGACGTTCGTCCGGGTACGCGAGTGGATTTCATCGTTCAGCAGCTTGCGCAGGGCCTCAAGGGCCAGGTTCTTTTTCTCCAGCTGCTGCACTTCGGCGAGAAACTCGTCCGACAGGATCGAGATGTCGGGCGTCTGGAGCCCCGCGGCGCCGAGGATATCGACGATCTCCGTCGAAACCACGGCCCGGTCGAGAATCTGCTGGATGGCGAACGCGCGGCCGGCGCTGCTGCCTCCGCCGACTGCTGCCGTCTTGAGGAGCGCGGCGCGCACCGCCTGGAAGAAGCCCACCTCGTCCCTGATCTCGCGCGCCGCGTCGCTGGCGGCAGCCAAGGCGAAGGCCATCGAGAGCGCCAGCACCGCATCCTGATAGCGGCGATGCTCGCGCCTCTTGTCCTCTTCACTGGTGACGCGCGCTGCGGCCTCCTGCTGGCGCGTCAATATCCATTCCATGGCCTCGGCCAGCATGGCGAGACGCTCATAAGGCGTGCCGGTGATGCCGCGCTGATAGTCGAAGCCGTGATACATGGCCGCGACGACCTCGTGCGTCTCAAGCAGGGCCGCAACGGCCTCGGCCTCACAGATGCCGGTCTGCCGCTGGTCGGCGCCGGAATATTGGCCGAGCGCGGCCTTCAGATTCTGGGCGATGCCGATATAGTCCACCACGAGGCCCGCGGGCTTGTCGCGAAAGACGCGGTTCACGCGGGCGATGGCCTGCATCAGGCCGTGGCCCTTCATGGGCTTGTCCACATACATGGTGTGCATGGACGGGGCGTCGAAGCCGGTCAGCCACATGTCGCGCACGATCACCAGCTTGAGCGGATCGTTGGCGTCCTTTGCCCGCGCGGCGAGCTTTTCGCGCCGCGCCTTGCCGCCGATATGCTGCTGCCAGGCGGGTGGATCGGCGGCCGAGCCCGTCATCACCACCTTGATTGCGCCGGCCGCGTCGTCGGCGCTGTGCCAGTCGGGGCGAAGCGCGATGATCTCGTCATAGAGCGCGACGCAGATGCGCCGGCTCATGCACACCACCATGGCCTTGCCGTCCAGCGCCGCCATGCGGTTCTCGAAATGCTGCACCAGATCCTTGGCCACCATCTCCAGCCGCTTGCGGGAGCCGACGAGGGCCTCAATGGTCGCCCATTTGCGCTTGATGGCCTCCTGCGCGGTGACTTCCTCGTCCTCCGTCAGTTCCTCGATCTCGGCGTCGATGCGGGGCTTCTCGTCCTCGGGCAACGTGATGCGGGCGAGGCGGCTTTCGTAATAGATCGGCACCGTGGCGCCGTCCTCCACCGCGCGGGAGATGTCGTAGATGTCGATATAGTCGCCGAACACCATCGGCGTGTTCACGTCGTCCTTCTCGATGGGCGTTCCGGTGAAGCCGATGAAGGAGGCGTTGGGCAACGCGTCGCGCAGGTGCTTGGCGAAGCCGTAGGCCATGGCGCCTGACTTCTCCACCCGCGCGCCGAAGCCGTACTGGCTACGGTGGGCCTCGTCGGCGATGACCACCACGTTGCGGCGGGGGGTGAGGGTGGGGTAGCTCGCCTCGCCGATGCCGGGAGCAAATTTCTGGATGGTGGTGAAGATCACGCCGCCGGAGGCGCGTTGCAGCTCAGCTTGCAGCGCCTCGCGGCTGTCCACCCGCACCGGCGTCTGGCGGATGAGGTCGCGGCACATGGCGAAGGTGTTGAACAGCTGCTCGTCGAGATCGTTGCGGTCGGTGACGACGACGATGGTCGGGTTCTCCATGCCGGGATGGCGCACCAATTGGCCGGCATAGAAGGCCATGAGCAGGCTCTTGCCGGAGCCTTGGGTATGCCAGATGACGCCGATGCGCTTGTCGCCCGCGGCGTGGTTCTCCACGTCAGGAAGTCCATACTTTGCCGGCTCCTCATGGAAGCCGTCTGGCTCTTCGGGGGCGATCCCCGCGTTCAGCGCCAGCGCGCGCAGGGTGGAGGCGACGGCGCGCTTCACGGCGTGGAACTGGTGGTAGCCGGCAATGATTTTTGCGAGGCCCGATCCCGTCTCGCCGAACACGGTGAAGTCCCGCACCAGATCGAGCAGGCGGCGGCGCTCGAACACGCCTTCGATCAGCACGGAAAGTTCCGGCTGGCCCTTGGGGGCGATGGCGGTTCCGTCCGTGGTGCGCCAGGGCATGAAGCGCTCCTGGTCGGCGGTGAGCGAGCCGATGCGGGCGGAAAGGCCGTCGGAGGTGACGAGCACGGCATTGGTGTTAAACAGGGCCGGGATCTGCGCCTTGTAGGTCTGGAGCTGGGTATAGGCGCCGGCAAGCGTGGCATTCTCGCTGCCCGGCGCCTTCAGCTCGATGACGCCCAGCGGCAGGCCGTTGACGAACACCACCACATCCGGCCGCCGGCTGAAGCCGCCCGCGACGATGGGGAACTGGCGGGTGGCGAGCCAGTCGTTGGCGTCCACCGCGTCGAAATCAATCAGCCGCACGGTATCGCCGCGGATGGTGCCGTCCGCGGCGTAATATTCCACCGGCACGCCTTCCACCATCAGACGGCAGAGGCGGCGGTTCTCCGCGATGAGGGAGGGCATCTCGGTGGCGCGCACCTTGCGCAGCGCATCGCCGCGCGCCTCGGCGGGGATCAAAGGGTTGAGCCGGTCGATGGCGGCCGCAAGGCGCTTCAGGAGGATGACGTCGGAATTGCTCTCCCGCTCCGGCGCCCTGCCGTCCGGCCCGATCTCCCCCTCGCTGGCGCAGGCATAGCCGAGCGCGCCGAGCTGATCGAGCACGGCCTGTTCGAGGGCGGCTTCGGAGAGATAGGCCATCAGAGGACATCCTCTACCATGCGCTCGGCGTCCTTCACCCGAACCTCGCCCGACATGAGCTTGGGGAGGAGGAGGTCGCGGGTGGCGGCGAGGGTGATGTTTTCTTTCTCGTTCGCGACGATGCGATCGAATAAAGGCACCACAGCATCGTCAAAAGCTCGAAGAATATCTGGCGCCGCGATCGTCACCGCGATCGGTCGGAAGTTGCCTTTGCTGATCTCTTGAAATGTCGATCCGTTGGCCTTCTGGTGAACCTGATCCATGTTCGCTTGCGTCCACAGCCAGACAAATACGTTGGAGAGTTGCTTCCTACAAACCATTGCGATGAAGCCTTGGTTCACCGCAACTGGCATCTGGGTGATCGCCACGTATCCGATCGGTGCGCGCGATGAAAGGAGCACCGTTCCAACCGGCAGCAGCCCCGAGCTGATCTGCGAAAGGCCGGCATCCGTTATCCGCCGTTCGGTGCTGAGCAGTACCGGAGCGCTCAAAGATGAGAGGTCCTTCGGTGTCGCCCAGGCGATGTCCCCGTCCCAGAAGGCAGCCTCCTTTGTGCTGGGTGTCGATCCGCCGACGACCTCGACTTCTCGCCCAATGGTCGAGCCTGTCCACCCCTTCGGACTCCCCTTCTCATCAAGCCGGTCGGGAAACAGCGACCAGATGTCCGGAGCGAGGTAGGGCGCGCGGCCTTCCATCTTGGCGCGGGTGGGGCCGAAATCGACGAACCAATCCTTGAAGATCGCCCGCGCCATCGCCTCCAGCGTCACGTTCATCCGGCGGTTGAGCTCGATCTTGTCGTCGAGGGCGCCGAGGACGGAGGCGATCAACTTCTGCTCGAGTAGACGCGGAACTGGAACCAACAAAGATCGAAGTCCCGTCAGATTAAACCCCGGAACCGAACTGCCAATAGTCTTATCAAGAATCGCCGCTTGACCCATGGGCGAAGAAAAATAGTAATATATAAATAATGGATCTGCAATATTTTCATTTATTGTCAACTTCATTTGTTTATTACTTATTATGTACTCATCATATTTGCTCCTGGAGTCGATTATTCCAACCTGCCCTATCGTGCCCCAGCAAGTAAAAATAATGTCCCCAAACCGAACGCGCGAACGCTCGAAGCGCTCTGCCAATGCAGGATCGACGAAGACGAGCCCATCATCACTGAGCCTTTGCGATATTTTTTCGCTGAGGTTGGCTCCACGGATCACTGGAACGCCTATATCCCTAAAGGTGCTCAGGCCGATGCTTGACCCAAATGGTCCCGTCGCTAGGGCGCCCTTTCGAGGGGCAGCGATCTCTTCGACGGGCAGATAGCTCCATTCATTCATCGGCGAAGACCTGAGCTAGCCTGCGCCGGATCTCGCCACTCAGAATTTCATTCTCTACGAAGTGCTTATCAAGTTGCTTCTGTAGCTCCGCAAACCGCTCCGCGAACGGCACCGCGTCTTCTTCCGCCTCCTGCGCCCCCACATAGCGCCCCGGCGTCAGCACGAAGCCGTGGGCCTTGATCTCCTCCAGCGTCGCCGCCTTGCAGAAGCCGGGCACGTCCGCGTAAGCCCCGGCGTCGGCCTCGCCGCGCCAGGCGTGGTAGGTGCGGGCGATCCTTTCGATGTCGGCGTCGGCGAGTTCCTTGCGGGTGCGGTCCACCATGTGGCCGAGCTTGCGGGCATCGATGAACAACACCTCGCCGCGCCGGTCGCGCAGCTTGGCGTTGCGGGCGATGCCGTTGGAGCGGTCGCGGGCCAGGAACCACAGGCAGGCGGGAATCTGGGTGGAATAAAAGAGCTGCCCCGGCAGCGCCACCATGCAATCCACCACCCCTGCCACCACCCCCGGCGCGCCCTTCACCCCCTCGATCAGCGCCCGGCGGATCTCGCCCTCCCCATTCTGGGTGGAGGACATGGAGCCGTTGGCCAGCACCACACCGGCCACGCCCGCCGGGGCGAGGTGATGCACGATATGCTGCACCCAGGCGAAATTGGCGTTGCCGGCGGGCGGCACGCCATAGCGCCAGCGCACATCCTCCTTCAGCCGGTCGCCGCCCCAATCGGAGATGTTGAAGGGCGGATTGGCGAGGATGAAATCGGCCTTGAGGTCCCGCAGCTCATCCTTGTGGAAGCTGCCTTCGTTGTTCCACTTGATGTCGGCGTCGATGCCGCGCACCGCAAGGTTCATCTTGGCGAGGCGCCAGGTGGTGTTGTTGCTCTCCTGCCCGTAGATGGCGATGTCGCCGATGCGCCCGCCGTGCTCCGCCACGAAGCGTTCCGACTGCACGAACATGCCGCCCGAGCCGCAGCACGGATCGTAGATGCGCCCCTTGAAGGGCTCCAGCATCTCCACCATCACCCGCACCACCGAGCGCGGCGTATAGAACTCGCCGCCCCTTTTCCCCTCGGAGCCGGCGAACTGGCCGAGGAAATATTCATAGACCCGGCCGAGCAGGTCCCGCGCCGTGCCCTTCTCCTGGCCGAGCGCGATATTGGACACGAGGTCGATCAGCTCCCCCAGCATCACCGCATTGAGGGCGGGGCGCGCATAATCCTTGGGCAGCACGCCCTTCAGGTTCTCATTGTCCTTCTCGATGGCGATCATCGCCTCGTCGATGAGCTTTCCGATGCCGGGCAGCTTCGCATTCGCCTGAAGGTGCGACCAGCGGGCCGCGGGCGGCACCCAGAAGACATTGTCTGCGGCGTATTCGTCCCGGTCCTCGGCGCCATCGGGATAGGTCGCGAGCAACTCGGCACGCTTGGCCTCGAAGCTGTCCGAGATGTGCTTCAGAAAAATGAGACCGAGGGCGACATGCTTGTAGTCCGACGGCTCCATGTTGCCGCGCAGCTTGTCCGCGGTCTTGAACAGCTCCGCCTCGATGCCGAGATCGCCGCCCTTGCCGTTGCCCTTGCCGTTGCCGGTCGTCGGCGCGCGGGGCGCCTTCGGCCGGGCGGGCGCTGCTGGCGGGTCCTCAACGGGCGTGTCTTCGGCCGGGGGCTCATCGACTTCCATATCCGCTGCATCAGCGAGCCGAACCGAGCCGCCCCGTCCCCGGCCGGAAAGAATGACGCCCTCGTCGATCAGCTCCGCCTTTACGGCGTCATAGGTCGCCTTTTCCCATGCAAGGGCTTCGAGCAGGCGTCCATTGCCGGCGGACCCGCCAAGCTCCGCGAGAAGGGCGGTGAATTTGTCCTTGAGCACCTGCCGCGCCATTTCGCCTCTTATCCCCATTCCGGCCGCGTGCGATGTGCCATCACGACTCAAACCGTCCGATCGCCCATATTCAGGGTTGCCGGAATGGCGGCAATACCCCTCTGCGCTCCGGCGCATATTCCGCCAGCCGCTCGGCGGTCGCGTCGCGATGCTTCAGCTTGAAGGTGATGAGCGCGTGGTCGCAGGCGCCGGTGAAAGGCATCCCTTCACCGCCTGCGGCTCTGTGCCGGTGCATCGGCAGGGGGGAAAGCTCGGCTCGCGCCGCGGGCAGGCGGTGCCGGCCGCATCAGCAGCGCTGAAGGCCGCAACCTGCTGCTTGAGCCCGCGCGCCGGCGGGGGCGGGGGCAGGCCAGGTGAGCACCTTGCTCACCCCGCACGAACAGCCGGAGAGCAAGGCCCTCCGGCCGTCCCTGTCACGCGATGCGGTCGCCGGGCTTGATCTGCACGGTGCGGCTGTCCACGCCCGGCAGCATGCGCGCCGGGTCGCGCGTCACCACCACGTCGAGCACGGTGGGGCCGCCGCACCGCTCCATGGAGGTGCGCAGGGCGGCGGCGATGTCCTGCGGCCGCTCCACGCGGATGCCGCGGCAGCCCATGGCATTGGCGACGGCGGCATAGTCGATTTCGCTGAGGTCGGAGGACTGGTAGGCGCCCTGGCCATACATGAGGTGCTGGAGCGCCTTCACATAGCCGGAGGCGGCGTTGTTGATGACGATGACGGTGAAGTCGAGCTTCAGCCGGCGCGCCGTCTCCAGTTCGCCCAGCATCATGTTGAACCCGCCATCGCCGGTGAGCGCGAAGACGGGAGCGTCCGGCGCCGCCAGGGCGGCACCCATGGCGCCGGGCAGGCCATAGCCGATGGAGGCGGAGCCGCGATCCGGCACGAAGGAACGGCCGGCCCGCGGGGAGTTGAACAGCAGGCCGCCCCAATGGGCCGCGAAGCCGCCGTCGGCGATGAGATAGCCGTTCTGCGGGAGGGTGGCGTTGATCTCCGTGAGCAGCCGCGCGATGTCGATTGGCGTCTCGTTGGAATTGAGCCGCTCGCCCACCTTTTCCCGCCACGCCGCCATGCGCGCGGAGATGTCGGCCGGCCGGCCGGCCCAGCGGGCGGAAAGCTCCGCCTGCCGTGTGTGCAGGGCCGCCTGCAGGTCCTCGATGCCGAGGCGCGCGTCGCCCCACAGCTTCACGGCGGCGGGCACGGTGCGGTCGAATTCCTCCGCCACGCAGTCGAGGTGGATCAGGGTCTTGCCGGGCGAGGGGATGGTGTAGCGCTTGGTCGCGATCTCGCCGAGCTTGCAGCCGACGACGACCAGAAGGTCGGAGCCCTCGATCAGCGGGTTGGCGATGCGGTCATAGCGCCCGAACAGGCCTGCATTCAGCGGGTCCGCGCAGGGAATGGCGCCCTTGCCGCTCAGCGTGTGGGCGACGGGAATGTTGAGGCCGCGCGCAAAGGCGGTGAGCGTGTCGGCGGCCCCCGAAATGTGCACGCCGCCGCCGGCGAGGATGATGGGGGACTTCGCCCCGGCGATGAGATCCGCCGCCCGGGCGATGCTTGCGCCGTCGGGACGGGTGCGCAACGCCGGCACGCACTGAAAGATCGGATCGACCTCGAACTCGCTGGCCGGGAAGGGATAGACGGCGTGGGAGATGTCTTCCGGCACGTCGATCACCACCGGGCCGGGCCGGCCCGAGGTCGCCACCGTGAAGGCGCGCTTCACCAGCTCGGGGATGCGGTTCACCATCTCCACGCGCAGCAGTTCCTTGCAGACCGGGCGCAGCAGGTCCACCTGCCGGCATTCCTGGGTCATGTTCTTCCAGGAATGAGCGCGGTGGGTGTCGCCGGCGAGGATGACCATGGGCGTCCCGGCATTCAGCGCTTCCATGAGGCCGGTGACGAGATTGGTCGCGCCCGGGCCGAGCGTCGCATCCGCAAGGCCCACGCGGCCCGACACCTTGGCATAGGCGTCCGCGGCAAAGATGCCGGCGCGCTCGTCGTTCACAAGGAAATGCCGCAGGCCGAGCCGGCGGGCCGCATCATAGAAGGGAAGCAGCTGGAAGCCGCCCATGCCGAACACGACCCCGCCGCCGAAGGCGAGGAACATGCGCGCGATGGCTTCACCACCCGTGATGGAGAGAACTTCTGGGCCGGCACCAGCCTGAAGCTCGACATGCTGATTCATGGGATAAAATCTCTTCGTGCAGGGAAGTAAGGGTCAATCGTTGGTCGCGCCGGAGGCCTGGACCACCTTCGCCCACTTGGCGGTTTCCGAGCTGATGAAGGTGGCGAGTTCCGCGGGCGAGCTGGGGACCGGGTCGGCGCCCAGCGCCGAGAACTGCTGCCGGATGGCGGGATCGTTCAGCGCCTTCACGGTCGCCGCATTGAGGCGGTCGATGATGGGCTGCGGGGTCTTGGCCGGGGCGACGAGGGCGAACCAGGAGAGAACCTCGCACTCCGGCAGGCCTTCTTCCGCCATGGTGGGAATGTCGGGCGCGGCGGGCGAGCGCTTGGCGCTGGTGACGGCGAGCGCGCGCAGCTTGCCGGACTTGATGA
The DNA here is from genome assembly GCF_047444035.1 of Xanthobacter sp. AM11. Lineage (NCBI taxonomy): Bacteria > Pseudomonadati > Pseudomonadota > Alphaproteobacteria > Hyphomicrobiales > Xanthobacteraceae > Xanthobacter > Xanthobacter sp. AM11. The sequence continues at coordinate 2,897,846 of NZ_JBLAOA010000001.1, forward strand.
AGGGCAGGGAGGTGGAGAGGTTGTCGAACATGGCCTGGATCTGGCCGCTGATCAGATCCACCGTCGCCGGTCCGCTGCCCTTGTAGGGCACATGGGTGAGCTTGACGCCGGTCACCATGTTGAAAAGCTCGCCGGTGAGATGGACCGAGGAGCCGCTGCCCGACGAGCCGAAGAAGATCTCGCCCGGCTTGCTCTTCGCGAGCGCGATGAATTCCTTCACCGTCTTGGCCGGGACATTCGGATTGAGCACGAGAACGTTCGGCACCGTGGCGACCAGGGAGATGGGCGCGAAATCCCGTTCGAAATCGAAGGTCAGCCGCTTGTAGAGCGTTGTGTTGATCGTGTTCGCGATCGTGCTCATGAACAGCGTGTAGCCGTCCGGCGCAGACCTCGCGACGAATTCGGAGGCGACGGTCGCGCCGGCGCCGGGCTTGTTGTCCACGACCACGGGCTGGCCGAGCTCCTCGGAGAGCTTCTGGCCGAGGATGCGCGCGACCTGATCGGTCGAGCCGCCGGGCGCATAGCCGACCACAAGACGAAGGGGCTTGGAGGGATAGGTCTGCGCCCAGCTCTCGACCGGCGCGGCCGCAAGCGTGGCGGCGCAGATCAGCGAGGACAGCAACAGGCTTCTACGGTTCATGGCGTTTCTCCTTCAGTCTTTTTAAGTCCATTATGTGGACTATTTTATTTGTGTTCGTTCCGTGAAAACTTATAATTTGTAACGATACTGTCAATGAAAAGATTCATTGACAGGCGCAATTCTAAAATTTAGTCCGTATCATGGACTAATTGGCGGGAGGGTGGAATGGCCGGTGTCACCAGCGACATGGCGGGGGTGCAGAGCATCCGGCGTGCGGCGAGTGTCCTGCGCGCCCTGGCGCAGCGCAGCCAGTCGGGCGCGCGCATGGTGGACATCACGCGGGAGACCGGCCTCATTCATGCGACCGCCCATCGCATCCTTCAGGGGCTCATCGCCGAGGGGCTGGCGAGCCAGAACCCCGGGACGCGCCGCTATCATCTCGGCCCCTATGTCTATGAGCTGGGGCTGTTGGCGGAGCCGCGCCTCGCCTTGAGCGGGCTTGCCGAGCAATCGGTGGATCTGCTGGCGGAGCGCACCGGCGATACCGCTTTTGCCGCCGTGCGCGCGGGCGCGGATGCGCTGTGCATCCGGCGCAAGGCGGGAAGCTTCCCCATCCAGGCCTTCACCATCGATGTGGGGGTGCGCATTCCGCTCGGGGTCGGCTGCGGCGGGCTCGCCATGCTCTCGGCGCTGCCGGAGGAGGAAGCCAACAGCATCATGGCGGCGAACGCGCCGCGCCTTGCGAGCATCACCGCCCTTGAGCCGCAGGCCCTCGCGCGCCTGGTCGGGGAGGCGCGTGCGCGCGGCTATGCGGTGAATGCCAGCCGCGCGCCCGGGGTGGCGGCGGTGGGGGTCGCGGTGCGGGGGCCCGATGGCGCGCTCGCGGGCTCCCTCAGCGTCGCCGCCATCGAAAGCCGGCTGTCGCCGGAGCGCATCGAGCAGGTCGCCCGCCTGCTGCGTGCCGAGGCGCGGCGCATCGAGAAGGCGCACCAGCCGGCACGCAAGCCGGAGGCGGGGGAGGATCTGAGTTCGCCCCCGGTTGCGGGCTCATAGGTCCGCCAAGGGCGGGTGGCACAGGGAGGGGAGGGGGCTCGGCCGGCGGTGCTTGCGTCGCGGTGCGAGGCGTGGTGGCGGCCGGCCGGAGCCGCCCGCCACCGTGTCAAGACGTCCCCTCAGCCGATGATCACCTTTAAGGCCTTCGTCTGTGCCGCCTTCTCGAAGGTCTCGTAGGCATCGAGGATATCGGCGAGGGCGAAGCGGTGGGTGATCAGCTTGCTCGGGTCGAGCTTTCTGGACTGCACCGTCTTCAGCAGCATGGGCGTCGTCACCGTGTCCACCAGGCGGGTGGTGAGGGTGATGTTGTGCGCCCACAGGCGCTCCAGGTGGAGGTCCGCCTTGGTGCCGTGGACGCCCACATTCGCGATGGTGCCGCCGGGGGCGACGATGTCCTGGCACAGCACGAAGGTGGCGGGGATGCCCACGGCCTCGATGGCGGTGTCCACGCCGATGCCGCCGGTGAGTTCCTTCACCCGCTCGATGGCATTCTCGCGTCCGCTGTTGACGGTCTTCGTCGCCCCGAAGGTGAGCGCAACCTCAAGCCGGTTGTCGTCGAGATCTATCATGATGATCTCTGCGGGGGAGTAGAATTGCGCGGTCAGCAGTGCCGCAAGACCTACCGGCCCGGCGCCGACGATGGCCACCGTGCTTCCCGGCTGCACCTTGCCGTTCAGGACGCCGCACTCGAAGCCGGTGGGCAGGATGTCGCTGAGCATCACCAGGGCCTCTTCGTCCATGCCGTCGGGGATGCGATGGAGGGAGGTGTCGGCGAACGGGATGCGGACATATTCGGCCTGCGTCCCGTGGATGGTGTGGCCGAGCATCCAGCCCGCGACGGAACAATGGGAATACATGCCGCGCCTGCAGTATTCGCACCTTCCGCAGGAGGAGATGCAGGAAATGAGGACGTGGTCCCCCTTCTTGAAGGCCGAAACCGCAAGGCCCACCTCCTCGATGACGCCGACGCCTTCATGGCCGAGCACGGTGCCGGGCTTCACCGTCGGTACGTCGCCCTTCAGGATGTGCAGGTCGCTGCCGCAGATGGTCGTGCGCAGGATCTTCACGACGGCGTCGGTGGGCTGCTCGATCCGCGGATCCGCCACCTCCTCCAGAGCCTTCCTGCCGGGGCCGCGATACACCAGACCCTTCATGGGGGAACCTCCCTCTCTTCATTGGCTTGAGCGGGCGGCATGCCGAATGGCGGCCGCGGCGCTGCGGCGCATCCACGGCAAAAGGAGTGCCACGCCTGCAAATGCCGCCGGCCGGGCATTCGTGCGCCGGGAAACGGCGGCGGCCCGCCATCGTCGTCTGTTTTCGCGACACCGGCGTACGGATATCGGCCGCCGGGACGGCGCCGGCCGGGGCTTTTCTGCTGCGGCGGAACGGGCCGCGCGATGGCACGGCAGGTGCAGACGCTCGGCGGCAACGACCACGCGACACGGGCAGGAAGCAACATGAAATGCGGCAACGGCGTATCCATCGTCGGCTGGGGACACTCCCCCTTCGGCCGGCTCGCCCACATGGACATCGAGGCGCTCATCACCAGCGTCTGCCAGGAGGCGCTGGCCCATTCCGGCTTCCCGGCCGAGCGCATGGACGGTGTGTGGCTGGGCCAGCTCAACGGCGGCTTCGTGCCGGAGATCTTCTGCTCCTCCCTGCCCATGAACGGCGAGCCCGGCCTGCGCTGGAAGCCGGCCACGCGCGTCGAGAATGCCTGCGCCTCCGGGGCCGGCGCCATCTTCGCCGCCTGTGATGCCATCCAGTCCGGCCGTGCGCGCCTTGCCCTCGTGGTCGGCGCCGAGAAGATGACCGCAGTCGGCGGCGAGGAGGTGACCCGCATCCTCGGCTCGGCCTCCTACGTGAAGGAGGAGGCAAGCTGCGGCAAGACCTTCCCCTCCATCTTCGGCGAGATCGCCGCCGCCTATTTCGAGCGCTACGGCGACCATTCGCAGGCCCTGGCGCGGATCGCGGTGAAGAACCACGCCAACGGCGTCGCCAATCCGTTTGCCCAGATGCGCAAGGCGCTCGACTTCGCGTTCTGCAACACCGTCTCGGACAAGAACCCGCTCATCGCCGGACCGCTGCGCAAGACGGATTGTTCCCTTGTGTCCGATGGTGCCGCCGCGCTGGTGCTGGCGTCGGACGACCTCGTGGACGAGGCGCGGCGGGCCGTGCGCATCCGTGCGCGGGCGCAGGTGAACGACCTCCTGCCCCTGTCGCGGCGGGACCCGGTGGGGTTCGAGGGGCCGCGCCGCGCCTTCTCCATGGCCTTCGCGGACGCCGGGATCACGGTCGATGACCTCTCGTTCGCGGAGGTGCACGACTGCTTCACCATCGCCGAGCTGCTCGCCTACGAGGCCATGGGGCTTGCGCCGCAGGGGCAGGGGGCGCGGCTGCTGGAGGACGGCACGGTGATGCGCGAGGGCCGGCTGCCGGTGAATGTCTCCGGCGGGTTGAAGGCCAAGGGCCACCCCATCGGCGCCACCGGCGTTTCCATGCACGCTTTGTGCGCCATGCAGCTCACCGGCACCGCCGGCGACATGCAGGTGCCGGGGGCGAGCCTTGCCGGGGTGTTCAACATGGGCGGCTCGGCCGTGGCCAATTATGTGTGCATTCTCGAACCGGTGAAGTGAGGCGCAGGGCGCGGGGCCGGCATCGCCCCGCGCCTTCAGGGCTGCCCCGCCGCGCGCCGGGCACCGCCCAGCGCAAGGGGCTGGACGTGCCAGCCTTCCGTCTCCATGTCGGCGCGGCCCTGCACCGGCATGCGCGCGCCGAGCCAGCAGCGGGTCGGCAGCATGGGCGAGCGGGCGGCGGCCCGCAGGGCGGCGGCATCGCCGGGAAGGTCGGCAAGGCGGCGCCGAATGTCGTCCATCGCCCCCTCCGGCAGGTCCCGGCCGATGAAGACGAGCCGCCCGCGCATATCGAAGCGCGTTCCCTGCGAGGGCCAGCGCGCCAGCCGCACCGGCGGGTAGGCGACACGCTCCACGCACTGGACCACCACCGGCCCGCTGAGGCCGGCCACGCCCATGAGGCCCTTCACCCGCAGGAGGCGCGACCCGTATTCCGCCAGGATTTCGCCCATGGCCACCGCGAAGCCGCGCCAGGGCACCTGACGGTCGAAATAGCGGGTGAAGCTCGTGGCGGCAGCCCCCGCGGCATGGGCCGAGGGCTCGGCGGCGCCGTCGCGTGCCGCGGCCTCGACCTCGGCGGCCCAGCGCGCCACTTCGGCCGGGCGGCTGCCGGCGGCGTAGAGGCCGGCACCGAGGATGCGGCCGGGCTCCACCTCGCCATGGGCCGCGGCGAGGCGCGGGGCGGAGGGGTTGAGGGCATCGAGCGCTGCGGCGAGGCGCTCGCGGGCGCTGCGGTCCGCCAGGTCGGGCTTGGTGAGGAGGATGCGGTCGGCCAACGCCACCTGCCGGCGCGCCTCTTCATGCTGCGCCAGCTGGTCGGCGCCGAGGCGGGTGTCCACCAGCGTCACCACGCCGTCGCAGCGAAAGCGCGCGGCAACGAAGCGCTCTTCCATCAGGGTCCACACCACCGGCACCGGATCGGCAAGGCCGGTGGTCTCGATCAGCACCCGGCGGATCTGCGGAATCTCCCGGCGCGCGAGCTTGCCATGCAGCTGCGCCAGCGCTTCCACCAGGTCGCCGCGGACGGTGCAGCAGACGCAGCCGGACTCCAGCAGCACCATGGTTTCGCCGATCCGCTCCACCAGGTGGTGGTCAATGCCCACCGCGCCGAATTCGTTGATGAGCAAGGCCGTTCCGGCCATGTCCGGGTGGGTGACGAGGCGGTTCAGCAAGGTGGTCTTGCCGGCGCCGAGGAAGCCGGTGAGCAGGGTCACCGGGATGCGCGGGTCGGCGGGATCGCTTTCGGCCATGGCAGCCTCGCAAGGGTGGCGCCGGCGGGCCGGCGGTGAGGCCGGTCTCAGCAACGCCCGTGCCAGCATCGAAAGCACTTGCCTGCAGCGTCGGGCGGGCCGACCCTGCGTTCGATTATCAGCCGGCATGGCGTTTCAAAGTCGAACGCTGTGCGACGCCTGCCGCAACGGTGCGCCGCGCCTGAGGGCGCGCAAAGCCGTGGCCTCGGCGGCAGCGCGGCGTGGCACGAACAATGCTAGTCCCACGCTTGGGGCATGGCAGGCTTGCGTTTGCCATGCGCAGGGTCATCGTGGTTTTCGAGGAAGGTGGCGTCACCCGCAGACGGCTGCAGCGAGCGCCGGCATGCTTGCTATAAGATACGGGAAACGGAAGTCCGCCCAAGAGGACGCAGACACCAGATCTGCCCCGGGCGGCGCACCGGCCGGCGCAAGGCGCCGGACCGGGGGGAGGACACAAAATGCCTTTCGGACGGCCCGGACAGAAGTTCTCGGTGCCCGAGAACGACGAGAAGGTGATGGCGTCGTGGGAGAAGTTCCTCGGCGGTGACGAGTTCGGCTCCGACGCGCTGCGCCGGTTGGTGGACGATTCCTGGCGGCGCTGCCTCGACAATGCCGTGGACCCGCAGCGGGTGCAGGCGCCGCCACCCATGCGCGAGGATCGCCTGCATTCCCTGCGCGACGATTGCCGCGAGCTGCTGGAGGCGAGCCAGCCGGTGATGGCCTCGGCCCGCGAGCTGCTCGCCGAGACCGGTACCGTGATGGTGCTCACCGATGGTGCCGGCGTCATCCTCAATCTGGAGGGCGATCCGCGGCTGCGCGACGCCGCCGCCGACATCCACCTCATCTCGGGCGCGAGCTGGAACGAGCTTGCCTGCGGCACCAACGCCATCGGCACCGCCATTGAGGTCGGGCAGCCGATCCAGATCCATTCGGCCGAGCATTACTGCTCCGGCATCAAGCGCTGGTCGTGCTCCGCCAACGTCATCCGCGACCCGTATGACGGCGCCATCCTCGGCGTCATTGATGTCTCCGGCCTCTCGGAGACCTTCAATCGCCACAGCCTCGCGCTCGTGGTGGCGACGGCCGGGCGCATCGAGAACCGGCTTGCCCAGCAGGAGATGGATTTCCGCCTGCGGCTGCTCGACCATTGCATGGACCGCCTTTCAGGATCGAGCAGCGAGGGGGTGATCGTGTTCGACCGCCGCGGCCGGGCCGTGAAGGCCAACGGCGCTGCCACCGACGCCCTCATCGACCTGCAGCGCCAGCGCGGCGAGGTGGCGGGCGCCGACCTCTCCCGGCTCCGCCTCAACTGGCGCAAGCAGGCCGACCTGCCCGACGAGCTGCCGCCCTGGATGCGGCGCGAATGGCTGGAGCCGGTGGTGACCGAGGGGGAGCGGCTCGGCATCGTGCTGCGCCTGCCCACGCGCCGCACCGCGCCGTCACGCACCGCGGGCGCCGACACCGCCGCCGCCACGGAGCGGGAGGCGGACAGCGGGGCTTTCGCGCGCATCGCGGGCGATGCGCCGTCCCTGCGGCACGCCATCGGCCGCGCCCGGCAGCTGGCCAAGAGCCGGGCGCCGGTGCTGCTGCTCGGCGAGACCGGGGTGGGCAAGGACGTGTTCGCCCAGTGCCTCCACGCCGCCAGCGCCGGCAGCGAGGGCGCGTTCGTGGCGCTCAATTGCGGGGGCTTCTCACGGGAGCTGTTGACGAGCGAGCTGTTCGGCTATGCGGAAGGCGCCTTCACCGGCGCACGCCGCGGCGGCATGACCGGCAAGATCGAGGCCGCCGACGGCGGCACGCTGTTCCTCGACGAGATCGGCGAGATGCCGAAGGATCTGCAGCCGCACTTCCTGCGGGTGCTGGAATCCGGCGAGGTCTACCGCATCGGCGAGACACGCCCGCGCAAGGTGAACTTCCGCCTCATCGCCGCCACCAACCGCGACCTGAGGGGCGAGGTGGAGGCCGGGCGCTTCCGCATGGACCTGTTCTATCGGGTGGCCGTCACCAGCATCGCCATTCCCCCTTTGCGCGACCGCGCGTCGGATATCCCGCTCCTTGCCGCGCGCCTCATTCAGGAGCTTGCGCGGCGGCAGGGGGTGGCGCCGCGCGGGCTCTCGGCGCGGGCGATCGAGGTGCTCAAGGCCTATGCCTGGCCGGGAAACGTGCGCGAGTTGCGCAACGTGATCGAGAGCAGGCTCCTCACCGCCGAGGGGGAGGAACTGGGCGAGGTGGACATCCCCGACGAGATCTGGACGGTGCCGGACGCCGACATCGTGCCGCCGCCTGCCACTGCGAGCCCGGGCGAGCCCCTGCGCGGGCTCACCGGCATGGAGAATGCCGAGCGCCTGGCGCTCCTGCGCGCCATGCAGGCGCACAAGGGCAACATGACCGCCGTGGCCCGCGACCTGGGCATCGCCAAGAGCACGGTCTACGCCAAGCTCCGCCGCTTCGGCCTCGAAGGCGTGGTGGGGGAGGCGCGGCGGTTCCAGATCTGACAGCCTCCGCCGCCCGCCCGGCACGCACGTTGCTTGGGAAAGGTGGCTTTCGTCGTCCCTTCCGAAAGTCTTCCTCCACACCGCCGGCCTCCACCGGCGGTGTTTTTTTGTCCGGCCGGGCATGGTGCGGTGCGGGGCAGTGCCCACTGCGTCGCACAAGATAGACCGATTTCCGAACGGGTATTCGCAAAGACGTCGGCCCATGGGGCGTTGAAATAAATCCCCGCCGCTAAAGTCGATGCAAATAGATGAAAAACAAAAGCCTCCCACCTTCCGCCGTCCTGGCACGGCCCTTGCGATCCGGTGCGGGAGCCGCGCGGATCGCGCCCCGCCCAGTTCGGCAGGCGCGGCCACCCGGTCATCCGAAGATGCCGGCCCCTGCGGCCGCAGCCGGAGAAAAGGTGGGAGGAGAAAGAGCGTATGTCCCTGCAGATCAACATCGACAACGGCGGCACGCTGACGGACATCTGTATTCTGTCCGACGATCAGGTGCGGAAGACCAAGGTCCTCACCACCCCTTATGATCTCAGCAAATGCTTCTTCGAAGGCCTGACCAAGGCTTCCGGCGTGCTTTACGGCGCGCCGGACGTGAAGCGGCTGCTGGAGGAGGTGGACCTCATCCGCTATTCCACCACCCAGGGCACCAACGCCATTTGCGAGCGCAAGGGCCCGCGCCTCGGCCTCATCCTCGATGCCCGTGCGCACGACCTGCCGAGCCGCCTTGCCGCCCACGACCAGGACGTGTTCGAGGCGCTGGTCGGCGATCGCATCGCCTTCCTCGACGTCGGCACCATCCATGGCGAGGATGCGGACGTGGAGGTGGTGAAGGCCATCAACAGGCTCACCGCCGCCGGCGCCAACCGCCTGGTGGTGAGCTTCTCCGGCACCGATTTCCATGCGCTGGAGAACCGCTTCCGCCTGGTCGCCCTGCGCAAGTATCCGCGCCACCTGCTCGGCGCCGTGCCGATCCTATACGGGTCCGACCTCACCACCGATACGGACGGCGAGCGGCGCACCTGGACCGCGCTCATCAATTCCTTCCTCCATCCCTCCATGGAGGCGTTCCTCTTCAATGCCGAGAACCGGCTGCGGGCCTACCGCACCAAGAACCCGCTGCTGATCTTCCGCAATGACGGCGACGCCTCGCGCGTGGCCAAGACGATCGCCATCAAGACCTATTCCTCCGGCCCGCGCGGCGGCATGGAGGGGGTGAAGGCCTTCTCGCGCCGCTACGGCTTCACCGACACGGTTTCCATCGACGTGGGCGGCACCACCACCGACATCGGCCAGTATCGCGACGGCACGGTGGCCGAGGTGCGGCGGGGCCACGTGGAAGGCATCTCGGTTTCGTTCCCCCTGTGCGAAATCCTGAGCGCGGGCGCGGGCGGCTCCTCCATCTTCAAGGTGGTGGACGGGCGCATCGTCATCGGGCCGGAGAGCGTCGGCGCGGTGCCGGGGCCGGCCTGCTTCGGGCGCGGCGGGCGCGAGGCCACCATCACCGATGCGAGCCTGCTCACCGGCCTGTTCGACCCCGCCTCCTATTTCGGCGGCGGCATGGGGCTGGACGTGGACCGGGCGGCGGCCGCCGTGACCGCCAATGTGGCGACTGCGCTCGGCCTCGGCCTCGACGATGCGCTGCTGCGCATGGAATTCGCCTATGAGGAGAAGATCGCGGCGGAGCTGCACCGCTTCACCAGGATCTCCGACGAAACGGTGATGCTCGCCTTCGGCGGGGCCGGCCCGCTCAATGCCTGCGGCGTTGCCGACAAGGCGGGCATCCGCCGGGTGGCGATCCCGCAGATGGCGGCGGTGTTCTCCGCCTATGGCATCGGCGCCTGCGACATCTCCCAGCGGTATGCCGTGGCCCTCTCCGATCCCGCGGTGCTGGCGGATACCATCGCGGCGCTCAAGGTGAAGGCCGCCCGCGACATGTTCGCGGAAGGCTGCGCCGCCGGTAGCTACACGGTGGAGGCCCGGCTCGTGGCCGATTTCGGCGAGGGCCGCACCGAGGTGCAGGCGCTGGGCGACCAGCCGCAGGTGCCGGACGCCTTCGCCGGCGCGCGCGCCCTGGAGGTGGAACTGAAGGCGGTGAAGAGCCTGCGCGAGGGCGCCGAGCGGTCCGCCTCCTTCGCCCCGGGCTCCGCCGCCGCCGCCCATGGCAAGCGCAACGTGCTGATCCGCGAGCGCGGCCGCATCGACGTGCCGGTCTATCGCCTCGCCGACCTGGCCGCCGGTGATTTCGCCTGCGGGCCGGCCATCCTGGAGGAAGATTACTTCACCTGCCGCGTTCCCGAGAACTGGCAGTTCGTCATCAGCGATGCAGGCGACATCCTGCTTAGCCGGGAGGATTGAAACAATGAAAGTCGCAATGACTGAATATCTCCGTATCGACCTGACATCGGAGAAGTGGGAGTGCCGGGTGTGCGGCCACGAGATCGCGCCGGCCCGCGGCAACTACAAGGAAGGCCTGCTGGTCCACAATCGCGACCCGCGGGAGATCCATCCTCCCATCATCGACCCGGACAAGTACCGCTTCACCTTCAGCCCCGACCCGGAATGGGTGCGCATCCTTGAATATTGCTGCCCCGGCTGCGGCACGCAGGTGGAGACGGAATATGCCGTGCCCGGCCATCCCCCGCTCCACGACATGGAAGTGGACGTGGATGCGCTGAAGGCCCAGTGGGCCGCCCGCGGGGAGGCGGCCGCCCCCTTCGCCGGCCCTGCCGTGGTGCGCGACGAGAGCCACGGGCACTGACGCCCCAAGCCGGCGCCGCCAACCCGGGAAGGGCGCGGCGGCGTCCTGCAGCGCAATGAACGGGGCGCAACGCGCCCGCCAGAATCCTCAGGGAGGAAGCATGAAACGCGTTTCCGTGGACATCGGTGGCACCTTCACCGACTGCTTCGTGGTCTGGGACAAGCAATATATCGAGGCCAAGGCCCTCACCACCCACCACAACCTCGCCATGGGCTTCAACGAGGCCCTGGGCAAGGCCTGCGGCGTGCTGGGGCTGCAGCTTGAGGAGATCCTCAGCGCGGTGGACAGCGTGCGCTATGCCACCACGCTCGGCACCAATGCCCTCATCGAGCACAAGGGCCCCAAGATCGGCATGCTGGTGACGGCGGGCTACGAGGCCACCGTTCCTTTGAGCCGCGCCCGTGGCTATGGCGAGGGGCTCGACAATCTGGGCCAGCAGGACATGCCCAATGCCCGCCGGCCGGACCCGCTGGTGGAGGCCCACATGATCCGCGGCGTGCGCGAGCGCGTGGACTTCCAGGGCAAGCTGGTGATGCCCCTGGACGAAGAGGACGTGCGCAGCCAGATCCGCGAACTGGTGGACCGCGGTGCGCAGATCATCGTGGTGGCGCTGGTGAACGCAGTGGTGAGCCCCACCCACGAGCAGCGCATCGAGGAGATCATCCTGGAGGAATATCCCTCCCACCTGCTCGGTGCCATCCCGGTCATCCTCTCCCACCAGGTGGCGGGGCGCAAAGGCGAATATGTGCGGGCGACCTCGGCCATCGTGGACGGCTACCTGCATTCCACCATGTACCACGCGCTCTCGGCGCTGGAGCAGAACCTGCGGGCCCATCGCTATGAGAAGCCCATGCTGGTGATCCACAATTCCGGCGGTATGGCGCAGCTCAATTCCACCGACGCGCTGCAGACCATCCATTCCGGCCCGGTCTCCGGCATCGGCGCGTCCGAGCACCTGGCGATGCTCACCGGCCTCGGCAATGTGGTGGCCACCGACATGGGCGGCACCAGCTACGATATCGGCATCGTGGTGGACGGCGGGGTGAAGCATTACGATTTCAACCCCGTCATCGACCGCTGGCTGGTCTCGGTGCCCATGGTGCACCTCGTGACGCTCGGCGCCGGCGGCGGCTCCATCGCCGCTTATGACCGCATGTACAAGACCGTCAAATGCGGCCCGGAAAGCGCCGGCTCGGACCCCGGCCCCGCCTGCTACGACCGCGGCGGCATGCGGCCCACCGTCACCGATGCGGATCTGCTGCTGGGCTATCTCGACCCGGAGAATTACGCGGGCGGCTCCATTCCGCTCAATCCGCGCCGGGCCAAGGCTGCCATCGAGGACACCTTGTGCGACGAGCTCGACTGCTCGGTGATCGAGGCGGCGCTGCTGATCCGCGAGAAGGTGGACGACAACATGGCCAACGGCCTGTTCACCGAGCTGCGCGCCCGGGGCTACGACCCCAAGGACTTCACCATGCTCGCCTATGGCGGCAACGGCCCGCTCCACTGCTGCGGCATCGCCCAGAACCTCAATATCGACCGCATCCTCGCCCCTCCGCTCTCCTCGGTCTTCTCGGCGGTGGGCGCGGGCAACATGCACCAGCTCCATATCCACGAGCAGTCGCTCTACATGGTGCTGTACGACAGCAACACCCGCGCTTTGTTCGACGATTACGACCGCTTCAACGCCATCGTCGCCGAGCTGAAGGCGCGCGGCACCCAGGACCTCCTGCGCCAGGGCGTGGCGCTGGAGGACATCCGCCACAATCTCGAGCTGGACATGCGCTACGGCAACCAGCTGGTGCAGACCACGGCGGTGATCGACAAGCATGCGGTGGATGGCGCGGCCGATGTGCTCGCCATCATCGCCCAGTTCTCCGCCGACTACGGCAAGCGCTTCGGCGAGGGCTCGCAGGCGCCGGAGGCGGGCATCCGCATCAACACCATCCGGGTGGCCGCCTACGTGCACCACGAGACGGTCCAGTTCGAGGACATCAAGCCGGTGCCGGAAGCCGAGCGAAAGGCGCCGCCGGCGCCCGCCTCCACCCGCGTGTGCCATTTCGTGGGCCAGGATGGTCCGGTGGCAACGCCGGTGTGGAGCCGCGCCGCCATCGCCCCCGGCGTCGCCATCGAGGGGCCGGCTATCATCGCCTCGGAGGTGACCACCTTCCTGGTCAATCCGGGCTGGACCTTCGTGGCGGCCAAGCAGGGCGCCTCCTGGTTCCTGCGCGCCAAGACGCCCGCCACCACCCACTGACGCCATCCCTCTCCCCGCCCCGGGCGGGGAGAGCGCGCCTCAATGCGCTGCGATCACAGACATATTCCGGGAGGATACCCCATGAACGACATGAGCATCGCCGGCCGCGGCAAGCTGCCCAGCGCCGAAGAGATGGCCCTCGTCAAGAAGTTCCTGAACGACACCACCCTGTTCCTCGGCCCCGACCCCGAGATCATGCAGAACCACGACCTCATGCCGCGCTCGGCGGAAGAGGAGGAGGCCATCGGCCAGGTCGCCGACAGCCATATCATCGCCAAGATCCGCGACCGCATCCAGTCGGGCTGCGATGAAGGCTATGAGATGGTGGAGCAGATGGGCGCGGCCCCCGGCGCCAAGTGGGGCGACGTGATCACCGGCGTCTATTCCGCCTCCGGGGACCTTGCCATTGCTTCCGCCGGCGGCGTGCTGATCTTCTCGGCGCTGGTGCACCACCCCATCAAGTTCATCATCAAGAACTGGATCAACGACCCCACCGTGGGCGTGCGCGAGGGTGACGGCTTCATCCATAACGACAGCCGCTACGGCAATGTGCACAACACCGACCAGTCCATGATCCTGCCCATCTTCCACAAGGGCAAGCTGGTGTGCTGGGTGGCCTCCACCGTGCACGAGGGCGAGAACGGCGCCATCGAGCCGGGCGGCATGCCCTCCATGGCCGAGAGCCCCTCGGACGAGGGCTTGAAGATGTCGCCCTTCCGCGTGGTGGAAAACTACCAGATCAAGCGCGACATCCTCACCTTCCTGCAGAATTCCGTGCGCGAGCCGAAGCTGCAGTATGAGGACATGAAGGTGAAGCTGTTCGCCTGCCTGCGCATCAAGCAGCGCATCGAGGAGACGCTGAACACCGACGGGCCGGAGGCGCTCATCTCGACCCTGCGCTTGACCATGGAGAATGTGCGCGCCGAGGTGAAGCGCCGCATTTCCCAATGGCCGGACATGACGGTGCGCACCTACATCATCCAGGATTCGACCCTGCGCGAGAATTGCGTAGTCAAGATCAATTGCAAGCTCACCAAGACCGGCGACCGGCTGATCTTCGATTTCCGCGGCTCCGCGCCCGAATTCACCAACCGCGCTACCAATACCATCGTCGCCGGCCTCAAGGGCATGCTGGCGCAGGTGTTCCTCTGTTATGTGTGGCCGGACCTGCCGCGCGGTCAGGCGGCCTTCGCCCCCATCGAGGTCATCACCGACCCCCACTCCATCGTCAACTGCTCCTATGACGCGCCGAACTCCCAGTCGCTGATGTCCATCTTCACGGGCTTCACGGCGGGCCAGCACGCGGTGGCGAAGTTTCTTTATTCCTGCCCGGAGAAGTTCACGAAGGTGCATGCGCCCACCTTCAACATGATCAACACCTTCGTGTGGGGCGGCGTGTCCCAGCACGGCGAGACCCTCGGCAACCTCTGTGCCGACCTCAACGGCATGGGCGCCGGCGCCACGGTGGACCGCGACGGCGAGCATGCGCTGGCCCCCATCTTCGCCACCATGGCCGATATCGGCGAGCAGGAGCTGAATGAAGAGGAAGTGCCGTTCCTCCAGCTTGTCTCCAAGAAGATGACGCGGGACGCCGTCGCCCCCGGCAAGTATCGCGGCGGCCAGGGCTACACCATGATGGTGGCCACCAAGGACAGCGAGCAATGGGGCTTCATGACGGTGTGCCAGGGCGCCAAGATCCCGCCGCTCCAGGGCCTGTTCGGCGGCTATGCCTGCGGCTGCTACCCGCTTTCCAAGGTGAAGGGCGTGGATGTCTACGACGTGCTGCTCAACACGCCGGAGAAGTTCAAGCACTCCATCGAGGAGATCATGAACGAGCAGCCCTTTGAGGGGGCGAGCTACACCACCCACCACATGGGCATGGGCTTTGAAATCTCCAAGCGCGGCGAGCTGTTCATGATTTCCCAGGGCGCCGGCGCCGGCTATGGCGACCTGCTGGAGCGCGACGCCAAGGGGGTGATCAAGGATATCGAGGAGGGCCTCATCTCCCCCGGGGTCGCCGCTCGTCTCTACAAGGTGGTGTTCGACCCCGAGACCCTCGCCATCGACGACAAGGCGACGCAAGAGGCCCGCGCCGCCGAGCGTCAGGCCCGCATCAAGCGCTCGCGGCCCTATTCGGAGTTCGTGAAGGACTGGAGCAAGCCCACGCCCCCGTCCCACCTGCAGTATTTCGGTGCCTGGGGCGACGATGTCTCGGTGCTCTACATGGGCTCGCCGGCGAAGACCCGCGCCGCCGACACCCCGCGCCCGAACTACATGCCGCACCCCAAGGACGTGCGCATCGCCGAGCTGGAGGCGCGGCTGGCGGACCTCGGCGGCATGGGGGGCGAGAAGCAATGAGCCCTCGCCTCGTGGATGACCTGCCCCGGCCATCCGGGGCGCCGGGCCTGCGCGTGTGGCTGAAGTCGTCGGGCTATGCCCGGCGGCTTCTGCTGGGCGAGGACGGCGACCCGTGGGAAAGCGCGCCGCGCTATCTGTCCTTCTTCATCCAGGCCCACGGCCTGCTGCGGCCGGACGTGGCGGTGGTGGATGTGGGCGATCTCTATCGCTCCTGGGTGGCCCGCCATCCCGCGCTGACAGCGGAGATGGGCGCGAAGAAGCGCCCGGCCTTTCCCCTGAAGCGCATGCTGGAGGAGGCGGGGCCGCGCAAGCTCCTCGCCGAAGTGGTGGAGGCGGTGTCCGCAAGCCTGCGCGGCGCGACGCCTCTGGTGCTCGCCGCCCCCGCGCCCCGGCGCTGGCTTATGCAGGCGGCCGAGGCCGCCGGCCGCGGTGCGCCCGAGCTCGATGCGGACGCCATCGAGGGCGCGGCCATGTACATGGCCGACCTGGCGCGCTCCGTGTCCCACCTCGCCATCGGCGGCCTGCTGCTGGAAGAGGGGGTGGACGGTGCCGCCGATGGCGATGGCGCTGCGTATCGTCCCCTCGTGAACGTGGCGCGGCACTATCGCTGGGGCCTTGCCTTGCGGGGCCGGCCCGGACGGATGGCGGAGGATTTCGACACGGTGATCTCCACCGCCTTGCCCGAGAGTGGCGACCTCGCCCTCGGCCTCGACGTCAGCGGGCCCTTGTGGGCCGCCGCGCCCCTCGCGCCCCTCGATGCGGGGCAATTCTACTTCGCCGAAATCCCGGTGGGGGCGGAGCCGGAGGCGGTTCTGCAGAATCTGGCGCGCCTGCGGGCGTGACATGTCCGGCCCCGCGCCGGGGGAACAAGGCCGGCTCCCCAACGGGCCGGCAGACAGCAAAATGTCCAGGAGGAAACATGACCCGCCTTTGGAGCGCCGGCATTCTCGCCGGCTTCGCCGCCATGTCCCTTGCGACCGGGGCCGCCCGCGCCGCAGATGTCAATTCCGGCGACTATCTGCCGGCGCCGGCCGGCACCAACCTGCTGGTCTTCTACAGCCAATATGCCACCCGCAGTGCCTATGAGACCACATCCGGCCAGACCTATTCGGACGACACGGGCCTCGATTCCTATGTGAACATCCTGCGTTACGTGCACTATTTAGACGTCGGCGGCTTCACGGTGGCGCCGCAGGTGCTGGTGCCGGCGGGCACGCTCTACAATCTTCGCCTTGCGGGCACCTCGTTCGATGCGGCGGCCGGGCTTGGGGACCCCATTCTGGCGACCACCGTCTGGGTGGTGAACAACAAGGCCACGCAGACCTACATCGGCATCATGCCCTATCTGTTCGTGCCCCTTGGCCAGTACAGCGCCGGGGACGCGCTGAACCTTGGCGAGAATCGCTGGAAGCTTGACCTGCAGGCCGGTTGGTACCAGGGTCTCGCGAGCGGCCTCGCGCTCCAGCTGACTGGCGATGTCATCTGGTATGGCGACAATACAGAGGCGGGCAACGGGACGCAGACCCTGTCCCAGGACCCCACATACCAGTTCCAGGCGTGGCTTTCCTACGCCTTCGCCCCCACTTGGTCAGCTGCCGTCGGCTATTCCCAGTTCTGGGGCGGAACCGAATATCTCGCCGGTGTGGCCACCGGCAACGCGACGGAACGCTCGCAGGTTCGGCTGGAACTCTCCAAGTTCATTACGCCGAGCTTTCAGGTGCTGGGCCTGGTGCAGCGGGATGTGGCAACCTCGGGTGGCTTCCCCGAGGCCTTCCGCGGCACGGTGCGCCTGCTCCAGGTCTTCTAGAGCACGCGCCGATCAGCTTGCACCGCAAGCTGGTCGGATAACGCGTTCTCTATCCTTAAGTGAGAGGGCGATTGACCGATCAAATTGAGTCAATTTGATCGGATCGCGCTCAAGAGCACGTTCCGCTCAGCTTGCATCGCAAGATGATCGGTAAAACGTTCTCTATCAATAATTTAGAGACTGATTCACCGATCAGGTTGATTCAACCTGATCGGATCAGGCTCTAAGCAGCGGCCCCGCCCGGATGTATCGCCGCCATGCCGGCGACGGGCGGAGGGGCCGGCGCTCGCGCTCCGCGGTGCCGGCCCGGTGCGCTGCGAACGGTGCGGCGAGGAGCGAAGGCACAGCCCCGAGGGCCGGAGAGCAGATCTTCAACCGGCTCAGGCTTGATTTATAATAAATATAAACTGTAGCGGTCGTTTATTTCACAGAATATGTAGTATAATTTTCAATCCCGGAATTCTCGCGGACTCGACATCTTGCCCAGAATGTGGCAGAATTTGTGCGTTGGGATGATCAGCCATTGCGCTCGGCTGTTGAGCCGAATTTGCCAGCCAAGATCTTGACACTTGCCCGGGGGCATAGGTTGGGGGCTGGCAATTATGGTTGTAACCTTTCGCAAGGTGGCGAATTCTTTCGTTCTGGGTGTGGCCGTTATCGGGGCTGGACTTATAGAGGCCCAGGCCCAGCAGGCCGAAACCGTTGCGTTGGACACGGTTGTCGTCGCCGGCGAGGGCGCCGCGAGGGCGACGCCATCCTCAGCCGGGCCGGTCATTGATTATGTCGCCGAGGATTCGCGGGTCGGCACAAAGACCGACACCCCGCTGGCGGAAACACCCCAGTCCATCACCGTCGTCGGCAGCGAGCAGATGCGCGATCAGGGCGTGCAGAATCTGCAGGAAGCGATTCGCTATGTTCCCGGCGTCCTGGCCGATGGGTTTGGCGTGGATACGCGCGGCGACTATGCCGTCATTCGCGGTGTTCCGGCGGAATATTTCATCGACGGGCTGCGCAGCAGTTACGGCTACTATGTCAATACGATCGCCGTCGAGCCCTATGCGCTCGACCGGGTGGAGGTTCTGCGCGGACCCGCATCCATGCTTTACGGCCAGACGCCGGTGGGCGGCATCATCAATGGCGCGTCCAAGCTGCCCCTTGCCACCCCCCGCAACGAGGCCACTGTCGAATATGGCACGTTCGACTTCGCGCAGTTCAAGTTCGACAGCAGCGGGCCGCTGACGAAGGACGGAACCTGGCTCTATCGCGTCGTGGGCCTTGCGCGCGATGCCGGCACCCAGGTGGACTATGTGGACAACGACCGGCTCATGATCGCGCCGTCGCTGACCTATCGCCCGACCGACGACACCTCCATCACCGTGCTGGCCAACATCCGCGACGACAAGAGCGGTTCCACCCAGCAGTTTCTGCCGCAGATCGGCACGCTCACGCCGAACAAGTTCGGCCAGCGGGCGGATTTCAGCACATTCGTCGGCGAGCCGGATGATTATTACAACACAAGGGCTCAATCCGGCACGGTGTTCTTCGACCACAAATTCAACGACAATCTCAAGTTGCACAGCGTAACGCGCTATTCGCATGTGGAGAATGACTATAAATCCACTTACGGCGCCATTCTGACGCCAGCGCGGATGGCCTATTTCAATTCCGTGTTCGGGCCGATCTTCAACCCGGCCGATGCGCCCTTCCTCAATGCCGGGCAGAGCGAGATCGCCCGTGCGGTGACGCAGCAATTCACGGATACCGGGATCTTCAACACCGACAACAACCTGACCGGCACCTTTCAGACCGGACTGTTCTCGCACGAAGTCACGGCCGGCGTGGATTACATGCGGTTCGCCGTCGATACGGTTACGGCCGGAACCTTGGTGGACAATGCTTTGCCCGGCCAGCCGCGGTTCGACATGTACGCGCCCACCTATGGGCAGAGCACCTATCTCTTCAGCCTTTACGGCTTTGCCGTCTCGCCCGATGCAATCCCCATGTATGTGCTCCCGCACGAGGTGCAGAGCGATACCGGTGTCTACATCCAGGATCAGATCAAGGCGGGGCCGTGGAGGTTCATCCTCGGTGCGCGGCAGGACTGGCTGACCATCGAGCAGGAGGGCTCGCCCACCGAGACGGAGACCGCCACCTCCACCCGGGCGGCCGTATTGTATGAAACGGACTTCGGCCTCAATCCCTACCTGAGCTACTCCACCTCCTTCACGCCCCAGCCGGGCTCGGTGGTGGGCACCAGCATCTATTCGTCGGTCATGGGCCAGACGCTGAAGCCTGCAAAGCCGTTGCTGGGCGAGCAGGTGGAAGCCGGCTTCAAATACCAGCATCCGACCCTGCCCCTGGTCATCAACGGTGCGATCTACGAGCTGGAGCAGCGCAACCAGATCGTGCAGCCCGATGTCCTGTTCGACGCGGTGCAGGGCGCCAACATCAACGTGCGCGGCTTCGAGATCGAGGCCATCGGCAAGATCCTGCCGGAGCTGAAGATCGTCGCCTCCTATTCCTATACGGACGCCACCTATTCCGAATATCCCGAGCTCTATGGCTATCCCACCGGCATCTCGCAATTCATGGTGGGCAAGCCGGTAGACGGCATTCCCCAGCACCTGGCATCGCTGTGGGGGGTCTATACGGTGCAGGGTGGGCCGCTGCGGGGCTGGTCCGCGGGTGGCGGCGTGCGATATGTCGGGTCGTCGCAGAGCTACGGGCGCGACATCGCCACCCAGAAGACGATCGACGTGCAGACCCCCTCCTATACTCTGTTCGACGCCATGGTGGCGTTCGAGAACGAGCATTGGCGCTGGCAGCTCACCGCGCAGAACCTTGCGAACACATTCTACGTCACCTCCTGCCTCGCCTATCGCGGCGACTGCGGCGTCGGTCAGGCGCGCACGGTCATCACCGCCCTCACCTACAAATTCTGAAGGCTGCTCCTCTCCACCAATCCCGTGCTGATGGATTTCATGCTGGACCAGACCACGATCGCAAGCCTCGCCGGCTCTGTTCTCCTGCTGTCGGGCGTGCTTGCACTGCGCATGTGCTGGCAACGGAAGCCGGTGTCCGGGCCTTTGCTGACCATGGCGGGGTGGGGGCTGATTGCCGCCGGGCTCACGGTCTTCGTCCAGGCCTGGAACGGTGTGCTCGGAACCGCATATGCGCTGCTGGCCCTCTCCATCGTGGCTTATGTCGTGGTCGCGGGCGGCATCCAGGTCCGCCCCGCCCGCCGGCCGCCCCTGGCCAGCCGCGCGCTGGAGCCGGAGGACCGGCGGACCAACTGGGTGCGCGGCACCTTCAAGGCCTTCCTGGCCATCGTGCTTGCAGGGATCGCCGCCATGGGGCTCGGCCTCGCCTTCGCCATCGCCATGCCCCTCGACACCCATGACAGGATCGTCATCGGCGGCTTGCTGGTGCCGATCCTGTGGGGGGCGGGGATGGCCTGGACGTTGAGCGATGCGAAGCTGCTGCGTGCCGCCGTGGTGCTGCTTAGCGCCTCGGTCTTCGGCTATGGCGTGGCCTTCCTGCCCAAGGTGCTGGCCTGATGGACGCGCTCACACAAGCCAGGCCTCCCCGGCGTCAGCTGCTGTCGGCGCCATTCGTGCGGGCGATGCTCGCCGGCCATTCCGCGCTCGGCATCGCCTTTGCCGCGCTGATCTACATCGTCTGCTTCAGCGGCGCCGTCCTTGTTTTCCTCAACGACTGGCAGCGCTGGGAGCAGCCGGACACGCCCCTTCTTGTTGCCGTGACGCCCGAGCAGGTCAATTCCGCCCTTGCCACGATCCACGCCCAGGCGCGTGGCGAGGGTTCGGCGCACGACATCTATCTGGCGGGTCCCGGACCCACCAATCCGCGCTTCGCCGGTTATTATCACGACGACGATACGGGCGTGGAGGGCGAGCGCTTCCTCGATGCGGAGGGCTATCTGGATGCGCCCATCGAGGCCCCATGGTCCGAATTCATCGCGGAGCTTCACACCTCGCTTCATCTGCCGCGCACCTGGGGGCTGCTGATCGTCGGGCTCACCGGCGTTGCCCTGCTCTCGTCGCTGATCTCCGGCGTGCTGTCGCACCCGCGCGTGTTCAAGGATGCCTTCGCCTTCCGATGGGGCGGAAGCCGGCGCCTGGGTGAGGCTGACCTGCACAACCGCATCGGCGTATGGGGGCTTCCCTTCCATGTGGCGGTGTCGCTGACGGGCGCCTTGCTCGGTCTTTCGACCCTCATCATCGGCCTGCTGGCCTTTGCGGCCTATGACGGCAATTCCGAGAAGGCCTTTGCCGCCATCCTCGGTCCCATGGCGGGGGCGGACCGCTCCCCGGCGCCGCTGCCGGACCTTGCAGCCATGATCCGGCAGGTTCAGGCGCAGGCGCCGACGGCACAATTCGTCAGCGCGAACATCAAGGAAATCGGCACCGCCGGGCAGATCGTGCACCTCGGCATGAAGGTGCCGGGTTATCTGCCCATGGCCAACATGTATTATTTCGACGGGGCAGGGCGGTTCCTGGGCGATGGTGGGCTGGAGACAGGCACGGTGGGCCAGCAGGTCCTCGGCGCGCTTCAGCCCCTGCATTTCGGCTGGTTCGGCGGCGTGCCGGTTCGGCTGGCCTATGGCCTGCTCGGTCTTGCCCTGACCTATATTGCCTATAATGGGGTCACCATCTGGCTCGTGCGTCGCCGGGAGAAGGGCCGCCCCGCGCCGCAGCTGGAAAAGATCTGGCCTGCCCTGGGCTGGAGCCAGCCCCTGGCCTTCGGCATCACCGCCGGCGCCAGCCTGATCCTTGGCGACGCGCCCTTGCTGGCGATCTATGGGGCGGCGGTCGCCGCAACCCTGACGGTTGCCCTTATGGCAGGCTCGGGCGCCGTGGTGGCGCGCCTGTTGCGCCTCGCCAGCGCGGCGGTGCTGCTGGCCGTGGCGGCGGTTCATATGGCGGTGTGGATGGGGCAGGTCACCGACCCCATGGCCCACTGGATCAACGCTGCCCTGGTGGCAGGTGCGGTTGTGATCGCGCTTCCCGTGCTCACCCGCGCGCCGAGGCAGGGCTGATCCGCCCGCGGGGACCGGCCCGGAAGGCTGCTGCGCCCCGGTCGCGATCTGCCCGCACGGCGGATGCGCCGACGGTGCCGCGAGGTGCCGGAATCGTGCCGCACGAAGCGATTTCCCTTGGAAAAACAGGGGGTACGTCACGCAAGGGCAGCCGCGTGCTGCCGGCTTCTGCGCACCTCGGCGAGAGGGGAGGGGAGGCCTGGCCGGGCGGAGGAAGGTGCGACGTTGGTGCAGCCTCGCCGGCCGGGACGCGCGCTTGATCCAACCGGCGGCATCGGCCAATGTGCCTGCGATGGCAGGCCATTTCGGGCCTGCCCTTATTCCACCGTCAATCGAGGCTTGTCATGCGATCTGCCGCGCGTGCATTCCTTCATGTTCCCGTTTTCGGATGGTTCCTCAGGGATGCCATCAACGGGCTTCCGGATGCAAAGTATTATTTCATCGTAAATCTCGTATTTCTGTTCGCCGGGCTCGTTTATCTGTTCGGATACGCCTTTTTGATCATCTACGGCTTGACGATGACTGCGCTGGCGATGACCGCCCTCATCATCCTTACCGCGTCGGACATGCTGTCGAAGAAGGGCAAGCCCGGCGGCGGCGGCCATTGAGGCGCGCGGTTTGCGAATTGGTCCGGCGCGCCGGACCGGAGCGGGAACCGGGCTTCAATCATGAAGACTGCCGAGCGCCGGCTGCCTTGAGATGCACGGCGGCCGGCGCTCGGTTCAAGGTCCGTCCAGCCGGAATGCGGCGCGGACTTGCGCGCCGGCAGGTAATGGGCGCCTGTTCGGCGAACAGGCTCCATCACCATAGAGAGGCCGATCGGCCCAGGCTTCAGCGGTAGCGGCGGCTCGCTTCGATGGCGAGGCCGGTGCCGACCGAGCCGAAGGTGTCGCCCTCGATCACCCGGGCCCCGGGCACGCAGGTGCAGATGGCCGCGCGCACATGGGACAGGCGGGTCGAGCCGCCGGTGAGGAACAGGGCGTCGATATCGTCCGCCTTCAGGCCCGCCGTGGTGAGGCAGGAGGCGATCCGCCCGGCGATGCGATCCGCCAGCAGGCCGGTGTGCGCCACCAGATCCTCATGGGCGATGCCCACGGAAAGGCCGGCCTCCAGCACCGCGAGGTCGAGCTGGGTGGCGCCGGCCTCCGCCACGCGGATCTTCGCCGCCTCCACATCCAGCGCAAGGCCGTGGCCCCGTTCGTCCTCCACCGCCCGCGCGAGGCGCGACACCAGATCCGGCCGCGCCGCCTCGCGCTCCAGCTCGCGGATGGCCCGGGCGGTGCGCCCGTCATAGAGCCGGTTGATGGCCGACCAGGTGGCGAGGTCCTGATAGATCCCCACCGGCATGGACAGGCCCTTGCGCTTCAGGGGGCTGCCGTGGCCCAGCAGCGGCATCACCATGGACAGCGAAAGCTGCCGGTCGAAATCCGTGCCGCCCACCCGCACGCCTTCGTTTGCAAGGATGTCGGAGGCGCGATCCGCGCGGCCTGCATGGCCGGGGGCAATCCGCACGATGGAGAAGTCGGAGGTGCCGCCGCCGATGTCGGCGATCAGCGCGAGTTCCTCGCCAGCCACCTGCCGCTCGTAATCGAGGCCCGCGGCGATGGGTTCGAACTGGAACGAGATGTCGGCAAAGCCGATCTGGCGGGCAATGTCGCCGAGCACCTCCTGGGCGCGCAGGTCTCCCGCCGGATCGCCATCCACGAAATGGACCGGCCGGCCGAGCACCACCTGGTCGAGCCGGTCGCCGGCTGCCGCCTCGCCCCGTTCCTTCACCGCATGGAGAAAGGCAGCGATGACCGCCCTGAAGCCGAGGCGGGAGCGGCCCACCGGCGTGGTCTCGTCCACCAGCGAAGTGCCGAGCACGGATTTCAGGGCCCGCATCAGGCGTCCCTGCTGGCCGGAAACATAGGCGGCCATGGCCGCGCGCCCCACCACGGCCTCGCCGGTCCATGGAAAAAAGATGGCGCTTGGCAGGGTGTCGGCTGCGCCTTCCAGCGGTGCCAGCCGTGGGCCTTGCGGGCCGATGAAGCCGAGCGTGGTGTTGGACGTGCCGAAATCGAGGCCGCAGGCGGGCATGGGACCTCCCTGGCAGAAGCAGGATGCAATAGGGCCGCGCTTGCTAGAGCAAGTCTTGCTGCAACGCAAGAGCGCCGGCCGGCAGGTCGTGGGGGCGTTTGAAATGCAGCGTGGCAGGCCGGTGCGGTGCTTTCTCGGCTTCGCTGCGGTGGGGGTGGTGGAGGCGGTGGGGCCGCCTGGAGAGGAGGCGGCGCGAGGTGCTCGGGCCCTTTACGGCCGAGAGCCTGCGCAAGGCCCATGCCCTGTTGGAAAGCGGGCACAGCATCGGCGACGCCGTGCTGGTGGGCTGGCGATTGCGCATCTATTGCCAGACCTGGGCCGGTTCGACCGCT